>NZ_JAPEPT010000004.1 GCF_026339995.1 Streptomyces sp. NBC_01481 | reverse complement strand
CGGTTCAAGTGGGTGGCCAACGCGCTGCGCACGCTGCCCGAGATACCGCTGGCCAGCCTGCACCAGTGGATGAAGGAGATGCGCGACCGGTACGAGAAGGCCGAACTCGGCCTCCAGCCCTACTACGGACAGGCGTACCAGAAACTGCTGCCACGTCGGCGAGGACGCCTGCCGCCAGCACGCGAGCTGTGGGCGGGCCGCAGCCGCACCAGGCTCAGTGACTGCGAGGCCTGCGAGATCTGCGAGCGCGCCCTGTACCACCTCACGGCGGGCGACGACGAGCGGGCGCTCAGCGCCTGGGAGCCCGTCCTGGCCGGGAAGGAATCCTGCCAGGAGGAGCCGGCTCGCTCCGTCTCGTACGCGCTGTTGCCCCTGCTGCGCACCGGCCGCACCGACCGGGCCCGCGAACTGCACCTCGCCGGCTACCGCAGCTGCCGCCGCAAGGCCTCGATGTCCCAGGAGGTCGGCCGGCACCTGGAGTTCTGCGCGCTGACCGGCAACGAGGCACGCGGCCTGGAACTCCTCGCCGAGAACCGGAACCTGTTCGACGAGGTCGACTCGCCGCTGGACCTGCTCGGCTTCCTCACCGGCGTGGAGGTCCTCCTCCAGCGCGTCGAACACCTCGGCCACGGCGAACTGCCCGCCGCCGGGTATGCGGGCCGCACCTGGACGGTGGCCGGCCTGCGCGCCGAGGTGCGCGGCCGCGCCGACGACCTCGCCGCCCGCTTCGACGCCCGCAACGGAACCACGGCCCACACTGACCGCCGCAGGGCCCGCCTCGACAGTGCCCCGCTCCGGGAGGCGCTGGAACTGACCCTGCGCCCCCGCAGCCTCGACGACGTGGCCCCGGCGGCACCGGTTACCGCGCCCGCTGCCCGTGCAGGCGCCGCCGTCCCCGACACGCTGTCCGAACTCATCCTCCAGGCCAGGACGTTGGACGAGCAGGGGCACCCCGACGCACATGCCTGCTGGGCGCGGTTGCGCACGCTCATGGCCGCCCGCGACTACACCCACCCTGACGATCCGGCCGTGGGCCCGCTCGTGCAGCTGCGCGCGGACCTGCTGGCCGAAGAGGCGAACCGGGCGGGCGAGAAGGACGAGTTCACCGACGCCGCCGCCCTCCACGAGGAGGCCGCGGCCCTGTACGACGACGCCGGGGAACCGGGTCACGCGGCGCTCTCCCGTGCCTGCGCCCTGCTCGCCATCGCCGAGATTCCGGCGGAGGGCGCCGACGCAGCCGAGGCGAACGCCGCCGCGCTGATCGCCACGCACGCTTCCCTGGTCCGCCTCCACGAGGAGACGCCCGGCCTCGCTCCGTACCAGGAGGCCCGCCTGCTGCGGCTGCGGGTGACCGCGCTCGCCCTGAGCCTGCAGACCTCGGGCAGCGAGGAGCAGGTCGCGCCGGTGTTCGCCGAGGTGGATCAGTTGCACGCGTTCGCCACCCGGCACGACATCGCCGGGCAGATCTCCGGCGCACTGCTGCTGCGGGCCAGCACCTACGCCCTCTCCGGCGACCTGCCCGCCGCGGTCACCGAGATCGACGCCCTGCTCGACCGGTTGAAGGCGCACGGCCCCGCCTGGCACTTGCCCCGCACGCTCGGACTGCGCGGCCGGTGCCAGTTCGGCCTCCGGGACGCGCTGGCCGCGTACGCGGACCTCGCCGAGGGCTTGCGGCTGGCCGCCGACTGGCCGGCCGAGACCGTCGACACCACTCGCCTTCACGGTGATCTGGCCGAGGCCTGCATGCACCTGGGCCGCCCCGACGAGGCACTGCGGCACCTGACGCGCTCCGCGGAGGCGGACCTTCGCCGCGGCAGCCGGACTGACGCGTTCTGCACCTACAGCAACGCGGCCCGGCTCAGCCTCGACCTGGGCCGTGTCGAGGACTGCATCGCTCTGATCGACTCCCTTCTGGCCGAACCGGACGTCGCCGCAGGAGAGTTGGACGACCGGCTCGTCGCTCAGCTGCGCCTGACCCGCGCCCGCGCGCTGCACGCGGGGGAGGACCTCAAGGCGGCCACGGCGGAGTTCGTCACCCTGGCGGGCGAGTCGTCCGGCTGGGACGACGACCCGGGGAGCCACGCCATGATCGCCGCGGAGACCGCCGTACTCCTCGGCGAGTCCGGCGAATTCGGTCCGGCCCGCGAAGTCGCGGACCAGGCACTCGCCGCCCACGCACAGGCCCCGCGTTACGAGCAGCTCAGCAACTGCCTGCGCGAACTCGCCCGTCTCCAGGCCCAGCAGCAGGGCTCCGACGGCCTGGCCGGCGCCCTCGCCTTCCTCACCGACGCGGGCCGGATCGCCGACGAGGCCCGCGCTGCCGAATACGAGGCCCAGGGCCGGGCCCTGGACACGGCACTGGCCTACGAACACGGGCGAGTCAACGCCTACGCAGGCGAGTACGAGGACGCACTGGCCGCCCTGGAGAAGGCCCTTGCCCTGCTCGGCGAGCCGGGACGGGAGGACGAAGGCGCCGGCGAGTGGGCCGAGTGCGTCCGCCTGGCGGGCGCCGTGGAGGGCCTCTACCTGGAACGCCCCGCCCCCGCCCTCACCCGCCTCGACGCTGCGGTCGCCCGCCTGACCGCCCTGGGCCACACCGAGGAGACCGAGCCGCTGATCTCCTTGGCGGCCCGGCTGCGCGACGAGGAGTGACGCGGCGGTGCCGGGGCGACAGCCCGCCCCGGCACCGTGGACTGTGCGGAGGCATACCAGCCGGTCCGTGGCCTGTGCGCCTGGCACAGACGCGATCAGCCGCCGACCTGTGCCGACGGCTGATCGCGTGGCCCGCCGTCCCGGGCGCTTAGGGCCTGTCGTTCGGATCTTGCCGGGTTCGCGTGCCCTGGCACGCACTCCCCGTGGCGCTTCGGGCGCAGGGAGGTGCCCCCATGCCGCGTTGCGTCGAGTCGCCGGCGCTATCCGCGTCGGCTCTCCCTGCCTTCGGCGGGGGGACCCCCATCCTCCGCCTTGCGATCGCACGCACCAGACCCCGCTCACTGATCCGGCCTGATCCAAACGACAGGCCCTAGCCCTGGGCGGTGTCGACCATCGCGGCGAGTACGGACTGCCAGTCCTCCCCGGGCTGTTCACGCAGTGCGGTGGCCAGCCGGTCCGCGCGGTAGTGCCAGGGGTGGTCGAGGTCCGGATGCGCCCGCTCGGCGAGCTGGATCTCACTGTCGCCTCCGAGGAGCGTACGCAGCTCGGCGGCGAGGTCCTGCCATGCGACGTGACCGCTCAGGGCGTTGGCCACGCCGTGGACGGGCGTGTCCAGGCAGGCGGTCACCGCACGGGCCAGGGCAGCCGCGTGGACCCACGGGGCGCCGTACCAGTCGCGTCCGGCTGTGCCGGGCTGTGGGAGGGTGATCGGGTCTCCGGCAAGAGCAGCCTGATAGAGCAATCCGGTCGCCCCCCAGCGCAGCTGATCGCGCAGCCGGTCGTGCGGACCCCACACGATGGGCGAGCGTACGACGCTGGCCCCGCCCCGGCCCCCGGTGCCCGCCGCCCGCATCAGCAGCTGTTCGCAGTCGAGCTTCGCCTGTCCATACGCGCTCAACGGCTGTCGGGAGGCCGACTCCTCGGCCACCCACTGCTCAGCGGGGCGGCCGTAGGCATCCACGCTGCTGACGAAGACGAACGGGCCGCTGCGCCAGGCGTCGACCATTGCTTCCATCGCCGCCACGTCCACCTCGGGACGGGTGAACGTGCAGGCGGCGTGGATCACCGCGTCCGCACTCTCCACGGCGGTTCGCAGGCCGTCCAGGTCGGTCAGATCACCCTCGACGACATCCACACCGTCACCGGCCACCAGATGTGCCGACTCGGGACGGGCCAGCGCCAGCACCGGCCTGCCCTGGGCGGCGAGTTCACGCAGGAGGAACGCGCCCACGCCGCCCGTGCCGCCGGTCACCAGCACGGTGCCCGCGCGTTCCCGCCGGCCACGTGACACCGGCGGAGCCGTCGAGGCCGCCGCTGCACGTTCCGTCTCACGCGCGTCGAGCAGCGCGGCGAGTGCGCGCGGTGTCCGGTTCTGCATCACATCGAGACCGGTCAGCGGCAGCCTGAGCCCGGTGCGCAAGCGCTCCGCAAGCTGCACGGCGACCAGGGAATGGCCACCGAGGACGAAGAAGTCGTCGTCCGGCGCCGGGGTCCGGCCCAGCAAAGCGGTGAACGCCGCCGTCACCGCCCGCGCACGGTCCCCGTGCAGGGCGGAGGCTGAAGCCGCGCCGGGCAGCCGCCCGGCGTCCAGTGCGCCGTCGGCGCTCCGCGGCATCGCGTCCAGCAGCGTCACCGTGGCCGGGACGAGTTCCCGGGCGAGGACGGACCGGAGATGGGCCCGCAACTCGGCGGGCGAGGGGCCCCCGGTCTCCCGCAGGACGGCATAGGCGATCAGCGGTCCGGTCGTCGGCTCCGGCACGGCCGCATCGCTCACCTGCGGATGCATCCGCAGCCGGGTCTCGGCGGGATGGCACTCGTCGTCGGCCGGGACCGCCCACGGCCGGCCGGGCAGCCGTGACAGTGTCAGTTCCGGGTCGACGGCGACCGCGGCCAGCAGGTCGGCGAAGGCGTCTGCCAGCTGGTCTCCCGCCTCCGTCGCCAGCGCTGCTTGACCGTACTGGACCAGGCAGGCGGGCTCGTCGGTGTCCATGAGGCCGAACGACAGGTCGAACTTGGCTTCGCCGAGGCCGACTTCGACGGGCTCGGCGATCGTTCCGGGCAGCGGGAGCGCCGTGGGCGCCCGCAGCACGTCCGCGGTGACCCGCACCAGCGGTGTGCCGTCGGCGTCCCGCGCGGCGGCGCCGAGCCGCTCAAGGATCAGGTCGAAGGGCACGTCCCGGTGCTCCTGGGCCTCCAGCAACGCGTCCCGCACCCGGTCCACAAGGATCCCGAACTCCGGGTCGCCGGACAGGTTCACACGTACCGGAAGGGTATTGACGCACAGTCCGACGAGACCGCGCATGGCTGCACCCTCGCGGTGGGTGCCGGCGCAGCCGATGACCAGGTCGTCCTCGCCGGTGAACCGCTGCAGCGCGGCGAAGACGGCGGCGAGGGACACCGTGAAGAGGGTGGCTCGGTGCTGCCTGCCCAGCTCGCGCAGTGCAGGCAGCACCGAGTCGTCGAGCTTCGTGGTGCGGGCGACGGCCGGGTGTGTGCCCAGGCCGGCGGAAGGGTGCGCGGGCCGGGGCAGCCGCAGTGGTACGGCTCCGGCGAGCCGGCGCGTCCAGTGACCCAGTCCTGCATCGAGGCGGCCGGCCGCCGCGTGCTCGCGGCGCGCGTAGTCCGTGTACTGCGGCGGCTCGGGCTGTTCGTGAGGGCGTCCGTCCACGGCGGCTGCGTACAGCTGCGTCAGTTCGTCGGCGACGGTCTCCAGCGACCCGCCGTCGATGGTGATGTGGTGGAAGGTCAGCAGCACGGTGTGGTCCTGGGGGCCGTGCCGCAGCACCAGGGCGCGCGGCAGGGGGCCCGCAGCCAGGTCGAACGGACGGCGCGCCTCCGCGGCGAGCGTCTGCATGCCGTCGCCGTCGGCCTCCACCACCGGCACGGCGATCGTGCCGGGCGCGGGGAGCGTCTCCTGGTACGGCTCGTCGCCGCGCTGACCGTAACGGGTGCGCAAGATGGCGTGGCGTCGTACGAGCGCGGTGAGTGCGACGGTCAAGGCGTCCACGTCGAGCGGCCCGCGCAGCCGGGTGGCGAAGGGCACGCTGTAGAGGGAGCCTCCCTGGCCGATGCGGTCCATCAGCCACATCCGGCGCTGGGCGTGGGACAGCGGGGCGGGACCCTGGTCGTGGACGGCTGTGGGGACCGGGGCGGCTCGGCGCGCGCCTGCGCGCGCCCGGGCCCTGCGCAGCAGTTCCTCCTGCAGCGCGGCGGAGCTGGGGGTGATGTCAGTGGCCATCGGTGTCCTCCGGCGCGTCGAGGTGGAGATCGCTGTGGTTGGCCAGCAGGGCGCGCTCGACAAGCGCGGCCTGTCCGGCCACCGTGGGGGCGGCGAAGAAGTCGGGCAGGGACAGCTCCACTCCGAGCTCCTCGCGCAGGTCGTCGGTGACGACCAGGGCGAGCATGGAGTGACCGCCGTAGGCGAGGAAGTCGGCGTCCGGCCGGTTCACTTCGCAGCCCAGGCTGCGGCTCCACACCTCGGCGACGGCCTGCTGGAGCGGGGTCAGTACCTCGGTGGCGTCTTCGGCGGCTGCGGTGCCGTGAAAAGCGGTGAGCGCGCGCCGGTCCACCTTGCCGGAGACCGTCAGGGGCAGCCGCTCCACGAGGGTCAGCTCGTCGGGGACCAGATGGGCGGGGAGCTGTTCGGCGAGCCGCGCCCGCAACGCCTCGGCACGAGGTACCGGGCCGGGCGCGGCTACGACGAAGGCGGCCAGGCGGGCGTCGTCCGCTGCGGGCCGGCGCACGGTCACAGCGGCGTCGTCCACCTCCGCCTGCTCGCGCAGGATGTGCTCGACCTCGCCCGGCTCGATGCGGAATCCGCGGACCTTGACCTGGTCGTCGACGCGGCCGTGAAAGTCCAGAACTCCGTCCGGACGCTCCGAGACCAGGTCGCCGGAGCGGTACAGGCGGCCCAGCGACGCATGGTCCACGAAGCGTTCGGCGGTCAGCTCCGGCTGTCGCGCGTATCCGCCTGCCAGACGGCTGCCGCCGATCCAGTTCACCGTGTTCGCCCGGCGCGACCGGCTGCCCGGTCCGGTCCAGGACGTGTGCGACGGCGCCGGCGATCGGGCGGCCGATCGGCACCGGGCCGTCGCAGTCCGCATCGGTGACCCGGTGGGCCGTGGCGAACGTCGTCGTCTCCGTCGGCCCGTAGCCATTGACCAATTCCAGCCAGGGAAACGCGCGCAGCACCGCGCGGGCATGCTGGGCGGCCATCGCCTCGCCTCCCACCACCACCGTGCGGAGCACCGAGAACACCCGGGAGCGGCGGACAGCCAGCTGGTGGAACAACGCCGTGGTGAAGAACGCCACGGTCACGCCGTGCCGCTCCACCTGCTGGGCCAGATCCTCGAAGGAGGGCCGCTCGACGGTGCACACCACCACGGCGGCGCCGTTGGCGAGGGCCGACCACACCTCGAAGGTCGAGGCGTCGAAGGTGGTCGGCGAGTGGAACAGCACCCGGTCGCGGGCGGTGACGGTGGCGTACTGCGGAGCGGTGACCAGTTGGGCGATGCCGCCGTGGGTGACCGTCACGCCCTTGGGGAGGCCGGTGGACCCCGAGGTGAACAGGACGAGCGCCGTCGCGTCCGGGCCGGGCTCAGCCGCGGGCAGCTCCGCGCCGGTCAGCAGCGGGTCGTCGTGCAGCGCCAGGGTGGCGCCCGTGAATGCCGCGGATTCGAGCAGCTTGCTGTCTCCGACGGTCAGTGTCGCCCCGGCGGTGGCGAGCATCGCCTCGATACGCGGACGCGGGTGCGCCGGGTCGAGCGGCACGCACGCCGCACCCGCCCACCACAGCGCGAGCTGCGCGACGATGGTGCGGGCCGAGCGCGGCACCAACAGCGCCACCCGGTCGCCGGGGCGGACGCCGTGGTCGTCCAGGTGTACGGCCAGAGCGCGGGCGGAGGCGACCAGCTGCGCGTACGTCAGCGTGGTGTCGCCGTCCATCACGGCCAGGGCCTGCGGGGTCTGCTCGGCGTGCCGCGCCACCAGGGCGGGCAGGCCGGAGGCGTACGCGGACGGTGTGCGGTCAGCCGGCACGGGGCTTTCCTTCCTGTGGTCGGGAGTGTTCGCCGGAGCGAGTCGCCGTCCTCGAACTGCTGCGCCCAGGTAGCGGCGGCGGCGCGGCGTTTGTCGAGTACGGCGGCAACTGCCCGAAGGTCGGGCTGGCGGAGCAACTCCGGTGCGCGCAGTCGCACTCCGGTCTCCTTCTCGATCACGGTCAGCAGGCGCGAGGCGACGAGCGAGGTTCCGCCGGCCTCGGTGAAGTTGTCCATCAGTTCGGTACGGGGGCTGTCCAGCAGGTCGCGCACCACCCGCAGGACCAGTCGCTCGCTCTCCGTCGCGCCGTCGTGCGAATCGCCGTTGCCGGCCGTGGCGCCGCCGACGGCGTTCGGCTGCGCGGGGGCCGCGGCCTGCTTCAGCAGGTGGGCACGATCGACCTTGCCGTTGGCGTCGAGGGGGAAGGCGTCCAGAATCCGCACGGCCGAGGGCACGGCCTGCTCGGGCAGCCAGGCCCGTACCTCGGACAGCAGCTCGTCAGCACTCGCTCCGTCGGATGCCAGGACATACGCCACCAGGCGGGCGCTGCCGTCGGCGGAACGGGGCGCGGTGACAACCGCGCTGCGCACCGACGGGTTCTGTTCGAGCGCGGCCTCCACCTCGGCCGGTTCGATCCTTACTCCGCTGATCTTCACCTGATCGTCGAGACGGCCGAGGAACTCCAGTCTGCCGTCGTCCAGCATCCGCACCCGGTCCCCGGTGCGGTACACGCGGTCTGTCCGCCCCGCGTCGATACCCGGGGGCGGGGCGGTGAATCGCCGTGCCGTCAGCTCCGGGTCCAGATAGCCGAGCGCCAGGCACGTGCCGCCGATGCACAGTTCGCCGGCCTCACCGCGGGCGACGACACTGCCGTCCGCCGCGGTGACGACGACCGTGGCGCCCGGGATCGGAGTTCCGATCGACGGCGTTGTCTCGTCGCCCGCGTCGTGGTCCGTGGCGCGCATGGCGTGGGTGGTGGTGACGACGGTGGCCTCGGCGGGCCCGTACGCGTTGTGCACCGTGGCGGTCACATCCGCACCGGGCCGTCGGCGCATCCGGTCGCCTCCGACAACGAGGTGACGCAGCTTCAGGTCCTGGGGCCAGGGCCGGTCCAGCACCGGTTCGGCCATCGGAGTGGCCACGACGCACACCGTCACGGCGGCGTCGCGCCACCATGCGGTGAGTTCGGCCGGGTCCCAGCGAACAGCGTCCGGAGCGGGAACCAGAGCCGCGCCGGACGTCAGACCGGCCCACAGCTCCATCACATGCGGGTCGAACGCGACGCCGATCAGCAGGGACTGCCGGTCTCCGGGCGCCAGGCCGGTTTCGGTGCGGTACCAGTCCAGCAGTGCGGACAGAGCGGGTTCCGCGACGGCGACGGCCTTCGGCCGCCCGGTGGAGCCGGAGGTCAGCACGGCGTAGAAGGCTTCTTGCGGAGCCGGACGCGCACTCGCTGCGGGAGGGGCGAAGGCCGCGACGGCCTTCGGGGCGGCGTTCGTCCCCTCTCCCGGCAGCGGCAGCGCGATCTGCTCGGCGGCCCGATGGCGGGCGGGCAGCACAGTGGGGTCGCCGATCAGGCAGACCACGGCGACGTCCTCGGTGACCGCGTCGATGCGGCGCTCACCGGGGCGGGGGCCCAGCGGGAGATAGACCGCGCCGATCCGGGCGAGGGCGATCGCGGTCACGGCCAGCGCCGCCGAGCGGTCGAGGCAGACGCCGACCAGGTCGCCCGGGCGGACCCGGTCGCTCAGGGCGCGATGGACGTCGTCGGCTGCCTCGTCCAGCTGCCGGTAGCTCCAGGTACGGGTCCCGTCGACCACGGCGGGGGCCTCGGGACTGCGACGTACCCATTCCTCGTAGCGGGAGAGCACTCCGGCGGCGGCTTCGGGAAGGGGAGTGCCGTGTACGACGCTCGGCAGGGCGCCCTGACGGCCGTTCATCAGCTCGGAGGTCTGCTCGGCCGTCGGCTCGGCAGACCGCCCGGTCATCGGCGCGGCCTCCGTCGGCGTGTCACTCAGGATCTCGGTCATCACGACTCCGTCGGCGTGGTCGTAGCGGCGTGGGCAGCAGCGGTCGGCGTGGCGAAAGCGCCAAGGGCGCGCGCCTGGTCGGACAGGACCGGGTTCCGGAAGAGCAGCTGCATCGGCGGCCGTGCGCCGATGCGGGGCTCCAGCCAGGCCGCCAGCTGCGCGGCGAGCAGCGAATGCCCGCCGGTCCGGAAGAAGTGGGAGGCGTCGGTGAACCGGCTGTGGCCCAGCACCTCGCGCCAGCCCTTGGCGAGCAGAGCCAGCGTCGGATCGGTGAATTCCGCGGGGTCGGTTGCGGCCGGGGCGCTCTCCTCGGCCGGTGCGGTGGGCTCGAGTTCGGCGGCCAGACGGGCCAGCGCCACTCGGTTCGGCTTGCCCCCGGGCAGTGTCGGCATGGCATCCAGTCGCGCCCATCGACCGGGTACGAGGGCACTCGGCAGACGTCGGCTCAGTTCGAGGTGCATCGCCTGCTCGTCCCACGGCTGCTGTCCGTCGGAGTTCTCCAGGAAGCCGACCAGGCGCGGTCCGCCGGCCGCTTCCCGGTCCAGTACGACGGCGCAGGAACGTCCGCCGAGCACAGCCGATGCCGTGGCCTCCACCTCCTCCAGTTCGATGCGGTAGCCCCGCAGTTTGATCTGGTTGTCGCGGCGCCCCAGGAAGTGCAACAGCCCGTCGCGATCCCGGTAGCCGAGGTCGCCGGTGAGATAGACCCGCTCGTCGTTCAGTGCCTCGATCCGTACGAATCGGGCCGCGGTGGCCTCCGGGTTGCCGACGTACCCCTCGGCCAGACCGGCGCCGGCGATGGCCAGTTCACCGACCGCACCGGCCGGCAGTGGACGCAGCGCCGCGTCCAGGACGTGGATCCGCTCGCCGGGCAGTTCGGTGCCCAGGGGGATTTCCGCCCCGTCCGCGAGGTTCTCGCGGGTGATCTCGTACACCGTCGAGCTGATCGCCGCTTCGGTCACTCCGTAGACGTTGAACACGGAGGCGTCGGTGTCGGCGAGGAACGCGCGCATCGCGTCCGCCGGGATCCGCTCGCCGCCGAGCACCAGCAGCCTCGGCGCCCAGCGGCGCTCGCGGAGCACCGGCCGCAACTCCTCGCGGGTGGCGAGGAAGTAACTGGTCGGGAGGTTGGCGACGGTGACCCGGGCGGCGGCCAGCAGCTCGGCGAGTTCCGCTCCGGTGGGCACTTCCCGCTCCGGTACGACGAGGCAGGCACCGGCGTACAGCGAGGGCAGGACCTCTTCCAGCGCCACATCGAAGGAGGGCTGGGCGAAGAGCAGCACCCGGTCACCGGCGGCCAGGCCGAACCGGTCGGCCGCGCCGGTCAGATGGTTCTCCAGGGCCGCCCGGCCCACCGCGACGGGCTTGGGTATGCCGGTCGAACCCGAGGTGTGGATGATGTACGCCGCACCGGCCACCACATCGGCCGGCCGCGCGGCGGGGAAGGAGGCGGCGTCGATACGCGCCGTCGGCAGGTGTGCGGGCAGCGTCGCCCCCGCGTCGGCGGAGGTGAGCACCAGCGCCGGGCCGAGCCGCTCGAGCAGCAGCTCCAGACGGGAAATCGGGTCGGACGGTGAGAGCGGGCAGTACACGGCTCCGGTCCGCAGACAGGCCAGCAGCGTCACCACCGAGTCGGCACCGCGCGGCAGTACGGCGGCGACCGGCTGACCGGCCGTCACACCGGCGTCCCGCATCCGCTGCGCGAGGGAGGTGACCTGCTCGTCGAGGTCGCCGTAGGTGAGCCGGCGGGCCCCGATCAGCAGCGCGGGCAGGGAGGCGTCGTGGGCGGCGGCCGGGTCGAGCGCGTCCAGGCCCTGCGCGGCCGCGTGCGGTTCGGGCGCGGGGTCGCACGCCGTCGCCGGAAGCGCCAGGTCGGCGAGCACGGTGGCGGGAGCGTCCAGGTAGGCGCGCAGCAGATCCAGGAAGCGTTCGGCGAGCAGTTTCGCCACGTCCTCGCCGAAGAGATCGGCGTCGTAGTCCCAGACCAGCGTCATGCCGGGCGCCCCGTGCCGGGGGCCCACTCCACGGCGGTCGTCGGGCAGCAGGACGACATCGAGGTCGAATCGGGTGGTGCCGGTGTTGAACCCCTCGAACAGGGTGATGTCCAGGCCTGGCACCTCGATCTCGGGCAGTGCCGCGTCGTGTGCGCTGAACATGACGCTGAACAGCGGGTTGTCCGCGCCGGAGGTGTGCAGGGCCAGTGCGCGGGTCAACTCCTGGACCGGCACTTCCTGATGCGGCAGAGCGCGGATGAGGGTGTCGGTCACCTCGTCCATGGTGTCCTCGGCCGGGGCTTTCGGGTCCAGGCGAAGCCGCAGCGGGATCGTGTTGACGAACATGCCCACAGCGTCTTCGAATCCCCGCGGGCGGTTGCCGACGGCGGTGCCGACGACCATCTGGGAGCGGCCGCTGTGCCGGCGCAGGAGCTCGGCGAAAAGCCCGAGCAGTGTGGAGAACGGGGTCAGGCCGCGCTCGCGGCTGTGGGTGCGCAGCCGCTGGGTCAGATCCGCGCCGATCGACTGCCGCAGCTGTCCGCCGTGGTGCCTGCGCCGGGCACCGGGCCGGGACAGGCCGGGCAACGGCATGTCGTAGGAGGCGCCGCGCAGTTCGTCGGCCCAGTACTCGAGGCTCGTCTGCCGGGCTGTGGCTCGTACGTCGTCTGCCTGGACGTCGGCCTGGGCACGTACATGGTCCGCGTACGAGGTCGCGGGAGGCAGAGTGACCGGCTCACCGAGGACATGGGCGCGGTAGACGGTGAAGACGTCGCCCAGCAGGATCGCGAAGGAGTGCCCGTCGTGGATCAGGTGGTGCTCGACGTGGATGAGCCGGTGCTGGTCGTCGGCGAGCCGCGCCAGCGTCCAGCGCAGCAGTGGCGCCTCGTACGTGTCGAGCGGGGTCTCGGCCTCGGTGCGCAGCAGCTTGGCGAACGCGGCCTCCGGGTCGGCCTCCCCGGTCAGATCCACGCTGCGCAGGCGGGGCGCACAGGCGTCAGCGGTCCGCTGGGCCGGCATCGCGCCGGGGACAGCCACGAGTTCCAGACGGAGTCCGGGGTGCCGGTCGAGGGCGGCGGTGAGTCCGCAGCGCAGGGCCTCGGTGTCCAGCGTCCCCCACAGGTCGAGTGAGGCGGTGAAGTTGTAGGCGCGGCTGCCGGGCTGCACTTGTTCGTGCAGCCAGACGATCTCCTGCGACGAGGAGAGGGGAAGCATGGGCGATCCCTGAGGTTGTCGGGTCGGGTTCTTCGGATGCGGGTCGGGGCACGGTTGTGCTCCCCACCCGGGGTTCGCAGGCCGGTCCGCGGATCGCGCGGTCCTGCCGTGCTGTGCTCGGTGGCTTCGGGGTGGTTCTGTGGCTGTGTGGCTTGAGGGTTGTGCGGTGCGCCTGCCGTGTGCGGTTCGGCGCTGTGCCGTTTCCGTTACGACTGCGGCGTTCAGCCGACGGTGACGTCGGCTCGCTGCGGTGCGGGCAGGGTCGCGCAGAAGGCGCCGAACCCGTCCGTGGCCGAGCGGTCGTCGTGCACACTGCGGTCCCACACCATGCGGATGTGGAGTTCTGGCCCGTGGGTGACGGACACGGCGAACGGGGCGCGTACGTGCCGGCCGTCGATGTGGACCTCTCGGCCCACTACTCCGCCCAGGCTCAGCGGTGGACGGCGACGGGCGTCGTCGACGGTCAGCAGGCCGTCCAGTCGGCCCGACCACAGAGAACCGGCCGACCGGGCGGCGTGCACGACTTCGTCGAAGGGGGTGTCCGCCCGGTCAAGATCGCCCCACCAATCGGTGGCCGTCGCCTCCGCGCCGAAGGGGTCGTCACCGCTCGGGGCGCCTGGGGCGTCATGGGTCCCGGCGGGGAAGACGACGGTGTTGAGGAAGCAGCCGACCACCGGCGCCGCGGCGGCCGGGCGGCCGCCCCACGGATACCCGATCGGTGACACATGACCGGCCCCGTACAGGACACGGGCCGTTGCCCGACAGGCGTCGAGCAGCGCGGGGAACGGTGCGCCGGAGGCCGGAGCGGGCAGCCGCAGTTCGGCCGCGCCGGTGGGCAGTGCGCCGGGGGCGAGATCCTGCGGCACGGGCAGCGCAGGGCGTTCGCGCACGGCGCGCAGCCGCCCGCCCCAGTACTCCAGCGCGGCGGCCGACCCCGCGCGCTGCTCGGCCTCGAGCTGCATCTGAACCGCTTCTCGGTAGGCGGCCAGTTCCGCGGCCGCGTCGGCGGGCGCGAGTTCTCCGGGGCCGATCCCGTGGCGGTAGGCGCTACTCAGCTCCTCGACGATACGTGCCAGCGACTGGCCGTCGCAGGCGGCGTGGTCGAGTACGACGGCGAGCACCTCTTCCTCGGCATCCGGTCCGTCCTCGGCCAGGTAGAGCCGCAGCGGCGAGCCCTGTGCAGTCCAGGCGCTCAGGGCTCGACGCAGGGTCGTGGCAGCGTCCTCGCCGGGTGCGCGAACGATGCGTTCCACCGGCACGTCCGGCTCCGCAACGCGAAGCGCGGGGGTGCCGCGGAGCACCTCCGGGTGGGCGCGCAGCACCGGGTGCCGGGCGGCCAGATGGTTGGCGGCCGCCCGCAGCCGTAGCGGATCCACGGTGCCCCGGGGGAAGGCGAAGAACATCGGGACGATGTCCGGCCGTCCGACGGGGTCCAGGGAACGCACCAGGGCGAAGCGCCGCTGAGCTCCGGTGACGGGCAGCAGATCAATTTCGCCGTTGTCCGCGGCGATGCGTTGGTAGCGAGCCAGGTACTGGCACGTGATGCTGAGTTGCACATTGTCCTCTCTGTCGTGTCTGTCGTGGCCGCGCGTCGGACGCCGCGTCATGCCGCTCGGACGGGACGGCAGCAAGAAATGACCGGCAGGCAGGCCGGAGCTGGAACGGGGGCGTCGAGTCAGCCGGCGGTGACAGGCTCGGCGTGGCCGCCGGTGTCGCGCGTGGCCGGGTCTTCCGGGTCTTGCGCGTCGACCGGCAGATCGCGCATGCGCCGCAGAGAGGAGAGCAGCAACGGCAGCGGTACGACGAGGAAACCGATCGCGCAGACCCAGAGTGCGGCGCGCGGACCGAAGGCGCCCGCGACAGCGCCGCCCACGACGGCGCCGAGCGGCAGGGTGCCCCACACAAGGAAGCGCAGTGTGGCGTTCATCCGGCCGAGCAGTCGGGGCGGGCAGACCGTCTGACGGAAGCTGACCTGGGCGACGTTGTAGACAACGGCGCCGAAGGAGACCACACCGGAGCCGATGGCGAACAGGGCGGCGGTGGCTCCCGGTCCGGACAGCGGCCACAACAGTGCGAACGGCCCGGTTGCCAGGGCGGAGAGCCAGATGATGCGGGCCTGACCGAGACGGCCGGCGAGCGTGCCGGCGCTCAGTGCACCGACGAGCCCGCCCACGGCGGACGCGGAGAGCATCAGACCGATCGCGAACGGCGGCAGGCCGATCACCCTCACCAGGAAGATGGTCTGAGTGGCCATCAACATCGCGGTGAAGAAGTTGCCGAGGCCGGTCGTTGCGGCGATGACCCGTAGCAGGGGGTGGCCGAGGACGAACCGGAGGCCTTCCCCGATGTCCTTGCGCAGGGACGCGCCCGGAACAGGCTCGGGCCGGCTCTCGGGCGGTCGCTTCATGGCCAGCAGGAACAGCGCGGACATTGCGTAGCCGATCGCGTCGGCCACGATCGCCAGATGGGCTCCGAGGACTTGTACGAGCCCTCCGCCGATCCCCGGGCCTGCGACGTGGGCCGATGAGCGGACCGTTTCCAATGCACCGTTTCCGGCCATCAGCTGCTCCCTGGGCAGCAGTTCGGGCAGGTAGCTCTGGTGGGCCACGTCGAAGAAGACGGTTGCCGCTCCGGTGACCAGAGCGACGACGTACAGCTGCGCCATCGTCAGTACGTCGGCGACTGCGGCCAGCGGGACGCTCGCCATGGAAAGGGCGCGCACCGCATCCGCCCGGATCATCAGCGGGAGCTTCCGCATCCGGTCGACCCAGGCACCCGCAGGCAGCCCTATCAGGAGGAAGGCGGCGGTCTCGGCAGCCGTCAGCAGTCCCACCTGAAACGCGGGTGCCTTCAGCACGAGAACCGCCACCAGCGGGAGCGCGACCAGAGTGACCTGGGCGCCGACTTGACCGGCTGCGGCGCCCGCGAGCAGGAGACGGAAGTCGCGCATGCGCAGCAGCCCGCTGGATGCGACGGGGGGTGAGGGGGCCATGAACCAGACCTTCACCGCCAGGCCGATCAAACGTCAAAACACAAAGAACAGTTTCGGTCGTTTCTCTTGCGGTATCACCGCCTGATCGGCGAATCTTTCGCCAGATCAGGGCAAACTCCGGATGAATCACGCATATTCAGGCCTCGCGGCAAGAAGATGCGCACAGCGCTCGCCCGGCAGGCCTCGGTCGATCTCGTACATGGCGCCATGAATCGCACCTCTGGCCGAAAATATTCGTCCGCTCACCCTCGGTGTCCGAGATGCCGACTCCAGCCGCTATAGGCGGTTCGTCCATGCGAGGCAGGGCCGTCTGGCCGACGCGCTGCATCGATGCCGCGGTCGCCCAGCTCCGCGCGGGGGCACGGGACCCGTACGGAGGCGTGACCCACGGGGACGGGCGCTCCTCTCCGCAGCGTGAGTGAGTGCCGACCGACCCTGGTGATGAGTTGTCGCGCCCGCACCCGTCATACCTACGACGGGACACGACGGGACGGAAGGATGACGTGATGAGTGCGGACACGCGGTTGGAGGAGCTGGGCGGGAGCGGTCTGGGCGAGGTCGACGAGCGGGCGTTCTCGGGGCTGGCGGAGCGGCACCGGCGGGAGCTGCACATGCACTGCTACCGGATGCTCGGGTCGTTCGAGGACGCCGAGGACGCCGTGCAGGAGACGTTCCTCCGTGCCTGGCGGCGGCGGGAGACCTTCGAGGGGCGGTCGACGTTCCGGGCCTGGCTGTACCGGATCGCCACCAACGCCTGCCTGGACCTGCTCGCCAAACGCCGCCCGGAGCCCGCGACCGGCGGCGAGGTGCTGTGGCTGCAGCCCTACCCGGACCGGCTGCTCGACGAGCTGCCCGCGGGAGACGCGGACGAGCCGGAGACCGTCGCCGTCGCGCGGGAGACGATCGAGCTGGCGTATCTGGTCGCGGTCCAGCACCTCGCGCCGCGCCCGCGGGCCGTGCTGATCCTGCGGGACGTGGTCGACTGGCCGGCGAAGGACGTCGCGGAGCTGCTCGGGGACTCCGTCAACTCCGTGAACAGCGCTCTGCAGCGGGCCCGCGCCGGCATGCGGGAGCACCTGCCCGCCGAGCGGCAGGACTGGACCGGCGGCGAACAGGACGCCGGGACGCGCGAGCTGGTGCGCCGCTATACCGACGCGAGCGTGGCCACGGACGTCGACGGGATCGCCGCGCTGCTGCGGGACGACGTCCGCTGCTCGATGCCGCCCACGCCGGGCCTGTACGTCGGCCGCGACGCGGTGGTGAACGACTGGCTCGAGAGCGGCTTCGAGGACCTGGGGCGACTGCGCTGCGTCCTGACCTCGGTGAACCGGCAGCCCGCCGTCGCCTTCTACCTCTGGCGGAAGCAGGAGGACGCGTACCTGCCGCTGACGATCGACGTCCTGCGCATCACCGGCGGGGCGATCACCGAGATCGTCACATTCCACGACGACCAGTTCCCGCGGCTCGGGCTGCCGGAGCGCCTGCCGGCGGACGGCACGGAGTAGTCCCGGTGTGGACGCTCGCGCTGCGCGGTGGCTCGCGTGTCGCGGTGGTCGCGGCGGAGTGGTGCGACGCGTTCGGCGTCGTCACCCGCGGGCGGGTTCAGCTGGAGCTGCGCGACGGCGAGCCCGGGCCGGTCCTCGGACGCGACGCCGGGTTCTGGCTCCGCGGCACCGGCGTCCGCGCCCTGCAAAACCACGGCCGTCGCACGGCGAGGGTGCGCATCGTCACCCCCAAGGCCAGGACCGTCGCATGCCAGTCACCACACCCGTACGCCAGTTACCGAATGATGGAGGAACGACATGAACAGCATGAATGACACCGGGGTCGTCGCAGGCCCGGCATCGGACCAGACCAGCCACACCCACCGGCTCCGCAGGCTCGCCGGCACCGGTTTCATTGCCACGCTCGCAGCGATGGTGGCCACCACCCTCGCCGCTGCGCTTGCCCAGGCCGCTGGCGTCGACTTCGAGGTCCCCGATGGTGGCGAGACGATCCCGTTGTCCGGGTTCGCCGTGGTGACCGGCTTCTTCTCGGTCGTGGGCATCGTCATTGCCGTCGCTCTTCTCCGTTGGAGCGCTCGCCCCGCCAAGCGATTCGTGTGGACGGCAGTGTCGCTGACCGCGATCTCGTTGGTCCCGCCTCTCCTCTCCGGGGCAACACCGCCACCACCACCGCCCTCCTCGGACTACACCTCGGCGCAGCGTCGGTGATGATCCCCACCCTGGCGCGGAGCCTCCGCACCCGGACCGATTGACGATCCCGCAACGGGACAACGCGCCGCGCAAGGGCGTGCGCGAGCGCACCAACGTGGCCCCCCTGTGCCGCCACCCTCCATTCCAGGTTCCTTTTCTTGGTCAATTCGAAAGCTGAGTCGCGTGTGCGAAGAAGCACAGGGCGCCTTGCGGGCTGAAGACCAAACGCCATCCGCTTCGGATGGGGAGCACCGGGTACCCCGGTCGCGTTCACCCTGGCCGCCCCCGCCGTCGCGCGCCTCACACGTGGATTCGTCCCCTGCGCGGCGGCTTGAGCCGGGATCTGACCCTCTCGGGTCGACGTCAGGCTCAAGCCGCGCAAGGACGCGCTCGCAGCCGAGCCCTGACCCCTCAAATACGCCTGCGGGAGGCGGCCACGCCGTAGCCGGCGGGGCAGGGAGCGCTGTTTGCAATCGTCATCCAACAAGACTCGCCCGATTCCCAACCCGCTTGACGTATTCCGATATGGGAATATGATGGCTGTCATGGCACGAGCAGCGACGACGTCGGACGCGTTCAACGCGATCGCCGAGCCGCAGCGCCGGGACATCCTGGCGCTGCTGCGGGCGGGTGAGCGGCCGGTGACCGACGTGGCCCAGGAGCTGGGTATGAGCCAGCCAGGGGCGTCCAAGCACCTGCGGGTGCTCCGGGAGGTGGGGCTGGTGCGGGTCCGCGGGGCGGGCAAGCAGCGCCTCTACGGCCTGGACGCCCGCGGGCTGCGGCCGGTCCACGAGTGGGTCGGCGGATTCGAGCGGTTCTGGAACGAGAGTTTCGACCGGCTGGACACCTACGTGCAGGACCTCAAGCAGACACGGCAGGAGGAATGACCGATGGCAGGGGCAAGGCAAGAATCGCGGGCGGAGCCGGGGACGGCCGACCGGGAGATCGTGATCTCCCGGGTCATCGACGCCCCGCGGGAGCTGGTGTTCGAGGCGTTCACCGAGGTCCGGCACCTGTCGCGGTGGTGGGGTCCGGAGGGGTTCACCACCACCACGCGGTCCTTCGAGTTCCGCGAGGGCGGGGAGTGGGACTTCGTGCTGCACGGGCCGGACGGGACCGACTACTCCGAGTGGATCCGCTGGCTGCGGATCGCCCCGCCGGAGCGGATCGCGCTGCTGCACGGTGAGTCCCGCGACGACCCGAACGCCTTCGAGTCGGTCCTGACCTTCGCGCCGGACGGCGCGGCGACCCGGTTCGTGATGCGCACGGTGTTCCCCACCAAGGAACTGCGCGACGAGGCGGTCGAGAAGTACCACGCGATCGAGGGCGGCCGGCAGACCCTGAGCAGCCTGGCGGCCTATGTCACCGACCTCGCGCGGAAGGGGGCGGAGAGCTGATGGCGGGGAAGGTGTTCTTCAGCGTGACGATGTCGCTGGACGGCTTCATCGCGCCCGAGTCCGTGCCCGTTGAAGACGAGCTCTTCGCGCCCGACAAGCAGGACGACCCGGACGTTCAGCGCTGGATGGCGCAGTGGACGGAGCTGCAGCAGTGGCTGTTCCCGCTGCGGTTCATCCGGGAGAACCTGAAGCTGGGCGAGGGCGGCGAGGAGGGCCGCGACAACGACGTAGCGCGGGAGACGTTCGAGCGCACCGGCGCGAGCGTCATGGGCAAGCGCATGTTCGACCTCGGCGAGCAGTCATGGCCGGAGGAGGCGCCCTTCCACACCCCGGTCTTCGTTGTGACGCGCACCAAGCGTGACCCGTGGGAGCGGCCCGGCGGCACCACGTTCCACTTCGTCAACGACGGCATCGAGCACGCCCTCGACCAGGCCCGCGAGACCGCCGGCGACCGCGACGTCCGCATCGCCGGCGGCGGCGCGACGATCCTGGAGTACCTGAACGCCGGCCTGGTCGACGAGTTCTCGATCACGCTGTCACCGGTGCTTTTCGGCGCCGGCACCCGCCTGTTCGACGGCGTGGACGCGTCCAGGGTCGCGCTGGAGCCGGTCCGTTCGGAGCCGTCGTCGCGGGTGACGCACCTGACCTACGCCGTGCACCCACGGTAGCCGCGCCGCCACTCCACCCCGGCGACCCGAGCACCCACGGCGCACACGCTTGAACCAGCAGGCCACCACGGCCAACTGCGCGCGCACGGACTGGCCGAGCTCATCTATGCGTACACCAGCAACACCAACAGCAACGGCAGCGCGATGGCGGGTGTCAACGGCGCCACCGACTTCCACAATCTGCTGATGGTGGTGGCGATGCTGGCAGGACGCTATCTGCCGATGGTGATGGTCTGCGTCCTCGCGCTGGCCGGGGGCCTTGCCAGGCACCAGCAGGGTGTCGTCACGGTCGGTACGCTGCGCGCGCAGGGCGTCAACTTCGTCGCCCTGGCCACCGGAGCGGCCGTCATCCTGGCTCTGCTCAACTTCCTTCCGGCCCTCTCCCTCGGCACCATCGCCGACGGGCTGCTGTAGGGCGGGCACCGGCTGGGCCTGGGGCGATTCACCGGCTCAGCCGGTAGGGGAGGACGCAGACGACGACGTCGGTACAGACTCGATACCTCGTTGACCAGCGGAAACGGCGGGTGTTGAGGCCCGAGAAGCGGTGATGGCCCGCGTGTGGTCCTCGTAGGATGACGTCGTCGTCCAAGGCGCCCCCTTGTGGTCGTGCGGCGTCCGGCTGGGGCGCCGTCACGGAGTTTGGTGGGCAGGAACCGCGACAACCCGGACAGGCGGGTTCGGTTGTCGTTCCTCGGCTGAGGTCCGCGCGGCGAGCGGCGGAATGGGCAGCGTGACGGGCCGTGGCGCCGTTGTGCGATCACGGGCCGTCACATAGCGGCGAGGTCCGACAGTCGGCGGGCCTTTCCGACCGCCGCGGTGTCAGGTGGACCAGATGACTCCGCCGTTGTGAAGAATGACGACCTTGCCGTCCGCCCGCAGGACCAGCTGGGCGTTCTCGTGGCCGTGGCTCTTGGAGGCCCAGATGGGGCGGTCGTCGGCGTTGTGGATGACGAGGTTGCCGTCCTGCTGGAAGATTGCCCGGTGGCTGGCGCCGAACGTCATGGCCGCCCAGATGGGCTTGCCCTTCTCGTTGTAGACGACGAGGTTGCCGTCGCTCTGCATGACCATGCGGATGCGGTTGGTGGACCAGGCCTGTCCGACCTGCAGGACGCTGGTCGCGTAGACGGTCTTGGTGCCCCAGTTCGGCTTCGGGGTCGCCTTGGCCTTCTTCTCGGGCGAGCTGCTCGCCTTGGGACTCGGCGAGGGCGCGGCAGGCGGGACGACGGCGACCTTCGGAGCCTCGCTCTTCTTCGGCTTCGCCTTGCTCGGGGACGAACTGGGCTTCTCGGCCACGTAGTCGTCGAGCACGGCGGGGGCGGAGCTCGCGTTCAGGACGGTGTCGGAGTCCGCGGCCAGCCCCTTGGCGGAGTCGGGTCGCTCGTCGTTCGCGCTCCCCACGAGCAGCAGGGGTATGGCGACCAGGACGGCGCCGGCGATCGCGGCCCCCGCCAGGATCGGCTTGCGGGGGCGTCCTGTGTCCGTACCGGTGGCGGCATTGACGTCCGGCGGCGCCGTTCCGACGGCCGCCGCCACGGCGACGCCCTCCTCGGGCTCCTCGGCGGGCTCGGCGGCGGCCGGGGGCGGGGCGGCGGCGGTGGCGGTCGCGGCAGCGGTCTCCCCGCTCGGGGCAGTGCCTGACTCCGCGTTGGGGGCCGCGGCGGGGCTCGGGGCCTGCTCGTCCGGTGCCGAGGACGGGGGTGGCGACCCGGCCTCCTCTGCGCGGGCGGCGGCCGCCTCCGCGTTCGCGCCGGGGGTGTGGTGCTGGGGGGACATGCGGTACTCCTCCTCGGTGGCGGAGCGGTCGGTGGTGGGCACGTGCCCGCACAGCGGCCGGGCCGGACGAACGCCGGTCGGCGCGGCGGGCTTTGGGCAAGTGCCGCGTCGAGTGAGCCGGTTCGGCTCTCGGTCCCGGTCGTCGAGTTCCGCGTGACCCTCCGCGGCGGCGGCCGCGGACCGGTCCGAGCCTTCCGGGCTGCGAACCTTTCCGAGCCGCGAAGTCCTCCCGTACAGCCCTGGCTTGGACGTCCGGGCGGAAGGCATGTGTACGTCGACGGGCCCGATGGCACACCCAACTTAGCCCGTCACAGGGGCGACAGCAGCACCCCCAGCCCCACCGCTTTGTCCACCCACGTCTCACTGGTCCCCAAAAGTTCACCACCCGGGCAGCAAACGGGCACGCGGGCCCCTGATACGGACATGACCCGGTCGCCCACGGGCGGGGCGCGTGTGGCATCCTGTTGGCTCCCCGGATCTGATCAACGTCGAGGTTCGCGCATGGCGCGCGGCACCCAAGAATTCGTACGGACCGAAGAGTTCAGGTGAAAATGCGGCCCGGAGAACGGCAAGAGGGCAGGCATGATGCCTTGTCCGCGGTGCCTGACGGCTCCGGCCCGACCGCCGCTTCCGAGCCAGTCGTTGCCGATGTCACCGAGACCACCGAATTCGCGGACACGCCCGAGATACCCGAGGCCGTGCGGGCCGCCGCCCGCCGGGCGCCGGGGCACTGGATCGGCGTGGTCGACCCGGAGTGGACCGAGGATCGGACGCCGCCGGAGTGGGCGGTGCTGGGGGAGTGGCAGTCGGACGAGGACGGGGGCGTGGGGGACTACCGCGCCAACCCGGCGTACCGGCCCTCGGCCCGGGTGCTCGGCTGGCCGGAGCCCAGCGACCCGGTGGACGCGGCGGCGCAGCGTGCCGCCACCGGTTACGGCTCGGTGGACGAGGCGCTCGCGGCGCTCGCGGAGGCGGAGATCACAGTGGTGCGCGGGCCGGACGGCGGGCCGCTCACGGCCACCGGCCTGGACGGGGCACCGGTGGTGCTGTTGTTCACCTCGCCGGTACACGAGTTCATGTCCGCGGCACTTCGACATGACACGCTTCCCGCACGCGAGTTGGCCCGTTCACTGAGTGCTTCGGGCACCCGGTTGCTGGCGAACGCCGGAGCCGCGGCCCCCTTGCTCGTCCCGGCGGACAGTCTTCTCGATCCCGTACGTGTGCCGGGTGCCGAGGGGGCGCCCGCAGCAGAGGCCGTGACGGTGGAGAGCTCCGGCGGCATCTCCGGCTCGGCGGACCGTACCGGCCCTGCGGCCGCGGCCCGGACCGACAGCTCTCCTGAACCCTGGCCCCACACCACAGGGAGGACCACGTGACACGTTCGGCCCCACAACCCCCCATCTCCCCGCGTGCCGAGCCCGGTTCCGACGGCGAGGAGACGGCCGCGACCGCAGCCGTCGCCGAGCCCGCACCCGCACCCGCACCCAAGACCGAGCCCAACTCTGAGCCCGCGGAGGCGAAGAGCGGAGCCGAGGCCGGTACGAAACCTGCCGCGGCCGAGGAGACGGCCGCACAGGGCAGCACCACAGAGCCCGAAGGCGGCACCAACTCTGAGACCGGCACCAACTCTGAGAGCCGGGCCGGCTCCGAGACCGGCACCAACTCCGAGAGCGGGGCGGCCTCCGGCAGTCAGTCCGAAGCCGAAGGCGACCCCGGTGCCGCCGCGGCCGCCAAGAGCCGGCTGCCGGCGCTCGTACGGACCATGACCGTGACCGCGATCGACCGGCCGCAGCAGGCCGGACCGGTGGGGCGGCCGGGTAAGGCGGTGCTGGCCGGGGCCGCGGTCGCGGGGGCGCTGCTCGTGGCGGTGCCGTTCATGATGCTTGGCGGGAACGACGACAAGGACCGCAGGGGGCCGGCGTCGGCGGGAACAGTGCTCGGCGGGAACGCGCAGGACGCACCGGGCGAGTTCGCTACGACCACGCCCGACACCGGTTCCTCCGGCGACGGCAAGAAGGACCCCGACCAGCAGGGCAAGCAGAAGGAGCCGGTGAAAGCGGCTTCCGCGTCCGCCCCGGTGAAGGGCGAGGGTCGGCCGAAGGACGCCGGTACGAAGGACCAGCCGGAGAAACAGAGCGGCGGGGAGACGCCCAATGGCCGCAAGGACCAGCCCGCGAAGGCCGGTTCGGGCGTGACTCTCAGTGCCGCCGTCTCCCTGCGCAGTCACCTCTCGGGCCGTTGCATCGACGTACCGGGCGGCGACTTCAGCGACGGCAAGCAGCTGTTCGTGTGGGACTGCAACAACGGCCCCACGCAGAAGTGGCAGTTCGCCTCCGACGGCACCGTCCGCATCAAGGGCAAGTGCCTGGACGTGGCCAACGCGAACTACAACGACGGCACCCCCATCCAGATCGCCTGGTGCAGTGGCAACGCCGCCCAGAAGTTCGTCCTGAACGCCAGCCACGACCTGGTCAACACCGTTGTCGGCAAGTGCGTCGACATCAAGGACAACAACCGGGGCAGCGGGGCCCGGCTGCAGCTGTGGAGCTGCGCGGGGACCGACAACCAGAAGTGGAGCGTCTGACAGGACGCCCGCAGACCGAGAACACCGCTCTCGGCACTCGCCCGCCCCCAGGGCGAGGCATGATGGCACCGTCGGCTCGCCGACACGCGCCCCCGGACGAGGGGGCGCCCACTGCAGACGCCCCCGTGGCAAGGAGGTTGGTGCGTGTCGCGCCAGGTACTGACCGTCGGTCCGGGGGACCGGGACCGCTACCGGACGATCGGTGAGGCACTCGCGGCCGCCCGTACCGGCGCACTCATCAGCGTCCGGCCCGGGACATACGCGGAGAACCTGGTGATCAACACCAGGGTCACCCTCACCGCCGCCGAAGGGCGGGGGACGGTGGAGATCCGCCCGCGCTCGGGCAGCGTGATCGCGCTGCGCGCCGACGCCGTGATGCTCTCCGAACTGACTCTGCGCGGCGGCGACGCCGAACTGCCAGCCGTGGACGTGCGGCGCGGGCAGGCCGCCCTCGACGGCTGTGAGGTCGTCGGCGCCGCCTGGACCGCGATGCTGGCCGGCGGAACGGGTTCACTCGCGCTGCGGGAGTGCCGGGTGAGCAACCCGCAGGGCGCGGGCATCGTGGTCACCTCGACCACGCCAACCACCGTGGAGTCCTGCACCTTCGAACACCTGGGCACCAGCGGCCTGGTCATCGCGGAGCAGGGCGAGGCACGCATCCGCGGTTGCACGGTCCGCGACGCCCGCGGCAACGGCCTGCTCGCCAACGGCGAGGCCCGCGGCACCGTCGAGGACTGCGACATCTCCTCCACCGACAAACCCTCCATCGCCCTGGAGCAGAACTGCTCCCTCTCGGTGGTCCGCACCGTGGTGCACGACACCAGCACCGGCGTGCACCTGAGCAGCGGGGGCCGTACGACGCTGGAGGACGTGCGCGTCACCGGAGCGTCCGGGAACGGCATCACACTGGCCCAGGGCACCGACCCGGTACTGCGCCGCTGCCGCGTCTCGCGTACGCGCGGCCACGGCGTGCTCGTCACCGACCGGGCGCGCGGCACCTTCGAGGACTGCTGGGTGGACGGTGCGCAGGGCGCGGCGCTGCGGGTCGCGGGAGCCGCCTCCCCGGCCCTGACCGGCCTGACGGTCCGCGACTGCGACCAGACCGGGCTGCTCCTGGAGGAGGACTCGGCGCCGGAGCTGGACCGCCTCGAGGTGATCGGCGGCTCGCCCGCGATCGCGGTGCGCGGCGGTGCCAACCCGCTGCTGCGACGGGCCCGGCTGGTGGAACCCTCCGGTGACGGCATCTCAACCGCCAAGGACGCCCGCGGCCGCGTAGAGGACTGCGAGATCGTCCGGCCGAAGGGCGCGGGTGTACGCGTCGCCTCCGGGAGCACCCTCTACCTGGCCGGTGGCGGAGTCTCCGACACGGCCACCAGCGGTCTGGTCGTGGAGGACGGCGGCAACGTCACCGTCCGCGACTTCCGCGTCGAGATATCCGGCGAGGAGGGTGTGGTCGTCGCCACAGGCGGCGAGCTGACCGCCAACCGCACCGCGGTGCACGCCCCCAAGGGCCACGGTTTCCTCCTCCGCGAGGGCGCGCTCGCCTCGCTCAGCGGCTGCGAGGTCTCCGGGGGCGCCCAGGACGGCTTCCGGGTGGAGTCCACCGCGCCGGTGTCCCTGGTGAACTGCCTCGCCCGCGAGAACTTGGGCGGCGGCCTGGTGCAGACCGCGCCCGGCGACCGGCTGGCAGTTGAGGGCCTGAACAGCACCGGCAACGGCAAGCGGGACGCGTGGGGCAGCGGCAGCGCCGAGAACACCGACCCGGCCGGCTCCGGCGCCGCGGACGCGCCCCTGCCGGACCGCGCGGACGGCCCGCTCGGCGCCCTGAACGCGCTGATCGGCCTGGAGAACGTCAAGCAGCAGGTGGGCACCCTGGTCAACCTGACGCAGCTCGCCCAGCGCCGCGAACAACTCGGCATGTCGGCCCCGCCGATGAGCCGGCACCTGATCTTCGCCGGTCCGCCCGGCACCGGTAAGACCACCGTCGCCCGCCTGTACGGGGCGATCCTCGCCGAACTGGGTTCGCTGCGCAGCGGGCACCTGGTGGAGGTCTCCCGAGCCGACCTGGTCGCGCAGGTCGTCGGCGGTACCGCGATCAAGACCACCGAGACCTTCCAACGGGCGCTCGGCGGTGTGCTGTTCATCGACGAGGCGTACACGCTCGCCTCGGACAGCGGCAACGGCGGCGCCGACTTCGGCCGTGAGGCGGTGGACACCCTGCTGAAGCTGATGGAGGACCACCGCGACGACGTGGTGGTGGTCGCGGCCGGCTACTCCCGCGAGATGGAGTCCTTCCTCGGCTCCAACCCCGGCTTGGCTTCCCGCTTTTCGCGGACCGTCGAGTTCGAGAACTACTCGGTGCCCGAACTGGTCGCGATCATGGAGAACATGTGCGCCCAGCACCAGTACGAGCTGGGCGAGGGCACCGCGGCGGCGCTGGCCGCGCACTTCGAGGCGATGCCTCGGGACAGCGGCTTCGGCAACGGCCGTGCCGCACGCGGGGTGTTCGAGGAGATGGTGGACAGACAGGCGGTCCGGCTCGCCACCCTGCAGCAGGTCGGTGAGCACGACCTGCGGCTGCTGCTGCCGGAGGACGTCTCCGCCACCGCCGGCGCGTTGGCCGCCGAGACCGCGGCCCCGGCCGACGACCCGCTGACCCGCCTCGGCGACATGATCGGCCTGGCCGAGGTGAAGCGCGAGGTCGCGGACCTGGTCAACCTCATCACCACCGCCCGCCACCGTGCCGCCGCCGGGCTGCCGGTGCCCTCCCTCAGCAACCACCTGGTCTTCACCGGCCCGCCCGGTACGGGCAAGACCACCGTCGCCCGCCTCTACGGGGAGATCCTGACCCAGCTCGGCATCCTCGACCGGGGCCAGCTGATCGAGGCGGCCCGCGCCGACCTGGTCGGCCGCTACATCGGCCACACCGCCCAGCTGACCCGCGAGGTCTTCGAACGGGCCCGCGGCGGCGTGCTGTTCATCGACGAGGCGTACACCCTCACCCCGCGCGGCGGCGGCGCCGACTTCGGCCAGGAGGCCGTGGACACCCTGCTGAAGCTGATGGAGGACCACCGCGACGAGGTGGTCGTCATCGTCGCCGGCTACACGGAGGAGATGGAGCGCTTCCTCGCCTCCAACCCGGGCCTGTCCTCCCGCTTCCCGCGCCGGATCTCCTTCGCGGACTACTCCTCCGAGGAACTGGTCACCATCGTGCGGGCCCAGGCCTCGAGCATGGGCTACGAGTGCGGAGCCGGCACCGGCCCGCTGCTCAAGGAGTACTTCGACTCGCTGCCCCGGGACCGCTCCTTCGGCAACGCCCGCCTGGCCCGTCAGGTGGTCGAGTCGATGGTCACCCGCCAGGCGGGGCGGCTCAGTTCACTGGCCACACCCACTCTGGACGACCTGCGCATCCTGCTCCCCGAGGACGTCGTGTCCGAGGCACCGAAGGCGGCTCCCCGATGACGATGCCCGCCCGCGGGGTGGCCCGCCTGCTGTCCGGCACCGGACTCGCCGCCGCGCTGCTGCTGCCCACGGCCGTCCCGGCCCAGGCGGCACCCCTGTCGCGCCTGCCGGCGGCCGACGGGAAGAAGGGCCAGGAACTGCCCGGCATGCCCTCCGCGCTCGATCCGGACGCGGATGCGGTCACCTGCACCCCCGCGTCCCGCGAGAAGGCGAAGAAGCAGGACTGGTCGCGTCAGCGCCTCGACCTGGACCGGCTGCACCAGTACAGCACCGGCGCGGGCGTGACCGTGGCCCTGATCGACACCGGTGTCGTCCCGGGCGCCGCCGGGCTCAGCGGCAGGGTCACCGCCGAGGGCACGGCCGGCGACGACTGCGTCGGCCACGGAACCTTCATGGCCGGGCTGATCGCCGGGACCGGCGACGGCGGCTCGCGTCTGACCGGTGTCGCCCCGGGCGCGAAGATCCTGGCCCTGCGCGGTACCGACCAGCGCGGTCGGGCGAGCGCCGACCTCGTCACGCAGGCGCTGCGCGAGGCGACCGAGGCCGGAGCCGACGTCATCGCCGTCGCGGCGGCCCTGCCGCGTCGTGACGCGGAACTGACCCGTGCGGTCGCCGACGCCCGCCGTGAGGGCGCGCTGGTGGTCGCCGCGGCCACCCCGGACCCGCCCCGGGGCGGCACCGACGAAATCCCGTCGCGCACCTACTGGCCGGCCGGTGAACCCGGGGTCCTCTCGGTCGCCGACATGCTTCCCGGCGGTGTCCGCCCGGACAACTCCCTGGCCACCAGAGGCATCGACCTGGCCGCCCCCGGCGCCGGGGTGGTCTCCGGCGGCCCGCGCGGCGACGGCCACTACCTCGGCGCCGGCGCCTCGGTGGCCACCGCCTACGCCGCAGGGGCCGCCGCGGCAGTCCGCGCCGTCCGGCCCGACGACTCGCCCGACGCCGTCGCGCGCCGTCTCACCGCCACCGCCTACCCCGCCGACATCCCCCAGCTGGACCCGTACGCCGCCGTCACCACGGTCCTCGGCGACTCGGGTACGGCTGCCGGCGCCGAGCGCGCCGCCGACCCCGTGGCCGTCCGCGACACCTCGGCCGCCGACCGCGCCACCGACCGAGCCACGCTTTTCGTCCTCCTCGGAACCGCAGGCGTCCTCGCCATCCTGTGGGCGGCCTTCGCCCTCCCCAGGGCCCGCGCCCGGGGCTGGCGTCCGGCGGGAGCGGGCGGCACGGACAAGGACTGAACGGAGCTGCGGGTGGGGTGCCCCTTGGCGCCCCACCCGCAGGCCCGTACGGCCGGCCCCGGCAACTCGCCGGTGCCGGCCGTACGTTGTTCCCGACCAGTTGCCGACGCCGAATCGCCGGCTCGAGGACTCGCCGGTCACCCATCGGTCGCGGCCGTCCACCAGCGCCGTACAACCGGCCCGGAACCTGCAGCGGGGGCCACCTCAAGTGGCCCCCGCTACCGGTTCCGTACGTACCCTTCGCGCTCGTGGTCCCTCAGTCCGCCTGGCCCTGGGGCTCCTCCACCAGTGCCGTCTGCATCAGCTTCGCCCGGCGACGGGCGATGTGCAGCGCTCGGCCCGGAGGGAGGTTCCGGGGCTTCGCGTTGCCGAAGAGACGGCCCTCCGTGGGCGGGCAGGAGAGGAGGACGGCGGGGTTGTTGGCCTCGTCGAGGCGGCGGATGAGTCCGTCGCTGAGGCCGCGGCCGGCGCCCATGGCACTGCGGGCGACCACCAGGTGCAGGCCCATCTCGAAGCCGAGCGTCAGGTACTCGAAGAGCGGCTCCATGGGACTCTGGAACGAGCTGCCGGAGACCATGTCGTAGTCGTCGATCAGGATGAACAGACGCGGGCCGGTCCACCAGTCGCACTTGCGCATGCGGCTGGGGGCGATGTCGGCGCCGGGGACGCGGGTCTTCATCGCCCTGGCCGCGCCCTCGATGGTCTCCTTGAGGTTGTCCAGGGAGATCACGTGCCCGATGCGGTACTCCTCGGGGACGGTGTCCACCAGGGTGCGGCGGTAGTCCACCACGATGATCTTCGCCTCGGCGGGGGAGTAGCGGGCGGTGATGCCCGCGGTGATGCCGCGCAGCAGGTTGGTCTTGCCGCTCTCGGTGTCGCCGACCACGATCAGGTGCGGGGTGCGGCTGAAGTCGTGCCAGACCGGTTCCAGGGCGTCCTGGTCGATACCGAGAGGCAGGCGCATGCCGCCGCCCTCGGTGGAATCGGGCGCGGGGAGTTCGGCGAGCGGGAGCCGGTGCGGCAGCATCCGCACCTGCGGGGCCGGTGCGCCGGACCAGTGCCGGGCGACCTCGGTGACCAGGTGGGCGACGCCCTCGCCGAGGTCCTCGAGGGAACCGCTGCCGTCCAGCCGGGGCAGGCCGGCGAGGAAGTGCATCTTGCTGTCGGCGGTGATGCCGCGACCGCCGCTGCGCGGCACCGAGCGGGCCTTGCGGGTGTCGATCTCGGAGTCCATCGGGTCACCCATCCGCAGTTCCAGGCGGGTGGCGGACTGGTCGCGCACCTGCGCGGACAGCTCCACCCAGCGGGTCGTGGTGATGAGCAGGTGGATGCCGTAGTTGAGGCCGCGGGCGGCCAGTTCGTTGAACTTCGGGATCAGGTCGTCGTAGTCCTGGCGGACCGTCGACCAGCCGTCGACCACCATGAACACATCACCGAACGGCTCGTCGGGGAACTCCCCGGCTGCCCTGCGGCGGCGGTACGACTGCATGGAGTCGATGGTGTGGTCCACGAAGAACTGCTCGCGCCGGGCGAGCAGCGTCATCACCTCGGCGACCGCCCGGTGCACCCGCTCCGGGTTGAGCCGCGCCGCGACGCCGCCCACGTGCGGCAGCGCGGCGAGCTGCGAGAGGCCGCCGCCGCCGAAGTCCAGGCAGTAGAACTGGATCTCGGCGGGGGTGTGGGTGAGGGCGAGGGCGCCGATCAGGGTGCGGGTGAGCGTGGACTTGCCGCTCTGCGAACCGCCCGCGATGGCGACGTGGCCGCCTGCCCCGGACAGGTCCACGATCAGCGGGTCGCGGCGCTGCTCGAAGGGCTTGTCCACCAGGCCGACCGGAACCCGCAACTTGCCGGTGCCGGACCAGCCGGTAGCGGTGAGGCCGCGCTCGGGGTCCGGAGCGATGCCGGGCAGCAGGGCGTCCAGCGGGGACGGCTCGTCGAGCGGAGGCAGCCACACCTGGTGGGCGGCGGGGCCCGAGTCGCGCAGCCGGTCGAGTGCCACGGCGAGCAGCGTCTCCTCGTCCTCCTCGCTCTCCTCGGTCTCCGGCTCCGGTTCGGGCGCCGCCTCCAGCGTGCGCGGCACCACCCAGCCGCTGGTCCACGGCACCACCTGGCTGGCAACCCGTGCCTGCACCACCGCGCCGGTGCGACGCCGGTAGGTGCCGGAGGAGTAGGCCGCCCGGAAGCGGGTCAGTGACTCCACACCGGACTTCAGATAGCCGCTGCCGGGCTGGGCCGGGAGCTCATAGGCGTCCGGCACACCGAGCACGCCGCGGCTCTCCATGGCGGAGAAGGTGCGCAGGCCGACCCGGTACGACAGGTGGCTCTCCAACTGGTGCATGCGGCCCTCGTCCAGGCGCTGCGAGGCGAGCAGCAGGTGCACCCCGAGGGAGCGGCCGAGGCGGCCGATCATCACGAACAGGTCCATGAACTCCCGGTGCGTGGAGAGGAGCTCGCTGAACTCGTCGACCACCACGAACAGACTCGGCAGCGGGGTGAGGTCGGCCCCCGCGGCGCGGGCCCGCTCGTACTCCAGGGCGGAAGTGTAGTTGCCGGCCGAGCGCAACAGCTCCTGGCGGCGCATGAGCTCGCCGTGCAGGGCATCCTGCATGCGCTCCACCAGCGCCACTTCGTCGGCCAGGTTGGTGATGACGGCGGAGGTGTGCGGGAGTTCCTCCAGGCCCAGGAAGGTGGCGCCGCCCTTGAAGTCGACCAGGACGAAGTTGAGGGTCTCGGAGGAGTTGGTCAGCGCGAGGCCGAGGACGAGTGTGCGCAGGAGCTCGCTCTTGCCGGAACCGGTGGCGCCGATGAGCATGCCGTGGGGGCCCATGCCGCCCTGCGCGGACTCCTTGATGTCGAGTTCCACCGGGCGGCCGTCCACACCGACCGCGACCGGAACCCGCAGCCGCGCGGCGCCGGTGTGCCGGGCGAAGAGCGTGGCCGGGTCGTGCCGGTGCAGGTCGGGGATGCCGAGCAGGGTGGTCAGTTCGACGTCGCTGTCCAGCGGCTGCGCGATGTCGGTGCCCAGACTGATCCGGCGGGAGGTGAGCAGCCGGGCCAGCGACTCCGCGGCGAGCGGGCCGAGCCGGTCCGGGCGGCCGAGCGGCACGGAACGCTCCTTGCGGCTGCGGTCGGTGCGCACCAGGCTCACCCGGTCGGGACCGACGGTCAGCCGCAGTGTGCTGCGGCCGGGCCGCCAGCGCAGCGCCCCGGAGACGTCGAGGACCACGGCGTTGCGGTAGCCGTGCCCCTCCCAGCGATGGCCCTCGGGGACGGTGACGCCGTCCAGGACGACGACGGTGTAGGGCTCGTCACGACTGGGGCGGGCATCCGCGTCGAAGCCGGGACGCTCGGCGAACTCGGCGCCGAGCAGGTCGTCCAGCTCGGTGAGGTCGGCGGTGATCCGGCGGACCTGACCCGCGCCGTCCTCCTCGTGCGGGTGCAGCGCGTGCGGCAGCCACTTGACCCACTCCCAGTCGGGCCGCCGCTCGTCACTGACACAGACCGCGATCCACAGCTCCTCGGGCGCATGGAACACCGCGAGCTGGGCGAGCGCGGCGCGCACGAGAGCGCGTACGGCGTCGGTCGGGTCCTCCACCGGGGCGCCGCCCTCGGCCCGGGCCCCGCCGGTCTCCCCGGCCGGCGGGACGACCGGCTCGGCGGTCGCCCGGCCCGGAGTCTCCTCGGGGCGCAGCAGGATCCGGGCCGAGGAGCGCAGATAGAGGCCGAGGGGCTGTTCCGGGACGGTGGAGTAGGCGCGGATGAAGCGGCGCAGGGCGTGGGCGCAGAGCGGTTCGAGGTCCTCCACCGGTCGGGTGGAGACCGGTTGCAGGGTGAGCGCGAGCTGCTGCTCGCCGACCGCGAGTCGGGCCTCGCCGAAGTCCTCGTCGGTCGGACGGCGCTCCCACAGCCGCGAGGTGCGGGCCAGCGAGCGCAGCGAGGCGGGGTGCGGGTGGCGCCAGGCGAGCGCACGCTGCTGCTCCACGATCGTGGCACGGACCCGCTTGCGGGTCTGCGCCAGATAGCGGAGGTAGTCGCGGCGTTCGCCCTTCAGGCGCTGCTTGCGCTCGCTGGAGCGCCGCATCAGCTGCCCCAGCAGCATGGCACCGGCGGAGAGCGCCATGACGCCCATCGCCAGATACATGAAGACGCCGTTCCCGCCGCCGGGGCGCAGGAACATCAGCATCATGGACACCGACATCAGCGCCATCGGCAAATAGGTCCATATCGCGGAGGTGTCGGGCACGGTCTCGGCGAGGACCGGTGGCTCCTGAAGGGTCAATTGACCCTCGGGCATCTCCGGTCCGCGTCTGCGGGCCGGCCGGCGAAACAGCACCACACTCAAGGAACAGAACCTCCGGTTTCACTGCCTTTGTGGGCCCACCGAATACCGGCACGCCCGGTAGCGGGAAAGACCGCACCGAGCTGATTCTCCGGGTGCCGCATGACGCGGTGAACGCCAGGGTGAATGTTTCGAGCGGATAGCGGGGACGGTCAACTCCCGTGAAGGACAACTCCATACCGGACAATGAGTCCGGTCCGCAGCACGATCCGGCGGGCGTAGGCAGTAGTCTGCATTCACGGAACGCGACCTGTCCACGTGGGAGAGGCGGTCGCTGGCCGCGCGGACACAATTCCCCAGCCCGGTACCCCCGTTCCTGGCCGCGCCGGCCTTCCGTACTCTTCGCAGGTCCCCTCTCCCCGGGAAGTCCTCCTGCCAAAGCCCCCACGGAAGACGAGAGTTCAGCTGATGACCGACAGTGCGGTGGCCGAGCTGTGCCGCCTGACCGTACGTGCGCCGAGCGTCTCCGTCGATCTGGCCGTTCCCGCCGACGTGCCGGTCGCCGATCTCCTGCCGACGCTGCTCCGTTATGTGGGCGAGGAAGCCGAGGAGGCCGGTCTCGACCATGCCGGCTGGGTGCTCCAGCAACTCGGCGGCGCCCCGCTCGACGAGGAGACCACCCTCGCCCACGCCGGGTTCGCCGACGGCGCCGTGCTCTACCTGCGCCCGCACACCGAGGCGCTGCCCGAGGCCCGGCTCGACGACCTGGTGGACGGGATAGCCGACACCGCGGGCCGGAAGCTGCACACCTGGCACCCCGAAGCGGCCCGCGGACTCCTGGTGGGCACCGCGGTGGCGACCGTGGCGGCCGCCCTCGCGCTGGTGCTCTGGCCCGGGGCGACCGGCTCCGAATCCACTCAGGTCGCCTTCGCGGCCGTGACCGGGCTGCTGCTGCTCGCGGGCGCGGGCTCGGCCAGCCGCGCGGTCGGCGACCGCCTCTCCGCGACCGCGCTCGCCCTGCTCGTCGCGCCCTGCCTGGCGCTGGCCGGCTGGCTGCTGCCGGGCGGAGACCTGACCGGCCCCGACGCGGCACAGGTCGCGGGCGCACGGCTCCTCGCGGCAGGCGCGGCCGGAGCGGGCGGCGCGGTCCTCGCGCTCGCCGCCACCGCGGTCGGCGCCCCGGCCCTCTTCGCCACCGCGCTGGTCTCGGTGGCGACCGCGATCGCCGGGGCCCTGATGGGCTACACCGGCCTGGACGTACCGGCCTCGGTGGCGCTGGTGGCGACCGTGGTCGCCCTCGCCGCCGGAGCGGTGGCACCCTTCGCCTTCAAGCTGGCCGGGATGCGCCTGCCCGCGCTGCCGTCCTCCGCAAGCCAGCTCCAGGAGGGCATCGAGCCCTACGCGGGCGACGAGGTCGCCGAGCGCACCGAACTGGCCGGGCGCTGGGTCACCGCGCTCTTCGCCGCCACCGGCATCATCGCCGCGGCCGCCCTGGTCGTCCTCACCGACCACCCGAACCTGCCCGAGGTGCTGACCTCCGTCGGGCTGAGCCTGCTGCTGGTCCTGCACTGCCGCGGCCTGGTGCACATCGGGCAGCGGCTGACCCTGGCCGTACCCGGCGTCTGGGGGCTGCTGCTGCTCGCCCGCTCCTGGGCGGTGGACGACCACGGCGACGGACGCGTACTGGTCTTCGCGGTGCTGCTCGCCGCCGCGGCCGCACTCGTGATCGCCGCCTGGACGGTGCCCGGCCGCCGGGTGCTGCCGTACTGGGGCCGCGCGGCGGAACTGGCGCACACCGGCTTCGCGGTGGCGCTGCTGCCGCTCGCCCTCTGGGCGGCGGGGCTCTTCGGCTGGCTGCGCGGCCTGTTCGGCTGAGCACACCCCTACGCCGCGGCATGGAGAAGGAGTTGAGGAGAGGCCGTGCAGTCCAAACGCGACCAGGTACACGCCCACACGTTCATGATGGGCAGGCTCAGCTCGAGCCTGCTGATGGCCGACCCGGACGCCCCGGAGAGCCCGCTCGGGCGCACCACCCGGGGCGTGGTCTTCGGCGTACTGGTCACCGTCCTGATCGGCGCGGGCGCCACCGTCTACGGCCTGCTGCGCCCCGGCGGGAACGACGGCTGGCGCGACGGCAAGCACCTGGTGGTCAACCGTGACACCGGCGCCCGATATCTGTGGACCGGCACCGACGGCGTACTGCACCCCGTGCGCAACTACGCCTCGGCGAAGCTGATCGGCGGCTCCGACCTGGCGACCGCGGACGTCCGTACGCCCTCGCTGCAGGGCGTCCCGGTGGGCGCCCCGGTCGGTATCCCCGGCGCCCCGGACGTCGTGCCCCGGGCCGGCCAACTCGACGACGGCGCCTGGCACATGTGCGTCACTGGTCCTGACGGGGCGCTGCCCAACACCTCCGGCGTCGTGACGACCAGCGGGGTGGACAAGCCGGGCGCCACCACCGTGGCGGCCGGGATGCCCCTGGACTCCCGCGGCATCGGCCGCGACCGCGGTGTGCTGGTACGCGGCCCGGACGACACCGAGTACCTGGTGTGGCGGGGCAGTAGGCTGCCGCTGGACCGTGCCTCCGACGCCCGCAACGCCCTCGGTTACGGCTCCCAGCAGCCGATGCGGGTCTCGGCGGCCTTTCTCGACGCGCTGGCACCCGGCCCCGCCCTGAAGCCGCCCGCGGTGGCGGGGCGCGGCGAGGAGGGCCCCGAACTCGGTGGTGAGGCCAGCCGGATCGGCCAGCTGTTCAAGGTCAGCGTGCCCGGCGGCGGCAGTACCTACCACCTGCTGCGCAAGGACGGCCTGGTGCCGCTGACCCGGCTCGGCGCCGCCCTGGTGCTGGGCGACCCGGCCACCCAGAAGGACGCCTACCAGGGGCAGTCGCCCGAGGTGCGCACGGTCGGCGCGGACGCGCTGCGCGAGCACCGGGCGAAGGATGCGGGCTCCGCCGGATCCGCGGAGCTGCCGGAAGCGCCGCCGCTCCCGCAGTCCGCGGAGCGCGGCACCGCGCTCTGCGCGCAGGTGGACGGCGACAACGGCGGCGTGCGGATCAGGTCGGTGCTGGTCCCGCTGACCCAGCTCGCCCCGGTCGCGGTGTCGGAGGGCACGGCCCAGCCGCTGAAGCCGGCCTGTGTCCCGACGGACGCCACGGTGGTACGGCCGGGGCACGGCGCTCTGGTCCGGGCCCTGCACGCGAGCGGTGCCGCGCACGCCGGAACCACCTATCTGGTGGCGGAGAACGGTGTGAAGTACCGCGTCTCCGCGAAGGAATCGCTGGCAGCACTCGGGTACGAGGCCGCGGACATCGGCTCGGTCCCGGCACCGCTGCTGGCGGCCTTCCCCACCGGCGCGGACCTCGACGCGACCGCCGCTGCCGGCGCCACCGAACCCAAGGTGACGGCTCCGGAGTGCGGCGCCGCCGATCGGTCGGAGGAGTCCGGGAAGACCGAAGAAGCGGACAAGGCGGACGAGGTGGACGCAGCGGGCGCCGCTTCACGGAGCTGACACCACGCACCGATTCCGGCAAGGGAACACATACGGCGCCGAGGGAAAAGAAAAGAAAAGGACGCGCGGAGGGAAACATCAGGCCGAACTCGGCGCAGATGGCGCGAAGTCGCCGAGTCGGAGGAGTTGTCGCGGTGCCGCATACGAAGGCGAAACCTCAGGGGAAGCTCAAGTAATTCGGCCCGGCGGTACCCGGGGAACTCCGCGGGTACGCGCGCATTGCCCGGTGCGGTCCTTCCCGATGACCGTTCAGTCTCTTTGTGTGCCCGTTTCTCGCCCGTCCGGGGGTCGACCTGCGGACGGTCACGTCCTGCGTGCCCGTCGTTCGGGCGTACCTGTTCATCCTGCTGCAACGTTCGCACAACTCCGTTGCCACACAGGCGAATTCTTCCGAACCGGCCGTTGCTCACATCTTCCCTGAACGCGTTGCGCGGAACCCTGGTTTCTCTTTAGCCTCAGCGGGCAACGGTGCGACGAGACGCGCCTGAACGAAGGGAGCGTGACATGGCGGACAGTGCCGCGAGGAAAGCGGATTATGCCAAGGGCTTGGGGGGCGTCTCCTCTCTGGAGTCGGCCCGGAACCAGGTCGAGAAGATCCAGGACAACGTTGCCCAGATAGCCGCGCGTTCGGGCGTCGGTGGCGACGAGGGCCAGGCCCTGCTGAAGCTCTTCCGTAGCTGGAACACCGAGGCACAGAAGGTCGTCGTCCAGATCAGCACGATGATCGACGCGCTTCAGGAGAACGTGACCTCCGCCAACCGCCTGGCGAAGGAGAACCAGGACCTGACCGAGGTCCTCAACAGCAAGACCAGCCAGGGCGTCTTCGAAGCACTGCGCTGAACCACCCGCGGTACCGGCCCTCTTCGACAGGGCCGGACTTCGTGAGCTTCCCGGGCCCGGCGCCCGGCCTTCGAGAGGAGACGTCATGGCCGACGGCATCATCGACGTGCAATACCCCAAGGTTCAGCAGGCCATCGAGGAGTTGATGGAACAGACCCAGGGGATCATCACGACCCTCAACAACCTGGAGGACGAGCTGAAGCCGCTCGTCACCACCTGGGAGGGTGCGGACCAGGAGTCGGCCACCGCCGCACGAAGGGCGAGCAGACAGATCCTGGATCGGTCCGGGCCCGGAGGCCGAGGTTCCGTGCGACGATTCGAGGACGTTCGAATCCGTGGACGCAGGGGGCGGAGATGATTCAACTCACCCTGGATGTCGCTGGCTTGGCGCGATGCAGGTTCGTCGTCTCACCTCTGCAGCAAGTCACGGGAACTCTGATGCCATGGGGGCTCAGCCCACGGGACGACGTCGGTCCCTGGCTGGCCCGGGCTCGCCGGTCGTTGCGCCGGGCGGGGTTGCCCCTGTTGTCCGCGTTGGCACTTGAGGGGGCTGGCTACTTGCCGGACTTCCTCAGCCCGTATCCGTCCACTCCCGCCCCGGCCATCGAGGAGGAGCTGGAGCTTGTCGCCGGCACCGCGCCGGAGCGGGTCATAAGCGAGCTGGACTTCATCCGCAGCGGCCGTCCACGCGCTGGTCTGCAGGGGCTCGAGCCGTCGCAGACCCTGCGTCGGGCGATGGCCCGCGGCGGGCGTCACGTCGCGCGGCAAGCCGCCACCGAGCTGCGACACTACTGGCAGCTGGCCTTCGCGCCTCACTGGGAAGCAGCGAAGTCCCTCCTTGACGCGGAAGTGGACCGACGCGCGGGCATCGTCGCCCGGTACGGGGCCGGTGACCTGTTCAATTCCATGCATCCCGGTATCACCTGGGACAACGGCACGCTCCGTATCGAAAGCCGCTTCACAGGAATCCTGCACGTGCCACTCGTGGTGCTGGCCCCCTCACTGGTCGCGCGGTTTCCCGCGGTGGCCATCGACCCGCTGGAACCCCCCGGCCAATGGCCGCCACTGGTCGTCTATCCCCTGACGGCTCCGTCGTCTCGTGCGCACACCGCATCCGCCGAACTCGCCCGCCTCGTCGGCCCGACACGAGCCGACCTGCTCACGGCCCTGGCCCGTCCTGCCAGCACGTCCGAGCTGGCCGCCCGCCACTTCCTCAGCCCCGCAACCGTCTCGTACCACCTCGGCGTTCTACGCCGGTCCGGTCTCGTCAGCCCCATCCGTGACGGGCGCTACGTGCTGTACCGGCGTACCGAGCAGGGCACCCACCTCGCCACCGACCGCCAGTAGGCGGGCAAGCCGCCATCGGTCGCCTGGACCACGACACCACAACCGAAGATGGGCGCCGGAACACCATCGACATCTCCGCGCGACGTGGCGTCGTTCCCCTAACTCGAACAGGCGTATCATTCTCGTGTGGCGGAAACGTAACAGGCTGAAGCAGTCGGCGAAGGCCCCGACGTGGTCGCACTTCCGCGCCCAAGCCGAACACCTCGGGTGGGTGGACGAGCTCGGCGAGACCGGGGTGTGGCTGGCCAGCGTCGCCTCAGGGAAGATCACAGACTTCGCCGGTGAGGCGGACGCCGCGGATCGCACCGGGGCTGCGGGCGATCCAGGTGGTGCGGGTGGTGCGCACGGTCAAGTCGTCACGGCGCGCGATGCTGTGCGGCTGCGTTTCGTCCAGCAGGGCATCCAAGGCGTCAAGGTCGTCCGCGTCCAGGGCGTCGGTGGCGTGCGAACGCAGCTTGGCCAGACACGTCTGGGCGTAGTCGTTCAGGGCCGGTCCCGCCTGTGCGCGGTCGAGACGGATGTCAAAGGGGCGCCGCTCTTCGAGGGTGAATCCGGCGTCCGTCAGCTCGCCGGTCCATTCGTGGGGCGGCTGGGTGTTCGTGGCGGCGTGCATGCGGGCCTCCAGGCCGGGCCGGCCGATACCAATGTCCTCGGGCAGGAAACGGGGGAAGAAGTCCATCTCAGTGACCGTGAGGAGCCCGCCCGGCCGCACATGCTCGAACGCCTGGGCCAGCGTGCGGGCGGGGTCAGCCACGTGGTGCAGGAACGCGGCGGCCCAGATCAGGTCGTACGGCCCGCCCTCACCGATCTCGGCCCAGGGCTCGTCGAGGTTCGCCTCCAGCGTGCTGATCCGGTCGGTAACGCCATGTGCGGCTGCCTGCTTGTGCAGGCGGTGCAGCATCTGCGGAGAGATGTCCACCGCCGTCACCTGTGCCGAGCCGAACCGGTGGGCGAGGGCGAGGCTGCCGGTGCCGGGGCCGCTGCCAAGATCCAGGATCCGGGCCGGGGCGGGGTGCGTGAGATCGGCGAGCCAGCCGGTCAGCTCTGCGAGATAGGGCGCCAGGACTTCGGCGTCCAGTTCCAGCAGCTGCGCCATCGGGATGTCGGAGCCGCTCGCCCGCTCGTGTCCGATATGGCCGCGAGTGTTGTGGTGTGTGTTCATGCGTCGAACGGTAAAGCGATCATTGTCGCCTCGTCATAGACTCTTGCCGGTGGAGCAAGAATCGACATTGGACACCGCCGTCAGGATGCGGATCCGGTCCCTGCGCAAGGCGCGCGGCTGGTCACTGGACAATTTGGCAGAACGTGCGGGCATCAGCCCGTCGCAACTCAGCCGCATCGAGACCGGGCATCGCCGCATCAGCCTCGACCAGCTCACCTCTATCTCCGGGGCGCTGGGAAAGTCTCTCGACGAGCTCGTCGCGTCCCCCGATGACTCCGACGTCGTCATCCGGCCCGACCGCGACGAGACCCGCGGCCTGACCACCTGGCTCCTCACCAAGGACAACGGCCCCCAGGGGCTGACCGTCGCCAAGATGCGCATCACCGACCAGGCGGGCAGCGTCACCCCCGACGACTTGGGTGTCCATCCCGGCAGAGACTGGTTCACCGTGCTGTCCGGCACCGTCGTGCTGTATCTCGGCGAACGCGTCATCCGCATCGAGGCCGGTCAGGCTGCCTCGTTCTCCACCATGACTCCCCACGCCATCCGCAGCGACCGCGGCCCCGCCGAGATCCTGTGCATCCTCGACCACAACGGCGAACGCAGCCATCTCCACACCTGAGCCGACCGGAACAGCCATCGCCTCGCGTTGCCGTCACCGCCCTGGCGCGCGGCATCGACGCTCTCGGACAGAGCGTCTTTACACCCGCACACCGTGCATTCAGCGCCCGAAGGCGAGCAGTCATCGAGGCCCATCCCCGACCTGCAGGAGCGCGAAGCACTGAAGGGCATCAGCCTCACCGCTTCCATAGCCCAGGCCCTATCTCATCGCGGGACCCCAGCCCTCACCGCCCCAGCGGCCGCAGAGCTGGGCACCCTCGCACTGAACGGCGCCTACGAGCGGTGGAGCGATGCCGACAACACCGATGAGTACAGCGACCTCGCCCGGCAGATCCTCAGCGAAGTGCAGGCTGCCATCTCGGCCGTGTAGGGGTGCTGCTACGAGTCGGCGGCTCGGTGGAAGCAGATCCCCATCACCGCTCGCGCAGCGACTCAGTGGCTCGAGTCCGGGTGCGGTTGGGTCGGCAGCGCCTGGACCGGGGAGCTGGGCTGGGACAGGGCGTGGAGCAGCTGTCGTTGTGCGCGGTCAGTTGGTTGACAGCGCGGACGAGGTGCTCGACGTCGGTCCGCAGCTGGGTCAGTTCGGTGGAGTCCTTGGCGCGGAGTTCCTTCAGTTTGACGATCTGCTGGCGCATGCGGATCTCGGAATGCGGTGTCTGTCCTCGCGCCCTGACCTGCGCGTAGAAGTCGTTCCTGAGGTCGAGGTGGCGCTGGGTGAGCGCGTTGCGCGGGACGCCGGCTCCCTGGGCCAGGGCGACGATCGTCAGCGCGCCGTTGGAGTGCTGTGCGGTTCCCTGCAGGATGCGGTCCACGGCCGCGCGGATACGGTCGCGTTCGTCGGGTGCGGGGCACATTAGAGGACCGTCCCTTCTTCCACGCGATGCGCCCGCGCTGGGGTGCCGCCAAGGCCAAAACGGACTCGGGCGACAGCATGAAACTCGCCGACTACCTCCGCACCGACGGCCACTTCCTGCCCCGCCTGGAGCCCACCGACCAGGCCACCCTCAACCTGCAGGCGCTCACCCGGCAGCGCGCCGACCACATCGAGGCCAAAGTCGCCGCCGTCAACCAGCTCGCCGCATTGCTGGACGCCCACTGGCCCGGCGGCAAGGCCGTCTTCTACGAACTCGACAGCGACATCGCCCTGGCCTTCCTGGAGCGTTACCCCACCCCGGCCGCCGCCTCCAAGCTCACCGCCGGACGTCTGGAAGCCTGGTGCAAACGCCACGGCTACTCGGGCAAGAAGCCCGGCAGCTTCCTCGCCGAGCGTCTGCGGTCGGCGCCCTCGGCCGCGTACACGTCCAACTCGTCCAGGGCATCCGTGCCACCGTCCGCGCGCTGGACAAGGCCATCACCGAGGCCGTCAAGGCCCACCCCTACGCGCCTCTGTTCGCGACGATGCCGCGAATCGGCAAGGTCAACCTCCGCCCAGATCATCGGCGAACTCGGCCCCATCCTCGAACGCTCCCAGACCTGCGAGCAGTTCATCGCCGAAGCCGGCGTCGTCCCGGTCACGAAAGCCTCCGGCAAGTCCCGTACCGTCGCCTTCCGTTACGCGACCAACCGCCGCGCACGCCTGGCCGTCACCACGTTCGCCGACAACAGCAGACACGGCAGCGACTGGGCCGCGACGATCTACACCGACGCCCGTGCCCGCAAGAAGCGACACCCCCACGCCATCCGCATCCTGGCCCGCGCCTGGCTCCGCGTGATCTGGGCCTGCTGGCGTGACGGAGCCTGCTACGACCCCGCCACCCACCAAGCCAACGGGAAGATCAACACGAGCGCTGACACGCCCGTGGCAGCTGCCGGCCCTGGCTGCGCTGTCGTATCCGTTGTGGATGTTGGGCCCGCCGGGGGCGGTGCACTGTGTGCGGATCAGCGGGCGATCGAGATCGCGAAGGGTGCGAATCCGCTGGACCGAATCACGTGCGGTACGAACAGGATCGCGGCCTCCGTGGCGCGGGCGGTCTGGATCCCGCCGAGATCAGTGATCCACTCCTTGCGCCAGCCGAGGTTGATGAGCAGTTCACGGACGGTCTGCTTGGCCTGCGGGTCCTCGCCGGAGAGGAAGGCATCGGGCGCCTGGGTGAGCGTGGCCGGCGCGGTCATCACCGGGAAGAGCATGGTGTTGAGTGTCTTGACGACGCGCGTTTCGGGGAGCGCTTCCTGGAGTTGCTCGGCGAGGCTTGAGCCGGGGTAGATCAGGTCGGCGGGCAGTCCGTCCGGTCCGTCGACGGTGGCGTTGGAGACGTCGACGAGGATCTTGTCGCGCAGTTCCTCGCGCAGGGCGACGAGCCGGTCCAGCGAGCCGGCGCCCGGGGTGGCGTTGATGACGATCTGGGCTGTCCGGGCAGCGTCGGCGGCGGCGCCCGGCGCGCGGTCCGCCACGGTCACCTCATGCCCTGCCCGGATGAGGGCTGTGGCCAGGTTGCCGCCGACGCGGCCGTTTCCGAGAACTGCGATCGTGGTCATGATGATCTGGTCCTTCCGTGCGTGCAGGTTGTGGTGCGCGGTCAGCGTGAGAGCGTGGCGACGGCCTCGGCGTGGACGCCGGGCGCGGCGGCCAGAAAGCTCTCGCTCTGCGGGGTCCAGGGGCGGCCCTCGGCGTCGGAGATCTGTCCGCCGGCCTCGGTGACGAGCAGCGCCCCGGGCAGCAGGTCTGCGCGGGCGCCGGCGAACTGCCAGAAGGCGTCGATCCGGCCGGCGGCCACGTTCAGCAGGTGCAGGGTCGCGGGCACGGCGGTGCGGACGACGAGCGCGTCGAAAAGCATCGCGGTGATCGAGGAGCCGACGCGCCTCACGACTTTCTCGTCCTCGTCCGGCCGGGCCTGGCTGGTGGCCACGATGCTCAGGCCGAGGTCCGCGGTCTGGGAGACGTGCAGCGGCCGGCCGTCGAGGTGGGCGCCCGCGCCGGTGAGCGCGGTGTAGGTCTCGCCGGTCAACGGCAGGTGGACCGCGGTGAGCACCGGCTGGTTCTCACGCACGAGGGTGGCGGTCACCGCCCACTCCGGCAGGGCGTGCAGGTGGTTGACGTTGCCTTCGGCCGGATCCACGACCCACCATTCGCCGGGCGGCAGCGCCCCGCCGTCCAGTTCGTCCTCCACCCAGCCGGCGTCCGGGCGCAGGCGCGTGAGGCGGGGGCGCAGGATGTCGAGGGCCGTGTCGTCGTTGGCGGCGAGCGCGCGCATCAGCTCTTCGCGGGTCTGGTAGCGGACCACCTCGCCGAAGCGTTCGCGCAGCGCCGAACCGGCCGCGCGCACGGCGATCGCGGTCTGGTCGAGCAGGTCGGCGTCGGAGGCGGCGACGTCAGTGGTCTGAAGCGTTTCGGACATGGTGGTACTCCCGTGTGAGGAGGGGTGATGAGGCCGGTCGGGCGAAGCTGTGCGTTCCGTCTTGCGCTCTCGTCTCGAAGGTATAGAGCCCCTTCATTAACTTCAAATGCATGTCAAGCACGGATAGGATTACTCACATGCAATTGGATTTGAACCTGCTCACCGCGCTCGACGCGCTGCTGGAGGAGGGAAGCGTGGCCGGGGCGGCCGCGCGCCTGCACGTCACCGCCCCCGCGATGAGCCGGAGTCTGGGCCGAATCCGGCGCACGACCGGAGATCAGATCCTGGTGCGCACCGGCCGCACGATGACCCCGACGCCGTATGCGATCGCCGTCCGGGAACAGGTGCACGAGCTGCTGCACCAGGTCCAGGGGGTGCTGGCACCGAGCCGTGAACTCGATCTGGCAACGTTGGAGCGCACTTTCACACTCCGCTGGCACGATTCCCTGGTCGCCTTGAGCGGCCCCGCACTGCTCGCGGCCGTGCGCGGACAGGCGCCGGGCGTGCGATTGCGCTTCGTCGCGGAATCGAGCATCGACACCCCCGAGTTGCGGCGCGGCGAGGTCGACCTGGAGGCGAACGCCAACCGCCCGAGCGCACCGGACATCCGTGCCGAGAACGTGGGCGAGACCCGCCTCGTCATCGTCGTGAGGCACGGGCACCCCCTCACCCGCGTCAGGACCGTCACCGCAAAGCGGTACGCCGCCGCTGAGCACGTGACCGTCTCGCGACGTGGAAACCTCAGCAATGCCCTCGACGACGCCCTCGCGCGGCTCGGCCTCACCCGCCGCGTGGTGGCGACCGCGCCCACGGAAGCGGCCGCGCTGGAGTTCGCGCGCGGCTCCGATCTCCTGATCAGCGTCCCCGAAACCACCACGCGGTCCGCGGTCGCCGACCTCGGCCTGGTCGTGCTCCCCCTCCCGCTCGAACTGCCGTCGGCACCGATATACCTGTCGTGGCATCAGCGCTACGACACCGACCACGCCCACGCCTGGCTGCGCGGGCTGGCGCGAACCGCGCTAGCCATGTGCGGAGCGTCGTAGTCGGCGCCGTCCGGCCGCTTCACCCATACGTCCACGCGACCACCACGGCGAGATGAACTGGTCCGCCGTTGTAGCGACTCTTGTGGCGAGCCTCGCCAGTGTTGTTCCTATTGTCGTCCACGAAGGGTCCCAAGAACCTTCCCCGCGGCCAGCCCTCACACCAACGAGCCCCCGGAGCCCAGTACCGAAGAGCCGACCTCCAGTCCCACTCCTGAGCCAACCACTAGTGTTCCCATGGCCATTCCAGGAGGACGGTTAACGCTTCAGGTGGCCGTGACGCAGCTGAGAAAAGTACGAGACCACCCGCAGCTGGCTGCAAACAGTGGCACCGCTCCTGGCAGCCCTGCTCACCTTTCAACTCGGCAAGCTATCCGCCCAGAAGAAGGCTGCCGAAGGGCAGCAGAAACAAACATCCGCCTGACCATCGACAACGACCTCCATGGCAACGACCACGTCCTGCTACGGCTCTGCGAGCCTGCCCCCCGGTCTCCGTGCCGTTCACCGAGCTCCTCCTGGCCTGGATCGACAACGGCGCCGACATGGGGTGCCGGTAAGGACAGTGTCATCAGCCGCAAACTGCGGGGCTCTTGCCCGTCGTGTGACTCGTCCGGGTGACCGCAAGGACCGTTCCGGCAGCATGTACATCATCCGACCGGCACCGAGTCCTATCGCCTCGCCCACACCAAAGCCCAAGCCGAACGGACCGAAGCCAGGTGAAGGCGCCACACGGGATGGGGCCGCCCGGCAACCAGCCCACCCCAAAGCTGGAGTGGCCGGCCGCAGCAGGGCGGGATCAGTCGTTACCCGCTTCTCGCGCCACGCGCTCCAGCCTGCGCCGGTGGGTCTCCCACCATGCCCCATCACCCGGTGGCACGTTGTCGTTGCCCTTCAACATTCCGACCGTCCCGTCGATGAGTTCTCGCACGATATCGGCGTGGCCAGCATGCCGATTGGTATCGGCGATCACGCGCACCAGGACGTGGTGCAGTGTCGTCTCTCGTCGGTCCTCCGGCCACCAGGGGACGTGACCGATCGCGTCAAGCGACAGCATCGCGAATGTGTTGTTCGAATTTTCCCACGCCTGGTGGTACAGCCCGACGATCTCTTCGCGTGACTCGTCCGCAGTGGCCCACATGTCAGCGTTGGGTTCGGCGTCGCTCGTATACCACCAGGGCGGTGGCTCCTCGTCGAAGAACGGCCGCCCGAACGTGTCGCCGAAGTACCCCAGTTCCACGCCAGCGATGTGCTTGACCAGCCCCAACAGGTTGGTGCCGGTGGGCGTCAGAGGACGGCGGACGTCGTATTCCGAGAGCCCATCCAGCTTCCACAACAGGGCCTCACGAGCGTCTTGCAGATAGCGAAGAAGGTCCGCCTTCGGGTTTGGTTCGATCATGCCGGGCAGTCTTCCACCCAGCACTGACAGCCGAGCCTCGGGCAGCGGGGCAGTGCTGCAGGCGCTTTGCCTCGCAACGCTCAAGGCTCCTTGCCAGCCTCGGCTCTATCCGGGCGGGAGTGACATCAAGAGTCGGCTCTGGCACAGATCTTGGGGAGCGGTCGCAGAGCATCACCACGGCTTTCGATTGCAAGGGCTCAGACCCGTGAGACCGCGTACGCCATCCAGACCTTGTAACAGGACATGACGCTCCGTCAGCTCTGTGCTGGGCCTCGCCAGTGACCGCGGCGAGCGGTGACGGTGCTGGTCATGCAGACCTATGCATCGTTCTGGGACTCGCTCGTGTTCAACGGAATCGACGACGTGGACGTCGAAGCGGTGACTGTCACCTTCGGCACGGTCGATGTCACAGCCAGAGGCCAGGCGTCCAGTGCGGCCTGTCCGGACTGCGGCTGCTCCTGGAATCGAGTGCATGACTCCTACCAGCGCAGACTGAAGGATCTACCGCTCGCTGAACAGAGTGTCGTGATACACCTGACAGTCCGGCGCTTCATCTGCAGCACGGACAACTGCCCTCGCCACACGTTCGCCGAGCCGTTCGCGCAGTTGACTGCCCCGTATGCGCGCTTCACTACGCGGCTCGGCCACGTCCTGGAGCGTGTCAGGCTCGCACTCGCCGGACGAGCAGGCGCTCGGCTGACCGCCCAACTGGGCTTCCGGGTGGGACGTATGACCCTGCTGCGCAGGGTCATGGCGCTGCCCGACCCGTAGCCCAGCACGCCGCGCGTGCTGGGTGTGGACGACTTCGCCACCCGCCGTGGGCAGACCTACTCCACTGTCCTGACCTGCGGAGAGACCCATCGCGTGGTGGACGTGCTCCCGACGCGCGACTCGGGACCGTTGGCCGCGTGGCTGGCCACTCACCCGAGCGTGGAGATCATCTGCCGGGACCGGGCGGGCGCCTATGCCGAGGGCGCACGGCTCGGCGCTCCCACCGCAATCCAGGTCGCCGACCGGTTCCACCTGTGGCAGGGCATCGGCCGAGCGGTGGAGACCTGCGTCGCCGCCCACCGCGAATGCCTGAATGGGCCAACACCATCAACACGAGAGGACGCTGGAGCGTCAACCAGCGACTCGATGCGCGGCGGACCGGACCTTGATGGCCGGCGGGACAAGCGCAAGAAGGCCGCGCACGCCCTGATCCACGAACTGCTCGCTCAGGGGCACTCGCGCCGGGCGATCGCCCGGCATCTGGGCTGGGGACTCAACACCGTGCTGCGATACGCACATGCGGCCGCCTGGCAGGACACCCTCCGGGAGAACCGTCCCCGGCCCAGTCGTCTGAATCCCTACAAGCCCTATCTGGAGCGGCGGTTCGCCGCGGGATGCACGAACGTCACTCGCCTGCATGGCGAACTGATCGCCGAGAATGCCCCCGTCACCTACCAGATGGTCCGCGCCTACATCGCCACTCTGCGTGCCGCGCCGCCGCAGGCGCCGCCTCCTCCGCCGACGGTGCGGCGGGTCACCGGCTGGCTCACCCGGCACCCCGCGACCCTGAGCGAGGACGAGCGCGCCGCGCTCAAGGACGTCCTGGCACGCCGTCCCGAACTCGATGCAGCCGCCGGACACGTCCGGGGCTTCGGCGAAATCCTCACCCACCGACTCGGCTCGACGCTTCCCGAATGGATCGACGCCGTCGATACCAGCCAACTGCCCGGCCTCACCAACTTCGCACTCCACCTGCTTCGAGACCTCGACGCGGTGACCGCCGGCCTCACTCTGCACTGGAGCTCCGGTGGCACAGAAGGCGCCGTGAACCGCATCAAGAAGATCAAAAGACAGCTCTACGGACGCGCCGGATTCGAACTCCTCCGCAAGATGATCCTGCTTCAGTGACCCTCCGCGACCACGCCCCGAGGTGTTGTGCCAGAACCGCTTTCTGATGTCACTCGTCAGATGCCCGGCCCGACGGTGGGGTGCGAGACCAAGGCACGGGCCGCTATCCGCAGCTGCGCTTCCCACGCCGCCTCGTCGAACCCCAGCGTGTACTCGATGCAGCACGCGCATGGCGGAAGTAGCGCCACGAATGCTTGCTCTTCAACGGTCTCGACCTCTATTTCCAACCACTCGTCCGAGGCCAACTCGGCGAGAGTTGCCTCCCCGGCGGTGAATCTCGTGGCCAGCCAGCGCAGCGCGTACCGTTGGGCCAGGCGGTAATCGGGCAACGCGATCCCCAATTCTGCGAGAGCCTGCTCGAATGTGTCGCGGATGTCCCGGGGGTCCGCATGGCGCGGCAGACCGGCGAGCTCGCAAAGGGTGGGAGTGTCCACCCCCACTGCGAGTGCCTGGGCAGCGGTCATCGGCAGGTCTTCCGGACACACCTGATCCGCCTGATAGAGCCACGCTGCCTCTTCTAGGGGCAGACGAACGCCGTGTTCAGGGCTGTCAGGTTCGGGCATGTCTTCTATCGCTGCCATGGTTCATACGATGCCAGCACTGCTCGCGAGAGTGATATGGACCCCGGCAGATTGCCCTGTGACCCTGTGGGATGGCCCGGAACTCGTGCCGTTTGCCCCGGTAACCCTCCGCAGCAGCTCCCCAAGATCTGTGCCAGAGCCCAGTTTCGACAGCAGTCGTTCACCGCTGCTGGAGACAGTTCAGCTGCGCCGTGTTCGATGTTCACGAGAAGCGGTTCTGACTCACTTTCCGTGAAGCGTGCACCGTGAGCGACGGTAGGAGGCCGCTTCTGCTGTCAGATAGTTGCCTCAAACCATCTGTGGCGATCCGGGATGGGCTGACAGTTCGGGTCCGTGGCAGAGATGGCGCTCCGGCTGGAGGAGCTGCTGCTCCCGTCGATCGCGGATATCGCGGTGCTGTCGGTCGATCTGAACGATGAGGCGATACTGATAGAGGCCCGGTGCACGATGGCCGGGGCCGACTGCGTTGGGAAAAGGGTCTGGTCGGGGCGGGTTCACAGCTCCTATGTGCGGTATCCCGCTGACGTGCCCAGTGCGGGGAAGCGCCGCGGGTGGTCGGAGTCGACGAGTACGCCACGCGCAAAGGCCGCTTCTACGGGACCGTGCTGGTCGACGTCGAGACCCGGCGACCAGTGGACATGCTTCCTGACCGGGAGGCATCCAGCCTGGCCGCGTGGCTGGCTGAACGCCCCGGCATTGACGTCGTCTGCCGCGATCGCGCGCCGTTCGTCGCGGAGGGAGCCACCGTCGGGGCACCCCAGGCGATTCAAGTCGCAGACACGTGGCACTTGTGGCACAACCTGAGCGAGGCTGCCGAGCGATACGTCGCCCAGCACCGCGGCTGCCTTGGGGTTTTGGCGCGTGAGCCAGCCGAGTCCGCGGTTGCGGCTCCACTGCCCGAGCAGATGACCGGCTAGGCCCTGTCCGGCGGATCATGTGGCCGTGATGGCACCAGGTTAGTTTTTGCGGGCCGGACTGCGCCCGGTTGCGAGGCGTTTCTGCCCCTCGGGCATGGGGAGGACTGCCAGTGCGGTATCTGCAATGTTCCGCAGCGTCTCCGGGGCCAGGCCGGCCTTGCCTACCGCCTCGATACCGCGGACCACCGTCAGCAGCAGTGCCGCCAACCGCTCCGGATCCGCAGCGCTATCGATGTCGCCGTGGCGCTGGGCTGCGCTGATCTCCGTCCGCAGCAGGGTCAGCAGTGCCGTCATGGTCTCGGCCGACCGTCCGGCGACCGTCGGATCGTGCTGGGCCAGTTCCGCCGCGCCCTTGGCCAACAGGCACCCGCGGCGCTCGGTGTCGGAGGCGGTGTTCTCCGCCATTAGGTGCACGTATCCCGACAGCCGGACCAAGGCCTCTGCGTCCGGACCACCTGCCAGCCGCCCTTCGGCCACCTCAACGACTGCGGTGCACCAGTCACCAAACACACGGTGGAAGAGCTTGCCCTTGTCGCCGAATGCGCCGTACAGGCTGCCCTTGCCCAGGCCGGTCGCCTGGGCGATGTCGTCCATCCGGGTTCCTGCATAGCCGGTCGCCCAGAACTGTTCCCGGGCCCGCTCCAGGACTTGGCGTTCGTCGAATGCGCGTGGTCTCGGCATGGTCTCAGCCTATCCATTCTTGACTCGATCGTCCATTACTGCCTACGTTATGGACGATCCATTCCACAACTGAAGGGGTTCGACATGCCAGGCGTGCTGCAGGAGAAGGTGGCCGTGATCACCGGAGGGACCAGCGGGATCGGGCTGGCCATCGCCCACCGCTTCGTGCGGGAGGGCGCACGGGTCTTCGTGACCGGCCGGGACATCGACCGCCTCGAAGCGGCGGTCAAGGAGATTGGTCCTGCGGCCACCGGCGTACGATCCGACGTCTCGGTCCTGGCCGACCTGGACGCGCTCTACGCGCGAGTCCGCGAGGAGGCCGGACGCATCGACGTGCTGGTGGCCAACGCGGGAATCGTCGCGGACGCCGCGCTCGGCGCCCACACCGAGGCGAACGTCGACCTGACACTCGCCGTCAACGTCAAGGGCCCACTATTCACCGTCCAGAAGGCGCTTCCGCTGCTGGCGGAGAACGCCTCCATCCTGGTCATCGGCTCAAGCAACAGCGTGCGCCCCAATGAGCACCTCGAGGTCTACAGCGCCTCGAAGGCAGCGTTGAGCAACCTCGTGCACAACTGGGCCCGGCAATCGCGAGAGCGTCGATTCCGGGTCAACGTCCTCAGCCCGGGACCCACGCGGACCCCTGCCCTGCTGCGCGCCGCGGGGCCGAACGTCGACCGGTTCGCCGAGGCCGTCGTGCCACTGGGGCGGCTGGCCGACGCCGAGGAAATCGCCGAGGCCGCCCTCTTCCTGGCTTCGGACGCCTCGTCGTTCGTCACCGGCGCCGAACTCTTCGCCGACGGCGGCTACACCCGGGCCTGAACGACGGCCGGTGGTGCGCATCCGGTTCCCTCGAAGCGATGGGGCGCACTCCCGGCCGCGCGCGTGCGTCGTACGAGGCCCAGTGCGCCCGAAGCAACGAGATCGTGGCCGCGGCCTCTTGGGATGACGTCGGCCGCCACCCCGACTGCCGCTCCGGCAAACGCCGGCCTCCGCTGGATGCTCATCCATCTCGTCGAGGAGACCGGACGGCACGCGGGGCACGCGGACATCGTGAGGGAGCTGCTTGACGGGGCGAAGGGGTACTACTAGCTCTCTCCGGTGGGTCACGACCGGAGCCAAAGTCGGATCGAGGCAACGGTGACGGTGCCGTAGAAGACGTAGGCGCGTTTGTCGAACCTCGTCGCCACAGCCCGGAAGCTCTTGAGGGCATTGATCGTCCGCTCCACCTCGTTCCTGCGTTTGTAGATCGTCCTGTCGAAGCCAGCGGGCCGACCGCCCTTGCTGCCTTTGCGCTGTCGGTTGGCCCGCTGGTTCTTCGGTTCGGGGATCGTATGCTTGATCTGGCGTCGCCGCAGGTAGCGGCGGTTGCGGCGGGATGAGTAAGCCTTGTCTCCGCCGAGGTGGCCAGGCCGAGTCCGCGGTCGCCCGCCATCCCGGCGGGCGACACGGACACGCTCCATGATCGGGATGAGCTGCGGAGCGTCGCCCCACTGCCCCGGGGTGATCAGCAAGGCGAGTGGGCGGCGTCTGCCCTCACCGGCAAGGTGGATCTTGCAGGTCAGGCCGCCCCGTGAGCGTCCCAGGCCCTCATCGGGGCGGTGCTGCAGGGGCGTGTGTCTTTTCCCGGAAGCCGCGGGGGTTTCTTACGTGCTCCCGCAGCGTGTTGGTGGGCCCGGCAGGAGGTGGAGTCCACGCTCACCATGGACCAGCCGATGCGGCCTTCCGCGTCAGCATCGGCGAGGACAGCCGCGAAGAGCTTGTCCCATGTGCCATCCGCTGACCAGCGCCGATGCCGCTCGTACACGGTCTTCCACCGACCGAAACGCGCAGGCAGATCCCGCCACGGTACCCCGGTGCGCTGCCGGAACAGAATCCCGTTGATCACCCGGTGGCTCTCCCAACGGCCCCCGCGCTGACCGGACTTCGGTAGATGGGCTTCAGCCGGGCCCATTCTTCATTTGTGAGATCTCCGCGCCCCATGAGCATGCCAACGAACCAAGGCTGCGGCAGTCACAAGATCCGCCGGACACGGCCTAGCCATGGCCAACAGGGCACCGGTTCGCCGACCGCATTCGGGACAGGCACGCAGTCGTCCACACGCTGCTGGAGGCCGGCCACAGCCGACGCTCCATCGGCCGCCAGCTCCACATGACCCATCGCACCGTCAAGCGCTTGGCCGACGCCGCTGCTCCCGAAGACCTCTTCCAGGGGCAGTGGCAAAACCGCCCCACGGTCCTCGACGAGTACAAGCCCTCCCTGGACGACCGCTGGAACCAGGGCTGCACCAATGCCTGGGCATTGTGGGAAGAGATCGTGCCGTTCGGCTACAAGGGCAGCTACCAGCGAGTTCGCGCCTACCTGCGGGAGAAACGCCTCTCACCTGAACGGGTTTCCGCCCGGCCGCCGACCCCGCGGACGGTCTCGGGGTGGATTTTGCGGCACCCCGATAGCCTCGCAGCGAGCAAACAACTCCGGCTCCAGGCTGTGCTGGCCCAGTGCCCGGAACTGGACGCCCTCACCGGGCACGTCCGGTCCTTCGCCCGGATGCTCACCGAACGCGAGGGCGAACGTCTACCGGAATGGCTCGACGCCGTTCGGCAAGACGATCTGCCACCCCTCCACACCCTGGCCGCAGGCATCGACCGCGACCGTGATGCTGTCACGGCCGGCCTCACCCTGCCCTGGAACTCCGGCGTCGTCGAAGAACACGTCAACCGGATCAAGATGCTCAAGCGCCAGATGTTCGGCCGAGCCGGCTTCGATCTCCTCCGCAAGCGTGTCCTGCTCTACTCATAGGCCATCGCCTTCTGATGGCTTCCGAGCCTGCGCGGGTGTTGGCAGACCCTCACGCCGCCATGAAGCGGCCCAGCTCGCGTGCCTTCTGCTGAAGGGCGGCTACCCAGGCCCCCTCAGAGGAATCCTGGGCCGTCGGGATCTGAACATCCTTGAGGCCCCCGACCTCGGTGAAGCCTGCTTGCTGCCCTTTCACCTCGATGCCTGCTCGCTCCGCCAGGACCAGCACCGTGGCGACGAACCCCTCGGACAGGGCAGCCATGACGGCGTGACTCGTTCTCCGGTGCCACGCGAGCAGGGCGTCGACGAAACCTTTGAACATGAGGGGGTCGATCTGGCACTCGTCAGCCTGCATGGGGCCGATGCCCGACGGCAGACCCAGTTCGGCTTGGTAGACGCTCACCTGGCTCATGAACAGCCGGGAGGCCCCGTTGGACGGGTTCCACAGGGTCTGGTCACCCATGTCGTAGTACTGGCTCAATGCAGCCCTTCCCTGCTGGTTATACCGGCCAGCGTCGCGAGCACATGACATTACGGTCAGTCAGCTCTCCACGGAAAGTGAGCCAGAACCCGAAACTGGGGTTCTGACTCAACTTCTGTGGTCCGGATTCGGAACTTTCCGGGCCGCTTCCGGGTGGTAAACGGTGAGGATCTGCGTGAACCGGCCGCTGGTTGTTCGTACGTCCAGCTCTTCTCGCAACGTCGTTACTGGGTCAGGATCCCTGCATGGACGCATCGGTATGGGTAGGGGCGGTGTTCGGCCTTGTAGGTACTGGGGTCGGAGGGGCACTTTCGATCTGGTCCACAATCATGGCTCAGCGGCAGCAGGCAGCTCAGGCGCGTCAGGAGCAACGGGAGGCGGGTGCGTCCACGGCGATTGAGGAGGTGCTGACTGAGCTATTCGAAGTTCAACGCGACGCTCGTCGAGCTGGCCCTGACGATGAGGCGCGTAGACATCTGCTTCATGAGCGCGTGCTGAACGTGCAAGTCTTGATGCAGCGCGTTCCCGACGCTGACCTTCGTACCCGGGTGCGGGAAGACACGTTCTTCATGCCTCTCTTGCCTTCTGGCGACTCAAGAACCTGGGAAGAGCGGCGGGTCGACAGGATGTGCCTCTGCGCTGACGCCATCGCCTGCCTGGGCGCCTATCTTCGCGGTGAACCAATGCCTCCGCGTACGGACAGGGTCGAGGCGATGCGCGCCCTGTGGCCGTTCGCTGAGGTCGGTTCGGACAGGGAAACGTTCATCTATGAGGCGGAGCACTAGTGACTTGAGTGGCTTAAAACAGAATGGGCCGGAGACCAAGCTGCCGTACGCCTCGTATAGCTGGGCTATGCCACCGCCGTTCAGGAGCTTGTTGCCGACGACGGCGGGTCGTGGTGGGCCAGCAGTACGTACTGGACCCTCACGGTCCCGCCGGGCCGCGCCGCGCTCTGGGTGCAGCTCCAGGAGGTTCCGTTCGCGCCGTCGTCCGATGCCGCGGGCGAGCTGGACGTCTCGGCGGGGTGGGACGACGAGCGGCTGGTCGCGGGCTATGTGGAGCGGGTGCTCGGCCGGATCGAGGCGCATGCCCCGGGCCTGCGCGCCCTGGTGACCCGGTGGAGTGCGGTCAGTCCGGCGGGATCGCCGCGGCCAACCGCAACGCCGTCCGCGGCGACCCCTACGGCGGCTCCGCCGAGCTCGACCACAACCTGATCTGGCGGCCGGGGCTGTCGTCGAGCCGCCACCGCACCGCGGTACCCGGACTCTGGCACATCGGTGCCTCGACTCATCCCGGCCCCGGTCTGTCGGGGGTTGCGGACACCTGGTCGCCCGGCAGCTGCTCGCCGTGCCGCACAGCTCCGTGGCCTGCTCGCCGCAGGGCGAACGGTCCTGCGGCGATCCCTCGCCCGGGCACGGTTCGACCGGTCGGCGGCAAGGGCCCGGGGCTGCTCGAAGGGCCCCCCGGAATCGGGGCGTGCGGACGCTACTGTCCGGTGTAGGTGAACTCGTCGGCGGGGCTGGTGGGAGAGGTGGCCTTGCCGACCGTCACGGTGATGTTCACCGTCTGGTGGTCGTCGAGCTGACCGGGCGCGGTTGCGGTGATCTGGCCGGTGGAGACGAACTTGACCGAATCGGATGCCTTGTCCTTGAAGTGCACGGTGGCGCCATCGGCGAAGCCCGAGCCGCTGATGGTAACCGGGGTGCCGACCTTTCCGCTGGTCGGGCTGACCGCACTGACCACCACAGGTGCGGGTCCGCCATAGGCGAACTGCCCCATCGCGACGGCCGGGGAGGTGCCGAGGGTGTTGGTGACGCGGACGTGGACGACGCCGGTTCCGCTGGGGACCTTAGCGGTGATCCTGATGCCGGAGGGGTCGATGTTGCGCGTGGTGCAGGCGAAGTGGCCGAAGTCGACCATGCTGTCCGGACTGAAACCGGTGCCGTTGATGGTCACCGTGGCGCCTGGTGCGCCGAAGGTGGGGGTCACGTCGGTCACCACCGGCCCGGAAGGAACGGCAGGCGCCCCCACCAGGTCCAGGTAGGTGGAGTTGGCGTGCTGGAAGGCGACCTGGCCGAGGAAGTCCTGGGTGGTCTTGTTGACCAGGTTCTTGGCAAGGCTCGTGTATCCGGTGTTCATCGAGCAGAGCGTGCCGGGCTGGACGTAGACGTTGCCCTTGGTGCGCTTGGAGATCGCCCCGATGAGCAGCTTCACTTCTTCGGTCGCCTGCGGTCCCGGGCTCGGGTACCAGCCGGCGGCGGTGTCGAGATCGGCCCAAGCGTGCGGTACCAGGTCGTAGGCGTTGTTATGGCGCTCGTCGATGACCCACGGCACGGAGTCGAAGTAGTCGACGAAGCTCTGCACGCCGGCGGTGGGAGCGGCATAGGTGATCACCGCGAACTGCGGCTGTTTCGGCCAGGTCTGTGCCTGCAGGTACGGCGCGAGCATGGTGGCGATGCAACCGCCCAGGCTGTGACCGGTCAGATAGACGGTCGGCTGCGGCGAGGAGGGCGCCGAATTGAGCGCGGCGGTGAGCGCCTGAGCGAGCGTGACGTTCGGGGAGGGTGAGGCGATCGAGCGGGCGTTGACAACCCGTTTGAACGCATCCATGGCCCCCTTGGAAACGGCGATGGGCTTCGGCGATCCGCTTTCGGGGAACGGGACGACTGTGCCGACGTCGAGGTCCTCGAGGATGTCGGTCAGATCGGCGTCCGTTCCGCGAGCGACCACGGCGAACTCGTTCGAGCCGTTGGTGCTCCGTGCGATGTAGGCCATATTGGCGTTGGCCTCGCTCAGGGCGAGCCACACCAGCTTCCACGCGCCCTGCGTCGCAAGGCTGGGATCGCTCAGTTGCGCGTCGATGCCGGTGATGATTCGTTCGGTCTGATGCTCCGGGGTTTCCCCGGACGGACGCGGGGTAGCCCCGGTCGCTGCAAGGGCAGCCAGGGTCATGGTCACCTGGGCGATTGTCGGATCGGGTGCCATCGTCGTTCCTGCTCCTCGGATGTTTTGCCGCTGCGGAGGCGGCACGGCCTTTCGGTGCCATCAGGGCAGACCTGTGCGGAACCGGCCGTCAGAGTGGATCGCACACAATCAGACCTCCCCTCTGCGTTGTCCGGTGCTTTTCCTGCCTGCAGGTTGACCAGGTTCACCTTGTTGGCCGTTCGTCATACGTGTGTGCGGTTCGCCGAGACAGGTGCGCAGCGCGGCCGCCAGAGCTGCGGTGTCTGCGGGCAGGCCCGGGGCGGCGGCCCAGGCGACGATGCCGTCGGGGCGGATGAGCGCGGCCGAGAGATCGCCGCGGTCGGCAGGGGCGGCCGCCACGGTCGACAGGCGGTCCCGCCATCCGCATGCTGATGCGCCCGCACACTGGTGGAGTCCACCGAGATGTCCCAGTCGATGTCGCCCGCCGCGTCGGCCGCGGCCTGGACCTGCTGGAGCAGACGCTCCCAGGTGCCATCGGCCGAGCACAGGCGGTGGCGTTCATAGACGGTCTTCCACGGTCCGAACCTCTCGGGCAGGTCACGCCACTGCACCCCGGTCCGCACCCGGTGCAGAATCCCGTCGATCACCTGCCGGTGATCCCGCCACCGGCCGCAACGACCGTTGCTGACCGGCAGGAAAGGACGCAGCCGTTCCCACTCTGCTTCCGTCAGGTCACCCCGCCCCATGTTCACGTCAACGACTCGGGAACAGTGCAGTCACATGGGCAGCTCGACACCGGTAAGGGCGACCTCGGCGTCGCAGGCGCGAGTTCCGTGAATCTCGAGGGCAGAGGGCCATGAAGTCCTGGGCGCCAGGGACAGCCGGTGCAGACTTGGGCCATGGAGCATTCGCAGCAACAGATGTACGAGGTGGTCGACGCGCTCGTCCGGGTCGGCAACAGCTTCCGCCCACGTCCGCCTGGCCTCGGCGAGGATCCGTTTTGGCTGACCAAGGGCGACCCGCATTGCTACATGGAGACGCCGATCGACTTCGCGGTGGCCAAGTCTGTACAGGGTCATCCTGCGGATCTCGCCTTTGACGAGGACAACGACATGATCTTCTGCAGGCTCTGCTGGACAGCGATCACAGGGTCGAATCATCGCCCAGTGACGGTGTGAAGATCATCGAGCGGTGACCATCCGCTACGGCAAACGCGGCTGAGTCCATCTCGGCACCGCCGCCGCGACAGTCCTCGTCATCTGGCTCCGCACGTGATCGACCGGACAGGTCCTATTCGTCCACTGCCCCCGGGGCCAGAGCCGGGGCCGGAAACGCGAAGCGGGCCTCGGCGCCCGACCACCAGACACCGACGGCGAAGACGGCAGTGGCCTCCAGCAGGGCGGCACGGCCGAGCCCGCCGCAGGGCAGCGGCGTGCCCCCATGGAGGCGATGAGCTCCGCCACCCGCGTGGCGGCGCCCGGCTGGTCGGTGCAGAAAGGCACCGCCAGTGGCGCCCCTTCGAAGACCGGCCGGTCCAGGGTCCAGATGCTGTCGTGGCACACCCCGAATGCCTTCACCACATGGGCGCCGGGGGCGGCGTCCGCGACGAGCCAGGCGACGGAGGTGGCGCCGCCGCCCGTGGTCAGGGCCGGGCCGTCCGCGCCCGGCGCCATCGGAACGGTGCAGTCGATCAACGTCCGCCCGGCCAGCAGGTGGGCCAGCTCCTTGGCCAACTGCGGCGCGGCATCCGCCGGGACGGCGGTCAGCACCACCTCCCCATGGGCCGCAGCCTCGGCGAGGCTGCCGTGCCCGGAGGCGCCAGTCCGCCGAGCGGTGCGGGAGGCCGCCTCAGTGTCCCGACCGCCCACCCAAACGTCATGGCCGGCCCGTACCCAGGCTGTGCCGAGGGCCGTGGCCATCGCCCCTGTTCCGAGAATACCGATGCGCATGTGCTCGCTCCTGTCATCCGTGTCGCGGGATGCGACGGAAAGGACGCTAGGCGCGCCGATGCACACCACATGGTGTCCATCGGTCGGGCAGGATGAGTGCATGGCCAACGGAGCGGTAGAGGAACACGACCTGGGCGAGGACTTGGGCGGCGGCAAGTACGCCGCGGACTGCCAGGCGAGGGTGGCCTTCGAGGTACTGGCGAACCGCTGGGACAGCGTGATCGTGTACATCCTCGGCGAGAGCGGACCCATGAGGCCGCGCGCGCTGATCACGCGCATCGGCGGGATCAGCCCCAAGGTACTCAACGAAGCCCTGCGCCGCCTTGAGTACAACGGCCTGGTCGTACGCCAGGCGTACGCCGAGGCCCCACCGCGCGTCGACTACGCCCTCACCCAGGCGGGCATCGCGCTGCTGGGCCCGATCCGTGCGATGGGCGCGTGGGCGGGACGCTACGCCGAAGCCGTCCTGGCGGCCCAGACCCGCCTCGGACCCGGGAAGATCGCCGGACAGGACCTAACCCGCGACATCGCACAGCAGCTGCAACTGCTGTTCCCAATGAGCCGGACCAGCTGGCGCTGAGGCGATCGTGACCTGCAGAAGCCAGGCGGAGTCCGAACTGTCAGAGGTGGGCGTGGTCATACGACGACCGTAGCGGCGCCAACTGACAGTCCCCTGTCCGCCACCATCGGGCACGGTCCGGTACGGGAGCGCGCGTCCCTGATCACCGCCGGCAGCTGGCCGATCGTCTCGCTGACACAGCGCCAACCCGCATGACCGTCCCGTACTCAGACGCCTGTTAGTACACGGGGCGCTCCTACCAGTCCGGCATGACCACCGACCGCACCGGCTGCGTCGCGGCGGGGGTGGCCGCACCGGTGCGGCCACCCAGCTCGGTGACCTCTGCACGGGCCAGCTTGCACAAGCCGTCCTCAAGCGCCGGACCGGTCAGGAAGATCCGGCACCGGCACTCACCGCAGGACCCGCGCGGCGGGCCCTGCGGCTCACGCGGGGCCCGCAGCGCCGCCCCGCGCCCCCGTCAGCCGCTCAAGGTCCGATGCGAAGCGCCCAAAATTCACTGCCACAGGACACCTGCCTCCCCACCGGAGGGCCGACACCTGCCCTGTCCCGTCTCGGTCGACTTGGCTCTTGTCTCGATTGATCGGGTCCGATTCGCTCACCGTCTCAGGTGACCTGGTCCGTTGGGGGGGCGCACCTCACGTCGCACAACACTCCAGCACCTGGTGGACTGCCCAGTTCACCGACCACATCCCGGCCGAGACCGTCCACGCCTTCACCGGCGCCATGACCGATGACGCTGCCAGACCCGCGACGGCTTATTCCAGCGCCGCTTCCAACCGACACGGTCCGGGCGGGGTTCGCGGAAGGCCGCGAGTGTTCGGCATCCGCATGCTGGATCTCGCCGCTCGGCCGGCACCTTCGACCGGATATTCCATTTCAGGTCACCGACCTGGTGGGATCACGTCACGGCTAGTCTGCCGACCGGCCGTAGACATGCGGAGGACGAAGTTCCCAGATGCACCTGGAGGCCCTCCGATGAGATCCACCAACAAGGTCCGCGGCGCAGTCCTGGCCGGAGCCGTGCTGGCTGCCGCAGCGGTGGCAGTGGCCACCACCCCAGCCGTGGGTACGGCCCAGCATCCCCGGAACGCGCCGCTGGTCGAAGCGGTCTCCCAACTGAACCGATCGACGCAGTGGAATCTGGCCGAACGGATCAAGCTGAATTTCCCGACCTATCACCCGCAGGGCTTCGCACGTGTGGGGGACCGGCTCTTCCTGTCCAGCGTGGAGATCATTGAGGCGCCGGTGAAGTACCCGCAGCCGGTCGCCGGGTATGACCGGACGCCGGGCAAGGGCCGCGGGCATGTCTTCGTGCTCGATCTGAAGGGCAACCTGCTGAAGGACATCGTCCTCGGCGAAGGAAACGCCTACCACCCCGGCGGCATCGACGCCGATAGGACGTCGCTGTGGGTTCCGGTCGCGGAGTACCGGCCGTACAGCCACTCGATCGTCTACCGGATCGACCTGGCCACCCTCCAGGTGCATGAAGAGTTCCGGGTCGCCGACCACGTCGGCGGCATCGTCCCCGATCCCAGGACCGGCAAGCTGCACGGAGTGACCTGGGGATCCCGGGAGTTCTACACCTGGAACAGCAAGGGCAGGCAACTGGCTCACACGTCCAACTCCAGCCACTTCGTGGACTACCAGGACTGCGCGTACACCGAGCGCGAGCTGATGCTGTGCACCGGCATCACCAACTACAAGACCGCGACCGCAACCAACTTCGAGCTGGGGGGCATCGCCCTGCTCGACCTCAAGTCGCAGACCATCAGGCACGAGGTGCCGGTTCAGCTGTTGTCAGCCGCAGGCCATGTCGCCACCCGCAACCCGGTCCACCTGGAGGCCGACGGAAGCAAGCTGCGGATATGGGCCGCTCCGGACGACGGCGAAGAGGTGTCCGGCACCGAGATCCTCATCTACGAGGCCAAGGTCGGCTGACTCGGACCGACCTTCATCCGGCGGACACCCTGTCGCTGCGCTGGGCGCTCATCCGTATGTCTGAGGAAACCGACGCCATGGCGCTCGGCCGGCAGCCCATCGCCCAGTATTCCTCGGACGTGCCTATTCATACAATTCCGCTGTGGAATGGGCCGCACCCGTGGGCGCTGCCATCGCTGCCGTGATCGGCGTCGGAACGACTTTGATCGCCGACCGCACCCGGTGGCGCCGCTGGTACAGCCGCCCGTACAACTGGTTTTCCCTGAAGGCCCGGTGGGCGGCCGATGCCCTATCGGCGGTCGTGCTGCCCATCTCGGCACTGACGCGCGAGAGTTCGTCCCTGGTCAGGCCGAGAGCCTGCAAGAGGTGGGCGGATGCGTCCTTTAGCGTTTCCCGATCGCGTTGCCGCACGTCACCCTGGCCCGTCGACGGCTCGCCCGAGGCCGGGACGACACTCATTGCGGAGACACACGCTCCGTCGTGCCGGATCGCTCCGGCCACGATCGCGTCTCGGTAGGCGACGAGCAGGTCCATCGGTTCGAGATCGCTGCCCCGGAGGAGCTCGCCGAGCAAGCCCGTCAGACCTGAACGTCCCTGCCCAGGCCGAGTACCACGCCTGGGTAGCCGACAGGTGCAACGGCAGCGCCAGCCACTGCGATCACCACAGACTCTCGGCCGCGCACGCTCCTGCCCTCTTCGTGCTGGTCACGGGAGGCAGCGTAGCCAGGCAAATCCTGGCCGACCACGGCGACTAAACCGTCACCGGCCGGATGGCCGGGCACGCGCAGACCGACGGCGGCACCATCGTCAGCCAGTACGGCTACGACGGCGAGGGCCACCTGACATCCGTCCAGGACAACACCGGCTCGGCCTGCGTGACGCGGGTCTACCCCTTCGGTGACGCCCACAGCAACCGCACTGCCCTGACGACAACCGCCGCCGCGGCCGCCTGCGACAGCGGCAGCACGCCCACGACCGACTCGACGTCGTACGCCTACGACAGTGCCGACCGGCTGGTCACCACCACCCACGGCACCACCACGGCCACGGCCGGCTACGACGCCTTCGGGCGCCGCACCAACGGCCTCGACGGCAGAAGCGTCGGCTACTACACCGGCGACCTCGTCCGGCAGATCGCCGAGGGCGACAACCGTCAGACGTACGGCCTCGACGTGGCGAACCGCCAGGCGACGGTGACGGCCGAGATCAAGGCCGCAGACGGCACCTGGAGCACGACGTCCACCACGACCCAGCACTACCGGTCAGGCGCCGACACCCCCGCCTGGAGCAGCGTCCCCGCCGGTACGACCACCACGGTCAGCCGCAACGTCGGCGACCTGACCTCCGGCCTGAGCGCGGTCACCGGGGCGAGCGGTGACGTCGTGCTGCAACTATCCAACCTGCACGGCGACATCAGCGTTCAGCTGCCGCTCGCCGCAGGTGCCCAGCCGGTGGTGCAGCGCTTCGACGAGTACGGCAACCTCGACGCCTCCACCACCACGGCCCACTACGGCTGGCTTGGCACGGCAGCACGCGCCGGGGACACCCCGGGAGGCCATCTGCTGATGGGCGCCCGCGTCTACGACCCGGCGACAGGCACCTTCCTGCAGAACGACCCGGTGGCCGGCGGCGGTGACAACGCCTACGGCTACTGCTCCGGCGACCCGGTGAACTGCTCCGACACGGCCGGTACATTCGACTACTGGCTGAAGTACAACGTCGGTAACCCGCACATGTCGGCGAAGTCGTACTTCAAAAAGTTCCGCGCCAACTTCCCCTGGGTCTTCCCGATCGGCGGGCACGCAAGCAAGCTCAGCCACGTCGGCCAGAAGATGGATCTCTGGGTGAAGATCGCCGGCATCAAGATCCCTTTCCCGATCGTGGTGAAGAGCATCACGTCCAACGGCTGGCGCTTCAATACCCGTTGGGGCCACCCCGACTACCCAGGCTTCATCTCCTTCTACTTCACCCACCTGAAGAGCGGACAGATGCGGATCACCATCCACGGCAACGTGCCGCCGGGTGCCGACGCCTGGTTCATCGGCAAGAGCAACTACGTGAAGAAGGCCAAGAGCACATGGGCGAAGCTCATCAGTAACCTCAAGGATCTGACCCACTACATCAACACCATGGGCTAATGCCCGGCCCGGAAGAAGCAACCATGAAACTCCTCCTGTCCCGCAGGACCGGTCTCATCCTGGCCGTGGTGTACCTGATGGTGGTGTTCGGCCTCGACTACCTGAGCGTGGAGCGCGGGGTCGACGGCGCAACCGTCGCCGTCACGGTCATCACCTTCCCGGCGGGCACGCTGACGACCATCGTGTTCCTGCTGCTCGCGGTCGTGTTCGGCTTCGACGACTACAGCCCCGGGCCGGACTCGTACGCCCCGTCCGTGTACGCCATCAGCGGGATCGTGCAGCTCGTGCTGGTCTGGTGTCTCCTGAAGACCATCAGGAGACATCGGGAGAAGACGCCACACCTCTAGAAGCAGCGCATCGCGCACCGGCAGCAGGCCAAGGTCTTTGACCTGGGCCTGCTGTGTTTCACCGACGACCTCTTCCGTGACAGCGTCAAGGTCGGCCACGCCGGGGGCGTTCGCACGCTGCTCACCCTCGAACCGGACGGTTCGAGCGAGTCGCAGCGCGTGGCCACGTTCTCAGTGCCCGGGGCAGATTGCGGCCCAGGGGCTGATCCGCCCCTCACCCACGCTTTGAAGAGTCGCCCGCGACGGGCAGCACACCCAGTTCCTGGCGGAGCGCCGCGCTGCTGTACCGCTACGAGACCGCCTCACCGCCGACCCGACAGGGCCGACCAGTGGCATCCCGACCGGGTGCCCGCCACCCACCACCGCACCCACCCCCGCCGAAGCCGCCATGGCCGGCTACCGAGTCCGCTACACACTCGCCACCAAGCTGGTCAACGAACTGGTCGAGGCCGCGGACGAGAAGGTGCTGACCAAGACCATCGCCCGCTACGGCCGAGTCGATCTCCTCGCGATCGATGAACTGGGATACATGGAACTGGACCGGCACGACGTCTCAGAGATCATGCGGAGACTGAAGAAGAAGGAGCCGAAGACAGAGCCCCTTCCCGAGCACTCTTTCGAGAAGTGGGTCCGAGACTCCCGGGAGTCTCCCAATCTCCTCATGATGGTCGGCAGCTCATACGCCCAGCAGGGATACCACCACCGGGCCGAACTGTGCTTTATGCAGGCCCTCGAAGCCGGTCACGCTGATGCCCAATCAGCCTTGCAGCACCTCCCCCGAGACCAATACGGAGTTCTCCTCCCGGGAAACACCACTGCTGAGTACACCCCTCCCCCGTCCACAACCGAAACGGGGCACATCCCGCCGATCGGAGAAGAGACAGTGAACCTCATGGAGGAAGGACTGCGGTTAGTAGAATCGGGAAATCCTGCCAGAGCCAGACTGATCTGGAGCATCGGATGCGTACTCGACGGTGGAGCATGGTCGCCCAAGCCTGTCCTCTAAGAGGTCGTTAAGTCCGTTTCAGGATGAGTCTCCGTAGCGGGTGGCAATCGCGGCGGCGCGGTTGCGTAGGGAGGTGCGCAACGACTGCGGGCCCAGGGCTTCCGCATCCGTGCTGAGCTGCCACAGCGCCCATTCGGCGTGGCGGGAATCTTGGAAAGTCACCTCGAGCCGCAGCCAGCCGTCTGGTTCGGGTTCTTCTGCGCGGACAGCCAGCGCGGTGTCCAGCAGGTCCTCCCGCCGCGCCGGGTTCACCCGTGCCAGCACGGTGATGTGGTCGCCGCCGGAGAGAAACTGCGCGGAGCGTTCCCGCCAGATCCGGTCCAGATCGACCTGGTTTGGTCGCTGTGCCGTTTCGGGGAGTTCCTCGGCGGCCAAGACCCGGGACAGCCGGTAGGTGCGGTCCGCGCCCGATCTCGTGGCCAGCAAGTAGCCCTGGTCGCGTACGGTGACCAGGCCGATCGGGTCCACCGTGCGCCACTTCGGGGTCTGGTCCACAGCCGCGTAGTGGATGCGCAGCTTGTGTCCGGCGAGCACCGCGCGCCGGACCTCGATCATTGTGGTGTCGGGTACCTGCTCAGTGACCAGCCGGCGTGAGAGCAGGTCGGTCTCCGGGTCGACGAGAAATCGCTGGGCCGCGTCGCTCGCGGTGTCCCGGTGGCTTTCGGGCAGCGCGTCGACCACCTTCCGCGTGGCCGAAGCGAGCGCCGAGCCGAGGCCGAATACCTGCTCGCCGCGCCCCGATCCGGCGGTCAGCAAGGCGAGGGCCTCGTCGTGGTTCAGTCCGGTGAGCTCGGTCCGGAAACCGGGCAACAGCGCGAACCCGCCGTGCCTGCCGCGTTCGGCGTAGACCGGGACGCCGGCCGCGGACAGCGCCTCGATGTCGCGCAGCACGGTGCGGGTGGATACCTCCAGCTCGCGGGCGAGCGTGTCCGCTGTCAGCCGACCGCGCTGGCGCAGCAGTAGCACCAGTGAGACCAACCGGTCGGCACGCATACGAGAACTTTAACGAAATACATGACTGAGGGTGTCGTGATTTGTTGGGAGGTTCGTTGACGCGACGTCAAAAGCTGGCGGCTACCGAGCCGATGGATGTACGTACTCCCGATGAATCGAATGGAGCTGATGTGGCAGTGGAACGAACGGCGGTCAACCCGGTGACGTGGTCGGTGGAGATGGGATTCAACCAGGGTGAGGTTGTCTCCGGGCATACCCGGACCCTGTACATCTCGGGGCAGACCGCGATGAGCGGCGACGGCAAGCCCCAGCATGACGGTGACATGGCGGCGCAGTTGACGCTGAGCATCGACAACCTGGAGGCCGTGCTCGGCGAGGCCGGCATGTCTCTCGCGAACCTGGTCCGGCTCAACGTCTACACGACCGACGTCGATCAGCTTTTCCAGCACTACGGCGTGCTGGCGGCGCGGTTGGGTGCCGCCGGGGTGGCGCCGACCTCCACGATGCTCGGGGTGACGCGCCTGGCGATCCCCGGCCAGATGGTCGAGCTTGAGGGGACCGCCGTCGCGTGACGCGACCTCGCCGCCCCTGCTACTCGTGCCGGTTGAACCGGCACGAGTAGCAGGCGTCGTTCATCGCCCCGGACCACGGTTCGATGAAGCAGTCGGCGCACCGACGCATCGTCAAGAGGGCTGTTGATGGGTGACCAGCGTGTGACAGCCGAGAGATCATTTCGCGGTCCATGGCGCGCGGCCTGGCAGGGTCGGACGCTCATCGCATCTGCTTAACCCCGTAGATGAACGAGTACCGGACAACTGCAACACCCGGGCACTCAGGGCGGAGTCATTTCTCGCCCTCAGATCTTGGATCTGAGATCGCGAAGCGGCACGACGGCACCGCAGCGCCGCCTGGTTCTGCTGTGGTGCCGACTGGCCGGTCACCCGTTAGCACGGGCGCAGCTGGCGAGCGAAGTCCGTGTCCTTACTTGCAAAGACATTCAACCGACGTGGTAGCAGCGGACCGAAGCCAGCGATTTGCCCCTGGGATCCGGCGGCTCCGGTCGCTGCCAGGGAGCCAGCGGAGGGGCGAGGGCCATGTCTCCCCGATCAGGCAACTCCTTGATCTGAGCATGCTCAGCAGGGGGGAACTCACGGACAGCGAGTGGGCGGTGCTGGAGCCGATGCTGCCCAAGAGCAACCGGTGCGGCCGGTGGCGGGATCACCGCCAGGTGGTCAACGGGATCGTTCATCGACGCAGTACCGGCTGCCAGTGGCGCAAGCTACCCGAACGCTTCGGTCCGTGGCAGACCGTCCATAGACGGCATCAGTTGTGGTCGGCGGACGGCACATGGGAGAGGCTGCTCCAGCATGCCCAGGCCGTCGCCGACACTGAGGGCGACGTCGATTGGAACATCAACATCGACTCCACCTCCATCCGTGCTCATCAGCACGACGCCGGCGCCCCGAAGGCCCCGCCGCTGACACCGTCCACGGCCTCAAAGGGGGCCGCGCAAAGATCAGTTCATGTGTGCGCGCACATGCGCCTGAACCTGTTCTGGAGGAGGTGGTGCGGCAGGTGAAGCACTCGGTCGCTCCCGTGGCGGGCTGACCACCAAGCAGCACTTGAGCGCGGACAGAAAGTGCCGCCCGCTGTCGTTCCTCATCACGCCGGGTCAACGGGCGGACTGCGCTCAGTTCGAGCCGGTGATGGACAAGATCCGTGTCCCACGGCTGGGGTCGGGGCGGCCCAGGCGGCTGCCGGACAGCGTCGCGGCTGACAAGGCGTACAGCAACGGCAAGATCCGCATGTATCTGCGGCATCGCGGTATCCAGCACGTGATCCCCGGAGAAGAGCGACCACAAAGCTGCCCGCCGCAAACGGGGTTCACGCGGTGGCCGGCCTGCGGGCGAACAAGACTCGCTACCGGGCACGGAACTCGGTGGAGCGGGCGATCAACAAGTTGAAGCAGTTCAGAGCTGTCGCCACCCGGTATGACAAGCGCGCCTACGTGTTCTTGGGCACCGTCACAGCTGCCGCGCTTCTCATCTGGCTCCGCTCCTGAAAGTGCAGCTCACGGAACGGAAGCACTACCGGTAACAACTCGGCGTGTGTATTCAGGATTCCCGGTCGTGCTGTGACATTCCCCCAACGCTCTGCGCCTTCCCGCCACCCCAGTCACCTGCGCATACTCCAGGACCGCCGCGCCTTGAACCGTTGACGGGCGATGGTCGATCGGATGGAGCTGATGGAATAGATGACGTCGCACACGGTTTCTGCAGCAGCTGCTGGCACGTGGCTGCTGGGTAACCTCACTTGTCAACCGGATCGTTTCGGCGCCATGCGCTTGACCGGCAGCGCCGCCTTCCACCAGGGCACCCCCAGCGACCGCAGCCAGGCGATCGGCACCCTCCGCCGCGCAGTCGAACTCGGCGTCAACCACATCGACACCGCCGCCTTCTACTTCTCCCGGCTACGCTCCGCCAACGAACTGATCAACTCGGCCCTGGCACCGTATGCGGACGACCTTGTCATCGCCACCAAGGTCGGCCCGGCCAGGGATGCCAACGGCGAGTGGGGCACCCGATGCGGCCCGACCAACTGCGCGGCCAGGTCGAGGAAAATCTGCGCCAACTCGGTCGCGACCACCTCGACCTGGTCAACCTGCGCCTCATGGGCCAGGACTCCGTCAGCGAGCACTTCGGGGCTCTCGCCGAGCTGCGCGACGCCGGACTCGTCCGTCACCTGGGCATCTCCGGCGCCCGTCCGGAACACCTGGCCCAGGCTCAGGAGATTGCACCGGTGGTCGGCGTCCAGAACCGCTACGGCATCGACGCGCGCCGCGGGGACGAGATGCTCCGGGCGTGCGGGGCGCGCGGCATCGCGTTCGTGCCCTTCTTCTCCATCGCCGGCGGGGGACGTGAGGCCGGAGCCGTCCGGGCCGAGCACGACCAGGTCCACGCCGTGGCCCGCGCGCACGGCGTCTCACCCGCGCAGGTCCGCTTGGCATGGATCCTGCAGCAAGGCGCCCATGTGCTGGCCATCCCAGGGACAGGCAACCCGGACCACCTTGTCGACAATGTGGCAGCGGGCGCACTCCGACTCACGGCAGAAGAACTCCAGCTACTCGATTCGATCGGCCGCCCCTCATCCTAATGCTGGCCACACCAACCGTGTTTGAACAGGTTCCGGAGACCGCGCTTGATCGGGGAGACACGGCCTAGTGCCTCCAGGCGGCGACTGTGTGACATCGCCCAGGTGCAGCCCACAGATCGACGTTTGGTTGCCGGAGACCGGTGGTGGCGGTGAAGCTTTCGGGACCGTGGAACCGCGGGGACGAGACTGCCTGGGTTCCCGTAATCTCACGGCTTGTGAGTTTCATACGAATGGTGCGGGGCGGCTCGGGGCTCAGCTGGGCCGAGGGCGGGGTGTGCGGGGTGTCCCGTTGGCAGGGGAGGGAGCTCGACTGCCTCCGGGACCTGGTTGAGGCAGGCGAGTACGAGGAGGCCGAGGCCCGGGCGAGAGCTCTTGCGGCCGCGCCACGGCGCGTCTGGGGCCGGAGCCCCATGGTGGTGTGGCTGGCCAGGGCCTTGGCCACGGCGGCGGCGGCCGCTCATGGGCGCGGGACCGAGGTGCTGGCCGAGATGGAGACTCTGATCGCGGAGTTGGAGCGGGCCGTTGGCGCCGAGCGGACACTGCTGCTGGCGGTCCGGGGGAACCGTGTGTCGGTCCTCGTGGACCAGGGAAGGCATACGGAGGCGGAGGCCGAGGCGCAGGACATACTGCGCGGCGCAGCCCGTCTCGCGCTCCTCACCGAGGTGTGGAGGGTCGAGGTCTCCGCATTGGCCAGTCTGGCAGCCGCTTTGTGCGGGCAGGATCGCTACGAAGAGGCCGAGGCCATCGCCCGCGGGAATCTGCCCCGCGCGGAGGGGAATACGGCTGCCACCCTGCACCGGGTCCTGGTGCGCAGCCTGAGCGGGCAGGGCCGACACGAGGAGGCTTTGGCCGAGGCCGGTCGGCTCACGCCGCTGTGGGTCCGTGCGCAATGCGGAACTCTGAGCATGGCTACCGCCGCAGCCCTGCATGGCGTAGGCCGCCGCAGTGAGGCAGAAGCTGCAGCCCGTCAGGCGCTGACCGCCTGTGAGCAGTTCCTGCATCCGGCCCACCCCCGCATCCAGGAAGCCCGCACGCTGCTGGCCCGCATTACCGCGACGGAGGATCCGCTCGCCTCGTGAACCCCCGCACGATCGTGGATGGTTGACGCCCAAGTCGCTCTATCCGGGCCGGGAGTGGCGTGTGCCGTCGGTGCAGTCGGCGGGATCGTCTTCCGGGGACGTCACTCAGGGGGTGACGTTTCTGGCGGTGAATCGGCGACAGGTCCCCGCACAGACACGCCTCGGATCCCCGGCAGGCGGAGCCGGCCGAGGCAACACCGCTCCGACGAAGCCCTGGGACGCTCCCGGGGCGGACTGACCTGCAAGATCCACCTGACCGGTGAGGGCGGATGTCGTCCGCTCGCGTTTGTGATCACACCCGGCCAGTGGGGCGACGCTCCACAGCTGATCGCGGTCCTTGAACGCATCCGGGTACCGCGTCCGGAAGGCGGACACCCCCGCACTCGGCCAGACCACCTCGGCGGCGACAAGGCGTACTCATCCCGCCGAAACCGCCGGTACCTGCGCAGACGCCAGATCAAGCACACGATCCCGGAGCCGAGGGACCAGCGGGCCCACCGAAAACGCCGCGGCAGCCAGGGCGGCAGGCCAACCGGCTTCAACAAGGAGATCTATAAGCGTCGCAACGAAGTTGAGCGCACTATCAACCGGCTCAAGAACTTCCGGGCTGTGGCGACGCGTTATGACAAGCGTGCATACATCTTCCATGGCACCGTCACCGTTGCCGCGATCAGGCTGTGGCTCCGTCCATCACGCGAACGAGTGCCCTAGATCCAGGTCGCCCACCCAAAGGTGAATAGGTAGGCCCGGCGCAGCGCGTCCACACCCCGAATGCCTCGAAGGAACATGATCGCCAGCGCCACAAGAAACAGTGCGGCGAAGGCTCCAACCACGAACGCACCGGCGACGGGAGCTGCGAAACAGCCCACGACCACACTGGCGACGACCACGATTCCCAGACCGAAATGCGCGGCGGCCAAATCGGCGCGGACCACCTCCCGCAACGCCTTGTGCGTCGCCCGCGCGTCAGAGTTGTACCGCTCCCGCGCCGCTTCCGGATCGGCGACGGGGCCCTCGGGCCATTGCTCCACCATCATCCCCCGTTCTGTTTGATCGGAGCCTAACGGCGTTGCCAGCTCCTGGCCCGGGCCACTTGTCAAGAACGAGCAGCTGGGGTCATCGCGCAGCGGACCCATCGGACAGTGCCTAGTTGGCACCAAGATCGCCTGCCTCGCGGCCATCCTGCACAGGGGGCCAGGCACCTGAGCCATGACACGCAAGTTGGAACCTGATCACGACAGTCCACACCCTGGCCGCATAACCGGCGGAGGAACGTAGCCGCCACGGCGCGGACGTGACCACTCCCGTGCACGACGCCCTCGTGGCACTGGGGAACTTGCAGTACACGCTCAACAGCGTGCGCAGGGCTCAGACCGCCGTCGTGCTGCCCGCCCAGGGCTGGTTGAGGCACTCGCCAGCTACCTGCCGCGATCGGATGATCTACTGGCCGATCCGCAGGTCGCGTTCGAGGGGCTGGCGCGATCACACGCCGCGGCGGTCAGTTGCCTGCGGGAGCGCTTGGGGATGTCCGCTGAGGACGCGGAGGTGCTGCTGCGGGATTCCATGGATGCCAGGCGCACGGCGATGCTCGACCACATGGCGGGTGAGTACACGCGCCTTGAAGAGGCACGGCGCGCGTTTCTCGCCGCGGGCCGCCGATCCGTATCCGCCTCTACAACGACCAGGAGCTCACTGGCCGCCTCCACCACCGGTGAGGCGTATCACTCTCCGGGTGCCTCGGGTCGCGCATGCGCGATCATGACCGGAATGGACACTCGATTCCTTGGCATCGCTGATTTGGTCGAAGCCCCGTCCGTGGCGGTCGTCGTCGACGTCATGCGTGCTTTCACCGTGGCTGCTTGGGCCTTTGCCCAGGGGGCGGAAAAGATCGTTCTTGCTGAGTCGCTGGACGAAGCCCTGGCGCTCAAGGCCCGCCACCCGGATTGGGTGGCGCTCAAAGACGGTCCGCCCGCGCCCGGGTTCGACACCGTCAACTCGCCGGGCCTGCTGCGGTGCATTGACCTTGGCGGACGGACCGTTGTGCAGAAAACCACGGCAGGGACGGTCGGCGCCCTCGCGGTCAAGGAGGCGCCGCTGGTGCTGTGCGCCAGCTTCGTGGTGGCGGAGGCAACGGCTCAGCTCTTGCGGACGCACGAGAGTGACAGTGTCACGTTCGTGGTCACTGGCGAAGACGGGCAGGCCGATGAAGATCTGGCGTGCGCTCAATACATCGCTCGGAGGGCCACCGAAGCTGGGACGGATGCAGCTGAGTTCCTCCGCCGCGCTGCCGAGTCGCGCGCCGCCGCCGAACTGGCGGAGGGGGTGCGCCAAGGAGTCCATCCTGATGACGTTGCGCTCTGTCTTGAGGTCGACCGGTTCCCCTTTGCCATGGTGGCGGCCCTGGAAGGCTCGCTCATGGTCCTCCGTCCACGCGCGATGCCGTCGCTGACCGAAACATCGCGTGAGAATCAGTCTCCGCCCCGGCCAACTGGGCCAACGTCACCTGATCACGCAACCGTGGCGCCTACGGTGCACACGGGACGCGGTTCGGTCCGCTCGAACTTCGGCGGCCGCCTGCAGATCAATCCTTGAAGGCGCTCACCTCTCCGGGCTCGGTCTCCAGCGCCGCACGGTTGGACTTCAGCATAAGAAGGAAGAACAGCCCGCCCGCGCCGAGCAGGCAGACCACGATCACGACGGAAACGAGCGCCTCCCGGGGTGCCGCCAGCACGAACAGCGCGACGAGCGTCCACACCAGCGAGCAGATCGCGACCGGCAGCTCGAAACGCCCGAGGTCGAACGCGCCCTTCTTGCGAGCCAATCGTTTGCGCACCGCCAAGTAGAGGACGATCGTCGAGCCATAGGTGATCGCCGGGAGGATCGTTGACGCCGTGACCAGCTCCAGCAGCGCGGCACCCGGCAGCACGACCATCAGGATGACCCCCAGGGCGAAGATCAAGATCGTCGCCGGGATCGGCGTCTTCGTGCGCGGATCGACCCGCCGCATCAGCTGGTGGGCAGGGAAACGTGAGTCACGCGACATCGCGAAGATGATCCGCGAGCACGCGACCATCACCACGATCCCGGCGCCGAAGAACGCGATCGTGATCGCGACCAGCAGCGTCCTCTCCCCCACCGGACCGAGCTGATCGCGCATGATCGCCGCGACCGGTGATCCACTGGCGGTGATCCGGGGGATGTCGTCGATCGCGATGGTGAGCGTGATCAGGAACAGCATGCCCAGCAGTCCGGCCGCCACAACCGATCCCACGATCGCGCGTGGGACGCTGCGTTGGGGATCCTTGGCCTCCTCGGACAGGTTCGCCGCGGAGTCGAAGCCGACGAGAGTGGCGAGGCCCATGATCATCGCGAGCATCACCCCGCCGCCGACCGTGAAGTAGTCGGAAGCGTTCGCTGTGACGCCGCGCGAGGTGAGGTTGCCGGCTGCGCCGTCGCCCGTGACCGCCACAGCAATGACGAGCGCGACCGCCACCACCACGACGAGTGCCAGTTCGAGCCCGACCGCGACCGAGTTGATCAAGCTGACGATGCGCGTGGAGGCGATGGCGAGCAGGGCCTGGATGAGCAGCACCACGATGGTGATCACGCGCGCGGTGCCCTCGTCCGGCTCGATGCCGACGAGCGGCATGAACGCCTGGCTCGCAAGCGCATTGTCGACGGCAACCACGCCGATCGCCAGGTAACAGAAGGTCAGCCACCCAAACCCCCAGCCGACCTTCGGGTTGGCCAGCCGCGAGGCCCATTGATAGGAGGAGCCGCTGAGCGGGATGCGGGCGGCGAACTGCGCGACCACCAACGCCACCAGGGTCTGTCCCAGCGCCGCGACAATCCAGAGCCAGATCCCGACCGGCCCCGAGGTCAGCAGCACTTCGTCGTATGTCGCGAAGATGCCGACCGCCACCGAGATGAACGCGAACGAGATCGCGAACACCTGAAAGGAGCCGAGCGTCCGTTTCAGCTCTTGCTGGTAGCCGCCGAGCTCGACGGAACTGTCGCCACTCTCGCTGGCCTGACTGTCCGTCGTAGGTTCCGCCACCTCAGCCACCACACCTTCCTATGGGGCCGTCCGACCACCCGTACCCCTGCACATTTCACGGCCAATGCCACATCTTCACCATCTATGTCACGTCCTGTTCGTATGCGACACGAGCTGTGAGAGCCGCGCACGCGCGATGAGGACGGCCTCGCAAGCGGTCGCCATAGCTACGCATCTGCGGACCTGAATTCAGAGAATCCTGTATCAATGCCCGCGGGAGGGCTCGCGGCTGGCTTCGTTCACCTCTAGGAACAGCGTTTGTTGATGGGTTCCGGAGACAGGTGGTGATCAACTCACTCGGGAATATTCACGAGAAATGACGGCGCCGCCGTTAAGTTGGCCAGTGAGCTGCCGGACGATGCCGCATGACAGCACTTCTCGTTCGCTGACAACGTGGTCAGATGAAAGTGGTAGTGCACGAAACCCAATCACGCGTTCGCCAACTACCGCCACGAGCCCATGAGACTGGTCCACGGGATCCATCAGCCGCCGCCAGGTGAGCTCGGTGATCTTGCGGGGCAGTTCTTGGTTGTAGAACCGCAGGTAGCCCTGCTCATCCCACCGCGCACGGTGGTCAGCGCGGTGGGCAAAACTGCAATGAACGCATGGAGGCGATCATGAACGACCACGGATCTAGCCCGGCCCTCCCGCCTGTGGTGGACAGAAAGACCTGGCACCAGGCGCGGGACGCACTGTTGGCACGGGAGAAGGCGCACACCCGCGAAGGGGACGCGATCGCGGCGGCGCGGCGGCGGCTGCCGATGGTGGAGGTCGACGCCACCATCGAGGTGATCGGTCCTGAGGGGCCGGTCACGATCCTCGACGTCTTCGAGAGCCGCAGGCAGCTGATCGCGTACTTCCACGCCTGGTGGCCCAGTCGGCCAGCCGCGGAGCAGTGCGAGGGCTGCACGTTCTTCAACTGCCAGGTCCGCGAGCTGTCCTACATCCATTCCCGCGACGTCACGTACGCCACGCTCTGCAAGGGCCCGTATGAGGCCAGCGTCCGCTACCGGAACTTCCTGGGCTTGGACATGCCGTGGTACTCGGTCGAGAAGACGGCGGCGCAGCTGCTGGAGGGTCGTGACTGGCAGCGTCACCACCTCGTGTGCTACGTCCGCGATGGCGATCGGGTGTTCGAGACGTACTACACCGGCGGCCGCGGCGTCGAGATCATGGCCCCCACCCACGGGCTGCTGGACATGACCGTCTACGGACGCCAGGAGACGTGGGAGGACTCCCCCGACGGCTGGCCCCAGCCCTGGGGTGACGCTAAGAACCCCGAGGTCTGGCGTACGAACGGACGCCCCATCGCCCAATGGTCCCGCATCGAAGCCGGCCGCTCCGACGAGCTGACGTGACGATCAGCCAGCATCCTGATGCTGCCGTGGCAACTACCGCGGTGCTGTCAAAACTCGTGAACATCACCCAACAGGGATTCCGGGTGACTCCCAAACCCGTGAACAACCGCTGTCACGAACCGTAAACAACGCCATCGCGGCCGCACAGAAGGCGGCCTCCTGGGCATTGGGAACAGGCCCGTAGTCGTCTGCGCCATGGGTTCCCCCGCGGGGTGACTCCGCCGTGACAACCTGTTTCGGAACCCCGGGCGCTCGCTGGACCCGGCAGCACTCCCCTGAACTGGGAGCAGACGGCCCTGGACCAAGACCTCCGTGGATGTCCCCTCTCATTCGATCTTGCCAGTGGCTGGCTCTGTGAGCTGGGCGGATGCAAGGACATGCGAGACGGGTTCGAGCCGGAGTCTCAGTTGATGTTGCCCCCCAGCTGCATTTCCGCGAGATCGTCTCACTTGGTGTTGCCGGTGAGCTGTCTTTGACGCCATGCAACTTGCCGTCATCGGTGTGAGCAGTAGCGAGCCCCTTGGCGCCGGTCGTTGCCGGCGGTCCAAGTAACCCCGCAGACTGGGCACTTCATCGACTCCGCAGGCCCGCTGGCCCGATCAATCTGTTGGAGCCGCCAATTACGCGACCTGCATGAGATTGAGCAGAATCGCGCGGTCGGGTAGGTGGCCTCGAACCGGTCGCCGCAGTTGACGAAACGTCGCCGGTCGCCTCGGGCAAGGAGGGAGTCGACCCGACGAGCGAGATCATCCAGCGTCTTCGGTTCATGCGTCCGAGGCTCGTTCGGCATTGGCCACGGATGGTTCAACAGGGTGCGGTAGTACCGCTCTTCCTCGATCCAGCGGACGAGCGGATCGGCTGCTCCGGCGCCTTCGTAGCGATAGCCGGGGGCAGCGCGCTCACGTACTTCCTTGATGAACCGGCGAAAGTTCCCGACGGTGCCTGTGAAGGGCAGGCTCCGGAGTGTCGGTGAGGCCAGGAGCCCGGTGAGGGCGACGATGTCGGGGTAGCTGCTGGCAACAGGCCGCGGGTCGTCGCGGTGGGTCGCCCATCCGGGAGTGGTGAGGGTTTCCATTCGCCGGTCGCGGGCGCGGTGGAACCTGCGGCTGTTCCACCAGCGTGAACACCAGTCAGTTGCCTCGCGCATGGCGATCATCACGGTCTGCCAGCCGTGTCGGCGGACGAGACGGTGGTGGTCGCGTTGTGCTTGGCCACGAGCGGCCGCCGCCCACCACCGATTCGTCCTCAAACCGCCCCAGAGAGGGAAAGCCACGTGAGAAAAGCAAAGGTCAGCGACAATACGAGCTGAGACACACCCGCTGACGGTCACCCCTGCCAGACGCAGGCATGAAGATGCATGTCATGCCAGCCGTCGGCATGCAGCGCCGCCCCGCGGCGGACGCCTTCCTCCTCGAAGCCGGCCTTGACCGCCACGCGGCATGAAGCCTGATTGCCCGTCGAGTGCTCAAGTTCGAGGCGATGGAAACGGCCGTGCTCCAGGGCCCAGCGCGTCAGCGTCATCACCGCACAGGTGCAGACGCCGCGACCGCGGGCAGCCGGCACCATCCAGTACGCCACCTCGGCCTTGCCATCCGCCAGATCCAACGACTTCAGCGACACCCGCCCCAGAAGCCTGTCGCCATCGACTCCAGCCACAGCCCAGTGGCCGCCCGACTCGCTGTGCCAACTGCTTCGCCAGCCCTCGATCCACTCCCGTGCCTCCTCCACGGAGTCGGCCCTACGCACGTGCCAGCGCTGGATCTCCGGATCCTGAAACGCCTCCGCCACGGCTTCGGCATCGGCGATCCGCCAGGGACGCAGCAGCGCGCCACCCTCGATAGGCAGAGTCGGCTGACCGGAGGCGGCAAGGGCGCCGACGGGTATCGCTGGAGCGACCAAGGAAGGCATGATCAGCATTATTCAGGGTCGCTACCCCTGCTGAGACAGGACAGCTGTCTCAGACGACTTTGTCTCCTGTCCACAAACCGAACAAGACCGGGTGAGACGCAGGCAAATTCTCGCGAGACGGGACAGTGGAGGTTTTGACTTCCGCCTCACGTGAACCAGAGGGCCCGGCCGATCCGTTCGCGCACGCGTCACCGTGATGATTCCGCGAACGGCGCCATCTCTTCACCGATTCCGATCCGTGACGCTGACCTGCATCTTTTGGGGTCCGGAAACAGGTTCTGAGACCAGCCGCGATGCCAACAAGGTCACGTGAGACAGCGAGAACGTTGCGAGACGGGACAGTGGCAGAGCTCCACTGGCGCGTTGTGGAGGATGCGGCGTTCGGTCGGAGCGCTCACCCGGCGCTTCCCGGGCTGGTGTAGCCGAGGGCTTTGAGGTCGGCGGAGCGCTGCCCGGCCGGCTGCAGGTCTGCCCACGGGTGCAGTTCGGCTCCGGTCTCCTGCGGGATCGTGCGCTGTGGCGCTTGGTCCCTGGCTGTGGGTGTTGCGGGGGTGGCGTCGGGTCCGAGGAGGCGGTGGACGGCTTCGGGGCCGTGGTCGCGGGGGGCGGCAGCGAGGGCGTCGAGGTCCCAGACCATGGTGCCGGTGATGGTGTTGCGGCCGCCGCGGCGCTGGATGGTGCCGCGCACGAGGAGCAGTCCGCTGTGGAAGATGGTGTGGGCGCAGGCGTCGTGGCTGTCTTCGAAGAAGGCGAGGTCGACCATGCCGGAGCCGTCTTCGAGGGTGACGAAGATGATCCGCTTACCCGAGCGGATGGGCGGGGTCTGGGTGGAGGCGCGGACACCGGCGACCAGGACGTGCTGGCCCGGGTGCAGGGCGCGGAGGTGGGCGGCGTCGGTGGCGCCGAGTTCGCGCAGCAGTTGATGGTGGTGGTCCATCAGGTGCTGGGACACGTCGATGCCGAGGACCTGCAGTTCCGAGCTGAGGGTTTCGCGGCTGGTCATTTCCGGCAGCCCGGCGGCCTGCCCGGTCGCTTCGCTGTCGGTGTGGAGGGGGAGTTGCCCGTCGTCGAGGGGGCGGCCGCGGTACTGGCGGTGGAGTTCGGCGATGTTGAGCAGCAGGTCGCGGCGGGTGAGGGGGCCGCGGGATCGGCGTAGCGGGTGGCATTGGTCAGCACGGCGGGGACGTGGGCGTGGTCGGCGAGCTTGAGGGTGCGGGCGGCCAGGCGCAGCGAGCCGGGACCTGTGCCGGGCAGGCCGTGCCACACGACCTCCAGCCGAAGCCCGGTCCCGAAGATCTCGCGCCAGGGGGCAAGCAGTTGTTCGGCAATGTCCGGACGGCCCGCGGACAGAGCGCGGACCGGTTCGGAGGCCGGGCCGAGCAGGGCGATCAGCCCTTCGCCCGCGTGCTCGCGCAGCGCCTCCCAGGACAGTACGGGCGGCACGCCGTGCAGCTGCCGGTGGGCTGCGGAAGTCAGGCGGCACAGCCGCGCCCAGCCAGGTTTGCTCTCGGCGAGCAACACGAAACGAAGTGGCGGCTCCAGCACGTGGGCGCCGCCGCGCACCGGGGTGCGGCGGCGCTGCGCACGGACTTCGGCCAGCGGGGCGACCGCCAGGTCAATGCCGAAGAACTCGCGCTCGCTCTTGGCAAGCGCCCCGAACTGATGCTGCTGGACGAGCCGATGGCGGATCTCGACCCACTCGCCCGCCACCAGCTGATGGGCATACTGCTGGCCGAGGCCGCCGAGCACGGAACCACCGTCGTGATCTCCTCGCACATCCTCACCGAGCTGGAGACGACATGCGACTACGTCCTCCTCGTCGACGGCGGCCGCATCCGACTCGCCGGTGAGACGGATGACCTGCTCTGCGCCCACACCCTGCTCACCGGCCCGGTAGCCGACCTCGCCCCCACATAGTCGTCGAATCCCGCACGACAGGACGTCAGCTCACCGCGCTGGTACGGCCGGAGGGCACCCTGCACGAGAGGTGGGAGACGGCAGAGCCATCCCTGGAGGAACTGCTCATGGCCCATCTCCGCAGCCCCGGAGCCCCGGCACTGCTCACCCCGAGCGCGGGGGTGGCAGCAGCATGAACGCTCTCACTGCCCTTGCCCCCCGCGGCCTGACCTGGGCGGTCCTGCGCCTGCACCGCAGCGCGCTGCTGGTCGCCGCCGGCCTCCTCACCGCCGGTGCCGCCGGCCTCCTGTTGCTGCGGGCGGTCGGCCTGGAGGCTGCACAGGCAACCGGACCCTGCGGATCATCCGACACGGACATGCCGCCCTGCCAGGACTTCGCCGGCACCGCCGTCTTTGAGTACGTCGGCAACATGAGCTTGGCCGCCACGATGATCGCCTGGCTGCCGCTCGCCGTCGCCGTGTACGCAGGGTGTTCTCATCGGCCGCGAGCTGGAGCGCGGCACCGCAGCCCTGTCCTGGACCCAGTCCGTCACCCCGGCGCGCTGGCTCGCCGCGAAACTCCTGCTCCCCGCCCTGCTCATCACCGCCGGCACGGCACTGCTGTCCCTGCTCTACCGCTGGGCCCGGCACGCCGGCGCGACGGCACTCGGCGACGAGTGGTACATGAACGACGTCTTCCTGGCACTCGGCCAGGCGGGCCTCGCCTACTGTCTGCTCGCCCTGGCCGTCGGCGCGCTGGCAGGCGTGCTGCTGCGACGCGCCCTGCCCGCCGGAGGCATCGCCCTCGCCGTCACAGGTCTCGTGATGTGGCTCTGCGACCGCTGGCGGGACCAGCTGTGGCCGTCCGTGGACCTCGCGTCGAGCGGCCCCCGCCCCGAAGTCGCGAGCAGCATCTGGCAGCTTGAGAACGGCGTGGTGACCTCCACGGACCAACGCATCCAGGCTCTGATGTGCTGGGACCCTGCCGGCCGGGCACGGGCCGAGTGCCGGGCGGGGGGCGAGGTCACGGAGTGGTACGCCGTCTTCCACCCCTCCTCGCACTTCTGGCCGATCCAGCTCGTCGAGACCGGTATCGTCCTCACCCTCACCGTGGTACTGACCGCCGCGGCGTTCGTTGTGCTGCGCCGCCGCCACGCCTGACACTCGCGCAGCACCCCGCGCCCTGCGGGGCAGAGGGCGCACCGCCCCCGGGCGAGGAACAACCGCCCTTGGGGGATTCCTCTGTCCTCGAAATAGGCAGGCGGACGACAGAGCGCGACGTCTCAGAGAACACTGACCCCCACCTGTGATGCTGGGTTCGGCGACCGTGGCGCACGTGAGACCCCACGGACGGGCGAAGCCCGGGCCAGCGGTGTTGACCTCAGCCGGGCGTCATTCCGCCGCCGGCCGGTCCGGGTCGGCGGAAGGAGGTTCCGCGCCATACAGCGGGACGTCGTCGGGGTGAAGGCGAGCGGTTCGCGGCTGCCCCAGTGCGACGTGAAGTGCACGTCGTGCCAGGGGTGGTCGGCGCCTGCGGGGGTGAGCAGCCCGCCGCCGAGCTCCGCACGAAGCCGCGGCGCCAGGGGTGTGCTGCGGGCGACCAGCAGGAAGCGCCCATCGGTGGTGTAGCGGCCCAGCAGGACGGTCTCCGGCCGTATGACGCTGCCTGTGACCGCGCCGATGACCGCCTCAGCGGTGTTGCGGGTGCGGTACTTCAGCCAGCCTCGCCGGCCGGGCTGATACGTCTGGTCGAGGCCTTTGATGACCAGGCCCTCCACCCCGACCGCGGTCCACTCGGTCAGCCACTCCTCGGCCAGGGCGCGATCGGACGTCGACGGCGTGAGCGCCCACGGAGCCTGAAGCCCGTGGCCCTGGAACACTGACTCCAGTGCGGCGCGGCGCTCCGCGTAGGACCAGGTCAGCAACTCGGTACTGGCGTGCTGGAGCAGGTCGAACGCGGAAGTGCGTGGGTTCGCGGAATCGTGGCGGCCCAGGTAGGCGAACTCGCACGCGGATGCGACCTGGCCAACCGTCCCTGTACAGGTTCGGGCGGTTCGGCGGTGGTCGAAGCTTGACCTTCGAGTCGACTTAACGTCAGCGGTCTGACGACACGTGGACGCGTGGCGGGACGCCCCGGTCGCCTGCACGCTCGGCGCCCTGGCCGAGTAGCGCGAGCAGACCGACGACGGGCTGCGGCTGTCCTCCCACCGGACGCCGAGCTCGCCAGGCAGCTCGTGGTGCTCGCCACGGCCGAACAGGGCTGCTGCGCGTTCCTTCGACCTCACCCCGTACCTGGCCCCCGATGCCCTCAGCTGAGCGTGATCGCGCCCGAGAGCACCGCCGGGATGCTGGCTGATTTGTTCGGAGTCCCCCATTCCGATCTCTCGTCACGGACGGATTACCACAGCCTTCGCATACGTGCCTCGCCAATATCCAGCTGATGGATCGTTAGGACCTCATCCGCGTGTGCCGACGGCATGGGCCTGATCCGGGCGTAGCGGATGCGGGCCACGTCTCCAGGGTCGCGCACCGTCCGGGGTGCTTGGGGCCGCCCCGGGCCGCCTGGTGCTCAGCACCAGAGCTCGGCCTCGGGCTCCACCTGCTCCTGGTTGTCCTCCTCGGCCCAGGTGCCGAACGGTCCGGGCTGGCCGGGCTCCTCGGCGCCGAGCTGGAGCGCGCCGCCCTTGAGCCGGAACTCACCTGGGATCGTCGGGTGACGCCTCCGATCTGGGCGGGGATGCGGCTGGCGCGCAGTTCGCGCAGGTCGGGGATGTGGTTGTAGAGGGTGCCGGGGCTGACCCCGAGGAGCTTGGCGATCGAGGTGATCGAGTGCTCCGGGTTGGGCAGCATGTCGCGGGCGGCCCGGATGACGTCTAGGTCAACGACGGTGGGCCGGCCGCCGACCCTGCCGCGCACCCACGCTGCGGCCAAGCCCTCGCGGGTGCCGGAGACGATCAGCTCCCGGATGAACTCGGCGAGGGCGGCGAAGACGTGGATGATGAGCCGACCGCCCACCAGGGTGTCGCCGGGCTGGAGGAAGGCGTGGCACGCCTTCAGCTCGGGCCGCAGGTCGTCCTTGCCGGGCTTCTTGTCGGCGAGGATGCGCCAGCAGCCGGACTTCGAGCTCGGCGCGGAGCTGCGGGACGAGCATGAAGCGCAGCGTGTGGCATCCCACCCATGCCACAGCCTCACTACACTCCCCGCCACCAGGCCGTTGACCAGGACAAATGGAGAAGTCTCAATGGAGTACTAGGGCCTGAGGACGATCTTGCCGTGGGTGTGGCGGCGTTCGAGCTCGGTGTAGGCCTCGCGGACTTGATCCAGCGGGTAGACGTTGGCGATCGGCACCTCGAGGTGTCCGTCGGCGATCAGGCCGGCAAGCTCGGCGAGCACCTTGGCGCCCGGCCCGGCCGCGACCCCTCCGTCAGTCTTCACCCCGTGCTTCTCGGCGGCCGCGAAGTCGGCGATGGTGTCGATCCGATCGGTCGCGACGCCGAGGGCGAGGGCCAGTTCGACGTACCCGTGGCCGAAGGTGTCGATGAAGGCGTCCACGCCGCTGGGCGCGGCGGCCCTGATGCGGTCCGCGATGCCCTCGCCATACGCGACGGGGATCGCGTCGTGGCTCTTCAGCCACTCGTGGTTGCTCTGGCTCGCCAGGCCGATGACCGTGGCCCCGGTACGGCGCGCGAGCTGGACGGCGAGCGAGCCGACTCCCCCGGCGGCTCCGGAGATGACGACGGTCTCGCCGTCCTTGGGCTGGACGGCGTGTACCGCCCCCCACGCCGTTACGCCGATGACGTACAAGCTGCCGGCCACCTCCCATGAGACCTTCTCCGGCTTGCGCGTGAGGTCACCGGCCTCGACCAGGACCAACTCGGCCTGGGAGGCCCGCTTCTGGGTGAATCCGATCACCTCGTCGCCGGGCAAGAATCCAGCAACCCCCGCGCCGACCTCCTCGATGACCCCGGCGAGGTCGCTGCCCTGCCCGGACGGGAACGTCGACGGGAACAGGTCAGCCACCGCCCCCGTGCGGATGGCCGCCTCACTGGGGTTGATGCCGGCCGATTTCACGCGTACGAGGGCCTGCCCGTCCCCGGGCACCGGGCGTTCCACCTCGTCGACCCGCAACACGTCGATCCCGCCGAACTCGTCGTACCTGACCGCCCTGGGCATGATCTCTCTCCTTCGACTCGCTGAAACTGACAGGGATGTGGGCTACGCCCGCCGGAGTTCGAGCACGGGAATGATGCGGATTCCGGCAGTCTGGCGTGCGTACTCGGCAAAGCCGGGGTAACGCCGCGCTTGCTCGGCGTAGATGCGGTCGCGTTCGGCGCCGATCAGTTCGCGGACGGTCACCTGGTACGTCGCAGTGCCGCGTTCGATGGTGCTCTCACCGGCGGCGGTCAGGTTGCGGTACCAATCCGGGTTGGTGGGTGCTCCGCCCTTGGTTGCGAAAACGTAGACGATGTCCGGCTCGGTGTCGTGCGGGAGGTACATCGTCGGGCTGACGTGCTCCTGCCCGCTCTTGCGGCCGCGGTGATGGACGAGGACCAGCGGAGCGCCCTCGAAGACCCCGCCGACCCTGCCCTCGTTCGCTCGGAACTCTGCGATGGTCTTCGCGTTCCGGTCGAGTGCTTCGCTCATGTCGAACTCCTGTCGTTAACGGTCCGGGTTATGCGCTGGGAGGATGAGCTGTGGGGACAGAGCGGGTTCTGCCTTGCGCTAGGCGGTGACGCGAGCGCCGCTACTCATCGACGTCGCTGGCGGCGGGGAAGGCTGCCGCAGGATTGCTTCGAGGCTCTCTCGCTGTTCCGTGCTCACGGAGGATCTCCCTTCGGTCGGCGGCCTCCTCCCGGGAGGCGGGCCACTGCGATCCTTTCCACCAGGCGGGTGATGAGGCATCACCGGATCACGGTGATTCGCACGGCCGGGGCACCCGCAGGACCGATCATCTGCGGACAGGCGTGCCTTCTCGGTGCAATGGGACGTCTCGGCTCGTAGGACATGGCGGGACTTCTTGTACGCCGCAAAATGGGTGAACGGAGCCCGGCGGGTGGCTCAGGCTGCGGCGGCCGAGGCCATGCGCAGCGGTGCGAGCGCGGTGCTCCAGGCGATGACCTGGTCGAGCATCGTGTTCAGGGCGGGCAGGTTGTGGTCGCCGGGCTTGAAGACGCTGAAGTTCTCGAATTCGGTGATCATCGACAGCGTGACCTGCTGGCGTACGTCGGTCATCTGGAGCTCGCCGGCGACGAGCCTCAGCTGTTCGACGGCCCGGACGCCGCCGACACCGCCGTAGGACACGAAGCCGACCGCCTTGTTGTTCCACTCGGCGTAGAGGAAGTCGATGGCGTTCTTCAGTGAGCCGGGGATGCCGTGGTTGTACTCGGGTGTCACGATGACGAACCCGTCGAACGAGGCGATCTTGGCCGCCCATTGCTTGGTGTGCTCGTGCTCGTACTGGCCGAGCATCGGCGGGAGCGGCTCGTCGAGGTGCGGCAGGGGGTGGTCGCGGAGGTCGATGAGCTCGAACGTGGCGTCGTTACGGCGCGAGGCGATATCGAGAACCCACTTCGCGACCTGTTCGCCGTTGCGGTTGGGGCGGGTGCTGCCGAGGATGATGCCGATCTTGAGGGTGCTCATGACGTTGACTCCTTCCGCAGCGGGGGCGCTAGGCGGGGCTGCTGTCGGTGCGTCGGGCGCGGACGGTCGCAGTCAGCTGCAGGCGCCGCGCGGCAATGCCCTTGAGTTTGGTGATGCTGTGGGCGTAGCGGTCGACGGTCGCGGTGGCCTCCACCGCGATCTCCTCCCCGTCGACTTCGGCCTTCGCCACGGTGAAGGTGACGGGTTCTCGGACACCGTGCGCGGTGAGCAGCCCCTGGAGCGTCCACGCGCCGGCCTCGTCCTGTTCGGCCCCGATGGAGGTGAAGACGATGTCCGGGTAGGTGGCGGTGTCCAGCAGCGTCTTGGACAGGACTTGGCGGTCCCGGTTCTTGTTGCCGGTGTCGAAACTGGCCGCGTCCGCGACGGCGTCAACGCGGGTCGCAGTCAGCGGCTCGGCGAGGGAGACGGTGCCGCCGCGCAGTCGGAAGCTGCCGCGGACTGTGCCGAGTCCGAACATGTGCTTGGTGGTGAAGCTGATCTGGGAGCGCAGGGCATCGATGTCATACCGGCCCGGCTTCGGGTCTGTGGTGGTCATCATGGTCTCCTGTCGATTGATCCTTCATGGCTGCGAGGAGTTTGGTACGGCGCCGGTCACCAGACCTTCATGCCGCCGTCGACGACCAGGTCGATGCCGGTGACGTAGGAACTCTCGTCGGACGCGAGGAACAGCGCGACGTTGGCCACCTCCTCGGGGCGGCCGAACCGACCGAGGAGTGTGCGGCTGGTCATCTGGCGGGCCCACTCGCCGTCGGCCAGGTCTCCTCGGGTGGCGTTGCTCTCGATGAGGCCTGGCGAGATGGAGTTGACGCGGATTCCGTGCTCGCTTCCCTCCAGGGCCAGTTGACGGGTCATCCCGATGACCGCGGCCTTGTTCGTCGTGTGGGACAGCGACGGCAGCAGCTTGAAGCTGAGGGAGCCGTTCAGGGAGGCCATGTTCACCACCACGCCGCGACTGGCCCTCAGGTACGGCCAGGCCGCACGGGTGAGGTAGAAGACCAGGTCGACCTCGTCCCGGCGGGCGCCGTCCCAGTCCTCGTCGGTGACCTCCTCGATCCAGGCGAAGCGGTTGCGGGCGGCGAGGTTGAACAGCACGTCGATCCGGCCGAACTCGCCCACCGCGACATCGACGAGCCGTGAGCACTCGGCGGGATCGGACAGACGGCACGGTTGCAGGGACACCATCGAGCCGCCCGCCGCCCGGACCAGCCCGACCGTCTCCTCCGCCGGCTCGACCGCCACATCGCAACCGACGACGAGCGCGCCCTCCCGGGCGAAGGCCAGCGCGGTGGCGCGTCCCATGCTGCCGCCCGTGCCCGTGACGACGCAGACCTTTCCTGCCAGACGGCCCGTCATCTCACTGCCCTTCCTTGGCAGCCGCCACAGCGAGCTTTTCCGCCTCCGCGACACCCACCTGGTCCGTCAGCTTCGGCACCTCGTCGAAGTACCAGCAGATGACCTCGCGCGCCGGGCCTGCCAGCGGCGAGGCCCAGTCACAGAAGAGTTGGGTGGTCACCGCCAGCGCCGTGGTCGGCACCGCATCGGCGTACGCGAGACGGTCGACCCCCACCACGGTGAACCCGGCGTCGGCCAGCCTTGCCCCGACCGCCCGGCCGAGGACACCGCCCGCCCCGGCCACGAACGCCACTCGATCACTCATCGTCTGCTCCGTTCGTCTCTGGCGGTCTAGATCTGAGGGGCCACGGGGTCAGACTCGCGCCGAGGCAGGTGAGTGCTCATCACCGGAACCTGGTGATTCGGCGTCGCTGGCAGGCCACCTACACACCTGATGCCGAGTGGATTGTGTCGCGGACCGCAGGCGAACAAGCGCGGACACCCCGCCGCGACCTGAGTGGGACCGGCCGGTCGCGGCTCATCGACAGGGACGAACTGGTGGCTGCCTTGGACCAGGCGCCCGCCGGACCGGTGACGATCACCACCGCGTCGGCGGGAAGCGGGCAGTCGTCGCTGGTGCGTGCCTGGGCCGACCGTCGCGACGAGGGACACCAGCCGGCGATCGCCCAGGTCCAGCGCGAAGCCCGCGCGATCCTGGAGACGCTCGACGCCCCGCGGACCGACACCGGCGAGATCCGCAACGCCCAAGCTGTCATCCGTCTGGCAGAGGGCGACCCGACAGCGGACCTGACTGCGGCAACGCCAGCCTCGACGGAACCGCGCCCGCCGTCCACAGCGCCACGGTGGTCGAAGCCCAGGTCCTGACCGCGCTTGCGCACCACGCACTCGGGGAGCAACGGGAAGCCGAGCGGGCTGTCGAGGACTCCCTTCGCGCTCGCCGAGCCGCAGAGGCTGGTCCTGCCGTTCATGATCGTCGGCGCCGGGGACCTGCTGGAGGCGATGCCCCGGCGCTGTTCGGCGCATGCCGCGCTGCTCACCGACATCCTCGACCTCCTCCGCGGATCGGCCCCGTCAGCCACACCCAGAAGCGCTGGCAGGCTGCCTGGGACGAGGCGGCCGGCATCCTGTCGGCACGGCTCCGCCAAGCCCGCATCGAGTAGCGACCTAGCATTAAGAGGCAAGCTTCATCTCCGAGCCCGCGCGGCAGCGGCGGGGAGGCCGACATGGCGTTCGACACGACTGGTTTCGAGCAGGCAGGCAACTCCCGCTACATCCCGATCTCCGAGCACGGCCTGATCGGCGATCTCCGTACGACCGCCCTGGTCGGCACGAACGGCACCATCGACTGGTACTGCTGCCCGCGCTTCGATGCGCCCAGCGTCTTCGGGTCCATCCTCGACGCCGACCGGGGCGGGTCGTTCGAGTTGGCCGCCGAGGTCCCGACCCGCACCAGGCAGTTCTACTTCCCCGACACGAATGTGCTGATCACGCGGTTCTTCGCCGCGGACGGGGTGGCGGAGATCCAGGACTTCATGCCCGTGGTCGATGAGTCGCGCGAAGCGGCCCGGCACCGGCTGATCCGGCGGGTGATCTGTGTCCGCGGAACCCTCCCGTTCAGGGCGCGGATCGCCCCCCGCTTCGGCTACGGCGCCGAAGCGCACACCACGCACCTCGAAGGCCACACGGCGGTGTTCCGCTCCCCGTCACTGACGCTCGCGCTGACCGCCACCGCACCCCTGGAAACCGACGGCCTGGACGTGTGGTCGCGCTTCAAGCTCCTTGAGGGCGAGTCCAACGTGTTCGCCCTCGACCATATCGGCGACGACGTCCCGCCCCGGTCGTGCCCGCGCGCCGAGGCGCAGGAGCAGGCCGAGGCGACCGTCCGGTTCTGGCGCAACTGGCTGGCCGCCTCGCGCTACCACGGGCGGTGGCGGGAGATGGTGCACCGCTCCGCGCTGGTGCTGAAGCTGCTCACCTACGCGCCGACCGGTGCGATCGTCGCCGCACCGACCACCAGCCTGCCCGAGCAGATCGGCGGCGAGCGCAACTGGGACTACCGCTATGTCTGGGTCCGCGACGCCGCCTTCTGCGTCTACGCGATGCTGCGCCTGGGGTTCACCTCGGAGGCCGAGGCGTTCATGGGGTTCATCTCCGAGCGGGGCATTCTGCGGGGCACGGGGGAGAGCGGTCCGTTGCAGATCATGTACGGCATCGACGGGCGCATCGAGCTGCCCGAATATGAGCTTCCGCACCTGGAGGGATACCTCGGCTCCGCACCGGTCCGGGTGGGCAACGCCGCCACCGGCCAGCTCCAACTGGACATCTACGGTGCGCTGATCGACTCGATCTACCTCTACGACAAGTGGGGGCAGCCGATCAGCAGTGACCGCTGGGACGAGGTCGGTGCCGTTGTGGACTGGCTGTGCGAGCACTGGGACCAGCCCGACGAAGGGGTGTGGGAGACCCGGGCGGGCCGGCGGAACTTCGTGTACTCGCGGCTTATGTGCTGGGTGGCGCTGGAGCGCGCGATGCGCATGGCGAACCGCCGCGGTCTGCCTGCGGACCTGCCCCGCTGGCGGGAGTCCCGGGACGCGATCTACCGGCAAATCATGCGGCGCGGCTGGTCGGCCGAGCGAGGGGCGTTCGTCCAGGGGCTGGACGACCACGTGCTGGACGCCTCGCTGCTGATGATGCCGATGGCCAAGTTCATCTCGCCCACCGACCCCAAGTGGCTCTCCACCCTGGACGCGCTCACCACGGACCTGGTCTCCGACTCGCTGGTATACCGCTACGACGCGACCGCCAGCCCGGACGGCCTGCACGGCCCCGAGGGCACCTTCTCGATCTGCTCCTTCTGGTACGTGGAGGCGCTGGCCCGCGCCGGCCGGCTCGAGGAGGCCAGGCTCGCCTTCGAGAAGATGCTCACCTACGCCAACCACCTCGGTCTGTTCGCCGAGGAGATCGGCCCGACCGGAGAACAGCTGGGCAACTTCCCCCAGGCCTTCACCCACCTCTCGCTGATCAGCGCCGCCTTCAACCTCGACCGCGCGCTGGGCTGACGCAGCATCACCGCCGGGACGGAGGTACCCGAAGTGTTGCTGCGGGTCGACGGCTGTGGGCAGCGGCGCACTCCAACTGCTGCGAGCGGCTCGTTCGATGTCGGTGAGAAGCAACGGTGTCATGCCGGTGATCCTGTCTGCAGGCGCTGACAGACACAGCAACCTGGCTGCTGCCTTCAAAACTGACAAACGTCTCCCGGCTGCCATATCTGACTGGGTGGAAACTGCCGGGAGCCGGTGACGGCGCCGATGACGGCTTCGGCGGTGTTGCGCAGTCCGGGTGGCGGGCCGCGGTGATGCCGAAGGAGGCGCAGGCGAAGCCCGTCTTTCAGCTGCCTCCCGGCGGGGCTCAGCGTGCGGTGGCCGCCCGGTCGAGATTTGCTTGGTGAGTCGACACCTTCGGCTCCACCGAAAGGACACCGTTTCCATGGCTGACAGGCCCGCAATCGTTCTAGTACATGGCGGTTTCGTGGACGGGTCCGGCTGGCGGCCGGTCTACGACCTGCTCACCCGCGACGGCGCGTCTGCGTGGTGCAGAACCCGACCCTGTCGCTGCGGGACGACGCCGCCGCAGCGCGGCTGATCATCGACGCGCAGGACAGCCCGGTCGTGCTGGTCGGTCATTCCTACGGCGGCGCAGTCATCACCGAAGCGGGCACCAGCCCGAACGTGGCGGCTCTGGTCTACATCGCGGGGTTCGTGCCGGACGCGGGCGAGTCGGTCAACACGCTCCTCGGCGGCTTCCCCACCGACGTGCCCGGACCGCCGATCCTGCCGCCCAAGGATGGCTTCCTCTTCCTCGACCGGGACAGTTTCCACGCAGCGTTCGCCGGTGACCTGTCCGCCGACCAGGCCGCGTTCATGGCCGACTCGCAGGTCCCCTGGGGGGTGGACGCCCTCGGCCAGCAGGTCACGGAGGCCGCTTGGCGGACCAAGCCGAGCTGGTACATGTTCACCACCGAGGACAAGATGATCCCCCCGCCTGCCCAGCGCACGATGGCCGGCCGAGCCGGCTCGACCACCGTCGAGGCCGTGGGCAGCCATTCCATCTTCGTGTCACAACCGGCTGCTGTGGCCGACCTCATCAAGCGGGCCGCGTCCGCGGTTGCCGTGGCGCCCTAGCCGCAGCTACTGGAGCCGAGGGACCGCCAGTGGCAAGAATTCACGTGATCGTCCTCCCGGGCGGTGGGTACACCGAGCATGCGCCGCACGAGGCCGAGCCGATCGTCGACTGGCTCAGCGGGCTCGGTGTGCAGGCGAGCGTCTTCCGCTATCCGCTCAACGCCAGGCACCCGGTGCCACTCGATGCCCTCCGTGCCGAGATCCGGCGCCTCCGCGCGAGTGGAGCGGAGCGCATCGGTCTGATGGGCTTCTCCGCGGGCGGTCACCTGGCCGGCCTTGCGGCCCTCGAACCTGGTGCCGAGGGGCAACCCGTGCAGTTCGTGGTCCTCGGATATGCGATCACGTCGATGGAGACCGAGACCTACCGCCCCGCCAGACTGATCCTGCTGGGGGAGAACGCCAGCCCCGCGCTGCGACGCTCCACATCCTTGGATGCACTAGTGACGTCTGAGTCACCACCGTTCTTCGTGTGGCACACCGCGGAGGATGTCTACGTCCCTCCCGAACACACCTACCGACTTGCTGCCGCGCTGGCGGACCACAACGTCCCACACGCCGTTCACGTGTTCGCGCACGGGCCGCACAGTCTCGGCCTGGCCGAAGGCGCGGGGGACGTGGAGACCTGGACAACCTTGGCCGCGTCATGGATTCGCGAACGCGCCTCACCCTGACTGGCCACGGTGTTCGTGCGCGCGCAGAACGGCGTCGAGTGGACCGGCGCCCCGGACGATGTAGAGCTCGCCTGACCACCCAAGACCCCGCCCCCGGCCGCGCCCATCCCCGTGGGGCGCACCGGGTTGGGTGCTTCCGAGGATCACGCCGCCGCGGTCATGCTCTGCTCCGCTCCTTCGCGTCTCGCTTCACTGGTGGCCGGCGTCAAGCTCGGCCCGCGCCTGGTCGAGGTCGACGACTTGGCCGTTGAGCCCGAACTGGTGCAGGTCACCTCCGGGTGCCTCGATGCGTTCGGCGTCGGCCAGGCCGCCGGCCTTCACCGGGTCGAAGCCGGCCGCGCGGATCAGCCGCTCGGCCGTCACTGCGGCGCTGCTGTCGTCGGTGGCGTAGAAGAGCGCCGCACGGCGCGGCGAGCGGTTCGCGCTTGCCGTGAGCACATCGGCGCCCAGGGTGCCGAACGCCTTCACGTAGTGGGCGTTCGCAGGCAGCAGGGCGGCGATCACCGATCCTGCCGACTGCCCTTCGGGCAGCGACCGCCCGACCTGGCCCTTGTCGTCGAACGCGATCGGGTTCGACGGATCGATCACGACCTTGCCCTCAAGCAGCGGTCGGACCTGCGGAATCAGCTCCCTCATGGCATCCAGCCAGATGGCGAACACGACGGTGTCGGCACCCGTGATCGCGTCCTGCACGGACGCGGCGCGTGCAAGCGGCCCGAGCTCGTCCGCGAGCTCCTCCGCACGCGACGCGCCCTTCCCCGCCAGGACGACCCTCTCGCCCCCGGCTACCAAATGCCGGGCGACGGCACTTCCGATGTTGCCGACCCCTACGATTGCAGTGGTCATCCTCAGCCTTCCCTTCCGTTGACGTTGAACCAGTTCTAGCTCCGATGTCTCAGATGTCCTGGACGTCGCCGCGCAGGGGTCCGAATACCTGATATGCCCTCACCCAGTCGACCGATCCCCTTGCTTGATGACCATCCGTCCTCGTCGACGATCCGCGCTCGGCCGACCCATCAGAGGGTGGGGGCGGCGTGCATCTCCCAGATGAGAATTTCGGCCGGCTCGACGGCGGCGACACCCTGTCCACCGGTGGCGGTGAAGCGGGCTGCGTCGCCCTGGGCGAGGACGCCCACACCTTCGATGTCCACCGATCCGCGCGCGACGAAGAGGTGCAGGAACGGCGCCTCGGGCAGCGTGACCTGCTGCCCGGGGCGCAGCCGCGCCGCGTGCAGGGCGGCGTGCCGGTTGTGGATCCGGATCGCGGTCGCGTCCCGGTGTCGGTCCATGCCCGCGGCCACGGTGAAGAGCGACCCGCTGAGCAGTTCGTCGTCGATCTCCAGTTGCTCGTAGCCGGGCGTGACCCCCGCCTCGTCGGGCAGGACCCACATCTGGACGAAGTGCACGGGGTTGGTGGGGCGCTCGCCGGTCAGCCGGTAGGTGTCGTTCTTCTCCGAGTGCAGGATGCCGGTTCCGGCGCTCATCCGCTGGGCGAGGCCGGGGTAGATCACGCCGGAGTGGCCGCCGGAGTCCTGGTGGACGAGCGAGCCATGGAGCACCCAGGTGACGATCTCCATGTCCCGGTGAGGGTGCGTCTCGAAGCCCGTGCCGGGCTGCACCAGGTCTTCGTTGTTGACCAGCAGCAGGCCGTGGTGCGTGTTGGCCGGATCCGGCCGACCGGTGCCGAGTGAGAACGAGTGCTTGGAGTCGAGCCATGACAGCCGACTCGTCTGCCGCTCACCGGCCCGTCGCACCTCGACCGTGGGTGTCAGCAGTCCGGGCATCAGGTGCCTCCCCTCGATTCAGGATGTTCGACATTCAACTTTGAGCGTACGTCGTCATCACATGAACATTCAAGTAATGGCGCCCATCAAGGAGCCCCAAGACTGACCCATGTCATCCGCATGGTGCGGCTGATACGCTCCCAGAGTGACCCCCCAGGACGAGGCGCCCCAGGCGCCGGCAGACGAGCATGCGGACCTGTGGCTCGCCCCCGGCGAGCTGACCTCCTGGCTGTCGGTGGTACGCCTGATGACCCGCCTGCCGTGGGCCATCGACACACAGCTGCAGCGCGACGCCGACCTGAGCATGGTCGAGTACATGACCCTGGCCATGCTGTCCGAGGCCCCCGAGTGGACCCTGCGCATGAGCGTGCTCGCCGAGAACACCAGCACGTCGCTGTCGCGGCTCTCGCACATGGTCAAGCGGTTGGAGAGCCGCGGCTACGTCCGCCGCGAGCCGGACCCGGCGGACGGGCGCTTCACCAACGCCATCCTCCTGCCCGTCGGCATGGGAAAGCTCGAGTCCGCCGCTCCGGCGCACGTGGCCTACGTCCGTCACCTGGTCGTGGACAACCTCTCCGGCGAGCGCCTGCGCCGCCTCGGCCAGGATGCCGAGCGCATCCTGCAGCGTATCGACTCGCCCGCGTGCTGACTTGACACGTCAAGCGACCTTCTAGCTCCTTCTTGGAACTTCGATGCCATCGCAGGGCTTGCGCGCGACATTGACTTGAATGTTAAAGTGAATGCAGAAAGCATCGCCATTGCGAGAGGAGAGTTGAAATGTCGCTCGACAATGAGAAGATCATCCGCAGCGCGTACCAGGTCGCCGAGGAGCAGGATGTCGCCGGCTGGGTCGCGGCGTTCACCGAGGACGGGACCTTCACCGACATGTCGATCCCGTACACCTACCGCGGCGCCGACGAACTCGGGAAGACGGTCGAGGTCTACGCCAAGGCCTTTCCCGACATGCACCGCGAGCTCGAGCGGTTCTACGTCACCGGCGACGTCGTGATCGTGCAGCTGAGGCTGCAGGGCACCCACCTCGGCCCGTTGGAGCTGCCCGCCGGGACCATCCCGCCCACAGGCAAGCGCATGGACGCCCCCTGCTGCGACGTGTTCGAGCTGGTCGACGGCAAGATCAAGCGCTTCGACTGCTACCCCTCCGGCACGGTCATCGCCGCCCAGCTCGGCCTCGCCTGAACAACCGACCTAAGCTTCATTTGAGTGTTCAAGCTGGCAGGGTTAGAGTTTGACTTGAATGGTCAAGTTATGAGGAGGTCATCATGACCACCGCAACGCCAACGCCGGGACAGTACGCCATCGACGTCCCCCACTCCGAGATCACCTTCACCACCAAGCACATGTTCGGGCTCGGTACCGTGCGCGGCAGCTTCCGGCTGCGCGGCGGCACGGTCTCCCTCGCCGAGCCGCTCACCGGCAGCCGGGTGGACGCCGTCGCCGACGCGGCCAGCTTCGACACCGGCAACAAGAACCGGGACCGCCAGGTCCTGTCCAAGGCGCTGCTGGACACCGCCGACTACCCCGACATCACGTTCACATCGACCGGGGCCGAGCTGGACGAGGCCGGCGCCTGGGCGCTGCCGGGGCTGCTGACCGCACATGGTGTCCGCGCACCTGTCACGTTCACCGTGGCGAGGGCCGAGGCCGACGGCGACGAGATCGCCGTAGAGGCCACCGCGACCGTCGACCGCTACGCCCACGGTGTCACCAAGCTCAAGGGTGTGGCCGGACGGCGCCTGCGGCTGACCGCGACCGTCCGCGCCCGCCGCACCGACGGCAGCCCCGCCTAGGGCCGGGCCGCGGAAGGAGTGAACGTCATGAGCACTCTCAAGATCGCCGTGATTCTCGGCAGCACCCGCCCCGGCCGCAACGGCAAGGCGGTCGCCGACTGGGTCATCGACCGCGCGGGCGCCCGGACCGCCGCCGAGTACGAGCTGGTCGACCTCGCCGACTGGCCGCTGCCCTTCATGGACGAGCCGCTGCCGCCGTCCATGGGCCGGTACCAGGGCGAGCACACCAAGGTCTGGGGCGCCAAGGTCGCCGAGTTCGACGGCTACGTCTTCGTCACCCCGGAGTACAACCACTCCATCCCCGGCGTGCTGAAGAACGCAATCGACTTCGCCTACGCCGAGTGGAACAACAAGGCCGCCGCCTTCGTCTCCTACGGCACCGTCGGCGGCATCCGGGCCGCCGAGCACCTGCGCACCATCGCCAGCGCGGTCCAGCTCGCCCACGTCAACCAGCAGCTGGCCTTCTCGCTGTTCACCGACTTCGAGAACCTCTCGCTCTTCAAGCCGGTCGAGCACCACGACGCCGCGGTCACCAAGCTCTTCGACGAGCTAGAGGCGTGGTCCACGGCGATGAAGACGCTGCGCGACTGAGCGGCTGGAGACACCATGCCCGAGCAGAACCCTCCCCTCGCGTCCGCAGGCACGTACGCACTCGGCTCCTGGCAGGTGCGCCGGATCGGATACGGCGCGATGCAACTGGCCGGCGACAACGTCTTCGGCCCGCCCCGCGACCGCGACGAGGCACTGCGCGTGCTGCGCGCCGCGGTCGCCGGGGGCGTCAACCACATCGACACCGCGCAGTACTACGGCCCCGGCGTCGTCAACGAACTGATCCGCGAGGCGCTGCACCCCTACCCGGATGACCTGGCCATCGTCAGCAAGGTCGCCGCCCGGCGCAACGAGAACGGCGCCGTCCTGCCCTACGACGAACCGCTCCAGCTGCGCGAGGGCATCGAGGAGAACCTCACCACGCTCGGCGTCGACCGGCTGGCCGCGGTGAACCTCCGCATCGTCGACGCAACGACCGCGCCGGGCAAGCGCTTCGACGCCCAGCTGGCGGAGCTCGCCCGGGCCCGCGACCAGGGCCTGATCGACGGGATCGGCCTCAGCAACATCTCGCGGGAACACCTGCTGCGGGCCGCCGAGCAGACGCAGATCTCTTGCGTCCAGAACCTGTTCAACCTCGCGGACCAGCGCTCCCTCGACGTACTCCAGGAGTGCACGAGCAGAGGGATTGCGTTCGTGCCCTTCTGCCCCCTCGGGTGGCCGCGCGGCATCCGGAACCGGATCCTCTCCAGCCCCGTCCTCGCCGACCTCGGCAAGCGGCTGCGGGCCACCCCGGCGCAGCTCGCCCTCGCCTGGCTGCTCGACCTCGCACCCAACATCCTGCTCATCCCCGGCACCCGCACCCGCACGCACCTGGCCGAGAACCTCACCATCGCGTCGGTACGGCTCGACGAGACGTCACGCAATGAGCTGGCCCGGGAGTTCCCGCCCCCGAACCGCCCTGCCTGAACAGCGACCCCAGCAACGCCACGACCCGGAGGACCCTCATGGGCAACACCGTCGCCGACCTGATGCGCCGCAACCTCCTCGACGTCTTCAACGAACCCGACCCCGAACGCCGCGCAGCGGCCATCGCGGAGACCTACGCCGAGGACGTCGTCTGGCACGAGCCCGACCGCATCGTCCGCGGGCGCGAGGCTCTCGCGCACCGCGCCGCGGAGCTGCGGGAGCAGACCCCGGACTGGGTCTTTCAGCCGCATGGCCCCGTCTCGGTCAACGACGACCTCGGTCACCTCGCCTTCCGGTACGGCCCTTCGGGCCAACCGCCCGTCGTGAGCGGAATGGACATCGCCCACTGCAAGGACGCCGTCGTCGTCGAGCTCTACACCCTCGTCACCGAGGCCCCCCAACCATCCTGACCGCCCGGCCGGTTCTGCGCGTCCGCGCGGGAGGAGCCGACGCGCTCCGCGGCGACCGTCCACCACGTGGGCGCGAACGCTGGGGTCGCGATGGCGAGGCACGTATGCGAAGGCCGTGGTAATCCGTCCGTGACGAGAGATCAGAATGGGGGGACTCCAAACAAATCAGCCACCATCCCGGCGGTGCTCTCGGGCGCGATCACGCTCAGCTGAGGGCATCGGGGGCCAGGTACGGGGTGAGGTCGAAGGAACGCGCAGCAGCCCTGTTCGGCCGCGGCGAGCACCACGAGCTGCCTGGCGCGCTCGGCGTCCGGTGGGAGGACAGCCGCAGCCCGTCGTCGATCTCCTCGCGCTACTCGGCCAGGGCGCCGAGCGTGCAGGCGACCGGGGCGTCCCGCCACGCGTCCACGTGTCGTCAGACCGCTGACGTTAAGTCGACTCGAAGGTCAAGCTTCGACCACCGCCGAACCGCCCGAACCTGTACAGGGCCGGTTGGCCAGGTCGCATCCACGTGCGAGTTCGCCTACCTGGGCCTCCAAGATTCAGCGAACCCGCGCACTTCGGCGTTCGATCCACTCGATCGTGGACACTGAATCCGTGTTCCTCCAGCGCCGCAACAGTCGACGCCAGCGCATGCTCATCTGGCAGCGTGGCGAAGCGGTCAGGGGTGGCAGTCGTGCTCACGGCTGGTCCTCCGTGATGCAGATCGCGCCCCGCACTGGGATGTGCCAGCAGCCAACTGGCTGATCGAGTGCGCCCGAAGGTAGTGGCCGTCAAGGTGAGCGGCGGTCACCTGGTGCCGGCGATTTGCGGTCCGGGCGGTCCGGGCGGTCCGGGGTGAGCTTTTGGATCTCCAGCAGGTCCAGGCCGAGCGCCTCGATCTCGGCCAGCACGCCGTACAGCGCCGACCGGTCCAGCAGGCCGGTGAGCAGGGTGTGCGGGCCGCGACGCTGCGGCACCAGCGCCGGAAACGCCGACAGCATGGTGGCGCCGAGATGCCCGTCGATCCGGATGATGTACGGGGCGGGTGCCGAGTCCATGGCGCCATGGTCGAGCGCGGGCAGGTGACCCCGCATCACCGGGATCCGGTGGCGGCCGGGCTAGCGCGTGCGGCGGCCGGCCAGCAGCCGCAGTTCTCTGGCGCGTTTCACGGCCGAGGACCGGTCACGGACCTGGAGCTTGGTGTAGATGCTGCGCAGGTGCGTGCTGACGGTGTTCGGCGAGACGGAGAGTTCGCTGGCGATCTCGGGCCGGGACAGGTTGGTCGGCAGAAAACGCAGCACCCTGAGTTCGGTCGGGCTGAGCTCCTCCGCCGGCGGCTGCGCGGAGTGTTCTTCGGCTGCCGGGGATGAGCCGTGGAGGACGTCGAGGATGTCGGCGAGCAGCGCGGCGTGCGCGGTCTGGTGCCGGGGCAGCGCCTCGAGCAGGTCTGCTGAGCCGGTCATCGCGAACGGCAGGACCAGCCGGTCGGACTCCGCCATGGCCAGCGCCTGTTCCGCGGCCTGGTTCGCCGCGTGCTGGTCACCGAGTTCACGATGGGCGAGCCCGGCGAGCAGGTGCGCCTCGAGGACCGTGACGTAACCGAGGACCGGTGCCGTGCCGCCGAGAACATCGTGCAACGCATCCAGGGCTCCTGCCGGATCGCCTTGCGTGAGGCAGATCGCCGCGCGGGCGTTATGGATCTCACCGGAGCCGGCCCGCTCGTCATCGAGCGCCGCGAGGGCGGAGCGGGCTTCGCCGGGCAGCCCGAGGCGGGCTTGCGTGGCGAGCAGCCAGCCGGTCATCTGGCTCGCCAGCGCCCACGATCCCTCCAAGCGCGATACCAGGTGTTCGGCCGCGCCGAACTCCTCGAGCGCCTCGCGGCGGCGGCCGCGACCGGCGTGCAGCATCGCGGCCGTCTGGTGCAGCAGCAGCCTGATGTCGGGCCCGGTGTCTGTTCGCAGAGCCCGTTCGGTGCGCCGCAACCACCGCTCGCCCTCGTCGAACTCACCCAGCCACACCATCGTGCCGGCGAGCGTCATCAGCGCGGGTGCGATCACCGGTTCCGTGCCCCAGCCGTACCGTTCGGCGAGCTCTATCGCCTCGCGGCACCGTCGCTGGGTCGTGGCGAACGCATCGATCTTCGGCATATCAGCACTATGGAAGATATACGCGAAACTGAGCTGCGCGAGGCAGCCGACTTCCAGGTACGGCCGGCCGATCTCCCGGGCCAGCACGGCGCCCTCCCGGAGGTGGCGTACGGCGTCTGGCAACCCCAGCGACCACGCCTCGGCCGTCCCCAGATTCATCAGCGCCACCGCGCGCAGGTCGCTGTCCAAGGCAATGTCCTCGTCGGACTGCCCTGATACCGGGGAGTCGAGGAACCTGACGTTCTCGACGACGCCGGCCAGGTGACCTCGCCGTCTGGCCAGTGACAGCTGCAGGGACGCGATCGCCACCCCGAGGCGGCGCCGGCGCTCCGACGTCGTCGTCGCGGCGTACGTCTCGGCGACCGCCAGATGCGCGGCCGCCTCGTCCAGGCGCCCCTGGACCAGGTCACCCATCGCGCGCACGAGGGCCAGCTCGGGGCGGTCCTCGCCCGGCGGGAAGGCCCGCACCAGCGCCTGCATGGTCTGCGCCTGCCCGTCGAGCGTCAGGCTGAACGCATGGTCCGCCAGGAGCAGGGCCGCGTCAGCCCAGGCGCCGGCCGCCTGGGTGTGCCGGACGGCCTCGGCCACCTGGCCCTGCAAGGTGAACCATCCGGCGGCCCGCCGGTGCAGCGCGGGTACTTCTTCGGGCAGCGTCCGGCGCAACTCCAGCCGCAGGAGATCCGCGAACAGGTGGTGGTAGCGGAACCAGGTGCGCTCGGGGTTGAGCGATTCGACGAACGCGTTCGCGTCTTCGAGACTCAGCAGGACCTGTTCCGAACTCGGGCGGCCGGTCAGCAGGTCGGCCAGCTCGCCGTTGACCCGATCCAGCAGGGAGGTGCGCAGCAGCAGATCCTGGACGTCGGGGGGCTGGCGTTCGAGCATCTCGGCGATCAGGTACTCGGCGATCGTGCGGTCGCTGCCGGAGAACTCCGCGACGAACCGCTCGGGGTCGGGATGACCGACCAGGGAAAGCGCCGCCAGCCGCAGGCCCGCGGCCCACCCTTCGGTCCGCCGGTGCAGCAGCGCCGCTCCGGAGTCGGAGAGCGCGATGCCCGAGGCGTCGAGCAGTTCGCGGGCTTCGCGCTCGGAGAAACGCAGGTCCGCCGCGCGGATCTCGGCGAGCTCGCCCGTCAGGCGCAGCCGGTGCAGCCGCAGCCGGACATCGTGACGCATGGTCAGTATCGCGTGTGCCTGCGGGGGAAGGCTGGTCAGCAGCCGGGTGAGCTCAGTGGGGGCCTCTGGCGACAGCAGCTCGTGGAGATCATCGATGACCAGCGTGACGCCGCCGTGGGCGTCGGCCAGCTCCGACAACACCCGGTCGACCATCGCCGACGCGTCGAAGTCGGGTGTCGCTGCCGGCCGTGCCTCGCCGCTGTCCGCACCGCCGTCCGCGCCGACGGCGTAACGAACCGCACCGAGCAGGGCCAGCCAAAACTGCTGGGCGTCTTGCTGGCCGCGCGGCACCTGCACGAGGGCGAGCCGACGTGGCTGACCCGGCCGGTCGGCCCAGGCGCGCAGCAGAGATGTCTTCCCGCTGCCGGCCGGAGCCGAGATGACCGTCACCTTGCCCGCCGCCGCGCGATCCAGGGCAGCGACGAGATCATCCCGGTCGATCAGCCGGGGAGCTGCTGGAGGCACCGTTAAAGGCCCGCCTTCTATCCACGCCCGACACCCTGGCACCGGTCACCCAGCCCCGGCACCTTCCCGTCGGTACCAGGCTAGCGCGCACCTGATGACGACTGCGCGCGAACCCCGGATCAGCCGCAGCCTCGCAATCACCGGGATCGGGTGACGGCATCTCACCCGCCTGGCGGCAAGCCTGGGCCCGTAGCGAACGCTCGCACGGCCGCCAGGGACGTGCTCCGAGATCCAGGGGAGATACCGTGACCTCGCCAGCCTCCGGCGCGGGCAGCGCCTCCGACCCACCCGACTACGCGCCCACCACCCGGTCGGAGCGATCCGAGTCTGGGCGTGCGGCCTCACCCTCCGCCCCGGCCGGCGGCCGGGACCACCGCCTCGGCCTGGCTCTGCTGGTCATCGCCACCGCCCAGCTCATGGTCGTGCTCGACGCGACCATCGTGAACGTTGCCCTCCCGGACATCCAGCAGGCGCTCGGCTTCTCCGGCAGCGGCCTGGAGTGGGTGGTGAACGCCTACGCGGTCACCTTCGGCGGCCTGCTCCTGCTCGGCGGCCGCGCCGGCGACATCCTCGGCCGGCGGCGGATGTTCGTCTTCGGCCTGCTCCTGTTCTCCGCAGCGTCGCTGCTCGGCGGGTTCGCCACCAGCCAGTCGTGGCTGCTCACCGCGAGGGCGGTACAGGGAGTCGGCGGCGCGGTGATCGCGCCGACCGCGCTGGCGCTGATCACCACCAACTTCCCCGAAGGCGGGGCACGCAACAGGGCGTTCGGCGTCTACGCGGCGATGGCCGGCGCCGGCAGCGCGGTGGGCCTGCTGCTGGGCGGCATACTGACGACCTACGCGTCGTGGCGGTGGGTGATGTTCGTCAATGTCCCGATCGGGATCCTGGTGGCGGCCGCGGCGCCGCGCATGCTGACCGAATCGCCCCGCCGGCCGGGCCGCATCGACGTGGCCGGCGCGATCACCGGCACCGGCGGCGTCGCGCTGCTGGTCTACGGCCTGTCCAAGGCCGCCACGGGGCCCGACGGGGTATCGCACTGGGGTGATGCGCAGGTGGTGGCGTCGCTGGCCGCGTCCGTGGTGCTTCTCGTATCGTTCGTGCTGGTCGAGAGGCGTAGCTCGCACCCGCTGCTTCCGATGCGGGTACTCGCCGACCGCAACAGGTCGGGTGCCTACCTGATCATGCTGTGCGTCTCCACAGGGCTCTTCGGCTTGTTCTTCTTCCTCACCCTCTTCATACAGAACGTCCTCGGCTACAGCGCGATCCGGACGGGCATCGCTTACCTGGCGTTCGCCATCGGGGTCGTGATCGCCTCCGCGCTGGCCTCGCAGCTGGTGCCGCGGTTCGGCTCACGGCCGCTGATCGTGGCCGGCACCGCCGCGGTCGCGGGCGGGATGTTCTGGTTCTCCATGCTGACCGAGCACGCCGGCTACGCCGGCCAGCTGCTCGGCCCGATGCTCGTCAGCTCGTTCGGGCTCGGCCTGGTGTTCGTCCCGCTGGCCCTGGTCGCCCTGCACGACGTGGCCGAGCAGGACTCCGGTGTCGCCTCCAGCTTGCTCAACGCCGCTCAGCAGGTCGGCGGCGCAATCGGGCTCGCTCTGCTCGGCACCGTCGCCTGGACGACCACTGCGGACAGCGTCAGGACTCAGGTCGCGCAGGCGGGCCGGCCGCTGCCGAAGCCGGGCACGCCCCCGCCTGCGTCCATCTACGACCACGCGCTGACGGTCGGCTTTTCCCGTGCGTTCCTGGTCGCCGCGGGGATCGGGCTGCTCGGCCTGCTCATCGCGATCACCACCATCCGGGTCCCGCGCCAGGAACTGTCCGGTGCCGTGCCCGCGCGGCCAGAGACGGCGCCGCAGCCCGCGGTATCGCAGCCCATGGCACAACAGCCCGTGACTGTGCAGCAGCAGGAGGACCGAGCCGCCCTCGCCGCGGCAGCCCGTCCTTGCCGGCTTTGCTAGCCGACGCGTCGTCACCACCGGGGAGAAGAGCGCAGGGAAGTGCGCGGCTGCTGAGCGGTGGTGATCCGGGGTGGCAGTTGAATTCCTGGATCTTGCCGTCGCACACGTACCAGAAGTCGGCGGTTGGGCTGTCGAGCGTGGGACATCGCTGCGCGCTGGCTGACCGGCGACGAGGTGTACGGCGGGCGCGACCTGCGTCGCAAGACCCCGGCGGCTCGGCTTCGACTATGCGCTCGCAGTGCGCGCCGACCACTGCGCCACGACCAGCGCCGGCTCCTTCACCGCCGCCCACGTCGCCAGCCGGGTCCCGGTGAAGGCATGGGCCAGGATAGGTTGGCGGATTCCTGGATCGCTACAACAGGGAACCTGCTCGCGGGTTGTGACAGGTCATGGGTTCGCGAGCGGGTTGGCACGTGTGGTGTGCCAGCTCCCATCCGCAGCCAGCGTGCCGCCGATCCGGAGGGGTTCGCGTCCGGGTGCCGGTCTTCAGACGCTGGTGTTGTCGTAAGCCAGGTTGCCGCCCAGCGCGCGGGATGCCTCGGCCTGCGCCAGCAGTTCCTGGGCCTTGGCCTTCACACCCTCAATGGCGTTGGCGCCGGCGACGAAGCGCAGCGGTGGCTGCTGCTGGTCGGCGATGGCCAGCAGGGCGCGGGCGAGCTTGGCGGGGTCGCCGGTCTGCTGACCGTTCATGCTCTTCCAGGCTTCGATCGTCGCGGTGGTGCGTTCGGCGTAGTCGTCGATGGTCGGCTCGGGCCAGGTGGTGGAGGCGTCCACGAGCAGCTCGGTACGGAAGAAGCCAGGCTCCACGACCGTGGTGCGGATGTTGTACGGCTCGACGTCGTAGCGCAGTGACTCCATCCAGCCCTCGACGCCGAACTTGGAGGCGGTGTAGGCGACGCAGAACTCCTGGCCGATCAGTCCGGCCGACGAGGAGAGGGTGATGATGTGGCCGTCGCGCTGCCCCCGCATGATGGGCAGGATGGCGCGGGTGACGTTCATGGGACCGAAGAGGTTGGTCTCGATCTGCTGGCGCATCTGCGCGGGCGTGATCTCCTCGAAGTAGCCGGCGAAGAAGTTTCCGGCGTTGTTGACCAGGACGTCGATGCGGCCGAAGCGGTCGACCGCTGCCTGCCCGGCTGTCTGGGGGTCGTCCAGGCTGGTGACGTCCAGCTTGGTGACCAGCAGGCTGTCCTGCGGTCCGCCCAGGGCCTTCTCGACCTCCTCGGGGCGGCGGCCGGTGGCGACGACCTGATGGCCCGCGTGAGGGCCTCGCGGGCGATGTCAGTGCCCAGACCGCGTCCGGCACCGGTGACGAAAATGACCTTGCTCATGAGGGATTCCCTTTCAGGCACCGGACCCGGCACCCGGTGCGGTGTGGTGATGATGCGTGCTGTCGCCAATGGAGTTGCCTCGGCGGATACGCGGTCATGCCTGGTCGGTGGGCATGATCCACAGCTCGCCGATGGCGGCATGGCGGGGCCGGGTGACCATGTAGGCGACGCCGTCGGCGATGTCCTCGGGGGCGAGGACCTCGGTCGTCTCGTAGAAGGGCGTGATCATCGCGCCCTGGATTTCGGGCTTGTTGTGCGAGCCCAGCTCGGTGTCCACGCCTCCCGGCTCCGGGACACCGACGCGGACGTGCCGCTGGGTAAGCGTTGATTCTCCGCGTGGATGCCCGCTGGATCGAGGAAGCCCTCCAGCAGTTCGAGGAGAACACCGGGCGCGAAGTCGGCATCGACGACTGGGGCGCCCTCGCCGCCGCCGTGTACCGGCACGGATACGAGCTGCACGCAGGCGACCCCTTCTACGTCGAAACCCCCGTCCGCGCCGCGGTCCTCCTGCAGATGTTCGTGGCTACCACCCCGCTGACCGACTACAACGGTCTTGTCGGCAGCGCCCTCGCCGTCCGCTACCTGCGCGAATCAGGCGAGCCCGTCAAACCCCCCGCCGGCGGCATGAACCAACTGGTCAAAGGCCTTCGAAACGGCACCCTCACCCTGCGCGAGGTAGCCGCCCAGCTGCGCGCCTGGGCTCGCTGACGGGCCGCACGACGCGCTGGAGAGGCAGCCCGGGGCCGCGACCAGACCCCGGGGTGCCGCAACCTCGCGGGCGGCCAATGCCTCCCCTGACTCCCCCTGCAGATTCAGCCGGATCAGAAAGCTGGTGCTGCCCAGCGGGCCGGCTTCGAGGTCGGGCGCGCGCCGGGCAGCACCGTCCAGGATCGGCCGCTCATGCTTGCGCGATCAGGGCGTGTGCGAGGGCCGTGTCGAGGAGGCGGCGCAGGTGAGCCGGTGTGTGTGCGACGGCGGTAGCGAGCATTCCCGGCCCGTTGGCGAGAGGGGTGAGGACGGCGCATCCCTCCACCGGGTCGTCACCGATGACACATGGCTTTTGATCTGCGGTTAGCTCAGGGTAAACGGCGAGGAGTTGTCCGGTGGCGCGGTGGCCGCCCAGGACTGCGGGGCCGTCCCAGGCCGGTGCCGGGTCACCGTAGGTGGTGTGCTGGTCGAGGAGCAGTTGACCGTCGCGCCGCACGGTCAGGCGGGTGGAGAGATGACCGGGGGGCTCGGCTGTGCGGCCGAGGAGTTGTTCTTCCCGCAGCAGCAGGCGGGAGGTGGAGGCGAGTTCCACCGTGTAGGACTGGTGCAGGGTGCTGCCTCGGGTGCTGATCAACGGCTGTGGCAGCCAGTTCAGGGATGCGTTCTCGCCGACGGTGAGTCGAACGTCGTAGGTGGCGGGGGCGGTGGTGGAGCCGCGCAGGGCGATGGTGGCGGCGGCAGTGGTCACCTCGAGCTCGGATCGCGCCTCGGCCGCGATGTCGAGTTCGAGGCGGTCCCCGCCGAGCGGTGCGCTCATTGCCCCGATCACGCTGACCCGTGCCCGCCCGGCGCGGGCTCGCAGCCGGCGCAGGTGGAAGGGACCGTCGTTGTGCAGGAGCGGGAGCGTTGTGGTGCGGCCGTTGTGGGCGGCACGGATACGGGCTGTGGCGTGGACGCCGGTGGGGTGGAGGACGGACGTGTGGTCCTCGGGTGGGCGGCTCTGGGCACTGGGGTGGGTGCCGGGCGTGTGCGCCTGAACCGCGGAGGGCGTCTCGTCTGCCCGCCCGTTGTCCGCCTCGTCTTCTGCAGCAGTTCCCGGCCGGTGGCCGGCCGGCGCCCGTGTCGTGGCCGGCAGTTGCGTGGCGCCGGTCACGCGGCGGCCCCGGCGCGCCACGCGGCCAGACGCCCAGTGACCCAGTCGGCGACGGGACGGATCCCGTCGGCCGAGGCGAGGCTGGTGAAGGCGACCGGCAGCATGCCGCGCTGCTTCTTCGCATCGGCTGCCATGGTGTCCAGGTCGGCACCGACATACGGCGCGAGGTCAGTTTTGTTGACCACGAGGAGGTCGGCGGTGGTGATGCCGGGCCCGCCCTTGCGCGGGATGTCGTCGCCGCTGGCCACGTCGATCACGAACACCTGGGTGTCGACGAGTCCGCGCGAGAAGGTGGCGGTGAGGTTGTCCCCTCCGGACTCGATGAGAATCAGGTCCAGCGGCCCAAGTGTCTGCTCCAGCTGCTCGACCGCTTCGAGGTTGGCGGAGATGTCGTCGCGGATCGCGGTGTGCGGGCAGGCGCCGGTCTCCACGGCGGTGATCCGTTCTGGCGGCAGCACGGCCTCGCGGCGCAGGAACTCGGCGTCCTCGCGCGTGTAGATGTCGTTGGTGACCACGGCGATGGACAGCCGGTTCCGCAGTGCACGGCACAGCGCCGCGACGGTCGCGGTCTTGCCCGAGCCCACGGGCCCGCCGAGCCCGACCCGCAGTGCGCGGCGGCTGCCGTCGGGGTGCTGCGCATCGGCGCTGTGGGTGTGGCGGTGGGGCATGGTGGTGGGATGGTCGAGGTGCACGGCGACTCCAGGTCGGCAGCGGCAGGTCAGGAGGCGAAGAGGCGGACGCTCCAGGCGGCGTGTTGCTCGCCGGTGATGTCCAGCAGCGGTGAGGACGCGGCGGGCAGCACGCCGACGCCTTCGGTGACGAGGTGATCGGCCGCGGCGGCTGCGGTTCGGGCGATCTCGTCGAGTTCACCGGCGAGCCGCGCGAGTAGGGCGGTCGCGTCGAACGGGTCGAGGCTCAGCAGTCGTACTGCTGCGGTCGCCGGCCCGCTGACGCTCTCATACGCGGCGCACTGCGCGGCATCGAACGGCGTCAGGCCTGCGGCGCGGGCCGCAAGGCCGAGGACGATCGGCTGGTGCGCTCCTTGCGGCAGGACGCGGGCGATCCGGTCGAGGTCGGGCGAGGGCCAGGCGGCGCGCGCCGCCCGCAGCATCTGCCGGCCGAGCCTGCGGGCGACCTGTCGCAGCGCCGGCGCGGGCGTGCGGGCATCGGCAGCCTCGTCCAGCATCAGAAGGTCGTATCCGGTGGCGGCTGCGGCGGCGAGCCCGGCCGCGGTCAGCCCGGCGGTATGCAGGCGCCCCCGGCAAAAAGCCTCCAGACTTGCCGTGTCGTACACGCCGTGAGAGGCGATGGCGGCCTCCACACCGCCGGAGTGGGCATGCCCGCCGGCGGGAAAGCGGCCATCGGCCAGGACGAGCAGGGCAGCACGGCTCATGGGGGCAGAGGCCCGCCTTTCACGGAGACAGGCGGCCCGGCCAGAAGGCGCGGCCAAGCCGATAACGGGAAAGCGGGATCAGAACAGGAAGTACCGCTGGGCCATGGGCAGTTCGGTGGCGTAGTGCCGTCCGATCTGTTGCCCGTTCACCGTGGTGCGTACGTCGGAGGTGGTGGCGCCGCCGATGGTGACGTCGAAGGTGTCCGGGTCGATGACGATCTCCGGCCGGCCGTCGTTGTGCACCATGTCGGCCTTGGTCACCTGGCGCGTGGACTTGATCGCGCGCAGCGGCTTGAGCAGGCCGATCTGGGACAGCTCGCCCTCGACGGCCAACTCCGGCACGAAGTTGAAGGAGTTGTTCTTTGGAGATTGGCCGCTGAACCCCCACACCGGGCGCGGCAGGAACGGCTGCGGCGTCGGAATGGACGCGTTGGCGTCACCGACCTGCGCGTACGCGATCTGACCGCCCTTGATGACCATGTGCGGCTTCACACCGAAGAACTTGGGTTCCCACAGCACCAGGTCCGCGAGCTTGCGCGTCTCCACGGAGCCGACCTCGTCGTCGATTCCGTGGGTGATGGCCGGGTTGATCGTGTACTTGGCGATGTAGCGCCGGGCCCGGAAGTTGTCCGCCTCGGAGGTGTCCTCGCTGAGGTGTCCGTAGCGGGACTTCATGACGTGCGCGGTCTGCCAGGTCCGCATGATCATCTCGCCAATGCGCCCCATGGCCTGCGCGTCGGAGGACATCATCGAGATGGCGCCCATGTCGTGCAGCAGGTCCTCGGCGGCCATGGTGGACGGCCGGATCCGGGAGTCGGCGAACGCCATGTCCGCCTCGATCTCGGGATTGAGGTGGTGGCACACGATCATCATGTCGACGTGCTCCTTGACGGTGTTGACCGTCAAAGGCCGAGTCGGATTCGTCGACGCGGGCAGCACGCTCGGCTCGCCCACCAGACTGATCATGTCGGGTGCGTGACCGCCGCCAGCACCTTCGACGTGGAAGACGTGCAGGCTGCGGTACTTCCCCTTGCCGTCCTTGGTCGCGGCGAGGGTGTGCCGCACGAACCCGGACTCGTTCAGCGAGTCGGCGTGCAGGGCGACCTGAACGCCCGTCTCGTCGCACACCCTCAGAGCCGCGTCGATCACCGCAGGCGTGGCACCCCAGTCCTCGTGGATCTTGAAACCGAGGGCGCCGGCGGCGACCTGGTCGCGCAGCGCCTTCTCCGAGACCGTGCTGCCCTTGGCGAGCAGACCGATGTTGACCGGATATGAGTCCAGCGCCTCGAACATCCGCTGGATGTGCCACTTGCCGGGCGTCACGGTGGTGGCGGTACTGCCCTCGGCGGGCCCGGTGCCGCCGCCGATCAGCGTGGTCACACCCGACGCGAGTGCTTCGTGGATCTGCTCGGGGCACAAGAAGTGCACGTGGGTGTCGACGCCGCCCGCGGTCAGGATCCGCCCGTTGCCGGAGATCACCTCCGTCTCCGGCCCGACGACGAAGTCCGACGCATATTCGTCACTATTGGGCCTCGGTGACATCGTCTCCGGGTTGTACGCCTTGCCGATCGCCTGGATCCGTCCGTCGCGCAGACCGACGTCGGCCTTCACTACGCCCCAGTGGTCCAGGATCAGCGCACCGGTGATCACCGTGTCCACCGGCGTCCGGGGATCGTCCCGCGGAACGTGCGACTGGCCCATCGACTCGCGGATCACCTTGCCACCGCCGAAGACCATCTCATCGCCGCTGCGACCGGGCCCGCCACTCCAGTCCGCCTCGATCCTGATGACGAGGTTGGTGTCGGCGAGCCGTACCCGGTCGCCGGTTGTCGGGCCGTAAAGCTCGGCGTACGTGGACCGCTTCAGAGGGCTCGCATATTCAGTCGCGCCGCGCATCGAGGTGCACATCCTTTTCGCTCTTCCCGGCCTGAAGTCCCCTGACGATGCGGTCCCCCGCGATAGGCACCAAGCGCACGGTGCGCTCGTCACCCGGCTCGAACCGCTCCGAGGTCCCGGACGGAATGTGCAGCCGCATGCCGTGTGCCGCCTTCCGGTCGAAGCAGAGACCTTCGTTGACCTTGAGGAGACCTTCGTTGACCTCGGCGAAGTGATAGTGGGAGCCGATCTGGATCGGGCGGTCCGACGGGTTGCTCACGAGCAGTTCCACGGGCTGTTGGCCCTCGTTGAACTCCACCGCGGAATCCTCGTCGTCCGGACGAAGCTCCAGCTTGCCCGGATGGACATCCACGTCCTCGGCCGCCTCGTCGAACGGATCGTGAATGGTCACCAGCTTCGTCCCGTCCGGGAACGTCGCCTCGACCTGCACGTTGGCGATCATCTCCGCGACGCCTTCCATAACTTCGCTGCGCTTCAGCACACAGCGGCCGGACTCCATGACCGAGTCCACCGTCGCACCGGCCCGGGCCTCCTCATACACGTGCGCCGTCAACAGCGCCATGACCTCGGGATAGTTCAGCAGCAGCCCCCGCTCACGGCGCCGCTGGGCAACGTCCGCCGCGACATGGACCAGCAGACGTTCCTGCTCATGCGGAGTCAGGTGCATACAGTCCCCCTTCCTACTCATCGCTTGACCTGGGCGGCGAAGACTCAACAGGGCAGCGTGATGCGTGCTGGCGCCGGATGCCGCAGGTTGATCATCGACGGCAGGACAAACGAGACGGGGGAGAAACACCCCACCAAAGGAGTGAAATAGGGACATAGGCGGGCGCCAGAGGACACACCTCTGATGTCCTCGTACCCCTCTTACTTGGTGCAGGATCCCGTTGATCACCTGCCTGTGATCCCGCCATCGGCCACAACGCCCGTTGCTCACCGGCAGAAACGGCTTCAGAAGCGCGTCTGACGCCTACATGACAACGTTTCGCCAGCGCGTGACGGCGGAGCGTGTGTGGGTTCGCGAGATCGATGACGATGAGGGCCGACGGCTGAACTCAGGGAGACCTTCGGTGAGTTCATCGACCGCATGAACGCCCAATTCGCATAACACCCCGACGTACGCCCTGGAGCCAGCAGCTCCAGGGCGCTTGGGCACCGTGGCGTGAGGCGGCCGGCACAGGACGCGGTCGTGCCCAGGCTCCCCAGGTGCACCCCCGGTCCGGCAGCTACCCGCGGCGTCCCAGACTTCGTTTCGAGCTGGACGCCGCTGGCGAGCCGACAGCTGCGCAACTGGCCTGAATTGTTGTCGCGGTTCGTTGTCGAGATCGGCTCAGGCGGCAGCCGTCTCGGTTGGAGATGTGTTCGGCAACGGCGTCCCGCCGATCTGGAGGTGTACGCTGTTCGGCGCGAAGATGCCGGCATAGATGATCCAGACACCGCGCTCCGCGGCGGCTTGTTCCGCCGCCATCAACAAGGCCGACCCCACACACTCGCCGCGATGCCCGTCCAGGACGACGGTGGATCTCGGCCGCGCGGCAGGGAGCCAGGATCTGATGGTCCGGGGGATCTGCCAGCAGGACCACCTCCACCATGCCCACCACTTCACCCACCGCCTCGGCGACCAGGATGACTACCTTGGAATCGGCCGAAAGCATCTCCGCGAAGTGCCTGCGCACTGCCTCGATGTTGGGCACGCGATAGATGGCCGGGTCGAGTTGGATATGCCTTTCAGCATTCGCGAGACGCAGGCGGACAAGCGCGGGCACATCGTCCCGTTCGGCGGCCCTGACCAAGATCGACATAATCCAGAGCCTTCCAGCTTGCCCAACCAACCGCAAGGCACAGGGACCAACTCAGGACAGGGCGAACGTTGCCTGATGCGGCACTAGCGAAGACACCATCTCCTGGCGCGGCCCGACGCTCCGGCCTAAAAATCTTGTTCCGGGATGAAGCGCCGGGAGGAAAGACCTCTGAATGGATCTTGTCCAGTTACACGTACACGAGACAGGATCGTGGCATGTCCAGCGACCGTTTCATGCGCATCCACAGCGCCGAGTTCCAGGCCATGGCCGAGAGGGTCCTGCGGGTCACTGAGCTCACCTCCCGCCTGAACGTCCTGCCCTTCGAGGACGACGCGGGCAAGGCCGAACTGTTGGAACAGATACTCGGCAGGCCGCTGCCGCCGAGAGTCACGATCTATCCGCCCTTCTACACGGACCACGGTCTCCACCTCGACCTCGCCGAGCGCGTGTTCATCAACCAGAACTGCACGTTCCTGGACTACGCCGGTATCCGGCTAGGCGAGCGCGTGATGGTCGGCCCAAAGGCCACGTTCATCACCAGCGGCCACCCGGTCGATCCCGAGGAGCGGCGGCTGTACCTCACCGGCGCGCCCATCGACGTTGCAGAGAACGTGTGGATCGGTGCCGGTGCCACGATCCTGCCCGGCGTCAGCATTGGCCGTGATGCCGTGATCGCCGCTGGCGCGGTCGTGGCCGATGACGTTCCACCGGCAAGCCTGGTGACCGGCACCAAAGCCACCGTGCACCGAAGGTGGTGACGACCTCTCCGAAACCCCACCAACCGCAGATCCTGGGATGAAACACCGGGAGGAAACGACCTCTCACCTGTAGCCAAGCACCCAACTGCCCACCACAAGCCAGAATCCGAAAGCCACCAGTGGTTTGCCGAGTTCGCACGGTCACCTGGCAGTGCCCGTTTCTGTCAGAGTCATTTCGCGGTGGCTGCGGGAGCCTTTCGCCGCATCCGGCAAAAAGGGCGCAGAGAAGGATGTGCCGGCTCTCGCGTACTTCGCCAACAGAGTGACGACCGCCAGGGCCCGCGCCCAAGTCCGAGAGGGCGATGGTCCTGTGCTCGCCTTCCTGACTGATGCAAAGTGGTTGCGGTACGCGACATTCTTGGCCCGGCAGTCATCGCTTGCCGTGGTTGAGGACGTCCGTCTCGAACTTCCCGCTGCGTGGCTGGGCGCTGCGCCGGTCGGGTGATCGACCCGCGAGTGGCGCGCCCACCCGTCGGCGGAAGGGCGACCATCTGGGAAAGGTTCAGCCGAGGAAGGGCTTTCCATGCGTCGTGCATTGATCATCGTAGATGTGCAGAAGGACTTCTGCGAGGGCGGCAGCGTTCCGGTGAAGGGCGGCGCGGACCGGGCCGCCGCTATCGCCGAGCTGGTCCGGCGCGCCGACGGGCAGTACGCCTTCGTCGTCGCCACCCGTGACCACCACATCGACCCGGGCGCCCACTTCTCCGAGAACCCCGACTTCCAGGACTCGTTCCCTGTGCATTGCGTCGTCGGCAGTGAGGGAGGCGAGTTCCATCCGGATTTTGCGCCCGCCGTCGACTCCGGGCACGTCAACGAGGTCTTCTTCAAGGGCGCGCACTCCGCCTCGAAGAGCGGTTTCGAGGGCTCGGCCCAGGATGGCACGACACTGTCCGCCTGGCTGAAGGCCCGCGACATCGCCGACCTCGACGTCGTCGGCATCGCGACCGATCACTGCGTGAAGGCCACCGCACTGGACGGAGTGCGCGCGGGCTTCACGGTGCGGGTCCTGCTCGACTACACCGCCGGCGTCGCCGCCGACACCACGCGCACCGCACTCGCCGAGCTGCGCCGGGCAGGTGTCGCGCTGAGCGGCGAACCTGTCGTCGCCACCTGAAAGGCCGTCCCCGCATCACGGACTCCTGGGTAGGCCCTGTAGCCCTAGCTACGCGGCAACTTCCAGTACCTCGGCCAGATCTCTCCGACCCGAAGTGTCCTCTGGGAGCGCTCGGTAGAAAGCGACGGCTCGGGTGCGGGTGAGGCCTGCCCGGTAGGAGGCGGGCAAGTCGCCGTAAGCCTGGGCGGCGACATGGGCTGCCTGTGCCCGCTCGCCGTCGTGCGCCAGACAGCTTGCGCGGTCGATGGCGATCAGCGCTCGCGTCATCAACGACGGGGCACGCGAGAGGTCCAGCGCCCGCGTCTGGGCCTCGTACGCACGGGACGTCTGGCCGAGGAGGGTGAGGGCCTGGCTCATGTGGACGTAGTGTTTCTGCGTCGGATATCCGAACCACGTGTTGACACGCTGCTGGGGGCTGAGCTGCTCCACCAGCTCTTCCACGGCGGTCACCGCCCCCAGTGCCTGATCAGTGCGGCCGCCGCTGGCATACGCCCGGGACGCGACGGCGGCCGCGAGGGCAGCGGCTGCGCTGGGCTTGTCCCCGGCCAGGTGTCGGGCCTTCTCGGCGAGCTGGGCGGCGGCCTGCGGGCTCCGTAGTTGAGCGGCACCATGGCCTCACGGCCCAGGACCCAGGCGTGGAGGAGGCGGTCGCCGGACTGCTCGGCCGCCCGGCCGGCAGTCGCGAACCAGCGGTGGGCCTCGCGGTGCTCGCCCATGTCGTGGAGGACGATGGCGACCATGCCCGCCATCTGGCCTGTCACGTAGCAGAGCCGGATTCGGCTCTTGTCGGTCTGCGGCCGCGCGAGGAGATGCCTCATCTCGGTGAAGTCCTCGATGAGATTGGACAGAACATCGGCCGGGGCCTGCCAGTGGTAGCCGTAGCCGTGGCGTTCGGCGGTGGACTCCCAGTAGTATGAACGGCACCGGCTGTGGTCCGCCGACGGCACTGGGAACGACTGCTGCAGCAGGTCCAGGCCGAGGTTCATGCCGCGGGTGAGATCGACTGGGACATCTCGGTCGACTCCACGATCGTGCGCGCGCACCAGCACGCCGCCGGTGCCCGCACCGGCCCGCCGCCGGCCCCTGCTTCAAAGGGGGCCGAAACGGCAGAACATCAGGACGACTCAATACGTGCCGGGCGGCTTTCCTCGCTGCCACTCCGTGTCGTTCGAGCACACACCCCGACACCCGGCATCCCGCTGGCTTCCACACTACGATCATCTCAAGTCCCGTTGGGAATCACCGACTTCACGCTGATTGCGTCTCAATGCTGCCGTTCGGCAGGGAGATCGTCCCGACGTACACGCCCTTGGCAGCGAGGTGAGCCCGCAAGTGCAGTTCCGGATAACCAGCGAGACCGAGAACGGGGACCCCGAGGAGACTCTGGCCCTCTGCGCACAGGCTGAGGCGTACTACGTGGACCCGCCGTATCCCGCCCGCCACCACTACGAACTTCGGGACTGCGCTCCTGAGGGACAGCTGGCGAGTGCGGCGGCGAAGGCACAGAACGACGGCTCTGCGCCGCTCGGTCTGCTGACGTTGCGTGCCCTGGACCGGAACGGGAAGCGTGTCGAGCCCATCTGGGACGTGTGGTGCCTCGGGGATGCGCGGGTGCTGAACGTTCGCCCGAGCTTCGGCGACCGGACTTTGGTCGACATCACTGTCGAGGGACGCGAGGACATTGTGGCGGCTGGGGTGAACGAGCAGCCGGAGATTCCGGAGGTGCCCCCATTGTTCCAGGGTTTCCACCTCTACGGCAGGGACGAGGAGCCCTGGGGATCGTGCAGGCAAGTGGCCCTGATCGACAAGCAGCCTGAGCCCGACCCGATACCGCTGCGGCTGCTGAGGTGCGAGCCGAGCGGGCGACTACTCGCTGCACTGGAATCAGGTGACGACCAGTTCGACCTGGGCGGGGCCTATCTGTGCCCGCTCGACCGCATGGGCCGCGCCATCGAGGAGCACTGGACATGCCTGCACGTCGAGTCGTGGTCGTACTCCACTCCCGGAACCGGCCAGGTCGACCTCACGCTGAATGTCTCGTGCGACGACTTCCGGACCGCCGGGGCCCGCGAAGCCCATGAGCTCTGGACGGCCGGACCGCCGACCGAACCCAACCTCTGGGCCGCACTTGGCACGGCCGGCCGCGCCGCGTGGTCAAGGGCCGCGCAGAGTAATCTGCGTGCCCGACCTACACTCGACGCGCTACCGGGCGCCGCGTACCACCTTGACGGCAGGTACGTCACCGACGTACTGGCCTTCAGCCTTGCCCTCGGCGAGGCCGTGAGCGGACCAGGCGGGTACTTCGGCTCGTGCTTCGGCACAATCGAGTACTGCCTCGAGGAAAACCGCGGAGTCCAGCGGCCGTTCACTCTCGTCTGGGACGACCACCACATCGCCCGCACCTGCCTCGGTCCGAGCCCCCTTACACACGACGCGTCCCCAACCTTCGAGCAGATCCTGGAGTTCTTCGCCAAGCATGAGATCGAGGTCCTCCTGTCCTGACTCGGTCTGCCGCCGTCATCTTCTCCCAGACCAACGCGAGAGTGCAGATGAATGCCAACCGGTCATGTGTTCATCGTTGATCATGGCATTGCCACGTCGCATGCCTGGCGGGCCGGGCGGAGAGCACCAGAACGCGGCGGACGAGCGTCTGGCGCATGGCGGGCCGATTCGGGGGTGAGTGGAGTCTCCCGCGCGCCCCGCGCACAGCCCTTGATTCCTGCCCCGGGCACCCCCCTTGCTGAGGGTTGCGACGAATTGCTGTTCGCATTGAACATTCCGCGGGTCTCTTCCGTATGTAGCACGGCACTTCCCCCACAGTCGCTCACCCTGGCGGTCGACCGGCAACGCAGCATAGGAGTCCCCTTTGAGAAATACATCCCGAAGACGCTCAAAAAAGGGCAACAGAGTCGTCGCTGCCTCGATCGCGCTCATGCTGGGCGGGGGTGGCCTCATCGCGACCAACTCGTACGCCTCCGCGAGCGAAGGATGGGGGCCATGGCCGGGAGAACGGAACGAGCAACAGCAGAGTCAGACCCAGAGCGCCGGCCCCTCTGCGTCCACCATCAAGTGTCCTGAGGTTGCCAACGGGCTACCCGAGGTGCCGGATGCAGCCAGGGCGGAAGTCGACCGCGAACTTGCCACGCTGGACAGCCAGATCACTGAGGCCTACCAGCGTTTCGTCGACGAGAAGGAACAAGTGGAGCGGGATCCGCTGTTCGCCCAGAACGCTGTCCTCGGGCCGCTGAAGGACAAGCGCGCCGCGAGCATCGGCCGCATAGCCATAGCCATCAGCCGTGTGACCGGGCAGCGTCCGCAAGGACTGGAGTCAATGGCCCCTTGCACTCTGCAAGTCGATGACGCAGACGAGGCCGACACCGATCGGGGCAGTGGCCAGGGGCAGGACCAGGGCGACAGCCAGAACGGCGACGGCGGCCAGAACAACGGCAATGGCGAGCAGGGCAACGGCCAACAGGAGAACGGCAGCGGCGGCCTGGCGGGCAACGGGCCGGAGGCCTCGGACTTCGTCGACATCCAGTCCGTCCAGCCCAACGTTCAGGTTCCCCGCACGGTCCGCGACGCCTCCCGCGGTACCTTCTCGACCGACTGCGGTGTAAACGCGAATGGCAAATTCAATCCCGACAACGTGATCGTTGCACCCGGCGTGAACAATGGGGCGCACCATATGCACGACTACGTGGGCAACCAGGCCAACGACGCGTTCGCGAGCGACGACGATCTCGCCAACGGTCAGACCACGTGCCGCAACCCGGGTGACAGGTCGACCTACTACTGGCCCGTGCTGCGCCTGCAGAACGGGCAGAACGAGAACGACGCCCAGGCCGACGGCGGCGGCAAGGACAAGAACGTCGGCGAGATCCAGACTCCCGCCCAGGTCACGCTGAATTTCGCGGGAAGTCCGGTCGGCAAGGTCACGGCCATGCCCCGTTTCCTGCGGATCATCACCGGTGACGCCAAGGCGTTCGTCAACGGCACCGCGAACGCCAATGCCTCCTGGAGCTGCACCGGTTTCGAGGACCGCCAGCTGAAGGACAAGTACCCGATCTGCCCCGGGGGTAGCAAGGTGGTACGGACCTTCAAGTTCCAGAGCTGCTGGGACGGTCAGAACACCGACAGTGCCAACCACCGCACACACGTGGCCTTCACCGACCAGAACGGCCGCTGCCCCAACGGCTTCCGGGCCATTCCGCAGCTCGTGCAGCGGATCGTCTACGACGTGCCGTCGCCGGTGTTCGACGGGGACAACCCGGCAGTGTTCGCGGTCGATTCCTTCCCCGAGCAGCTGCACAAGCCGGTGACCGATCACGGGGACTTCATCAATGTCTTCGACGACGACCTCATGCGGAACATGGTGAGCTGCATCAACGACGGACAAGAGTGCGGCCCCGGCGCCCCCGGCGCCCTTCCAGCCGACAACGTGCAGCAGCCCGAGATTGCGGCTGGGCCGGGTATCGGCACACCGAACGCGCAAGGCACTCCGAATGCCGCGGGTGAGGTGCAGCAGCCCAAGGATGCAGCCGGGCCGGGTACCACCACACCGCACCCACACGACACTCCCAATGCCGCGGGTGACGTCCAACAGCCCAAGAATGCGACTGGACCCGGTGCCAACGCACCGAGCGCGCAAAGGACTCCGCCCATCGGCAAGAACGACCTGGTACCTGACGGCGGCGGCGAGCAGCAGGCCGGAGAGGGCGGACTTGCCGCTACCGGCGCCCAGCTTTGGCCTTCTGCGGCCGGAGCCGTGCTGCTGATCGCAGGCATCGTGCTTCTCCGGACGCGTCGCACCCCACGTAGGGTCGCCCGTCATCGATAGCGCGGCGCCACTCCCGCCCTGGCCGGACCTACACCTCAGGTCCGGCCAGAGTGGGCGCCGATCCCGAGTCGGCTTCTGCTGTTTCCGGAGGGCCGCGTCGAGCGCCCGACGCCACTGGCACGCCGAGGTCTTACTGTGGACGCCACACACCGATCGAAATCACCGTGCTGGCGATCGAGACTCGGCCAGTGCACTTGTTCGACGGCCGGCACCCGCAACCCAGTCGCGGCGTTTGCGCATCGCCTGCGGCGCGGTGAAACGTCGCCAGTACGACGCGGGGCAGGATGCCCAGCAACCCGTCGTCAGTGAGTTCCTGGTGCGCGGCGAGCGCTCGCCGGTATCCCTCCGACGCGGTCTCCGACGTCCTGACCGGAGCTTCGGGTGCGGTCGCCGAGGCCCTGGCCGCCACCGGTTCGGCGGCCGCCGTGGTTCGCCGGGGCGATGGGCACGCTCCTCCAGCACCGACGGCACCGTGCCCGTGATGCTGGTGCCGCGCTGACGATGGTGGATCCCCCAGTCGCGTAGCTGCGCGCCTACGACACGATGGCTTTCGACGGCGGCGGCCTCCGCCGTCGACCTCCGTCGCATGTCGGCGTCGGGCTGGGGCGAGGAGGACCGGCTATCGGAGGTTCAAGAAGAAGGGCCGCTATCGGGACACTGGTTGCGGCCGACGATCTGGCCAGTCGCTTACCGGAGTTGTGTAGCCACGTGGTTCCGATGCGCGGCAAGAGCAGAGGCGGTCGCCATCGATCCGGGTGCAGGCGTGGGCGGCACGTTCGGCGCTGAAGGTGCGCTCCTTCTCGGCGAACAGAGCCAGCAGCAGGAAGGCGATGCGGCCCATGCCCTCGTCGGCGGTGTTGATCGGCAGCGGGTCGGCCAGCGAGCGCACCCGATCTGCCAGTCGCTCAGGTCGTGGACGAGGGTGAGGACTTCGCGCAGGTTGCGGCCGAGCCGGTCCAGGGTGTGCACAAAAATGGTGTCCACCGGGTTCACGTCCCAGGTGATCAGGCCCTTGGCATCCGCCTGGGCCAGGAGCTGGGCGACGATCCGGGCCCACGTGGAGTCCCGCCGGCAGCGCCGGAAGAAGTCGTTAACCCGGTCACGGCCCAACCGCTCGGACACATCGCGCCATGTCGCACCGGTTCGGGTCCGCCACCGTATGCCGTCGATCAACTGCCGCCGGGCCCACACAGGCGGACGGCCGGACTTGATGCCCTGTGGGGGCAACGGCTCCAGCCGGGCCCACTGGTCGTTCGTCAGATCAGCACGCCGCACGGCACGTGACCATCCACAACCAAGATCTGTCTTCGCAACAGCCCCTGGACGCCGACCACTTGCTAGAGATTACGTAATTACGTAATCTCTAGCCATGGATCTCGAACAGCGTGTCGTCGAGCTGGAGCATCGCCTGGCCGCTCTGGAGCAGGCGGCCGAGCAAGCGGCCGGCCGACCGGACTATGCACCCTCGCCGGTGCGGGAGCCCGGTGATGACTTGTGGGCCCTGCACGGCCTCAAGGACCAGCTCGCCGGGCTGGGCGCCGACAACGGCGGGGTGCTGTTCACCGGCGCCGTCAGGACGCCGACCGGGAAGCGCTACGAATGGCAGTACGGCCTGGTCACGGACACGGTGCTGGACGGTGACTGGGCGGACGCAGCCGAGTCGTTCGCAGCGCTCGGCCAGCCCATACGGCTGCGACTGCTGCGCGAGATCCTCGGTGGCCGCTGCACCGCCGTCGAACTCACCGAGCTCGACGGCACAGGCACCACCGGCCAGATCTACCACCACCTGCGGCAGCTGAGCGCCGCTGGCTGGCTGCAGACGGCCGCCCGTGGCCGGTACGAGGTGCCGGCCGACCGCGTCGTACCGCTGCTGGTGATGCTGACTGCCGCCGGGCGCTGACGCCGCCCGGTCGACTCAAGGGGGAAACGCAAAAAAATGAAGCCCAGGTCCCTGTCCCTGCGCAAAATCTCCAATCGTGCCGCCCGTGCCTGCCTGCTGGTCTACCTGGCGATGGTCGTCGCGAGCTTCTTCGCCCACTTCCCCTATGGGTGGACGTGGATCCCGCTCGGCCTGTGGGTGCTGATCGGATTCGGCGTGAACCGCCGGGCGGCCGTCGCGGAGGAGCACCCGGTGACCGGCTCCGCCGCCGAAGCGGTGGAGGTCGCCGTGCCTGTCACCGGCCGCTGGAAGGCGCTGAACAGCCCGGCCGACAAGGTCCCCAGCCATGGCACGCGGGCCTACGGGCAGGCGTACGCCATCGACATCGTGGCGGAGCCGGGCGCGGGCGCCCGGCCCCGTTTCGGCTGGTGGCCCCTTGCCCGGCGCAGCGAGGCCTTCCCGGCCTTCGGCGCAGACGTGCTCGCCGTCGCCGACGCCACCGTCGTCCACGCCGACGACCGTCAGCGCGACCACCTCAGCCGCACGTCCTGGCTCGCGCTCCTCTACTTCTTCGTCCTCGAGGCCATCGTCCGCTCACTGGGCGGCGCCCGTCGGGTGATCGGCAACCATGTGATCCTCGACCTCGGCGACGGTACGTATGCGCTCTACGCCCACCTGAGACGTGGTTCGCTCACTGTCCGCCCGGGCGACCGGGTGCGCACCGGGCAGCCCCTGGGCCGGTGCGGCAACTCCGGTAACAGCACCGAGCCCCACCTCCACTTCCAACTCATGGACGGCGCCGACCCGAACACCGCGAACGGCACTTCCTTCACCTGGCGGGGCGTCGGTGTCCCGCGCAACGGCGAGACGTTCGAGGCGGCCGGGACGCCGGTGACGGCGCCCTGCGTCTGAATCCGGGGGCGCACCGCCGCCATCGCCCGCGGCATCACCGTGTGGCTGCACCATCTGTAGGCCGGTCTCGATGCGGAGCGTGTTGCAAAGGGCTGCGAATTGGCAGGCCAGGGCCCGGATTCGTGTGTTCTGATCACGCGGCCAGGGCGAGGTTGTGCATGTGGGCGACGGCTCGGACCGCGTGGTGAAGGCCGTCGCCGCGCTGCCGGCAGTCACAGTGAATCTTGTAGTTATTCATCCTGGCGAAGGCATGTTCCACGCGGGCGCGGACCTTGCGATGCTCGGCATTGTCCGCCTCGTTGCCCGGCAGTAGCGGCCGTCACGGCCGAGCTTTCCGCTGATCCGGTGGTGACGGCGCCGGACAACCTGGCGCGGACCGTTCAGGACAACATCGCCGCACAGATTGTGTTCTCGTCCGCGCAGGACGTCGCCGACGCCCTGAAAGGCAAGGGAAGACTTGCTGTCCAGGGGCCCAGCCCAGCTGGGCGGGGGTGCTGCGGCCAACGCGGCAGCCTTCACCAAGACGGCTGCGGCGGGAGCGGGTACCGCGTCCGGGTGCCCGTCCTGCACGCGTAGACGGCGCGGCCGGTAACGCAAGGAAGAAGGGTGACAGCGGATCCGACTTCGGTGAGTTCGATCAGCAGATCGTGCTGGTGCCGGATCACATCGACGCCGCGCTGAAGGGCGTGACCCTGAAGTGGAACGTGGGCACGGCGTGCAACTCCTGCGTGACGTCGTCCACCAAGTGGGCGGACAACCAGAACAACCCGTCTGACGCGCACTGGATCGCCTCGGAAGCGGGCCCGTACGGCGGTCGCTGGGGCAGAGTGCAGACGACCTGGTCCGGTACGGGCAAGGAGATCATCGATCTGGGCTGGTCGATCACCGGCAGCGTCGATGCCAGCGCTACCGCGCGTGCGACCGCTGACTTCGGAACCAGCGGTGACGTGCGCGTCAGGGAACTCGCCCCGCGCTGCGACGACCTCCTCAAGAGCAGCGCGCCCGGCTGCGTGCTGCCGTTCTTCAAGCCGACCTACACCGTCGACACCAACTTCTACCCCGCTGCCGGTGCCTATTACTGGCTGATGCAGGAGAAGATGCCCGACCACGCCGGCTCGGTGAAGTGGGACTCCCTCCTGCACTACCTCGGCCCGGACACCACGGTGAAGAACGACAAGGGCGAACCGTGGTCGTCAGCGGACAGTCGCGGCAAAGTTTGTCCGAAGGGCTGGGCCAAGCACCCGGCCGATGCGGCGCTGGGCACCTTGTCCTGCGACGAGTACGCCATGGCCACCACCCACGAGAGCGGGGGTTTCCCCGGCGGACTCAATCAGGTGACGTCCGGCGACCAGTGCGCCCAGCTGTATGCCGACAAGATGGGCGATGGCAGCAGCAACTTCGGTCTGCTGGCGGACACTCGCACCGCCAGGAACGGGCCCACGGGCAAGGAGCGCTGCGGCCGGGCGTCGATCCCAGACGTCCAGAACTCGGGTGCGTTCCACGAGTTCCCGGCGCCGTCGTGGCGTCTGCTGGACGATGACGGGGTCTTTGTCAGCAACCCCGGCTTCAAGCACTGCGCGAATGCTGACACCGTCTGCACCTGGCGCAAGGTCTGATAGCACTACGTGAACGCACGTGGGGACCAGCCTTGGGCTGGTCCCCATCTGCTTTGCGGCCGGGCTGTCACCCGGTGTACGCCACCCACGGATTCTGCGGGTCGGGATGGGTCGGCGGTCCCCACACCAGGGCTCCGCCCGCCAGTCCCGGCTTGGAACCCGACGCGAGGGACGGCGCGTCAAGGGCGTCGGCGATCTCTTCCAGGTAGACGGTCAGCGACGCGTACTTGGGCCAGCGTTCCGCATACCGGCTGAAGTGGCAGAGCTGCCCGCTGTCGGTATCCAGGTACAGGCCGAAGCTGCGGTCATCGACCCAGAACGAGCAGAACGGAATCCACGATGGCCGCCATGTCGGGGACTCTTCATCCCTGTTCCGCTGCTGAAACAACATCTGCTGCCGGTAGAACGCGGCCACCGCGTCCAAGTCCATCAGCGTCTGATCGTCCAGCAGGAACCCTGCGCCGCGCATGTCGTGGACACCGGCGCGCAGGGACCACAGTGCCTTGAGTCCCGCCGGGACCCGGACGCCCAGCGTGTCCTCCAGCGCGGAGATCTCGCCCTCGGACGCGCCTGCTCTAAGTGACGCGTACGAAGCGGGAGCGTGGGCACGCAGCCACGCCTCGATCCGCTGCCACGCGGCAGTGACCTGGCGTCCTTCCAGGTGGGGGTCCGGCGCCTGGTCGTCGCCCCGCACCTCGCGCTCGAGGGTGGGCATTTGTATTGCTTCGACGCTGCGGATCTGTACCTGGCCCTCCCCCAGCTGGGGAGGGCCGTAGGCGTAATGCACGTTCAGTTCCGGGCAGTCTTCGAAGGTTTCGCCGTCGATCTGCGCGACGTACAGGGACGGGACCCCCAGGGGACTGCCCAGCAGGGGGTTGTCCTCAAGCTGCCTGCACAGCACCTTCAGGGCGTATCCAACGCCCTTCCCCAGCTCTTTGCAGCGCTCCTGTATGTCCGCCGGTAATTCAACAGCCACAGCCTGCTCCTCGTCAGTAGCCGGATACCCAAGACTCTCAGACCCCGGAGCGGCGGCGGCCGGTTGGCCCTTACCGGAGCCCGGACGTATGGGGCCGGGCTGCGGTCCGGGTCGGCCGCCGGCCTGCTGGTTCTTCGGGTGGGGCGGGGTGGCGCAGCTGACCGGTGCCGGTCCGGAAGTGCGCTCCATGACCTGCACGCGACGCGAAGACCGAGTACGTCCTGGCCTCCTTCCTCGACGACCGGCTGGGCGGCAGCGGCTCGAGGAAGGCCGGCCGAGCAACCCCGCAGACGGTTCGATGCGGTTGCCGCAGTCCCGGCAGCGGCTGGGGCTGGGGCTGGGCGGTGCGCAGGAGCCGGCCTAAAGGAACTCAGCAGCATGACCGCACTGATCGAGGTCCCGACCGGGAACGCCTCACCGGCCACCGTCCTGGCGTGTGACTGCTACGCCCCTCAGCTGCTGTCGGCGACCGGCATCCGGCCCTGAGACCCATCGTACGAAACCCTCAGTTGTTCCCCGTCTCGTCGTACGGATCCCGCGGCGCCACCGGCCGTATCGACGCGCACGGCGCGGCGGGCGGGGGACGGCTGACGGAGGACAAGCTGCTTGCGGTGCTGCGGGGCAGCAGTGACGAGCCGGCGACCGAGTTGCTGTGCGGCACGGTGGCGCGCGGCGATGAACGCACGACGTGGGGACCGAAGGGCGAGGAGCACCCGTGCCCGTAACCGCGTCGGCTCACGCGACCCCTGGAGCGAGCACACATGAGTGGGTGTTGGATCCGCGGTGACTGGGGCTGTCGGCTCCGCGGCCAACTGGCAGAGCCTGGTCAGGCTGCCTGAGATGGGCGTGCTGATCGGCGCCGACGAACCTCACCCGGCCAAGATGCTCGCCGCCCGCCTCGGCATCCGGTCTCCATCGCACTGCCCCGTACGCCCCTCTCCGCCAGGGCGTGACTGCCGGCTCGGAGCCGCGGGGAGCGCCATGGGCTCCTGCGGTCCGAGACGGGCGGTCGCCGGCGGGCAATCGGCCCCGGCGGCAGCCGCCGACGCAAGTGGACGGCGGCCCAGCCTGGCGACACGGCTGGCGGACAGCCCGGTCGGCTCCGTTGTTACGGCGCCATCTCGTACGCCCCGGACAGTGCCTCGACACGCTCCCAGACTCGGGCAGTGCGGGCGTCGTCGACGACCGGGCGCCGGACCGCGCCCAGCGCCCAGCGCTGCTGTTCCGCCGTGGCGGAGTCCTTGCCGTACAGGTCGACGGCGTGCGCGGAGAAGTCGCGTACGAGGACGGAGAACAGTTCGTCGAGAACATCCTCCTCGAAGCTCTTCAGGCGCGCCTGTTCCAGAATCAGCTGGCCGTGGACAACCAGCGCGAACAACTGGCCGACGGCGAGAAGAAGATCGAGGTCGCGGCTCTGCTCCTCGCCGGGGGCTGCGGTGGTGACGAACTCGCACAGGGCGTCCGCCTGCTCCCGGAAGCGGCCGACGTTGGGCACATCGGCATACGCGTCGTAGGCGGTGCGCCAGTCGTGGAAGCGTATGGAGCCCAGGCCGCGGGCCGGTCCCTGCCGGAAGAGGAAGGCGTCGTCGGACGCGTCGAGACGGGTCGGCACGGGCGCATACTCAGCCGGGTCCAACAGATGGTTGCGCATGAACTTGAGGATCAGCGCCAGGTTGACGTGGACTGTGCCCTCCAGCTTCGGCAACCCTCGAATCTCGGCGGCGGCCTGGGCGAAGTAGGTGTCCTTCTCAAACCCCTTGGCGGCGATGACGTCCCACATCAGGTCGATGACCTTCTCCCCCTCGGTGGTCACCTTCATCTTCGTCATCGGGTTGAACAGCAGGTAGCGCCGGTCGTCGGGGCCGGCGGAGCGGAAGTAGTCGACAGCACGGTCGCTGAACAGCTTCATCCCGACGAGACGCACGTACGCGTCGGTCAGCTCGCGGCGCACGTGCGGGAAAGCGGTGACGGGGCGGCCGTAGAGGATCCGGTTGTGCGCGTGGGTGACGGCCTCGTACATCGCGTGCTCGCAGATGCCTATCGAGGCGGTGCAGAGGTTGAACTTGCCGACGTTGACGGTGTTGAGGGCGGCGTCGAACGCGGCACGGCCGGTGTGCAGTACGTCGTCGGCGCGGACCGGGTAGTTCTCGAGGCGGAACTCGCTGACGTACTTCGAGGAGTCGACGACGTTCTTCACGAGGTGGTACGCCGGATGGCGGCTGGCGGCGGCGAAGAAGACATAGCCGTCGGGGCCTTCGACGTCAGTGCGGCGGCCGAAGACGGAGACGAGCCCGGCGGCGTTGCCGTTGCCGATGTAGTACTTGGAGCCGCTGGCCCGGAAGCCGCCGTCACCGTCAGGCTCCAGCAGCATGTCGGTGGAGTAGATGTCGGCGCCGTGGGACTTCTCGGACAGGCCGAAGGCGAACACCTCACCCTGGGAGAGGAGTTCCGCTGCGCGGGTGCGAGCGGCGGTGTTGTCGCTCTGCCAGACGGGTCCGAGGCCGAGGATGGTGACTTGCCACGCGTACCAGTAGTCCAGCCCGTAGAAGCCGAAGATCTCATTGAGGGCGGCGATCCGAGCGGTGTCCCACCGCTTGTCGTTCTGCCCGGCTCCGGAGACCGGAGTGAGGAAGGTCGCGAACAGCCCTTCCTTGGCGGAGAACGCGAGGAAGTCCGCCAGCCAGGCACGGGAGCGGTAGTCCTCCATCAGCCTGCGCTTGCCACGGTCCTCGAACCAGTCAACGGTGGCGCGCAGCAGCCTGCGGGTCTCGGGGTCGAAGTGCGCAGGGTCATAGGTGCGCGGGTTGAACAGCAGCGGGTCGGCCATGGAGTTCGCCTTTCCGGCTCGGGGGTTGAAGGATTGTGGGCTGGACAACTTCAGTAGGTGCGGGTGAGGGCGTCGCCGTCGGGGCGTGTGGCTCGCCGGCGCCGGTTCAGCGATCGGGACCGAGCCGGTGGAGGGTGGCGAGCACGTCGTCGAGCCAGGCGAGAGTCATCCGCTCGTACGCGATGCCGCCGCGGAGCACGACGTGCTGGAGCTCCCGCCCGGCGTCGAGCGTTCCGACGGCTTCGGGTCCGGTGAAGTCACGCAGCTCCCCCGCGAGATAGTGCGCGAGGCGGTGGGTGTGCGCCTGGTGGTGCCGCTCGACCTCGCGGACCAGCGCGGCCGGGTCATCGAAGGCCGCGCCGCGGATCTTCACGGCGAGGCCCCGGCATCGCGGGACGACTCAGGGATGCGATCGAGGAGTTCGGCGAAGATGTCGAGCGGCAGTGAGGCGCGGTGGAGGTCGGTGTGCTCCGGCTGGTCCTGGGGCAGCGGCGGGAACTGCGCGGCGTGCCCTTCCACACCCAGCGCAGCCAGCCTGTCGAGAATGCGCTTCTCAAACTCGTGCGGCCATATGTGAGGGCAGACGATGTCCTTCGGGTCATAGAGGCACCACTGCAGCTCCTCCTCGTACGTGGGTACGTCGTGCCAGACCTTCCGTTCCTCCGCGGGGTCGGGCAGCGGGCTGCGCATCACGATGAGCGGCCTGGCCCAGCGCTGGACGCTGCGCCTCAGCATGGCGCCCGTGCCCGCTGACGCGGGCCATGACATCGGCGGCCGGACGGCGAGATGACCGATGCCCTTCGTCCGAGCCGGGCGTTTGGCGTCCTTGACGACCACATAGGCACGTTCGCCATCCCACCGCCACAGGCGCCGGGACTCGCTGATCCGAACGATCGTCAGCTGCGGCTCACGGTCGCGGTTGTCTCGCTGCCGCATGATGTACAGCCCGCCCGGTGTCAGCTCCGACCACTTCATCGTGTCCCCCCTCGGCCGGCTATGACACGCCAGCCCCGTTACTGCCCAAGCCTTCATCAGCCCAGACTCACGCGTTAAAGCGTGACATAAGAAGCCGTATCTCAACCGAATGTGCGGCATTCCTCCCACCGGGTGGCGGGATCCGTGAGGACAGCCTCGGCCGCGGCCTTCAGCCCAGCCGCGGAGTCGGCGGCAAGCCAGTGCAGGAAGGCTCGATGCTCGCGCAGATAGCAGCTGGTGGCGGCTCCTCCCCCAACACCAACGCCTGAACACCGCTCTAACCAACGGCGATGGCACCGGCCAGATCGTCCACCGCACAGGCCCTGTCGCAGTCGTCCGCATCGGTCGCATCCGTGCCGGACCGCCCCGTCCCTCACGGGCGCCGGTATGGCCTGGGCGTAGGCGATCGTTCCGTCCCCCCTCACCGGGCCACTGGTGAACGGCTCGGAAACACTCGCCACCTGCGGCGCCTTCTTCAACCCGGCAATCAGAGCGCCGATCTCGGACTTGTTGGCCGCGGGGGTCGGTATCCGAACGCCGGGCGCCTCGAAGACGCCCCGCGCGGTCGCACCGGCGGCGGAGGCGTGAGGGAACTCCTTCTCCACCGCAACCATGGTCGCGGTCGTCGGCCTCACCGAGTCGAGCCGCGCGGACCTGATGGCCCCGCTCGACCGCCTCGGCACCAACCTCCTCACCGCCGAATCAGGCAAGACGCCATGGGGAAGGAGGTATGTGACAAGAGCTCTGTGCGAGGCCGGGGCGAAAGGGGTGCTGTCAGAAGGTGGATGGCCGAGCGGATCGTGGCGGATCAGGACCGCACGGTGTCCGCACGGCGTTCACCTCCGGGGATGACCCGCGTGGTGCGCCTTCGTCGGGGGCGTCACCGCACGGGAGTCGGACGGTGAACACGGAGCCGACGCCGGGTGTGCTGACGACCGAGACGGTGCCGTGGTGTGCCTCGGTCAGTTTGCGGGTGATGGCCAGCCCGAGTCCGCTGCCGCCGGTCTGCCGGTTGCGGGACTTGTCCGCCCGCCAGAACCGGTCGAAGACATGAGGCAGGTCCGCCGCATCGATACCACTCCCGGAGTCGGCGACTTCCACGACCAGCTCTGTGCCCTCCACCCGGGACCGCAGGACGACGCGGCCCCCGCTCGGTGTGTGCCTGACCGCGTTGGAGACCAGGTTGCTGATCACCTGACGCAACCGCACCGGATCGGCGTGCACCTCGAGTTCCTCGGCTGCCTCGATCGCAAGCTCGACGCCCGCCGGACCGGCGGCCCCATGGTGGGCCACCGCGACGTGTTCCAGTACCTGGGCGACTTCGTCTTCGGCGACGCCAACACCTAGAGCGCCGAGCAGGCCTCGACGACCACCGACACCCGGATCAGCCGCGGTGTCTCGGACCACCAGCTCGAACGGTCTTCCGACGATCCCGCAGGCGTCATTGACTTCGCGAACGGCCAGCTCGAGCGCACAGCCGGTGCAGGCCAGCTTGCGAAACCGGGGCTACGGAGACTCACGGCCGCGGCCGGGTCTCTCTCGCCCGCCGCGGCGCTGCGCCGCTGCGGTCTCCGCGGGGCGGACATGTTCCTACGCTTCGGCGTCGGCTGCCCTGTAGAGCTCGGCCACGTCGATCTTCTTCATGCCGAGCATCGCCTTCATGGCGCGCTGGGCGCGGCCCTGGTCCGGGTCGGTGAGCAGCTCGCCGAGCGCGGCGGGACTGACCTGCCAGGACAGGCCGTACTTGTCTTTCAGCCAGCCGCACGGACCCTCCTCGCCGCCTTCGGACAGCTTCGTCCAGTAGTAGTCGACCTCCTCCTGGTCGGCGCATTCGACGAGGAGCGAGATCGCCTCGTCGAAGGTGAACTCGGGGCCGCCGTTGATCGCGGTGTACGGCTGGCCGTCGAGAACGAAGTCGACCGTCAGGACAGTGCCCGCCGGGCGCGGGCCCGCCTCGCCGTAGTACAAGAGGTTCGTGATCTTCGAGTTCGGGAAGACCGAGACATAGAACTTCGCGGCCTCTTCACCCCGGGTATCGAACCAGAGATTGGGCGTGATGCGGGGCATTGCACTCTCCTCGTCGCCGGTGCTGCGGTTCTCCGCTCGTTGTGTGGACCGTCGCACCGCCCGGAACTCATCGCCACCCGGCCACCCGGTTTCCCAGAGGTGGGGCACCGGCTCCAGGCGGATCTCGAAGCCCTCGTCGTACGCGGCTCGAACCTCGGTCTCCGTGGCCAGATCGGTGATGTGCTGCTCGCCGTCCACTGTGGTGGTGAGGCGGCGGTCGCTGCGCGTGACTCGTCCCGTGCGGGATATGAGCAAGCAGACCAGGGACCCGCAACACGGCCCCGATGCCTTCTGATCGGCAGGAACGGACCGCAATCACCCCACGGCGCACGCCATCAGATCTTCGCGCGGTGGCGCGTCGGCACAAGGGCGTTACGACGGGTGTCAGGTGTGGGGGCGTGCGGTGGTTCCGCGTCGCGGCACGCGGGTGGGCGGGCGCGGGAGCATCAGTGGATGACGTCGAAGACGTTCTTCTGCACGCCGTTGGCGTATGTCTCGTGCTCGACGAGCCGCAGCTTCTGGGTGTCCTTGTCGGTGTCGCTGAACAGACGCTTGCCAGCGCCGAGCAGGAGCGGGAAGACGAGCAGGTGGTACCGGTCGATCAGGCCGGCGTCCGAGAGATTGCGGTTCAGGGCGGCGCTGCCGTGGATGATGATCGGGCCGCCTTCGGTCACTTTGAGTGCGGCGACCTCCTCGAGCGACCGCAGGATCGTGGTCTGGCCCCAGTTCGACACCAGGTCGTCCTCGGTGAGGGTGGTGGAGACGACGTACTTCGGCATCACCTTGTAGTCGGCGAAGTCCTCCATCTCTGGCCAGACCGGGCTGAACGCCTCGTAGCTGGCCCGGCCCAGCAGCATCGCCGTGGCTTCCTGCTGCTCCCGGCCCTTGATGTCGAATGCCTCGGGGAGGAATTCGACGTCCTTGAAGGTCCAGCCGGAGTTCCGGTAGCCCGGCTCGCCGCCCGGGGCCTCCACGACGCCGTCGAGCGAGAGGAAGGCGGTGCTGATCAGGGTGCGCATCGAAGGTCTCCTCGGTATCTCGTGTTCTGGTTCTCAACAGCTGCGGTCGGTCGGCTTCGACCGGCTGCGACCGGCCTCGCGGCTGCAGTACACCAACTCTGACTGATTGACTGCGGATCGCGGAAAAATTCATCGATCATCGCCGGCGCTCGGACCGATGAGTTTTCGCGCGGCACGAGGTCTGAAGTGGAGGGGTGTCCCCGTGCCAGAGAGAGAAGAGTGTGCGCAATGAGACTGGTACTGCAGGAGTTCCTGTCGCTGGACGGCGTCTCCCAGGGCCCCGGTTCCCCGGACGAGGACACCAGCGACGGATTCACCCGGGGCGGCTGGTTCGTGCCGCACCTGGACGAGGAGTTCGAGCGGCAGGCCGGCACCTGGCTCGGACAGGCGGACGCATTCCTGTTCGGCCGCCGCACCTACGCGAACTTCGCGCGGGACTGGCCCCAGATGACCGAACACCCGCTCGCCAGCATCATGAACCACCTGCCGAAGTACGTAGCCTCCCACAGCCTGACCAAGGCCGAGTGGCACCCGAGTACGATCCTCTCCGGCGACGTCCCCGCACAGGTCGCCGAACTGAAACGGCAGCCCGGCCGCGAGCTGCAGATCCACGGCAGCGCCCGGCTGGCCCAGTCCCTGCTTGCCGCCGGCCTGGTCGACGAGCTGCGCCTCGTGATCGCCCCGGTGGTCGTGGGCACCGGCCGGCGCCTGTTCCCCGACGGCGGCACCCCGGCCGGCCTGCGCCTCGTCCGCAATGAGACGACACCGCGCGGACTCGCGGTCCACGTCTACGAATCGAGGGGACATCCTCAGTACGGGACGTACGGGGCCGACGCATAGGTCCACCGTGCCGAAGTGATCCCGATCTGAGTGAAGGTGCCACTCACCCGGTGGCCGTCGACGTCGCGCAGGAGCCCGATCACGCGCCGCGGCCCCCACCAGGCTGACAACACGGGCCCCCAACCGGAAAGCCACGTGCCATGATGCCGCCCTTCCCCGGCACGGCCGGTCGGTAGTACGAGGCGACGGCAGGCTGTCCGGCGTAGTTGGCGCCCGCATGAGGATCCGCGCCGAGATAGCTCCAGGGCAGATCTACCCTCCGCGGGCCGCGGAGGGTGGGCCGGTGATGGCGCGCGCTGTAGGTGAACCCAGCCGCCCGCAGCGCCGCCAGCACGGCACGGCCGGCTGACCTGCCGTCGGCCGCCCACCGGATCGACTCCGGATCGAATTGGGCAACGAACAGACGGCGCTCGCGTTCGTCGACCCAGACAGGGTCCGCCAACGGCAGCGACCACGGCCGACCCGGCCTCCCCTCCCCCAGATCCGGCCCGCCGGCCTGCTCCCCCACCCGCACCAGCCGCCAAACCGGACCGGCGCCAGCTCGGTGAACGCGTCGATCACGTCGCCACGTTCAGCTGTCAGCACCTGCACAACCCGACCAACGCACACCAAGCCCCAACAGGTATGAGACAACCTTTGGCACGCGAGCCCGGACTCGTCTGCTTTGACCCGCAGAGAGAATGCCTGCGGCCGTGAGTTGCCTGCTGCTTCAACGGACGGGACCAGAGCGGGCTGCACAGTGGGGAGGAGCGAAGTGTGCAGCGTCCAGCCGTGCCGGCCGCCTCACCCTGCGCACGCAGCGCTTCCAGGAGGGCTGGCGCCTCGTCCCAGTTCCCTCATCCGGGCTCCGCGGCCTTGCCCGGTCCTCCCCTCGTGCTCTTGGCAGGTCCTCTACCGCGAAGGCTTGCTGAAGAAGGTGACCGGACGCTGCTGCCGCTCTCCGTCGATGACGATGTCTACGGACTCGTTGTAGAAGGCCACGAGGTCCTTGATGATCCGCACGGAGGGCAGCGGATCGGGATAGCTCCAGGCGACGTCGGGAACTAGGTCGGCGCCGTTCGCCCATGACCAGTACTCGGTCGCCACGCCCTTGTACGGGCAACGGGTTCGTGTGCTGGTCGGGGTGAACAGATCAAGGCGGACGTCCTCCCGCGGGAGGTAACAGCGGACCGGCAGATGCGTCTCGAACAACAGAACCGGCGTACGCGTATCGGCGACAACGGTGCCTTCGATCTCGACCTGTACGTGCCGGGTACTGGGCAGCGTGTCCACCCGGCTGTGCGGGTCACGCGGGTGCACGAAGATCTCCTCGTCCTCTTCGTACCAGTGGTCGAGTACCTCGTGGCCGAACCATTCGAAGCTGATGTATCCGGCCAGCTCTTCACCGGGATAGGTCCAGGCCGCCGTACGGACGGTCTGATCCGCGAGCACGAGGTCGTAGAAGACCGTCGCTCCCGCATGACGCCGGGGGTTGGCGGGCCGCTCGGTCCTTCGCAGCAGATCCATCCTGACGTCTGCTGCCGGGAAGGCGTACAGGGGTACGGGACGGCCGGGCTCCCACACAAGAACCGCGCGGCGGCTGTCCACGACCGTGTTCTGGCCCTTGGTCGCCCGCACCCAGCGCTCGCTCGGCTCCCAGACCACGCAGTCGATCGAATCGGGCCGACGGCGTACGACCGGCACGGCCTCCGAGCCCTCGTGCATTGTGGCCATCGGTCTACCTCCTCAGTCCGGCAGCTGTCTCTGAACCCAGTGTCGCGCCATGACCGGTCATGGGGGTGCTCGAGGCCGCGTCGGCCGCCGAACACGAGGCCCCGCACGCCCCCGGTGTCGACCTCATGGGCCGACTGAACAAGCGTGTGGTCAGGGGCCGCGTATCCCGCGGTGAGAACGACCAGGACGACACCGCCCACGGCATCCCGGGCCCGATGAGGCGGGCCTCGAAGAAGACGACGGCGGCCGGGGCGGCCACGCAGGCCGCAGCCAAGAAGCAGGCCGGCAGGAGCCCTGCAGCTCGTGACGAGGCGGCCATGCAGGGTGACCCTCGCTACCGCGACGGCCGGGGCGTGTAGTGCGGGAACGTGACGATCAACCCACCGCTCGTGCCCATGGGTGGCGCAGGCCCTCGATCGGCAGACCTCGCCCGGGGCGCTGCCCGGCGGCATCGTGTTCGAGCCCAAGTAGGACGGGTACCGGCTGCTCGTCTTCGCCCACGGCGGCGAGGTGCTCCCTGCAGTCGCGAAACTGCGGGACCGCGGCGCACGCCTTCACGTGGCGCAGGCCTCGGCGATCGACAGGCAGTTCTCGTACAGGTGGTGCCGGGTGATCCGGCCGTCGTCGACGGTGAGGTGCAGCGCGAACGGGCCCTCGAAGGACTTGCCCGTCGCGCGTACGGTCCCTGACACGTGCCCCATCAGGACGGCGTCGGTGCCGTCGACGAGGACGCGGTCGCGGGGCACGGCTATCTCCACCGGCCCGACCTCGGTCAACACGGTCTTGGAACGGGTCCCGTTGCGGGAATTGCCGCCGTTCTTCCCGGCCGGATCGTGCCGGTCATAGCCGAGGTGGTCGGTGACCTCGCCCTCCAGAGCGGACTCCAGCAGCCGTTTCGTCAGCTGCTGCAACAACCCTCCTTCGCCGGTCAGCTGCAGCCCCTCGGCTTGGGCCCGGACCACCAACTCCTGTTACTGGTCATCGGCGCATCTTCCATGATCAGTGGCTCAAGCCTCAAGGCCTCAGCAGTCCGCCCACCCACCAGTCGTGCGGCTTGCCGTCGTTGGCAATACCGCGGTTACGCAGAGTCCCTTCGACGGTGAAGCCGAGCTTCTCGGCGACGGCACGCGACCCGGTGTTCCCAGCCATGGCCCACCACTCGATGCGGTGGACGTCGAGGGTGGCGCAGCCCCAGTCGCACAGCGCCCGGGCGGCCTCGACCGAATACCCGCGGCCGCGCTGCTCCATGACCGCCCAGTAGCCGAGTTCGTAGACGCCCGGACTGACGATGAACAGGCAGTACGACCCGACCAGGGCGCCGCTGTCCTTGCGGAAGGCGCCAAGGGTGTAGTTCTTGTCCGTGGCCCAGCCCGCGGGCAGTTCCTCACCGATACGCTTCTCCGCGTCCTCACGCCGGTACGGCACCAGCACCGGCGTATAGAACTGGATGTCCTCGTCCTGGCAGGCTTCGTACATCGCATCCGCGTCGGCAGACGTGACGGCTCGCAGCACCAGACGGCCGGTCTCAAGATTCACGGGATCCATGGCGGCAATATGGATACCACCCACAAGCGGCGACCAGCGAATATCCCCAGCGCACCGCCGCGGGTGGTGGTGGCCGTGTTCGGCGGCTACCCGTTGGCGGCTCTCAGGAGGCGGGAGCGTTCAGTACCGCGTCCCTGAGCCCGAGCTGCTCTCGCAGTACGGCGCGCCCTGCGTCTGTCAGAGCGATGACGCGGGTCGTGCCCTTGCGTGTGACCCAGCCGTCATCGAGGGCGTGTTGGAAGAGTGCGGCAGCCACGGCGCCCGCCAGGTGCGGGCGCCGCTCCGTCCAGTCGAGGCAGGTTCGGATATGGGCGCGGTTGGACCCACGGGGACGGTGGTCGTCGATGCCGAGGTCGCGCAGCCAGATCTTGCCCGTCTCGGTGAGCGAAGGTCCGTAGTCCCAGGTCAGCAGGGCTCGCTCGGCCATGGCGTCGGTGATCGCTACGGCGACCGCGCCCGCCAGGTGGTCGTAGCAGGTCCGGGCGTGCGCCAGTGCGCGGCGCCGGTGGGCGTCGGCCAGCGATCGGACCGGGACGGTCTGCAGAGGGGCATGTGAGGCCAGGCTTTCGATCATCTCCGCGGTGGCGGGGCCGGAGATGCGTAGATACCGGTGCCGTCCCTGCCGCTCCTCCGCCAGCAGTCCGCCCGCGACCAGTTGATGGAGATGCCCGGTGGCCGTTGAGGGTGCGACCGCGGCGTGCCGGGCCAGCTCGGTCGCGGTCCAGGCGCGTCCGTCGAGCATGGCCAGGCACATCGCTGCCCGGGTGCGGTCGGCGAGCAACCCTGCCAGGAAGCGAGGTCGGGGCTGGCGACGCTGCCCGCTGTCGGACTCGGGGGCTGGGACTGGCTCATGGCGGCTATTCTGGCCGGTCGATGCTTCGGCGGGCACCGAAGTTTCGGCGCTCTAGCGTGCTGCATCATGAACAGTGCCACGACTCCGAGGGCCACCACGGCCACCGACCATCTCCCCCTGTCCCCCAGCATTCTGTACTTCGGCACCCCCGTCGCCCTGCTGACCACGGCGAACCCCGACGGCACGGCCAACCTCGCCCCGATCTCCTCACTCTGGGCACTGGGCCACACCGTCGTCCTCGGCCTGGGCGCGGAGGGCCGCACCGTCACCAATCTCGCGGACCGCCCGGAGCTGGTCATCAATCTTCCCTCGCCCGAACTGTGGGAGGCGGTGGAACGCCTCGCCCCGCTCACCGGCGCGACCCCGGTACCGGCCGCCAAACGAGGCATATACCGCCATGAGCCGGATAAGTTTGCCGCCGCCGGACTGCATCCCCAGGACTCGGAGGTGGTCGGGCCACCACGCGTCGCCGAGTGCCCGCTGCAGCTGGAGGCCACAGTGCGGACCATCACGCCGGCTGGCCCCGAGGGCGGGTTCCGGATCGTGGTATGCGATGTCGTACGAATCCACGCCGCTGCCTCCGTAGTGGTTCCTGGCACCCAGCACATTGACCCTGCGGCCTGGAGTCCGCTGATCTACAACTTCCGGCACTACTTCGGCCTCGGGCGCCCGGAACTCGGGCACGGCTTCCGCTCGGAGACCGCGGGCTCACGGCCGTAGACGCGCCGGCGCAGATAGCAGTGCAACGCGCCAGTCCGGATGGTGTGGTGGGAGTTGGCGGCGCCTGAGCCGGCCATCGGTACCGTCTTCGGGCCGGACGGTCGGCACGTCCCTGGCAGCCCTCACCACTCGCCCCAGGACGGGCAGTCGTGTCGCTGCGGTGTGCCACAGACACACTGCTGGGCGCTCAGACGCGGCGAGGAGCGCCGACTCGTCAGTCGGTCAGATGCCGCTCCGCGTAGACCTTGAGAGCGTCGCGGACAAACACGGCGGCTCCCTCGGCGTGCTGGTCGTACACGGCGGTGAACCGGGGATCGGCGACATAGAGTTCACCCAGCCCAATGACGTACGAGCGACTGACACGCACCGGTCCGGACAGCCACGCACAGTGGCGCCGGGCGATGTCCTGCACCTCGTCGTCGTCCGCGGCCTTCCCGGATTCAAAGGCGGTGACGAAGTCCGTCGAGATCGCCGCCTGGCGCTCCTTGAAGTCCCGCTTCTCTTCGTCCGTGAGGGACCGCCACCAGTTGTCGCCGTTCACGTAGGCGTCCCGGCCCCAGCGCTCGGTGACCTCCTGCTCGTACTGGGTGTGATCGAAGCCGTCCAGCACTTCCTCGGGCATGAGCTGCTCTCCTCGCCTCGTCTTGTCGAGGGTGGTCCGCACTGCGGCGATCTGCCGGCCGATGCGCGCGCGCTCGTGTTCCAGCAGCTCCAGGTGCGTCCGCAGGGCGGCGGCTGTCTCCTGCTGCCCCGCAAGGACCTCGGCGATTGCGGGCAGAGAGAGCCCGAGCTGGCGCAGCAGCAGAATGCGCTGCAGGCGCACGAGCTCGTCCTGGCCGTAGTAGCGGTAGCCGTTGCTTCCGACACGGCTCGGAACGAGCAGCCCGAGTTCGCCGTAGTGCCGCAGCGTCCGGCTCGTGGTACCGGCGCGCCGCGCGATGTCCTGGATCGACCACTCCATGACGTCAACGGTAGAAGTTGACGCTACGTAAAGGTCAACCGGCGATCCGAACTCGCCCCTCGGCGGCTGGTGCAGCCCGCTGGTCAGCGAGGGCGGCGGCCTGCCAGCCCCGCCACCGGTCCGGGCCGCCTGCACCGCTGCGGATGACCTTGCCGAGGCAGTGGAGGCTGCCTTCCCCCGGCACCCGGACGCTGAGAACGGTCGGCCACCTGGATGCCCGGCGGAGCAATGACGGCCCGTAGGGCCACAGCGGGCCATGCGGGCCGTCATTGTCGCGTGTCAGGCAGCCACTGGGTCAGCCGTGGATGTCAACCGCCACGTCGTTGTAGGAGCCGATGGACGTGGCCCTGGAGCAGGCCGGCATGCCCAGGTTCCAGCCGGAACCGTTGCCCAGGGTGCCCGCGTCGCTCTTGCCCTGCCACCAGGCGCAGTCCTGGTTGTTGTGCCAGGACGAGGTCATCCTTTCGAACCCGTACGGGGCCAGGCTCATCCAGTACTCATCGCTGAACTGCAGTCGGCGGCCGTCGAAGTTGCCGTGTTCGTAGATGCACACCCAGCCGCTGGGGCAGTTGGCGGTGCCGAGCACACGGTTGGGGGTCGCCGCCTGGGTCTGGGAGGAGTGGCTGTTCGCCGGTGAGGCCGCGTTCGCCTCAGCGTAGGAGGCGTAACAGCGGACGTCGGTGTGGGTGAGGACGACGCACGCCTTCGCGCCCTGCCAGCCCTTTGACAGGTCGACCCGCTCTCCGCGCAGCGAAGCGACCACCCCGTGGCCGGCTTTCGAACCTCGTTCGGTGGCTGGCTGCGGAGCGGCCTGGGCGGTCGCTCCCGCTCCCGCGATGACTGCCGCGGCGGCCACCGTACAAGCGGCGAATATCCGTGCTGCTTTGGTCCGGATGCTGAATCTGATCACAGTACCGATCCTCATCTTCCGAGGGGTGACCGCCGTGGGGCGGTCACCGCGCTGTTGTGGGTGGTTCGGCTGCGGCACGCCGGCTCAGGGACCCCGTGTTCACGGTGACGGCCTGCCATGTCGGTTGACTGTGGGACGGCTGGGAATTGTCCGAAACCGCAGGTGACATCGGACAGACAATGCGAACAATGTGGGGGCGTTGCCCGGCACACGTGCCCGGGGGGATTCGGCCGGAGGTGGCGGTGTGGCAGGTACGGACGAGTCACGGCGAAGATCACGCGCGGGCAGGCCGCAGCGGCCGGTGGATCCCGAGGCGGGTCCGGTGCAGCGGCTGGCGTTCGAACTGCGGCACTTGCGGGAGAAGGCCGGGGCGCCCAGTTACCGCTCGCTGGCGAAGACGGCTCACTACTCCGCGAGCACACTGGCGGAGGCCGCCAAGGGCGACCGGTTTCCGACGCTGGAGGTCACTCTCGCCTACGTCGAAGCCTGCGGCGGGAATGCGGCTCAGTGGGAGGCGAGGTGGCGCGCGGCGTCATCGGAGCTGGCGCAGTCTGCGGACGGTCATTTCCTGGGCGAACAGGGCTCGAAGTGTCCATACCCGGGGCTCGCGGCTTTCGGCACCGAGGACGCCGAGATGTTCTTCGGCCGCGATGATCTCGTGAAGGATCTGCTCGAACAGATTGAACAGACGGCACGCGCCGGACTCCTGGCCGTGTTCGGCGCATCGGGCAGTGGCAAGTCCTCCCTGCTGCGGGCCGGTTTGCTGCCCGCGTTGTCGCCGGATATGCACCCCCTGCTGTTGACCGCCGGGGCGCACCCGCTGACCGAACTCGCCGTGGCAGTGGCCTCGCTCACCGGCATCGGCTCCGGCTCCGCGCGCCGTCAGTTCGCCGACGACCAGCAGGCTCTGGAGGTCTCCCTGAGAACCTGGCTCGCCGGACAACCGGACCGGACCAGGGTCGTGCTCGTGGTGGACCAGTTCGAGGAAGTCTTCACCCTCTGCATCGACGCAGCCGAACGACATGCCTTCCTTAGCGCCATAGCCGATCTGGCCCGCACTCCCGATCACCGGATCCGGACCGTCATCGCCGTACGGGCCGACTTCTATTCCCACTGCTCCTCGCATCCGGAGCTGGTGGCTGCGCTGCGCCAGGGTGTCCAGTTGCCCATCGGCCCTCCGGCCTGCCAAGGGCTGCGCGACATCATCATTGAGCCGGCCGTGCGCACGGGCGTGAGCGTGGATGCCGACCTGGTGGCCACGGTGTCGGCCGAGGCAGCCGATCAGCCCGGCGCCCTGCCGCTCCTCGCCCACGTCCTGAGGGAGGTCTGGAACCGTCGTGAAGGATCCGTTTTGCGGCTGGTGGACTACCACGCCAGCGGCGGCGTGCGGGGTGCCGTGGCGCAGACCGCCGAGCGCGTGCACGGGGAACTGCCGCCCGCGCAGCGGCAGGCCGCACGCAAGATCTTTCTCAGGCTCACCGCGCTGGGAGACGGCACCGATGACACCCGGCGGCCCATAGCCCGCAGCGAACTCGACGGCATCGCCGACGAGCCGGTCGTTTCCGACGTCCTCAACCGCCTGGCAGAAGCGCGCCTTGTCGTCCTGGACGAGTACAGGGTCCAGGTGGCCCATGAGGCACTGATCCGTGCCTGGCCCCGGCTGCATCGCTGGCTCACCGACGATCGCGGGAGCCTGTTGGTCCACCGGCGGCTCACCGACGCCTCCCACACCTGGGAGTTACTGGAGCGTGACGCCGGGGCCCTGTACCGCGGCACCCAGTTGGCAGTCGCCCGCTCCTGGGCCGAGGACCATCCCGACGAGTTGAACCAGCTCGAGAGCTCGTTCCTGAACGCCGGCACTGCTGCGGAAGAGTCCGCACGTGACAGCGCACGGCGCCGTGCACGCCTGCTGAAGCGCCTCGTGGCCGCCATGTCGGTCCTGCTGCTCCTTGCCCTTCTCGGCGGCGGCATCGCCGTACGACAGCGCCAGGACGCCCAACGGCAGGAACTCGTCGCCCTCTCCGATCAGCTGTCCCTGCAAGCTCGCTCCCTGCTCGCCACCGACCCCGACCTGGCCGGGCTGCTGGCCGTGGAGGCGGATCATCTGCACTCCGACGCCGAAACCCGGGGCGGCGTCCTGAGCGCTGCGGCGGCGCAGCGGCGCAGCGAGCTGAACGTCGGCGGCCAGGCTGTCTACTCCCTGGCGTTCAGCCCTGACCATCTGCTGCTGGCCTCAGCCGCCCGTGACGGGACGGTCAGCCTCTGGGATCCGGAGCGGCGCACTCGGATCACGTCCCTGACCGGCCACGCCGACCGGGCCATGCAGGTGGCTTTCAGCGCTGACGGGACACGCCTCGCCGCAAGTACCTTCAGCGGGACCACCGGGACGATCGCCGTGTGGGATGCCCGCACGCATCGGCTGGTGACCTCAATGACCGAGCAGCAGGCGGGTTTGGGCATGGCCTTCAGTCCCGACGGCAGGATGATCGCCGTCAGTGTCGGCGCCCACGGCGACATCGCCGTACGCGATGTCTCCACCGGCTCGCGCCGTCTCTTGCGAGGTCACGGACGCGCAGTCCGTTCCCTGACGTTCAGCCGCGACAGCAGGCTGCTGGTTTCGGCGGACGGAACAGGGCATCCAATCGTCTGGAACGTGGCCAGTGGCGAAGTGCTCGCCGAGCTGCCGGCTGAGCACGTCGCTTCGGTAGTCTTCGGGACTTCCGGGTCCATCCTGGCAGGAGCCGCGGACGACGGAGGAGTCCACCTGTGGGACCTCGCCGGCGACCGGCCCGTTGTGCTTCCGTCACTCCCCCTGCAGGGCTCCTACGGTTGGAGCACTTCCGCCCCTGTCGGCGACCGTATCGCGGTGGCCGACGAGAACGGCGCGGTCACCCTGTGGGACCTCCGCGGTCGCCAACCTGTCCAGACGTTCGGGGACCGGGGCCGCACGGAAACAGCCTCGGTGGCCCTCAGCCAGGATGGAGCGCTGCTCGCCTCCGCCGGATTCAACGGCAGCATCGTGCTGCACGACCTCCGGCACCCGCCGTTCAGCGGATTCGACGCGCAGGTGAACGACATCAAGGTCAGTCCCGACGGCACCGTGATCGCATCTGCCGACAGCGATGGAACGGTGCGGCTCTGGGACGACCAAGGGCACGAGGTCGCGGCGCTCGCCGGGCACTCCGACCGCGTCCAGTCGGTCGCCTTCAGCCCGGACGGGCGGCTGCTTGCCGCGGTGACCCGGAACAACACCGTCACTCTGTGGGACGTACGACGCCGCCAGCGCGTGACGGGGCCTTTCCCCACAACGGGACTTGGCGCCTCGACCGATATCGCCTTCGGTTCCAGCGGCCGCTTCCTCGCGGCCGCCACGCTCGGCGCGTATGTCTGGGACGTTCACGATGTGACGTCGCCGTCCCCGCTGACCCTCAAGGACTCCGCCACCCGATTCGCCACGTCATTGGTCTTCACCCCGGACGGCCGGCGCCTCGTGACGTCCAATCAAGGCGGCGTCCTCAACGAGTGGGAGGTCACGACGGGCAAGTATCTCAACAGGACCGACACGCATCAGGGCACGATTCAGGATCTCGCCATCAGCCCCGACGGCACGCTGCTCGCCACGGCGGGCGACAGCCGCACGATCAAGTTGTGGAATGCCGCGACCCATCAGCAGATTGCCGTGCTCCACGAACACACCGCCCCTGTCCAGGTTCTCGCCTTCAGCCGCGACGGCCGCATGCTCGCCTCCGCCGGCGACGACCACACGGTCATCGTCTGGGACGTCGCCACCCGGCGCCGCGTCGCCACACTCACCGGCCATACCGCGAGAATCCGCAGCCTCGCCTTCACCCCGGAGGGTGCGCTCCTCTCCGGCGGAGAGGACACCCGGATCATCCGCTGGTCGCTGGACATGAACACGGCCCGGGCGCACATCTGCGCGACGACCGGCCGCAATCTCACCCGCGGGGAATGGGCGGCCTACCTTCCGTCCGCCCCATACGACCCGCACTGCGCGGCACGTCTGCGGGAGGGCTCAGCCCAGGAATAGTTCCCCTAGTGAGACGGAAACCCGTGGGCTCGGGCACGGGCACGGCCCGCTGCGTGATCGGGGATCGCTCCTTCCTGGCCCGCCTGTCTCCCGCCACCGACGACTAGGCCGGGCGCGCGCTCTGCGGACATCGCATGTCAGGCCCCCAGGTTCCCTGTGAAGACGATGTACAGCGCTTCGCTCTCCCCGACGACCAGCAGCCGACGCGCATCGTCGTAGATGTCGATCGTGCCGTCGACGGACCGCCAGAACGCGCCGATGTCGTCGGCGTCGGCGACCATCCGACGTTCCGGTCCCCCGATCCGCTCCAGCGGCCGGGCGAGAAGCTCGTCGAGCGGGGGCGACCAGTTCCTCGGCTGTGGCCTGATCCGGGGCATGCCTCGCGGAACGCCTCGATCTGGGCGAGGAGAGCACCACTGCCCAAAGGGCGCATCGGGTCGCCCACCGTCATCGTGCGCGACGCACTGGTCGACGCGGGGGTGGCCCGGCAGACCGGGCTGTCCCAGTCGACGGAACCCCGGACCTGGCGGACCTTCGGCCTCAAGCCGCACCTGGGCGTTGATGGCTCAGGCTGATGCTCCGTTGGCCGCGGAAGCACTGACAGCCCCCGGCTCGACGAGTGTCCGGGATCACAGGCGGCTCGCGGGACGAGCGGAATGTAGTGACCATCCGGGGCGGTTGATACCAGCACGCATTCAATGCATATGCACATACCATCTGGTACCTCAAGGAGCACCCCCGTGAGCGCCACCGCGTCCTCCGCCTCCCGCGCGGCCGAGATCCTGTCCCGGCCCGTCGCGCTGAACGGCCTGACCGTCCCGAACCGCATCGTGATGGCGCCGATGACGCGCATGTTCTCCCCGGGCGGCGTCCCCGGTGAGGACGTGCGGTCGTACTACGCCCGTCGCGCCGCCGCGGGCGTGGGCCTGATCGTCACCGAAGGGACCTACGTCGGCCACGACTCGGCCGGGCAGAGTGACCGCGTGCCGCGGTTCCACGGTGAGGAGCAGCTGGCGGGGTGGGCCAAGGTCGCCGAGGCCGTTCATGCGGCGGGCGGCACGATTGTGCCGCAGCTGTGGCACATCGGCATGGTGCGCAAGCAGGGCGACCCGCCCTACGCCGATGCCCCCGCCGTCGGTCCCTCCGGCATCCGCGTTGACGGCACCGAGCGCGCTGGCAAGGCGATGTCCAAGGGCGACCTGGACGACGTCATCGGCGCCTTCGCCGAAGCCGCCGCGGACGCCGAGCGCATCGGCTTCGACGGCGTAGAACTGCACGGCGCCCACGGCTATCTCCTCGACCAGTTCCTGTGGGCGGGGACGAACCGCCGCACCGATGCCTACGGCGGCGACCCCGTGGCCCGTACGAAGTTCGCGGCCGAGATCGTGGCTGCCGTCCGCGAGACCGTCTCGCCCGACTTCCCGGTGATCTTCCGCTACTCGCAGTGGAAGCAGGAGGCTTACGACGCGAGGCTCGCCGAGGACCCGGAGGAGCTGGAGGCGATCCTGACCCCGCTGGCGGCGGCCGGCGTCGACGCCTTCCACGCCTCCACCCGCCGCTACTGGCTCCCGGAGTTCGAGGGCTCGGACCTGAACCTCGCGGGCTGGACCAAGAAGCTCACCGGCAGGCCCACCATCACCGTCGGCTCGGTCAGCCTCGACGGCGACTTCATCCGCGCGTTCGCGGGCGAGGGCGCCCCGGTCCGGGGCATCGACAACCTCCTCGACCGCCTGGAGCGCGACGAATTCGATATGGTCGCCGTCGGCCGCGCCCTGCTCCAGGACCCGGAGTGGGCGGCGAAGGTCCTCGGGGACCGGTTCGAGGAGCTGAAGCCGTACGACGCGGCGGCGCTGAAGACGCTGAACTAGGTGTATTACCCGGGCAATTGGGTTGGTGAGACGACACGGCCGCGGGCACGACGCGGACGGCGCATCCGCTGCCGGCGACGACAAGGCCAAGCGGGTTCACCTGACCGGTGCGACCTTCGGGCGGCTTGAGCCGAATGCGCAGCCGACGCGCTCGTACGGCTCCCCGGTAGGACCGCCGCAGCGATGCGGCGGTCCTACCCCGGCTGCGACAGTCCGCCGGGAGTGCGAGCGTTATGGACCGCCGATACGCGGACCAGCCGACGGCCGTCCCGCAGGATGGTCTCCGGCTACGAAAATCTTGCCACTGCCGCGGAAAAGCCCAGCCGCGTACGCGTGAACGTGCCCACTCCGGCCCACTGCACAACGCCGGGCAATTCGAGAGAAGTTACGCCACGGGGGCCGATGCTTTCCCTACGAAGATTCCCATTGACCGGTGTCGGCCGGGGAGTCGGGCGTGGCGCTGAGGGGCAGGAGCTGGGGGCGCTTTGCGGTGCGGCCGTCGCCGGAGGACTGGCCGCGCAGTCGGCGTCCGAGCCAGGGGCCGAGGAATGCGGCCGCCCAGCGCAGTTCAGCTGCTACCGCTTGCCGGCGAGCGGGCACTGCCCGTGGCGGCAGGGGGAGCGTCCAGGCATCGTCGCTTCCGGGCAGGTGGATCGCGTGCGCGACGGCCGCGGCGATCCGCTCATGGCCGAGGGGGCTGGCGTGGAGTCGGTCCCCGCTCCACAGCCGTGGGTCGGCGGCGACGGCGTGCCGGGCGGTTTCGGCAACCGTGACGTTGTGACGGTCGGCCGCGGCGCGGATGCGGGCATTGAGGTCGAACACGCGCGACCTGATCGGCCGGGCAAGGGGCGCGATCTTCCCCACGTCGGGAAAGGTGAGGGTGACCACGTGGGCTCCGGCGGCCGTGAGCGCCGCGAACATCTCCTCCAGGTGCCCGGCCACCTCTGCGGCGTCAAACCGGGGCCGGAGCAGGTCGTTGACCCCGGCGACGACGGTGGCCAGGTCGGGGCGCAGGGCCAGGGCGGGCCCCAACTGCTCGGCGCGGACCTGGTCGGCGACGCGTCCTCTCACGGCCAGATTGGCGTACCGGAGCCCGGGATTTACGGCCGCGAGGTGCTCGGCGAGCCGATCGGCCCAGCCCCGCAGGCCGGCGGTGTCGTCGCCGTCTCCGAGCCCTTCGGTCTGGCTGTCACCCAGGGCGACATAGCGCAGGTATTCACCGCGCGGCATGAGTGGTCCTTTCCTTGAGGACGGCTGCGATCCGCCGGCACCAGTCCCGGTGCTCCTGCTCAAAGGCCAGGCCGCGCAGGCAGGTCAGGTACGGCCCGATCCGCTCGCCTCGGCGTAGGAACTCCTCCTCGTCCGCATCGCCGCGCATCCGCCGCAGCAGCTCGCCGAGAAGCTCGATCTTGGCTTCAGCTGCCGACGCCCGCTCTTCGAGCTGTTCGATCACCGCCGCGGTGCCGATGCGGTCAGCGACCTGGACCTTGACGAGCAGATCGTCGCGGATGAACGAGGGCTTCGATACGGCTGCCGCGAACTTCCCCAGCTCGGCGCGCCCGGCGTCGGTGACCCGGAACAGACGCTTGTTGGGTCGGGTCTCCTGAACCACCTCCCGCCCTGTGACCAGCCCTTCCTTCTCCAGCTTGGTCAGCTCGGCGTAGAGCTGCTGGGGCAGGGCGTGCCAAAAGTTCGCGACGCCGATGTCGAACGCCTTGGCCAGCTGGTATCCGCTGTACTCGCCGTCCAGGAGCGCCGCCAGCACGGCATGTCTCAAGGCCATCGAAGCAGCCCCCTTCCCTTTCCTCGTCCGCCACTGCATCATACTCAAGAAAATGATTAATCACATTCTTGCATATAAGGAGAATTCATGGAGACTGCTGAGCGCTTCCGCGCTGCAGTGGAGAAGGGCGAACTCGCCGCACTGGACAACCTGTTCACCGAGGACATCCGCCTCTACAGCCCCGTGAAGTTCACCCCCTTCGAGGGCAAGCCCCTGGTGCTGGGACTCTTCGGCGTCCTGCTGCGCACTTTCGAGGACTTCCGCTACATCGGACACTTCGAGGGCACGGCCGAGACCAGTGCCGACGGCGAAGATGCTCCGTCGGCGATCCTGCTCTTCCGGGCCACCGTGCGCGGTAAGCAGATCCACGGCATCGACCTGCTCCAGTTCGACGAGACGGGCCGGATCAAGGAGTTCACCGTGATGGTTCGACCCCACTCCGCCGCGCAGGCCCTGGGGCAAGCGGTACTCGCGGGCCTGGTCGCCGACGGCCTCGTCCCCGAGCCCGCCGACCGCTAGAGATGCCACGAGGCGGGAGGGCCGGGCCGAGCCCTCAGCGGATCTGCTCCGCCGGCTCGACGATGATCCCCTCCGGGCGGCGAACGCAGCAGAGCCGATAGCTGTCGTCGTAGCGCTCCACGTCGCCAACGAACTCCGCGCCGAGGGCTCGCAGTCCAGCGACGACGGCCGGGGTGTGGAACTTCGTCAGCTCGAGCCGTCCGTGGCCGTCCGGGGTCTTCACCATCGCGATCTCCGCCCGGACGACCTCGAGCCCCACCACGCGGTCCACGACTGTTCTTACGGACCAGGTGGTCGCGTTCGGCGACGTCCGTGGCCTCCCCACCCTCGCGGTCGAGCCCGCTCCTGCAGGGCAACCGTCGTAGAGCACGAAGTTGATGACCTGTCACCGTTGCCGTGGGCCGAGCCCGGCGAGCGGTCGGAGCTCCGCCATCGGCAGGACGTCCGGACCGAGATGGGCTTCCAGGACCGTACGCAGCAGCGGTTCGACGTCGTCGGTGCCAGTCGCGAGCTGGAGGCTGCCCCATCCCCCAGCTGGGCGATGCCGTGCAGATTGGCCCACAGTGCGCTCGCGACAACCTGCTGCGACCAGCAGGGCGGGGACGGACCGTGATCCCGGCTAGGCTTCGAGTGGGAAGCGGCCACCCACGTAGCACGGCGTCGAGTCCGGACCAGGGCTCGAAGGCCCGAGCGGAAGGAGTCGTCATGGACCCTCAGCGAGATCAGGTTCTGGTCGTCACTCCCCGTGACAGAAAGCCGGGGCCCCGCACTCCGGGGATGGACCGGCAAGAGGCTTTCGCCACCGAGGGAACGTGGTCGGGATACGTCCGCACGGAAGCCGGGATGGTCTCCGGCTGGCACCACCACGGCGAGTGCGAATCAGTGATCTACGTCCTGACCGGGGCGCTGAAGATGGAGTTCGGCCCGGACGGCTCGAATACGGTGGAAGCTGGCCCCGGCGACTTCATCTACGTACCGAAGGGCGCCGTGCACCGAGAGAGCAACCCCTCCGCGGAGGTCGCCGACATCATCGTCGTGAGAGCCGGGACCGGGAAGTCCACGTTCAACGTCGACGGACCGACTCCGGGCTGAGGCAGACCGTTCACCGAGCTGAACCCGCGTCAGTTCGGCAAGCTGATCACCGAGCTGCGGCAGCAGGCCGCAGACCCGGTGCCGCGTGGCTCGATCTTGACGACCTCGGCGAGGGCGGGCCGGGGCGGGTGATCGGGCCGTCGAGATGAACTACCGCCAGAACACTTGGTTCGCCGTGCTTGCTCGTTGCATGAAGTGCTTCGTTGGACCTCGCGTCCAAGGTCCTTCCAGCAACCGCCCGAGGCGAGGCGTGCATGGCTGCACCATCGTGTGCGCGGCCTTCGGGAACCGCCCCGCGTTCTGGCCGGTCATACCCGCAGGCGTCGGAGTGACGGTCGCTGTTGCGAGGCTGAGCCAGGTGATCCGGCGACGCGGCGGCCCGCCCGCCGAGGACACGCCCGTCGGGACGTCACCGGCCGGGACCTGAAGGCAGGAGCGCGACTAGCCCGCAGTGGGGAAGATGCGGACGGGACCGCGCCGCTCTCAGCTTTGCCCGGTGCTCCGCCGCGCCCACGCTGAACGACAATGGCCTCTTTTAACTTTCAGCGCCGGATGCGCCAGGTGCCGTACAGCCCGGCGAACGCCCCGATGATCACGGAGGAGCCGGTCTCCCCCACGGCGCGGTACACCCCGCCGCACACAGCCAGCAGGGCACCAGACTCCCTCACCGGGCAGCTCTCCAACTCCTGCCGGCCCACCCGCCCCCCGGACTGCCGCGCCAGTCCTCCCCAACACCCAGCACCTCTCCGACACCCACAACCTGCAGCCCCCACACCCGGGTTGGCACATGCAGCCGTACGGGTCCGGCCGCAAGCCCGACGCATACGCCCGGCTCGGCCGCCTCCCCGAAATGAGAGCGTCGCAGCGACGAAGGACCCTGTGACGTGCCTCACCCACACCAGCCGGTCATGCGCACGAACTGCCTGGTCAGCGCCGCCAACCAGCAGTCGATGGCTGTCCGTTGGCCGAATTCGTCAACAAGCTGTCATTGCGGCCGGTTCGGCGTCGGATACAGGCTGTGACCGTGTTACAGCGACGCGTTGTGGTGGTCGTGTACTCCGGTGCGCAGGCCCTGGACATCACCGGACCCATAGAAGTGTTCGATACGGCCAACCGGCTCCTCCCCAGATCGGGTGCCCCTTACCGGATCGAGTTCGTCTCCATCGATGCACCACTGGTGCGCACCAGTTCGGGAGTGATGATTGAAGCCGCGCCGCTGGAGGCAGGGCATGGCCCTATCGACACCCTCCTCGTCCCGGGGGGATGGAGCCTGCGGGACGCGTTGAAGAACCGGGCGCTGGTCGCGTGGATCGGACAGGCAGCCACCCGGTCGCGGAGAGTCGCATCCGTATGTGGCGGATCGTTTCTGCTGGCCGAGGCCGGCCTGCTCGACGGGCGGCGAGCCACCACCCATTGGGCGTACTGCGAGGAGATGGCCTGCCGCTACCCGGACGTGACCGTGGACCCGGAGCCGATCTTCGTCTGGGACGGCCGGTTCGTCACCTCGGCGGGGGTGTCGACCGGGATCGACATGGCCCTCGCTCTGGTGGAGGCGGACCACGGCGCGGCGCTTGCGCTGGAGACAGCACGGTTTCTGGTGCTGTTCCTCAAACGGCACGGAGGACAGGCTCAGTTCAGTGCGGTCCTGGACGCCCAGTTGGCAGACCACGCGCCGATCCGGGCCGCACAGGAGTGGATCCTGGACAACCTCCAAGACCCGTTACCCGTGGCCGAGATCGCCCAGCAGGCCAATATGAGCCTGCGCAACTTCGCCCGGGTGTTCCGGCGCGAGGTGGGCACGACCCCCGGCCAGTACGTCGAGCGGACGCGTATCGCCCGCGCCCGCGAGCTCCTGGAGACCACCGATCTGACGACGAGCCAGGTGGCTCGCCGCTGCGGATTCGCGGCCCCCGAGACGTTCATCCGCTCCTTCGGACGAGCCCTGGGGCTCACTCCGAACCAGTACCGGCACCGCTTTCAGGTCGTCTCGCCGTCCGGCCTCGTCGTCCAGCCCGACCAAGCGGACAGGAGCTCCGTATGACAGCCATGCCACGCGAGATGCCCGAGGAAGGCGGTGTGCGCCTTGTCGACTACCTGGCGGCAGAGTTGGTCCGGGCCGGCGTCACCCACATGTTCGGCGTTGGCGGAGCCAACATCGAGGACCTGTACGACGCCGTCCACCGCACGGGCACCATCTTCGGTGTCGTCGCCAAACACGAATTCTCCGCGGTCACCATGGCCGACGGATACGCCCGCGCCACGAGGCGCCTCGGCGTAGTCGCAGCCACCTCGGGCGGCGGTGCGATGAATCTCGTGCCCGGTCTGGCGGAGGCTCACGCCTCCCGCGTGCCGCTGCTGGCCCTCGTGGGACAGCCGCCCACCGCACAGGAGGGCCGCGGGGCGTTCCAGGACTCCAGCGGCAAGGCAGGCTCGTTCGACGCCCGTGAGGTGTTCACGCCCGTATCGCGGTTCTGCGCTCGGGCCGAAGACGCCGACTCGTTCGCGGAGTTGCTGCCCCAGGCGATCGCGGCGGCACAGGCCGATCCCAAAGGGCCCGCGGTGCTGCTGCTGCCCAAGGACCTGCAACAGGCACAGGTCACAGTGCCCGTGCCCGGAGTGACGCCGACGCCGGTCGTGCCGCCGCCGACCACCACGGCCGCAAGCGTGGAATCCGACGCGCGGGACGCCGCATCGGCCGCGCTGCGCGGGGCGAGCCGTGTCCTCGTCATCGCCGGCGAGGGCGTGGCAGCCTCGGATGCGCGCGAGGAGCTGGCGGAGCTCGCCCGGCGGCTCGGGGCCTGGGTGGCGGTCACCCCGGACGCCAAGGACGTGTTCGACAACCGGGACCCCCGGTTCGCAGGTGTGGCCGGAGTGATGGGTCACGCAAATGTCGAAGACTGCCTGCGCAGGGCCGACTTGTGCATGCTGGTCGGCACGCGGCTGCCGTTATTGGCACGCGGAGGACTGGACCAGGCCCTGGCCGCCACTCCCGTCGTCTGCATCGATCCCGAACCACCGTTCGTGGCCGGCATCGCGTTGGGCGGGAACCTGCGGGACGCGCTGCGCGCAGTCGTCGGCCGGCTCCCCTCGCGCCCGCATCCCTGCCCGGAGCACACCGGCCCCTTTCCGATGTCTCCGCCAACTCCCATTCCACTGGCCCTTGGTGGAAACGTCTCTTACACCGAGGCGGTCGCCGCGGTCGAAGCGGCACTCCCCCAGGACGCGCACGTGTTCGTGGACGCCGGCAACGCAGGGGCCAGCGCCATCCATCTGCTTCCCGCACCGCGCCACGGCCGCTTCGTCGTGGCGGTCGGCATGGGCGGCATGGGCTACACCTTCGGAGCGGGTATCGGCGCCGCGCTTGCCACGGGCCGACGCACCTACGTACTCGCCGGCGACGGAGCGTTCTTCATGCACGGGATGGAAGTGCACACCGCCGTGGAGTACGCCGCACCCGTGACCTTCGTGATCTTCAACAACAACGCCCACGCCATGTGCGCGCTGCGCGAGGAGCTCTTCCAGGGCGGCGTCCGCAGCGACGACCTGTTCGCCCGGACCGACATCGCCGCCGGGGTGGCCGCCGCCTTCCCGGCCCTTGAGGTCACCTGGGCAAACGACGCAGCGCGGCTCCGCCAGGCGCTGCTGCGCAGTAACGCGGGCAGCGGTCCGGCGTTCATCGCGCTGGACTGCGACCCCCGGGAGATCCCGCCGTTCCTGCCCTTCCTGTCCGTCACCGAAAGCACCGAAAGCGCCGAACACGAGGAGAGTTCCGATGAGCGCGGACCCGTCCATGTTGGCTGACATCCCCGGCCTGATGCGGATCGAGAACACCGACAAGGAGGAGATGACCGCCCACTGCATGGACCTCACGCACGCGGTCTATCCCCATCACCAGGTCTACGGGCAGTACTGCACCATCCAGGAGCATGTCGACTGCCCGCCGGAGCAGGCCTTTGACTACCTGCGCCAGGGCCACCACCTGGAGGAGTGGACCTACAGCTTGCGAGGCTTCGCGCCCACGGCCACCCCGGGGCTGTGGGTCGGCCACGACCGGCTCGAGCGCGAAACCAGCATCTACTGCAAGGTGGTGGTCAACCCCGAGGCCATGACCGTGGACTACCACTGCTCCTGGGACCAGGGCGACAAGCTGTGGATGATTTACCTGATGCGCGTCGTCCCTGCCCGGCTGGTGCTCGACAAGCCGGGGTCGGTGATCACCTGGACCAACTGCCACCACCCGTATTACGACGACAACCCGCACCCCGAGATGTCGCCCCGTCCGGACCGGCCGTGGGTCGGCGACTACTGGGATCTGTTCTACGCGGGCCACACCGTGGAGATGAACAACCTCAGGGCGATCCTCGAGCACCGCCACCGCGGCGGCCTGCCCGTCAGTGTGCCGCCTGTGACGGCGGTGGTCCGTTGAATACGGTCAGCCTCACCGATGTCGCAAGCTACCTTCCCGGCGAACCGGTCCCCGCCGAGTTCTACACCGAGTACCCCGGAGCCGAGGACAAACTACGCCACCATCCCATGTTCAAGATCCCGCCTTTACGGCACCACGTGGCCGCCGACGAGACGAACGCGGACATGATCGAGCGGGCGGTACAGCCCCTGATCGAGCGGCACGGCAGAGATGAGATCCGTAACGTGGATGTGCTGTTGGTGCACAGCCAGCTGCCGGACCTGCCGTTCGTGGGCGCGGGCACCGAAGTGGCACGCCGTCTTGACCTCCACCCGGAATGGCTGATCGACGTGGCCAACGCCGGCTGCGCCTCCTTCGTCTACATGCTCAAACTGGCCCGGCGGCTGCTCACCACCACCGACGCGAGGACCGCCCTGATCTGCAACGCGCAGAGCGCCGCCGGCCAGTGCTTCACCCAGTCCGAAGTTCGCAGGCTCGCCCAGGCCGCGATCCCCGGCGACGGCTGCGGCGTGGGGTATGTGACCACCTCGGCCGGCGCCCCGGTGCTGGACGTGGAGACCCGGCACATCGGCGACTACGCCGGGGACATGACCGTGATGCTCGACGACGGACGCAAGTACTGGGAGGCCGGGGAATCCCAGCTGCGGATCGGGTTCACCGAAGCGAGCATCGCCAAGGTCCTCGCGCGCGGGAACCGCCTCGTACCGGAGGCCGTCACAGACCTGTGCGGGCGGCTCGGGGTGGCCACCACCGAGATCGACGTCTTCATCACCAACCAGCCCAACCGAGCCTTCCTGCGGAACTGGCGTGAAGCGCTGCAACTGCCGTCCGAACGGCACCTGCACACGTTCGATCAATGCGGGAATCTTTTCGGAGCAGCGATCCCGATCACTTTGGACCGCGCCATCCACTCACAGCACGTCAAGGACGGCGATCTGGTGGTGCTGGGGGGATTCGCCCACGCCGGCGACTTCGCCGGTGCCGCCGCCATCCGCTGGCACAGCGGACGGGGATGACCGGGACCTCCCTGTCCTGCACCGGCCGGCGTCCGGCAGGGGCGGGCTTGCGCCTTCCCCGGTCCCCCCAAGAGATTGCCGCCGCACTCCCCGCAGATGGGACGGCCGGGGCGCTGGGCCACCTGCATGCCCCTCGGCCGCCGTTGTGGCGCATCCCGCGCGCAGACCTGCGGCGAGGGATTTCACGGTGGTCCGACACAGGCGGCCGCGGCCCCAGCCCGCAGGGCGGCGGCGATCCCGGCGACGACGTGGTCGCGGCTCATTGGTGGCCGTGGTGCTGCAGTGCAATGCCCCCGCGCCGCCGTCGGACCGCCCCTACGGACCTCCGCCCGTCGGCGCCGACTCCCCCACCACCGAGTCCGCATGACTGTTCGCCACCGCCTCGGACACCCTGCGCACGATCCTGCTCCCGTAGAGCCGCGAAACAACTTCCAACCATGCGACCTGTGCCTCCAGGTCGTCCTGAGCCTCGCCGAAGTTTCCGCTACCGGTCGCCGCTTCCGGCGCGTTCCCCTCGAAGCCCGCGTCCTTGCGTGCGATGGCGTGCCGCAGGCACACCGCTTCCGCTGCTGCGTCCAGCCGTCGTCCAGTCAGCCCGGCTGACACCAGGTGGCGGCTCGCCTCACCTCTGGCGGCTTCGCTGCGATAGGGGTGCAGTGCGAGCATGCCGTCACTGATCTCGATGATCCGCCGGTACAGGAGCACCTTCGGATCGCGCTCCAGCTCCGAAGGCAGCGGCAGCACCACCTCAGGAACCGCCTTCCCCAGTGCCTGCCACAGCGGACGGATACCGCGCAGCCGACGGCGGCACGCACTGCGTTCCATCAGTCCGGTCGCGCTCGGCCATGCGATACCGACAACGAAGAGAAGCAGGGTGGTGGCCAGCAGGGCCTGCGTCGTGGCCACCGCGACCGTGTCCTGGAACAGCCAGTGGCCGGATCCGTGAGCCGTCAGATGAACGGCGCGGTGAGTGGCGTAGATCAGGCTGGAGACGCATGCGGCGCCGAGGATGCGCAGCGATGTCCGCAGCGGGCCGGGGTCCGCCCGGCGTCCGTAGCGTAGGCACATCAGTCCCGCGGCGGTCGTTCCCCAGAGGACGTAGAGGAGGTAGATGCTCCAGTACGCGATGCCCGCCGCGGACGGCGTCTGCGTCAGGAGGTGTTGGTCACCGTCCGGGCGAGGGCTCAGGAGAAAGGCGCAGCAGAGCAGGATCCCTGCGGCAGGAAGAGGGATCCACCTCCAGCGTCCCGCCCGCCCAGCCGCCGAAGTCCCCTCGGAGATCTGGTGCACGAATGCGATCAGGCAGGAGATCGCGGACAGCGTCAGGAGATGGAGCAGCAGATTGGTGACGGACTCCATGCCCGTCATCGTGTCGATCACCCGGCGCACTCCTGGCACCCCGAGGGTGATGGCCAAGGTGATCAACGCGACCATCCCGCTCATCGGTCCGGCATGACGGCCGGCCGTGAGGGCCCTGCGGCCCATGTACAGGGTGGCGGCCCACAACGGGCCGAGCAGCACCAGGTCAAAGGGCCGGATCGCGGTCACGCGCGCGCCTTCGGCCCAAGGACCCGTTCGAGCCGCGAGAGTACGTGGGCGGTGTCTCCCGAGGTACGGGACGTGCCGGTCACGCCCGTTGAGATCCGACTGTGGATCAGGGTGGCCATCACCTCGGCCTCCTGTTCCTGGGCCTCCGAGTAGTCCGTACGCCCCCGGGCGAGCAGTCGCCTGACCATCCCGGGATCCAGACCGGGGAATAGGCATTCCACGCCCGCCCGGGACCCGCCGGCACCTGCGGTGCCGTGATCCAGCAAGAGGTGTGCCAGCTCATGAAGGATGATGTGCCGCTGATGCAGCCCACTGGTGGATGCCTCGTAGAAGATGTGGTCCGAGTCCCTGAGGCCCACCCACAGGCCGCAGACGCCTGCTGAGTCGCCGGCGTGCCGTGGGAGCGGCGAGAGGGTCAGCGAACGGCCTCGCTGTCTGGCGATGGCCTGGCACAGTTCTTCGACGGTCGGCGGCTGAGCCCCCTCAAGGCCGTTCAGAATCCGTGCACATCGTGCGATGAAGTCGGACCACGCCTCATGGCGCATGGCATCCCCCCGGGCCCCTGCGACGAATCGCGCGAAGGCGACCCGCTACTCACGGGGAGTATATGCAGGCACAGAAGGGGAGTTGGGGAAGATCAGTCCGCTGGTTCGCCGGGATCGCCCTGTTCTCGCTCCTGCGAGCGACCGGCCTTCTCGACCAGGCCGCGCACCACATCGAGCCCTTGCGACGAAAGGGTGGCCACAGCCGCTGCCCGCAGCGCCACGGCGCGAACGTCGTTGCTGCGCATCGCGGTGATCAGGGCCAGCTGCGCCATCGTCTGCTCGGCGATGGCGTCGTCGACGAAATATGCGACGGGCACGCCGAAGAACGTGCTCAGCGCACGCAGCGTCCCAATGGTCGGATTGGTCGCCTTCCCGTTCATGAGCATCGAGAGGCGGCCGACGCTCAGCGATCCCCCGTCGGGTTCACCGGCCGATCTGATGCCGTCGACGACTTCCTGAAGGGTATGCCGCCGCCCCAGCGGCTGTACGTGGTCGAAGAGGTACTCGAGGCGAACGGCGAGGCGCTGCGCCTCGTCACCGTCCGTGGTCTGCCTCCCGGCGTTGCCGGAAACACGGCCCGTGTCGCCCACCGTACGATCGCCTCTCCATGCCCCCACATTCGTGCGGTGCAGTATCCCCCAGAAGCTCTTCGGTTGGCGACAGGCAGCTGGTGGCCGGCGTGCGCGGAATGACGGACCGACCGCGGCGACACCGCCGGGACGGGAGGGGATGACTGCACCACCACCCCTTCCCGCCGTCGGCAGCACGCCGCAGAGGACTGTTACACGTCGATGGCGATGGCTTCCATGGCACGCGCCTGGCCCACCGTGCCCACCTGGATGTACTGGGCCGCGACCGCTCGCTGCCAGCCAACGTCGCGCAGATGGGCCTGTGCCGCAATCGTGCCGGTGCCGACCTGCAGCTCCAGAGCCTCGATAGGCAGGTTCCTGCCGGTCGTGCCGATGACCACGGCGGTGCCGTCCTCGGCGCAGGCCCATGACTGCCAGCCGACGTTACGAACGTGGGCGCGGGCACACAGCCCACCGGTGCCGGACGAGGCGATGGTCAGCGCCTCAAGGTTGAGGGCCTGGCCCGTCGTACCGGCCACTGCCCCGTTGCACTTGGTGCCCTGCCAGCCCTGGTTCTGTACGTGAGCCGAGTAGCAGATGTTCCGAACGGCCGTGGAGTTCTGCGCCGCACTCGCGACATCCGGAGCCGCGGTCGCCGCGGAAGCCGGGGCGGCGCCGGCCAGCGAGCCGCCGAGCGCGAGTGCAGCCGTAGCGAACGCAGCAGACAGTGTCTTTCTCATAAAGTGAATCCTTCCGATGGATCAGAGTGTCAGCGACCACGCGAGAAGTAGGCGCTCCCCCTGAAATACTCGACATCACACGGGAGTTGCCGGGATCAATAATGGACGAACTCTCGATAGCGAGTCAATCTATATTGAAAATGATCAAGCGGAGCAGAGTCATCACGCCACAAGCTCGGCCCAGGCGTGCTGATGGACCTGTCGTTCACGCCCCCACGTGGTCGCCAGCACCTCGACCATCCGCACACCATCCATTGGTACTGAAGCCGCAGTTGCTGTGACTGGCGGTCCGGCTGGCCGTTGGGCTGGTCATAGGTGGGGATGTCACGGTTGACGAGGTGCATCGCTGGGCGGCCGGGCTGGACGCGCCGCATGCCCGGATCGGCCGGTATTTCCGTGGACCTGGCGGCGCGCGCAGGGAGCGGGTGAAGGTCAACCGGTCGGGGGCGGTGCCGCCCTGGACTGCCGCCTGGTGCAAGCGTGTCGACCTGCCCGAGGCCCGGGCAGGCCGACACGCCAAGCGATGACCGCGGCAGGTGAAGCCTGCGGGTCAGAAGCCGCAGTAGACCAAGGAGCCGTTGCCGGGCAGCAGGGATTCGCTCACCCACCCGGATTTGTTGTCGTCGGTGACATTCCGGAGGTACGTCCAGGTGGACCCGCTGGAGTTACGCGTGTAGCAGTGGTAGTCGAGGGTGTCCTGATTATCGGCCCAGCCCTTGATCGCGCAGCTTGTACTGGAGCCGCTGCGCATGTTCGCGGCGACGCCCGCCGTCTGCCTCACGTAGGCACTGCTGTCGAGTCGGGAGCAGTCCGGCCGCAGTACGCCGCCTTGCGGACACGGGCGCGGCCGTCCCGACTACGGCTACCGGAACAGCGAGGAGCACTTCCAGCGTCCCGCCTCGGGGGCGAAGCGGGCAGCATCCCGCTGGCGCCCCTCCTGCTCCTGTCGCTTCCGCTTCTTCTGCCCAGGCACGGGCCCAGCATCGCCGTACTCCCCGCACCCCAGCAAGCCCATTACCCGCACACCACCTCAGCGAGCAGGTGATCATTTGTCAGACAGGCCCTAGGACGCAAGCGGCTAGCGCGGGCAGCCGCCGCACTGGCCGCCTCGGCATACCGGAGGAGACCCTCCTGCAGGCAGCCGCCGAAATGGCCCGCCAGCCCAACTGGATGGACCTGGAACGCCACTTGGAGCACTGGACCCCGCCTGCCGCTGTACCGCGGCATGTCGAGCCGCAACCGGCTTTCGCGACAGGTATGCCGCCGAGCGGGAACGCTTGATGGGCGCCACCCAGACCATGCTCTGCGATCTGCGCCGCGAATGGGAACACCCCGCCGACGTGCTGGAACGTATGCGGCTGGAGCTCAAGCAGGCGCGCGAGGACTACCAGGCGGCCGCCCGAACCAGTCGTATGGCATGGGTGCACAGGTCCATCTCCGTCACGGTGGGAGTGGCCACCGCCGCTGCAGGTGCCTTAGTTGTCCCGGATCTCGCGTGGGTTGCTGGCATAGCGGGCAGTATCGGATTCAACATCGCTACCCGTGAAGTTCGCCCGCTGTTCCATGCGAGGAATGAGCACCCATTCAGTTACCTGCATCAGGTCGACCGCGAGCCGGCGTAACGACGACTGCCATCGGCAGCGCATTGATCACTGCCCCCACATGATCGGCCGGTCAGAATCTAGTCCCGTACTTCACAGGTCACCCCGTCCCGGTCCGGCCCGGTCGAGATCGCACGCTGGGAGGCCGCTGCGGCGAACCTTTTCGGCGACCTGCGAAGGCCTGGCTAGGCATGGCAATCGCCGTGTGAACCATCCCGACACTGCTCGAATTGACGTCAGATACGTCTGTGTGCACGTCCATTGTCAGTGCGGTGCGCTTCACTGTCCGCCATGGAGCTCACGCAAGCGACCGTCAACGAACTGCTGGCCCAACTCGGCCCGGGAGAGGGCTACACGTTCCTGCCCAACGACCTGAACCCGCAGGACCTGACCGACCTGCTCGGCAGCAGGTACGGCGCCCCGCGCACCCTCGTCCTCGACGGCTTCACCGATCCGACGGTCGACGAGTCCAGGGGCGCGGCTCTCCTCGTCCCCTTCGAGGACCGCGCCGTGACGATACGGGCGTGGGCTTACGGGAATCAATGGGTCGGTACGGGCACGGCGCGGGACGCCGAGGGCGCCGAGCGGCCGGTGTTGGTGGCCGCTCACCGGGAGATGCCAGAACCCTTGGCGGTTGCTCCGGACGAGGACCTCGACTGGATGGAGCGGCTCAGACGGATCACCGGCTGGACACAGCCCGCCCAGCGGCCGGACGTGGACTGGGCGGAGGTGGAGTCGCGCCTGGGCAACGCGCTGCCGATCGACTACAAGCGCATGGTCGAGACGTTCGGCGAGGGCGCCTTCGACGGATACCTGGACCTGAACCAGGAGCCGTGGACGCATCTCAGGCAGGACGGTCTGCTCATCTGGGCGGGCACTGAGCACGAGGACCTGTACTGCTGGAGGGCCGACGGTGAGGACCCCGACCGCTGGCCCGTCGTGGTCCAGTCCTTCGACGGGGAGGACGTCCCCTTCGACTGCCAGGCCGCGGAGTTCGTCTGCCGCATCCTCACTGACCCGCACCACCCGTTCACGATGGCCCGCTATTTCGACACTCACTGGTTCATGAACTACCGGGAAAGCAGCTGACCGAACCCGCCGCCAACGGCATCCGCAGCCTGGTTGGCAGTGCCTTCGCAGAACAGGACAGGAACACTCATTGCCACAGCAGACTCGCCAAACCCAATGACGTCTTACACGACGTGGACCAGCAACACGGTCTCGGCCTCGGCCCCTCAGCCAGACCCCTACTGGACCGGACCAGCCAGCGTTTCGATGGGCAGAGGCGGCCACGTCGGCCCCTTCCGGGTAAGGCTTGCCAGCGCTTCCGGTGGTTCGCCACCGTCCCGAACGGTCGTGACATAGGCCTTTGCTTCCTGCAAGCTCAGCCGCGGGGCATGCTTGCGCAGGTGGCTCATCGCGGCCACGACGCCGGCGGAGCGGACGAGCGCGCGAACAGCGGAGGCCAGTGGATCAGGCCGCCTGATGCCCTTGGTCTGCAGGAGGTACTGCTCCTCCCAGCCCTCGTCCTCCCACCACACGGCGGGCACGTAGTGGATGCTCCCGTCGTGCCGGTCCACCAGGCAGTGGCCGCCGACGAAACTGCCGCGCACGTCACGGGCGCGGGCCTGCTCCGCCGACCGCCAGAAGACGAGCCAACCGACCACGCGTTCCTGCACGTGGTAGACATCCGGCGTGGGAGCAGGCCCCCTCCATTGCCACGTCGGCAGCTCAATGGCCAGGAAGGACTCGACGAGCTCGACAGCGCATTCCCTGGAGATCACGACCTCATCATTCACCACAGGTCAACCGGCTCTCGGCATGCCGGGCGCCATCCCCACCGAGATCTCTGCGCAGTGACGAAATGCTGGGCTGCGCAGGTGTCCCATGGCTCTGCTGTTTCGAACTGATGCCACGCCTGGGTCGTCAGCCACGACTGGTAGTCCCGAAGATTCTGGCGAGGCCTCACTTCAAATCTGCGGTCCTCTCCGTGGCGGTCGAGCTCGATCCGGCGCGGGGCACAGTGCGGTAGGTCGGCCGCGCGGTCGTCCAGAACAGAAGCCGGTCCTGTTCCTCTGGCCGATCCGGAGTTGAGGTTCTCGGGCTACGCCAGGACCGTAGGAACGGAACATTTCAGGGGCCGCGCCGTGGCGTAAAAGTGGCTCATCACCCACTGTTACCTGTGCCTGTTACGTCTGTTGCTTACGGCTGCTGCTCAAGCCTGTTCCTCACGCCCGTGACTTGCGCCGACACCTCTGCCGTCTTGGGGCCACCCGCTCCGCTGTCGGCGGTGGCCGAAGAGGAGGCGGGCCCCGGGTCCAGGGCGTCGCGGACGACGGTCAGGATGTCCTCGGTGTCGGCACCGAGCGCTCGGGCGGCCGAGGTGAAGTCCCGGGCCAGCGTGGTGAGTTGGTTGGCATCGTGCGGGTGCGGCTCGGACGGGAGCGCCGCGACCCGGGTGCCCGCGCCACGGCGGGTGCGGATCAGCTCGGCGGCCTCCAGCTCGCGGTAGGCGCGAGCCACGGTGCCCGGCGCCAGACCGAGGTCGGCGGCGAGCTGGCGCACGGTCGGCAGGCGCTCGCCCTCGGCCAGCCGGCCGGTGCGGATCAGCGCGGCCAACTGGGCGCGGATCTGCTCGTACGGCGGTACCTGGCTGGTGGTGTCGACGCGGACGGCGGGTTCACTCATCGTCGAAAGTCCCATCGCCGACTGCCTCGTCGTCGACCGCCCGGGGTGCAACCACGGTGACCAGGGACCATCCGAAGGTGAACAGGCTCAGCAGGCCCATGGGGCAGATCACCACGATGGTGGCGGCGCCCAGCGGGCCGGCGCAGGCCTTCTCCGTGAGCGCGACGAAGATCATCAGCACGACGAGCAGCACCTGGCTCGACACCAGCAGCCCCCAGGCTCCGGTGATCGCCCACGCGCGGTCGCGGCGCTGCTGGTCGTCGCCCGGGCCGTGGGCGATACGGCGCAGGGCCCAGACGCAGACAGGGGTTCCGACCGCGAGGGCGGCGAACATCGGGCCGCTGTAGTACAGGCCGGGCCAGGGACCGAGGGATGCGCGCATCCCTTCGCAGATGACGGTGATGACACGCCCCGCTCCGCCTATCCGGTCGGGGGCGGAGGAGGCCGTGACCGCACCGATCACCAGCAGCGTGACGAGGGACGCCGCCTGCAGAAGAAGCAGGGGCGCCATACGGGGCGGCACTTGGTCTCGGACCAGGCGCGGGGCGAGACTCGCGGTGCGTACCGCTTCCTGGGGACGCAGGGTCAGGGCGTCACCGAGCAGGACACCGCCCACCGCGCACAGGCCGAAAGTGGTGATGGCGAACACGAGGGGCATCGTGATGTCGTCGCTCTTCATCGTGACCAACTGCTGTGCGACCACGATGCCGATGGCCAGACCGGACCAGCGGGCGTAGTAGTCGGCGTGGTCGAGGAACCGGGACTGGAGCGGAACGGTGTCGAGCATATGGAGATCCCCCCAGATCATCTTGTATTAAGCGATGGGTACAAGATGCCCTGGTCGGGATCTTGTGTCAAATGCTCGATACAAGGCGATGCAAAGGGTGACGGCTTCTGGCACAAGGGGGTTCCCTCCGGCGCAAAGAGGGGACGCCCTCCGGCAGGGTGCCCCCTGGGCCGGCTCAGCCCACGGTGACGGCGTGGGATTCCGCATCGCGCGTTCCCTCGTGCGCTGATCCACGTTGTATGCATGACCGCTCCAACTCGCCAAGGCACTCAACGTGCCGACGCCCGCCGTGCGCTAGCCGGGCTCGGTGTGGACCGAGCTCCCTCGGCCCGCGAGCGCCGGCGCCGAGCGGTTCGGGCACGTCCGTCTCGGGTACGCCCGGGCCTCGACCGCTCGGCAGTCGCTCGACGCGCAGCTCGATTCACTCGCCGAAGCCGGGGTGACGCGCATCTTCTCGGTGTGGGTGAGTGGTCACCAAGGGGTGGATGGCGTGCCATCGGGGTCGAGCCCATACGTCCACAGTCCACCTCCATCCGTCCCGCCAAACTTCCGCATATCGGCGAGCAGGACCAGGGCGTCACGGCTGCGGGCCGGGGAAATGCCACCTCCCCCGGCCCGCGGTCTGTCACGTCCGGTCGGCGGCGGCGAGCTGTTCCTGGAGCCGGGCGTGGCGGAACTGGTAGACGGCCCCGGCCTGGCGCAGGACGCCCCGCCGATGAGCTTCGTCGAGGAACGCCATGAGCCGCCAAGGCAGCCTGCCCGTCCCGCACAGCCACAGGCGGGCGACGAGCAGCCAGCCCCAGGCGCTCAGGGCGATGGCCAGCAGGCCGACCGGCAGCCAGACGACCATGAGTAGCCCCATGCTTTCCTGACTGATCGGCAACGCCCTGAGCAGGAAGACGCCGAGAGTGGTCCCGAACGCCAGCACGACGATGCCCCGCATGACCGCCGTCGCCCTGTCGCTGCGCAGGCCCGCCATTGGGCTGGACGCCCGTGCGATGTCGACCGGAGTGGCCAGCCACCGGTGCACCCCGGCCGCGACACCGGTGATCACACCGATGCTGAAGCCGAATGCCAGTCCGAAGGTCAGCGCGGCTTCGAAGAGGCGACGGGGAGGGACGGCGTACAGCCAGTCCTCGACGCGTGGTGGCAGTTCGTTCTGGTACCCGGTGTCGTCGGCGAAGACGTCGTTGGGCAGCCTCACGCGCACGTTCGTGTAGCTGCCAGGGGAGAGGTGAAGCTCGATGGGGCCGTAGAAGGTCGTGCAGTCCGGCTCGTGCTCGCAGGCCCGGAGCTCGTCCGCGCCGAACCTCGCGTAACTCATGCCGTCCCACGTGCTGACGACTCCGAGCACCGGTCCGGGAGTACGGACGAACCGCGTTCCGTCCTGGTGCCGGCCGTAGTGCCAGCCACCCGGCGTGAGGGCGTACGCGCCTCCGTCCGCCGTCCGGTGCACGACGGCGGCGGACGGGAAGTCGGCGTTCATGGAGGCCCGTGCGCCCTGCGTCGAGGCGTCGGCCAGGCCGAACGCGGCACCCAGACACAGACCGCCGAGCAGGCCGGCGGACAGCGGCCGCAGCAGGGCCGGGCCGGGACGACGGCGTCGCTCCCGCCTGATCACCGGTGCCGCCGCCCGGCCGGTGACGCCCGGCCACACGGCGAGCGCGACGACGAGCCCGGCCAGCGCGCCGATCGCCAAGGACAAGGGCTCGGAAACGAATTCGGTCCCGAGCACGAAGGCGACGAAGGCCGCCAGCAGGACCGCTGCCACGCTCAGCACGCCCAGGACGGGAGACCGGAGCCTTTGGCGCCCGAGAAGCGGCATGGTGGACGGGCGGACGTCTCCGGCAAGACCGAGAACAGCGAGCATCGTCGCGGTGGCCAGACCGGCGGCCATCGCCGCGGAGACCGGGCCCAGCCGTCCGCCCGCGTTGAAATAGATCGGGTTGAAGTCCCCCCAGGCGAATCCGAGACTGCTGGCGGACCCGACGGCGACCCCCAGGGGCGCGGCGACCACGACCGACAACACCAGCTCGCGCGGTATCCGCCACCGTCCGGCTGGCTGTCCGGAACGCGCCGCCCGGCCGGGTTCCGCCCATGTGCGGCCCCGCGACAGGACCACGAGTCCCGTACAGACCCCGCCGACGAAGGCGAGGGGTGTCGTGGGCTCACCCAGGCCGACAGTGACCGCCGTCGCCATGCATCCCAGGAGCAGCACCGGCCCAAGGCGCCTGAGCAACCACGGCAGTGCCAGCCGCAGTTCCCACCATGCCAGGTCCCGGGTCCGCCGCCGCTCCAGGTCCCGGGCCAGAAAGCGGAGCCAGTGCCCGGCCCGGTCCGCGTCGGGGGCATCCCCGAAGGCCGCGGGTACGAACGCGTCGAGGAGGTCCTGCTCCAGCGCATCCGGGCCGGAGAAGCGCCCGCCGTCGAGCAACTCCATAGGGTCGGCGCCGGTGTCGCCGTACACCGTGCGGGCCATGGCCACCATCAGCGGTGTGCCGAGGACCTGCCGCAGGGCGGCGCCGGACGGGTCCCCGGGGTGTTCGCGCAGCCGCGTGAGGACGGGGTCCCAGCACGTCGAGCGCTGTCCGTCGCTTCCCCTCAACGGGCGGGCAGTACGCACCAGATAGCGGCTCGCCTCCTCGAACGACAGCGGCTGGAGCTCGACCACAGCCGCGGAGGTGAAGACGTCCCCCGCCTCCACCACCTCCCCGTACACCTGCGTACGGCAGGTCAGCAGCACCGGACTACCGGGGTCCAGCTCCGCGTTCAGCCGTCGCACGGCGTGGGCCCGCAGGGGTGCGGCGAGTTCGTCGAGACCGTCGAGGACCGGCAGGATGCGCTCGGCGGCCAGCAGCTCGCCGCCCCAGGTGGCACCCGGGTACGTCTGCGCGATATGGGCCGCCATCCAGGCGCTCAGGGTCTCGCGGTCCGGCTGCCAGGCGGCGAGCGGGAAGACCACGGGAACGGGCGCGCCGGGCTGCCACCGCTCCAGCCCGTCCAGGGCGTAGCGCACCGCGAGCACGGTCTTGCCGCCGCCCGGCCCGCCGAGAACCACCAGCCGCCGTGACGGCACCCGGTCGACGACGGCGGTGACGTTCTCCAGCCGGTCGCTCAGGTCCGCCGGACCGCCGATGTTCTCCTGATGGTCAGCCAGCCACGCCTCGGCCCGAGTCCACCGAACGGGCATCGGCTCGGGGTCCTGAAGCCTGCGCAGCCGCCACTCCTCGGTCCACTGCTCGCCGACGGCGTCGGCCAGTTGCCGTGCCAGGCGGTCGAGCCGTTCGTCCGACGCGGGCCGGCCGTCGCCCGTGGCGCGCTCGCGCATCCACCCGACGGCCAGTCCGGTCACGGACACGGCGAGGCCGAGTACGGAGGTCAGGCCCGAGGTCTCGTAGAGATCGCCGTTCGCGCCCGCGACGACGAAGACGAGGCCCGTGACGAGCACGGCCGCGACCCACACTCCGCGAATCGTGCGGATCCAGTCCATGCCGCGCCGCCCATACCGCATCGCACGGCTCCCCGTTGCGCCTCGTCCCCACCCGAAGAATACGCTCAGCGACCACGTGATCGCGGAACGAATGGGGAACTCGGGGACTATGCGTTCTCCCCCGGCCCCCGGTCATGCACCGCGCCGCGGAATGTCCCAAAAGACCCACGACAGCCGTGGGTTGTCGCTGTCCCGCAGACTCGTGCCCATGTTGCGCCACGCGCGTCCCGACGGCACCAGGGAGTCGGTGTTCCCCATGCCGCGGCGATTATGGCCGGGTCCGCTGTTACCGGGGCTTTCCGTTTCGCACTGACGAACACATCATCAAAGCACGCGGCATACTCCCCGAGCGGTCCCAGTGCCGGCGGACACGGACGACGAGCAGTCATCAAAACCACCCCCACTCGTCCACTTACTGCGGTCCCGGCCGAAGTCAACAAACCACCGCTAGCGGTTACGTACGAGTGCAGCGGCCGGTCGGGCTGCTCACCGGGGGACGGCACTGGAGGTCGTAGTCGGCGGAACTGGTGCTCAGATAGCGGCCGAGGCAGTCTTTGGGCGACGTACGGCCGTGCTGAGCACAGAAGTTCAGCGCGGCGCGGCCGTCGGTGAACGGGCCGGGAGCGTAGATCACCCAGAAGCCGGGCCGCAGTGAGGCGAAGTCGTCGGTGCGGAGAACGACAGCCTGGGGGATGGATTGCCGGATCTTCTTGAGACGTTGCCCCCGCACGCCGGTGCCCGATGCGACGGGCTCGGTGAAGAGCTGTGCGATCCACTTGCCGGAGGCGGTCGGCGGCTCGCTCGGCGTGGGTGTGGGGCTCGGATGTGTCGTCGATGTGGCCGGACTCGATGCCGTACTGCCGGACGGGCCCCCGCTGCCGCCCGCTTCGTCCTTGCCCGAGCCGCGCAGCGCGAGCACAACGGCGGTCGCGGCGACGACCGCGACGGCCACGGCGATCACGGCGAGGAGCAGGGGCGTCCGGTTCCGCCGCTGGGCGGGCGGCTGGGGGATGGTGGGGCCGCGGGAGTCGGAGCTGCCGGGCCCGCCGGCCAGAGGAGCAGCGCGGTGCGTCGGGTCGTGCGCGCCGGGCGGCCCGCCCAGTGGCAGGGGGACCGCCTCCGCAGGCAATCCGCCCGGCCCCTTCGTCATCGTCAGCGGGTCCCACTCCGGCGTCGTGCCCGACTCCACCTGCGCCAGCATCGCGTCCAGCCGCGCCGCATCGGGCCGCGCTGCCGCGTCCCGTACCAACAGGGCCTGAAGCACCGGAGCCAGCGGACCCGAGCGGACCGGCGGCGGTACTGGGTCGTCGAGGACCGCGGCCAGGGTGGCGTACGTGGTGGAGCGGCGCAGTGGGCTGACGCCCTCCGCGCACACGTACAGGACGAGTCCCAGGGACCACAGGTCGCACGCGGGGTTGTCGTTGCGGCCACGGACCCGCTCCGGGGCCATGAACTCGGGCGAGCCGACCAATTCACCCGTGAGGGTCACAGAGGACGAGCCCTGGAGCGCCGCGATCCCGAAATCGGTGAGCACCGCACTGCCGTCGGGCTGCAGCAGCACATTCGCGGGCTTCACGTCGCGATGCTGAATGCCCGCCGCGTTCGCGGCACGCAGCGCCGACAGTACTTGTCGGCCGATGCGCGCCGCCTCGGCAGGAGCCAATGGGCCCCGGGTGAGCCGCTCCTGGAGCGAGTCGCCCGGCACCAGCTCCATCACGATCCACGGATGCGGGTCGGCGTCTACGATCTGATGGATCGTCACCACATGGGGATGGCTGAGCCGCGCGAGTGCCCGCGCCTCGCGCAGAACCCGCTCCCGTATGGCATCCGACGCTTCCCGGTCGGGTCTGACCGCCTTGAGGGCGACTTCGCGGTGGAGGACAGTGTCGCTAGCCCGCCACACCGTGCCCATACCTCCGCTGCCGAGCCGCTCGATCAGCTCGAACCGCCCGTCGATCACATCCCCCGGCATTTGCATGGCGACAGGCTAGAGGACGAGGCCGGGGCTCAGCGCACCGGCCACCGACGCGGGCAAGAAGATCATGGGCAGGAAGCGGAGCATCGTGATCGACACGATCGGCCTACGGGTTGCCGTGCTGGTCACCGCCGCCAGCGTCCAGGACTCGGCCGCCGTGCACGCGCCTGCTCGACCAGGTCGCCACGAGCCATCCCGGCATCCGCTGTTCTCCGGCCCGTTCTACGCCGACTGCGAGGAGCTGTGTTACGACGGTGACGGAACCAACTTCCCCCGGCGTGGCAGACTGATCATGAGCTGCCGGATCGACGCTTCGTTCCCCGAGTCGGTGAAACCGAGCTGGCGCATGTTGCCGCTGACTCGGCCGGAGTCGCGGGGCACGGGTGACAGGCCGGCGAATGAGGCCAGGCGGTCGGCGGTGCCGAAGGCCTCCATGTCGCCGCCGGTGGCGGCGATGAACTCGGCTCCGAGTAGGGCGCCCATGCCGGGCATGCTGCGGATCACCTCAGCGTGCTCATGCTCGTGAAACCGGGCCTCGATGAGCGCGTCCAGCTCGGCGATCTCCTCATCGAGGGCCATCACCCCGTTCGCGATGCGGGACACCATCGCGGCCGCCAGTTTCTCGCCGGGCAGTGCGGTGTGCTGAGAGTGGGCCGCCTCGACAACGGTCTCGGCGAGTGTGGCGGCGTTCTTGACCTTGCGGTTCTTCAGCCAGGTCCCGATCGCTCTGGTGCCGCTGCGGCGGATCGCAGCCGGCGTCTGATAGCCGGTCAGCAGTACGACCGGGCCCTTCTTGCTCAAGTTCAGCGCGCGCTCCAACGCCGGAAAGATTTCGAGGAGTTGAGCTCGAAGACGGTTGATCTGGCGAGTGCGGTCGTTGACCAGGTCGGTGCGGCGGGCGGTCAGAGTGCGCAGGTCGACCGCTATCTCATCGCCGGGCAGCAGGAGGCCGAGGTCCTTGCGCATGCGCGCCTGGTCGGCGATGACGAAGGCATCCTTCTCGTCCGTCTTGCCCTGGCCCCGGTAGGCGGTTGACGCCTGGTGAACTGCCAGGCCGGTGATGTAGACCATCGGCTGGTCGTGGCTGAGCAGCAGGCCGATGAGCAATGCGGCGCCGCCGTGGTTGATGTCCACGGCCCACAACGCCTCTTCGGACAGCGCGAGCACGTCTGAGAAGCCGTATCTCAACCGAACGTGATCCGTTGATTTCTGCTGGTCAGGCATGGTGTAGCTCGGAATGAGAGAGGCATCCGGCGTCTTGTTTCCGCTCCGTGAGCGAGGGGTGCGCGATGGCGTCGGTGCTGGGAATGCTGGAGGAGCGGGAGACAGCGGCCCGTGTGCGGGTGGAAGGGCTACGGGAGGAAGTCGCCCGGTTGGCTGAGGTGTTGGAGGCCGCCGAGATCGAGCTGGACCGGCGGGTGATCGCGCGGGAAGAGCTGGTCGAGGCCCTGGCAGCCACGGCTGCCGAGACCACCGCCGGGACCGAGGCCGAGGAGAAAGCGGTGCTGTCGCTCGCGCCGGTGCCGGGCTCGACGGTGCCGCCCTGGCGGGAAGGGCTGCCGGTGACGGTTCTGGCGCCGGACTATCAGCGCATTCTGGGCGTGCTGGAACGGCAGCGATCCACGGGTCACGGACCGCTTCGGGCCAAGGGGATCGCGGTGGAGCTGGGCCTTGACGCGACGCCGGCGAAGGTCGAGGGGCTGCGGTCGAAAGCCCGGCGCCTGGCGGAGCGCGGGTGGCTCCTCCTGGAGGCGTCGGGGGCGTTCAGTGCCGTCCGGCGGACCGTGGCCGTCCCAGACGCCGGCTCATCCGCGTGACCATCGACCACCCGATCATCGCCTCGCTGGTGGCGGGCAGGGTCTCGTAGTCCCGGGCCAGACGGCGGGAGTTCATCAACCACGCGAACGTGCGCTCTGCCACCCACCGCCTCGGCAGCACCACGAAACCTGCCATGTCGTCGCTGCGCTTGACGATCTCCAAGGTCAGGGCGAGTTTGTCCCGGCACCAGCCGACGAGGGAGCCGGTGTAGCCGCCGTCGGCCCACACGAGGGTGATGTCGCGGTGCAGACGGCGCAGCCGCATCAGCAGGCCCGCCGCGGCGTCCCGGTCGCCGATGTTCGCAGCCGTGACCGCGACGGCCAGGAGCAGGCCGAGGGTGTCGGTCACGATGTGCCGCTTGCGGCCCGGCACCTTCTTCCCGCCGTCGTAGCCGCGTGAGGCGGCCGGCACCGTCGCGGCGGCCCGCACCGACTGCGCGTCGATGATCCCCGCTGTGGGCTCGGCCTCGCGGCCCTCGCGCTCACGGACCGTCCCGCGCAGCCGGTCGTGGAACTCGGCGATCAGCCCGTGCTCGCGCCAGCGGCGGAAGAAGGCGTAGACCCGGGCCCATGCGGGGAAGTCCGCGGGCATCGCCCGCCACGAGATCCCGCCCGCGACCAGGTAGCGGATCGCGTCCAACAGCTGCCGGTGGCAGTAGCCCTCGGGCCGTCCACCCCGCCCCTGAAACCAGGCCGGCACCGGCAGCAAAGGCCGGACGGCCGCCCACTCCGCGTCCGTCATGTCCGACGGATACCGGCGCACCCGGTCCGGATGGTCGGCCGCGTTGCCGTACACGTGCGCGAGGCAATCGCACGACACGGCGGGCGAGTTGAAGTCAACATGCTCGGGCACGTACAACAAAGACAACAGGGCCTCCGTGCACCACTCGGAATGGGATCGCACCCCCGAGCTACCTGGAGGCCCTGCTTTCACGCGCGGAAACCGCCGCAGTCACCCGATCGAGACTCCCGTTCGATCGACAGCCTTCGAGATCGGTACGGGCAACAACCACTTACGTGTCGGGATGCTCCGGCAGGGCGAGCCAGTCCGACCAGGAGATCTCGCGGCCGAGGAAGCGCGGCTGCTCGAACGTCCAGTCGGCGGCGATCCACTGCGGCACCAGCGCGTCGAGGGCCTGCTCGACCTTGCTGCCCACCAGCTCGTCCACCACCCACCAGGAGATCTCGCCGTCCGCGCCGGCCCTCTCCGGTGGGTCGATGTAGACACAGCCGAGCAGAGCTGTCTCCGCCGCGTCGAACAGCGCGTAGTTGAAGGACTGGTGTGCGGCGATCTCCTTCTCGTGCCGCAACAGGTCGGCCTGGTCGGCCTCGTAGGTCATGGTGGCCGCGGGCCAGCCCCAGGCCGGGCCGAAGATGGTCCACAGCCGCTCGCGCGAACCCATCACAGCCGGATAGTCGAGCGGGGTGTCCGCCTCCCGTATCGGCCGCAGGTGATGGCCAGCGCCCGGCAGCGGTACCAGGACGGGGTGGACGAAGTCATCGGGAAGCCAGCTCATGGCGCCCGACCGTAGCAGCGCGAGGCCGTCCGCTCCCCTGGATTTTCCCCGTATACCGCCAGGTCCTGCTCTCATGCCGGGCAGGGCCCGCGATCACCCGATCGAGACTCCCGTTCGATCGACAGACTCCATGATCGGTATGGCAACGGCTTCTGAGATCAGCTCCAGCAGATCCGGCTCGTGGTTGAGGACTCGGCGCGAGAGCAGACGCTCTCCCTGGGCGTCCATCACCACGCAGTGATGATGTTCCTTGCCGATGTCCACTCCGGCCCAGATCTGGGGCACGGTCACCTCCGCCAGCTCGTCGTCACAGATCGATCCCGCAGACGACCTCGCCGACGTTGTCCTACACAGCGATCAAGTCGCGTATCCCAATTAGCGGTCGAGTCGTCGCGGGGCTCCGGGCCGCCAAGTTCTTTGAGCCATCAGACGGCGACAAGCTCACAGCCATACCCAGAACCCCTGGGCCCGCCGATCTTACGAATGACCGACTCCGACCCACGCCTGGAAGGCAGGACCGACTCCGACCCACGCCTGGAAGGTAGGACAAGCTGTGACCCGGGGCCGCACAGAGCCTGCCACCGCCGCCGGCACGGAGCGGCGGCCGCGGCGCGGCCCGCGCCGAGCGCCGGAGGTCTCCGTTGGACCTACCACGCCCCCGCCGGACGGGCGTTGAGCGCAGCCGTCGGTGTCGCCGGGCCGGTCAGGCGCCCAGCTCGGCGGTCGGCGCAGCAAGCTGCTGTGGGCCACCACGGTGCTCCCGGACATCGTGTTGCTCTACGGATTGCCGCCGCGCCCGACTTCGAACGCCTTCCGTCGTACGCGGTGCGCCCGTACAACGTGCTGCGCTCGCCCGCGATTCCGGCCACGCTGCTGGCGTTCGCGGCCGCGACCCGCGGCCGCCCACCGGCGGTTGCGGGCTTCGGCTGGCTCGCCCATATCGCCGTCGACCACGCATTCGGCTACGGCCCGCGCCGACCGGACGGCCTGCGGTACTGATCCGGGGTTCGCACCGACGCGCCGCGCACCTTGTCGCTGCGTCGCCCCCGGGAACACGCCCGGGGGCGACGTCGCGCTCCGTGGCCGGATGTCTCAACCACGTCCGGCAGACAGCGGACGCCCCGGCTTCACGAGGCGTTCCCCTCAGCGGAGGTCAGTTGGCGTTGACCAGGCCGTGAGCGGGCACGGTGACCGTACGCGCGCCCGGCCGACCCTCCAGAACGACCTTGCGCAGCGCGCTGTTGTTGCTGAGGTTGGTCTCCTTCAGCCGCTTCTCGGGGTTGGCCAGAACCTGGATGTAGTAAGTGCCGTTCGGCAGGTTTGTGATGTCGAAGGACTGGCCGGGGAGGTCCTGGCTGTAGGTGTCGCCCGAGCCGACGTCGAGCACCTCGCGGACTGAGATCGAGTTCTCCTGGCCGCACGCGGTGGACAGGTCCGTGTTGTCCGGGTCCCAGTTGGCGTTCTTCACCGTGTAGTCCACGGCATCGGTGTTGGCCAGGCAGAAGGCCTCCTTGCCACTGCGCACGGCTTCCTTCTGGTCGGCCTTCAGCAGCCGGTAGCTGGCGAAGTCCGTGAAGTGCCAGTGCTCGTGCCCCGGGCGCGGGTCCCACTCCATGGTGCCGGTCGGCGTGTAGCCGACCTGCTTGCCGGTGGCGTCGTAGAAGTACTGGTAGGCGTCCATGAGCTTCTTGCCGGGCGAGCGGAATCCGTCCACCACCAGCTTCGCGGGCCCCGCGTTCCACACATTGGCGCTGAAGGCGAGGTAGTCCTTCCCGGGGACGTCGGCACCGCCGTCACTGATCTGGATGCCATACGCCGGCAGAGAGCGGAGGTCGGGCTTGGGAACGTTGGGCACGGTAGCCCTGCCGGTCGGCCGCTTCGCGTTGGGCGCCGCCGCGGGCGCCTTCCGGGAGCCGTCCGTCTGTCCGGACCCGTCACCCACCTGTGCCGACCTGAATCCGGCCTTCTTCAGTGCCCACGGCAGGGCGGGCGGCGCCGGGGTGTGAGGCCCGTGGCCCACGTTGTACGACGGCCCCGCCCCGCTCGTCGCGGGAGCGGGCGCGGGCATGGGGGTCGCGGTGTGACCGGAGTGCCCGGCCCCGTGGGATCCGTGGCTCCTGCCCGCCGCCGACCTGCCCGCGGGTCCCTCATCGCTGAGCTCGCGTACGGTCACCTTGACCGTCTGAGGCGTGTCCGCGATGTCGAACAGGTCGCGGTAGCGCTTGGCCACGGACACCTTGGCGGTGTACTTCCCGGCCGGAAGGACGACCGGCGCGGAGTAGTGGCCCGAGTACGTGTTGGACGCCCAGCCGTTCTCGACGCCCCACACCGAGCCGAGCGTGAAGGGGTTCACGGGACAGCTCTGGGGGTACTTCGACTTGGCCGGGGCGTCGGGGCGCACCCGACCGGACGCGTTGTTCGGACAGAACGCCTCCGACTTGGTCAGCACCTTCTTGCCGGCCGCGTCGGTGATGGTGATCTCGGCGAAGTTCGGAAGCCCTGAGAAGTCCTTCACCAGACCCTTGGGAAGGGCCTTCGTCCGGACCTTCTTCCCCGCACGGATGATCTGTGTGGCGACGACCGGGTCCTGGTAGGACTTGCGGGTCACCTTGAGTTCGAGGGGCCCGTTCTCGGCGGTGACGTACGTACCAAGGTCCAGGTAGACGCCAGGTGATTCCTTCCATGAGTCCAGAGTCACCGAGTTGGAGGCAGCGATCAGGCTGAGCTTCGGCGTGGGCTGCGCCTTCTTGGCGTCGGGGGCGGCTGCGACGACGCCTGCGGTCACAGCGATTGCCGCGGCGACGGCTATCGCCGGACGCCATGGCCGGGACAGGAGGGATCTGGTCATCATTCCTCGGTTCTGCGAGTGCCTGATGGGACGGTGGACGGACAGCAGCGCACGGAACACCGCTTGGGCCGGATGCGACGCGACGGACTCTGGGCGCGAGACGGTCTTCCATCTTGTGAAAGGAGGAGGCACCCGCCCTGGGTTGTCCGTGAGCTCGCGGATCGCGGATCATTGACCGAAAACAGGTCATGAACCCTGGATCAAGCCGTGCTGGTGCGGTTTCTGCCCTGCGTGCCCGTCAGTTGTGGTAGGGCTCGGCGGTGGCCGTCGGCCCTGCGGCGACACCGCGACCAGCAGTACACCGCGTTGCCGCGGTGATCCCACCCCGGCCACCCCAAGACCGCCCCACACCCGCTGGCCCTCGCCCCACGCCAGCGCGGCCGCCCGCAGCCTCACCCGCCGCAGACGACGCCACTGCCTGGACCGGCACACCCCGAGCAGAACACCGCCCGCGGACCGGACCGGCCTCAACCAGTCACCGCAACCCAGACAACGCCGTCCGCGTACAGGCCCATTGACCCCGGCCACAAAAACCAGACCAGCCCACCCAAAGATCCATACCGGAGGTTGAGAAACGGGCACTCAGCTTGTTCTTTATGGTCTGACCTGGTCACGTTCGGCGATGGTCTCGGGCCGCCTGACCGTTTTGCCCACGTCGTAGTGGGTGGCGGGGTGACGGTTCTTCGAGCCGAGCGGTCTGCCGGGACCGGGCCGGTTGGGTTTCGGTGCACGGGCCGGGCAGGGCAGAGGCTGTCGCACGGCTCCGGCCCGGTGAAGGTCAAGAGCGATTCGTTGTTCGGTTCCGAGGATTAGGGAAGCGTCGGAATCTTGGCTGGTGGGGCGGAACTTCTTGTCGTGCGACCGTGAATGTGATCTTGAGATGCCGCGGGATGTCCGGGAGTGGCTGCCGCCCGAGCACCTGTGCTGGAAGGTTCTCGACGTCGTCGAGCTACTTGACCTATCGGCGTTCGAGAACAGCTACCGTGACGACGGGCGGGGCGGGGTGGCCTACCCTCCCGCGAGCCTGATTGCGTTGCTCCTGTACTGCTACAGCAAGGGAGTGCGTTCCTCCCGTCGCATCGAGCAGGCTTGCTGGGACGACGTGGGCTGCCGAATCATCACCGCGAACCGCCGAGTGGACCACTCCACCGTCGCGCGGTTCGTACGACGCCACCGTGCCGCCTTGAACTCGCTGTTCGTGCAGGTGTTGTCGCTGTGCGGCCGACGTGGCCTGGTCGATCTTTCGGCAGTGGCCGTGGACGGCTCACCGATGGAGGCGAACGCCTCACGCGACGCCAACCAGCGGCTCCAGCGCCTGGAGGAGACCATCTCCCAGTGCGAGAAAGAGATCCACGCGCTGATGGAGGATGTAGTCGACCACGCGCTGAGCGTCGAGGCCGATGGCTCGGCAGCACAGGGCGATGGCGAGGACGCGTGCGACAACTGGCCTCGCCTGTCCCGGCTGTGCGACCGGCTCACCCGGGCCCACTTGGCCAGGGACAGACTGCATGAACGGGCTATGCCTTCACCCACCGAGATCCGGATCAAGGTCGAAGCCGCCGAGCGGATGGTGGCCCGCGCGGAGAAGCGCCTGGCTGCCGAAACCGAGGCTCACCAGGAGAAGCTGAAGAAGTACGAGCTCCGCGTCCGAGAGGACCGGGCGGCAGGACGTCGTGGAGCGAACGGACGGCCGCCGGTCCCGATGGAGCAAAAGACCGTCCTCGTTCGCCAGCGAACGCGACTGGTGAAGATGCGGGCCTGGCTGGAGCGGGCCCGCACACCCCGACCGGCCCCCTCCCCGGAGTCCCGTGCCTGCCTGAGCGATCCCGACTCCCGGCTGATTCCCGGCAAACGCGGCGGCTACCTACAGGGATACAACATCCAGATCGTGTGCGCCCGCCGTCAATTCTTGCTGGCTATCGAAGCGCACGACAATCCCTCGGACAGGACGGCCCTCGTTTTGATGGTGAAGAAGACCCAGCACAATCACCAGGCCGCACGGCTCCCCGGCGACATCCAACTCTGGCTCGCCGACAGTGGGTACGCTTCCGCCGCGTCCTTCGAGGCCCTCGCCGACCTCCCGCTACTGGTCTCGGTCACCAGCGATGCCGACCAGGCAGGCTTTCCCGCGAAACGTCAGCAGGCCCCTGCCGGCCAGCAGGACATGGCGGCCCGCCTCGCCACCCCAACAGGACGGGCCCAGTACCGTCAACGCAGTGCCCTGGTCGAGCCGGGATTCGCCCAGATCTTCCAACGCTTCGGACGACACCTCAACTACCGCGGCCGCCAGGCGGTGGACGCCGAGATCAAGCTCCTCGGCACGGTACACAACCTCAACAAGCTCATCAATCACACGCCCAAGAAGCACTCTTGACCTTCACCGGGCCGGAGCCGTGCGACAGCCTCGGCAAGTTCGGGCGGAGGTTCCTGAACCCCCGGCGGACACGGGCGGGGGTGAGTCGGCCGGGCTCGGCCGGCTTCTCCCATGGGCGGCGGAGGTCAGCGGCCAGCGGCCGGGCGAGGCGAAGTTGGGTGTGGGCCGCGATGACCAGCCAGACGCCTCACGAAGCTAAGAGTCAAGCCGCAGCGGCAAGCCGAGTGGGGAACGCCGTCATTTCGTCGAACAGCTCGTGGCCCTGCAGGCAGTGGTAGAGCTGACCGAGCATTCGGTTGAAGAGGTTGCGCAGAGCGGACGCGTGCCAATCCCCGTGCTCGTCTCGGCGTCGACGGTAGTGCGCCTTGGCGCCAGGGGAGCCGTTCGGGGCGGCGAAGGCCCAGAGGTAGCCGGCGTGGTTGAGGCGGTCGTTCTTGATCCGCCGTCGGGTGATGCTGGACTTCTTGCCGGAGGCCCGGGTGATGGGCGAGGCGCCCGCGTATGCCTTCAGACCGCGGGCGTCCGCGAAGCGAGCGTGGTCGTCTCCGATCTCGGCCAGCACCCGGGCGCCCAGTTGGACGCCGAGACCCGGGAAGCTCAAGATCACTTCAGCGTCCGGGTGCTGAGGGAAAGTCTCTTCCACCGCCTTCGCCAGGTCGTCGGCCGCCGTGCAGGCGGCTTCCAGTTGGCCCAACAGGGCGAGCATCTGCTTGCCGAGTGCGTCTTCGACGAGGGGGGACTGGTGGGCCCAGTCGGCGCGGAAGGCCTCACGGAGCCGCGCGGCTTCGTCGGCGATGCCCCGCTGGCGGCCTGCTCGCTTGAGCGCGGCCTGGATCTGCGTGCGGGTCAGCCGTGCGGCCTTGGCCGGCGTGGGGGCGAGCCTGAGCAGCTCGCGACCCTCCGGCCGGCACAGTCCGTTCTGCCAGGTGGAGAAGGCGTCCAGGGCTGCAGGGTAGTACTCGCGCAGGAGAGAGCGGAGTTGGTTGGCGATCTGCTGCCGGTTCCAGGTCGCGTCCTGCTGGGCGCGGGCAAGGACCGCGATGGCGCGGGCCAGGTCGCTGTCGTCGGGCAGAGGACGGTGGGCGTGCATGTCGGTCCGCAGCACGTTGGCGAGAACGAGGGCGTCGCCGGGGTCGGACTTCTTGCGCGAGACGGAGTGACGGTCGCGATAGCGGGCCGCGGCCATCGGGTTGATCGCGAAGACCTTCCGCTTTCCCTGCCGCAGCACCGCAACGAGCAGGCCGCGGGAGGTTTCGATGGCGACCGGGATCGGATCGTCTTCGGTGTCGCCGTACTCGGCGAGCAGGTCCAACAAGATCTTGTAGCCGGCGGCATCATCGGTGATGTGCCGCTTGGCCAGTAACTCGCCGGAGTCGTTGACCAGGGCGACGTCGTGCGTCCTTTCCGCCCAGTCGATTCCGCAGTAGATCAAGGTAGTTCCTTCCCCGATGGTGCAGGTGTTTGCGCTGGTCACGAGCGCATGCGGGCCACGCGGCTACCTAATTCCAGGTCTCAACCGCACAGGCTGGACCGACGCCTCACTAGCCGTGTTCGTGGCACCAGCGCACCGCGCGGGCCTCGGTCTACTCGGGAGCTCATACGGCTCGGGGGCAACAAGAGGTCACCGTGCGGAGGGCTCGCACCACCAACACCAACGAGTGATCAAGCGAGTAGGTGTTGACGCTTCATAGGTGCCGAGCGTCGTCGCTCTGGCTAGAGGCATCGAGGCCAGGTCCAGCGGAGACGTCCGCTCGGCGCCCATGGAACATCGCCACCCACTGCGTCAGTGGTGGCGGCCGCGGAGGCGCCGGACGCCGCCACTCTTCACTCAGGCGTTCACGCCGGGTTGAGCGAAGGCATCCGTCCGGTGCCCGTGCAGCCACCACCACAAGCGCAAGGCCCGCCCGCACGCTCTAACCAGAGGCTTCACCAGCCCAGCTCGAATCAGGCGTAACGGACCTCACTACTCGAACACCCCGGCTACCCCACCCGGAGCCACCGGAGTGCTTAAGAAGGAATTAGGTCCAGCGGTCCGCCGCCTCGGGGGTGCGGATCTTCGGGCAGGTCCAGCCGAGGGTCTGTTTGAACAGGCGGAAAGTGTGTTCCAGGTCGAATCTGCGCAGGAACGCGTGCCAGCGCAGGTCGACGCCCTCGTCCGACAGACCGGTTGCCGACGACCACAGCCAGACGGCGAGTGGATCGTGGCCGCCGGACAGGCGGTCGACCTCCAGACGGATCAACGTGCCTTCGATGACGGGGAGTTCGCCGGTGTGGTCGATCCACGCGGAGCGGGTAGTCAGGCGAGGATGGATGCGGTCCCAGGCCATCGCGCGAGCGGTGCCGTAGCGGTCGGTGAGCTGCACCGTCGCGGCATCAGGCTCGCCCCAGGTGTCGGGCTTGGCGAAGCGGAATTCCTTGCCGTGCTTCGGCGGGCGCCCGCCTTACGGCGGCGAGATCCAGGGGACCGGGACGGGCTTGCGCATCACTCGGTCCGTGCGCATCCGCCCCAGGACTTCCACCGGCAGTCCTTCCAGTAGATGGGCCATGCGCATCGTAGGCGGCATCGAAGACGACCAGGATGTCGCGATCACCCGCTTGCCAACGGCTCATGTCGATGAGGTCTTCGACCACCCGGCGGACCTGGGCAGCGGTGACCTCGGCGACGTCGTCGGCCGGCCCCAGCCGCAGCGCGTCCAGGATCTGGCACCACGAGGTCCGGCCCGACTCCAGCACAGCGACGAACGAGTAGGGCCAGCCGGGCACGAACTGGTCCGAGGACCGGCCGCTGCGGCCGTAGACGTGGCAGAACAGGCGGTCCGGGCTGGTCGGTGCGTCCGGCCGAAGCCAGTGGGTGACGTCCACCGCCAGGACCAGACGCCCGTCGGCGGCCTCGGGCTGCGGCAGCCCGGCCAGCACCTGCCGCAACTGCGGCACATCCACGTTCCCGCAGCTGAGCGCGTCGTACATCGCGCCGTGCCCGCGCCGGTGCTCGGCCGTCAGTGTGAGGTCCACCGGCGTGGTCACCGGGCCGTCCGCGCACAGCAACGCGTCGGTCAGCTCGAACAGCGTGTCCCCGCGCACGGGCAGGCAGTCGAAGAAGTCGTCCCGGATTCCTAATGGTGTTTGTCAAGCAGCCAGGGCAATGGGCGGTGTGGGCTGGTAGCACCGCCCGTCTCTGAGGAGGGCCCAAAGGACATTCACGCGACGGCGGGCCAGGGCGAGGACCGCCTGGGTGTGGCGCTTGCCTTCGGCGCGCTTGCGTTCGTAAAACCGTCGCGAGTCCTCGCAGTAGCGGATGCTGAACAGCGCCGAGGTGTAGAAGACGCGTTGGAGACGCCGGTTGTATTGCTGAGGACGCCGCAGATTCCCACTGATCTTGCCGGAGTCGCGCGGGACCGGGGCGACGCCGCCGAAGCCGGCGAGGCGGTCGGGGGTTCGGAAGGCGGTCATGTCGCCGCCGGTGGCGGCCAGGAACTCGGCGCCGAGCACGATGCCCAGTCCGGGCATGCTGGTGATCACGTCGAAGGTGTGGTGGTCACGAAACCGGGCCTCGATGAGCTTGTCGAGCTCGGCGACCTGTCGGTTGAGGTCCATCACCTCTGTCGCCAACGTGTGCACCATCTGGGCGGTCAGCTTTTCCCCGGGCAGGCTGGTGTGCTGGCGCTCGGCTGCTTCGACAGCTGCTGCCGCGAGCCGGTCGGCGCGGGTGACCTTGCGGTTGCGCAGCCACAACTCCAGCCGCTTGGCCCCGATCCGGCGGAGGGCAGCCGGGGTCTGGTACCCCGTCAGCAAGATCAGCGGGCCGGTGTTGGCCAGGTCCAGAACACGCTCCAGGCCGGGAAAGATGCCGGTGAGTTGGGCGCGGAGACGGTTGACGGTGCGGGTGCGGTCAGCAACCAAATCGAGACGGCGATTGGTGAGGATCTTGAGGTCGGTGACCGTCTCGTCGCTGGTGCGTAAGGAGTGCAGGTCGTGCCGGACGCGGACCTGGTCGGCGATGACGGCCGCGTCTTTGGCATCGGTCTTGGCTTCGCCGCGGTAGCCCTCGGAGGCGCGGTGGATGGCCCTGCCGGAGATGTAATGCACCGGCTGGTCGTGGTTGAGCAGGATCGCGATGGCCAGGGCGGCTCCGCCGTCGGCCAGGTCGATGCCCCAGGTCACCTCATCGCCCAGGGCGAGGACGTCGGCGAGGAGTTCGAGCAGTTCGGGCTCGTCGTTGGCAACGCGTCGCGACAGCAGCCGTCTGCCGCTCTCGTCGATCGCGATGCAGTGGTGATGGGTTCTTCCTGCGTCGATGCCGGCCCAGATCGCGGTCATGTGGTGCCTCCGTGTGGTGTGCCGGTGGTGCCTCCCACGGACGACCTCGCTGTCGATTCCCTACTCAGCGATCATTCGCAATTCCTAATTGGCAGCCGAGTCGTCGTGGGGCGTCGGGTGGCCAATCCGGACAAGCCACAGGCGGCAGAAGTGTGAAAGCCACACCCGACGCCCCTGGGCGGGTCAACCATACGAAGGGCTCACCACGTCCCGCCGAACAACGTAGGGAAGTGTGACGCCACCGCGAACGCTTCCCGCCGAACGTCAGGTTGCAGCAGACTCATTCCCCCACGGCCTTTGTACTGATCAAGTGCCTCTGGTCGGAGCACAGGATCAGACGAAGGCCGTGTTCACGTCCCCAGAATCCTCATATGAGCGAGTGCGTTCGAGGCATCGTTCGAGGTCAGACCATAAGGAACAAGCTTAGAGACCACGGTTGCTGTGTGGAGCGTCCGGCGTCAATGACCGCCGTAGGCAGGTCCGTCGTTGATAAGAACAAGCTGAGACGCCCACGATCGATACGCGCTGCCGCCAGATCGGCGGCCTGCGGGTCGCCTGGGTTGGGAAGCCGTCCTTGTGCGGCTCAGTGGGTAGGGTTGACGAAGTCCAGGGCCTCACGGGCCAGTGCGTCCCAGCTGAGCTCCGAGCCGGGGTCCAGGCTGAGCCACTCGCGCATGAGCCGCCCGTGCCCCGGGTCGAAGCGCTCGCCCTCACCGGCATCCACCAGCTGGTCGACCCGGGCCCGCGGGAGCTTCACCACCAGACGGCCCTGCGCGAGCATCGCGAAAATCTTCCCGCCGACCTTGAGCGCAGCAGCGCCGAACTTTCCCTCCCGTCCCGGCTCGTCGCCAGGGATGGTCACCCCGTCCAGCTCCGCGAACTGCGCGACCAGCTGCTCGTACCGCTTCTCGGGAGAGACTGCCCGCCGTCGCTGCATCGGCTCCTCGACTCATTCCGGCCGGTGCGGGGTCTCCTGCCGACCTCCGACATCTCGGTGTCCGGCAGCCTACTGTTGTGACCAGGCAGACCATAAAGAACAAGCTCAGCGGGCCGCGCACAAGTGGGACCGCGCTGCGGTCCGGCTGGCGCTGCGTACCGGCAGCGAGCCGCCCCGCTCCCAGCGCCGCCGCGTCGACCGCGACGCGGACTGAGCCAGGGTCAGCACCACGAACGGCCCCTCCCATTGGGCGGGGGCGTTTCGCGTTCCGGGGGGCGCGCCGCCCTGACAGCCGTTTCGCCGGGCATGCAAGAGCCCCCGCCGACGGGGGAGGCGGCGGGGGCTGCAGTCAGTGTGGCGGCGCGTCGGCAGCGCGTTCGGTTTGCCGCGACTGGGTGACGTTGTACGAGCCGACCAAGACCACAACGCAGTCGAGTTACTGAACGACGTCACTGAATGACGCGCCCGCCCGGCGGACCGCCAGGAGCGCCGCGCCGATGTCGGCCGCCGCTCGCGGATCGGACAGGGAGCGGCCCGCCAGCTCCTCGACGCGGCGCAGCCGGTAGCGGACGGTGTTGGGGTGGACGAAGAGGCTGCGCGCCGTGTCCGTGGCGGAGCCGGCGGCGGCGTACCAGTGCTCCAGGGTCTCCAGGAGACGGGAACGCTCCGCGGCCGGGAGATCGAGCAGGGGTTGGAGGACCACCTCCACGAGGTGCGCCGCCTCAGCTGGGGCGGCGGCGACAACCATGGCCAGCGGGTTGTCGTCGAACCGCGCGACGCCGGGGCCGGTGCCCTGGAGGCCGGCCAGAGCCAGACGGGCGAAGCGCAGAGCCTGGGGGGTGTCCCGCAGCGAGTGAAAGCACGGGCTGACACCTACGCGGGCGCCCGCGCGGCGCAGGATGCGCAGGCAGGTGCTCTCCGCCGTCGCCGTGGGCAGGGCGGCCAGACCGATCTGCTGGTCGGGCAGCAGCCGCCAAGCGAAGTGGACCTGGGCCTGACGCAATGCCGTTTCCGTCCCCGCCAGCGGCTCCTCGCCGGGAGCGTCGGCCGCAGCCGCGGCGACCACGTAGGGACCGCGGTCGGGCAGACCCAGCTCGCGGGCGGCCTCCCACAGCGTGCGGTCGGCGATGACGCCGGTGAACAGCGCCTCCACCAGTGCCGAGCGGCGCGCCTGACGCCGCGAGGTCAGCTCGGCGGTCGTCTCCCGGTAGGCCGCCGCCACTGCCTCCGCGTAGCGGCCGAACAGGGCCCAGATCTCCGCGGAATGGGACACCAGTTGGGCGTCGGTGACCTCGGGACGGTTGCGTGCCTCGGCGAGGACCTCCGTCCACAGGAGCTCGAAGCCGATCCGGTACGCGTGCAGGGTGTCCGCCAGCGGCACGCCCTGCTCAGCGCGGAGGCGGCCGGTCTCCCGCGCCGGGCTCGGGTCCTGCGCGCCGGCGCGGCCGAGCTGGTTCAGGAGCAGGTCCGCGTTGGCGGTGCACGAGCGGCGCAGCGAGTCGAAGGGGATCAGCGACTCGTCCTTGTAGGCATCGACGTCCGAGCGGATGCGCTGCGCCATCCGCTCGCCCAGTTCCGGCAGACTCGCATGAAGCGCCGAGACCACCCCTGAGAGGTTCATTCCCGCAGCGTAACGCCCCTGTTTTGTGCTCGGGAACAATCCGGGAGGGCAGACGCTGTCAGACCGCACATAGGCCGTCGCCATCGACGTCTGCACGATGTCGTCAACGTGAACAGCGGATTTCAACGGCGACGTTCGTGGAGGCGGTCATGGCCAATCTGGCGGAGTTCCTGGTGGAGACGGCACGGCGGCAGCCGGAACGCCCCGCGCTGCGACTGGGGAGCCAGGTCACCAGCTACGCGGAGCTCGACGAGCGCAGCGCCCGCGCCGCCGCGCTGCTACGCGCGGAGGGCGTACGACCGGGAGACCGGGTCGCTCTGATGCTGCCCAACGTTCCCGAGTTCGTCGTCCTGTACTACGGCGTGCTGCGCGCCGGAGCGGTCGTCGTGCCGATGAACCCGCTGCTGAAGACCCGGGAGACCGAGTACCACCTGCGCGACTCGGGCGCGGAGATGCTCTTCGAGTGGCACCAGGCGCCGGGCGAAGGCGCGCAGGGCGCGGCCGCCGCCGGAGTGCGGCACCTGGCCGTCGAGCCCGCACCCTTCGCGGGCCTGCTGGCCGCACGCGAGCCACTGCCAGAGGTGAGCGAGCCGGACGGCGAGGACGTGGCCGTGCTGCTGTACACCTCCGGCACCACCGGCCGCCCCAAGGGCGCCACGCTCACCCACGCCGGACTGCGGCACAACACCGAGGTCAACGCGGTCGAAGTGCAGCGGATGACGGCGCAGGACGTGGTCGTGGGCTGTCTGCCGCTGTTCCACATCTTCGGCCAGATCTGCACGATGAGCGTGACCATCCGCGCCGGTGCCTCGCTCACCCTGATCCCCCGCTTCGACCCGCAGACCGTGCTGGACGCCATCGCCCGCGACCGGGCGACGATCTTCGAGGGCGTACCGACCATGTACGCGGCGCTGCTCCAGCACCCGTCGGACGCCGACGTCTCCACGCTGCGGATGTGCGTCTCCGGCGGAGCCTCCCTGCCGGTGGAGATCCTGCACGGCTTCGAGCGCCGCTTCGGCTGCGTGGTGCTGGAGGGCTTCGGCATGTCCGAGACCAGTCCGGTGGTCACCTTCAACCACCCCGACCGGCCACGCAAGGCCGGGTCCATCGGCACCCCGATCAAGGACGTGGAGGTGCGGCTCCTCGACGACAAGGGCCAAGACGTGGCTCCCGGCGAGATCGGCGAACTGGCCGTCCGCGGGCCGAACGTGATGAAGGGTTACTGGAACCGCCCGGAGGAGACGGCGGCCACGATTCCGGACGGCTGGCTGCGCAGCGGCGACCTCGCGCGCCAGGACGAGGACGGCTACCTGTACATCGTCGACCGCAAGAAGGACATGATCATCCGCGGCGGCTACAACGTCTACCCGCGCGAGATCGAGGAGGTGCTCCACGAGCACCCGGCCGTTGCGCTGGCCGCGGTGGTGGGCGTGGCCGACGCGCTTCTGGGCGAGGAGATCGCGGCCGCGGTGGTGCTGCGCCCGAAGGCGCAGGTCACGCCCGACGAGCTCCGGCAGTTCGTCAAGGAGCGGGTGGCGGCGTACAAGTACCCACGCGAGGTGTGGCTCGTGGACACGCTGCCGACCGGCCCCAGCGGCAAGATTCTCAAACGGGAGATCAGCGCGCCGGCGGGGTGAGGCCGTGTGCTTGAGTCAGCCGGGTGACGAGCAGCAACGCCGACGCGTTCCCAGGTTCTCGACGGCTCCCCGGCCGACGGCGGCACCAGGCAACTGGGCAGAGCGGTTACGCCTGTTCGGGTGCCACTTGCCCTCCCCTGACCCATGTCCGGGACCGTCTGGTGCCGCCCTTTCTGGAGCCTGGGGTCTTCCGCAAGCCCATTGCAGCGCCAATCGAATGTCGTCCATCGCCGCGGCCGTCCTCACCCTGGAGCGGCAACGCTGAAGGAGGTCACTGTTCTCGGCCGCAACGGCCCTGCCCAGTCATTCGTAGCCAGGGTCTCGGCGATTCCGAGAACAACTAGACCGCTCACAGTCCTTGTCGGCAAGGACGGCGCCCAGCTCTCCGATGGCGCGCAGCTCCTTCGCCAGTGCCAGGAGGCTTGGCTCGCGTGCCGGCGCACGTCGCTCACCCATGGAAGCGGCTCCCGTCACCCCGACACATCGCGACCTTCAGGCCAGTGGAGTTCGTACTGCTCCCTTCGCTGGCGGCAGCAGCTTGGAGAGGACAGCCCCACCGAGCCGTCCGCGCACGACGACGACCTGCCCGTGTTCGCCCACCAGTTGATGGACGCCGCCGGTCTGCAGCACGGCCGTCTGACGCCCCCGGCTGTGAGCGGCGTGGAGGTCTCACCGTTGCCGTTGACACTTCAGGCGCCGGAGGTCAGTCTCGCTGGCCCCAGTCCAGGCGGTCGGCCAGACCGGCGGCGGTGAAGGCGGCTATCAGCTCGTCGCGGCCTTCGGTGAAGTGGGCCCAGCTGTCGTAGTGGACGGGGACGACGCGGCGGGCGCCGAGGAGCTGGGCGGCCTCGGCGGCCTGGGCGCTGTTCAGGACGATCAGCTGGTTGTCGAAAAGTACGGGGAAGCGGGGGGCGCCGGCGAAGAGGAGGGCGGTGTCGATGGGGGCGAAGCGCTCGGCGATCTCCTTGACCGCGTCGAGGGAGGCGTTGTCGCCGCTGACGTAGACCGTCGGCAGAGCCTCTCCGGTCAGTATGAAGCCGACGACCTGGCCGGTGATCGGCTCGACCTCCTCACGCGGGCCGGGGCCGTGGACGGCGGGGACGCCGGTCACGGTGATCGTGCCGCCGTCGGGGCGGTTCAGCTCGATGGACTCCCAGTCGGCCAGGCCCTTGGCCTTCTCCTCGAGGCGCTGTCCGCCACCGGGGGTGGTGAGGGTGAGCGGGACGTCGGCGAGCAGGGCCCGGCCGGAGGTGTCGAGGTTGTCGGGGTGCTCGTCGTGCGAGAGCAGAACCACGTCGATGGGGCCGAGGTCGGCGGGGGCTCCGCTGGAGTGGGCGGTCTTGGTCAGGAACGTGCCGCCGGGACGAACGTAGTCGCCCGGGGCGTCGAAGGTCGGATCGGTCAGGAAGCGCAGGCCGCCGTACTCGAAGAGGGCGGTCGGGCCGCCGAAGACGCGGACAGGGAAGGGGTTGGTCGTTGCAGGGAGAGAAGACACGAAGCACCTCACGGATGGATATCGTCGAACCGTGAGACGACCGTAGCCGCTTCTCACGGATGCGTGCAAGCCGTACCATGAGGAACATGAAGGAGCCCGTGACCGAACAGCCCGGCCTGACGCCCGCAGAGGGCGAGGAAGAGCACCTCTCTCTCGCCCTTGCCAACAGCGCGATTGCGCTGGCCGGCGGGCACGCGGTCGATCTTCTGGGCACTCCCGCGCAGGCGAACCACTGGCTGACAGAACGCGGTCTCGCTCCGGTCGACGCCGGCATGCGGGAGATGTGCGCGACACAGCTGCGCTCGCTGCGTGAACAGATCAGGTCGCTGTTCGCCTCCCGCGCCGAAGGTCTGCCCGCCCTCCCCGCCGCGGTCAGGGCCATCAACGACGCGATGACCCGCGTCCCCACCGCCCCGCTGCTGCAGTGGGACGACAAGACCGGCCCCTACCGCGCCACCCCCCACCCCACCACCGCGATCCTCGACCACGCCCTGGCCACCCTCGCCGCTGATGCCTCCGACCTGCTCACGGGCCCCGACGCGGACCGCCTCACCGCCTGCGGCTCTGCACCCTGCAACCGCTACCTGCTCCGCTACGGCCGCCGTCACTGGTGCTCCACCCGCTGCGGCGACCGCGCCCGCGCCGCCCGCGCCTACGCCCGCCGTACCACCTCCCAATGACGCTGCAGCCACCCAGCGACCACCAGCGCTGAATCGAACAACGCCCAGGCTCACTGCTGTTCAAAGTGCTGAAAATCTGCTGTCCGATCTCGCCAACGAAGCCAGGTGGTCCAGTTGCGTCAGATGGCGTCCGCGACGGCTGGCGGCCGTTTGCCGTGATGCGGAAGAGGTGCCGGGTGCGTGCGGTGTTCGCCGTAGGGTCGGCGCTGCCCTGGACATGGCCGCAGTCGTCTATCGAGTCGCCAAGGCCGAGCTCTTCGAGGGCGATCTCGTCTGCGGCCGTCAGCCAGGCCTTCAACCCGGGAGCTATCTCGATGCGCGGGGTGATATTGCCCATCGGGTGCGCGGCAGCGGCGCGGCGGGCGGCCAGTCGCCTGGGGGTCAGACGATGCGCCATGAGGGCTCCCCCGGACCGATTTCTCGCGGACCGATTCCGGTTACAGCCAGCGGAAGGCGTCGCGGACCTGAGATGCCGCGCCGCTCAGGTTGTCGGCCTCCAGGCGCTCGTCGAAGTCGTACGGGTCATCGACGCCATGCATGACGGCAGCCGCGGCGGAGTCCAGAACATCGGCGAACGCGTCGTGAACGCCGGCGTCCTTTGAGGCTCTGCGTCGCGGGTTACGGACGAAAAGCTCCCCCAAGTCAGCGAGTCGCTCAACACCTGGGCATCCATCAAAGTCGGTCCGTCGGGTGATCCGCAGGTTGCCACCGTGGCTGCTGGCGTCGTATGGGGAACGATCTTTCGACACCACCAGGCAGGGAAGGGACGACCACCGTGGCCACAGCATCGTTCCCGGTGACCGCTGATGAGCCGGAGCGCCTCCGTGTCCTTGAGCGGTACGGCATCCTGACGGCACCGGCCCCGCCGGACCTGGCGTCGATCGTGGAACTCGCCGCCCATACCTGCCAGGTCCCCCACGCGTTGATCAACATCATCTCTGCCGAGCACGCCAACCTGATCGCAGGCATCGGCTTCGAACCGACGCAATGCGCGCGCAGCGACTCCATGTGCGCGGTCACCATCGTCGAGCCGGCCCCGGTGTTCGTCCCGGACGCCACGCTGGACCCCCGCTCCGCGGACAACCCCTACGTCAGCGGCGTCCTCGGCGATATCCGCTTCTACGCCGCCTCCCAACTTCGCACCCCCGAAGGCCCAGTCCTCGGCACCCTCTGCGTCTTCGACATGCAGGTCCGCCAGCTGACCGCCCCGCAGCGCGGCGCGCTGGACAAGCTGGCCCGCGTGGTCGTCGACGTCCTCGACCTGCACCGTCACCAGACGCTGCTTCAGCAGGCACTGCAAGCCGCCGATGCGGCACGCGCCGAACTCGAACGCTCCAACTGCGCCCTGCAGCAGTTCGCCGGACAGGTCAGCCACGACCTCAAAAACCCGCTGACCGGCATCCTGGGCCACGCCGACAACCTCATCGACATCCCGGCGATCGCCAACGACCCCGACGTCTTCGTTGATGTGCGCGGCCGCTCAGGCGTGCATGCGGTGCAGTGCTCTCATCGCGCTGTCGACGACCTCGTCGTCGGACACCTGGGCGAGTTTATGGGCGTGGTCGCCGCCGTTGAAGCCGAGCAGGACGGGCTTGCCGAAGGCTTTGTATCCGTTCACCCACCATGACCAAAGGCCAGGGTTGTCACGGTCGAACCATTCGATGACGTCGATGTCCTTGTCCCAGAAGGGCTTGGGAAATTCGAGCCACAGTTTGTCCAGAAGGCCGGCTCCAAGCGCATGGACGGCTTCTTGCTTGGCGTTCGGCAGGGCTGGATCGAAGTCGATGGTCCCGGCCTTGAGTACGCCGATCGGGACTGTGATCACCGCGCGGTCGGCGCGCACGGTGTCGCCTTTGTTCAAGGTCACACTCACCCCATCCCCGCTGTGGCGCACGCCGGTGACGACCTGTTGCGTGCGAACCGGGATGTCGCCGCGGACGTGGGCGAGCAGCCGGTCGTAGCCCCTCGGCAGCAGCAGATCGGGACCTTTGAGGTCGCGGCCTTCGAAGGTGGCGGTCACCGAAAGCTGACGGGGCTCGGCAGCGAACTCCAGGGGATAGTTGATGTTCAGCGCGTTGCGCAATGCAGCGGACGGCCGGCGGGGCATCACCGAGGCAACGGTGGCGGTGTCCGGGTCTTCGACGTCTTCTAGCTTCTTCTGATAGCGGGCGAGTTCCCCCATCGCGTGCTCGTCCCCGCCGGTGGAATTGTCGTAGTCGAACGCGTAGCTGGGGTCGCCGGTCTCTTTGAGCACCTTGGTCATCACGTTGCCCGAGGAGCCGTGAATCCACGAGGCGCCCATCTCGGCAGGGACTCCTGCGAGATGTCGCGTCCAAACACGACCGCCGACCCGGTCTCGACCTTCAAGGACCGTCACCTGAAAGCCCTCATCGGAAAGGGCGCGGGCACAGCCGAGCCCGGCGAACCCGGACCCGATGACCACGAAGTGCTCCCCGCTCTCAGCGTCGTTGATGACTTCGGCGGCCGCACGGCGTCCGCTTTCCAAGGCGCCGTGCGCTGTGGAAGGTGCCTCTGAGGACGTCGCTTCGCCGGCGAAGTACAACCGGCCGGCCACTGGCGCGGCCAGCAGAGTGCGTGCCCTCGCGCCCAGCGTGCTGGGCGCGAGGTACGAATAAGAGCAGCGGGCGAAAGGATCAGTCGACCACGAAGTGCGCAAGTACGCCACCGGGTCCACGGCGTTGCTGAGGCCATCGCGCCTGGATCCGCCGGCTCGCCCCGATTTGTTTGCGGTGCAGGATGCCAGCCACCCGGTGGTGGCCAGCGCGAGCGCCGAGCCGAGCAATCGGCGGCGTCCCGTGCCGTCCGGTGAGTTCATGCTGAAGAGATCCCTTCAGAGAGCAAGCTGCAGGAATGACCTTATGGGCTGACCGCGACACGCCCTGCTCCGGCTCTGCAACCTCGCCGGGTTCTTCCCACCCACGTGCTGCCGTCGAGGCTCCACTCGATGGGCCGTTCCAGGCCACGACGTGGCCACCTTGCTGAGCAAAATCAACTGCTTGGCGGCTGGCTCCGTGGCCTCCGGCGCCAGTGCCGCGAGCGGCACGCAGACACCCTCACCTTCCTGCGCAGCAAGCGAGAACAAGCCCGGCGCTTCGAGAGAAGCGGCCCGGTCGCACTTGAGCTTCCCGCGGTCCCTCGTTGGCCGGTTCCTCGATGCGGGTCCTGCCAGCTGCCGGGTGGCCTCGATGCCGTCCAGGAGGCGGCTTCCGGTTGTCCATCACGACGACGTCGGGGCGCAGTCGGCGAAGACCGCTTCAGCAAGACGTCGCGGAGCCGGTCGTGGTTGTGCGACTCCGGGACCATCCGTCGCTCCTGCCTGTCAGTCCATGGTTGGACAGAACCTTGTCTCTTTGATGGATTCGCCCAACTCCTTTACACGAAAGGGTTGGTGCGTCCCATAGGCACCAACCCCGAGGACCTCCCCACGTGCGAAGTAGTCGAATAGCCCCCTTCGTGGCGGCCAGCGCCGTCGCCGCCCTGGTTCCCGCGCTCGCACCAGCTACGGCATCCGCCGCAGAGAATCCCTTGAGCCAATACCTTCAGCAGAAGCCGGCATGGCATCGCTGTGACACAGCGATGCCGGCGGCCTTCCAGTGCGCCACGATCAAGGTGCCGCTCGACTACAGCCGCCCCGGCGGCAAGACGCTCAATCTCGCGATATCGAGGTTGAAGACGAGCACCAAGAAGGAGCGCCGCGGTGTGCTCCTGCTCAACCCGGGTGGCCCGGGCGGTTCGGGCATCGACATGCCGCAGCAGCTGGCAAGCGAGCTACCGAAGACCGTGAAGGGCAAGTACGACCTCATAGGCTTCGACCCGCGAGGCATCGGCCAGAGCTCCCCCGTCAGCTGCGGCCTGACGCCCAAGGAACAGAACTGGGAACGGGCGTACAAGGCCGAGACGTTCGCCAAGGACGTGAAGTGGGCCCGAACCGTTGCCGAGAAGTGCACAGCCAAGCAGGGCGACAAGCTGCGCCACATCACCACCCGCAACACCGCCCGGGACATGGACGTGATCCGTGCCGTGCTCGGCGAGAAGAAGATCTCCTACCTGGGGTACTCGTACGGCACCTATCTCGGCGCGGTCTATGCGCAGATGTTCCCCGAGCGCGCCGACCGCTTCGTGCTGGACAGCGCTGTCGACCCGGCTCGGGTCTGGCGCGGCATGATCCAGGTCTGGGCGGAGGGCACCGAGCCCGCCTTCACCAGGTGGACTGAGTGGACCGCCAAGCGGAACTCCACGTACAAACTGGGTAAGACTCCCGAGGCGGTCCGCAAGACCTTCTACGACCTGGTCGCCCAGGCTGACCGCAAGCCGATCGACCTCGACGGCGCTGTGCTGACCGGTGACGACATCCGCTCCAGCAGCCGCGGCATGTTCTTTAGCGTGCGCGACGCCGCCGAGTCGGTCGTCGAGCTGAAGAAGGCCGCCGCGGGAAAGCCCCCGTCCGCTGTGCGAGAGCCCAAGACGCCCACGCCGCTCCCGCCGTCGTTCGGCCGCACCGTGCCCTCGGACAACGGCGACGCCGGCTTCTGGTCCGTCGTATGTGCCGACACTCGCAATTGGCCGCGCGATCCCGAGCAGTACCGCAGCGACGCGATCCGGGACAAGGGCAAGTACCCGCTGTACGGCGACTTCGCATCCAACATCAAGCCGTGCGCGTTCTGGAAGAAGAACGGCAGTGAGCCTGCCACCACGATCGACAACAAGGTCGGCGCGCTCATCCTGCAGAACGAGTGGGATCCCCAGACACCGTTGACCAGCGGTCAAGGCATGCGCCGCGTCATGAAGGGCTCGAAGATGGTCACGGTCGTCGGCGGTGTCGGACACGGCATCTACGGCTCCAAGTCGTGCGCGGACAAGACGGCCACGGCCTACCTGACCACCGGCAAGCTGCCGGCGAAGGAGGTGACCTGCCAGGCCGCTTCGGCAGCACGCGAGCGCAGCGGCGCCAACCTGCTGCCGCTTCCGACGCCTCACGGTATCCCGGGGACGGTCAGCCGCTTCTGAACCCTGGACAAGATGAGTACCACCTGGGGCCCTCCGCCTGCGGCGGGCTCCACCATCGGGGAGCGCAGTACCGGATGCCTCCGGTCCGACGAGTTGGCTGTGGCAACTGAGTTGTGTGCCCAAGTCCCAACCTGCGCGCTGGTGCCCGCGTCCCGTTCCACCCAGGTCTTGCCGTGGGTGAACCTGAGGGCGCGGGTGCCGCCCGGCTGGAACACGTACATCGCACGTCGCGTGGCCAGGGCTGTTGGGCGAGATGGCGTTGCCGGTCGAGGTGTCGGAACTGGTACACCGTCCCGATCTGCCGCAGCACACCGCGATGCGCGCTCGCCCTTCGGGACGGCGGCCGCAGGCGATGAGCCCGCGGCGCGCCGCGCCGGGGGTGTTACTCGGTCACTTCGTGGTCGTGACCGCCGTGCAGGCCGCCGCCGCTGCCCGTGTCACCGTCCGTCGGGACGGAGTCGACCGGCTTGCGCAGCGAGCTCAGATCCTGGGCGTAGGTGCCCACGGCGTTGGCGATGACGCCGATGTTCACCTTGAACGCCGTCATGTTGATGTTGCTGAGGTCGTCGCCCTTGGCGTGGTAGTTCACGTCGTACGCGACGCCGGCCGTACCGCCGAACTTCGCCGCCTGCGCCGCCGTCTTGATGCCCTCGGCGCCCGTGAAGGTGCCGCCGGACGGGATGCCGACCTCGATGAACGGCCCGTAGTCGGAGCGGCCGGTGAAGTCCGTGCCCTCGTGCGGGGTGCCGCGCTTGCCGAGGAACTCGTTGATGTCCCACTCGAGTTGGGCCGAGCCCGTCGGGCCCGCCGGGGCGCCGACGCCATCCGAGTCGTCGCCGTCGTAGACGAACTGCCCGTAGTTCGGCGAGGCGATCATGTCGAAGTTCAGGTAGAGCTTGATCTCCTTCTTGCCCAGGCCGCTCAGGTTCGCGACGTAGTGCTCGGAGCCGAGCAGGCCGACCTCCTCGGCCGACCACCAGGCGAAGCGCACCTTGTTGGCGGGGCGCTTCTCCGCCTTGGCCAGCTCCTCGGCGACCTCGAGCAGACCCGCCGAGCCGGAGCCGTTGTCGTTGATGCCGGGGCCCGCGGTGACCGAGTCGAGATGCGCGCCGAGCATCACGGTGTTGGCTGCGTTGCCGTGGCGGGTCTCCGCGATGACGTTGTTGGTGCTGCGCGTCTCCTGCAGCTGGCGGATCTCGAAGGAGATGTTCACCGGACCGTTGGCGAGGTCCGCGGCGAGCTTCTCACCCTCGGCGAGGGTGATGCCACCGGTCGGGATCTTGCCGGCCGCCGCGTCGCCGAGGGTGCCCGAGAGCGCGCCCTCGGTGTTGTTGTAGACGATCGCGCCGATCGCGCCCGCGTCGGCCGCGGCGGCCTGCTTCGCGGCGAAGGTGCAGCCGCCGCGCTTGATCAGCGCGATCTTGCCGGTGAAGATGCCCGACGCGTAGTCGGTGGCCTCGCAGCCGGTGGTGGCATCCACCGGCACCGCGGCCAGATCGGCCTTGACGCCGCCCACCGGGGTGGACTTGGTGTACGTCATCGCCTGGATGGCGACGTCGCGGGGCGCGGGCGATACGACCGAAAGCTTCTGGGCGAGCGTCTCGGTGTAGATGAACTCGAAGCGCTGGTACGAGACGTCGTACCCGAGCTTCTTCAACTGCTGGTACACGTACGCGGCGGACGCGTCGTGCCCGAGCGAGCCGGCGGCGCGGTGTCCGCCGGTCGTGTCCGCTATCTGCTGAAACTTCTGCAGGTGCTTGAAGGCGTCCTGCGCGGACGACCTTTCGACCAGCTTCCGCGCCAGCTTCGACGCCTCCTTGGCCGCCCGGTCGGCGGGGTCCTGGTGTGCTGCGGAGGGGGAGGCCGATGCCAGCAGGAGCGGGGTGGCGAGTGCGGCTGCGGCCAGGGTGGCCACGGCTCTGCGCTGGGATGCGTTCACAGAGGTCCTTCCCGGTGCGAACGTAGGTTGAGGGGAAGCTAGCGATCTCTGCGGGTTCTGGGAACACCTGAGCCGTAACTGACGGCTGATTTCATGCAATTGGCACGCGGAGCCGAAGCATCCACTTCAACATGTCCTGGATCAGGACCTTTTTCGCGGCCGGTGCAGTCTTTGCCGCACGTTTCATCTCCTGCTTGTGCGCCCGTACCTTGGCCAGCGACTCCGGTCCGGTGATGTCAGGCGCCGACCGGTAGGAGCCCTTCTCCCCGTAGGCCCCGGCCGCCTCGCGCATCGGCGTCCCGGCGGAGGGGTGCAGATACGGCGGCCGAGTTGCGGCGGTGCAACGCGAGCCGTCCGATCATCTCCTTGGTGTCGGCCACGTCGATTCTGGATGCGACCGGCTCTTGGCAGTCGGGCCCCCAGGGCCACGTCCGTACGGGGCAGCAGACGGGCCGGCATCAGGGTCTGGCGTGGCGGGGATTGTGCCGACTCTCGCGGTAGGCGAGCAGGACCCTGACCGCCGGGGGGCTGTCGTGGGTAGCCAGACGGTTGACGGTGGTGTGGGCGAGGTCGATGCAGCGCACGGCGTTGGTAGTCAGCGCGGTGTCGAGGGCCTCGCGGGCGACCGCGGCCGCGCCGGGCAGGTCGTGGCGGGCCAGGGCTCCTTCGGCACGGTGGGCGAGGACGACTGAACGGTGCGGGCGCGGGAGGGGGCCAACAGCTGAAGTCCCTTGTCCAGAACCTTGCCTGCCCGGTCGGCGTTGCCGAGGTCGAGCCAGCAGCGTCCGGCGTCGACGGCGAGGTCTGCGGGGGACATCCAGGACACCCATGCGGGGGTGGCGTCCGGTCGGGCGCGGTCGAATGACTCCCGCCCCACAGGAGACCACCTTCAAGAGAGGCCCAAGGAGGACGGTTCCCCACCTCGCCGGCTCGGAGGATGCTCAGTCGAGACAGAACTCGTTGCCTTCGATGTCCTGCATCACGATGCACGACTCGTTGGTGCCATCGGCAAGCAGCGTTCGCACGCGTACCGCGCCGAGCGCGACCAGTCGTGCGCACTCGGCCTGGAGTGTGGCGAGGCGCTCCTCACCCACGAGCCCGGTGCCGGCCCGCACGCAGAGATGCACCCGATTCTTGACGACCTTGCCTTCGGGAACGCGCTGGAAGAGCAGCCGCGGGCCCACACCTGAGGGATCAATGCAGGAGAACCATTGCACCTGATGCTCAGGCGGCAGCGAGCGATGGTAGTCGTCCCACGTGTCAAACCCCTTCGGCACCGGCGATACGACGTACCCCAGCACCTCGCACCAGAAACGAGCCACGCGCTCAGGTTCTGCGCAGTCAAAGGTGACTTGGAACTGCTTGATCGATGACATCGGCGCACCATAACAGGGGGGCTTGCTTACTCATTCACCGGTGTGGATCCGCATGTTGTCGGGAGGACGGCCCGCTGTCAGCGGCTGCCGAGGCCCTCGCGCATCTCGTCGTAACGCTCCCGCGCCGCCAGCACCTCGGGCATCCGGCCCTCCAGGAAGTGGATGAGGCCCAGTAGCCGATCGGCGACCTCGTGCCCCAGTGGGGTGAGCTCATAGTCGACCCGCGGCGGGTTCGTCGGCTGCGCCTCTCGTTGTACGAGACCGTCGCGCTCCAGGGCATGCAGGGTCTGGGACAGCATCTTCTCGCTCACGCCGTCGACCCGGCGGCGCAGCTCGTTGAAGCGGAACGCGCCTTCGTGCAGGGCTCCGAGCGTGAGGCTGCCCCAACGGCCGGTGACGTGCTCCAGTGTGCCGCGCGACGGGCAGTTGCGGGAAAACACGTCAAAGGCGAGGTCATCGGCCGTACCGGCTCCGCCGTTCTCTTCCTGGGTGCTGGTCTCGCTGCTCTCCATACAGCAACCATACTCGCGCACAGCGCTAACCATGGGGTTGCGCTTTATAAAAGTTAGTGCTTCGCTGAGGTCACCAACGACGAGCACATCGCTTTCGAGGAGCCCCTACCGTGACCACCCCTGTCATCTCGATCGCCTACCACTCCGGCTACGGCCACACCGCCGTTATCGCCGAGGCCGTCCGCGACGGAGCAGTAGCCGCCGGTGCCGCCGTCCACCTGATCAAGGTCGACGCGATCGACGAAGCCCAGTGGGAGCTGCTCGACGGCTCCGACGCCATCGTCTTCGGGTCACCCACCTACATGGGGACCGCCTCCGGCGCGTTCCACAAGTTCGCCGAGGACTCCTCCAAGCGCTGGTTCACCGACGCCTGGAAGAACAAGCTGGCGGCCGGCTTCTCCAACTCCGGCTCCAAGAGCGGCGACAAGCTGCACACCCTGCAGTACTTCGCGACGCTTGCCGCTCAGCACGGCATGCACTGGGTGAATCTCGGACTGAAGCCCGGATGGAACTCCACCGAGGGCTCCGAGCACGACCTCAACCGCCTCGGCTTCTTCTTCGGCGCCGCAGCCCAGACCAACTCCGACGAGGGTCCGGAGGGCGTACACAAGGCCGACATCGCGACCGCGCAGCACCTCGGCGGCCGCGTGGCGGAGACCGCTCGCACGTTCATCGCAGGCCAGGCAGCCGTCGCCGCCTGACGCCGTACACGGCCGCTGCCAACGGCCGGTCCCGCGCGCCCACCACAGCGGCGCTCTCGTGCGGACCAGTCCGTGCGGGTCCCATTCACCAACAGACAACTGCTGCGTTTGCGGGTCAGCGCCTGGTCCACGGCGGTGCCGATGGCTTCGATGCTGGTGTGAGCGCGGTGTGGATAGCCCTCGTACTCGGCCGAGCGCCAGACGCGTTCGATGTCGTTGAGTTCGGGGCTGCGGGGCGGGAGGTAGAACAGTTCCACCCCGATCTTCGCCAGCTGGTCGCATATCCGCGTCGTAATCGGCAACGCCTCGGCGGCGATGAGCCACTGCGGACTGGATCACGGGGTCCCAGGTCCCCCAGAATGACTGCGCAGTCCGCACAGTACGTCACGAAAGGAAGCTCAGGCGCATGGCCGGCAACGCAGACATGATGGCCTTCATCGAAGCGCGACTTGCCGAGGAGGAACAGGTCGCGCGGAACGCCGGCGGCGCGAACTGGAGGTGCCCGGCGGATGCGCCCGGAGAAGTCCATGACAGGACGTCCGGCATCGCGTTCACTGTGAGAGGAGCCAACTACGACCAGCACATCGCGCTCCATGACCCGGCTCGCGCGCTGGCCCGCCTCGAGACCAATCGCGTCCTGCTCGGCGAGTATCTGGAGGTGGCGGACCGGGACGTCGACCGGCCGGCCGACGACTTCGCCTCCGGCCGAGCAGTCGGACTCGGCTTCGCGGTGCGGCAACTGGCCGCCGAATATGCCTGGCATCCCGGCTACAAGGCGAAATGGCTCCCCCGGTTCACCCGGTAGCGCTCGTACCGGCATGCCGACGCCCTCCGCCGTGCTGCACGGAGGAGAGCGCGAGTCGTACGGCTGCCGTGTTGGTCGGCCGCCGCGGCCCCGACAGATCTCCGGGGCCGTGGCCGTGCGTCAGACATGCCGGCCGGCGAACTCCCCGGCCATACGCTTGAACTGGCCCAAGTCATAGTTGGTCAGCGTCTTGTCCAGGTTGGTGAGCGCACCGAAGTGTTCGACGAAGCCGTCGGGCTCGTACTGGACCTGCAGCGTGACGCAGCTGGTCGTGTCGCTGAGTGGTGGAACGTCACGACGCCGGCGTGGTGAAACCCGGCGACCGTATTCCGTGATCCGGTCCTTCGGTGAGCTCGGCGATGAACTGCTTGTCCGCACCGGGCAGCGCAAGCCACCACGCGAACCGACGCTCGTCGAGCCGGTCGACGCGCTCGACGTGGCTGAGGAACCGCGGCCATGCAGTCACGTCCTGCCACAGACCCCGACTCACGGAGCGGGGGCGTTGACGTCGACGGCTTCGATCAGCGATGCCGATATGGAGGGGTCCCCTCCTGATGATCTGGATTCCGGGTCGTCCACCGGGTGCCCCGCCGATGCGCCGCGCACACGACCCGTCTGCGGGCCGGTTCACGGGACACAGTCACCGGACCTGAGACCCTCATCCCCTCGCTGCGGGTCACGACCCTGGGGCGTGTGCGGTGCCGAAGGCCATGCCGGCGGAGGTGAACAGGCGTGCGCAGCGTTCGGCCATGGCTTGTGGGGACTGTTCGGGGTGCCGGATCCACCAGTTGACGAGTGCGGTCACAAGGCCACGCCAGGCGTACTTGAGGGCGTCGGCGTCGAGGGGGTCGGTGAGACGGGCTGCTCGCAAGATGTCGGCTGAACCTGCGGCTGCTAGGTCGTCGATGCCGACCCGGTACTCCTTTGCGATGCGGGCGGCCTCGCTGTCCGGTGGAAGCCGGTTGTCGTAGAGGACGAGCCATGCTTCCCGGCTGCCTTCCAGGGCCGTGAAGACCGCGTGCAGCACGGCCAGGGGCACGTCCGCAGTGTTGCGGCTCCCTGTCATGGCGGTGCGGATCGCGTTGAGAAGTCGCTCACCGATGGGGGTGAGGCAGGCGATGTACAGGCCCTGCTTCGTGCCGAAGTACTGATGCAGAAGGGTCTTGGTGACACCGACCTGCTGTGCGATGGCTGCCAGTGAGGCCGCCTCGTAACCGCGTCGGCCGAACTCCTCGGTCGCGACGCCCAGGATGTCCTGCTCGCGGCGTTCCCGGGGAACGCCTTTCGTACCGGCTCTGCGCTGAGGTGAAGACACAGCACTGATTTTACCCTACGGTAATTTACCTCTAGGTAAATTACCGATGGTGACGGGAGCTTCTTGTGACCGGATCAGAGTCATCGAACCCACCCCGCCGTGCACGCTCCTGGTGGGGCTGGGGCTGGGCCGATGCCCAGCTCGGCGAAGCCGAATGCATCGCGCTGGGCAGGCAACTGCCCGGCACACTCGCGCGTCCGCTGCCGCTGCCGGACGTAGCCTCCCTGCGTGTCCCGGCACCGGCCGTCGCGGTCCGGCGTTCCCTGAGCCACCTGGTCACCGCAGACCCGGAGCAACGCGCTGCGCACACGATGGGCAAGGCATACCGGGACGTGATGCGGGCCCTGCGCGGTCGGTCCGGAAGAGTGCCCGACCTCGTGGCCCATCCGGAAACCGACCAGGACATAGCCGACCTGCTCGAGTGGGCGGGAGAGGCGGGAGCCGCCGTTGTCCCCTACGGCGGCGGGTCCTCCGTGACTGGCGGCGTCGAATACCGCGGTGACGCGCACGCCGCAGTTGTGTCGCTGGATCTCACCCGCATGAACCGGGTACTGGAGATCGACAAGGAGAGCCTGGCCGCGCGCATTCAGGCCGGTACGCTCGGCCCGTCCCTCGAAGCCCAACTGCGTCCCCACGGACTCACCTTGCGCCACTTCCCCCAGAGCTTCGAGTTCTCCACGCTAGGCGGCTGGCTCGCCACCCGCGCAGGCGGCCACTACGCCACCCTGCGCACTCACATCGACGACTTCACCGAGTCACTGCGTGCCATCACACCCCTAGGAGCCAGTGAATCCTGGCGGCTGCCCGCCTCGGGTGCGGGCCCCTCCCCCGACAGACTCCTCCTCGGCTCCGAAGGCACTCTCGCGATCATCACGGAGGCATGGATGCGGCTTCAGGAGAAACCCGTCTTCAAGTCCGCCGCCTCCGTCACCTTCACCTCGTTCGCCGACGCACTACGAGGCCTGCGGTCCATCGCCCAGTCCGACCTCCACCCCGCCAACTGCCGCCTGCTCGACCCCGGTGAAGCGGCCCTGGCCGGCGCCTCCCACGACGGATCCGCTGTACTGATCCTCGGCTTCGAGTCGGCCCATGCCCCCGTTGACCACCGTCTCGGACAAGCCATCGAACTTGCCCGCTCCCACCATGGACACGCCGAAGAACCTGCTACCGAGCCCGGCACGCCCGCCGGCGCGGCCATAGACGCATGGCGCACCGCTTTCCTGCGCATGCCCTACCTCAGGGACGCTCTGGCCCGCATGGGCGCCATCGTCGAAACATTCGAAACGGCAGTCACCTGGGACCGACTGCCGCAACTGATCGATGCCGTCCGCACCGAAGTAGGCAACGCCGCCCACCTGGCAACCGGTCACCCCGCAACCATCAACTGCCGCATCACCCATGTCTACCCGGACGGCGCCGCACCGTACTTCACCGTCCTCGCCGCCGGCCGCCCCGGCTCCGAAGTCGCCATCTGGGACGAACTCAAAACGGTTGCCAACGAAGTGCTGCACCGCCACAAAGCCACCATCACCCACCACCACGCCATCGGGCGCGACCACCGCCCGGCATACGACCGCCAGCGCCCCGACGTGTTCGCGGCCGCGCTCCGAGCCGCGAAAGACACCCTGGACCCCCACGGCATTCTCAACCCCGGGCTCCTGATCAACTGACAGCCGCGGTCGCAGAGCCGTGATCGCAACCGCCGGGTGTGCGCGAAATCCACCGCGACAGCGTGACCACCCTGGACCGGACCCCGCCTGACACGGGGTCCGGTCAAAGGCCGATGTCCAGGTGGTACTGGCCGAGGTATCGCACCGTTGTGGTGCGGGGCCGCGAGAGCCCGGGCCAGGGCTCCCTCAGAAGCCCGCGCGGCTCCGAACGAGTGGACTCACCGGAGCGCGTACCGGACGGGGACCTCGACCCAGGGTCCGGATGGTGACGTTGCCCTCCGAGTCCCTGATCTGGAAGAGGCGACCGACATGCCGCGCACCCCCTCCCGTCGGCTGTTCGCCGCAGCGCTGCTCGTGGCGTCCGTGCTGGCCCCGATGGCAGCGACTCCCGCTACGGCCGTCCACGCCATGGGCGTCGACCGGTACGACAAGGACAATTGCCCGCCGGACGGCCTCGGTCCCGAGCTGACCGCCCGACTGGACAATGCCATCGAGAGAGTCCGCCGACAGGCCGGCATCCCCGGCGTCGTCGTCGGACTGTGGATGCCGGGCAAGGGCAGCTACGTCCGCGCGACCGGTGTCGCCGACACCGCCACCCGCAGGCCGATGACCACCGACCTGTTCATGCGGATCGGCAGCGAGACCAAGACCTTCACGGTCACCGCGCTGCTCAAGCTCGTCGACGACCGTCGGATCCGTCTTGACGACCCGATCGCCGCCTACATCGACGGCGTGCCAGACGGTGACCGGATCACGCTGCGTCATCTCGCCGAGATGCGCAGCGGCCTGTTCCCGTACAGCGCCGACCCGGACTTCGCGCACGACCTGTTGAGCGACCCGAGTCGCTCGTTCACCCCGCAGGAGGTGCTCGCCTACGGCTTCAAGCACACGAACACCTTCGCGCCGGGCGAGAATTTCCAGTACTCCAACAGCAACCTCGTCCTGCTGGGTCTGGTAATCGAGAAGGTCAGCGGCCTCGGCGTCGCCGACTTCATCCACAAGCGGGTACTTCGCCCGGCCCACCTGCGCCACACGCTGTTCCCCGCGGATGCCGAGTTCCCCGAGCCGCACGCGCACGGCTACACCAACCAGACCCTGAGTGGCGCGATCGAGGACAGCACGGACTGGAACCCCAGTTGGGCCTGGACGGCCGGTGCGATGATCTCGGACCTGCGTGACCTGCGCCGCTGGGCCGAGATCGTCGCTACCGGCACGCTGCTCCGCCCGGAGACCCAGAGGGAGCGACTCAAGACGCTGCCGACCGGCTTCCCCGGCACGAGCTACGGCCTCGGCATCTTCGAGACCGGCGGCTGGATCGGGCACAACGGCTCCATCCCGGGATACGAGAGCGTGACCGTCTACCTCCCTTCACAGAAGGCCACGTTGGTACTTCTGCTCAACACCGACGTCTCCCACAAGGGTCAGGAGCCGTCCACGCTTCTCGCCCGGGCGATCACCGGGATCGTCACCCCGGACAACGTCTACGACGGCGCGGTCCCCCCGCGCTAGGAGTGCGCAGAGTTGCAGGTCAAAAGCCCTCGACGACCGTCCAGGAGAACCCAGCTTCTTCGACCGGGCGGCCGGCCGACGGCCGCCGCGACTCTCCGGATGTCGGTCTCGCAAGATTGCTTGGTCCTGCCCGTACGGCGCGCCGGCAACGCCAACTTGCCGCGATCAGCTCCCGGTGCCACGTTCGAGCACCGCGAGATGGCGCCGCAGCGCCAGCAGTTCAACGTCCTTGGCCGCGCTGCCCCGCAACCGCAGCTCCGCCAACTTCAGCGCCCATCTCGCCGGCTCGAACCCGATTTTTCACTCGGCACAGTTGGACCGGCTCCTCGGCCAGTGGCACTCAGGACCGTTGGGCGGACATGTCGGCGGCACCGGCATCGACCATGGTGTCGATGCCGGTGCCGCGGGTGTGGAGTTTCACCAGGACGTGGTGAGGCGCCCGGTTACGAGGCCCAGATGTCGTAGATCGGGATGGCGTTCGTGTCGTTGGAGGTCATGCGGGTCAGGCCGAGCGCATCCTCGACCGTCCGGGTCACGTTGTAGTGGTTGTAGTAGGTGTTCGACGTCGATCCGGCCGCCTTCAGCAGGTTCGGGGAGCCGACGATGATCGTGGGAATGGGGTTGGCGGACGTCCAGTATCTGTCCTCGTCCCAGGTGATGATCAGCAGCGATTTCTGTGTCTTGAACGCGGGGGAGTTCAGGAGCGTCGGCAGGTTGTTCTTCATCCAGTTGTCACCGGCGCTCACGCACGTCTGGATGTTGGGGCTGCAGTTGTTGTGCATGGTGTTGTTGCTGTTGGGTACGAACCACACGTAATTCGGCGTGGTCGACGTGCTCCGGAGGTCCGTCCAGAACTGCGAGATCGGCTTCAGATGGTTCTGGCAGTACGTGGTGTCGTTCCCCACGCCCTTGAAGTAGAGGAACGGCAGGTTGTCGGGGTCATACGGGGCGTTGGCCGTGAGGTCGCAGCTGCTGCTCGTGCCCTCGATGTAGCCCTTCCATGTCTTGCCCGCATCCTCGGTGATCGAGCCGAGGTGCTTCGTGTTGGTGCCCCCGACGCTGTGCACGTAGGAGAAGTTGTTGCCCTGGATGCCCACTTGGGCGGTGGCCAGTGCGACGTAGTTGGGGTCGCTCGGGTGCATGAGGCCGTGCGAGTTCGTGAGCGTGATGTTGCTGCAGGCGAGCTGGGACAGGTAGGGAGCGGGCGCCGTGCTGGGAGAGGCGCAGTTGGGCTTGTTGTTGCTTGTGCCGAAGATGTCGCTGGGTGCCTTGTTCTCCATCATGACCATGAAGACGTGGTCCAGCGCCGGAACCGTGCCCGCCGTCGAGGGGGGCGAACCGACATAGAAGTGCACCGGTACGCTGTACAGATCGCCGAGCTTGGGGTCGGTGGCCAGGTCGGTGCTGTATCCGTCGTTGTAGAGGTAGTAGGCCACATAACCCCCGGACGCCAGTCCGCTCGTCGAGAGGGTCACCGACCCCGAGGCGCCGGTCGCATATTTCCATGCGACGGAACTACCTGATCCGGGCGTGTCATTCTCCTTGTAGATGCCGATCCAGTTGTTCTTCGGTCCCCACTGGTCCGGCACGCTGTACTTGGCTGTGATGGTTTCCCCGGCCGCATAGTTGGACTTGTCCAAGCTCAGCGTGGGCCCTACCCAGAAGTGACGGTTGGCCAGTTGGGAGTAGCCGTTGTTCCACAGGAGGTAGGCCACGTACTCCCCCGGAACCAGGGTGGTGCCTGCCGCCTGGTTGCTGTCCCCCTCGGTCGTGCCCGGGGCACCACTGACGGCGAAGGTCAGCGTCCCCGAGGAACTCGTGGCATACGCCCACTTGATCGCGGCGGCCGATCCGGGTGTGTCACCCGCCTTGTAAATGCCCACCCAGTTGTTGTTGTTGGCTGTGGTGGTGTACGTGACGTTGATCGAGTTCCCTTGCATGTACGTTGTCTTGTCAAGGGTGATCGAGTCCGTAGAGGCCGAAGCTGAAGGTACAGCGACGAACGCTACGAGCAACGCCATGGGCGCGATCAACCAACACAGAAACCTGAACGGTCTGCGTCTGCGGGAGCCAGCCATGTCTCCACTCCTCGTGGGGGCCGCGTGCATGACAATCGGGGCATGTGGCCCCAGGGTGGTTGGCTCACCAGGGGCCTTTGGGGCGCGGCCGGCCCTCGATTGCGGGCACGTCGCGCGTCTATCACCGGTGCGGGGGGAATCAGTTCGGGGATGGCGTGCTGGCGGCGTCGAGGCAGATGACGCGCATGTGGCGGTTTCCGCCGCAACGCCACTGCCGAACTGGGTATCGGTCGGCCGTACTTTATTCCCCGGCTCATGCTGTTTCAATAGGCGCCCTCGAATTCGCATAGCGCAACGAGATGTTGGGCATGTATTAACCGAGGTGATCTGGCGCGATGGCAGCCGCGCGCACGCCACACGGCGCACGGCTGCTGATCGTTCTGCCCGAAAGGGCGGCTGTACGGGCGCCGTTCTCCTCGGGCGGTGGGTGCCGCCAGGATCGCTACCGTGGCCGCAGGCCCGCCGAACGCCGCCGCTCCGCCGACGTCGAGGACATCGCATCGGAGGCGTACGTCGCAGTCGACCCGCGCCGGAGCGGGGCTGTCATCCCGCCAACACCAGGGACCGGTCCCGGGGCTCCCGGCATGAGTTACTCGTCCCCGCTTGATCGGACAACGCCCGTTCGTCGGACGGTTCGAGGCTCAGGATCGGATCGTTCCTCAGGATCAACCGGCTCGCTCCACGCGTTCCGTTCCCTCCACTTTCTCTTCCGTTCAATTTCCGTTCCATTCAACGGCGTCGGAGGCAGGCACCCTGCCTCCGGACCCTCCAGCACGCCCACTCCACCCGGGAGGCTTTCCGGGCGTGCTGCAGGAGAGGTGATGCCATCGTCTTCGCCCCGGACCAGCTGGTCGGAACCGCGGCAGTCTCTGACTCCAGGGGCTCGACACAGCGGTTCCCGCACATCACGCTGATTGACCAACGCACGGCCCGCGCCAGAAAGTGATGCCGTTGTACCTCGCTGACAGTCGGAGTACTCCTACACCGCCCACCCGCACCGGTTTTGGACGGCGGTCTGCCGTTCCCGGCACCGTGCTGGCGCTCGGGACCGTCAGCCTGGTCACCGATGTGTCGTCGGAGATGGTCACCGCCATCATGCCGCTCTACCTGGTGACCGGGCTCGGCCTGTCCCCGCTCGGCTTCGGACTCCTGGACGGGATCTACAACGGGGCCAGCGCGCTGGTACGGCTGCTCGGCGGACACCTCGGCGACAAGGGCGGAAACCGCCACAAGGCCGTAGCCGCCGCGGGATACGGGCTGTCCGCCTTGTGCAAGCCACTGCTCCTGCTCGTCCATACCGGGCCGCTCATCGGTGCCGTGTTGGCGGTGGACCGCACCGGTAAGGGGCTGCGTACCGCCCCCCGGGACGCCATGATCTCGCTGGCCACCGAGCCCGCACAGCGGGGCAGGGCCTTCGGTGTGCACAGGGCCATGGACACCACCGGGGCGCTGCTCGGACCCCTGGTCGCCTTCGCCCTGCTGAACCTGGCGGTTGACGGCTACGACGCGGTGTTCGCGGTGAGCGGGTGCATTGCCGCACTGGGTGTGCTCATCCTGCTGCTCTTCGTCCCCGGGCACCGGGGGACAGTGCCCGCTGCAGCCCGGCCGTCCGAGCAAGAGCGCGGATGGCGGGCCGCGTTGGGGCTGCTGCGGCTACGTGGACTGCGGCGCCTGACCGGCTGCGCGGTACTGCTGGGGCTGACCACAGTCAGCGACTCCTTCCTGTACTTGCTGATCCAGCGCCAACTCGGTCTTCCCGGGCATCTCCTGCCCCTGCTGCCCCTGGGCACTGCCGCAGCATTTCTGGTGCTCGCCGTGCCGCTGGGCGCGGCCGCCGATCGGATCGGCCGACGCCGACTCTTTCTCATTGGCCATCTCCTGCTGCTCGTCGGGTACGGATTGCTGCTGGTGCCGCTCTCAGACGGTTGGACGGGGGTCCTGCCGGTGCTCGTGCTGCACGGGGCGTTCTATGCCGCCACCGACGGGGTGCTGGCCGCGGCCGCGGCCGACACCCTCCCTCCGGCCCAGCGCGGCACGGGACTCGCCCTGGTCGGTACGGGCCAGGCGCTGGCCCGCTTCACCGGCTCACTCGCCTTCGGCGCCCTCTGGTCAGCCTGGGGCACCGGCATCGCACTGGCCACCGCCACGGGTGCGCTCGCTGTGTGCACAGCGGCCGCGATGCTCGTACTGCGCCTCACCGGCAGCCGGGTGACGAAGGAGAGCGCTTCGTGACGCCGTTGCCGAGCCGCCCTGGCTTCTCCCGCACCCGAGACCCCTGGGTGGGCCAACCCTGCGAATGGCCGGCCCGGCCCCATCGGAAAGGCAGGGCCTGATGACCCGCAAGAGCCGCCTTCTCACTTTGCTCACCGCCGTTCTCGTACTGGGTTCGGTCGCCGCCTTCGCCGTGCACCATGCCGCCGAACGAGCCGACCGCCGAAGTCGTCCGCAGCCGGGCGGACCGGCAGTCGCGGACGGCCGCGTGTCCCTGGCCGCGCCTGCGGGCGCGGGGCGGCGCATGATCTTCCGCAGTACGGCCTACGGCCCACACCGCGACGAACTCGCCTCGGTACCTGCCGAACGGCCCGACGGACAGCGCGCTACGTCGGGGGTGAAGTGCCTGCGCTTCTTCGCCTCAGGCGGCACCGGGATCTGCCTGCGGAGCGCCCAAGGGCCCCTGCAGAACAGCTACCGAGCGGTGATCCTCGACGAGCAGCTGAACGAACGGCGCAGCTACCCACTGGCAGGGGTCCCCAGCCGGGCCCGAGTCTCGCCATCAGGGCACCTGGTCGCATGGACGGTCTTCGTCAAGGGGCACTCCTACGGCGACACAGCCTTCTCCACGCGCACATCCATCCTGGACACCCGCACGTGGAAGCTGCAGGACAACCTGGAGGAGTACGACCTGAAGTTGGACGGCCACGGATACCGATCCCTCGATGTGAACGTCTGGGGCGTGACCTTCGCCGACGATGACCACTTCTACGCCACGGTGTCCACCCGCGGGCAGACCTATCTCGCGGCAGGCGACATCGCGGCGGACACGCTGACCACTGTGCACAGCAATGTGGAATGCCCCTCGCTCTCTCCGGACGGCACCCGGATCGCCTACAAGAAGCGGGTGCCCGGCCTACCGGCCGACTCACCCTGGCGCCTGTATGTGCTGGACCTGCGGACCATGACCGAGACCGCAACGGCCGAACGCAGCAATATCGACGACCAGGCGGTGTGGGCCGCCGACGCAACCCTCGTCTATGCCAGGCCCGGGAAATTCGTGACGGACCTATGGACCGTGCCCGCCGACGGCAGCGGGGCACCAACACAGCTGGCGAGCGCGGCCTTGGCACCGGCTTTCATCGGTTGACCGCCGGAAACCACCTGTCCACCGCCCGGCGTCCGTGCCGACCCCGATTCCTCGACGGCTCCCAGCGGGCGACACCCCTCGCCGTCGGCTGGGCGGACCGCGTCGGGCTGCACCAGCTCTTCCCGCTTGTGGTGCACGCCGTGCTCTTCGGCCGTGGCTACGCGGAGCAGGCCCTGAAAACGGCTCGGGCGGCACTCGCGCGGTGAGCGCGGGCACCGCCCGGAGCGACCTCGAGGGCGAGGAAAGCGAAAGAACTTGTTTCAGGAAGGAATTGAGAAGGAAGCCCCTTCATGGCCTCGCCGTGGGCAACGCTAGCACTCAGCCAGGGATCAAGTCGCGCAGATTTTCGAGGGTGATGACCCGGGAGTCCGGGTGCAGCCCTTCGGGACGTTCGAGGCCGATGTACATGACGGGCTCGTCCGGGACGGGCTCGCCGTCCCACAGATCCACGGACGTGGTGTCGCCGGACATCAGGTCGATCAGGTACCGCACCGTCAGATGCTCGCGCTCCACGATGGCGCGCACCACCTTGGACACCGACACCTGGTTCTCCTCGACCCGGTTGGCCGCCGAGATGCCTTTCAGATACAGGTGCAGCCACTTCGCGCGCCACCGGCCGTCGTCCTCTCGCCGGAACACGAGCGGCAACGCCACTCGACCCACCCCGCGAAGCTCCGACTTCATCCGCACCGTGCGCGGCTCGAACGGCCGGCCCTTCTGCTCACCGTCGCGCAGCATGAAACCGAAAAACGACTCCTCGACCTCCTCGAAGCCCTCGCCGGCGTAGATGTTGACCTGCGGAACGATGAATGTGCTGCGTACCCGGTCAAGGGACAGGTTGATGAATTCCGAGGCCCCGTCAGCCGCCTCGGTGACATCGCCCGAGTGCTCGCCCCCGACAGCCTTGAGGGATGTGTAGGAAAGCCAGGAGTCGGTGCTGTAGTCGGCGTGGAGAAGCAGCGCCGAGAGATCGTAGTCGGTCCGGTCCTCGGTCTCCTTCCAGTACACGAAGAAGCGCAGCTGGCCGCCGTCGACCGCCGAGACCGAACCTCGCGGCAGTGCGCCGAGCCCGGCCGCGGTCGCCCTGCCGCTGAGCGGGAGCGCCACATCGAGGACGTCGGGGTCGAGCAGCAGCCGGCCCGGCGCCGGGAGCCTGCGGCGCATCTCGGCGTCGAGGGCGGCGATCAGACGATCGCGGTCGGCGGCGGGGACGGGCGGCCGGACGTCGGGGGTGGCCCAGCCGCGGCCCCGGCGGTTGACGAAGATCCGGGGTTCGTCGGTCTCCCGCTCCCGGTTCTGGAAGTGCTCGCGGACCGAAAGCACGACCCGGCCGGAGACCTCGGGAGCGACCCGCACCGCGGCGGCCACCACCGCGTCCCGCTCCTCCTGGTCGGCGGCGATACGCAGCAGGAGGTCCAGGGCGCGGAACAGCTTGCCGGGAGCGGACATCAGCAACTGCACCGCACCGAGGACATCGAACTCGTCGAGCAGCTTCTCGACACGGCTGTCGAAGGACCGCGCCTCCTTCTCGCCCCGCGCTACGGCGAACACATCGGCGGCGTGCGGCCAGCGCGGGTACTCGTGGGGGTGGAGACGCTCACCGAGCCGCTTGAAAGGCTCGCGGTGCGCGTGCACATCGGCCAGCTTGGCGGGGTTCGCCGCGACCACGGCGTCGAGGCCCGCGAGCAGCGCACGGCGGGCCGGCCGCGAGAGAGCCCGAAACCGGGTCGGCTCCTGCAGCGTCACGTCGCCGCCCGACAGCGCGCAGGCCAGCCGCAGCACATCAATGACGGTGTCCAGCAGGAGGTCCGCGCCGACAGCGAGACGGGCCTCGTTGACGACCGCCCGGTTCTCCCGGACCGGGATCGACTCCGGCTGGGGGCCGAGCGCGCACCGCTCGGCGAGGGTCTTGAGGTCGCACAGGTGGTCCTCGCCCAGTGGCGTCGTGCTGCCCGCCAAGGCCAGGTACAGGTCCGTGAGCTCGTCGTCCAGGTCCCGCCCGAGGTGCAGGACAGTCACCCGGTCGCCCGCCGAGGCGATCAGCTCGTCCTGCGCCGCGAGCATCTCCTCGTATGTGTGCTGGTAGCGGCCGTACGTGGGGAGGCTGAGCAGGTCCAGCACCCCGTGTGCCAGCTGCGTCAGCACGTTCTCGCGCGACTTGTCGTCGCGGAGCGCGTTCGTCACACACCGCATCCAGAACTCTTCGGTGTCCGGCACGTTCGCCGGAAAGTCGATGAAGTACGAGTTGTGCCGGACGTGGCCGCCCACCATCTCGCTCACGGTGCGCAGCGTCCGCTGGGCGATGCGTACGACCGCGGCCTCGGACAGCGCCGACAGCCGCTCCAGCAGGTCCGCCGAGAGCTTGAAGCCCACGGATGTCAGCGCCGCGTCGAACTGCCGTGCGGCGGTGGCTCCTTCCCCGGCGGAGCCGTTGGGGGAGCAAAGGCGGTGTGTGTGCCGGATGACCAGCGATTCGAGACTGTGCGCCATTCGGGGATGATCGCAGAGGTGTGCGAGCCGGTGCACAGGAGTTTTTTGTACGCGCTCCGACGCTGTGATCACACCCGCCCCAGCAAGATCATCTCACCCGCGACCGACAGTTGCGGGACAGCCCTGATAGCTGCGAGAACCCGCTGCTAAATTCGTCCGCCATGCGATCACGTGAGTACGACCTCGACTTCCGCGACAGGGCCGGGCGAATACGCGCCTGGGGTATCGGTCTGTTGGCTGTGGCGACGCTCCAGTGGACATGGTGTGCCCTGTTGCTGCTCACGCCATACGAGGTCGATGAGGAGCCCGGCGACCGTTACCCCGCGGAGTGCGAGTCACGGTTGTTGACCGAACGTGGTACGGCCAACGACGGCCTGCAAAGGGGTGATTGGTGCCAGAACGAACGCGACTGGCCTGAAGCCCTGGCTGTGCTCGGGCTGTCCGTGCCGGTGTCGGTCGCTGGTGTGGCGCTCTTCACGAGCGGCAGTGTGAGTATCCGGATGAGCGCCCACGCCGAGGCGATGCGCGAACTGGACAAGTTCGCCGACACACGGAACGCGTAGCGGACTCGATACGAAGACCGCGATGTGTTATGCGGACTCGGCCCGTCAGCTCCGACGCAGGGCGTTTGCCCGCCGTACCGCGGGCGGTCATGGGGCGTCCGCCGGGCGGTACCCCTCGCGCGCTCTCCTTGGGGCGCCCCCCGCCAGCTCCCTCACCCGCAGAGGTCGACTCACCATGGCAGAACTCAACCGCCGCCGCTTCCTGCAGTTGGCAGGTGGCGCCACCGCACTCACCATGCTGTCCGACAGCATCGCCCGGGCGGCCGCCATCCCCGCCCAGGGCACCACCGGCAGCATCCAGGACGTCGAGCACATCGTCGTCCTGATGCAGGAGAACCGTTCCTTCGACCACTACTTCGGCGCGATGAAGGGCGTACGAGGCTTCGGCGACCCCCGCCCGGTCACCCTGCCCAGCGGCAAGTCCGTCTGGAACCAGGCGGCAGGCAAGAAGGTCACCCTGCCGTTCCGGCCCCCGGGCGACGACCTCGGCATGGAATTCCTCCAGGGCCTCAACCATGACTGGGCGGGCGGCCAGAAGGCCTTCAACGAGGGCAAGTACGACCAGTGGGTGCCCGCGAAGACCGCCACCACCATGGCGTACCTGACCCGCGATGACATCCCGTTCCACTACGCGCTCGCGGACTCCTTCACCATCTGCGACGCGTACCACTGCTCCTTCATCGGCTCCACCGACCCCAACCGCTATTACATGTTGACGGGCCACACCGGCAACGACGGCACGGGCGGCGGCCCGGTCCTCAACAACGCCGAGGCCGGGTACGACTGGACCACCTACCCCGAGCGCCTCGAGGCGGCCAGCGTCTCCTGGAAGGTCTACCAGGACATCGGCGACGGCCTCGACGCCGCCGGCTCCTGGGGCTGGATCAACGATGCCTACCGCGGCAACTACGGCGACAACTCCCTGCTGTACTTCAACAAGTACCGCGGAGCCCAGCCCGGCAACCCGCTGTACGACAAGGCCCGTACCGGCACCGACGCCAAGAATGGCGACGGCTTCTTCGACATTCTCCGCGCCGACGTCCAGGCCGGCCAGCTGCCGCAGATCTCCTGGATCGCCGCGCCCGAGGCCTTCTCCGAGCACTCCAACTGGCCGTCCAACTACGGCGCCTGGTACATCTCTCAGGTACTGGACGCCCTGACGTCGAACCCCGACGTGTGGGCCCGCACCGCCCTCTTCATCACCTACGACGAGAACGACGGCTTCTTCGACCACATCGTGCCGCCGTACGTGCCGTCCGGGCCCGAGCATGGCCTGTCCACCACCCCGACGGCGCTCGACTACTTCCCGGGCAAGACGGGCTACGTGGCCGGACCTTACGGCCTCGGCCCCCGCGTCCCCATGCTCGTCGTCTCCCCCTGGAGCACCGGCGGCTACACCTGCTCCGAGACCTTCGACCACACCTCGATCGTCCGTTTCATGGAGCGCCGCTTCGGGGTGGAGGAGCCCAACATCTCGCCCTGGCGGCGCGCCGTCTGCGGCGACCTGACCTCCGCCTTCGACTTCGCGCGTACGGAGGCGACGCCGGTCGAGCTGCCGCCGACCGACGGGTACTTCCCGCCGGACCGCGACCGCCACCCCGACTTCCTGGCCCCCGCCCCGGCCGTCGGCACGATGCCCCGGCAGGAGCCGGGCGCCAAGCCCACCCGCCCGCTCGCGTACGCGCCGCACGTGGACGGATCCGCGGACCCCAGCACCGGCAACTACCAGCTCACCTTCAGCGGCGGCCCGGCCGCGGGCGCCCAGTTCTACGTCACCTCGGCGAACCGTAGCGACGCGCCCTGGACGTACACGACCGAGGCGGGCAAGTCGATCGCGGACACCTGGAACTCGCGGTACTCGAAGGGCGTCACGGACCTGACCGTCCACGGCCCGAACGGCTTCCTGCGCCGCTTCCGCAACCCGGGCAAGACCGCCGGCCCCGAGGTCGCCGCCCGCCACAACGCGGCCACCGGCAACCTCGACCTGACCTTCACCAACGCCGGCACCGCCGACGCCTACCTCACCGTCACCAACTCCTACGCCGGCACCCCCCAGACCTTCACGGTCCGCAAGGGCGCGACCGTCACGCACTCCATCGACCTGGGCGCCTGCCGCAACTGGTACGACGTGACGGTCACTTCCACCACCTCGTCCAACTTCCTCCGCCGCCTCGCGGGCAAGGTCGAGACCGGTGCCTCGGGCCTGTCCGACCCGGGCATCCTCACCAACTGATCCTCACCGGCTGATCCGGTCGTCGGCCGCCGGCAGCACGCGCCGCTCCAGCACCGCGAGGTGCTCGGGGCGGCGCGTCTGCGCATGCCGGAGGGTTGCCGAGGATCGCAACTCCAAGCTCGCACCGAAGGGCGCTGGGCGGTCCGACGGTGGCGGTCTTCACCGACGACACGGTCTCGGTACGCTGGGGCCTCCCGGAGTACCGCACACGCCGTACTACCGGACCTTCGAGACCGCAGTCGACGCGTCCGCTCACCCCTATGAGTTCATCGTGCCCATGGTTCCCCCGACGTGGAACGCTCCTCGGCCCATGAGTTCGACGCACTCCTCGACGTGCCAACCACCAGCGCACACTCGGGCCAACCAGATCGCTAGGAGCCACTCAAGCGCCAACGACCTGGTGCGCAATTGCCTCGCGCACGAGCCGCCCCGCGAGCTACCCTCGCGGCCATGACGTCACACAATGCGCCTGAAGGCTCCCGGATCGCTCCCGGTGGTGCCGGGCTGGTGATCCGGCAAGAGACCGCTGACGATCACCGAGACGTTCGCGAGGTTCATACGCGCGCCTTCGGTGACAGCGAGCGGGTTCCCGGGCTGGTAGAGGCACTTCGCATTGCGGAGGCTGCCTTGGCGCCTATGTCCTTCGTCGCCACCGTTGATGACCTGGTCGTCGGACATGTCCTGCTGAGCGCGACGCGGTTGGACGCTCCGCGCCGGATCGTGGACGTCCTGTCCCTGTCACCGCTGGGCGTGGTCCCGGAGTTCCAGCGCCAGGGCATCGGTACTCAGCTCATCACGTACGCTCTCGCGGCGGCCGACAGCCAGGGTGTGCCGTTGGTATTCCTGGAGGGTTCGCCGCGCTACTACGGCACGCGCGGCTTCGAGGGTGCCGGCGCGGTGGGCTTCCGTTCGCCGTCGCTGCGTATTCCTGAAGCCGCGTTCCAGGTCGCCCGGTTGTCCGCTCACGAGCCGTGGATGACGGGCACCTTCGTCTACTCAGAGGTTTTTTGGGCCTTTGACTGCGTCGGCCTGCGCGCCCACGAGGCCTGAGGGCCTACCCGCAGGCACTCGACCTGATCCCCAGGACCATCACAGTGGCGATGTCCAGCTCGTCGTCGGTTGCGCGCGATCAGCGAGGCGGCGGGCCGTAACGTGAACAGGCCCGCGGGTTCATTAGGTTCTGTCCGGCGGATCATGTGAAAACTAGGCTGCGACGATGGACCGAGTAACCGACATGCCCGAGAGCTTCGCCCAGCCTGCAGTCCGGCCCAGGCGAATGACTACGACTGCTTCGCCGAGGCGTTCTCCGCCGAAACCGAGAACAACCTCGTGAACGCGTACTACGAGCGGCCCGCGATGTTGGCCCTCGCCGGAGACGTGGATGGCCGTCGGGTCCTGGACGCTGGTTGCGGCTCGGGCCCCCTGTCCGCTGCACTACGCGACCGCGGTGCGGTCGTCACCGGCATCGACGCCAGCGCCGGGATGCTGGCACTGGCCAGGCGGCGCCTCGGTGACGACGTAGCCCTGCACGTGGTCGATCTGAGCGAACCCCTGCCCTTCGCCGACGGTGCGTTCGACGACGTGGTCGCGTCGCTGGTCCTGCACTACCTGGAGGATTGGGGACCGACGCTGGCCGAGATGCGGCGAGTGCTCAGGCCCGGCGGCCGACTGATCGCGTCGGTGGACCACCCTTTCGTGGCCTACACGATCCAGGATCCTCGGCCCGACTACTTTGCGACCACCAGCTATAACTTCGACTGGACGTTCAACGGGCAGTCCGTCCCGATGAGGTTCTGGCGCAAGCCATTGCACGCGATGACCGATGCCTTCACCACCGCCGGCTTCCGCCTTGCCGTCATCAGCGAGCCGCAGCCCGACCCGGCCGCCCGTGAGCTGTTCCCCGACGACTTCCACGATCTTTCGACCAAAACCACCTTCCTGTTCTTCGTCGTCGAGGTACCGCCGTCGGCGCTGTAGGCGTCGTATCCGGTGCGAGCCAGGCTCGCGGCGTGGTTGGTGGGTTCGGGCAGGCGACGGGTGCGCAAGGTGGTGGAGCGGCCGGCATAGCGCACGGTCAGGTTCAGCCGACCGGACACCTGTGGCGATCGACGCCAGCGCAAGATCGTCGCCACCGCCCGGGGCGTCGACACCCTCCAGGACCTGCAGCGGCAGGTACGGGAAGCCGAAGACCGGCTCCTTGAGGCGCTCGATGAGAATGAGCGCCAAGCGTTCCGGATCCTGCTCAGCCGGATCGCCTGCGACGTTCGGGACATGGACTTGACCGCTGCCCCCTGCGAGGCCACATCCGACCCGTGCGACGTCGCCGAACCCGGGTCCTGGCTCGACCGTCTACCCACCGGCGCGCGCCGGGCGACGACCCGGCAGGCCGACCGACATATTGGGCGTCCCTGCGGGGGCCGTGACAAAGGAGGAATTTCATCTGGGCCGGCGCGGATTTCGGGGCGGGACGGGTGAACACGGCGCGCTCCGCGCGTGCCAGGGCGTCCAGGACTTTGCTCCGCTTCGGGCCCGGCTGCTGCGTGTCATCGGTCGTCATGCCCCGACGATCAGGGCGCGGGCCTGAGGACAATGTCCGCGCCCGCGCGTCGGCTTACAGCTGTCCGCGAGCCGGCTGGTTGGCGATTAGCAGCGTGGTGCCGGCTGGGCGGAACCCGAGGCGGGCGTATATGCGAGCCACCTCGTCCTCGGCGTAGGCGAGGAAGACGGTGCGTATGCCGTGGTCGCGGGCGTGGGTGGCCAAGGCCCTTGTGACAGCAGCGCTGAGCCCCTGGCGGCGGGCGGTGGGGAGGGTGCAGATTCCTCCGATCTCGGTGGTTGCGTTGGCCGGGTGGTAGTGGCCTGCGGCCAACGGGGTGCCGTCCGGAGCAAAAGCCGCGACCAGCGTCTTGTGGCCGGCGCGGAGTGAAGGGCGGGTCGTTGACGCCGTGCCGTCTGTTACAAGTTTCTCGGCTGCCATCGCCAGCTCGGTGCGGCCCGCCGACCCCACCGCCGTGCCCTCTGCCGCGAAGGCCAGCCCTGGGAGGGCCAGGACGGCGGGCAGAGCGGGATCGTCTGCAGCCAGGGCCCGGATCGTGACGCCCTCGGGAAGGGGCTGCGACGGCAGCCGGTGGTCCGGGTCGAGGACCATCAGCGGGCGTTCCGCGACCGGGAGCCCCGCTTCCTCGATACGGATGCGCAGCGAAGGCGTTACCTCGGCGAGCCACTCGAAGGCATCCGGGACGCCGAGTTCGCGCTGCCGGGCACGCACCCGAGCGATGTCGGCGGCGGTGACAACCGCAGAGCTTGCCGAGGTGGGGCGGGCATGATTGGGGCCGCCGTAGTACGGCGCGCCGGGCTCCTTTCGTACGAAGAGACGCAGCGGACCGAACTCCTCGGCTTCGGCGAACAGCAGCGGCACAGTTGCGTAGTACCGCTCAATACGGTCACGCAGGGACGACTCACTCATGCGCACATCCCATCACAGGGCGGTCCGGCCACACGTCCGGAAACATCGCGAGCGGTCTCGGTGACGACAAGCCTGCCCATGTGAAATGGAGCGTGCTTCGGCACAACTGTGACTGAGCACCTGGCGGTTGTGTGAGTGCCTGTGCCGGCGCGCCGCAGTCTCGACGTTCCGGTCAGCGCCCACGACAGCACGGGAACCGTCCTGGCCCAGAGCATCGGCCACCAGATTGACGAGATCGGCGTACGCCTTGCCGCCCGGGACCCGTTGGCGGCTGGTTTCCGGACCACCGCTCCCCCGCCCCGCCGATGGCCGGCGAGGGGCATCCTCACACCGCGTGCTGGTTGAACGACGCAAAGTTTTGTGTGATGTGATATTGCACCCTCAACTGCCGTGGGTCCGTGCTGTGCCGACGTCCCGGCAGCCCCACCCGGAGCTCCCGTCTCAGCAGAGGACTGAAATGAGATGATCTGGAAGTTCGCGCGATGGGTCGCCCTGATCGGCGCGGCGGCCGTCGTCATACCGAGTGGGCTCGCGTCGACGGCGACCGCTGTCCCACAGTCCGCGCGCCCGAAATGTACGCTCAACGTCCCGGCCAGCCCCCGGTCGGAGAGCCCGGCCAGTTGTGTCGCGGTCGATCTGAAGCTGGAGAAGCTCCCGGCCAAGGGTGAGACGGTGGCCCTCCGCGTCAGCCTCCGTTCCCAGGTCGTATCCATTCGTGGGGTGGGTTCTCCGGGTTGCTCGAGCGATGTAGCAACCAGGTAGTGCGAACAGTGGCCTTGGCGGCGTCTTCGGATTGGCTTACAGCCGCCAGGCTGCTACGAGGTTCTGCACCGGGTCGCCGCCCTCACGCGCGAGGTAGAGGGCGCGGGAGCTGACCCACAAAACGGTCGGGCCGAGGTGTTCCGGGTAGCGCTTGAGCATTGAGTCGAAGAACTCCACCGGGGTGTCGTGCGCGGCCAGATCGGCCTCGGCGTCGTCGAGGTATCGGCGGGTCTCTGCGATGAGCCGCTCCGCGTTGTCGTCGAGGGCCTTGTTCTGGTGACTCGCCACGATCCGGCGCGGTTCCAGTGTGGCGACGGTGTCGATGGCCTTGCGCCAGGGGCCGAGGTTGCCGTCGGCTGACTCAGCGAGGTACATGTGCACGCCGTTGTAGATCACGTCGCCGGCCACCACCAGATCGAGGTCCGGCACGTGCAGCACCGCGCTGTCGTCGCTGTCTGCGTGCCCCACTTCGACGATGTTGAGGTCGTGTCCTTCGAGGGTGAGGCGGTTGCCGGGCACCGTGACGGCCGTGACGGGGGACGGGGGGATCTGGCCCGGCCACATCACGTCCCACAGCACCTCCCGGGCATACACGTTGTTGTGCATCTGTGCGACGGCGCCTGCAGAAGTGACCACCTGGGCGCCGAAGCGCTCGGCCAGCCCCCCGGCGGTGAACCAGTGGTCGCCGTGCCCGTGGGTGACGACGATGTGCGTCAGCCGCTTCCCGCTCGCCTCGACCCAGTCACCGACCGCTTGCGCCTGGTCGACGGTGAGCGGCGGGTCGACGAGCACGGCGTCCTGCGTGCCGTGGATCAGGGTGACCGCGATGGGCTGGAAGTTGCGGGGTTCTCCGTTCGGGAGCGGTCCGGGACCGGCCATGGGCAGCGGGTCCGCGACGAACACGCCATAACCGAGGCCGGAGTTGGTGCTGAGGTTGCTCTGGGTGGACATGATGTCTCCTGTCAATCACTGCATGTGGTCTGGTGGTTGGTGTCGTCGTCGGGCTGTTCACACGCGTTCGAGGAACTCCTTGACGTCACGTGCGAACTCTTCGTGGTGCTGGAAGAGGAAGCCGTGCGCCGCGTCCGGGTAGATCTTGATCTCCGCGCCGGGGATGAGCCCGGCCAGCAGGTGGGAGTAGCGCGGGAGGATCATCGGGTCGCTGTCGCCGCCTGCGACGAACACCGGTGCCCGGATCGCGGTCACCCGCTCCAGGAGCGAGAAGCTGGGGATGCCCCAGGCGGTGACCGCGTCGTACTGCGCCTGGCGCGTCTGCCACGTGGTGGGCGCATCCAGCTCGGCCCGGGAGAACATCCGCCCCATGGCCTTCTCGCCGGCCAACCGGCTCTCCGGCGAGTGGGTGTAGAAGACGTCGAGCACCAATGCGGGAACGACCTCCGGCTTGCCCACCGAGTCGATGACCCACTGCGCCCACCCGTGCATGCCGGGCGCGCCCTGGGGCGCTGCCGAGGCGAGCACGAGACGCCGTACCAGCGCGGGCCGGATCAGCGCGATCTCCTGGGCCACGAAGGAGCCCAGGGAGAAGCCGAGGATGTCGACCTGCGCCAGGTCCAGGGCGTCGATGAAGGCGATGGCGTCCAGTGCCATCTGCGTGACCGTGCTGGGCGAGGTGCCGCTGGATCCGCCGACGCCGGTGTTGTCGAAGGCGATGACGCGCCGGCCCTGGGCCAGGGCGTCGACCAGCGCCGGATCCCAGTAGTCGAGGTTGCCCCGGAAATGCATGAGCAGAACCAGCGGTACCCCGCCCTCGCCGACCTCGCGATACGCGTACTCGATGCCGTTGGCTGCAGACACCGTCTTGATAGGCGCCTGCGCGTAGGACTGGGTCACCGGACTCTCCCTTTCAGGGTCGGCCTCGCGGGAGCCGTGATCGATGCTCGGGTGGGCAGGAGCCGGCACTGGGCCACTGAGCGCCATCAAGGTATAGCGATCGCTTTACCTGACATGGAGGCTACCCCTCTCCGCGTCAGATGTAAAGCGATCGCTATACTTACGGGTATGGGCACAACGACATCAACTACCGGGGCGACCCGCGGCGGGCGTGGCGCGCGTGAGCGCATCCTGCAGGCGGCGGAGGAGCTCTTCTACGCACGCGGTATCCACGCCACCGGTGTGGCGGCGCTCATCGAGGCTGCGCACGTCTCGCCTCGGACCTTCTATGTGCACTTCCCGACCAAAAACGCGCTGGTGGAGGAGTACCTTCGCCGGTTCGAGTCGGAGAAACCGATCGCCGCCGAAGTAGAGCTGGAGCGCGCCGACTTGACCCCGGCTCAGCGACTGCTGGCGATCTTCGCCCCCATCGAGGGCGACTCGCCGGCGCTCATCCGCGGATGCCCTTTCCACAACGCCGTCGTCGAAGGCGCAGGAGAGCTCCCGGCAGTCGCCCGCCTCGCGCAGCGGCACAAGCAAGCCTTCCGCGATCGCCTCGTGGCCACCGCTGCTGAGGCCGGAGCAGCCGACCCGGAGACACTCGGCAGGCAATTCGCCGTGATCTTCGAGGGCGCCAATGCGCTGGCAGCCTCCACCAACGACGCACAGGTGTTCACGGATGCCTGGCGAGCCGCCAAGACGCTACTGGACGCATCCTTGAGCACCGTGCCCGGAGGGTAAGAGTTCCAATACCGATGCCCATGTGGAGAGAGATGCAGCACGGTCTGTGCGGCGGGAGCGCCCCTGGATGCGATGACGTTGGCGTTCGGCAGCTCACCCGGCGAGATCCGCGGCACGGGCACCCCGTGAGGGGGAGGTGTTCGGGTCGCTGCCGGCCACACCCGTCTCCTCGGGCTGCCTACTTCACCGGCCTGAGCACGTGCGTATCGGCAGGGACGGCCGTGCCCCCGCTTTGAGCAAAACGGCGTGAAGCCGACCGTATCGCCCTACTGTGATTCTCCGTCTACCTTCAGTGACGATGCGGCATGGGGTGAGGGCGAGTGTCGGGCGGTGGGGCAGGTCAGGAGGGGCAGGACTGGCGGTGGCGGCTCGCGGCGGCGGGTGACCCGTTCGCGATGCGTGTGTTGGCCGCCGCGTTGGCTGCGGATGGGCGTCACGACGAAGCAATCGCGTGGTGGCAGAAGTCGGCCGCGGCTGGCGACGAGACCGCGCTGCACGAGCTTTCGGATTATCTGGGCGCCGTCGAGGTCGAACGGCAGTTGCGGCAGTTGGCCGAGAGCGGTGACGTGGTCGCCATGGGGACTCTGGCGAAGCGCCTGCAGATCGGCGGCGCCGGTGAGCAGCTCTCCGAAGCTATCGAATGGCTGACCCGTGCCTCGAACGCCGGCGCCCCCCTGCGGTGGAAACTCGTCGCGGCCCTCGACAGCGCAGAACGCGCGGCCGAAGCCGAGGAGCAGCTACGACGGCTGGCCAAGGGCGGTGACGTAAAGGCGATGCTGGAGCTGGCGGAGCGCCTGCAGGCCGACGGCGCCGCCGAGCGACTCTCCGAAGCCGTCGAATGGCTGACCTGTGCCGCCACCGCCGGTGCCACCGTCGAATGGGCACTCGTCGCGGCCCTCGACAGCGCAGGACGCGTGGCCGAAGCCGAGGAGCAGCTGCGGCAGCTGGCAGACGGTGGTGACGCCACAGCGGTGGCGGAGCTGGTGGCCCGCGCTGCGGCGGATACGCGCCAGGAGGTGTCACGCAAGGAGCTGCACCGTCTGGCGCGCGTCCGCGGGACGCGGCACGTCCGATGGGTCGCGGAAGCACTTGCCCGCCTCGGTCGCCCTGACGAGGCCATCGAGTGGTGGGAGGGTGCTGACACCCTGGACGCCCGTGTCGCCTCTTCTCTGGCCGCGAGGCTGACAGAGCGACTGGGCCGAGCCGCTCAGTGGGCTCGGGATGACGGGGTTGAGTGGCAACTGCACGAGATGGCTGTCACGGGTGACGTCGAGGCGATGCGGGTGCTGGCCGGCTACCTCGCGCGGACCGGAAGGCCGACCGGTGCCGTCGAGTGGTGGACACGTGCCGATGCTGCCGACCACGTTCGTGAGTGGGGCGCCGGATGGGCACAACACGCAATGGGCTCGGCGTCGGCAGTGAGGCGTTCGCCCTTGGGCGAGGCCTCGGCTGAGGAAACAGCGCCGATCACTCCGGTGACCAGCCGATTCCTGGTGGCGCAGATGCCCTCTCACGCGGCGTTGTCCGGGCCGGTGAGTCTGATCGTACGGGTGCCGACCAGCCCTTCATCCATTGACAACGAGGTGTCGGCCCCGTTGCAGGGGTTCGAACCGGGCGGCGAGGGCACGCCGTTGACCGTCATTGTGCAGGCGCCTGCCGGGCTGGACCCTCAAGGACCTTTGGAACAGACCATCACTGTGGCGCCGTCGGGTGACCCGGCACCGGCGCGATTCTCATTTCTGGCCCGGGAAGAAGGCCTCCACCGCGTCAGGGTGACTGCCTGGGCGGGCGGGACCTTTCTCACGGAGATCGGCCTCGAGGTGTCGGTGGAGTCCGACGGCCCCTACGAGGTGGGGTCGCCAAGCGCCGCCACGGTGGGGGAGATTCGCAGCAATCCCGGTGAAGTCACGCTGCTCGTCGACCGCGTGGGCGACCAGTACACTTTCCGGCTCCTCTCAGACCGGTGCATCTACGGCGCCGTTCTCGCCCAGGCCCTCACGGCGAACCCGGAAGTGGCCACGGAGCGGGCGTTCGCCATGTTGCAGAGACTGGCAGCGGGCCGTGGGGACTACACCGGCGGCCATGCACGGCGCTGGATGAAGGAGACAGGCGTCGGTCTGTGGATCGAAATGGTTCCGGACCTGATCAAAGAGCAGTTCTGGCAGCTGCGGGATCACATCACGGCGTTCAGTATCGCGACCGAGCACGATGTCATCCCGTGGGAGCTGCTCTACCCCATCGCGCCGGGGCGCGACGAAGGGTTCATGGTCGAACAGTTTCCGGTCCTGAGAAACAGCCTGGGTCAGCCACGCTCCCCCGCCCTGCCCATCGACGAGCCGCACTACGTCATCTCCTCACGGGTACCCGTCAACGGCTCGAGCGAGATCGAGTCGCTTAGCCGGATCCTCGGCAACGGAAAGATCGTCAACACACTGGACGACATTCTCGCGGTGATCGATGCCGGCACGACGGGGCCACTGCACTTCACCTGCCACAACGCCTTCGACACCGGCGGCGGTGGTTCATCGATCGCCCTGGAGGGAGGCCCGTTCGTCCCGGCCCTGCTGAACAGCGCGGTCGCACGCCGCGCCCTGGAACGCAGCAGCCCGCTTGTCTTCATCAACGCATGCCGGGCCGCCGGAGTGGTCCCGCAGTACACCCAGATGCTCGGGTGGGCGCAGCAGTTCATGGGAGCCGGTGCCGGAGCCTTTGTGGGCACGCTGTGGGCGGTGCGCAGTGACAGCGCCCAGCGGTTCGCCGAAGCCTTCTACGCGTCTCTCTCCGCGGGCGAGGCGCTCGGTGCTGCGGCCCACCAGGCACGCTGTCACGCCGGACACGATGCCGCGGATCCCACCTGGTTGGCGTACACGGTCTACGGCAACCCCGCCGCGGTCGTGCCCACCCACACCTGATGCGAGGAAGCATGAACGTAACTGACGACGGCGTCCCCGTGGAGGACTTGGTGGCCGCGGTCAAGAGTGCGGTGACGCAGTCGAACATATCGGCCACAGATACCGAGAGGGATCTGCGCATCACCTCGGTGCGACTCACCCTTCATGCCGTTGCCGCCGCGACGGCGGGCAGCTCATGGAACTTTCGTCTGCCGTTCCTCGGCATGAAACTCAAGATCGGGCGCTCGGTGACTCAGCGGGACACCCATCTCATCGAAATGACCCTTGTCCCCCCTGATCTGGCACAGCAGCACGAGCTTCGTGACGGAACGGTGGACAGTGTGCTGGTCGATGCGATCACGATGATCCGCCGCGTGATGGCTTCGGCCAGTGCGGGCGAGGACCCGTTCCACCTCAAGGACAGCACGGTCAGCCTCGAGTTCGCGATCACTGAGGACGGGACCGTCTCTCTCGGCCTGGACGGCACACTGCACGAGGAAGTGACGCACACTCTGCTCATTACGATGGCTCCCCCGGCATTGGCGCTCCAGCCGGACGCCTGAAGCGCGTCCCCGCGCTCCACACAAGATCCTCTTCGCGTCAGTGCCCGGCACCATCCAGGCTGCAGACAGCCCGTCAGGCGCACGCCAGGGCGTACGAGGCCATTCACCGCATCAGGCTTCGACTTCCTTCGGCCTGCGGTACTACAAGGCGGCGTGCGCGTCCTGCGTCTGGCGGACGGTCCGCAGACGGTCCTTGAGGGGCACACGCCGCGGTGGTGCACAGCGCCGATCAGCCGCGACGGCCTGCTCCCGGGACAGCTGGCGTTGTGCCGTACGGGCGCGGTGGGCACATATGGCGGCCGCCGTGGCGGTGAGCACCACAGCGGCCGCGATGAGGGTGGTCATGGTGCTCACCTCCTCCGTGTGGGGTGTTGGGGTCATGGGGTGGGCGGCTTCGCCGCCGGGGTGTCCAGAGCCCGCTCGTCGTGGGCGGCCTGCATCGCGGTCGGCAGGTACGGCCAGTACGTGAACTGGGGTGCGGTGCGGTCCTTGACCGACCGGAGCGCGGCCTGGTGCTGCGGGGATCCCGGGTACACGCCCGCCCGGGCCGCGGCCTTGAAGCGGCGCCAGGCCCATGCGGCGGCCGCGTACGTAGCGCCGACAGCGGCGCCGATCGGGTAGAGGAGAGGTTGGCCATGGCGGGGCCTCCTGTCGATGTGGTGGGGGCCCCGCCTTTCGGGGCTGTTCGCTGGTGAGCTCCGGCTGCTCGTGCTCGATGGCGCGCTCCTGGTCCTCCGGCGTGAGGTCCGGTAGCAGGCGCCACAGACGTGCTCGTCGGGCGAAGGGGCCAGTCGCCTCGTGCCGGTCGCCGTACTGCGGGAAAGTCCGCTTCCCGCTGCGGGTGACGGTGGGGTGGTGAGCCATCGCAACCCAGGCAGCGCCGCCGGGCCTGGGCGGAGTGCCGCCGCCGATGGTCGCGCTGGCGCGGAGGTGGTCGGTCGACCAGAAGTTGAGGAACCCCATGGAGTAGACCCCGCCGTGGTAGACCGCGTCGTGGTAGAGGTTCGTGAACCCGCTGTAGATCAGCGCGCAGGTCAAGTGCGGCGGGCGCTGCGCGGCGGCCAGCCACTGGTTCACGCTGTAGGCGCTCTCCCCGATCATCGAAACCTTCCCGGTCGACCAGGGCCGGGAGGCGATCCACTCGATGGTGTCGTAGAAGTCGCGCTGCTCGGCGGGCCCGAACAGCGCGAACTCCCCCTCGGACATGCCGGTGCCGCGCTGGTCGCCGATCACGACGGCGTAGCCGTGGCCGGTCCAGTAGTCGATCGGGCCTGTCTCGATGTACCGGAAGATCGACACCGCCGGCAGGTACAGCAGGTCCTCAGGCCACCCTGCGCCTGTGGGAAGACCCCGCCTCCGCCGAGATCCTGCGTTCCATCATCCTCACCGCCGCCCAGGAACCCGCCGCCATGCACCGCCTACGGCAGTTGTTCTCCGAACTCGTCCTGGCCGTCGTCTCCCACAGCCTGCCCGACGCCGAACGCACCCTGCGCGCCAGCCTCATCGCCACCCAGATCGTCGGCATGGTCATGAATCGCTACATCTGGCAGGTCGGCGACATCGCCACCCTTCCCGCCGACACCGTCACCGACCTCCTTGCCCCCACCATCCAGCACTACCTCGCCGACCCCCTCCCCACGAAAGCTCAGCGACCGCTTGCTTGACTGTCTTGGCTTGCCTGACGCCGATCGACGCCAGGGCTCCGTCGGTGATGGTGTGCAACTTGGCGGCGGCCGTACCGGCCCGGACAAGCACCAGCAGACCTTGGTAGAGGGCCAGGAGTGGGCGGCCGACATCTCGACGTCGAGTTCTGCGGGCAGCAGCTGCTGGGCGCGGGCGCGCGTCAGTGCGTGGGCGAAACCAGACTCGTCTCTGTCCGCGTCACTTCCGTTGCCTATCGGGCTGGGCTTATGGCAGGTCGTGGCCGGCCCCGGTCTGGGATGCCATGCGCTGCACGGAGCGGCAATCTCCGCCCGGTCCTGAAACCGGCCGAGCGGGTCGCTGAGGAGGTTCATCGCCCGGTCACCGCTCGACCGTGCCACCGTCCCGCCCGCCACACACATAGCGTTACGCCGCAAGAGCACCAAACGACTTTGGCCAGATTGGCCGTCTGACGGGTGTTCGAATCCGGCGATACTCAGCACTGGGCAATCCGTCCCAATCCCCACGTCCGGAGGCCGCTGATGCCCCAGACCAGTGTTCCCACCACCGCCGTGCTCGACGCCTGGCTGTCAGGCGCCGAGAGCGCGTACGGCCAGACCAACCCCGCCGGGCCCCTCTACATCGGCGGCGCCGCCGCCGAGGCTGCACTCACCGACCCGAGCGACTCCCTCTACGGCTTCTGTTCCAGCCCGAGCGGGTCGCGCGGCAGCTGGTGCTGCTGATCACCTGCGGCGCCTTTAGGACCCTCTACGGAGGGACTTCCTACGGAGTGCCTTCTCCGAGGCGCGCTGCCTGACCGTTTCTCCTGCGGAATGCGCTTCTTTGGGGGGCGCCGTGCGGAGTGCGCTTCGAAACAAGGGCGTGGGGAACTGACTGCCAAGCAACGACGCGTCCGCACCTCGGTCGCGCAGTTCCCCGCGCCCCTTTGAGGCGCCCGAGGGCGCGAACGCGCGGCGGAATGGGGAGGGTAAACGGTGAGCGGAGTGGCGCCGGAAAAGAAGGACGAGGCGGAATGGTTCGCCCAACCCGTACGAACCATCGCCCGACCATGGCGGGAAGAGCTGGCCCGGCGGCTGACCGCCGTGGACGCCCTGGGCCGGAAGGAACGAGAAGCGGTGCTGGAGGCCGGCCACACCGCCCTGCTCAAGTCCTTGCACGCGAAGCTGTCCCGCATGTTCCTGATTGAACTGCACGCGCTGCGCTTGGCAGAAGGCGGCGGGCGGGCCGCCCCTGGCGCAGGGGCCGGATCCGACACGAGGACGTGGGCCGCGTTCATCGAGCAGGCCGGTGAGGAGGGCTATCTCGACCGGCTGGCCGGCCGATACCCGAGCGCCGGCCCGCGGATCGCGTCGGTAGCTCGGCTGTCGGTGGCGGCGACGGCCGGTTTCGCGCAGCGGTTCGCCGCGGACCGCGAACTGCTGCGGCCGCTGCTGGGGGGACCCGCGGGGGAGCTGCGAGCCGTCGCGTTCGGTGCGGGCGACACCCACCGGGGCGGCCTGACGGTCAGTCGGGTTGACTTCACTGGCGGGAGCGTCATGTACAAGCCCCGGCCGTCCGAGGCCGACGTGGCGCTGGAAGCGCTGCTGGAGGAGCTCTACGCTGACTTTCCCGGTGCCCCGGCGCCGGATGAGCGCATCCGGGTGCCGCGGACACTGGCGCGCGAGGGTTACGGCTGGGCCGAGTTCGTCCGCCACCGCTACTGTGCGGACGACACCGAACTCGCCGCGTTCTACCGCAACGTCGGACACTGGCTGGCCGTCCTCCGCTGCACCGGCGGCACCGACATGCACGCCGAGAACATGATCGCCGCGGGCCCGGTCCCGGTGATCGTGGACGCTGAGACGCTCTTCGACGTCCCCGCGCCCTTCCCGCCCAGCGGCCGGGGGGACGCGGTGGACGTGGCGGCAGCGGCCATCCGCCGTACGGTGCTGCGTACCGGACTGCTGCCCGTACGCGGCACCGGCTTCGCGCTCGGCGGGGTGGACATCTCCGGGATCGGGGCGCTGCCCGGCCAGCAACCGCTGATCCCGAACCCGGTGATCGCAGATGGTGGCAGCGCGGCGGCTCGCTTCCAGGTGGACCTGGTGGCGATGCCCACCGCCGGCAATCACCCGAGCCCCACCCCGGTGCTGAGCACGTACTGGGACCGGATCCTGGCCGGTTTCCTCGAGATGACCGCGCACCTGCGCCGGCCCGGGGTCGACGCGTACCGGCTGCTGCGCCGCTTCGAAGGCGCCCAGGCGCGGCGGATCCTGCGGCCGACGCAGGCGTACGTCGACATCGGCCGGATGCTGTGGCACCCTGCGTCGTTGCACGATGAGGCGGCGGCACTCGAGCGCGCCCGGGACATCCTCCGGCGCAACGCCGAGGTGCTGCCCGGCGCGCCGACCGACCGCGCGGCAATCGACGGTGAGATCGCGGACCTACTGGCAGGCGACGTACCGATGTTCACCTTCACCGTGGACGCGGCCGCCGTACGGACCACCGTCGAGGACTGGCGCACCACCGACCTGGCGCTGGAGGAGTCGGTGATCCAGGACGCGCTGGTGGGCGCGTACCTCAATGAACGTTCGCTGCCTGAGCGGGTGCAGGCCGCCGCCCGCGACCCGCACGCCCGTGACCGGGAGCGGCGCCGCCGCGACCTGGCCGCGCAGATGGTACGGCGGCTGTGTGACGGGGCGGTGCGCGGCGAGGACGGTACGGTCACCTGGATCAGCCCTGTCTTCACCCCCGCCGGGTGGTCCATCAGGGTGCTGCCAGCCGACCTCTACACCGGGCAGGGCGGGGTGGCGCTGACGCTCGCGGAGTACGTGGCCGAGGTGCTGGCCGGGCGGGCGGACGATGTGCCGGGCGTCGCCGAGACGTTCGAGGGGGCGCTGCGGGTACTGGTCGGCACCGAGGACCGTACGCCGACGCCGTCACCCGGGGCGTTCAGCGGTGCCGCGTCGCAGGTGTGGACGTGGATGGCGTTGCACCGGGTGCTCGGTCAGGACTGGCTGCTGGAGCGGGCCACCGAAAGGGCCCTGCTGCTCGCGGAAGGCCGACTGGTCGAGGACGACGTCGAGGTGGACCTCCTCAACGGGGCGGCTGGCGCAGTCGTCCCCCTCCTCAACCTGGCCGCGGCGACCGGGCAGGACCGCTGGCTCGGCGCCGCCGCACACATCGGCCGCCGGCTGACCGCGCTGGCCACGGTCGACGCGAGCGGCGCCCGCTGGACGACCCGGCTCAACCCCGAGGGCATCGGCGGCTTCGCCCACGGCGCCACCGGGCTCGGCTGGGCGCTGACCCGGCTCGCCCTCAGCGACGCGGGTTCCGCGGCCGAACAGCGCGGCTGGACCCACCTCGCCGAGCGGGCCTTCGCCTACCAGGAGTCCCTCTACCAACCCGAGCACGGCAACTGGCGCGACGTCCGCATCGGCGCGGAGGAGGACTTCTTCACCAGCTGGTGCCACGGCAGCGCGGGAGTTGGCATCGGCATGCTCGATCTCCACCGACGCGCGGGCGATCCCGCCCACCTCGACATGGCCCAGCGCGCAGCACGCGCCTGCGCCGCCGAAGGCTTCGGCTGGAGCCACACCCTGTGCCACGGCGACCTCGGCCAGTGGGAATTCCTCACGTCCCTGAACTTCGGCGACCCCTCTGACCTCGACGCCGAAATCCTCACCGGCCTCGAACAACGCGGCCCGGTCGGCGGGCTGGCCCGCGAAGCGTTCTCCCCCAGCATCATGTCCGGCCTCTCAGGAGTCCTTCACACCCTCCTCCGCATGCACCCCGCGGCCACCCTGCCCAATCCCCTACTCCTCGACTGACAGTGGGAATGTGAGTGGTGGTTCTGCTGATGCGTGTGACTTACCGACTGACTGACGTCTTCGACTGTCCTGTTGGGGATTTGTCGGCGCGTCGGTGGGGCCACCGGCGTCCCCAAGAGCCGGGACGGCGTGGTCGAGGCGGTACGCGTGCTGCGGATCGCCCGCCGCAGCGCGGTCAAGGCCCGCACCCAGGCGATGAAGCAGATCCGGGCCTTCTGGTGTCCGCATCCGCGATGCTGCGCGAACGGGTCGCCGGTCCGGCGCGAGCCGCGCTTGTACGCACCCTGGCCCGGCTGCGATCTGTCACGCCCGCTGGCGGCCACCCGTGCGGCACTGCGCCGGCTCGCCTGTCGCCATCAGACGATGGACGAGGAGATCGCCGAGCTGGACGCCGAGATGGGCCCGCTGGTCAGCCAGGCCACTCCCGCGCTGCTCCAACTCCTCGCCTCGGCCGTGGACAGCCCGGAACGGATGCGTTCCGAAGGCGCGTTCGCGCATCTTGCCGGGGTCGCTCCGATCCCGGCCTCTTCCGGCCGCACCCACCGCCACCGGCTCAACCGGGGCGGTGACCGGGCCGCGAACAACGCCCTGCACACCATCGTGCTGACCGAGTGCGGGACCGTGGGACTCCCCGCGGTCAGCCAGCGCAACCTGCTCAACGATGCTCTCCCGTCCCGCCGACGCGAGCTCCGTGCAGCCACTGGACCTTGTCGTACAACTCGTCGGCGGTGAAGGAGGACAGCATGGCGTTGCGCGCGGTGGCAGCTTCCCCGGCAGGGTGATAGAGCTGTTCGCCCATGGCTCGGGCCACCCGCTGCGCCCTGGCTGTTCGCTCGCACCGCTCGGCTTGGTACTTCTCAAGCCGTTGCGCGGTGTCCTCAGCCGGCCCCGAGAGCAACTGGCCGATGAGTACCGCGTCCTCGAGCGCCATGCAGGCGCCCTGGGCCGCGTACTGAAGCATGGGATGCGCCGCGTCACCAAGGAGAGCCACGCGTCCGTCCGTCCAGCGGTCAACGGGGTCACGGTCACACAGCACCCATTCCTTCCAGTCGGTCCCCAGCTCCAGCAACTGCCGGGCCGTGTCGCTCAGATCGGGGAACTCGGTCAGCACGTGAGCTGTCTCGGCCGGCCTGCCGACCACAACGTTCTGTGCACCGTCGTCCCGAGTGGCGGCCAGGTTGAGGAACTTTCCGCTGCCGATGGGATAGTGAACGAAATGCCATTTGGGTCCGGCCCACAACGTGACAGCATTCCAACGGAGTTCCTCCGGAACCTGCTCCATCGGGATCACGGACCGGTAGATCGTATGTCCGGATACACGCGGGACGCCGTCGCCGACGATCTGGTGACGAACCGCGGAGCGGATGCCGTCGGCGCCGATGAGTGCCGCTCCGGTGAAGCGGCGTCCCGTGTCGGTGATGGCCGTGACACTTTCCGTGTCTTGCTCGTAGCAGGTCACTGAGCAGTTGGTGTTCAGCGCGATGCCCGGTTCCGCAACGCAGGCCTCCAGCAGCGCCTGGTAAAGGTCGCCGCGGTGCACCACGGTGTACGGATTGCCGAAGCGGGCACGATATGCGCCGGTGAGCGGCATAATCGCAACCTGCTCGCCGGTGGTGCCGTCCATGAACCTCAACTCGTCGATATGGACGGCACGTTGACGTACCGCTTCGCCGACACTCAGCCGGTCGAGGGCGTGGAAGGCGTTGGGGCCGAGCTGGATACCCGCGCCCAATTCGCTGAAGCTGTCCTTTCGTTCCAGGACGACCACCTGGCTGCCGTGCCGTGCGACACTCAGCGCCGCCGCAAGGCCGCCGATACCACCACCGGCAATGACAATCTTCATTGTTTTCACTTTCACTGCAGGAAGACTGGAAGTTCAGATCAGGGGGACCATCCGCGCGGGCGCGGGAAGCAGTTGGGGAAAACACCCCGGGGCGGAGCCGACTGCGGCAGGCCGAAGGCCGTACCTGATCTCCAGCTCCTTGCGGACCGCGCACAGGTTCTGGGCTATCGGCCCATTGATGACGAATGCGGGTGTGCGGCCCTCGTACTCGAGCCGGCGGGTGACATGGCGGTGCAGGACCGTGAGGGTCTGCTGCTCCAGACCGTCTTCCTGCAGCAGCTGCTCCCAGCCGGCCAGGATCTCCAGGAACACCTGGTGGACCACGTCCTCGGCCGCGCGGCGGCTGCCGAGATGGATCTCGGCGAAGGCATGGAAGAACTCCTGGTGGCCGAGATAGAAGCCCTCGTAGTCAAGGGGCAGCGGGGCACGCACCGGCTGGCCGTATCCGCCCTGGGGCGAGACGTCCCCAGGACGTCGTCGTCGCTCACTCGGGCCTCCGGCGCTCAGTAGTCATCGCAGTTCCTCTTCGTTGGGGGCAGCACGGCAACAAGCCCGCATCAGGACCAAGTTGGCCTGAACACCACGATGTCGGGAACGACGCCCGATCACTCATCACATCGACAAAAAAATCACCCGTTGATCACGAACAGGAACGCTACGTAGTTTCGACAATCGCACTCCAGTTCAAGAAGTCCCTCTGAACAGGGCCAACGAGCACCCGCGCGCGGGTCACCCACCGAGCCCGACACCTGAAGTGACACATGTCACAACAGAGTTGGGCGAAGGAGAGCACCCCCGAACCACCCCCGACCACCTCCCGCTCACCAGCGCCCCCACCCCACAACGCGTGAGCCGCGCCGACGAGGACACGCGAGGCGATCGGAACCACGAGTCACACCGGCTAGAGCTTGGGGCGCGGCCGCTGGGCCGGTCACAGCCACAGCCGGAGTCTGGCGTGCCGCCTCATCAGCGGGCGCCATCCCGAGCACTATGAGGTGGTGTCCAACCAAGGCATCGATCCCGGCCGTATGCGGTCACGCCCCGGCCGGTGCCGATCACGGTGGGAGGCGGCTGCACCCTGGTCGTCAACGTCGCCACCGAGATGACGCCATCGAGGGCGGCGTGAGAGCCAACCACACCGAGGTCACACCGCGCCTGCACCGGCAGCCGCGACCCAGGTGTGGAGGAGCGCAGAAGCCATCGGCGTACTGCGCAGCAACGCCGACCCCGACTACGGCCAAGACTCGCGCGGCAGCACCGACCGCGGTGCCGGCCTGTGGAACTGCGGGTCCGTCAACGGCAAGAACGGATTGAATCTGCGCTTCACCGTGGACGGTTCGGGAACCATCCACCCCCAGATCGCCCCGGACTTCGCACTGGAACCCCCGGTGCCATCGGGGGGCAGGCCCGCTCGACTTCGACCCGGCCGACGGAGGCACCGAGCAGCGCTGGACCACGGGCAAGGCTTGGGGCCGCCGGTTCCTTACCCACCGTCCGCAGCGGAACGCGAATGCCTGGTGAGGATCAAGAGCCGACCGGTTTGGCCGAGTCCGGCGATTCTACGATCACGGGTGCCCCGCTGAACGCGTCGAGGAGGATGCGGTCGCCGAGCGGGCGGTCCAGTTTCACCGTGACCTCCTTGATGAACAGGATGCTCGCGCAGGCACCCTCGGCCCTGTTGATGATCGAGGCCGACAGGACCACGTTGTCCCCGGTCTGGAGAACCTTCACCGCCGGGCCTTCGTCGCAGGAGCCGTGTCCGGCCGACAACGTGATGCTCCGACCGTCCTTGGCCACCGACTTGAGGCCCTGGAGCGGCATCAGGTCATCGGTCTGGGCCCGGGACTCCAACGGCTTGACCGGTGACTTCACCCGCATCGAATCGCCCAACGCGACGTGCTTGAGCGGGGTGTCGTATCCCTTCAAGGTGAAGAACCACGCCGGGACGCGAGCTGGTCCCCGGCTGGTGGCCATCGTGATCTCACCCAACTTCGCCCCGGTCACGATCAGCGGGTTCTTGTCGTCGTCCCCGTCCGCGCCCCCGGGCGCGTCGCCGTCCAACTGCTCGAACACCTGCTGAGCCGGCTTGAGGGGGGCGGCCAGCGAACCGCCGCCCTCCCACCGGATCGTGCCCTTCCCCGCCTTGCCGGGCAATGAGCCCTCCAGGTCGAAGTTCCGGTTCCCGAACGCCACCTTGTCCTCCCCGTTGCGGAAGGCGTACTGGGGCTCTTGGATCCACAAGTCCAGGGAGAAGAATCCGTCCCTCCACTGCCGGGCGGCCTGCGATCCCTTCCAGGCGTCGGAGACCTGCCGCGCGCGGCCGCCGTCGGGCGCGGCCACTCGAACGCTCGGACCGGGGTCAATGTCGGCGACCACGGTCTGTTCGCCGCATCCGGCCACTCCGGCCGCAGACAGAAGCAGGCAGAGGGCACCCAATCCTCGAACTGTTCGCATATCTCCCCCAGTCGTCGTATCTCACCCGGCGCGGATGAGACGTGTGCCCGGCGCTCGGGGTTTCGTCTGCGGCGCATTCCAGCTCGGGGTCGCCCCGCGGGTGCGCAGCAGCTCCAAGGCGCGGACGCCGTTGCTGACGGCCGTCGCCAGGATGGCGCGGTCACGGTTCGAGCGCAGGGCCGCGAACAGCTCGTTCCACCGCTCGTCCGGCATCTGCCGGGGTCGGCGCCGAGGAACTCCAGGGTTTGCAGGAAGGGGGAGGAGCCGCCCGGCTCCTCCCCCTCGTCACGCATCGTCGGGCCAGAACTGGACCAGGTAGCGCTCCACTCCCTCGGGGACGCCCTCGCGAGCGAGCCTGCGAACAGCCTCGCGGCCCCGGCAGTGAGCCCGTACCCGCCATCCGGCACCGTGATCGGACAGCTGCACATGCCCATGCATCGGGCCGCCGGCCACCGTCCACACAGCCAGCTGCCCCGCGGAGCACGAGATCCGGCTCTCGGCCACCTCGTCCCAGCCATTCCTGCGCCCGGCTGCCGCCGGTGGGCCGTCCCACACTTCCGCTGCCAGCGCCGCGGTGTGGGTGTGGCCTGCACTGGCGAAGTCGAGCCGGCCCTCATGCGCAGTCAGGAACGCTCCCTGCTCGAAGCCTTCGGGAAAAGATACGGGCACCGTCGAGTCGTCCACGTCCTGCAGGCACCAGCCGTAGAAGTCCACCTCCACGTCGAGGTCTTGCCTGCTGACCAACCGAGCCATCGCCAATCCCCTCTCATCCCAAGCGTGCGCCGCACCCAACCACGATGAACCGTGCCCAGCCGGAGTGGCACCACCCCTGAATGATGGACCTGAGAATCGAGGCGTACGGAATACCTACCGCCCCAGCCCGGGCAGGTCCACTACGCGGGGTCCTACCGGTCCGCGAACCGGAGCACGCATTGGATGAGGGGCATTGCGTCCTCGACGAAACCGACGGCGTCTTCGGGGCTCATCCACTCGCCCCTCTCGGGTCAGCCGCTGAGGATGACGGCCGCTACGAGCTCGGCTCGCCACACCCGCCCCTGGACTTCGCGGTCATCCACTACTGGGCCTGGTGCAAGCGAGCAGCCGACCCGCGGGCTCGGGCCGGCCGACACGCCAGCGATGGCCTCTGCGGCCGGTGCGGCCTGCGGCCTCCGGGTCAGAAGCCGCACCAAGTGCCGGAGCCGTTACCGGGCAGCAGGGAGTCGCTCACCCACCCGTACGTTCCGTCGGTAACATTCCTGAGGTATGTCCAGGTGGACCCGCTGGAGTTGCTGGTGTAGCAGTAGTAGTCGAGGGTGTCCCGATTATCGGCCCAGCCCTTGATCGCACAGCTTGTGCTGGAGCCGCTGCGCATGTTCGCGCTGACGCCCGCCGTCTGCCGCACGTAGGCGGTGGCGTCGAGGTTGGAAGCCGTCCGGCCGCAGTACGCCGCCGCGGACGCGGGCACGGCCGTTCCAACTACGGCTACCGGAACAGCGAGTGCGGCCAGGGCCGCAGACACAAGCCCGGACACCGTCAGCCTGGACCTGAAGTTCGTGATCACTTTTCCTCCTGTGCGAGGGGAAGGTGCGATGACGTACACGCCTTGAGACGCAGCTGCCCGTGATTCCCCGGTGTCACGGCCGCTGTTCACACGGTGCGGCAGGGGGGTTGCCAACGACCTTGCAGGTATCTTGCATCGCTGGTCAGTGGGTGGTTGGGTGGGCGCTCGGGGCGTGGCGGGGCGGGAGCCGACGCCCGGGCCACGCAGAGCGGCGCCGGGGGGAGGGCAAGTGGAGTTTCTGCTGCTGGGGCCGGTGGAGTTACGGGTCGCGAGCCGCTCGGTGGATCTGGGTTCGGCCAAACAGCGCATAGTCCTGGCGGTGCTGCTGGTGGACGCGGGGCGCTGGGTGGCGGCCGAGACGCTGATCGACCGGGTCTGGGGCGAGGACCCGCCGGCTCAGGTACGCACCTCGCTCTACGCCCACATTGCCCGGAACCGCCGGGCTTTGGCGGGCATCGCTGCTCCCCTTGATGGGAGCGCGGACAGCGGTGCCACCGGACCGCAGCTTCGGCGTGGCTCCGGAGGATATCTGCTGGACGTGCCGCCCGACCGGGTGGATCTTCACCGGTTCCGGAGCCTTGTCGCGCAGGCCCGTGACGCGGGCCTCACGGACGTCGCGCAGGTGGCGGTGCTGCGTGAGGCGCTCGGGTTGTGGCGCGGTGAGCCGCTGGCCGGGCTGTCCGGTGATTGGGCGGCACGTACCAGAGAGGGCTTGCGGCAGCAGCGCATCGACGCGGTGATGGCCTGGGCCGATGCCGAGTTGCGCGTGGGCGGTCACGCGCAGGTGATCGGTGCCCTGACCGGTCTGGTCGCCGAGCATCCACTGGTCGAGCCACTCGCCGTGGCGCTGATGCGGGCGTTCCAGGTCGCCGGGCGCGGCCCGGAGGCCCTGGCCTGCTACAGCGTCCTGCAGAAGCGGCTGGCCCAGGAGCTCGGCACCGACCCGGGCGCCGAGGCGCAGCAAGTGCACCAGGCGATCCTGCGCGGTGAACCTGCCCCACCCGCGGCCCGCAGCACACCGCCGCCCGCCGGCGCGGAGGCCCGCCGGGCCTTCCCGGCGCAACTCCCCCTGGAAGCACGAGGGTTCACCGGGCGGGAGGAAGAACTGGCCCAACTGGACGGGATCCTGGCAGCGGCGGCGGAACAGCCGGCCGCGGTGGTGGTCTCGGCGGTGTCAGGGACGGCGGGGGTGGGCAAGACGGCGCTGGCGGTGCACTGGGCGCACCGGGTGTCCGACCGCTTCCCGGACGGCCGGCTGTATGTGAACCTGCGCGGCTTCGACCCCTCGGGCGTGGCGGTGACGCCGGACCAGGCGGTGCGCGGCTTCCTCGACGCGCTGGGCGTACCGGGCGAGCGCGTCCCGGCGGACCTGGAGGCGCGGGTGGGGCTGTACCGCAGCTTGCTGGCCGGGCGGCGGATACTGGTCGTGCTGGACAACGCCGGCGCCGCGGAACAGGTCCGCCCGCTGCTGCCCGGTACGGCCGGCTGCCTGGCCGTCGTAACCAGCCGCAACCGGCTGGCAGGACTGGTCGCCGCCGAGGGCGCCCACCCGATCGCCCTGGACCTGCTCTCACCGGCAGAGTCCCGCGATCTGCTGGCGCAGCGCCTCGGCGCGCACCGGGTGGCAGCCGAACTGGACGCCGTGGACGAGATCATCACCCGGTGCGCCCGGCTGCCGCTGGCCCTGGCCATCGCGGCCGCCCGCGCCGCCACCCGGCCCGCCGTCCCTCTCGCAACCCTGGCCGGCGAACTGCGCGCCGCCGACGGTGGCCTGGAAGCCTTCACCGGCGACGACCCGATGACCGATGTGCGTACCGTGTTCTCCTGGTCCCACCACGCCCTCAGCTCGGGCGCGGCGCGGCTGTTCGCACTGCTGGGCTTGCACCCCGGCCCCGAGTTCTCGGCCCCCGCCGCTGCCAGTCTCACCGGCCTTACTCTTCATCAGGTACGGCCTCTGCTGGCCGAACTGACCCGCGCCCACCTGATCGGCGAACCCGCCCCCGGCCGCTACACCCTCCACGACCTGCTGCGCGCCTACGCCGCCGAACAAGCCCACGCCCTCGATGCGGACACCGAACAGCACCCGGCCGCCCAGCGCATGTTCGACCACTACCTGCACACCGCCCACGCCGCCGACCACCTGCTCGACCCGCACCGCGCTCCCATCACCCCGCACCCGCGCCACCCCGGCGCAAACCCCGAGCGGACCGAGGACCCCGCGCAGGCAACTGCCTGGTTCACCGCCGAGCATCCGGTCCTGCTCGCCGCCGTACGACAGGCCGCCGACACCGGACTGGACGCCCACGCCTGGCAACTGGCCTGGGCCCTGACCACCTACCTCCACCGGTGCGGCCGCTGGCACGAACTCCTCACCACCCAGCACACCGCCCTGCATGCCGCCCGGCGGCTGCCCGACGAAACCGGGCAGGCCCACGCCCACTACGGCCTCGCCCTCGCCTACCGCGCACTGGGCCGCCCGGACGACGCCCATCCCCATCTTGAGCAGGCCCTCGACCTGTTCCGCCGGCTCGCCGACCCCGTCGGCCAGGCATTCACCCGGATCAAGATCACGTGGGTGCTGGCCCAGCACGACCGCTACGAGGAAACGGGAGACCACCTCATGCAGGCGCTGGAGCTATTCCGAGCCGCCGGCCACCAAGTCGGACAGGCCAAGGTCCTGAACAACTTCGGCTGGTACCAGGCCGAGCGCGGCGACCGCCAAGCCTTGACCTACTGCGAGCAGGCCCTGGACCTGTTCAAGGACAGCGGAGACCGTGAGGGCGAGGCGAGCGCATGGGACACCTACGGCTACGCCCATCACCGCCTCGGGAACATCCGCCAGGCCATCAGCTGCTACCACCACGCACTGGAACTGCACCGGGGACTCGGCAACCGCTTGGACGAAGCCGAAATGCTCACCCACCTCGCCGAGAGCCACCACGCCGCCGGCGAAACCGACGCGGCCCGCGACACCTGGCAGCACGCCCTGACCATCCTCGACGACCTCGACCACCCCGACGCCGAAAAGATCCGCACCAGGCTGAACGCTTCCAGGTGACCACCGCTAGTGAGCGGCTTGGCCCACGACGCCAGCTCCATTCCCGTGTCTGGCCCGACACACCCTGGCGGAGGCGGCCGTAGAGGAGACACCGTCCTCGACACCACCATCGACGGAGTCGCGGAGAGAGCAAGGCCCTCGACGACCTCAGCGACCGCCTCGGCAAGAAGGTCCCGACGCCATCACCAAGAGCTCCAAGACCCACAAGGACACCGAGGCGAGCCGGAGCGAGTGGCAGGGGTGTGCACGCAGCCCGGGCCGAGCATCCCAGCGAGCGCCCGCCGGCCGCTACCGTCGTCGGCGCATCAAACGCGCACCGGAAGAATGAGCAGCTCTGCCGGAACCGGCGTACTGAAGGTGGAGGGGAACCGACCCACGAAGCCCTTCCGTACCGGAGGTACCTCGCCCGTGACCACCAGCAAAGCGGCCCCGAGTCGGGTTGACGACCGCGAGGCGAACGATCCTCAGGGTTGGCAGTTCAACTCATCCCTCGTCCTCACCATGCTGCTGCTTCTGGTGGTTTTGCTGCAGGGGCCGATTCGCCGGGCGTTGTCCGCGCCGGTGATGCAGAGCTGGATGACCGTGTTCGTCGCAGTGTTCGTCCAGGCCCTGCCCTTCCTCGTGCTCGGTGTGCTGCTGTCGGCGATCATCGCGGTGTTCGTCCCGCCGTCGTTTTTCGCCCGCGCGCTGCCGAGGCAGCCCGCCCTGGCGGTGCCGGTCGCCGGGATGGCCGGGGCGGTGCTCCCCGGCTGCGAGTGCGCCTCCGTGCCGGTGGCCGGGGCGCTGGTGCGCCGGGGCGTCACCCCCGCGGCGGCGTTGGCGTTCCTGCTGTCCGCCCCGGCGATCAACCCGATCGTCCTGACCGCCACCGCCGTCGCGTTTCCCCGTAACCCCGAGATGGTCCTCGCCCGCTTCGTGGCGAGTCTGCTCGTGGCGTGCGCGATGGGCTGGTTGTGGCAGCGGCTGGGCCGCACCGAGTGGCTGCGCCCACCAGCCCATCCGTCGTTCGACGGCCTCAGCAAGGGGGCGGCGTTCTGGGGATCAGTACGGCACGACGTGATGCACGCCGGCGGATTCCTCGTCGTCGGGGCGATGGCCGCGGCCACCCTCAAAGCCGTGGTTCCCGCCAGCTGGCTGCACACCGCGGCCAGCAACCCCGTGGTGGCGGTCCTCGCCCTGGCGATCCTCGCGGTGCTGTTGTCGATCTGCTCCGAGGCCGACGCGTTCGTGGCCGCGTCCCTGTCCCAGTTCTCGCTCACCGCCCGGCTGGCATTCCTCGTCGTCGGACCGATGATCGACCTGAAGCTGTTCGCCATGCAGACCGCCACGTTCGGCCGCGGGTTCGCGCTCCGGTTCGCCCCCGCCACCTTCACCCTGGCCGTCCTCATATCCGCCCTGGTCGGGGCGGTCCTGCTGTGAACCGGCAGGCTCAAGCAGCCGTTCTGTTCCTCGTCGGCGGGGCTGTGCTGCGCGCCGGCTTCACCGACCTCTACCTGCGCTACGTCAAGGCCGGGTTGCGCCCGCTGCTGCTCGTGGCGGGCATCGTCCTGATCGTCGCCGCCATCGCCACCGTCTGGTACGAACTGCGACGGCATCGCGCGAGCCAGGAGAACCCGCCCGCGCGTGAGGACCACGACCGGAGCAGCCACGCCCACCGCGAACCACTAATCTCCTGGCTCCTGGTCCTGCCTCTGTTCGCCCTCATCCTGGTCGCCCCACCCGCACTGGGCTCCTACAGCGCCATGCGCACCGGCACAGCCCTGCAAAAACCCTGGGGCTTCCCCGCCCTCCCCGCCGGTGACTCCCTCCAGCTCAGCGTCGTCGATTACGCCGGCCGCGCCGTTTACGACCACGGACGCTCCCTCGACGGTCGGCGGATCAAAATCACCGGCTTCGTCACCCTCGACGGCAACGGCGCGCCCTACCTGACCCGCATGGTCCTCAACTGCTGTGCTGCCGACGCCCAACCGGTCAAGATCGGCCTGTCCGGCCAGATTCCCCCCGTCATGCAACCCGACACGTGGCTCGAGGTCACCGGCACCTACACCAGCAAGCAGACCAAAGACCCGGTCAATGACGGCGTCATCCCGTTCATCAACATCAGCCAAGCCAGACCGGTCCCTGCCCCACACAACGAGTACGAGGAGTGAAGTAGTCAGGGACGCGGATCCGCTGCCAGGCGGGCCGAGCCTGCCACGAGTGAAGCGGTGAAATCGTGCCGCGGCGCGGTGAGCACCTGCTGTGCCGGTCCCTGCTCGATGAGCTCACCCGCGTCCAGTACGCCGATCCGGGCGGCGGTCGCTGCGGTGTGGAGGTCGTGGGTGATCAGGACCAGGGCCAGTTCGGGTCGGTCACGCAGCAGGACGGCGAGCGTGTCCAGGAGGCCGCGTCGGGTAACCGGGTCGAGGCCGGAGGTGATCTCGTCGCAGATCAGCACCCTCGGCCGGGCGAGCAGAGCCCGGGCGAGGGCGGTCCGTTGGAGTTCACCGCCGGACAGCCGGCTGGGCCTGCGCCGCACCAGCTCCTCCGTGAGGCCGAGGCCGGACAGGGTTTTCAGGGCCTCGGCAAGGGCCTCTTGCGGGTGCGTTCCTCGCAGCCGCACCGCCGTGCGTGCCACCTGGTCCAGGACCGGTCGGTGTTCGTCGAAGGCGGCGTTGGCGTCCTGGAAGACGTACTGGACCGCGGCCAGTTGTTCACGGGTCCGGGCGCGCAGGCTGTGCGGGAGGGGTATGCCGTCGATCAGCACATCGCCTGCGTAGTCCCGGTGGAGTCCGGCCAGGCAGCGGGCGAGCGTGGTCTTGCCGCTGCCGGAGCGGCCGACGACGGCCAGGCACTCGCCGGCGCGGAGGGTGAGTTCGGGGATGCACACGACTTCCTTGATGCCGGCGCCGTCGCGGTGCCGGGCGGTGAGGCCACGTACCTGGAGTGCCGTGTGTCCTTCACTCGTCGGCGGGCTGTCACCCGGCTTCCCATCCGCTGCCTGGAGTTCGGCGGTCCAGGGATGTCGCGGGGCTAGCCACAGTTGCTCCGCGGGAGCCGCCTCCACCACTCGGCCGCCGCGCATGACCAGAACCTCGTCGGCCAAGGCCCGGACGACATCCAGGTCGTGGCTCAGCAGGACCACGGCGATGCCCTGCCGGGCGACCGCAGCCAGCTGGTCGACGATGCGCCGCTTCGTCAGCACGTCCTGCCCCGTGGTCGGCTCGTCCGCGACCACCACCCTGGCGCCGAGCAGCAGTGCCTGTGCCAGGACGGCGCGCTGCTGCTGGCCACCCGAGAGCTGGTGCGGATAGCGCCGAAGCAGGGACTCGCCCTCCGGGAGCTGTGCGGCGGAGAGGGCGTGCAGGACACGCGTCCGGGCGCCAGCCCGGCGCTCGGGCCTGGGCAGGCTCCGCACCTGGCCGCGGGCGATGTCCCGCAGCAGTGCGCCGACCCGGCGTACCGGGTTGAGGACGGCGCCGGGGTGCTGCGGTACGTATCCGACGAGGCCATTGGGTACGCGTACGTCGCCGGTCACGCGGGCACCCGCCGGGTACTCGCCGAGCAGCGCGAGGCCCGTGGTCGTCTTGCCGCTGCCGGACGCGCCGACGAGTGCCGTGATTTTCCCGGGCCGGACCTGAAAGCTGACCCCGTCGACGATCGGCCGGCCGTCGATCTCGACGCGTAAGTCCTTGATCTCAGCGACGGCGCTCACGTCCGCCTCCTCCGTTGCAGTACGGCGTCGAAGAGCAGGTTGCTCCCCATGGTCAGGGCGACGATCAGCAGGGCAGGCACCACCACGGCCCAGGGTTGGACGAAAAGCCCCGTACGGTTGCGGTCCACCATCACCGCCCAGTCGGCGGCGTCCGGCTCGACGCCGACGCCGAGGAACGCCGCCGTGGCCACCAGGTAGAGCACCCCTGTAAGCCGTACGCCCGCGTCGGCGGCGAGTGTGCGTGCGATCGACCTGCCGACATAGCCGACGGCCATGCGCCACCACGTCTCTCCCTGCATACGCAGCGCCTCGACGGCCGGGCGTGAGGCCGCCTCGGCCGCGGCCGCGCGGACGATCCGTGCGGCGTCCGGGAAGTTGACCAGGGCCACCAGCATGGAGAGGCCCACCGCACCCGGCGAGAAGACGGCGGCCACCAGCAGGATCAACAGCAGCGACGGCACGGCGAGCAGCACGTCCACGGGCCGCATCAGCAGCTCTTCGAGCCATGTCCGGTGGGTGAGCGCGCTGATGAGTCCGAGGGGCAGGGCCACCAGGTAGGCCAGAGCCGTCGCGGCCAGAGCGACGAGGACCACGGACCGCCCACCAAGCAGCACCTGCTGCCATACATCCCGGCCGACGAAGTCGGTGCCGAGCCAATGTCCGCCGCCGGGCGTGAAGGAGGGCGCTCGTGGCCCGGGCTCGCCCGCGAACAGCGGCCCGAGCAGCGCCAGTGCGAGCGGTACGGCAACGATCACCAGGCCGAGCGTGAAGCGTCCCGGCCGGATGCCCCCGAGCGTTCTCATGCCGCCACCCCCGCCCGGGGCGAGAAACGGTGGACGACCAGGTCGGCGCCCAGATTGAGGACGACGGCGGTCAGTCCGAAGACGACCGCGAGGCCCTGCACCACGGGAACGTCCCTTTCCGCGACAGCATTCATCAGCACCGTTCCCAGCCCGGGGATCGCAAACAGCGCCTCCACGACGATCACCCCGCACAGCAACCAGTCGATCGTCCGGGCGAGTTGCTGGGCGGCAGGCGCGATGGCGTTGGGCAGTGCATGCGCGTAACGGATGCGGGCGCCGGAGATTCCGTAGCGGCTGGCCTGGGCGACATACGGCGAGGCAAGTGCTTCGATCATGCCTGCCCGTACCAGGCGCGCCAGTGAGCACACCGGCCGCGACAGCAGGACGAGGACAGGGAGGACCAGCGCCGCGGGGTGGGCGAGCAGATCGGTGCCGTAGCCGACGGCTGTCGGGGGCAGCCAGCCGAGACGCAGGGCGAACACGGTGATCAGCAGCACGCCGAAGGCGAACTCCGGGACCGCGTACACCCCCAGCGTCACCGAACTGACGAGCCGGTCCGCGAGCCGCCCCTCGTGGCGGGCGGCCAGCACTCCGAGGCCGACCCCGGCCGGCACCAGCAGCACCATGGTGGGCACGGCGAGCAGCAGGGTCGGCCCGAAGCCGTTCGCGATGTACGAGCTGACGGGCCGCCCCGAGGCCAGGGATGTGCCGAAGTCGCCGTGCAGCAGCCCGGCCGCCCAGTCCGCCAGGCGTTCGTACGCCGGCCGGTCCAGGTGCAGCGCCTCGCGGATGGCCGCGATCCGCTCCGGGTCGGGCTGGTCGCCGGCGAGCGCCACGGCGGCGTCGCCAGGCAGCGCCTCGGTGAGAGCGAAGACGAGCAGCACGACGGCTGCCGTCTGCGCCACGCCGAGCAGCAGCCGCCGGGCGACCCAGGACCGTAGTCCGATCACGCCAGCCAGACCTTGTCGAAGCGCGCCCAGTCGAGGGAGTTGGCGGGTGCCTTCTGCTCGACGCCCCGGACACTGCGGGCGGTGCCGAGGATCCAGTCGGCGAAGCCCCAGATCAGGAATCCGCCCTCGGCGTGCAGCCGGCGCTGCATGCGCTCGTAGACGGCGGCGCGGTCCTTCTTGTCCTTGGTGGACTGTGCCTGCTGGTACAGGGCGTCGAAGTCCTTGTGCTTCCAGTGGGTTGCGTTGGTGGTCGAACCTGTGAGCAAGCGCTGGGAGATGTGGGACTCAATGGGCATGGCGCCAGAGCGGTAGGAGGCCAGGGTCCCGGAGTCGAGGATGTCCTTCCAGTAGCTGTCCTTGCTGCCGGTCCTGATCTCGATTCTCACTCCGGCCTTGGCGGCCTGGTCACGGAAGATCGCCGCGGCCTCAGTGAAGCCAGAGGCGACGGGTGAGGTGTCGAGGGTGACCTTGAGCTTCTCGGCTCCGGCGTCCTTCAGCAGCTTGCGGGCCCGGTCGAGGTCCTGTTCGCGCTGCGGCAGGCCGCCGGCGTAGTACTCGTAGCCCTTGCCGAACAGGTCGTTGCCGATCTCGCCGGCGCCGGACAGGGCGCCGTCGACCAGCTCCTTGCGGTCGGCGATCAGGAAGAACGCCTCGCGGACTCGCTTGTCGTCGAACGGCGGCCGGTCGGTCTTCATGACGAAGCCCTGCATGGCGCTGTTGCGGAGCCGGACGATCTGGATCTGCCCCTTGTTCTCGTGGGCGCGGGCCGTGGCGGGGCCCAGTTCGTGGGCGTACTCGACCTGCCCGCCCAGCAGGGCGTTGGCGCGCGCCGATTCCTCGTTGGCGACGACGAACTCCAGCTCGTCGAGGTAGGGGGCACCGTCCCAGTACGCGTCGTTGCGCTTGAAGACGGCGGACTTGCCGGGCGCGAAGGACACAAAGCGGAACGGGCCGCTGCCGACCGGCTTCTTGTCGAAGTCCTTGAGCCCGTCGGGGACGATGTAGGCGCCGAACGCGGCAAGGACGTTGGGGAATTCGGCGGTCGGGCGCTTGAGGACGAACTCGATGGTGCGCTCGTCCAGAGCGCGGCTGGCCTTCAGGTCGATGGGCTCCAGCGAGGCCTTGGCCCGGAACGCCTTTGCCGGGTCGGCGATGCGGCGGTAGCTGTAGAGGGCATCCTGGGCGGTCACCGGCTTGCCGTCGTGGAAGGCCGCCTTGCGCAGGGTGACCTTCCAGCGGTCCAGGCCGGCATTCGGCTCCCAGGCAGAGGCGAGCCGGGGCTGCGCGGAGAGGTCCGGTCCGTAGTCGGCGAGCTTGTCGAAGAGGGCCTTGGCACGGGCGGCATCGGCGAAGAGATTGGCCAGGTGCGGGTCGAGGGTCTCGCTCGCACCACCGCCTGCGAAGGCGGCGCGCAGCCGTCCGCCGCGCTTGGGCTTGCCATCGCCCTTGGCGGGGTCGGCGGCGGTTCCGGAGCCGGCGCAGCCGGCGAGGGCGAGCGCGCCGAGTCCGGCCGCGCCTGAGGCTGCGGCGAGGAAGCCCCGACGGCGCAGGCCGGGGAACCGGGAGTCGTTGACGGGGACGTCGTTCATGTGGGTGTCCTTGCTGTGCGAGCGGATATCGGGCGCGGGGGGCGACGGCGTGTGGGGTTCAGTGGGCGCGCGTGAGGCGGGCGACGAGATGGAGCCGGTCGCCATCGGCCGTGGCGGCCGGCAGGTCGCCTTCACGCCATGGCGGCTCCGTACGAGGACCGGGCCCGTCGTACAGGGCGAGCACCTCGAAGCCGTGCACGGCGAGGAGATGGCGCAGCTCCTGAGGGAAGAGCAGCCGCCACGCGGAGCGCTGCTCGACGGGCGGCGATCCGTCGTCGGCGGTCCATACACGGGTGCGGCGCAGCAGTTGGGCGGTCCGGTCGACGCGCAGGGTGGTGGTGGACCGGTAGGTGATGCCCTGCCGGCTCAATTCGTTGACGGACGCGGTGTCGAGGAGTTCGGTACGGCCCAGGAAGAAGGCCCCGTTTCGCATCTCCGCGACGAGCAGTCCTCCGGGTGCCAGAGAACGGCGGCAGGAGGTCAAGAAGCCGTCGAGTTCGTCGTTGGTGTGGCAGTACAGCAACGCACTGTCCAGGCACACCACAGCGTCGAAGGGCCGTGCTGCGAGGTCGAATCCGCGCAGGTCTGCCTGCAGGTACTCCGGACCGGGGTGGTGCGCGCGGGCGTGCTCCAGCATCGCCTCGGACAGATCCGCGCCGACGACTCTGCGACCGGCCGCGTGCAGATACGCCACGTCACGGCCTGTGCCGCAGCCGATGTCCAGGACCCGCGGACCGGCCCCGTACCGCCGCAGACAGTCCTCGACCCAGCGGCCCGCCAGACGCGCCTCGTCGGGGAAACGGGATTCGTACAGGACCGGGTTGTCGGTCAGTAGGTTCGCGCTGCTCATGCGTGTCTCCTCATGCCGGCACCGGTACGGGCGCCATGTGGACGGGAAGCACTCGCCGGTGATGCAGCCAGGCGACGCCGGCGGCGGAGGCGAGTCCGAAGGCCAGGCAGCATGCCCAGGGCAGCCACTGCGCCCCCGCGCGCTCACCGGCATCCATGGCCCAGCCGACAACCGTGTTGCCGACGGCCGCGGCGATGCCCGAGACCACGTAGAACAGCCCGAAGTACGTGCCGGTGAGCTCCGGCCGGCCGAAGCGGGGGATCAGCTCCATCACGAAGGGCTGGGCGATCATGACGCCCAGGTAGAGCAGCAGCGCCCCGGCCAGGACAGGCAGCGCGCCGAGCGCCGCGTCGCCGACACCGCCGCGCGGTGTCCCGGCCCCCGCCACCGTCATCGGCGGTATGAAGGCCAGTCCCATCAGCATGAGCCCCGCGCCGATCCATCTCGTCCGGGTGCCACGGCTCTTCAGCGCCCGCGTGATGCGCAGTTGCAGCAAGAGGTTGGTGAGAGTGCCGACGAGGAAGACGATGCCGGCCGCGCCGTCCCAGCCGGTCGCCCGGCGCGCGCCGTCGGGCAGCAGCAGATACAGCTGGTTCTCCATGGTGAACATGCCGACCATGGCAAAGGCGAACGCCATGAAGCCGCGGTTGCCGATCACCTCTCGCCAGTCCCCGAGGACGCTGTTCGCGGACGGAGTTACCTGGCGTGCCGGAAGGACAACGGCCTGGGCGACCGTGAGCACCGCGAAGATCCCGGCGGCGGTGAGCGCGGAGGCGCGGAAGTCGACCATCAGCAGGGCGCTGCCGAGCAGCGGCCCTATCAGGGCGCCGGTGGTCGCGAAGACGTTGAACAGGGCGAATGCCTCTGCCTTGCGCTCCCCTGCCTCCTGGGCGAGATAGGCCCGTACGGCCGGGTTGAACAGCGCCCCGGCCAGCCCGCTGAGTACGGAGGCGGCGAGCAGCACCGTCAGTCCGTCGCCGAGGGCGAAGAGCCCGAAGCCGACGGTGCGCAGCGCGCATCCGGCGATGATGACCCCGCGCGCTCCCAGCCGGTCCGATGCCGATCCGCCGATGAGGAACAGGCCCTGCTGGCTGAGGTTGCGTACGCCGAGAACGATGCCGACGACAGCGGCCGACAGCCCGAGGTCCTCGCTCAGATGCACGGCGAGGTACGGGATGAGCAGGTAGAAGCCGGCGTTGACGCCGAGCTGGTTGACCAGGAGGAGTCGTATCGCGAGGGGGAAGCCGCGTATCTCGTGCCACGTCCTCACGCGCGTTCACTCTCCGCTTCGGCGCGCGGGCGTACGCCGAGGCCGGGGTGGCGGCTTACCCGTACGGTGCCGTCGGCGCCGCCGATACCGGTCCACGGGTCGTGGGCGAGCAGCAGATGCCCGTCGAGGTCGATCCACCGGGCACGATCGGCGAGATGCACGGCGGGGGCGATGCCGAGCGTGCTGGCGGTCAGACAGCCGAGCATCAGCTCGGTGCCGGTGCCGGCGATCAGTTCGGCGATCCGCAGTGCCGCGGCGACGCCGCCGCACTTGGCGAGCTTCACGTTGATGCCCTGCACCCGCCCGGCAAGTCGGCGAGCGTCCTCGTAACCGACCGCGTCCTCGTCGGCGATGACCGGCAGCGGCGAGCGTTCGGCGAGTTTTGCCAGCGCCTCGGGGTCGCCGGGTGCGATCGGCTGCTCCACGGCCTCAATTCCCAGCTCCGCGAGGCGGGGCAGCAGCCTCTCCGTCGTGGCAACGGTCCAGGCTCCGTTGGGGTCCAGGAGCAGCCGGGCGTGGGGAGCCGCGGCGCGCACTGCCCGCACGCGTTCCAGGTCGTCGGCGGGTTCCTGGGAACCGGCCTTGATCTTGAGGACCGAGAAACCGTCCCGTACCAGGCGGGCGGCCTGGGCTTCGGCTTGTCTCGGCGACGTGATGCCGATGGTGCGGGCAGTCAGGGCGGACGGCTGGGCGGAGCTACCCAGCAGTTCATGGACGGGGATGCCTGCGCGCTTGCCCAGGAGATCGAGCAGCGCGGACTCGACGGCCGCGGTCACGGCGGGCGGGGTGCTGTCCCGGCCTCCGGTGCGCAGGGCCTCCAGGGCGCTCTCCGGTTCGGCGAAGCGTGCCAGCCACTGGGACTCCGCGTGCAGCAGTCGCCCGAGTGTGTCGGCATCGAGGCCGTAGTACACGCTGGTGACGGCCTCTCCGCGGCCGAGCCGGCCTTCGTATTCGATGAACAGCCAGACTGCGTGGCGGGCCGCCATCGTCGAGCGGGATATGCGCAGCGGCTCGGTGAGTTGGAGACGCACGGTGCGCTGACTGACCTTCACGGGCTCTCTTCCAAGCGTGGGGTTCGGCTGTGCAGCGGGTCGGTGACGGCGCGGCACCGTGCCCAGCCGGTGGCCTCCACGGCCCGCGGATGCGGGATCTCGATGGGGCGCCTGGCAGCGGTGGCCAGGTCGAGCCCATGGGCGGCGGCGAAGTCGTCGTCGTAGACGCTGCCGAGATAGCGGTGGGGACCGTCGGGGAAGACGGTGGCGACGACGGCTCCCGGGTGGACGCGGGCGGCCCAGGCGGCCACAAGCGCTACGGCTCCGGTGCTCCAGCCGCCGCTGACGAAGTTGCCGACAGCCAGCTTCCGGCAGGCGCCGGCGGCCTCGACCGGGCCGACCCAATGGACCTCGTCGAAGGCGGCGTAGGCGACGTTGCGCGGATGGATGCTGCTGCCCAGGCCGCGCATCAGGCGGGGCCTGGCGGGCTGGCCGAAGATCGTCGAGCCGGTGGCGTCCACGCCGATCAGCCGGAGCCCGGGCCAGTGCCGCCGCAGCGGTCCGACCACACCCGCGCTGTGGCCGCCGGTACCGACACTGCAGACCAGCACGTCCAGGTGGTCCAACTGAGCGGTGAGCTCGGCAGCGAGGGAGGCATAACCGACGATGTTGTCGGGGTTGTTGTACTGGTCGGGCCAGTAGGCGTCCGGCAGCGTCGACAGCAGATCCCGCAACCGGGCCAGCCGGGCGGCCTGCCATCCGCCTTCGGCCGCCGGGCGGTCGACCAGCTCCAGCCGGGCGCCGTGTGCACGCAGCAGTTGTCGCATCGAGGGCTCCAGCTCCGTGTCGCCGACCAGCACGATCGGATGCCCCAGGGCCTGACCGGCGAAGGCCAGCCCGATGCCGAGCGTTCCGGAGGTGGACTCCACCACCGGGGCACCGGGGCACAGTTCACCGCGCTCCTTGGCCCCGAGAAGCATGGATACGGCTGCTCGCGCCTTCATGCCACCGGCGCCGAGACCTTCCAGCTTGGCCCAGAAACCGGGCTGCGGGCAGGGCAGATCGACGGTGATGCGGGCGAGCGGGGTACGGCCGAGCAGGGCGAGCAGGTCGCGGTTGCCCGCGGGGCTGAGGACGGCCGTGGTCACAGGGCGGCTCCGGGGAGCTCACTGCCGCCGTAACGGTGGATGGTCCCTGGACCACCGTCGAGCCAGAAGAAGGGGTACGGTTCCGCGCACACCGCGCTGACTCCGGCGCCAATGAGGCGCGGCAGCACCGCGCTTCCGGTCTGTGCGAACATCACCAGCGGCTTGCCGTGCAGCAGTGCGTGCTTGCGCAGCGGCTCGAAGCTGCCGTTGCCGAGTGTCATGCCCGAGGCGAGGACGGCGTCACAGCGTTCCAGTTCTGACAGCGCGTCGGCCCGTACGGGCTCGCCCCACTCCGTCGTACCGCCCTTGAGGTCGCAAGGTATGTACGCCAGACCACGCGCCCGCAACGCCTCCAGCAGGGAGTTGACCACGCCCACGACGAGCACGGTGCGCCCCGGGGCGACATCGAGCAGATCGACGACAGCCGCGGCCCTGGCCCGTGACTTCTCCAGGGAACTCCCGGCGGGCAGCGGACAGGGCCGTGCGCCGCTCGCGGGACCGTGGGGCAGGACGTGCATCAGGTAGGCGTCGAGCGCGGCCACCCGCACCGGCAGCAGTTCATGCTCCAGGAGGCGGGCGACATCAGCGCCGACGCAGTCGTCGATCGCGCCGTCCGGGAGCCCACCGGGCTCGACCGCGCAGGAACCCACTGCTTCAGCCAGACGCAGGCTCAGCACTTCGTTGCGGTAGCCGCCGCTGCGCCCGTCGTGCCTCACAGCCTGACGCGTGGAGAATGCGACCGCGATCCGCCGGGTGCGCGGGTCAGGGCCGAAGCCTCCGCCGAGGACACGGCCGACGAGTTCGTCGTACGAGCCGGCGGCGACATCCGTGTCGGTGATGGCGGTCATCGGCCGACCACCTTCGGACAGAGCGCCGAGAGCAGCGTCTCGACCCGATCGCGAGCCCCGAAACCTTCGGCATCGCCGGCCATCACGTGGCCCAGGTAATCGTTGTTGCTGCCCGCTGCCTCGACGACCTTGCCGGGCTCGGCGAGCTGGATCTCCAGCAGGCCCGCTGCCGTGCGCACGTCGTCGGCGCCGTCGATGGACTCCAGCACCCCCTCGGTGTCCGGCACCAGGAATCCGATGGCCGCGCTGCGCAGACCGGTGGCTCGTCGGCGCAGGTCCGGTTCGCGGCCGAGAGCCACGTCGACGCAGGCGGCGGCGAGGTCGATCCCCGTCACATGACGGACCAGTTCGGTGATGCGGTTGCCGGCGGGGCGTGGGTTGACCTCGACCACCCGCGGGCCGTCGGCTGTCAGTTTGATCTCGGTGTGCGTCACGACCTCGTCCAGGCCGAGGGCCTTCAGCGCCTGAACTGCCGTCTCCGCAGCGGCCCTGGCGTCAGCGGCAGCGAGCGCTGCGGGGAACATGTGGCCGGTCTCGATAAAGGCCGGCGCCCCGCCGATGCTCTTGTCGGTCACCCCGACCACCTGCGCCGTTCCGGCGAACGACACGGTCTCGACGCTTACTTCCGGCCCCCGGAGCAGCTCTTCGAGCAGGACCACGGGCTCGCGGCGCTGGCCTCGCGCGTTGACGGGGAAGTCCGCGAGCGCCCTGTAGGCGCGGGTCAGCTCCGATTCGTCGTCGACGCGTCGGACGAACATCCCGGCGCACAGGTCCACGGGCTTGAGCACCAGCGGGTAGCCGATCTCCCGCGCCGCATCGGCGGCCTCGGCCCAGTCCGCGCAGACCGCGAACCGCGGCCCCGGCACTCCGGCATCGGCAAGGACACTGCGGGTCGCGTCCTTGCGGCAGGCGTTCTCGACCGCTGCGGAGGAGGGGCCCGGCAGCCCCAGACGTCCGGCGATCCGCGCAGCCGTCGGAAGGTAGTAGTCGCAGGAGGTGATCACCCCGTCGAAACCCAGTGCACCGTGGGTGCGCTCGACGAAGGGCAGCAACGCCTCGATGTCGTTGGTGTCGGCGGTCAGCACGTTGTGTGCCGCGAGCAGCGGGTGCCCGGTGCCCTCAGGGGCGGAGCGCAGGTAGTGGTGCAGGTCACGGGTGAGGAAGGTGAACTCGTGCCCGCCCTCGCGGATCGCTCTTGGCAGCAGCCTGCTCATCGATCCGACCCAGCTCTCGACCATCAGCAGATGGGCCACGGCTTCCTCTTCTCAGAACGCGGGTTGGACGCATGACGCGTCGGCGGCACCCGTCCGGGACGGCCCGCCTTGACGGAGCCACACGCTATCGACAATCGTTTTCATTGTCATCTGATCCAGCGTCGATTCTCTGAATGCGAGACCCGTGATCCCTGTTACACGCCGCCGGGGCGCGCTGTGCGCCCTCATGGCCACCACCACCGCCCTGGTCCCGGCCGCCCCGGTCCACGCCACCACCACCCGCGTTCCATCGATGCGTCTCGGCGCCTGCCCGGAGTCCATGCCGGTCCCGGCCGCCCCCGATCGAGTGGAGTGCGGGTGGCTGAGCGTCCCGCTCGACTGGGAACACCCGGACGGCGAGCGCATCAGCATCGCCCTCTCGCGCGTACGCGCTTCGGGGCCACCCGGGGAGCGGCGCGGCATTCTGCTGGTGAACCCGGGCGGGCCCGGTGGCCCTGGGCTGGCGTACGCCGTCACCAAACGGGCCAAGTTGCCCGAGCGCGTGCGCCGCTCATACGACGTCATCGGCTTCGACCCGCGCGGCACGGGACAGAGCGCACCCGCGGACTGCGGCCCAATGGGCGGCCTTTTCGACAGCCCCGGAGCGGAGCCCGTACCGTCCGGCCAGACCGCGGAAAAGGCATACCTCGACTCATTGAGGCGTATGGCGGACGACTGCGCGGCCGGCGTCGGCGACGCGCTGGAGCATCTGTCGACCACTCAGACCACCCGGGACATGGACGCCATACGTTCCGCACTCGGCGAACGGCGGATCGGCTTTCTGGGCGTCTCCTACGGCAGCTACCTCGGCGCCGCCCATGCCGCACTGTTCCCGCAGCGCGTCGGCCGTATGGTGCTCGACAGCGTCGTCGGTCCCGGAGACTGGTACGACTTCGACCTGCGGCAGAGCCGGGCACTGCTGCGCCAGCGCGAGGTGTTCTTCGCCTGGGCCGCCCGGTACGAAGAGCGCTTCGGTCTCGGCGGCAGCGCCGGCCGGGTCCGTGACGCCTATCGCCAGGCGCGCCAAGGACTCGCAACTCGCCCCGTGAACGGCTTCGGTGCGGCCGAGTTCGACCGTGCCGTGTACCGAGCGCTTGGCCGCACGGAACGCTGGGAGGGCCTCGCGGCGGGCATCGGTGCGTACCTGCACGACAGCAGCACCGAACTCCTGCGCCCCGCCGCTCCTTTCGGCGACGCCGCCTCACGCACCTATGAGTCCGCGAACCGCGTCGTGAAGTGTGCGGACGGGCCCGGCCCGACGCCGGGTCGGGTCACGGCCGACCTCCGGCGACTGCGGCAACGGGACCCGCAGCCGATCGTCACAGGAATCGAAGCCTCTGCTTGCACCTACTGGCACCACATACCCGCCCACAGCACCCGGCTCGGCAGCCCCGAGGCGCCTGCGGCGCTGCTGATCGCCTCCGAACACGACCCCGTCACACCCATCGAGGGCGCCCGGCAGCTACGGCAGCGGCTGCCCGGCTCGCGCCTGGTCACCCTCCACGACGACTACTCCCACGGCGTGTTCGCCAGCCGGGGCAGCAAGTGCGTGGACAGCGCCGCTGCCGCGTATCTGGTCGACGGGACCGTCCCGGTGACGGATGTGCACTGCGAAGGCCCAGGTCTGCCGACACCCCGAGTCCCCAACGAATGAGTTCTCAGCGAATAAGGAGTTACGCGATGACCGATGCCCTGCAAGACGCACCGCACCCCGCGTACGTCGTGCGCCCCGCCATGGTGGCCGACGTGGAGCGAGCGCGCCGCGTGATGCTCGATACGTTCTACCGGGAATTCGGCTACGGCTACGTACCCGAATGGCACCGCGACGTCGTCGACATCGTGGGCACCTACCTGGACGACCCCCGGCATCTGCTGCTGGTGGCCGTGCACGGCGACGAGGTAGTGGCCACGACCGGCGTGCGATCGGTCGGTCCCGCTCATCCGCCGCACCCGCGCCGGCTCGCCGAGCGCTACCCGCCGGGCACGACCGCGCAGATCGTCCGTGTCTACGTCAAAGCCGAGCACCGGCGGCACGGTCTGGCGCGGACCCTGGTGCGCAGGGCATGCGACTTCGCCGCCACCACCCCGGGCTACGACAGCATCTATCTGCACACCAACGTCCATGTGGAGGGCGCCGAAGCGTTCTGGCGGAGCATGGCCAAGGAGGTCTTCGACGCCCGGACGACCGGTGAGCACGGTCCCGGTGTCGGCACCGTGCACTTCGAGATCCCGATGCCGCAGTGACGGTAAAGCCCGCATTGGAAATGGAATCCATTTTCATGTAGCGTCTGCGTCGCGCCGCCCAGAGAGGACCCGAACCATGGCTGTACCCAAGCGGAAGATGTCCCGCAGCAACACCCGTCACCGCCGCGCTCAGTGGAAGGCGATCACGCCGCAGCTCGTGCCGATCACGGTCGACGGCACCGCCCATCTGGTGCCGCAGCGGCTGGCCAAGGCGTACGAGCGCGGCCTGCTACGCCCCGAAGGCTGACGGGCATGGCCGAACGACTGCCCGTCACAGTCCTGTCCGGCTTCCTCGGAGCGGGCAAGACCACGCTGCTCAACCATGTGCTGAGCAACCGCGAAGGCCTGCGCGTCGCGGTCATCGTCAACGACATGAGCGAGATCAACATCGACGCCGCACTGGTCCGCGGCGGCGAGGCCGCCCTGTCGAGGACCGAGGAACGCCTGGTCGAGATGACCAACGGGTGCATCTGCTGCACCCTGCGCGACGACCTGCTCGAGGAGGTCGACCGCCTCGCCCGCGCCGGCCGCTTCGACTACCTCCTCATCGAGTCCAGCGGCATCTCCGAACCGATGCCCGTCGCAGCGACCTTCGCCTTCCCCCGCGACGACGGCGCCACCCTCGGCGACCTGGCCCGCCTCGACACCATGGTCACGGTCGTCGAGGCCGTGGGCTTCCTGCCGGAACTGGCAGGCGGCGACGGGCTCGCCGAGCGCGGACTCGACCAGTACGAGGACGACGAACGCACCGTCAGCGACCTGCTGATGGACCAGATCGAGTTCGCCGACGTCATCGTGCTCAACAAGCTCGACCTCGTCGATACGGAGAGCGCCGACCGGCTGCGCGCAGCCCTGACCCGCCTCAACCCAGTGGCCCGGATCGTGGCCGCGACCTGCGGGCGCGTGGACCTCGGCGATGTGCTCGGGACCGGGCTGTTCGACCTGGAACGTGCCCAGCAAGCCCCGGGCTGGGTCATGGAACTCAACGGCGACCACGTTCCGGAGACCGAGGAGTACGGCATCTCCAGCACGGTCTTCCGCTCCCAGGCGCCTTTCCACCCGGGCCGCCTGTGGACGTTCGTCACCGAGGGACTGGACAGCGGGACCTTCGGTCAGATCCTGCGCTCCAAGGGGTTCTTCTGGCTGGCCAGCCGCCCGGGCGTGACCGGCCTGTGGTCACAGGCCGGCTCCGTCGCCCGTTTCGAACCCTCCGGCGCCCGGGACGCGGACAGCGCACAGGGCCAGGAACTGGTCTTTATCGGTACCGGCCTGCGCACCGAGGCGCTTCAGGCCGCCGTTGCCGACTGCCTCATGAAAGATGGCGAAAGCCTCCAGGCCGTAGATCCGTTCCCCGCGTGGGACACCTACGGCATCGACGACGCCTGCGAGCACGAGCACCCCGAACTCGTACCGCACATGTGAAGCCACCGGGTTGGGCAGTGGTCGCAGCCACGGCACTGCCCAACCTGGTATGCCCGCCATCGCCGGACTCGCGGAACCCGAGGCGGTGAACTGCCATGCCGACTCAACCATGTGTCCGACGATGGCGAGCATTCTCTGGCAATGATTGCCGCCCGGCTCATCGCCTCACGTGCCACCTCCGCGGCGAGGGGCTGGCTGTGGTTGAAGCTCGGCCGTTCGGAGTGGCTGCGGATGCCGGCCCGGCACACCGGCCATCAGCAGGGGCATGGCCGGTGGGAGGAGTTCCGGCTCGGCTTCCAGCACGACTTCCTGCCCGCCGGCGGGTTCCTCGTACTCGGTGCCATGGCCGCGGCCACCTTCAATGTCACCGTGCCGCGATCGGTGCTGGACACCTTCTCCGGCTCGCCCTGGTTGTCGGTGCTGTTCCTCGCCGGGCTCGCGGTCGTCCTCGCCGTCTGCTCGGAGGCCGCACTCCGGTTCTCGGCGACCACTGCGGTGTTCGCCATCGTGTGAAGCGCCCTCGTCGGTTGGTGGCTGCTGTGAGACGCACCAGGCGTTGGCACTCGACGCGGTCTGAGCGCGCATGACCGTCCGCATGGTCCGGGCCCGGACCATGGCGTGCGGTCCGGGCCCGGGTCCCGTGTGCCGGTCAGCCTGTTAGGCGTGTCACCGCCGGGACGAGGTCGCCCTGTTTGGCGACGCCCACGGTCCACAGGTCTGCGGTGCTCGGCACAGTGGTGAACCCTCGTACCACCACACCGGGGTCGGCTGCCTTCTCCCAGCGGCGCTGCTGCGTGTCGAAGCGCAGGGCGAGTGAGACGGCACCCTTGCCGCCGACCGCCCACAGCTTTCCGTCCCCCGCCCTGCCGACGGCTCGAAGCCGGCCGTCGGCGATAGCGGGTGTCGTAACGTCGGTCCACTTCTTGCCGTCCCAGTGCACCGCGTAGGGGCGATCGCCTCCCTTGGACGTCGAACCGCCCACCGCCCATATGTCGTCGGCACCCAGTGCGGTGACGCCGCTGAGCCAGCGGTGCTCGTTCTTGGCAGCGGTGGGTGCGGCGGCCCGCGTCCAGGAGGTGCCGTCCCAGTGCAGCAGCAGGGCCGTCTCCGCGGCGTCGTCGGTGGCGAAGGACGTGCCCGCCGCCCAGATGTCGTCCGGTGCGACGGCGGTGAGGCTGGTGAGTTCGCCCTTGCCAACGTCGGGCAGGGTCTGCCGGCGCCAGGCCGTGCCGTCCCACGCCTGGATGGCGGGGACCCCGTTCTTGATGCCCTGCGGCACCGCGCGGCCGGCCGTCCAGGCCTTCCCGTCGGACGTCGTCACCACCGCGTCGGGTGCCAACCGGCCCGCGGGGTCACGGCCGAGATTGCGCGTGGTCCAGGAGGTGCCGTCCCAGTGGGCCGCCGTCGCGCCGACCGCCCAGATGTCGCTGGCCGACCGTACGGCGAGCGCCTGCGGGAAGCTGCCGTCCGGCAGCGTCGACTGCTGCGTCCAGGACGTGCCGTCCCAGTGCAGGGCCAGGGCCTCCAGCTCGGTGCCGCTCTTCAGCCGGTAGCCGACGGACCAGGCCTGCCTGTCGCTGAGCGCGGCCACGGCGGTGATGTCCCCCTTGGCCACCGGGACCTTGGTCGCCTGCCACTGTCCGGCGAGGCGCGCCGGTGTGGCCGCCACGTCCTTGGCGGCGGGCGCGGGTCCGGCCCAGCCCGTGCCGGCGGCGATCAGGCCCCCGGCCGCGATGGCGCCCGCGGCCAGCGCTGTCACCAGCGGTGACCGACCGAGGTGCAGGCGCCGGGATGACTTGCTCGTGTTCATCACGGAACTCCTTGAGTGATCGGCGGTCGGCTACTTGGCCGTGGTCTGGATGACGAAGTCGAAGGCGCCGGTGTATCCGCCGCCCTGCGGGCCCGCGAGCGTGATCGTGCAGGCCCGGTTGAGGAGCCGGTCCGCGGCATTGAGCGCGGCGAAGTCACGGCCGTACGCCTGGGTGTCGTCGGGGAAGTACAACTGGGTGACGAGCACCGGTCCGCCGGGGGCCTGGACCTGAGTGTGGATGTGGGGTGCCCGCTGACCCCAACGGCCCCAGTAGTCCCGGGGGATGATCGTGCTCAGCCGGAACGCGCCCCTGCTGTTGGTGAACTGGTGTCCGCGCAGCGAGAAGCCTGCGGTGTCGTAGTCGCCGTTCTGGTCGCACTGCCAGAACTCGATGAGCGACCCGGGCAGGGGCTTGCAGGTCGTGTCGTAGACGATGCCGCTCAGATCGAGCCGCACTCCGTGGACAGCGGGGGTGATGAAGTCGGTCCGCTCGGGAGACTGCGGCTTGAAGAGCGGGCCCTCCGTCGCCGCCGGGGTCTCGTGACCGTCACAGGCGGGCGTGACTGCCGGCGGGCGTCCCGCCGCGCGTGCCTCCTGCACCGGGCTCACCGGTGCCGCCAGGGCGGTGCCGGCCGCGCTTGTCGCCACAAGGGCGGCGGTCATTCCCGCCGAACTCGTTCTGATGAACGCCCGCCTCGAGCTCGTGTGTTCGCCGTCCGCATCGTGGTCGTGCCGCACCGCATCTCCTTGCCGGGTCACTGTGCAGGCAGGGCATTCCGTGGGGGGGGAGGACCCGGATCCACGCCGTCGGGTCCTTGGAATGCCCTGTTCCGCGTCAGCTTGGTCGCTGCGGCGGGCGTGCGGATCGATCGGATGACCGGTGGCTTGGCGGCGTTACGAAACCTCGCCGCGGCGCGGATCGTGCGCGGGGGCGGCCCGGCGCTTCTCCCTTCCGGCCACCCACAGCGCGATCTGCGTACGGGAGCGCATGCCCAGCTTGTCCCGCACGTTGTCGAGGTGGGTCGAGACGGTGCTCGCCGATAGATCCAGACGAGCGGCGATCTCGCGGTTGGTCAGTCCCTCGGCGACCAGCGCCGCCACCGTCATCTCCCGCCCTGTGAGCGGGGATTGTCCGTTGTCCGTACGGACGGCCGGCGTCGCTCCTTCGCCGTTGCCGCGCAGGGCGTACCCGATCAGCCGCTCCCAGCCCATCCCGCGTCCCTGGGCCACCGCGGTGTCCCGCCCCGCCGGGGTCAGCGCCTCCGCCGCTCGGGCCGTCGCCGACTCGACCTGGCGCCACCACTCGGCCTCCGGCTCGGTGTCCAGCCGCCGGCGCGCCTGCGCAGCGGCCGCGAACAGCCGCATTGACCGCTTCATCTGGCCCCGCTCGGCTGCCACGACGGCAAGCCCCTCCAGTGGATACAGCGCGTGGAAGCTCTCTCCGGGCACCGTGCGCAGGCCCTCGGCGAACAGGCCCTGGGCCGCTTCGGTATCGCCCAGGGCGAGCCGGATCGCACCGGCAGTGTGCAGAGCGGCCGCCGACTGGGCCCAGGTGGACTTTCCGCGCAGCAGCGCCAGGCAGGACGCCATCAGCTCGTCGCCCTCGGCCGCCTTGCCGATGTGCAGCAGCGCCCAGGCCAGATGGTGGCGGCACGACGCGGTGTCGCGGGGGCGGCCGAGTGTGGCGACGATGTCCAGGCACTCCGCGAAGTCGGCGACGGCCCGGGCGAACTCGCCGCCGCACACCAGGGCGGCGGCCCGCGCGTCCAGGGCGTTGGCGAGTGCGGTGGGGTTGTCGCGCCGCCGCTCGATCGCCACCGCCTGCTCCGCGAAGTGCAGCGCGGCCGCAGGGTCCTGCTGCTGGCAAGCAGCGCGAGCGGCGAGCGCCGGTGCCGCACCGCCGTGCGCCGAGCCGTCGTCCTGCGCGAGTACTGCGGTCAGCAGGGCGCGGGCGGCCGTCAGCTGCTCCTGCTGGAAGCGCACCCGCGCCAGCGCGAGGGCCAGCCCCAGGGGCGGCCTGCCGTCGCGGTCGGTGGCATAGGCGACTGCCGCCGCAAGGTTCTCCCGTTCCCTCGCCGGTGCTCCGCCGATCTGGTCGGCGAAGAGCCGGCCGGCGGTGGGCTCCAGCAGACCGGTCAGCCAGTCCAGGGCCCTCTGCCAGGTCCTGTGCAGTTCGCCGGAGTCGGCAAGTCGGTCGAGTGCGTAGGCGCGGATGGCGCTCAACTGCCTGAATCTCGCGGTGTCTTCGGTCCCCGGCAGCCGTACGATCAGGGACTTGGCCTCCAGGGCGCACAGCACGCGCAGCACATCACGCGACGGCACCTCGCCGTCGGCGCAGACCACGGCCGCGCCAACGGCGTCGAATCCGCCGACGAGGACGGCGAGTCGGCGGAAGAGGGTCTGCTCCTCCGGGGCCAGTAATCGATGGCTCCAGTCGATTGCCGCGGCCAGTTCGCGGTGCCGGCCGGGCCCGGTCCTGCTGCCGTCCGTCAGGAGCGCGAGCTGGTCGTCCAGGCCGGCCAAGATGTCGCTCAGCGGAAGGGCTCCGGTGCGGCGCGCCGCCAGCTCGATGGCCAGCGGCATCCCGTCGAGACGTCGGCAGATCTCCGCCACGGTACGGGCGTTGCCGACGTCCAGCGCGAATCCAGGTACGCGTCCGGCGGCTCGCTCCACGAAAAGCCGTACGGCGTCGGCCTGCAGCACGGCTGCCGGGTCGCACCCGGCGGCGAGCGGTGACAGGGACAGTTCACCGACCCGGAACACCACTTCGCCCGGAACCCGCAGCACCTCGCGGCTGGTGGCCAGGATCCGCAGCCGGGGGCACCGGCTCAGCAGGGCCGCGGCCAGCTGTGCGCACGACTCGGCCAGGTGCTCGCAGTTGTCCAGGATCAGCAACATCGAGCGTTCGCCCAGGGTGTGGGCAAGCATCTCGACGCCGCTGCGGCCGCCGCGTTCGCCCAGGCCGAATGCGGTGGCGACAGCCTGGGGCAGCTGGGTACCGTCGTGCAACGAGTCCAGCTCGACGAACTGGGCCCGACCATCGGCGCCGCCGCGCATACTCCCGGCGAATTCCAGCGCGAGGCGGGTCTTGCCGACTCCGCCGGGGCCGGTGAGGGTCAGCAGCCGCGCCGACTTCACCAGGGTGCGCAACCGGGACAGTTCGCGGCTGCGGCCTACGAAGGAGTCGAGTGCACGCGGCAGTTCCCGGCCCCGCACGGGCGAAGCCGGTGCCGGGGCCCCAGCCGCGGCAGCCTGCCGCGTACGGCCCGTGCCGCCTTGTGCCGAGCGGCGGCGAAAGGCTCGCTGTCGGCAGGCGGCAGAGCAGTAGCGGGCTGGCCGACCGCCTTGCGCCGGCTCACTTCCCGTACGCCGGTCCTTGCCGGGCAGCTCTCCCCCGCACTCCTCGCACCCTCGACTCGTACTCATCCGTCGAATCCTCGCCGACCGGCCGCACCCGGCACCACCGCCTCAGGAGAAGGTGAGCCACGCCCCACGGCGGCTGAGCACGGGCTGAGCGTCCGCTATGCGCTCGCTGTGGACGGCCGCCGGTCCCACTCCGGCGACTGAAGCCGCCCCGCCACGCGCCGGGATCAAGCCGGTCGGCCGAACGGCGCTACAGCCGCGCGCGGGCGCACGCAACAGCCGGACCCGGCGCACGCCTCGGCGCCGCCAAGCTCGGCGCAGACCTCCGCCCCACAGGGAGGGCCCCGGGGAGGACCACCTCGACGTGGCCGCACACGTTGGCGGTGTTGTCGATGGAACCCTTCAGCCAGGACATGGCGCGCTCGACCACCCAGCGGTGGCGGCCAGGCAAGGACCTCCCCGTCTTGATTGGCGGCCTCGGCCTGGGCGTATCGCTTGTCGGTCGGCGAACAGGGCCCACCGCCCACGCGGGAAAACGTCGCCGTCCTGGCCTCGGCCGTCCATGTCTGCTCCGCGGCCCGCCCTTGACCGTCGGGCGGCAGCCTAGCTCTTCGAGTCCGGCTTCCAGTCCTGGACGAGGAGCCTGAGCAGCACCTCGTGTGACTACCGCGGCGGCAGACTGTGCGGCCGGCCTGCTGCGGAACCTCTGTGGTCAGGCCGTTGCCTCGGCGGGCTTGAGAACTGCGGAGTCCTCGGCGCTCTTGGCAGCCGTGTAGAACACGGTAGCGCCCTGCTTGGCCCGGACGACCTTACTGCGGGCGACCAGCCTTTCGGTCGTGGTGCGCACGAGGTTGTCGTTGATGTTGCGCTCAGGGTGCGCCTCGGCGAGAGCCTTTGCGATCTCGGCAGCGGTGCGCGGCTCGGTCTGACCGCTGAGGTGCTGATGCACGAAGTCCGTGAGGGTGGGTCCCTTCTGTGCAAGGCCCGTGGCGGGGGTCTTGTTGGCAGCCGCCTTCCTCGTCGCTGTCTTCTTGGCGGAGGGCGTGCGCGTGGTCTTCGCCGTGGCTGAGCCCGGCTTCTTGACGGTCCGACGAGCTGCAGGGACCGTCTGGGGTTCGGCTGTCTCGCCGCCCAAGGCGGAGCGCATGCCAACCAGGAGTTCGTGGTCCTGCTCAAGCGAAGCCAGTTGGGCCTGCAGAGCCTCGATCTCCGCCTGAATGCGCTCTTGTTCGGCCGTGTTCTGATGTAGGTCGGCGGCAACCCTTGCTTCGTACTGGGTCTTCAATGTGGTGGTGTCCGACTCGGGCACAATCGCTCCTCAAAGTGGGGGTGATGATTCCGGACTCTACTCACCGCGCGGCAACACGTGTATGTGTGGACGCAAAACCCTCTCGGCCGAAACAACTTCGGCATGCGCGTGCAGGGAGTCCGAAGGCGCAGACGGTGGCTCGCCGAGCGTGGGAAGCCCCGACACGAGTGATCTATGGCTGGCAGAAATTGCGAACCTGCTGACGGCCTGCGCTGCGCTGACCAAAGCCGGGAGCATGAGGTATCCGGATGGCGGTAGGCCGAAGGCTGACTAGCGGGCCCAAGTGAAGCGACGGCATGACTCGCAAAAGGCAACGAGCCGAACAACCCACCCACAGCTCGCCACGACAGACTTGCCGTCAAGCGCAGCCGCGCACCCAGCGCCAGCCGATGAAGGTATGCCGCAAGGTCACGTCGAGTCGACAGAAGGCCGTGCCGTCCCCGTTCAGCTGCACAGTGGAGTCATGGGTGTTGGCGTACCAGTCACCCGTGAAGTCGAAGATCCCGCGGTAGCCGAACGCTGCGTGGGCGGCGGCGCGGGCCCCTGGGCAGGCAGCATGGCAATCCACACCATCGCTCGTGCCCGCGAGGGACCAGCCTGCGTCCCACGGTTCTCGGTTCCAGTAGTGCCGCGCGGTGGTGTTGACCTCGCGCACCCCGCCGTCAGCGTTTCCCCAGGTCGTGGTGGTGTACAACGCGGTCATCAGGATCCCGCAGCAGTCGTACATCTCCGACCAGGTGCGCAGCTCCCGGCTGTCCGCTGCCGTGTGCCGCCCCCCGTCCGGGGCGGGCACGAACCGGACCGGGCCCAAGTCCAGCTTGCAGTCATCGCCGACGCTGACCTCCTGCCGGGCAGCCGTCCCGGCCGGGGGCGCGGGCAGCCGGCCCGTCACCCGCAACTGCCCGCAACCTTGCACCTGCCGTGCGGTGCCGGACGGTGCGTCCGAGACCGGGGACGCGGCGGCGGAGGAGCCCAGCGGCGTCGGCAGCATGAACACGGCGGCCATGATGAGCGGTAACAGCGGCACCGAGCGCAACGACGGTAAGCAGCTTGGCATTTGTAACCTTCCCTCTTTTGCGACCGGCAGCCTACCGGCCGGTACCAAACGGCTCTCCCCGGCCTCGACGGCAGCTCGGCCCAGCAGTTCCGCGCTGGTCACCGGCTCACACCACGGCAGCCCATTGATGGCGTGCCGCTCGATGGAGGAGTGCCAGTAGACCTCCTCGCGTACCCGCCGCTCGATCTCCTCGATGGGCCGTGCTCCTTGCGAGGACGCCAGGGGTGAGGGAGGTGCGTCCGCAGCCCGTCGGGTCCTCACCGGACCGAAGTGGTGGTGATCGCGGCCCCGGAACGGGCTGAACCTGCCCGCATCGCACACCGTTTGCCGCCCAGTACGTCGTGGCTGTCAGCTATGACCGGAGTCTTTACAAGCGTGGGGCCTGGTGCCATGGTCAGGTCCCGCGTGGCGTGGCTGTGGAAGGCGGCGCCCTGTCCGTGGGGGGACGACGACATGATCCGTGGCTTCGCGCTGTGGTGTCTGAGCCGGTGGTCCCGGTTCAGATCCCGGGGTCTGATTCTGCTGCCCCTGGCCGCTGTCCTCGCGGCTCTCGTCCCCCTCCTCGTCTTCGGCGGCCGCGCGAGCGCCGGGCCGGGGCGGGCGCTGCCGGCGGCCGAACCGACGGTCTCGCCGCCGGCTCCGCATCACCAGGCTGCTCCCGCCGTTGCGATGGAGCCTGCCGCGCCCACCCTGCCCCGCGACGGCTGGACGGCGACCGCAAGCGATCATGAGACGGCGAAGGGCGACCACAGCCCCGTCCGCGCCCTGGACGGCGACCCCAACACCCTGTGGCACAGCCAGTGGACGCCCACGGCCACGCCGTTTCCGCACACCATCACCATCGACATGCACAGGACGGTGGTCGTCTCCGCGCTCGTCTACCAGCCCCGAGCCACCGGCATCAACGGCCGGATCGGCGAGTACGCAATCCACCTCAGCGCGGAGGGAACCGTGTGGGGGGAGGCGGTGGCCACCGGCACCCTGGCCGACGACAACACCGTCAAGACCCTGAGCTTCGCGCCCAAAGGCGCCCGCTACATCCGGCTGACCGCGACCACCGAGGCCGGCAACCGCGGCTCATGGACCAGCGCCGCCGAGATCAACCTGCTCGGCGATCCGGGCACCACCGCAGCCGTGGTCGACCTGCCCCGCGACGGCTGGACCGCGACCGCAAGCGACCACGAGACGGCGAAGGGCGACCACAGCCCCGCCCGCGCCCTGGACGGCGACCCCAACACCCTGTGGCACAGCAAGTGGACACCTACGGCCACGCCGTTGCCGCACACCATCACCATCGACATGAAGACGGCCCGCCGCGTCTCCGCCCTGTCCTACGAACCCCGCCGCACCGGCGTCAACGGCCGGATCGGCGCCTACACCGTCACCACCAGCACCAACGGCACCTCCTTCAGCACCCCGGTGGCGAGCGGAACCTGGAAGGACGACGACACCCCGAAAGGGGCCACGTTCACGCGTACCGTCACCGCCCGCTACGTCCGACTGACCGCGACCACCGAGGCGGGGGGCCGCGGTCCGTGGTCCTCGGCGGCCGAGATCCGCCTCAGCGCTCCCGCCGACCCGGCCGCCCACGGCCTGTGGGGCAAGCTGACGGGCTTCCCGCTTGTCCCTGTCGCCACCGCGGTCCTGCCGGGCAACAAGATGCTCGCGTGGTCCGCATACGGCGCCGACCGCTTCGGCGGCAGCAACGGCTATACGCAAACTGCAATCATGGACCTGGCCACCGGCCGCATCACGCAGCGCCGGGTGGACAACACCGGGCACGACATGTTCTGCCCCGGCACAGCAGTCCTGAAGGATGGCCGGGTCCTGGTCACCGGCGGCTCCAACGCACAGCGCGCCAGCGTGTACGACCCGGCGACCGGCGAGTGGACCTCGGCCGCGGACATGAACATCGCACGCGGCTATCAGGCGATGACGCTGCTGTCCACCGGTGACGCCTTCGTCCTCGGCGGATCCTGGAGCGGCGGCAACGGCGGCAAGGGCGGTGAAGTCTGGTCCCCCGCCAGCGGCACGTGGCGCAAGCTCGGCGGCGTCCCCGTCACCACGACCATGACAGCCGACCCGCGCGGCCCCTACCGCGCCGACAACCACCAGTGGTTGCACGCCACCGCGAACGGGCGCGTCCTGCACCTCGGCCCCAGCAAGCAGATCAACTGGATCTCCACCAGCGGCAACGGCAGCATCACCGCGGCCGGCACCCGCGCCGACAGCCCGGACGCGATGAACGGCAACGCCGTCGCGTACGACATCGGCAAGCTGCTCACCCTGGGCGGCGCCACCGCGTACGAGAACGTCAAAGCAACTCGGCGCGCCTACACAGTCGACCTCAACGGGGGCGGTAAGCCGGTCAGCGCCCGCACCGGCGACCTGGCCCACGCCCGTGCGTTCGCCAACAGCGTCGTGATGCCGGACGGCAAGGTCGCCGTCTTCGGCGGCCAGTCCTACCCGGTCCCCTTCAGCGACGCGACCTCAGCCATGACCCCGGAGATCTGGGACCCGGCAACCGGCAGGTTCACCCGCATGGCAGCAATGGCCGTGCCCCGCAACTACCACAGCGTCGCCAACCTGCTGCCCGACGGCCGCATATTCAGCGGCGGCGGCGGCCTGTGCGGAGCCTGCGCCACCAACCACCCCGACGGGGCGATCTTCACCCCGCCCTACCTCCTCAACACCGACGGCACCGAGAAAACCCGGCCCCAGATCACCGGCGGCGTCCCGGCCCACGCAGCCAACGGGACGAAACTCACGATCACCACCGACACCGCCGTCATCTCCTTCACACTGGTCCGCGCCGGCGCCGCGACCCACTCCACCGACAACGACCAGCGCCGCGTCCCGCTCACCACCCGCCAGACGAACACCGGGACGTACGAAGTCACCGTGCCGGCCGATCCGGGCATCGCCCTGCCAGGCACCTACTTCCTCTTCGCACTCAACGCCCAAGGCGTACCCAGCAAAGCCACGATCCTCAACCTGGGCTGACACACCAGACCGACCACCCGCCTTTGGGCAGACCCCGATAGTCCACCCGTGCACTGCTCCGCCCACTCCGACCTGACCGGAAGTGACAACACCCCGCAATGGCCAGAGGGACCAGCCCAACATCCAGGCAGTTTCATCTGGACCAGGTGCCGACAGGGCGCCTCACTTGATAGGCAAGTCACCACTTGCCTATGGTGTTGGCTATGGCGGAGGATGTCTTCAAGGCACTGGCCGACCCCACCCGTCGGCGCATCCTTGATGAGCTGGTGGAACGCGACGGCCAGACCCTGTTCGAGATTTGCACACGGCTGGTGACCAAACACGGACTGGGGCTGTCCCGCCAGGCGATCAGCCAGCATCTGGCCGTACTGGAATCCGCGGGTCTGGTCCTTTCGCGGCGCCAGGGCCGCTACAAGTTCCACGATCTGAACACCGAACCCCTTGAGCGCATCGTGACCCGATGGCTCAGGCCCGAAGCACCGGAGAGCACCCCATGAAGATCCACCTGTCCAGCGTGTTCGTCGATGACCAGGACAAGGCCCTGCGCTTCTATACCGACGTGCTGGGCTTCGTGGAGAAGCGCGACGTCCCGCTGGGCGAGGACCGGTGGCTGACCGTGGTCTCGCCGGAAGATCCCGACGGGACCGAACTGCTGCTTGAGCCCTCCGGCCATCCCGCGGTGGAGCCGTACAAGACGGCGCTGGTCCAGGACGGCATCCCGGCCACCTCCTTCGCCGTGGACGACGTACAAGCGGAGTTCACCCGGCTGCGCAAGCTCGGGGTGCACTTCACCCAGGAACCGCTGGAGATGGGCCCGGTCACCACTGCGGTTCTGGACGACACCTGCGGCAACCTGATCCAGATCGTGCACAGCAAGTAGGGACCCGGCGCAGGCGCCAGCCGCGATCTACCGTCCGCGGTCAGCGATTCAGGACCTGGGCCTCGACGCTGGGGATGCTCTCTGACGGCCCGGCGGCGGCGCCCAGGCTGGATGACGGCCCGGGATGTCGTGTGGCTCTAGCGGTTTCGCGCCGGGCGCTCTGCCTGCACGTTCAATAGACAGCCGAGCACCAGTACCCACGCGCCGGACATGGTGACGGTGGAGCGAACGTAAGGGTCCTGGATCAGCAAGCCACCGACCAGGTGGACGACAAGCGCGGCAGCATTCGTCAGCTGCGCCCAGCCGAACAGGCGCGGGCGGACGATGCGCCGACGCCGCCAGGACGGCAGCCAGCCCCAACCGAGTGCAGCCACTCCACAGATTGCGATCAGCAGCGCCGTCAAGCCGATCAACAGGTCGCTGTAGACACCCACGGCTCGTCCCCCCTTTGGGCGTGATCATGGCATGCCACCCAGCAAGCCGGCTAGGCACTCTCGTCTGGATCCTGCCTGGCCCCGCCCACCCTCCATGGGCCAACGGGGTTTACGTCGAATCGGCTGACTCGACGATCACGGGGAATTCCATGTTCAAGACCTCAGCGCGGGGCACGGCCGTTGCGCCGTGGACCTGGCCGCGCTCAGCGTCGACCGAGGCTGCCCACGCAATCTGGCACGGGGTCCTCACAACTCCACGCGAGACTCGGCGGCTTCGGGATCCCCTGCGTCCCCGCGCCGGAGAATGACGTGGGCCGGGTGGAAGGGCAGTGCGCGCAGGGCGGCTTTCATGACCCTGAACAGAGCGTCGGCATCCCGGCCATACGCGTAAAGCAAGGCCTCACCTCCACCGAACTCGTTGCCGTCCACCTCACCCGCACCCGGATTTGAGGCACCGTCCAAGCGTCGTGTGACACCCGCATTTGGAGTTCGATCGCTGCCCCTCTACTTCACGCAGGCGCGGGCTTCCGACTGTCATGCTGGGCCGCTCAGGGATGTGGCTGTGCCGTCGCTGAGGCAGTCGAAGATGTCAGGATCGGAAGAGCTGTGGGTGCGGGCAGAGCTCCGGTGGGTCGCCCGGACGGTCCGCCCACTTCCACCAGACATGCCGACCGGGGCACCGCCACAGCATGCGGCAGGCTCGCGCGCCATCCTCGTCCCTCCGGGCGAGGGCGAAGCCGCCAGCAGTCATCGGCTGGTCGCACGCGGGACACATAGGCGGGTGTCCGGGCATGGGCCCAACATACCGTGGCGCCAGGCGGCAACGACATGAGCTGACCGGGGCGTTTCTCCGGTCGGCAATAAAGCAGCCCGGGCTGCTGGCCTGGGGTTTTGATAGTGCACGCTGTCCAAGTCTGTTGGTGCCTCGGAGGCGGCGGTACAGGGGACCGTATGCCTGGGCACCTGCGTGCTCTTCGACGGTCGGCCGGGCTCGCTGCACCGCAGTGGACGACTCCGAACGCTGCCGAATGAAGTCGGCCGCGTGGCGGCACACGAGAACGAGGGCACTGGGTCGCTGCCTGGTGTCCCTACGGCCGTGGACAAGTGGGCTTCCTGTCTCGGCGGATCACCCGGCGATGGAGCAGCCAGACACTGACGAGGACCAGTACTGCCCCAGCGATGGGCCAGGCCAGGGACCCACCGTCGCGGTAGTCGCTGATGGCTCCTGCCAGGAGGAACACAGAGACTGCAAGCCCCCACCAGTCCACGGCCGCGTCCAACAATCCCGCAGCCTTCGTAGACTTGATCACGGCTCGATCCTAAGGGAGTCCTCCAACTGGTGGGCCTGTTGGGGCGCTAGGCGGGCCTGGGCGGCGTGATCTCAGCGGATGATCCGAAGTAGATCGAGCCGTTCTCCGGATTGAGTGAGCCGCAGTTCGAGAGCTGGTGGCGCTGGTGCGCCGTCGTGGCGGTGATGTCCAGCGTGGCGGTCCGTGGCGTCGGTCTCTAGCTGACCGAGTGTTGCTGGTGGCCACTTACAGGCGCTCGAACCTCACGTTGCGGCGCCCGGTCAGCGACACCCGTTCCACGCCGCTGCTGGCGATCTCGCCGGCCGCGCAAGGACACCGGTCTATGTCGTGGACGGCACGACTTTTCGAAGAACTGCCACCCCCACGGTGACCGCGTGACCGGGCCATGTACCTGTGGACCGTGAACTTCGGCAATCCCCTCACCTTCGTCAGCCGCGTCGTCTACGAGGGCAGGGTGCTGACAGATCAGGACATGCAGGGATCTGGTGGCGTGGTCGTGGAGGAGCTCAATCATCCCTTCTCGATCAGCGCCCCAGCGTGCCGCCGAGCTCGAATTTTGGCTCGGGCCGCAGTTCCGTGACGGACGCGTCTCCCTGTCGGCTCATGCCGAGTGCTTGTGCAAGGCTGCGTTAGCCCGGAAGCGGAGTCGTCCGCAGCGGTCCTTGTCTTCGTCGGTTGCGTCGTCGGCGCAACAGCAGTGCTGCGCCAGTCGGCGCAAGTCCTCCGGGTCGAGCCAGAGAGCGATACGGCCTTGTGCGGCCTCGGCTTGCGGATCCGTGGGCTGTGGCGACTTCATGAGCCCCGACTGTATGCCCAGCTCTCGATGTCTCATGGCTGGGTGAGGATCCAGGTGCGGAGGAGTTCGAACGAGGTCCGCCCGTACATGGCTCGCTTGAGCGTCTTCACTCGGTTCACGTGGCCTTCGACGACGCCGGAACTCCACGGGAGGGTGAGGCCGACGGTGTCAGTGTCGAGTCCTGGCGGAGGAACCGGCGAAACCCCGCATCGGTTTCGGGCCGTCCTGTTCGGCCTGACGAATCCACTCCAGCAGCAGGTATCCACGCCGGTGACGGACGAGATCGACGAAGGCTCGTGCGAGATCGCAGGCGTCTGGGCAACCCGGCCCAGTGCCGCATCGACGAACTGGCCGCACTGGCCCGCACCCGCCTGAAACGCATGCAGTACCCGGCCCGGCTTGCTGGACGGCTTCATCGCCTAGACCAGACTCGTCCCGGCCCAAACCATGACGTCACCCCAGACCGAAACCTCAATAGCCGACGGCGTCGGCCTGGGCTCGAGCCCGGTCGCGGAAATACGCAGCCGCCCCCACCAGCACCGCCGCCCCCAGCCCGTACAGGGGCAGCCACAGAGTCGTCGTGACCGCCAGGCACTCGGCAACGGCCTTGCGGGCCTGGACTTCCTGCGCGAACGCCAGGGCAGCACCGTCACTGCCGGCCAGGTTCCCCAGCGCGGACTTCACCTGGAGGGCCTCGTACCTGCCCATCAGCCCGCACTCGCTGCGCGTGCCCGGCATCGGGAACAGCCAGGCCCGGCGCTGCAGCAGGGGTGCAAGTGCGATCGCCACGCACAAGCCCACGACCAGCGCGTACGCGACCAGGCCGCGCATGTACGCCGAGCGGATGTCCGGCGTCCACTGCGACCGTCGCTGGAAGGCGACCATCACCGCAAGGAGCGTTACCCCGATGAACGTGGCGAACCACTGCCACGAGCCCTGGGCGAACGCGAACGTCAGCACCGCGGCGAGTCCGATGCCGATGACCCCGGGAGCGGGAACGTCATCGCCTGCTGCAACAGATGCCGGCCTCGGGATCACTCGGGGGCTGGAATCACTCACGGGCCTCTCCTGCACGGGGAGCCATCAGCATCCGCCGCGGCGCGCCGCGGCCCTGGGCACCATGCCGTACGGGCCCGGCGCCTCGCCTGGATGGCCCGCACCTGGTCAGCCGCCCGGGCCACTGACCGGGGGGCTGCCTGGGCCGTGTCTTCTGGATCATGCCCGGTACGCGCTGCCTGGCACCGCACCTTGCTGCATTGCCAGAGCGTCAGACGACGTCCAGTGATCGGGCGCCCGCCTTGCGACGCGCGGCACCAGATGCCGCCGCTCTACCGGCTTGATCCGAAAGAAGCGGCTCAAAGGGCTGCCCCGTAACTTCCAAGGGGGCAAGCGAAAGCGCCGTGGCAACGGGAGCCCGCCCCGGCAGCGGCCTCAGGCTTCGTCGCGGTTCAGTGAGGCGGCGCAACCACGCAACTGTCCGCCGGAAGCCTCCAGCCACTCGTCCACCACGTCGTGGGACTCGTCCAGGGCGGGATCGTGACTCCCACCGGGTGCGTAGGCCGGGGACCGGTCCGCGTGCAGCGGCAAGTGGGCGCAGTACCAGGCCCGCATGGCGCCTGCTCGCTCCGCGTCCGTGCCCGTCCGCAGATAGTCGAGCAGTGCTGTCATGACCCGCCGGCGTCCGAATGCGTAGAGCGCCGGCTCGATGAACCAGCGGCAGAAGCTGGGGTCCGGGTCGTAGACGGAAGCGGCCATCAACGGGGCAAAGAACTCCTCAGGCAGGCCGGCGCGTTCGAGCAGTGGCTTGCGCACCACATGGGCCAGGTGCCGCGCACGCCGGTCCTCCGGCACGCCGGCCGCGTTCCCGAGGTCCAGCAGCCGAGCCACCTCGGCTGCGCACGACAGGAATGAGCGTGCTTCTGCCTCGTTGCATTCCTCATCGGCCATGGCAGCATTCTGGACCGGCCCGGGACCAAGAGGCAGAGAGACGTTGGTTGCTGATCCGTGAACCGAGGCTTGTCGCTCAGCTCAAGGATCCGGACACCGTGGCAGGAGCAACGCGCAGGCCAGCAGCGCGGGCCACGCTGAGCCGACCTTCGATACGGAGGGCTCATCACCATGTCCGTGAACGGATCGGTGTCGACGACGACTGCGGTCAGGGTCACCTGCGCCCGAGGTAGACCCCCAACGCCCGCTGCAACACCTTGCCCTGGCTGCCCACCGGCAGTTCCCACTCCCCCAGGTACTCCACGGCCCGCCCGCCGGTCCCCGTCTTGAAGCGGAGCCGGCCGAGCAGGCGGTCCTCGGTGAGGGCGGGGGTGATGGAGCGCAGGTCGTACGTCTCGGCGCCCGCCGCCCGCGCGTCACACAGCATGCGCCACAACAGCGCGCTGCTGGGCCGCAGTTGGCGCCCCCGGCGGCCGGATGCGGCGTACGAGTGCCAGGCTCGGGAGCCGACGTTGATCATGAGGGCCGCGGAGAGCACCTCACCGTCGTACTGGGCGAGGTAGAGGCGGAGCCGGTCGTCGTCCTCGGCGTTCAGGGCCTGCCACATGCGCCGGAAGTAGTCCAACGGGCGGGCCTTGAAGCCGTCGTGGGCAGCGGTCGCGGTGTACAGGCGGTAGAACTCGGGCAGATCGGAGGCCGAGCCCCACGAGACACGGACGCCTGCCGTCTCGGCCGTGCGCAAGGACTGTTCCCAATGCGGTGCGAGGGCGCCGCGAAGGTCGTCCACCGAGCGCCCCGCCAACGGGATACGGCAGCCGTAGCGCGGCTGACCGAGGCCGAAACCGCTGCCGTCGTCCTCCTTGCACGGCCGCCACCCGAGCCGCCGCAGCCGCTCTGCGGCGTCGAGCGCGAATCCGTCGATGTCGGCCGCAGGCAGATCGTGCAGATGACGTACGTCGGGGGCGGCGATGCCCTCCGCCACGGTGGCCGCGTCCCAGTGACGTACGACCAGGGGCGGCCCGATCCGCACCGAGAACGCCCCGATCCGCTCCAGATGGGCGACGAGCGGGTCCAGCCATCGCTCCAGACGAGGGGTCCGCCAGTCGATCGCGGGGCCGTCGGGAAGATACGCGAGGAAGCGCCGCGTCCCGGGCAGCGGCCGGTACAGGACGAGCGCCGCCGCAACCATCGTCTCGCCCTCGAACCAACCGATGCTCTCCGGCAGCCAGTCGGGCTTCACGCCGCCCCACTCGGGGATCTGGAGATGGCTCACGTCGGGAGACAGCCGCAGGTGGGCCAGATGTTCCTCGCGCGGGATCTCCCGCACGTACAGGCTGGTCATGGGTAGGGTGCTCCTGCTCGGGGCGGCCACCCTAAGCCCGGGATCACCGGACGGGTCAAGAGTTCACGGCAGTGAACTGCGCCCACACCTGCTTGCCGCCGTTCCTGGGCGTGACGTCCCACAGGTCCGCCACAAACGCGATCAGGAAGATACCCCGCCCGCTCTCCGTATCCCAGTCGGGCTCGGTGTACCAGACCAGCACTACAGGCGAACGATCGGCGACGTACAACCGAACTCCGCCTTCCGGCAGCTTGCGCAGTCCCAGATCGCCCTCGGGCGTCTCCACTCGGATGTCGGCGGGGGAAGCAGGGCTTGACGGCGGACCGTCCGCTGCATGCTTCGGGCACGGGATGCGATGGACCGCGCCTACGCGCAGCGGCTGAACGTCCCTGCCCAGGCCGAGTACCACGCGGGTAGCCGACGGGTACACGGCAGCGCTAGCCGCTGCGATCACCAAGGACTCTCGGCCCCGCACGCCCCTGCCCTCTTCGAGCTGGTCACGGGAGGCGGCGCAGCCAGGGCATGCTGGCTGCTCCACGACGAGGCGGTGCCGGGGCCGGTCGTGGGGAGTCCCCTTGACACCCTTCCCCGATCGGGCGGCGCCGACATCCCATCCCTGGCGTGAACCCTTTCGATGAGTTCGGCGAATAGGGGTGTAGTCGACCGCCGGCAGATACGGAGACCGCGTGAACAGCCCGCCCGAAAGACTCACCGAGGACGCCTCGGTCATAGCAGAGTCCCTGGAGCGTCCTGACATCTTCGGCGAACTTTTCCGGCGCCATGCCGCGGACATCCACCGGTACGCCGCCCGCCGGCTCGGTGACACGAGTGCCGACGACATCACAGCTGAGACCTTCCTCATCGCCTTCCGAAAACGGGCGGGCTACGACCTGGCACAGCCGAGCGCGCTGCCGTGGCTGTACGGCATCGCGGCCAATCGCATCGGCGAGCAGCGCCGCAGCGAGGTGCGCCGGCTCAGAGCCATGGCCCGCAGCGATCTCCTGGCCAATGCAGAGCCGTGGACGGACCGCGCCGACAGCCGCGTCACGGCCGAGTCCACACATCGGCTGTTCGCAGGCGCCCTCGCCGCGCTGCCGGCCAGGGACCGGCATGTACTCCTGCTCGTGGCGTGGGCGGACCTGACGTACCCGGAAGTGGCCGAAGCCCTGTCCATCCCCGTCGGAACGGTCCGTTCACGGCTCAACCGCGCGCGTAAGAAGCTCCGCGCCGCGGCCGGCGCCGCCGCGCTGCCCGACCCCGCTCGCAACGATCTGAGCCACGCGCAGGAGGCGACCAGTCATGGATGACATGCAGATTCTCCGGGAGATCGGTGCCGATGTGCAGGCTCCAGGCCACGCGCGGCTCACCCCGGTACGCCAGAGACTGCTCGACGAGATCGCCCAGCCCCGTCGCAGGCGCGGAGGCTGGAGACTGGCGGTGGTGAGCGCGGCAGCAGCTGTCGTCGCCGCCGGGCTGCTGACGGTCGTGCCGACACCGAACGCGGGTCCGCAGGATGCGGTCAAGCCTCCGCCGCCGCCCATCAACTACGCGGCCATCACCACGCCCCGCGACACTGAGTGGATCTACCGCAAGGTCGCGGTGTACAAGGCACCGCTGAACTTCGTCAACGACCTCAACCCGATCACGATAAAGGACCGGACCACAGGGAAGGAATACACAGGGAACTACGCCAGATCCGACTACTACGAGGAATGGCGGAGATTCGGCGGCAACGAAGCACGCCGCCTGGAAGCCGACGGCTACGAAAGGGCGGCGGACGGTGGCTGGGGTGCACCCAAGGAGATGCGGAGCAAGGTCGCGAAGCTGCCCGACGACCCGGCCAGCCTGCTCACCGCCCTGCGCGATGTGATCCCGATCGAGGACGACCTGCAGGAATCGACGAACAACGCCAACTACCGGCGCATCGTGGAGACTTTCTCCTCGGTCGACCTCATTCCGGCACGGGTGCGAACCTCCCTGTTCCGCGCACTCGGCACCATCCCCGGAGTGCTGATCGACAACAAGCCGGTGAAGGACGCGGCGGGCCGAACGGCCCTGGCCGTCTACGAGCCGGACTCCAAGCACACAGCATCGCTCAACCTCCGCGTCGAGCTGCTCCTCGACCCGAAGACGCACCAGTACCTCGGTGAGCGCACTCTCTATCTCGCCGGCGGGAAAATCGACGGCAAGATCGGCACGGAGGACACGGTCGTGGATAGCTCTGCCATGGTGAAACTCGCAGTCACAGGCGCCTTCCCCGAGCGCCCATAGGGGTTCTGACCGCTCTTCCGTGACGACTACGCCAGAAAGGCGGCCCGCGTCCAGGCCGGCCGGCCACCGCGCAATCAGCTGAGCAGCTCGGGACGCTGTCGCCGAAGGCACCGGGGTTGGCGCCAGGCTTGGGCCTTACGGATGTGCGGTCAGAACCCGATGCATGGCCATCTCGATGGATAGTTGGCCAGCGCTCCAGTTTCCCGTCGTCATGCGGACTGCTGCGCAGCACCATCTGCGAAGCCGAACTGACTCCAGGCTCGGACGCTGGTGGGTGTTCCGATCTGCGATGTCGTTGAGTTGCCATGCCAAGTGATCTGCAAATTAGCGGAGTTGAAGTTGAAGAGGGCGAAGCGGGGGATGAGGCTGGCGGTGTTGACGGCGTGCGGAGGCGGGCCGGCTGGTCGCGCGACCGGCAACTCCCGGGCGGGGTCTCCTGCGCGGACGGCTGGCCACACCCTGCTCGTGCGCCGTAACGACACGACCCGACGAGCTGGCCTGGTACCTGTGCTGGAACTCCCGGCACCGGTGGACAACCATGGCCATGCTCGCCCACGCCTTCCTCACCGTGCCGGCCACCGTGATGAACGCCGCCGGGCCCACCACCGACGAGGCCGGGCTCACCGCGGTCACGCTGGCCGAAGCACGCCGCCTGTTCACAACGCACCTGGCCCGCGTCGTGCTGGTGGCATTGTCGCCAGAGGGACGAGGCCCGAGGATCTGTTCGGTGGCCGCGGTGGTCAGCCGGCTCCCAAGCATGCCCACACTCAGCCTGAACAGCCGAAACGGCCCGCCGAACACCCGACGGACCGTCATGAGATGCCGATGTTGACGCGCGCTTACGTAGTCGAACTCAGTGGTTTCACCGATGTGCTCGGCCGTTGCTCTGCGAGAGGGTGAGGGCGTTCTCGGGGGGGCGGGATATCCGAGGCTCTCGTCGTGTGACGGTGGAGCCGGAGGCTTCGCGTTTCCCGCGGAAGTCAATCTCACAAGGTGAGTCTTCCTCAACTAGTTTCGTGGAGACGGATCATGCGCATACCTGCCCTGTCTGTCACCGTCGCGGTCGTGGCCGCGACGGTAGCGGGAGGAGCGGCTCCGGTCGCGGCCGCCACCGTGGTCAGCCCGGTCAACCTGGCGGCCGGTACCGGCCGCCACCACAATTCCGCGACTGTGACCTATGAGCGCGTCGACGGCGCGGTGAACTCGGTCAATATCATCTCGGTGGAGGCCTACTCCGGCGAGCCCGACTGCGTCTGGGTGGAGTGGAACGACCCGAAGGACGTGGGTGACGGTTGGACCGCCCTCAACTCCGAGCCTCCCTGTTACGGCAACAACCTGCTGGAGACGCCCAACCGGATCATCAAGGCGCCGAAGGGCTATCAGCTCAAGGTGCGCTTGGCTGCGTATCACGGCTCCGAACTGGTACATAAGGACATCGCAAAGCTCTAGGCTGTTTTTCGGATCACCTCGCTGACCAGATGAATATGGCTGCGATGTGGAGTCAGGCGAGCCAGTGGGTGGCGGTCTTGTCGTAGCGGGTGGCCAGGCCGCCCCACTGTTTGAGCTTGTTGATGCAGCGTTCGACGGTGTTGCGTCGCTTGTATGCCTCGCGGTCGAAGGCTGGCGGACGGCCGCCGTGGCCGCCCAGACGTTTGCGGTTGGCGGCTTGGTCGGCGGGCAGCGGGCAGCGGGCAGCGGGCAGCGGGCTCACGGTGCACTTCCGCAGCCGGTTATGGACTCCTTTCCACGACCCGAACTCGGCGGGCAGATCCATCCAAGCGAGCCGGTCCGGTACTGCCACGCAAGATCGTCGATCACCTGTCGGTGATCCCGCCACCGCCCACCTCCCCGAGGTGTCCGGTCCGGCAGCAGCGGCTCGATCCGTGCCCACTGGGCGTCAGTCAACGACGCACCAGACCAACGATCCGATGATCCGAAAGAAACGGCCCAGGGCGACGGAGCCTGCCAGACCATTGCGCAACGGCAGGCGACCCCCTCACGAGGCACTTCGTCACGGCGTCGGCGCCTCGAACGGCCACGCCGTGGCGGAATGCCGACCTGGCGGCGCCGACGACGCGGACCACCTGGTGCGGGGCGGCTTCAGTCGTCGCGCCCGACACCGCGATCGGGTGCGCTCATGTCCCCCGTCCCGGGCGTGCCATCGGCGAGTCCGTAGCGCAGGTACACGGTGCCCTTCGGACTGGCTATCGGCGGTTCGAGGAGTGTGACGTTCGTGGGCACCGCGCCACCGTCGAACACCTTCTTCCCGACGCCGAGCACGATCGGGTGCACCCAGAGGTCGAGACGGTCGAAGAGCTTCTCGCGCAGGAGGGTCTGCACCAGGTTCAGGCTCCCGACGACCTTCACGTGCTCGTGCCGGTCACGGATCTCGCACACCGCGTCGGCCAGATCCGGGCCGAGCTGCGTCGACCTGGCCCACGAGAGGTCGGGCCTGCCGCGGGAGGCCACGTACTTCGGGACGCTGTTGAAGAGCGTGGCGATCTCGTCGTCCTCGCCGCCCTCCTGGTACGGCCAGTAGGCGGCGAAGATGTCATACGTCCGCCGGCCGAGCAGGAGGGCGTCCGTGCCCTCGTACGCGGCACCCACCTGTGCCCCGGCGATTTCGTCCAGCAGGGGCGCCTGCCAGCCGCCGAACGGGAACCCCACCGGGTCCTCGTCGGGGCCGCCGGGCGACTGCCCTACGAGGTCGAGGGTTGCGAACAGCTCGATGTGGATGAGGCCCATGCTTTACTCCCCATTGGTTGGCTCGGTCGGGAGGTAGACCTGTGGGCGCCGGCAGACTCATCGCTGCGATGCGCCCAGCTTCGTACTCGTCGACCGCCTTGCTCGGTGCATCGGTCAGCACCCGTCCCGCGGTCAGCGTCCTTGCGACGCCCGGCAGCAGGGCTGGGCAGGTATGCCGTGCGCCTTGATTCAGGCCGCACGCCCGATTCCTCGAACAGCACATGCCGACCGATCTTGAAGCGTGCAGCACGGTGTCCTGCTTACGCCACCAGGCCGGGACGCCGCACCGGCACTCCCCACTCACGGTAGATCACAGGCCGCGTCCAAACTGGGTGGCTGCCCTGCGTCCAGCGTCACCGCAGTCACCGGCGCGATCTACGGCTGTGGTACTAGACGATCTTGATGCCGAGCGCGAATGCTCTGATGGTGCCCGGTGAGGAGATCTCGTGGTCCTTGGATGACGCCCTCGTGCCCTGGTTGATCGGTTCGAGTCGCCACAGCAGTTGCCCGGCCCCGTTGGCGCGTGCCTCTGCCCCGATACCGGTCAAGGCGAAGTCCCCGGAGAGCTGGGTGTCAACGGACGGATGGGCAGTCTCGCTGCTGCCATTGCTTGCCTCCCCGCGCTCGACCCTGCCAATCCCGGGCAGGTTGGTCCGCAGCCCGATGGCGAAGGTGGTGATGGTGCAGGGGCTGGAGACCTTGTGGTCTTTGGACCGGGCCCGCCACCTTGGGCCGATCTCGGGGAAGGAAGCAGTCGCCAGATTTCCGGCCCCGGGTGGCCAGTTCACGCGGAAACCGCCGCTGATCAGGGTGAACCCGTTCGGGACGCTGATGCCGAGGTCGGGATGCGCACCCTCGCTGCTGTCAGCCTGCTGGTAACGGAGATGACTCAAGAGATCGCCGCGGGACAAACCGTTGATCTTCAAACCGATAGCAAAGCCCTGCAGGCGGTGCGGATTGGGCACGTCATGGTCCTTGGAGGACACCAACCACCTCGACCGGTCGTTGTGCGGGAACGAGGCGGTCAGCAACGCTCCTTGCGGCGTCTCTGCCCCAATCGCCCCACCACCGACCACCACCATGTCGTCGGGAACAGAGACAGGGAGCTCGAAAAAGTGTGCCGAAGGTGCTGGCGCCTGCTCACGGAACACGGCGATGGTGACCTTGCCCGATGCATCCTTGTGCTCAAAGAGCTTGTCAGCCATGGAGAGCCCCTTTCGCTTCGGACTGGAATGGGCCGAGCGGCCCGCGCAGACTGCGCTTGAGACCCGCCCAAACTCACACGCCCCGCCTTGCCTCGCCCTTCGTGCACGGCCAAACGAGTGACCGGCCATCCCGCCGACGTGCCTCCTCAAGCGAGTCCCTGCTAGCACCTACTTGCCAGGGGAAGCTGCGGACGCTCGTGCGTGTCCCCTCCCTCTGTACGGCTCGAGAATGAGCGCCTCACTTGGCGAGAGCGGCCATCTGAAGCGCTCGGTCACACCTGTACGACGGCCTGCCGACAGCGCTCTGGCGGCTGGGCCCGAGCCATTCCCCGAGGATGAATGCGAGGCATGAATGAGCACGCCGCCGCCCGCGCCGTTGCGGTACGCGGTCGGCGCACCCCGCCCCCAGCCGGTCCGCTCCCCGCCGGCCTACCGGGAACCGCCTGAGACGGTGAGAGCCCAAACACCGTCGGCTGGCTTGTCCGTTCACAGAATCGCGGCCAGAGCCATCTCCAAAGATCCCCATCAGCGGCTTGCCGACGCTGAAAATACGTACTGCTCGACCTGCTATTCCAACCGGCAGAGTCCCCGAAACCAAGCGCCGCCGTCGACTACCGTATCTGTACCTACGACTTCACCTGGCAGACGCGGTGCCGACAGCATCCGTCCCCCCACCAGCGAGCGCCGCTGGGGGTCCCCGCGCGCCCGCCAAGAAGTGGCACGGTGTTCGGGACGCCACCGAGCCGGGCGCCGCCTGCCCCCAGACCGGCCTCATCCCGCCGGTCGGGCCCAAGTCCAACGACGAGGACTGCCTCTTCCTCAACGTCACCACCCCACGCACCGCCTTCACCAAGCCCCGCCCGCGTGGACACCTCCTGAAGATCGGATCGTGGGGTCCTGGGAGGAGGTGTCCGGTGGCTGCGAGGCGGTATTCGGAGGCGGCGGCCGTGGAGCTCGAATTCAACACGAAGTCGCTTCCGAAGCCGATCGCGAGGCGATGCCCTTCGTTTGATGAGCCCCGCCCTCGCGCCAGCCTCCGAGAACGTTGGCTCCCTAGCCGGAAGAGTGGTTACTCTCCCCAAGGAGATGAGGCGGCCGCCAACTCCATCCTTGTCACACCGTCGGTCTGACGTTCGCGCAGCAGTTCGCCGCCAATGGAGTAGCGAGGCGCCGCGGCGTCTGACCGAGCAGCTCGTTCCACGATGGCGTCGACCAACGAACGCACCATGTCGAGACGGGGGTAGGCGGCGTGGATCTCCTCCTGCCATGCAGAGGCCAGCTCTGCATGGCGCCCAAAGTCCATCCCCACACCTTCGCGAGTGAGGTAACTCAGCAGTCCTCGGCGCTCAGCAATGCCAGGGGAGGTATGCAGAGCGATAGCCTCCCAGACGCGGTCGATGTCCGCTGTGGGAATGCCATGTTCCTGCAGCAGAGCTGCCGCCAGGTCGGCACCCTCCACCTCGAAGCGGGCTTCGCCCTTCGCGAGATTGCCGGTACCCAGATCGTGCAGGACGGTTGCGGCGAACAGCAGGTCACGATCGTATGCGGCATCTTCCAGACACCCGTCGCGCTCAGCAAGTAGCTGCGCGAAATAGAAACTCCGCACGCTGTGGTTGAAGACGGAAGTGGTTTCGGAGTCACGGACCGCGGAGACGATGGCCTCGGCCAACGGGCCAGTCGGAAGCTCAAGCGAAAAGTCCATATGTGCAGGCTAGGCGTCCCGAGTCCAACCACGGCAGGTGCATGCGTGCCACCTGTCGCAACATTCGTGCCATTCATTCGACTGACTAGCCGGATCTGCTGCGCCGGTTTCTACCAAGGATCGCCTCCGGTGAGTACGTCTTCGCGCAGGGCTTCTCTGAGCCGGGCGCCGGCTCGGACCGGCCGGACGGCACGGCACGGCACGGCACGGCACGGCACGGCACGGCCACCGGTGGGTACTGACCGGGCAGAAGCTGTGGTACTCCGGCGCGCACAAGGCAAGCTGGACGTTCGTCCTAGCCCGGACCAACCCCGACGCCCCAGCACATCACGGCATCAGCATGCTCCTGGTCCCCTTGGATCAATCCGGCATCGACATCCGTCCGATCCGCGACCTCACCGGCGAGGCGGACGACAACGCGACGATCGAACTGGGCCTGCTCGATCGCCAGCGGGGGATCAACCAGCACTGTGTCAGTGACAGCCGCTGAGCATCGAACTCTCCGTGAGGGCAGGCGTGTGCGCGGACGGGTGGACGGTGGTTGACGACAACGATCGGCCGGAAATCAAGCCTTGCTCAGCGGGGCCGAGTTGAACGTCTCGCGGTACGCGCGGGGCGGTACTCCGACGTGGGCTTTGAACAGGGTCCGGAAGTTGGCCGGCGTGCCCAGGCCGCAGCGCCGTGCGACCGCTTCCACTGTCAGGTCGCTCGATTCCAGGAGTTCCCGTGCGAGGCCGAGCCTTGCGTCGAGTAGCCAACGCATGGGCGGTCGGCCGGTGTCGGCGTGAAAGCGGCGGATGAGGGTGCGACGCGACATCCCGGCCTGGCGCGCCAACTGGTCCACGGTGAGTGGCTGGTGCAGGTTGTGCAGGGCCCACTCGTACACCGGCGCCGGTCCGTCGTCCGGGTCGGGGCGCATCGGCAGGTCTATGAACTGGGCCTGACCGCCCGTGCGGTGAGGCGCGGCGACCAGCAGACGTGCTCGCTGGTTCGCCAGTCGGGTGCCGTGATCGCGGCGGATGAGGTGCAGGCACAGGTCGAGGCCGGCAGTGACGCCGCCGGAGGTCAGCACTTGGCCTTCGTCGATGTACAGAGCCTCCGACTGTACCGTCACCTGTGGGTACTGCTTCGCCAGTGTTGCTGCGTACTGCCAGTGTGTGGTGGCCCGTCGGCCGTCGAGCAGGCCGGCGGCGGCAAGGGCAAACGCGCCCGAGCAGATGGACACCATGCGGCTGCCCCGAGCTGCCGCCTCCGCGAGCGCGGCGCTGACCGCGGCGGAGGGGGTGTCGGGCTCCAAGTACCCCGGGACTATTACGGTGCCTGCGGTAGCCAGGGTGTCCAACCCATCGGCAACCGACAACACGGGGCCGCCGTGCATCGCGACGAGCCCGGGCTGTTCCGCACACACCGTCAGCGTGTAGGGCCCATCCGGCCAGCTCCCGAAGACCTGCACGGGGATCCCGATGTCGAGTGCGAGGACGTTCTCGAGAGCCACCACGACCACGCGGTGCTTTCCGCCTGACATCTCACCTCCCACGCCGATGGCACGATCCTATCGCTACATGGCATGCATGCCAAATAACTCCTTCGCCCGGATCGCACCTACGGTCGCCTCATGACTGACAAAGACATCGCCTGACGGACGTCGCACTGGTATCAAACACCGCCACCCTCACCGGTGTCGGCCCCGAGCCGGTCATCTCCACCACCACGGAGATCCTCCGACGCCAGCCGGACGGTGGCTGGGCCCGCGTGGTGGACGACCCCTTCTTCGGTAAGAGCGTGGCTCTTGGATCGCCTGGTCAATGGGCACATAGGGGCGGGCATCGTCGTACCGGCGCTGGCGCAGCAGTACCGGCTTGCGGTGCCCAGGGCTTCGACTGGGTTGTCAGTGACAACCGACTCCATCGGTAGGTCGGTGTTGACTCCACTTCGCGATCTGAGGTCCAAGATCTGAGGGCGAGACATGACTCCGCCCTGTGTGCCCAGGTGTTGCAGTTGTCCGGTACTCGTTCATCGGCAGGGTAAAGCAGATGCGACTAGCGTCCGACCCTGCCAGGCTGCGCGCCATGGACCGCGAAATGATCTCTCGGCTGTCACGCACTGATCACCCAATTAACAGCCCTCTTGACGATGCGTCAGTACGCCGACTGCTCCATCGAACCGTGGTCCGGGGCGATGAACGCGTACTCGACCTCGGCTGCGGTGAGGCGGCTTGGCTCCTGCGGACCCTGGCCGCTCATCCGGATGTGACCGCCGAGGGCGTCGACAACTCAGCTCAGGCCCTGGCCAAGGCCCGGAAGGAAGCCGCCAACCTGGGAGTCGAACAACGACTCGTACTTCACCACCAGGACGCCACAGAGTTCGCGTCTCCCCACACCTTCGACGCAGTGCTCAGCGTCGGTGCCACCCATCCCTTCGGCGGTCTCCTGCCCACCCTCGACGCTGCCCACAGATACCTCGTCCCCGGCGGCCGCGTCCTGGTCGGCGATGCCTATTGGGAGTGCGAGCCCACCACCGAAGCCCGCGAGATGCTGGGCGAGTACGAGGACCTGGCGACCACCATGGACCGCGTCGTCGCCCACGGCTGGACCCCTGTCTTCGGACACATCAGCACACGCCAGGAACTCGACGACTTCGAGTGGTGCTGGACCGGATCCCTGGCGACGTGGGCGCTGGACCACCCCGAGGACCCCGACAGCGCCGAGGTTCTCGCCGTTGCCTCCACCCACCGCTCTCAATGGCTGCACAGCTATCGCGACAGCTTCGGCTTCATCACCCTTGTACTTCGCCGAACCTCCGAGTGACAACTGCGGGTGGCAGGCCAGGGGCCCGGTGCCCCGATCCTGCAGGGCATTGCCCCGGATGGAAGTGATGGCGCCGTGGGCTGCTGTTCGACCCGTGATGGTGGCGGGCGTCCGCGACCCCAAACGGCCTTCCTCGGGGCCGTGATGTCTAGCCGTCCTTCGTCGCGCGTCCAGATGCCGGAGCTCACCCGGGTGAGGGTCTGACATGAACCGGGCGGCAGCGAATCCGCTTCCAGGTGCACGACATGTACTTGCTCGGCCGGAGGTCCCGCAGCTGCCGCCTGGCCTGACAGGCGACGACTACCTGGAGACGGTGGAGAACGATCGCCGGCGGCGCCATCCGGCTCATGCCGCAGGTCCGCGCATGGTGACCGGCTACCCGACCTCAGGGGCTTCATGGTGATCCTCTGTGCCACGCCAGGAGCGGCTCGGGCCGCCAGCGAGACGCGCCCTGGACTCGACTGTCCGATCCCCACGCAGGGCCCAATTACACCGGTCAACCCGCCGTAGCGTCGTTCTATCAACGACGCTCGTGATGCTGACTACAGCGCGTGGGTTGTTGTCCTCTGCCAGCCGTTACCCGATGTTCCACCTCGCCGCCCCGCCCTCGCCGACGCGGAGGCCGATGGACAAACCTTGGCCCGGTTCGAACCGGCCGACACGGCGACGAGGGAGGCGTCGAGGTCGTTGTCGTAGGCCTCGCGCGCCGGGCCGCCGTCCGTTGTGAGCCTCCAGTTGGCACGGAGCGTCGTTCGTGTGCCATGCGTTGTGGTCGAGGGGCTCGTCGCCAACAGCGGTCACTGCCGTCAAGGGAGAATCGGGCAAAGCGGAGGAAGAGGAATGCGTATCCGCGCGGTCGTTGCCGACAGCGGCAACACCGCCTGGGTCTCAGTGCTCCTCTCATAGCATGCAGATTGATCTTGTGCGCCCCGACCGTCGCCGGCGCCCTCGACCGGTGATACGACGTCCGCAGGGTACGGGTAGAGACCACGCTTCCCCGCCGGATGTGCGACCTGCCGGCCGGCAGAACGGGCGCAGCTGCGAAGAGCCGACGCGACGCCGCCTGATCGGATGTGATTCGTCCGGCGCGCACCTGTTCCGGCGCCGGATTGTCCTGCTGGCGACCTTTTTCGTCGGCGAATTCATGGGCGACCCATGGCCAAAGCAACCCATGATGCGCAAGGATCACGCCCGCACCGAGCCACCCCCCAATCCGGCTCATCACATCCCATCGATGGAGGATGTATATGGCTCGCCGCACATCCCGCGGCCTGGCTGCAGCCACCGCCACTGTGGCGCTGTTCACCCTGGCCGGCCCGGCCGGTTCGGCTTCGGCCTCCGGATCCGCTCCGACTGCGCCGCAGGCCCGCGTCTTCATGGTCAATCCCGTCCAGTCGTCCGGTGATCAGTTGCTCACCGACGCCAAGGACGCCGCTGGAGCCGTACCGACCTCTGCCTATGCCGTCGCCGCGCTGCGAAACCTGGACGGCAGTGGCGGCCTGTCCGGGACGTGGGCCTCCGTGAGATCCGACACGGGAGCCTCGGCAAAGACGACTGACGTCGGCTCGTACACCCGGCACGACGACCAGTTCGAGCAGGTCATGGCCTACTTCTGGGTGAACGAGGCACAGGAGTACCTGCAGGGCCTGGGCTTCGGCAGGGAACTGCCCGGGGCCAACAACCGAGTCCAGCCGGTCCGTATAAACCAGTGGGGTGCGGACAATTCCTTCTTCACCGACAAGAAAGCCGAAATCCGTTTCGGCAAGGGCGGTGTGGACGATGCCGAGGACGCCGAGGTGATCGTCCACGAGTACGGGCATGCCGTGCACCACGCCCAAGTGCCGGGCTTCGGCACGTCGCTGGAGGCCGGCTCGATCGGCGAAGCCTTCGGTGACTACCTCGCCGTCGAGGTCGGCGCACACGCGGACGCCAAGTACGGCTGGCCGATGAAGGCCGACCTGGCATGCGTCGCCGACTGGGACTCGGTCACGTACAGCGGCGCCCCGCACTGCCTGCGCCGCATCGACGGAAGCAAGGTCTACGGGGACCGGGTGGGGGAGGTCCACGCGGACGGCGAGATCTGGTCCCGCGCGCTCTTCGACATCCGCAACGCGCTCGGGGCGAGGACCGCTGACCGCATCATCATCAACGCCCAGTTCGGTTTCGCGCCCGACACCAGCTTCAAGGACGCGGCACTGACGACAATCGCGACAGCCGAGCGCATGTACGGCACGAGCGCGGCGGACACCGTCCGCAGTGCGTTCAAGGGCCGCGAGATCCCCGGCATTCAGTAACCGCTTCGCCGATCGGTGGCCGTCGCTCGAGGCGGCGGCCACCGATGCGTCGGGCGCTGATCAGGGCGGTCCGGGGGCGTGGGCAATGGCGCCGCCGCCCCCGGCGCTGCCTCCCGACGCGGGACGGCGGTGGGTTGGCGGCGAGAAGATGGCGCGGCCCGTAAATGGCCATCCCTACCAGATCGAGCTGATCCGTGCCCACGGACCGTACAGCCGCCCGGTTGTCCCTGTCGTTGCCAGTGCTGAACAGATCTGATGTGAACACGGCTCTGGGCAGCGAGCGAGACAGCGTACGACCGTGCGCGGCAGTCAGTGTCTCCTTCGTGCCCTCGAAGACCAGCACGGGCTGGCGGAACATCGGCAGATACTCGGTGTCGTCGGCATCCGCATACGGCTCGCCGATCACCTCCGGTGACACCGTGCCGAGCCCGCTGACCAGGAAGGCGGTCACATTCAGCCGCTGCCACGACTCAAGGTCGTCGCGCAGCAAGACGGCAATCTTGGTGTCGAAGCCCATGCACGTCCACGACGCATGGACTTTTCTGATCGTCGACGACGCCGCAGTCCGCTAGGACCTGGACCGCCACGAGCGCGGCACCCCGAGCGACACCGTGAGCCTGCTCCCGCCGCAGGTCCCCCACAACGGCTCACCTGCCACCCCTCACGGCTTCCACAAGCGTGTGCTCTACCTCGACATGACGCAGCTGGACAAGAGCTTCATCGGGCCGGCGGTGGACGGCCCGGACCTCACCGAGCCCGTCCTACGCAAACGCGTGGGACAGTTGCACACAGCCCTCGCGAACCGGGGCGACGAGTTCGAGGCGGAGAGCCGCCTGGCCCTCATCAGCGAGCGCCTGCGCGAGCACCTGCGCCCCAGGCTGGGCTTCGGCAGTGCGGAGCACGCCCCCGGCATCGCCCAGAGCCTGCGTGACCTCCTCGACGAGCGACTGCTTGAAGGCATCGCTCTGGAAGAGGCCGCGCGCCTCGTCCACGCCCACCCCACGCATCTCGTACGCACCTTCAGCGCCGCCTTCGGCATCGCCCCGCATCAGTACATGATGTCCCGCCGCGTCGACCTGGTCCGGCGCCTGCTACTCGACGGACAGCCGTCGGGCGAGGTGGCGACCGCCGCCGGCTTCTACGACCAGTCCCACCTCACCCGGCACTTCAAGCGAGTCGTCGGCATCACCCCGGGCCGGTACGCCCGTACCGGAGCCGTCAACTGAGCATGGGTCACCCGCGCTTGCTACCCCACCGGCTCCTGGCTCTATAGCCCCAGTTGCGGGTTCTGGCACACATTCCGTGAGAGATCTTGCCGGCCCTGCGTCAGCCGGAGGAGCGAGGCGCGCGACCAGCACCGATCGGAGACCGCAAGAGCCCGATGAAGCCGAACCCAAGATGGTTCACGGACTGTGTGCCAGAGCCCGAGGACGGACAGCACCCGTCGACTGACTCCCCGTCCCGGGCAGGGGGTGGCCTTCCTGGGCCTCGGTACCTGTAGTAGCCGTTGTTCGACCGGTCGGTATTCGGCCTGGTGACAGCTGCCTCCCGGCGGACGGGCAAGGCAGACCGGCCGGGTCCTCGGTCCCTGGGTATCGGTGGACCTTTCGCCTCGCCTGCGGCGCACGCCCGTGGTGCGATGAAACAGGGGGTCGGGAAGGAGAGAGCGATGATCCCACCGGCAGGGGAGCGCAAGAGTGGCACGGGCCCTGTGTCGGTCCGCCCGCTGGGTGAGGCGGACCTGGATCGGGCCGACGAGATCTTCAGGGTCGCCTTCGGGACGTTCCTCGGGGCTCCCGAGCCGAAGACGTTCTTCGGGACCGCAGACTACGTCCGCACTCGCTGGGCGGCCGATCCACAGGCGGCCTTCGCAGCGACGGTCGAGGGCGAAGTCGTTGGATCGAACTTCGCCGTCAACTGGGGCAGCGTCGGGTACTTCGGTCCGCTGACCGTGCGTCCCGACCTGTGGGACCAGGGCGTCGGCAGGCGCCTCATGGAGCCGGTCATGGACTGCTTCGACACCTGGGAGAACCGCCACCTGGGCCTGTTCACCTTCTCGCACAGTCCCAAACACCTTGAGCTCTACCGCCGGTACGGTTTCTGGCCCCGATTCCTCACAGCCATCATGAAGAAGCAGGTGGCAGGCAGTGCCGCAGTCCCCGGCCGAGTGCTGTACGGCCAGCTGCCCGCCGCCGAGCAGCCCGACGCCCTGAGCCTCTGTCGCGCACTGACCGGGGCCGTGTACGAGGGCCTGAGCCTGGAACGCGAGATCGTGGCCACGCACGCGCAGGGGCTCGGTGACACCATTCTGCTTCAGGGCGTCGGCTCCGAGCTCGATGGCCTGGCCGTCTGCCATTGCGGAGCCGGGTCGGAGGCCGGCGAGGACGTGTGCTTCGTCAAGTTCGGAGCCGTACGCCCTGGCCCGGAGGCCGCCAACCGGTTCGAACGACTGCTTGGCGCGTGCGAGCAGCTGGCCGCCGAGCGCGGACTGGGTCAACTGGACGCCGGGATGAACCTGGGCCGCCCGGATGCCTACCGTCGAATGGTCGACCGCGGTTTCCGCACCTGGTTGCAGGGCGTGACCATGCACAGGCCCAACGAACCCTGCTACAGCCACCCCGACGCCTACGTGATCGACGACTGGCGCTGAGACCCCTCCACACTCGGCCCGCGAGGAAGGCCCGGTGCTGCCCGAACCCACCGTCGATGTTGAGTTCGGCGGCGAGGGCGGTCACGGTCCGGACGACAGTTTCGAGAGTCGCGGCCTGTCGCTGCTCGGTGCGATCAGGGCCGGTGGGCCAGCCGTTCTCGCAGATGCGGATGGCGACGGAGTCCGGGATGCCAGCCTTCGGCAGGTCGGTGCGCCGGAAGCCCGTGAGGACTGCGGTGACCGCTCCGGCCAACTGGTCGGCGGCAATGGGACGGAAAACGTCGGGGAAGAAGTCGAGGCCTACATAGTCCAGGCTCTGCAGGAAGCGTGCGTCGGCCAGGGCGGCAAGCTCGGACCAGAAGGTGTCGGCTGGATCAAAGGTCGGCAGGGCGTTGAAGCCGACCGCCAGATTGTGGCCCAGAGCCCGGGCCTCCTGCTTGGCCGCGATGACCCCCTGGACGAGCGCGTTCAGGACGTTGGCGGTGCTGCCGTCAAGGACGGGAAGGTCGGCATTGGGCTCCTCGCATATCTGGAGCGATGCCAGATGCGGTCCGCCTGTCCGGACGGTTTCGCGGACGAAATCCAGCCACCCGTCCAGCTCGCCGGACGGCTCGCGGAACTGCAACACGAGATCGAGTTTGCGTCCGCGCTGGAGGTAGGTCTGCGGGTCGGCGGGCGTTGGCGGCTCCTGCGATTTCACCGTAGAGGCGAACGGGCGGTAGGCGCGGACCGACAGTGTCGCGGTGTCGTCTTGCAGCGCGTCGAGCGCGTCGATGATGCGGTCCGGCAGGTCTGGTAGGACCGGGTAGACGATTCCCTTGCCATCGCCGAGGAGTCCGCCGGGATAGATGCCGAAGGTTAAGGCCATGGTCGTCGTAACCTCCAAAATCTTGGTGTCACCCCAAATTTGTGGTGGCACTATCATGCAGTCGTGGGCCTTCGAGAGACCAAAAAGCAGCAGACCCGCACGGCGATCGCCGACGCGGCGCTGGAGCTGTTCCGGGAGCACGGCTTCGACCAAGTCACGGTCGCCGAGGTGGCACGACACGCGGCCTGCTCGGAAGAGCGGAAGAGTCACGCAACCGGCAGAGGTACCGGCTCGGCGGGGTCTTTCCACCAGACGAAGACCTCGGTGCTCGGCTGGCGTTCGGAGAACCTGCCCGACGCGGAGACCGCCAGCAGCAGCCGACGCAGGTCTGCCTCGAATTCGTCGCGGCGCGGGCCGAACAGGTGCGGAGCCGAGAACGACATCGAGAACACCCCCGCGACGACCTCGTCAACGGTGCGTTCCAACGGCTGTCCGCCGGGAACGACATGGCGCTGCGGACCGGAGAATCCCGCCCGGGCGAGCACCGCGGCCTCACCGCCGGGTGTTCCCTGCGGCAGCACCCCCCGGCCGGCTCGTCGGACCCGTCCGAGGTAGTACCTGACCAGCTCCTCGATCGCCGCATAGGGCACCGCTGGATACGGCAGACCGTCGAAGGTTCGGGTCTCCGTCTTCAGGTCCGAGATGTGCACCAGGGCTCCGCCAGGCCGAAGCATGTCCCAGGTCGTTGCCGCCACCAGGTCGCGGTCCATCCAGTGGAAGGACTGGCCGAAGGCGGCCACGGTGAACGTTCCAAGTCCTGCGGGAAGATCTTCCGCCCGAGCCTGAACCCACTGCGCCTTCTCGGTCACTCCTCGCTCGACGGACTCACGCCTGGCTTCGGCGATCATCTCCCTGTCCGGGTCCACGCCGACGATCTCGCCGAACAAGCGGGCCAGACTCAGGGCGAGGGTTCCCGGTCCGCATCCCACGTCGATGAGGCGCCCTTGCCCATCGAGCTTCAGAACCTCGGCGAGCACGTCCACCAGCCCGGGGGCATAGGGAAGCCTCCCGCGCTGATAGTACGTGGCAGTACCCGCGAACAACGTGTCGTCCCACTCCCAGCCGGCCGCCACGTCCGCCCACCACCTTCACAGAGATCCCCAACTGTCCGGCTGCTGCCGATGATTCCACGGCTCGACGACCGACCGGGAATCTGCCGACTGGAGTGCGGCAGACACCAACGGCCTACATAGCCACCACGCGCACAGGACCTTGGTGACAACACAGCTGCCTGTGTGGCGCTTATCGTGCTTCGGCTCACTCGCACCGACTCAAAGATCTATTTGTACCGGACTTCCCAATCGTGACGTCAAGCCGGCCGCCGTGACGGAAGGTGAATGGTGAGCCCGCCCTGGCCGGGTCCAATCGGAAGCAACCTGACCGGTCAGCGCCAGAATCGCCACGTGCCGTACAGCCGGGCGACTCCCCCGATGATCACGGAGAAGCCAGCCTCGGCGACCGCGCGGTACACCCCCGCGCACACGCCCACCAGGACCACCACGTCAAGTGCCTGGTGCCGCGTCGGTTCGGGCGCGGCAGCGCTGGACCCCGGGGGCGGGCAGTTCGGCTCGGGCATCTGGGAGGTTGTCGATGTCAGCCATCGTGGTGATGGTCTGCGTGGGGAACTGTTGTCGGGCCACGGTAGCGACCTTGGATGCGGCGGATCTCGTCGCGGCCATGCCCGGTGGTGCGATTCCTGTCCAGCGCGGGACATCCTTCAAGGGCAGTTGCTTGAGCTGTCGTTGCAGGGTGGGGGGTTGCCCCCGATCAGCGCGATGAGTGCGCGTGCCTGTCCTCGACGAGGAAGCGGGCGTCCTCGACCTGGCTGTGCATGGCGTCGAAGGTGAACGCATCCGGTCGGCTCCAGCAGAGCTGCGGCCATATGGGCGGCAGAGCGGGGCGGCTGACGCAGCCCGGTGGTTCCATGGGTCCTATGGCAACGCGGACTGTCGTCGTCGAGCGCGTGATCCGGGCGTCTCCCGAGCGCGTGTGGGAGGCCCTGACCGACCTTCAGGGCACAGAGGGTGTGCTCAGTGGTGTGGAGCGGATCAAGGTCCTCACCGAGGGCGGCTTCGCGGTGGGCACACGGTGGCGCGAGACCCGGCGGATGCTGGGCAAGGAGGCCACCGAGGAAATGTATGTGACCGCCAGCGAGCCCCCTGAGCGTTTCGTGGTGGAGGCCGACTCCCAAGGCGCCCACTATGTGTCGGAGTTCGCGCTGCTGACCGCCGGACCGGAAGCGACGACCGTGCGGATGACATTCTCGGCCGTCCCGCCCGGCGGATTCAGGGGCCTGCTCGCCAAGCTGCTCGGCGGACTCGGCGTCAGGGCCGTGAGCAGGGCGATCGCGAAGGACCTCGACGATGTCGCCGCCGCGGTGGAAAGCCGCAGCGGCCAATGACCTGAGGCAGAGGCCTTCAGGCAGTTCCTCTCAGCACCCGGCCGGGACATGCACCCCATGCCCGGCCCGTCCGCCCTGGGCGCTCGGAGCGACCGACAGACGGCCGTTGGTCCGACGAAGGTCCTTCGGCTGATCGAGGAACTCGGCCTTGGCTATGTCCTCGCCGTTCCGGCCGCAGCAGCGATCACCAGGAACGGACGCGCGCCGGCCAGGTCACTCTCCCCACGGCGTGATCCCCCACCGGACCGTGTGCCGTTCGCCGGGGCCGATGCTGACGAGCGCGGTGCCGCTGCGGAAGGCGTCCGGCGGGCAGGTCATCGGCTCGACGGCGACCGCTCGACGCCGCTCCCCCGGCGGCAGAGTGTCGCCCGTGTAGAGCTGCACATAGTCGGCGCCCTCGCCGAGCCACACGTCCGTACCGAAGGCACCCGACGGGTGGGCCAGGCGGACCACCGCCCGCCCGTCCGCGTCCCGGTCGAGGTCGCCGAAGGGGGTGTCCAGTCGGCGTGCTCCTACGGCGTGCGGTGCACGCAGGTCGTACGCCGTCCCGGCGACCGGTTCGGCGGCCACGGGCAAGCCACGCTCGTCGGTGCGCAGCCTCGTCCGCGCGGGGACAGTCAGCACCGCCTCGTCGACGGCCTCAGTGCCCGCCATGACGTAGGGATGCTGGCCGAAGCCGTAGGGTGCGGCGCTCTCGCCGAGGTTCCGCGCCGTGACGGCCACCTCAAGTCCTCCCTCTCCGAGGGTGTACTCGGCGAGGACGTGGAGGTGGAAGGGGTAGCCCGGCTGCGGCCACAGGTGCACGGCCAGTGCGGCCCGGCTGTCGCTCGACTCCACGACCCACCACGAGACCCACCGAAGCAGCCCGTGGAGGGCGTTGCCGCCGGCCGGCTCTGTGAGCGGGAGTTGGAGCTCCTGCCCGTCCCAGCGGTACCGGCCGTCCCTGATCCGGTTGGGCCACGGCACCAGGATCTGGCCGCGGCCGCCGGTGATCCGGTCCTGAGCGGCGAATCCGTCGATCACGGCGCGTTCACCGACCCTGTACGACCTGAGCGCCGCGCCCAGCTCGACCACGACGGCGGTGTGGGGGCCGTGGCGGAGCGTCAGTTGCTGTCCGGTGCGGCTCTCCTGCACGCGTGGCCCCCTTGGTCCGCCCGGCGGGCGCTCTCAACCGCGGTCGATGGGGTGACCTGCGGTAGTGGACTCCGTCGGGAGCATGAGGCTGCGTGCGGAGCCGGTCAAGCGCGACACGTTCCCACGGGCGGAATCGCTCGGCGCTTTCGCCCACTGGAGCCACGGGCGGTGGATGACGGGCCGGCCCCGCGGCTGCAACCGACGGCCGAACCATCTTCCGGTCGACGCACGGGCACTCCGCTGTCCCCCGGTCGGAACGGCGGCGTCACCCGCCGCGCGGGCGCCTGCTGCGCGAGTGCACGCTGCCTCGGCCGATGCGCCGCCACACAGCCCGCTGGAATCTGAGCGTCAGGACGCCCACCGCGATAAGGAGCACGATGTTGAGCAGCAGCTGAAGCATGGACCCGCGCGCCTCGCTCCAGCTGGAGAACGCGCAGGAGACGCCGACGTCAGCGGCAGCCGGGATGGTGGTGACCGAGATGAAGACGCCGAGCAGCGCGCTGGTTCTGGCCTGGGTCAGCGACACGATCCCGACGATTCCGGCCAGCACCGCGACGACGACGGAGAAGACGTTGGGGGCGTCGATCAGGCTCGAGACCGGTCTGATGCCCAGGTCGAATGCCCTGGGTTGCAGTTCGAGACCCCGGATCGCCCACGAGAACAGGAATGTCACGACGATGGCCAGTGAGAATCCCACAGCAAGGGCGAAGAGGCCCTGACGGATCCTGGTGCCGTTGCCTCGGTCGATGCCCAGCGCAACGCTGGTGATGGCGCCGTACTCCGGTCCGACGACCATGGCCGCGACGATAAGGATCTGGGAGTTGGTGAGGATCCCCACCGACCCGATGACGCCTGCGATGACCAGGTAGAGGTAGAAGCTCGGCAGGTACGTACCCTCGGCACGAATGCGCGCCTCGACCTCCTCCCAGACCGGCGCATGCGCGAGCGCCCCCAGTTGCTTTTGCTCCGCCTTGGCCGCGGTGTCGGAGAAGGCCATCTCGACCGGCTCGATGACGATGGATCCGCGGCGGTCGAGTTCCAGTTCGCGCAGACCGCGCAACACGTCGTTCGCAGCACCCGCCAGGATGTCGCACTCGACCGCGTCCCCGTCGGGGTTGCGCGCCAGTTCGCGCAGAACGACCAGGTTGAACACATAGCGGTCGTCGGCCAGCAGCCCAACCGCACGGGACGTCAGGTCAGGAGGGCTCACCAGTCGGACGTGGATCATCTCCATGCACACCTCCATCGCCGGGCCACTCGGCCGCACCGGGGGCGCAGACGCGCGTCGAGTGCGGACCCCACGTGCCCTGGGCAGGCCCTAGCCAGTAACGCCCGCCGGGCGGGCGGTCGGCAAACCGAGAGCGGTACGCGGCCTGGTCCCCCAAGGGTCGCCCGGACGGCCCTGCTGTGGCCCCACCGTCGATGGCCCTCCGCCAGGGCCCTACGCCGTAAGAGCGCCGCCCCGTGACCTGGGGACATGGGCGAGCGGTCGCCCCGCCGCGGCATGGCGAGGACCACCGGGGTGAGCGATGGTGGATCGCAGGAGCATCTCCGAGCCCCGGGAGTGGCCATGGACCGCTACCCTCCCATCGCCGAGCACGGCCTGGTGGGCGACCTGCAGACCGCTGCCCTCGTCTCGTCGCAGGGCGTCGTCGACTGGTTCGCCGCTCCCCGGTTCGACTCCCCCAGCATCTTCGCCGCGCTGCTCGACCACGACCGCGGCGGATACTTCCAGCTGGCCCCCGAGCACCCGGACGGGACCTGCAAGCAGCTCTACTACCCCGACACGGCCGTCCTGGTGACCCGCTTCATGTCGCCCGACGGTGTGGGCGAGGTGATCGACTTCATGCCCCCGGACCGGACCGGCGTCGCCAGCGACCGGCACACCCTGATCCGGGGGGTGCGCGTTGTGCGGGGGACCGTGGACTTCACGCTCGACTGCCGGCCGCGCTTCGACTACGGCCGCGCCGAGCACGAGCTCGAACTCGACGACAACGCTGCCGTGTTCCGGGCTCCGGGAATTGAGGCACACCTCCAGGGCACCTTCCCGCTGGAGAGGAACGGCCAGGACGTACGCGGCAGGCTGACTCTGCGCGCGGGAGAGTTCGGCGGCGCAGTCTTCACGGTGTGCGCTCCGGGCGCCACGCCGGAACCTCCGACAGTCGAAGGGGTGACCAAGCAGTTCTGGGAGGTCGTCGACTTCTGGCACACCTGGCTGCGCCAGTCCCGCTACCGGGGCCGCTGGCCCGAGCTGGTGCACCGCTCGGTGATCACCCTGAAACTTCTCACCTACGCCCCCACCGGCGCCCTGGTTGCCGCGGCCACCACGGGGCTGCCCGAGCAGGTCGGCGGGGAGCGCAACTGGGACTACCGGTTCACCTGGGTACGCGACGGCGCTCTGTCCGTGCGGACCCTGCTGGACCTCGGCTTCGCCGACGAAGCCACCGCCTTCGTCCACTGGCTGGTGGCCCGTCTGCACGAGCGCGACGGCAAGGACGGTGAGCCGCTCCAGACGATGTACCGGGTCGACGGCAACCCCGACCTGCCGGAAGAGATCCTCCATCACTTCGAGGGCTACCGCGGATCCTCCCCGGTCCGGATCGGCAACGGTGCCGCGGACCAGCTCCAGCTCGACATCTACGGTGAGGCCCTCTACGCGGTGTCCCAGGGCCTTGAGCTCGCCCAGCAGGCCACGTACGAGGGGTGGAAGATGCTGACCAGGACGCTGGACTGGTTCGCCGACGCGTGGGACAGGCCGGACGAGGGCATCTGGGAGACCCGAGGGGGCCGGAAGGACTTCACCTACAGCCGGGTGATGGCCTGGGTGGCCTTCGACCAGGGGCTGCGGCTGGCGGACCGCTTCCGCAGACCTGCCGATCTGGAGAAATGGCGCAAGGCGAGGGACGCCGTATTCGAGCAGGTGATGCAACGCGGATGGAGCGAGCGGGAGCGCGCCTTCGTCCAGCACTACGACGGCGACGTCCTCGACGCCTCCCTCCTGGTCATGCCGAGGGTCAAGTTCCTCGCCCCCAGGGACCCCGCCTGGCTGTCCACGCTCGACGCGATGGACCGCAAGCTCGTCTCCGACAGTCTCGTCTACCGCTACGACCCGTCGGCATCACCGGACGGACTGCGCGGCTCGGAGGGCACCTTCAGCCTGTGCACCTTCCTCTACGTGGACGCGCTGGCCCGAGCCGGGCGGCTGCCCCTGGCCCGGTACACCTTCGAGAAGATGCAGACCTACGCCAACCACGTCGGCCTCTTCGCCGAAGAGGTGGGTCCGAGCGGGGAGCAACTGGGCAACTTCCCCCAGGCGTTCACCCATCTGTCGCTGATCATGGCTGCCGTCACCCTGGACGAAGCGCTCGACCGGGAAGGAAAGTGAGCGCGGTCAGGGCCACCCCGGCGGAATTGCCGCGGCTCAGCGCCCGCGAATTCGCCGAACTCTACGCACGCGTCCGCCGCAAGGCCGGTAGCTCCCACCGCGGTGCCCTGGACGACATCACGCCGCGCCACGTGGTGGCGGCCGCAGCCGAGGTGAGGTCGGGCCGCACGGTGACGATGGCGGCGCAGATCGAGACGGAACCGGGGCCCGACAATCCTGAGCCGACCGGGCACGTCATGACGGGCGCCGTACGGGGCGGGATTGAATCGAGCGGGCTCCAGTTCGCCAGGGACCGCTTCACGATGAACGTTCACGGTGACGCCGACAGCCATCTCGACGCCCTGTGTCACGTGATCTACGACGGCACGCTGAACGGCGGCGTGGACGCGAGCACCGTCACGCCGGCCGGGGCGACAGCCCTGTCCGTCGAAGCGGCTCGCGACGGAATCGTCGGACGCGGCGTGCTGCTGGACATTCCGCGGCTGCGCGGTGTGCCGTGGCTCGAACCAGGCGATCACGTGACCCTCGACGACCTCACCGCGGCCGAGAGCGCCCAGCACGTCCGGGTGTCCGACGGCGATCTCCTCTTCGTCCGGGTCGGGCACCGCCGCCGCCGCAACGAGCTGGGAGCGTGGCATTCGGCAGACATGCGCGCCGGGCTCCATCCCTCCGCGCTGGAGTTTCTGGCGGACCGGCGGGTCGCGGTGCTCGGCGGCGATGGGAACAACGACACTGCCCCGAGCTCCACCGAGGGCGTCGATTTCCCTGTGCATGTGCTCGCCGTCCACGCCATGGGCCTCCACCTGCTGGACTACCTGCAGTTCGAGGACCTTGTGGCTGTCTGCGAGGCGGAAGGGCGCTGGTCGTTCCTGTGCGTCATCGCCCCGCTGAGGCTGCCGGACGCCACCGGCTCACCGGTCAACCCGATCGCAGTGTTCTGAGGCCGTCCCCGACTCTGCAAGCCGACCCGCAGAGCTCGGCGCCGGACCTCCGTCAGGGGGTGGGCGGCAGCACGATGTTCTCCAGCGGCTCCCCCTTCAGGTAGCGCAGCAACTGGGCCCGGACCAGGCGTAGAGCGCGGGGCAGGAAGGCCGAGGTGGTGCCGCCGACGTGGGGGGTCATCAGGGTGTTGGGGGCGTGCCAGAGCGGATGCCCGGCGGGGAGCGGCTCGGGGTCGGTGACGTCGAGCGCCGCGCTCAGCCGTCCGGCGCCGAGCTCGGCGAGCAGCGCGCCGGTGTCCACCACGGGGCCCCGGGACACATTCACCAGCAGCGTCCCGTCCCCCATCCGTGCGAGGAAGTCCGCGTCGACCATGCCGCGGGTGTGCGGGGTGAGCGGGACGGTGAGGATCACGACGTCGGCGCGGGGCAGCAGTTCGGGCAGTTCGGTGATGGGGTGCACGGGACCGCGCGGGGCAGCTCGGGCGGTCCGGGCCACTCGCAGCACGTCGCACTCAAAGGGGGTGAGCCGGGCCTCGACCGCGGAGGCGATGGAGCCGTAGCCCACCAGCAGGACGGTGCGGCCCGCGAGCGCGGGGCGGAAGCCGCTCAGCCACTCGGCCGTGTCCTGATTCCGGATGAAGCCGGGGAGGCCACGCAGCGATGCGAGCGTGAGCGTCACCGCCAGCTCGGCGGTGCTGGCGTCGTGCACTCCGACGGCGTTGCACAGCACCGCGCCGGCGGGGACGTGCTGGTGGAGGTCCTCGACGCCGGCGGAGAGGGACTGGACGACCCGGAGCCGCGGCAGGCGGGGCATCAGCGGCGCGGCCACATCCGCGAAGGTGTACGGAATGACGAAGAACTCCACCGCCGCCAGGCTCTCGATGCCGGGCGGAGAGCCGGTACCGTCCCACACCGCGACCGGCAGGCCCTCGGGCAGGCCCCCGATCTGCGACGGCGGGTACGGGAGCAGAAACCTCGCGTCGCTCCGACCGGTCGGACGGTCCATGGGGCTCATGGGCTGAATGTAGAGTCTGTCGGCCGGTCGGGCAGCTCAGCGGGCGGGGCCCTGTCCTACCGTCGGCCCGAGTCGGACCGGACGAGGCTGGGAGAACCTCCGTGGGAGCAGCGTCTCGGGTGCCACCGGTCGTGGTGGTCATGGGTGTGTCGGGTTCGGGTAAGTCCACGGTGGGCCGGCTGCTCGCGGATCGGCTCGCGGTGCCCTTCGTAGAGGCTGACGACTTCCACCCGGCCGCGAACCGCGCCAAGATGGCCGCCGGCCGACCACTCGACGACGAGGACCGCAAGCCGTGGCTGCTGTCCCTCACCGACTGGATCCGGGAGGCGACCGCCTCCGGCCGGGGCGGGGTGATGGCCTGCTCGGCTCTCAGGTACGAATACCGGGACCTGTTCCGCCGGGCGGGCGAAGACGTCCTGTTCCTGCACCTCGCGCTCGACCGGGCGTCCGCCGAACGGCGGGTCGCCGGACGCAGAGGCCATTTCATGCCCGCCCGGCTGGTGGACTCCCAGTACGCCGCACTCGAACCGCTGCGGCCCGACGAGCGCGGCGTGACCGTCGACGCGGCGGCCGACCCGCAGAGCATCGTCGACCAGGCGTCGAGCGCGGTACGGGCGATCGGGTGAACAGGGACCTCTTCAGCACTCATCCGGTCGCCGCCACCAAGGCCGCCCGATAGCTTCGGATTCGGCACTGAATGTCCCACGTATGCAGGTGCATTTTGACCCGCACACCACCTGCCCTGCGGGCGAGCACTACGGCGAGGACAGCCATCGACTCCTAGAACGGGACCCCGCATGGCCGACGATCAGCACTACGACGTCATCATCATCGGTACGGGCGCGGGCGGCGGCACACTCGCCCACCGGCTGGCCCCCACCGGCAAGCGGATCCTGATCCTGGAGCGCGGCGGCTACCTGCCCCGCGAGCGGGACAACTGGGACTCCACCGCCGTCTTCGTCAAGGGGAAATACCGTGCCCCCGAGTTCTGGCACGACAAGCACGGCAATCAGTTCCCCCCGGAGGTCAACTACTACGTCGGGGGCAACACCAAGTTCTACGGAGCGGCGCTCTTCCGGCTCCGGCCCGAGGACTTCGGCCAGCTCCGCCACCACGACGGCATCTCTCCGGCCTGGCCGATTCGCTACGAGGACCTGGAGCCGTACTACACGCAGGCGGAGCAGCTCTACCTCGTACACGGGCGGCACGGCGAGGATCCGACGGAAGGCCCGGCCAGCGGCGAGTACCCGCACCCCCCGGTCGAACACGAGCCGCGTATCCAGCAGCTCAGCGACGACCTGGAGAAGAAGGGGCTCCACCCCTTCCATCTGCCCATCGGCGTGAACCTGACCCAGGACGAACACGGCAGAGCAACCCATAACAGCGTCTGCATCCGCTGCGACCGGGTGGACGGCTTCCCCTGCCTGATGGGCGCCAAGTCCGACGCCCAGGTGATCTGCGTCGACCCGGCGCTGAAGCACGACAACGTCACGATGGTGACGGGCGCCCATGTCCGGCGCCTTCAGACCGACCCGACCGGACGCACCGTCACCGGTGTCGTTGCCGAGCTCGAGGGCGAATCGACGCGGGAATTCAGCGCCGACATCGTCGTGGTCGCCTGCGGCGCGGTCAACTCCGCTGCCCTGCTGCTCCGTTCGGCGAACGACAAACACCCGGACGGCCTGGCCAACAGCTCGGACGTGGTGGGACGCCACTACATGCGGCACAACAACCTGGCGCTGATGGCGGTGTCGAAGGAGCCGAACCCCACCAAGTTCCAGAAGACTCTGGCACTGCACGACTGGTACCTGGGTGCCGACGACTGGGACTTCCCGCTCGGCGGCATCCAGATGCTGGGCAAGTCGGACGCCGATCAGATCCACGGCGAGGCCCCGCGCTGGGCAGGCGCGGTCTCACCGGACATGCCGTTCGAGATGCTCGCGCACCACGCCGTTGACTTCTGGCTCTGCGGAGAGGACCTCCCGCTGCCCGAGAGCCGCGTCACCCTCGACAAGAACGGCGACATCCACCTGGCCCTCGACGAGAAGAACAACGTCGCCGGGCTCAAGCGCCTCCAGCACAAGCTCCAGGGGATGCTCGGGCACCTGGGCATGCACGAGCACCACCTGCTGTCGCACAGCATCTACCTCCACAAGGGCATGCCCATCGGGGCCACCGCCCACCAGGCAGGCACCGTCCGGTTCGGCACCGACCCCCGCAGCTCGGCCCTGGATGTCGACTGCAAGGCCCACGACCTCGACAACCTCTACGTAGTGGACACGAGCTTCTTCCCCAGCATCGGCGCGGTGAACCCGTCGCTGACCGCGATCGCCAACGCCCTGCGTGTCGGCGACCACATCGCCGCCCGGCTGCGCTGACGGGGTGTCGTACGCAGCGACGGAGCCGGCGGCAGATGGACGCGCCACCGGCCGCCGGCTCCGTCGCTGAGGGAACCTGACCAGCTTCCGCTACAGGTGGTCGCCAGGCGCTCTGGCCGCCAGCGTGTCGGCGTCGGTCAGCGGCTCCAACTCACCCTGCGTGTCGAGCCGGTAGAGCAGCACCAGAGCCGGGCCGACCAGCACGATCGCGATGCCGGTGACGATCGCCAGCCAGCGCAGGGTATGAGGGGCGCCGGCCGCCTCCGCCACCGTCAGTGAGGTGGGCAGAAGGTAGGGCCGCTGCGCGAAGCCCCAAGCGCCGACAGTGAGGGCCACGCTCGCCACCGAGGTGTAGCGCGTCCAGCCGTAGGACCCGCGTACCAGAAGCAGCACCGTGGCCAGACCGCACACCGCTGCCAGGACAATCATCAGCAGACCCAGGCCGCCGGTGAGGCCCTCCCAGACGTGCCGGGCATCGTCATGCGTGACGGGCAGGGCGACGAGCGCGAGGACGACGATCGCGGCGAAAGCAAGCAGCGCCCGCAGACGGAAGTAGCCCACGAGGTCTTCCGTACCGAACCGTCGGGCATCGGCGCACAGGAACACCGCCCCGAGGAACGCGGTGGCGGCGATGGTCAGCAGACCGGTGAGGACCGAGGTCGGGTTGCTCCAGGCGTCCGCGGATGCGGGGGTCCCGACCGCGACTTGACCGGCAGCGATGCCGCCGAGCACCGCCCCCAGAAAAAAGGGCGTGAGCAGCGACGAAATGGCGAACGCCGCACCGTAGATCCGCCGTTGAGCCAGTCGGCGGGACGGCTTGCGCAGGGCGAACCCGGCGCCGCGGAGCACCAGGCCCACGGCCGCGAGCGCGAGCGGCAGCCACATAGCCTCGAAGACGGCCTGGAACATCGTCGGGAAGCCGGTCCACATGACGATGAAGACGAAGATCAACCAGACGTTGTTGACCTCCCAGACCGGCGCCATCGCGTGATCGACAAGCCAGCGGGGCCGCTTGCCGCGCTCCGCGCCCCCGGCCATGAGGTCCCAGAACCCTGCGCCGTAGTCGGTACCCCCACCGCAGGCATACGCGGCGATGGCGAGCACCATCACCCACGCAATGAAATCCGCCATCATGATGCACCACCAGGGGTTCGGTCCGAGCCGCCACGGGGCGCGGTCCCGGCGGCTGCGGGCTCAGGCTCGCCTCTGGGCCCGTACGGCGTTTCCGCCTCCGGAGGCAGGACGGCGCGCTCGGCTGCGAAGCCCTCGTCGGCGATTCGCCAGCGGGTGCGCAACTTCAGGATGGCCGCGAGGAACGCGCCCAGCACGACCACGTACACGACAATGACGATGCCGAGCATCGCCCACAGCGATTCGGCGCGGGTGTCGGTCACCGCCTCTGAGACCCGCATCTGGTTGTACACGATCCAGGGCTGGCGGCCGACTTCCGTGGTGATCCAGCCGCACTCCACGGTGACCAGGCACGCGGCTCCCGCGATGGCGGCGCAGCGGAAGAACCAGCGGCTGCGAGGAAGGTCCCGGTGCCGCAGCCAGCACCAGGCGTACCAGAGCGCCAGCAGGATCAGCAGGCTGCCGACGGTGACCATGATGTCGAAGGCCCAGTGGGCGATGGTGGCCTGGACCGCGGTGGGGCGGTCGGCGGCAGGCACCGAGGTCAGCCCGGTCACCTGGGTGCTGGGCTTGAAGCCGGCGAGGATCGAGTCCAGTTGGGGGATCTTGAGTCCTCCGGAGATTGTCCCGTCGCTGTTCAGCCGTCCGAACATGTACTCCGGCACGTGGGTGTCGGTCTTCCAGACGATCTCCATGGCGGCGAACTTGACCGGCTGCTTGTGGAAGACGGCGCGCGCGGCGGAGTCGCCGATCATGAACTGGATCGGTGTCAGGATCGCGGCCACGGTGAACGGCACCGTGAACCCGAGGCGGTGGTAGCGGTCTCGGCGCCCACGCAGCCAGCCCACCGCGTACACCCCGGCGACCACATAACCGGCGGTCATGAGCATCGCGACGACGAAGTGCCAGTACTCCGGACCGAACATCGGTGTGAAGATCGCTTGCTGCACGTCGACATCGACGGGCTTGCCCTGGGCATCGAGGCTGAATCCCTGCGGGGTGTTCATCCACGCGTTGGCGGCGATGATGCCGAACGCCCCCATCAGGGCGGCCAGCGGCAGCGGTACGCCCAGCCAGAAGTGGGTCCAGGGCTTCAGCCGGCGCCAGCCGTAGAGGTAGATCGCGATCAGGACGGCTTCCAGGAAGAACGCCCAGGCCTCGACACCGAAGCCGAGCCCGAACACATCACCCCAGCGCCCCATCATGCCGGGCCACAACAGGCCGAGTTCGAACGACAGCACCGTGCCGGTGACGACGCCGATGGCGAACTGGACGGCCATCACCGCCGACCAGCGCCGGGCGAGCTTGAGGGCAACGGGATCGTTGCGGCGAAGCGCCCGGTGATGCATCAGCAGCGTGATGAGCGGCAGTGCCACTCCGAACGGGACCAGCAGGATGTGCGAAGCCAGAGTGAAGGCCATCAGCTCACGAGCCGGCAGCAGTTGGGGCGGCGTGGCCGCCAGATGGATCGCTGTGCTGAGCATGTGTGCCTCAAGGGTCGGCCCCGCGGGCGGCGGGGGCTGAGGAGGGACAGGATGCGGAGGGGTGACGGCCGCGATGGGGCGGGGCGGGGCAGTCGTCAGGGGCCGTCGTCAGGGGCCGTCGTCAGAGAGGCGGCGAAGGCGCCTTCGGCCCGGTCGCCTGGTCGGCCGGCGCATCGGCGTCGGGCATGGTGAAGGCGCGCTCGCGTCGCGAGCTGGTGAGGAAGGCGACGGACCAGCTGAGCACCGCTCCCAGCCTGCTGCGGAATCCGGTGAGGAAGGCCAGATGGATGAAGAGCCAGACCAGCCAGCCCGTGAAGCCCGAGAGATGCAGCGGGCCGGCCTTGACGACGGCGCGGCCGCGGGCGATGTAGGCGGCACTGCCGAAGTCCCAGTACTTGAAGGGCTTCGGCTCCTTCGTCCTGCCCTCAACTGCGTGACGCACCATCCGGCCCGCGTACGCGCCCGACTGCATGGCGACCTCGGCGAGCCCCGGCAGCCGGTTCAGGCTCATCACGTCGCCTGTCACACGGATCTCCGGATGGCCGGCGATGGTGAGGTCGGGTTCGACGGCGATGCGTCCGGCCCGGTCCTGTTGGGCGCCGGTTGCCCGGGCCAGCGCGGCAGCGATGGGCGGCGCCTCGACCCCCGCCGTCCACAGCACGGTTCGCGCGTCGAACCGGGTCGTCGCTCCGTCACGATCTTGTACCGTCAGGCCGTGCGCGTCGACGTCGGTCACCTTCGTGCCCAGGTGGAGCTCCACGCCGAGGCTCTGCACGGTTCGGGCGGCACGGCGGGCCAGAGGGTGACCGAACGCGCCCAGCACCTCGTCGGCCCCCTCGAAGACCATCACCCGGGCCTGGGCGGAGTCGATCGCATGGAACTCCCGGTCGAGCGTATGGCCGGCGATCTCCCGGATCTGTCCGGCGAGCTCGACACCGGTCGGCCCGCCACCGACGAGCGCGAAGGTGAGCCACTGCTGCCGCTCCTTGGCGTCCGCGGCCGTTTCGGCCATCTCGAACGCCTGATAGAGCCGCCGGCGGATGCCCAGTGCGTCGTCCAGGGTCTTCATGCCGGGTGCGTACTCGGCGAACTCGTCGTGCCCGAAGTAGGACTGGCGCATGCCGACGGCGACAATCAGATCGTCGTAAGGGAGGGAAACGGCTCCGCCGTCGGGCCGACTGGCATGGACCAGCCGGGCTTTGGCATCCACGTCCGTGGCCTCGGCGAGAAGGCAGCTCACGTTGTGGTGGCGTCCAAGGACCGCACGCAGCGGTTGCGCGATCTGGCCTTCGGACAGAATCCCGGCGGCACACTGGTACAGCAGCGGTTGGAAGAGGTGGTGGGCGCGGCGGTCGACCACGGTCACGGCGACCGGTGACCGCCGCAGCGCGCGAGCGGCGAACAACCCGGCGAACCCCCCGCCGAGGATCACCACCCGGCGGGGCGTCACATGGTCTTGCACAGGGGATCAGCCTCCGGTGGCGAAGCCGGGGAAGAGCGTCATCCCACCGTCGACGTAGAGCGTGGCACCGACGACGTAGTCGAGCAGGTCTGAGGACACGGCGACGACGGCGTTGGCGATGTCGTCCGGGTCACCCACGCGGCGATACGGAATCAGCCGCAGGAGGTCGGCCTCAGCCTCGGGGGTTGACCAGGCGTCGCGATTGATCGGCGTGCGGATCGCACCGGGTGCAACCGCGTTGACCCTGATCCGATGAGGGGCCAGCTCCTGCGCGAGAGTCTGCATCAGCATGCCCACACCGCCCTTGGAGGAGGCGTAGTTCACATGCCCAGCCCACGGGACGATCTGGTGGACCGAGCTCATGCAGATGATCTTCCCGGCCGACCGGGACACCTCCTTCACCACGCCGCGCCGCATGAACTCCTTGGCGGCTTCCCGGGCACAGAGGAACTGGCCGGTCAGGTTGACATCGATGACCTTCTGCCACTGGGCGAGCGTCATCTCCGTCAGGGCCGAGTCCCGCTGGAGGCCCGCGTTGGCCACCATGATGTCGATGGTTCCGAACTCCTCGACCATCCGGGCGACCATGGCGACCACCTGCTCCTCGTCGGACACGTCGGCCTCATGGGCGTAGGCCCGCACCCCGAAGTCCTTGATCTGCGCCACGACCTTCTCGGCCTCGTCCGCGCCGACGACGTAGTTCACCACGACGTCCGCTCCGGCCCGGCCCAGGGCAACGGCAGTCGCCAGGCCGATACCCGAGTTGGCGCCGGTCACCAGCGCCTTCTGGCCCCTGAGCAGCTGCGCGGATGTGGTTCCGCGGCTCTCGTCGACTCCAGTTGCCACGAGCTCTCCTTAGGCGTCTTCGAACGGCCCCGCCCGCCCACGTGAAGAACGCCGACGGGCGATGCATGAGGGGGGAGGTTGGGCCTCGGACTGTCCGCCAGGAGGGCCCACAGGAGCAGTCGCCAGCCTGCGCACAGACGAAAGCACCCTGTGTCGTGAGCGGGAGGGACCGGCGCGCCACACGGCCGTATTTCGGCGGGGCATGTCACACGGTCGGGCTACGGGGCCCCGAGAGTCAGTACGGGAAGAACAGAGCGAGGGCCGACCGCGGACGCTACAGCTGATCGGCCCGGTGGTCACCTCACGGCTCGCCGGACCGGGTGGATCACCCTAGCGTCGGATACAGGAGCCGGTGGCTCCATCGGCTTGGCGATCTGTACGAGGGGTGCTCATGTTCATCCAGGTCATCCAGGGCCACGTCAGCGACGCCGCCGCACTACGGGCCCGGCTCGACCGATGGCAGGCGGACATTGCTGCTGGCGCTACCGGCTGGCTCGGCTCCACAGGGGGTGTGACCGGTGAAGGCACATTCGTGGGAGTGGTCCGCTTCGAGTCGGCGGAAGCGGCGCAGCGCAACAGCGACCGGCCGGAGCAAAGCGCGTGGTGGTCGGAGACCTCGAAGCTCTTCACCGGCGAGGTCACGTTCCACAACTGCCGTGAAGTCCTGTCGTACCTGCGGGGCGGATCGGACGACGCGGGCTTCGTCCAGATCATCCAGGGGCGGGTCTCCGATCCCGCCCTCTTCCGTGAGATGTACGACGCGACCGACGACGAACGTCTTGCCGCGTTCCGGCCGGACCTGATCGGCGGCACCGTAGGGCTGCACGGCGACGGTGGATTCACCGAGGCGGTCTACTTCACTTCGGAGAAGGCCGCTCGCGAGGGGGAGCAGAAGGAACCACCGGCCGAGATGAGGGAAGAATTCGAGCAGATGATGTCCCTCATGCAGAACGTCAATTACTACGACATCTCGGAACCCTGGCTCACATCTCCCAGGTAGCGGTCGCAGGCCGAAGAGCGGATCGCCCAGGCCGCCGGGCCGTCAGGCGTTCTGCTCCATCAGCGGTCGCAGGCGTTCCAGCAGGGCGTAGAGCGTCGCACTCTCGGTTTCGTCCAGGGCGTCGAGGGCGCCGTGCGTCTCCTGCATCTCCTCGCGTACGCGGCGGATGATCTCGCGGCCCGCGTCGGTTGCGACGACGTTCTTCACGCGGCGGTCTGCGGGGTCGGCTTCACGGCGGACCAGCTCGCGGGCCTCCAGGCGGTCCACGATCCCGGTGACGTTCGACGCGTCGCACACCAGCAGAGCGGCGAGGCCGCGCATCGGCAGCGGGCCGTGGAGCTGGGCGAGGACCTTGGCCTGGGTGGAGGTGAGGCCGTGGTGGGCGGCGGCAGCCGCGAAATCACGCCACTGGGCGGTGCCGATGGCGGCGAGCAGCTCCAGGAGCTGGAGCTTGGTAGGGGCCTGCGGGGCGGTGGTGCGCATGGTTGAAGCGTACTCAAGATGCTTCATATTCTCAATTATTTACTTGACTACCTTAACTATCAAGGTCTACCGTCTTGCGAAGTACTTGATGTCATCAAACATCTGCGATCTGAAGCATTGAGAAGGTCCCGACTCCTATGAGCACCGCCGCACCCACACCCGTCGCTGACACCCGGCACAGGAACGAGACGGTTATCGTCTTCGCCCTGAGCCTTGCCGCCATGGTCGTGTCGATGATGCAGACCCTGCCGGTCCCGATCCTGGGCCTGATCCGCAACGACCTCGGCACCTCGACCGCCGGCGTCAGCTGGGTGACCACCGCCACCCTGCTGTCCGCCGCCGTCTTCACCCCGCTGCTCGGACGCTTCGGCGACCAGCACGGCAAGAAGCCCACCCTGGTGGCCGTTCTGGGCGTCATGGTCGCGGGCTCCGTCATCGCCGCGGTCGCGAGCTCGCTGCCGCTGCTGATCCTGGGCCGGGTGCTCCAGGGTGCCGCCACCGCGATCTTCCCTCTGGCCCTTTCCGTCCTGCGCGAAGAGGTCCGACCGCAGAAGCTGCCCGGCGCCATGGCACTGGTCAGCGGCACGCTCGCGTTCGGCAGCGGGCTCGCGCTCGTCGCCACCGGTCTGCTCACCTCCGGCGACGACGCCGACTACCGCAACGCCTTCTGGATGGCGACCGGCTTCGCGGTCCTCGCCCTGCTCGCCGTCGTCTTCCTGGTCCCGGCGACCCGGCACAAGACCGGCGGCCGCACCGACTTCCTCGGCGCGCTGACTCTCGGCATCGCCCTGCTGCTGCTCCTGCTGCCGATCTCCCAGGGCCACGAGTGGGGCTGGACCTCCGGCCGTACGCTGGGCAGCTTCGCCGGCGCGGCCGTCATGACCGCCGTCTGGGTGCTGGTCGAGCGCAAGGTGCGCGAGCCGCTCGTCGACATGGGAATGTTCGTCCACCGCCCGGTCCTCATGGCCAACCTGGCCGGCATCCTCGTCGGCTTCGGCATGTTCGCGAACTTCCTCGGCGTCTCCTACCTCGTGCAGTTGCCCAAGGCGCTCACCGGCTTCGGCTTCGACGCCTCCATCCTGCGCGCGTCCGTCCAGTTCCTGCTGCCCGGCGCGATCGTCTCGCTGCTCGCGTCGCCCGTCGGCGGCCGGCTGGTCCGCCAACGCGGCCCCCGGTACGTGCTCGGCATGGCCGCGGCATTCGGAGCCGTCGGCTTCGGCTGGCTGGCCCTCGACCACGCCCACACCGCCTCGGTGATCGGCGCCGGCCTCATCGTGGGCGCGGCCGTCAGTTTCGGCTACGCCGCCATGCCCGCCGTCATCATGGCGAGCGTTCCGCACCACCAGAGCGGCATCGCCAACGGCATCAACTCGATCTCCCGCTCCACCGGCAGCGCGATCGGCAGCGCCATCGTCACCACGATCCTGGCCTCCAAGACCATCGAGCACCTGCCGGCAGGTGTGCCGCCGCTGCCCGCCGAATCCGCGTTCACCCTCACCTTCGGCATCGGGGCCGCCGCCTTCGCGCTGGTGGCGCTGATCAGCTGGCTCGGCCTGCGCGGACAGCAGGGCCACCGGGTCGTCGAGGCGGGCAAGGCGCCCGCGGCGCAGCAGGCGCACGTGCCGGCCAACGCCCGCTGAACCCTGCCCGGGCCCTTCCGGGGCCCGGGCACGCTTCGGATGCCGTTCCGGGCGTGCTGCGGGCCTTCCCGCCGAAGCCACCACTTCGGCGGGAAGGCCCGCCCGCGTACAGGACCGTCTCGTCACCCGCCTCACTAGGCGCGCAGGCCGTCGAACTCGATGGTCAGATGGCGGGGTCCCCGCAGGACGGCGTTCTGGCGGTAGGGCGGAGGATCTTCCACCAGGCGGGGACTGTCGAGCCTGCGGGCGAGCTCGGACAGGGCGATCTGGGTCTCGAGGCGAGCCAGCGGTGCGCCGAAGCAGCTGTGGATACCGCTGCCGAGTCCCAGGTGCTGGATGTCCTTCCGGTCGGGGTCGAAGCGATCGGGGTCCTCGAAGCGTTGCGGGTCACGGTTGCCCGACGCCAGAACCAACCACAACGACGATCCCTTGGGGATGGTGACACCGCGGACCTCAATGTCGGCGATCGGTGTGCGCTGCGGCAGCAACTGCACCGGCGGTTCGTAACGCAGCAGCTCCTCCACGATCGGCACGGCCAGGCGCGGCTCGTCCCGCAGGCGCTGAAGGACATCGGGGTGGCGCAGCAGGGTGAGCATCCCGTTGGTGATCAGGTTGACCGTCGTCTCATGGCCTGCGATCAGCAGCAGGGCCGCGGTGCTGAGCACCTCCATCGTCGTCATGGCTCCGTCCGGTCCACCGCCGTTGACCAGCGCGGAGAGCATGTCGTCACGCGGCGCCTTGCGCCGCTCCTCAATCAGCGCGGCCAGGTACATGCCCAGTTGCGTCCTGGCCTCCTTCGCGATGCGGTCCCGCTCGGCGTGGTCCTCGCTCGGGGCGGGATCCAGGCTGGCGGCGAGGGTGTCGGCCCAGCTGTGGAAGCGTGGCTCGTCCTCACGCGGCACCCCGAGCAGTCGGCAGATCACCGTCACGGGGAAGGGATAGGAGAACTGGTCGACGAGGTCGATGCGGCCTCCGTTCCCGAGACCGTCGATGAGACCGGAGACGATCTCACCGAGTTCCGGGCGCATGCCCTCGACGCGCCGGGGGCTGTGCGGCGGCCCGAAGGGGCGGTTCGTCATACGGCGCAGCCGGTCGTGCTCAGGGGGGTCGAGCCGCAGGAACCCGGGCGGCAGGCTCGTCTCCTCCTGCGGCTGCTGCAGCTCGTCGGCCGCCGGCGCGGAGAGATTACGGGCCTCGGAGCTGATCCGCGGATCGTGCAGCAGGCTGTGGATGTCGTGGTAGGTGCTGATGACGTACGGGCCGTCTTCTTCGTGGGCCACGGGCGTCTTTCGGAGCTCCGTGTAGAGGGGGTAGGGGTTGGCGCGGTTGGCATAGTCGGTGATCTGCCGCAGGAGTGACGTCATGACAGGTCCTTGGGGGCGTGGGCGCCGGCCGTGGAGACGTTGCCGGAGACAGTTCGGGTGGTGGCGCGGTCCGGCCCCGGTCGGACCCGGACAGGAGGGGCCGCCATCGGGCGTCCCGCGGTCGCCGGACGGCTCGCGGTCGTCATCGGCCGGGGGTGAAGACCAGTCGCCGGTCGGCGGGCGAGTAGCCGCTGAGGGTGACGGTGGGGCCGTGGGTGGGCACGGAGGGGTCGGGGAAATCGGCCGGGAGCGGACGCTGTCCGTCGGAACGCCTGTCCAGAGTCGGGAACGGCGGCGGGAACGGCGCGGTCGACTCGATCAGCCGCTGGTAGAACGGCAGCCACCGCGAGTTGTCGAAGGCGACGGCGCCGATGACGCGGCCCTGGTGTCCGTACACTCCCGTGAACTTGCGCTCCGCCAGTGCACCCTGGCTGATGAGGATCTCCTCGCCCATGGACGGCACCCCGACCGACTTGATGTTCACCCCGAACTGTGAGGACCAGAAGGCCGGCACCCACATGTGCGGGCGTCGGTCCGCACCGGCGCTGACCATGTTGTGCGCGGCGATCTCGGCCTGCGAGACGGCGTTGCCCCAGTGCTCCAGGGACAGGAACTGGTACCCGAACAGCGGGTGCGGGGACCTCGCCACGTCGCCGGCGACGAAGACGTCGTCGGTCACGATGCCCCGGATGTCGAAGGCCCGGCAGCCCGCGTCGCACGCGATGCCACGGGGGCCCGCACCCAGTCCGGATCCGGCCAGCCATTCCGTATTGCGGGTCGCGCCGAGCGAGACGACCACGATGTCCGCCTCGACCGCGGCACCATCGGAAAAGTGGACGGAGCGCACGCGCCCCGCGGAGTCACCCTCCAGCGAGGTGATCATGACACCGCAGCGCAGGTCCACACCGTGTTCGCGCTGCATCTGTGCGGCCACATCGCCGATCACACCGCCGAGGGCACCGACCAGGGGCGCGGCGCCGCGTTCCGCGACGGTGACCGCAACTCCCCGCTCCCGGCAGGCGGAGGCGATCTCCGAGCCGGTGAATCCCGCGCCGATCACGACCACTCGGCGTGGTCCCTGCGTGAGCCGGCTGTGCAGCCGAGCCGCGTCGTCGCGGGTGCGCAGGACGAAGACCCCGTCGAGTTCCGCCTCGCTCTCGTTCGGCCACGGACGGGACCGGACACCGGTCGCGATCAGCAGCCGGTCGTACGGCACCTCGTCGCCGTCGGCGAGTTGCACCCGCCTCGCCGCCATGTCGAGACCGGTGGCCGCGACCCCGAGGCGCCACTGCGCCTCCGGGTCCCGTCGCCGGGGAAGCGCGGTGCGGTCGGCTGCCGCCTTCCCCAGCAGGACCTGCTTGGACAGGGGCGGCCGGTCGTACGGCTCGTACGGCTCGTCCCCGATCAGCGTGAGGGACCCGGCGAAGCCCTCGTCCCGCAGCGTCTCCGCGGCCCTCAAGCCGGCCAGTGAGGCGCCGACGATCACGATCCGTCCCTCGCGCCTCAACCATTCCAGCTGGCGGTCACCGTCCACGGGATGCCTCCTCGGCGTGGGCGGGGGGAGCACCGGCCGTTTCGTCCAGGCCCTCCACGAGGATGGCCTGGACGGGGCACGCGGCAACGGCACGTGCCATGTGCTCCCTCTGCTCGGCGTCGGCCTGCGGGGTGTACAGCAGTGCCTCGTCGCCGTGCATGGCGAAGACATCGGGCGCGAGGAACGCGCATTGCGCATATCCCTGGCAGCGGTTCAGATCGACGACAAGCCTCATCAAGGTGCGCCCTTCCAGTGGTTCCGTTCCTCAGCTTGCGGGTGTTGTCGTGTTGTCGCGAGCACAGACGGGCCAGAAGCGTCATGGGTCCACATCGCCCGGGAACAGCGCGTCACGCCGAGGAGACCGATGCGGACCGCCGGCGCAGACCGGCCACAAGGATGTGCAGGCTGACAACCAGGGCCCACAGGGGGAAGACCAGCTCCGACCAGGCGATGCTGTCCGTCACGAAGAGCAGCGTCAGTGCGACGAGATAGCCCAGGATGGACAGCCATCGGGGAAGGACTCCGAGCTGGTGCCCGATGGAGGAGGTCGACAGGGTGAACACCGCTGCCATGCGCATCGAATACGTCGTCAGCAGCCCGTAGGTGAAGTGCTGGCCGAACGACTGCAGTTGCGGCCCGGAGCCGGCCCCGGAGGCACCCGCCGCGGCCAGCAGGCTTCCCGCTGCCGCCGCGGCGCCGAAGAGGGTCGCCACGAAGAGCAGACCGCTGCCCAGGAACACGGTGGCGACGAACTTGTCCTCCGCGTCCCCGATACGTGCGCGTACAGCGCCCATGAACCAGAGGAAGAAAATGCCCGCGAACGGGATGAGGCCGAGCGCCGTCTGCACCGTGCGCCGCCGCGAGGCATCGGAGAACCAGTCGCCGCTCGCCTCACCCGGATCGGGCAGCGTCAGGCGGACCAGAATGATGGCGGCGCTGAGCAACAGAGCGAAGATGATGCCCACCAGGCCCGCGGCCAGCGGAGTACGCAGCGCCTGATGTCTTCTCACCATGGGCGGCCGGCTCGCTTCCTCTCCGCGTCCGTGGGACACCCGACACCGGGACGGACCACTGCAACCAGAAAGAACCCATTACTCGTGTCTGCGCCACCCCGAGCGCGCGTGAGGGTGACACGCGGCGAGCGGTACCGGGCGCATCGCGGGCTCATCGACGTGCGTACGAACGAGGTCGCGACCGGCGTGGGACGGTGCCGCCTGCGCAACCCCGGCAGCTTCGTCAAGGGGGGCGCCACCCTCGGGTTGATCAATCCGATCATTCCCGGGCATTCAACCCTAAGGTGAGGGGCTGTGAGTGACCACCAGCGAGTGCGGGACGACGAGGGGAGCGCGGACCGACTCCTGGCGCTGTCGGACGGCGTGTTCGCCATCGCGATGACGCTGCTGGCGCTGGACATCACGCTGCCCCCCGGGCTGGACCCCGCCGGTTTCGAGCATGCGCTGGGGGATGTGATGCCCAACGTCTGGGCGTACGCCCTCAGTTTTCTGGTCATCGCTGCTTTCTGGCGGGGCCACCACCAGATCTTCCGGTACACGCAGAAGGTGGACGCGGTGATCATCAGGCTCGGGTTGCTGAGCCTGGCGCTGATCGCCCTGATGCCTTTCCCTACCACCCTGCTGGCCGAGTACGGGGACGAGCCGCAGTCGGTGGCCGTCTACTCCGGCGCCGTCGCGGCCATGGGCGCCACACAACTCGCGCTTGCGGTCGCTTTGTGGAAGCGCCCGTGGCTGGGTAAGGCGCTGCCTGATCCCGTCGTACGCAACGATGTGGCCGATCTGGCGTCGACGGTGCTGGTCTTCGCCGTCGCCGTGCCGCTCGCCTTCGTCTCCCCGACCGCTGCGAAGCTGTGGTGGGCGGTGCTGATCCCAGTCAAGACGGTGACGGGCAAGCGGGCCAAGCGCCTGCGCTCGGCCGACCAGCAGGCCGACGCCCCGTAGGACTCCGTTACGGATCTCTTCGGAGGCCTGTCGGGGGCCTCTGCGCCGACTCGTCTCGGAGGACGATGTGTCAACCAGCGGCGAGAGGTCCCGAAACGCCGCGGGCAGTGCGCCGATGCCGCGCTGGAAGTACCAGCCGCGCGCGCCCGGCGCAGGTCAGCGGCGCGGGCGACCCGCCATTCGTCGCAGAACTGCGTCGTCCAGCCGTGAAACCATCTGGGCGGGAAGAAAGTATGTGCAGGGACTCCGCCCTTCGGGTGATGCGGCGTCAGGGGGGTTGTGGACGGGCTCGCTCACCTGGAGTAATAGGCGTACCGGAACCGCAGGTTCATCTTTCCTCTTCGAGGCCAAACGATGGCCAGTCCGTCGTTCGCCCAAGCTGCGTAGTGCGATTGAGCTAGCGGCAATCACACAGGACAGGACCTGCCACCGGTGCGGCGCGCTCGAGCGTGGTCAGGAGTTGTCCGTCGCTCGAGCGGTCTCCCTGCCCCCACCCCCATCCCGATGGCCTGAGCCAGGGGCGCCCCAGTCGCGGGCGACCAAGCCCGGGCGCATGTCCTGACCGAGTCGATGTGGTCGATCGGCTGCGGAGGATCCGGGCGCATGCGCACCACAGTGCTTCCCACCCCGTGCTGTGCCAGGTCCAGGGCGGGTGCATCGCTTGCTGAGGAGTGGCGATGCCCGGCCGCTGGGACAAGACACTCCTCCAACCATCGCACGCGTTGCCATCTTCTGGAGGTACACCCATGCCCATCAGCCCGAACCAGGGATCCACCGGTGGCGGCACCACCGTCACCATCACCGGCGTCAACCTCGCCAACGCCACTGCCGTGAAGTTCGGCAGCAAGCTGGCCACCATCACTGCCAACACCCCCACGTCGGTCACGGTCGGTTCCCCGTCCGGGGCCGGCGTGGTCGACGTCACCGTTACCACAGTGGGCGGCACCAGCAATCCGCTGTCGTTCTTCTACATCGGCGCCCCGTTCAAGAGCGTGCTGAGCCCCACCTCCGGGCCCACAGCGGGCACGAACACAGTCACCATCAACGGTACTGGGCTCTCCACCGCCTCTGCCGTCAACTTCGGGGCCAACGCCGCGACCCCGACGGTGATCTCCGACAGCCAGCTCAGCGTCGTCGTCCCGCAAGGGGCCGGGCCCGGAGCGGTCAGCGTGAGCGTCACCACAGCCGGCGGCACCAACAACGGCCTGTCCTACACCTACGTGGACACGCCCACGGTCACCACGCTGTCCCCCAACTCCGGGTCGACCTCCGGCGGCACCGCAGTGACAATCACCGGCACCAACCTGTCCACCACCCAGTCGATCACCTTCGACGGCGTAACTGCGCCGTTCACCGTGGTCAGCAGCACCACCGTGTCCGTGGTCACACCGACCGGCACCGCAGGCGCAGTCGACGTCGTCGTCACCACCACCGGCGGCAGCGCCACGGAGGTCGGCGGCTTCACCTACGTAGGCGGTCCGGGCATCTGAGTCGGCGTTTTCCGGCATCCGATTGACCACCGGGCCGGACAGTGAAAGAGGCCCGGGCGTAGGCATCCACTCGCGCCCGGGCGCTCCCCGCCAACGGTGAACTCCGGCACACAGCAGCCGTCTTCACCCGAGTCTCGTTCACCGGCATCTGAATTGTCGTTACCTGGCGGTGGGCTCGGTGAGTGGGTGGTCGTGCTCGGCGCTGACCCATATTCCGCTGACAGCCCGACTCAATCGCCGGCCACGGCAGGGACGACGTGCCGGGCATGTGTCCATCCGCTTCCGCCCTTGATGGCAGCGGCCGGAAATGCCCAACCGCGTCGTACTGGGCTTGCCCGCCGCGAGCTCCAACTCATCTACAACACCGTCCAATTCGCCCAGCACACCTATGCCTCGTGCGGCTTTGCCCCAAGTGATGCGTGAAGGAGTACAACCATGGCTGCCCCCACCTTGTCCTCTGTCAGTCCCAACCAGGGACCCTCTTCCGGGGGGGCCACAGTCACTCTGACCGGTACCGGTTTCACCGGCGCGACAGCCGTCCGGTTCGGCACCACCGCCGGCGCATCCTTCACCGTCACCAGCAGCACACAGATCATCGCGGTGACTCCCCCCGGGACGGGCGCAGTCAATGTCACTGTCACCACCAGCCAGGGCACCAGCGCCCAGACCGTCACCTACACCTACGCGGCAGTACCCTCCATCACCAGCCTGGCTCCCACTCAAGGGCCCACCACCGGCGGCACCACGGTGACCATCACCGGCACCAACCTCACAGGCGCAACAGCGGTCCGCTTCGACGCAACAGCGGCCACATCGTTCACCGTCAACTCCCCCACCCAAATCACCGCCGTCACCCCCGCCCACGCGGCCGGCGCCGCAGCCGTCACAGTCACGACCCCCGGCGGCACCAGCAACTCCCAAACCTTCACCTACGTGACCGCCCCCGTGCTCTCAAGCCTGGCCCCCACCCAAGGCCCAACCGCCGGCGGCACCACGGTGACCCTCACCGGCACCAGCCTCACGGGGGCAACAGCAGTGCGCTTCGACGCGACGGCGGCCACATCGTTCACCGTCAACTCCCCCACGCAAATCACCGCCGTCACCCCCGCCCACGTAGCCGGCGCCGCAGCCGTCACAGTCACCACCCCCGGCGGCACCAGCAACCCCGACAGTCCCCCCGCCTACTTCTTCTACGCCGCACCGCCATCGGCTACAGACATCGCGCCCTCCTCCGGAACGGTGGCGGGCGGTACCACGGTGATCCTGACCGGAAGCGGATTCATCAACGCGACAGCGGTGCGTTTCGACGCGACGGCGGCCACATCGTTCACCGTCAACTCCCCGACCCAAATCACCGCCGTCACCCCCGCCCACGCGGCCGGCGCCGCAGCCGTCACAGTCACCACCCCCGGCGGCACCAGCAACGCCCTCGCTTACACGTACCTCGCAGCCCCCATCCTCACCAGCCTGACTCCCAACCAGGGACCCGCCAGTGGCGGCAACGTGATCGCACTGACCGGAACCAACCTCACCACCACCACCAGCGTCCTGTTCGGCGGCACCCCTGTAGCGTTCACCGTGCTCTCCCCCACCCAGGTCACTGCACTCACCCCTGCGGGCGCCGCAGGAGCCGTCACCGTAACGGTCGCCACTGCCGCGGGCGTCAGCAACGGGCTGACCTATACCCGCATCGCCGGCCCGGCCATCTGACCTGCGCCCCGCCCGTACCAGCCGCTGGAAACGGACCTGCAAGCGTTCGACATGACCGCTGTCGAGGGCGTTCAGCGCGGTCTTCCAGCGGCTGGTCCAGCGAACCTGGCCGTAGCCGGTTGGGATCGAGCGACACGATCGCCAGGTGAACACTGCGGTCCCCCGGTGCGGTCACGGCGAGCAATAGGCGATGGCGGTGATGGAGTATTGCTGCGTGCTGGAGAGGTTGTGGAAGTTGACGGTCCAACTGTCGTCAGGGTTGGAGCTTGTGCTGCGGTAGTTGTTCACGGGGATGACTTCGTCGCCTGCCATCCAGCCGCCGGAGATGGCTCTTTGACCGGCCGGACAGACGGCGACCAAAGCAGTGGTCTGTCCAGGTCCCAGTGTGCGGGGGGCTGTGTATACCGGGGTGATGTTGGCAGTGTTGGAGGGACCCGTAGGGCCGGTGGGTCCCGTAGGTCCGGTGCGGCCAATGGGTCCGGTGGGACCAGTGGGTCCGTGCCCGGTGGGTCCCGTGGGTCCGGTCGGCCCGTGCCCCGTGGGCCCCGGCTTGTCGCACGGCGGTACGGGGCGTGTGGCATGGACGTAGCGGGCGGCGACCCAGCCGGAGCGGTTGGCGAGTCTGTACCAGGTGGTGTCTCCGCCTACGTCCTGGCCGTGCGCCTCGCACAAGATGCTGATCTCGGCGCCTGCGGAGTACCCGCCCAGTTTGGTGGAGTTGGCCGTGGGCAGGGCACGGATGCTCAGGCCCTTCCTGGCCGTGACGTCCCCTCGGACGGCCGTCCGGGGCACGTTCGGCATCTGCGCGGCAGCAGCCCGTGATGGCGCGGCGCTCGTTGGCCTCTGGGTTGCCGCTGCGGGTTCCGACAGCTTGCACGCCAGGCCCAGGCTCATCGCTGCCAGGACCAGTGGTGCGACCGCAATCCTTCCCATGCCCAACCACCATGCCTTCCGTCGTGCTTCCGCAATCAAGGGGATAGGTAAAGAGGAAAACGTATATCCCATCGATAAGCACGCTATGACACGTAAAATCCGAATATGCATTCTCCTCGTTTCCGCGCACCACCCTGCGTCGGCTGCGCTTGTCCGCCCGATACACCACACCCGCCCACTGCCCGGGGGTGCCCGGTCAGCCGAGTGCGGCCGGGGACTCCGCGCCGGGGACCAGTAGGCGAGGTGCGCCGGAGCCGTCGGCCGGCGCGGACCAGACGTCGGGATCGCCGCTGCTGTTACGCACCGTGTAGGCGAGCGTGGCGTTGTCGAGCCAGGCTGCCTGGTCGTCGATGCTGCGGGTCTCGGCCGGCGTCGTCACCCGCATCGAGGCCAGTTCGAGCACGGACAGCCGCCAGCCGCGGGTGGGGTCGGCGCCGATGGCCTGCTTGAACGCAATGCGGGTGCCATCGGGTGACAACGACGGGCACTCGACGTTCTCCTTGAGTGTCCGCACGGTTCTGGCGGCGAAGTCGCCCTCGACGAGGTACCGGCGGCCGGCCGTGGACATCGTGGCGTAGAACCGGTTGTCGTCGGCGGTGAAGGTGACACCCCAGAAGTTGACGTCGGCGGCTTGGTAGGGCCGCGTTCCTCTGGTCACCGCGAACTTCTCCAGTGTGGTGACGAGCGCGCCGGTGCGGGTGTCGAGGATGCCGGTACGGGTGGAAAAGCCGCCGCCGCTGTAGGAGTCGCCGCCGACGAAGGTGGTCCACGCCACCATGCGGCCACTGGCCGAGACCCGGGCTCGGTTGGGCAGCCCGGGGACCGGGACCGCGCGCTTCTCATGGAGCTCCTGGTCGAGGACGACCAGGTGGTAGGACCACGGGGAGTCGGGACGGATGCAGACGCCGGTGCCTGCCGCGGCGTAGACGCGGACGCACTCCAGCGGAGCGACCGTCCGCGGTCCGCCCGGGTCCTCCCGGGAGACAGTGGCGAGATGGCGGTTGCTGACCACCAGCAGTCGTGGGCCGGGAGCCAGCGTCGCGCGGTCCGCGGTGGCGGTGAGGGGATCAGCGGTGTTGCCGGAGGCGCTGGTCCGGTGGGCGGCCAGGTTGATGTAGGCGACGGCGACGGCGGCGAGCACCGCCGTGGCGGCCACGAGGATGGTGATCCGAGTCCGCTGGGTCATGGCGCTCAACTGGATACCTCCTGGGCGACGGTGGTGGGTAGGCGAGCAAGCAGCACCGCGGTGGCGGCGATCGCCACGACTACGCCTATGGCGGCCATCCGGCTGGCGGTGGCAGGGCCCCACGCCTGCCAGGCCATCCCGAACAGGACCGAGGAGACGAGGTAGGCCAGTGCCTGACCGGTCTGGACGACTGCGATGCCGGTGGTGCGCAGCCGCTCGGGCAGCAGCGGGCCGGCCAGCGCCATGAGCACGCCGTCGGTGGCGGCGTAGAAGATGCCGTAGAGGCCGAGCGTCAGGACGATCAGCGGCCATCCGTCCAGTGGTCCGAAGAGCAGCAGATAGACGGCGACCAGCGCGGTGTAACCGCACAGCATCACCGGCAGTCGGCCCACCCGGTCGGCCAGGACGCCGATGGGAGCGGCGAGCAGCAGATAGGCGAGGTTGGTGCCGACTGCGAGCAGCGGAAACCAGCCTGTGCTCAGCTCTTCGCGTCGCTGCAGCAGCAGGTACACGAAGCCGTCGCCGACGGTGGCCAGTCCGAGCAGGCAGGCGGCGAGGACGAGGCGGCGGACCGGCGCGGACCGCAGCAGCGATGCGGCGCCGCGCGGTGAGAGAGGCCTGGCCGCGGGTTGCAGGTCGCGCCGGTCGCGGACGAACAGCACCAGAACCACGACCCCGAGGACGGCTATGCAGAAGCTGGTGACGAAGACCGCGTCGAAGGACTGGCCGGCGGCGGCGAGGACTGCCAAGGCCACCAGCGGGCCGAGGAAGGCGCCAACGCTGTCCATCGCCCGGTGCACGCCGAAGGCCCGGCCCAGGGCGTCCGGTGGCGTCGACAGAGTGATCAGTGCGTCCCGAGGTGCCGTGCGCAGTCCCTTTCCCGTCCGGTCGACAGCGATCACCAGGCCGACCGCGGCGACCGACCGGCCTGCCGCGAGCAAGCCGAGCTTGGCCACGGCCGAGAGCGCATAACCCACGCCTGCCACTGCCTTGCGGCTGCGTGTCCGGTCGGCGACGTATCCGCCGACGATCCGCAGCAGCGCCGTGGCGCCGGTATAGGTCCCGTCGATGACTCCGTAGGCCATCGGGCTCAGCTGAAGGCCGAGTACCAAGTAGAGGGGAAGGACTGCGGTGACCATCTCGGCGGAGATGTCGGTGATCAGGCTGACCGCTCCGAGAGCGAAGACGTTGGCGCTGAGCACGGGTCGTCGGAGCTTGCCGGACCCCTCTGTGCCGACGGCCCCCTTGAACCAGCCGATTGTCGACAGGTACACGCGGTTGCGCACCTCCTGCGGCATGCACTGGGCGAGCGGGTAGGAGCCGCCGCGGCGACGGCGACCGCCCACGGAGCGTCCGTCTGCGGCGGCACTCGATCGCGACGACGACGGCCCATCGTCCGGTGTCCGCAACGCGTGAACCACCCACGGCAGTCGGCGAACAGGCATGCAGGACATGAACAGCAGGACATGAACAGCAGTGGCTGACTCACAGCCCGTCAGAACATGTGAGGGGGCGCGAAAAGACCTCGCCGACAGCACGCACAACGTTCATCCAATCGGCGGGTGATGGCCGCGGAGAGCCCCTAGGTTCCCTGACGCGCTCCACAGCCCTCACTTCAGATGGGATCACCTGATGGGCAACCGCCACTTCCGGAGAGCAGCGATGGCAGGCGGAGCAGTCGCGCTGACGACCGCCGCCATCGCCGCCTTGCTCACCACCGCCCCCGCGGCCACCGCAGCCTCTTCCACCTTCACCCCCGTTGCCGACACGTATGTGCAGGGCAGCACCCCGTCCACCAACTACGGCACGTCGACCCAGTTCGTGGTCGACAACTCTCCGGTGCGCCAGTCGTTCCTGAAGTTCACCGTCAGCGGTCTGACCGGGGCGGTGACCAATGCCAAGCTGCGGATCCGCACGGTCAGCAGCAACAGCGGCAGCAACACCGGCGGCACGTATCGGGCGATGACCAACACCACGTGGTCGGAGACCGGCACGACCTGGAACAACAAGCCTGCCATCGACGGCGCGACCCTGGGCAGCGTCGGCTCGGTCACCAAGGACACGTGGTACGAGATCGATGTGACCTCGCTGGTCACCGGCAACGGCACCTTCAGCATCGGCGCGACCTCGTCCAGCTCCGACGGCGCCTACTACGACTCGCGGGAGAGCGGCGCCGACGCCCCGCAGTTGGTTATCACCACCGGCACCGGCCCGTCGCCGAGCCCCACCTCCACCCCTCCGCCCTCGGGCGACCCGGTGCTGGTCGGCGCAGGCGACATCTCCAACTCCGGCTCCGGCGACACCGCGACCGCCAATCTGCTGGACGGCATCCCGGGCACGGTGTTCACCGCCGGTGACAACGTCTACGACAGCGGCACGGCCTCGGAGTTCGCCACGTACTACGACCCGACGTGGGGCCGTCACAAGGCGCGCACCAAGCCGGCGCCGGGCAACCACGACTACAACACCTCAGGCGCCACGGGCTACTACGGCTACTACGGCGCCGTCGCCGGACCCTCCGGGCGGGGCTACTACTCCTACGACCTGGGCAGCTGGCACGTGGTCTCACTGAACTCTGAGGTCAGCATGTCCGTCGGCTCGGCGCAGGAGCAGTGGCTGCGGTCAGACCTGGCCGGCAGCACCAAGCCGTGCACACTCGCCTACTGGCACAAGCCACGGTTCACGTCGGGCGCCAACCATGCTCCTGAAACCTCCACGGGCCCTCTCGTTCAGGCGCTCTACGACAACAACGCCGACGTGATCGTCACAGGCCACAACCACCAGTACGAGCGTTTCGCTCAAATGAACCCGAGCGGTCAGCTCGACACCGCCCGCGGCGCCCGGCACTTCGTCGCCGGCATGGGCGGCGCCAGCCACTACAGCTTCGGCACCATCCTGCCCAACAGCCAAGCCCGCAACAGCGACACCTACGGCGTGCTCAAGTTCACCCTGCACTCCAACAGTTACGACTGGCAGTTCGTGCCCCAGGCCGGCAAGACCTACAGCGACAACGGCACCACCAGCTGCCACTGAGTGATCACCTCTCGCACGACGCGGGGGCTGTCCGCAACCAAGCCACGGACGGCCCCCGCTGACTGCTCGCACGGCGTACATCCCCCGCTCCGGCCAGCCTCCACGTTCGCTTCACAGCCCCTCCGCGGGAGGGCGCCCGGCGGCGTGCAGGAGTCTGTCGGAATAGCGATCGATAATGTGTTCCACGGCGAACGTCGGCCGGGAGGCGAGTGCTTGGTCAAGAGTGAGCCAGAGGGGCGCCTCACCCTCCTCGTTCACGGTCAATTCCCCCTGCGCTCCGGCTGCCCGGTGGTCGTCGACGTCCAGCAGATAGGCGTGCCAACGATGGGCGTCGGAGCCCCTTCTGCACATGTCTCCATTGAGATGCTCGTCCGCAATGAGCCGGAGGTCACCGTGCGCGTCGCGGATTCCTACTTCCTCCCAGAGCTCCCGCGCTGCCGCGCGCTTGGGGTCCTCTCCCCGTTCGACATGGCCTGCGGGTACGGTCAGACGGTAGGGAAAGGCAGTTCTCTGGAAGAAGAGAAATCTCCCTCGTGGGTCCCTTACGAATACGCCGGCACTCTCATGCCAGTACTCGCCGTCTGAATCTGTCCACCAGCAGATGCGGGGATCGACGACGACGGCTCTTTCCGCCTCACGGCCGCACGAACCGCAGGTGCACCGTTTCCTTCCGTCCACGACGATCCATTCGACGGTCTCGGCGTGGCAGTACAGGCAATACTCGCCATGGGTGTCGTCCCGCAGCGGGAGGAAGTCGATTTTCATCCCCGCCCCCTTTCAAGGAGAAGGCCGCCGTCAGCCGTACGGCATTCGGGAATCCCCACAGCCGTGGCTCGGTCAGATTCTGTTGCGGTTGGGCTTCCTGACGTCCGGCGCCTTCCGCACGCCGCCTGCCTTGGCGGTCGCGGACGTGCGGGCGCCCGTCAGCAGAAGGACTGTGCCGAGTCCGCCGAAGACCAAGGTCGCGGCAGCGACGGCGCCCCATCCCGCCACAGCGATTGCCAGGCCGAAGACCGGTGGTCCCAACAGCATTCCCACACTTCCGAGTTGGTTGAGGATGCCATTGGCGACATCGACATGCTCAGCACGGCTCACCGCGGCCGGGACGGCAGCGAAGACTGAGGAGATCAGCAGTCCGTCGACGAGGAGAACAAGCGTGGCGGCGGCGCCGCTGACCGCGAGTGGGAATTCGGCCGAGAAGGCGGGGAGGCTGGCTACCGGCATCAGTACGCCCAGCGGGACGAGCGAGGAGAGGGCCCAGCCGCGCCGCAGCAGCCAGCTGGCGGCAAGCCCGCCGACCGCACTCCCCAGGCAGACGAGTGCCACCACGGTGCCGGCCACCGTCGGCGTTACCTCTCGGCGCTCGATGAGGAAGAGCGGGAGGACCATCACCGCGCCGACGCCGACCAGCGACAGGCTTCCGTACGCCGCGCCGAGCCTCAGCGCCCCGTTCCAGGTGCCGGCTGCGCGACGAGGGTGCTGCACGGGCGTCCTCGGCAGCCGAGGCAGGACGGCGGTGAGCACTCCGGCCATGATCAACGGACCGAGCGCTGTGAGGGCCAGCCATCGGTTCCACGTCCACTGGGATGCCAGTATTCCGCCCGTGGCCGCGGCGATGGCCAGACCCATCGGAACGCATGTCCCCCACAACGCGAGCGCTGCCGATCGGATGCCGCCCTGCGTCATGCGGGTGAGAACGACCGGACCTGCCACGAACACCAGCAGGTAGCCGACTCCTTCCGCGACGCGCGACACCAGCAGCAGACCCCAGGATCCGGCGGTCGCGCTCGTGGCAGTTGCAACCGACATGACGAACAGGCCCCAGGACAGAGCCCGGTGGGCGCCGAAGCGGCGGATCCACCATCCCGCCGGGATGCCGAGGACGGCGCTCACAGCCGTAATGCTCGATGTGGCCCAGGCGAGTTCACCGGCTGACAACCCCAGTGACGAACGCAGGGCGGATCCCGCCGGTGAGACGGCACCCAGGCCGACTGCCGCCACCACGCCGGCGAGCCATGTCGCCACAACGTACTTCCAGGGTGACGCCGGCACGCGGCGGTGACTGCCTCTCGTCCTGTGGCGCACGGGTTCTCCTTGTGCTGGCTTGCATGTTGTCCCGCACGGCGGTCGTCCAGGGCCGGGTGACCGGTGCGCGTGGCGGGAGGGCCGATGCCTTGCGCACCTCCCGCCACGCGAGTCCGGATCAGTCGTCGAGGCCGAACTTGGCCAGCAACTCCTGATGGCCCGCCACATATGAGGTGTCGGTGGTCACGGTCTGGTCGGAGGGACCACGGCTGCACATGCAGAGGTGGCGGCTACGGGAGGTGACTCGCACGGCTTTTGCGCCGCCGGAGGACATGATCTCTTCAGCGATCTCCTTGACGAGGTACTCCTGGATCTGGAAGCGCCGGCTGAACGCCTGGACCAGGCGAGGGAATTTCCCGAGTCCGAGAATGCGGTCGCCGGGGACGTAGGAGATGTCGACCTTCCCGAAGAACGGCAGGAAGTGGTGGGCGCAGATCGAGAAGAAGTTGTTCTCCTGGACACGCACCACGCCGGTGTGCTCGCCGTCCACCAGGCAGGTGGTCTTGAGGATCTTTGAGGTGTCGATCTCGTAGCCGCTCAGCAGCTCACGATATGCCCGGACGATGCGGTCCTCGCACTCCGGGCCGCTGTACCAGCCGAGCGCCCTCGTGTCGGTGGTTACATTGGTTTTGAGCCAGTCTTCAATGGTCACCTGCGGCCTCCATTCCCACTTCCACCAAGGGATCCGAAACCCGGTGGAGTTATTTCACTATCCACCCAGTTGCATTCGTTGAGAACATCGCCCGCTTGGCTGACACTCGATCAGCCCAATTCGCGGGTCATATGCTAATACCTAAGTACTCAAAGCCGCGGAGAAAAGTAACGTTTCCCCGACGCTTGAACCAGGTGAATAGGGGGAACCCGGCGCCCGAATGGCAAAGAAGAACCGCCTGTTGAGCGCCGGAGCACGGCCCGCTCATTCTGCCCGTCGCGCAATGCAACAACACTGCGCCCCAGGGCGGTCCGGCACTCTCAAGTCGGGTACGGGCCAGTCCGTGCCCCACCAGCAGGCAGTCGGCGCGGCGGCGATGCGGACCGGACCGGAGATCGTCGGTTTCCAGCGTTCCGGAAGCTGTGACCGACCGTCGCGCGGCTCACCGAAAGTCGCAGCGAATTTACGGTGACGACCCCTCCTCGCAGCCGTATCCCGGCTGCGGCCAGGCCATGGTTGTGGACTCCCGTCCGTCGCCCTTCACCTACGGCGACGGCACCTACCCGAGCAACCGACGCCAGCCGTTCGACGCGACGTTCGGCCTGGAAGCCACGGACACGACCTGTCTGCGCAAGGAGGCCATCTCCGGAAACGGCGCTCACCAGACCGTCGTGACCAAGGACGCGTGCGCGCCGTCCACCGCCGGGATCGCGGTGTGGCCCGAGCGGTCGACACGGCAGAACAGCAGGTCCGGGCCCGCCTGTTCGGCCGTGCCGTCACCGGGCCGCCGGGCGGGATCGCTGACGCCGCGGGCGAATATGCGCGTGGAGGGAACGCCGACAGGGATTTCGCGGAACAATCTGCCTATCCACGGCGGTTTGCGTAGGCCGCCGAAACCTTGGAGCGGGGGTGGCGGAGTTGCGCACACCGGTGAGCGATCCGCAGTGCGTCGGGCCCTATCGGATCGTGGGCAGGTTAGGTTCAGGCGGGATGGGCTGGGTCTATCTGGGGCGTTCACCGAGCGGGCGGGCGGTGGCCGTCAAGGTCGTACGGCCTGAGCTTGCGGACGATCAGGAGTTCCGCAGACGCTTCGCCCGCGAGGTGGCCGCCGCGCGGGCGGTGAGCGGGGCGTTCACCGCCGCGGTGATCGACGCCGATACAGACGGGCGGCTGCCGTGGCTGGCCACCGTGTATGTGCCCGGTCCTTCCCTGGCGGAGGCGGTCACCCGGCACGGGCCGTTCCAGGAGTCGCAAGTGCGGCGGCTGGGCGCGGGGCTGGTGGAGGCGCTGCAGGTGATTCATGCCGCCGGGCTGGTGCACCGGGACCTGAAGCCGTCCAACGTACTGCTGGCCGAGGACGGGCCGCGCGTGATCGACTTCGGGATATCGCGCTTCGCCGGGTCCAGTGCGATCACCCGTCCCGGAATGTTGATCGGTACGCCCGCGTTCATGTCGCCCGAGCAGATGACCGGGGTGCCGGCCGGTCCGGCGAGCGATGTCTTCTCGCTGGGCGGGGTGCTGGCCTTCGCCGCCACCGGCAACGGCCCCTTCGGAGGCGGTCAGGGGCTGCTGTACCGGGTCGTCCACGAGGAGCCCGCGCTGGACGCGGTCCCGGACGGGCTGCGCGAGCTGATCGGGCGGTGTCTGGCGAAGAGACCGGAGTCCCGGCCCGCGCTCGCCGCGCTACTGGACGAGCTTCTGCTGCCGAGCCCCACGCAGTCCAGTTGGCCGCCCCCGTCCGTCGCCGATTCCATTCGTGTACGTACGGGCGAACTGGCAGGCCGACGGGCCGGTTCGGCGGGGACCTCCATTCCGTCTTGTCTGCTGCTGCATGCCCAGGCACTGCTGGACGCCGGGCTGACCGACCGCCTGGTGGTCGAGGCGGTGAGCCGTGCGGGAGGCTGAGACGGCAGCGGGCGGCGGACTGGAACTGGGCACCAACTGGCGGCGACTGGTCGACGGCTGGACGGCCGCGAGCAATATCCAATCCGTCGCGGACACCACGTCCGTCTCCATGGAATTCAATCTTCCAGAGGTGGGACGGGTGGTGACAGTGAGGTTTATGACGACGACCAGACTGCTCGTCGCCTTCATGACGGACGGCCGTTTCCTCAAGCCCGAACAGCTGGCGCTGGCCGCCGCAGCGGCGAACGCCTGGAATACCGAACAGTTGCTCCCCATGCTGTCCGTCTGGGACGTCCGAGGGCCGCAGCCCTGCCTTGCGGGCGTCTGCTCCTTGCCGCTGACCTGCAGGATGACGCAGTCGGACTTCAACACGCTGGCCACCGACTGGGCTGGGCGGGCCCGCCAGATGTTCACCCGCTGCCATCAGGTTTTCCGGCTCTGAGAGCGGGGAGTTATTTACGCCAATACCGGTTCAAGAGCAGTCGGTTCACCGTAGAATCACGGTGAATTCCCGGGCCGCAGGGGGGCAAGATGGGCCGGAAACGGGTGGGCGCGTCGCTGTTCACCGCATTCCTTGCACTGCTGATCGCGACGGCGATTCCCGGCGCTTCTTCTTCCTGGGCGGACGCCACGGCCACGTGCAAGGCCGACCGCCCCGGCCTCGGGGTCAACCTGCTGGGCTGCTGGTCCGACGCCGCGAAGGCCGGCGGCGGCCGCACGGTCGTCGTGACGCTGCATCAGCCGCTGCGTCTCGACGTCGCGGCGAAGGGCTTGGAACTGGTCCGCCACAAAAAGGCCTTCAAGAGCGGGGAGTTGGTCGTCACCCTCCCGCCGAAGAGCGAGAGCGGCGCGGGCGGGACCGTGCTCCTCGTGCTGGCCGGCCATCGGATCGTGGGTGCGGACAGCGTCATCACGCAGCTGGACAGCGGGACCGTCGCGGCGCTGAAGAAGGCGGACGCGTGCGACGCCCTGTGCAACAAGGCAGCCTCCGGCCCGGTCAGTGGCAGCGAACTCATCAAGGGGAAGCTGGCCGCCGACCGCTACGCGGTCATCACACCGGAGACCGAGAGCGCGGGTCCGGACTGGGTACTGGTCGCGCTCACCGCGGCGCTGGCCGCGCTGGTACTCGTCTTCGCCTGGGCCGTCCGGCGCTCCAAGGGGCCTAAGGCAGCGGCGTACCACTCTCACCCGCCCGTCCTCGCCACCGGTGGCCGCGCCGCCGCCCCGGCACCGCTCCCGCACGCCCCACGGCGTGCCCGCCGCCCCGTCGTCGTACCGGCCGGTCCGCTGCGATCGGCCATCGTACGCACGGAACTCCATCCCCAGGGGTACGTCGAGCTCGACCACTGCCTGCACCGGGCGACCTGGGCCGACGACGACCGGGCGCCGTCGGCCCTCGGCTGCCTCGTCGACGTCGCCGAGCAGGAGTCGGGAGTGCTGCTGGCCTTCCCGTCCGCAAGCCGTGAGACCAGGAGAAGCCATGCGAAGTGACCAGCCGCCCAAGACACTTCCGATGGAGTACGCCGACATCGAGTTCGAGAACAACGCCCAGCGCCTTCCCCTGGTGCTGTGTCTCGACATCTCCAGCTCCATGGCCGGCCCGCCCATACAGATGCTCAACGACGCACTGCGGGGGTGGACGCAGGAGCTGCACGACGACGTCAGCCTCAGCTACAGCGTCGAGGTCGCCGTGGTCACCTTCGGCGGGCAGGGTGTGGGCGCCTGGAAGGGACCGCATCTGCTGGACCCCCGGACGCCGACCAGCCCGTTCGTACCGGCGCACATGTTCAGTTCGCCGCAGTTCGTGGCCTCCGGGGTCACGCTGATGACCGAAGCGCTTGAGCTGACCATGCGGATCGTGGCATCGCGCAAGACCGAGCTGCGGCAGAGCGGCCTGCAGTACTACCGCCCGCAGATCTGCATGGTGACGGACGGGCTGCCGACGGACGCGACAGGGCATCAGACCGAGGCGTGGCGGCGGCTGGTCCCCGTACTGAGAGCCGAGCAGGACGCACGGCACTTCCGCTTCTACGCGATCGGGGTCGGCGGAATCACAGAGCGGGGCGAGGACGTCCTGCGGGCCCTGGCTCCAACGTTCAACGCCCGGCTGCAGGGCTTCCCGTTCCGGGAACTGCTGCAGATGATGTCGGCCAGTGCGAACGCCGAGCAGAAGGGCGCCGGCGACGAGGTCTTCGAGAAGATCTTCAGCCAGTTCAAGACACAGCGCCCGGCCTGGGAATCCTGAGCGGGGGCGGGGATCGTGGACGGGCGGGCCGGGTGGAGGCTGCACGGGCTGAGCGTGGAGGGGTACCGCCACCGGCGGGAGGGAGTCCCGTGCCAGGATGCCTGGCACCATGTCGTCACGGGTCCGCCCCATGCGCCCGTGGAGGTCCTGGCGGTCGCCGACGGGGCAGGCAGCCGCCCGCGTTCCGATCAGGGCTCGAAGCTCGCCGTACAACTGGCAACGGCACGGTTCGGGCGGCGGGCACCCGGGCGTTCCGCGGAGAGCGGGGAGGCGGTGCGCGCGCTGCTGGCCGGCGCTTTCCGCGATGTGCGTGAGGAGTTCTTCCGGCAGACACGGGGCGAGGCTGATGACTTCGCCACGACGCTCACCGTGGTGGTGCTCACGCCGTCCTGGCTCGGGCATGTCAGCGTCGGCGACGGCTTCGTGATCCTGCGTGCGGGAACAGAGGACGGCGAGCCGCAGTTCCATTTGCTCCCCCAGCCGGACATCGTGAGCGAGTACAGCAACGAGACCGTGTTTCTCACCTCGCCCGACGCCGAGCAGCGGACGCAGGTCGACTGTGTGCGCGACGACGGGATCGACGGTGTGCTGCTGTCCACGGACGGGCTGGCGCAGGCGGCGCTGTCCTGGTCCGGCGGGCGTCCGCAGGCGCCGAACGCCTCCTTTGCCTCGGCTGTGCTGCGCTCCCTCGACCAGCCGGGGCCCGTCCCGGAGGAGGATGACGAGGCCTTGGCCACGCTGTTGCGCTCGGACCGGCTCACCGCACTGAACGGCGACGACAAGACCCTGCTGAGGGCGGTACGGCCATGACCGGGCCACGCGTGTATCTGGGGGCGGAACACGTCGTACTGGCCGAGGAACCCCTCAAGGGGGGTGGCCAGGCAGCCGTGTTCCCCGTGCTCGGCCGCGCCGATCTCGTGGTCAAGCTCTACCGGGAGCCGCCGGGCGCGGAGCAGGAGCGGCGGCTGGAGAGCATGCTCACGGTGTCCCCGCTGGGCGGCCGCCCCACGGACCGCAGCCAGCCGCCGGAACTGGCCTGGCCCACCGCACTGGCCCACGGGTCCGGCGGGGAGTTCCTGGGGTACGCCATGCGGCGGTTCGGCGAGCCGGACCATGTGCAGCTGATCGGGCTGTTCACGCGGTCGCAGCGGCTGCGGCTCTTCCCGCCGGAGACGGACTGGAAGTTCCTGCTCGGGGTGGCCTGGAATCTGGCGTTCATGACCGCGCGCATGCATCACCAGGGGCTGATCATCGGCGACTTCTCCAGCAACAACGTCGTCGTCGACAAGAACGGCTTCGTCACCTTCCTCGACTGCGACTCGATCGCGTTCAACGATCCGGCCTCGGGCGAGCTCTTCCCGTCCCTCATGCAGACCGCGGACTACTCCGCTCCGGAGCGGCAGGCCGGCGGTCCCGCCACCCGGTCCAGTGACGACTTCGCACTGGCCGTCCTCATCTACCAGTTGCTGACCGCCGGGAACCATCCCTTCGGAGGCGTACCGCACGACAGTGACTCCGAGGCCACGGTCAAGGACAACATCGCCGCCAGTTGCTCCTACGTAGTGTGGCCGGACCGGGTCGTCGTGCCGCGGGCCGTGATCGAACCGACCGTGCTGCCGCCCTCGCTGCTCGAGCTGGCGCGCCGCGCGTTCGGTCCAGGGGTGCAGAGTCCGCCCGCGCGGCCGTCTGCGCAGGAGTGGCTCAAAGCGCTGGACGGCGAACGCTCGCAGATACGCAACTGTGGCGAGCGGCCGCGTCACAGTTACGGCTCCCATCTGGGCGCGTGCCCGTGGTGCGCCCGCGCGGCGGCGACCGGGCAGGATGTGTTCAACCCGCCGTCGACAGTCCCCGGAGGCACTGGAGGCCCGGCGGGCGCCGTGCCGCACGGTCAGGACGAGTGGAAGCCCTCGGCGAAGACCGTGGCGGTCCTCGTCGCCGTCCTCGTGCTGATCATCCTGGTGGCGGTGCTGTGAAGTAGCGGCCAGTCCGGAGCGAGCCGCGCGCCCCAACCCAGAGCTGGCGGCCATCGCCGAGCAGCCGCAGGCGAACGCAGACGCGGACTTGCGGCGGCACCGCCTGCCGTGTCTACCGGCTCCCCGACAGACGGGAACCCGCCGGCGTGCGGCGGTAGAGCACCGCGCGTCCGGACCGGGCGCGGACGACGAGACCCGCCTGGTGGAGCACGCCCAGGTGGTACGAAACCGTGGCGGGACTGAGGAAGTGACGTGCCGCGAGCTGGGCGGTGGAAGCCGGTTGTGCCAGCGCGGCGAGCAGCCCGGCGCGGGTGGGTCCGAGCAGCACTGGCCGCGCACCCCGGCTCCGCAGCTGCCGCCGGAGCACCGACGGCTCCCTGGCATACCGGTACTGCTGCTCGGCGGGGACCGGGATCTGTCGACGCCGCTGGAATGGCTTTACGACCAGAAGAAGTTGACGCCGCGAGCCCGGGTCGTGGTGGTGCCGGGTGCCGCTCACTCGGTGCAGACCAGAGCGGTGAGCGACAAGGGCCGTCAGGCGGTGTTCGACTTCCTCTTGCGGCGCTGACTCCGTGGCGGCTCACAGCGCGAGACGGGGGGACAAGGACGGGGCCCCCGACCATCGATCCGGTCGGGGCCCCCGTCTGCCCTCGTGGGCGGCTGCGGGAAGGACCTTCGGCGGGCTGCCCGGTCAGCGCCCGCGAAAGGCGTGCGGCCGCCGTCGGCACCCTGCGGTGTCGGGCCCTCAGCTGCGTGGCCCGACACCTTTCGGTCATGCGGCGGATCCGTCGGATGACAGGCGATTCTCAGGGGCAGTTGATTGCCGTGTCGCCGGTATCGCGGTTGCAGGTGTCGAAGCCCAGGCCGCCGTCGAGGCTGTCGTTGGCGATCAGGTTGTCCACGGCATTGAGGGTGTCATTGCCCTCGTTACCGTTGTGCGTGTCGTTGCCTCTGCCTCCGGTGACCGTGTCATTGCCCTGGTCGCCGTTGAGGGTGTCGTTGCCGTCGTCGCCGTTGAGCGTGTCGTTGCCGGCATTGCCGTTGATGGTGTCGTTGCCCGCCAGCCCGGAGATGGTGTCGTTGCCCGGGCCGCCGTTGATGGTGTCGTTGCCCGGAGTCGCCAGCAGGCCGAAGGAGGCCGGGTCGTCGCCGACGAGCCGGTCTGCCCGAGGACCGCCGTTGAGCCGGTCGTCGCCTTCGCCACCGACCACCGTCCCCGCAGCGTCGAGGTTCGGGGAGATGGTGACATCGTCATCGGCGTCCTTGGCGTTGACCCGAACCGCCGTGATGGGCAACGGGCACTCGGCCGTGTGTGCCGACGTCAGCTGACAAGGAGCGACGGCGGCCACGGTGTCCCCTGTGTCCGTGACCACGACAACGTTGCCGCGCCGCCGGACGGTGATGTCGTTCGACACACCCTCGTCGGCCGTGACGACCAAGCTGTCGCCGACCTCCTCGACGACCGTGGTGCCGGCGAGGACTCCGCCGCCGGGCACCGCACCGGCCGCGGCGGAGGCGCCGACCTGAGGGGCGAAGACGAGTGCGCCGATTGCCACCATCATGATGCAGATGCGCCGGGCTTTCATCGATGTCCGCCTTTCGTTTCGTCCAGCCGCATACCGGGGTCTGCTGTGCTGCTCACACGCGCTCATCACGGGCAACCGCTGACGTTGTCGCCCAGGTCGGCCCGGCAGTCGTCCATGTGAGGGCCCCCTTCGACGTAGTCGTTCCCGCTGACGTTGTCCACGGCGTCGATCGTGTCCCGACCGCTTCCGCCGTCCGCGTAGTCGTTGCCGGCGCCGATCTGCTCATTGCCGCTGCCACCGTCGATCACATCGTTTCCGGCGTTGCCGTTGATGATGTCCGCGCCGCCGCGCCCCTCGATGGAGTCGTTGCCGCCGCCGCCGAAGATCCTGTCCGCTTCGGCTCCCCCGGTCAGGGTGTCGTTGCCTGCGCCGCCGGAGAGGAAGTCGGAGCCCTCGTCGCCTTGGAGGGTGTCGTTGCCCGACCCGCCATAGAGGTTGTCGTCGCCCGGGCCGCCGATCAGCGTGACGCCGAGGTTCGCCAGGGAGGAGGTGACATTGTCGGCCTGGTCGCCTGCGTTGACCACGAGTTCAGTGGTGTCGGCGGCCGGGCAGGCGACTTCGGTCGCGCTGATTGCGGTGCAGTCGCCAGACGGTGCGACCGTGTCTCCGGTGTCCCTGATCCTGATGCTGGTGCCGGTCTGCCAGACGGTGATGGTGTTCCCCCGTCCCACGCCGGCGACGACAGTAATGGTCGTGCCGGTCTTGTTCACCAGCGTCGTAGCGAGAATGCCTGGCGACGGTGCGGCGAAGGCCGCACCAGCCCCACCCGTGAGGCACAGAATGGAACCGCATGTTGCCAGAAGTGCGACGGTGCGAAAATGCCCTCTACTCATGGCCAACCCCCCTAAGAGTTGTGAACGTTGAATTCGGTCGTACGGCCGGGCCGCATTGCCTCCCGGAGGGACGGCCGCGGTGGCGGAACGGCTCGCCAAACGCGGCGAGTGGGCGGGTAAATGCCAGGTCACTGACGTCCGATGGATCCGGCCCATCCGGACTTCGATGCCCGGATGCCCAGGCAGCCTTCAGCGGTCGTCGATCATCCACTCCCTCTCCTGCTCATGCGCCGGCGCCTACTCCGCCGACGAAGCATCAGGAACGTCCGGCCACCAGAGCATGTCGGGATACGAAACCCAACTGAAGGCGAATTAACGCCAATACCGCATTCACTGTCTCCGCGCGTGGACCGTCATACGGCCCGGGTCAGGGATCAACCTCTGAACGCGCCGACGGTCGGATTCTCATCAATCGGGAGTGCAAACTGAATCGGTTAGTCCGTACTGCATTGAACTATTTCCCAGACGCGGGGCGATCGGCGTTCGCAAAACGATCTGGAAGGCATCGAGGGGCGCCGTCCCATGCGTGGCCCGGCGACGTCGGCCCTTGCCCAGTGGGGTGTCCGAGGTTCGCCAGGCATCTCTAGCGGAAGCTGTTACGGATGAGCTGGAATGATGCGCATCCGGACAAGCTGGCGCGGTCACACCGACCCGACGGTGTACGGCGGGGACCCATGCCCCCTGTCGCACACGCGCATGAGGACCTCATCGGCCCGCGCGACTCCGGAGCCCGCGGAGAGCCTGTACCCAGTACTTCACCCCCGCGCAGCGGCCACCGACTCGATACCGAAAATCTCCCCCGTGCCTCGAGCCACGCCCGGTTGTGCGGCTGGGTGCGGCAGGGTGAAGGACCATCAGCACAGCCGACGGTCGCCGCGATCGGCTCGCAGTCCGTGCGCTCGGCGGCCGCTGTCAGGGCCCGGGTCGCGCTCCGACCGGGAGCAACCTGAAAGATCACGGTCAGGCGCGTTATGCTCGCGGCGATGATGACTCATTCTCCTGGCAGATTGGGGGTCCCGTCCGCGCAAGGTGAGTGCTGATGCTCACTCAGATCGCGAATGGGGATTCCCGCCTTTCCTTCTGGCTGCGCGTGCGCAAGTTCGCCGTGCCGTCGTCCATGATCGAGACTGCGACCGCCCGACGCCTCGCCGGGGACTGGGCGGGGGCGTGTGCCGCCGCAGGCATCGATGTCGATCTCAATCTGCGTTCCCTGACCCGTACCCATGGCCAGGAACTTGCGGCCCAGGTCCGGGCCGATCTCCGCCATCTGGCGCCTGATCTGTTGCGCTGGCAGATGCCGAGGATCGCGCCTGACGGGCTGCTGCGCCCAGGTCTGACCATCGCTCTGGCTCGGTACGAGTCTGCGGGGCGCAACGGCGAAAGCCCAGTGCACCTCGTGGTCCGGACTCCGCCGGCGTGGGCCGATGCCGGTCAGCGGATCAGCCTCGCGCTGTGGGACGGATCCCACTCCGAGGCGAGCGCCCGCCGTCACCCGCATCCCCATCCCGACCGGCGCTTCCGCCTCGACCTGCACCGCCACCTGTGGGACGCACGCAGGACCGATGAGCTGCGGATCCGGTCCGGAGCCGATCGGCCGCCCGCCGACGGCTGTTCTGTGAGGGACGCGGATCTGCTGGGGGCGGTGCCGCAGGGGCGACGTTGTGCAGTTGACCGGTGGGCGGCCGAGGCGGGGATCCTGCTCAACGCCGAGGGGCGGCCCACCCGCACCGTCCTCGTGCGGTTCGGGGGCCGGCATCGGCTGGTCCTGGACCTGGTCGCGGACAGCGACTGCGTCGGGCCGCCCGCATTGCGGATCGCGGCGGCATCCACCGATGACGGCGCCTCCGCACTGCCGGTCCTGCCCGACGCGGCGACGTGGGTGCTGCCCGACCTGGAACTGATCCGCATCGGTTCGATCGAGCCCGACCGGCTGCACCCGCTGGTCGCCTCGGCACTCGTACCGGACTATTCGCCGGCCGATTCCTCCCGGACTCCGTCCCGGATTCCGGACCCGGCAGGACAATCGCGCCTCGTGGAGTGCCGGGGAGCTCAGCACCGGATCGGCCTGGTCGATGGAGTGTTGGCGGCGCTGGACCACGACCCGGCGGAGATCCGCCGGGAGGAGTTGCTGGCCGCACTGACCGGTACTCCGCTTCCCTGCCTGCGGGCCATCGACGACGCGCACCGTCGTCCAGACTGCCTCGCCGGTGTCCGCGAACGACTGGACCATGGCGACACCGTCGGTGCGCTGACCGTCGTCGAGGGCCTGCTCGGCCCCGACGCACTGCTGCGCACCGGCGCTCTACGGGACGAGTTGGAGGCGGCCGCGCTGCGGCGGATCACCTACGGACTGTTCAGGGCAGGCATGGTCGGACCTGGACCACGATCTGGCCGCAGCCGCCCCGGGGATCGCCGTCCCCGTGACCTCCGCTCGCACCCGCGCCACGCGAACTTCGCCTGACCTGGGACGTCCGTCCCCGCACCCACTCTGCTCGCCACGAACCCATAGGTGATCAAACATGCCCACATGCACCCCGTTCACTGCCACACGCACCCCCTCCGACCCGGCCCACGCCGCCCAGCTCGATGTCGCCGGCGAGTTGCTGGCGCTGCTGCGCGATGCCACCACCGAACCGCGCCACGACACACAACTGGAGGCCCTGACGCTGGCCGTTGCCGCCGACCTTCCCGTGCTTCTGTGGGGGGAGCCGGGTATCGGCAAGACTGCGGCCCTGACACAGCTTGCCGCGGCCCTGGACCTTCCGCTGACCACAGTGATCGCCAGTGTCCACGAGCCGTCCGACTTCTCGGGACTGCCCGTGATCGGAGACGATCCCGCGGAACAGGGTGTCCCGATGGCCCCGCCGGACTGGGCGGTGCGACTGGTACGGGCCGGCCGAGGGCTGCTGTTCCTCGACGAGCTGTCCACCGCACCACCAGCCGTTCAGGCCGCCCTGCTCCGCCTGGTGCTCGAGCGGCGGATCGGCGCCCTGCAACTGCCGCCCGGGGTCCGGATCGTGGCTGCCGCCAATCCGCGGTCCTCGGCGGCCGACGGCTGGGAGTTGAGCCCGCCGCTGGCCAACCGGTTCGTTCACCTTCAGTGGACCCACGACCACGAGGTCGTCGTACGCGGCCTCGGTGGGACCTGGCCCCGGGCAACATTGCCACGGCTCGCTCCGGAGAAGCTGTCGGGGGCCGTGGACTTCGCCCGCCGCGCGGTGTGCGGGCTCCTCACCGCCCGACCCAAACTCGTGCACCAACTGCCCAGCAGCGAAACGCGCCGGGGCGGCCCCTGGCCGTCCCCACGAAGCTGGGAGATGGCCCTGTGCCTGATCGCCTTCGCGACCGCGGCCTGTTCTTCCCGGGACGTACTTTCCCTGCTGGTCAGGGGCACTGTCGGGGACGGTCCGGGGCTGGAGCTGCTGGCGAGCCTGGACCGGATGGACCTCCCGGACCCCGAGGTGCTTCTCGCCGACCCCGCGAGTGCCGCCCTGCCCGAGCGGGGGGATCTTCGCCAAGCCGTGCTCGACGGTGTGGTGGCGGCAGTCCGCCAACGCCCGGAGAAGTCCCGCTGGGACGCGGCGTGGGCGCTCCTGGTCCGGGCGGTGGAGACCGGAGCCCCGGACCTGGTGGTCGTCCCCGCAACCACCCTGGCCACGCTGCGCCAGGAGGACTGGGACGTTCCGGCAACGATTGAAGGGCTCGCCGGAGCGGTGTCCCTCTCCCGGCGAGCAGACCACGCGGCGGCCCGAGCCGCGGTCGCCGCGAAGGCCGGACGATGAGCCCAGGCACATCGGGGACACTGGACCTCGACAAGCTGTTCGCCGCCCGACTGCACGCCGCCCGGGTCCGGCCCTACTTGGCGACAGCCCTGTTCGCCCTGCACACCGTCGAGTCGCGGCTGGTACCGACGATGGCCGTCGACCGGCACTGGCGGTGCTATGTCTCGCCGGGGTTCGTCGATCGGACACCGGTCGAAGAACTCGCGGGGGTATGGGTGCACGAGGTGTCGCACCTTCTGCGCGACCACCACGGGCGCAGTGACCGGGTCGCGCGGGAGCACGCGCTGACCGGCCCGGCGGAACGGCTGCGGATGAACATCGCCGCAGACTGCGAGATCAACGACGACGCGTTCGGTGACGGGCTGGTCCGGCCCGAAGGCGCTGTCGAACCGGTGTCCTTGGGGCTGCCCGAGGGGGAGCTCATGGAGGACTACCTGCGCCAGTTCCGGCTCGGGCCGCATAGGCAGAATCTGGCCTGGCTGGACTGCGGCAGCGGCGCGGACGGACTGGAACGGGAGTGGGACCTGGGACCGGACGGCGGGCACGGCCTCAGCGCGCAGGAACGGGACGCGGTCCGGTTCCGGGTGGCGCACGGCATCACCGGACGTCCGGGAAACGCTTCGAAGGGGTGGCAGCGGTGGGCGGACGAGGCGTTCCACCCGCCGCAGCCGTGGCGGGAGTTGCTCGGAGCGGCAGTCCGCTCGGCGGCCTCCGGCCCCGGCGCGGGCGAGGACTACACCTACGGCAGGCCGTCGCGGCGCTCGGCCGGGGTGCCCGGCGTTGTTCTGCCGAGCCTGCGGCGCAGGCCGCCTCGGGTCTCCGTGATCATCGACACATCCGGCTCGGTCAGTGACACCGAACTGGGCAGCGCGCTCCTCGAAGTTGCGGCGATCTCCCGTGCCGTGGGCGGCCGTCGCGACCTGGTCACCGTGCTGTCGTGCGACGCGGCGGCCCGCGTGGTGCAGCCGCTTTGCCGTGCCGAGGGAATATCGCTGGTGGGCGGTGGCGGTACGGATCTGCGTACGGGCTTCGCCAGGGCGCTCCGAGCGCAGCCCCGCCCCGATGTCATCGTGGTCCTGACCGACGGTCAGACACCCTGGCCGGGCACACGACCGCCGTGCCGGACGGTGGTGGGCCTGTTCCCTCGGCAGCAGGCAGCCCGGTCGTGGGACGAAGACGATCCCGACTACGTGCCGGACTCGCCGCCCGAGTGGGCACGAGTGGTGGTCATCGGGTCTGCTCCCGCTGCTCGGTGAGCCGCCTACTCCCCCGGCCGGATCACCAGTAGCGGGGTGGCAGCGTCCGGCTCCAGGTCGGTGTCGGCGGGCGGCGGCCCTGCGCTGGCCGGTCGGGTTCCACCGCATCCTCCGATACTGGGGTGGGAACCTAAACCATTCCCCCTTGAAGCCCGGCGATGGTTCGGCCATCTACGACTCGGAGTGCCGAGAGGTCGGCCAGTGGTGCATTGTCGCCACAACCGAGACCTGAGCCCTGGGTTCGAAGTGGACATCGGCAGCTTCACTCCGCGATGTACGTGCGGTAGGTCCATCGGTAGACCGGCATCGTCTCACCGTGCAAGGTCCGGTATTCGTGCGCGAACTCGAAGTGCTCGTAGGCGTTGTGGCGCAGGATCTTGACCGGTTCTCCGTACCCCCCGGGGGGCATTGCCCAGAGCTGGGGAAGGTCGTCGGGGCCTCCTTGGAGGAGCACGAGATTCGACGGGGTCATGATTCTTGCCTCCAGCAGCCTGGGCTGACTCGAAACTGAGCAGGAGGCGAAGGAGCGTTGCCGGGCCCCGTTCCCGCGGCCCGGCAACGGGCTCCGCGTCCCTTCGCGGGCTCACGACGCGGTGTGGTCCTCAAGCACAAGGCCCATGTGGTCGGCGAGGCCGGTGGCCAGGGCCGCCAGCGTCGGGTGCTGGTAGACGAAGTTGGCGGCGATCTTGATTTCGAGGCCCGCTTCGAGGCGGGTGCGCAGTTCGAGAGAGAGCAGCGAGTCGAACCCGAGGGATTTCAGGGGCGTTTGTGGATCCAAGGTGGTGCCCCCTCCCAGCCGGAGCACCGCGCGAATGTGACCGGTGATGTACGCCTCGAGAGCGGTACGCCGTGCGAGACCTGCCGGAAGGGCGCCCAACTCGCCGCGAATGTCGGGGACCGGTTCCGGTCCGGCGGTCGTGGCCCGGTCGTCGGTGAGGAGGCCGAACAGCGACGAGTTCCGGACCGCCGGGAGGATCCACGTCTCCGGTTCACCCGGGATCACGCCGGTGCGGATGCGCCCGTGCACGAGCAGGGCGTTCAGCGCCTGGAGTCCCTTGTTCGTGGGAATGGTCCGGTAGCCGCGGTCGGCGAAGTCCACGGCGGCTCCGGTCTCGCCCCACGCGCCCCAGTTGACGGACAGCGTCGGCATACCGCGACCGGTACGCCAGCCGGCGAAGCCGTCGAGCCAGGAATTCGCGGCGGCGTAGGCACCCTGACCCGGATTGCCCAGCAGGGACGCCATGGAGGAGAACACGACGAACCAGTCGGGGCTGTGACCCGCAGTGGCTTCATGCAGCCTCCACGCACCCGTCGCCTTGGGACGCCAGACCTTCGAGAGCTGTTCGTCGGAGATGTTGGTGATCGCGGCATCGTCGAGCACCATCGCGGCGTGCACGAGCCCCCGCAGCCGCAGGCCATCCGCGGTGGCTGTGGCCACGAGGCGTTCGGCGGTGCCCGGATCGGCGATGTCGCCCAGAACCACGGTCATCCGTGCACCGCCGGCCCTCAGCTCCTCAAGGGTCCGTGAGGTGGACCGAGGGCCGGGCGAGCGGCCGTTGAGGACGACATGTCCCGCGCCTTGCCCGGCGAGCCAGCGGGCTGCCTCAAGCCCTACACCGCGCAGCCCACCGGTGACTATGTAGGCGCCACCCGGGCGCACGGCCGATGGTTCCCCGTCAATACGCGCGGTGGTGTCGCCCTGGTCCGGAACGGTCAGCACGAGCTTGCCGATGTGGCTCGCACCGGCCATGAGACGGAACGCCTCCGTGGCATCGGCGAGAGGGAAGGTCCGGTGAGGGAGGGGTGCCAGCCGGCCGGACGCGATTTCGGCGAGCACCTCGCGGAGCACGGAGGTGAACACCTCGGGCCTGTCGTGCTGGAGTTGGATGAGGTCGACAGTGCTGAGGGTGATGTTGTTCCGGAACGGCGCCAGACCGATCGACGCGTCGGCAAGGATGTCGCGCACCCCGAGCTCGATGAAACGGCCGAAGGGCCGCAGGGCTTCGAGACCGGCCCGGATCGCGGCGCCCGACAGCGAGTTGAGGACGACATCGACGCCCTCGCCTGCCGTGGCGGCGCGCGTCTGCTCGGTGAAACGCAGCGACCGGGAGTCCATGACGTGCTCGATCCCCATGCCACGCAGATAGGCGCGCTTCTCCGCCGAGCCGGCCGTGGCCAGCACCTCGGCCCCCAGCATCCGGGCGACCGCGACGGCGGCCAGTCCCGTACCGCCGCTCGCGGAGTGGATCAAAACCCGTTCGCCGGCGGTGAGTCCGGCCACGTGCCGCAGGGCGTACCAGGCGGTGACGTACGCGGCGGGCAGCGCTGCAGCCGCTGCCGGTCCGATCCCGGCCGGAAGGGGCGCGACGGCGTGGTCGGGCACGGTGACGAACGTACCGAAGGCACCGCCCCGCAGGTCGACGGCGAGCACCGGGTCGCCGACGCGGACGGCCCGCACGCCCTCCCCCACCGCGGCGACCGTCCCCGCGCACTCGAACCCGATGCGGTGCCTCGCCTCCTCGCCGTCTCCGAGCAGGCCCATGGCCGTGAGTACGTCCCTGAAGTTCACCGCTGCGGCAGCGATCCTCACCTCCACTTCCCCGGCACCCGGCTCCGCCCTGGCGACAAATGCCGGTTGGAGGCTGTCCAGGTCGCCGAAGCGGCCGATGCGCAGGCGGAATCGGTCGGCGCCGTAGCGGACGGTACGGGTGGTGGCCGCCGTGTGCTCGGCCTTGGTGAGCGGCGCGTATTCCAGCCGGGCGACGTGGCGGTGGCCGCCGCGCAGGGCGATCTCGTCCTCGGGCCCCGCGTTCAGCAGTTCGGCCGCCAGGTGGTGCAGTGCCGTGTCGGCCGGGTCGGCATCGACAAGGGTGGCACGCAGCTCCGGGTGCTCGTAGGCGAGGACGCGTGCCACTCCCCGCACGGCGCTCTGGCCGGGGTCGGCGGTCTCGCCGGGCCGCACGTTCTGGGCGCCACGGGTCACGAGGAAGAGGCGTGGGGGCTTGGGGAAGCCGGCGAGTACCGCCTGGACGGTGCCGATGAGCCGCCGGGCGCGCCCCAGACCGTCCACGGCGGGTTCCGGGCCTTCCTCGGGCGGTGCACACAGGACGGCCACCGCGTCGGCGCTCGCCGGGCGGCCGGCCCAGCCGCCGGCGAGCGCGTCCTTGACCGTTGCCGGCGGATGGTCGCCCACCGGGGTGTCGAGCACAGCCGTCTCCGCCCCCGCCGTGCGCAGCAGACCGGCCAGCTCCCGCGCGGAGCCGTCCCCCTCCCCGATGACGAGCCAACTACCTGGCGAGGGCGCAGCCGTAGCCCCGGCTCGCGGGGTTCCGTGCCACCGGGGCTCGAGGAACCAGCCGTCGACTCCCCCTGATCCCGCGACATCCGACGCGCCGTGGCGTATCAGCTCCAGCCCATCGATGGCGAGCACCGTCTTGCCCGCCTCGTCCAGCAGGCGAAGGTCTCCGGTGACACCGTCGGCCCGCTCCTGCGTGATGTGGCCGTGGCAGTACGCGGCCGTCATGGGGTCCTCGAGGATGCGCAACGCGCCGAGTCCGACCGGGAGTACGAGACCGCGGCCGGGATCCCGCAGGAGCCCCGCCACGAGCACCTGGGCGCAGCAGTCGATGAGGACCGGGTGGATCCGCAGGTCGTGCGGCGCGGATGCCGCCGCCTGCGGTAATGCCACGCTGGCCCAGCTGCTGTCACCGTCGCGTGAGACCCGGAGGCTGGTGATGCCGGTGAAGGCCGGGCCGTGTTCGATGCCCCGGGCGCGCATGCCCGCATAGAGCGTGGCCGGGTCGAGCACGACCGGGTGTTGGGCCGGCAGCGATGTCAGTTTCTGAACCGGCGGCAGGGGACCGGCTCCGGCGTGGTGCAGTTCGGCGGTCGCCAGGAGTACCCAGCTTCCCTCATCACCGCGGGCATGCATCTCGCAGGTGGCGCGGTCGGCCGCGGTGGCGGTGACCGTGGTGACCACCTCTGTGTGCGCGGTCAGCCGCAGCAGCTCCAGGAAACGCAGGCCGGTCACCTGGATGTCCTGCGGGGGCGCGCCGAACACCGCGCACCCCGCGGTGAGGGCGAGGGCACAGTAGCCGGCGCCCGGGAACACCGGGTCCCCGTGCACCCGGTGGTCGGCCAGCCAGGGCACTGCCTCGATGCCCGCGTCAGCCTGCCAGCAGTAGCGGACCTGTTCCCCGGGAATCTCGGCGTGGGTGCCGGGCAAGCCAGTGACCGTCGGCTCAACCGGCGCCGGTGTTGCGGGGGCCGTGTGGTCCGCCCAGTGGCGCTGCCGGTCGAAGGTGAGGAACGGTACGTCGCACAGCTCACCGTCCGCGTAGAGCGCCGGCCAGTCGACAGGGACGCCGGCGCAGTGCAGGGCGGCGAGCTGGGTGCGGAAGGTGGCCGCTTCCTCCTCGTCACGGCGGAGCGTGGGCAGGACGACCGGGTTGTCGAGGACGCGTGGCAGGCTGTCGGTGACGGAGCGGGTGACGACGGGGTGGGGGGAGACCTCGACGTAGACGTGGTGCCGGTCGGCGGCAGCGGCGGCGATCGCGGAGGCGAATTTGACGGGTCGGCGCAAGTTCGCGCACCAGTACTCGGCGTCGAACGCGGGTGTTTGGCGCGGGTCGTCGAGAACGGTCGAATAGAACGGGACGCGGGGCTGCTGCGGCGTCAGATCCCGCAGCGCCTCCTGCAGACCGGGAAGCAGCGGATCCACCTGGGACGAGTGCGAGGCGACGTCCACGGCGACCAGATGCGCGGGTATGGCCCGGGCGTCCCAGGAGGCGACCAACCGTTCAACATCCCGGGTGCCGCCGGCGACGACCGTGGAGCCGGGCGCGGCCAGCACGGCAACCGAGACCGCTCCGCTCAACCCTGCCTCGTCGAGTTCCCGCTCCACCGCGGCACGGTCCAGGCTCACGGTCGCCATCGCGCCGGCACCCGCGATCCTGGTCATCAGCGAGGAGCGGCGGCAGACGACCCTGACGCCGTCGGCGAGGGTCAGCGCTCCGGCCACGACCGCCGCCGCGACCTCACCCATGGAGTGCCCCACGACGGCGGCCGGTTCGATTCCGTATCCCCGCCAGAGGGCGGCGAGCGCTGTCTGCATGGCGAACAGCAGCGGCTGCACCCGCGAGCATTCGGTGACCGGCACTCCCAGGGACACCATGTCCAGCACGGAGAAGCCGGCCTCGGCCGCGATCAGCGCGTCGGCTTCGGCCAGCGCCGTGGCGAAGGCCGGTTCCTGCTCCAGCAGGGCGCGTCCCATGCCGGGCCATTGCGAGCCCTGTCCGGAGAACACCCACACCGGGCGCCGCGAGACCCCGGCGGCCACGGCCCCCGACACCACGCCCGGTTGGGCCCTTCCGGCGGCGAAGGACCTCAGGGCGCCAACCAGGGCGTCGCGAGAGGAGGCCACCACACCGAGGCGACCGCGGCCGGCGGAGCGCCTCAGCGCGAGTGTGTGGGCGACGTCGCGCAGGGGGACGTTCGCCCCGTCCTGCTCGAGCCAGTCGGCGAGCCGCTCCGCCGCCGCCGGAAGTGCCTTGGCGGATCCCGCCGGTACGAGGAAGACCTCCGGCGTTGGCATCTCCTGCCGGCGCGGGAGGTACGGGCGTTGGGGAGCACCGGCCGGTGCCTGCTCGAGTACGACGTGGGCGTTGGTGCCGGAATAGCCGAAGGACGAGACCGCCGCGAGCCGCGAGCGGGAGTCGATGGGCCACTCCGTCAGCGTGGTGGGCACGAAGAAGCGCGTGCCTTCCGCGGAGATGGCCCGATTCCACTCGGTGAAGTGCAGATTGGGCGGGACGAGTCCGTGCTGCAGGCACAGAACTGCCTTGATCAGGCCGGTGATTCCGGAGGCGGGTTCGAGGTGCCCCACGTTGGTCTTCACCGACCCGAGCGCGCACCGGCCGCGACCCACGCCGTAGACCCGGGCCAGGCTGGAAAACTCGATCGGGTCGCCGACCGGCGTGCCCGTCCCGTGCGTCTCGATCATCCCCATGTCCCGGGGATCGGCGTCGGCACGCTCCAAGGTCTGGCGGAACAGGGCCTCCTGGGCGTCCGCCGAGGGAGCGGCCAGTCCGTCGGAGGTGCCGTCCTGGTTCACGGCCGAGCCACGCACCACCGCCAGCACCCGGTCACCGTCCCGCCGGGCGTCGGCCAGGCGCTTGAGGACAACGGCGCCGCACCCTTCACCGCGTACGAAGCCGTCTGCAGCTGCGCCGAAGGTGTGGCAGCGGCCGGTCGGCGAGAGCATGCCCATCCGCGCGAAGGACCTCATCGTCCTCGACCCGAGGATGAGGGTGACCCCCGCGGCCAGGGCGAGGTGGCACTCGCCCGCCGCCAGCGCCCGGCAGGCCAGGTGCAGTGCCACGAGCGAAGAGGAGCAGGCCGTGTCCAGCGCGACACAAGGACCGTGCAGTCCCAGCAGATAGGAGATGCGCCCCGCCGCGACGCAGTGACCGTTCGTCAGGAGCGAGCCCTCAAGCTCCAGAGGCTGCCCGGCCAGTCCCTCGTAGAAGTCGTTGTAGCTGATCCCCACGTATACCCCTGTCGCGCTCCCGGCGAGCCGGTCCGGCGGCAGCCCGGCATGTTCCAGCGCCTCGCAGGCCACCTCCAGGAGCAGGCGGTGCTGCGGATCGAGTACGTCTGCCTCGCGACCGGAGACTCCGAAGAATCCGGCGTCGAAGCCCGCCACATCACGCAGATAGCCGCCCTGCCGGGCCATCGGGTCCCCGGGCCCGGAGCCGCCCCACGTACCGCCCCACGTCCCGTGCTGCGCCCTTCCGGCGGGAGGGTCGCCGACGGCGTCCCGTCCGTCGGCGAGAAGCCGCCACAGCGCGGCCGGTGAATCGGCGTCGCCGGGAAGCCGGCATCCCAGTCCGACGACGGCGATACGCTCGTACCCACCGTTGACACCGTGCTCCTGCTGGACCATCAGAAACCTCCCCCTCCCGTCGGGTTGACGGGTCCGGATTGAAATTGCGCTGTGGAGTGGTCGTGCACGGCTCGGCGCTCACCGCGGCCCGGGGGCGTCCAGGCTTCCGAGCAGGACGGCGCTCTTCACGCCGCCGATCTGGTACGTGAAGTTCAGGGCGAGGTGGAAGTCGAGGGGACGCGTGCGCACGCCGGGTACGGGATCGAACACCAGGCCCTCCGCCGGCTCCTCGCAATTGGCCGTGGGGCAGACCTCGCCGCGTTCCATCATGAGGAGGGTCAATGCCACGCCGAGGCAACCGGCCGGGGCACCGTTGTGACCGAAGCAGCCTTCCTGGGACGTCATGAGCAGATGCGCCGCGGCCGGTCCGTACAGCTGCCTGACCGCATTGACCTCGAAGGCCGTGACGACGGCGTCGCCGTCGCTGCCGCCGTGAATGTACGGGATTTGCTCGATGGACCACCGGTTGCCGAGGCAGGCGCGGACGGCGGCCACCAAGCCCGTTCCGCTCTCGTCGCTCGACAGCGGGTTGGCGAGCCCGTCCCGTGTCGTGGCCTGGGCAAGGATCTGCCCGTATGCGTGGGCTCCGCGCCGATGGGCGCGCTCGCGGCTTTCCAGCACGAGCGTCACCGAACCCTCGCCGTAGTTCACACAGTCCGCACGCCGGTCGTACGGGCGCATGATGCGGTCGAACGACGGCAGGAGGGCTGGTTTGCCCGACGAGCGTATGGACGCGTCGGCTTCCTGAGCAACACGCAACAGGCGCTGGGCGTTGCGGACCAGAGCGACGTCGAAGACGTCGACGCCGGTCACCACCGCCATGTCCACCACACCGTCGGCGATCATGCGACGGGCGTGTCCGAGCTGCACGGCGGAGGAGGCACAACCGCAGGACACGGTGTAGCACGGCCCTGTGGAGCGGGTCACCGCCCCCTGCACCAGGGCGACATCGGAAGGGGAGACCGCCAGTTCGGTCCCGATGAACAGATCCATGGCCCCCAGGGGGCTGATCGTCGCGGGGTCGGCCCGCATGACTGCCTGGTAGCTGGCGACCTGGGCGTCGACTCCGCCCCGCCCCGCCAGGATCGCGGCGGTGGCCAAATCCCCTGCCTGCAGGTCCAGTCCGGCGTCCGCGCAGGCCTCGGCGAGCGACACAAGGCCGAATCGATGCGCGGAGGTGAAGTGCCGGGCGAAAACCCCCGGGAACCCGGGTAGACGCTCCTCGAACATTGCCTTCGAAAGGTGGACCGGGCCGTGATAGACACCATCACGCAAGAGACATGAACGCCCGTGCCCAGCAATGTCCCAGACTTCCTCCGCGGTGAAAACGGGACGGCCTTCACCCGGCAGGCAGAAACCCATACCCGTTACCACGGAATCCCGCGCGTTCGAGCCCGTGTGTCCTTCCACTGCCTTGGTCCGACCGCTCATGTCACACCTCCGTGTGTGTGGGCATGGCGAATCACCACCACACCGCTGCAGGGCTGAGCCGGGTCCGGAACGAGAAGCACTGGACCCACGGGTGAGCGGCCGGCCGTCGGCCGGGATCTGCTCGGACATTCGCATCGATCTCGGCAGAGCTCGATGAACGGGCATGGCGTATCCGCCGGCCCCCAAGGAATTGCAGCAAACCGACTGCGAGTTCGCCCCGGTAAGAGCCATATTTACGGTAAGGCGTGACCGTCAGTCACCGACAGACTGGTTTCGCGGCGCTCGGAGCACTGAATGACGGCAAACGCGCGCCCATATCCACCGGCGCATTCCGCAGCTCCGCAGAATCGGCTCCACGTGACGGGAAAGTGTGATTATCGTTCTGCCATTTGACTGGAACTATCACGCGGAGGCCGCCCCGAGTTCCGCGCCAAGGCGGGTGCCTCTTCCCGGCCGGGTCGTGTCAGCCATAGCCGAGGTGATCCGTGACTTCGACCTCCAGAGCGGACCCGTAGCCGTTTGGCCGTCAGCTGGAGCAGCCCGCCCAAGCCCGTCAGCTGCAGGCCCTCGACCTGGGCAGGCGCCCACAAGCTCGTCGATCAGCTGCTGATCCACGGCCAAAGACCGCTGGGGCTCGGACTTCGACAGGCACAGGCACAGTCACGTTACGCCGCCATCGGCGCATCATCAATGATCAGGAGCTGCACCGTTCCCGCCGCAGGCCGTAGGGCTCAGCTACAGCGGTATGTGGACGTCAAGGACTGGCCCGGAGACACGGACGGGCGGTACGTCCAGACTCTCCAGGACGTGAAGCATCGGCGTATTGACCGCGGCGACCGCGGCGGTCAGGGTGTGGTGGCCGGCTCGGCGAGCCACATCCGCCGCGTGTACGGCCAGCGCGGTGCCCAGTCCCTTGGACTGCCACTCATCCTCGACCAGCACGGCGAGTTCGCCCACCCCCGGCCGGTCGGTCCGCATGACATTGGTCATGGCGATGATGCGGTCCCGGCACTCGGCGGTGGTGGTCACCAAGGTCGTGCCACGCTCCGGGTCGGACAACAGCCGCCAGCCGGCCGGAGACAACTCGGGCTTACCCGCGTGGTAGCGCAGGGCTCGACTGCCGTGCGAGCAACGGCGGTGCAGCGCCTGAACCGGTCCGAGGTCATCGGGTGTCACCTCCCGGGTCCGAGTGGTTGTGCCGTCGGTCAGCGTGATCGGGTGTGCGGTGCCTCGGGGCCCGGAGTCGGGCATTCGGCAATCTCCTCAAATCGCGAACCTGACTGATGTGCCACGGAGTACAGCGGAGCGCCAGTCCGCCGTTGGCGCAGAGCCAGTCTTTTGCCACTCCCCCGGCCGCCTCAAGAGGGGTTCACGCCATATTGATCACAGATAGCACACGCCGCACTACGGAACGCAGCGGAAGTGAACTCCCCGGCCCAGCGCTCGCCTTGCTCTCTGGGCCGGCGAGGAGTCCGGGCCGCCCACCCAACATGGGATCGAAAGTGATGGCCTGCCCAACTGGCATTTTTTGCAACGCAGTTGGTGCTCTGTATGTGCTGTTCTTGTACAGCTGCGGCCAGGTGGCGGGGAGCGCTGTGCAACCTTCCGGGCCTCGTTTCCCCTCGTCGGCCATCTCGTCGACGAGTGATCACGGGTGGGGGCGGAGGAGCACAGGTGCGGCAGGACCTGGGGGCCGGAAGACCTGATCGAGGTCTGGACGCTGCTCGAAAGATCAAGCGCACCGCAGGGAGATCCGGGGCGGCTTACGGGTTCCGCGCCAACCCCGAGGAGGGGCCGGCCGGTTGGCTGGCCAACGAGCTGTACCCGGGTGGAGCTGTCGCAGGACGGGACGGCGGCCGCGAGCCGCATGCTGCCCGCAGTCCTCGCCAAAGCCCTCAACGGCCTGCCCCGCCACGAGATCACAGTCGAACACGACGTGAAGGCGAACACCGACTTCCTCGCCGAACTCACCGGCCGGTGACCCGCGGCAGGTGTCCGAGAGCACCCACGCCACCGACTCCGCATGCTCCCGGCCACCTCCGCTCGCGAAGCGGCACCCCGACATCCGCCAGACCCTTGATGTCGATCAGACGTTGATGGCACCCAGCTGCTGCGTGAGACCGCGACTCGCAGGCTGCGACAAGACGATCTACCAGCGAAGAAACGAAGTCGAGCGAACGATCAACGAGTTGGAGAACTCCCGGGCCGCGGCCACGAGGTTCGACAAGCGGGCCTACTTCGAGTCCGGCTTCCAGTCCTGGACGAGGAGCCCGAGCAGCACCTCGTCAAGAAACTCGCCCATCACCCAGGCCGAGGAGCGCAGCACGCCCTCGCGGACGAAGCCGTTGCGCTCGGCTGAGCGCAGCATCGCGGCGTTGTCCGACAGCGTCTCGATCTGCAGCCGCTGCAAGCCGCGCACGACGAAACCGTAGTGGCACAGCACCGCGACTACATCGCTGCCGTAGCCCTTGCCGCGAGAGGACGGAAGCAGTCCAAGGCCGATGTGCGCGGACCGGTTGTGGTTGTCGATGCTCCACAGCGTCGCGGTGCCGACCAGCGTGCCGCCGCCCAGCTCCACTACAGAGAACGGGACGTGCCCTTGCTCCTTGTCGTCCACCACGAGCCGCGGGTCCTTCGAGCCGGGCGTGATCGGCCGCCACGGCCCGCCCTCGGCCCGCGAGGCGTTGACCACGTCGTCGTAGAGCTCGGCCCGCAGGATCGGGATGTCGTCCTCGTGGCGGGCCCTGAGCCCGACCTTGCTGCCTCTAAGCATGCAGTCTTCCTATCCGACCGGGTTCGCCGACGGCAAACCAATAAGGAACTGTCGAGGATCAGTTGTCCAGCTTGGCCAGGAACTTCTTGAACTCGACGGCCCGGTGCCGCCGGCACAGGGAGCCGATGACCTTGCCGGTGGCGACCTCCAGGGCGGCGAACAGAGCGTTGGTGCCGGCGCGGACGTGCAACCTGGGGCTACGTATACCCCGTCGGCACCGTTGCTCATGGCTCCCAGACCTACAACCCCGTGACCGGCCTGTGGTGTCTGACTGCCGCCGGATGCGACTACGAGCCCGGCATGAAGATCATCGTCCAGACGGCCAACGGCGCCACCTTCAGCCCAGTCGGGGCCACCGCCCCGATCTCGCCCGTCTTCGGGGATCCTGTCGGCACGTGCACCATCATCAACCCCCAGCTCGTCGGCTGCACCATCACCGAATCCGGCCATGTGCCGAATGGCAGCGACACCGGTCACGGTCTGATCGCCCCCGACTTCAACACCGGCATCACCCTCACCGTCCCGAAGAGCACGCCCTCCGGCGCCCTCGTCGTCCAGGATCACTGGTACGACCCCTCCGGAATGGCGGGCGACAACCCAGCCGACAACGAAGCCAACTTCTATGTGCACGGCAAAGGCAAGTGACCTACGGCGCGTTGACCCTCGCCAGGTCGAGGCCGAGCCGGTCGAGCTGCTCGCGCCGCTGCTCGATCGAGGTGCTGGCGAGTCCCACCCCCAGCGCGACCTCTTGAGTGAGGTCGTGAGCGGTGTGGGCCCGCCCCTTCGTTATCCCCCGGGCCGGATGCCGTAGAGCTGTTCGAGAACCGGCCGGGACAGGCGGTGCAGATTCGGGGGCTCGGTGATGAGGATCCGGGAAATCCCTCAGGCATGCTCCTGTTCCCCACTTCGGTGCGCGTGCATTGACGGGGCACTCAAGGGCGGGTGAGGGAGCCGGTCGGCCCTCACCCCGCCAGCATCAGTCCGTAAGTGCCCGCAGGAGGCGATGCTCCTCCTGCTCGCTGAGCCCTTTCCTCGGCGACCACGACATCGACGGAGAGACTCACGTAGGGCTTGTCGAGGTGTTGGGTGGGCGCCGCCCGCACCCGCCGGGGGACCGAACGTGATGGCACGGGACGGACGGGTGCCGGATCGCGACGGGGGAGGCGCGACCCGGCACCCAGCTTCGAGCCTACGCCGCCGACATCGCACTGGCGGGGCGAAGTGCTAGTTCAATACGCAAGGGCCGTCACCTGGCGTCGGCGGCGGCCAGCACGCCTGCACAGGTCGTAAGTGATCTCCAAGCCCCGCCATACGCAGGCGAGCGCCCACGCCGACAGGTTCACGCGTATGTGGAGTGTCGTGCTGCCCGGCAAACTCGGCAGGCAGTTCGACCGGCTCGACCTGCGCTGCGCAATCCCCGTGCTGGGCAGCCCGGTTGAGCAGTGCAGTGGGCGTTGACGGCACTGCCCTCGAACCAGCTAGCCGTAAGACCCCTATCGACTATAGGGTTATTACATGTCAGGTATAGAGCAGGCAGTGCAGGACGACGTCGCTGAGCTCGTACGCCTGCGGGCGTTGCTGTTTGAGACCCTCGGCGGCGACTTCTTCAACCCCTCATCAACAGGTGACGACTGGCGGGAGCCTCTTGCCGCCGTGCTGAAGGAACAGGTGAACGCGGACGCCGCGCGGATCCTCGTTGTACGCGGCGACAACGGACTCGCCGCCTGCGGCATCGGCACCATCGAACAACGGCTGCCCGGCCCGCACCTGCGCAACGGCCGGATCGGACACGTGATCGGCGTGGTCACCGATCCGGCGTACCGACGGCGCGGCCACAGCCGCGTAATCATGCAAGGCTTGCTCGACTGGTTCCGGCAACGTGAGGTCGCCCGAGTGGACTTGTACGCCTCTCCCGACGGTGAGCCGCTCTACCGTGCACTCGGCTTCGCCGACCATCCAGACCCCTCGCTGTACTGGCGCCCGTGACAGGCACCCTGCCGCACCGGGCAACCGGCGTCTCGTCGCCGGGCTGGCAGTGGCCCTTCCACTCGTACGTGAGCGCCGGTGTTACGGCACGTAATTCCCCACCATCGGCGGCACTTTCCCCAGCTTGCTCCTGGCGATGTGCCTGTCCATGAGCCAGGGTCCCGAGGCTGCGCGAGGCTGGCTACGACGGCGCCGGGTCAGTCGGCCATTGACGGGCGGTGATTCCGGTGAGGATCAGGTCGATGCCGGCGAGGAACTCTGCTCGGTCGTCGTGATCGCGTAGTTGGTCTGCGACGTTTCGGGTGAACGCGTACTCGTCAGGATCGAGGTTTGCCCATGCGGCCGAGGCGGTGTCGAGGAACTCGCTCCGGTTCGTGTCCGGTTGGTGTCCGCGGGCATTGGCGGCGTTCTGTCCGCCCACTCCGAGGATGTAGTTCAGTAGCACGGACGCGGCGGTGAACTGGGCTGCGTGGGGTACCCCGAGCGCTTGGACCTGGCGTCCGATGTGTTCGAAGACCCGCAGCATCGGTGACTGCGACGGGGCGCGGGCGAGTTGCGTGCCGATCCACGGGTGGGCGTCGATCGCGTCGAACACGCCGAGTGCCAGGGCGCGGATCGCTTCCTGCGGCGTTGTATCGGCGGTGCCGGCGGTCATAGTGCCGGCGACGACGGCGTCGGTGGCGGCATGGAGAAGTTCGTCCTTGCCCGTGACATGCCAGTAGATCGCACCGGGCCCCGTGGCGAGGCGCCCGGCCAGTGCGCGGAACGTGAGTCCGCCCTCTCCAGCCGTGTCGAGAAGCCCGATCGCGGTCTCGACGATGCGCTCGCGGGAGAGCGGTTCCTCTCGTCGCTCTGGACGACGCGTCCTGGTTGCCATGCATGCATCCTGACACACGCCTGGAACACTGTTCCAGAGACGACCTGCCGGGTGCCCACCCGGCAGGCGTGCGACACATAAGGAATCACCATGACCACTGACGTCACGATCATCGGCGCAGGGCTCGGAGGACTGACCCTCGCCCGCGTCCTCCACGTCCACGGCATCCCGGCGACGATCTACGAGGCCGAGACCTCGCCGACCGCCCGCGCCCAGGGCGGCATGCTCGACATCCACGACTACAACGGGCAGCTCGCCCTCGACGCGGCAGGCCTCTTCGAGGAGTTCCTCGGCCTCATCCACCAGGGCGCCGAGGCGTCGCGGGTGCTCGACAAGCACGGAACCGTGCTCCTCGACGAACCCGACGACGGCACCGGCGGGCGTCCGGAGGTCCACCGCGGCTCCCTACGGCAGATTCTGCTCGACTCGCTGCCGGCCGACACGATCAAATGGGGGCACAAGGCCACTGCGGTCCGGCCTCTCGGGGGCGGCCGGCACGAAGTGACGTTCGCGGACGGGGCGACCGTGGAGACCGGTCTCCTGGTCGGCGCGGACGGTGCGTGGTCGCGGATCCGTCCGCTGCTGTCCGACGCAGAACCCGAGTACGTCGGCACGTCCTTCATCGAGACCTACCTGTTCGACGGCGACACCCGCCACCCGTCCAGCGCACAGACGGTCGGCCGCGGCGCGCTCCACGCACTCGCCCCCGGCAGGGGGATCCTCGCCCACCGGGAGACCGACGGCACCCTGCACACCTACGTGGCGCTCAACAAGCCGCAGGAGTGGATTGCCTCCATCGACTTCACCGACGCCGACGCGGCCACCGCCCGCGTCGCCGAGGAGTTCCACGGCTGGGCCCCAGAACTCACCGCGCTGATCACCGACGGCGAAACCGCTCCAGTCCCGCGCACCATCAACGCCCTGCCGATCGAACACCGCTGGGACCGCGTGCCCGGCGTGACGCTGCTGGGCGACGCCGCCCACCTGATGTCCCCGTTCGCCGGCGAGGGCGCCAACCTCGCCATGTACGACGGCGCCGAACTCGGCAAGGCTCTCGCGACGCACCCCGACGACACCGAGGCCGCGCTCACCGCGTACGAGGAAGCCCTCTTCCCGCGCAGCGCAGCCGCCGCCACCGAGGCCTCCCGCAACCACAAGCTGTGCTTCGACGACAACGCCCCGCACAGCCTCGTCGACCTCTTCACCAACTACGCGCAGGCCGGGTGAACTTCGACCGCCCCAGCAATCCCGCAGAAGCCTCTACCGGCGCCCGTCGCCTCTAGGTTCTGTCCGGCCGATCTTGCCGGGCTCGCGTGCCCTGGCACGCACATCTGCCGCGTTGTCGTCAGTCGCCGACGCTCCGCGTCGGCTCCCTCCTCCGCCTTGCAGCTGCACGCACCAGACCCCGCTCACTGATCCGGCCCGATCGACCGGACAGAACCTAGTCGCGGCCTGGGCGTCCAGACCCTCACCCCCACCACCATCAGCGGCAGCGGTCCGCGAGGACGCAGAACTCGTTCCCCTCCGGGTCGGCAAGTACGACCCAGCTCTCATCACCCTGGCCGACGTCGGCGCGTCGAGCACCTAGGTCGAGCAGGCGACGGACCTCTTCGTCCTGCTCCCTGTCGGTTGGGTTGATGTCGAGGTGGAGCCTGTTCTTGACGGTCTTGCCCTCAGGCACGTGCGCGAATGTCAACGTCGGTGGCACTGGGCCAAGGTGGTTCTTGCCTGCAGGCGCCATAGGGGAGCCAATTGTGACTATTCCGTCGCCTTCGTCCTGCACCTCGTAGTCAAGGACCGAGCACCAGAACCGGGCGAGACCGTTGGGATCGGCACAGTCGATCGCAAGCTCGGTGAACTTACTGGCCATATCAGGAACTCCAGGTCAAGTAGCGGGTCCGCCAAAGGCCACACGCTCATCGCCGTGTTCGACGGCGAGGTGAACCGCGCGTGATTGCCGTCGCCGATGGTGGCGCGGTAGAGATGTTCGTACTTCAGCGTGCCGAAGAACCACTCGACTCCGCCATTGGTTTGTGGGCTCCTCCCCCGTGTGCGGACGGGAATCCTCGTACTGAGCGCCGAGGCAAGGTAGGCGCGGTTGGCGCGCGACGAGCCGGCGGCCGGACAGCGGGCGACAGCGCGGGTCGGCGGGTCGATAATCGACATGTGCCGGATCCCGACGTCCTGCTGGAGCAGGGTCGCGCGTGCGCGCAGCGCGAGGCGTGGCTCGAGGCGTACGACGCGCTGAATCGCGCCCGTGCCGCGCGGGAGCCGGCCGCCGCAGACCTCGAGACGCTCGCCCGCGCGGCGTACATGCTGGGGCGCGACGCGGAATACGTGGCCGCGCTCGAGGCGGCGCACCGAGCCCATCTCGAGGCCGGGCGCGCCCCCTCGGCGGCCCGGGCCGCGTTCTGGATCGGGCACAGTCTGCTGTTCCGCGGGCAGGGTGCGCGCGCGGCAGGCTGGTTCGACCTGGGCCGGCGGCTTGTCGACGACGCGGGCGAGGACTGTGTGGAGCGCGGCTACCTGCTGATCCCCGTCTGGCTGCGGCAGATGGGGAAGGGGGACTGGGAGGACGGGTTCGCCACCGCCGCCGAGGCGGTGGCCATCGGCGACCGCTTCGGCGACGCGGACCTCGCCTGGCTGGCGAGGGACGACCAAGCCCGGGCGTTGGTCAAGCAGGGCAGGACGGAGGAGGGCCTCGGTCTCGCCGGTGAGGTCCTCGTGGTCGTCACCTCGGGGGCGCTCTCCCCAGTGGTGAGCGGCATCGTCTACTGCAACACGATCGACTTCTGCCACGACGCCCACGAGATCCGGCACACACGCGAGTGGACCGACGCGCTCACGGCCTGGTGCGCGGCCCGCCCGCAGATGGTCGCCCACAACGGCCTGTGTCTGGTGCACCGCGCGGAGATGCTCCAACTGGAAGGCGCCTGGGACGACGCGGCACGCGAGGCCGGCGAGGCCGCGGAGCGGTTCACCGACGGGATGCTCAACCGGATCGCGACCGGGAAGGCGCACTACCGGCAGGGGGAGATCCACCGCCTCCGCGGAGACGTCGACGCGGCCGAAGCGTGCTACCGCACGGCCAGCGGGCTGGGCTGCGACCCGCTGCCCGGGCTGGCCCTGCTCAACCTCGTCCAGGGCCGGGTCGACGCCGCGGCTGCGGCGATCCGGCGAGGCCTGGTCGAGCAGGTGGAGCCGCTGCAGCAGGCGGCCCTCCTCCCGGCGTACGTCGAGATCATGCTGGCGCTGGGCGACCTCGACGCGGCACGCGCGGCCTGCGAGCAGTTCGAGCTGATCCTCAGGCGCCATCGCACCGAGGCCCTTGTTGCCGCCCATGCCCATGCCCGCGCGTCGCTCGATCTCGCCCGTGACGAGGTCGAGCCGGCACTGCGGGGCGCCCGCCGGGCGTTCGAGGGCTGGGCCGACCTCGGGGCGCCGTACGACGCGGCGCGGGCAAGAGTGCTGGTGGGCCGGGCCTGCCGGGCCCTCGGTGACGAGGAGTCGGCCGCGCTGGAGCTGGAGTCCGCGAGGACGGCCTTCGCCGGGCTGGGTGCGGCGCCCGACCTGGCAGCCGTCAAGGCGCTCGGCACCCCGCCTCGGGACCGGCACGGCCTGTCTGCGCGGGAAGTCGAGGTGCTGGGGCTGCTGGCGGGCGGGCTCAGCAACAAGGAGATCGGCGAGCGGCTCGTGATCAGCGAGCACACCGTGGCCCGGCACCTCCAGAACATCTTCGCCAAGCTCGACGTGGGGTCGCGGACCGCGGCGAGCGCGTTTGCGTTCGAACACGGCCTGGTCCGCGCCGGTGGTCGGTCCTGACCACGGGTCGCGTCACCGAATGGTGGGTTCGAGCGATGCCGGACCCCGCGCCGTCTCCGTAGCGTCAAGGCCATGACCGGCTCCGCCCGGGGCCGCAGGACGAAGGAGGCCGAGATGTACGTCGTGGCCAAGCATGCGATCCAGGACCCCCGCACCGCCTTCCCGCGTGGAGAGCGGCTGCAGACCGGGGACGGCGCTCCCGAGGGGGTCCGGGTCCTGCAGTTCTACCCCAGCACGGACGCCTCGCAGGTGGTGTGCCTGTGGGAGTCGCCTTCCTTGGCGACGGTCCAGGAGTACGTCGACGCGGCCCTGGGCGACTCGAGCACCAACACGTTCTTCGAGGTCGCGGCCGAGCCGGCGTTCAGCGAGCGGCCGCTCGGCCTGGCTACGGTGCCGATGAGGCATCGTCGCGAGGCCGCATCCCAGTGACCCAGAACATGACACCGACCTGTCCCTTGTCTGTGCAGACAAGGGACAGTCACTGTTCGGCGACGAGACTGGGCAGTTTGCGCATGTCGTGGAACACGACAGTGTCGGCGCCTTCGAGCCGCTCGGCCGGGGTCAGTCCGCCGGCATAGCCGAAGGCCCGCATGCCGGCGGCGCGGGCCGCCTCAACGCCGGGCCGGCTGTCCTCGACCACCACACACGCTGCTGGGTCCACGCCCATGTGCTGTGCGGCATACAGGAACAAGTCAGGGGCCGGCTTGCCGCGGGCGACTTCGGTGGCACTGTAGATGCGGCCCGCGAAGCGTTCGTAGAGGCCGGTGCGGCCCAGGGTGTGGCGCATCTTCTCGTGGGAGCCGCTGGAGGCGACGCAGGTCGGCAGGGTGATCGCGTCGAGTGCCTCGGGCAATCCCTCGACGGGGGACAACCCGGCATCCACTGCCTCACGGTGGAGTTGTTCGAACCTCTCCCACCAGATTGCCGCCGTCTCATGGCCGAGCCTGGCTGAGACTTGCTCGTGGATGGAGGCGCTGGAGCGCCCGATGAACCGGTTGATGACTTCGTCCTCGGTGAGCGGCCAGCCCAGCTCCGCTCCCAAGGCGACCTGGACACGTGCAGCGATGCGTTCGCTGTCGACCAGCACCCCGTCGCAGTCGAATATCACGAGTTCAATCGGCTTGATCATCCCCGCAGCATAGGTGCCTGCTCGGTCAGGCGGCCTCGATATTCTCGGGGCGCTCGACGAGCCGGCCGCGTCCGACGCGGGCTCCGGCGCGGACGAGCGGGACGAGGTGGGCGCCTACATTCTCGTGATGGCGGGAAGCGAGGTCTCGCAGTGGATGTAGCGCGGCTCCGGGCGGTGGATGCGGATGCGGCCCTTTCCGGCGGCCTTGGCCTCGTACATGGCCAGGTCGGCGTTGTGCAGGAGTTCGTCGGGCGTGATCCCCGGAGTGGCTACGGCGATTCCGATGGAAGCCGAGACCGCAGCATCAGTGCCGCCGATGCCGTACGGCTTCGCCAGGGCGGAGAGGATCCGCTCCGCAACTTCCCTGGTCCGGAAATGGCATGCTCCCGCCTCCCCTTCCAGCAGTGCGGCGAACTCGTCGCCACCCAGACGGGCGGCCGTGTCTTCAGCACGTACCGATGCCTGGAGCCGACGGGCAGCCTGAACGAGCACGGCGTCTCCTGCGGCGTGTCCGGCCGAGTCGTTGACTGCCTTGAAACCGTCCAGGTCCAAGAGGAGCAGCGCGGGTGGGGTCGTGGCCGTGGTCCTCTTCCGTAGTGCGTGCGTGACTCTGTCGGCGAACAACGCTCGGTTGGGCAGGCCGGTCAGCGCGTCATGGAATGCCAGGTGCTCGAGCTGTGCCTGCACCGCTGCCCGCTCGGTCACATCACGGCTGTTGAAGATCAGCCCGTCGGAGTGGTGGCTGATCGTCGACTCGACGTGGCGCCATCGCCCGTCAGCGGCCCGAACCCGACAGGACACGTAGCTGCCCGGGCCGCGGGCACCCGACTCGGCTTCCTGGCGCAGTGTCTCGACGGCTTGCATCAGCTGGTCCAGGTCGTCGGGGTGGGTGTACAGCGGCAGGCGGGCGCCTACGAGATCCTCGGGCCGGTATCCGAAAACCTGGCGGACGGCCGGACTGATGTAGAGCACGCGACCCTCCAGACTGACGATGGTGATCACGTCGCTCGACCCGTCGACCAGCGTGCGGTAATGGGCTTCACGTGCCGCGGCCTCTCGCGTGATACGCAGATGGTCGGCGTGGGTGACGCCTTGTCGGATGCCGAGCCCGAGAAGCACAGAACCTGCCAGGACGACCATCACGACATCGGTGTGGCCGCCGGCAAGGGTGTGCGCCGCCATGGCCAGCACGCAGACGACCACGGGCACAAAGGCCGCCACTACCCCGACGACTGGCATCTCCCGCTGGTCGACCCCCACGACGCTGGCACCGCCCGGCAGCCACGGCGCGGCGGCGACGAGGAACAGTCCGGTCATCGAGCATGTCGCCGCGAGAGGCATCCCCCACCAGATGCCAGGCGCGGTCAAGAGGATGCGCAGCATGTCGCTCGTCGCCAGGAGGACGAGGGCCACGGTCGACACGGTGACCGATGTGCGCTCCCCCCTTCTCAGGCCGAAGCGCAGGGCGACCAGGAGTCCCAGGACGAGGATGTCCGTCACGACGCGGGCGAGATCCAACAGCGACCCCGACACATCACCGCCTTGGTCGGCGCGATGCATGAGCAGCACCCAGCTCAGCGTGAGCAGCGATCCTGCGATCATCCATCCGTCCAGGAGCCGCCGTAACCAGACCAGGGTCGTGCCGCCGTCCGCGGCTGCCACCACCAGTCCGGCGACACCCAGCCCAAGACAAACGGTGAGCCCCGCAACTGCTAGCAGCTCAACGACAGAAGAGAGAACAGAAGAGCGTCTTGGAGACGAAGCGAGCTGCCCCAGCAGCAGGTGGTGAAGACCACCCCCGGCCACCGAAGCAGCGAGCAGCATCATGCGAGGACGCACCCTGTCCGGCGCCGTTCGGGTACGGGCGAGCAGAGAGCAGACAGCCACCGCGTGCGCTGCCGGCACGCCGATGCCTGCCCCCAGTGACGCGGCCGCCGTCACACCCACTCCTCCTGCGGCGGTGACCGCAGACCCGATGCACAGCGCCTTGCCCACCCCTGCCACCTGCAGTCGGCCGCCAGAGGTGGCGTGAATCGAACCACCCCGGCCGGCCCCTCCCTGCATCATGCGAACCCCCGCGGGTGATCGAGCTCAGAAGGGCAGACACAAGCTCCCTGGACAGCTCCGTGGTCTACATCAAGTGCGATAAGAGGGTAGAGGGATCTATGCCCGAGTCGTATGACCGCGAGGGGGTTTCACCTGAAATAACGACAGCTTCTGTGCGCCGATGACGTCGGCGTCGTGGAGCTGGTAAGCACGACCCGGAGTTCAGCGACCGTGTGGGGGTGCGGAGGCAACCGGGCTACGGGCACCGTTGAAGATCGCGCCCGAGCCGGAAGGCGTCTGGTTGAGTACCCAGAGACCGATCAGTACGGCGAGGGCGAAGACGACCGTGATGAGGACCGCCAGGACCAGGCGGCGCCTGCGTTCGCGGCGGAGCCAGTCGCCACGGGCGGTCCGATAGGCGTCGGGGGCGGGCCGCACCTGGTGGGCGAGGGCCTCGAGAGTCTCGCGGAGCTGCTTCTCAGTGCCGGGGGCACCCGGGGTGGTGCTCATCGCCGTGTCTCCATCGCCTGGGTGAGAGCGGCGAGGCCGCGCGCGGTATGGGTCTTGACCGATCCTGCCGAAATACCCATCGCGTCAGCGATCTCACTTTCTTTCAGGCCCAGCCAGTGCCGCAGCACGAGGGCTTCGCGCTGCCGGGCGGGCAGTTGCTGGAGGGCGTCGACCAACACCCGCTGGTCGTCACGGAGCAGGGCCGAATTCTCGGCCGAGGCGACCGGGTCGGCCGGCGGTGCCTCGGCGTGCCGGCGCGCCACCTGGAGATGACGTATCCGCATCCGGGTGAGATTGCAGACGGTGGAGCGCAAATACGCCTCCGCTGATTCGGCGTCGCGCAGTTTCCGCCACCTCCGGTAGATCTGGTAGAACGCCTCGGCCACGATGTTCTCGGGATCGTCGGCGCCCAGCAGCGCGGCGAGTCGGAGCATCGAGGTGTAGTGAAGGTCGAAGAGCCGGGCTACGGCCGCCTCCCGCTCCGCTTCCGCGGTTCCGGCGGGCTCGGCCGTACTTGCCGCTGCCACGCCTGCCGGCCCGGCCACCTGCGGCGGTGGTGACGGGATGCTGGCGGTCACGGGCCGGACTGTCCGTCTTATGCTCATGCCTTGCTCGCTCCAGTCTCGGGACGGTGCCTGACTGTCAGCCGACGTGGCAGCGCGGTGGAGTCCGCGCCCCGGGGTGTGCCGATCCGGTCCAGTACCGCCGTGCCGGCCAGCGAGACGGCCAGGTTGAGGATCAGAGCGGCCAGCCCCGCGTAGATCTCCACCGGATGACCGGAGATGCCGGGCAGGCCGAGCGGTACGACAGGCGAGAAGCCCTCCCGTACGACCATGACCGTGCCGAACAGCATCCCGGCGGCCCACCCCGCGAGCAGCGCCCGGTGGTGCAGCCGGCGGGTGAACAGCCCGATGGCCACCGCGGGGAAGATCTGGAGGATCCAGACACCGCCGAGGAGCTGGAGGTTGATGGCGTCCTGGTCCCGCAGCCCGAAGACGAACGCGACAGCTCCCGCCTTGGCCGTGAGGGAGACCGCCTTGGCGATCCGTACTTGACGCTTGGGCGTGGCGGTGGGGTGGAAATACTCGGTGTACACATTGCGCACGAACGAGGTCGCGGCCGCGATCGACATGACTGCGGCCGGGACAAGCGCACCCACGGTGATCGCGCCGAAGACCAGACCCGCCAGCGGCCCCGGCATCAGGCGGTCCACCAGGATGGGGACCGCGGCCTCGGCGCCACCCTCGGGGGTCTCGACGCCCGAGGCGAGCGCCGCGATGCCGAGCAGCCCGAACAGTGCGAGGACCGCGGTCCAGGCGGGCAGGGCAACGGCGACCCGGCGCAGCACGCGGGGGCTGGAGGCGGCGAAGGCTGCGGTGAGGACATGCGGGTACATCAGCAGGGCGAGCGCCGAGCCCAGGGCCAGGGTGGCGAAGGCGGGCTGCTGGTCCGGTGAGAGGACGAGGGAGGCGTGGCCGGCGTCCGGGCCGGAGAGCCGGCGGGCGGCCTGGTCGAAGATGGCACCGGGGCCGCCGAGACGGGCCAGGACGAGCCAGCTGACGGCGAGTACCGAGCAGAAGACCGCCACGCCCTTGAGCGCCGCTATGACGGTGGGCGCGCGCAGACCGTGCCGGTAGGTGGCGACCGCGAGACCGGCGAAGATCGCGGCCATTGCCAGGTCGCCGGTGGCCGCACTCGGGTAGAGCCCGCCCGCGGTGAGTACGGCGCGGATGCCCAGGAGCTGCAGGGCGAGGTAGGGCATGGTGGCGAGGATGCCGGTGAGTGCGACCACCAGGGCCAGCGGGCCCGAACCGTAGCGCCCGCGGACGAAGTCGGCGGCCGTGACGTAGCCGTGGTCCCGTGCCACGCTCCACATCCGGGGCAGCAGTACGAAGGCGAGCGGGCAGACGATCACGGTGTAGGGGAGGGCGAAGAAGGCGGGTGCCCCGTTGCCGTACACCAGGCCGGGTACGGCGGCGAAGGTGTACGCGGTGAAGATGGTGCCGCCGAGCAGCAGCCAGGTCCAGACGGTGCCGAGGCTACGGTCGGCCAGCGCCCAGCCTTCCAAGGAGGGCAGATTGTCGTTGGCGTGCAGGCGGCGCGCGGTGACGGCAAGCAGCGACGCACCGCCGATGACGGCGAGGAACGCCGCGACCATGGGACCTTCGGTCATCGGTCACCGTCCTTGGTGTCCTGGGAGTGCGCGAGCCCTGTCGCATACGAGTTGCGCGTAGGGCCGGCTGCGATGACAGGAAAACCAGGGAAATCTCTCTGAAATCTTCTGTCAACCGAATCACGGACGCCGGCAACTCTTGCACAGACCGACAGGAATGAGGAGGTCACCCGTGGTACGGATCCCGCTCCCCCGCCACCACCACGCCTGGCGGCGGGCAGCGGCCGGCGTCTGCCTCGTCGCTCCCGTCATTGCCCTGCTGTGGGTGCCCTGGTACGCGCAGGACCGGCCGCAGCTGGCCGGGGTGCCGTTCTTCTACTGGTACCAGCTCGCCTGGGTGCCGGTGTGCAGCCTCGCCCTGCTCGCGGCGTATCTGCTGACCCGGCGTCCGCCCAAGCCCTGACCCGTTCCCACTTCTCCTTCACCTTCGCCCTTCACCCCTGACCCGCCGAGCCGAGGATCCTCCATGCCAAAAAACGTCCAAGTGCGTCCGAAATCGATTGTTTTGTGGACTTTCGTTGCCCTGCTCGGCGCCTTCGCCTGGGGCATGGTGGCCCTGGCCCGGGGCGAGGAGATCTCCGCCGTATGGCTGGTGGTCGCGGCCCTCGGGTCGTATGCCATCGCGTACCGCTTCTACTCACGCTTCATCGCCCGGCGCGTGCTGAAGCTCGACGACACTCGAGCCACGCCCGCCGAGCGGCTCGAGGACGGGGTCGACTTCCAGCCGACCGATCGCCGAGTCCTGCTGGGACATCACTTCGCGGCGATCGCAGGGGCCGGGCCGCTTGTCGGGCCGGTGCTGGCGGCACAGATGGGGTATCTGCCGGGGACCATCTGGATCGTCGTCGGGGTGATCTTCGCCGGGGCGGTGCAGGACATGGTGGTGCTGTTCCTGTCCATGCGCCGGGACGGCAAGTCGCTCGGCCAGATGGCCCGTGAGGAGATCGGCAAGGTGGGCGGGGCCGCGGCGCTGATCGCGGTCTTCGTCATCATGATCATCCTGCTGGGTGTGCTGGCACTGGTCGTCGTCAATGCCCTCGCCCACTCCCCGTGGGGGACCTTCTCGGTCGCCATGACCATCCCCATTGCCCTCTTCATGGGCTTCTATCTGCAATACCTGCGCCCGGGACGGGTGACCGAGACGAGCCTGATCGGTGTCGCACTGCTGCTCCTCGCCATCGTCGGCGGCGGCTGGGTGGAGAACTCCTCACTCGCCGACGCCTTCACCTGGAGCCCGACGACTCTCGTCTTCTGCCTGGCCGGCTATGGATTCGTCGCCTCCGTTCTGCCGGTGTGGATGCTGCTCGCGCCGCGCGACTACCTCTCCACCTTCATGAAGATCGGCACCATCGCGCTGCTCGCGGTCGGCGTACTGGTGGCCGCACCCAAGCTGCAGGCCGAGGCGGTCAGCGACTTCGCCACCTCGGGCACCGGACCGGTCTTCGCCGGCTCCCTCTTCCCGTTCCTGTTCATCACCATCGCCTGCGGCGCACTGTCCGGCTTCCACTCCCTGGTCGCTTCCGGGACCACCCCGAAGCTGATCCAGAAGGAGTCGCAGGTACGGATGATCGGCTACGGCGCGATGCTGATGGAGTCGTTCGTCGCCGTCATGGCCCTGATCGCCGCTTCCGTCCTCGACCCGGGGCTGTACTACGCGATGAACGCCCCCGCGGGGATGCTCGGCACCACCGTCGAATCCGCCTCCCAGGCGGTCGCCGGCCTCGGCTTCACGATCACACCCGATCAACTGACCGCCGCCGCGAAGGCGGTGGAGGAACAGACGCTGATCGCCCGCTCAGGCGGGGCGCCCACACTGGCGGTCGGCATGTCGGAGATCTTCTCCGGGGTCTTCGGCGGGGCCGCACTGAAGGCCTTCTGGTACCACTTCGCGATCATGTTCGAGGCGCTGTTCATCCTCACCACGGTCGACGCGGGCACCCGAGTGGGCCGCTTCATGCTCCAGGACATGCTCGGCAACGTCTACAAGCCGATCGGCCGCGTCAACTGGAAGCCTGGCATCTGGATCACCAGCGCACTGGTCGTGACCGCCTGGGGCTACTTCCTCTACACCGGCGCCACCGACCCGCTGGGCGGAATCAACCAGCTCTTCCCGCTCTTCGGCATCGCCAACCAGCTGCTCGCCGCAGTAGCCCTCACCGTCTGCACCACCGTCCTGGTCAAGTCCGGACGGCTGCGCTGGGCCTGGGTCACCGCCGTCCCGCTGGCCTGGGTGGTCGCCGTCACCTTCACCGCCGGCTGGCAGAAGATCTTCTCCGACGACCCGCGCGTCGGCTTCTTCTCCCAACGGCACAAGTACGCCGACGGAATCGACGCGGGCACCGTGCTTCCTCCCGCCAAGACCATGGACGACATGCACACCGTGGTCACCAACTCCACCGTCGACGGCGTCCTCATCGCCGTCTTCCTCCTGCTGGTCGTGACCGTGATCGCCAACGCGGCCGTGGTGTGCGCCCGCGCCCTGCACTCGCCCGCCCAGCTGCCCACCACGGAAGCGCCGTACGTCGCCTCACAGCTCGAGGTACCGGTGCCGGGGCCCCGCAAGGAGCTCGCCGGAGTCCGCGAATGACGCTCCGTCACGTGCTGGACGAACTGCGCTGGTACGTACGGGAGTTCACCGGCGAGGCCGCGTACGACCGCTACTGCGAACGACACCGCCGCAACCACCCCGACGCCCCTGTCCCCACCCGCCCGGAGTACGAGAAGCTACGCGTCGCGCACCGAGAGGCCCACCCGAGCAGCCGCTGCTGCTGACCGACCCGGGGTGCCGCGCCGTTGCCAGGTCGCGGCACCCCACTCCTCTTGGCTGGACTGTCCGGGCGCGCCAAGCACCAACCGAACATCACCGCACATAAGGTGCGGAAGCATGGATGTCGGATCTGGGATCGGTCGCCACCACGGCGCGGGAAGCGGGACTCGATGAAGCTGCCGCTGCTCAAGGGCCGCACACGCCGTGCGGTGGCCGTCGCGCTGGCTGCCTGCTGCGCGAGCCTTGCACCGGTGAACGCAGGTGCCCCGGCGTCTGCCACACACGTGTGGAGGCTGGAGTTGGCCGACGACTTCGAGGGGGCAGCAGGCAGTCTGCCCGACGCCGACAAGTGGATCATCGATCTCGGCACCGGATACCCCGGCGGTCCACCCCAGTGGGGCACCGGCGAGGTCCAGACCTACACCGCGGACCCGGCCAACCTCAGCCGCGACGGCAACGGCAACCTGCGGATCACACCGCTGCGGGACCGTGCCGGGCGATGGACCTCCGGACGTATCGAAACCCGCCGCAGCGACTTCCAGCCTCCCGCCGGCGGAAGACTGCGCATCCAGGCCCGCATCCAACTCCCCGCCGTCACCGGCCCCGCCGCCGAAGGCTACTGGCCCGCCCTGTGGACCATGGGCGCCCCCTTCCGCACGGGCCAGGCACCCTCACCCACCGCCGGCGAGTTCGACATCATGGAGAACGTGAACGGCCTCAACCGGATCTGGGGCGTCATGCACTGCGGCACCCCCACCGGCGGCCCGTGCAACGAAAGCACCGGCATCGCCGCCACCACCAGCTGCCCCCGCACACGCTGCACCGGCCACTTCCACACGTACACCCTCGACTGGGACCGCACCACCCAGCCCGAGAGGCTGAGCTGGTACGTCGACGGCAGGCAATACCACACCGTCGGCTCGGCACAGGTGGACGAGGCCGCCTGGAGCGCTGCCACGGGCCACGGGCACTTCATCCTCCTCAACCTGGCCATCGGCGGCGGCTTCCCCAACGCTCTCGCCGGGAAGAGCACACCCACCCCGAGGACCCGCCCCGGCAGTCCCATGCTCATCGACCACGTCACCGTTCTCACCAGCGGCACAGCCTGACGAACCTCGCGTACGGATCCTGCCGTGCCGTGTTGCCGGCGCCACGGAGCCCGGCCATGAGAACGCTGCCCGGCGCGTTGCTTGGGGACCGCCACCGGGATTGGCGATCCTGGTACGACGATGCGGATCACTCTGGTCATCGCGATTCTCGCTGCCGTGCAGGTGTGGGGAAACCAGCTGGCGGCCACTTGGTACGTCCCCCTCTGCGCCGCCACGACCGCGGTTCTCCTGCTGATCGCCCGGTGGGACGGCCTCACCTGGGCGGACCTGGGACTCGGCGCCGCTTCCGCCCGCCGGGGACTGCGCTGGGGACTGGTCCTCGTCGGAGCCGTCCTGGTGATCTATCTGCTGGGTCTGGCCATGCCGTTCACCCGGGATGCCTTCCTGGACGAACGTGCAGCGGGGCTGAGCGCGGAACAGCTGGTCTTCCGCGTGCTGGTCCGCGTACCGCTCGGCACCGTGCTGCTCGAGGAGATCGCGTTCCGGGGAGTGCTCTGGGCCATGGTCGAGCGGCGGCGGGGAACCACCTGGGCCACCGCCACCTCCTCGGTGCTCTTCGGGCTCTGGCACGTGCAGCCCGCGCGGGGGCTCACGCGCGCGAACGCGGCCGCAGAGACGGTCTTCGGCACCAGCAGTACCGGCGTCGCCCTGTCCGTGGCGGCGGTGGTCCTTGGCACCGCCATCGCCGGGGTCTTCTTCTGCGAACTCCGCCGCCGTTCCGGCAGCCTCATCCCGCCCGTCGCGCTGCACTGCGCCCTCAACAGCGCGGGCTATGCGCTCGCCTGGGCGGTCGCCCGCTGGTGAGGCGGGCGACTGGCTAGAGCTCGACCACGGGACAGGTAAGGGTGCGGGAGATGCCTTCGACCTGCTGGATCCGGGCGATCACCAGGCGGCCCAGGTCATCCACGGTCTCCCCCTCGGCCTGTGCGATCACGTCGTACGGGCCGGCCACCGCCTTGGCTCGCAGCACGCCGGGGATGGCTGACACCGCCGCGGCAACATCACGTGCCGTGCCCGCTCGGGTCTGGATCAAGATGTAGGCCTCGACCATGACGAACCTCCCTGCGCCTCGCAGCAGGTACTCCCGCGGGGCGGGCGCCGCGGCGCTGTGCCCTCGCGGTCAAGGCCAGTGTGCGCCGTCGTGCCACGCGTGACCAAGGGGCCGGGTTCAGGGCGTGCCTGGGGCCGGTGCCGAGAGATAGGGAAATGACCTCGTGCCGCGCGGCGGAACGGCGAAGGTCGCACGGCTGCGGACCTCGATGAAGCCGTTGATGCCGTTGCGGCGCCGGACTCCGACCGCCCGGTGGTGTGACGGTGCGTCCGCAGCGTTCATCACCGCGCGGGTCGCGTGGAAGTCCTCCATCGTGCGCTGCAGGGAAACGAAGTGCGTGCCGGGTGAGCCGTGGTCGAGGGTGGCGAAGTCCCTGCGGTTGATACGGGCGCGGCCGTTCAGTCGGGCCCGTCCAGTGGCCTGGGCGTGGCCGACGAGTCCGTGGGACGCGGCCGCGGCGGGCAGGTCGTCCGCGTCGCTCCGCGCATCGTCCACCAGCTTCCCGGCGGCTTCGGCGCTGACACGGGGGGAGAACATGTGCGCGCTGCGGGTGTCCGCGTCCTGCTCGTACCAGCTGTCGAGGTCGAGCGTCAGATAGCTCACGTGCATCGTCGTCCCACCGGCGAGCGGCCCTTCGGTGATGGTGATGCTGTCCTCGTCGGCCTGGTTGCCGCGCAGACCCGAGTGGAAGCCAAGCATCAGCGGCGCGCTCCGAGGCAGGCCCGCGCCGGGCAGGCGCCGGGCCGGCAGGCCACGGCCCACGAATCCGGTGCGTACCTCGCGCAGCTGCAACCGGGTGCGCTGGTCGAGGGGGCCCGCCCCGAAGAGCCGGCGGCTGATGTCGGCCAGCAACTCCTCGTCGTCGCCGGCGAGATGAAGACAGGCATCGATCTCTTCGAGGACGGGATTCTCCCAACGGGCCATGGGCAGCGGCCGCCCCACCGGGGAGCGGCGCAGCGAGGTGTGCCGCTCGAACCAGCCGGGTCCCCAGGCCAGAGCGGTGAGCAGCCCGTCCGGGCCGTACGGGAACTCCGCCTCTAGAGTCCGGAGCGCACCCTCCAGCCGGGCGGCGTCCTCCGGCGTCGGCGTACCCACGACGTCGAGCATCAGCAGCCGGTGGAACAGCGGTGCCAAGGGCCGGCCATCGGGATCCGTACGGAACGTCGACTCCCAGGCGTGCTGGGCTTCGGGGAGCGAGATCATGAGAGGTCCTCGGGGTCGGGGCACGGCTGGTCGTCCTTGTCCGAGCGGAGGCGGGCGAAAGCCGCGGCCCAGTCCGCGACCGGCTCCCCAGGCTCGTTGTAGAGGGCGAAGGTGGTGGAGCGGGCCGCAGGGATCTCGACCGCCGCCACGAGCGTGGCGGCAATGTCGGCACGGGCCACCATGCCGTCGGGCTTCGGGTGCTGGGTGAAGGTCAGCGCGTGAGAACCCGGGGGGTCGTCGGTGAACCAGGTGGGCCGCACGATCGTGTAGGGCAGGCCACCGGCGCGCAGCTCTTCCTCCGCGGCGACCCGGCCGGGCAGCAGCGCGTCGTCGATCCGGTTGAGGGGGTGGGCCCGCCCGTGGCCGACGGCGAAGGAGCTGAGGAGCACCAGATGGGGCGGTTCGCCGACGGGTGTGGCCGCGGCCATCAGGGTGCGTACGGCCTGGTGCGTGTGGCGCCAGGCGTTGCCGCGCCGCGGGATGAGGACGATCGCGTCCGCGCCGTCGAGTGCCCGGCCGACGGCGGGATCGTCCCCGAGATCGGTGAGTTCGACGACGCCATGGCCCCGCTCCCGGCCCGCGCGGGCGACCAACAGACCGGTGGACCCGCGATATCCCGATGCCGCGACCACGATCCGGGCCACGGTCACACGCCTTCGTCGACGATGAGCGCGGCCTTGCCTGCCACGCGGCGCTCCCGCAGAGCCTCCATCGCTTCCGGGAGACGCTCCCATGAGCCCGTCCAGCCCACGACAGGATCCATCTGCCCGGCGGCCATCAGCCGCAGCAGCACGGAGAGATCCCCGCCAACCGGTTCCCCGGAGCCGAACACCCAGAACGGGTGAAGTGTCTGACGGACATGCGGAACGAAGGAGGAGATCGTCAGAGCGGCCGGCAGCCGCGACGACGTGCCCAGCAGCACGATGTGCCCCAGCGGGGCGAGCAGTTTGAGCGCCGTCGTCAGCACCTCGCCGCCGACGGACTCGACGATGAAGTCGAACTCCCCTTTCAGGCTGCCGAGTTCATCGATGACCGTCCGGGCCCCGAGCGCCGCCACGTCCAGCGACCTGTGACTGCCGGTCAGTGCAGTCACCTCGGCACCCGCGGCCGCCGCGAGCTGGACCGCGAACGACCCGACGCCGCCGCTCGCGCCGGTGATCAGCACCCGCTGCCCCAACAGCGCACCGCCGCGGCGCAGCGCACGCAGAGCCGTCAGCCCGGCCACGCCCAGGGTCGCCGCCTGCGGCACCTTCACCGTGTCCGGCAGGGGCGCGATCCGGTCGGTGGGGACCGCCACGTACTCGGCCCAGGCGCCGAAGTCGACCATCGCCGCCACACGGGTCCCGGCCGCCGGACCACTTCCGTCGGCCGCGGCGCGGACCACAGTTCCCGCGAGGTCCTGGCCCGGGCGCCACCCCTCCTCACGCCGGGCGAACAGGCCCAGCTCCCCGCGGTTGACGGAGAAGGCCCCGACCCGTACCAGCACCTCCCCGGGCTCGGGTCTTGGCGCCGGTACCTGCCGGAGGTCGGGGCCTTCGGGCGTGCCGACGTAGGCGCGCATGGTCACGGGGTCAGCGGGGAGAGGGGTTGGATTCATGATGTTCACGCTAGGAGCGAGGGAGCGCCGGAGGGAAAGACCGGTGTGCTCTCGACTCATAGGCGACGCTTCTGAATCCCAACCCCGATTCCCGATGCCGATGCCGTCCCCGATTCCGGCGACTTCCGCGTGCCTATTCTGGTGGCGATGACACCTGAGGCGAGATTGCTCCGCTACTTCCTGGCCGTTGCCGAGGAATCCCATTTCACGCGGGCGGCCGAGCGGCTCCACATCGCGCAGCCCGCCCTGAGCGCGCAGATCCGTCAGCTCGAGGCCCAGCTCGGCGTGCGGCTGCTGGAGCGTACGACGCGCAGGGTGGAGCTGACTGACGCCGGACGGGCGGTCCAGGATCGTGGAGCCGCGGCGCTTGCAGCGCTCGACGAGGTCTGGGACGCCGCGCGGCGAGCGGGGCGCGGTGAGTTGGGCCGGCTGCGGCTCGCCTACAGCACGAGCACCGGCTACGGCACGGTCCCGCAGCTGGTCGAGGCCATGCGCGCCCGCCACCCCGAGGTACACGTGAGCGCCGAGCCGGTGCGTACGCCCGATATCGCGCGCGCGGTGCTCGACGGACGGGCGGACGCGGGCGTCGCGCGTACGCCCGAGCCGGTCGCAGGGGTTCGGCTGCGGCCGGTGCGCCGGGAGCGGCAGGGCGTGCTTGTCGCGGCCGGGCACCCGCTGACGGCCGGCGTGCCCGAGGGGGTGGAGCTCGCGGCCGTCGCGGAGTTCCCGGTGGTGGTGCATGCGCGGGAGGCGAATCCCGCGCACTACGACCAGGTGGTCGAGATGTTCCGCCGGGCCGGTGCGACGCCCCGGCTGATCGAGCGGTCGGTCGCGTTCGACCCCACACAGCGGGTGCTGCGCGACGGGCGCACGGTGGGTCTGGTGGGTGAGGGGATGGCGGACGGCTTGGCCGACTGGCTGCGCTGGGCACCGGTGGCCGGACCTGTTAACGATCTCGTGACTCAAATCGTCTTTCCGGAGGGCGAGTTGCCTCCCGTGACCGCGCGCTTCGAGGAAGTCGCGGCCGCTTTCGCCGAAACGGCGGGATGGCTCACCTCTGCGGGCGGGGCGGCCTGAACCGGATCCTCGGCGGCCATCCAGTGCCGCATCGCTTCCAGGAGTGCAGCGATGACGGCCGCCCTCTGCTTCTCGTCCGGCACGCGGGGTGCTCTCTCGTACAAAGTGACTTTTCCCTTCTGAGTCGGGCCGCCCGGTCCCGCCCCCGTGGGCGCTGGACCGGGCGGCCCCTCACACGGCGCCCCTGGGGGCGGGGATGAGGCCGGCGAGGGACTGCGCCGTCCCGTGCCGTGCGTGGCGCGTGGAGGCCCAGTCGACCAAGGACGCCCCCACGGACATGCCGCCACCGAAGGCAGCCAGCAGCACGCGGTCGCCGACGGCCAGCCGGCCCTGCCGGTGCGCCTCGTCGAGGGTGACGGGGACTGAGGCGGCGCCGGTGTTGCCGTACCGCTCCAGCGTCAGATGCAGCGCGGCTGATCCGAGCCCCAGGTCGGGCCAGACCTCCGCGAGCATCACCCCGTTGGCCTGATGCGGGACGAAGTGGTCGACGGCGTCGCCGGTGACCCCTGCGGTGGCGAGCAAGTCCTGTATGGCCGCAGGCAGTTGCTCCTGCACAAAACCACGCACCCCTCGCCCTTCCATCCGGAAGTAGTGGTCGCCTCCGGCGAGAGTCGACGGGGAAGCGGGGAGCCGGCTGCCGCCCGCCGTCACGCCGATGAGATGGTGCTGGTCACCCCGGGTGAGCAGGCTGGTCCTGATGACTCCCTGCCCTTGGTCGACCGGCCCGATGACCGCAGCGCCCGCACCGTCGCCGAAGAGGGCGGCGGTTCTGCGGTCGGAGTAGTCGAGGATGCGGGAGTAGATGTCTGCCCCCACGACCAGGCCGTATGTCGCGCGGTCGGCTGCCTGGAGCAGCCGCTGGGTGACGGTGAGTGCGTAAATGAAGCCGCTGCACACCGAGTTGAGGTCGAAGCCCGCCGCGTTCCGCGCGCCGAGCAGGTTCTGGACGATCCCGGCCGTCGCGGGCTGCGGCTGGTCCGGGGTCGAGGTGGCGACGACGATGTACGACAGGTCCGCCGGTCGCAGTCCGGCCTGGTCCAGCGCCCGCCTGGCCGCCTCGGCCGCCAGGTCCGAGGTGGCTTCCCCGGAGGCGGCCCGCCGGCGCTGACGGATTCCCGTCTTGCGGACGATCCATTCATCCGTCACCCCCGCACCCCGGGCGATCTCCTCGTTCCCCACGACGGTGGCAGGGAGGTAGGAGCCTGTGCTCACAATCCCGATCGGGCCGTACATATCGCCTCCTGGGTGTCGGGCGGTCATCGGACCGCGGTGCCTTCTGCCGGAACCAGGGTCAACGCCGGGGGGTGGCCGGGGACGATCCGATGCCAGCCCGCACGAGCCGCGTGGTCCACGAGGACGGGGTCCTCCCCCACGACGACCGGCCGCCCCACCGAGGCGAGGAGGTCGAGATCGCTCGAGTGGTCCCCGTAGGCACTGCACTCCGCGAGGTCGAACCCCCTCACGGCCGCGGTGGCCCGCGCGGTGCGCCCCTTGGCCGATCCGATCATGGGGGTCAGCACCTCTCCGGTGAGCCTGCCCCGGCGGATCACCGGCCGGGTGCCGATGGCCCAATGGGCGCCAAGATGTTCGGTGACCGGCTCCAGACAGGCGAAGAAGGAACCGGACAGCAGGACAACGAACTCGCCCTGCTGCAGGTGGCGTTGGAGGCATGCCCGCGTTTCGGGGATGAACAGACTCCCCTTCTCCTGCTCGGCGGTGAACCACTCGCGGCCGGCCCGGGCCAGCTGCTGTGCGCTGTGACCCGCGTAGAAGCGGTAGTAATGGCGGTTGATGTCCTTGCGGGGCACCCCCAGCCCGGCCGAGTGGCGCAGTTCGGCGAACAGGCGCCCGTAGGTGGCCTCGGGCTCGCCCCGCTTGCGCAGATAGAACTCCAGGAAGCTGAACATGCTCTTGACGTTGATCAGCGTCTCGTCCACGTCGAAGAAGGCGGCCGAGGTCTCCCGTCCGGGCGGATTCAGATGCCTCATGACCGGAGCCCGACGCGGCTGAGGGTGAGGGAGAAGACGCACAGTGTCTCGCCGTCCTGGTCGGCCACGACCCGCACCGGCAGCCGGCCGGCGGACTCGGCCGCGGCGGGGTCCCGCTCCACGGTGCCGCCCTGCGTGTAGTACACGTCCTCGTCGGCGGCCGCGGCTTGCCGCTCCTCGCCCACTCGAGAGGTGATCACGGTCGTCTTCTCCAGCTCACCGAACCGGCTGAAGACCACGGACAGGGCTGTGGGGAGGGTCTTGGAGGGGGACATGCCGCGGGCCTCCAGCGCGGTCAGCAGGGCGATCTGCCGAGCGGCCTCCGCGATCACCATGCCGGGGAGGTGGTCCTGGGGGTGGTCGAACATGCTCGGGTGGTCACCCGGTATCCGCAGCACCGCCCGCGCGGTGTCGTCATTGGTCTCGGCGTCGGCGAGCACCACATTGCGAGGGTTGGTCCGGCCGACGAGGTACGGGTCCACGGCCGTCGTCGGCGTGGTCTCCTCGTGCGTACCCGATGACGGCAGCGGCATTCCGCCGCGGTTCGTCAGCCGCAACTCGACATAGTCTGCAGGTGACTTGAACCGGAGGCCCACAGAGGCGGTACCGATCTCGGTCCGCCCGACGAACAGGCCGATCTCGTAGTCCAGTCCGGTGGTGCGGCCCTCTCGCCGACGGTGGGCGACGACCGTCACCCGCATCGACAGCGCGCAGGGGGCCGCCCCCACGGCTATGCGTTCCAGGCGCGTCAGCTGGATGCGCAAATGAGTGAGGATGAACTTGTGGTCGGCCGGGACCCCGTAGAACTCATGGGCGCCGGCCAGGCAGGACTGCCTGCACGCCTCCAGGAGCAGCACCGGGTCGTAGGCGCTGGGGCGCAGCAGATGGTCACCGTAATAGGCGTGGGAGCGCGGGAGTTGAGCTGCCGCCGCGTAGCACGTGTTGCCGAGCGGCCGCAGGTCGGTGAGGAACACCTCGCCCAGCGAGTCCCGGTGCACCAGTGCGCGGTCGACAGTGCGGGTGTAGGTCAGTTCGGCGTCCTCGGGTGTGAGGTCGTCCAGCGAGAGAGTCGTGGTCGTCATGGTCAGAGCCCTGCCTTTGTGAGGTGGGTCGGCCCTGTGCGGCGGACCGCCTGCGGTGATATGAGAGTTCGGTCGTCTTCGATAGGCCACGTCCGGAAGTTCAGTCGTGTTCGAGGAGCATTCCTGTCCAGGTGAATCCGGCCCCGGCGCCGAGCAGCAGGACCCGGTCGCCGGCGGCGAACTCCTCGTCGGCGAGGTGGTCGAGACCGGCGATCTGGTCGCCGCTTCCCAGGTGTCCGACGGTCCGCCCGAAGTCCCACAGCGACGTGGCCTCGCCGCCCGGGAACTCGGGAAAGTAGTTCTCCTCGAGCAGGCGCAGCCCCAGGTTGGGGTAGACGACCCGGCGCAGCCGGGGGTCGTCGCCGTCCGGCAGCAGGGCACGACGTATCTCGTTGACGGCCGCCCTGGTGGAGCGCTGCAGCCGGTCCGTGCCGTTCTCGCTCAGGAACCTCCGCTTGGCGCCGCGCACGTCATGCTCCGCGTCGAGCAGTTCGGGGTATTCGGGGCCCGGCGCGTTGTCGCGGTGGAGTCCTTCGAGGCCGGGATCGGAGACCGTACGGGTGCGCAGGACCCGCCATCCCGGCCCGGACGGCCCGGACGTCAGGACCGCTGCCGCGGCGGCATCGCCGTAGACGATGCCGTAGTCGGCGATGAACCGGTCGAAGCCCGAGGAGGCGAACTGGTCGGCAGCGACGACGAGCACACTCCCGCCACTGCCTCCCGCCAGAAACCGGCTCGCCACGTCGAGTGCCAGCATCTGGCCGTTGCACCCCTGGTTGATCGTGAGGGGCAGCGCCTGGGGACAGCCGAGTCGGGACTGCAGCCAGGAGGCGGGTGACCAGAGCCGCTTGTGGCCGTGCCGGTGGATGGCGGTCACGAGCAGAAGCTGGAGGTCTTCGGGTTTGGTACCCGCCGCGGACAGTGCGCGCTGGGCGGCGATGAGCGCCATGTCCGCCGGGTAGAGGGTGTCCTCGGCGCAGACGGTGCGGTACCCGGTGGAGAGGATACGGTCGGCCTCCCCCTCGTACCGCTCGGCGGCGTCGGCGACATCCAGCCGGGTCTCGGGGAGGTAGCTGCCGGTACCGGAGATCGTGAGAACGGGCGTGGTCATACGGCGACTCCCTTGGTGACGTCGTGGTGGTGCGCCTGCCCTGTGTGCTCCCCGCGTTCACCTGCTGTCGGGCGGCCGCCGGGCGGCGGTATGAGCACGGTCGCGACATGACCGTCGGGCCGTACGAGTACGGCGGCGGGGACCGGCAACAGCGCGGCCTGGCGGGGCGTCTGTCCGGCGCTGAGCGTGCCTTCCGGGATGCCGGTCCCCCAGGCGTCGGCCGAGGGTTCGCTGCCCGGCGGCAGGAGCAGGGTGAAGCGGCGCGGATCCGGGGTGTGGCCGGGGACCCGGGCGCCCGGCCGCAGCCGGTAGGTGTCGCGGTGCGGCCGCTCCTGGGCAGCTGCGCCATCGGAGGCGGCGGCCGGGTAGGTGACGTACAACTGGCTCCAGGCCTCGGCGAGTCCCGAGAGCGCGTCCTCCACCGCCTGGTGCGCGGCCGGGGTCACCGCTTCGCGCATGGCGTCGAGGAGCCCGAGCACTCCGGTGGTTCGGGCGACATCCGAGGCAACGGCCCGCCGCTCGCGTGCGTAGTCATCGAGCGGGCCGGGGCCGGCCGGACCGGGGTCCGGGCCGTCAAGGAGGTGGCCGAACCGCCAGGCCAGCGCGGCCGCGTCGCCGAAGCCGGTGTTCATGGCCTGGCCGCCGGCCGGGGAGTTGAGATGGGCGGCGTCCCCGGCGAGTACTGCCCGGCCGGTACGGAAGCTGTCGGCGAGCCGCTCGTGCACCTGATAGTGGGCGACGCGGCGCGCCTCGGCCAGCCGTAGCGTGCTGCCGAATCCGAGACGGTCCACCGTCAACTGGAACTCGGCCGCCTCGACGGTGGTGGCGCGATCGAATTGAGCGGCGGAAACGGGACCCGCTATGCGGACAAGGCCGTCGGGCAGCGGGAGGAGGGAGACCGCCCCCGCCGGGCCGATGTACATGGCGGACTCGTCGCGGGCGACCGGGACGGCGGGCGTGCCCTCGGCAAGGAGGTAGCTCATGGGGTAGGTGACGCCGGGAAATTCGACGCCGAGCCGCTCACGCACGGTGGAGCCGGCGCCGTCGGCGCCCACCAGGTAGCGCGCGGTCACGAGGTGGGTGCCCTCCTCACCGGTCAGCTCGGCCCGGACCTCGTCGGCGTCCTCCGTGTGGCGCTCGTAGCGCAGACCGCGGATCAGCCGACCGCCCATGTCCCGGTACGCGCCGGCCAGTACCGCCTCGGCCTCGGGCTGGGGCACATTGAGGTAGTACGGGTAGGCGGTGTCCAGTCCGGCGAAGCCGATGGTGTACGTGGCGCCGCGGTACGTGTGGAAGGAGATCTGCTGCTGAGGGACGCCCCGCGCCTCCAACTCCGCGCGCAGGCCCAGCGCTTGGAACTGTTCGAGACCGGCCGCGTGCACCATGACCGCGCGGGTGCGCCGGTCGATCCGGGTCTCCCGGTCGACGACGACACAGTCGATGCCCCGCCGCCGCAGCTCGCAGCCGAGCATGAGGCCGGTCGGCCCGGCGCCGATGATCAGGACGTCGGCCCCGGTGTGCGTGAGCGACCTGTGGTTCTTCTCTCGATGCATCATTTCCCCTGGGTGACAGCGGTGTTCATGGCGGGGGTGTACGTCGGCGGCTGAAGGGCCGGTCGGCCGGCCCTTCAGCTCGTAACCGGTCAGCTCAGCGCTGTCCTGCGCTTCTTGAGGAAGAAGCCGACGAGGAGGGCGACAGCGACGATCAGCAGACCATTCGCAAGGATCGCCACATTGATCCCGCTGAGCGTCGCGTCCCTGATCGGTGCGCCCGCCTGGGAGCGGATCCGGGCCGTGGCGATGGCACTCATGATCGGAATACCGATGGTGATGCTGACCTGCTGGGTGAGCGTGGTGATACCGGTGGCCAGGCCCTGCTGCTCGTTCGGCAGCCCGGACGTCGCCGTGACCATGAAGCCCACGATGGCGGCCACGTGGCCATAACTGCTGAGGAAGGCGAGGATCAGCACCGGGACCAGCCAGCCGCGCTCGGCTCCGGCGAAGAACAGCACACCGACGGTGACACCCTGGACGATCAGGCCGGCAACCAAAAGCGCCTGGCTGCTGCCGAGGACACCGATCCAGCGGGGCGCGGTGACGCCGCCGAGAAAGGCGCCGACGCCCAGCACACCGAAGGTGAGACCGGTCGTCATCGCCGAGTAGCCCAGCACATCCTGGAGATACAGCGTGAGCAGGAAGATCATGGCGGTGAACCCGATGAACGTCACAAAGCCGCCGATGTTCCCCCACGTCACGCTGCGCAGCTTCAACACGCGCAGCGGCGCGAGCGGTTCGGCGGCGTGCAGCTCGATGTACCCGAAGGCCGCGAGCAGCACCACACCGATCCCGAAGGCGAGAAGTGTGGTGGTGTCACCCCAGCCGTACTGGCCGGCGGCGGAGATGCCGTAGACGAGGGCGACCAGACCGGCACTCACCGTGATTGCGCCGGGGATGTCCAGCTTGCCGCCGCGCCGTCCGCTGCCGCTCTGGAGGAGCATGGGAGTGACGACGATCAGCAGCAAGCCGATCGGCACATTGATGAAGAAGCCCCAGCGCCAGCTCAGCGTGTCGGTGAGCAGACCGCCGACAATGGCACCACAGGTGAAGCCCGCGGAGAGCATGGCTCCGTTCAGTCCCAACGCACGCTCCCGCAGCGGTCCTTCGGGGAACGAGGTGGTGAGCAGAGCCAGGCCCGCGGGAGTCACCATCGCAGTGGCGAGGCCCTGGGCGACGCGGGCGGCCAGCAGCGGCCCCGAGGCGTCGACGAGACCACCGAGCAGAGAGGCGACCGTGAGCAGCGCCAGGCCCGCCAGGAACACCCGGCGTGCCCCGATCATGTCCGCGATACGGCCGAAGAGGAGGCTGAAGCCGGCCGCTCCGAGGGCGAAGGACGTGGCGATCCACTGCAGGTTTTCCTGGGCGACGTCGAGTTCCCGGCCGATGACCGGAACCGCGACGTTCATGATCGAGAAGTCCACCGCGAGCGTGAACTGGGCGCCGAGCAGCAGCACAAGCGTCAGCGTCTGGCGCCGCGTCATGCTGTTCGGCGACGCGGCCGGCTCGGTGGCCGGAGCCGGCCTTGTCCCGTCCGCACTATTGACAGTTGACATGGGAGGCCTTTCGATTCCTGTCGGCTGATTCGGCAACGAGCATCCGAGTCGCGACGGAGGCCTAGCCAGTACCCGCGCCCTCATATGGCCCACGTTCCTACCACTGTCAGGGTCTGTCTCATCCGGCCGAAACGTGAATACCTTCGGCGCATGCCAAACTCCACACGAAGCGTCGTCGAGGAATACTTCCGGCTGCTCGGCAGCGGTGATCTCGAACGTGCGACAGCACTGCTTTCCGAGCCGATCGACTGGTTCACTCCCGGCGACACCGGTCTCATTCCCTGGATGGGCAGCAGGTCGAGCCACGAGCAGATACGTGAATTCTTCCGGCAGGCCGGCGAGAACATGGAGCCGGAGAAATTTCAGGTTCACCGGATCGTGGTGGAAGGCGAGCTCGCCATCGCGCTCGGCCACTTCCAGTACAAGGTGAATGCAACCGGAAAGAGCTTCGCGTCGGACTTCGCCCTCGAACTCCGCGTGACCGACGGGCTGATCGACCGCTACCGCATGCACGAGGACAGCTACGCCATTTCGCTGGCCTTCCTCACCTGAAGCCGAGCAGTACCCCAGCCCCAGTGGCCGAGCACGTAGGAGGCTCTCCATGACCACCGAGAATGACTGCGATGTGCTCATCGTCGGAGCCGGGCCGACCGGTCTGACCGCGGCGTGCGAACTCCTGCGGCGCGGCATCAGGGTGCGTCTTGTCGACGCCGCCGCGCAGGCGAGTGTGCATTCCAAGGCGATGCTCGTATGGCCGCGCACCCTGGATGTCCTGCAGGATCTGGGCCTTGCAGGATCGGTGGACCAAGTCGCCGTGAAACTACGGCAGATGACGTACTACTCGGAGCGGCGCCCGGTCACCCGGATGCGGATGCCCGACGCGCTCGCCCCGTACTGCCTTCCGCAGCGGCACACCGAGGAGATCCTCATCTCCGGCCTCAAGGGCCTGGGCGGCGCGATCGAACGCGAGGTGCGGCTGCTCGGGCTCCAGGGCCTCGACTTCAGCGGCCGGATCACACCCGGCCACCGGGTGACCGCCACACTGGAACGTGCCGACGGCTCGGTCGAGCGCTGCACCGTGCCCTGGGTGATCGGCGCGGACGGGGCGGCGAGCGTCGTACGCAACCAGCTGGGCATCCCGTACGAGGGGGCGACGTACGAAAACCGCTTCCTCATCACCGACGCCCGGATCGCGAACAATCCGCTCGACCCCGACGAGATCCACTACTACCAGTCGCGGATCGGCGTACTGGCGATCGTCCCCCAGCCCTACGGCCTGTACCGCTTCTTCACCAATGCCCCCGCGGACCTGGAGAACGGCACGCTCTCGGACATGCAGAGCCTGGTGGACGTGCGCGGCCCCGGCGGACTGCGGCTCATCGAGCCGGACTGGGTCACGACCTTCCGGGTCCACCGGCGCCGTGCCGCCTCCTTCCAGCTGGGCCGGGTGTTCATCGCGGGAGACGCGGCACACGCGCACAGCCCGATGGGCGGCCAGGGCCTCAACACCGGTATCCAGGACGCCCAGAACCTGGCCTGGAAACTGGCATCCGTCATCCGTGGCGACGCACGCACCGGACTGCTGGACAGCTACACCCCCGAGCGGGCCGCTGTGGCCGACGCCGTCGTCCGGGACACCGATCTGCAGACCCGCGCGGCCATGTGGAACAAGAGCACGCAGGTGGCGCTGCGCGACACCGCCATGCGCGCGCTGGACCGCACCCGGACCCTCGAGCGGTTCTACGTCCCCATCGCGGCCGGCCGCCGCTGGGTCTACCCCACGGCCCCGACCACCGCGCAGAGCCCCCGCCGACTGGTCCCCGCGGACTGGTGCGACATGAGGTCCTCACTGCGTCGGCACGCCAGGCAGGGCGCCGCACTCCCGAGGGACCTGGCCCTCGGCCTGGGCGCCGCGGGGCCCGAAGCCGACCCCACGCGGTTCGCCGTCGTGGTCGTCCCGCCCGCCAAGGGCAGTGATGACGGCCGGCTCGCCGAGGCGGTACGACACCTCGCCCGGCCGTGGCACCGCCAGGTCCGGGTGATCGACGCGGGGGCCGGCCCCGCAGGCGCAGGGCGGCGCGGCACCGAACTGCTGCGCCGCGCGCACCGGGAACTGCGCTGCCGGCGCGCGGGATTCCACCTGGTGCGCCCCGACGGGCACATCGTCATGCACGGCCACCACGACGAACTCGACGCCTTGTACGGCGAGTTGCACCGGATCTTCACGGCTCCCGATCCATCCCCCGACCTGGCTCCCGACCTTCAGGAAGCCACCACCCGTCCGACCGATTCCATGGAGGAAACCATGTCCGGCAACGGCCGCTATGTCCCCAACAGCCATGTCGTCGGCAATGGCCCGCACCGGGTCATCGTGCTGCACTCAATCTTCGGCGGACTCGAATCGTTCCGCGCCTGGTGGCCCTATCTGGACGGGACCCGGTTCACGTATGCGTTCATGGACGCCCGGGGCTTCGGCAAGGCGCTCGATGTGGCAGGCACGTACAGCACGGACGAGATCGCGTCGGACGCGCTCGCGCTGGCGGACAGCCTCGGCTGGCAGGAGTTCTCGCTCATCGGCCACTCGCTGGGCGGCATGCCGATCCAGCAAGTACTCCTCAAGGCGCCCCAGCGGGTGCGCAAGCTGATCGGCCTCAGCCCGGTGCCGGCCACCGGAATGCCCATACCCGACGCCGACTTCCCGCTCTTCGCCGACGCCGCCCACCAGGTGGAGAACCGGCGGATCATCGTCGATATGACCACCGGCAACCGGCTCTCCGCAACCTGGGTGGAGGCCTGGGCGCAGCAGTCGATGAAGGAGGTGGGCCCGGTGGCCTTCCGCGGCTACCTCGACTCCTTCCGCTCCACGGACTTTTCGGCCCGTATCACCGGGGCCGAGGTGCCCGCGCTGGCGGTGGTCGGCGAGAACGATCCGGCGGTCACCGCCGACGCCATGAACGAGACCTGGATGAAGCACTACCCGAACGCCGAACTGCTGATCATGGGCAACTCGGGCCATTACCCGATGGTGGAGACCCCCATCGCGCTGGCCACTGCGCTGGAGAAGTTCCTCGCCGCGTAGTGCCGAGAACTCACGGCGGATACCTGATGGCCCTCCTGTCGGTGGCCGGGTATCCGCCGTGTCGGCGTTTCCGGAAGGCTTCAAGAAGCCTTCCCGAGGGACAGGGCATATCCGGCGTCCGCGCAAGACCCGGGTGCGCTCACCTCTCCCGCTTCTCCAGAAGCCTGCGAAGTGTGGCTTCGGAAGGCGATCCGGGCTCGGCCTGGTACAGCACGATGGCCTGGTCAGGAGCCTCGGGGAGCCTGAACGTCTCATAGATGAGCGTCAGCGCACCAACTTCGGGATGGTTGAGCCGGCGGGTGCCGTGGGACTTGTCCCAGACCCGGTGCTCCGACCACATCGCGGCGAACTCCCGGCTGTTCGCAGAGAGTTCGGTGATGAGGTCGGTCAGTTCGGGATCCCCGGAGTAGCGGCCGTGCATCAGTCGCAGATAGCCGACCAGGTCCTGGGCCTCGTACTCCCAGTCGGTGTAGAGCCGCCGCGCACCGGGGGCGCGGAACAGTAACCGGGCCAGGTTCGGCGGCTCGAGGTCGCCGTCCCGGCCGGTGAGATCGATGTATCCGGTGAAGAGGATGCGGGCCAGGTGATTCCAGGCGAGCACCTTGGTCTGTCTCCCGAGGAGCACGGCGGGCCCGCTCTCGAAGGAGCCAATCATCCGCTCCAGGCCCGGGCGCACCTGCTCGGTCGTCCGCGGCGCCTTGGTGGCGTGGGTCGGCCGGACGAGGTCGTGCAGGTGGGCCCGCTCATCGGGCCTGAGCCTGAGCGCGGTGGCAAGTGCGTCCAGCACCTCTGGTGAGGCATTGCGGTTCTGTCCCTGCTCCAGCCGTGTGTAGTAGTTGACGCTCACTCCGGCGAGAAGGGCGACTTCCTCACGCCTGAGTCCGGCCACCCGGCGGCGCTTGCCGTCACCGGCGAGGCCGAGGTCTTCCGGGCGCAGCCTGCTGCGCACTGACTGGAGGAATCTCCCCAATTCGGTTCCTCGATCCCCCGTGGACCTCTGCAAGGCTGGTCTCCTTCCGCATGGTGATACAGGGGCGCGTGTCATGCCGTGCGGGCGGGCGTACATCGAAAAGAAGCCATAGTGACGTAGGTCACTCTCGCCTGTGATGCATGTGCTTTCCTGTCTGCTGTGGAGTGAAATCCGTGTTTCGCGAAGGGTGATTCCACGCGGTGTCGACAAAAATGCCCAGGTCACGGGTCATCCGGGTCAGGCACACACGGTCCGATGATAATCGGCCACTCGGCGCTCAAAGTCTCGCACTGTTCGGTCAATTGTGAGAGCGAAATAGACCAAGATCCGGGAAGTGTGGGGGCATTGTTGAACCGTCAGCCAAATTTGTGATTGCGCGGAGTGAGTGCCCATTCGCGGGGTGGGGCTGACAGGGGCAGGCTGGGCCTCTCCCCCAATCTCCCCGGCTGTTGGAGACTTGTTCGCATGGACGTACCTACCGATCTGGGGGAGTTCCTGCGCACCCGGCGTGCCCGCATGCCCCCGGAAGAACCCACTCCCGGCGTTGGTTCGAGCCGCCGCAGTCCGGGCCTGCGGCGCGAGGAGGTGGCGAGACGCGCCGGGCTTGGCCTGACCCACTACATCTGCCTCGAAGAGGGCCGTCACCACCACGCCCCGCCCGACGTACTCGACGCTATCGCCCGGGTGTTACGGCTCAACGCCGGCGAACGCGACCACATGTACCGGCTCGCGCGGGGGGACGAACCGGTACCCGACGAATGCACCGGGCAGGGTGTCCGGCACCTGATGCGGGGACTGAAGGGCATGCCCGCCGTCGCCCTCAACCACCGCCACGACGTCCTCTTCTGGAATCCGCTCGGGCATGCGCTGCTCGCCTGCCACCTCGACAGGGACAGCCCTCTCAGCGCACGCCACCGCCCGAACCTGTCGAGGATGCTGTTCCTCGACCGGCACACCCGCGAGCTGTATCCGCAGTGGGCGGACGAAGCCCGCCAGATGGCCGCCCGCCTCCGTCTCGCCTCGACGGACAATCCCCGGGACGGCAGGCTGGCCGCCCTGATCCGTGAACTCGCCCAATTCGACGGCGGGTTCGCGGCGCTGTGGTCCCAACCGCCTGTGCGTGCCAGGGCCTTCGGCACCCGGCTCTTCCGGCACCCCGTGGTGGGATGCATGGAGCTGGCCTTCGAGAACGTGGAGCCCCCGGACAGTCCGGGGCAGCAGGTTCTTGTCTTCAGCGCGGAACCGGACACCGCATCGGAGAAGGCCCTCAGCCGCCTGGCCGCCGGGTCGGCATGGCCCGACGAGCCCGCGGGGCGGCGTACCTCGTAGCCGCCGCGACCAACGAGAGGGCACGAGGTACCCCCGCGCCCCGTGGCAGGCCTTCGCAGTGGCGCGCCTTGCGCCGGTGCCGCATCAATCAGCCACCAGTCCTGGCGCGGCCGGCAGCCTGGCCTGGGGAACATCGCCTACTGTCCCCATCCGACAATCCATCCCGACAAGCCGCTGCCAGAGGTGGTCGGCGGGGCTCCGTTCGCCGGGCCCGCCCGAAGAAGCTCCTGCGCTGACGCGGCCGAGACGAGGCGCACTATGAGGGCAGTGGGAGGGCACACGGTCAGGGAAGGCCGCTTCTGGCATCGCCAAGCCGAGCTGGTCTACTACGACGCCGGTGAGGGACCTCTCGCCCTGTACGCGCACGGCGGGTTCGTCAGTCAGGCCACCGAGGAGCGGATGGGCCTGTTCGACTGGGCGCCGCTACTGGACGCGGGGCAGCGCCTGGTCCGCTACGACGCCCGGGCGCACGGGCAATCCACCGGCGACCCCGTGGACGCCGACTACACCTATGCCGCGCTGGCCGACGATCTGCTGGCCCTGCTCGACCACCTGGGCGCCACCGAGCCCGTCACCGCCATGGGCGCGTCGATGGGCTGCGGCACCGTGCTGCACGCCGCTGTCCAAGCGCCCGAGCGGTTCTCCCGACTGGTCCTGCTCATCCCACCCACCGCCTGGAGGACGCGCCAGGCGCATGCGCAGGCCAACCGGGAATCCGCTGACACCATCGAAAGAGAGGGAGTGGACGCCTGGCTCGCCGCCAGGGCACAACAGCCTCGCCCCGCAGTCGTAGCCGATGTTCCCGAATTCCCACCGACACCCACCGAGCGGGTACTGCCGTCCATCCTGCGCGGCCTGGCGCTGTCCGACCTGCCCTCCCCCACGGCAATCGCCGCGCTGCGCCAGCCGGCCTTGATCCTGGCCTGGGCGGACGACCTCGGCCACCCTCTGTCGAGCGCGGAATCGCTGGCCCATTGGCTGCCACACGCCGACCTGCACGTGTCCCGGACGCGCGCCGACATCGGTTCATGGGGGCAGCGCATCGCGGAGTTCCTGACCCGGCCCCGGCCTCAGTCCCGGCGTTGACGGATCCTTGCCGCGTAAGGGCATCTGTCGGCCCGCTTCGGCTTGCGAGCAGCTCCCCTGCCATGATCACGCGTTTGTGAACGTGGCGATCTATGCTGGGCAGCATCACTCAAAGGGGTTCACGTGCACCTTCTCACTCTCGGAGTGATGGCACAGTCGCGCAAAGAGAACGAGCGTCGACTGCCGATTCACCCGTCACACTTCGACCGGATCGACCCGGACCTCCGGGAACGTATTTTCCTTGAACGCGGGTACGGGGAGCGCTTCGGCATTCCCGACGCGCAATTGGCGCCCCTCGTCGCCGGGTTCCGCTCCCGTGAGCAGCTGATCACTGAGTGCGATGTCGTCCTGCTGGCCAAACCGCTGCAGGCAGATCTCGAGGAACTGCGCGATGGACAGGTCCTCTGGGGTTGGCCGCATTGCGTCCAGGACGAAAGGCTCACTCAGCTGGCGATCGACCGGAAGCTGACGTTGATCGCCTTCGAGGCGATGAACCACTGGACCAACGACGGCTCGTTCAACCTGCACGTCTTCCACAAGAACAACGAGCTGGCCGGCTACTCCTCCGTACTTCACGCCTTGCAGATCAGCGGTTCGACGGGCGACTACGGCCGTCGGCTTCGAGCGGCCGTCCTCGGCTTCGGCGCGACCGCCCGCGGAGCCGTGACAGCTCTGAGCGCCCTGGGCGTGCACGATGTCGACGTCCTCACCCAACGTGGCGTCACAGCCGTCAGCTCGCCGATCCATTCCGCGCGAATCATCCAGTTCGACCGCGACGAAGCCGACCCCAGCCTCAGTTACGTCCACTCCGACGCCGGCCGAGTACGACTGGCCGGATTCCTCGCCGAGCACGACATCATCGTCAACTGCGTACTGCAGGACACCGCGGCTCCGCTGATGTTCCTCAGCGACGACGACCTCGGTCTGCTCACACCGGGCACCCTCATCATCGATGTCTCCTGCGACGAGGGCATGGGCTTCAGCTGGGCGCGGCCGACATCGTTCATCGAGCCGACGTTCGTGGTCGGCGAGAACATCCTCTACTACGGCGTCGACCACAGCCCGTCCTACCTGTGGAACTCCGCGACCTGGGAGAACAGCGAGGCACTGCTCCCCTTCCTGCGGGCCGTGCTCACCGGACCCACCACCTGGGAGTCCAACGAGACAATCCGACGCGCCATCGAGATCCGCGACGGTGTCATCCAGAACCCCAGCATCCTGGCGTTCCAGCACCGTTCGGCTCAGTACCCGCACCTGCCCGACTGACAAGCGGCCGCAGAACCCCTGCGATGCCCTCGCCCCGCGGGGCGGCTTCGGCGCCGGCAGCTCGCCAAGTGGTCTGTCGCACCTGGCTACTTGCATCGCCCACCACGAGGTAGCCCCCGAGCCGATGCGCGGACCGTGGTCTTGTGCGTCGACGAGCACCACCCGCTCAGCCTCCGGCTTGAGCGGGTGGTGCTCGATCGATCACCGCCGGGGCGTGTCAGACAGCCAAGGGGACGCGCTCGCCCTCTTCGAGGTGCTCGTACTGGGCCCAGATGCGGTTCATTTCTTGCTGGTAGTACAGCGGGTACAGGCCGAAGACAAAAATGAGAATGACCCCGATCCACGGATTACAGGTGGGTTGCATCCCGGCTGTACGTTGCATTCGCGCGATTCGCTCACCCGTGTTGTAAATCGACACGAACGGGGGCACGATCACCAGCCAACCCAGGGTGATGGCCAGAACAGCCATACCTGGCTTGACCTCAATACGCCCGTCGAAGTCACGAGCTTCGCGGTTCACCTTGAAGTACCAGACCAGGTGATAGATGCCCAACGTGATCAATGGCCAGACGAGCCATACCAGAAAAATGTTCCTGGTCTTGCCTACGACGCCGGTCATGAGTATCTCCGCTCCGGTGGAGGCGGTCCACAGCGACCACAGCAAGAGGTCCCGAAGGGACCGTTGCAGCTATTTCCTACTCATCCAGTCCATCACGACCGGTCCCGCTGCGCGCGTCGGCGAGGTCCGTCGACCAGCCACCGGCCGACTCCTCGCGATGGAACATCCTCAACGCGACCGCCACCCGCGCCTACGGCGCGCACGATGAGGCGACGGGGGCTGAATCGGCCCGGCGGCGCTGAGCACATGCCGGATCGGTCTCGTGGAACAGGAAGCGGGTGACGGAACACTCACCGTGAGAGTCATCCTCTGAACGAGCGCGGCGTACGGTGACGCCGCTCGCGTGTGCGTCCGCACCGTCCGAGGTATCCGCAGAAGGAGTCCGTCGAGCATGTCGCAGCCAAACCCCGCCCACGCGGGCGACGCCCCCGTCGTCGTAAGCAACATCGTGGGCTCGTTCGCCTGGGGCGTACTGCATGAGCGGCACCCCGCCCTGATCGAGCGCGTACGCAAGGCGACCGTCTATCCCGTACAAGCGCAGTACGCACTGGATGCCCTGCTGCGCGAGATCGCCGAGGGCGGCGTCATCGAGGCTCTCGACGACGCCGAACCGGATGCCGCTCCGTGGCGGCAGTGGGACGAGGGCCACATCGGGCGCCGCTGGGCAGACGTGCCGTTCCTATGGGCGGAGAGCTACTTCTACCGGAAGCTGCTGGCCGCGCTGGGTTACTTCGCGCCCGGGCCGTGGCAGGGCATCGACCCGTTCGCACCCTTCAAACGCGCCGAACTCATGGGTACGACCGTCGATTCGGAACTCGCTGCCCTCGACAAGACTCCCCGGCTGCCGAGAGCACAACAGGACACCGCACTGCTGCACGCGTCCCTGTGGGGGAACAGGGCCGACCTCGGTTTCCAACTGTCGACCGGCAATTCCGGTCTGGGCGAGCGCGTCACAGGGCTCGTCGTCGACGACACGGCCACGCTCTGGGAGCTGCTGGAGAACGGACGACCAGGCAAGGTATGCCTGGTCGCCGACAATGCCGGGCCGGAGCTGCTGCCCGATCTGGTGCTCGCCGACCATCTGCTCGCCACGGACCGCGCCTCGTCCGTGAGCCTGCACATCAAGCCGTATCCGTACTACGTCTCCGACGCCACCACGTCCGACGTGCTCGACTGCCTGGCACGTATGTCCGCGGCTTCCGGACGAGCCTCGCAAATCGGTGAGCGGCTGCGGCAGGCGGTGACCGACGGACGTCTCGTCCTGCGCGCCCATCCCTTCGCGTGCGCTCCACTCCCCTACACGGACATGCCGGTCGAGCTCCGGGAGGACTTCGCGTCTGCCACGTTGACCGTCATGAAGGGCGACCTGAACTACCGCCGACTCGTCGGCGACCGCCACTGGCCTGCCACCACTCCCTTCTCAGAGGTCACCGCGTACTTCCCCGGACCGGTCGCCGCGCTACGGACGCTGAAGTCCGACGTCATCACCGGCCTCGCCCCGAACACGCTGACGGAGCTGGAGGCAACAGGCGGCGCCTGGCGTACCAGCGGCACACACGCCCTCGTTCAAGTCGCGGTCATCGAGACCGCTCGGCCCGCCGTCAGAGGCGGCAGCTGATCTCCATGCCGTCCTCTACGGGGAACGTCACGCTCTGGTAGCCGTTCGCCGGGGAGCGAACGTAGTCGAGATAGGGCTGCAGACTGTTCAGGTCGACGTCGTCGGCGACGACAAGGGTGCCGGGCTTCATCTGCGGTTCGAGCAGGCGCAGTACGGGCAGACACAAGTCCTTCCAGCCGTCGAGCAGGACGAAGTCCGCAGAGCCGTCGATGCCGCTGAGAGTCTCGCGGGCGTCTCCCTCCAGCACCGTGATCACGTCGTCCAGACCGGTCTCGACGAAGGTGCTGCGGGCTGCGGCGATTTTGTCCCTGCTCAACTCCGTGGTGATGACGCGTCCGGCGCCGTTGTCCCGCACGGCGGCGGCCAAGTGCAGCGTGGAGATCCCGAAGGACATGCCGAACTCGATGACGGTGGCAGGTCGGACAGCCCGGACCAGGTTGTAGAGCAACTGCCCGCCGGCGGCGGAGATCGGCATGTAGATCTCTGCCGCGGCGTCGGCGTGTTCCTGCGGCGTTCCGAAGCCGCCGGGCCGCTGTGCCTGCACGCGGGCCGCCGTGGCTTCGTCGTGCGCGGCTTGCGCAAACATCTTGCTGAGGGCGACCTCGACCCGGGGGTCGGCGAGTGTGTGAGTGATCGTCATAAACGCTAGAATAGACGCACCGTTGCGTTGAGTCTAGAGTCGCTAACCTGAGACCAGGGAGGCGACATGGGACCCGCAACAGGAACCGCCGAGGACAGCTCCACCAGCCGGCCAGGGCGGGGGCACCACGGCAACCGGCACGGGCGCAGCGAAAAGGCCCGGCAGGCGATCCTGGAGGCGGCCGACGACCTGCTCGCCGAGAAGGGCTTCGCGGGCCTCACCATGGAGGGCATCGCGGCGAGAGCCGGTGTCGCCAAACAGACCATCTACCGCTGGTGGAACACCAAGACCGATGTCCTTGTCGACGCTTTCCTGCAGGACATGACCGAGGAGCTGATCCCGCGCGATCACGGCGACATCGCCCTCGACCTACGCGCCCATCTGCGTCAACTGGCCTGTTTCCTCGGCCAGTCCGACTCCGGAGCCGTCTTCAAGGCCCTGATCGCACAGGCGCAGCACGATCCGGCGTTCGCAGAGGACTTCCGGGCCAGGTACCTCGACGAACAGCGGCGCCGCGACCGGCTGCCTCTGGAACGCGCCGTACGACGGGGCCAGCTGCCCGCCGACCTCGACCTGGCGGCCGAGACCGACCAGCTCGTAGGCCCCCTCTACTACCGCGTCCTGGTGACGGACGAGGCGATCGGCCAGGACTTCACCGACCGACTGGTCGACGCCTTTCTCCGCCGCACGCAGTGACAACACGCTCTGGTGGGCGTCCAGCAACTGATTACATGAAGAGCGCAGACAGGAAGCAACGGGGTGGAGGGTGCGTGCACCAGAGCGAGGATGAGATTCTGGCCGAGGAGCTTGCAGCTGTGGCTGCGTTTGCTGGGGGTGGAGGTCGCTTGACCAGGTTCGTGGCCAAGCTGATGAAGAAGAACGTTCTGGAGATCGACCTGGTCGTCCCCCTGCCCTTCGAAGAGGCCGTCGAGTACGTCGTCCATGTGCTCGGACGAGCGGGGCGAACAGTCGATCCCGTGCCGGTGGAACCTGGCCCGGACCAACAGACGATCCGTGTTCTTGCCCGCGGCGGGTATGGCGGCATGAACCCTGTCCTGGTCACTGCGGTCGTGACAAACGGCGAGGAGACCAAGTCGGAGGTCAGGCTTCGTGCGGCTGCCAAGGAAGGCTTGATCAAGCAGCGGGCGGGCGAGCAGACCGCCACCCACCTTGCGGCGTTGCTGGCCAAGTAGACCGCAGATCATGGCTTGTGAGTACCCGCAATGGGAACCGCCGCTCCCCCGCTTTCCATCTTCACAGGCGTCGTCGGCCCGGCGTGCAGGGTTTGCGGGGCCGGCCTGTCAGTAGGAGGATGCGAGATGTCTGCTGAGGATGGGGCTTCCGGGCTTGTATTCGGGACGCTCGGGCTGCTGTTTGCCGCCCTCGGGATCGGAATGCTCGTCTGGATGGTGCGACGGGCTGCGGAGTACAAGCGGACCCTGAGCGAAGGGCTGGTGGCCGAGGCTCAGTGTCTGGACACGTTCGTTGTGCACCGCCGTTCGTCGGACGGGCACAGGCACAGCCAGCGGCGTCTGATCCTCGGGTTCCGGACGTCGGACGGGCGGGATGTGCGGGCCGAGATCGCCTCGCAGCAGCCTTATGCAGCAGGGAACATCGTGCCCGTGCGGTATCTGCCGCAGCGCCCCGAGCGGGCGGTGCCTGCCGGGGCGTCGCCCGGGCTGGGAGTCGCCTCGTGCCTCGCCGTCGGGGTGCTGGTCGTCTTCACGTCCATGGGCCTCTTCTTCGCCGCGATCGGCTTCGGTCTGGCCGTGTTCACGGACTCGCCGACCGATGACGGCGGGACCAGTCCCGGGCAGTACTGGACTTCCGAACCCTAGGTTCTGCCCAGCGGCAAGCCTGACGACCATGGAGTCGCCGGCGGTCGGAACCGGGTCCCGGGGGAACCTCGAACAGTTCCACCCGGGACCCTGTGACGCGCGTGTGCCCCTAGAAGGTCAGGTTCCAGGCGTCGATCTTGCCGATGTCCTGGGAAGCCACGTCACTGACGCGCAGCTTCCACGTTCCCGCCGCCACTTCCGAAGAGGCGTTCACCGCGTACGTCTTGGCGACGTTGTCGGTGCCGTCGTTGTTCGGGAAGTCCTCGAGGGTGTAGACCGTGCCGTCCGGGGCCACCAGGGACAGCACGAGGTCGCCCCGGTAGGTGTGCTTGATGTCCACGCCCACCTTGAGCGTGGCCGGTGCATTGCCGCTGACGCCGGTCACGGTGACCGGGGACTCCACCGTGCTGTTGTCGGCGATGGCGACATCGGCGGTGTTCTCGAAGTACGCGCCGGGCGGCGGGGTGCCGCCGACGGCCTTGAGCGCGTCGACCTGGCCCTCGCCGAAGAAGCTGTTGACGGCGGTCGTGCCCGTGCAACGGCTGTCGGAGGGGCAGGCAGTGTCGGTGGCTTGGGACGACAGCCTGGCCCGCAGGTCGGCCGGCGTGGCGGCAGGGTCGGTGCTCGCCAGCAGCGCCGCCACACCCGCGACGTGCGGGGAGGCCATCGAAGTGCCGTTCATGGTGCCGTACTTGCCGCCGGGCAGCGTCGAGTAGACACCGGATGCGCCGTCGCCGCCCGGGGCCGCGACGTCGATGATGTTCCGGCCGAAGTTGGAGTACGAGGCCTTGACGTTGCCGTTGCCCATCGCCGCGACGGTCACCACGCCCGGCAGTTCGGTGGGGATGTCGATGCAGGCGTTGGTGATGGTGCGGGTGACCGGGGTGGAGTCGTTCGGGCTCGAGGTGTCGGTCCGCTTGTTGGCCAGGTCGTAGTTGGAGTTGCCCGCGGCCGCGATCTGCAGCGAGCCCTTGTTTTCCGCGTACTCCTGCGCCCGCTTGACGCCCTCGATGATGGCCGCCTGGTCGGCGTTGTCCGGGCAGTTGAACATCCACGGGTCGGTGTAATAGCTGTTGTTGGTGACCTTGAAGCCGTGGTCACCGGCCCACATGAACCCGCAGACGGTGTTCTCGGCGAAGAACATGCTGGTGTTCGGTTCGGCGATCCGGACCGAGGAGATCTTCACGCTCGGCGCGACGCCGATGACGCCCTTGCCGTTCTTGGCGGCCGCGATCGTGCCTGCCACATGCGTGCCGTGATCGCCGAAGGGTCGCCAGGCGCCGGTGCGGGTGTCCGCCTTGCCGTACGCGCAGGAGACGGAGTCGGCGGCGTCGAAGTTCGGCGCGATGTCCTGGTGAAGGTCGTCGACGCCGGTGTCGAGGACGCCGACCTTGACGGCCGAGGAGCCCGTGGTGACGGCCCAGGCCTTGTCGGCCTTGATCTGGGTCATGTCCCAGCGGTTGGACTCGGTGAGGGTGGTCGTGGCCTGCGTGGGAGTCGCGGGCAACGCGGGGTTGTACGCATCGGCCGGTACGTCCGAGGTCCGGGTGGCGCCCACCATCTGGACGCCGCTGACGCCGCGCATGGTGCCGGCGAAGGCCGAGGAGCTCGAGTGCGCGACGATCACGCCGATCGCCTCGTAGTTCGCGAAGACCGTGCCGCCGTTGCTCGTGATGGCCGTCCGTACGGCCGAGCTGTCGCCCGGCGCAGTGATGACCAGGTAGGCGCGGGTACCTGCGGCCCACGCGGCGGGGGACGTTACGGAGGTCGCTGAGGTCTCGGACGCGATCGGGGCGGCGTGCGCCGCCCCGAGGGGAGTCGCGAACACGACGGCCGCTCCAAGGGCGGCAGCGGCCACGACCGAGCGTCTCAGTCGGCTGGATATGAGGGTATGCAAGGCATCCTCCGAGAGCCCGGTGGCGCTGGTGGCGCCTACCGGGCCGAGTGTGGGAAGTGGTGAACGCAAGATGTCAGAAATCGGCCCCGCATGGGAAGAGTTCGATCACACAAGTGCCCTTGCAGGAAGGGTGATTGGCCGCGAATCCGCCGTCCTGCAAAAACGGTGCACGAGGTTCCGGTGCGATCGGGGGCCCGGCTTCGATGGTGAGCGTCTGAGCGCCGGACTCCCGTCGACGCGCATATGTCCCTCCATCTCACCCCTATCCGCATACGAACCCCCTCAGGCTCTTGCATCGTCCCAAGATGATGTTTGTCGGAAGGTGACACGTGAGAGATCATCGTGCTCGGCAACGTCAAGTAGGCCAGAAGCAAAGGAAACGGCGCCGCCGGGCGACGATCCGTCTTTCTTCCGGGCCGCGTGCAGGGCGCCATTGCAGGACGTGGACTCCGGTTGGAGGCTGCATCGTTGACGACGGCTATGGACGGGGAGACCGGTGAGCAGAGGGGGCGGATTCAAGCTTCCCCGGGGCGCCGCGAGCTCCGGGGCTGAGGCATGAACGGGACGGACTACTACTATCCCGCTGCAGCTCTGGGCATCGCGTTCGCCGCCAAGGTGCCTGCGCTGTGGCACGGGTGGCGCAATCCCCTTGTGCGCTCGGTGTGCGCACTGATCCTGATGGCCGGCGCGGGGTTCTTCTTCGCCGCGCCGCCCACGATCACGGTCGTCAACCGCGTCATTGGCATCCCCAACGTCTCCGCGCCGTTGGTCTACGCCATCTTGTGCGCCTTCAGCTGTGCCTCTCTGGTACTGCTGGTGAACTGGCGCGGCGGCCCTACGGAAAGAATCCGTCGCACCGTTCGCGTCTGGATCGCCGGCTACAGCGTTGTCATCGTGGCTCTGTTCGTCCTGTTCGCGCTGGGAGACGCTCCCGAGGAGCGACTGCGGGACCTCGACACGCACTACGCCACGACGCCCTACATCCGCGAAATGATCCTGGTCTACCTGGCCGGTCACACGGTGGCCGCTGTCATGGTGACGGCACTGTGCTGGCGCTGGTCGCGCAAGGTAACCCGGTGGCTGAGGGCGGGCCTGGTGGTTCTGGTGGTCGGGTTCCTGCTCAACCTCGGCTTCGGCATCGCCAAGTTCATAGCGGTCATTGCCCGGTGGACCGGAAACAATCTGGACGTCTGGAGCACAAACATCGCGCCACCGGTGGCTTCCACCGGGGCATTGCTGACCACTGTGGGCTTCCTGCTTCCGCTCATGGCGCCCCGACTGTCGGAGACCTGGGACGCCTGGCGTGCCTACCGATGGCTCGGGCCTCTCTGGCGCGAGCTGCGGGCCACATCAAGCGGCTCCACCGTGCCTCTGCGGCTGTCCCGCTGGTCGTCGCTGGATCTGCGCGTGACGCACCGAGAGGCGGCGATCTACGACATGCTGCTCGTCCTGGCCCCGTACTTCGACACCACGGCACGCGTCAGGGCCTACGACGCAGCGCTGGAGCGAGGCAAGTCCGCCGAGGACGCAGAGGTCATCGCCGTGGCCGCGATGGTGGCCGTCACCCTGCACGCCGGTCTCCGCCAGGAGCCGCACCCATATGAGACTGCGTCGGAGGCTTCCGGGGCTGGCCTGAGCGCGGCGATCGGCTCGGGCCGCCGGCATCTGGCTCGGGTGTCGCGTGCCTTCGCGACGTCGCCCGTCGTAGCCGCTGCCCGTCGGCCGGCAGCCAGTCCCGAAGGTCTGTCCGTATGAGACGGCCCAAGGGCGCGCCCCGCGCCGGCGGACCGCGATTTCCGATGCCGACAGGCCTCGTCTTACTGAACGCGCAGCGCCGGGCGGCGTCGTGAGGACAGTCACGACGAGTGTGGTCCGGCCAGTAGCCCTGGCACCATTCAGGCAACGCCCCACCGGCCAAGCAGGACAGGGCAGTTCGTCTCATCACCTACGATTCGCGGAGGAGGTCGGCCGACCATGGAGGGCTTGAGCTTCTACATACCGGGCGCGGTGATGCTCACGGCTTTTCTCCTGAAGCTGCCCGCCCTGCGCCGGAACCCCGACGACACACTCTTGCGCTCGGTGTCCGGCCTGCTCCTGGTCGCCAGCTTCGTCTTTCTCTTCGCCGCACCGTCCACGATCGCGGCCGTGAACCGCATCACCGGGATACCGAACTTCTCCGCACCGCTGGTCTACTGCATCCTGACCGCGTTCAGCGGCGCCTGCCTGGTCCTCGTCATCAACTGGCGGGGCGGGCCTCCCGAGCAGACCCGACGCACCTCCCGCCTCAGCATTGCGGCCTACAGCCTCGTGGTCGTGGCACTGATCGTCCTGTTCGCGCTCGGGGACGCGCCGGTGGAACGGCTGCGGGACCTGGACACGTACTACGCCAACACGCCGTTCATCCGCGAGATGATCGTCCTGTATCTGCTGGCCCACACGGTCGCGGCCGTCGTCATGACGGTCCTGTGCTGGCGGTGGTCACGGCGCGTCGGGCGCATGCTGCGGTACGGACTGAGGCTGATCGTCTTCGGCTATCTGCTCAACCTCGGCTTCGACGGCGTCAAGTTCGCCGCCATGGGAGCCCGCTGGGCAGGCCGCGACTGGGACGGGCTCAGCACCTACGTCGCCCCGCCCCTGGCGCAGGTGTCCGCACTCCTGATCGGCACCGGCTTCGTTTTCCCCCTCATCGGTCACCGGATCAGCGTCGGCTGGAGCACCGCCGTGCGCTACCGGCGGCTGGGGTACCTGGCCCGCGCGCTGAACAGCGCGGCCAGCTCCATGTCGGCAAGCGTGACCATCGGGCGATGGGCGTCGCTGGACCTGCGCCTCATGAAACGCGAGGCCGCCATCCACGACCGGATTCTCGCCCTGACGCCCTACTTCGACCACAGCATCCACACCGACACGTACGCGGCAGCGCTGGCGCAAGGACAGACAGACGATCATGCACAGAGGCTGGCGGACGCCGCCATGATCGCGGCGGCCAGCACGGCACAGGCAGCGAACCCGGGCCGGAACAACCTCGCCACGCCCGAGAGTGCCCGGCAGCCGTCCAGGACAGCGGACGATCTCGTGCAGATGTCCCATGCCGTGCGCCGCTCGCCACTCGTCCACGAAGCGTGCCGCCGCGCGGCCCTGACTGAGAGCAGCACCCCATGAGCGAACCTTCCAGACCCCGCCGGGCCGGCGCCCCCCGCCGGGCCGTGGTGATCGGAGGAGGGCTCGGCGGCATGCTCGCCGCCGTGGCCTGCAGTTCCCACGTCGACGAAGTCACCGTCGTGGAACGCGACCTGCTGCCCAGTCGGCCCGCCCCGCGAAAGGGTCTCCCCCAGGCACGCCACGCCCACATGCTGTGGTCCGGTGGAGCCGACGCCATCGAGACCCTCGTCCCGGGCGTGATGGCCCAGCTGCGCGCCGCAGGCGCCCGGCGCATAGCCCTGCCCACCGACATGGTGTCCCTGTCGCCGGAGGGCTGGTACCGGCGCTGGCCCGAATCGCACTATCTCATCGCCTGCAGCCGAGACCTCCTGGACTGGGCGATACGCGACCGGGTCCTGCGCGACAAGCGCATCCGGGTACTGTCCCAGGCCGAACTGCTCGGCCTGACCGGCAGTGCGGGGCGCGTTGACGGAGTCCGCGTCCGGCCGGCGGACGGATCCGAGCAGGCCCTGGACGCCGACCTCGTCGTCGACGCCAGCGGCCGCTCCTCCCGCGGTCCGCACTGGCTGAAGGACCTCGGGGTCGGCCCCGTACGCGAGCTCACCATCGACGCGGGCGTGGTGTACGCGAGCCGGGTCTACCGGGCCCCGAAGGGCACCGAGGCATTCCCGGTCGTCAATATCCAGGCCGATGCCCGACTCCCCCAGCCGGGACAGGTCGCCACGATCATCCCGATCGAAGACCAGCGATGGCTGGTGAGCCTCTCAGGCACCCGCGGCGGTGAGCCCACCGACGACGACTCCGCCTACCTCGACTTCGCCCGTGGCGTCCGGCATCCCCTGGTGGGTGACATCCTCTCCCGGACCGAGCCCCTGAGCGACATCGTCGTGACGCGCAGCACCATCAACCGGCGCCGCCTCTTCGAGAAGCTCAAGAAGGCCCCCGAAGGCTACGTGGCGATCGGCGACGCGGTCGCCGCCCTCAACCCCGTCTACGGGCACGGCATGTCCGTCGCCGCGCTGGGCGCCCTCGCACTGCGCGCCGAGCTCCGGCGGACAGGAATCTCCGCCCCGGGCCTGGCCGGCCGGGCCCAGCGCGCCATCTCACGGCCCACGAGTGCGGCGTGGACCCTCGCCACCGGACAGGACATCTACTTCCCGGACTCGCGCGGCAAAACCCCCAACGCAGTCGACCGGCTCCTGAGCCGCTACGTCAACCGGCTCATCGAGACGGCCACCGGCTCCTTCTACATGGCCAAGGCGCTCAGCGACGTCATGACGCTACAGGCCGGTGTCGAGCGCCTGGTCCGCCCCGGTGTGATCCTCTCGGCCCTGCGCGGTCCCCGCAGACCGCAACTGGAGAAGCCGCCCCTCACCAACGAGGAACTCGCGGCGCTGGAACCCGGCGACCGCGATTCGGGCGCCACGCCGGTCGCGGAGAACCGCTGAGTCGGACCGCGGTTCGGCGACCACCTCCTGCGCGGGCGCAGGAGGTGGTCGCCGATGTCGCTGCGGGCCGGGGAAGCCATGAACGTCATCCGGGCGGTTCATCCCGCGCTCCCCTCCTGCTTGTCGTCGTCGACGATCTCGGCGTCGACGACCTCGTCCTCAGCCTTGTTCTGCTCCTGGGCCTTGGCCTGCTCGCCGGCGGGGGTGCCGGAGGCGGGGGCGCCTTCGGCCTGCGCCCTGGCGTACATCGCCTGGCCGAGCTTCTGGCTGACCGCGGCGACCTTCTCGGTTGCCGTGCGGATCTCGGCCGTGTCCTCGCCCTTGAGCTTCTCCTTCAGCTCGGTGAGCGCGGTCTCGACCTCGGTCCTGACGTCACCGGGGACCTTGTCCTCGTTGTCCTTGAGGAACTTCTCGGTCTGGTAGACGAGCTGCTCGCCCTGGTTGCGGGACTCGGCGGCCTCGCGGCGGCGGTGGTCCTCCTCCGCGTGCCGCTCCGCTTCGCGGACCATCCGGTCGATGTCGTCCTTCGGCAGCGAGGAGCCGCCGGTGACGGTCATCTTCTGCTCCTTGCCCGTGCCCAGGTCCTTCGCGGTCACGTGCATGATGCCGTTGGCGTCGATGTCGAAGGCGACCTCGATCTGCGGGACCCCGCGCGGGGCCGGCGGCAGACCGGTCAGCTCGAACATCCCGAGCTTCTTGTTGTACGCCGCGATCTCGCGCTCGCCCTGGTAGACCAGGATCTGCACGGACGGCTGGTTGTCCTCGGCCGTCGTGAAGATCTCCGAGCGCCTGGTCGGGATCGTGGTGTTGCGCTCGATCAGCTTGGTCATGATGCCGCCCTTGGTCTCGATACCCAGGGACAGCGGGGTCACGTCGAGGAGCAGGACGTCCTTGACCTCACCCTTGAGCACACCCGCCTGCAGCGAAGCGCCGATGGCGACGACCTCGTCGGGGTTCACACCCTTGTTGGCGTCCTGGCCGCCGGTGAGCTCCTTGACGAGCTCGGTCACGGCGGGCATCCGGGTCGAGCCGCCGACCAGAATCACATGGTCGATGTCGCTTACCTTGATCCCCGCATCCTTCACCGCGCTGTGGAACGGGGTCTTGCAGCGCTCGAGCAGATCCTCGGTGAGCTGCTGGAACTGAGAGCGTGTGAGCTTCTCGTCCAGGTGCAGCGGCCCCTCGGCCGACGCGCTCAGATACGGCAGGTTGATGTTCGTCTCGGTCGCCGCCGACAGCTCGATCTTCGCCTTCTCGGCGGCCTCACGCAGCCGTTGCGTGGCCATCTTGTCCTTGGACAGGTCGATGCCGTACGCGTTCTTGAACTGCTTGGCCAGATAATCCACGATGCGCTGATCCCAGTCGTCACCGCCCAGGTGCGTATCGCCATTGGTGGCCTTCACCTCGACGACCCCTTCGCCGATCTCCAGCAGCGACACGTCGAAGGTGCCGCCGCCGAGGTCGAAAACCAAAATGGTCTGGTCGTTCTCCTTGTCCAGGCCATAGGCCAGCGCGGCCGCAGTCGGCTCATTGATGATGCGCAGCACCTTCAGGCCCGCGATCTCTCCGGCCTCCTTGGTGGCGGTGCGCTGGGAGTCGTTGAAGTACGCCGGGACAGTGATGACGGCGTCCGTCACGTCCTCGCCCAAGTACGCCTCGGCATCGCGCTTGAGTTTCTGGAGTACCCGGGCGGAGATCTCCTGCGCCGTGTAGCGCTTGCCGTCGATGTCGCCACGGTCGGGAAAACGCCAGTCCGCGTCGCCCATGTGTCGTTTGACCGACCGTGCGGTGCGCTCGATGTTGGTGACCGCCTGCCGCTTGGCGACCTCACCCACCAGTACGTCGCCGCTCTTCGCGAACCCGACCACCGACGGGGTCGTGCGGGCGCCCTCGGTGTTGGTGATGACGGTGGGCTCACCGCCCTCCAGAACGCAGACCACCGAGTTCGTCGTTCCCAGGTCGATACCTACCGCGCGCGCCATGGCCTTCTCCTCACCCAGCCGTCCGTGCAGGTCACAGGTGCTCTCACCTGCCGATATGGAGCAAACCTCCTCAGATCCTGCTTAAGACGTCATCGTGCGCCTGTCAAGATGTCCTCGTTCAGGGCATATAGGCCACCCTGCCGCTCCGACCCCCTCGTGCCGTTGGGCGCGCCGCTGGTTAATCTTCTCCCCTTTTATTTACATCTCTATTGTCTAATTCGACCTATAATGAGGCGTTCTGATCCGCCCTGGTCTGGCGACCCTTCGGACCGGTGCTGGATGGATGATCACCGCCCACCGGGCCATCGTCCGTCACGGCTGCACCTGGAACCGGTCACCACCGGACAGGGGGTGCACGGCCATGACGGCCCCCATCGAGGTCACCGGCTCAGCCGCCGAGGCGCAGCCGGAGTCCGTGCTGTCCGGGATGGGCGAGGCGATCGAGGGCCGGTCGCTCGGGCAGATCGCATGGATGCGGTTCAAGCGCGACAAGGTCGCGGTCGCGGGCGGCATCGTCGTTCTCTGCCTGATGGTGCTGGCAGTCTTCGCCAAGGTCATCGAATCCGTCTTCAAGCTTGATCCGAACGCCTTCCACCAGAATCTGATCGACCCGGTGTTGCTCAGGCCGAAGGGAGCCTGGGGCGGGATCAGCTGGGACCATCCCCTCGGCGTCGAGCCGCAGTTCGGCCGCGACCTCCTCGCGCGGATCATCGAAGGCGCATGGGTGTCGCTGGCGGTCGCGTTCGGCGCGACCGTGCTGTCGGTGACCCTCGGCACGGTGCTGGGCGTGGCCGCCGGCTATTACGGGGGCTGGGTCGACACCGTGATCAGCCGCCTCATGGACGTCTTCCTGGCCTTCCCGCTGCTGCTCTTCGCGATCGCGCTGTCCGCGTCGCTGCAGGGCGGCGCCTTCGGACTGCACGGGCTGACGCTCCATATCAGCGTGCTGATCTTCGTGATCGGTTTCTTCAGTTGGCCCTACATGGGCCGCATCATTCGCGGCCAGACGCTTTCGCTGCGCGAGCGCGAGTTCGTCGACGCTGCACGCACCCTCGGCGCCCGGGGGCCGCACATCCTGTTCAAGCAACTGCTGCCGAATCTCGTCGCACCGATCATCGTCTACTCGACGCTGCTGATCCCGACGAACATCCTCTTCGAGGCCGGTCTGAGCTTCCTCGGCGTCGGCATCCAGCCGCCGCAGGCGTCCTGGGGCGGCATGCTCAACCAGGCCATCAGCCTCTACCAGGCGGATCCGTGGTTCATGCTGGTCCCGGGTCTGGCGATCTTCATCACTGTCCTGGCATTCAACCTGCTCGGCGACGGACTCCGGGACGCCCTGGACCCGAGGAGCAAGTGATGCGCGTACCGATTCCCGTCTCAGGCGAGGGGAGCTCGTCATGAGGACATCAAAGTCCACAGTCGTTCTTGCGGGGGCCGCAGTCGCGGCGCTGGTTGTGTCAGGGTGCGGCGGAGGCAATGGCGGTGGCGGATCGTCGGAGAAAGCCCCCGCCTACAACGCCGGCATCACCGGCGTGGTCAATCCCTCCGACCACGAGGGCGGGACGGTGGCGTACCAGCTGTCGAGCACACCGGACTCGATGGACCCCGGCAACACCTACTACGCCTTCATGTGGGACTTCTCCCGGATCTACGCGAGGGCGCTGACCACCTTCCAGCCGGCACCCGGCAACGCCGGTCTGAAGCTCGTGCCGGACCTCGCGGCGGAGCTCGGCACGCCCAGTGACAACGGCAAGACCTGGACGTACCACATCCGTCCGGGCCTGAAGTTCTCCGACGGCACTCCGATCACGACCAAGGACGTCAAGTACGCCATCGAGCGCAGCAACTACGCGCCCGAGGTCATGTCCAACGGGCCCACGTACTTCAACGCGTATCTGGTGAACAACACCCCCGAGTACCAAGGGCCGTACAAGGACAGGACCGGCGACCTGAAGTCCATCGAGACGCCTGACGACACCACCATCGTCTTCCGCCTCAGCCAGCCGTTCGCGGACTTCGACTACCTGGTAAGCAGTCCGCAGACGGCTCCGGTCCCGCGGGCCAAGGACACCGGCTCGGACTACGTGAAGAATGTGATCTCGTCCGGCTCGTACATGTTCCAGAGCTACCAGGACGGCAAGGGCGCAACGCTGGTGAAGAACCCGCAGTGGAGCGCGGCCTCCGACCCGATCCGCAAGCAGCTCCCGGACAAGATCACCGTCCAGTTCAACATCGCCCAGACCACGATCGACCAGAACCTGATCGCCGGTAACGCGACGCTGGACATCGCGGGCGCAGGCATGGCGGCGCAGACCCAGGCCACCGTCCTCACCAACCCGACCCAGAAGGGCCACGTCGACGACGCGCAGAATGGCGCCCTGGCCTATGTGGCGATATCCACCGCCGTGAAGCCGTTCGACAATGTTCACTGCCGTAAGGCGATGGAGTACGCCATCGACAAGGTCTCCGCGCAGACGGCGACCGGCGGCGACATCCGCGGTGACATCGCCACGACGATCCTGCCGCCCACGGTCTCCGGTCATGTCACGTACGACCTGTACAAGACCCCTGGCTACAAGGGAGCGAACTCGCCGGAGGGACTCGCCGCGGCCAAGAATGAGCTCAGCCAGTGCGGTCACCCGAACGGCTTCTCCACCAACCTCTCCGCCCGGGCCGACCGGCCCAACGAAGTCGCGATCGCCCAGGCCGTCCAGGCATCGCTCAAGAAGATCGGGGTCAACGTCGGCATCCAGCAGTACCCGTCGGGCAAGTACTTCACCGACAACGCCGGCGCTCCCGCGTTCGTCCACTCGCACGGTCTCGGCCTGATGATGATGGCGTGGGCCGCCGACTGGCCGACCGGTTACGGCTTCCTCCAGCAGATCATCGACGGCACGGCCATCAAGGCGTCCGGCAACAGCAACCTGTCCGAACTGAACGATCCCGCCATCAACAAGATGCTCGACGCTGCCATCGGCAACACCGACAACTCGGCCCGCATCAAGGCGTGGGGTGACATCGACAAGGCAGCGATGCAGCAGGCGCCCCTGGTGCCTCTGCTGTACCGCAAGGGCCCGCTCTACCGCCCGGCCAGCGCGACCAATGTGTTCGTCACCCCGGCCTACGGCATGTACGACTACCTGAACGTCGGCGTCAAGTAGCCCGTGGCGGACGCCCGGACCGTTCCGGAACTTCAGGAGCTGAGGAGGTGAAGGGCGAGGCGCCTGCCGACCGGGCCGAGGTCCGGCCGGCAGGGGCCGCGCCGCCCGACCGTGGGTGCGTACATCATCCGGCGCCTAGCGGCGGCGGTGATCCTGCTGTTCGTCGTAACGGCCATCACCTTCGCGATCTTCTTCCTGGTGCCCCGGCTGGCCGGCGAGACCAGCACCCAGCTGGCGGCTCAGTACGTCGGACGCGACCCCAGTCCCGAGGCGCTGGCCGCCGTCCAGAAGAACCTGGGCTTCGACCAGCCGCTGTACACGCAGTACTGGCAGTTCGTGCGCGGGATCTTCGCCGGCCGCACGTTCCACTACGGGCCGGACGCCTCCTACTGCCCGGTGCCCTGCTTCGGTTACTCGTTCAAGAGCCACCTGCCGGTCTGGCCGCAGATCACCGAACGCATCCCCGTGACGCTGTCGCTGGCCGTGGGGGCGGCGATCATCTGGCTGGTCAGCGGTGTGTCGATCGGCGTGCTGTCGGCGCTCAAGCGCGGCTCGATCTTCGACCGGCTCTCCATGGGCATCGCGCTCGCAGGCGTCTCGCTGCCGATCTTCTTCACCGCGCTGGTTTCGCTCGCACTGTTCAGCTACAAGTGGCCGATCTTCCCGAACCTGCAGTACGTGCCCTTCACCTCGGACCCGCTGATGTGGGCGAAGAATCTGGTGTTGCCCTGGGTCACCCTCGCCTTCTTGTACTCGGCGCTGTACGCCCGGCTCACCCGGGCAGGCATGCTGGAGACGATGAGCGAGGACTACATCCGCACCGCACGGGCCAAGGGCCTGAGCGAACGGACGGTGGTCGTCAAGCACGGTCTGCGCTCCGCGCTCACCCCGATCATCACGATCTTCGGCCTCGACATGGGTCTGCTGCTCGGCGGCGCCGTACTCACCGAGACCGCCTTCTCCCTGCCCGGCGTCGGGCAGTACGCGGTGCAGGCGATCACCGACAACGACCTGCCGAAGATCATGGCCGTGACCACGCTGGCCGCCTTCTTCATCGTCGTGGCCAACCTCGTGGTGGATGTGCTCTACGTCGCCGTCGACCCCCGGGTGAGGTACTCATGAGCCGCAAACCTCACGAACACACGCCGACGGAGGCGCCCATCGGCGGTGTGGAGGCGGGCCGCGGCGCCCCGCCCGGTACCGGCTTTCTCCAAATACGCGACCTGCGCATCCACTTCGACACCGACGACGGCCTGGTCAGGGCCGTGGACGGCATCTCCTTCGAGCTCGAGCGCGGCCGGACGCTGGGGATCGTGGGCGAGTCCGGCTCCGGCAAATCGGTGACCTCACTGGGCATCATGGGCCTGCACCGCACGCTCAAGGCCAAGATCTCCGGCGAGATCTGGCTGGACGACGAAGAACTCATCTCCGCCCCTCCCGAACGCGTGCAGCACCTGCGGGGCCGCAAGATGGCGATGATCTTCCAGGACCCGCTGACCGCGATGCACCCCTTCTACACAATCGGCGCCCAGATCACCGAGGCCTACCGGGTGCACCACCCGAAAGCGAGCCGCAAGGAGGCCCGCCTACGGGCGGTGGAGATGCTCGAACGGGTGGGGATCCCGCAGCCCGCCACCCGCGTCGACGACTATCCGCACCAGTTTTCCGGCGGTATGCGCCAACGCGCCATGATCGCCATGGCTCTGGTCAACGACCCCTCGCTGCTGATCGCGGACGAGCCGACGACCGCGCTCGACGTCACCGTCCAGGCGCAGATCCTGGACCTCATCCGCGAGCTGCAGCAGGAGTTCGGCTCCGCGGTGATCATCATCACCCACGACCTGGGGGTGGTGGCCGAGTTGGCCGACGACATCCTGGTGATGTACGCCGGCAAGTGCGTGGAGAAGGGGCAGGCCAAGCAGCTGTTCACGGCGCCCGAGCATCCGTACACCTGGGGCCTGCTGGGCTCGATGCCGCGCATGGACCGCGAAATGCAGGCGCGGCTGATCCCGATCGCCGGGAACCCGCCGAGCCTGATCAGACTGCCGCGCGGATGCGCGTTCCACCCGCGCTGCCCCTTTGCCGACCGCAACGGTGACAAGTCCCTCACGGAGGTCCCCGAGCTCACCGACGCGTCGGGCACCGGCCATCTCGTGGCCTGCCATCTGCTGCCGGAGGAACGGCGCCGGATCTTCGTCAAGGAAGTGGCGCCCCGGCTGTGAGGCCGGACGAAGGAGGTGGAGGACTCATGGGCTCCCCGCAGACCACCGATCACGAGCCCCTGCTGAACGTCCAGGGGCTGGTGAAGCACTTCCCCATCACCCAGGGCCTGCTGCGCCGTCAGGTCGGCGCGGTGCGGGCGGTGGACGGCATCGACTTCAGCGTGCTGCCCGGGGAGACGCTGGGCGTGGTCGGTGAGTCGGGCTGCGGCAAGACCACGACCGGGCGGCTGATCATCCGGCTCCTCGAGCCCACCGCAGGGAAGATCGAGTTCGAGGGGCACGACATCACGCACCTGTCGCCGGGCGCGATGCGGCCCCTGCGCAAAGACATCCAGATGATCTTCCAGGACCCGTACTCCTCCCTCAACCCCCGGCACACGGTCGGCACGATCGTCGGCGCCCCCTTCCGGCTGCAGAAGGTGGAGACGGAGCACGGAGTGAAAAGCGCCGTCCAGGACCTGCTGGAACTGTGCGGGCTCAGCCCCGAGCACTACAACCGCTACCCGCACGAGTTCTCCGGCGGCCAGCGGCAGCGCATCGGCGTGGCCAGGGCGCTGGCACTGCGGCCGAAGATGATCGTGGCCGACGAGCCGGTCTCGGCGCTGGACGTGTCCATCCAGGCCCAGGTGGTCAACTTGCTGGACGATCTCCAGGAGGAGCTGGGCCTCACCTACGTGATCATCGCGCACGACCTGTCGGTCATCCGGCACGTCTCCACCCGGGTGGCGGTGATGTACCTGGGAAAGGTGGTGGAGATCGGCGGCAAGGAGTCGCTGTACAGCGGGCCCATGCACCCCTACACGGTGGCACTGATGTCCGCGGTCCCCGTCCCGAACCCCGAGCGCCGCACCAAACGCGAACGGATCCTCCTCACCGGCGACGTGCCCTCGCCCGTGAACCCACCGCCCGCGTGTCGTTTCCACACCCGCTGCTGGAAGGCGCAGGACATCTGCCGGATACAGGAACCGCCGCTGCGAGAGCTGAAGTCGGGACACTTGGTGGCCTGCCACTTCCCGGAGAACATCTCTGGGGAAGCCGACTAGGGAGTGCCCGGTGGGTCGCGATCGAGTGGTTGACGCGCAGTCGCGGCCGCCTATCCCAGGAACGCCGCGGTGGTGGCCACGAACCGGTCGGGATCGTGGAGCCACGGGAAGTGTCCGGCTCCGGGCTGAATGACGAGCTCGGCGTTCGGGAACAGCCCGGCGAACTCGGCCATGGCGGGAGGCGGAGAATTCAGATCGCCCTCTCCGGCGAGCAGCAGCACCGGCGCCTCGAACAGTGCGAGCGCAGCCCGGGTGGCTTCCGGGTCATAAGCGCCTTCGGCGCCGAAGGCGGCCGCCGCCTCCATGTTCTTCTGCCCGGCCTCAGCAGCCTGATGGGCTTGTGCCTCCTCGTCCCAGCGGCCGTAGGCGAAGGGCGCGATGGCCTGCCAGGAGTCGTCCGTCGCCTTGCCGGCAACGATCGCCTCCAAGGCCGCGAACGCCGCGGGGAACCACGGCTCGTCCTTGTGGAGCTGCGCAGTCTCGCGCCGGACGTCTCCTGAAACCGCGACCCCGACGGCCATGGGACCCGGCGTGATCAACGCGAGCTTGCTGACGCGTTCCGGGTGGCGTTCCACATACAGCGCGGCCAGATTCGCGCCGCCGGAATGCGCGAGCAAGTCCATGTTCTCCAGGCCGAGGTGCTCGCGCAGAGCGTCCACGTCATCGACATGGTGGTCGCAGCGGTAGGAGGCGGCGTCCTCGGGTGTCGCGGACTGGCCGGTGCCCCGGAGATCCAGCATGATCAACTGCCGGTGCGCGGAAAGGCCGCCGAGGTCGCGGAGGTACGCGGAGGCCTGCATCGGCCCCCCGGGCAGGCAGACCACAGGAGCGCCGCGTCCGGACACGTGGTAGGCAAGCTCGGTTCCGTCAGGGGCGGAGAAGGTAGGCATGGCCAAGACCCTGTCAGCAGCCTTCGGACGGAGCAACTGGGTTGCCCCTGGCAGTGGAACGCCACATCCCGGAATCGCCTCTAGGGATTCGCACCAGTCGTTTCCCGAAAGGCAATGTTGATATGGCCGTCGACGCATCGAGCGTCACACAAGAGCGGGACCACGAGTCGCGTGATGAGCGAGGTATCGGCGGCCGAGGCACCTCGTCGTCATGGCGGACCGCCTGGCCCCTGGCTCTGTCACTGCTGCCGCTCGGTCTGCTCGTCATGGCGTCGTGGATCGGCCGGCACGTGCGCCCGAGTGCGGACGAGTGGTGCTTCCTTCCGAGCGTGCGCGACCACGGCATATCCGGGCTGATCGGAAAGTTCTACTTCACCGACAACGGACGGGTCGGCAACGGTCTGCTGGTGGGTCTCTACGCCCGGTTCCCGGTCGCGGGGCACCAGTGGTTCGGGCTGATCAGCGGCGTGCTCATGCTGGCGCTGCTGTGGGCGCTGGCCGCTCAACTCCTGCGCAGGGCAGACCTGGAGGTGCCGCGCGGTCTCCCACTGCTCGTTGCGTCCATGATCACCGCGGTGTTCCTCTTCGCGACCCCCAATACCTACAAGACGTTCTACTGGCCCGCGGCCTCCGTCTCGCACACCGTCGCACCGGTGCTCGCCTGTGCTGTCGTCCTCCCGCTGCTGCGCGCAGGTGGCCGCCGCAGCCGTATGTCCGCCCTGGCCGTCGTGTTCACGGCAGGCGTCTTCATGGGCACGCTCTCCGAGGAGGCGTCCGTGGTCGCACTGGTGGTGCTGTCCTGTGTGGTGCTGTTCGCGCACCACGTCTTCGCGGTGCGGGTCAGGGCGTTCGTACGGCGCTGGTCGCTGCTCGGGATGGCCGGCGTCGTCGTCGGCACCGTCGTGCTGATGACGTCTCCCGGTTCACGCAACCGCCGCGAGCACTACGGCGCCGACCGCGCGTCCATGCTCGCCCCCGAATCGCTGCTGGGCTCCCTGCGCGGGTTCGGACAGATCCTCGAGACGATCCTGACCACCTGGCAGTACACCGGAGCAGTCGCCGCCGGCGTACTCCTCGGCCTGCTGGCACGCGGCCGCGCCCGGCGGCCCGCGGCCCTGCTCCCCTGCCGCCCTGTGCTGCTCACCAGTCTCGGCGCTGCGGCCTTCCTGGTCTCCGGCTACCTGTGCACTGTCATCACGTACCCCGTCTTCGGAGCAGACGTCGTGACGACGGAACGCACATGGAACGACTACCTCCTGCTCTACGTGATGCTGCTGGTCGGCGCCGGTGCCTTCATCGGGCGCTCACTTCGGCAGCATGTGCGCCGTACGGGCGTGGCGTCCTTTGCGGCCGCGGCGGTGTGCGCCGCGGCCGTGCTGGGACTGGTCGGCCCGCTGAACGGGCTCGGGGACGCGATGCAGGTACGGGCCGAGAAGTGGGACCGCCAGGACCGGTATCTGCGCGAGCAGGCGGCACACGGCGCCAAGGTCGCGCCGTACACGCCGGTTTCGGTAGCCCAGATGCTGGAGCCGTTCAGCAACCAGGGCCGCAGGATCTGGCCGGCGCAATGTGTCGCCGACTACTACCACCTGGACAAGGTCACTGACGCGACGCAGCGTCCGTGAGCTCGCGGGCGGAGGCGGCCGCGTGGGAGGTGTCGGTCTCCCGGACCACATAGTGGGGCCGCCTCTTCGCCTCGTGGTAGATGCGGCCGACGTACTCGCCGATGACACCGAGCGTGGCGAGCTGGATGCCGCTGAGGGCGACGATGGCGGTGATCAGAGTCGCGTAACCGGGGGTGTCCACACCGTCGAGCAGGACGTTCGCGATGATCCACAGTGCGTAGCCGACGGCGGACAGGAACAGCCAGAGTCCGGTGTGGATCGCCATGCGCAAAGGGCGGCTGTTGAAGGAGAGCAGCCCGTCGATGCCGTAGTTGAGCAGATGCCGGCCGCCCCACTTGGACTGCCCGGCCGCCCGCTGCACATTCTCGTAGGTGAAGCTGACAGTGTCGAAACCGATCCAGGAGAAGAGCCCCTTGGAGAACCGGTTGCTCTCCGGCAGGGAGAGGACGGCGTCGACGGCACGGCGCGACAGGAGCCGGAAGTCGCCTGCCCCGTCGACGATTTCGACCTCCATGAACCGGCGCACGAGACCGTAGTACGCCCGGCTGAGCGTCCTGCGGACAGGGCCTTCTCCGGCCCGGTCGCGCTGGGCGATGACCTGGTCGAAGCCGTGCCGGTGCAGCTCCAGCATGCGCGGCACGAGCTCCGGAGGATGCTGCAGATCGGCGTCCATGAGGACGACCACTTCGCCGCATGACATCCTCAGCCCGGCGAGCATCGCTGCCTCCTTGCCGAAGTTACGGCTGAAGGAGGTGTAGCGCACGCGGGGGTCGGCGGCCGCAAGGTCCAGGAGGTGGATACGGGTCCGGTCGCTGCTGCCGTCGTCGACGTAGCAGATCTCGAAGACCGTCCCGGTGGGCTCGAGAGCGGCGACAAGTTCCGCGTGAAAGGCGCCGATCACCTCACTCTCGTTGAAGCAGGGTACGACGACCGATGTATGGACCGTTGTCATCTCTCTCCATGCGCTGAGGTGCTGGGCGGGCTGCGTAGCGGTGCAACTCGTCGCGTATGGAGGATGGTCGGCGGGCCGCAGAGGTTGCCTCCCCCCACTCACCGTGGGCCCCGATGCCATCACGGAGAGAGTGTTCGGCGTGCGCCGAACACTCTGCCTCTCGGGCGGCCTTACGTCACGCCACGCGATGTCGGCGTCCCGTGAGTCCCTCGCAGCCACTCGTCGAGAGCGGCGAAGTCCGCGTCGCTGAGGCCCTGGCGAGGGTCGACACAATGAAGCAGGGCCCGTCCTCGATGGTGTGTCGACACCCAGAGCCGATCCGTGTCAGTGATCTCGTCGTCGACCCAGACGAATGAGCGCCCAGCGGCCCAGTCGACGAGGGCGCGGGTTTTCCAGTGCAGCCCTTTCCTCGCGTCCCGCTCATCAGCCTCGGACGGCTCCGGCCAGATCACCGCCGGCAACTGCGGCAGCCCGATCCGCGGGGCGATGCACTCGTTCGCGTCGCCCATCCATGTCGTGGCCCAGACCAGTTCGCACGGCAGCGCCGTCAATCGGGGTCCGTGCTCGGGATTGATCCTGGCCACAAGTGGATGGGAGTCGGCGCCCAGTGGGTCGGAACCCGAGTGATAGGTCGGATACCCGTCCGGATACCGCTCCGGCGCGCCGAAGGGAATGAGTGGTCCGTCCACGTCGAGGAAGAGCAATGGGCTCTGGGCAGAACCGGTCACGACCGCACGATATCTCGGGCCCGGTGCTCCAACGTGGGGCGCCGGGCGCCCGCCGCCCCCGTCATGCGAGTGCTGCCGCCAGCAATTCCGCGGTCTTGGCGACGAGCGGTTCGTCCGCCGGTGAGCGGGCGTCGTGCTTGGTGGAGAGGACGGCCAGCACGATGGGTGCCCCGTCGGGCGTCCAGGCGACGCCGACGTCGTTGGTGGTCCCGTAGTCGCCTGTGCCCGTCTTGTCCGCGAGGGTCCAGTCCTTGGGGAGGCCTGCGCGGAAGCGAGACCCGCTGGTGGTGTTGGCGAGCAGCCATGCGGTCAGCTGCTGCCGGTCCCGGGGCGCGAGTGCGTTGCCGAGTACGAGCCGGGCGTAGGTCCGCCCGATGGCGCCCGGGCTCGTGGTGTCTGTCACGCGCCATGGTTCGGCCGAGTTCAGCTTGGGCTCCCACCGGTCGAGCCGGGTCGTCCGGTCCCCGATCGAGCGGCAGAAGCAGGTGACGGCCGTCGGGCCACCGAGTTCGTGGAGCAGGAGGTTCGCCGCGGTGTTGTCGCTGTATTCGATGGCGGCCGCGCACAGTTCGCGCACTGTCATGCCGTTTGCCAGGTGCTCGGGCGTGCCCGTGATGGGGGCATAGCCGGAGTCGGCGACATCTTTCTCGGTGTACCGGATGCACTTGGCGAGGAATTCGCCGTGCCGGTCGAGGTCTCTGAGGACGGCAGCGGCGGCAATCGTCTTGAAGACCGAGCAGATCGGAAAGAGCTCGTCCGCGCGGTGCAGGACGCTCCTGCCGGTGACCGTGTTGCGCGCGAAGACACCGAGCCGAGCGGAGTGCTCCCGTTCAAGGTTGCCCAGGGCCCGGGAAATGTCGTCCCCCGCGCCGGGCGGCACCGCCGAGGCCTGAGCGTCCGTGGACACAGCAACAGCCAGTGCCGTCGCGGCACCCAGGGTCAGAATTGCGCGGCGGCTCGGGCGCGTTGTGAAGCTCTCCAAGATCACTCTCTCCTCTGACGACGACCAGCGTTCGTAGATCCAGACAAGCCCGGCAGTTCCTTCGGTTCCCCCAGAGGCGCCATGTGACGTCATTACGCCCCCGCTGGCCGAGACCCGTCACCTCATACCGATTCCTCCTTGCTGAAACGGCAAGGAACATTGCCGTGCCCATCGCGTCGGACGCAGGGTGTCGGCATGACTGAGATGAACAAGCGAGACATCGCTGATCTGGATGTTGTGGTGGTCGGGGGCGGCGTGGCCGGGCTGTCGGCGGCGCTGACTCTGGCCCGGGCCAGGCGTTCGGTGCTGGTGGTCGACTCCGGGGAACCGCGCAACGCTCCCGCCTCCGGGGTTCACGGATTCCTCTCCCGGGACGGCCTCGCGCCGGGCGAGCTGTTGCGGGCCGGCCAGGAGGAGGTCACCGGATACGGCGGGCAGATCGTGCCGGATCTGGTCACCGGCGCCCGTCGTACCGGCGAACGCTTCGTCGTCGACACAGCGAGCGGCCGGAGTTACGGCGCGCGGCGTCTGCTGGTGACCACAGGGCTGGTCGATGAGCTTCCCGACGTCCCCGGCCTGCGCGAGCTGTGGGGCCGTGACGTACTGCACTGCCCGTACTGCCATGGCTGGGAGGTGCGCGACACGCCGATCGGTGTGCTGGCGACCGGTCCGGGGGCAGTGCACCAGGCGTTGTTGTTCCGGCAGTGGTCGGCGGATGTGAGCGTGTTCCTGCACACCGCGGGCAACCCGGCCGAGGAACAGCGGGAGCAGCTGGCCGCGCGCGGTATCGCCGTGGTCGACGGCGAGGTGGTCGGGCTCGATGTCGACGACGACCGTCTCACCGGAGTGCGGCTGGCTTCGGGTACGCGTGTGCCCGTGCGGGCCCTGGCGGTGGCGCCGCGCTTCGAGGCGCGCGGTGACGTGCTGTCGGGTCTTGGCCTGGCAGGCGTGGAACACCCCCTGGGCGTGGGCAGTTACGTGGAATCGGACGCGAGCGGTTTCACCGGCGTCCCGGGAGTGTGGGTGGCGGGCAATGTCACCGACCTCATGGCCGGTGTCGCCGTGGCCGCGGCCTCCGGTGTGCAGGCAGCGGCGGCGATCAACGCGGACCTCGTGACCGCCGATACCGCGGCGGCGGTCGCCCGCCGCGCGGCCACTCAGGACCAGACCTTCAGCCCGGCCGCGGAGGCTGCCAACTGCGAGCGAGTCGTGGGCGACACCCGCCCCGGCATCGAAGCCCTGCTCCGCCCCGGACACCGCTCCCACGACTGAATCTGGCTCGGCGCTGTCTGCGACAACCCGCACCATGAAAGGACTGCACCATGCCTCATTCCCGCCACGATTCGGGACGCGGCGCCGGGCCCGACACGGTCAGACCGTGGCGAATTGCCTGTCCCGAGGCGGACCTTGACGATCTGCGCAAGCGGCTGCGCGGCACGCGGTGGCCCGAGCCCGCGATCGCACCCGGCTATTCGCCGATGACGCCATCGGCGAGTTCACGTGCGATGTCCAGGTGCCCGACGTGCCGGGCGTACTCCTGGAGGAGATGAAAGAGGATCCAGATCAGCGTCGGGCAATCTTCTTCGGCCGGAACGCGCCCACCAAGCGTGGCTGCGTTGTCCTCCAACCGTGCCCCAGCGACGATGCTGCGAGAGCGCGCGCACTGCTCCTGAAAAAACGTCCTGATGTCGTCGAAGGTCTCGGTCGAATCGATGTGCCATGGTTCGCGGCTGACTTTGACGTCACCCCAAGGCTCTTTGATGTGTTCGCCGGCAAACCCCCACCGCAGCCAGCGCAGCTCTACGTAGGCCAAGTGTTTGAGCAGGCCGAGTGGTGCCCAGCCGGAAGGCAGCCGGCTGTGTCGTAGCTCCGTGTCGGACATTCCCTCCAGCTTGCGCAGCACGGCGTCTCGGTAGAAGTCGAGGTAGCCGGTCAGCAGTTCGGCTGGGTTGCTGAGGGTCACCGGGGGTTCTGACGGAGGTTCGATTCTGTGGACCATGGTGGGGACGTTAGGCTGCATCTGGATGTTCTGCCAATATCTGTTGCTGGACCAGCGTTGCTGCTCCACTGAATCGGTTTGACCGAAGCCAGCCGGGTCGCGCGGCGCTCATGCTGAACTGTCCCTGACGCGGAGCTCGTTGGGGAATAGGCCCATCCTCGCACCGCACTCGAAAATGACGCGCGTCCGGATTCATGCGTCTCTCTTGTGCAGCAGGAAGCCAGCGGTGATCGTGGCAGCCGCGGCCCAGACGCACATCACGGCGAAGCCGGTCCACGGGCCGAGGGCTGCGCCGCCGGACTCCACTCCTAGGAGCTTCATTCCGGCATTAGTGGGCAAAAATTCCGCCGCCTTCCCGATCATGTCGGACTGGATCATCGCGAGGGTCGTGGGTAGAACGGAGAAGAGCCCAATCGACAACGTGATACTGGTGGCGGTGCTCCGCACGATGGCACCGATCGCGAGGGAGAGCAGCGCCAGCACTCCGGTATAGAGCGCCGCACCGATCACGGCCCGGACAACGGCCGTGTCGGTGATGCTTCCCTGGATATCGAGCGAGCCGAAGACGATCGCTACCGACGGCGCGCTCATCAACAGTCCGGTGATGGTTGCCAGTGTCACCACGACAATGAGCTTGGCTGTGAAGAACCGCCCGCGCCGCGGCACGGCCAGCAGCGACGTGTGGATGCCGTTGGCTCCGTATTCTCTGGTGATGGCGCAGGCCGCCGTCGCCATCACCGCAAGCTGGGTGAGCAGAAAGCTCTTGTTGGAGGTATCCAGCGCCTTCTGGATACCCGTGGAGTACATGGGGTTCTTGGTTGCGACGGAGAGTGTCACGAATGAGACGGCGAGAACAACGGCAGCGACCAGCGGGAGCCATAGGGCGCGAACCGATCGGATTTTCGTCCACTCCGCTTGGATGGCGTGGCCCAGGTGCGGTACCCCGGAGTCAACGGCTGTAGGTCGGCGTCCGGTGGACGATGCGGCGTGTGTCACGGTGTTCAACTCCGTCAATATCGGGTCGCGGTTCAAGCGCGTGCGGGGAGGCTGTCGCTGCGGTATTCGGTGCTGTCTCGGGTAAGTTCGAGATACATGTCTTCGAGGGTGGCCTGCCTGGTGCTCAACTGGTGCAGGCGCACGCCCGCCCGCGCTGCCACATCCGCGACCCGTTCGCTGGTCAGGCCGGTGATGAGCAGCGATTCCCCCTCGCGAGTGAGCCCAGCGCCCGCAGCGGTCAGCAGTTCGGCCAGTCGGCCGGTGTCCGAGGACCGCACGTGGACCGTTCGAGTCGTCCCGCTGCTGAGAAGATGGGATGCCGACGTTTCGGCGAGGAGTCTGCCGCGACCGACGATCACAAGGTCCTGAGCGATGTGCTCCATTTCGCCCATCAAATGGCTGGAGACGAACACCGTGCGGCCTTCGGTCGCGAAGCCCTTCAGAAGGGTGCGGAGCCACAGGATGCCCTCAACGTCGAGTCCGTTGACCGGCTCGTCGAGCAGCAGCACCTCCGGGTCGCCGAGAAGTGCTCCGGCGATGCCGAGACGCTGTGCCATGCCGAGTGAGAAGGATCCCGTCCGTATGGCCGCGGCGTGGGTCAGCCCCACTGTGCCGAGGACTTCATCGACCCTGCGCAGGGGAATGGCGTTGCTCTGCGCCAGCCACCGGAGGTGGTTGCGGGCTGTGCGGGCGGGGTCGACCGATCGTGCGTCGAGCATGGCTCCCACCTCCCGCAGCGGGCTACGCAGCGTGGGGAAGGGACGCCCTCTGACCAGGGCTTGCCCGCAGGTCGGGTGGTCCAGCCCGAGGATCATCCTCATCGTCGTGGTTTTGCCTGACCCGTTGGCTCCCAGGAATCCGGTGACCCGTCCCGGTTGGGCAGTGAAGCCCATACGATCGACTGCCACCTTGTCGCCGAACCGTTTGGTCAGATCGCGTACTTCGATCATCGTTTCTCCGCGTTCTCTGTCGCCACATCTGCTGACAAGCCACGGTAAGTTGCGCGGTGCGCGCGACGGATCGTCCGCGGGTTCTCGATTCATCACCCCTGAGTTGCCCGCGCACGCCGGATTCCCTCACCTGAAGGCGGAGGGCTTGTCCACCCGAAGGTGCGCCCCCCTGGCGAGGCTCGGGGCAGGTCAGGAGCGGTACCGGATCCTCGAAGTAACACGGCTGTGTCGGTCGGTTGCCGGGCGAGCCGCGGCGTCCAGAAGGACCGCGAACGGGACAGGAACCGCGGGTCCATCGACGCGTTTCCCGCTTCTGCGCAGCGCGGGATGTCCTGTGTGTCGCGCACTGGCAGCCGCTGGATCCGGGAATGAGGTGGCCGGAACAAGGCTCACGCTTGGGAGCGGCCGGTCGGCCCGGGTCCCGCGTACCCCAGGCGCCACGCTGCCACGCTGCCACGCTGCCACGCTGCCACGGGAAATCGTGCGACGGCCGTTCGGTCCCCGATTGGAGGGCTGCGATCACTCGTCCAGCAGTCCCACTTCGTGGGCGAGGACGGCGGCTTGGACCCTGTTGCAGTCGAGCTTGGTGAGAAGCCCTCGTACGTGCGTCTTCACCGTCGCCTCGGCCAGATGCAGCGCCGAGCCGATCTCGGCATTGGACAAGCCCTGGGAGACGAGACGCCACACCGCACGCTCGCGGTCAGTCAGTCCGGCGATCCGGTCACGGGACTCGGCGGTGGGACCGCGACGGGCGAATTTCGTGATCAGCCGCCGAGTGACGGAGGGTGCCAGCATCGCTTCGCCATGGTGGATGAGCTTGACCGCTCGGGCGAGGTCGCGTGGCGGCGTGTCCTTGAGAAGGAAGCCGGCAGCCCCCGCTCGCAACGCGTCGTAGACGTACTCGTCGACGTCGAACGTCGTGAGCACCACCACCTTCGGGGGCCTTGGCAAGTCGCTGATCCTGCGAGTGGCGGTCAGACCGTCCATGCCCCGCATCCTGATGTCCATCACGACGACGTCAGGCTGGTGGGACAGGACCAGGCTCAGCGCGGCGGCCCCATCGGCCGCTTCGGCGACCACCGACATATCGGGGTCGGCTTCCAGGGTCGTTTTGATGCCGACCCGAACGAGTTCCTCGTCGTCAACGAGGAGAACGGCGATGCTCAACTCCCTGCCCTCTCCACCGGTATCCGCGCCGAGACCCGAAATCCGCCGCTCGGGACGGGACCGGCGTCAAACGTCCCCCCCACCATCGTGACCCGCTCCCGCAGCCCCGCCAGGCCGTGGCCGCTGCTGGGCAGGTGCGACGGCGGTGGTGCCGAGGCGGTGTCATTTTCCACGACGACCTGCAGCGTATCCGGCAAGTACCGCAGCCGCACACGCGTCACCGCGCGGCCGGCATGCTTGTGAACATTGGTCAACGCCTCCTGGACGAGCCGATACAGAGTGCGTTCGACCATCCCTTCCAGGGGACGGCGCCGCCCGCGCACCTCAAGTGTTACCCGTAGCCCAGCCGACCTGGACTGCTCCACGAGATCCGGCAGATCGTCCAATACCGGCTGAGGCACTACCGAAGCCTCCTCGGCCTCATCCAGCCGCAACACCCCCAGGATCTGACGCAGTTCGTCCAGAGCCTGCCGACCTGTCTGCCCCATCAACTTCGCGGTCCGCTCCGTCCGCTCCGCGTCTCCGGGGCTGACTTCCAGCGCACCGGCGTGCACCACCATGAGACTCACCCTGTGCGCGACCACATCGTGCATCTCACGAGCGATACGGGCCCGCTCCTCCAACCGGACCTGGGCGGCAAGCAGATGCTGCTCTCGCTCCATCCGCTCGGCGCGTTCCCTCAAATTCTCGGTGATCCTCTGCCGTGCTCTGGCGTACATGCCCAGCAGCACAGCCCCGAGCATGACAACCACCTGGTTCAGGAGCATCGTGGGCACATCGTCAAGACCCACGTATGTGTCCAGCTTGCCCCCGATGGCCACGGCCACAGGCAGTGCCACGGCAAGGGACAGCACACCGATCACGACACCGACCCGTCGATACCGCCAGTACCGGACGGCGGAATACGCGGCAATCGGCAACACCACCGGCGGCACATTCGGCGTCATCGCAACCAGGGCGATGCCAACAAGGCCGGCCAGCACCGGATAGCGCCGCCGAGCCACCAACGCCAAACTCCCGACAGCCGCAAGACCCAGGACAACGCCTGCGGCAACCGTGAATTGCTGCCGCATCAGTTCCAACACATCGTTGTGAAGAAAATAGATTTCGAAGAGCACCACGACGAGCGCCAACAAAGCGTCAATGAGCGCCGCACGACGTGACGGCCACCACTTCGGACGCGCGGCCGCTGAATGCGGGTCGCCCGCGCGTGCGGGCACGTTCGGCGTCGTCGTCGCCTTCGCGTTGGGCCTTGCGTTCCTCGCGCTTGGCGCGCTCGTCATCTGATCACGCCCGGCGCCAGGTCGGCGCCGACGCGAGCGTCCTGCAGGTCCCGTACAAAGTGGAGGCCTTGGCGACCGTCCAGCTCGATCTCTCCGGCAGGCGCGAATCCCGTACGGGCCAGCACGGCTCGCGAGCCGGGGTTGTCGAGTATCGTGACGGCCCGCAGCGTGGTCAGTCCGTACTCGGCGGCAGCCAGGGCGCAGACCTCTCGAACGGCGGCAGTAGCCAGTCCCCGCCCAGCGGCCTGCTCCGCGATCCGGTATCCGAGCTCGGCCGAACCGTCCTCCACATCAACCAGGTTGACCCGCCCCAGGACCTCACCGCTGCTGCCCACCAGTACATGGAAGAAGTGCAGCCCAGCGGCCTGCTCGGCCATCAGCTCACGGTGCCGCGCATCGAAGTGGGCGAAGTAGTGGTCGCCACGGTCGGGAACCGACGCGGCGAAGTAGGCCCGGTTCTCCTGCTCGAACTTGAGCAGCGCCGGGGCGTGGTCGAAGCGGAGGCGTTGGAGTTGAGGCATGCCGCGATGTTACGCACGCTCGTGCAGCGTCGCTTCGGTAAGGGCTTGCAGGACGCCCGCGACAGTGGGGACCAGGTCGGCCGGAATGTGGTCGAGGACGCGGCGCCGGGCGCTGGCGAGGTGGGCGGGCTGGGCCGCTGCGACGCGGGCCCGGCCGGTGTCGGTGTCGGTGTCGGTGTCGGTGTCGGTGTCGGTGTCGGTGTCGGTGTCGGTGTCGGTGTCGGTGTCGGTGTCGGTGTCGGTGTCGGTGTCGGTGTCGGTGTCGGTGTCGGTGTCGGTGAGGACGGTGTCGTTACCGCGGGCGTCGACGCCGTGGCGTTCCTTGGTGACCAGGCCGTGGCTGCGCACGTGTCGACGACACGGGTGATGCGCGAGGGGGTCAGCCCGGTGGCCGCGGCCAGTGTTCATTACGTAACGCCCGGCTTCCTGTACGGCAGGCCCGCCACGACGTCGATGACCGGCCAGTGGTTCGCCGCCGCCGAGGCCGGCCACCCGGTCTTCTACGGAGACACCGAGAAGCGCTGGAGCTGGGTCCACGTCGACGACCTCGCCCAGGCGTATGTAGGCATCCTCGACAACCCCGCCATAGTCGACGGCGAGACCTTCGTCATCGCCGACGAACAGCGGCTGCGCGCCCTGGACGTCCCGTACGCCGCCGTCCGCGCCGCCGGCTACACCGGTGAGATCTCCCTGGAGAGCGCCGAAGCCGGCGGCATGATGCAGATGGCGGCCGACCAGGACGAACTCGTCACCAGCGCCAAGGCGCGCCGCCTGCTCGGCTTGACGCCCCGCCGCCCCTCCCCCACCGATGCGATCGACGTCCACCACCGCGCCTGGAAGGCGGCGCGGCCCACCGGCTGACCAGTCCGAAGTCCCGTCGGAAATCATTTACGGGACGGGCCTCTAGACTCGGCGAATGGCCAAGTACTTCGACGTGCACCCCGACAATCCTCAGCGACGCACGATCAGCAGTGTGGCTGACAGCATCCGGTCCGGGGCGCTCGTCGCGTACCCGACGGACTCCTGCTACGCGCTGGGATGCCAGCTGGGCAGTCGTGACGGCATCAGCCGGATCCGGTCGATCCGGAACCTCGACGATCGTCACCACTTCACCCTCGTGTGCCAGAACTTCGCGCAGCTGGGTCAGTTCGTGCACATCGACAACGACGTGTTCCGCGCGATCAAAGCGGCGACACCCGGCAGTTACACCTTCATCCTGCCCGCGACGAAAGAGGTGCCGCGCCAGTTGCTGCACCCGAAGAAGAAGACGGTCGGAGTGCGGATTCCTGACCACGCCGTGGCCCAGGCTCTCCTCGCCGAGCTCGGAGAACCGCTGCTCTCCAGCACCCTGCTCATGCCCGACGAGGACGAGCCGATGACACAGGGCTGGGAGATCAAGGAGCGACTCGACCACGTGGTGGACGCGGTCGTCGACTCGGGCGACTGCGGCACCGAGCCGACGACCGTCATCGACTTCTCCGGCGGCGAACTCGAGATCGTACGCCGAGGGGCAGGCGACACCGCGCGCTTCGAGTAGCCGCGTCGATGGTCACCCTCGCTGGTTACGTGGCGTACGGCGGACGCGGGCGAGGACGAGCACCGTGTCGTCGTCCGGCGGGTCGGGCAGCAGGCTCGCGAGCATGCGGTCCGCCGTCTCTTCCAACTGGCCCGAAGCTCCTCGGAGTTCGGCGCGTACGGCCGCCAGGCCCACTTCGATGTCCTTGCCGCGTGTTTCGATGAGGCCGTCGGTGTACAGGGCGAGAACGGCGCCCTCAGGCAGAGTGATCTCGATCGTTCTGAAGCGCTGACCGCCCACCCCGAGGGGAATTCCCAGGACCTCGCTGATGGTCTCGACCGTGCCGTCCGGGTGGCGCACGAGAGGCGGGGGGTGCCCGGCGCTGGCGATGCGTGCGCGGCCGGTCGTGGGGTCGTACACGATGTAGAGGCAGGTCGCCAGCTCGATCCCTGCCTCCTGGGCACAGGCGTCCAGTTCGGCGAGCAGGTCGTCCGGTTCCTGGTTGTGCCTGGCCAGCGCCTTGGCGGTGAGGCGCAGCCTGCCCATGGCCGCGGCTGCCGGTACTCCGTGTCCCATCACGTCGCCGACGACCAGGGCGACCCGGTCGCCGGACAGGTTGATCACGTCGTACCAGTCGCCGCCGACCTCGGTGATGTGGCTGCCGGGCAGATAACGGTGGGCGACCTCCACGTATGGGCTGGTCGCCGGCGCACTGGGAAGCAGCGCGCGCTGGAGGGTGAGCGCGATGTCTTGTACCCGGCTGTAGAGGCGCGCGTTGTCGAGGCAGAGTGCCGCGCGGGAGGCGAGCTCACCGGCCAGGCTGAGGTCCTCGTCGGTGAAGGCGGGCCGGGCGGCGGAGCGTCCGAACATGGTGAGGCCCTGGACCGTGCCCCGGGCGATGAGCGGAGCGATGATCATGCCGACCAGACCGCTGTCTCTCAGCAGCTGGGCGCGGGCCTGGTGAATGACTGTCCGGGTCATGAACTCGTCGTTCACCAGGACGGAGACGGGGCGGCCTGTCTGCAGCATCCGGTGGATGGCCGAGCCGGGCGGGTAGGTGACGGTCTCCAGCCCGCTCACGAGTTCGGTGGCGGGAGGGGGCAGGACGGTACCGGAGGCGATCCGGCGGGTGACCAGCGGAAGGTGCGGGTTGAACACTTCGGGTTCGTCCATCCACTCCACGACTTCGACGACGGAGGCGTCCGAGAAGTCGGGCACGGCGGCCGCGACCAGCTCCCGGGCGGTGACATCCACGTCCAGGGTGGTGCCGATGGAGGCCGCGGCTCGGTCCAGCAGGGCCAGCCGCTGACGGCCGGCGGTTGCCTCCATGATGGCCTGCTCCCGGTCGGTCACGTCCACCAGCAGTCCGCCCACTCCCGAATGGGAGCCGACCGCGCCGCTGAGCGGGAAGAGGCTCACGGACCGCACCTGATCGCGATCCGGGTGCCCCGGTGTGCGTACACCCACCAGGGCGCCCACGACGTGCCGTCCCCGCGCGGCGACGGCACGCAGCATCCGCTGGTACTCACCGCCGTCGGACGTGATCATGATCTCTTCCATCCGCCGCCCGAGGTGCTCCTCGATGGGGAGACCGTCCATGTCGGCGAGCGCCTGGTTGAGGTGGACGTAGCGCAACTCCTCGTCGAGCATGACCAGGCCGATGGGGCAGGTCTCGAAGAGGGCATCGAGGAAGGCCAGGTTCGTCTTCACCCGATCGAGCTCGGCACTGCGGCTCGCCAGGGCCATGACCACCGAGCGGCCCCCGGCGCCGGTCACGGGAAACACTCTGAATCCGCAGTCGAAAACTGCGCCGTCCCGGTGCCGTGCCGGCAGCCGGCCGCGCCAGTACCCCAGTGTGCGGCCCCGTTCCGCCAGCCGTACCGAAGCGTCGGGGGCGCCTCGGGGCGGATCCGCGAAGAGAACACCTGCAGGTTGGGACAGCACACCCGCGGCGTCGTGCCCGAAGAGGTCCTGCGCGCCGGGCCCCCAGTAGCAGACCCGGTCGTCCTCATCGATGGCGAAGACGGCAACGGGGACGTGCTGCAGCAGCGTCCCGGGCTCGGACCAGAGCGGACCAGGAGCCTTCTCGCCCTCCGACCGAACGGACGCCACCGACCATCGCCTTCCACCCGCGGCACGCACCCCCTCGACCGCACAGGGAAGGCCGGACGAGGCTCAGGCGCCTTTGTCCTACATTGTGCAGGGTTCAGGGCGACTGTGTACGGATGGCGCCTTCCCGCCCGGGCCGGTCAGGTCGCCGTACCGGTCACGATGCCGATGACCCGCAGGTAGAGCCGTTCTGCCTCGGTCAGGTCGCCGCGTCGTTGACGGACGGCGCCCAGGGCGTTCGGCGGCCGAGTGAGGCGAGGGTCGTCGGGGCTGCGGATCCGCGCGCTCCGCCTCGCCGTACCGTCCGCCCGCCCGCCCGCCCGCCCGGTGCAGCTGTGCGCGGGACATGTGGTCCCGCACCCGGCGCCGCCCGGCTGTCGTCGCATCCACGACGTCCGCCCGCGGGACGCTGGGCGAGGGCTTTCGCCCTGGGCATGGCGAGCCGGCCTCCACCACGGGCCGCCTCGCTCTTCAGGAGAGTCCCGAGCCTCAGGCCCGCGCCCCTTGGCTGCGGCGGGTGGGCCCGGACGTGCGCCGACGCGGTCGTCGGCGCCCGCCTCCTGGACCGGCCCGCCCAGGATCTCCGAGCGCTCAGGCCGGGTGCGGGCCGGGGCGGGACCCGGTGCGCCGTCCCAGGAGTTCCGCCAGCCCGCGGCGGGTGGCGGCGAGAACGACACGGTCCTGGGGCCGCAGGACGTAGCCGGGGTGGAGGTCCCACAGCAACCCGGCGCCAGTCCGGTCGGCTCCGTACGGACGGGATGCGGCGAGGTCGGACCGGCGCCCCGAGGGGCCCGCCGTGTCCAGAGCGATCACCCGCCACGCGCCGGGCCGAAACGCCTCGGCGACGGTGCAGCCCTCGAACCGCGGATGCCCGGCGACATCGAGCACGGCAAACAGCAGAACCTTGCGCTCCACCGGGATGGCGCCGAGGATCTGACGGCCCATCATCGCCCCGGCGAACGCGGGGGCCGCGAGCGTGGACACACTGCGGCTGCGGGTGAGCGCGTCGGGGTGTGCGGCCCGCAGGGTGCGGTAGACGGCGGTGGCGAAGTCGTCCTCGTACAGCCGCAGCGCGACCCGCAGATCCGGCTTGACGGTACGGGCGTACAGCGCCGCTTCGAGGTTCGTGGTGTCGGCACTGGTCAGCGCCAGCAGGGCATGGGCCCGATGGATCTTGGCAGCCTCCAGCACACCCTCGTGGGTGACATCGCCGAGCACCACGGGCACGCGCAACCGGCGCGCGAGCGGGATGCCCCTCGCCTCCGGATCCTCCTCCACGCACACCACGGGGATGCCGAGTTCACGCAGCCGGGCCAGCACCCGCGTGCCGACCTTGCCCAGGCCGAGCAGCACGACATGCCCGGACAGTCCCCGCGGCGGGCGCAGCAGTCCGGCTGCTCCGCGGAACGCGCCGAGAGCCTCCAGTGATCCGGCGACCAGGACCGGCAGCAGCGCAAGACCCACCAGTCCGGACAGGAGCTGGAGCACCTGGCGGGCGGTGGGTTCACCGACGGCCGGGTCCCCGATCGCGAACAGGTCGAGGAGCGTGAGGTACGCGGCGTGCATCGGATGGTCGCCGGTCGTGAGCCAGGACGCGACGGCGAGGGCGACCACGGCCGCGGCGGCACCGGCGAGCGCGCGGCGCAGCCGACGCGAGAAGATCTCCCTGAGTGGGGCGCCCCGGCCGGCCAGCCGACGGGACGGCACGGGCAGCCCGGCGTACGAGATCGTCTCCAGTACGACAGTCCCCCGTCCGGTGGCCGCCGCGACCGTGGCGTCGTCGGGCAGCAGACTGGGACCTTGCGGGCCGCTGCTGTCCGAACCCTCGGCGCCCGCAGGGTCGTTGGTGGTGGACGACAGCAGGGCGAGCGTGCACAAGCCGGGATCGGGTACCTCGCCGCGCCCGGGCGGGGTGCGCTCAACGGCACGCAGCAGCAGCCCGCCGGCCTGCACGACCTTGCTCGTACCGGCCACCGCTGCGGCTGCCAGGGCGGGCGCTGCCGTGTCCGCGTCGGACAGCACGGTGGTGGAGGCGTCCAGCGCGGTGACGTCCAGACCCGGCATGGCGACGACGGCAGCCTGGTCGAGCAGGCCCTCCAGGTGCTGGCCCAGCTTGCGGTTGTAGAGCCGGATCACCAGCCGCAGCCGGGGGTTGAGCCGCCGGGCGGCCAGCGCGGCCCGGATGTTCATCTCGTCGTCGTCATACACGAGGGCCAGGGCCGCGGCCCGCTCCACTCCGGCGTGACGCAGTGTCTCCTCCGAGGGCTCGGCAGCCTCCACCTCCCGTACCGGAAGGAGGAATTCGCCACTGGAACCGACGTTGTCGGCACCACCCGGCCGGTTCATCGCAGCGGACACCCGCCCGAAGAGCGCAGACGTCCGGATACGGTTCGGCGCCACGGCGGGCTGCCCACCTGTCGAGGAGCGGGCGGGCGGGACGACCAGCGTCACCCGCTCCCCGTAGACGTCGTGCAGTTCGGAGGCGAGACGGGCGGCCAACGCGTCGTCACCGCAGACAATCATCTGCCCTTCGGGGACGCCGTGTTGAGGCTGCTGAGGAAGAAGTGAGGACACAGCCCAAGACTCCCTTGCCGGGCCCGCGGGGTTGAACCCGGGGTATCGGGGTCGGCCCGTCGTTACGATACGGCTCCGGTGGTGGCCCCGCCCGTACAAGGGCGGGGCCACCAGTGCGTTCTACCGTGACGGCATCGCGCTCAACACGCCGCTCGGTACCGGGGCGTAGCCGGTGGCCCGGCTGGTGAAGGTGCCCCGGCCCTGGGTTCGGCTGCGCAACCGGGAGGCATAGCCGAACAGTTCGGCCAGCGGCACGGTCGCGGTGATCACTGCCGTGCCTGCCCGGGCGGTCGAGCCCGAGATCCGGCCGCGCCGTGCCGCCAGGTCGCCGAGGACTCCGCCGACGGCGTCTTCGGGCACCGTGGCCGTGACCTCGGCCACCGGTTCCAGCAGCACCATCGCGCAGGCGCGCAGTGCTTCCCGCAGCGCGAGCCGACCGGCCGTACGGAACGCCATCTCCGAGGAATCCTTGGGATGGGTGGCCCCGTCCGTCAGGGTGACCCGCAGCCCGGTGACCGGGTTGCCGCCCAGGGGCCCTTCAGCCAGAGCGCCCCGGCATCCGGCCTCCACCGCCCGTACGTACTCCGCCGGCACGCGTCCGCCGACAACGGTCGAGGCGAACTCGAAGTCGACCGCCCTGCCGCTGTCGCCGCCGTCGACCTCTGCGGCGTCCAACGGCTGTGCGTCGAGGACGACATGGGCGAACTGCCCGGCGCCACCATCCTGCTTGACGTGGCGGTACACCAGCCCGGACACCCCACGGGAGACCGTCTCCCGGTAGGCCACCTGCGGCCGGCCGACGCTGACATCCAGCCCGTGCGCACGACGCATCTTCTCCGCCGCGACCTCCAGATGCAGCTCGCCCATGCCCGACAGCACCGTCTGACCGGTCTCACGGTCGGTGCGGACCCGCAGCGACGGATCTTCCTCGACCAGTCGTGCCAGCGCAGACGCCAAGCGGTCGGTGTCGATGCTCCTGCGGGCCTCCACCGCCACGGAGACCACCGGATCGGCCACCGTCGGCGGTTCGAGGATCAGCGGCGCCGCCGGTGCGCACAGCGTGGCACCGGTGCGTGCCGCCTTCACTCCGACCACCGCGACGATGTCTCCGGCCACTGCCCGTTCCAACTCCGCGTGCCGGTCCGCCTGCACGCGCAGGATCCGGCCGACCCTCTCGGTGCGCCGCGCCTGCACGTCCAACACCGCCTCTCCTCTGCTGATCGTTCCCGAATACACCCGCAGGTAGGTCAGCCGTCCCGTGGCGGTCGCGTTCACCTTGAACACGAGCGCGGCGAACGGCGCGGACGGGTCGGCGGCCCGCTCCTGCTCCGAGCCGTCGACGGTGCCGTGCACCGCCGGTACGTCCAGCGGCGAGGGCAAGTAAGCCACGGCAGCGTCCAGCAGCGGCTCGATCCCGCGGTTGCGGTAGGCCGATCCGCACAGCACGACCACGGCGTCACCGGCGAGTGTCAGATCCCGCAGCGCTGCCGTCAGCGTCTGCGCGGAGACCGTTGACCGTGCACAGAATTCCTCCAGAGCGATCGGGTGGAGTTCCGCCACCGCCTCTTCGAGCAGCCGACGGCGCCGGCGTGCCTCGTCCTGCAAGTCCCCCGGTACGGGACCGTCCTCGAAGGTGCCGCACCCGTCGGACCAGACCAGCGACCGCATACGGAGCAGGTCCACCACGCCGGTGAACCCGTCCTCCTGACCGATCGGCAGCTGGACCACCAGCGGAACCGTATGCAGTCTTGCCCGGATCGACTCGACCGCCAGGTCCAGGTCGGCACCGGTACGGTCCAGCTTGTTGACGAATGCGATACGCGGCACCCCGTGGCGGTCGGCCTGTCGCCAGACCGACTCGCTCTGGGGCTCGACCCCGGCGACGGCGTCGAACACCGCGATGGCGCCGTCGAGCACCCGCAGCGAGCGCTCCACCTCGTCGGCGAAGTCGACGTGGCCGGGAGTGTCGATCACATTGATCCGGTGACCGTCCCAGTCACAGCTCACCGCAGCGGCGAAGATCGTGATCCCGCGATCTCGCTCCTGCGAGTCGAAGTCGGTGACGGTCGTACCGTCATGGACCTCGCCACGCTTGTACGTTGCGCCGGTCACATAGAGGATCCGTTCGGTGACGGTGGTTTTGCCGGCGTCGACGTGGGCGAGGATGCCCAGATTGCGGACGCCAGTGAGCGGATTGTCGAAGTGACGGTTTTCGGTGCGCACAACTCTGGCCTTTCAGGAATGACCGACAACAAGCCAGCGCGATTTCCCGGACGGACCACGGCCTGCACTCAGGCCAGGCACATACCCCTCACGGCGGAGCAACGTCCCGTGATGTTTCCGAGGGCGTTGGTTCAGGCCGAACAGACAGGGGGTCAGGTGTTCGTCGCGGAGATCCGGCGTGGGCCGCGCAGCCGACGCCGGACAGACGAAGACACCAGGATCACCTCGTACTGTGACGGGGGAACGACGACAGCGGTGCGGTCACGCACGGCCCGGCTCCCCTCACTCGTCAAGGCGCGCGCTGCGATCTTGTAGCGCGCGATTCCTGGTGAGTGTAAGGAACTTGATGCGGCGGGAGCACGGGGTTTTTTGCGATGCGCCCGCTGCGCCGACTTTCTCGCCGCAGCCGCATACCCAAAGCCTGCGGGAACTGCGCAGATCACGGTGGGTGAGCGTTCGAGATGCGTGTGGTGGGGGGCGCTGTTTCGCTGGTGTGGCCCGCTCTTCTCCCCCGTCACCCAAGGAGTGATCATGAGCGTTGCAGACGAGACCGGCGGTCGAGCCCGGCAGATGCGCCAGAAGGCGCAGGAGCTGGAACAGGCAGCGGAGCGTGCCACCGACCCGCAGGAGCGTCGGCGACTGACGGAAAAGGCCCGCCGGCTCATGGAGGAGAGCGAGCAGCAGAGCAGCATGGCGAGCGGGGACATGTACCTGCAGGACTAACGCTGTTGTGCACCTGCTGGCCGGTGGCTGCCCCGCGACCCTCAAGCCGCGCGAGGCCACCGGCCGGCATGTGCGTCTGAGCCTCAAGGAGACCTGCTCAGGCTTCGCCGCCGCGCGCCCGCCCACCAGGTCGCGAACACTCGCGCGAACGGCGCCCAAGGCACTCCACGGCGAGGGAGACGCCGTGTCCCGGGGGCCATACGGGCGACCGGCGGCGCCGTTGGCGCAGCCGGGCGCGACGGGAGAGCACGAACAGGGCAATGCTGGCCCCCACTGCTCTCCGAAGAGGAAGGTTTCTCCATGCTGGAGCGTTCCCGCCGCAAGAACGACACAGAGATCACGTTCGTCATCCCCGCGGACCAGCCTTGCGGCCAGGTCAGTGTCGTCGGCGACTTCAACGACTGGCAGCCCGGCGCCCATCCTCTGGTGGCGAGAGAGGACGGCACCCTCGCCGTCACCCTCAACCTGCCCCCTGAGCACAGCTACGGATTCCGCTACCTGGCAGCCGGCGACTACTGGTTCGACGACGAACACGCCGACGCCCACGACGGCCACAACAGCATTCTGCACACCTGATCCCCGCCACCCTTTGTCCCCGCCGCCGCGAAATCGCGGGGGCGGCGAAGTCCGGCCACCGTCGGTAGGTGGCCGGGAATCGCCCCGCGAGGCGGGCGCCAGCTGGGCCGACCTCTCCCGCCCCCTCGGCGTCACCGGCCACCGGGCCGCCGAGCGCCGTTACCTGCGGGTGCCCCCTGGCGCCGTCGGCACCACCGGGGAACAGCGCCAGCAGGCCACCCGCGGCCGCCGCGCCGCCAACCGATCCGTCACCGCCTTGGCCCGCGGCCAACGCGGCCGACCTGCGTCGGCCCGCCGGCCGGATCACCGCTCGCACCGAACCTTCCCGCGCGACCCACGCCCCGCCCGGCTCGCCGGCCCCTTCGTCACGGCGTGGCCGCCCGGACATCCTGGATACGGCGCCAGGGCTGGTCGGCCTCCAGCGCGAACGCGATTTCCAGCAGCGTGCGTTCGTCGCCGTTCCGGGCGGAGAACATCACCCCGATCGGCAGGCCGTCCTCGGTCGCCATGCGCGCGGGAAGGGAGATCGCGGGGCTGCCGACCACATTGTTCAGCGGAGTGAAGGCGACGTAGGAGGTGAGCCGCTCGATGAGCGTCTCGTACGGCACACCGGGGCTGAGATGACCAAGGCGCGGCGTGGTGTGTGCAAGGACTGGCGAGAGGACGAGGTCGTGGTCACGGAAGGCCGCCGCGTACGCCTCGCGGGAGCGGCCCAGCCGGCGCAGCACCGCCGGAGTGCTGCCCAGCCGGCGCCGGTAGTGATCGCGCAGGCCACGGCTGAGACCGTCCATGCGGCGCCGGTCGAAGTGGCGGTCCAGCCGCTTGCCCGTGGCGCCCACGAGGAAGGACAGCAGGCCCCAGTAGGTGATGAAGTCCTCGGCGAAGTGTTCGTCCAGCACGATCCGTACTGGCTCCACGGTGTGGCCCAGCTTCTCCAATGCGGTCGCGGTGTCCGTCACGGCAGCGCGGGTGGCGGCGTCCGTGGTGACGCCGCTCGGGGAATCGAGCAACAGCCCGATACGCAGACGGCGTTGTGACGGGCCCTCGACCAGGCCGAGCGGTGGCAGCTTCGGGTTGCGCCAGTGCTGCTCCGCGGCAGCGAAGAACGCTGCGGTGTCCCGTACGGACCGGCTCAGTATCCCGTCGCTGACCAGGTTGATGGGCAGGGTGCGGCCCTCTTCGTTGGCGACCAGCCTGCCGCGGGTGGCCTTGAGGCCGACGAGCCCGCAGCAGGCGGCGGGGATGCGGATCGAGCCGCCGCCGTCGTTGGCATGCGCGATGGGCACGGCGCCGGCGGCCACGAGCGCGGCGCTGCCGCCCGATGAGCCGCCCGAGGAGTGCCCCGTGTGCCAGGGGTTGCACACCGGTGGCGCGTTCTCGTACTCGGTGGTGGCGTTGAAACCGAACTCCGGCAGCCGGGTCTTGCCCAGCACGGTCACGCCGGTGCTCAGGAACTGCCGGGCGAACGGCGCGTGCCGCCGCGCGGGCCGCGCCACATACGCGGAGCTACCGAAACCCGTGGGCAGACCGCGGTAGTCGATGTTGTCCTTGATGAAGGTCGGCACCCCCGCGAAGGTCCCCGGCCCGCCCGTGGCGGAGGCGACGGCCTGCTCGTACGCCGGTACCTGTACGGCGTGCAGATCCCCGCCGACCTTCCGCACCCGCTCCACGGCGGCGCGCGCCACCTCGGCCGGATCGGCTTCTCCGTCGCGGATCAGCCGGGCCAGGCTCACGGCGTCGTGCTCTCCCAGCACGTCGTCACCAAAGGCATGGACAACGGTCGCGCTCAGGGGATCGCTCACACAGGCCTCCGCGGTTGTCGGGACGCAGTCAACGCTATGCCGCGCAGGCGTCGGCCACAACGAGTCCCAAGCCTCTTGGCCGATGGCGACTGCACCGCGCTCCAGCACAAGCGCCGGAACCGGCACGGATCGACCGTGCACTGCCTCGGATAGGCTGATATGTGCATAACGGCACCCGAAAGCTGCACCCCACCGGAAGATCGCCAGGGAGTGGTCGGCAGGCAGAGGCCCCCACACCCCGGTGCGAGGTCATCGCGTGGACACACACCAGTCGACGAGTGATGTGCCGGACCACCCCCTGTCGGCGGTCGGATACGCGGGTGTGCTCCGTGACCTGCTCCCCATCGCACTGTGGCGGGCGGATGCGCAGGGCCGCGTCGTGGAGTGGTCGCTCGCCGCCCGGGAGCTGCTCGGTTACGCGCCGGAGCAGCTGCTGGGCCAGTACGGGATTGCGATGCTGGTCCCCGAGCCCAACAGGGAGCTCGCCGATCAGCTGACGCAGAAGGTCATGGCCGGTGAGGCGGTTGTCGGAGCCCTCCCTCTGGTGCACCGCGACGGCTACCTCGTGCCGATGGAGATGTGGATCTGCCCGAGTGCGGACCCGCAGGGCGGCACGGGCATTCTGGCCATCGCGGTGGAGACCTCCGCGGTGCTGAGAATGCGGGATTCGCTGGCGGCCATGGAAGGCCTGTTCACCCAGTCCCCCATCGGTCTGGCCATGTTCGGTCCCGATCTGCGCTTTCTACGGGTCAACGACGCGTTGGCGCGGATGAATGGCGTCTCCGCGGCCCAGCACCTCGGCAAGCGGCCGGCCGAGATCACACCGGGAGTCAACGCCGCCGCGCTGGAGAGGGTGATGCGGCAGGTGCTGGACCGCCGCACGGCGGTGGTCGACGTGCGCCGCACCGGTCGTACCGCGGGCGATCCCGATCACGACCGGACCTGGTCCTGCTCCTATGCTCCGCTGCTCGGCAACGACGGGCGGCCCCTGGGCCTGATCGGTTCCCTGATCGACATCACCGACGGGCAGCAGGCGCAGGCCGAGGCCGAGCGGGCGAGGCAGCGCTTCGCCCTGCTGGCCGAGGCCGGCGAGCGCATCGGGACCACCTTGGACCTGCGCCAGACCGCCGAGGAAGTGGTGCAGGTGCTGGTGCCCCAGCTGGCCGATTCGGCCGACGTACAGCTGCTGGAGGCGGTGCTAGAACCCGATGACGCCGCCGCATCCACCCAGGGGGTCGTGCGTCGTATGGCGGCCGCCTTCCCCGACCCGTCCGCCCCCACCGCGAAACTGGCGCCGGGCATGACCTTCCAGGTCCCCCTCGGCTCGGTGTACGAGCAGGTCATCGCGGACGGGCGCCCCATGAACCTCTACCAGGCCGACATCCCCGAGCTGATCCCCGATCCGCAGGCCGAGCGACTGCGGGCCTACCTCAGTGCCCGCATAGGGTGCGCGCGGCTGATCCCCGTGGTGGCTCGCGGCAAGGTGCTCGGCGCGGTCGTGGTGACGCGTACCCGCAGCCGTGAGCCGTTCGACGAGCAGGACTGCGTACTCATGGACGAACTGGTCGCCCGGGCGGCGCTGAACATCGACAACGCCCGCATGTACACCAGCCAGCGGGAGGCGGCCCTCACTCTGCAGCGCAGCCTGACGAACTATGCGCTGCCGGACGTGAGCGGCCTGGAACTCACCGGGCGCTACCTCCCCGCCAGCGACCACGAGGTCGGCGGCGACTGGTTCGACGTCATCACCCTGCCCGAGGGCAGGACCGGTCTTGTCATCGGGGACGTCATGGGGCACGGAATCCATGCGGCGGCTGTCATGGGCCAGCTGCGCACAGCGGTGCGCACGCTGGCACGCCTCGACATCCCCCCGGCTCAGATGCTCCGCTCCCTGGACGCAGCCGTGGCCGATCTGGGCGAGAACGAAATGGCGACGTGCGTCTACGCGGTCCACGACCCGGCCGCCGGCGGCTGCCTGATCGCCCGGGCGGGCCATCCGCCTCCGGCACTGGTCGACGCCCGGGGGACGATCGCGTTCCTCGACGGCCCCTCGGGCACGCCCCTGGGAACGGGCGGACAGGACTTCCGGACCGAAGAGGTGCCCCTGCCCCCCGGAAGTCTGCTGGTGCTCTATACCGACGGCCTCATCGAGGCCCGCGACAGAGACCTCGACCAGGGCATGCAGGAACTCGCCCAGGCGCTGCGGAACCTCGACCTCCCTCTGGAGGAGATCTGCGACCGCGTCCTCGGCCGACTGCTGCCCTCCGCGGCGCAGGACGATGTGGCAGTGCTCCTCGCGAGAACTCTGCCTCGACCGGCGCCGGCGATGAATCACCCCGAGCCCCATCGCATGGGCGGTCCCGCCCGGGTAGTGCCAGGGTGGTAGTGATGGACACACCGGTGACGACGTTCAACGAGAGCCCGGATGACCCGTTCGCGGTGCGGCGCGCGGCGTGCGGCGTGCTGGACGACCGCGGCAGGATCGTGGGCTGGAGCAAGCGGGCCGAGGCGCTCCTCGGCTATCGACCCGACGAAGTGCTCGGGCGGCCCGCGGTCGGCTTCCTGCTCGACCCCCGTGACCACGAGTTCGTGATGGACTCGGTGGCGGAATGCGTACGCGACCAGGGGTGGTACGGGATCGTGCCCGTCCGGCACCGCGACGGCCGTCGCATGGAATTCGGCTGTCGCACCAGGGTCGTCGCCAGGGGCGAGGACTCCCCACGCGAGTGGTTTCTCGTTGCCGCGCCGGCCGAGGAAGTGATCCAGTGGGAGACAGACCGGTCGGTCCTGGACGGACTGTTCCGCCGCTCCCCCATCGGTCTGTCCGTCCATGCCCCGGACTTGACGATCCTGCGTGTGAACCGGGCGATCGCGAGGTTCAGCGAGATATCGGTCGAGCAGCACCGCGGGCTGCGTACCAGCGACTTCCTGATCCAGCAGGACACCGACACGGTGGAGAGGCAGTTGCGGGAGGTCCTGCAGACGGGCCAGTCGTCGATCTTCACCGAGCAGCCCGCCCGTCTGCGGCGGGATCCCGGCCGTGAACTGGTCGTGTCGGTATCGGCATTCCGGATGCACGACTCCTCCGGGCGGATCCTCGGGGTGACGCAGACGGTCGAAGACGTCACCGACCGCTACCGGGCCCGGCGCCGCCTCGCCCTGCTCAACGAGGCCAGCGCCCGCATCGGAACCACGCTGGATGTGGCGAAGACGGCGGACGAACTGGCCGGGGTGGCGGTCCCGGACCTCGCCGACTGCGTCTCCGTGGACCTGCTGGAGCCGGTGACCCGCGGCGAAGAGCCCACTCAGGGGGGAGTGCTCGGCCCGCTGCGCCGGACGGCGGTCCGCAGCATTCTGTCGGACACGGCGGAGGTGATGTATCCGCTGGGACACACGATTCACGTCCCGCCGGAAACCATGCAGGCGCGGTGCCTGGCCGAACGGCGTCCCATCCTCGACGCGCATATGGAGGGCGCCAACACGTGGCTCACCATGGACCCGGACCGGGCTGAGCGCGCTCTCGCACTGGGCATCCACTCGCTGATGGTGGTGCCTCTGGTGGCGCGGGGGCTCGTGCTCGGCCTGATCAGCATGTGGCGGTCTCGGCGGCTCGAGCCGTTCGAGGAGGACGACCTCACTCTCGCCGAAGAGTTCGCCTCCCGCGCCGCCGTCTGCATCGACAACGCGCGCCGCTACACCCAGGAGCACGAGGCGGCGCTGACCCTGCAGCACAGCCTGCTCCCCCACGAGGTTCCCGGGCACCCGGCGGTCGAAGTCGCCCACCGTTACCTGCCTGCCGACGCCACGACCGGTGTCGGCGGCGACTGGTTCGACGTCATCCCGCTCTCCGGGCTGCGCGTCGCCCTTGTCGTCGGCGACGTGGTCGGCCATGGCATCCACGCAGCGGCCACCATGGGCCGGCTGCGTACCGCCGTACACACCCTGGCGAATCTCGACCTCACCCCGGACGAGGTCCTCTCCAACCTCGATGACCTGGTGGACCGACTGGCCGCCGAGCAGGAGCCGACCGACGAGCGTTCCCCTCAAGTCGTCGGCGCGACCTGCCTGTACGCGGTCTACGACCCGGTCTCGCGGCACTGCGCCCTGGCCCGGGCCGGCCACCCGCCGCCCGCGGTGGTGACCCCGGACGGGCGCGTCCACCTCCTCGACATCCCCGCAGGTCCGCCGCTGGGCCTGGGCGGGCTGCCGTTCGAGGCTGCCGAGCTGCAACTGGCCGAGGGCAGCCTCCTGGCCCTCTACACGGACGGCCTCATCCGGGGCCGGAAGCGAGACGTCGACGAGAGTCTGGCCGATCTGTCGGGGGCGCTGGCGGCACCCGCCCGCTCGTTGGAGGACACGTGCAGGGCGGTCGAGGTCGCGCTGCTGCACGACCGGCCCACCGATGACGTCGCCGACGACGTGGCTCTGCTCATCGCCCGTACCCGCGTCCTGGCCGCGGAACAAGTGGCGACGTGGGAGCTGCGCGTCGAGCCGACCGCCGCCGCTCGGGCCCGGGCGCTGGTGGCGTCCCAACTGGCCCAGTGGGGACTGGACGAGATGGCCTTCACCACGGAGCTGATCGTCAGCGAGCTGGTCACCAACGCCTATCGGTACGGCGGCGGGCCGATCACCCTACGGCTCATCCGTGACGGCCACCTCATCTGCGAGGTGTCCGACACCGGCAGCACCTCACCGCACCTCCGCCGGGCCCGATCCACCGACGAGGGCGGCCGCGGACTCTTCCTGGTGGCCCAGCTCACGGAGAGGTGGGGGACGCGGTACACGCGCGACGGCAAGACGATCTGGACCGAGCAGCCGGTATAAGGGTCCGCATTTGCATGTCTATGCACCATTTGGCATACTTTCGCCATGCATAGCCCTCTACCCGAGGAACATGACTTGATGAACACCGGAGCCCACCCCAATGCTCCTGCCCCCCGCGCGAACATCGCCCTGGCCCGCGACTGCGACGAGTGCCGCGGCTGGGGAAGCGTGGTGAACGACGGCCGCTACCAGCTCTGCCCCTTCTGCCAGGACCTGAGCACCTGACCACGGACCCCGCCGCCGACTCGCAGGGGCCTCAGGCCGCGACGGCCAGCCCCCCGCGGGAGGGCATTGTCGTAATGACAGGCCGATGCGGCGGAATGATCTCACCGCCCGGCAACAGCTCGCCGGTGTCGTCGAAGACGACCGTGCCGTTACAGAGAAGGCTCCAGCCCTGCTCGGGATGCGCGGCGACGACGCGGGCGGCGTCACGGTCGGGGTGGTCGGCGGTGGGGCACGCGGGCCGATGTGAACACATCTCACGTCTCCGATTCTTGATCGTCCGGTACTCGCTGATCCTTGCTGCTGGATTCCGGCTTCGCAGGTCTCACGAATGATGGTGCGCTCTGTTCGTACCGCTTGTGTCACCGGATATGACCGGGCCGGAAACGAGAACTCACCGGCCCACGGCGGTCGTTGTGCGGCACGGACCGGGGGCGGGTCGGCCGTCGTGATGCCCGATTGCCGATTACTCCCCTTCCGCCGCGGGCTGGTCCACCAGGCGGTCCCGGCCCAGCGAGCTCGAACCCTCGCCCCAGCCGTTGGCCATCGCCCTTCCGGCCTGCCCTGATCGGTTCAGCGTGAGGGCGCGATCGGGTAGGGAACGAAGGTCGTGCTGTTCTCGTCTATGGCGAGCCGCTGCCCCAGCGGGGGCACGGCGCGCTGTGGGCAGTCGAGACGTTCGCAGACGCGGCAGCCCATACCGATCGGTGTGGCAGCCGAGGCGTTGTCGAGGTCGAGGCCGTCGGAGTAGACGAGCCGCGAGGCGTGCCGGATCTCGCAGCCCAGGCCGATCGCGAAGGTCTTGCCGGGCTCGCCCCAGCCGCCACGGTTGCGCGTGACCGCGCGGGCTGTCCACAGATACCGCTGGCCGTCGGGCATCGCGGCGATCTGGACATGGATACGGCCGGGGGCGGCGAACGCCTCGTACACGTTCCAGAGGGGGCAGGTGCCGCCCGCCCGGGAGAAGTGGAAACCGGTCGCGGACTGCCGCTTGGACATGTTGCCCGCGCGGTCCACGCGTACGAAGGAGAAGGGCACCCCGCGCAGCCGCGGTCGCTGGAGTGTACTCAGGCGGTGGCAGACCGTCTCGTAGCCGAGGCCGAAGCGGTCGGTGAGGCGCTCGATGTCGTAGCGCAATTCCTCGGCGGCGGCGTGGAAGCCGCGGTACGGCAGGATCAGCGCAGCGGCGAAGTAGTTGGCGACGCCGATCCGCGCCAGCTTCCAGGTTGAGGTGCCCTCGTCGAAATCCTCGGACGCATGTCCGGAGATTTCGTCGCCGTACTCCAGCAGCGCCAGCTGTGTGGCCATACGGAACGCCTGCTGGCCCGGGCTCAGTCGGGGCGAGAGGTGCAGCGTGCGGTCCCGCGGATTGAACTGGTGCGGCCTGTCGCCGTCGGAGGTGACGCGCACGCGGTGCTGATGGGCGAGACGGGCGGCCAGTGCCTGACGGACCTCGCCGGGCCTGATGCCGACGGTGGCGGCCAGCTCCTCGGCGGCGGTGTCGGCGTCGTGGAGGTAGTTCTGGCGCCGATAGAAGAACTCGCGGATCTCCTCGTGCGGAGTGCGCGGCGTGGACGATTCGGCGGAGACGGCACGGCCGTCGGCCGCCTCGGCGAGCCGCTCACCCAGCTCCTGATTGCGGCGGCTCAGACGCAGCAACGCCTCCGCGACACCGGGCAGTCGGGAGGCGAGTTCCGACAGGTCGGAGGCCGACACCCGAGCGGCGGCCACCTCGTCGGCCATCGCTTCGCGCAGGTCAGCCATCAGGCGGCTGGTATCGCGTTCGGAGAAGAATCCGGCATCCACGCCGAACGCCTCGGTCAGCCGGAGCAGTACAGGCACGGTCAGCGGCCGGGAGTCGTGCTCCATCTGGTTCAGATAACTGGGCGAGATCGCGAGGACCCGGGCCAGCTCGGCCTGGCTCATGCGCCGTTCCTCGCGCAGCCGCCTCAGCCGCGCCCCCGCATAGCTCTTGCTCATCCCGGCCCCTTTCACCGGCGCACAGCCTATGTGAAGGAGTGCCATAAAGGTCTTCGCAATCTTGGCAAGGAAGGCGCTGAAGATTCGCAGAAGTTGGCAGACTGCCAAGCTTGTTGGCACTCAGTGCCACTGCCAGAGTCGTAGTGCGGCCCGCCGGACCCGGCGACCGGAACGGAAATCCGGGCACGACTCATGCCCTGACGTCGGTGATCCCGGCAATTCCCTCCCGGCGGCTCGTCAACATTGCTCACCTTCGCTCACGAGTGAGGGCACGGCGGGCCGCACACCGAGCGAAGACGATGGACCTTCGCAAACTTCACAGATGATCTTTTGCTTTCGATCCCCTCAGGAGACGGTCATGGCGCAGGCAGGGACACAGACGGCGGCACAGGAGCTGGCCCGGCGGTGGGCCACGGACCCCCGCTGGAACGGCATCGAGCGCACCTACAGCGCGGAGGACGTCGTGCGGCTGTCGGGGAGCGTCCGCGAGGAGCACACGCTCGCCCGGCGAGGCGCCGAGCGACTGTGGCGCCAGCTGCACGAACAGGACTACATCCACGCGCTGGGCGCCCTGACGGGCGGTCAGGCCGTACAGCAGGTGAAGGCCGGTCTGCAGGCCATCTACCTGTCGGGCTGGCAGGTTGCCGCCGACGCCAACCAGGCCGGTCACACCTACCCCGACCAGAGCCTCTACCCGGTCAACTCCGTTCCGCAGGTGGTGCGCCGGATCAACAACGCGCTGCTGCGCGCCGATCAGATCGCCACCGCCGAGGGCGGCACGGCCGGTACGCCACAGGAGGGCACCGACTGGCTCGCGCCGATCGTCGCCGACGCCGAGGCGGGCTTCGGCGGCCCGCTCAACGCCTTCGAGCTGACCAAGGCGATGATCGCGGCAGGTGCGGCAGGTATCCACTACGAGGACCAGCTCGCCTCCGAGAAGAAGTGCGGTCACCTGGGCGGCAAGGTCCTGGTGCCCACGGCCCAGCACATCCGCACCCTCAATGCGGCCCGCCTGGCCGCCGACATCGCCGATGTACCGACCCTGATCGTCGCCCGCACGGACGCCCTGGCCGCGAACCTGCTGACGAGCGATGTGGATGAGCGCGACGCCCGGTTCGTCACGGGTGAGCGCACCGCCGAGGGCTTCTACCGGGTGCGCAGCGGCATGGCCCCGGTCATCGCACGCGGTCTGGCCTACGCCCCGTACGCCGACCTGATCTGGGTCGAGACCGGCACCCCGGACCTGGCGCAGGCCCGCGAGTTCGCCGAGGCCATCCACGCCGAGCACCCGGACCAGATGCTGGCGTACAACTGCTCGCCGTCGTTCAACTGGAAGGCGTCGCTCGACGACGACCAGATCGCCAAGTTCCAGCGGGAGCTGGGCGCGATGGGCTACCGCTTCCAGTTCATCACCCTGGCCGGTTTCCACTCGCTGAACCACGGCATGTTCGACCTGGCGCGCGGCTACGCGGAGCACGGCATGACCGCCTATGTCGACTTGCAGGAGCGGGAGTTCGCCGCGCAGGAGCAGGGCTTCACCGCCGTCAAGCACCAGCGCGAGGTAGGCACCGGCTACTTCGACCTGGTCTCGACCGCCGTCAACCCCGCCTCCTCGACCACGGCGCTGACCGGCTCCACCGAGGAAGAGCAGTTCCACTAGGGGGTGTCCAGTCAGCCCGTGTCCAGGTGCGGACCGCACGAGTGTCCGCGTCCGGTCCGCACCACTCCAGCTGAGGAGACCTGCATGTCAACAACCGTTCTGACCAGCACAGTCCAGATCCTCGGCGCTCCGGGTGACCGTCACGACGAGATCCTCACCCCCGCCGCTCTGGAGTTCATCGGCCGCCTCGACGCGGCCTTCGCCGGACGTCGCTTCGAACTTCTCGCCGAGCGCCGCCGCCGTGCCGAGCGGCTCGCCTGCGGCAGCCCGCTCGACTTCTCGCGCGCCACCCCGGCCGTCCGTACCGACCCAGACTGGCGGGTCGCTCCGCCCGCGCCGGGCCTGACCGACCGCCGGGTGGAGATCACCGGCCCGCCCGAGCGGCGCATGACCGTCCACGCTCTCAACTCCGGCGCGCAGGTATGGATGGCGGACTTCGAGGACGCCACTTCGCCGACCTGGGGCAACATCGTCGGCGGCCAGCTGAACCTGCGCGACGCCATCGACCGGCGTATCGACTTCACCACGCCCGAAGGCAAGGAGTACCGGCTCGGCGACGGTCCGGCGACCATCATGGTCCGCCCCCGGGGCTGGCACCTCACGGAGAAGCACCTCGTCATCGACGATCGCCCCGTGCCCGCCTCGCTCGTCGACTTCGGCCTGTACTTCTTCCATTGCGCCAGGCGGCAGGTCGACGCCGGCCGCGGACCGTACTTCTACCTCCCCAAGCTGGAGAACCACTACGAAGCCCGCCTGTGGAACGACGTCTTCGTGCTCGCCCAGGACCTGCTCGGCATCCCCCGCGGGACCATCCGCGCCACCGTCCTCATCGAGACGATCACCGCCGCGTTCGAGATGGAGGAAATCCTCTACGAGCTCCGCGAACACAGCGCCGGGCTCAACGCGGGCCGTTGGGACTACCTCTTCAGCCTGATCAAGAACTTCGCGCACCGCCCCGACTTCGTCCTCCCGGACCGGGCGAAGGTCACCATGACGGCGCCGTTCCTGCGCGCCTACACCGAACTGCTCGTGCGCACCTGCCACAAGCGGGGCGCGCACGCCGTCGGAGGCATGGCCGCACACGTCCCCAGTCGCGACGCGCAGGCGAACGAGGCGGCCTTCGCCAAGGTGAGGCTCGACAAGGAACGGGAAGCCGAGGACGGCTTCGACGGGTCCTGGGTCGCCCACCCCGGCCTCGTGCCCCTCTGCCGTGACGTCTTCGACAGCGTCCTGGGCGACCGGCCGCACCAGATCGATCGCACCCGCGACGACGTCGAGGTGAACGCTGCCGACCTGCTCGCAGTCCGCCGTACCGCCGGCCCGCCCACGCCGGAGGGTGTCCGCGCCAATGTCGCCGTCGCCCTGCGCTACTTCGACGCCTGGCTGCGCGGCAGCGGCGCCGTCGCCCTGTACGGACTGATGGAGGACGCCGCGACCGCGGAGATCGCCCGCGTGCAGGTCTGGCAGTGGATACGCCACGGCCTCGTCGAACGCGACACCGTGGTCGAACTGCTGGACGACGAGATCGCCGCCCTCGGGGCGGAGTACCCCTGGGCCCAGGTGGACCAAGTCCGGGCCATCTTCGAACGCACCGCCCTGGCCCGGGACTTGCCTGCGTTCTTCACCCCCGATGCCTACGCCCGCCACCTCGTCCGCCGATCGGAAGTGCAGTCATGAACGGGTCCATCACACGAGTAGGCGTGGTCGGTGGCGGCCAGATGGGGGCCGGGATCGCCGAGGTCTGCGCCCGAGCCGGTCTCGACACGGTCGTGTGCGAGGCGGATGCCACCGCGGCCCGTGGAGCGCGGCGGCGTGCGGCGGATTCCCTCGAACGCGCCGTCCAGCGCGGCAAGCTCGACCGTATCGCCGCCGAAGACGCCCTTGGCCGGCTCGTCTTCACCGGCAGCCTCGACGACCTGGCCGACCGTCAGCTCGTCGTCGAGGCCGTCATCGAGAACACCGATGCGAAGACTGAGATCTTCGCCGCCCTCGACAAGATCGTCGAGGATCCGGAGGCGATCCTCGCCACGAACACCTCCTCCATCCCGGTCATGCGCCTGGGCATGGCCACCCACCGCGCCGACCGGGTCCTCGGACTGCACTTCTTCAATCCGGTACCCGTCCTGCCCCTTGTGGAGTTGGTGGCGTCCCTCCACACCGCGCCGGAGACCGTCACCGCCATCGAGGCGTTCGCCCGCGACACCCTCGGCAAGACCGCGATCCACTCCCAGGACCGGGCCGGCTTCGTCGTCAACGCCCTGCTGATTCCGTACCTCCTCTCGGCGATCCGCATGGCCGAATCGGGCTTCGCCACCGCCACCGACGTGGACTCGGGCATGGAACTCGGCTGCGCCCACCCGATGGGCCCGCTCAAGCTCGCAGACCTGATCGGCCTCGACACCGTCGCCTCCATCGCGGAGTCGTTGTACGAGGAGTTCAAAGAACCTCTCTACGCACCGCCGCCGCTGCTCCAGCGGATGGTCGAGGCAGGACTCCTGGGCCGCAAGACCGGCCGGGGATTCCACACCTACGACCGGGGCTGAGGCCGGCTTGCCTGCCTCTACACGGTCGGCAACCCCGTGTAGTTCTCCGCCAGTTCCGCCGCCGCGTGCCGCGAGCTCGCCAGGCGGCGCAGCTGGGACAGTTGCAGCCGGGTGTCGAACGCGGACTGCGCCGGATCCGTGTGGAGCATCGTCGTCATCGAGTACGAGAAGTGTTCCGCTCGCCAGACCCGTCGCAGGCACGTGTCGGAGTAGGCGTCGAGCAGTTCCGTCGAGCCCGTGTTCTGCTCGTGGATCAGTGCGCGGGCCAGGACGATGACGTCGGATGCCGCCAGGTTGAGGCCCTTCGCGCCCGTCGGCGGGACGATGTGGGCCGCGTCCCCGGCCAGGAAGACGCTGCCGAAACGCATCGGCTCGGTCACCGAACTGCGCATCGGGAGAACGGACTTGGAAGAGACCGGGCCCCTCTCCAGCTTCCAGCCCGGGTCGGTGTCGATGGCGAAGCGGGCGTCCAGCTCGTCCCAGACGCGCTCGTCCGGCCAGTCGGCGGGATCGGTGTCGTTCGGCACCTGGAGGTAGAGGCGGCTGACGGCGGGCGACCTCATGCTGGCCAGGGCGAAGCCCCGCTCGGAATGGGCGTAGATCAACTCGTCGTAGACCGGGGGTGCTTGGGCGAGAATCCCGAGCCAGGAGTAGGGATGGATCCGCTCGTACGTGGTGCGGACCGACTCGGGGACGGCATTGCGCGTCACCCCGTGGAAGCCGTCGCAGCCGACGACGTAGTCGCAGGTGAGTGTCTGCTCCCGCCCCTCGTGGAGGTATCGGATGAGCGGCCGCTCGCTGTCGGCGTCCTCCACCGAGCGCACCTGGGCGTCGAACAACAGCGGTCCGCCGTCCGTGAGCTGGCGGGCTATCAGGTCCTTGACCACCTCGGTCTGGGCGTACACCGTTACACTCCTGCCGCCCGTGAGGGCGAGGAAGTCGAGCCGGTGGGCGCCGCGGTCGAAGCGCAGCTCGACGCCGTCGTGGACCATCCCCTCGCGGTCCATGCGCTCGGCGACTCCGGCGGAACGCAGGGCGTCCACGGTGCCCTGTTCGAGGATGCCTGCCCGCTGGCGGTTCTCGACGTGGGCGCGGTCGCGTGATTCGAGGGTCACGCTGTCGATGCCGGCGTTGCGCAGCAGCCGGGCGAGCAGCAGTCCGCCGGGGCCTGCGCCGATGATGCCGACGGTGGTGTGCATCAGCAGCCTTCTTTCCGGGGGTGGTTCACATTGTGCCCCCATCTCCCGGAACTGACGCTGACCTGCTGCTGGGTCAGCCGACCGGGTCATCCAGTCACTTCTCCAGTACCAGTGCCAGGCCCTGGCCGACGCCGATGCACAGGGCGGCGATTCCGGTGCCGGAGCCTGCTGCGGCAAGCTGGTGGGCGACGGCTCCGGTGATGCGGGCGCCCGACGCGCCGAGCGGATGGCCGATGGAGATGGCACCGCCGCGCGGGTTGACCACGGCTGGGTCAAGTCCTGGCCACTGTCCGATGCAGGCGAGCGCCTGGGCCGCGAACGCCTCGTTGAGTTCGAGGGTGTGCAGGTCCCCGAGGCCGCGGCCCGCCTTCTTGAGTGCACGGTGGACCGCTTCGACGGGCCCGGCTCCGAAGTACTGCGGCTCGATGCCGGTCACGGCCGTGGCGCCGATCCTGGCCAGCGGCTCGCGCCCGGTGGCGCGCAGGCCGTCCTCGTCGGTGAGCAGCAGGGCCGCGGCGCCGTCGTTGAGCGGTGAGGAGTTGCCCGCCGTGACGGTGCCGCCCTGGCGGAAGACGGGCTTGAGCTTGGCGAGGGCCTCGGTCGACGTGGTGTCGCGGATGCATTCGTCGCGGGCCAGATCGACGCCGTCGACCAGGGCGATCTCCGCGTCGTACAGTCCCGCGTCCCAGGCACGCGCGGCCTTCCGGTGGCTTTCGAGGGCAAAGGCGTCCTGTGCCTCGCGGTCGATGCCGTAGCGGTCGGCGACCAGTTCGGCGCCTGCGCCGAGGGCTACCGTCCACTCCTTGGGCATGCGCGGGTTGACCATGCGCCAGCCGAGCGTGGTCGAGAACATCTCCTGGTGGCCCGCGGGGAAGGCGCGTTCGGGCTTGGGTACCACCCAGGGCGCGCGGCTCATCGACTCGACGCCGCCCGCGACGGCGATGGACGCGTCCCCGACGGCGATGGCCCGGGCCGCCTGGATGACCGCTTCCATGCCCGAGCCGCAGAGCCGGTTGACCGTGGCGCCGGGCACGGTGACGGGGAGCCCGGCCAGCAGCACTGCCATACGGGCCACGTCGCGGTTCTCCTCCCCCGCGCCGTTGGCGTTGCCGAAGAAGACGTCGTCGATACGCGCCGGGTCGAGGTCGGGCGTACGGGAGACGAGCGCGCCGAGCACATGGGCTGCGAGGTCGTCGGGGCGTACGCCGGACAGGGCGCCGCCGTACTTGCCGATCGGCGTGCGGACGGCGTCGACGACATAGACATCACGAAGGCGGTCGGTCATGTCAGCTCCTGGTGCGGGCGGAGGGAGATGGTGGTCAGGGGGAATCAGCTGGTGGGGAGGGGAATACGGACGGGCGCGGCGGTCTTGTCCCGCACCTCGTCCGGAGTGACCCCGGGAGCGGTCTCGACGAGGTGCAGCCCGTCCTCGGTGACGTCGAGGACGGCGAGGTCGGTGATGATGCGGTGCACACAGGCCTTGCCGGTGAGCGGCAGGGTGCACTCCTGGACGATCTTCGGTGAGCCGTCCTTGGCCGTGTGGTCGGTCAGGACGATGACGCGGCGGGCTCCGTGGACCAGGTCCATGGCGCCTCCCATACCCTTGATCATCTTGCCGGGGATCGACCAATTGGCGAGGTCGCCGGTGGCGGAGACCTGCATGGCGCCGAGGATGGCGGCGTCGATGTGGCCGCCGCGGATCATGCCGAAGGAGAGTGCGGAGTCGAAGAACGCGGCTCCGGGCAGGACGGTGACGGTCTCCTTGCCCGCGTTGATGAGGTCGGGGTCGATCTCGTCGTGAGTCGGGTAGGGCCCGACGCCGAGGATCCCGTTCTCCGAGTGGAGCACCACATCCACGCCCTCGGGAAGGAAGTTGGGGACGAGAGTGGGCAGCCCGATGCCGAGGTTGACGTACGAGCCGTCGGTCAGCTCGGCGGCCGCGCGGGCAGCCATCTCGTCTCGTGTCCAGGCCATCAGCCTCGTACCGTCCTCTTCTCGATCTGCTTGTCGGCGGCCTGCCCGGGGGTGAGCACCACCACGCGCTGGACGAACACCCCGGGCAGATGGACGGCATCGGGGTCGATCTCGCCGGGTTCGACCAGTTCCTCGACCTCGGCGACGGTCACGCGGCCCGCCATCGCGGCGAGGGGGTTGAAGTTGCGGGATGTCTTGCTGAAGACGAGATTGCCGTTGCGGTCGCCCTTTGCGGCCCGTACGAGCGCGAAGTCGGTGGTGATGCCGTACTCGAGGACGTGCTCGAGTCCGTCGAAGGTGCGGATTTCCTTGGCGGGGCTCGGCACGGCCACCCGGCCGTCCGCTGCATACCGGCGGGGCAGGCCGCCGTCGGCGACCTGGGTGCCGACTCCGGCGGGGGTGAAGAAGGCGGGGATGCCGCAGCCACCGGCCCGCAGACGCTCGGCGAGAGTGCCCTGGGGGACGAGCTCGACCTCCAGCTCGCCGCCGAGGTACTGGCGGGCGAATTCCTTGTTCTCACCGATGTACGAGCCGGTGACGCGGGCGATACGGCCCGCGGCGAGCAGGGTGCCGAGCCCGGCGCCGTCCACCCCGCAGTTGTTGGAAACCACCTGCAGCCCGCGGACACCACGAGCCAGGAGCGCCGCGATCAGCGTGTTGGGCACACCGCTCAGCCCGAAGCCGCCGACGGCCAGCGAGGCGCCGTCGCCGATGTCGGCGATCGCCTCGGCGGCGCTCTGCTTGGCCTTGTCCATGGAGGGGTTCCTTGTCACCAGCCGACAGAACCTGCAGGGATGCTGTTGTTCGCCAGATGAACTACAGTTCACTTCTACTTCGAGAGTGTGCGTTCACCGGCCACGCAATGTCAACGGCTGCACGGAACGCCGAGGGACCCAGAAGGACCCCGCTCCACAACCGCACGGAGGGCCGATGGCCGTCACAACGCCGACCCACGACACGGCACCCGCCGAAGCCGTAGGGCCGCTGATGCGCGGCATCTCCGTGCTGCGCATCATCAGCGAGGCCGGCGGCGCGATGACCGTGAGCGAGCTCGTACGCTCCACCGGCCTCGCCCGCTCCACCATCGACCGGATCGCCGCCACCCTGGCACGCATGGGCTACCTCAGGCTCGACGGCCACCGCGCCGTCCTGGCGCCGCGCCTCATGGAACTCGGCAACGCCTATCTGGCCGCCATCCGGCTGCCGGGACTGCTCGGCCCGCTCGCCGAGAAGCTTGCCGCCGAACTCGACGAGTCCGTGTCCCTGGCCGTACCGGACCGCGACGGCATCCGCTTCGTGCATCAGACCACCCGGCGCCGGGCCATGTCCCTCACCTTCCGCATCGGGGATCTGCTGCCCGCCGAACGCACCGCGCAGGGAACGGTGTTCGCCGCGTACTGGAGCGAGGAGGAGTGGGCGCACTGGCATGCGCGACGGACCGCCGACCCGCACGGCCACGCCTTCGAAGAGCGCGCGGCCGAGGCACGCGCGCAGGGCTGGGCCGTGGACGACCAGCTGATCGAGCCGGGACTGATCGCCCTCGCACTGCCGGTCCGGGCTCCCGACGGCGAAGTGGTCTGCGCCGTGAGCCTGGTGAGCCACACCAGCCGCCACAGCGCCGAGTCGCTGCGGGAGTCACTGCTGCCACGGGCGCGCGATGCCGTTGCCGCAATGGAACATCGCCTGAGTCACCCGGCAGATGAAGAGCGGGCCGACGAGCCGCCCGCCGGTGGACTCGCCGACTGGACCAACGCCTCCAAGCAGGAGCTCGGCGCGGAGTTCGTGGAGTCGCTAGCGCGCGGCCTCACGGTGATCACCGCCTTCGGGCACGGCAGGGCGGAACTCACTCTCGCCGCCGTCGCGGAGGCCACCGGTCTCGCCCGGGCCACTGCCCGCCGCGCCCTCATCACGCTGAAGCACCTGGGGTACGTGGAGGCACGGGAGCGGGCCTTCCGGCTCACCCCGAGCGTGCTCGCACTCGGCTGTCCGCCGCTGTCGCGCACCACACTCTCCGAGATCGCCTCGCCCCATCTGGTCACCCTCGTCCAGCAGGTGCACGACTCGGCATCCCTGGCCGTGCTCGACGGCGACGCCATCCAGTACACGGCCCGCGTCGCCACCGGCCGGATCATGAGCGTCAACATCCAGATCGGTACGAGATTTCCGGCGTACGCGGCGTCCATGGGCCGCGTCCTGCTGGCCGGCCTGCCACCGCATGAACGCGCCGCCCGGCTGGAGCGCACCGAACGGCGGGCGCTGACGCCCCGGACCGTCACCGGCCTGCCGGAACTCGAAGCGGTCCTGCAGAGCGTGGCACAAGAGGGGTACGCGCTGGTCGACGAGGAGCTCGAGGAGGGCCTGCGCTCAATCGCCGTACCGGTGCGCGATCTCGACGGAAAGTCGGTCGCGGCCGTGAACGTCGCCATGCACAGCAGCCGCCGCACGGTTCAGCAGTGCCTGGCCGAGGTCCTTCCCGAGTTGCGGGCGACCGCCGCCGCGATCGAGGCCGATCTGCACATCGCGGGGCGCTTCACGAGGATCCCGACGGCCTGAGCCGGGCGTTGGGGCGCGCCTACAGGACCTAAGGGGTCGGGATACCGCCGGGGCGGGCCGGGCGGCCGAAGCGTACCGGGACCCCCGGCGAGTACAGCACGCTCACCGGCTCGCCCTCCGGTTCGGGCAGTCCCGCCGCCCTCACCAGGTCCTCGTCGCACTCGATGAGCTCGCCGCGGTGCAGGGGCCAGCGCGGATGCGTGTTGGGCAGGTATACCGACCGGCCGAAGAACGTGTTGTGCATGCCCCAGCGGGCGGTCAGGAAGTGCTCCAGCTCGCTGGGGTCCTCGACCCTCTCACCGATCCGCAGGGCAATCCGGCTGTGCGCGCCTCGCGGTCCGGGCCAGCGCCGCGTGCTCGTGTAGGTGAGCACGTCGCCGTCCCGCCGGATCGACATGCGAGACCACAGGTACGGCAGCCGGAAAGCCGCTCGTGCGACGGCCACCGGGATCAGCCGGGAGGCGTCGAGCGACCGGAAGACCACCCCGCGCCGCCCATGGGAATCGCGCGAGTAGAGACGGACGTTGGTCTCGGGAAAAGTGCCCAGGTAGGGGACGCCGGGCAGGCGGAACCAGCCGACGCGGTGCATCCGGAAGGCGACAAGTCCGATGTAGGTGACCCCGTGGAGGGTGTCGGGAGTCGTGCCGGGCGGCAGGAGCGGTGCCACGTCCGCCGGGTCGGCGGCCCAGTGCACGAATGCCAGGTCCAGCCAGGACTGGGTGAGCAGGGGGCTCACCTCGGGGTGGGGTGAGTCCGCCGTTATGGACTGGGGAGGACGTGGTGTGTGCAGCACCCTGTCAGGATCTCAGAGTCCCCATCGGCAGCCGGGACGGGGGCGCGGCCGGGCTCCTGGCCTGCGCCTACTGCAGTGCGTGCACCGCCGCTCTGAAGACGGCCGGCAGGCGGTGGGCCGCGGGAACGATCAGGCGTGCTGTGCCGGGGTACCGGGCGGCTCGCAGTAGACCCTCGGTGAGCAGACGGTGGCGCCTGGTCAGCCGCGCCCACTGCGCGGGGTAGTCCTGAGGACGGGCGGCGGCCAGAGTCCGAACGGCGGCCGCGGCCGTCGCCAGCGCCAAGGCGACACCCTCACCCGTCAGGGCATCGACATAGCCGGCCGCGTCGCCGACGAGCAGGGCCCGCCCGGACCACTGGGTCCGCGCCCGCTGCCGCAACGGTCCGGCGCCGCGTACGGAATTCGCCTCCCGGTCCCGGAGCAACTCGGCGAGTACGGGAAATCCCGCCATGTGCTCTTCGTAGGAGCGACGGTGGCGGCTGAGCACGGCGACCCCCACCAGGTCGTCACCGACCGGCGTCACGTACGCCTCACCGTGGCGGGACCAGTGGACTTCCACGAAGTCGGCCCACGGTGCGATGCGGTAGTGGCGCCGCAGGCCGTAGCGACGGTGTACTGCTCCCCCGGGACTGTCCAGGCCGAGCGCGCGGCGCAGCGGTGAGTGCAGGCCGTCGGCGGCGATCAGCCAACGCGCCGTCAGCCCCGCCGCCCTGACCCGGTCGTGGCTCTGGCGGACCTCCCCCACCTTGCCCGGCACGATCTTCACCCCGATGTCCAGGGCCCGTTGATACAGGGCGTCGTGCAGCTCCGTCCGCCGTACGCCGAGCCCCGGGCGGTCCCGGAACGTTGCCTCCGCACGACGGGCACCGTCGAGGTAGCGGATCCCGCGCAGATCACGGCCCGACACGTCGACACCCAGCGAACGCAGCGCCGCCACACCGCTGGGCATGATTCCCTCGCCGCACGCCTTGTCGACGGGAGCGGGGCGCGGTTCGACGACCACGGCTTCCATCCCCGCCCCGGCGGCATGGATCGCGGCCGCCAGGCCGGCCGGGCCTCCGCCCGCGACCAGCACGTCGATCACGTCCGCACTCCTCCGGCTGTCGCGAGAGCCAGGGCCCCGTCCTCGCACCGGATGCGAACCGCCATGAGCAGGGAGTTGAGCGCCGTGAAGGCAAGGGCGGTCACCCACGCACCGTGGACCAGTGGCAGGGCAAGCCCCTCGGCGGCGACCGCGACGTAGTTGGGGTGGCGCAGCCATCGGTAGGGCCCGCCGGTCACCAGGGGCAGGCCCGGGACGACGATGACGCGGGTGTTCCACTGATGTCCGAGCGTACGGATGCACCACCAGCGCAAGACCTGGGCGGCCACCACCACGACCACCATCGTCCAGCTGAACAGCGGCAGGAACGGGCGGCCGGCCAGCCGGACTTCGGCGAGACAGCCCGCCAGCAGGGCGGTGTGCAGGGCGACCATGGCGGGGTAGTGGCCTCTGCCGGTTTCGATGCCGCCGCGTGCCCGGCTCCAGCGGGCGTTGCGCAGCGCCACGGCGAGTTCGGCGAGTCGCTCGGCCGCGACAGCCAGCACCCCGGCGGTGTACCAGATCATCGGTTTCTCCGAACTACCAGCGCAGCAGCACCAGTTCGCAGCAGAATCCCGGTCCCATGGCCAGCAGCAGACCGGGCGTTCCCGGTTCGGGACACTTCTGCTGGAGCGTGTCCCGAAGGACGTGCAGGACCGAGGACGAGGACAGGTTGCCGACATTGGCGAGCGAGCGCCAGGTGACGTCGAGGGCACCGTCGGGCAGGGAGAGAACGTCGGAGACGGCTTCCAGGACCTTGGGTCCACCGGGATGGCACACCCAGTGGGCCACGTCCTTCGGCTTGAGGCCGTGCTCCTCCAGGAATCCCTCGACGTCGCCCTTGAGATGGCGGCGCACGACGTCGGGGATGGCCGCGTCGAGCACCACGCCGAAGCCGGAGCTCTGGATGTCCCAGCCCATGAGGTGTTCGGTGTCGGGGTACATGCGGCTGCGAGTGGCCACCACCTCGGGGCCCGCCGCCCGGGCCGCCTTGTCGCCGACGGCAACGACGGCCGCCGCCCCGTCGCCGAACAGTGCGGTCGCCACCAGGTTGGCGGGCCGCGTGTCGTTGCGCTGGAAGGTGAGCGAGCAGAGTTCGACGGACAGGAGCACGGCCACGTGGTCGGGCCGGCCGAGCAGGTAGTCGTGCAGCCGGGCCACGCCGGCCGCTCCGGCGACGCAGCCCAGGCCGAAGACCGGCAGCCGTTTCACATCGGGCCGCAGGCCGAGACGTCCGACGAGCCGGGCGTCGACGGAGGGCGCGGCCACTCCGGTGACGGAGGTGAACATCAGCAGGTCCACATCGGTGGGCCGCAGCCCCGCAGTCCGCAGCGCACCGCGAACCACCTCTGCACCCATGCTCGTGGCCGCCGTGATGAACACGTCGTTGGCGGCGCCGAGGCCGTCCAGCTCGCCGTAACGTTCCAGGGGCAGCACCGTGTGCCGCGTGCGCACCTGCGCGTTCTCATGAAGGCGATCGAGGACACGGCGGTCGGCGCCCGGTGGCAGGCAGGTGCGAGCCACCATGTCGGTGATGTCGCGCTGGGGGTGGCGGTGGGGTGCCAGGGCGCCGTGAACGGCTGCGATCCGGGTCATCCGGCTTCCCGCCTGGAAGGCATCATGGGCCCATTCCTAGCCCGCGCGCGGGCACGGGACACCTCAAGTAGCCCGTGCGGCTGTCACACCCTTGCGCCTCGGAGTGCCTACGATCACACGATGGGCACCACGGATCGGTCACCCGTATACGCCCCGGCTTCGTGGCCCCTGCGCCGCGCGGCCGGGCTGGTTCTGTCCTGCCATCCGGGACCGGTGGTCGCGGTGGCGGTCCTGGCCACCGGACTGGCCGTCAGTGCCCGCCTCAGCAGCGCCCGTTGCGCGCTGATCGGCGCGGCCGTCCTGGCCGGCCAGCTCTCGGTGGGCTGGTGCAACGACGCCTTCGATGCCCAGCGCGACGCCGCGGTCGGCCGCCGGGGGAAGCCGGTGGCCGACGGTTCCGTGGGCCCGGGCGCTGTGTGGGCCGCGGCGTTCGCCGCCCTCCTGCTGTGTGTGCCGCTGTCGCTGGCCTGCGGCCTTGCCGCCGGTACGGTGCACCTCGCCGCGGTCGCGGCGGCATGGGCGTACAACGTGAAGCTGAAGGCGACGGTGCTGTCCTGGCTCCCGTACGCGGTCGGATTCGGCAGTCTTCCGGCGTTCGTCACCCTGAGCATGCCCGGCCGTCCCTGGCCGGCATGGTGGGCCGTGACGGCCGGAGCACTCCTTGGCATCGCGGCCCATCTGGGCGACGTACTCCCCGACATCCCCGACGATCTGCGGACCGGGGTACGCGGACTGCCGCACCGGCTGGGCGTCACCGGCACCCGGCTGCTGCTGCCGGTCCCCCTGGTGGCGGCAACGGCGGTACTGGTGCTGGGCCCCGCGGGACCGCCGGGCGCATGGGGAGCGGCCACGCTGTTCGCGGCAGTGCCGACAGCGGTCGCGGGGCTCGCACTTGGCCGGTACTGGCGCAAGGCGGCGTTCGCCGGGACGGTCGCCGTGGCGGCGGCCGATGTGGCACTGCTCCTGGCACGGGGCACCGCCCTTTCGTGACGCCGGCGTCATCGCCACTACGCCCCCGCGCCACCCTTGCGCAGGAACCGGCGCAGCTTCGTCAGCGGCCAGGTGTTGATGACGTCGTCCTTCGTCAGCCATCCGCGTTGCGCCGTGCCCACCCCGTAGCGCATGTAGGGCAGATGCGTGGTGGAGTGCGCGTCCGAGTTCACCGCGAACTTCACGCCGTACCGCTTCGCGCGCAGGATGTCCTCGTCGCAGAGGTCGAGTCGCTCCGGATGCGCGTTGATCTCCAGGGCGGTGCCCGTTCTCGCGCAGGCTTCGAAGACGGCGTCGAAGTCGGCGTCGATCCCGGGGCGCTTGCCGATCCTGCGGGTGGTGGGGTGCCCGATGACGGCCACGTGCGGGTTCTCGCAGGCGCGGACGAGCCGGCGGGTGAGCGCCTGCCGGCTCTGGTTGAAGTGTGAATGGACGGAGGCCACGCACAGGTCGAAGCCCTCCAGGAAGTCGTCGGGCCAGTCGACCTCGCCGTCCGGGCCGATGTTGAGCTCCGTTCCGTGCAGTAGCCGCATCCCGTGGTGCTTCCGGTCGAGTTCGCGTACGCGCTCGCGCTGAGCCAGGATCTTCTCGTCGGTCATGCGCTGCATGTAGAGGTTCGGGGCGTGGTCGGTGATCGCGTAGTACGCGTAGCCCCGGGCGGCAGCGGCGGCGACCATGTCCTCCAGCGGGGCGAGGCCGTCGGTGAGGTCGGTGTGGGTGTGCAGGTCGCCCCTGATGTCCTTCTCGGCCAGCAGGTCGGGGAGTTCGCCGCGCATTCCTGCCGCGATCTCCCCCCGGTCCTCACGCAGGGGCGGCGGGATCCAGGGCAGGCCGAGCCTGTCGTAGATGTCCTCCTCCGACTCCGAGGTGATCAGCTTGCCGGTCTTGGCGTGGAAGAGCCCGTACTCGGAGAGCTTGAGCTTGTGGCGTACGGCGATCTCACGGGTGCGGATGTTGTGCGCCTTGGATCCGGTGAAGTACTGCAGTCCCGCTCCCCAGGATTGGGGCGGAAGGACTCGCAGATCCACCTGGAGGCCCTTGGTGGTGCGGATGGAGGTCTTCTTCTCGCCGTGCGCGATGACCTCGGCCGTTTGGGAAAGGCCGCTCAGGGCCTCCATGAACGGCGCCGATTGCTCGGCCGCCACCAGGATGTCGATGTCCCCGATCGTCTCCCTCATGCGGCGCAGCGATCCCGCGTAGGTGCATCGTTCGCATCCGGGGATGCCTGACAGGTCGGAGACGATCTGTTCGGCGATGTCCATGGCCGCGCCGATGAGGATCCGGCCGCCACCGGCCTTCTGCATCAGGGAGATCCCGTGGAGGATGTTCTCCTCGGTCTTCTCGCCGAAGCCCTTCAGGTCGCGCAGCTTCTCGGCATCGATGGCGTCCAGCAGCTGGTCCACGGAGGAGATGCCCAGCTCCTCGTAGAGGACCATGGCCTTCTTGGGCCCGAGCATGGGGATGGTGATCAGCTCGCGCACCCCGGCGGGAATCGAGGCCCGGGTCTCCTCGATGGTGGCGACGTGGCCGGACTGCAGATACTCGGCGATCTTGTCGGCGATCGACTTGCCGACGTTGGGGATCTCCCGCAGGGCCTTGGCGTCGAGCTTCGAGACGTCCGCGTGGTAGCCGCCGACGGCGCGGGCGGCCTTTTCGTAGGCACGCGCCTTGAAGGCGTCACCGCCGCTGATCGCGATCAGGTCGGCGTACTCCTGGAGGAGTGATTCGACGTCCTCGTTCGCTCGGACCATACCTTCATGGTGCTCCGGTACGGCCGGGGAGGCACGCCTGGGCATGGCCATCCGGGTTCACCTGCTCGTACCGGGCAGATTGAACACAAGATCCCTTCATCTCATCTTACTTATTGAGATGATCGCCTTCGCCATCTGATGTCCATGAATACCCGATACACTGCCGCCGCAAGTGACACGGTTGTTTGTCCAGGATGTGACCCGGGGGGGCGCCTTGGAGCCATTGGGACCTGACGACCCCACCGTCGTGGGGCCATACCGGCTGGTTGCCCAGTTGGGCAGTGGCGGCATGGGCCGGGTCTACCTCGGGTACTCGCCGAGCGGTCGGCGGGTCGCGATCAAGGTCATCCGTCCCGACTACGTACAAGACCCCGCCTTCCGGCAGCGCTTCGCCCGCGAGGTGATCGCCTCGCGCGCCGTGAGCGGATTCTTCACGGCCGGGGTGGTCGACGCGGACCCCGACGGCAGCCGGCCGTGGCTGGCGACCGCGTACATTCCCGGCCCCTCGCTCCAGCAAGCGGTGCACAAGGGCGGCCCCTTCCCGGAGCGGTCCGTACGGGCGCTCGGTGCGGCGCTGGTGGAAGCGCTGACGGCGATTCATGGTGCGGCTCTCATCCACCGGGATCTCAAGCCCGCCAATGTGCTGCTGGCCGAGGACGGGCCACGCGTCATCGACTTCGGAATCTCCCGGCTCGCCGAGCACAGCGGACTGACGCTCACCGGCACCACGATCGGGTCTCCGGGCTACATGTCTCCCGAGCAGATCCAGGGACTGCCGATCGAGCCCTCGTCGGACGTGTTCTCGCTCGGCTCGGTTCTGGCTTTCGCCGCGACGGGTGCTGGTCCCTTCGGAGAAGCCTCCGTACCGGCCCTGTTGTTCCGCGTGGTGCACGAGGAGCCCAAACTCCAGGCGATACCGGCCGGGTTGCGCGAACTGATCGGTTGGTGCCTGTCGAAGCGGCCTGCCGACCGCCCGGCCCTGTCGGCCCTGATGCCCGCTCTGACCGGCGGCCGCTCCCCGGTGGAACTGCTCGGCGCGGGCTGGCTGCCCAAGCCCTGGCAGGACGAAGACACGTCGGGGACGCTCGTTTTCCCGGACCTGCCGACGTCGACTTCGGCGGACCACTCCCCCGTGCCCGAGCAGCAGCCGAGCCTGCCGGAGCCCGGGCCGGAGCCTGTGCCGGAGCAGCCGGTCAGCCGTCGCCGACTGCTGTACGCCGCGGCCGGTGCCCTGGGGGCCGGCGGGCTGGCAGCGGCCACCTGGGGCCTCACGCGGGATCGCGAGTCGCCCGCCGCGGGGTCGCTGCGCTGGCGGTTCACGACCACCGGCACGGTGCTGTCCTACCCGAGGGTGGCCGGGGATCTGGTCTACGCGGCCAGCAACGACGGCACGCTGTACGCGCTGACCACCGCCGGCGGGCGGCAGCGATGGAAGTACACCACCGCCGCGGCCATCGGCTCCGCACCGACCGTGCTGGGCGGCAGCGTGTACCTCGGCAGCGACGACCGCACCCTGTACGCCTTCGACGCGCGTTCGGGCAAGGTCCGTTGGCGGTTCACCACAGGGGGCATCGTCCATACCCCCGTCGTGACAGGGGGCGTTGCCTACGTCGGCAGCGCGGACCACCGGCTGTACGCCCTCGACGCGGCCGACGGAAAGCGCCGGTGGACCTTCGACACGGGCAACGACACCCACTCCCCCGCCGTGTCCGGCGAGACGGTGTACGTGGGCAGCAGCGACACGAGCCTCTACGCGGTGAACGCGAACACCGGCGAGAAGCGGTGGGCCTTCACCACTCGCGGGGCCGTGTCCGGCATCCCGGCCGTAGCGGGCGGCGTCGTCTACTTCGGCAGCACCGACGGCGCTCTCTACGCGGTCGACGCAGGCACAGGGAAGCAAGTCTGGCGATTCGAGGGCGCCTCCGTCGGATCCAACCCGGCGATCGTCAAAGGAGTGGTGTACGTGGGGGGCGGCAAGACACTGCACGCGCTGGACGCCGGCACAGGCAAGCCCACATGGGAGTTCACCGCCACAGGAGACGTCCACGCTCCGGCCGCAGCAGGCTCGGTGGTGTACGTGGGCAGCGCCGACACCAAGCTGTACGCGGTGAATGCCGCGACAGGAGAGCAGTTGTGGGCCTACTCCGCCTCCGCTCCGGTGCACTCACCTGCCGTCACCCAGGACACGGTGTACTTCGGCAGCGACGACAGCACGCTCTACGCCGTTCGGATTTGAACCAACCGGGAACCGGGCCGGCGACGCAAGCAGTCCTATTCACCGCAGCTAGCGGCTTATTCACGTCCGAGTGACGCTGTTGGTCAGCAAGGGGGGAAATGTCCAGATATTCATGCCGCCCGGACCGGCGCGCCGAAAAGAGGAATCGTCGCAACGCCTCAGCCGTCGCTGCCTACGCTCGTGCCGCACGGGAATGCGGCCCGCTGGCCAACCCGGGCCGGAAAGTGGAGTACTGCTCCGTACTGCGCCCGGGCCACCGGGTGTCGCTCACCGCGCTCACCCTCGCCACAGCCCTGGCCGACATCGTCTTCATAGGCTGGCTGCTGCTGCCCGAACACGTCCCCGGCCCCGGGATCACCGGCGTCGGCAACGGCTGGCTGTTCCTGGCCCGGACCGGTTTCTGCCTGGTCATCGCGGTCGAGACGATCAAAATCGTGCAGGCGGTGGCGATCTGGGTGTTCGCCTTCCGGGCGAAGGACCCGATCCCCATGGTGCCGCCGCAGGGGCTCCGGGTCGCCATGCTGACCACCATCGTGCCGTCCAAGGAGCCGATAGCCGTCGTACAACGGACGCTGCGGGCCATGCTGGAGGTCGAGCGCTGGGACTGCACCGTGGACGTCTGGATCCTCGACGAGGGAAACGATCCGACCGTACGTCAGATGGCTGCGCGCCTCGGGGTCCACCACTTCAGCCGTAAGGACCGGCCGGAGTACAACCAGCAGTCCGGCCCCTTCCGCGCACGCACCAAGTCCGGAAACCACAACGCCTGGCGCGCCGAGCACGAGGACAACTACGACGTGGTCGCCCAGATGGACCCGGACCATGTGCCGCTGCCGTGCTTCCTGGAGCGGACCCTGGGCTACTTCCACGACCCGGACACGGCGTTCGTGGTGGCCCCCCAGGTGTACGGAAACGCCTACGACAACTGGGTCGCCCACGGCGCCTCGGTGCAGCAGTACTTGTTCAGCAGCATCGTCGAACGCGGCGGCAACGGTCTGGACGCCCCCTTGCTGATCGGCACCAATCACCTCTACCGGGTCGCCGCATGGCAGCAGATCGGCGGCTACCAGGACTCGATCATCGAGGACCATCTGACCAGCATGAGGATCCACGGCACGGTCAATCCCGCCACCGGAAACGGCTGGAAGGGCGTCTACACCCCCGACGTCGTGGCCGTGGGCGAGGGCCCGACCACCTGGACCGACTACTTCAACCAGCAGAGGCGCTGGGCCTACGGCATCTGGGAGATCAAGCTCAACCCGAGGCTGAGGCAGGGCATCCGGCTCCGTCCCCGCCAGCGACTGCTGTACGACCTGGTTCAGTTCTACTACCCGAGCGTCGCCATGAGCCTGGCGCTCGGCACCCTTGCCACCGCCCTGTACATGCTGCTCGGAGTCTCGTCCATCCAACTGCCCGGGCTCCCCTGGTTCCTGCTGTGGTCGGCGGGCATGGGCGGCTCATTCGCCCTCTGGCTGTGGCTGCGCCGGTTCAACCTCGCCGAGCACGAGAGGCGGGAGATCGGCATGGCGGGCATCCTGCTGTCGCTCTTCGCCGGGCCTGTCTACATCGCGGCCGCGGCGAACGCACTGCTGCGCCGGCCGCTGGCGTACGTGGTCACCGCCAAGGGCGAACTGCGCAGCCCGGAGTCCCTGCGCACCTTCCGGCTGCACCTGATCTGGGCGCTGCTGGCCGGGTGCCTGCTGATCGTCAGTTTCCTCAACAACCATGACTACACCGGCATGCGGATCTGGACGCTGCTGGCTCTTGCGGCCGGCTCTGCCCCGCCGCTGCTCGCGCTGGCGCAGGATGTCTCCACCCGCTTGCGCACCGCGAGGGCCGAGCAATGAGGATCACCACGCCACGGGTGCTCGCGCTGCTGTGTGCCGCCCTGCTGTTCTGGTACACCTTCCAGGTGGCGCCGGGCCTGGCGGACCGCGAACGCCGAGCGGCAGCCGCGCGCGCCGACGCCGTGCTGCCCCCGACGACCGTACTGCCGGACGAGCAGCCGGCCCCGCACCCCACCGCCAAGCGGCCCACGGTCGCTTTCCCCGCAGCGGGATCGGCGTTCATCGGCGTCTTCACGTCGGCGGGGGCCCATGACTTCACCGAAGCAGCCGCCTTCGCCCGGCAGACCGGGCACCGCCCGCAGGTGTACGAGTTCTCAGCCGACTGGGAGAGCGATCAGTTCGACGCCGATGCCATCAACCGTGTCGCCAGGCGGGGCATGCTGCCCCTGGTCGCCTGGGAGCCGTGGGACCACAAGGCCGAGGCCGAGGAACCCACCCTGCGCGGAGAGCAGTCCGAGTACCGGCTGTCGAGAATCATCCAGGGCTCCTTCGATCCGTACATACGGTCATGGGCGCGGGGCATCAAGTCGCTCCGCTATCCGGTGGCCATCCGTCTCGCCCACGAGATGAACGGCTACTGGTACCCCTGGTGCGAGCAGTCCAACGGCAACCGCCGCGGGGAGTACGTCCGGGCGTGGCGTCATGTCCACACAATCTTTGACGAGGTGGGAGCACATAACGCCCTGTGGGTGTGGAGCCCCAACGTCAGCTACACCAACTCCACGCCGCTCACCCGGCTCTACCCGGGAGACGCGTACGTGGACTGGGTGGGGCTGTCCGGCTACTACGGCACCGTTGGCAAGGAGAACTACCAGTCTTTCGACCGCCTCTTCACGCCGACGAGGACCGAGATACGGCGCTTCACGCGAAAGCCACTCGTCATCACCGAACTCGGCGCCACGGACGCCGCCGGACGCAAAGCAGAGTGGATCACCGAGATGTTCCGCTCACTGCCGCGCCACCGCGACATCATCGGCATCGTCTGGTACCAGGCGGTGAAGGAGATCGACTGGCGCGTGGGCACGTCTCGCGCATCCTCAGCGGCCTTCACGGCAGGGGCGTCGGCGAGCCGGTACCAGCAGAAGTGGGAGCCGGGTATGACGCCACGCGTTCGCTGAACCCTGAGACGTCAGAGCCGCACGATGACCAGGGCGGTGTCATCGGTGACGCCGCCGGACGGAAGCAGCTCCAGCAGGAGGGCGTCGGCCATTGCCTCGGGGTCGGCTCCTTGGTGGCGGGTGAGGGAGTCGGCGAGACGGCGCATTCCGGTGTCGATGTCCTCGCGCCGGCGTTCGATCAGGCCGTCGGTATAGGAGCCGAGGGTTGCGCCTTCAGTGAAGCCCGCTGTGGCCTGCGGTCTGGGGACGTGTTCGAGGCGGGCGCCGAGCGGTGGGTCGGTGGCCTCGTCAAGGAACTGGACGGTTCCATCGGCACGCAGCAGTGCGGGCGGCAGGTGGCCCGCACTGCTGTAGCTGATGGTCCGGCTGTCCCAGTCGATGAAGGTCTGTACGGCGGTGGTGTTCTCGGCACCGTCGACCGAGCGGGCGTACAGGCCGAGGACGTCCAGAGCCGGGCGGGGCCATCGGCGACGCGGGAGGCGGCACTGAGCGCGCTGCGGAGCTGACCCATGACGCATGCGGCCGCCAGTCCGTGGCCGACGACGTCGCCGACCGCGACCCCGATCCGGTCGCCGGGCAGGTCGACCAGGTCGTACCAGTCCCCGCACACATTCAGGGCGCGGCGGCCGGGCAGTAGCGCACGGCCGTCCAGTGGTGCCCCATCGGGCTGGGGGCGGGCAGCATCGCCGTCTGGAGAGCCAGGGCCACCTCGCGTTCACGGGCGTGGGCCTGGCGCAGACGTTCGTTGACCTCCTGCAGTTCGCGGGCACGGGTGTAGAGCTCGGCCTCCAGCACACGGGCGCGGTTCCCGCTGGGACCGCCGCGGGCCCGGATGAGTTCGGTGACCTCCACGGGCAGGTCACGGTCGCGGTCCGGCTCAGTGCTCTGTTCGGAGCCGCGCGGCCTTGGCGCTGCGCTGCCAACGTTTCGGGCTGTTGACCTTGATCCGGTGTCCGGCCTGGTCACCGGCGGTTTCCCGGCCGCTCGCCCGACGGGCAACAGGAAACCCATCGACCCCGGTGCGCACCCGGCGACAGGCTGAAGTCGTCAGCACGCAACAAGACATTCCCAGGGGGAATCGTGCGCAAGATCAAGATGATGAGGACCGCCGCGGCGCTCGCGCTCGCTGTCGGCACGATGACGACACTCACCGCAACCCAGGCCCAGGCGGCGAGCAGCCACGGGTGCCAGTCCGGGTACGTCTGCATGTACCCCGGTGCGGGCTGGAACAACGACCACCCGACCCACACGTTCTACACCTACGGGGCCCACAACCTCAGCAACATGTACGGGACATACCGCATCTTCAACAACCAGACCGGCGGTGCGACCGTGCGGACGTGCACCGGGTACAACGGCACGGGCTGTCAGGGCTACCTGCCGGCCGGCTGGTACATCGACAAGGACATGACGCCGATCAACTCGATCACCCTCCAGCCGTAGTTCCTCCCCGCGTGGACACCTTCCGGAGCCGCCGAACGGCGGCTCCGGAAGTTCGTGCATTCCCCGCCCCGGACAGACTCCCCCGGCAAAGTGCCCTGCTCGGCAGGGGTTTCCCGGTGTTTCCCGTTGCCCGTCCAGTTGGGGCGACGCCGGACCCTCGACGAGCGCGGCCACGGCCCCGCAGGCTGCTTTCTGCGTACGGAAGTTACGGCAACAAGAAACGAGGGTCCCTGCATGCTCCGCCGATCCGGTCTCATCGGCTCACTCATCGGATTACTGGCTTTCCTCCTCTGGGCGCCCACATCCGCGGCCGCCTCAACCACCCCCGCAGCCAAGGCCGTTCGTACGGCCGCCGCCGGCGAGTGTGCCGTCCTGGCGCCGGGAGCCTCCGCGGCGGCCGAGCGCGCCGTCGCCGCCGCGTGCGCGCAGGTCGCGGCCGACGTCTGGTACACGTGGGGCGGCGGCCACGGCCCGCAGCCCGGTGCCACGTACGGGCAGGTGGATCCCACCGACCCGGCCAGCGAGCACGATCCCGAGCGGCTCGGCTTCGACTGCTCCGGTCTCGTCCGCCACGCCTACGCCGAGGCCACCGGGTCGGACATCCTCAACGGCGTCGCCAGCGCGCAGTACTACACACATCGGGCGGCCGAACGCTTCACCGCCGCACAGGGCCTCGCCCCGCTGCTCCCCGGCGATCTGCTGGCCTGGGGCAACTCCCGGCAGCTGCACCACATCGCCATCTACCTCGGCGCGGGCAAGATGGTGGAGGCCAAACAGTCCGGCACCAAACTCATGGTCAGCGACGTGCGGCTGAACGGCGATTACTACGGGGCGGTCCGCGTCAACACCGGACCGGTGAGCGGGCACATCTTCCAGACCTGGGGCACCGGTGTCTGGACCAAGGCCCAGCCGTCCACCAAGGCCGCGCGCGTCTACGCCTTCCCGCAGGCCACGACCATCCGCGTCGAGTGCCAGAAGCACGCCGAACTGGTCACCTCCGACGGCTACACCAACGACGCCTGGTCCTACCTGCCCGACTACAAGGCGTGGGTCACGAACATCTACATCCAAGGGCCCGCGTGGCTGGACGGTGTCCCGACCTGCACCTTCTGACGCCGCGCGCTGTTCGCACCAGTGACCGCCACGGGGGTCGGCCACTGGTGCGAACGGCGTTGGACGACCACGCCACGTACACCGACTCGACTGCGCTACAGAGCGTTACGCGTCAGCCACTCGTTGGAGTCGTACGTATCCTTCGACGGGTCCGGTGCCGTGGCAGGGAGCTCTTGAACGGTGTCCTCCAGACGGATTGGCTCCGGCAGACTGCCGAACCGAGCACGACGCGCCATCTCGGCCGCATCCTGAACGTCCTTCTTCGTATTCGTCATCCTGTCCCTTCCCTCGCTGCCGTAACGTCGTGCTGAGGATGGGTGTTCCGCACTGCCGGGAGGACAGGCAGGTCCGGCTGTGGGACGTTGAGGGGGTAGATGAGATTGCGGGCGAAGGACAGAGGCAGGCCGGTGGCTGATGCCCCGGGCATGGGGAGCCATTCATGACCACACCGCGGGACCTGTTGATCATTGCCATGGACAGGGCGTCCGGTCGGCCCGTGGAGCAAGGCGATCTCTCCCTTGCGCTCGCAGGAGCCGAAGTGATCGACCTCCTGGGCGCCGAAGCCGTCAGGCTGGACGACGATCACCTCGTGCCGAGCCTCCGGCCCGCGATCGCCGATCGCCTGCTGGATGAGGCCGCGTCGTCCATCGCCGTCGAAGAACCGTACGAGTCGGTCGACGACTGGCTGTGGCGCCGGGGGCGCGGGCTGTCCGCGGCCTATCTGGCCGCCCTTGAGGCGGAAGGGCAGTTCGCTCAGCCACGCCGCCACCGCTGGATGCCCTCCCGGAACAGCGCGACGGAGCTGCTCGATTCGGCTGCCCGCCGCAAGGCGGAGGAACGCTGGTCATCAGGTGATCCCGTCCTCGCCGCCCTTGCCGCGGCCGTCGGGATCCGCGACGAGGGGACCGCTGACCTCCCGAGCGTGTCCGACGACCCGGTGGCGACAGTGCTCGCCGCCGTCCACGACGCGGTAAGGGAATTGGACGGCGAACGGCAGCGGCGCGTCATTGAGGACGCGGCTTTCGACAACATCTGGCGAGGCGAATGACGGCGGCGCGTCAGTGTTTTGCGTTCCTCGGGCGTCGAACGCCGCCGCGTCTCACGGTGCCCGCTTCTTCATCCAGGATGTGTCTTCCCCACTGTGTCCCAGCGATCCAGCCTCCCAGGCGCGCGCATCACGGCGGGCATCCCGTACATCCCGCGACATGGCTGTTCCGTCGCGGATCCACGTGCAGCAGCGCCGCCAGGTGAAGCGGCGGCGCTGCTGACGGACGGCCCTCCTGTTCTACGGCAGGCTGTGGACGTGCGGTCCGACGGCATTCGACCAGGCGCTGCCCGCAGCCGCGTCCCAGTTCGTGGACCAGGTCATCGCACCGCGCAGCCCCGGGTAGGTCTTCGACGGCTCGAACGAGCCGCAATTGGTGCCCTGCGTCAGGCAGTCGAGCGCGTTGTTCACCACCGACGGCTCGACGTAGCCGCTTCCCGCGCCCCGCGTGGAGGCGGGCACGCCGATGCCGACCTGGGACGGGTCGAGGCCGCCTTCGAGCTGGATGCAGGCGAGAGCGGTGAGGAAGTCGACCGAACCCTGCGAGTAGACCTTGCCGTCGCAGCCGAGCATCGAACCGCTGTTGTAGTACTGCATGTTGACGACGGTCAGGATGTCCTTCACGTTCAGTGCCGTCTTGAAGTACTCGTTCGACGTCGACTGCATGTCGATGGTCTGCGGCGCCATCGTCAGGACGAAGCCCGAACCGGCCTTCGCAGACAGCGACTTGAGCGCCTGCGTCATGTACGTGGAGTTGAGACCGTTCTCCAGGTCGATGTCGACGCCGTCGAACCCGTACTCCTGCATCAGTCGGTACGCCGAGTCGGCGAAGGCCTTTGCGGAGGCGTCGTCGTTGACGGCGACCGCCCCCTTCTCGCCGCCGATGGAGATGATCACGGACTTTCCGCCGGCCTTCTTCGCGGCGAGGTCCGCCTTGAACTGCTCGACGGTGTACCCGCCGAGGCCGGCTGAGTCGAGGTTGAAGGTGACCTCGCCGGGCGTGCTCGTCGCATCAGCGAACGAGACCGCGATGATGTCGTACTGGTCCTGGACCTCCGCGAGGGTCTGGACGGTCGCCCCGTTGTTGAAGTTCTGCCAGTAACCGGTCACGGCGTGCTCGGGGACGGCGGCGGGAGCAACCGAGGTGTCGCGAGGCGCCGACTCCTCGGTCGCATTGGCAGCGGGTACGGCGATACCGGCGGCCGCGAGAACGCCGACGGCGAGCATGGCTTTCAGCGTGCGGGGACGTACTTTCCTGTGCACTGCATGGCCTCCGTGGGGGGAGAGCACACCGCGGCACGCGGAAGGCGCACTGCGTGAACGCGCGGCGTGAGTGGGGGGATTGCGCATCGGAACGGTGGCCACCGCTGGACGTACAAGTTGGTCCAGACCATTGGCCACTGTCAAGGCCCCGCGCGCGATCCCGGCCGCATTTTTCGATGTCCACGCACCGGGGCATATTGGCCTGGGCCGATACGACGGCTCGCGCAATGCGCCGAACCGGGCGGCCGGTTCGGCGAAGGGGACTTCGACAGGGCTCTGGCTGCGGCATCCCGGCGGGCCGCGACCGTCACGGTCGCCACCCGCCGGAGATTGTGCGAGCGGGTCAGGTTCCGGGCTTGCGGCCGTAGACGAAGACGTCGTCGCCGTTGCGGAGCAGGCTCCAGTACTTGGCAGCGTCGCTCTTGGTCATGTTCACGCACCCGTGCGAGCCGGGCGGTGCCCAGACGCTGATGCCCACGGAGTGGAAGGCCTGGCCCCCGTCGATGAACTGGCTGTAGGGCATCGGCACGTTGTACAGGCTCGACACGTGGTCGATGTCCCGCAGGTAGATCTTCTTCAGGCCGGTGCGGGTCTCGTAACCGTCGCGGCCGGTACGTACCGCCACCGGTCCGTACACCAGCTTGCTGCCGTCCTGGACCCAGCTCAGCTGGAGCGTCAGGTCGACGCAGGCGATGCGGCCCTTGTTCACCGGGCACTTGCCTGACCTGTTCGGGTTCTTCCCGACGGCCTTCTGCTTGTTCATCAGATCCATGACGCCCCAGGTGATGGGCCCCGCCAGACCCGCGTTCGGGCTGATCGAATGCTTCGTCTGGAAGGCCTGGATCGCCCTGCAGTCGGCGGCCGACTGCTTTCCGTCCACCGGGCGTCCGAGGAACTTCTCGACCTGCTTCTGGTACGGCCCTGTCTGCGTCGTACACGACGCCGCCTGAGCGGTCGTGGTCCCCATGGCCAGAGTGAACGGGGTCACCAGCGCGGTGATCCCGAGTGCGACGACTCCTCGTCGGCGAATGTCCCCCACGTCTGTCGGCTCCTTGTCCGTGCGTAGTCCGAGTTCCGCCTGGTAGACGGTCATGGGGACCCGGTAGTTGCACGCGAAAGGAAGACGGTTCCGTAACAGCCGCCAGGGAAGGTGGTGCCGGGGGACGCGGCCGCCGTCGGCTCCCGTCGGCCTCCGCTTGACGGCGGGAGGCTTCCGGCGTAGTCCGGGATGAGGGGGCGGATCAGGAGTTCCGAGAGGGTTTCGAGAGGAGTCCGATCATGCTCGGCGATCTGCTCGGCGAAGAACTGGGCGAGACCACCGCAATGCGTGTCCTGCCCAGCGACAACGGCCAGCCCGCGATGGAAGTCTCCTTCCAGGCGGTGGGCACGCTGCTGAACGCGGCGGTCAGGGACATCGGGACGTACGAGTCGTTCGTACGGCCCGACGGCACGCTCGTCGGCGACGGCCAAGGGATCATCATGACCAATGAGGGAGAGACGGTCACCTGGCACGGTCAGGGCGTCGGTCACTTCACCGACACCGGCGGAGTGAACTGGCGGGGCGCCATCTTCTACGAGACTGCCGCAGCCAAGTTCGCGGACCTCGTAGGGGTCGTGGGCGTGTTCGAGTTCGACACGACCGAGGAAGGAAAGGTGGCGGGTAAGGTCTTCGAGTGGAAGTAGCCCCTGCGGCCGACCCGCCGTGCGCGCGGGACGTGTGCCAGGACGCGTCCTTGTAGCGGCGTGATGTCTGTCCGACCGGCCGCCCGGCTCCGTTTCACCCCTGCGAGGCCGCGCGCACCGCGGCCTCGGTGAGGGTCGTCGCGGTTCGTACGGCGCTGGCGACGGCCTCGTCGGGGGCGAGCCCGCACAAATCGGTGAGGCTGAACAGGGCTTCCGCGCTGACGACCACCGCGAGGTCCCGCTTGAGCTGGGCGAACGCGTCCGGATCTGTCGCCCCCAGCGTGTCCTCCAGGGGCAGAAGCGCGTGGTCGATGAGGCCGAAGCGGATGCCGGGCCGCTCCCTCGCCGCCTCGGGGCGGGTGATGGTGGCGGCGATCATCGCGCGCACCGCGCCCTGGCGGACGAGAACGCCGCGGAGCAGGAACTCACAGGCGAAGGCGACACGTTCGACGGGGTCGCGGGAATCGGCGACCGGGCGGAGTGCGTCGGCGGGGGCGGGCCACACGCCGGCGAGAGCCTCGCCGATCAGCGACGGGAGGTCCGGGAAGTACCGGTAGGCGGTGGCGTCGGAGACCAGGGCCGCGCGGGCGATCGCGGGCATGGTCACTTCGCCGCCCGCGCCGATGAGCTCGCGGGCCGCATCGACGATCGCCGTACGCGTGCGCTTCTTCTGGTTGCTGCGGCCGGTGTCCGTCTGTGTCGTCGCCATCGGTACGTCACGTCCCCATTCCCGCTCATTCCTGCCGTCCCTCCGCGGGCACCTTATCACCGCTCACTCTCGTCGTAAGAGTTCACTTGCATAACGAGGGTTGGCCCCCTACGCTCGTGAGAGCAGGCTCTCATGAAGGACGTGAAGGAGGCGGCAATGAACGAGGTTTCCGTGGTCGGCCCGGACGGCGGCGAGACGATCCGTCTGGGCCCGACCCAGATGCGCATCCTCGAGGACGGCAGCACCACCGGGCACCGGATCGGGATCGGTGAGATCACCCTCGCCCCGCACACCGAAGGCCCGCCGCAGCACCGTCACGCCCAGCACGACGAGGGCTTCTACGTCGTCTCCGGCACCGTGCACTTCACCGTCGGCAAGACCACTCACGTCGCCCCGGCCGGCACGCTCGCGATGATCCCGCCCGGCGCTCCGCACACCTTCGCGAACCCCGGCGACGAGCCGGCGGTGATGCTCAACACCTTCACGCCCGACCTGTACGTGCAGTACTTCCGCGACCTGAGGGACATGATCGCCGGCGGCCGGGAGATGAACGCCGAGTCGACCGTCGAGGTGATGAGCCGTTACGCCACTGTTCCCGCGACCGACTTCGCCTGACCGTCCAGCCCTCTGACCGCAAAGCTTCTGACCGCCCAGTCTTCTGACCGCTCAACCCCTTGAGGACACTTCATGACCAGCACCGTCCACACCCTCTCCCTCGCCTCCGGCGACCTCGACGTGCCGTCGACGACCAGGGACAGGGCCACCCCTTCCTGCTACTCCACGGCGGCGGCGGTCCGCAGACCGTCGCGCCGTTTGCCGGGCTGCTCGCCGAACTGCGGCCGGCCCGGGTCATCACCCCTGTACACCCCGGCTTCGGCGGCACCGCCCGGCCCGACTGGCTGACCGACGTCGCCACCCTCGCCCAGTCCTACATACGGCTGCTCGACGAACTCGGCCTCACGGACGTCACCGTCGTCGGCAACTCCATCGGCGGCTGGATCGCCGCCGAACTGGCCCTGCTCGGCAGCGACCGGATCAGCAGCGTCGCCCTCCTCAACGCCGTCGGCATCAAGGTCCCCGGCCACCCCATCGCCGACACCTCCTCGCTCACCCCCGCCGAGCTGTCGCGGCTCGCCTTCCACGACCCCGCGAAGTTCGCCGTCGACCCCGCCACCCTCCCGGACGCCGCCCGCGCCGTCATGGCCGCCAACCGCGCCGCACTGCAGGTCTACTCCGGGCCGTACGTCATGGAAGACCCCACCCTCCGCGAGCGGCTGGCCAAGGTCACGCACCCGGCCCTCGTCGTGTGGGGCGAGAGCGACGAGGTCGTCGACGCCGCATACGGACGCGCCTACGCGGCGGCCATGCCGGAGGCCCGGTTCGAGCTGCTCCACCGCACCGGGCACATGCCCCAGATCGAGACTCCCGAGCAACTCCTCGCCGTGGTCTGGGACTTCGCCGATTCGCGCGCCACGAACCGGCCCTGAAGGGAAGCGCCCGTGCACCGACCCCGCGACGGCCGACGGACGTTGGTCCTGGCCGTCTGCTGCCTGAGCGTCCTGCTCGTCAGCCTCGACACCACCATCCTCAACGTCGCCCTGCCCTCGATGCAGCAGGACCTTCACTCCTCCGTCTCCGGCCTGCAATGGACGCTGGACGCGTACGCCATCGTGCTGGCCGCGCTGCTGACCCTGGCCGGCTCCACGGCCGACCGCGTCGGGCGGCGACGGATCTTCCAGCTCGGTCTGGTGCTCTTCACCGCCGCTTCGGCGCTGTGCAGTCTGGCGCCGACCACGGGGTGGCTGGTGGTCTTCCGCATGGTGCAGGCGGTCGGCGGTTCCATGCTCACCCCGGTCGCCATGGCCATCCTCACCAACACCTTCCCGGAGCCCCGGGAACGGGCCCGGGCGATCGGCGTGTGGGGTGGAGTGGTCGGCATCAGCATGGCGGCCGGGCCGGTCATCGGCGGCGTACTGGTGCAGTCGGTCGGTTGGCGGTCGGTGTTCTGGCTGAACGTGCCGATCGGGCTGGCCGCGCTGATCCTCACCGCGCTGTTCGTCCCCGAGTCCCGCGCGGCACGGGCCCGCCGCGCGGACCCGGTGGGGCAGCTGCTGGTGATCGTCCTGCTCGGCGCGCTGACGTACGCCGCCATCGAGGCTCCCGGCAAGGGCTGGACCTCACCGCTGATCGTGGCCTGTCTGATCGCGGCGGCGGGCGCGCTGGGCGGGCTCGTTCCGTACGAGAACCGGCGCGCCGAACCGCTGATCGACCCGCGGCTCTTCCGCAGCGCGCCCTTCAGCGGGGCCACCCTCACAGCCCTCTTCGCGTTCGCCGCACTCGGCGGCTTCCTGTTCGCCAACGCGCTCTATCTGCAGGGGGAGTTGGGGCTGAGCCCGCTGGAGGCCGGGCTGCGCATGCTGCCGATGGCGGTGCTGTCGCTGGTGTGCCCGCCGCTGTCCGGGCGGATCGTGGGCAGCCGTGGCCCGCGGGTACCGCTGCTGATCGCCGGTGCCGGTATCGCCGCCAGCGGTGTGCTGGCCGTGCTCGTCACCCGCTCGGCTCACCCCTCGTACGTCCTGCTGGCCCTGGTCTACGCGCTGTTCGGCCTCGGCTTCGGCTTCGTCAACGCACCGATCACCGACACGGCGGTCGCCGGCCTGCCGCGCGACCGGGCCGGGGTGGCCGCCGCGGTCGCCGCGACCAGCCGGCAGGTCGGCTCCGCGATCGGCATCGCGGTGATCGGTGGTGTGGTCGGCGCCGGGGCGAGGGCAGCAGCCTGGTGGATCATCGCCGGGTGCGGGCTGGCCGTCCTCGCCCTGAGCGCCGTGACCGCCGGCCGCCGCTCCCCCGGCGGCGCCGGACGTGTCTCCGCCGACGTGGACTCCGAGCAGTCCATGCCTGTTCCTCTTACCGGCAGGTGAATCCAGGCGGCCCCAGCCGGGGCCGCAACCGAACGCCAGGTCAGTGCGTCTCTTGCGTCCGAGGCTCATACAGGCGTGAGCAAGGAAGAGGTGGCGGCATGTTGGCTGCTCTGGCGTGCGGGGCGGCCGCCCTGCTGGTCCTTGGGGCCGCGCTGCGGGAGACCGTGGTGGTACGGCGGTTGCGGCAGCACGGGACGCGTACGCAGGGCGTCGTGGTCGACAACGTGCGGTCCAGCGACTCCGAAGGCCCGACGTGGGTGCCGGTCATCGCCTTCACCGACCTGAACGGCCACCGGGTGGAGTTCGCACCGCGGGCCCGGGGGACCGGGTTGGGGCTGGCGACGGGGCGGGAGGTGGGGGTGGTGTATCTGCCCCACGCCCCGCAGACGGCTCGGGTGCTCATGTGGCGGCACCTGGTGGGGCCGCCGGTGTCCCTGTTCATCGGCGGCATCGTTTTCCTGGGCTTCGCTGTGTGGATCGCCTTGACGGACTGACTGTGCGGACCGCGACCGGTACGCCCGCCGGGCCGAGAGCGGCGTTCACTGTGCGCGGATGGCGTCCGCAGGCGGCGTACGCAGTGCCTGGCGGGTCGGGAGTTCGATGGTGAGGAAGGCCGTCACGGTGACCGTGAGCGCGAGCGCGGGCAGGAGCCAGACGGGGCCCGCGGGCCAGGGGCGGCCGAGGAACCCTTGGCCCAGGAGGGCGAGGGGCAGCGCGGACAGCAGCAGGGCCGTGGTGAGCGCGGTGGCGGCGGTCACGGCGGCCTCGCGTCGCATCATCGCGCGGATCTGACGTGGTGTGGTGCCGTTGAGGCGCAGGGCCCCGATCTCAACCCGGCGCTGGGCGGTGGCGGCGACGAGCTTGTTGGCGATGCTGAGGAGAAGGTAGACCAGCAGGACCACGATGGTGACCAGGTTGATCCACACCTCGGGCGGGGCGTCTTTCAAGCTGCCGACGGAACCGGCGTCCGTGTTCTCGAGTGCGAGGCCGGGGCGAGAGGCGGCGAAGACGGTGAGCCCCTGCCGGGCCTTGTCCGTGCCGTCGGTGCGGATGAGGATGCTCTGGTCGAGGCCCGTCGTGGTGTGTCCGGCCGCCAGATCGTGGGAGAGGACGACCGTGCCGAAACCGAGGCCGCGGGCGTAGACGGCGACGACCGTGGCGACGACCCGTACGCCGTCACCGAGGACGAGGTTCACCCGATGGCCCACTCCTGCGGAGCGCGAGCGGGCGACATCGCTGCTCACGGCGACGGTGGCGCCGGTGAGACGGTCCAGGCCGCCCTCCCGTACGTCGAGGTCGAGGACATGCGTCGCGTCCGGCGTGAGGATCATCGCGGAGCCGGACTCGGTCTCCGTGTCGCCGAACTGCTTGTAGGGCCACACCACGGTGGTCGTGCCGACCGGGGCCGCCGCCCGTACACCGGCCGTGTTCCGTACGGCGGCGAGCGTGCCGTCGGGCAGTCCTCCCAGGCCCGGCGCGCTCAGGCGCTGCTGGGCGAGTGTGCCCGTGCGGGTGTCGTGCGCGGTCGCGGCCAGCACGGTGGTCTGGGTGAGGGTGTACGTCAGGACGAACACGACCGCCATGGCCAGAGTGCTGACGATCCCCGCGTTGCGCAGCGCGTAGGCGCGGACGTTGGCCATCGCCAGCCAGGTCGGGGCGGAGACGCCGGAGTGTGTGCGCCGGGCCGCCGCGTTCCCGATGCCCCGGACAAGGGCCGGGCCCGCCAGGGCCAGGCCGATCGCCCCGAGGATGCCCGCGAGGGACGTGGCCGTCGCGCCGATGACGGTGCGGGAGAAGAGCGGCAGGACCGACATGGTGCTTGCGGCGACGATGACCAGCAGGCCGATGCGCGTCCGGATCCTCGACGGATTGCGCGGCTCGCTGCGTGATTCGGCGACCGCTTCGGTGGCCGGCATCCGGGAGGTGCGCCACGCGGAGCCTCGGGCCGAGATCTGCACGGCCGCTGCCATCAGGAGGACGGTCGCGAGGGCGGGCAACGGGCTGATGGTCAGGGGGAGTTCGGCCGGGATGACCCCTCGGTCCGCCAGCAGCCGGCGGAACTGCCCGGCCAGCAGGTAGCCGAGCGCCACGCCGGGTACGAGGGCCACGGCCGCGACGACGGTGGACTGGGCGGCGGCCAGGCGGCGGATCTGCTTCGGGGTCGCGCCGACGGCCCGCATCAGCGCCAGGTCCCTGCGCTGCCCTGCGATCGACACCGCCAGCGCGCTCGCCATGACGAAACCGGTGATCAGCAGGATGATCCCGGCGAGCGAACCGGCGAGGAGGATCAGCAGCGAGCGGGACGCGCCCGCGCCGGGCGACACGAGGTCCCCGCGGCCCGCGCCCGTCGTCACCTCAAGACCCGTGCCCTTCAGCTTCGTACGGACTTCGGCGGCGACCCGTTCCTCGGCGCCGGGTGCGGTACGCAGGCCGATCAGGTCGACGGTTTCTGCGTGCGAGCCGCCGTCACGCCCTGCCAGTCGTACGGCCGTCGCATCGGCGAAGAAGACACCGGCGCCCGGCGCGTCGACCACCGCCGAGACGCGGTAACCGGCAGCGGGCCGGGCGCCCGCGACGACCTGGACCCGGTCGCCCACCCTCACCCCCGCCGCTGCGGCGGTCGCGCTGTCCACGGCGACCTCGCCGGAACCGGCCGGACCGCGGCCGTCGGCGTGCGTCCCGTCCAGCAGCCGCGTCGAGGACCAGCCGTGCCCCGCCGCCTGGGGATCCCCGGCCGATACGACCTGTCCGTGGGCGTCGACGAGGGCGGCGGGGAAGCTGATGTCGCCGACCGTCGCTGTGACACCCGGCAACTCGGCCAGTTCACCGACCAGTCGGGCCGGGACCCTACGCCGCTCCGGAAGCGCGATCGGCAGGTCCCCGATCGGATGGAACTCCTGGTCCGCTGCGACCACGACGGCCGCGCCGCCGAGACGGCCGGCGGGCAGGTGGGAGCGCAGGCCGGACTCGGCCAGTACGCCGGTGCCGGTGATCAGGGCCGCGCCGCCGAGCACCGCGCTGGCCACGGCGATCAGCGCGGTGATCCGGTGCCTGACCATCTGTATCGCGAGACGAAGCATGACTCAGACCTCTCCCAGCGCGACGAGACGGCGGGCCAGTTCGGGGGCGGTGGGTGTGTCGAGGGCCTCGACCACGCGGCCGTCGGCCATCACCAGCACCCGGTGCGCGCGGGCCGCGGCCGCCGGATCGTGGGTGACCATCACCACTGTCTGGTGGAGTTCGCTGACGAGATCCCGCAGCAGGTCGAGAACTTCGTGGGCGCTGCGCAGATCCAGCGCGCCGGTCGGCTCGTCGGCGAACACGACGGCCGGCTTGGCCACCAACGCCCGTACGACTGCGGCTCGTTGCTGCTGGCCGCCGGAGAGCTCGGCCGGTCGGTGCGCCAGCCGGTCGGCAAGACCGACCCGCTCCACGAGCGTCCGCGCCCAGTCGCGGTCCGGGGTGCGGCCCGCCAGCCGCAGCGGCAGCGTGATGTTGTCCTCGATGCTGAGCGAGGGGATCAGGTTGTACGCCTGGAACACGAAACCGACGCGTTCCCGGCGCAGTTCGGTGCGGCGGGTCTCGTTCAGGCCGCCGATCTCGTGGCCGTCGATGCGGACGCTCCCCGACGTCGGGGAGTCCAGCCCGGCGGCGCAGTGCATCAGCGTGCTCTTGCCGGAGCCCGAAGGCCCCATCACTGCGAGGAACATGCCGCGTTCCACGGTCAGTGACACGTCGTCGAGGGCGCGTACGCCTCCCGGGTACGCCTTGCTGACCCGGTCCAGGGCGATGGCGGGCGCGGGCATGCCGTGTGCGGTGGCCGCCGAGCGGCGGGTCCGGGCGAAGGCGGCGCTCATCGACGGCCTCGCAGATTGCGCACGACGAGGGTCCCGGCGCCGAGGACGGTGACCGCGCCGCAGGCCAGGTGCACCCAGGTGTCGGCATTGCCGTAGGAGGCCGCCATGTTGGAGACCGCGCTGATCACCACCACGATCCACAGCAGCGTGCGGACGACTTCCCCGCGGGTGAGGGCGGGCGACGGCGCGCCGTGCGTGTGGTCGGCGGGGGTGGCGAGGTGGTAGGGGTCCATGGTCGTCATGGGGGCTTCCTCCCAGGGTGCTGAGCGGTTGGTCCGTTGCGGTACGGCTGTTGTCTCCGACGCTATGGATCAGCACCCCTCCCGGCCGATCCCGCAGACCGCCCGGTTCGAGGTACAGCAGGCTGTACTCCCTCTCCCCTCGGCTGACGGCAAACAGGCTGCGGCATAAGGTCGTTCGCGAAGCAGACGGAAGGACGGCGGATGGCGATCCAGCAGGACGCGACGGCCGGTGACCGCCGAGAGGGTCTCAAGGACACCGTCGTACGGACCACGAGTGCCGCGGGCGCCGGGATCGGCCAGCTCGCCTCCGGGCTCAGTACGGCCCTGCCGGCCCTGTTCGTGCTGCTCTGGCTGGCCGTCACCGCCGCGGCGAGCCTGGTCGGGGTGGGGCTGCTCATGGCGCCCGCCGCACTGGGCGCGCTGCACACCCTGGCCGGCCGGGAGCGCCGGCGGCTCGGCCGCTGGGGGCCCGAGGTCCTCGCCCCGGGAGCTCCGCCGACGCAACTGCGGCTCGCCCTCCTCGACCCCACCACCCGACGGGAGCTGCGCTGGCTGGTCCGGCACGCCACCCTGGGGTTCCTCCTGGGGTTCCTCGGCGTCCTGCTGCCGATCTCCGCCGCGCGCGACAGCCTCTTTCCGCTGTACTGGAAGCTCATGCCCAAGGACACGACGGCCACGTCCATGGGGCTCGGCAACGCGCACTCCTGGCCGGACGCCCTCGCCGTGGCCATGCTGGGCGTGGGCTGGATCGCCATCATCCTGGGGCTCACGCCCGGCATGGCCCGGCTGCAGGCCCGGCCGGGACGGCGGCTCCTCGCGGCCGGCCCCGACACGGACCTGTCCCTGCGCATCGCCGAGCTCACCGCCACGCGCGCCGCGGCCCTGGACGCCCACGCCACCGAACTGCGCCGCATCGAGCGCTCCCTGCACGACGGCACCCAGAACCGGATCGTCTCCGTCACCGTCCTGCTCGGCGCAGCCCGCCGCATGGTGGCCCGCGACCCGGCCGGCGCCGACGAACTCCTCGAACGCGCCCAGTCCGCCGCCGAGCAGGCGCTCGCCGAGCTGCGTACGGTCGCGCGCGGCATCCTTCCGCCGGTGCTGGCCGACCGCGGGCTCGCCGGCGCGCTCGCCGGTCTTGCCGCGAACTGCGCGGTGGCCTGCCGGATCGACGTGGAGGTCCCCGAGCGGTGCGCCGCCTCCGTCGAGGCGACCGCCTACTTCATCGTGGCCGAGGCCCTGACCAACATCGCCAAACACAGCGGCGCCGAACACGCCACCGTCACGGCGCGCAGCCGCGGCGGCCGTCTCCACCTGTGCGTCGAGGACGACGGCCGGGGCGGCGCGGACGAGGACGGCGGCTCCGGACTCACCGGCATCCGCCGCCGGATCGCGGCCCACGACGGCAACCTCTCCCTGGCCAGCCCGCCCGGCGGCCCGACAACCCTGAAGGTGGATCTTCCATGCGGATCGTGATTGCCGAGGACGACCCGTTGCTGCGCGAGGGACTCGCGCTCCTGCTGCGCGCCGAGTCCCTCGACGTGGTGGCCACCGCGGGCACCCCCCACGAGGCGCTGGACGCCATCGACGCACACAAACCGGACGTCGCCATCCTCGACGTACGGATGCCGCCGACCCACACCGACGAAGGGATCGTCGCTGCGGTCGAGGCCCGGCGCCGGCGGCCCGATCTGGCGGTCCTCGTGCTGTCCGCGTATGTCGAGCAGACTTTCGCCACCGAGCTGCTCACCGGCGGTGTGGGCGGCCTCGGCTATCTGCTCAAGGAGCGCGTCGGACGGGTGGAGGAGTTCCTGGACGCGCTGCGGCGGGTGGCGGCCGGGGGCACTGCCATCGACCCCGAGGTCGTCGCGCAGCTCTTCACCCGCTCCCGCCAGGACACCCGGCTCGACCGGCTCAGCCCCCGCGAGCGGGACGTACTCGCCCTGATGGCCGAGGGGTTGGGCAACACCGCCATCGCCGAACGGCTCGTCGTGACCGAGGGCGCCGTCCACAAGCACATCCGCAGCATCTTCGCCAAGCTCGACCTGTCCCCCACCGACCAGGTGGACCGCCGGGTCGCCGCCGTCCTGCGCTATCTGGAGGATCTCCGCCGACTGACGTGAGCCGACCCGTGAGCACGACCGAGGCGGTACAGCAGGCTGTACCGCCCAGTGGCCAGCTGGCTTGATCGTGGTCCGGCCTTCTTCTTTCTACGTTGGTGATCGCACCGCTCGCCGCGCTGCGACACCAACTCCCAAGGAGACAACAGCTCATGATGAACCGCCATCTCACGAACACGACGCTGGTGGCCGCGCTGGCCGCACTCGGCCTGGGCCTCGCGGCACCCGCCGCGAGCGCCGCCGGGCCGACGCACGACGGGCCCCAGAACAGGCTTCAGGACAGCGTGAACGCGATCCAGAAGACCGGCACCGTCGGGGTCCTGGCCCAGTCGACGGGCCCGGGCGGCAAGCGGTACGCCACCGCCGGGGTGGCCGACACCGCCACGGGGGAAGCGGTGCGCGCCGGTGACCGGTTCCGGATCGCCAGCACCACCAAGACGTTCGTCGCCACCACGGTGCTGCAACTCGCCGGCGAGGGGCGGCTGTCGCTGGACGACACCGTCGAAGACCTGCTGCCGGGCGTGGTGAAGGGCAACGGCAACGACGGCAGCAAGATCACCGTACGACAGCTGCTGAACCACACCAGCGGGCTGTTCAACTACACCGCGGACTTCCCCGAGATCAACAGCGTGGACGGCTTCCAGGCCGACCGCTACACCACCTGGACACCGTCCCAGCTCGTCGCCATCGCGATGAAGCACGCGCCGGACTTCGAGCCCGGCGCCAAGTGGGCGTACTCGAACACCGGCTACATCCTCGCCGGAATGATCATCGAGAAGATCACCGACAACAGTTGGCAGCAGGAGGTGACGCGGCGCATCATCCGGCCGCTCGGCCTGCGCAACACCTTCGCCCCGAACACGTATCCCCGCATTCCCGGCCGCCACCTGCACGGCTACTCGAACTTCGGCAACTCCGGCCCGACGATCGACGTCACCGACTTCAACCCGACCGCGGCCGGCGCGGCGGGTGCCATGATCAGCACGACCGGAGACGTGACCCGCTTCTTCTCGGCGCTCCTGGGCGGCCGACTGCTGCACCCGGCCGAGATGGCCGAGATGAAGACGACCGTACGGGCGCCGGAACTGGACCCCGTCTGGCCCGGCGCGAGTTACGGCCTGGGCCTGATGCGGATCCCGCTGTCGTGCGGCGGGGTCTACTACAGCCACGCCGGCGACCTGGCCGGCTACACCACCCGGGACGGGGTGAGCGCCGACGGCCGACGGGCCGTCGTCCTGGAGGCAACGGGCGACGGGGCGAGTGACCTCTCCACGGAACTGGCACAGAACGCGCTGATCGACAAGGAACTCTGCGCCACCGACGGGAACTAACAGCGCGCCGGCGGCTGGTGGTCCGGTGACGGCGGCGCCGATTCGTCACCAGGGCACATCGTCCAGCAGCAGCCCCGCCGCCGGCTGCCGGCCGTCGGCCAGGGACTGTTCGGTCCACATGACCTTCCCGGTGGGCGTGTACCTGGTGCCCCACCGCGAGGCGAACTGGGAGACAAGGAACAAACCACGCCCACCCTCGTCCGTCGTGGCCGCGCGGCGCAGGTGGGGGGATGTGCTGCTGCCGTCGGACACCTCGCAGATCAGACGGCGTTCGTGCAGCAATCTCACATGGATAGGCTCGGATCCGTAGCGGATCGCGTTGGTGATCAGCTCACTCAGCATCAGCTCAGTGGTGAAGCCGATATCCCCCAGGCCCCATGTCTCCAGCTGATGGCCGCACGCGGCGCGGACGGGAGCGACGGCCGCCGGGTCGAAGGGGACGTCCCACTCGGCGACCTTGGCGGAGTCCAGCAGGCGGGTCCTGGCCACGAGCAGCGCGATGTCGTCCCTGCGGTGCGAGGACTCCATGGCGCTGAACACGGCTCGGCACGTCTCCTCCGGCGTACGGTTCGCGTCCTCGGCCAAGGTGGCGCCCAGCAGGCGCAGTCCGGTTTCGATGTCGCGGCCGCGGTGTTCGATGAGCCCGTCGGTGTAGAGAATGAGCCTGCTGCCCTCCGCCAGTTGCAGTGCGGCGGTCTCGATGGGCAGTCCGCCCAGGCCCAGCGGTGGGCTGACGGGCACCTCGGGAAAGTCCACCGTGCCGTCCGGGCGGACCAGCGCGGGGGCGAAGTGCCCCGCCCTTGCCATGCTGCACATGCCGGAAACCGGATCGTAGATGGCGTACAGGCACGTGGCTCCTGTGATGCCCTCGCCGCCGGCCCCCTCTTCCTGGTCGATATGGGAGACCAGTTCGTCGATGTGCCCCAGGATCTCGTCCGGTGGCAGGTCGAGGGCGGAGAAGTTGTGGACCGCTGTGCGCAGACGGCCCATGGTGGCCGCGGCGTGCAGGCCGTGGCCCACGACGTCGCCGACGACCAGGGCGACCCGGGCTCCGGGCAGCGGGATGACGTCGAACCAGTCGCCACCCACCCCGGCCGCCTGCGCGGGCAGATAGCGGTAGGCGACATCCAGGGCGTTCTGCTCTGGCAGGACGCGAGGCAGCAGGCTGCGCTGGAGGGTTACCGCCATGGCGTGTTCGCGGGTGAACCGGCGAGCGTTGTCGATGGCCACGGCGGCGCGGGCGGCCAGTTCCTCGGCGAAGGACAGATCCTCCTCCTCGAAGCGTTCGGGACGCTCCGCGCGCCAGAAGTTGGCCATGCCCAGGACGACGCCACGCGCCTGCAATGGCACGGCGACCAGCGAGTGGACGCCGTATGCGAGGGCCCGGTCCGCTCCCGCGGGGTCCTGGGCGCGCCAGCCGTGGGCGACGGTCAGATCGGCCTCGAGCACCGCATGGCCGCTGGCCAGCGCCACCGCCATCGGCGTGCTGGGGACGACGAACCGGACCACGTCGCCCACCGGCTGGAACGGGTGATCGCCGCGGATGCCGCTCACTGCCGTACGGCGCATTTCCCTGTCCGCACCCGAGGGCTCGTCGCCGCGCACCACTGGGTCCAGCAGCTCGACCGTGACGAAGTCCGCGAACCGCGGGACCGCCACCTCCGACAACTCCTTGGCGGTCCGCGTCACGTCCAGCGTGGTGCCGATCCGTACCCCGGCCTCGTAAAGGATCTTCAGGCGCTCCCGGGCCACCTCGGCCACGCCGGACAGTGCGCGCAGCTCGGTCGTGTCCCGCAGCGTCGCGACCTTGCCGGAGCTACCGCCGTACGCGTCCGTGGGCCTCGTGTTGACGGCGAGCAGGCGGTCCCCGGCCAGGTGCACCTCGTCGGTCACGGCACGACTCGAGGCAAGCAGCTCCGCGGTGTCGGCATCGAGGCCGAGATCGGCGACGTGGCGCCCCTCCGCGCCCGGCGGCAGCTCGAGGAGCCTGCGCGCCTCGTCGTTGGCCAGCATCAGCCGGCCGTCGCCCCCGATGATGAGCACGCCTTCCCGCACGGCGTGCAGAACCGCGTCGTGGTGCTCGTACATCCGGGTCATCTCGGTGGGGCCAAGACCGTGCGTCTGGCGTCGCAGCCGCCTGCTCACCAGCGCGGAGCTCACTGTGGCCAGGGCAAGCGCGGCGCCGGCGCAGCCGAAGAGCCACGGCAGCTGCCGGTCCACCGCGCTCCCGATGTGTTCGATCCGGACGCCGGCGGCCACCAGACCGACGACGGAGCCCTGCGCGTTGATGACAGGGACGACGGCCCGGGCCGCGTCGTTCGGGTCTCCCTCGAAGATCTCCGTGAAGGCTTCTCCGGCCGCCGCGCGCTCGATGCCCTCGGCACGCCGGCCGATCAGGCTCGGATCGGTGTCGGCCCAGCGCATACCGTCCCTGCTCATCACGGCGATGAAGTCCACTCCTGATCCCCGCCGGGCCTCCTCCGCGTGGGACTGCAGCACGTCGGCCCGAATGGGGATAATCAGCGCCGCTGCGGTGCCCGGAGCGTCCGCGAAGGACTCCGCGGCGGCGAGGGAGCGGTTCTCGGCGTCCCGCTCGCTGTCGAACCGGGCCTGGAAGACGAGCGCCACCACGGCCCCGGCGATCAGCAGTACCGCGACCACGATCTGCAGGAGGAGCACCTGACCGGCCGCACTGTGCGGACCCAGTCGGGAAGGCGCGGAGGGCGCTCTGCGGGCTCCTGCGCTCCGCTCGCCTCCCGAAACGGGACGTCCGCCCCGGCCGCGAAGCAGCCGACCGACGAAGGTACGGCTCGATGAGAGCCGGGATCGCAGGGAATGTCCCTTCATGCCCCATTTCTAGCATCGGACGACGGCCGGCAATGTTCCGCGACCACCGGACCAACGACGCCGCAGCGGGTGATTGCCCGGTCAGGGCCACGGCCGTTCCGAGGAATCCATTGACCTCAAGTTTGGTTCAGGTCATAGCGTTCTGGGTGCGCCCCGGGCCACGCCGGCCGACGGGTACCGCGTCGGCCCACCAGAATCCGGAGAGACCGCATGGACATGGAAGTCACCGCATGGACATCGCTCCACAGTGCGATGAACGCCCAACAGGAGCGACGGCCCTTCTCCCGGGCCACCTTGCGACGCATCGCCTCCTTCGCCCGCCCGCACCGCCGGCAGCTCTACCGCTTTCTGCTGCTCAGCGTGGTCACCGCGCTGCTCGCCGTGGCCACACCCGTCCTCGCCGGCCGCGTCGTCGACGCGATCGTCAAGGGCCAGGACACCGGCACGGTCACCCGGCTCGCGCTGCTGATCGCTGTCATCGCCATCGCGGAGGCCGCGCTCGGTCTGCTCACCCGCTGGCTGTCGGCCACCCTCGGCGAGGGGCTGATCCTCGATCTCCGCACAGCGGTCTTCGACCATGTCCAGCGGATGCCGGTCGCCTTCTTCACCCGGACCCGCACCGGCGCCCTCGTCAGCCGGCTCAACAACGACGTCATAGGGGCCCAACGAGCCTTCAGCAACACCCTGTCCGGCGTCGTGTCCAACCTCGTCACCCTGCTGCTGACGCTGGCCGTCATGCTCAGCATCTCCTGGCAGATCACCCTGCTCGCCCTGCTCCTGCTGCCGGTGTTCGTCGTCCCCGCCCGCCGGATGGGCTCCCGCATGGCCAAGTTGCAGCGCGAGGCCGCCAACCACAACGCGGCCATGGGCACCCAGATGACCGAGCGGTTCTCCGCCCCCGGCGCGACCCTCGTCAAACTCTTCGGACGCCCCGCCGACGAGTCCGCCGAATTCGCCGCCCGCGCCCGCCGGGTGCGCGACATCGGCATCCGTACCGCCATGTCCCAGTCGGTCTTCATCACCGCCCTGACCCTCGTGTCCGCCCTGGCCCTCGCCCTGGTCTACGGACTCGGCGGCTACTACGCGCTGCGCGGCAGCCTGGACCCGGGCGCTGTCGTCGCCCTCGCCCTGCTCCTCGCCCGCCTCTACGCCCCGCTGACCGCACTGGCCGGCGCACGCGTCGAGGTGATGAGCGCCCTGGTCAGCTTCGAGCGGGTCTTCGAGATCCTCGACCTCAAGCCGCTGATCGCCGAGAAGCCGGACGCCCGCCGGGTGCCGGACGGGCCCGTGTCCGTGGAGTTCGACGGGGTCCGCTTCGGCTACCCCTCCGCCGACAAGGTCTCCCTCGCCTCCCTCGAAGAGGTCGCCACGCTCGACTCCCGCGGCGGCACGGAGGTTCTGCGCGACATCTCCTTCCGCGCCGAACCCGGCCGGATGGTCGCGCTGGTCGGCTCGTCCGGCGCGGGCAAGTCCACGATCGCGCAGCTCATGCCGAGGCTGTACGACGCCGATGCCGGTTTTGTACGGCTGAACGGCATCGACGTTCGCGACCTGACCTCGGACTCGATCCGCGAGACGATCGGCATGGTCACCCAGGACGGCCATCTCTTCCACGAATCCGTCCGCGCCAACCTGCTCCTCGCCCGGCCCGACGCCACCGAGGACGACATCTGGGACGCTCTGCGCCGCTCCCGGCTGGCCGACCTCGTGGCCTCGCTCCCCGACGGCCTGGACACCGTCGTCGGCGAGCGCGGCTACCGGCTCTCCGGCGGCGAGCGGCAACGGCTGACCATCGCCCGGCTGCTGCTCGCCCGCCAGCGGGTCGTCATCCTCGACGAGGCGACGGCCCACCTCGACTCCACCTCCGAGGCGGCCGTGCAGGAAGCACTGGGCGAGGCACTGGAGGGCCGTACCGCGGTGGTGATCGCCCACCGGCTCTCGACCGTGCAGGCCGCCGACCTGATCCTGGTCGTCGAGGAGGGCCGGATAGTCCAGCGCGGAACCCACGATGAACTCATGGCCGCCGGCGGACGCTACGAGGAGCTGTACCGCACCCAGTTCGAGCGCCCGGGAGCGGAGGAGGCGCACCCCGTCCACTGACCTCGGTGCGGCCATGTCGCATGAATGTGGATATTCCCCTGCTCGAAGTCTTGCAAATTCACATTCATTTCGGCAGGATCTGCCGAGTCCACGCCGGTCAACCGCACATTCTGGGTGCCCGTGGGCCCCTGCGTCGTTGAATCGACACACCCTGACCCCTTCGTCAGCCCCTGACGGGTCTGCTCTCCCCCGGGGGCGCCGTGGGCTGCGCCGTGGTTGTTTCTCTTGAAAGGCACGTCCGTTGAGCATGAGATCCGGCACCGGAGGCGGTCTGCGGGCGGACGCCCTCAGCACGTGGGACATGGTGGTCATGGCCGTCGCGGGATGCGGTCCGGCGTACACGGTCGCCGGAACGATTCCCGCGCTGATCGCCGCCGTCGGTGTGGCGAGCCCTGCCGCGCTGCTCTACTGCGCGATACCCGTGATCGGCATAGCCCTGGCCTACCGGCAACTCGGCCGTGTGGACCCCAATGCGGGAGCCGCGTACAGCTGGGTCGCCCGGTCGCTGCACCCCTTCCTCGGGTTCCTGTGCGGCTGGTCGCTCGTGGTCGCCTGCACCGTCTTCATGGCGTCCAGCACGGTGCCCGCCGGCAATGCGACGTTGTCACTCGTAGCGCCGAGCCTGGTCGGTGATCCGGTCCTGGCCGCGCTCGTCGGCTCGGGCTGGTTCCTCCTGATGGCAGGGGTGGTGGCGTTCGGAGCCCGGATCGGAGCCCGCGCGCTGACCGTCATCACGGCCGTGCAGGTGGTCCTGCTGATCGGCTTCGCGCTGGCCGCGCTGCTGTCCGACGGCGGCGGGACGGAGTTCTCCTTTTCCTGGTTCGGCTTCAGCCACTTCGAGGGGCAGGAGTCCTTCGTGACGGGCGCGCTGATCGCCACGTTCGCGTTCTGGGGCTGGGACGTGACCAGCAATCTCGGCGAGGAAACCCGGCGCGGCTCACGCGGATCGGGGTTCGGCGGAGTCATCGGTGTGGTCCTGGCGTTCCTGCTCTTCGCGCTGGTCGCCGTGGCGGTCAATGTCCTCATGACGCCGGACGCCGTGTCGCACAGCCCGGAGGGCATTCTGATCGAGCTCGGCCAGCGGGTCTGGCCGGGTGTGGGCGGCACCCTGCTGGTGCTCGCGCTGCTCCTGTCGACGGTCGCCATGCTGGAGACCGCCCTCATCCAGGCCGGCCGCACCCTGTTCGCCATGGGCCGGGACAGGACGCTTCCCCCCGTCCTCGGCCGGATCCACGCCAAGCGGCACACGCCGTGGCTGGCCACCGTCGTCATCGCCGTGGCATCGGGCACGCTCGCCATCGTCGAGGCCGTGCGGCTCGAGCCGGGCGAGTCGATGCTCTCGGACGCCGTGAGCGGAGTCTGTCTCCTCGTCACCTTCTACTACAGCCTCGCCGGACTGGGCGCCGTCGTCGTCCACCGCAAACTGCTGCGGGCCTCCGTGTCCAACTTCCTCCTCATGGGACTGTGGCCGCTGGCCGGCGCGCTGTTCATGCTCTGGATCATGATCGAGTCCGTGGCCTCCCTGAGCACCCCAGCGCTGGTCATCGGATTCGGCACGCTCGCCCTGGGGCTCGTACCGATGCTCGCCGCGTGGCTGAGGCAGCGGCCGTACTTCGAGCGCGGGCGTCTCGACGCCGACCGGGCGCGCGTCATGGACGACTCCTTCGGGGGCGCGGACTCCGGCGAGACCCAGGCCGTCAACCTGGCCAGGAGTCAGGACGAACTCCTCACCGACTTCTGACACCTGTTCCGCCTTCTGATCAAAGGACGCCTGCCATGGCCCTGGCCTGGAACCGAAGACGCTCCGCGGCACCGCATTACGACCAGACCTTCGGCGACAAGGCCCTGTCCGCCGCGTGCGAGGACATGGTCATGGGCCGCTGGGAAGGCGCACACGAACTGCTGGCAACCAGTCCCCACAGGGACTGGGACCGCCGCAGTCACCGCATCCGGCTGCTCGCCCACACCGCCGCCGACAAGCGGATCGTCGAAGCCTGGCAGACCGCGCAGCCGCACAGCGCGGACGCCCTCGTACTGCGGGCCGACACCGAGGTGATGCGGCATTTCGCAGCCGCCCGTACGAGCACCATCCCGGGCCCGGACATCCTGGACCGCACGGCCCACATCTGTCTCAACGCCGCCGATGCCTTCCCCCAGGACCCCCATCCCTGGGTGTCGCTGATCACCCTGGGCAGGCTGTACGAGAACGGCGCCCAGGCGATGAACCGGTGGTGGCCGGAACTGCTGGCCCGCGATCCGTACCACCGCGAGGCGCACCATCAGGCTCTGCGCTACATGACGGCTCGCTGGCACGGCTCCCACGGCCAGGCCTACGCCTTCGCCCGCGACTGCGCGGTCTACGCCCCGGCCGGCTCCCCGCTGCTTGTCATGCCGCAGGTCGCCCGCGCGGAGGAGTTCCGTCACCGCACCGAGAACGAAGGCGTCAGCCCGCACGCGATGGTCGGCTACTGGGCCGGGGAGCGCTGGGACCTCATGGAGACCATGGAACGCTGGATAGCGGTCCGGTCCCCCGTCGAGGCGGCACAGGACGTCGCCGACCTCAACCATCTCGCTCACGGTCTCGCCCATGCAGGACTTCTCGTCGAGGCCGCGACGGTCTTCGACCTCCTCAAGGGACGGGCCACCCGGGTGCCGTGGTCGTACACGGGCGAGCCGGAAGCGGAGTACGCGCGCTGGCGCGACCGGTCCTCCCGAGCGGCCGCGGAGCACGCGGATCCGCGGAAAGGCTGACCACTGATGCGTACCGGCTCCTTCGACGAGAGCAACCTGCTGGAGCAGGCCGTCAAGGCTGTGGTGAGCGGTGCGGGTTTCGCTCCGTTCACCGAGGGGCCGGCCGGTGCCGTCGACCGTCGCAGAGGGGCGGCGCACAGCGGCGGAGCGGTGTTCCGGTCGATGCTCGGGAAGGACTTCGGCCTGGGGCAGCCCGGCGCCCGTGAACGGGTCGGGACCGAGTGCTCTCCGTACGGCCTCAGCCTGGGCGTGCGCTATCTCCGTTCCGAACCAAGCGAGTTGGTGGAGGCGGCGGTGCGGGCGACGGCGGGCTGGCGTGCGGCAGGACCGCGGCGCCGGGCCTCGCTCGCCGTGGAGATGCTCTGCCGGCTCCACGACCGCAGCCATGAGATCGCGCACGCGCTGCACCACACCACGGGGCAGGCGTACACCACGGCCCACCGCTCGGGCGGTCCGCAGGCGCAGGACCGGGGACTTGAGGCCGTGGCCCGTGCGCTGGCCGAGTCTGTACGCAATCCCGCCGAGCTGTCCTGGCAGCGGCCCGGCAAGCTGGGCGACCCGGTGCGGATGGACGGCACCTGCACCGTGGTACCGCGCGGCGTCTCACTGCTCATCGGCTGCCCCGACTTCCCCACCTGGAACGGCTATCCGGGCCTCTTCGCCAGCCTGGTGACCGGAAATCCGGTGATCGTCAAGCCGCACCCCCGGGCGGTCCTCCCGCTCGCGCTGACCGTCCAGGTCGCCAGGGACGTCCTGGCGAATGCGGGGCACGATCCCAACGTGGTGACACTGGCGGCGGAAGAGCCCGGCGAGAAACTGGCGTCCCGGCTCGCCACCGACCCCGCGGTCCGGCTCATCGACTTCACCGGCTCGGCCCGCTTCGGCGACTGGCTGCGACGCAACGCCCGCCAGGCCGACGTGTTCGCCACATCGATCGGGGCCAACACCGTGCTGGTGGACTCCACCGACGAATACCGCACCATGCTGCGCGAGCTGGCGCTGTCCCTGTCGCTGTGCAGCGGCCAGACCTGCACAGCGCCGCAGAACATCCTGGTGCCGTCCCGCGGGATCACGACCAACGAAGGCCACAAGCCCATAGGGCGGTTCAGCGTCGACCTGAGCCGCGCCGTGAAGCGCCTTTTGGCGGAACCGCGGCGTGCGGCGGGGATTCTCGGGGCGATCGGCAGCGACCGTATCCGCAGCTCCCTCGCCCACGCGGCCGGATGCGGCGTGGTGGTGCACGCATCCCTGCCGGTCGGCCACCCCGACCATCCGGCGGCGGACATCCGTACACCACTGATCGTCCGGCTGGAGGCACACGACGAGAGGGTGTACTCACGCGAGTGGGCCGGTCCCGTCTCCTTCGTGATCGCCACCGAATCGACCTCGCAGAGCCTGGACATCTTCCGCCGCACCGTGCGCGGCCACGGCGGCCAGTACTTCTCCGTCCACTCGACGGACCCGCTGGTCCTGGGGGCGGCCGAGGCGGCAGCCCTCGACGCCGGGGTGCAGCTGTCGGAGAACCTCGCCGGGAATGCCTTCGTGGACCAGTCGGCGGTGTACGGCGACTTCTGCGAGGCGGGCACGCCCGCGGGTGCTCAAACCGCGCTTGCGGACCCGTCGTTCATCACCGGCCGCTTCCGCCTCGTGCAGGCCCGCCGCCCCGCGGCCCGGGTACGGGACATGAGCTCCGTCGGTGCGTAGGAAGTGTGGCGCCGTCAGGGAAGAGGCGCGCCGCGGGCGGTGAGCCAGAGTTCGTACCATTCCTCGCGGCTGAGGTCCGGTTCCCGCTGCGCCGCGTCACGGCAGGCGCGGATACGTTCAGGACGCGCGCTGCCGACCACCGGCACGATTGCGGCCGGATGCCGCTGCAGCCACCACAGCAGAATCGTCTCCGGCGTCGTGCCCTTCTTGTCGGCCAGTGCCGAGATGAGCTGCGCGGTCGCGACCTCGCCCGGCGTTTCCTGGCGGCCCGTGAAACGACCCTGAGCGAGTGCCCCCCACGCCTGCAGCGCAATACCGCTCGCCCGGCAGAACTCGACCGTCCCGAACGGGAAGCCGTTGGCGGCTGCCTGCGGGGTGTTCACGAGGACACCGGCTTCGAGCCAGTCCCGCCGCTGCAGGCTCATCTCCAGCTGGTTGGCGACCAGCGGGACATCGAGACGTGCCTGAAGGGGAGCCATCTGCACGGCGCCCATGTTCGACACACCGAACCGTCGCACAAGACCCTGCCGGTGCAGCGACGTCAGCGCCTCGGCGATGTCGTCCGGGTCTGCCAGGGGATCCGGGCGGTGCAGGAGCAGCACATCGATGACATCGGTCCGCAACCGGGCCAGGCTCTCCTCGACCCGCCGGGCGATGGTCGGCCCACTCAGGTCGTAGATGCCGGGCCGCTCATCGTCCGCGAGACGGATGCCGCATTTGGTCTGGACGACGATGCGCTCACGCAGCCCCGGGGTACGGGCGAGAACCTCACCGAAGACGGCCTCGGCCTTCCCGTGCCGGTAGATGTCGGCGTGGTCGAACGTGGTGATCCCACTGTCCAGTGCCGCCTCGATCGCCGCCTCGGCGTCCGCGATGTCCCGCGCGCCGTAAGGCTCCGTGTCCCAGCTGCCTCCGAGCCCCATGCACCCGTACAGCAGCCGCCCGCCGCTCGTCCCGGTCTTCGTCGTCACCTGGTCACCTTACGACGGGGCATCAGCAGCACCCGCCGCGCGACGGCCCAGCAGCGCACCGCCGATGATCCTGGCCGGCGGGCACAGGGTCTGGCCGTGCGCGGCGAAGAGTTCGTCGCGCGAGGAGAAGCGCCCGAGGTCCTCGCGCACCAGCGCCGACAGGTCGAAGGACGAGCAGCTGTCCGAACCGCAGGTCGAGCCGTCCCAGTCCACGGCGGTGGAGGCCAGGGCCTCGAAGAGCGTCTGCGATCCGGTGTTGGTGAATCCCCGGGGATTGGCCGCGCTCAGCGCGTCGAGCGGCGCGTACAGCTCGGAAACGTTCAGCCAGGTCTGCCCGATACGGAACTCCGGCCAGGCGAGGAGGACCGTGTCGGGCACCAGGCGGCGGAGCCGTGGGAAGCGCGAGTACCAGAACGAACCGTCCACCAGAAGGCCACGCACACGGGTGGAGCTGCCGCCCGCGCGGGCGACCGCTTCGAGCACGGCCAGCCGCTGGCTGCAGGAACCGACGCCTCGCGCCAGTGTGCGGGAGACGGGCTGTGTGTCGTTGAGCGCGTACACCGGCCGGACGGTCTCACTGATGAGGTGGTGCGCGGCCTGGAGCAGTGCGCGCTCCCCGGGCTGCGTGGTTTCCCGGGCGGCTGCGAGCAGGTGCTGCACTTGGGGGTGACGCCAGTCGAGGATCGGGGTGGGGTCCGCGGACCCGAGGTCGTCGTCGGCAACGGTCGTTGCGGGTCGCCGGTGTCGCCACCACGGAGTCAGCACAGCGCTTGTCATGCCCTGAATGCTACGAGCCTTGTGATGCCGGTGCGTGAGTAGCCTGGTGTTCCGCGATCGAGACGGTCGGCTGATCCGCCCGTTCAAGCGATGGGGGTTCCTGGCCTATGGGAGTACCCGGCGAGGCCACGCGCGCCAGCTACGAGCAATTCGCTGGAGCGGATCGCTGGAGCCGTTCGCCGCGGCTATGAGCGCGTGCAGCGGCCGCCCGGGCTGGTCGCCGGTGGGCGGCACAGCAGCCCGGCGTCGGCCGAACTCGTACTCAGATAGCGGCCGATGCACGTGTTCGCCGAGGTCCTGCCTCGTTCGGCGCAGAAGGTCAGCGCGGCACGGCCGTCGGCGAAGGGGCCCGGGGCGTAGATCACCCAGTAGCCCGGGCGCAGCGACGCGTAGTCGTCGCTGCGGAGGAAGGCCGCCTCGGGCACGGACTGCCGGACCTTGGCGAGCCGCAGGTCTCGGGCGGCGGTGCCGGAGCCGACCGGCTCGGAGAAGAGCTGGGCGATCCAGCCGCCTGCTGATGGGGGCGGAGTGATCGGGGTGACCGACTCCGTCGGGGTAACCGTCGGAGTCGGTGTGGGCGTCGGCTTCGGCGTGGGGCCCGGGGCCGATGCCGTCGCGGCCGACGACGACGTACTCGCGGACGAACCCTGGCTGCCGCCCGCCTTGTTGTCCCCCCGATCGCCCAGTGTGAGGACGAGCGCGGTCGCCGCGGTGACCGCCAGCGCCGCGGCGATCACGGCGACGAGGATCGGTGTACGGCTCCGCGGCCGGTCCTGGGTGGGCAGTGGCTGAGGCTGTTGCGGAACGGTCGGCCGCGGGCTGTCCAGCTGAGTCGGTACGGGCGGCACGGGCCCGCCTGGCATCGGCGGCAGCGCGGTGGTCATCGTCGGCTGCGCCCAGTGCGGCGCGGCACCCGACTCCACCTGAGCCAGCATCGTGTCCAGCCGTGCCGCGTCGGGGCGCGCCGCCGGGTCCCGTACGAGCAGTGCCTGAAGCACGGGCGCGAGCGGCCCGGAACGCGTCGGCGGCGGCACCGGATCGTCGAGCACCGCGGCCAGGGTCGTCAGCGCCGTTGTCCGGCGCAGCGGGCTGACGCCCTCGACTGCTACGTACAGCACGAGCCCCAGGGACCAGAGGTCGGACGCCGGGTCGTCGTCGCGGCCGCGGACTCTCTCCGGGGCGATGTATTCGGGCGAGCCGACGAGTTCGCCGGTGACCGTCAGCGACGTCGAACCCTGGAGTGCGGCGATCCCGAAGTCGGTGAGCACGGCACTTCCGTCGGGACGCAGCAGGACATTGGCGGGTTTGACGTCCCGGTGCTGGATGCCCGCCGCATGCGCGGCCCGCAGGGCAGAGAGCACCTGACGCCCGATGCGCGCGGCTTCCTTTGGGGTCAGGGAGCCGCGGTCGAGCCTGTCGTGGAGCGAGACACCGGGCACCAGCTCCATCACGATCCACGGGTGGGGATCCATCGCCACTATTTGATGGATCGTCACCACGTGGGGGTGACTGAGTCGCGCCAGCGCCCGCGCCTCACGCAGCACTCGCTCGCCGACCGCCTCGGAAACACCCACATCGGACCGGACTGCCTTGAGGGCGACTTCGCGCTGAAGCACCGTGTCGCGCGCCCGCCACACCGTGCCCATGCCCCCGCTCCCGAGCCGCTCGATCAGCTCGAACCGCCCGTCGACCAGGTCCCCCGGTGTGTTCATGGGCGACAGGCTAGGGCAAGGCGCGCCGGGTCGGCTCCCCCGGTACGCAGCGCACGGGCGCGCGCGTGCCACCGGTTCGGCTCACACGCCAGGCGGTGGGGGCTGCGACGGGTCACGCTGGAACGGCCCGCGATCCGATCGGCCGGACAACCGATTCCGAGGAGGAACCGGGATGCCTACGCTCCCCTGGACCGCCACGGCGGCCGCCTCCAGAAGTGCGGGTCCGCTACCCGACGAGGTGCTGGTCCTCGGATCCCGCCTGGTCCTGCGCAGGGCCTGGGACATTCCCCGCTTCTTCGCGGCCGCTCAGTCCATTCGGCGGCAGGTCCTCGCGGCCGACGGGTGTCTTGGCATGTCATTGAGGGGCGAGCCGTTTGTGAAGACTTTCTGGACGCTATCCGCCTGGCGCGACCAGGAAGCGCTGGACGCATTCGTGGGAGCCCAGCCGCACGAACGGATCATGCGGGACTTCCACGCACGGCTTCGTGATCCGGTCATCATCAGCTGGACCTTGCCCCGCGGTGACCTGCCGGTCGACTGGTCCGATGCCGTCAACCGGATCGCCGGACACACATCCCGGTGACCCCGCCCTCACCCCACCCGGGCCCGGGCTCCGAGGCGGATCTTACGGACGTCACACGCCGGCCGGGCTGGGCCTTCCCGCCCGGCGCCGGAAGACGAACGCCGCCGCCACACCCGCGATCAGGCCGAAGAGGTGGCCCTGCCAGCTGACTTCGGTGTTCGCCGGGGATATGCCGAGCAGGATCGAGCTGCCCCAGATCGCGCCGATCAGCAGACCCACCCCCACCTCCAGCAGCTTGCGGTCCACGAAGCCGCGCACCACCAGGTAGCCGAAGAGGCCGAAGATCAGGCCCGACGCGCCTGCCGTGTTGGTGTTCGACGGCGAGATCAGCCAGACGCCGAGGCCGTCCACCACAACGATGAGCAGCGACACGGCCAGGAAACGCCGGATGCCGCCGAGTGCGGCGAGGAAGCCGAAGACCAGGAGCGGGAGGCTGTTGGCCGCGACATGCCCGAAGCCGAAGTGGATGAAGGCGGATGGGACGATGTCGACCAGTTCGGACGGCTCGCGCGACACGATTCCGTACGAGTCGAGGGCATGGCCCGTGGCCACGTCGACCGCTTCCAGCGCCCACAGCAGCGCCACCCAGCCGACCACCAGCTTGGCCGCGGCCGCGACCCGGGACGACCCGCGCCACTCGCTGACTTCCGCGCCTGCCATCGCAGCCCCCTGCACCGTGCGTATGTATCCACCCCGGAAACGACCGGCGCACCGGCTCGGTTCCACCTCCGGCCGGTTTCAGCCCGGCGAGGACGCGGGCCACGAAGGGCGATGCGGTACGCACCCGTCGGGTCACGGCGACGGATGTGGATAGGGGAAAGTAGGGCCATGACGTCGCTCTCCGGAATACACGGCCGATGACGCAAGATCAACCCTCGGTCCTCGAACCCGCCGCTGCCGAGCACGCCGCTCCGCCCGCTGTGCCTCACCCGCGAACGGCGTCGGCCACCGGGAAGCCCCCGAGCCGATTCGACGGCCTGCGGCGCCACCGGCGATGGCTGTTCGCACTCGCCGTGGCCGCGCTCCTCGCGCAGATGGCCCTCGCCATGGTCACGACCGCGGTCAAGCAGACCCCGACCATCGACGAGCCCGTGTACGTGGGCACGGCGGTGGTCTACGTACAGCAGCACAGCCTGCGGTACAACCCTGAGCACCCACCACTGGGCAAGCTGATCATCGCGACCGGACCCGCATTGGCCCACCCTCATCTCGACCCTGCCTTCGTCGGCAACCAAGGGGCGCTCGGGCGGCACCTCCTGTACGAGTCGGGCAACGATCCGTGGCGGGTGATGCTGTGGGCACGACTGCCGGTGATCGTGATGACGCTGCTGTTCGGGCTGGTCGTCCTCGCGTTCGCCCGTGACCTCACAGGCTCCGTGGGCGGGTTGACAGCGCTCGCCCTGTACACGTTCTCGCCCGACGTCATCGCTCACGGATCGCTGGCCACACTCGACGTACCCATGGCGGGCTTCCTGCTGACGTCGGTCTGGTCGCTGTGGCGGGCACGGCTGCGGCCCCGCCTGTATCTCCCGCTCGCCGGGGCGACGCTCGGCGCGGCCGTGTCCACGAAGATGAGCGCGCTGCCCGCGGTTCCAGTGCTGCTGCTCCTGGTCGTCCTGTCGGTCTGGTACGCCCGCCGGACGCCCGGCACCGGGAGGCGCGGGACGGCGCGGCTGCTTGCGCTCGGCGTGGCGGCGGCGGTCGCGGTGGCGCTGGTCATGGTCGCCGTGGTGTGGGCGACGTATCTCGCCGTCGACCCACGCCTGCGCTGGGCTGCGCCCGAGGGCGTGCCGGTCGCCCACGGGCTGCGGGGACTTGCCGTCGACTGGCTGCCGTTCCCCCAGCCGTACCGGGACGGCATGCGCGTCCAGTTCGCTTTCGAGGACGCGAAGTGGACCGGCTTCCTACTGGGCAGGCACTACGTCGGCTCGCTGTGGTACTACCTGCCGGCCGCGCTGCTGATCAAGACCCCGTTGGGCATGCTGGCGCTCTGGCTCGCCGGTGCTGTTGCCGTCGTGGCGCTGCCCCGGCTGCGGCCCGCCGCACCGTATGTGCTTGTCCCCCCGGCCGTGCTGCTGGCCGCGGCGCTCAGCGGGTCCCGCGACTTCGGTGTCCGCTACGCCGTCTTCCTGCCGATGTTCCTCGCCGTCGCCGCGGCCTGCGTGGTCGCCTTGAGACGGCGGTGGGCACACGTCGTGACGGCGGTGTTGGTCCTGTTCGTCGCGGTCAGCTCGCTGCGGACGTACCCGTACTACCTGCCGTACTCCAACGAGGCGTTCGGCGGACCGTCGAAGACCCACCTGCATCTGCACGACTCCAACGTCGACTGGGGCCAAGACCTGGGGAGGCTCGCCGACCGTCTGAGGCAGCGGTATCCGGGGGAGCAGATCTGGCTCGTCTACAAGGGCAGCGGGGTGCCTGCCTTCTACGGCATCGACGCGTCCGACCCGCGCACGGTGCCCCCGGACCAGGTTCACGGACTGCTGGTCGTGTCCGACTCCTCGATCGCCAAGGCGAGCGGCCGGCTCAAGGCGCTGATCGACAGCAGCAGACCGGTCGAGGAGGTCGGCCACTCGATCACGATCTTCCGCCGGCCGTGACCATGTCGGTGCCGGTCAGCGGGCCTGGCGGCCGATGACGGCTGTGCCGAGGGCGCGCTTGGGGCGGGGTTCGACCGGCTCGTCGCGTGCCTGGGCCCAGAGGGAGCGGACATGGCCCAGGTGGCGCGCCATGCAGGCCTCGGCGGCGGCGTGGTCGCCCGCCACCATCAGGTCCAGAAGTTCCAGGTGTTCCTCGGCGGAGGAGATCAACTGGCCTCGTTCGTCGAGGCGGGTCAGACCGTAGAGGCGGGACCGCTTGCGCAGCTCGCCGACTGTCTCGACGAGACGGTCGTTGCCTGCCAGGGCGAGCAGGCCGAGGTGGAAGCGGCGGTCGGCGTCCAGATACCCGATGAGGTTGTGCTCCCGCGCCTGGGTCACGATCTCCTCGCCGATCGGGCGCAGTGCCTGAAGCTGCTCCGTGGTCGCGGTCCGTGTGACATTGCCGACGGTCGGGACCTCGATCAGCGCGCGCAGTTCGGTGTACTGGTCGAGATCGCGTTCGCTGACTTCAGTGACCCGGAAGCCTTTGTTGCGTACGGGCTCGACCAGGCCCTCGCGGGCGAGGTCGAGCATCGCCTCACGTACGGGGGTTGCGGAGATGCCGAAGTCGGCGGCGAGACCGGGGGCGGAGTAGACACTGCCGGGACGCAGTTCACCGGCGACGAGCGCGGCGCGCAGCGCGTGGGCCACCTGGTCGCGCAGCCGTTCCTGGGCCGTGATCAGGTTGCGCTGCTTCAGGTCGCCCATGGCATGCCCTCCGGGATGATGCGGAGTGCCAGCGTACAATGTCACCTTTCAATGCCCGGTCGGGCTGGGGCTTTCGGTGTGGGCGGTCCCGTCGTGCGCACCACGACGGGACCGCCCAGGGCTGAGCGCGTCAGCTGCGCAGCGGCCCCTCGCAGCGGTATGTCGACGAGCCTGCCTGCCGGTTGCTCCAGATCTCGACCGGCCCGAAGGAGCAGTTCATGTCGGCGAGGTTGTTCGACGCCGCCCCCGCACGGTCGAGGATGAAGTAGTCGACCGTCTCGGACATGTCCTTGAAGACACGGTCAGGGCTGCCCGCGTCGGAGAGATTCGCGGTGATCCTCCCGGTGCACGTGAAACGCCGTTTGCCGGGTTCGCCCCCCTCGGAGCACACCGGGTCCGCGTACGTGGCGGTGGCGAAGGACTGGCGTACGGCTTCCGAAGTGGCGTCCCTGAGCCGGTCGTTGGGTGTGAAGGTCGTGTTGGGCACGAACAAGTCGTCGATCTTGGCGATCTGCGCGTCGAGGAAGCTGTCGTACGCCCGCTGCAGCGCCGCGTCGCCGCCGAGGCGGGTGCGCCAGGCGTCGAAGCCCGCGGGGTCGTTCGCCCGCAGGTATCCGTACATCTCGCGGAGCAGGGCGGGGCGTTCGGTCCACAGGTACTCGAAGAAGGTGCCCGCGTAGTTGTAGAACCGGAAGCCGTCCCCGTCGTACGTGGCGTGCAGGAGCTGGTTCACGGTCATCCGGGGTCCGCCGCCCGCGGTGTCATTGATGATTCCGCGGACCAAGGACTTGCGCACCTTGATCCCGTCGTCGCGGGTGGCGCCGTCGAAGAACTCGGCCGTCCCCTCGTCCATCGCGGTGGTCCGGTCCCCGCTGTACCAGGGCCCTTCGCCGAAGTAGCCGGGCACCGCCCAGCGGCCGTTGAGGTAGTGGACGTACTCGTGCCGGAACAGCTCCTCGAGGGTGAGCGAGGAGTCCTGCGGGACCCGGCGCTGATAGGTGTAGAAGGTGGCGCCGCGCTCGATGTAGATGCCGCCGTTCTGGGTCCCCATCCCCGTCAGGATCGGGTGGTAGACCTCGTAGTCGGCGCGCGATCCGTAGAGCACGATCGTCAGCGAGGTGTTGGTGTCGCCGGCCAGCGGCTGCTCGGTGCCGAGGACCCGGTGGAACTGCGCCCTGACCTGCTTGCTCGCGTAGTAGAGCTGGTCGACGGTGGCGCGGTCGAGACCGGTGCGCACCTTGATGGCGCCGTTGTCGTAGGTGTACGTGTACGGGAAGATCTTCCGCTCGATGTCCTCCTTGCACACGGCGTAGGGCTTGCACGCCTCGTAGAAGTTGAGCCACGACACGAGTGAGGCCCAGGGGCGGCTTCCGTCGCCGAAGTTGGCGCGTGCGACGGGCAGCAGGGCTCCGAGGTCGGGAACGATCCGCGCCTTCAGGGCGTCGACCTGGCCGAAGCGGCCGTATTCGCCGAGGGCGTCGCGCACGACCCATTCGTTGACGGTGCCCTTGAGGTGCGTGTAGTCGGCGAAGGCCCGGAAGGAGGCGCGGTACGAGGGGTTCTCGGTGACCACGTTGTGGAAGGCCGAGTCCCGGTTGCCCGGGTAGATGCCGAGGTAGTTCACGGAGAGGGCGGCCAGGGCCGCGCCGCCCCAGGAGGCGTTGTCGTACTGCCCTTTGTGGTAGCGGTCCATCGTGGCGAGGACTTTTCTGATCAGCCCGAGCTGGCTGTGCCGCAGGCCGGGGGCGCTGCCCGTGTAGAGCGCCTCGCGCAGGGTCTCGGCATTGGTCCGCGTGACCTGGAAGGTGCGGGCCGCGCTGCCGAAGTCGTAGATGGCGCGCCGGAGGATCTCGGTGGTCGGGACGTCGGTGATGTCTATCTCGGGGCGCGAGAAGTCGTGGTACACGACGGCGTGGAGATAGGTGAACATCTCCAGCAGGTGGGTGCCGTTGCGGCCGTCGTGGGCGGCGGCGAGCGAGGAGATCCGGCGGCCGACGGCCTGGACGTGGGCGTCGGACATCACCGGCGTCAGCCGGGCGTCCCAGGTCCAGATGAGGTCTCGGAGGCAGCCGTCGGCGGTGACGGCCGGGTCGGCGAGGAAGTCGGCGAGCTGCTCCGGCGCGAGGCGCGTGATGCCGTCGAGGGTGCAGGGGACTCCGGCGGCGCTGACCGGGGCGCTGGAAGAGGCCTTGCTCTTGCCCTTGCTCTGACGGCCGGGTGTGCGGCCTTCCGCCAACCCGCCGGGTGCGGAGGCCGGCTTGAAGGCGGGCTTGGGTGCCTTGGCAAGGTGTTCGACCTCGTCGAAGGGGTTGTCGGCGCCTGCGGTCGCGGGCGTGGCGACCGGGCCCGGCCGGGCGGCGAAGGTGGCGGGTGCCTTGGGGGTCGCCGACTCCCTGTCCACGGCTTGGGCGGTCTGCCCGAGCGGGGCGAGCAGGGCGACGGCTATTGCTCCGGCGAGCAGGGGTCTGCGCGCGGAGGCGAGCAGGGGTCTGCGCGCGGATCTGAGCTGGGACACCGGTGACTCCTGATGTGGGAGGTGGGAGGTGGCTGTGCGGTGTGACAGCGGTGCGGTCATCGCGAACCGGCCGAGCACGGACGTGAATCGCTTCCGGACTCGGATGGTCTACGATGTGACCCGTAACATAGTAATGTGAAATTGCACTGACAACCCCTCAGAGTCCGTTCGTCTTCGAGGAGTTCCCGTGACTGCCGACGAAACTCTCACCCACCAGCCCGCGCGCCCCGGCACGGGCAGCCACGATTTGCCCGTTTCACCCGAGTTGGCGTCCTTCATGCGCACCGGCTGGGCGGCCACCCCGCTTCCGGCCGACACCCGCGTGCCCGCCCACGCCGTGACACCGGCCCGCCGTGCCCGGCTCTCCGCGCTCTTCCCGGGCGAGCGACTGCTGATACCCGCGGGGCAGTTGAAGGTGCGCTCCAACGACTGCGACCACCGCTTCCGCCCGCACAGCGCCTACGCCTGGCTGACCGGCCTCACCGGAGAGGACCAGCCGGGTCACGCACTGGTCCTCGAACCGTCCGGGCCGCACGGCCACGAGGCGGTCCTGTATCTGCGCCCCCGCTCCCCCCGCGACGGCGACGAGTTCTACCGTGACCGGCGGTACGGCGAATTCTGGGTGGGCCGCCGTCCCGACCTCGCCGAGACCGAACGCCTCACCGGAATCCGCTGCGCGCACCTGGACGGCCTGGACCGGCTGCCGCCGGCCCGGGACGCCTCCAGCGACACCGCACTGGCCACCACGCTGTCCGAACTGCGCCTCGTCAAGGACGCCTGGGAGGTCGGCCAGCTCCAGCTCGCCGTCGACCACACGACCGACGGATTCGAGGACGTGGTACGCGCCCTGCCCCGGGCGCTGAATCATCCGCGCGGCGAACGCCACATTGAGGGCGTCTTCGGACTGCGGGCCCGCGCCGAGGGCAACGGCACGGGCTACGACACCATCGCCGCGTCCGGTGCGCACGCCTGTGTCCTGCACTGGATCCGCAACGACGGCGCCCTCGACCCGACCGAGCTCCTGCTGCTCGACGCGGGCGTGGAGACCGACACGCTCTACACCGCGGACATCACGCGCACTCTTCCGCTGTCCGGCCGCTTCTCCCCCGTGCAGCGCCAGGTGTACGAACTGGTTCTCGCCGCCCAGGACGCGGGGATCGCGGCCCTCAAACCGGGCGCGAGCTTCCGGGACTTCCACCGCGCCTGCATGCGGGTGATCGCAGAGGGCCTGACGGAGTGGGGCGTCCTGACGAGCCCCGAGGGCGACCTCCACCGCCGCTACACCCTGTGCAGCAGCGGCCATATGCTCGGCCTCGACGTCCACGACTGCGCCAAGGCACGCGCCGAGACCTACCTCGACGGCGTACTGGAGGAGGGCCAGGTCCTCACCGTGGAGCCGGGCCTCTACCTCCAGCCCGACGACGAGACGCTGCCGCGGCAGCTGCGGGGCATCGGCGTACGGATCGAGGACGACCTGGTCATCACCGCGTCCGGCGCCCGGCTGATGTCCGCGGCGCTGCCGCGCACCCCGGACGCGGTCGAGGAATGGATGGGCACGCTCACCGCGGGCTGATCCCGGACTCCCCCATGCCCGGCATGCGCTCGATGGCCACCATCGCCGCATCGTCGCCCAGGCTTCCGCCCGCGTGACTCAGGAGGTCCTGGCAGAGGCGGCTCAGGAGGGCGTCAGGATGTTCTCCGGTCCACGGAGCCACCCGCTCCGCAAGGGGGTAGAAGGTGCCGGACCGGTCCCTGGCCTCGATGACGCCGTCCGTGTAGAGCAGGATGATGTCGCCCGGCTCGAAGGCGAAGGCCTCGGGGGCGACGTCGGAGTCCATGAATTCGGTGAGGCCCAGGGGTGGTGCCGGACGGCGCACGTCCAGCGCGGTGACTTGCCCACCGCGCAGCAGGAGGGGCGAGGGGTGACCGCAATTGATCAGGTCAAGGGTCGACTCCTTGTCCGGGACGTCGAGGACGGCCGCGGTGATGAATGCCTCGCCGTGATCGTCGGGGTCGTCGGGATCGGCCCCGGGGTCGTCCAGGTTCGAGGAGACGGTTCCCTCCAGATAGGCCACGAGCGCCGGCAGGTCGGCCTGCCGATGGGCAGCGGCCCGGAAGGCGCCGAGGAGGAGAGCGGCGTCCCCGATCGCCTCCAGCCCCTTGCCCCGGACGTCCCCGATGATGAGCCGGGTCCCGTGTGCCGTGCGCGCGGCGGCGTACAGGTCGCCGCCGATCTGCGCCTCCGCTTCGGCCGCGAGATAGACGGAGGCGATACGCAGCGGACCGATCCGCTGCGGCAGCGGCCGCAGCACCACCTGCTGGGCCGCCTCGGCCACGGAGCGGAGCTGGATGAGTTCCTTCTCGTGCCGTTCTCGCAGGTAGGCGAAGAAGGTCACGATGACCGAGATCAGGATCAGCGCGATGATCTGGAAGGTGTGGTTCAGGTCGGTGAGGCTGGTGCGGGCCATCGCGACCGCCGCCTGAGCCAGGACGGCGACCGCGCCGATGAACGCGGTCGTCCGAGGCCCGGCGAAGGACGCCGTGACCGCGGGAGCGGCGACCAGGAAGGGGCCGAGGTGGACGTCGGGGGGAGCCAGGATGTCGACCGTCGTGACGATCGCGATCATCGCGAGGGGAACAGCCACAAGGGCGTGACCCGGCTCCCATGACCAGCGAGTGCTCCGGCGGAGTCGTCCATGACTCATAGGTCCTGCATACACCGCACCGTGGCTCCGCGCTCACGCCGCCACGGTTGCACCCCGAAGTGGAACGGGTCGGGGCCGGGCGGCCGCCGTGGTAGCGATTCGCCCGGCCCCTGAGCTCGCGCGGCGGTCGCCGCGCGGACGGGATCAGCCCTCGACGACGCCCGACTTGGCGATCGTGACCTTCGCCTTGGGGGCACCGCTGCTGGAGCCCAGGCCCTCGATCCGCTTCACGAGGTCCATGCCCTCGACGACCTCGCCGAAGACGACGTGCTTGTTGTCCAGCCAGTCGGTGACGATGGTCGTGATGAAGAACTGCGAGCCGTTGGTGTTGGGGCCCGCGTTGGCCATGGAGAGCTGGCCCGGCTTGGTGTGCTTGAGCTGGAAGTTCTCGTCGGCGAACTTCGCGCCGTAGATGCTCTTGCCGCCCGTGCCGTTGCCGGCGGTGAAGTCACCGCCCTGGAGCATGAAGTCCGGGATGACGCGGTGGAAGGAAGAGCCCTCGTAGCCGTAGCCGTGCTCGCCCGTGGCGAGCTCGCGGAAGTTCCTCGCGGTCTTGGGGACCACGTCGTCGAACAGCGCGAAGACGATCCGGCCGGCGGGCTCGTCGTTGATGGTGATGTCGAAAAACACGTTACTCATGGCTTCATCCTGACACCCCCAGTCACCGGACCGCACACCAGACCCGCGCTACGCGGAGAATCACGTCTGTCTGCAGTCCTGCCGGGCCGGTCCGACGGATCGCGAAGGGCCGTCCCCTGCAGGGAAGTTGAGGCCACCTGTACGTGTCTCGGCATGTTCGGGTGGATCCGACAGGGATACGGCCGCATTGACCCGCAGCATGCAGACAAGGTAAGCCTTACCTAAATTTCTTGTAAGATCTCAGTCCTCGGAGCCGTCGATGTCCAGCCACCCCTCCATCTCTTCGGTCGGCCGCCCGGCCGACCGGGACAACACCGGCCCACTGCCGGTTTGGTGGACATCGGCCGCGGGTGCGCTGCTGATCTGCCTGGGCTGGACGGCATGCGTATGGATCTCCACGCACCTGCGTGCCGACCCCGCCCTGCACACAGCGGCTCTCTTCGTGCACCTGGCGTCCCTGGTTCTCGGCTTCGGAGCCGTTCTGGTGGCCGACTACTACGGACTGCTGTGGCTCACCGGCCGGTGCGAACTGGGCGAGGCGGTCGGGTGCGCGGCGCGCCTGCACACCCCGATCTGGGCCGGGCTCGCAGGACTCGTGGCCAGCGGCATCATGCTCCACCCCGACCTCGCCTCCCCCCTCACCCGGATCAAGCTGGCCCTCGTGCTGCTCCTCGCCCTCAACGGCCTGCAGGCGGCGATCCTGCGGCGCCGGATCGCCGGAGCAGCGGCGGCCTCCCCACCGGCGCGCACGCTGATGTGGGGCGCCGCCACCGCCCTCATATCCCAGGTCTGCTGGTGGGGCGCGCTGGCCATCGGCTTCCTCAACAACCAGGGATAGCGGCGACGCGGAGCCCATCCCCCGTGCAGCCGACAGGTATCAGCAGATCCGCGGCAGCTGCTCCCCGATCGGCAGGTCCACCACCCGTGTGCCGCCGAGTCCGGTACGCGCCACCACCATGCCGGGGTGCGCCTCCACGGCTTCGCCGATCACCGTCGCGTCAGCGCCCAGAGGGTGCGAGCGCATCGCCTCGAGGACCGGCTCCGCGTGCTCGCGCGGGACGAACGCCACGAGCTTGCCCTCGTTGGCGACGTACATCGGATCCAGCCCCAAGATGGCACAGGCATTGGCCACGGGTGGCGGGACAGGAATGCTGCGCTCCTGGATGACGACTCCGACGCCGGAGGCCGCCGCGATCTCGTTCAGCGCGGCTGCCAGGCCTCCGCGGGTGGGATCGCGCAGCACGTGCAGGTCCGGGGTGACAGCGAGCATCGTCTGCACCAGACCGCCGAGCGCGGCGCAGTCGCTCTCGATCTCGACGCCGAACTCAAGGCCCTCACGGACGCTCATGATCGCTACGCCATGGACGCCGATCGCGCCGCTCACGATCACCACATCACCGGGGACGACGCGCTGCGGCCGCAGATCGACGCCGGTCGGGATGATGCCGATCCCGGCGGTGTTGATGTAGATCCCGTCGCCGTGGCCTGCCTCGACGACCTTGGTGTCGCCGGTCACGACTTCGACCCCCGCGGTGCGTGCGGCGGTGCCCAGCGCCCCGGCCACGCGTGAGACCACCGAGAGCTCGACCCCCTCCTCCAGGATGAACCCGCAGGAGAGATACGCGGCTTGGGCACCGCTCATGGCAAGGTCGTTGACGGTGCCGTTGACGGCCAGGTCGCCGATACTGCCACCGGGGAAGAACAGCGGTCGCACCACGAAGGAATCCGTGGAGAAGGCCAGCCGGACCCCGCCGAGCGAGAGCGCCGCGGAATCGCCCAGTTGCCGCAGCACCTCTCCCCCGAAGGCGGGCGCGAAAATGTGCTGGACGAGCTCGGCGGAGAGGGCGCCGCCACCGCCGTGCCCCATCACCACCCGGCTCTGGCGGTCTCGCAGGGGGGCCGGGCAGGTCCACGCCGTGGGGTCCGGCAGCTCGGTGGTCTGCGCCGAGCCGTTCACCGGCGTATCGATCGAGGGCGCTTGTGTGGTCTCAGACAACTGGGCTCGCCTCCAGCGATGCGGTTTTGATGTCCAGTCGCCGGTAGAGGTAGTACGCGGCGCACGCGCCCTCACTGGAGACCATGGTGGCGCCGAGCGGGGTCCGGGGCGTGCACAGCGTGCCGAAGGCCTCGCACTCATGGGGCTTCAGCAGCCCCTGCAGAACCTCGCCGCTGCGGCACTCCGCCGGCTCCCTGGTCTGGATGCCGGAGACCGAGAAGCGGTACTCGGCGTCGAAGTCCCGGTACCGCGTGGACAGCCGCCAGCCGCTGCCCGGGATGGTTCCGATACCGCGCCAGGCACGGTCGGTGACCTCGAAGACATCCGCCAGCATGGCCTGGGCCGCGGCGTTTCCCTCGGGGCGGACGGCACGCGGGTAGGCGTTGTCGACGGTGTGCTCCCCGCGTTCCAGCTGCCGTACGGTCCTGCGTACCCCCTCGAGGATGTCCAGCGGCTCGAATCCGGTCACCACGATCGGGACACCGAACCGTTCCGCAAGCTCGGGATACTCCGACACGCCCATCACGCTGCACACATGCCCGGCCGCGAGAAAGGCCTGCACCCGGCAGCTCGGGGACTGCATGATCGCCTCGATCGCGGGAGGCACCCTGACATGGGACACCAGCAGGCTGAAGTTCCGGATCCCGAGCCTGCGCGCCTGATACACCGTCATGGCGTTGGGCGGCGCGGTCGTCTCGAATCCGATGCCGAAGAACACCACTTCCCGGCCCGGATTCTGCTGAGCGATCCTCAGGGCGTCGAGCGGCGAGTAGACGACCCGTACATCGCCGCCTTCGCTGCGGACCTGGAACAGGTCACGGCCGGTGCCCGGCACACGGAGCATGTCACCGAAGGAGCAGAAGATCACCTCCGGACGGGAGGCGATCTCCAGCGCCTTGTCGATCACTTCCAGCGGGGTGACACACACGGGACAACCGGGTCCGTGGATCAACTCCACCTGGTCGGGCAGCAGTTGATCGATACCGTGCCGGATGATCGTGTGCGTCTGTCCCCCGCAGACCTCCATCAGCGCCCACGGTCTGGTCACGGTGGAGTGGATGTCATCCAGCAGGCGCCGCGCCAGATCCGGGTCCTGGAACTCGTCGATGTACTTCACTTCTGTGCCTCCTGGGGTGTGTCGATACCGGCGGCGGGCAGCGGGGATCCACCCGCTTGTGCCGCGAGCTCCCACGGATCGCCGAACTCCTCCTGGAGCATCCCGAGCGTCGCGAAGAGCTCGAGCGTCTGCTTGGCCGACTCCTCGTCCAGGCGCTGCAGGGCGAACCCCACGTGGACGATGGCGTACTCGCCGACCTGGAGGTCCGGCAGATACTCCAGGCACACCTCCTTGACGACGCCGCCGAAATCGACGTTGGCCATACGGGTGCCGTCGCGTTCCTCGATGTCCAGGACTCTCCCGGGTACCGCCAGGCACATGCGCTTCTCCTCGCTGTGGGGGGTTCGTGGCCCGCTCTTTCCGGGCGCATCGTCAGTCGCTGTTCGACCGCTGGGCCACGGCGGCGTGTGCGGCCACCATCAGTTGCCCGAGCGCCAGTCCCCCGTCGTTCGGCGGGACGTGGCGGTGGCGCAGGACGGTGAAGCCCTCCTCGCGGAGCAACCGCGCGCACGCCGAGGAGAGCAGGGCGTTGGCGAAGACACCGCCGGTCAGCGCTACGGTGTCCGGCCCGTGCTCCTCCCGCGCCATGACACACATCGTGCGTACGAGACCGGCGACGGCCCGGTGGAAGCGCGCGGCGACGAGGGCCGGGGAGGTGCCCGCCCGTACGTCGGCGACGACCGCTGCCAGAACGGGAGCGGGGTCGGCGGCTGCCGCGGCCCGGCCGTAGCCCGCAGGCCGCACGGCGAACGAGTAGCCCGCGTCGTCCTCGGCCGCTGCCGTCAGGGCGGCCGCCTCCAGCTCGACGGCTGCCTGAGCTTCGTATCCGGACCGATGGCAGACGCCCGCGAGCGAGGACACAGCGTCGAACAGCCGCCCCATGCTGGAGGTGGGCACACAATTCAGGTTCCGCTCCAACTGCTGCTCCAGGACCCGGAGTTCGCCGGGCGGGCAAGCGGCAGTGCAGGGCAGGTCCGGGGACCAGGCGATGCCTGCAGCGCGCAGATGGGCGAGTGCCATGCGGTACGGGCGGTGCACCGCGGCGTCGCCGCCCGGCTGGGAGACGTAGGCGAGGTGTCCGAGGCGGCTGAACCCGTCGTAGTCCGCGAGCAGGAACTCCCCGCCCCACACCGCCCCGTCGTCACCGTAGCCAGTGCCGTCGAACGCGACCCCGATGACCGGGCGGCTCCCGTCCAGTCCGTGCTCCGCCATCGCGGAGGCGATGTGCGCGTGATGGTGCTGGACCCGTACGACCTGTCGTCCGGCCGCGTGCCGGGTGGCCCACTGTCCGGAGCGATAGCCGGGATGCCGGTCTGCCGCCAGCAGCGCTGGGTGCACTCCGGTGATCGACTCCAGTTGCGTTTCTGCACGCTCGTAGGCCTGCTGTGTGGCGAGGTCGTCCATGTCCCCGATGTGCGCCGACAGCCAGGCCCTGCGCCCTTCCGCGAGACAGAACACGTTCTTGAGGTCGCCGCCTACAGCAAGAGCCGCGGGCACCGGTACGGGCAATGCGATGGGCAGCGGGGCGTAGCCACGAGAACGGCGGACGATCAGCTCCTCCCCGTCGCACACCCGCACCACGGAGTCGTCGCACGGCACATGGATCCCGCGGTCGTGCATGAGCCAGGCGTCCGCCAGGTGCGCCAGCCGGGTCAGCGCGTCGGTGTCCTCCGTGACGATCGGCTCCCCCGCCACATTCCCGCTGGTCATCACGAGCAGCCGTAGCCCGTCGGCATCGCCGGGCAGGCCCAGAAGCAGATGGTGCACGGGTGTGTACGGAAGCATTACGCCGAGATCGGGACTGCCCGGGGCGACCTCCTCCGAGACCCCGGGAAATCCCGCGTCGGTGCGCCGCCGCAGCAGGACGACGGGCCTGACGCGGCCCGTCAGCAGGCTTCGCTCCTCGGGGCCCAGATGCACGAGGTGCTCGATGTCGGCGACGGTTCTGGCCATCAGGGCGAACGGCTTCGTGCCGCGGGCCTTGCGCCGGCGCAATGTGGCCACCGCCCGGGAGTTGGAGGCGTCGCAGGCGAGGTGATATCCGCCGAGTCCCTTCACCGCGAGGATCGCGCCCTGGGACAGGAGTCTGCGGGCCTCGGCGACGGGGTCCGCGGCGGTAATGGGCCGGGGTGAGCCTTCCGTATCCGCTTGAGCCGCGAGCAGACGCAGGCGGGGGCCACAGTCGTGGCAGGCGACCGGCTGCGCGTGAAAGCGGCGGTCGGCCGGATCGGCGTACTCCCGGGCGCAGTCGGCGCACATCGGGAAGTCGGCCATCGTCGTGTGGTCCCGGTCGTACGGAAGACCGCGGACGATCGTGACGCGCGGGCCGCAGTGTGTGCAAGTGATGAAGGGGTGGCGGTGACGCCGGTCGGCCGGATCGGCCAGTTCGGCGAGACAGGCGGCGCAGGTCGCCATGTCCGGCGAGACGAGGGTGCGCGCGGGGCCGCCGGTCGTGGAGCGGGCGATGACGAACCCCTCACCCCCCGTGGCCGGGACCTCATGATGGTCGACGGACTCGACGCGCGCGAGAGGCGGCGCCTGCGCCCCGATGCGGTCGCAGAACAGGGCGACGTCGGCGGGCGGACCCTCGACTTCCGCGACAACGCCCTCACCAGTGTTGGTCACATGACCGACCAGGTCGAGCCCGGTGGCGAGCGTGTACAGGAACGGCCGGAACCCGACGCCTTGCACCACGCCCCGGACCGTGACCCGCCTGCGCTGCACCGCCTGATCGACGACGGCGACGGCGGCCCGCTGCGGACCGCTCACGAGCCGGACTGCGCCGTGGCGCCGGCGGCCGCCGCACGGGCGTGCGTCCCGTGATCGTGGTGATGGTGCCGCTCCTGACGAGCCATCACGGGTGTGTGCACCGATTCGCCGTCGGCCGCCGCCGTCGCCCGGTCCAGCAGCGCGCCCACGCCGTCGCCCCGCCGCGCCGACGTCAGCAGCACTTCCACCCCGGGATTGATCTGCGCGACATGCGCCCGGAACGCCGCCTCGTCGAACTCGACCGCCTCCGCGATGTCGGTCTTGGTCACCACAACCAGGTGTGCCAGACCGAAGGCGGTCGGGTACTTCAGCGGCTTGTCCTCCCCTTCCGTTACGGAGGCGAGCACAACCCGCAAGGTCTCGCCGAGGTCGTACGAGGCCGGACAGACCAGGTTGCCGACGTTCTCCACGAACAGCAGCCGGGTGTCATCGGGCAGCCATCCCTCCAGGTGCCCGCCCAGCATCCCGGCCTCCAGGTGGCACAGACCGTCGGTCAGCACCTGCTTGACCGGGACGCCTGAACGGGCCAGCCGCACGGCGTCGTTCTCGGTGGCGAGGTCGGCGGTCAGGGCAGCGACCCGTACTCCCCGCTCCCGTGCCAGCAGCAGCTCACCCTCCAGCAGAGCGGTCTTCCCGCTGCCGGGGCTGGACAGGAGATTGACAACCGTGGTGCCGCGGGCGGCAAGGCCGACGCGCAGCGCGTGCGCGGTCGCGTCGTTCTTGGCGAGGACCGCCTGTTGCAGATCGACCACACGGCACATGCTTCAGCACTCCTCGGAAATGGGTTCACGGGTGCGTCGGTGCCCCTGGCCGTCCTCCACCTGCACGCTGACGATCTGCAGTTCGCGGCCCGACAGCAGTTCGACGGCCGCCTTTCCGCACACCGGACAGCACAGCTGGGGCGGCATGCCGACCGCCCACTCGTCGGCGCACAGCTCGCAGCGGGCACGACCCGGCACGAACTCCGTGATCAGCTCGGCACCTTCCAGGACGGTCCCGGCACAGGCCAGTTCGAAGCAGAACGACAGGGCGTCGGGGACCACTCCGGCCAACTCGCCGACGTGGAGCCGTACGGACGTCACGGCGATGACGTCGCCCGCCTCGGCGGCCGCCTGCTCCACCTGGTCGACGACAGCCACCGCGATGGACATCTCGTGCATCGCTCTCCGTCCTGGCACAGGCTGACCGCGGCCGAACGCTCCGGACCCGGTGGGCGTCGCCCGCCCGTGCAAGCTGAGGGCTGGGGCCGTTCGGCACCCATTACAGGCCGGGACCACGTGGCCCGGAGCCCGGCGCGCCGTCGCGACCGGGCTGCGTACGCCGTTCGGGGCAGCGGCGGACATCACCGCCAACGACTGGTCCCTACTCGATCAGGGCGGCCTCGAAGGAGCCCCCGAGGTACCGCTCCCGGCTGTCGCGCCGTTGCAGCTTGCCCGTCGTCGTCAGCGGCAGCGTCCCCGGCTTGAGAAGGACGACATCGTGAACCTGAATGCGGTGACCTGCATGGACGGCGCGCCTGATCTCCCGCTTGATCTCCTGGGCGTTCACCGGTTCATCACTCTCGCCGCCGACTGCTGTCGTCGTCTCGGCGAGCACGATGAGCCGCTCGTGTGCGCCGTCGTCGACCGACACCGCGCACGTACCGAACTCGCGGACTGCCGGGTGGCTGGCCTCAACGGTGGCTTCGATGTCCTGCGGGTAGTGGTTGGCACCGGCGATGATGATGACGTCCTTCGCCCGACCGGTGATGAACAGCTCCCCGCTGTGCAGAAATCCGAGGTCACCGGTACAGAGAAACCGCTCGCCCGGCTGGTCGGGAAGGGTCCCCATGAAGGTCTCGGCACTCTCCTTGGGAGCGTTCAGGTAGCCCGTCGCGACGCTCGGGCCGGACACGAAGATCTCGCCCACCTCGTCCTCCTCGCAGGGCTTGCCTGTCTCCAGGTCGACGGCAATAGCCGTGCTCAACGGATGGATCGGGCCGCAGCCGACCAGCTCCCGACTGTCCTGTGCCGACGCGGCTGGGCGCACCTTTCCGGCGGAGAGCGCCTCGGAGTCCACCCGCAGGACTTCCGGGCCCTTGCCGACCGGACAGGCCGTGACCATCACTGTCGCCTCGGCGAGGCCGTACGCGGGGGACAGCGCCTTGCGGCGGAAGCCGGCCTCTGCGAATGCCGCGCTGAAGCGGTCGAGCGTATCGGCGCGGACGGGCTCACCTCCAACCAGAGCCATCTCCCAACGGCTGAGGTCGAGTTCACGGCGCTGGGCGTCGGTCACCCGGCGGACGCACAGGTCGTAGGCGAAGTTCGGCGCGCAGCTGTCCGCGCGTCCGAGCCGGGAGATCGCTCGCAGCCACGTGAGCGGACGCTGTACGAATGTCATCGTCGGCAGCAGTGTGACGTCCCGGCCGGAGAAGAGGGGGTCGAGGACGTTGCAGATGAGGCCCATGTTGTGGTGCGGCGGCAGCCACGACACCGACGACGGGCGGGGCAGCCCGGCATCGTCGGCAGGCCGGCGCGTGTTGTCGTATATCAACGACAGGTTGTGCAGCACATTGCCGTGAGTGATCGCGACGCCTTTCGGCACGCCGGTCGATCCCGAGGAGTACTGCAGGTAGGCGACCATCTCGGCGGCGGCCGCCGGCGGGGTCCATCGCAGGGCCAGGTCGAGGCAGACCTCGTCGGTCGCCACCCGTGTGAGTCGGGCGAGTCCGTCGATGCCGGTGAGGACCGGCTCCGCGGCGGCAAGCATCGGGCCGGTGGACAGGAACAGGGAGGGCTCTGCACTCGCGGCGATCGACTCCACCCGGGTCCACTTGGCATTACCCCGCGTGCCGTCGAGCGGAGCCACCGGGACCGGGATCAGACCCGCGTAGATGCAGCCCAGGAAGGCGGCGTGGAAATCCAGTCCGGGCGGGTAGCTCAGCAGCGCGCGTGCGCGCGTGGTGGGAACCTGCTTTCGCAGCGTCACGGCGATCGCCCGTGCGTGGTGGTCGAGTTCGGCCAAGGTGAGTGAGTCCGATTCCTCGACCCCGTCGCCCAGGAACACAAAGCTCTTCCGGTCGGGCTCGGCCGCCGCACGAGCGCGGCACAGGTCGGTAAGCGTCGGCAGCTCGCCGTACTCGCCGGCCACCCCCTCGGGCAGTCGGACACCGTGCTGTTGATCAGTACGCATGAGACCACTCCAAACGGAGGAAGAAGGAAGGAGGGCGGCGGGCAATATGCGCGGCCTCCCTGCACGGAGCGAATTCAGACCGTGTCGAACACCCGCGCCCGGTACCTGGACCGGCACTGGGCGCGCTGCAGCTTGCCGCTGGTGGTGAAGGGCAGCGAACCGGCCTTGAGGAGGAGAACGTCGTCGGCCCGGAGGCCGTGGCCTGCGAACACGGCCTCCCGGACGGCTTCTTCGACCTCATCCGCCCCCACGATCGCGCGGGCACCTGGCGGGGTGTCCGGGGCATGGCCCGCCGCCAGGCGGAATCGACTGTTGATCTCGGCCAGGACCACGAGGCGCGTGCGTCCGCCGTCCTCGACAGCGAAGGCACAGCAGCAGCCGTCCCGTATGGCGGCGTGGCTTCCTGCCGCGGTCGCCTCGATGTCGTACGGGTAGTGCTGCATGCCTTCCACGACGATGAGGTCGGCCACCCGGCAGGTGACGAAGAGCTGGCCGCCGTCCAGAAAGCCGAGGCTGCCGGTGCGCAGGAACCGGCGGCCCTCGTGTCCGCGCACGGCGGCGTTGAACGTACCTGCGGTCTCCTCGGGGGCGTTCCAGTACGCGGTACCGATACTCGGTCCGGAAGCCAGGATCTCGCCCGTCTCGTCCGGGGCGCACGGTTCGCCGGTGGCTGGATCCACCACTGCGATGGTCATGGACGGGTGCAACTGGCCCAGGCCGACCAGCCGACGGGCCTCGTCCTGGGGCGCGGACGGCTGCACCTTGCCTTTCGCCAGCGCCACCGCGTCGAACCGGCGGATCACCGGTTCGGGTTCCACCGGCCCGCCGCTCAGCATGACGGTGGACTCGGCGATCCCGTAACTCGGGAAGAACGCCTCGCGGCGGAAGCCGAAGGGGGCGAGCATGGCGCTGAACTGGTCGATCATCTCTGCACGCACCGGCTCGTCCCCGACCACCGCGATCCGCCAGCCGCTGAGATCGACGTAACGCAACTGCTGCTCCGACACCCGCCGCAGGCACAGTTCGTACCCGAAACCGGGTGCCGAACTGATGCCGGCCCCGCGGTCCGATATGGCGCGCAGCCAGTTGGCCGGCTGCTGAGTGAACGCGGTGGGCGGCATCAGCACGGCGTCGTACCCGACATAGATCGGCTGCAGAACTCCGGAGATGAGTCCCATGTCGTGGAACACGGGCAGCCAGGACACGACGGGCGGCTGTCGTGCGAGGTCGTCCGTGGCCCTGGAACCGTTGGCCAGGATCAGCGAGAGGTTGTGCAGGACGTTGCCGTGGGTGAGCACAACGCCCCGAGGCGGACCGGTCGTACCGGAGGTGTACTGCAGGTAGGCCACCGTATCGGGGCCGATCCGGGGGGCGTTCCAGCCATCCGCGTCCGCCTCACCTATCTCGTCCGTCGCCACACAGGTCGGCCGGTGCGATGTGGACACGTCCTTCAGCAACGCCTCGACACGGCTGAGCCTGGACCCGTTCGACAGCAGGAGATCCGGCCGGCAGCTGTCAACGATCGTCTGGAAGCGCGTATAGCGGTCATCGACGCCGACGCGCAGCACCGGAGGAGCGGGCACGGCGATCAGGCCGGCATACAGGCACCCGAAGAAGGCGGACACGAAGTCCAGGCCCGGCGGGAAACTCAGCACGGCGCGAGCGCCCGGCGGGGCCTGCCTGCTCAGACGCGCGGCGATCGCCCTTGCGCGGGCGTCGAGTTGGGCGAGGCCGAGTGAGTCGGACTCGTCGAGGCCGTTCTCCAGGAAGGCGAACATCCGTCGATCGGGCTCCCTGGACGCGCGATACCTGCAGAGCTCGACCAAGGTCGTCGGCTCGGGTCGGGAGTCTGTGAGGGCATCCTCTGACATCGTGGTCCTCCTGTTCGGCTTGGCCATTGGCGTTGCCTTTGCCGTTGCACTCGAAGAGATGCTAAGTCGCCTGAGGAATATGGGGTATTCGCCGTCGGACGGAGTCCCTCCCCTACCGGAGGCCATTGTCCAGTAGCCCGGAAGACGGACAGAAATTCAGCCTTCGGTCGCCCTCACGGTTCCGTCCGTCGACCGTTACGGAAAGCGCCTCGTACTGGCTACCGTCATGACCAAGGGCAGTGGACGACAAACGGCCCATGTCCAAGGGAGAACATTTCCCCAGAAGGCTTCAGAAAGGGAACCGTGATGTCCTACGAAGCATCTGACGACCACTCCTCGGGTTATCCGAAGCTCCCGGATCTCCCCGTTCTCCCGGGTCTCCCGAACGGAACAGTCATCGGTACGACCGGCGTTGTGGTCACCGGCCTGGGAATGACCACACCCCTGGGCGCCGATGTCCACTCCACCTGGACGGCGCTGCTGGCCGGTGAATCCCCGATCACCGTGCTGGACGAACCATGGGCCCGCGACCTGCCCGTACGGCTGGCAGGCCGGCTGAGTCAGGAACCGACCGAGGCGCTGGGCCGGGTCGAGGCGCGGCGCATGGACCGCTGCCAGCAGATGGCCATGGTCGCCGCTCGACAGGCGTGGGCCGACGCCGGCGCACCCGAAGTGGCGCCGGAGCGACTGGCCGTGGTGATCGGTACCGGCCTCGGCGGAGGAAAGACGCTGGTCGAGCAGCATGATGTCTCCTCGACCAAGGGGCCCGACCGCGTGTCGCCATTCGCTGTGACGATGCTGATGCCCAACGGTTCGGCGGCCGCCGTGAGTCTGGACTTGGGCGCCCGCGCCGGCGCCCACGCGCCGACCAGCGCCTGCGCCTCCGGAGCGGAGGCAATCGCCATGGGGCTCGCCATACTGCGTGCGGGGCGTGCCGATGTCGTTGTCGCCGGCGGCACCGAGGCGTGCATCGGCCGACTGTCCATGGCGGCCTTCGCCCGTATGGGAGCCCTGTCCAGCCGGCATGAGGACCCCCAGGCCGCGTCGCGGCCGTTCGACAGTGCCCGCGACGGCTTCGTCATGTCCGAGGGCGCCGGAGTCGTCGTACTGGAGCGAGCCGAATCCGCACGAGCCCGCGACGCGCGCACCTATGCCACGCTCGCCGGTACGGGCATGAGCTCCGACGCGCACGCCATGACAGCTCCTTCGACGGACGGTCAGGTCCGGGCCATCCGCCGGGCCTTGCGCGCAAGTGACCTCAGCCCCCAGGACATCGTCCACGTCAACGCGCACGCTCCCGGTACGCCCGTCGGGGACCGCATCGAAGCAGCGGCAGTGCTGGAATCAATCGGACCGCATGCCCTTGTGACCGCGACCAAATCGGCTACGGGCCATCTCATAGGCGGGTCCGGCGCGATCGAGGCCATCTTCACGGCCCTGAGCGTGTTCACCGACGTGATTCCCGCGACCAGGAACCTCGACAACAAGGACCCCGAGGTGAAGGTGGAGCTCGTCACGAAGCGTCCGCGGCGCATCGAGGTCACGGCGGCGATCTCCAACTCCTTCGGTTTCGGCGGTCACAACGTGGTCCTCGCGTTCACCAAGCCCGCCTGACCGCGGCTGCGGGACGGCCGGGAGGCCCAGGAGGCCGGGGCGACTGGACGAGGCCGCTCCGCTGAGCCATCAGCGCCGCGTGCATCCGGTTCGGCAACTTGAGTTTGGCGAGGATGCGCGAGACGTGGGACTTCACGGTGGCGGGCGACACATGCAGATCGAGGGCGATCTCCTGGTTGGACCTGCCCATGGCGATACCCAACAGGACTTGCCTCTCCCGGCCGCTCAGGGCAGCCAGAGCGGCCGCGTGAGAGCGCTCGTGCGGCGGCGGGAGGATCTCGAACCGATCGATCAGCCGCCGGGTCATCGTGGGGCAGATGAAGGCCGCGCCGCGGGCGACCGCCCGGACGGCCGAGGTGAGTTCCTCCTGGCTTGAGCTCTTGAGCAGAAACCCGCTCGCACCGGCCTTGAGCGACCCGAACAAATGACTGTCAAGGCCAATACTGGTCAGGACAATGATTCCGGGCGTGATTCCAGCCGCTGACGCCCGGGCCGGCCGGGCGAGTTGCTGAATGAATTCGTACTCCGCATCGACGAGTACGACCTGCGGTTGCCGCAGTTCGACCGTTCGCAGTGCCACCTCGCCGACCCTCGTATCGGCGATCACGGTGATGTCCGGCGCCTCCCCGAGGGCCTGCCGAAATCCCCGGCGCACAAGATCCTCATTGTCGACCAGTATCGCTTCCACCGTGCTGAATTCGTCCATCAATCACTCCGCCTGCGCGATTCGGAAATTCCAGTACAGCGGTTGCACACGCGATGGCTGTGGGATGCGCCGAGCCCCAGGTGACCATGGCTGATACCACCTGCGCGCCCTGGCCCGCACACGCGTCCCGGATAGTCTGAATGGCAGCCTGCGGCGGGATACGCCGCATCGATCCCTTCCGATGCTAGGGGGATTGGTCGTGCTGGTTTCAGGCAATGGCAGCCATACTGTTGGCCGTTCCGGACACACGGCGGCGGCCGAAGTCTCCACCAGTCCGCGGCAGTTCCAGCGAGGCATCGCTGGCGTCCGCGCGATGGTCGACGTCGGGGTCGAGCACGGAGTGCCCGTACTCGCCTGCCTCGACGGCAGCGGCGTGGACCGGAACGCTCTCACCGACGACACCGCACATGTCCGAGCCTGGCAGGAACTCCTCGTGGCTCAGAACCTGGTCCGCGCCACGGGCGATACTCCCGGCCTGGGCCTTGAGGTCGGCAGCAGGATTCCGCTGCGCACGTACAGCGTGTGGGGCTTCGCACTCCTCGCCAGCCCGACGCTGCGCGAAGCGGCGGCTGTGGGACTGCGCTACCTGGAACTCACCTTCGCCATGGTCGGGATCCACCTTCAAGAAGACAGGGACGAGGTCCGCCTCGTCCTGGACGACGGGCTTGTGCCCCAGCCCGTCCGGCACTTCTTCGTCGAGCGGGAAATGGCCAACATCCGCACCATCCTGGACACCATTGTGGGCCGGCCCTTCACACCCCTCCGGCTGGACCTGCGCTTCCCACAACCTGAAGAGCCCGCACCGTACGAGGCGTTCGCCGACACGCCGATCGCCTTCGGGGCGCCGCGCAACGCGATCGTCACCCTCGCAGCGGCACTGGATCAGTCGCTGCCACAGGCGGACCGGCACACAATGCAGGTATGCGAACGCGAGTGCGACCTCCTGCTGGCCCGCCGCGCCGACACCGGATTCGCAGCGCGGGTACGGGAACTGCTCACGCAGTGGCCGGACGGGATCCCCGACATGGGTGTTGCCGCAGCCGAGCTGTACGTCTCCACCCGCACGCTGCACCGCCGTCTGGCTGTGGAAGGCACGTCCTACCGGCGCCTGGTGGACGAAGCGCGGCACGCTCGCGCTGTCGAGATGCTGTCCACCCGCGGACTCGGAGTCGACCAGATCGCCGCACGGCTCGGCTACGCCGATGCGGCGACATTCATCCGCGCGTTCCGCCGGTGGACGGGCGCGACCCCGGGCGCTTACCGGACCGGCGTGCCCACCCGGCGCTTCTGATCATTTCAGGACGGCCTACGGAGCCAAGTCCCAGAGACTGAAGGCGGCGGGGACCGGGCGGAATGGCGGGGCGGCAGCAGGCCGACGTTCACTTGCCGGGGAGTCGCCCCGATGACCGGCAGCACGCGGCCTAATCTGCAAGAACTGACGCCCCATCACGAAAGGAACACCCCGTGCCCTCTCGCCTCAACCCGTACATCGCCTTCGACGGCGACGCCCGGCAAGCCATGGAGTTCTACAAGGGGATCTTCGGCGGCACCCTGACGGTGAACACGTTCGGCGACTTCGGCCAGAAGGAAGCCGGAGCCGACAAGATCATGCACAGCATGCTCGAGACCGACAGTGGCTTCACGCTCATGGCCGCCGACACCCCACCCGGGATGGAGTACAAGTTCGGCAACAACATCTCCGTGAGCCTGAGCGGAGACAACGCCGACGAACTGCGCGGCTACTGGACCAAGCTCTCCGGCGACGGCACGGTATCGGTCCCGCTGGAGAAGCAGATGTGGGGCGACGTCTTCGGCATGTGTACGGACCGCTTCGGCATCACCTGGCTGGTCAACATCAGCGAGCAGCAGGCCTGAACGGCAGTGACGCGCCGGTCTCCCCCGAGGCGGCCGGCGCGTCACTCGTGGCGAGACCCGAGGGGCACGCGGGTGGTGCCGCCGCTGTCGGCGTGGGGGCACCTGCGGACTGGAGCTGCCGCCGCCAACCTGGACAATCCCGGTTACCCGGCGATGACCGCGGTCACGACCTTGTGGACGGCTTCAGCCTCCGGCGGAGTGCCTTTCCGATCGGCGAACAGCATGTGCACGGCTCCGATCAGCGTGGGAGCGAGCGTACCGACATCGGCATCCGCCGCGATGCGGCCCAGTTCGCGCTCGGCGGTGAGGTAGGAGGCGATCATGGCCGCAGCTTCCGTCAGGACCGGGATGCCGGTCGGCGTGGTCCGGCGGAGCGGGGCACGCAGGTCATCCCGAGAATGACAAGGCCGACGATCGCCACCGCGACCGACCCGAACAACTCCGTCAGGGCGCCCGTGAGGTTGTCCGAGACGGTGCCGGTCCCGGCGGAGTTGCGCAGGGCGGCGGCCTGGCCGCCGCTGCCGCCGCCAATGCGATCTAATGGGCTTGCGCACGCGGAGCAGACAGATCCCGATCATCACCGGTCGGCAGCTCCGCCTTGGTCCGCGCCGCCCTCAACTCCGGATGGTTGTACATGACTGCTGCCTCTCCCCACCCCGATCCTGCTCAGCCCATACAGAACACAGCAGGCTCGCCGACTGCACCGCAGCATCAGGGACTGTTCCTCCAGCCGCGCTACACCGTCGAACTGCCGCCACTGGACGAGGAGGAAGACGACTCCTATCCAGCTTCCCCCCTACCCGCACACCGGCGGCGCGGAGCAACCCGCGGACGATGACCGCCACGCTCCCGGCCGGCCTGCCGGGCCGTGAGTAACGATGCGGGCGTGACACCGCTCGTAAGGTGACGTGCGTGATCGTTCGCAGGGGAGCAGTGAACGCAGCCGGCGGTTGGCGGCCGGGCTATCCGGCTGCGGCCGCGGTGTTCGCCATCGGGATGGCAGGGACCACTCTGCCCACACCGCTGTACGGGCTCTACCAGGAACAGATCGGGTTCTCCGAGCTGATGGTGACCGTGGTCTTCGCCGTATACGCGGTCGCGGTCATCACCGTGCTGCTGGTGGCGGGGAACTACTCCGACGAGGTCGGCCGCAGACCGGTGCTCCTGTGCGCCATGGCTTTGTCGGCCGCGAGTGCGGGATGTTTCCTCCTGCAGAGCGGTCTGCCTCTGCTCTTCGCGGGGCGACTGCTGTCCGGCGGCGCGGCCGGCCTGCTGAGCGGTGCGGCGACAGCGGCCATCATCGAGCTCGCCCCTCCCGGCAAGAAGGCGCGAGCCGGGTTCGCCGCCACTGCCGCGAACATGGGTGGTCTGGGCTGCGGGCCACTGCTCTCCGGGCTGCTCGCGGAGTACGCGCCGTGGCCGCTGATGCTGCCGTTCTGGGTCCATCTGGGGCTGGTGGCTGTGGCCAGTGGCATCACCTGGTTCCTGCCGGAGACCGTGGCGGAGCCGAAGCGATGGCCGCCTCTGAAGCCGCAGGGGCTCACGGTGCCTCCGGAGGTGAAGGGTGTCTTCGCCCCCGCCGCGGTGGCGGCGTTCGCCGGCTTCGCGCTCCTCGGGCTGTTCACGGCGGTCGCACCGAGCTTCGCCTCGCAGACGCTGGGTGTGCACAACCTGGCCGTAGCGGGCGGGCTGGCATTCTCCGTGTTCCTGGCCTCGACCGTCGGGCAGTCCCTGACACAACGGATCGGCACGCGACTCGCGCTCCCCGTGGGGTGCGGCATCCTCGTCGTGGGCCTGATGCTGGTGGCGGCGTCACTGATCGCCGAATCCCTGGTTCTGCTCGTCCTGGGCGCTCTGTGCGGCGGCAGCGGCCAGGGACTGGCCTTTCGCGCGGCACTCACCCTGGTCAGCGGCGCGGCCCCGGCACAGCAACGAGGCGGCACCATTTCGGCGTTCTTCGTCGTCGCCTACGCCGGGATCTCCCTGCCGGTGGTCGGTGTCGGCGCCATGGCCACATGGATCGGACTGCGCGAGGCCGGGCTGATTTTCACGGGCTGCGTGATGCTGCTGGCGGCGGGCGCGGGAACATACGCTGCGCGCCGACCGCCGACGGGGGCGTAAGCAGGGCGCCCGAGCCCTCCTGTCCGAGGGGGAGCCGACGCCTGGGCTGCCCGGTGGAGACAAATGCCCTGAACTGACCCTTGTCCCATCATCGAAACCCGATTAGGGTTCGGCAATGTCGAACATCGGTCGGTAGCACTCCCACTCCGCTCCCGCGGAACCGACCGTGTGCAGCGGTCGACTCAGCGTGGCCGGCCGCTGGTCACAGACCGCGCCTTCAGGAGGGCGCAACTCAACAGCCGCCGGTAACCCTGCCGGGCAAACCACCGGGAATCGCCATGCGAACCACCCTCTCGAATCCGTCCGCGGCACGGCGCCGTACCCACACGCACCGCGTCCCGGCCTCTCGCCCAAAGCCGGGCAATGCTGTGTGCGTCTACGGCTTCACCGTGCTCGCGGTATCCGCGGAGGTCCCTGTCGCCCGAAAGAGGGCGACAGGCGTCCTGCGGGACTGGGGGCTGCGCGAGGACGGGTTGCACACGGCTTCGCTCGTGATCTCCGAGCTGGTCGGCAATGCCGCACGGCACGCCGTCCCGGAGTCGGCCAGGACCACGGTGACACTCACCAGAACCGGGACGACGCTGGCGCTTGCCGTGCATGACGACCACCCCTTCCTGCCGCGGCCACAGCTCAAGGCCGATCCCGGACGGGACTGCGGTCGAGGCCTGATGATCGTCGACAGCCTCGCCCGCGAGGCCAGCGGCGCGTTGCACGTACGCCCGATGCACACGCACGGCAAGGAAATCCAGGCAGTCTTCCCCGCCGCCGACTCCGCGGACAGCGCGGACCTCGCGGCATGTCTGGCCGCCGCCTGCCCGGTGATGCACTTTGAGCACAACAGGCCCAGCTGACCTCTCCGCGCAGAGTTGGCATTGGCGGCATGGCCGCACCTGCGCGCAGCGGAGGTGCAGTACCTATGAAAACGGCTCCGCCTCTTCGCCCGAGGGTGGAGGCGCGCGGGGCATCTTCCCAGGTCAGCCTCTGATGGCAGCGCATCCTGCCGCCCTCCGTCGGCTACGGACCCACTAATCTGCTCCCCCAGCGGGTAGCCCGGGCAGCGGAGGCTGGAGGGTGCGTGGTCGGCGGCTGCGGGGAGACCATGGAGTAGCCCAGAGCGATGGGCGACGCGCGGGCCCGAGCCGTGGCAGGCAGCAAAGTGCGGCGGCGGGCGGAAGGAGTGCCTGCGATGAGTCCAACCGGATCCTTCGGGGACGACCTGGGACCGACTGGGTCTGCCTCCGTCGCGTCAGGTGGTCTGCTGGACATGCTGGGCGTCGCCGCCGTCGTACTCGATGCCGAGGGCAGGATCGATCTCTGGAGCCCGCAGGCCGAGGACCTGTTCGGCTACAGCGCCGAGGAGGCCCTCGGCCAGTACGCGGGCAACTTGCTGGTCCATGAGGAGCAGATGGAGGTCGTACTGGGCGTGTTCGCCCAGGTCATTGAAGAGGGCAGTAGCTGGGCCGGCGTCTTCCCCGTCCGGCACAAGGACGGCAGCACGCGGCTGGTGGAGTTCCGCAACATGCGTCTGCAGGACGACCAGGGGGACAACTACGCCCTGGGCCTGGCCGCGGATCAGGCAACGCTACGGCAGGTCGAAAGGGATCTGGCACTGTCCGCACGATTGGTGTCCCAGTCGCCGATCGGACTGGGTGTACTGGACACCGACCTTCGGTACGTCTCGGTCAACGCGGCGGAGGAGCGGATGAACGGCGTGCCTGCTGCCGAGCATGTGGGCCGGCACGTCCATGACGTGCTGCCCTTCTTGGACGAGTCCTTCGAAGCGACGATGCGCGAGGTTTTGGCTACGGGCACCCCGGTCTCGGACCAGTACACCGTCGGCCGCACCCCAGCCGACCCGGAGAACGAGCATGCGTGGTCGATCTCTTTCCACCGGCTCGAAGCGCCCAACGGGAAAGTGCTGGGGGTGGTGACCTCCAGCGTGGATGTCACCGAGCGCCACCGTGCCGTGCAGGAACAACGCCGCACCGTTCTCACCCTCCAGCGCAGCCTGCTGCCCCACCCGCCGCCGCAACGGCCTGGGCTGGCTGTCGCCTCCCGGTACCAGCCAGCCCAGGCAGCCAGCGAGATCGGCGGCGACTGGTTCGACGTGATCGCGCTCGGCGGCGACAAGACCGCGCTCGTCGTCGGAGACGTCATGGGCAGCGGCGTCAGCGCCGCCGCCACCATGGGCCAGCTCCGCACCGCCACCCGCACCCTGGCCGGCCTCGACCTCGACCCCGCCCAAGTCCTGCAGCACCTCGACCACATCACCGAGGACCTGGACACCATCGCCACCTGCGTCTACGCCGTCTACGACCCGCACAGCGCGCAGTGCCACGTCTCCCTCGCGGGGCACCTGCCGCCCGTCATCCTCCATCCGGACGGCAAGCGCGAACTTCTGGACCTGCCCACCGGCGCACCGCTTGGCGGCTGTGGCGTCCCCTTCCACACGACCCGCCTCGACGTCGTGTCGGGCGACCAACTCGTCCTCTACACCGATGGGCTGGTCGAGACCCGCGACCAGCCCATCGACGCACGTCTGGACACTCTCCTCGAAGTCCTGGACGACCCCGATCGCTCACTGGACGACACCTGCGACATGCTTCTGCGCTCCCTGCGCCACCCGGGAGATCACGACGACGTAGCCCTGCTCATCGCCCGGGCCAGGCCCTGTCCAGAAGGCGAGGAGACTCCCGTCCGCGATCAGGATTCGTCTGACATGGATCGACTTGCAGACGGTTTCGACTGACATTTGCCTTTCTTGCGCAACTTGCGTTCAACCCCAGCGCTAGGCCAGTTCAGGCGGAATGATGCGTTTGTAGGACAGGATTGGATCCGGGCCAGGCAGTTGATGCTGGCGTCGGGCGCTCGGACTCACGGAATCTGTACTGGGCGGCGAACTATGAAGGCCGCCTTGTTGCTGATCGCTTCCGCGCCTCTGGGGGCTATCACTCGTGCACTGATGCCCCGCCACCGGCGGATCCCTCGGTGAGATCCAGTGAACGCGCCGGGCGTACGCGTCCGGTGAGGACCCGAACCGGATTGAAGGAGAAACCTTGGACACGGATCCCTTGACGACCCTGGCGATGGCCGGCGCACACACCATCGTCGCGGCGATGGCCACCAATGCGTGGGAGTCGGCCCAAGCCGCCGCGGCCCGGCTGTTTCATCGCCGCGGCCACGCGCTGGAGGCCGTCGAGGCGCAGTTGCGCGGTGATGCCGCCCTCGTGGAGGAGGACGAGGATGCAGACGGCGTCCGCACGGAGTTGGTCGGGCCCTGGAGGCGGCGACTGGCAGCGCTCCTGCGCGAGCACCCCGAGGCCGAAGACGACCTGAGAGCGATGGTGGACGAGGTGTGCCATGAGCTCCCCCAGCGCCAGCAGAGTTGGGTGCAGAACAACACCGCCCGTGATGGCGGTCAGCTCTTCGCCGTCCAGGGCGGCGGCAGCATCCACGTGAGTCAGGTGTCCCCGTCACAGTCGCGGGGAAGCGCCCCCGGTGCCGGAGCGGACCGCGGCGGTGACCGGTGAACCAAGGAGCAATTCCCGGCGAGAGGCGCAACATCACAGCGGACGCCGGCCGACAGCCGTCAGGTCCGGCCACAGGGCGCGGTGGTCCGCTGTGAACGTATCTCCAGGGGCCGAGCACGGCGGCCCGCATCCGAGCCAAGTGCCCGGTTCGCGCTACTCCCAGACGAACAAAGCCGGCACGTCGTTCCTCGTACAGCACGGCGACATGGAGGTCAACTACCGTGTTGCAGAAAGGCCCCAGGGAATGGGTGACGACCAGAGCACGGAAGCTGGGGGCGTCGGCTCCCAGCCCCTCTTCACGAACGACTTTCTGCCGTGCCCTCCCAGCCGCTCGGTCTTCACCGGCAGGAGCCAGGAACTGGCCGCGATCCGCGCAGAAGTGGACCGGTTGGAGCGGGAAAGGCACGGCGTAGCTGTCGTCGTGCTGTGGGGCATGGCAGGTGTGGGCAAGACCGCTCTCGCCCTGACCGCCGCGCACGAACTCAAAGGCCGCTTCCAGGGACCGAAGGAATTCCTCAACCTGCGCGGCTACTCCGACACCCGGCCCACGCCCACCGAGACGCTGGCTGCACTCCTGAGCCAGGTGGCCAAAATCAGCGCAAGCCAGATACCGACCAGCCAAGTCGAACGGGCCAGACTCTGGCGCAGCTGGACGTCAGGCCGGCAGACGCTGCTGGTACTCGACAACGTCCAGGACTGCGCCCACGTTCAGCAAGTATTACCCGGTGACGGCAAGCACCTCCTCCTGGTCACCACCCGTCACAGGACAGGGCTCCACCTCCTGGACTGCACCCCGCGGCACCTGGAGCCGCCGCAGGCAGCCGACGCCCTGCGCATGTTCCGCCACGCAGCGGGCCAGGATGCCGACCACATCGAGCAGGATGCCTTGGCCGGTCTGCTCAAGCAGTGCGGGCACCTGCCGCTGGCCATCCGAATCCTCGCTGCGCGACTGCGCGGCAGCAGCGCCGACCTCCACCGGATCCTGGCCGAGACCAGCCAGGCCGAGAGCCCTCTCCAAGGCCTGGACGACCTCTGCTCCTCGGAGAGCTTGGCGGTCTCCGCTCTCTTCGAGGCGTCCTACCGGCATCTGCCAAGGAGCACACAGCGGGTCTTCAGGCTGCTGGGACTCCATCCACTCGGATCCGACTTCAGCGTCCGCGCCGCGGCCGCACTGGCCGGCCTGTCACCTACGCTCGTCGGCAGGAAGAAGGAGTCCTGCATAGGCACCCACCTCCAGCGCCTGTGCGACGCGTCCCTCCTCGACATCGTCGCCCTGCCTTCAGCCCACCACGCCGAAGTCAGCTACACCATGCACGACTTGCTCGTTCCCTTTGCCAGGGGGAAGGTCCGCCCGACCACGACACACAAGGCGATCGACGGCATGCTGGACCACTACTGGCGCACCGCCCTTGAGAGGTCCGCCAGCGCCGAGCCGTCGCTGACCCGCCACGTCCGCCCCCGCGTCGAACCGCACCAGCCCCCGTCGCGCCCCGCACCGACCGCAGGAAACACCACGACCGCTCCCGCCACCTCCTCGAGAACTGAGGCTCTGGCGTGGTACCAGCGGCACCGGACGCACCTGCTGGCATGCCTCGACATCGCACGACTGGAGGACGAGGCCCGGCGCGAGGACAAGGAGTGGAGCGACTGTCTGGACCGCTGGACCATCCGACTCACCAGTGCCATGGCCGGCCCGCTGCGCAGCCACGGGCCCTGGGACCAGGCGGCCGAACGACACGCTGAGGCGGCGGACGCAGCCCGGCGCATCGGTGACCGGCCCGCGCTCGCGGTGGCCCTCAACGACCTGGGCATCATCAACCGACTGCGCCGCCTCCACGACGACGCCCTCAAGGCCCTGAGCGAGGCGGAGCTCATCTTCAGTGGCGAGCTGCCGCACCACATCACGCCCGAGGACAAGAAGCTCGGACAGGCCAACGCGCTCAACGAGCAAGGCATCGTGCACAACGAGGTAGGGATCGAGCGCAACGACGAAGGCCTCTTCCGCCGCGCCGCAACCTTGCTCCAGCGGGCGCTGGCGCTCTACCACACCATCGGTGACGGCATCGGCACCGCCAACGCCACCAAGAATCTCGCAGTCTCCCTCTTCCATGCCGGCTTGCTCCAACAGGACGCCCGACTCAGGGATACGGCGCTCCGCCACCTGGACACGGCCGGAGAAGGCTACAGGGACGTCGGCGACGAACTCGGAGTCGTAGAGGTGCTCAATCACAGGGGCATCCTGCTGGACAAGGCAGGTGACCGTCGTGAGGCTCTGGCTGACTTCAACTCGGTCCTCGAGCCGGCCCGGCAGGTGGGCAGCCGACTGGAGCTGGCGAAGGCATGGGACGGCATCAGCCGCTGCCGGGAGACGATCGGCAGCACCTCTGACATGGTCGTGCAGGCTCTGGAAATGGCGGCAGAGATCTACGCCGAGATAGGTGCCACCGCCGCGCGCCGACAGGTCGCGGCACGGCTCATACGGTTCCGGCGCGACTGAGGCGCGCGACGGCTTCCCGCACGATTTCCTCGGGCGTGGCGGACGCGTCGACCGCCACGCCCGGCTCGTCGGACTGCAACGGCTCCAACGTCTGGAACTGCGAATCCACAAGGGAGACCGGCATGAAGTGGTCGCTGCGCGCGGCGACCCGCTCGCCCACGAGCGCGCGCTCCACGGTCAGATGCAGGAACCAGACCGGCGACCCGGCCTCGCACAGCATGTCCCGGTAGCGGCGCTTCAGCGCCGAGCACGAGACGACCCCGCCCTCCCCCGCTCTGCCGCGGTCCCGGATCCAGCCCGCGATGGCCGTCAGCCAGGGGCGCCGATCATCATCGTCGAGAGGCTTTCCCGCGGCCATCTTCGCGATGTTGTCGGGCGGATGGAAGTCATCGGCCTCCGCGTAGGAGACACCCAGCTTCTCGGCGAGCAGCCGACCGATCGTGCTTTTCCCGCAACCGGCCACCCCCATGACCACCACGACGCCTCGCGGACGACCGTCGCTGCCCATGCGTCACCCCTCGTAGTTGGACGGGCACAAGGGTAGCCAGTGCTCAGACTTTGACGTGGTCCTTTAGAGGTCTGTGCAGATGCCTGTGTCCACACCGCCATCGAAGACGGCTCCGTACATCACAGGGGCGAAGAGAATCACCGCGCCGAAGAGGACGTTCAGCCCCAGGACGTGAGCCCAGTTGACTCGGAGTGGGCCGTGGCTGTCGGACGGGACAGCGGATCGATGGCGCTGGTGTGACCAGCCACAACCTCCAAGGGAGTTGCGTGGCCCACGTTTCAGCCGCTGATTGAACGCTGACTCTCTCAGCCTCGTTGACCTCGGTAACCGGTGCCCGCCTGCAGACCGGTGAGTGAGTGAGGTTCGCACATGCCAAGGGTCCTTCCGAAAGACACCGAACGGCGCCTTCCGGTCGCCGGCTGCCCCGCAGCCTGGTCGGCCGACTGCCCTTCCGTCCTGCGAATCACGTACTGAGCGGTCGAACCCATGGACTATTGCCTTCCCTGCCGCCGCGCCCTCAACGGCGCCGTGACGTGCCCAGAGTGCGGGGCATACGACTCCGACATGGCAACGCCGAGCGACGGGAGCGGCGGTGCACGGGCATCCGACCTGGCGGCGCTGGATGCCCTCGTCATCGAGGGACCGGGCTCCTTCGAGTCCCCCGACGTTTCCTGGTCGCCCGCTCCCTCAGCCGATGCGCCGTCAGCCCGGCGCCGCCGTGCGCCGCGATTGCAGAAGTACGGCGGTCGGACACTTGCCGCGGCCACCTTCGCCATGCTCGGCGGCCTGGCCGCGGCATCGTTGCTGTCCCAGCGCTCCGACGGCTCCCCACTGGCAGCGCCGACCCCGGAACGGGCATCCTCCGACGAGCCGGATGTCCCCGTCACCGAATCACCTGGAGCCTCACGCATACCGGAACGTCCGGCCACACGCCCGGCCAGAGGAAGTGCCCGGGACCGGACCAGTGATGCGACTCGGCGCCCTCGTCCGACGGCCACTGACCGGGAATCCCCGGCTGCCCGAACTCCAGCAGCCCCCACCGGTCCCCCCGTGAAGGCCAGGCCGACGCCCCGTCCCTCCAGTGGCCGCCCCAGCCAGTCGGCCTCGCCGACGGCGATCCCTTCCGCAAGTCCTACCGGCAGTCCCAGCACCTCGCCCACGAGCAGTGCCGCGCCGAGCACCACGGGTCCGCCATGACTCGGCCTTCCCGTTCCAGGGGCATTCGCGATTCCTCGCGTCCTGAGCGTGCCTGCGATACTCCGGACGCGTTTTTCAGGGGTGCTGCAGACTCGGCTTTTCCTCCCGACCCGGCTCCGGGTCAGGAGGAGGTGTGAGCCTGGCAGTCGCGACGTACGAGACCACGACAGCGACGATCACCAACGGCATCACGGTGAGCCCCTGTGACCCGATCAGCAGTGTGGCGAGCAGGACGGAGACCAGCGGAAGTCTCAGCATCGCGGCGCTCATCGCTCCGATGCCCATCGCGAACCCCGCGGTGAGGGACAGCCCCGGGGCGTGGGAGAGCAGGAGGCCGCCCGCCGCTCCCACGAACATCGCGGGAAAGATGGGGCCTCCCCGGAAACTGCTGAGCGATACGCAGTAGGCCAGGCCCTTGAAGAGCACCAGCAGCAACAGCGTGCCCACCGAATACGATGCGTTTTGCGAGAGAAGAGGATTCAGCGCCACCTGGCCGGAATACAACACGTCCGTCGCGGGCTTGCCGGTGCTCTCCGCATAGCCGATCGCCAGCCCCGCCACGACCAAGCCCAGGACCACCGTGGCCAGTAGGCGTCGGCGTTCGACGTGCGTCTTCAGGCGAACGGCGAGCCATCGGATTCCCACGCCCAGGAAGGCGGCTGACAGCCCGACGATCAGCGCCCAGCCGAATTCTGCGGCTGTCGGGGTCGTGGCCTTCGGCACGTCCGGGATTGCCAGCGAGTAAGTGCCAAGGCCCGTCCAGGATCCCAGGCCGACGAAAATGAGCGCACCTATGCCCGCAGCGAGCAGCCCCGGCACCAACACCACGCCCAGCATCGGCCCGCCGAGCCCCGATGCCTCCATCAGGAGGAACGCTCCCAGCAGCGGCGATCCCAGCAGCGAGCTGATGGCCGCGAAGCTGCCCGCCGCTCCCATCACCGCGCTCGCCCGCTCCGGGAGGTCCCGCTTGAACAGGCGCACGGCGGCTACGGCCAGCCCGCCGCCGAGGGCCAGGAGAGGCGATTCCGGTCCGAGGACCGCACCGAAGGCGAGGGTCGCCAGGGCGGCGAAGAAGATCCCGGGTAGCTCGATGGGCCGGGGCGCGCCCGCACTCTTGAACCCGCCTGACGGTTCATGGCCTCCGTGTCCCGGCAAGTACTGCACGGCAAGCCCCGTGAGCAGTCCCCCGACGGCAAGCAGCGACAGCGGCCACCACACCGGCGTTCCATCGAACCCCAGCGCCTCGGGCAGATCGGTGTAGATCCACGGCTGGAGCTCGCCGACCAGCGCGAGGAAGCCGAACGCCGCCGCTGACACCGGCACTCCGACCAGTGCAGCCATGACCAGAAGCCCCAGATAACTGCGGCTCCGGAGAAGTGTCAGTGGATCCTGGGGTGACGCGTCCGCCGGTCCTGGCGTGGCGACGGGCATGCGCACTGCCTCCTCGCGATGCGGACCTGATGCGTGGTCTCACCAGGTGTTCTCAGCGAATGCCCAAATGCCCGCCACCTTGCTGCGAGCGGCCCTTTTCCACTCTGGCACTCCGTCCTGACGCCGGCACTCCGGGGCCACCCAAGCGGGTAGTCCTGGGTTACCGGATGGGCGGTCCCGTCACGGCCGGTCTGGCAGGGAACTCCAGCGCGAAGTCGAGGGCGTCCCGGTCCGGCTGACGGATTTTCAGCTCGTCGGGCGCCGGGTCGCCGGGATCCACCAGCCGGTCGATCCGGCGCTCGTGGCCCGCGACCTTCCACGGCGTCGCGCCCGCCGGCCGCCGGCTGTGGTTGCCGCCGGGTCGGCACGTAGTCCCCGACCGGAGGCATCGCTCCGCCCACCGGGCCAGGGACCCGGTGGGCGGAGCGGCTGCGCCGGAGCTAGCGGGCGAGCGACCCGTTCTGGGCGTCGGACGCGGACTGCCACGCCCTCATGCCCGCCAGGGACGCCTCCTTGGCCTGCCGCCACTTCATGGCCGCCTGCTGGGCCGGGGGCACGTCCATGTCGCGAATCATCCGCCGACCTGCCGTGAACACGGCGAAGGCCGCCATGGCCATGCCGGCGCACGCCACCATGGCTCCGGCTGCGGTGAGCACGGCACCGGTCGTGACAAGCCGGGTGTCGATCTCGAGCGTCCCATGGGACTGATGGTGGTGCTGGTTCATGACTCCACCATCCACCGGAGGGAAGCACCGCGCATCCCGACCGACGGCTCAGGACGCCGTACCACCCAAGTGGCGGTACGTGCAGCCGTGGTGTCACCCGAGGAGGCGTCGGTCCGGCCGCGACGTGCCGACGATCGTCGTGGTGCCGACGTACCGGGCTCGTGCCGGGCTCCGGAATGGCATCATCGGCGCACCTGTCGCCGATGAGCTGGGCTCCCGCCGTGAGACGGCAACGGGGCCGGCCCAGGGGGCCATCGCTCTCGCTGGCCATTGACGTGCCCTCGCCAGCGGTCGCTGAGCGCGTTAGCGTCGAGGAAGCCGCAAGGTCCGACAGCGGGCAGGAGCGTCGATTCCATGACCGTACTGTGGGGAGTCTCCTTCGACGCCACTCCGATTTCCGGCGTGGTGGTGGAGTTCGTGAAGACCGCGCTAGCGTTCCGGAACCAGGGCTATCGCGCGTATCTCGACCTCGGTTACGACATCAAGGCTGACAAGAATTCATTCTTCAGGCCCTACACCGACGAAGCCTTGCTGCTTCCGGACTGGGTTCAACTCGACCGGATCGACGGCATCGACGAGATCCCGGACTACGACCAATCGTTCGTTGCCGCCGTCCTGAACGAGTACATTCAGGAGGGCCTGGGCGAGCAACTGCTGCCGCGGGTGGACGCCGTCGCCGAGGCGCTGGGTCAGCGGATCGTGGAGCACTGGCAACGCCTCGACGTGTCCTTCGTGATGGTCGAAAACGGCACTCTGCCGGAGAACATCGTGTACACGAAGGCGCTCTACCGAGCCATCGAGCACTACGGGCGGCGGAATAAGCTGGGCCGCTTCGTACTGTGGCGGGACCACGATCTGATGTGGCAGAGCGAACCGGGAATCAAGAAGTACGGTGAATTTCCGTACTCGCGCACTGTGGCTCCTGTGAACTCACCACACATCTACTATGTCGTGCCGCACGAGGAGGCGCGGCGCAAGACTCTTGAGTGGACTCCGGGCTTGCAGAACATCGGTGTCTTCCCCAACAGCTTCACGCACGTGCCAGCAGTCGTTGACCAGTACAACGCCGGTTTTCGCCGCGAACACGGAATCCCAGAGGATGCTGTGCTCATCGCCCGTTGTACCAGGATCATCCCGCAGAAGCGGATCGACCGGGACATACACCTGGTGGCCAAGCTCGCGGACCTCGCGGACGCCTATCTCTTCGTTGCCGGCGACACCTCAGAATCGCCGGAGGAGCACGCGAAGCTCATCCGTCTCGCCGAGACGCTCGGAGTGCGCGATCGGGTCGTTTTCGGCGGCTGGCTCGCGCCGCACGAAACCCATGTCGGATGTCCGTCCGGGCGCGGATACTCGGTGCGGGACTTGCTCGCCCACGCCAACGTGATGTCGTTCCTCACCTCCTATGACTACGAAAGCTATGGGAACCCGATTGGGGAGGCGATCGCCTCACGCGTCCCCTACATCACCAGTCGCTACGCACTGTACGACACGGTGTACGGCGACAAGGGCTTCCGCGCCCCGGTCATGGAACTCACCACAAATGATCTGCCCACTCAGTCATTTGTTGACAGTGTGGCCGAGTTGGTACTGGACGAGCAGCGGAGCGAGGAAACGGCGGAGTTCAACTACCGGCTCGGCAAGGGCCAGTTCGATACCTCCCGTGTCGATCAGGTGCTGGCCGAGCTGCTCCCTGCCCCGATGGACGAGCGGACACGGCTCAGCGTCGTACTGCCGGTCTACAACGAAGCGGACAATCTGCCTGCCGTGCTGAGCTCACTCCACGGACAGCGTGGTGCAGATGGACCGCTCGACAAGACGCTGTACGAGATTGTGGTGGTGGACAACAACTCCACCGACGACACAGTGAAGATCGCGCGCCGATTCGCCGCCGACCACCCCGATCTGGCGATCCACGTCGTCCCGGAACACGAGCAGGGTGTCGCCTGCGCACGGAAGAAGGGCATGGACTTCGCGTCGGTACGCAGCAGAAGACGCGGGCGCCGCGCCGCCGATGAGAGGTTCTACCTCGTCTCGGCCGACGCTGACTGCCAGGTGGACGAGTATTGGTTGTGGGAGCTGTTCGCCGCGATGGAGTCGAGCAAGGCCGCCATCGGTGTCTGCAACTACTACTACGCCGCAGAGCACTTCACCCGCCGACCACGACTGTGGACAGCTATCCAGCGCACGCTCCGCTGCCGAGCCGTGACGTTCGGGCTGTTCGGTGGTTTCCCGGACGGCAAGGGATTTGCGGTCGACAGAGACGCCTACGAGAAGGTCGGCGGCATCGAGATCGCCTACCAGCTGCAGGACGGGCGTTTCGTGAACCACCTTTCCGACGACTGGGACTTCGGGATTCGGGTTCGCAACTCCGGGGAGGAGATCACCTATGTTCCCACGTCTCGAGTTCAAATTAATCCCCGGAGGGTCAACCACGCCATCGATGAGGTGATCACCGGTCGGGCATACGGTTCCGACGGGATCATCGTCATGCGGGACATCCGCGTACAGGACCCAACCCTGGACCGCGAGGGAGATCTCACTGAGGACGAAGCGCAACAAGCGTGGGACTTCTCGGTCAAAGACTTCACGCCGAAGAACACCATCCTCCCCGTAATGCTTACCCCTTCCCTTCTCGACAACGACGCAGTCATCCAGTTCTTCGGACCCTCTCTCGCCCATCGGCTCGGTCACCGGATCGCGGAGATCAAAGACGAAATGCGGCTGATCGACTTCGCCCCGATCCACTCCTACAAGACACCGTCCTACCGGTTGTACTTCGAGTTCGCCGACGAGCTGTTCGCCAGGCTGCGCGCCACTGTGGGTGAGGACATCGGCTATCCACCACCGCTGCCGGCTTGCCTGCGCGAGGTGCCGCCCGAGCGGTTCTCCGAGTTTGTCGGGTACTTCTGCGAGGACAGGGAATCCGGCGAGGCACACAACTACTTCGGAAATGGAGGGGTGTTCTGATGAGCCTGAGCAATGGACAGGCTGTGGCCTCTCTGTATGAGGTTGATCCGCGATATCCGGTGCCTTCGGTGCTCGAGGTGCTGGCTGCCCCAGCGAATCGACACCTGCTCGAATACGTGACGGAGGATCCGTTCGGCGCCCACGTGTTCCCTGGCAACATCCCGGACTATTCACCGTCGGACTTCTTGACCGATCTCGACCGGCAACTCGCCTCGACTGCGCCTATCCACCTGTGGTCATACATCCCCACCTGCGCGTACCGGTGCCGGTTCTGCCAGTACCCAGTGGTGTTGATCAAGGGAAGGCCGGATGCTACCGAACGCATGGCCAGCCAATGGGTCGACTGGAACATCCGTGAAGCTGAAATGTGGCTGCGTGAGGTACCCCATCTGGGGTCAGCGCCGATCGGCGAGTTCAACGTCTTCGGCGGCACTCCATCGTTGCTCCCACCGCGCGCCATCAGCCGATTGATCACCTTCTATCGCGAGAACTTCAACTTCACGCCGGACACGGCCATCCGCTTCGAGGGGGATCCGAGCACCTTCACCGTCGAGAAATTGGAACTGCTCGCCGAACTGGGCTGCACCAAACTGTCCAGCGGGGTGCAGTCGTTCGACGACCTGGTGCTCCAGCAGTGTGGCCGCGAGCACACCGCGCAGATGTGTGTGGACTTCATTCGCAACGCACAACGCGTCGGCTTCGAGTGGATCAGCATCGACCTCATGTACGGGCTGCTTGACCAGAGCGTCGACAGCGTCCGCAGGGACCTCGACATCGTCGCTGAGCACGATCTGACGGCCGTGGTGTGCGCCAAGCTGCATCTGAAGTCCTTCAGCGACACCAGAACCGGAGTGTCCGGGGAGAAGCCTGCGGCCTGGCAACTGCCCGCCTACCGGAGCAAGCTGGCCGAAACCGGCCATCGCTGGCCGTCCCTCGGGGAGCAGTACCAGATGCGCGAGGTCCTCACCGAGGGCCTGACCCGCGGAGGCTTCCGTGAGCACCCCACCATGTACTTTGCGCGAGACGGCCTCGGCCCGGAAAAGTGGAAGTCCATCATGGTCGACCAAGACAAGCAGGAAGCCGAGGTCGCGATCGGACTGGGTGGTAGTTCCAGTTGCCAGACGTCGGAGGCGATCACCGATGTGAACCCGAAGACGTACTCAGCCGCGTTGGAGTCCGGCCGACTTCCGCTGGAGTCAGCAACGCGGTTCTCCGAAGACGCCCAAGAGGCCAGGTCGATCAAGATGGCGCTGTCGTCCCTACAGCCGCTGCGAGACGAGCTTCACCAGCGGCGTTTCAGCGGACGGTCCCTGCTGGACGAGCCGTGGCGGCACATTTTTCGTTCACTGGAGGAACGCGGCCTGACTGCGGTGAACGACCGGGCCAAGGAGATCAACATGACGTCGGAGGGCAAAGTCCTGATCGAGGCGATCATCAACACCGAGCTCTGACGTCCAGACGACCACACAGCAGCCGCTGAAACACCCCCGAACGGGCACACGAGACGGGGGCGTTGGTCCACCACCGATGCCCCGCGGGGCTGATGGGCCGCCGACCCGGCTACTACACGGCACGGATCACGACGGTGGGCGCGCTCTACACCGGCGGCTGGGGCGCTTTCGTGTTCATCGGGGCCAGTTGGTGGACGCTGGCCATCGCTCACGGTTGGCAGGGGCAGCAGCCAGCATTCGCCGGAGTCGTCATGTCGCAGGTCCCGGCACAGCTCGCCCCTCTCACGCTTGGCCGGGATGGCGACGTGATCCCCTTCGTCAACACGCACGTGCTGGGCCCGGACTCACGGCCTCAGCCCGGATTCGTGCCGTGGCCGTCATGAGCGGCGTCCGCTTGGACTGCGGCCTGCGCGATGTTGCGGGCCATACCGCCGAACACGACCGCATGGAACGGCGACACGCTCCACCAGTAGACATGCCCGAGCAGACCGTGCGGGTGGAACAGCGCACGCTGCCGGTAGCGCGCCCGGCCTTGTTCGTCTTGGTCGCAGTTCATCTCCAGCCAGGCGAGCCCCGGCAGGCGCATCTCTGCACGCAACCGCAGCAGCCTGCCCGGTTCGATCTCCTCCACGCGCCAGAAGTCCAGCGAGTCCCCGACCCGGAGCCGTGCCGCGTCCCGGCGGCCACGGCGGAGTCCGGTGCCTCCGACCAGCCGGTCGAGCCAGCCTCGTACGACCCAGGCGAGCGGGAAGGAGTACCAGCCGTTGTCACCGCCGATCCCCTCGATGACCTGCCACAGTGCGTTCGGTGAGGCGTCGACGGCGAGCGCGCGTCGGTCGACGTAGAGACTGCCTCCGGCCCAGTCCGGGTCCGAGGGCAGTGGATCGCTCGGAGCGCCGGGCAGCGAGGCGGAGGACCAGCGGGTGGCGACCTGAGCATCGCGTACGCGCTGAAGGGCCAGGGTGAGCGCCTGGTCGAAGCCGATCGGTGCACCAGGCGGATCGGGTACGTACCGGGCGATCTCGTGCTCGCCGCAGATGACCTCGTGCCGCAGCGACTCGACCAGCGGCCGCGCGAGGGAGGGGGGAACGGGAGTAATCAGGCCGATCCACAGGCCGGAGAGACGGGGCGTCAGCATCGGTACACGCAGGATGAAGCGGTGGGGCAGGCGGGCCACTACCGCGTACCGCTGCATCATCTGCTCGTATGTCATGATGTCGGGCCCGCCGAGGTCGAACGCGCGGTTCACCTCGTCGGGCATCCGTGCACTACCCACCAGATACCGCAGCACGTCCCGGACACCGATCGGCTGGATGCGGGTGCTGACCCAGCTCGGGGTGACCATGACCGGCAGGCGCTCGGTGAGGTAGCGCAGCATCTCGAAGGACGCCGAACCGGAGCCGATGATGACCGCGGCGCGGAGCACGGTCGCCGGCACAGCCGAGCGAAGGAAGATCTCGCCGACCTCGGCGCGGGACCGCAGATGGGGCGACAGTCCGCTTTCCGGCACATCGGCCGGGGTCAGCCCGCCCAGGTAGACGATGCGCCGTACGCCCGCAACGCGAGCCCGCTCGGCAAACACCTGGGCGGCCTTCCGGTCGGTCTCCTCGAAGTCGTCTCCGGCCCGCAGGGCATGCACGAGGTAGTAGGCGACATCGATACCGCGCAGAGCGCACCCGACCGAATCAGGATCGGTCACATCTCCGCGAACCGCCTCGGCGTGCCTTGCCCACGGGTGGTCGCGCAGCTTGTCCGGAGACCGGGCCATGCACCGTACGCGGTACCCGGCGTCCAGCAATTCGGGGACCAGCCGGCCTCCGATGTACCCCGTCGCGCCCGTCACCAGACAGTGCAGGCTTCGCGTGTCCGGGCCGCTCATGGAAGCCTCCGATCCGGAGAGGTACGTCAATGCCACTCTCGCCTCTGTCGACGGATTTCGCTCATGAGGCAGCAGCGGATGTGGTGCCGCCCTCCGTAGGCGCTCGGGACCGGGACGTGTCGGCTGAGCGGAGGGTCTCTGGAATGCGGCCCTGCGCCGTCTGCCGGCACCCGCGTCCCCTGTACGTCCCCTCGATCTTGCGTCGAGCCCGACAGCGCCGCCGCATAAGCCAACCGCAGCCTTGAACGCTTGCATCAGCGCAGGTCAGAGACGTCGGCCGCTCTTCGCGCTGCGCGGGCCGTGCCTCCTCAGCAGCAGCGAACCGCACTCGCTCACGACGGGCCCGCTCCTCAGCCGTCAGCCCCCACCATCGGGATACCTCACGCCCCCGGGGACGTTCCAGGTTTTCGCTCCGGAGCAGGCCACGAAGCCGAGTTCGGTTCCTGTTGACCATGCGTCCGAGAGTTGGCCGGCGGTTTTCCGGTGCAGGCGAGGGCTTCCACGAGCAGGGCGTACGGCCTCTCGGCGCCCGGGCCGGCCGCAGAGGCGGGCATCAGCCGAAGTTATGTGCGGACGTCGACTCATAGCTGGCCACGGTGTCGAGCGGTAGGCCTTACCTGCCGCCGGCGCCAGTGGGAGCCTGGCTTTGCTCCCATGCGTGCCTTGAGGCGAGGGCGATGCCGCAGCGATCAGCCCTAAGCGTTTCTTGGCCTGATGGCCGTTTCGGCTGGAGAGCGGGGAATGTCCGCAGCGGTCTCGTTGCCGTCGGGCAGGCACTGGATCAGCAGCCGGTGGTGCAACGATCAACTTGCCATGGCGAAGATGCCGATGAAGAGAGCCAAGTAGAGCAGCAGAACCGCCGCCGCTACGGCCGCCACGATGAGGACGGCCTTCATCACTTTGCGGACGGGCCGATGGGTGCGGGCGGGTCCCGCAGGGATTTGGGGATAACGCTCGAGCTCACTCATGGAGCCATCCTGTTGATCGCGGCGGCGCCAGGCTATCCGTAGACGTACTCATGTGCGAGGTCACCTCCACACGCCCCGACGCGACTGGCCAGGTAGGAATCGGAATGACCATCTACCAGTCGGCTGTGACTGAGTACTGCAGTTGGCCAGTCTGACCATCGTAGTTGGCCGTTTGATCACCTGCGGTGGGCCGCAATTCCCGGCCCGAGGTTGGGCCCGTCTCAAAGTCACTGCTCGCCGGCCGCGGGCTGTCGGGCCAGGAATTCTTCGAATGCCGCTGCCTGCTTGGGGTCCATAAATCCCTGGCGCGTACATGTGGCTTTACCCTCAAGCCACGCCGCCTCGTCGGCGGTCAGCTGCACGGCCACCACTATCCCGCCCCGGGCGAAGCTGACGCGCCTGCCATCGGCGCGCACGTACCGGGTGTTAGGGCCCGTGCTCCTGCGGGCTGGCCAACGGCTCGACCCGAAGCCGACCGACGTCCCACGTCGTCTCGCTCGCGTCGTCCTCTTCCGGGTCCTGCGGTATCGGTACGGGTGTGGGGTAATCGGCGCGGGCCCAGTGCTCCAGCTCGGCCACCACTGCTGCCGGGAACAGCACGCTCACCGGCACGTCGGCCTCAGTGAGTACGACGCGTTCGCCGGTGGACTCGACCAGCGAGACGAGACGCTCGCAGTCGATCGGATCCGGGGCCTACCGACGCTCAACAACGATCACATCGGCGTCACACCCCCTCTGGACCGAGGCGGGCCGATCAGCGGTGGCCCGGGTGGAGCTGCGGCACCACGCCCGTGCGCGCGGCTGGACGGAGGCAGCATGAACGAGATCACCGAGACACAACTCCAGATCCTGGCCTCTACTGACCACGTCGAAGGTGTCCGGATCACTCGTTGGAGCGGTCTGTAACCCGCTCACGTTCTGTTTTACGAGCATAGAAAGCCTCTTCGTCACGTGGCGTTGAGGGGCGCGGATGCGGCGGGGGCGATCCTTGAGGAGCTTCGGGTTGATCCCTATAAGAGAGGGTCGGCGGAGGGTGGTCGTACACGACCCTGTGGCCTGACGGGACCGTGGATGAGGAGTCGGACGGCTTCCTGCGGACCGAGTCGCCAAGAAGCGCATCGCCGACGTCGAAGCCCAGCCGCTCGGACCTCGGAGTACATAAAGGCCTACTTCACCCCGATATGATGCACTTTGTGATCACGCCCGGGCGGCCGCGGCGCCGTCGTCCTCCCTACGGCGGCCGGTGGGACCCTGCCCTGCTGTCACCGGTGATCCTTACCGTCCTCATCGCCGCCCTGGCATTCTCCACACCGAGGGAGATCGCCGTCAGCCGCCTCCTGCCCGCCGCACCCGCCCTCGCCGCCGCGATGTGGCCTGTGCTCCCCACGATGCTGTTGGGGACGTTCTGCCTGCTGGTCATGATCGGCCTCAGCTTCGTCTACACCGACCTGGGGACGCCATACACGGTGGCTGCGATCGCCGCGGTCACCTTGGCGGCCGCATACGCAAGCCATGTCCGACTCCAGCGGGAGGAGACACTCTTCCACGTCCGACTCGTCGCCGACGCAGCCCAGAAGGTGCTGCTACGCCCCCTGCCGCCCCTCGTCGCGGACATCGAGATCGAGTCGCTGTATCTGGCGGCCCAAGAGCAGGCCCGGATCGGCGGGGACTTCTATGAGGCGGCCGACACACCGTACGGGGTCCGGCTGCTCATCGGCGACGTACGCGGCAAGGGCCTGCCCGCGGTCGGAGCGGCCGCGGCGGTGGTCAGCAGCTTCAGGGAGGCCGCGTACGACGAGCCAGACCTGAGGGGCATCATCCATCGCCTGGAGACCAGCATCACCCGCCACAGCGCCACGTTCCCCGCCCAGGACCTGCCGGAGCACTTTGCCACCGCTCTTCTCGCCGAGATCCCGCACGGCAGCAGCCACGTCAGACTCCTCAACTGCGGGCACCCCCCGCCGCTGCTCGTGCACCGCGGGGAGATCCGCGTCCTGGAGCCCACCGCCCCCTCGCCGCCCCTCAACCTCGCGACGCTCATCGGAGACCGCTACTGCGTCGACACCGTCGCCTTCGCCCCGGGCGACCAGCTGCTGCTCTACACCGACGGCGTAACGGAGACCCGGGACCGCACCGGCGAGTTCTTCCCCCTGCCCGACTGGATGCGGCGGCAAGGCCCGGCGCCGCCCCGCGAACTGCTCGACCGGCTTCACCGGGACCTGCTCCACTACAGCGGCGGAAGGCTCGACGACGACATCGCGGCCCTCGTCGCCGTGCGGTGCCCGAACACCCGGGCCCAGGAGCACCCCGCGTAGGTGGCTGGAAGCCGTAGGTGGGACTCGGCGGTCGGCCGGCCACTGTTTCCCGGACGTCTCGCCGCGGCGGGTCGTGCGGCTCGGGATCCTCGCGTTGCTCGCGGGCGCGGTGGCCCTGATGGCCGCGCTCGACGCAGACGTCGGCGCGGAAATCGCCACCATCCCCTTCCTGTTGATCGGGCTCGGCATTCGCGCGCTGGCGTCCCAGCTCGCGTCGGTCAGCGTGTCCGCAGTGCCGGAACGAAGCAGAGCGCACAGGGCCAGGTCGGCCAGCCCCACACCCAAGCCCCTCGCTCACGTGGCGCCCTGGAACAGGGCGAAACCGGCGAGAGTGATGACTTCGCCCATGATCAGATGGATCCAGCCCCATCCGGTGAGATCGAACTCAAACACGTAGTTGCGGGTGGCGACGCTCGGGACGCCCTTTACTGCCGGGCGCCGGAACGGTGGCGGCCGATGTAGAGCTGGACGTGCCCTGGTGTGCCCTCTACGCTCTGCGCAACATGCCGCTCCCCACGATGCAGGGCCTGGGCAGCCCAGTGCCGACTGGTGACGTGGCCGTTGACGGGGAGCGTCCCCAGATATTGCGGAGGGCTTTTCCGATGGTGCGGCCGGCTTCCTTGATCGATGCGCGCGTGCGCGCCGTGAGCGAGGCGCTGAGCCCGTACGCGTGGCGGAGGCTCACCCCCGAAATGGTCAGCCGTCGCGCGCTCGCCGCGATCAATGGACACGGAGCGGCCGACGCGGTGCCGGTGGCCCGCCACGACGAGCGGATCGGGGTACTCGTCGAGTTTCTTACCGGCTGCCGGTGGCGCTCGCTGACGGCCGACGCCGTGAGCCGCCAGCTGGTGACCGCCCTGGACACGTGGCGTCACGAGAGCCAATGGCTTGAGATCGAGTTGCGCCGGCTGCTTGACGGAGACGGCTGAGCCACGCGCAATGCCGTGATGCAGCGAGCCCGGGGGCGCTGCCTCACCTCTCGGGCGGGTCCGGGGGATCCAGCCTGCGGCGCGCGGGGCTCTCGGGTACGGGTGTGCCCTCGCGCAGGTCGCGGGGGGTGGCCGCGGCCTTCTCGTACCAGCGGCCGTACCGCTCGGCGAGGGCCACGGCCGAGACGCCGTGCAGGAGGACGCTGAGGCCGACGGTGATCGCGACCACCCTGCCCAGCAGTTCCACCCCGGGGACGTTCTCCCCCACCACGAGCAGCGCCAGCACGACGGACGCGAGACCTCGCGGCCCGAACCACCCGATATACGCCCCGGTCGGGGGCCGCAGCCTGCTCCCGGCGAGCGAGAGGGCCACCGGCAGCATCCTGACGACGGTAAGACTGAGCACCGCGTACAGGATGATCCGCCAGCTCAGGTGCTCCAGCGCAGGGCCGAGCAGGACCGCGCCGAAGACCAGCAGGCTGATCGACGCGAGGAGTCCTCCGAGATTCTCGGCGAACTCGGCCGTGCGGTCCGGGTCTTCCTGCTTGTGGCCGGTCCGGTGACGGCGCAGGACGAACCCGAAGGCGAATCCGGCGACCCAGGCGGCGATGAAGCCGCTGCCGTCCGTCACGACGGCGAGTTCGTACGACGCTGCCGCGACGGCCAGCGGGTAGACCTGCCGCCACTCCCCCGTGACCCATCCCCTTGCCCGGGACCACTGCAGCAGCCGACCGCCGAGCCCACCGACCAGGAGACCCAGCGCGGTGCTCAGCACCAGGGCGCGCCAGAAGACACCCGCCACGCCCTCTTCCGCATAGTGCGTGCCCGGGATGGCTGCCAGGAACAGGACGAAGAAGGGCAGCACCATGCCGTCGTTCAGGCCGCTTTCGACGTTCAGCCCGTGACGTACGAGCGCCGGGACGCGGGGATGGGAGATGGCGGTCTTTCCGAGGGCGGCGTCGGTGGGGGCGAGGATGGCGCCGACGAGTGCGAGTTCCCACACCGTCAGCCCCGGCAGCAGAGGCCAGGCAAGCAGCCAGCCCGCCCCGATGCTCAGCGGCAGTCCGATGCCCAGCAGACGGCAGGGCAGAAAGCCCCCGGTCCGTAGGTCCCGTCTGCGGATCGTCATGGCATCGGTGAACAGGACGAGCGTCAGGGCGGCTTCGAGAAGCGCGATGATCGGGGCGGGGTCGCGCTCCAGGTCGACGAGGTCGAGCACGGCCGGTCCGAGGAGGATCCCCGAGCCGACGAACACGATCGCCGACGACAGCGGCGTCGAGGACAGCCGACGCGAGCCCAATGCGTACGCGGCAGCGACGCCCGCCACCGCCACACCGGTCCAGGCGCCACTGCTCATGTTCTCGCCCTCCGGATCCACACGCCCGTCGCTCCCGGCAGATTGTCGACTCCTGCGCCGCTGCGGCAGCCCCGCTGATTCCGCATGAACGCGCCGATGGCCTCTTTCTACAGGTCGGCGCAGGGCACCCCGCTGACGTCGACGAGGCCACGCCGGGTGGTGCCGCCAAGGCAGTGGAACGGCGGGGCGTAGTCGCTCCAGGCTGGCCAGCGGCTGGGGCTGCTGCTGGACGGCACCGGCTGAGCAGCCCCGGCCGGACGGCTACTGGCGGGCCATGTGCATGCGCATCTCGCTCGGGGCGTCGACGATCAGGTCGCCGGACAGGTCGACGGTGACGGTGTGCAGGGTGCCGGTGAACCGGAACGGTGCCGGATAGTCGGGGGTGACGGCCGATCCCGGGTTGGCGCCGCAGGCCATACCGCCCGGGTTGAAGATGACCGGGGTGGTGAGTGGCATATCGGTCTCACCGCCAGGCGGCCGTCGAAGTACAGCGGGCCCGGCCTGGTGTGCCCTTGCCATGGGCGATGTCCGGCGCGCCAGTGGGCTCGAACTCGAAGCGCAGCGCGTGCCGTCCCTCGGGGACGGTTTCGCTCGAGGCCACGTGGTGCAGGGTCCGCTGCGAACCGGTCACCGTCACCTCCGCCAAGGGCCACATGGTGTGGGAACCGGCAACTGCCGTGGTGTTCGTCGGACAACGCTCCTGCACCGGCCCCGCCGCCGACACCGCCTGCGGCGCCCTGAACTTCTTCACCAGCCGCGCCACCGCCCACAAGTGGTCCACGCAGCACCACGAGTTCACCGGCAACGCCGTCGATCAGACCCGCGCCGAGGCCCTGGGGCAGGCGGTCTTCGGCCGACTGCTGACAGAATCGGACCACGCCTGAGCAAGGGAGACCGGCCATGGTGACGCTCCACTCGCACGCTCCGCTCGCCGTCGCCGTGACCGAGGCGATTCGTACCGGCGATCTTCCGGCACTTCAGCAGCTCCTCGCCGACCACCCCGGCCTGGCCACCGCCAGGATCAGTGAAGCTGCAGGAGAAGGCTGCGCGGGCGGGGCTTCCCGCAGCCTCCTGCACATCGCGGCCGACTGGCCGGGCCACTTCCCCAACGGGCCCGCGGTTGTCGCTGCCCTCGCTGCAGCTGGAGCCGATCCCAACGCCCGGTTCGACGGCTCCCACACTGAGACGCCGCTGCACTGGGCGGCCAGCAGTAACGACGTAGCCGTACTCGACGCCCTCATCGAAGCGGGAGCCGACGTCGAGGCGCCCGGTGCAGTCATCGGCGGTGGCACCCCACTGGCCGATGCCCGTGCATTCGGCCAGTGGCAGGCCGCGTACCGCCTCATCGAGCACGGTGCGCACATCGCGCTCCAGGACGCCGCGACTCTCGGCCTGCTGGACCGCGTCGAAGCCTTCGTCGATGCAATGGAAGCACCGGCGCCCGACGAGGTGACGCGGGCCTTCTGGGGTGCCTGCCACGGCGGGCACCTGCAGACCGCGCAGTACCTGCTCCGGCGAGGCTCGGACATCAACTGGATCGGCTACGACGACAAGACGCCACTTGACATAGCCCTCGTCAGCGAGGCCGACGAGGTGAGAGATTGGCTGCGCACCCAAGGCGCGAAATCCTGCAGCGAGCTTCCGCGCTGCCTCTAGATTCGGGCTGTCCTGAACGTCGCTGGCCCTCAGGCAGATGCCTGGACCTCATTCAGTTCGGGCAGTTTTCATCATCCAGCCGGTACGACCGTTCCAGGCCAACGCCCCCGCCGACCACACCGTCGCGTGCCAGCGCCCAGGCGAAGGCGGTCTTGCCCGAGCAGCACCAAGACGACCAGGCGGAGCCCGCCGGCACACCGAGGGCAGCCACCCCCGACAGCGCACTGGGTCCCACGGGACGGGCTGCGGAACCGCTGCCGATCCGCCGCGTCCCCTATACGTCCCCTCGATCTTGCCCGACAGCGGCTGCCGCGTAAGCCACCAAGCTTTGATCGCTTACATCACCGCAGGTCAGAGTAGCTAGCCCCTCTTCGTCCGGCGCGGGCTGCACAAGGGCGCCAACGAAGTGAGCAGCGGATTCTCTCCGTTGAGCCATACTTCGCGTACCAATGCTCCAGCAAGAACGTTTCCGCAGGTCAGGGCACTACTGTGGTGGGGCGGGTGGGACTCGAAGCCACGGTAGGTTGTATGGCACTTCCGCCAGCCTGCGGGTCGCCGGTTCGATGCGATGGTTCGGCGGTGGCGGCGAGCAGGGCGGTGTCGTCGTCGACCCGGTCGGGGGTGTTCAGCAGCTCCAGAGCCCGTTCGGTGATCTGCTGGGGGTCGGTGCGGGCGGCGGCGGGCAGCGCGCCGCAGGTCTGGGGCAGGGCCGCCAGGCAGTCGTCCAGGGACAGTGCCCGGTTTTCCACCAGGCCGTCGGTGTATAGCAGCAGGCTGGTGCCGGGCGGGAACGCCACCTCGCGGTCGACTGGGGTGCTGCCCAGTCCCAGCGGCAGCGCCGGGGGCAGCTCCAGGTAGGCGGTGTCGGCGGCTACCAGCAGCGGCGGCAGGTGCCCGCTGGCGGCGTAGCGCAGGCGGTGGCGGTGTGGGTTGTAGACCGCGTACAGGCAGGTGGCGAAGCGTTCGGTGGCGAGCGACTGCAGGTAGGTGTCCAGCCTGGCCAGCACCCGGGCCGGGCCGGCGCCCTCCATCGCGAGGCTGTGCAGGGCGGAGCGGAGTTGGCCCATCACTGTGGCGGCTTCCACGTCGTGGCCCATGACGTCGCCGATGGCCAGCCCCACGGCACCGTCGGGCAGTGCGATCACGTCGTACCAGTCGCCGCCGACCTCGGCGCCGCGGTTGCTGGCCCGGTAGTGGGTGGCCAGGCGCACCCCGGGCACCTGGGGCAGGTGGTGGGGCAGCAGGGCACGCTGCAGGGTCAGGGCGACGCGGCGCTCGTTGTGGTACCGGGTGGCGTTGTCGTAGGCCAGGGCCAGGCGGTGGGCGAGGTTCTCCAGATACTTGTGTTCGACCGCGGAGTAGTCGGTGCGCCGGACCAGCACCAGGGCCCCCAGTGTCTGGTCGTGGGCGTGCAGCGGCAGGGCCAGCACTGCGGCGGGCGGCGGGTGCGGGGTGGCTGGGGCTGGGGCGGTGCCGTTGATCGCGTGGGTGGCGGCGGTGGCCAGTGCCTCGCGGGCAAGAAGGGGGGTGCCGGCGATGTATGCCGGGGGCGACTGCGCCGGGGCGGGTGCCGCGGCGGTGACGTGGATGCTGATCTGGTCGGCGAAGTCGGGCCGCAGGATCTGGCCGGCAGTCTGCAGTATCTGGTCCGGGTCGAGGGTGGCGGACAGCCGCAGGCCCGCGTCGGCCAGGGAGGCCAGCACGGCCAGCTGGTTGCGGGTCTCGGTCAGGACCTGTTCGCGCAGCCGGGACAGTTCCAACCCGGTGCGGACGCGCGCCAGCAGCTGGCGCGCGGAGAAGGGTTTGGCCAGGTAGTCGTCGGCGCCGGCGTGCCGGCCCTGCACGGATTCCTCCTCGCCGACGCGGGCGGTGAGCAAGACGATGGGCAGGCGGGCGGTGCGCGGGTCGGCGCGCAGCGCCCGGACCAGCTCGAAGCCGTCCATGCGGGGCATCATCACGTCGCTGAGCACCAGCTCCACCGGCTGCGCCAGAGCCATCTCCAGGGCGGCCCGGCCGTCGGCGGCGAGCAGCACGTCGTAGTCGGGCTGCAGGAGCTGGGTGAGGTAGGCGCGCATGTCGGCGTTGTCGTCGACGACCAGCAGGCGGGCCCGGTGGGGGCGGTCGGTTTCGTGCGGGCCGAGGCCGTGGAGGGCATCGTGGGGCGCGGGGGCTTGCGGGGTGCGTGCCGCGGGGGTGGCCGCGGCGGGGACGGGGTCGGCCGCCAGCCAGCCCAGCGCCTCGTCCACATAGGCTGCGGCGCGGCCGGGCCGGCCGCCTCCGTCTTCCCCGCGGGTTTCCCCGAGAGATCCGGCGCCGGCCGCGGGCGGGTCCGGGCGGTGGGCGGCGGCGAAGGGGAGGTCCATGGTGACGGTGGTGCCCTGGCCGAGCCGGCTGTCCACGCCGACGGTGCCGCCGTGCGCATCCACCAGGTCCTTCACCAGCACCAGGCCGAGGTCGCTGCCCTCATGGGAGCGGGAGCGGGCACCGCGGACCCGGTGGAAGCGCTCGAACAGGCGCGGCAGCTCGTCCGCGGGGATGCCGGTGCCGGTGTCGGTCACGGTCAGCCGGGCCCGGTCGCCGACCACGGCCACCTGCACCCGGGCGCCGCCGGTGAAGGTGAACTTCAGGGCGTTGCTGAGCAGGTTGAGGATGATCTTCTCCCACATCTCCCGGTCCAGGGACACCGGCTTGGGCAGCGGCGGGCAGTCCACCTCCAGCGTCAGCCCGGCCGCCTCGAAGGCGGAGCGGAACACCCCTGCCAGCTCCGCCGTAGCACCGGCGAGGTCGACCGGCTCGAGGGCCGGGCGCATCTGCCCGGCCTCGGCCCTGGCAACGTCCAGGAGGGTGTTGACCTGCTTCAGCAGGCGAAGGGCGCCGCGCTCGGCCAGCTCCAGCTGCTCGCGCCGCTCCGGCCGGTCCTCGTCGGCCAGGGTGGAGCGGGCCCAGGAGCAGGGTGAGCGGGGTGCGGAACTCGTGGCTGACGTTGGCGAAGAAGGTGGTCTTGGCCCGGTCCAGCTCGGCCAGCGCCTCCGCCCGCCGGCGCTGCTCGTCGTGGGCGAGCGCGGCCGTCAGCGCCCCGGCCACGGCGGCGGCGAGCACCTCCAGAAAGTCCCGGTAGGCCCCGGCCGGCGGGAAGCAGGGGTTGACGCCCACCACCAGGACGCCCTCCACCTGGCCCGCGCAGTCCAGCGGCAGGGCCAGCGCCTGCTCGACTGGGAGCCGGGGGGCCGCGGCGTGCTGCCCGGCCGTGTTGCCGCCGGTGAGCGCGGCGGCCGGCAGCGTGGCAGGGGCACCGTCGGCGACCACCTCCGCCAGCCGGGCCGCGACCTCCGACCCGTCGGCCGCACTCACTGAGACGGCCTCGGGCGCCGGCCGGAGCCCGGCGGAGGCCGCCGGCCGCGGCCTGCCGCCACACCGCGCGGACTACACCACCCACGTCCGGAGCGATGTCGGGCAACATGGTGCCAAGGCAGTCGCTTCCGATTCCCTGCGTCCTGCCGGCGTCCCGAATTCGCCGTCCAGCCGCTCACACTGGCCAGATGCGGCGACTTCCCGGACTGTGGGGCCAACACATCCGCGCAGGGTCAGGCCAGTTCGAACTACCGCCGACGGCAACGCTGTCGAACACATGGGCAGCGGATTCAGCCCGTTGGGCCAAAGTCCTGAATCCGCACCCGCGATGAGACGTTTCTGCAGGTCAGATGCCTGCGTAGTGGGGCGGGCGGGACTCGAACCCACGGCCGACGGATTATGAGTCCATTGGTGATCGTGACGGCCTTTGCGTTTCTACTCAGATCTTGGGCGTTTTCGCAGGCCAACGGATGCATTGCTTGCGGCTCTCAATCGGGCTTTGCAGGTCTGTGCAGATGCTTGTGTCCACACCGCGTCCACACAGCGCCCCTTCAGCCGCTCGGCGCCCCACCCAATCGGCTCCGCCGGCCCCCTGCCGCAGACCGTCCACCACGCGGTCGACGATTCGCAGGCTGCCCGCGGAGAAGTCGAGGGGGAGCCGTGCCTTCACGGTCGTGCGGGATGCGAACGTGGAGGCATACCGGCTCATGTCGGCGGCCCGCAGCATGCGGCTGATTCGGTCCATCGGTCCCACCCCTCGTGTATGAACCGGTGCGGTTCCCCCGGTCCCCCTGGCTCCCTGGGAGGGCCGCGGATTCGCCACGCCCTCCCAAGAACCCAGCGGAACCGGGCTCCGGATCATCACGGGTCTGCGCTGTGATCAGCGTCATAGCTTCGGGCAGACCCGCTATCGGCCGAAGTCGGGGTCGGCAGAAGTGCGCTTGTAGTAACACGAGTAGGACTGGCCGGGCTCCCCGGGCACCGGGACACTCCCGCTCATCCCCAACTCGCCATTCTCCACATAGAATGGCAGAAGCTTGTTGTCTTTCTCATTCTCGAATTTAAGCACCAGATAGGGTGTCAGGCCGGGGTCCTTGTTGACCGCATGCCATTTCCCGTCGGTCGAACGGCGCGTCACCTGCGAGTCCGGACCGGGGCCGTCCCACGCGACCGGAAAATCCTTGACGGAAAAGGTGTAATCATCACGCAGCCGAATGACCGGAAGTGGCGATCGGCACTCCCGCCCTCCGTCCCATCGGCCGACCAATTCGGAATGATGCACAGCCTCCGGAAGGACGTGGGCGGGTGCGGGTTTAGTCGTCCCGCAAGCGGTCGAGGCGAGTACCGTCAAGGTGGCAGTCGCAAGGCTTGCGCCGATGCGAAATACGTCGAGCTTCACGCTATCTGCTTCCAGTCGTTCCGGGCGGCGGGGCTGCCCCCCAGGAATCCCTGGGGGGCAGCCCCGCCGTTTTTCAAGGCGTGTCCCGACCGGGCAACCGGCGGGAGCGAACGCGTCAGCCTGCCATCAGAAGAGGCTGCCCAGCCAACTTGTCACGGTGTCCAGGAAGCCACTCGACTCCCCCGACGACGATGACGACGACGACTGCGACGGAGCCGTGGTGTCGCCGAGGTCGACCGTCTCCGTCCACGTGATGTCCTGCTCCTTCTTGCTGAAACGCCCCGTATCGTAATACGTATTGAGGGGTCCGGCGATGTTCTCATCCCACCAATCGCTGTACCCGCCGAGCTCCGGGGCAATATGCGTTCCAGAGTTCATGGTGCTGTTGTTGTGCACATGGAACTGAATGGTCGCCGTCCCCGCCTCCTTGTCGATGGACTTGACCGTGTAGTCCATGGTGTAGGAACCCAGGAACGCCGCGGACATGTTCGACGTGAAGTCCATGAAGAGGGTCTTGGAGTTCAGGGAGTGATTCAAGCCGTTATTCGGTATGAACCCCGTCTTCTCGTCCGGTTCTCCCTGTGCGACCGTTTCGCCCATATTGTAGTTGCCGATGTTGATGTTATCGGCCGCGATCTCCCGCACGCGCTGGACGTGGTAGTGGTCCATGAGCGACTGCGTGAAGGCGTCGTTTCCGCCGAAGTCTCGCTCCTTGGGGCCGGTGCCTGAGACCCATTCGAATCCCAGATCCACTCCATTGGGATTACCGGGAGTTCCGAAGCATCCAGGGCACTTCTCCCGAAGGATCGGCTCTGCGGCCATCACGGGGCTGGCAAGCGTGTCGGCGACAGTCTTGACGGCGCCGACATAGGCAGTGGCGAAGTTGTCGTCCCAGGGGCAGTAGGAGCCTCCTTCGCACCAGTTGTGCCCGTCGATCTCGACGCCGCTGATCGGGTTGCCGCCGGTGAAGGCGTAGCGGTTCCCTGTGAAGGGATCCGATCCCAGCCGCATGTCGGACAGGGCGCCGTTGTACATGTCCCGGCTGGTGAAGCGGTTCAGGCCGGGGCTGTAGTCACGGAAGCCCATGTCGTAGGTGCCGCTGGAGGCGTCCCAGCGCTTGGCGTTGAAGCGGTAGGGGTTGTACGCCTCCTTGTCGGGCTGGGCGGTGTCGGGCTTGTCGATGCCGGTGAACTCGGCGTCGTTGTTGGTGCCGTAGGCGGTGTAGCCGTAGGTGGACTTGGTGTCACCGCTGGTGTCGGTGAGGGTTTCGACGTCGGTGTGGCCGTTGTAGCCGTAGACGCCGAGCTCCTCGGTGCCGTCGGTGTTGTGCTTCAGCTGCGTCAGGCGTTCGCCCCACGGGCTGTACTGGTAGGACTTGGTGACCTCGCCGGCAACGGCCTCGTTCAGAACCTCGCTGGAGGTACCGAGGTAGTTGAAGTCGGTGGTCTTGCCGCCCTCCGTCTTGGATGCCGTGCGGTCCAGTGGGTCGAAGACGTAGGTGGTGGTCTTCGTTGTGACCCCGTCGGTCTGCAGCTTGGCGTTCTTGACCACGTGGTCGAAGCCGTCGTAGTCCCGGTCCTCGACCACCTTGCCGGCCGCGACGACCGTGTCCAGTCGGCCGTACGGGTCGTAGTTGTAGCTGTTGCCGGCGGCGCCGATGCTCGAGCTGAGGAGCCGGTTGCGGTCGTAGGTGTAGTTGGTCGTGACGTTCTTGATCGTCTGGGTGACGACGTTGGCGTTGTTGTCGTGGACGTAGGTCTCGGTGCCCGCGCCGGTTCCCGTCTTCACGGACTGGGCGAGCCGGTTGACCGGGTCGTAGGTGTAGTCCGTGGTGGAGTTCAGGTACGCGCCGTGGTTGTCGGCGTTCATCTTGGACGCGACGTCCTGCGCCTGGTTGCCGTTGGCGTCGTAGGCGTAGGTGTGCGAGGAGACCAGGGTGCCGTTGGGCTTCTTCTCGGTCTGGGTCTTCAGCGCCGCGTTCAGGTAGTAGGCGTAGTCGACCGTGTTGCCGTTGGCCTTGGTCTCCTTCAGCCGCAGGCCGCGGTCGGTATAGGTGTAGTCGGTGGTCTTCGGCGAGGCGTCCGAGGCGGACTTGCCGACCTTCACCGTCTTGACCAGCTCACGCAGGTCGTAGATGGACTGCGCGTACTGGTCGGGGTGAGTCGTCGTCTCCTTCTGGCCGTTGGCGTCGTAGGTGAACGACGTGGCCTTCTTCTCGATGCCGGACAGCGACTCGCTGACCTTCTGGACCTGGTTCAGCCCGGTGTAGGTCATCGAGTACGTGTCGATCTTGGCACCCGAGGAGGTGTCCCCGGTCGAGGTGAGGTTGCCGTTGAGGTCGTACGAGTAGGTGAAGTTCTTCTTCTCGTTGTCCGTCTCGGTGGCAGTGCGGACGATCTTCACCGCGTCGGCGACGACCTTGCCGGAGGCGTCGGTCGCCAGGGTGATCTTGGACGTGTTCCCCTGCTTGAAGGTGAACGAGCCCAGCGAGACCCAGGTGCCGCCGCCGGTGGTCTGGTTGACCGTCTTGTCGGTGGTGCCGCCGTCGTGGGTGACGGTGTACTTCGCCGCCGTGGAGGCGCCCGAGGTCGTCGGGTACTTCGCGTAGGCGGTGTAGCTGCCGTCCTGCGGAACGTTCAGAGTCCAGGTGAACGTGTCCGTCGACGCCCCCGCTGCGTGGGTGCGGTGGTCGTAGCCCTGCTGGCCGGTGGCCGAAGCCGTGGCCCAGGTGCCGGTCGCCGACGTGGTCTGGGTGTCGGAGTTGTCGGCCACCACCACGTGGGCGCCGACCGGCACGCCGTCATCGGAGCGGGCCTGGAGGCTGCCGTCGGGGTAGTAAGCCCAGCCCTGGGTCCGCGAGCTCGAGCCGCCGGCGGAGGTGAGGGTGCGCGAGACCTGCTGGCCGGTCTGGTTGTAGCCGTAGGAGGTGACGATGTCCCACGGGTCGGTGGACGTCTTGGCCCAACCGTTGTCGAAGTAGGTGTAGTCGGTGTCGTTGCGGACGGTCTGACCCGCCGACGGCGGCGCGGAGACCCGCGAGGGGCGGCCGACCGCGTCGTAGGTCGTCTGGGTGTAGACGTTGGAGTCGTTGTAGCGCGCGTCCGCCGGGTCGTAGGGCTGGAACTGCTTGACCGGGCGGTTGAGCTTGTCGTACTCGGTGCGGCTGGTGAAGTCGTCCACGGCCGCGGTGGCGGTGCCGCGCGGGCTGATCACCTTGGTGGTGTTGCCCATCTGGTCGTACTCGAACTTCGTGATGCGAAGGGTGCTGCCCGAGTAGGGGACCCGCTGCTCGATCGTCTTGCCGCGCTGGTCGTAGACGACCTCGCTGGCGTTGCCCTCCTTGTCGGTGCTCCTGACCACCAGCGAGTCCTTGTCGTACTCACGCGTGGTGAACTTGCCCGCCGCGTCGGTGACCTTGGTCACGCGGTGGTTGAGGTCGAAGAAGCTCTTGCTGGTGTAGTCGGTGGTGTCGGCGGTGGCGTTCTTCTTCGGGTCGATGACCGTGACCGCGTTGCCGACGTTGTCGTACTCGTAGGAGACCTTGTCGCCCTGGGCGTTCACCACCGCCATGAGCTGGTAGATCTCGTTGTAGGTGTTGGTGGTGACGTAGTCGTCCGGGACGGAGGTCGTCGCCACACCCTTGGGCTCGGTCGTGGCCTTGAGGTTGCCGACCTTGTCGTAGGTGTAGCGCGTCGTGCGACCGCTCAGGTTGTTGTCCGGGCCGGTCGACTCGGTCACCTGGTCCGCGGCGTCATGGACCGCGGTGGACACCACGCCGTCCGGGGCGGTGCTGCTGGTGACGTTGTCGTTCGCGTCGTACACCGGGGCCGGAGTGGTGATGAACACCCCCTGCGCCTGATCCTTGGGCACCTTGTTGACCAGCGGACGCTTGAAGGCGTCGTAGGTCTGGGTGGTGGTGGTGCCCAGCACGTCGGTCACCGAGGTGACCTGACCGCGCGCGTCGTAGACGAACGAGGTGGCGTGGCTCTCCGCGTCGGTGATCGTCCTGGGGTAGCCCATGACGTCGAAGTCGGAGTTGACGGTGGCGTTGCCGTTGGCGTCGGTGGCCTTGGTCAACTGCCCATAGCCGTCGTAGTCGTACTTGGTGGTGTAGTCGTCGGGCACCGAGGTGGTGGCGGCGCCCAGGGGATCGGTGACCGTCTTCAGGTTGCCGAAGGCGTCATAGCCGAACTGCCACTTGCGGCCCTCGGGGGAGGTCTTGGTGGACAGATCGGCCGAGAAGCCGTCCAGACGGGTCTGGTACGTGTAGACCGTCGCCGCGGTGCCGTTCTTGTTGGCCTCCGCGTCCTTCATCGTCAGCGGGTTGCCGGTCTTCTGGTCGTACGTCCAGGTGGTCTGGGCGCCGTTCGCCTCCTTCTGGAGGATGACGTTGTTGTCCGCGTCCCAGGACAGGTCCATGGTCTCGGACTTGGCGTTGGTGGACTTCACCTGGCGGGAGAAGTCGTCCAGGACGTAGTCCGTGACGTGCGACTCCGCGTCGGTGACCTTGGTGTCGGTGAAATTCGTGTTGGTCGTGTTCGCCTTGTAGGCGAACGTCGTGTTGTTGTTCAGCCGGTCCGTGATGGCCTTGGTCCACCAGTGGTACTTCGGGTCGTCGCCGGTCTGCGGGGCGTAGTAGTCCAGCTTGGTGGCGTTGCCCCGGGGGTCGGTGGACGTCACCATCTTGACGTTCTTGTTGCCCTGCGTGGCGTCGTAGACGAACTTGAACACCTTCGGCTGCGAAGAGCCGACGCCGTCGGTGAACTGGCCGAGCAGACCCTTGTCGGTGTACCAGAAGTTGATCTTACGGCCGGAGACGTCGGTGACCGACTTGATGTGGTCGTAGATCTTGGAGTTGGTCAGGTTCGAGCCCGTGGCGATGGTGCCGGTGCTCGAGACGTACTCGTAGGAGGCGTCGCCCTTCTTGAAGTAGTCCACCGTCAGCGTCTGCCGCGACGCAGGGTCGGTGATGTACGTCAGGAACTTGGTCGGCTTGTTGTTGGACTTCCGCTCCTCGTAGGTGAACAGCATGGTGTTGCCGTTCTTGTCCACCGTGGAGGTCAGGTAGCCGTCACAGCCGAACAGGAACCGGGTGCCGTCCGGCCGGGTCATCGTCCAGGCGTCCGGGATCGGGTCCTTCGTCGGCTGGCAGTCCAAACCTGCCTTGGCGGCCAGCTTGTAGTGCACGCCGGCCGGCGCCTTCCACGAGCTCGTGGCCGAGTCCCAGCGGAACACGTGGGTGGTGCCGTCGCCGTCCGGGAGACGGATCTCGGTGGGGTTCGGCTTGGGGTGGAACTCCAGAGGCGCGCCGAGACGGATCGGCCCCGATGCCTGCATGGACCAGCCGTGACCGGAGACCGTGTCGGAGGTGTCGAGGCTGTTGTAGGCCAGCCGGAAGAACGTGTTCAGGCCCCGGCCGGGGTTGTTGAACGCGTTATACGACCACACCACGTTGCCGGAGGCGAGGTTGTTCATCATGCTGGCGCCGGCGCCGGTGTTCTTGCCGGTGTAGCCGTAGAACTTCTCCAGACCCAGCGTGTTGGACGTGGGGTCCTCGACCGTGACGTTCTGCTTCAGCGGCGGGATGGCGCCGGTCCCGACGGACAGCCAGGTCCCGTCGGCGACCTTCTTGACGTCCCAGCCGAGCACGTAGTCCAGGCGCTTGTTGCCCTCATCGGAATTGATGGGGGTCTTGACCTGCGCCTGAATCGTCGCCGACTTGCCCGGCAGCAGCGCCGGGATGGCCGTCGACAGCTGGTTGCCGCCGGTGGTGACATCCGTGCCGTCGGGCAGCTTCCAGGTGTACGACAGCTGCCGCTCACCCGCGGCCCACGCGGTCGCGGTCGTGTTGGTGACGGTGAACTCGACCGTGTACTGCGAGTTCGGCGTCATCCGGGCCGGAGTGGTCGGCGCGTAGTACGTGTCCTCCGTGGTGGAGTCGACGTAGATGACCTGCATGTACGGGCGCAGCTGGGGGTCGGAGGCCTCCGACGACAGGAACAGGGTGCGTTCCTGCGGGCCGGTGGTGGTCTCGTCCTTCAGCTTGACGGCTACGCCCTTGTTGTTGGCGGGTGTCTTGACCCAGGACTGCATCAGTCCGGTGGCGTCCCACCAGTGGCGGCCGACCTCGTCGGTGATCTGCGGGACGGTGTCGGCGACGGTGGCGGACATGTCGCCACCCGCCGTGGTCCACGGCGTGGTGGCGTTGGCGTTGTTCCAGGTGGCCTGGGTCTCGGTGAAGTCCCGGGTCAGCGAGTGGAGTTCGTAGATCGCACCGTTGGTGGTGCTGGTGGTCTCCGCTCCCCACATGTACATCTTGTTCTCCAGCACCGTCGCGGTGGTGGGGATCGAGCTGGTGGGGAACTTCACCACGGCGCGGGTCTTGCCGTACGTGGGCGAGTTGTTGCCGACACTCAGCCAGGTCTGGCCCACACCGAGGGACTGGATCGCGTCCTGGTTGGTGGTCGGCTGCTGCGAGGACAGCGTGGTGTCCGTCTGACCCGCCTGGATGATCTTCATCGTCCGGCCGGCCTTGGGGATACCCACCACCCGGGTCGGAGAGCCGAGCAGCTCACCGCCCTGCGTCTTCACCGCGAGCTGGTAGAAGTACGACTTCCCGATCTCACTGGAGCTGGAGTCCGGGGTCGGCACCGCGGTGGTGTCCGTGTACGCGGTCGCCGTCGACGGGATCGGGGCGATCAGGGTCGCCGCGGACGGAGTGAAGACCTGCTGCGTGGAGCGGTGCAGCTGGTACTCCACGATCGCGTCGTTCGCCGCGCCGCTGGTGTTCACATAGGCGGGCCAGGACAGCTCCGGGCCCGTGGAGTGCACCACGGTCGGCGAGTTCAGCGCGGTGCCGACCTTGCCGTAGGTCACCGTCAGGCGCGGAATGGACGAGGTCTCGCCGCCGTAGTCGCCGTCCCCCGCCTCGTAGCGCGGACCACCGGTCAGCGTCCCGGCCAGCGTGTCGTCCTTGGCCTGCAGCACAAACCCGTGGTTCGGATTGACCCCGGACACCCAGCGCTGGACCGTGTCGGTCACCGGGAAGTCATGCCACTGGTTGTACTTGCCGACCGGCTTCACGATCTGCGCCGGGTTCACCAGCCGGACCGAGTCCGCCAGCGTCCGCGTCGTCGCACTGCCGGTGTCACCCAGGACGACCTTGCCGGTGTTGCCCTTGACGAAGCTGTACTCAGCGGCATCCAGGGTCTTCCAGACCCCGCCCGTACCGGTCTGGTTGACCGTGTAGTTCTTCGTGCCGCCGTTGTAGTTCACGGTGTACGGGGCGGCCGTGGCCGCGTCCGAGGCCGCCGGGTAGTGCACGTCCACCCGGTAGGTATCGGTCTCCGCGACCTGCGGCTGCCAGGAGTACGTCTCACCGGTCAGCGCGTTCTTGTTGTACGCGAAGTCGTCGTACGTCGCGGCGCCACCGGTCGTGGTGCCACCGGGCCACTCGCCGACCGCCGCCGTCCCCACAGCACCGTCATCGATCATGACGGTCGTCGCGGACAGCTCACCCACCAGCGCACTGGTGTTGGACCAGGTCGCCGTCGACTCGTCCCACGCACCCGTCGCCCGGTGCGCCTCCAGCGTCACCGCGTTGCCGTTCGTGGTGTGGGCCTGGTCGTAGTACATGCTCAGCCGCGCCGCATCGACCTTCACACCCGCCGGGACCTCCGACAGCGGGAACTTGATCAACGAGCGGGCGATACCGGTGTCCGTCTTGCCGGCCGACAGCTTCCAGGTGGTGTTGAAGTTCACCGACGGCTGATCCGACAGAACCATCGTGTCCTGCGAGGTGGCCGCGTTCGGCGCGACAGTGATCGTCGGGTCGATCACCACCGGGTACTGACGCTCCTTCGCCGCCAGCCACTTGGCATCCGGCGCGAGGGTCAGCTTCCAGTTCTTCCCGTCCCGGGAGAGCTTCTGGCTGACCTTCGTGGAGTACGTACCACCCGTCGGCGACAGCGCGTCCTTCTTGGCATCCGTCATATACGGAGCGGGGATCACCATCACCGGAGTGCCCGGCGCCTCACCGTAGAAGGCGACCGAGCCGTCCTTGCGCGCCTTCGGCGTCAGACCCTCGGCATTCAGCGTGAAGGTGAACGACACCGGACCGGCCGAGCGTTCGGCCAGGACGATGTTCTCCTTCACCTGTCCCCGGCCCACCGTGTACTGCAGATCGGCGCCCGAAACAGCGCCCTTGTACGTGACGGTGTCGCCACCGGCCTGCGGCTTGAGGGTGTTCCCGACCGCGCCCGTCAGGCCCAGGCTGATGGCCCCGCCGCCCGCGGACTCAAAACGCAGCAGCTTGCCCGGATCAGAACCGAACCAGCTCCGGCCGGTGTTGGCCGTGTTTGCGAAGTCGAAGCCCTTCGCCGTCGTCGACCGCACCGCGGTGTCGATCGGCTTCCAGGACTTCCCGGACTTGTACGAGACCGGAACGGCCGACAGCTCCGCCTCCACCCGGCCGTCCGACAGCTCGAAGAACCGCGCCTGCGATGTGCGCCGCTCGGTCAGCTCCTTGACCCGCTTGGCCTTCGGAAGCTTCTCGCCCTTCGGCAGCTTCTGGCGGCTGGGTATCTCCAGCTTCCCCCCGACCGGCGGCTTGTCCGCCTCCTCGTCGTCGTCGGAGAACCAGCCCTTGACGGTGTCGACGATCCCCTTACCGCCGTCATTCGACGACGACACAGGGGCCGCATAAGCGACCTGCGGCAGCAGCGTTCCCGCCACCGCCGACACCACCAGACAGGAGATATATCTCCCGTACGGAACTTTCACCTTCTATGCCCTTTCGCATCGACGCACCCGCATCGCTGCACGCGAAATGGGCACGCCGAACGAGCTGGTGCGGAGGTTTCCGCCCAGCTTGGAGCAATGCAGAGTGATCGCGCGGAAGATATGAACCACAAGATCACGAGCATTGCAGCGGGCTTTCTAACCACTCTTGCGAGGCCCGGTCAACCCTGGCGACATAAAGGACAATTGATGAGCCGAAGGGGGTACGGTTCGCCCGATTCTTCCGTTCGCTCGCACTCGGCCGGAGGCGTGGTGTATAACCACCCGGTTCATCTGCCAACCAACCGAAAGCCGGGCTCTCTCATGTCGTCCAATGAACTTGCGGAAAACGCAGTGCGGGAGGAGAACGAACACGAGAGCACGGGGGGCTCCCCGGACCGGCGGGGGTTGCTGATCGCCGGCACCGCCCTGCTCGCCTGCTTCGGGCTCGTCGGCTACGGCATCCTCAACACCGACGAGCAGCCGAAGCCGCGCGCCGTGCCGACGGCCGAGGTGACGTACGAGGTCACGGGGACGGGGACCGCCGAGATCTCATATCTCGCCCGCAGCGAGGCCGGTACGGCCACGGTCGAGAAGGCCGTCACCCCTCCGTGGAGGAAGTCGGTTCAGGTGCCCCTCGGCAAGGCTCCGACCGTCGCCATCGTCCTCGACGGGAAGGGCGGACAGGCGTCGTGCACGCTGGCGATCCGCGGCAAGCACGTCCAGCGCGCCACCGCCATGGGCGAGTTCGGGCGTGCCACGTGCACTGGCGAGCTGCCTCCCGGCGACGGCCTGGGGTGACGCAGCCCTGCTTCGCAGCCTCTCTCACCGAGGAGCCGACTGGTTCGTACAGTGCGCGCGAGGAGCCGCTCCGTCCACCAACCCGACCAGGTCCGCCCGGGGCGCGGAACCGACCGAGGCCGATGGACCAATCCGCCGGGACTCCGACCTCGGCGCCCACGACGAGCCCACCAACCAGTCCCTTCCACGTGCAGACGAACAGCTGGAGCGACATCGGCTACAGCTTCGTCGACGAGTGCGGCACGGGTCTTCGGAGGGCCGTGTGGGCGGCGTGGACCGGTCCGTACTCGGGGCCCACGCCGATGGGCCCAACAGCTATTCCTCGGGATCTCCCTGCTCGGCGACTGCGAGAGCGGTGACACGCCGGCGTCCGCGGCCAAGCAGGCCATCGCCGACCTGGCCGCCTTGAAGACCCGGTCTACACGGCGTCGCCCCGGAGGCGAAGGTGACGCTCACCGCCCGCCGACACCGGCGTGTGAACCGAGCCGACGCGTCCGGCGCTCGTGGAGAACTGCGCCTTCCAGCCGGAGGAGTCCTTCTGCCATGCGGTGACGGTGGCGTACGAGCCGCTGGCACGGTCGGCGGCGCCTGCGCCGAACAGCGCGGCACACACCGCCACGCATCAAGGCGGCCGGTTATACAGGTTCCACAGCCACCGATACCAGGCGACGGATATTACGGACACGGTCGTCGAACAGTTCCCGCCGGTCCTCGTACCGCGCCACTCAACCCGCGCTCATCGAAGTCCAATGGGCCACCTTCACTGCCCAACGATTTCGTCGTGTCCCCAACAGCGTCCCCACATCGCCACGTCTTGCTCTGCAGAAGGCGCCCCACCCCGTTGACGCTGGTTCCTTCACCGCAGGTCAGAGACTTCTCAGCCGTCGAGGACATGCCACGCAGCAAACTCCTGAGCAGCGGATTCTCTCCGTTGAGCGCAAGCTCGTGTCCCTGACCCCAGAGGGAACGTTTCCGCAGGTCAGGGCGCTACAGGTGTGGGGCGGGTGGGACTCGAACCCACGGCCGACGGATTATGAGTCCTTTGGGGATCTTGGCGGCCTTCGTCGATCTATGCCGATCCACGACGTTTTCGCAGGTCAGATGGGGCGAGCCCTGTCGCTACTGCTTCGTCTTTGTCGGTCTGTTCCTGTCCTCGTGTCCCGAACGCGTCCTGACCGCGTCCCAGTTGGACGGAATCGAAGGGCACAGGACCGATCGCGCCAGCTCGGAAAAGGGGGCTCGAACCTCCGCGCAGCGGAGTCCCCTTCCAACGCGCAGAGGGGTGTGGCATCGCGACCCGAGCGGCAGGTGGTCGATCTACGTCGACGGGGAGCGACTCGACAGGGCATGCCCCTACGTCAGTGCACAAGCCTTGCCGCTGCAAACATGCGGCCAGTCGGCCGTACCGGTGGTTGGCGCGCCCCTGGTGTCACGTGCGGGGGTGGGTCTCGTACATGCGTACCGCGACGAGAAGGCCGGAGGCTGCGGTGAGGGCGGCGATGGCCCAGACTGCGGTGGTGAGGCTGTAGGCGTCGGCGAGCACTCCGGCAAGAAGGGCTCCGACGGCGAAGCCGCCGTCGCGCCACAGGCGGTAGACGCCGACGGCGCGGGCGCGCCAGGCGGGGTGGGCGACGTCGCCGATGACGGCGAGCAGGGTGGGGTAGACGAGGGCGGTGCCGATGCCGAGGAGGACTTGGGCGGTGGCCCAGACGCCGAACGTTGTCCCGGCGCCGACGAGGGCGATGGCGGCGGCCTGCAGCAGCATCCCGGCGGTGATCAGGTGTTTGCGGCCGATGTGGTCGGACCACCAGCCGGTGAGCATCTGCCCGGCGCCCCAGACGGCGGGGTAGAGGGCGGCGAGGATGCCGATCTGGGCGATGGACAGTCCGTGGGCGGCGAAGAGCAGGGGGAAGATGCCCCAGGCGAGGGCGTCGTTCAGGTTGTTGACCATGCCGGCCTGGCTGGCGGCGGACAGCGCCTTGTCGCTCAGGCTGGTGAGGCGCGCGATCTGGCCGGTGGTCAGTTCCCCGTCGTGCTCGCTGCCGACAGGGGTGACGTGGCGGGCGGCTTCGAAGCGGGCGTGGTCGCGGGTCTCGCGCACCGCCAGGGTGGACAGGCCCAGGGCCAGGACGACGTAAGCGGCACCCAGCAGGAACGGCTCGGGGCGCAGTCCGGCGTGATCGGCTATCGCGCCGGTGGCCATGGCGGTGGCGGCGACCGCCACATAGCCAGCGGCCTCGTTGAAACCCATGGCCAGCCCACGCCGTTCCGGGCCGACCAGGTCGATCTTCATGATGACCGTGGTGGACCAGGTCAGACCCTGGTTGACGCCGAGCAGGATGTTGGCGGCGATGATCCAGCCCCAGGTCGGCCCCCAGGCGAGCATGGCGGGTATCGGCAGGGCGATCAGCCACCCGGCGATCAGTACTGGTTTGCGGCCGTAGCGGTCGGACCAGGTGCCGGCGAAGAAGTTGGTGACGGCCTTGGTGGCGCCGAAGGCCAGGATGTAGGTCAGCGCGGAGGTGTAAGCGGACAGGTGGAAGACATCGTCAGCCAGCAGCGGCAGGACCGTGCGCTCCTGGCCGAGCATCCCGCCGACCAGGGCGTTGATGGCGACGAGCAGGCTGAACTGAGCCAGATTGGCACGCAGTCCGAGACGTATGCCGTCGGTGGCGGTCGGGACGGTCACGCCGTCTCCTCCACGGGGTGGCCGGTGGCCTTGGACCATTCGGCAGGACCGCCGTCGAGGACGGCGAGATTCCGGTGCCCGGCACGCTGCAGGAGGCTGGCGGCGGTCATGGCGCGTTCGCCGTGCCCGCAGTGGACCACCGCGCCGTCCGGCGCTTCATCGGCGCGTGCGGTGAGGTCGCCGAGTTCGATGTGGACCGCGTCGGCGATGTGGCCGGTGGTGTGTTCGGCGCGCTGGCGTACGTCGAGGACGGGACGCTCGCCGATCCGGTCGGCGGTGACCAGCGCGATGGTCTGCTGCGGTCCGCCGTCGGCGGTCCAGGCGGCCATGCCGCCGTCGAGGTGCCCGGCCAGCTGCTCGTATCCGATCTTCAGGGACTGCCAGGTGAGTTCGGCGGGGTCCGGTCCTGGGGCGGTGACGAAGACGAGCGGGACGTCGTCGGGGAGCAACCAGCCCAGCCAGGTGGCGAACTGGTCCCGCAACGGGATGGAGATGGCGCCGGGGATGTGGCCGGCGGCGAAGTCCGCGACAGGGCGTACGTCGACGAGCTGTGCGCCCTGGCCCAGCAGTTGGCGTGTCTCGGCCGTCGTGAGTGCGGCGAGCGTGGGCGCGGAGCCGATCACCGTGGGCCCGCGCCGGTTGATCTCGCCCAGGCGGTCGAAGTAGGTCGGGTAGGAGCCGAGACTGCCGAGCAACTCCCGTACGAAGGCGTCCTCGTTGGGCGCGGCCAGCAGCAGGTTGGCCTGCTTCTGCGCGGCGATGGTGGTGGTGCGTTCCGCGCCGGGCGGGGCGGAGCAGAAGGACCCGGCGCCGTGCGTCGGCCACACCGCGGTCGCGTCCGGCAGCTCGGCGAGGCGCTGGAGCGAGCGGTACTGGGCCCGGGCCAGCTCTTCCGCTCGTTCGGCGCCGAGCAAGTCCGTCCGGGCCGCCGAGCCGACGATCAGCGAACCGCCGGTGAAGACTCCGAGCTCGCGTGCCCCGTCCAGGAGCAGGAAGGACAGGTGCTCGTCGGTGTGGCCGGGCGTGGCCAGGGCCCGCAGGGTCAGTCCGCCGAGGTCGGTCTCGTCGCCGTCGGCGAGCGCGGTGTGCTCGAAGGCGCGGTTCCCGGCGGCGGAGGCGAGTACGGCCGCGCCGTCGTCGGCGGCCAGCTGCACCGCACCGGACAGGAAATCGGCGTGCAGGTGGGTGTCGGCGGCGAAGGCAACCGTGAGCCCGCGCCGCCCGGCAGCCGTCCGCAGGGCACGCAGATCTCGGCTCGCGTCCACGGCAAGGGCCCGTCCGTCGCCGAGGTCGACGAGATAGGCGCTGTTGCCCAGCCCCTCATCGACCAGCGGCATCAAGTGGTCGTCGGCGAAGCCCATCGGATCCTCCAGGTGTCACGGCAGGTGCAGGTCGCTTCAGCACCCACCCTTAGCTACAATATTCCATGGAACGATGGAGGATGCCATGGGAGACCCCGCACGCAAAGCCGCGCTGTACGACGCATTCGCGCGCACCGGCAAGGCGCTGAGCAGTGGAAAGCGCCTGGAACTGCTCGATCTGCTGGCCCAGGGCGAACGCACCGTCGATGCGCTCGCCAAGACCGCGGGGCTGAACCTGACCACCGCCTCGGCGCACCTGCAGACCCTCAAGCAGGCCGGACTGGTGGCCACCCGCCGTGACGGCGTACGCATCCACTACCGGCTGGCCGGAGACGACGTCGCCGCCCTCTATGCTCTGCTGCGCCAGGTCGCCCAAGCCCATCAGACCGCCGTCGAACCCGCCCGCACCGCCTACCTCGGCACGGACGACGCGGCCGAGGTGGACCGGGAAGACCTGCTCGCCCGCACGGCGGCAGGCGAGGTCGTCATCCTCGATGTGCGTCCGGCCGAGGAGTACGCGGCCGGGCACATCCCCGGCGCGCGCTCCATCCCGGTCGAGGAACTCGCCGACCGCATCGCCGAGTTGCCCGAGGAGACCGAGGTGGTGACCTACTGCCGGGGCGCCTACTGCGTGCTGGCCTACGACGCGGTACGTCTGCTCCGTGAGAGCGGACGCAGGGCGGTGCGGCTCACCGACGGGATGCTGGAGTGGCGGCTGGCCGAGCTGCCCGTGGAGACGGAGAGTGCCGCGTGATCCCCGCTCACCCGGGCCTGGCCGGCGGGCCCATATACCTCGACTACAACTCCACCACCCCAGTCGACCCGCGGGTGGTCGAAGCGATGCGGCCGTACCTGGCGGACTGGTTCGGCAACCCCTCCAGCGACCACGCCTATGCGGCAGAGCCGAAGGCGGCCCTCCACCGCGCCCGCACTCAGGTGGCCGAGCTCATCGGCGCGGAGACGGGCGAGATCGTGTTCACCGGCCCCGGCTCGGAAGGGAACAACCTCGCCCTGCGCGGTGCCGTCCTGGCGGCGAAGGTTGACCGCCCGCATGTGATCACGCAGGTCACCGAGCACCCGGCCGTGCTGGAGACCTGCCGCGCGCTGGAGCGCCTGCACGGAATTGAGGTGACGTACCTGCCAGTTGACAGCGACGGCCTGGTCGACCCGGCCGCTCTGGCCTCCGGCCTCACGCCGAGCACGGTCGTCGTCTCAATCATGGCCGCCAACAACGAGACCGGCGCCCTCCAGCCAATCTCCGACCTGGCCCGCATCACCCGCGCCCACGGTGCGCTTTTCCACTGCGACGCCGCCCAGGCGACCGGAAAAATCCCGCTGGACGTGAGGCACTTGGGCGTCGACCTGCTGACGGTCGTCGGGCACAAGATGTACACGCCCAAAGGCGTCAGCGCCCTGTACGTACGCCACGGCGTCACGCTCGAACCGCTGCTCTACGGCGGCGGCCAGGAGCACGGCCTGCGCGCGGGCACCGAGAACGTGGCGCTCGCCGTCGCGCTTGGCACCGCCGCACACCTCGCCGCCGCGGACCTGGCAAGCGGCGGCCCCGAACGCGTCGCTGGGCTGCGCGACCGCCTCCACGCCAGCCTGGTCGAGGCGCTGCCGGGCCGGGTGCACCTCAACGGCCCCGTGGAACCGCGTCTGCCCAACACCCTCAACATCAGCATCGACGGCGTCCGAGGCCACGAACTCCTCGCCGCTGTACCGGAGATCGCCGCCTCCACCGGCTCAGCCTGTCACAGCGGCACCCACACCCCCTCACCCGTCCTGCACGCGATGGGCCTGGACGACGCCCGCAGCCTGGGCGCTCTACGGCTGTCGATCGGCCGCTGGACCACGGCGCACGACATCGACCGCGCCGCCGAAGCCCTGATCACCGCTGCCCGCGAAGGTCTCGCATGACCGCCTCCGTCCGTCCAGGCCCGCCCCTGGTCGTCGACGGCTCGGGCCTGCTATGCGTCACCCTCTTTCTGCGCCTCCGCAGCGAGATCGACGGCGCACCGCCGGGCACCGTCGTGCATGTGAAGGCCACCGATCCGGCCGCCCCGTTGGACCTGGCCGCCTGGTCCCACCTGACCGGCCACACCTACCTCGGCCCCGTTCCCGGGGACGGGACTGCCGCGACGTACGCCTTTGTCGTCGCCGAGTCCGCGCAGCGCACGGATCCAGGATCGCCATGGCGCCTGGACACCGTTGCGAGCGCAGGCGGCTACGGTGCAGGTCCGGCCATCCACCAGACGCCAGTCCCCTGACCTGGCTTGGCCTCCCGTCGTGCAGAGGGACGGCAGAGTCAGGACGGCATGTCGGGCAGGAGCCCCAGCTGCGCGAGGAATTCCATCTGGTCCGAGAGCCCGGTCCAGACCCGAGCCGATGCTGCGGTCGTTGTCGTCCAGGATGAGGCCGGTTTGGGGGTCGCCTATCGGTTCTCCGTTCCTGTCGTGGTGGTGGCGCGTGGTTGTGCTGTGACGGTGGTCAGTCGGGACGGCACGAGGGTGACGTGCCTGATTTGCGGCCGTTCCGGTTGGGGGTCTTCGGCGGTCAGGTCCATACGGTCGATGATCTGTCGGATGATCACGCGCATTTCCAGGAGGGCGAGCTGGGCGCCGACGCAGTAGCGGCGGCCGCCGCCGAAGGGCATCCATGACTTGTTGGCCGCGGTGGCTCCGTCGCCGAGGAATCGTTCGGGACGGAATTCGTAGGGTTCGGGGAAGGCGACCGGGTCATGGTGGATGAGGGGGATGGCTGGGCCGACGGCCCAGCCCGTAGGCACCTCGTATCCGCCAAGCTCGAGGGGAGCGTCCAGGAGGCGGAGTGCCGAATACACGACGGGACGGGTACGCAGTCCCTCTTTCACCACCGCATCCAGGTAGGTCTCCTGGCCTTTGTCGAGTTCGGCGCGGAGCTTGTCGAGCACCTGCGGGTTGCGCAGGAGGCGCTCGAATGTCCAGGACAGGCCCGTCGCGGTGGTCTCGTGCCCGGCCTCGAGCATGGTGATCAGCTCATCGCGAAGCTCTTGGTCGGTCATCGGTCGGCTGTCGTCGTCCCGGGCTGCCAGCAGCCGTGACAGCACGTCAGTGGCGTTGTCCTGCGGCTCGGCACGGCGGCGGGCTATCTCCTCGTACAAGAGTTCATCCACGGCGTCGCGAGCGGCGAGAAATCGGGTGGTGGGCAGGAACGGGATCCGCCGAAGCAGCCGGGAGCCGAGGGCGCGATCGCGTGCGGCCGTCGGCATCAGCATCAGTGTGTAAGGGCTGCCGGGGTCGGCAAGCGTGGGCAGTAGCGGGCGTAGCCGGTCCAGCCGTTCGGTGTCGGTGATGCCGAACACCAGCCGCATGATCACCTCCAGGGTGATTTCCTGCATACGGTCACGCAGGGGAAATGGCTGGCCCATCGGCCATCGGCTGATGTTCTGCGCCGCGATCCTGGCGATCTCGTCGCGGTACCCGGCGATCGCCTTGGCGCGTAGCGGCGGCGTGAGCAGTTTGCGGTGCCGCTGCCAGGGTTCGTGGTCCAGGCTCAGCAGGGAGTGCTCGCCGACCGCGGGGGCCATGAAGTCACGCCGTGTTTCGCCGGCACGTCCGCCACCGGCGTCAGTGGCATAGACGCGTTCGGCCAGCTCGGCGGTCGCGACGAACACCTCCTTCGGCGGGCTGAACCAGCCGATCCGGAAGACCGGGGCACGGAATACCGGACCGTACCGGCGTCGCCGGCCCTCGAAGAAACGCATCGGATCACGGACGAGTCGGATGACTTGGAACGGGCTGGGCATCGCTGAGCCGGGAGGCAGCGCGGGCATCGGATCTCCGTATATGTACGTGCGTCAATGACGGACGTACATATGACTAGCATAGGATCGTGGACATGCAACAGTCCTCCGAGAGTCCCCGCGAAAGGCTGCTCACCGCAGCCGTGGCGTGCCTGCAGGAAAAGGGCTATGCCCACACGACCGCCCGTGACTTGGCCACTGCTTCCGGAACGCATCTTGCGTCCATCGGCTACCACTTCGGAGGCAAGGAGGCACTGCTCAACGCCGCGCTGGCCGAGTGCTTCCGAACCTGGACCCAGCGGGTGGAACAGGCACTGTCCGCAGCCCCGGCAGCCCACCCGCGAGACCAGCTGAAACTGGCACTCACCGCGATGATCGACGCGTTCGACGAGATGCGCCCGGCCATCATCGGCTGCGTCGAAGCCTTCCCAGCGGCACTACGCTCGGTCCAACTTCGCACCCAGCTCGCCGCCCACCTGGCCGAGACCCGCCAGTCCGGCGCAGCACTCATCACCTGGTCCTGCACCGAAGCAGGCCTGGACCTTCCTGTGCCGGCTGAGGTTATGGCCTCGATACTCATCGCCTTGAGCGAGGGCCTGATGCTCCAATGGCTCCTCGACCCCGCCAGCACACCGACCGCTGACCAGGTTCTCCAGGCCCTGGGAGCCCTCGCGCCGTTCCTCGCGCCCGACCCTCAGTGAGGCATTCCCCACTCAGGCGGGGGACGATCGAGCGCGACCGTTCTGTCGACGGCCCCCTCGCACAGCACCTCGTCAATTGGTGACCAGCGGCCTCCTCTCACCCTCCTGTTCCTTGCCCACGCCCTCGACGTACTCCTATGTCGTCAATCCTTGAGCCGCGAGCCGTGCCGCATCTCGCCGCCCTGCACATCGCGGGCATCTTCATCTGGTCCGCGAGGTGATCCGGAAGACCTAGGTGACAGGCGCCGACTTCGGCCTCAGGCCACCAGGGCGGTCGGCGAATGCCTTCTCCGCGTCGACCTCGTAGGACACGTTGACGCTCGAGTCACCGAGAGTTGTGTCGGCGAAGCCCTGGACGTCTGCCACGGATTTCGTCTCCCAGAGGCACGTCACGACAGATCCGTCGACGTGCGGGTAGAACTGCAGCACCCGGGTGCCGTCGGGCGCTCCGGTGCCGTCGATAAGGGCCTGGCCACGGGGAAACGCCGTCTCCGGGTTCAAGATCTTGTGCTGGACCACGACGTACATGGGGTCCTCCTCGTTCGGTGTCGTGCCGTTCGACGATTCGATGCAGGCGTTCAGAGGTGGGCGCCGCGTCGCACGTAGTCACCAATTCCATTGTGGACTGGATCATCACGCCTGGCTAAATCTGCGTGAGAGGCCGACCGCCAGGCCCGCCAGCAGGACCGCGAGGCCGCTAGCGCGTTCCCCGCGCCTCTCCACGACCTCGTGGCGGACCGCCCCGAGGAGGTCGACCACTGAGGGCGGCGCTCCTGATGCTGGCCGAGGGACCGGACCTCCGCTACACCGCGTCGGCCATTAGGCCGAGGAGCTCCTCCTTGGCGTCCACGTAACGGTAGAGCTGCATCGGCCCCGCGTGCAGATGCAGCAGCAGTTGGGCGGAAAGAGTCCGGGGGTCGATATGCGCCTGCCCTGTCTCAAAGCCGTCTCCAGGCGAGCAGATTGTCCCTTCGGGCCGTTTGCAGCCCGTGCGCCTCCAACCGATCGCGGACTCAACCCAACGGTCCAGGCCCCCGCGACGATCCCGGGCTTGTGTCATTGACACCTCGTCGCTCACGCCAAAACGGCCGCAGCGGTGTCGGATCGATGGGCCTTCTGAGCCCCTCCTCATACCCTGCGTCCTGCCAGCGTCCCGAATGCCCCGCCTCTCCCCTGGCGCAGGGCCACCTACTGAGCCGGTGTCGACCATGAGCCGACGCACCGCGCAGGTCAGAGAAGCGCCAACTACTGTCCACCGAACCGCCGCTGAACTCGTGAGCAGCGGATTCAGTCCGTTGAGCCAAAGTCCTGAATCTGCACGCCCGATGGAACGTTTCCGCAGGTCAGAGGCCTGCAAAGTGGGGCGGGTGGGACTCAAACCCACGGCCGACGGATTATGAGTCCTTTGGTGATCGCGACGGCCTTTGCATTTCTACCCTGATCCTTGACGTTCTCGCTGGTCAGATGGGGTGCGTGCCGTTGGTCTTGCTCGATGTTTGCAGATCTGTGCGAGTCCTTGTGTCCCCTCCATGTCCCCTGACCGTCCCCAAGGGGGCAGCCGTGAGGCACCGAGCTCACGTCGCCCCAGCTCGCCGGAGCAAATCGAACCTGTGCGCAGCGGATGCCCTTACCGACGAGTGAGACCCGGCCCTCTTCCCCCGTGGGGGCGGATCGCGTTTTTGACACACCACCGGCCCAGGTCGTAGAGCACACCGTTAAGGGGGCGCGAAACTACACCAGTTGGACTTGGCAAAGCAGGGGTCCGCATCGATGCTCCAGGAAGTGGGCGCGGTGGCTGCAGGGGCGGACGAGGGCGAACCCGTCCGCCCCTCCACCGCGTACCGTCGGTCAGGCCGTCACGGGCTCGGGCTGTGCCTCCGGTACGGGTGGCGGCGCCAGGCGGCCAGTGCGGTGCAGCCCGAACAGAGCGGCGGCACAGGCCAGACCGAGTAGGAACAGCGCAATCCACGGGAGCGCGGAGACGCCTGCCGCGCGGGCGGCGTCGAGAGCCGCGCCGGTCAGCAGGTTTCCGAGGGTGATACCGACACCGCAGATGGTGTTGTACAGCCCGTAGTGGGTGGCGACAAGGCGGTCACCAGAGAGCCGGACGATGGTGTCCATCTCGAACGGGTAGGCGATCATCGTGCCCAGCGCGAGGAGCAGTGCGGCTAGCGCCGGCGGCACGGCCGCAAGCAGCCGTAGTCCCACTCCGCCGTCCGGCACGGGCACAGCCGTGGCCACGAGGAGGGGCAGGAAGGCAACGCCCATCGTCAGCAATCCCCAGGTGAGCGCCCGGCCCGGCTCCATGCGGGCTTTGCACCAGGCGGTGACCTTCGCCTGGAGGACGATCGTGCTCAGCCCGGAGACGGCGAACAGCACCGCGACCGCAGCCGTGCCGAATTGCCCTTCGCCGCCAAGGCGTCGCACTTCCAGCGGGAGCGCGAGGTAGACCTGAAAGGACATGACGTACGAGCCGATCATGGCCACGGAGAAGAGCAGGAACGGCCGGTTGGCGACGATGCCGCGCCACTCTGCGAGTACGCTCTCGCGCCGACCGGCCTTCCGGTCCTTCGTGTCGTCGGCGCGACGGGCGGGCAGGGCCCGGATCTGCACGATGCTCAGCACGGCGAAGATGCCGGCCGCGGTCAGGCAGGTGACGCGGAAGTCGACGCCGGTCAGCACCATGCCCACCAGCGGACCAAGCAGGATGCCCGCCTGGTAGAAGACGTTGAACAGCGCGAACGCTTCGACTCGGCGCTCCCCCGCGTCCGCCGCCAGGTAGGCGCGGGAGGCCGGATTGAACAGGGCCCCGGCCAAGCCTGTCGCGGCCGACGCTGCGAGCAGGGCGGGTACGGAGTCGACGAGCCCAAGGGTCGCGAAGCCGACGATGCGCAGCACAAGCCCCGCGATGATCATCGGCTTGTAGCCGAGCCGGTCGGCCATTGTTCCGCCGACCAGGAACATGCCCTGCTGGCTGAAGTTGCGTACGCCGAGGATGAGGCCGACGAGCCAGCCCGCGAGCCCAAGGGGGCCGGCCAGGTGTGCTGCCAGATAGGGCATCAACATATAGAAGCCGAGGTTGATGGTGAACTGGTTCACCATCAATAGCTGGACGCTGCGCTCGTAGGAGCGCACCTGGGCAATCGTCGCCTTCATCGGTCGCCCTCCTGCAGCGCGTCGGACTGGGCGAGCGGCCCAACAGCGTCGGCTTCCACCGGCACGTCAGATTCCGCATGGGAATCGGCGAGCAGGTCGACCGCGTCGTTCTGCTGCGTCGGGTCGGACACGGTGAACGGGTCGACCACGTTTTCGCACCGGGTCCAGCGGGTGACCTCCTTCTCGTCCAGGCGGCCGATCACCTCGGGTTCGCCGGGCGGTGGGGAGTCGAGCAGGCCGTGGGCGGCGCAGTAGTCGTCGTCGTACACGGTGCCCAGGTAACGCTGGGGGCCGTCGGGGAAGATTGCCGCGATGTTCGTGTCCGCGGGCAGGGTGCGCGCCAGCCATCCGGCCACCAGGGCGACCGCACCCACGCTCCACCCGCCGGTGGCGTAATGGGATGAGGCGAGCTGCCTGCAGGTCCACACGGCCTCGGCCGGGGCCACCCAGTGGACCTCACTGAAGTTGTCGTAGGCGACGTTGCGGGGGTAGATGCTTGAGCCCAGGCCGCGCATCAGCCGGGTACGGGCGGGCTGCCCGAAGATGGTCGAGCCGATGGTGTCGACGCCGATGAGTGTCATCTCCGGGTAGAGGTGCTGCAGAACGCGGGATACGCCGGCGGAGTGCCCGCCGGTGCCCACGCTGCACACCAGTACGTCAATGGGACCCAGTTCGGATGCCAGTTCCAGCGCGAGCGGGGTGTAGGCGGTGGTGTTGTCGGGATTGTTGTACTGGTCCGGGCACCACGAGCCGGGGTGCTGCTTCATGAGTTGGGCCACCCGGTCGCGCCGCGCCTGTTGCCAACCGCCGGTGGGGTGGGGTTCGGAGACGACGTTGACCTGGGCTCCGTAGGCGGTCAGCAGCCGGGTCATGGACAGCTCGAGACCAGGGTCGGTGACCAGGGTGACCGGGTGGTCGTAGACCATGCCGGCCAGGGCGAGTCCCAGGCCGAGGGTGCCGCTGGTGGACTCGATGATCCTGCCGCCGGGGCGCAGGTCGCCGCGGGCACGGGCCTGCTCGACCATGTGCAGGCCGGGGCGGTCCTTGATTCCTCCGGGGTTGAAGCCCTCCAGTTTCGCCCAGAATCCGCGATCAGCAGGGGAGAGGGGCTCGGAAATCCGGAGAACCGGGGTATTGCCAACCAGCCCGGAAATGGTTGAGCGGGCCGGGGGTTTGATGTCAGTGGTGGTTTGCGGGCGCATCATTCCGCTCTCGTTCAGTGGTGGCGTGACGGAGTACTCATCTCGCGTGCGGTCCTGCCAGGACCGGGCAGGTGCCTCGGTCCTGGTGGCAGCGCGCGGCAGCCGCATCTCGATGGGCCGCAAAAGCCCAGGTCTAGATCCGCCACCGACAGACGACGGCGAGTGTGGCCCGGCCTGAACGCCGTATCCGGGATCTGCTGTTGTGGGGCCGTGCGGGCTGCGGCCGGACGGACATGGCGGCGGTCACTCCCGCCGCTACTCCGGCGAAGACTCCCGACGCCGCTGCGTCCGTGGGCAATTGCCTGGCTTGCGTCAGCACTTGGCCGACCGCGTACGGCTTGCAAGTAAGGCCGGGATGTGGGTGCGGCCCGTGCTGTAACTCCGGCTCGACGGCTTCTGCGTGGCCGGACGACACCGGCATCCTGCTGTGCGTATGACTCTCGCTGGCATGCATGGCACAGCACGCGGATGCCCACAGGAGCAGACCGCCGAGAACGAAGACCATCAGCCTGAGCAGCCACGCAGCACTGGCAGCGGGGCGGCTGACGTGAGGGCGAAGCAGGGGATGGAACGGCATGGTTCCTCCGGGTGGCTGCCGCTTCTCACATTCGTTGAGAGAGCGGCACTCAGAGATCAGCAGGGTCCGGGCAGGCACCGGGGATCCCGCTCAGCACACGGAAATGTGGCGTACGGGCGTCTGGGGTGCCGGATCTGGCCGCACCTGGCCGACCCGCCCGGCAGGGGGCTGTCGATTCTCGGAGGCGGCGACCAGTCGGGGACGCCGGAATCTAGACCTGCTGAACTACTGAGGCTCTCGAACCCGTCAATGGGGCAAGGGCCGACTCAGGCCGGAACGGGCCGGACTTCCCCACCGCATAGGCATGCGTGGGCGACGCCGAGTCAAGTGGGGTCAGACAAGGAGCAGCCAGATCCAGGCCTTGCTGCGGCTGGCCGGACACGCACTCCTGAGCGGGATGGGATGAGCCGTCACCGTGCCCGTCGTGACGGTCCTCGCCTGCCACAATCTCGAGCGACGTGTACGCGACCTCGTCACTGTGTCCGGCCCCGCTCGCGTGAGCCTCCTGAGTCCCCGTGGATGCGTGGACTGGCGGTACACCGGCCGTCATATGACCCTCGGCGCTCTCCGCGCTCACGCCGTGTGTGAACGCGATGCTGAGCAGCAGCGCGGCCAGCCACAGCAGACCCAGCGGCCCCGCGGAAATGCGGGGCCGCAGCAAGCCGGAGCGAGACCGGGCCGTAACCATGCCGTGATGCTAACCGCTACTCGGCGGCGCGGCGCAACGTCCCATGGAACACCGGCTTAACGCGCCACACACAGGCTCCACACCAAGCGGCGGGTGCAATGCTCCTGATCTCATTGCTGAAGTGACGAGTCGGCAGGTCATCCGGCCCGGCACCTTCCGCGCGGGTTCACGACGATGTCACACTGCGACCGACCATGATCTTCCTCACAATCCCCCCTGGCTGCCGGTGATGCGGTGCGGTGCCCTACGCCACCAGGGCGAGGACCGCCAGTGAGGAGGCGCCTCACGACTGATCCGGTGAATCCGTGCCGGTACCGGCCGCACCCCTCCAGCCTTGTCCTCATCGGGGGGACACAGCCGGTCAGCGGCCGACGAAACCAGCTATAGCGCCGACAGGGCGTCCGCTGCTGAATCTCCTGGAGGCGCACCTCCAACGCGTCCTGAACGATGCCAGTTTCGGAATCCCTTATTGGGACTGGTCGATCGACGGATCGCTGCCCGCCCCCGAGACCGCGTTGATCTGGAAGCCGGACTTCATGGGCGGGACGGGCGTTCCGGTGACCGACGGGCCGTTCGCCTTCAACGCCGGCGACGCGAACAGTTTCCGGGTCCGGCTGGAAGTAGGCCCGAACGTCAACCTCCGCCAGACGGACAGGGGTTTGCGCCGCGTGTTCGGGAGCGGTTCCCCCACTCTCCCGAACGCCCTGGACGTGGGGGCCGCCTTCAATACGCTGGCGGCACCGTTCGGCGACCCGGACCTCGCCACGTACGACTTCGATCCCTGGCTCGCGAACTCGCGAGGGTTCCGCAGCCGACTCGAGGGCTTCACCGGAACGGGGCTCCACAACCAGGTACACCGGTGGATCGGCGGGGACATGGCCCCGGCCTCGTCTCCGAACGATCCGGTCTTCTTCCTTCACCACGCCAATGTGGACCGGCTCTGGGAGGGCTGGATGAATCGTCACGGGCGAACCTATCTGCCCACGATGTCGGAGCCGGCGAACATTCTGCTGGGCCAGCGGATCGACGACCCGCTGGTCTCACCCCTGGGCGCGGGCGTCACTCCCCGGAAGACACTCGACAACACCGCCCTGTTCACCTACGACGTCGTCCCCTGAACCAGCACATACGTGGCGGCCGGCCGGAGCGGCACGCGGAACGCCTCGTCCGAGGCGAGGAACCGGGCGAGCTCGGGATCCTCATCGAGTTCATGAGTTCTCGGAGACGATCCGCGATAGCAACAGTGCGGCCGCTGCGCCTGCGGGTGGAGGTGCCGCAGGTTTCAGCGGGGCTTGGAAGCTTTGCCGCGGCGGATGGCGAAGCGGCCAAGGCCGGTGACGACGATGGCCTTGACGAGGACGACCGCCAGGACGATGCCGGCTGCCCAACCACTCCATCGCCAGTTCGCCAGCAGTGCTCCACCCAGCCCGAGGTGCACGGCTATGACGAGCACGACGACCGCGACGAGACCTATCGTCCCGACGTGTCGTCGGCGCTTCGAGAGTCCTCCTTCGGGCACGGGAGTTGTGATGATGACTTCGTCGGGTGGGGGTGTGGAGGCTTCAAGACGCTGCCAATTCGCCTTCAGCCGGTCGCGCCTGCCGAACCTTTCGACATGCCCGGCGAGGAGGTCTTGCAGTCTCCGAAGGTTCTCCTCGTCGGCAGCTTCGATGCGCAGTGTCAGCACGTTCGGGGTGGCCTGCATGGTGCACCGGCCCCAGGGAAGGCTGACGCTTCCGTGCGTGTCCGACCATTCCACGTGCGCCTGGGCAGCCACTGCCTGCATCTCGCGGAGCGCCTGAGCGTCGCCGCCCTGATGGGCGCGCGGCCGGTGGCCCAGGTGTCGGCCCTTGTTGTTGAAGTGCCGACACAGTTGGACGAGGTACCGGCTCGCGCGTCCGGTCTCGATGTGGGCTTCGGCGGTCAGCATGGCATGCCTTTCTGGGCTGCCTCCGCAGGGTCGGCGCCTCGGGCAATGGTTCTGTCCGTATGAGCATCGACGGGCTGTTGCGCGGATACACGGTGTCCGCCCTGCGGAAGTTCAGATGCGGGTGAGGGCGACGAGCCAGGCCCGAACGCCATCTGGGTCGGTGGTGATGTCGATCGTGGTCGGCTCGATGGAGTCGATGCGCCACCCGTCGGCGCATGAGGCTGCGATCTCGTCCCGCGTCAGCTTTCGCACCCGGCCCCACTCGCCCGGCTGCCGGTCGCTGAAGCCGAGCATGAAATAGCGGCCGCCCGGCGGCACCACGGAGCGCAGGCCCTCGACGTACGCCGCGCGGTCGTCGTCGAAGAAGATGTGGAAGAGCCCGCAGTCGAGCACCGTGTCGAAGGACTCCTGGAGATCGACCAGCTGCCGGGCGTCGTGGAGGAGGAACCGCGCTGTACGGCCTCGGTCGCTCGCCTTGGCCTCGGCGGCGCGCAGCGCCCGGGAAGCGAGATCGACTCCGGTCGCATCCAGGCCGAGACCGGCCGCCATGAGCGTGTGCTCGCCGGTACCGCAGCCGACGTCCAGTACCCGGCCCCGGACGGCACCGGCGGCAGCGAGGGCGAGGAACGCCGGCTGCGGCCGACCGATGTCCCACGGCGGCGGGCTTGCGTAGAGGTCGTCGGGCTTGAGAGGGGTCTTGGACCCGTGATGGAGGTGGCGGGTTGGGTCAGCCATCCTCGTCTCCTTCCCGTAGCCGCGATTGTCCCGGGCCCCCGTGACGACACCAGCTTTATCGATACACTTTGTCACTGTCAACCCATACTGTCTCCATGTCGTCGGGTCGTACACTGGGGCGGTGCCGAAACTGTGGAACGAGACGATCGGTACGCACCGCGCAGCGGTGCGTACCGCGGTCCTGGACACCACCGCGGCGCTGGTTGGCGAGCACGGGCCGACGTCGGTGACGATGTCGCAGATCGCCAAAGAAGCCGGGATCGGCCGTGCGACGCTGTACAAGTACTTCCCGGACGTCGAAGCGATCCTGCTCGCCTGGCACGAACGACAGATCACCGTGCACCTCGGTCATCTCTCCGAAGTCCGGGACCAGGCCGGCGCCCCCGGCGAACGGCTCGAAGCCGTGCTGAAGGCGTTCGCCCTCATCGCCCACGAGTCACGTGGCCATCGCGACACCGACGTCGCGGCATTCCTGCACCGAGGCCCGCACGTCACCCACGCACAGCAGCAACTCCACGACATGATCAAGAGCTTGCTGACCGAGGGCGCACAGGCTGGCGACCTCCGGGACGACATCGCCCCTGACGAGCTCGCGAACTACTGCCTTCACGCCCTTACCGCGGCGGGCAACCTGCCCTCCAAGGCTGCGGTCCACCGGCTCGTCACGATCACGATGGCCGGGATGCGCCCCGCTGTGATTCGTACCGATTCCCCCGCACCCGAAAAGCACTCCCGTCAGTCCAGCGGAACGGTCGCTTCATCCCCTGTCGAGCCGCGGCACGGCCCACGGCACCACACAGCCCGTGGACACCAGTCGACCGATTCATGAGCGAGAACGCGCAATCGCCCAAGCTGCGTTAAGAGGTTCCCCGGAACTGGCGGACACTGAGCCGGTGGTCATGCAGATGCATGATGAGGCCGACCTCCGCAAGGGCGCACCAAGCATCAAGGGACCGGGCAGGCTCCGCCAGCGCGTCCAGCAGGCTCCGCCGTCCGGCACCACGGGGCGACATGAGTTGCTCATAGCGGAGTCGAGCAATGGGAGCAGGCTGCTCCCGAACCACCCCCGCTCTTCGCTCTTTGATTTCAGAGCATGATGAGCAGACGGGTCTTCTGCTTGAGCTTCCTATTCACCGAACGACTCTGCACGTACACCTCCAACTTGGGATTGTTCCCCGCCTTCACGGAGACGGTCCCCTGGATACCGGTACCGAACAGAAGGCTGCGCGCCGCGTCGCCCGTGTAGGCGCGGTCGGTGTCCTTCTCGACCACGATGACTTCCTTGTTCTGCTGAACCTGAGCCCGGGCGCCCAACTGGTAGTAACACGAACCACGTTCGTACGTCACACCCGGATGTGAGTTGACGAAGGGGCGAATCTCGACTTCCTTGTCGACTTTCAGGAGCCGGTACTTGTCGGCCGGAATCGGTTCGAGATTCGCCCGCACCTCGTCAACCGATACGTCCTGACCGACGGCGAACAGGCTCTTCGTGCCGCGCACCCCCTGCTCTCGCCCCCGCAGGAAGCTGGTGGCGGCAGCGCGCACGGTGCCGATCGCCTCCTCGACGCCCTTCTGGGAATCCGCATCCCAGATGGCGATGTTCCCGGCCGGGAAACCGTAGTTCTGGGCGGTCCGCTTGGCCAGGGAGTTCGGAACGAGGATCGCGGAAGTCCAGTGAGCCGGAAGCCCGCTCATCTTCGCCGTGATCCTTTCGAGCCAGGGGCCAAGAATGGCCATGTCGCCGTCGTGCCGCCTGTCGCCGCCGGAGGCGTTCTCCTCACCATCCGTCACCACGATCTGGAGGAAGCTGTGCTCGCCGTATTCCTCCCAGATATGGCCCAGGTCGTCCAGGGACTTCAGAGAAGCCTCAATGAGGGCCGTAGCGCCATTGTTGACCTGGTACAGACCCCGCATAGACGGCAGATGCTTCACGTCCATGTCCCAGACCAGGTTCTCCACCTTGTGGTCGAAGGAGTAGAGGCTGATCCGGGTCTCATGACCGAGGCTGTCCGACTCGGCTTTCAACCCCGCCACGAACTCGTCCACAACGCGAATGAGTTGACTCTGGTGCGGACGCATGGAACCCGAACAGTCCACTACCAGCGCGACGTGATTCACCTTGTGCTGGATCTTGTTTGCGGACACGTTTCTGCTCCCCCTCCGAGGATCCCCGAGTGATGCTTTCACTCTATGGGGAGGCACTGACAACGGCGTTTGACGCTCAATCACCTGCCTGCATCCAGTGCTGTGTCCGGCAAGCAGGCGACGCCCGGCAATCGTCCACGGCGGCACACCGGAAGCGGACCGTCTTGCGGATTCCTTACCGTCCGGCCAGGGCGTACGGAAGACCGCCACCGCCTCCCGAACGACTGAAACCGCTCGCCAGCCACAGAAGAGATCGGGAACGGGGGGTTTATTCACAGACACTCACGGGCGCCCTACGGGCGTCGCGCGACGATGGGGCTGCGCCCCACCCTTGACCGCGCCCCCTGTCCCGGCGCCTGGTCCGACGGGCCGTCCTGTGCGGGGGTGGCCTTCGGCGCCACGCACTGTTCCTCGGCCGCCGGGCAGCGGGGACTGTCAATTCCGCCGACTCGGCCGTCGCCCCTGCAACAGGCGCACCGACCGCAACGACTGGGGCCATCTCCATCGGCCTCGTCATCACCATCGCGGGACGCGCCAGCCCCGACAGGCATAGGAACAGCGCGCGCACCAGCAGCGCCCCTCGCTGTTCCGGGCCTTCGCGCGGAAGGCCCGGAACAGTGTTGGGTATGCGGCGGATCAGAGCCGGTCGAGGATGCCCTGCATCTGCTTCACCTCAGTGGACTGGTTCTTGATGACGTCGTCCGCGAGCTTCTTGGCAGCGGCGTCGCCGCCGTTGTTCTGCTCGTCCTTCGCCATGTCGATGGCCCCGTTGTGGTGGGCGATCATCAGCTCGGCGAACTTGCGGTCGAAGTCCGTGCCCTTGGCGGCCGTCAGGGCCGCCATGTCCTTCTCGGACATCATCCCGGGCATGGCGCCGCCGCCGTGGTTCATGCCGCCGTGGTCCATGCCGGACGACTCCGGCTTGCCCCAGGACGTGAGCCAGGACTGCATGGTCTTGATCTCGGGATCCTGAGCCTTCTCGATCTGCCCGGCAAGGGTCTTGATCTCCTGGTCGGACGCCCTGCCGTCTGCCAGCTTGGACATCTCCAGGGCCTGCTGGTGGTGCACGATCATCGACTGGGCGAACGTCACGTCCGCGTCGTTGAACGCGCCTGCGGTCGACGACTTCGTGGATTCCTGAGTGACAGCGGAACTGTGGCCCTCGTGCCCTGCGCCGGAGGTGTCGCTGCTGCCGCAGGCGGCGAGCAGCAGGGTCGCGGCGGCGACGGCTCCCACCATCGCGACGCGGCGGTGCAAGGGCATGCGGAAGGAACGCTTGCAGACGGTCATGTTCTGTACCTCATGGTCGATTCTGCGGATGGATGCGTCGTCGTCTCGGCAGGCCGCCCTCATGGGCTCGCCCGCACGGGGGCGGCGGCCTATATCCGCAGGATCGACAGTTGCGCGAGGTCAGGCGGTCTGGGCGGAGGATCGGGGCGTACGAGCGCGAGGACCCGGGCGGCAAGATCGGCCAGCCATTCCCGCCGTGCGGTGAACGCCGCGTACAGCAGACAGGCCAGGGCCCAGGCACCGAGCACCGCCAGGCACAGTGACGCCATGTCCATCCCCATGCCCGGGTCGTGCGGCGACGAGACGGCGTCGGCCGGCTCGGCGCCGTGGACGGGGTTATCGGCGATGTTGGGCGGTGCCGGGTGTGTGCCGCCGTCTCCGTCACCGTGCATGGAGAGCGTGCCGACCGTGTGAGTGCCCACCGTGTGAGGCGCGGAGGACATGTCCGAGCCGGAGCCACCTAGGGGGTGACCGACAGTGTGCATGACGAACACGCCGACGGCCAGCACGACGACAAGCAGAAGGCGTGCTGTCCCGCCGACTGCTCGTGTGTACTGGTGCCCCATGTCGCTTACCTCCGCTGCCGACGATAACCGAGGCGCTGTGTAGTACGCCCGGCGAGCTGATCCCGTTCAGTCAGTGGGCGTGGCCGTCGTCGTGACCTGATTCTTCTGCTGCGCCGCCATCAGGCGGGGATGCGCTGGGGCTCGGCGCGGCAGGCGGGGAGGGCTCCTGGTGGCCGGGAGGGTGCTCGTCCTGCTTCGTCTCCTCCTCCGTTCCGTGGCTGTGCCCGCCGCCCTGCGAGGACTCACCCATCGAGGCCGCCAACTGCCGCAGGCCGACGAAGCTGACGCATGCGGCGAGGAGCACGGCCAGCCCCGCCACGCTGAAGATGCGGTGCCAGGACGTGTCCGCGTCCTTGATGACGTACGCGATGAAGGACACGGTCACACCCGCGGGTATGAGTACGGCTCCGCGGGCCGGGAAGTCGTCGAAGTGCTGCATGCCCCCGCTGAGCATGCCGATGCCGAACGACAGCAGGAGCGAGGCGCCGATCACCACCACCATTCTCGGCAAGCCCGGCCGCTCGCGGGCGAGGATGAATTCGTTGACAACGGTGGCGGCCAGGAAGACCAGGACACCGTAGACGGCGATCCTCGTGTAGCGGGCCGGGTCGAGCGGGTGGTGGACCACGGCGCCGCTGATGAGACCGGCGCCGACGAAGTAACCGACGTATCCGAGGTAGCGCGCCGGCAAGGAACTTTTACGCGCGCGGCGGGAGCGGGCTTTACGCAAGGCGGCCCGACCGCGCTCGGGGGTAGCCGGTTCCGGAGTGCGGACGGGTCGGTCGAAGAGTTGCGACGAGGACAAGAATTCGGTTCCTTACGGCTCCGGGATGTGGCCGACCGCAGGCGACGAAGGCGTCGCCGGGCGCGCTACCGCGCGCCAGGCAGGGGAAAAGGTACGGACGGCGTGGGACAGGTGAATCCGGGAACGCCGGAATCTAGATCTGCTGGACCACGGAGCTCGTCGAACTTCGCAACGGGGGCAGAGCCACCTGGTTCGGGGGCGGGCCCGTCTTCCCTGCTACGACTCGGTGGCAGGGCGTCTGCACGTCGAGCGGGGTGAGCGAGGGGCTTGCAGGTCCCGATGTCTGCTGGGGCTGTCCGGCCGCACATTCCGCAGCTGGATGGGAAGAATCCTGGCCGTCGTCGTGATGCTGCTCTTTGGCTGGGTCGCCTTGCGCACCATGCGTATGTGCTGAGGGGCTCGCGACACTGGCGGCCGGGTGGCTAGGGGCGCTGTGGGCGCTGTGGGCGCTCGCATCGTGTGTGAACAGAAAGCCGAACAGCAGGGCTGCCAACCACAGCACGCGCAGTGGACCCGCCGCGAAGCGGGCCCGAGGTTTGCTGGGCGACGACCAAGCCGTGACCATGCGCTGAGCCTAGCCTCTGGTCGCGGCCGCCCTGCCACGCCCCCTCACAGTCGCGGTGTGCGGCGCAGGGCCGCAGTGAGTTCGGCGTACCCCGCGTCGGCAAGGGGCGGGATCGGCGGCGCTTGACTGGGAGCGGTGGTCAGTGGGGTTCATCTCCGTGCGATCCGCCGGGTGCCGGTGCGCGGTAATGGTCCGGGTCGGTGTCGTAGGCGGCTGCGCACCGCGGGGAGCAGAAGTAGAGGCTGCCGGTGGCGGTGTCGCGCCGCTCGGCGGCGGCTGCCGGGGCAAGGCGCATGCCGCACACCGGGTCCACCACCGTGGTGTGGTCGCTGCGCTCGTGATCGCCTGCGGCTTCGGGCTCGGTCCGGTCGGCGGCGGATTCGACCCGGGGCTCGACGTGGACCGTTTCGGCTCTCGGCAGCGGGGTGGTGTGCCAGCGGCGCAGGCGGCCGGAGTTGGTGACCACGGACAGGGAGGACAGTGCCATAGCGGCCGCGGCGATGATCGGGCTGAGCCGCAGACCGAGCCACGGGTACAGGGCGCCGGCTGCGAGGGGGATGCCGACGGCGTTGTAGATCAGGGCGAAGAAGAGGTTCTGCCGGATGTTGCGCATGGTGGCGCGGGAGAGCCGGATGGCGGTGACCACGCCGGTCAGGGAGCCGGAGATGAGGGTGATGTCGGCGGCTTCGATGGCCACGTCGGTGCCGGTCCCGATGGCGAGCCCGACGTCGGCGGCGGCGAGGGCGGGGGCGTCGTTGATGCCGTCGCCGACCATGCCCACGGTGCGGCCCTCGCCCTGCAGACGGCGGATCTCGTCGGCCTTGTGCTCGGGAAGCACCTCGGCCAGCACCCGGTGGACGCCCACCTGTTGGGCGATAGCGGCGGCGGTGCGGGCGTTGTCGCCGGTGAGGATGACCACGTCGATGCCGAGCCCTTGCAAGGCGGCGATGGCCTGGGCGGAGTCGTCTTTGACGGTGTCGGCCACGGCCAGCACCCCGGCTGCCCGGCCGTCGACGGCGGCGAGTACGGGCGTCTTGCCCTGCGCCGACAGTTCGGCTGCGACCGGGGCGAGGGCACCAGTGTCGATGCCCACGTCCGAGAGCAGGCGGGCGGTGCCGACCAGCACGGCGCGGCCGTCGACGGTTGCCTGCACGCCCTTACCGGTGACCGAGTCGAAGCTGCTCGCAGCGGGCACGCTGAGCTTCCGCTCCCGGGCGCCGGTGCCGATCGCGCCCGCCAGTGGGTGCTCACTGTCGGCCTCGGCCGCCGCCACCAGTGTCAGCAGTTGGGACTCCTCGAAGCCGTCAGCCGCGTGAACATCGGTCAGGACAGGCTTTCCCGCGGTAACGGTGCCGGTCTTGTCCAAGACGACGGTGTCGAGTTTGTGGGCGGTCTCCAGAGCTTCGGCGGAGCGGATGAGGATGCCCGCCTGGGCGCCCTTGCCGGTGCCGACCATGATGGACAGCGGGGTGGCCAGGCCCAGTGCGCAAGGGCAGGCGATGATCAGCACGGCGACCGCGGAGACCAGGGCGAGGGTGAGCGCCGGGGCCGGACCGACCGTGTACCAGAGCGCGAACGTGGCGATGGCGATGGCGATGACGGCGGGCACGAAGTAGGCAGAGACCGCGTCGGCCAGCCGCTGGATCGGCGCCTTGGACGCCTGGGCCTGCTGCACGAGGCGGATGATCTGGGCCAGCATCGTGTCGGCGCCGACCTTGCTCGCGCGTACCCGCAAGGAACCGGTGGTGTTGACGGTGGCGCCGATGATCGTGTCACCCGCCCGTTTGGTGACGGGCATCGGCTCACCGGTGACCATGGACTCGTCCACCGCCGAGGACCCGGACAGCACCCGGGAGTCGACGGGGATCTTCTCCCCGGGCCGGATCACGATCTCGTCGCCCACGACGACGTCTTCCACAGGGACTTCCGCCTCGGTTCCGTCGCGCACCACGCGTGCGGTACGGGCCTGAAGGCCCAGCAGCGCGCGGATGGCCTCGCCGGTGCCCGCCTTGGCGCGCGCCTCGAGGAGACGTCCGAGCAGGATCAGGGTGAGGATCACTCCGACCGCCTCGAAGTACACCTCGCGCACGTCCTCGGGCAACAGGGAGGGCGTGAGGGTGACCAGCAGGCTGTAGCCGTACGCAGCCGAAGTACCCAGCGTGATCAGGGAGTTCATGTCCGCGCCGCGGTGGCGCAGGGTCAGCCAGCCGATGCGGTGGATCGGCCACCCCGTGTAGAACATCACCGGAGTGATCAGAGCCAGCTGGAACCAGTGGTTGAGCATCCAGCCCGGCACCCAGTCGGCGCCGAAGAGTTCATGCGCCATCACGGCGAAGAGCACCGGCGCCGTCAGCACCGCGCCGAGGGCCACACGACGCGTCAGGTCATTGATCTCCGCGCGCCGCTCGGCGGCCTCTGCTGCCTCGGCCTCGGCCGCTGCGGCATCACCGCCCGGCGCCCCGGACGCAGCAGCGCCCCGGACCTCGCGACCCTCCGAAGGGCCTTCCCCACTGTCCGGTTCGACGAGCAGCGTGCCGTGGATCATGTTCATCCCGCAGGCGAACCCGAACGAACCCGCCTCGGCCGGATGCACCCGCACGGTGGTACGCGCATACGCCGGCAGCCCGGCACTCACCCGCAGATCAGGGAAGACCACCCGGTTGGTGCACTCTCCGGACTCCTGCCGGTTGAAGACAAGCTCCAGCGGAATGCCCTGCCGGACCTTGATGACGTCGGGGCTGTAGCCGCCGCGCACCGTCACCTCGACCCGCTGCACCCCGCCCTCCAGCCGCGCGGTACGGGCACGGCGCGGCCCGAAGAAGAACCACCCCAGACCGGCGATCAGCACGGCAACCAAGATCACCACCACCGCATCGGCGACGCCCATGGCGAACCGTCCTCTCTGCACGGTGACACCCTCAGCATCGCTCGCGCCTACCCCTATCAGGTAGAGGCCGAACGACCCGGTGCACAGGACCGGGCGGCCCTGGGCACGGGACCCGGGCGGGAGCGACTGTGGCAGTGACAGAGAACGCCGGATGGACGGCGGGCCCCGTGCCCGCAGTCCCGAGCCCGGGGAAGTGAATGCAGTGATGTTCTGGTACGACCACGACGTCAGTGGCTGGGGCTGGTTCGCCATGTCGGCCAGCATGATCCTTTTCTGGGCCCTGATCATCACCGCCGCTGTCCTGCTCTTCCGCGCCGTGAACCGTGCCCCCGAGCACAGCCACATGCACGGCGGGCCCTCGCCCGAGCAGCTGCTCGCCGAGCGGTTCGCCCGCGGCGACATCGACGAAGACGAGTACCAGCGGCGCCTGGCCGCCCTGCGCTCCTCCGGTCCCCTCACCAAACACTGACGCCCGCCCAAGGAGGAGAACCGGCCATGAAGAACAACAGGAACTACGGGCTGTACGCGATTGCGGTCGCCATCGCCGTCGTCGGAGCACTGGCGCTCGGAGTGCCGCTCGGCACCCTCGCCTTCCTCCTCATCGCGCTCGCCTGCCCGCTGATGATGTTCTTCATGATGCGTGGCATGCACGGTGGCGATGACATGAAGGGGCGCGGGCATGACCACGACGATCCGCCAAAGGACCGCGAGCCACACGACCACAGGCCCTTCCGCTGAGACACACGGCGGCGGCAGGGACGTGCCATGCAAGCACTGGCGGCGACCCTGATCGGCGTACTGATCACGGCGGCCCTGGCTTACGACACGGCCCGCCTGATGACCCCCGCGGGAACCGTTGCCCCCCCCTGGCCCGGCTTCGGGGCCACCGCGCCGGCCTGGAGGCTGCGGCGCGGTGGCTGGTCGGCATGCGCACACACGGCCGGCTCGACGCGACTACCTACCAGCGACGAATGAGCGCACTGGCCCGCGGACGGCGGACCATCCCCCGAGGAGGACATGATGGCTGACGCCGCATATGGCCTGTGGCCACTTGTGGTCCTCAACACCGCTGCCCTGTTCATGCTGTTCGCCGCCAGCCTCTTCCACCCCAAGACCAAACGGGACTTGCGGGCGATGGGCGCCTACAGCGCGTTCCTCGTGGCCCTGTTCACCGAGATGTACGGTACGCCGCTGACGATCTACCTCAGTCGGCGGCCGCAGGGGGCACCAACTGCGTGAGGAGCAGCCATGGCACTCGGAGACGGTATCCGCCGCAACATCGCCACTGTCGACCCCGCGGAGCGCACCCTGCTGCGCGACACGATCCTCACCGCCCGGAACCCGTACGCGAGGTCGAGCGCGAAGCGGTACGCCCGCGCGGGTTTGGGCCTTATGGCGTCCAAGAATCCGCGAACTGGTGCGCTTCCGTAAGGGACGTCCTGGCCATGCCCTCGGGTGACGTGTGCGGCCAGCCGTGCTGCCAGCGGCGAGCCGCCTGTCGGATGTTGCGGGGGCACTCCCCAAACCGTCGCCGATCCAGAGGGTGTTGGCGACCGATGATCCCGGGACGTGTCGGGACGGCAATCCGGACGGACCGTTTTCACTCCGGGCCGTTTTCACTTCGGACCGCTTCAGGTCCAGCACCCTCGCCGGCTCCCGCTTGCGTACCAGTGCCGAGACGAGCAGCCCCGCGAAAGTGATCTTGCTCTCCAGCACCTGCAGACGACCAAACGACACTCGCCAGAGCACCTCAGACAGGCACACGAGACGGCGTCGCGGACCGCTACCGACCCCCCGAGTCCCCTGCACGTCCCCTCGATCTTGAATTCGAGCCCGACAGAGGCAGTCCTCCAGCCAGCAACGACCTTGATCGCTCACATCATCGCAGGTCAGAGCAGTCCTCTACTCCGTGAGCAACAGGAGCTGCACTACGCTCCAATGACTTGAGCAGCGGATTCTCTCCGTTGAGCTCGAGTTCGCGCCCCAACGCCCCAAGAGGGACGTTTCTGCAGGTCAGGGCGCTACTGGAGTGGGGCGGGTGGGACTCGAACCCACGGCCGACGGATTATGAGTCCTTTGGTGATCGTGACGGCCCTTGTCGGTCTGGCTGAGTCTCTGGCGTTTTTCCATGTCAGAGCGGATGTCCCTGGCGGGGCCTTGTACATCCTTCGCAGTCTGAGTAGATCCTTGTGTCCCCTCACCGTCCCCTGGACGCCCCCCGGTGCTGCGGGTGGGCCAAGAGCGTGCAGTGCAGGACAGTTGCTCGCCGAAACCGACGCTTTGCGCAGCGGATTCCCGTACCGTCGCACGAGGGTTCGCTCGCGGGGCGAGCAAGCCTCACACGCCACCGTAGGGAGATACACCGGCCACCTCGGTGGACATTGCCACCGTGATGGCGCCCTCAGGCGCTGTTGACGAATCCGCTGGGGCGGTTCACATGATCGTGGAGGCCCGTGTCTGCCTCGCTTCCCTGCCGGACCTACCACGAACCGGGCATCACCAGACTTCGCCGAGGCCCTGACCGAATGGTGCCCCAGGGCTTCCTAACAGTCCTGTAGCTGGGCAAGGGTGCGGATGCTCAGGCGATCGCGTCGGGTTGGATTACGCGGGGTTACTCAAGTCTGATTCGCGATCTTGCTTTGGCCCCCGAGTGAGAACGGGAACGCCCACCGTGATCATCGGGGTTGCATACACCCCCGGATCGTACGGTGGTCGTGAGGTCAGAACTGTACATGGGATTGTCGGAGGTGCATGCCCTCTGCTTAACTGCCCTAAAACTAAAGGTTGTTCACCTTCAAGGAGACCAGATGTTTCGCAGGATGACTGCTAACCGGATGGCACGCATCGCAACTGCGCTTCTGATCACAGCCGCCACAGCGACTCTAGTCAACCTGGGCTCTGCGACCTCAGCGAGTGCCTCCGTTGACAACGTCTGTCGCCGCAACACTGACGGCACGACCTGGCGGGGCTGGGCCGAAGTTGGGACGCACTACCCTGTCACCTTGCATGGAACGAAGGTCCACCTCTACACGGACCGGGGCAACGCTGCTGTCTATGCAAAGGCCGACAGCGTCGTCCGCGGGGACATCCTCTCGATCGACCGGTCCAACTTCGCGGTTTCCGGCACAGGAGAAGCCTATTGGAAAGAGACACCTTGGATCATGGCCCAGACGCCTAATTCGGGCTACTCCTACTGCGAATGGACCGCAACCGGATCCGGGAGCTTTTCAACCTCCAAGACCAATCCAATTGACGGTGCCCACCGATACATCCGGGTATGCCTGCGGCATGCGGGCTCGCTTCAGTGCGCGGGCTGGTGGTACGGCGACAATGACGACGATTGGGACGACGCCAGCTGACGGTGATCTGCACAGAAGTTGCATGTATTTCGGCTGTCTCTCTTCTAGATCTCATTACGCTCCCCAATGACAGGGGTTCTGCAGATCGAACGCCGGGCTGCGTCCATGACCGACGCCTCGGCATCACCGGGAGCATCGCCCCGCGTACGAGGTTGTTCACCTGCCTCAGCAGCGACGGCGCCTCGCTGATGTGCTGGCGTGCACGACCCATTCAAGGCGCGTGAAGCCCTGCGGAGCTGGTCCTGATCGTGCAGCCAGGTGCGGGCAGCCATCGCGGCGGACTGCAACTTGACAAGCGCGAGTTCCTCACAAGGGTGCCATCTGGCGTTGGGCTTCCTGGCACAGACCCTGCACGACAGTGATCTGACGCGCCCGTACGCGGTGTTGAGCCACCGCACCAGAGCGCCGATGCGCGTCGGCACATGGGCCTCAGTGGCCCTCCCGCTGCGCGCGGCGAATGTTGCCGCCGTAGACCGCCAGTCCCACGGCGAGCAGGACGGCGGTGTGCACGGCCAGCCAGGGCAGGGTGCCGTCGGAGACAGTTGCCGACAGCGGCTCGCCGGCCAGGGTGGTGTTCCACAGCCCTGTGCTCATGCCGACGGGTGCACGGGATCCAGCTCGAAACCGGGGGTGATCCCTGCGGCCCGCTGGCAAGCAGTCGCGCAGCCTGCTGCACATCGCCACCGACTGGCCCGGCCACTTCCCCAACGGGCCGCGGGTGATCGCGACCCTGGTCGCCGCCGGTGCGGACCCCAACGCCCGCTTCACCGGCCCGCACACCGAAACACCCCTGCACTGGGCAGCCAGCAGTAACGACGTCCCCGCCCTCGACGCACTCATCGCTGCCGGAGCCGACATTGAAGCCCCCGGCGCGGTCATCTCCGGCGGCACCCCACTCACCGACGCCCGCGCCTTCGGCCAATGGCGCGCCGCCCACCGACTCATCGAACACGGCGCCCACGCCACCCTCCAGGACGCGGCTCCCCTCGGCCTGCTCGATCGCGTGCAGGCGTACGTCGACGCCCCCGAACCACCGACCCCCGACGAGATCACCTGCGCCTTCTGGGGCGCCTGCCACGGTGGCCACCTCTCCACCGTCGAGTACCTGCACCAGCAGGGCGCCGACATTGACTGGATCGGCTACGACGACATGACGCCGCTCGACATCGCCCGTGCCCAGGACGCCGACGAGGTCGTCCGATGGCTGTGCGCCCACGGCGCGAAAAGCCGTACGGAACTCTGACCCAGGCGGCCGTGACAGCCCGCGCGTTGTCTGTGCCTCGAGACTCTGGCACGCATCACGCCTGAGCCAGGGGCTCAGCTATCTGCCTATGACGTCCCGCAACGAGAACCTCAAGAGCGCGCCACAGCTCAGCCGCCGACACACTGCCGTCCTTCACCAGGCGGTCGTTCCGCCACCCGACTGGACCCCCTCCAGGCGAGGTTCTGGTCAGGCCTCCGCCTCCAGTGCCGCGGTCAAGCGCGCGGGGGCGACCAGGCAGTAGGCGTCCAAAACGAGGTCCTTCACCCGGGCCCAGTCGACGGCGACATCGAGGTAGATGCCGATCCAGCCCCGGTGGCCGACGTAGGGCGGGCGGAAGAAGTGCACCGGGTCGGAGGCGACCAGGTGTTCCTGGACTCCGGCCGGTGCAGCGCACCAGAATGCGAGCCGGTCGTCGTGGTGGTGGTCGGAGAAAGTGACGAACATCTTCTTCCCGGCGAACCAGCTGGGTTCCCCGTGGCTGAGCTGCGCGTCCACCTCGGGGAGTGCCAGGCAGATCGACCGGAGTCGGTCCAGTGCTGAAAGTGCCATCGCCGGATCAGCCCGGATCCGGGGCGTTGCGGGGCTCCCCGCGATAGGTACCGAACGACCACCGGTTGCCTTCGGGATCGCGGGCGGCGAACTCTCTGGAGCCGTAATCAGTTTCGCGCAGCTCGGAGGTGATCTCGGCGCCGACGGCCTTCGCGCGGGCATACAACCTGTCGAGGTCGGCGGTGACCGCATAGGCCCCGAAGCTTCCGGGGCGCAGCGGCCAGGTGTCGTCCTCGCCGTCCTGCTTCGCCGAGCCGAGCATGATCCCGCCGCCTTCCGGCCAGGACAGCTGGGCATGGTCGACGCGGTCACCCTCCCCGTGGACCACGGTCTCCTCGAATCCGAACGCGTCGATCAGAAACCGGATCAGCGCGCGGGCGTCGTGGGCCCGCAGGGTGGGCCACACCTGCGGTGCCGGTGTCGGGTCGTCCATGTCCACCAAGCCTCCTCGGCCAGTCCTTCAGCACTCGTTGGGCTCTTGCCGCACCCCACCTTCCGCTGCTTCGCCGCTGGGGGCTTGGACGTTTCGGAACTCCTCGGCCAGCCACGTGCTGGGGGCACAGCCGGCCAGGGAGCGGAACTCGCGCGCGAGGTGTGCCTGATCGAAGTAGCCGCACTCCGCCGCCACGTCGGCGAGCCGGGGGAACTCCGACCGGCCGGCACCGGCTGCCAGCAGGTTGCGAGCGCGGTCGAATCGGACCACCCTCGCGGCGGCCTTGGGCGTGAGCCCGGTCTCCCGGCGGAAGCGGTCCGCCAGATGGCGTCCGCTCCAGCCGACCTCGTCGGCCAGCGCCGACACCGGTACGGCACCGCCGGTGCGGATCAACAGCCGCCAGGCGCGGGCGACCTCGGGCGGAACGCCTCCGTAGGGGGAGGTCGCCCGGAGCAGCAGCGTGTCCAGCACGGCGAAGCGCGCCGGCCAGCTGTCGGCCGCCTGCAGCCGCGCTTGGAGCTCACCGCACATACGGCCCAGGACGGCGTCTGCCGGGAGATCGGTGTTGGCCAGCTCACCGGCAGGCAGGCCGAGCAGCGCCCGCGCACCGAGCGGGTGGAGCGCGATCTGGATGCCCGACTGCCGGCCTTCGTGGGTGATCAGCGCCGGTGACGTGTGCAGGCCACCGAGCAGGGTGTCGTATTTTCCCGGTGCCTGTCGGGGATCAGGGTGGCCGGCCACTGTGAGCACATCGTCGAGCGTGAAGATCAGCGTCAAGTGGGGTGAGGGCATCCCCCGGTGCTCTGCGGCCGGGAAGCCGTCCTGCCGGTAGCCGATGTACCAGGCCACAAAGGGCCGAAGCGCGGCGGCGGCCCGAACTCGGACCGACTCGTTGACCACGCCGTCGCAGGGGAAGGCCGCAGCCGCCGCGGCGACCCGCCCGCGCGGCGGGGAGCCGACGTACGGCCCTGGGATATCCACTCGCGGCGCGCTGTCCACGCCACCAGTATGGAAGAGATCCTGCGCGGGCTCGACGACCTGGTGAGTTTCCGAAAAGATCCACCACGCCGCCCTGTCCAACTTCCCCGCCTGGCGCGTCTCCCGAGCGGCGACCCTCGCGGACCTGAAGAACTGGGCTCCCCTCGTGGGCATCCAGAACGAGTACAGCCTCGTCGAGCGGACCGCCGACCGCGAGCTGCTGCCGATGGCCGAGAGCCTCGGACTCGGCGCCGCCCTGCGGTCCCCGCTCGGCGGCGGACTGCTCACCGGAAAATACCGCCGCAGCGCCGAGGGGCGGCTGAGCGACCTGGGGGCGGTCATCCACACGGAGAGCACCGACCAGAAGACCGCCGTCGCCGACGCCGTCCTGGCCATCGCCGAGGAGATCGGCGTGACGCCTGCCCAGGTGTCGATGGCCTGGGTGCGGGAGCGTGCCGCCCAGTCCGCGCGACCTCGCTCATCCCGATCATCGGGCCGCGTAACCTCACCCAGCTCGACAGCTGCCGGGGCGCTCTCGACGTCCAGCTGACCCCAGAGCAGTTCGCCCGCCTGTCTGAAGTCGGCGCGGTACCTCTCGGAGTTCCCCACGAGGCAATCGCCGGATCCCTGGGCGGCATCCAGGGAGGCGACTCCAGCCGCGCCAAGGCCCCCGCCACACCGGTGGCCTGACACCCGAAGGCATTGCGGCTGATTCCCGGTAGTGGCGCCGCTCCTGAGGACCGCGCCAGATTCCACGTCGGTGACTGCCTCCCGCCGCACCGGCGAGGGGCTCCAAGAGACCGAAGCAAACGCCACAAAGTATCTGGTACTGGGAGAAGCCCAGAATCAACAGAGATCCCGTCCCCTCGCGGACGAGAAACGGAGACGACGATGAAGGCCTTCAGGGTCGAGCGGTACGGCGACACGGCCGGGGTGCGCGCCGGTGAGATGCCCGACCCGCAGGTGGGCGCCGACGACGTCCTGATCCGGATCCACGCGGCGAGCGTCAACCCGCTGGACCTCAAGATCCGCGACGGGGACTTCAAGGCGATCCTGCCCTACCGTCTCCCGCTCATCCTGGGCAACGACCTCGCCGGGGTGGTGGTCCAGGTGGGATCGGCCGTCACCCCGTTCGCGGTGGGCGACGAGGTCTACGCGCGACCCGCCAAGGACCGCATCGGCACCTTCGCCGAACTCATCGCCGTCCACCAGGACGACCTGGCGATCAAACCGGCCACGCTCACCATGGCGCAGGCCGCGTCCCTTCCCCTGGTCGCCCTGACCTCATGGCAGGCGCTCGTCGAGCGGGCACACGTGCAGCCAGGCCAGAAGGTCCTGATCCACGCGGGCTCCGGCGGCGTCGGCACCATCGCCATCCAACTGGCCAAGCAGCTGGGCGCGCACGTTGCCACCACCACGAGCACGGCCAACGTCGACCTGGTGAAGGAGCTCGGCGCGGACATCGTCGTCGACTACAAGAAGCAGGCTTTCGAGACGGTCCTTGACGGCTACGACGTCGCCCTCGACACCCTCGGTGGCGAGACGCTCAACAAGTCCCTGCAGGTACTCAAGCCCGGCGGGAAGGTCATCAGCATCGCAGGCCCTCCCGACGCGGCCTTCGCCCGCGAGCTCGGCGCGAACGCGATCCTCCGACTGGCGATGAGCGCGCTGAGCTTCAAGACCCGGCGCCGCGCCAAGCGCCGCAACGTGACGTACTCGTTCCTGTTCATGAAGGCCAGCGGCGACCAACTGCGCAAACTCACACCGCTCATCGACACCGGGAAGATCCGCCCCGTCGTCGACCGTGTCTTCCCGTTCGATCAGACCCGGGAGGCCATGGAGTACGTCGAGAAGGGCCGCGCGAAGGCCGGCAAGGTCGTCGTCGCGATGACGTGAGGGCAGGCCCCCGCCAGACGACTGGCGAAGACCTCCTCAGGCAACGAGAAGATCCCGCACCCCACTACCCCGAGGACCCCGGTCTTCTTCACCGACACCGAGGGCGGCCGACGGGCAGGGCGCGCCCCGTAGACCACGCCCGTCTCGGACGTGCCGCCGTCGGTCTCGTCCGCGGAGCTGGCCTTGAGCGTCGCGCGAGACACATTGAGCAGCATCCCGTCACCGATACCGGGCCAGTGCCCACCTTTCCGTACCCGAAGGTCCAGGCCAGTTGGCCGGGAGGCTTCATCTGTGTGACACGGCCGGATGCGTCGTGGGCATAGGTCGTCTTGAGGGCAGGGGTTTCCGGGATCCCACGTCTGCCGCAAGCGTCCCGCGTCGTCGTAGGCGTAGTTCGCCACGGCAGTCGCGGTCGATGCCGTAGCGCCGGGGGAGGTCGCCCACACGCGGATCTCGGAGACTTGAGCCAGAACCCGAGAACTGACAGCGGTTCGGAGGCAGTTGACTACCAACGTCGGGGGCAAATGTTCATCAGTCACGACAGCACCGGGGCTGAAGATCATTTGCAGCAGCCGCACCCGGGACGGCAGCCGCATGTATCGGGCTCGGCCGCCGATGTCACCACAGCGGCAGCAGTGGGCGCGCAGCAGCCCTGCCCTGCCAGGCATCCCCGCCTTCCTTCACCGCGACAACGGCGATGACCACGGCGATCGGGTTGGCCCACGACCAGCCGAGGGTGGCGTTGAGGACCAGGCCGAGCAGGAGCACGGCGGACAGGTAGGTGCACAGCAGGGTCTGTTTGGAGTCCGCCACCGCGGAAGCGGAGCCGAGTTCGCGCCCGGCGCGGCGTTGGGAGGCGGACAGGAACGGCATGACCGAAGCTGGATGCTGCTCAAGTAGAGGTACATGCGCTGTCGCTACTTGCGTGCAGAACCAGCTGGCCGGACCGTTTTCAGTTCGGGCGGTTTTCAGTTCGGGCCGCTTCAGGCCCATCCCCCTCGTCCGATCCCGCTTTCGTACCGATGCCGGAGGCGACCAGCCCCGCAAAGGTGATCTTGCTCTCCGGCACCTCAAGACGACCGCACGGCACCCGCCGGAACACCCCAGACCGGGCACACGAGGCGGGGTCGCGGGGCCACTACCGACGCCCCGCGTCCCCTGTGCGTCCCCTCGATCTTGAATTCCAGCCCGGCAGCGGCCGTCCCTCCAGTCGGCAACAACCTTGATCACCCACATCAGCGCAGGTCAGAGAAGTCCTCTACTCCCCGAGCAACAGGAGCTGCACTATGCCCCAAAGCCGTGAGCAGCGGATTCTCTCCGTTGAGCCCGAGTTCGCGCCCCAACGCCCCAAGAGGGACGTTCCTGCAGGTCAGGGCACTACTGGAGTGGGGCGGGTGGGACTCGAACCCACGGCCGACGGATTATGAGTCCGTCGCTCACATCTTGCGGATACGCAGGTACCGCGCAAGATCCGGCAGCAACTGCCTGACAGCGGCCACCAGAGCAACCGCGGCGGCCGCGCCGCCGATGATTGTCTTCTTCATGCTTGTCTCCTCACTTCGCGGCCTCGCCGACCGCAGCCGGTCGCGCGGACGATTCCTGCTCGCCGTCCCGTAGCACGCCCAGGATCAGCCCCACGGCCTCCGGCACCGCGGCAGCCACCGGCGGGCTGAGGCCGATGCCTTCCTCCACGCCTGCGGGTTCGCAGCCGACGACCAGGGTGCGCCGCGGTGGCCGGGCGCCGGTGCCCGCGCAGAGGGTTTCCAGGAGGGCCAGGACCGCGTCGGGGGACATCCGATGGCCGTCCAGCAGGGCGCCCTGGGGCTCGATGCCGCCCGCGTGCTCGGCTTCGATCAGGTAGACCGTGCCGGGTGCGCCGCCGCGTGCCGTGGCGTCGACCAGGATGAGGGTGTCGTAGCCGTCGAGGAGTTCATACGCCAGGTGTACGCCTCGTACGCCGATGTCCACGACCTCCGCGTGGTCCGGAAGCTGTTCCGCGGCCAGCCTGCGTACGGTCTCGACGCCGAAACCGTCGTCGCCGAGGAAGATGTTGCCGACCCCGGCGACCAGAGTCCGGGCGCTGTTGTCCTGTGGCCGTTTCATCCGTCCTCCAGGGGGACGACCTCGTCGGGCTGGAAGTACAGGAAGCGGCCCTGCTCGCGGCGGATGTCGGCTCCCGGATCGCCCTCGACGGTCACCGCCAGGTGCACCGCACCGTCCACGTCGTGCAGCACCGCCTCGACCCTGGCGCTGCGGCCGTGCAGGAACAGGTCCTGTGCGTCGGTGCGGCGCAGGCCAGGGCGCAGCTGTACGCGGCTCCCGGCGCCCAGTGGCCGGCCGTCGACGAGGACCCGGTCGTGTGCCGGGTCGAAGCCGGAGTCGCTTGCCGGGTCCCACCACGGGGTGTCCGGCCGCTTTACCTCGTCCACCAGGTCGGAGCCGGTCACCTCCCGCAGCGAACGCACCGCGCCGTGCAGGCGTTCAAGGACCTCGGGGGGCATCGAGTCGGCCAGGTCGATCACGGCAGCCGCACGTTCGTCGGTGCCGCGGGCCTCGCGCTTCTCCTCGTCGGTGAGGGCCGCGGTGCGCAGCGCGAGGATCTCGTCGATCTCGGTGGCGTCGTAGAGGGTCCCTGGACTCTCCGGGGCGATGGCGGGGTGGTCCTCAAGAATGATCGGGGAGGACAGCACCAGGTCCGCGCGGCCGGCTTCCCCGGCCAGGACCGGCCAGGTGTGCAGGTTGCGGCACGAGGCGATCGCGCCCTTGGCCCACTCGGGCGGATCCGTCATCGACAGGAACGACCCGGCGCTGAGGCCCATCAGAAGGTGCGCGGCCACCAGCGAGTACGCCAGCGCGGCGTCCCGGTCGGCCGAGCCGTCCGGCGGGCTCCAGGTGCTGGTGTTCTCCACGACAGCGGTCAGGCACATCACCCGGTAGGGGCCGTCGAGTTCACGCGCGGACAGCCGCAGGACGCCGCTGATCTCCTCGCACCGGCGAATGGTCACGCTCATCTCGCCGTCCAGGCTGGCCGGTCTTCAGGCCGGCGGCAGGGTCCAGACGCCGTCTCCGGTCAGCCTCTCCACCGGGGCGAGCACTTCGACTCGTTCTTCGACGCCCTCGTCCCAGGGCACCAGGACGCGGTCCTCCAAGGGGAGTTCGGGCACCGTCTCGAAACCGCCGTCCAGCAGGGCTTGTTGTACGGTCCGCCGCTGGGCGTGCAGGAAGCGCACCTCGACCGCGAGACTCGCGCCCGCCTTCGGCTCCATCAGACATTCGGTGTGCTGGAACTCGTGCTCCTCGCACTCGGCGCCCCACGCGGGCGGCACGAGCACGCCGAACTGCCAGCGCAGCCGGTTCTTGGCGGCCGAGGCGCGGTACGGGTAGAGCACATAGCCCTCGAACAGCACCGCGTCCGCCACCTGACGGGCATGGGCCAGTCTGGCTTCCGTCTCCGGTGCGAAGGCAGTTGTCGTCACCGCGCCGTCCCTCCCGTCGCGTGTGGCAGCAGCGCCCGGTCCAGGGCGTGGCCCGGCCGGGGCCCCGGCCGTTCGGCCTCGGCCAGCAGGGCTCGTACGGCCGCCTCCCAGGAGGGCAGCGCCCGCTGTGACCGGAAGGCGAGCAGTGCGTCCACGGTGTCGCGGGGCAACCGGATCCAGCCGCAGCCGGGGAAGTGCTGCTCGACCATCTCCTGCCACACCTCGACCGGCATCCGGAAGGCCGCCTCCCGGTCCCACGGCACCGGCTCGACGCGGAAGCCGCCCGCTCCCGTGAATGCCGTTCCGGAGAACAGCATGAGCAGCGGCACCTCGCCCGCCTCCAGGGCGTTGAAGTACCGGGTTGCGGCGACGTCCATGTCGTACGTGCAGGGCACGGCGAGGTCGGTCTCCGTCTCCCCCGTGAAGCCGGGAACCATGTGCGAGATCTGGGCGAACTGAACCGGCTGGAGCGTGCTGCCCCAGCGCGAGCGGTCACCGAAGAGGTCGGCAAGCCCATCGGCCTCCGCGGGCTCGTAGCCGCGCCGCGCGGGCTCGATGCGGATCTGGCAGCGCAGGGCCAGGGCGTGCACGCGGGCGTTGTCGGACGCGGTGATGCGCAGCCTGAAGACGAGCGTCGGACCGGCCGCGTACGGGTCGGCCCGTACGCCCGTACACGTGAAGGCGAACTCCGTCATGGCCGGACCTCTCCCTGCACCGCACGGGCGCGGCGGCCGACCTGCTCGAAGAACGCCTCCAGATCGGCCCGGGCCTCGGCTCCGCCGTCGAAGCCCTGCCACAACAGGCGCATGCGGCCCACCAGTTCGTAACAGATGTCGATCGGGACGAGGTAGCACTCGGGCCGGCCACCGCCCTGTGCACGGCGCAGCAGCAGCGCCTCCACGTCGGGTTCGAGGAGCGCGGCCAGGCGACTGTTGCCCAGCACGGTCTGCCACGCCGAGGGTTCGAGTTCACTCTCGGTCGCGCCCGCGGGACTCGGGTAGAGCGCCACCAGGCGGTTGAGCGCCGCGTTGCGGAAGAAGAAGGCGACACCGACCGGGATCTGCAGAACGTCCCACGCGCTGTCGTCCAGGCGATGGTCCGGGTCGGCGAGATAGCGGTCCGGGACCGCCCGGAAGCGGCCGCCCGCAGCGCCGGGCCGCTCGAACAGGAGGGCACACGAGACGCAGGCGCAGGCAAGTGCACGCTTGTCCGTGTCCACCAGGTGGCGGTGACTGTCTTCGGCCACCACCGCTCCGCACAGTTCGCAACTCGCCTGCGGGACTGGACGTCCCGTCAGAAATCGTCGCAGTCCGCGGACTTCACCGGCGAGCGGCGCAGGAGGCCGCGGCCGGAGCCGAGAGGCGCTCACCGCGTCGTCGCCCCGGCCGGTCCGGGCCCGGTGCGGGAGGTGGGAGGGGTCCCGATCTGGAGCAACGCGGGCTCCCCGGCGGCGGCGACCGTCTCCACTTCCACGGCGGTCACCTCGGGCGCGAAGCAGGTGAGAGAGTTCTCGACGGCCTGTAGTGCCGCCGCGCTCGTGGCGGCGCATCCGCAGCCTCCACCGCCCGCGGACCGCAGGCGCAGCGTTCCGGAGGCGTCGTCGAAGCCCGCCACCTCCCAGGCCGTGTCACCGGCCGCGTCCAGGGCACGGGCGATGCGCGTGCCTGCGTCCTCGGGGTGCAGGTCGTGCAGGAGAAGCAGGCTCGAGACGAGTTCGTCTTCGAGCAGGCCGGACAGGCGGCCGCCGGCGCCCGGGGCGTCGAGCAGCCGGACGATCCGGGCCAGAGAGGCGCCGTAGAAGTCCATCAGGACCCCGACCAGTTCCTCGGCCATGGCACGTGCCGATTCGTCACCGGTGGCGGCCAGCTTGTCGAGGACCTGTTCCACGCGCCGTCCTGCCTGCTCCGCGTTCATGACCCCGGTGTCGCCGTGTTTCGGCGGGGCCGCGGTGCGGGCTGCCGCGCTCATCCGGCCAGACCGCTCAGGCCGGTGGGCACGTGCATCGACTTCACGGTCTTACCGCCGCCGACGTACATGTGAACGCCGCAGGGCAGGCACGGGTCGAAGCTGCGCACCGCGCGCATGATGTCGATGCCCTTGAAGTTCTCCGGCGAGTTCTCCTCGAAGATGGGCGTGTTCTGCACGGCGTCCTCGTACGGGCCGGGTGTGCCGTAGGTGTCGCGCGTGCTGGCGTTCCACGGAGTGGGCGGGTACGGGTGGTAGTTGGCGATCTTCCCGTCCCGGATGACCATGTGGTGGGAGAGGACACCGCGCACGGCCTCGGTGAAGCCGACGCCGATGGACTGGTCCGGCACCTCGAACTTCTCCCAGGTCTGGGTGCGGCCGGCCCGTACCTCCTCCAGGCCCTTCTCGGCGCAGTGCAGGGCGATGGCCGCGGCGTAGGCCTGGAAGTAGGTGCGGGCGCGGTTGCGTTCCAGCGCGTTGCTCCAGCGCGGGATCTTCCACTCGAAGGTGGTCTCGGGCTTGGTCATCGTGCGCGGCAGGTTGATGACGACGCTGTTGCCGGTGGCCTTGACGTAGCCGACGTCGACGAGGCCGGACAGCGCAGTCGACCACAGGCGGGCGATCGGGCCGCCGCCGGTGTCCAGCGGCAGATAGTCCTTGCCGTCGAACCAGCGCGGCGACATCACCCAGCTGTACTTGTCGTTGAAGTCCCGCTTCTGCGGGGCCGGAATGGTGTGCTGGTTCCACGGGTGGCGCGGGTCGACGGGGTTGCCGAGCGGGTCGTGGGTGACGAACTGCTCCTGGCCCTGCCAGTCGTCGTAGTACGAGCTCCCCAGCAGGATGCGGATGCCGAGGTTGATCTCGGTGAGGTCGTTGGTGACGAGCTTGCCGTCGACGATGACGCCGGGGGTGACGAACATCCGCCGTCCCCAACCGGTCATGTTCGCGTAGGTGAAGTCGCAGTACTCGGGGTCGTTGAGGGCTCCCCAGCAGCCGAGCAGCACGCGTCGGCGGCCGACCTCCTCGTAGCCGGGCAGGGCCTCGTAGAAGAAGTCGAACAGGTCGTCGTGCAGGGGGACGACGCGCTTCATGAACTCCACGTAGCGCATGAGGCGGGTGAGGTAGTCCGTGAAGAGCTGTACGGAGGCGACAGTGCCGACTCCGCCCGGATAGAGCGTGGAGGGGTGCACATGGCGTCCCTCCATCAGACAGAACATCTCCCGGGTGTAGCGGCTCACTTGGAGAGCTTCGCGGTAGAACTCGCCCTCGATCGGGTTGAGTGACCGCATGATGTCGGCGATGGTGCGATAGCCGTGCTCCCCCGCGTGCGGTGCCTCGGTGCGCTCGGCGAGTTCGAGGACGCCGGGGTTGGTCTCGCGGACCATCTTTTCGCAGTAGTCGACCCCGACCAGGTTCTCCTGGAAGATGTTGTGGTCGAACATGTACTCCGCGGACTCGCCGAGGTTGATGATCCACTCACCGAGATGCGGGGGCTTTACGCCGTACGCCATGTTCTGCGCGTACACCGAACAGGTCGCGTGGTTGTCGCCGCAGATCCCGCAGATCCGGCTGGTGATGAAGTGCGCGTCCCGGGGGTCCTTGCCGCGCATGAAGACGCTGTAGCCGCGGAAGACGGACGAGGTGCTGTAACACTCCGCAACCCGCTTCTGCTTGAAGTCGATCTTTGTGTGGATACCGAGACTGCCCACGATCCGGGTGATCGGATCCCAGGACATTTCCATCAGGCCACTGCCGTCGCCGGCCGCCTTCGTCGTCGGTGCCATCGTGAGTGCCGTGCCCTTCTTCAAGCTGGAGTTGGGTCGCGCGGGGAGGTCTCATTCGGATGCGGCGCGGGGAGGTCTGATGCGGATGGGGCAGGGGATCACCAGGGCCGCCGGTAACCGGTGGTCAGCTTCTCCCCCGTGTGGCGCCACTTCGGCTCCTTGTCGACCGTCTTGGCCGTGATGGACCGCAGTCGGCGGATCACCGTGCCGTACACACCGCTGGCGGCGCTGGAGATCTTCGCGCCGGGCGGTTCGTCCATGAACGGCATGAACTTGTCCGGGAATCCCGGCATCGTGCAGGCGATGCAGATGCCTCCGACGTTCGGGCAGCCGCCGATCCCGTTCATCCAGCCCCGCTTGGGGACGTTGCACTTGACGACGGGGCCCCAGCAGCCGAGCTTGACGAGACACTTGGGTGAGTCGTACGTCTCGGCGAACTGGCCCTGTTCGTAGTAGCCCGCGCGATCGCATCCCTCGTGCACGGTGGCACCGAACAACCAGGTCGGCCGGAGCTTGTCGTCCAGCGGGATCATCGGAGCAGAGCCCGCCGCCTGGTAGAGCAGGTAGGTCAGGGTCTCGGAGAAGTTGTCGGGCTGGATCGGACAGCCGGGCACGCACACGATCGGGATGCCGGCCTTGGACTTCCAGTCCCAGCCCAGATAGTCGGGCACACCCATCGCGCCGGTCGGGTTGCCCGCCATGGCGTGGATCCCGCCGTAGGTGGCACAGGTTCCGATCGCGACGACAGCCAGTGCCTTGGGCGCGAGCCGGTCGATCCATTCGCTGGTGGTGATCGGCTGGCCGGTTTCGGGGTTGTCGCCGAAGCCGCACCAGTAGCCTTCCGGCTTGATCGACTCATTGGGGACCGATCCCTCGATCACCAGGACGAACGGGTCGATCTCGCCGCGCTCGCCTTTGAAGAACCATTCGATGAACGTGTCCGCTCCCCCGACCGGACCGCATTCGAAGTCGATCAGAGGCCAGTGAACAGCGATCTTGGGCAGGCCGGGAAGCGCTCCGGTGACGATCTCCTCGATACTCGGCTGCATGGCCGCCGTCAGGGCTACCGAGTCGCCGTCGCAGCTCAGCCCGGCATTGATCCAGAGGATATGGATCGGGGACGCTTCGTCGGCAGGTCCCCCGGCGGCGTCCGTGTCCTGGGCCGCGGTCGGCGTGGCTGCATTCATCAGGATGCCCCCTCGGGGAGGTATGGCAGGAACGTCGGCATTTCGGTCTCAGCCTTCTTGGTAACAGGCATCCGGCTCCGGGGCCGAGATATCGGGGGCCGGTTCAGTGACACGGGGCTCGGAGCGGAGCTGATCCGTCATGCGCACTGCCGGCACCGCAACGCCCAGATGCGGCGGCGTTCGCAGCGGCTTCTCCTTGCGGACGAATGCGCGACGCAACGCGTGGTACGGGGCCGACGGGTCGGAGAATGCCCGCCGCATGTGGGCCAGCTCCTCTTCCCGGAAGGCGGCGAGCGGCCTGAGGCTCTCCTGGTGGTCCCGTTCGGCCTTCTTCGCGGCGATCCGCTGCTGCACGGCGGGCAGGGAAGCGAGATGTCCGGCGAGCCGGGCCGCCTCTGCGGCGAAGTCCTGTGGGGTGCACTCGACGAGACGGTCGACAAGGCCCAGCCGATGCGCGGCCGTCCCGCTGACGGGCAGAGCCTGGCGCATCAGACGCTCGGCCACTGCCGGACCGACTCGGCGAGGCAGCGTGTACGTCCAGAACTCGGAGCCGTACAGCCCCATCAGCCGGTAGTGCGGGTTCAGCACGGTGCCCGCTCTGCACCACACCTCGTCCGCCGCCAGTGCGAGCATCACCCCGCCCGCGGCGGCGTACCCGCCGACTGCGGCGACCACCAGCCGGTCGGTGGTCGTCAGTACGGCCTCGACCAGATCGTCGATGGCGTTGATGTTCGCCCAGGACTCCGCGCCGGGGTCTTCGGCTGCTTCGATGACATTGAGGTGGATGCCGTTGGAGAAGACCCGGCCGCCACCGAGGACCAGCACCGACGTAGGGCGCGAGCAGGCCTCGCGATAGGCCGCCAGCAGGCGCCGGCACTGCGTGGTGCTCATCGCGCCGCCGGGGAACGAGAACGAGAGGAAGCCGACATTGCGTTCTTCGCGGTAGCTGATGTCGGTCCAGACACGCCGCTGGCCGTCCGGACGCGAGGGCGCGGGGCTCTGTGGCAAGGCGGGCAGCCGGCCGGCGAGCGCCGTGACGGCAGGCAGCTTGAACGTGGGGGGCTGCCCCGGCCCGCGCCGGGCCCGCAGCTCGGGAATCCATACGGCGCCGTCTGTCGTCGCCCGGCAGACGGCTCCGGCCCGGGTCGCAAGAAGGTCGCCGGGGTGGCCGCGCAGCTCGTACTCGCGGTGGCCCCCGTGCAAGTACCACTCGCCGCCCAGCAGTTCGTCCCGTACGCCGGGCTGCGAGTCCGCGGCCCGCAGCTTGCGGAGAATCGTCTCGGTGGACTCCGAAGCCCAGTCGATCCGCCGGACGCTCTGATCGAGATACGGCCGGGCTCGGCCGGATCCCGCACCGCCTTCGGTCTGCGCCCGCGGGGAGTACGTCCCGGTGGCGAACCGCTCCACCGCCAGCAGCACCGCAGCCACCGCCGCGTCGGACACCTCGCCGCGGTAGAGGTCGCTCTTGGCCACCGGCGGCACCGGGCAGACGACTGAGGCCCAGACGTCGCCCGCGTCCATCTCCGCGTTGGCCTGCAGGACCGTGACACCCCACTCGCCGGCGTCCTCGTGAATCGCCCAGTCGAGGGACGAGGGCCCGCGGTCTCCGACGGGCCCCGGATGGACGACAAGGCATGTGTGCGCGGACCACACCTCGCGCGGGATCGCCGTCTTCAGCATCGGCGCGACGACGAGCTGGGGCTCATGACGGCGTACGGCGTCGGTCAAGGACTCGCCGTGCACCGCGAGTTCCACCGCCACGCTGTGACCGTGATCCCTCAGTTCGGCGTGGAGGCGCTGCGTGAGGCTGTTGAACGCCGTGGCGACAAGCAGAATGTGCATGGCGGGCCTCCCAGCGGTCGATGTCTCAGGCAGGGGTCTCCCCGGCCGCCTGTGATCGTCGAGTACGCCGGATAGGCCATGGCGGCGCCGGGCCACGAGGTCACCCGAAAGCGGACATGGCGACGGCCACCCGGCGGTTCGGTCCCGCGGCATGTGCGGCCCCGGCGTTCGCGCACGACGCCGTCGGGTAGGCACGTCGCATGACTTTTCAGCATCCCGCCGACCGCGGTGGCGACGAGCCCGGACTGTTCGCCCGGCTGGCGGAGCGGGCATCGAACTTCACCAGCTCACCCGTGTTCTTCGGAGTGTGTCTGGCGTTGGTGGCACTCGTCGCCGTCGCCCACGCCCTGAAGCTTTCGGACCAGTGGCTGCTGCTCGCCGGAGAATCGATGACTGCCGTCACTCTGCTGCTCCTGGCCCTGCTCAAGAACTCGGAGCGGCGGGCCGAGCACGCCATCCAGCGCAAGCTCGATGCCATCGCCGCAGCGCTTCTGGAGATGCACGGGAACAAACCCGGCGAGGCGTTCGAGGACCTCAGGAAGGCCATCCGTATGGAAGAGGAGACCTGATGGACAGCCAAGTACCGTCCCTGCGCCGGGCATTGGGCGTGACTTGACTGATTCGAGGGAGTTTTGGGGCGGAGGAGACCCATAGGCTGGGCCCGAATGATCACTACCGAGCCCAGAGGAGCCCTTGTGACGCCACCCCTCCAGCAGACCGCCGGGCGCGCGACTCCCCACCGGAGAGGCGCCGTTGTCGCGGCAGGCCTCCCCGCCGCCGTCGTGGCGCTGCTCGCCGCGGCCGCCGGGCCCGCGGCCGCTACGACGGGCTCGTCCGGTGTGGGGGACCCGTACTTTCCCCTGGCGGGCAACGGCGGTTACAACGTCCACCACTACGACCTCACCCTCGGATACGACCCGAAGACCCGTCACCTCGAAGGACGGGCGGTCATCACGGCCCGGGCCACCGAGCGGCTGACCCGCTTCGACCTCGACCTGAAGGGGCTGAAGGTCACGAGCATCACGGTCAACCACGCCAAGGCGGCCTTCCGCCGCGACGGACAGGAACTCGTGGTCTCCCCGAGGAAACCCCTTCGCAAGGACCAGGAGTTCCGCACCACGGTCACCTACGCGGGCACTCCCGGGCCTGTCACCGATCCGGACGGGTCCCTCGACGGGTGGATCCCCACCGATGACGGGGCGTTCGTGGCCGGTGAGCCGCAGGGCGCCATGACGTGGTTCCCCGCCAACAACCACCCCAAGGACAAGGCGTCCTACGACTTCGCGATCACTGTCCCCGCGGGGCGCACCGCCGTGTCCAACGGTGTCTTCCGCGGGCAGAAGACGGCCAACGGACGTACCACCTTCCGCTGGCGGCAGTCCGAGCCGATGGCGGCGTACCTCGCCATGGCGACGGTGGGCACGTTCAAGGTCGAGCAGTACACCACGCCCGGCGGCCTCAAGGTCTTCAACGCCGTCGACCCCCGTGAGGCGGCCGCCTCGGCGCCCGTACTCAAGAAGCTGCCGTCGGTCCTGGCGTGGGAGAGCAAGCTCTTCGGCCCCTACCCCTTCAAGGGCGCGGGAGCCATCGTCGACCGTGCCCCGCAGGCGGGATACGCCCTGGAGACCCAGGTACGGCCGGTGTACGACCGGGCGCCGGACCTCAGCACCCTGGTCCACGAGAGCGCGCACCAGTGGTTCGGGAACTCTGTCTCCCTCACTACCTGGAAGGACATCTGGCTCAACGAGGGCTTCGCGACCTACGCCGAGTGGCTCTACGACGAACAGCACGGCGGCCAGAGCGCACAGAAGACCTTCGACGCCCTCTACGCCGGCCCGGCGAGCAGCGACCTGTGGGCGTTCCCGCCCGCCGACCCCGGCAGCGGGGCGCACATCTTCGATACGCCCGTCTACGCGCGCGGGGCGATGGCTCTGCACAAGCTGCGCACGGCGGTCGGCGACAGGACGTTCTTCCGGATCCTGCGCACGTGGGCGTCCGACCACCGCGACGGACACGGGACCACTGCCCAGTTCATCCGCCTGTCGGAGCGGCAGTCGGGCAAGGACTTGGACCAGTTGTTCCACACGTGGATCGGGACGAAGGGCAAGCCGTCCAAGCCGTAGACGTCACGGCGACGGCCCGCCGGAGGCGGCGGCAGCGCCCGGGCGCTGCCCGGTTGCCGCTGCCCCGGCGGAAACGGACCCGTCGTCATGCGGTGAGGCGTCCCGGTCGGCCTCAACGAACGCGGCGAACAACCCCTCGACCCTGAACGGGACGGTACCGTCCCGCCCACAGGTAGCCTTGAGTCATGTCCGAAGTCCCCCGGCGCGCCCCGACCGGCAACGCCCTCTTCCGGCCGCGGATCACCACCGCCATCACCGAGGCCGTCCTGGAGGAACTGGCCGCGCACGGCTATGCGCGACTGGCGATGGAGGCGGTGGCCAGACGCGCCGGGGTCGGCAAGAGTGCCCTCTATCGCCGCTGGCCGTCCAAACAGGACATGGTGATCGCGGTGCTGTCGGAGTTCAGCGTCGTCCCGCTCGCCGACGTTCCCGAGGGCGTCTCACTCCGCGAGGACCTGCAGTCCGTACTGCAGGCGCTGCACGACTGGCTGACCGATCCCCACGTGGCGACGATCCTGCCGGACCTGACCGCAGAGGCCGTGCGCAACCCGGCCCTGGCCGAGGCGATACGTACCACCATCGGCGAACCGAGACGCGCACTCGGCACGGCCATACTGCGGCGGGCCGTCGAGCGCGGCGAACTGCCCACCGACCTCGATCTCGAACTCGCCCTCGACCTGCTCGCCGCCCCCGTCTACTGGCGGTTGAGCGTCCGCCACGCGCACCTGGAGCCCGATTACTTCGACCGCCTGGTCGAGCACCTTCTGCGCGCCCTCGACGCCCGGCCCACGCCTGAGAGCCAGGCGCACCAGAACTCCGTCACATGAAGCCAAGTGCCACCCTGCGGCCCCTGACCCGAGGAGGTCCGTGATGACGAACAGAGCCCGTCCGACCCTGCATCTGCAGCGCATCGTGCGCGCACCGCGCGCGGCTGTGTTCCGGGCCCTGACCGAACCGCAGGAGCTGGCGAAGTGGTTCGGTCCGGACGGATTCGCCATTCCCCGTGTGGACAGCGACCTCCGGACCGGCGGCGACTATCGCATCGCCATGCAGCCTCCGGAAGGAGATCTCTTCCACCTGACGGGCCAGTTCCTCGGTGTCGACCCGCCGGCTCACCTGTCCTACACCTTCCGCTGGGAGCCCCCCACCCCCGACGACCGGGAGACAGTGGTGACGCTCACCCTCCACGATCTCGGCTGGACGGCCACAGAGCTGGTCCTCACGCACGGCGACTTCGCCACTGAGGAGCGCTACGCCCTGCACGAGGCAGGCTGGACTCAAGCCCTCGACAAGCTGGAGAGACTGCTGTCAGCACAAGCACCGGCATAGCACTCGTGAACGCAGCCCACCTGCCACCTCGTCAGATATGGCCCGTTCCTGTCCGACTCGAACGCGCTTACCCGGCCGCCTCCAGGAGGATCCGTGCCAGCTCGCGCGGCTGGGAGAACATGGGCCAGTGGCCAGTGTCCATCGTGACAAGCCGCCAGTGCTCGCTGGCCAGCAGCTCGGCCACGTCGGGGTTCGGTTCGGGGCCGTCGAGCAGGCATTTGATGTACGTCACCGGAAGCTCGCCGAGCGGGCGAGCCAGCACGGCCGGCTCGGCCAGAGAGGCACGCGGGTGCGGTGTCGAGCCGCCCACGAACCGTGCGATCTGCTCATCGGTGAGCCCCTGGCCGTCGCAGTCGGCCGCGGTCAGCGGTGCCCAGAAGCCACCGTTCCCGGCGATCGCGGCCTCCAGCTTCGCCGGGCCCTCCCACCAGCCGGACACGAACGACTCGCCGTCGGCAGGAACGTTGGAGTCGACGAAGACCACGCGGGCCAGGCGGTCGCCGATCCGCTCAGCCGCCTGACCGACCGGGATGCCCGAGTAGCTGTGTCCGACCAGGACGACCTCGCGCAGATCGAGGCGTTCGACCTCGTCGACGATGTCCTGGACATGGGTCTGCTGCCCGGCCGGAACACCTTGCTTGTCGGCGAGGCCGGAGAGCGTCAAGGGGTGGGCGCCGTGGCCGCCCGCACGCAGCTCCGGCACCACCTCGTCCCACGCCCACGATCCGAGCCACGCGCCTGCAACCAGTACGAATTCCGTCATGGTGGCAACGTAGCGGAGGGGTCTGACAACACCGGTCCCGGGCGCTTCGACAGATACGGCCGCGGCTTCAGGGCCGGCGGGCGACGCCTGCGCTGTCCACCGCGGACTGCAGGGAACGCAGCGCGAGCAGCAGGACGCCGATGTCGTCGAGAAGCACCGGGTCGGGCAGCAGGTCGACCGGGCTCGCCAGGTAGATCAGGGCGCCCCAGAAGATCACCTTGTTCTCCACCGGAATTCCGGCGTCCCGCAGCAGCCGCCGTGCCCTCACGAGTCTGACCAGGAGCACGCCCGCAAGCACCACCGTGGCGGCGATCAGAGCCGCGACGACCGCCACCACAACCCACATCTCGGTACGCATGTCTGCTCCTGTCTCCTGGAACAGGCATACCCCACACCGCGTCCGGTGTCAGCTACCGAGGATCTTGGCCTTCTGTGCCGCGAATTCCTCTTCGGTCAGTACCCCTTGAGCCTTGAGGTCACCCAGTTGCTTGAGCTGATCCATCTTGGCGGTCATGTCGTCGCCAGGGGGAGGCGGAGGGGGCGCCGCGGCCTGCTGGCTCGCCTGTTGCTGATCGTCCTGCTGTGCCCATCGGCCGGCCTGCCGCCGCGACACGCGGTTGGACACCGCGGTGGCGGTTCCGGCGACGACGGCGGTGCGGGCGACACCACGAAGAAGTCCGGGCATGTTCACTCATCTCCCAGGGTGTGCGGCTCACGCGGTCGCTTCGGTCGCGTCCAGCGAGGCGAGCAGCGCTTGGACGGGAATGCGCCCGCTCGCCACCAACTGCCCACCGCTGCGCCGCATGGCCCGCGCGAAAGGTGCCGCCCAGACGTTCTCGTAGATCAGGATTCCGGCGGAGCTGTTCGGCTCCAGCGCGTTCGCGGCCTCTTGGATGTCGTCCTGGCCCAGCAGACCGGACGAAGCGCCCTCGAAGACCGTCAGATCCACCTCGTCCCCGAAATCCTTCAGGTCCAGTGCCGCAACAGACCCATCACTGTCCTTACGGATGAACAGGAGGTCGAGGATGCGGATGATGCCCCGTTCGACCAGGTCGAGGAGGATCGGGAAGCCCTCGCCCGTCATGCGGTTGCCGGGGAACTCGACGACCACGTAGTCGACGGGTCCCATTTGTTCCACGTCATCGCTCATGGCCACTCCTCACGAGCGGTTCGGGGTCCGGGCCTGGCCCGCCGCTCATGTCCGGCGGCGCTCGCCGCGAGAGACGGCGACGAACGGCCCTTTTCAACCATTGCAGCACCCTGGGCAGGGCTTCGCACTTCCGCAGGGTGCCGCACGTCAGTCGGCAGAATGACGCACGTCAACTGGTCAGCTGGTAGATGCTGTTCCCGGTCAGCCACAGGCCGAGCAGGAGACAGATCACCACGATCGCCTGTTCCTGGTGGCCTTGCATCCAAGCGCGCAGTTTCATCAGCCGCGCCTGGGCAGCCTCAGGAGCGAACACGACGTACAGCTCGGCGGCGAGCAGGCTCGCGGTGGCCAGGATCGCGAATCCGAACAGCGCCAGGAACGACGAAGAGTGCGACAGGTCGGCCTCGAGGACCGTGGCCGCGCCCGCAGCGACCATGCCCCAGGGCTGCAGGAACACGGCAAGTCCTGCCGCCGCCCAGATCGAACTGCGGTCCATCCGGGAGGTCACGGAAGCGGACGACGTGGAGCGGTAGGACGACGACTCGCGGGCCGATCGCATGCGCCGTCGCCGGCGTTCGCCGTAGACGACCAGCCCGACGCCGATGGCGAGCTTCACCGCGATCCCCGCCGTCGACGGCGCGGATCTGGGCGACGGCGGATCTCCGCCGGTCAGCGTCAGCACCAGGGCCATCACGGCGACGAGACAGGCCAGCCAGGCCAGGATGAAGACCAGCCCTTTCCACACACCCCTGGTGGACGACACCACCAGGACGAAAGCCATGATCGGCAGTGGGTCGAGCGTGATGGCCAGCGCGATGAGGAGGAGGTCGAGGACCATGGCGCCCCAATCGTGCGGCGATGTCACGAGCCTACGCAATGACCAAGAAAGCGGCACGTTTTGGCCGACGTGTCCCACCCTCTGCCGAGATGCCGCCGCGTGCCGCGTCCCCCACGCTGGACGCAGGGAAGGAGCAACGCCATGACGCCTATCGGACGGGTGCCGTCGCGGGTGAGGGGCCGTTCACAGAGCCCGGGTGCAGTACCGGCCGGCTGATGCCCCGCAAAGAGCCCGAGGATCTCCGGGCGCAGCCGAGCAAGGGAAGGAAGGGGGTGGGGGGCGTATCGGGTCGTCGCGTCGGCTCGATCTTCCGGCCGTCGTGGCGGCGGGTCCGGTCCCAGGAGCTGCTCACCAGGGCGAAGTGGCTGCACAAGCAGGCCGAGGCACGCTTCCCGGTCATCACCCATCTCGCCGCTCGAATGGTGTCGGTGAACATCTTCGACTCCGCCACCCGGCTGGCGGCGCAGTGCTTCCTGACCGCGGTCCCGCTGCTCTTCGTCGTCGGAGCCTTCGCCCCGGAGGCCGTACGCAACCAGCTGATCAGCTCCGTACGCGCGGTCTTCGGGCTCAGCGGCGCCGCGAACCAGGAGCTGGCGAAGGTGTATCAGTCCACGGCCAGCAGCCTGCGCGAGGCCACCGGTGTGGTGGGGGCACTGATGCTGCTGCTCTCCGCGACCGCCGTCAGCCGGGCGATGCAGCGGCTGTGCAAGCGGGCCTGGGAGCTGCCGAGGACGGGCACCAGGATCGCCCCCTGGCGGTGGCTGGCTTGGATCGGCGTCTGGCTGGCCGTCCTTATCGTGCAGGCGCCGCTGCGCAACGGCTTCGGCGCAGGGCTGTGGCTCGGCATCCCGGTCACCGTCGTGACCCAGACCGGGCTGTGGTGGTGGAGCCAGCACCTTCTGCTCGGCGGCCTCATCCGCTGGCCGCCCCTCCTGCCCGGTGCCTTCCTCACGGCGATCGGCGTGAGCGGTCTGTCGGTCGCGGCGCAGTTCTACATGCCACGGGCGCTCAATCGCGCACTGTCCGAATACGGCTCGGTCGGCACCGTCTTCGTCATGCTCTCGTGGCTCATCGTGGTCTGCGTGGCGATCGCCATCGGCATCACCGTGGGAGCCGTCGCGGCCCAGCAACCGCTCCTGGCTCGTCACCTCGGCAGTCCGCCCTCCCGCCTGGCCGAAGGGGACGTGACGCGCGCACCATGAGAGCCATCCGCAAGCGACGACGAGCCACCCGTGAAAGGTGATGCGTGAGCCGCCTCGCAGCGGTGCAATGAGCCACAGCCGGCGGCGGGAGGGTCCATGGACATCGTGGCCGGAGCGCGCAGCGCCCGGGCGAGACGCTGGCTCGCTCGTTCGGCGATTGCCGCTGGAGCCGCGGCCCTACTCCTGCCGCTGGTGTTCGCGGGACTGAAGAGCGTGGCCCTGGTGGCCCTGGGGCTTGGCGGACTGGCCCTGAGCGCGGCCTGCGCGTGGTGGGCACTGACCCGCCGCGGACTCGGCAGGATGCTCGCGTTCGTGGTGGGGGCGGCCGCACCGGTGGCCGTGATCGTGCTGTACGCGCTGTACGACCTGCTGTGGGTGGTCGTCGGCTCCCTCGCACTGTGCGCGGCGGCGGGCTCCGCAGGCCGGGCTGCCCTCAGGCCCCCGAAACCCGCGCCCACTCCTGAATTCCGTACTCCGCCCCCGAAACGTCCGTTCCTGATCATGAACCCCTGGTCGGGCGGGGGAAAGGTGGGGAAGTTCCACCTCAGGGAAAAGGCCGAGGCACTGGGCGCCGAGGTTCTGGTGCTGGAGCCCGGCGGTCCACGAGATGTCGCCGAGCTCGCGCGCCGGGCCATCAGCGATGGCGCCGACCTGCTCGGCGTCGCGGGCGGCGACGGCACACAGGCCCAGGTCGCCGCGGTCGCCGCGGAACACGACATTCCCTTCCTGGTCCTCCCGGCAGGAACGCGCAACCACTTCGCCCTGGATCTGGGCCTCGACCGGGACGACCCGTCGGCATCCCTCGACGCACTCACCGACGGCGTCGAACTCCGTGTCGACCTGGGCTTCATCGGAGAGCTCGCCTTCGTCAACAACGCCTCCTTCGGCACGTACGCCGCAGTGGTGCAGAGCCCCGCCTACCGCAACGACAAGGTGCGCACCATCATGCGGATGATTCCGGACCTGCTCACCTACCGGAGCGGGCCCCGCCTGGTCCTGCGCGCCGCCGACGAGGCGACCGGCGAGCCCGATGCCGTACACGAGCCCCAGGCCGTACTGGTGAGCAACAACCCGTACCAAGTGGGCGATCGCGCCGGACTGGGGCGCCGGGACCGGCTGGACTCCGGCATCCTCGGCGTCCTGGGCATCAAGGTCGACAGCCCGGCGCAAGCAGCCGACCTGCTTCGCGGCAAACATGCGCACGGACTCACTGTGCTGACTGTCCGTGAGGTGGTCGTCGACGCGGACGAGCCCGAAGTCCAGGTCGGCGTGGACGGCGAGGCACTGACCCTGCCGACGCCCGTCCGCTGCCGGATCCAGCCGCGGGCCCTGCGCGTACGGGTTCCGCGCGACCGCCCCGGTGTGCCCCCGACGAGGCCGCCGATGGACTGGCGGCGGCTGGGGAAGCTCGCCACGGGCAGCAGCTGAGGCCCCCGCCAGGCTCCGGGCCTGAAGACAGGGCGTGCGCCGGGCAGTTCAGTAACATCGGGCGATGCATCCTCCTCGGCTGATCGCCACCGATCTCGACGGCACCCTCCTGCGCAGCGGCGGTGTTCTCTCGGAGCGCACCGTTCGCGCGCTGCGCGGCGCGGTCGACGCCGGCGCGGAGGTCGTCCTCGTCACCGCCCGGCCGCCCCGCTTCGTCGACATGCTCACCACAGCCAGCGGGCTGGTCGGAACGGCGGTATGCAGCAACGGTGCCCTCGTCTACGACGCCACGGCACGCACCGTCGTCGAAACACGAGCCCTGCCCGTAGCCGCCGCCCGCCACGTGGCCACCGCACTCTCGGAAGCCGCACCCGGACTGGGCTTCGCCGTGGAAACCGGCCACCAGGTCCTGTACGAGTCGGGGTTCGGGCTGCGATTCCCCGGAGCCGCCGACACCGAGATCGCCGTGGCGTCCCTGCCGGACCTGTGGCTGACCAATGTCCCCATCACCAAGCTGCTCGCCTGGTCGGCGCAGCTCGACGCGGACTTCCTGCTCGCAGCCGCGGAAGCCTCGGCAGGCGGGGTGGCGCAGTTCACCCACTCGGGCGGGGCCGGTCTGCTGGAGATCAGCGCGCCGGGTGTCAGCAAGGCAAGCACCCTGGCCGCACTGTGCGCCGCACGCGGAATCGACGCCACGGAAGTGGTCGCGTTCGGCGACATGCCGAACGACCTGACCATCCTGCAATGGGCAGGCACCGGCTACGCCATGGCCAACGCGCATCCGGCAGTACTCGCTGCGGTGCCGCGGCACACCGCGTCGAACGAGGAGGACGGGGTGGCGGTCGTCCTGGAACAGCTCTTCGGCAACGCTTGAACCTAGGCCCTGTCCGGCCGATCTTGCCGGGGGACCCGTCGGCCGGGTGGCCGCCGCCACCGTTCTCGTTCTCCCCGCACCAGGCGCGGTACGCGGCCACCGCCGTGGGCAGGGTGGGAAAGATCCGGTCCTCGCCCACGGACCGGGTGAGCCCGTACGCCTCCAGTTCGTCCCGCAAATCCTGTTTGACGCGCGCCATCGCGAACTCGATGCCGCGTCCGGTCAGTTCCCGTCGCAGTGCGTCCAGCGCGTCCAGCGCGGTGATGTCCACCTCCACGTTGGCCTCCGCGTTGAGGACGAACCACCTGACGGGACTCTCCTGCGCGGCCACCTCTGCCAGGGCTCGGCGTCTGAAGTCCTCCGCGTTGGCGAAGAACAGGGGGGAGTCGTAGCGGTAGACCAGCAGCCCGGGGATGATCCGCGCCTGCGGGTAGTCGTCGACGTCGTGCATGCCGGCCAGGCCGGGCACCATGCCCTGGACGGCGTCGTGCGGTCGCGCCACCCTGCTCAGCAGCTCGACGACCGACAGGCCCACGGCCACGAGCACCCCGTAGAGGATGTCCAGGACCAGGACCCCGCCGAGACACCCGACGGCCAGCAGGAGTTCCCTGCGCCGGAAGGAGGCCAGCCGTCGGAAGCCTGACAGGTCGATCATCCGCACGGCGGCGTAGACGACCAGCGCGCCAAGTATGGCCGTGGGTGTGCTGTGGAGCAGCGGGCTGAGGAACAGGAGCACGGCCAGTACGGCCGCACCCGCGACGAGCGCATACCCCTGGGTGCGTCCGCCTGCCGACTGTGCGAGCGCGGTCCGGCTGGCGCTGCTGCTCACCGGGAATCCCTGCAGCGTGCCGGCTCCGAGGTTCGCGGCGCCCGGGGCGAGGAGTTCCTGGTTGGCGTCGAGGCGCGGCCCGCTGTCGTCGGTGGCGAAGGCACGCGCGGTGAGGATGAAGTCTGTGTAGCCGACGAGCAGGACACCGGCCGCGGGAAGCAGCAGCTCGGGCAGGTCGCCCAGCGCCGGAAGCTTCGGGCCCGGCAGCCCGGCCGGGATCTCCCCGATCACCGCGAGGCCGTGGTCCTCCAGACCGAAAGCCGCCACCACGGCCGTACCGAGCACGACGGCCAGCAAGGGACCGGGGACCGTGGGGGGCAGGCGGGCCGCCAGGAAGAGAAAGAGCAGGGCCACGGCGCTGAAGATCACCGTCGCCGGATGCGCCTCACCCAGGTTCTGCACGAAGGACAGCAGCTGCGGGAAGAAGCCGGAGCCCTCCGTCGGGACACCGGTGAGCTTGGTCAGCTGGTCCACCATCATGATCAGTGCGACGCCGGCGAGATATCCGATCAGAATGGGCTGCGACAGCAGGTCAGCCACGAAGCCGAGCCGCGCAGCCCACGCCAGCAGGCACATCAGGCCGACGGCGACGGCGAGCGCCGAGGCCAGGACGGCGTACCGCGCGGGATCACCGCCGGCCAGCGGCCCCACCACCGTGGCGGTCATCAGCGCGGTCGTCGATTCGGGACCCACCGACAGCAGCCGTGACGAGCCGAGAAAGGCGTACAGGACGATGGCCGGCAGGATCGCCCACAGCCCCACGACCGGCGGCAGACCGGCGACGCTGGCGTACGCCATGACCTGCGGCACGAGATAGGCCGCGACGGTGACCCCGGCCACGAGGTCGCCTCGCAGCCAGCCGCGCCGGTATCCCTTGAGGACGGCGAGGCCCGGCACACCGGGCACGGGAAAGCGCCAACTCATCCGATGGTCACGGCCCGCTCCCCGCCGCGGGCGGAGGCTGGAACGTCCTTGCTTCCCCCACCGCCGCACGGGCAGCAGCACCGAGCACTGTCCGGGCTCGGCGTTCGACCAGGATCGGGAGGAAAGCTCTCACCCTGGCCTGGCGGAATGAGCCGTATGCAGTCCCGACCGTCGCCTCTACGGTGGCTGCGTCGGCCTGAGGGTAGGCGGCTCTCAGTCGCGCCGCCACGTTCTGAATGGCCACGAGTTCGTCTCGCGAGGCGGCTGGCGCGCTGCTCGGTTGCGTCGCCGGATGCCCGCCGTCCACCAGGCCGGGAGAGCGACTTTCCCCCTCGAAGGACTCGGCCGTCATGGCCGCGCCGGCCCGGTATTCGGGGGCGGCAGCCCGACCATCCCTTGTTCCCCCTGCGCCTTCCGGACGCGCACGGCCGAGGCCCATGCTCCGCTCCGGACTGTCACAGACTGCATGGCCCACGACCTCCAGACCCCAAAACCCTTGGGGGCACGCTCATCGCCTGACGGCGAAGCCGCCACGCCCCATTCTCCGGCCGACCGGTGAAGATCGCCCCCGGGCCGCGTCCGGGACACCAACGAGGCGGACGACGCCGGTTCGGCCCCCTGCGTCAGTGCAGGTGCCGCTCCCAGTCCGCGGGCACCGCGCCCGCAGGGCCCGGTGTCGGCTGTCTCATCGGATGCGAGGTGGGGGGAGCCAACTCCGGCCCCTCGTAGTACTCCTGTGTGTTCACGTTCCAGAACCAGCTTTCCCCCGGCTCAAAACTGGTGATGAACGGGTGCCCCACCTGCTTCGCGTGCTTCGTTCCGTGCTGTGAGGGCGACGAGTCGCAGCAGCCGATGTGCCCGCACTCGGCGCAGCGCCGCAGGTGGAACCACCAGCCTGGACCGTCACCGGCCAGACACTCGGCGCACCCGTCACCGCTCGGCCTGGCTGCGAGGTCGATGCCCGGAATCTGGTCGTGTGCCATCAGTTCTCTCCTCGCTCATCCGGAGGCAGGTTGGGTTCGGGAAGTCGGGGAAGTCGGGGAGGCCCGGGACGTTTCGGCAGCGGCGGGTGGCGGTTCCTCGGCGTCCGTGGGCGGTGTGATCGGCAGGCATACGCGAAATCTCGTGTCGCCCGGCTGCGAGTCCACTCTGATGTCGCCGTGGTGCTTGTTGACCACGATGCGGTAGGAGATGTCGAGGCCCAGGCCGGTGCCCTCGCCGACCGGCTTCGTGGTGAAGAAGGGCTCGAAGATCCGCGGACGGATGTCGGCGGGGATGCCGGGACCGGTGTCGCGGACCTCGACGAAGAGGTGTTCGCCGTCGCGCCAGGTGGCGATCGTGAGGGTGCCGCTGCCGTTCATCGCGCCGAGCGCGTTGTCGATGAGGTTCGTCCAGACCTGGTTGAGCTCCGCGCCGTACGCCGGGACGGCCGGCAGGTCGTGGTCGTACTCCTTCACCACCCGCACGCCCGGGGGGATCTTGGCCTGCAGCATCACCAGGGTGGCGTCGAGGAGTTCGTGGACGTCGACGGGCTGCTGAGCGGCGCGGTCGAGCTGGGAGTACTGGCGTGCCGCTTCCACGAGGCCGGAGATGCGGCTGACGGCGTCCTCGATCTCCCCCATCAGCAGCTCGGTGTCGATGGTGTACATGAGCCAGCCCACTGCGGCCTGCCGGTTCTCGTCGCCCAGGCTGTCGGTGGCCGCGGACAGCCATGCGGGGTCGATGCCACCGGCGACCAGGACGGGCGCGATGTCCCAGGACCGGTCGATGTCGTGGTCCTCCAGCCAGTCGGTGACCTCGTCCTCGGCGTCGGCGGCCTCGATCGCCGACAGCTTGGGGGCGTTGTAGGCGCGCTTGACGGCCTCGTCCTGCATCTCGACCAGATGGTGCAGGCGGGTGCCGTCGACCCGGCCGTCGGCGATGAGGGCGAGCTTGTGGCGCATCTTGGTGACCCGGTCGCGCAAGGTGTCGGTGGCTCGTACGGCCGCGGCCGCGGGGTTGTTGAGCTCGTGCGTGAGTCCGGCGGTGAGTGAGCCGAGGGCCTCCAGGCGTTCGCGTTCGCCGATGATGGTGTTGCTGGCGCGGGTGCCGAAGAAGAGGCCTTCGAGCAGATGCAGGGCCATGGGGAACCAGGTGCGTATCGCGTGGGCGAACTCCTCGGCGGGCAGCACGAAGAGTTCGACGTCGGTGATGGCCTTCAGGCTGTTGGGGTAGACCTGGTCCACCCGGTCCCCGAGGTAGGCCTGAGTGGCTCCGCTGTAGACGCCCACCTGGTCGGTGCGGCCGAACTCGATGTCATCGCCGTGGAGACGGCGCACGACGGCGACGGTGCCGCTGAGAAGCACGAAGAAGCAGGTGGCGGGCTCGCCCTGGGAGTAGACGGGCGTTCCGCCCTGACGTACTTCGACGCGGCCGCGCTCGGAGAGCCAGGCCAGTTGCTTGTCGTCGAGGGCCTCGAAGAGGAAGAGGGTCTGCAGTTCGGCCGGGCTGAGCCTGTCGCGGATCGGGGCATTCATTGCGCCTCCAGGTAGCGGTGCACCAGGGAGACGGCCATGGCGCCTTCCCCCACCGCGGAAGCGACCCGTTTGACCGAGTCGGCCCGTACGTCGCCGGCGGCGAAGACACCGGGCACGCTGGTCTCGAGGTGGTACGGGTCCCGTGCCAGCGGCCATCCCGCGGGGCGCGCCCCCTCGGACAGCAGGTCGGGGCCGGTCAGCACGAAGCCCCGTTCGTCGCGGGAGACGACGCCTTCCAGCCACTGCGTCGGCGGTTCGGCGCCGATGAAGACGAAGAGCAATGAGGCATCGGTCGTGGTGACAGCGTCGGTGCGGTTGTCACGCAGTACCAGGCGCTCAAGATGCGACTCGCCCTCGCCGCCCGCCACTTCGGTGTGCGGGTGCACCTGGATGTTGGGGATGCTCTCGATCTGCTGGATCAGGTAGTGCGACATGGCCCGGGTCAGGTCGGGGCCGCGCACGAGGAGATGGACGCGCTCGGCGTAGCGGGAGAAGTAGACGGCGGCCTGGCCCGCGGAGTTGGCTCCTCCGACGATGTACACGTCTTCCCCGGTGCAGCTGGCCGCTTCGAAGGACGCCGAGCCGTAGAACACGCCCGCTCCGGTGAACTCGTCAAGGCCCGGCCCCTCAAGCCGCCGGTAGGAGACGCCCGTGGCCAGGACGACGGTGTGGGCCCCGATCGAGGTCCCGTCGCTGAAGCGCAGCACCCGGCCTGCCCCTGCCGCCTCGAGCGAGACCACTTCCCGCGCACTGAGGATCTCGGCGCCGAAACGGGTCGCCTGCCGACGTGCCCGGTCCGTCAGCTGCGCACCGGACACTCCGTCGGGGAAGCCCAGGTAGTTCTCGATACGGCTGCTCTGACCGGCCTGCCCACCGGTCGCACTCCGCTCCACCAGCACCGTGCGCAGGCCCTCGGAGGCCCCGTAGACGGCGGCGCCGAGACCTGCGGGGCCCGCGCCGATGACGACAACGTCGTAGAAGTCTGCGGCGGGGGTGGTGCTCAGCCCCACCTGGGCGGCGAGTTCGGCCTCGGTCGGCGCCTGCAGGGTCTTGCCGTCGGCCGTGATCACCAGGGGCACATCATCGGCACTGAGGCCGGCCGCGTCCAGGAGCCGCCCGCCTTCGGGCTCGTCGGCGGCGATCCAGCGGTAGGGCACGAGATTACGGGCGAGGAATTCCCGTACGGCGAAGGACGGCGCCGACCAGCGGTGGCCGACGATCCTTGTCTCTCCGACCTCCGGGTCGGGTGCGCTCGCCCACACTTCCAGCAGTGCGTCCAGCACCGGATAGAGGTTCTCCTCCGGGGGACTCCACGGCTTGAGCAGGTAATGATCGAGATCGACGATGTTGATCGCGTCGATGGCCGCGCCCGTGTCGGCGTACGCCGTCAGAAGCACCCGTCTGGCCAGCGGGAAGAGGTCCATGGCCGCTTCGAGGAACTGCACGCCGTTCATCGTCGGCATGCGGTAGTCGGCGATCATCACGGCGAGCGGCTCGCCTCGCAGCTTCACCTCGCGCAAGGCGTCCAATGCCTCTTCACCCGAAGGCGCACGAATAACCCGATACCGGTCGCCGTACCGGCGTCGGAGGTCACGGGCGATGGCTCGGGAGACTCCCGGATCGTCATCGACGGTCAGGATGGTCGGCTTCGCCATGCCCCCCATAATGCGCCGCATCGATCACGAAAGCGATGCGGATGCCCAACTGGGCGGGCCACCGGCGTCGGCCGGTTCAGCGTCCCTTCAGGTGGGCCGGCGCATCATGTTTCCGCACAGCAACCCTCGGCGAGAGGCAGCAGCCATGAACCGCAGGACCATGTGGATCGTCGGCGCGACGGCCGCGGCCGCCCTCATCGGCGCGGGCACGGGCATTGCCGTGGCGGGCTCCGGCGACGACGACAGCACACCGGCCATCACCGGACCAGCCCTCGACAGGGCAAGCAGCGCCGCGCTCGCCCACACCGGCGGCGGCACGGTCACCGGCACCGAGGTCGGCGACGAAGAGGGCTACTACGAGGTCGAGGTCACGCTCACCGACGGCATGCAGACGGATGTCCACCTGGACAAGGACTTCAAGGTGCTCAACAGCGCGGCCGACAGCGAGAGCGGCGACCAGGACCGGCCCGGCGACAAGGGCTGAGGGCAGATCGGCCCCTCTGAGCCCGGCCCGCGGCACCCCTGGAGTCGCGGTGCCGCTGCCGGGTGAGGTCCTACTTCAGACCGAGTTGGGCGCAGGCTGCCTTGTACTTCGGGGTGCAGATCTCCGCGGCCGTATAGACGCCGTCCTTGATGACCGTCTCCCCGATGTTTTCCTTGGTCACAGAGATGACAGGGACCAGCACCGAGGGGATGGCCTTGGTGGTCGGGCTGTCGACGTCCGTCTGAGCCATGCCGAGCTCCATGCCCCTGGCCAGCAGGATGGCCATCTCGGCGGCGGCAGCGGCCTCCGGCGCGTACGGCTTGTAGACGGTGGCGTACTGCTCGCCCGCGACGATGCGCTGCACGGCGGCGAGCTCGGCGTCCTGGCCGGTGACCGGCGGGATAGGGAAGATACCGGCCGACTTCAGGGCGGCGATGACGCCGCCCGCCATGCCGTCGTTGGCGGAGTAGACACCGACGATCTTGTCGTTGCCGATCGAGTCGATCGCCGCCTCCATGTTCGCGGTGGCGTTCTCCGGCTTCCAGTCCTTGGTGTCGTATTCCTCGCCGATATTGACCTTGCCGTCGAGTTCCGTGTGCGCGCCCTTCTTGAACATGGCGGCGTTCGGGTCGGTGACGGCACCGTTCATCATCACTATCCGGCCGTCCTTGGCCTTGTCGCCGAGTGCCGTGAGCAGCGCCTTGCCCTGCACATGGCCGACCTCTTCGTTGTCGAAAGAGGTGTAGGCGTCGATCGGCCCCTCGGCGAGACGGTCGAAGGCGACGACCGGGATACCTGCGTCGTGGGCCTTCTTGATCGAGCCCGCGATGGCCTTGGAGTCCACCGCGTCCACGATCAGCACATCGACCTTGTCGGCGACCATCGTTTCGACCTGCCGGCTCTGCAGCGTCGCGTCCTGCTTCGCGTTGGCGTAGACCACCTTGCCCTTGTCGTTCGTCAGCTGTCCGATCTTCTCCTTGATGACCGGCAGGTCGAACTTCTCGTAGCGAGCAGCCTCGTTCTCCGGAAGGAGCAGACCGACGGTGATGTCGTCGCTCATCCTCACGCCCGAGCCCTCATCGCCGCCACAGGCAGCGAGCGAGACAGCCATGGTGGATGCGGCGACAGCAACGGCGGAACGACGCAGTAGTGCGTTCATCTGTGGAACTCAACCTCCCTGACCGACCGCGTTACTGCGGCCGAGGTGGCTGGAAGTCAACTCCACCCCCATAAAAGCGTCAAGAAGTACAATCCTAACGAGATAGCAACGGCGCTCATTCGTTAGCTAAGTGAAGGCAAGCAGGCCCGCCGACCAGCAGTTGCGCCTCGCCTCGGGGGCACTCGCAGGCCGCGTCGTCGAGCCAACGTCGAGCACCCATCCATGTGAACCGGCGGCGGGGGACGACAAGCCGCACCACGCCCGGTCTCAGGTGGCGGCCGCGTACCGCCAGAAGTCCCGCATCAGATCGGGCGCAGTCGGTCCGGACATCGCACGCTGGCTGAGCAGGATGGTGACCGCGCCGGTGGACGCCGTGATGTGCGCTGCCGTTCCGGTGCCGCCGAGCCAGCCGTAGCGTCCCGGGACGTTCCAGGGGTCGATGGCCTCGATGTCGACCGAGCCGCCGAAGCCCCAGCCCTGGCCCTCCAGGAACAACGTGCCCGCAGCGCGCTGGGACGGGGTCAGCTGGTCGGTGGTCATCTGCCGCACCGACTCGGGCGACAGCAGGGGGCGGCCGCCGACGGTCCCCTCGGCGAGCAGCATCCGGGCGAATGCGTGCCAGTCGTCGAGGGTCGAGACCAGCCCCCCGGCACCGGACGGGAACACCGGGAGGCTGCTCCACTGCCCGTCGGGGGCGTCGACCAGTTCGAGTGCGCCCTCCTGATCCGCTTGGTAGTAGCTGGTGAACCGGTCGAGCTTGTCGGCCGGGACCTCGAATCCGGTGTCGCTCATGCCGAGCGGCTCGAACAGCCGCTCGGCCAGGAACACGGGCAGCGGACGGCCCGAGACTCTGGCGATCAGAACGCCCTGAATGTCAGAGGATGTGTTGTACAGCCACGCGTCCCCCGGCTGGTACAGCAGCGGAATACCGGACAGCGCCCCCATCCACTCGTCCGGCGCCGCGACGAGTTGGGGCCGCGGCGGTCCCTGCTTCAGCTCACTGAACAGCAATTGGACCGCCGGGAGCGAGAAGTCCGACGGGAAGCCGTGCCCGGCGCGGGAGCTGAGCACATCGCGCACGGTGATGGGCCTCGCTGCCGGGACCACGTCGTCGACCGGACTGCCCGGCGTGCGAACGACGGTCGGCTTCGCCAGCTCCGGCAGCCACTGGCCGACCGGGTCGTCCAACGCGATGCGGCCGTCCTCGACCAGCATCATGACCGCCGCGGCGACCACGGGCTTGGTGAGCGAAGCGATACGGAAGATCGAATCCCTGGCCATCGGCGCGGTGCCGTCGACGGAACCGACGGCCGCCACCTCGACGCGGTCGCCGCGGGCCACCAGGCCCACCGCGCCCGGCACCGATCCGTTGCTGACGCTCACCTGAAGGGTGTCGTGCAGGTTGGTCATCAGTCCACCTTCTCGAGAGTGCGGTCGGAAGGAAGACTCCCCCTGCGGCACGGAATCATCGCGCGCCGGTGCCGCAGATTCACTATCAGCGAGGGGGATCAGCTGCCTTCGGCACGGGGCTCGATGCGGAAGTCGAAGGCGACGGTCCCGGGATCGAGCGCCGTCGCCCCGCCGTCGACGGTGAGCACCGCCCCGTTGACGAACGACGCGGCGGGCGAGAGCAGCCAGGCGATCGCCTCGGCGACCTCGTGCGGCTCTCCGGGGCGGCCTGCGGGAAGCAGCCGGGTCGCCTCCTCGTACGCCGCATCGACGCCGTGCGCCACATCGACGCCGCCCTCCCCCAGCCCCGCCTCTTCGGCGAATCGCACCATCCGCCGGTCGGCCATCTCGGTACGCACCCAACTGGGGCACACCGTATTGGCGCGCAGCCCATGTGGCCCGTAGTCGACGGCGAGCGAGCGGCACAGCTGGAGGAGGGCCGCCTTGGACGTTGCGTACGCGGCGTTGGCCGACCCGTTGCGCAGCGCGGAGACCGAGGCGACGGCGACGACGGAGCCCTTGGCCTTCAGCAGGTGCGGGAGTGCGGCGCGCAGGAGCAGGAAGGGGCCGGTGACATTGGTCCGCATGACGGTGTCCCAGTCCTCGACCGACAGGTCGCCGACCGCTCCACCTCTCCCCACGCCGGCATTGAGCACGACACCGTCGAGTCGGCCGTAGGCAGCCACGGACGCCGCGACGAGATCACGCACGGCGTCGGGATCACCGATGTCGGACGGGTGGGCGAGAACTCCGGTCTCCTTCGCGAGCCGCTCCAACGGCTCCGGCCGGCGTCCCGAGACAACGACGTGGTGCCCGGCCTCGCCCAGCAGACGGGCTGTGGCCGCGCCGATCCCCGTACCACCGCCGGTAACGAGAACAACTCGCTTGCTCACCATGACTGTTGGCCCTCCTCAACGGCACATCCCAAGAACGTCCCCGCTGCTTCCGTGAACGCCTTCGGTTCCACCCTGTGGATCAGGTGCCCGGCCGCGATGGTGACCACCCGGGCGCCTGGGATCAGCCTGCCCAACTCGGCCACGCCGTCCTGAGGCACATGACTGGGCGGACCGCCGCCCACGACGAGCGTCTCCGCGGTGATCAGACCCAGCCGCTCCAGCCACGCAGCGGGAGGCGCGTCGATCTGCTTCCTGATGGCGAGCACCATGTCCCAGTCGAAGGTCAGCTCGCCTTCCGGCCTCGTCGGGGTCGTCTTCGCGCGCGGACGTGGAACCGCAACGTCCTCCAGGACGAGCCGGTTCACCCGCCGCGGATGTTCCTCGGCGAGCAGGCAGGCCACGATCCCGCCCATCGAATGCCCGATCAGGTCCACCCGGTCGAGCGCGAGCGCGTCCAGGAAACCGATGACGTCGGCCCGCATGAGCTCCAGCGAGTACTCCCCGGGCCAAGCGCTCCGGCCGTGACCGCGAAGATCGAGGGCGTAGACGCGTCGGCCGGCCGCGAGCGCGGCAGCGACGAAATTCCAGTCGGTCGCGTCCTCGCCCAGCGCGTGCAGCAGGACGACTGGTGGAGCGTCCGGGGGACCCGAGACCTGAAAGCTCAGCAGGATGCCCCCGACGTCAATGGAGCGATGATCAACCATGGCCGGAACCTACGTGAGGGTTCCGGTCTCCGCAGCGAGGTTCACCCGCAGCCGAACCGTTCCCCCTCGTCAGACGTTCGACGGAGATGGAACAAAGCAGGCGTAGGCTGGCCAGACCGCCCTATTGCACCGCGAATGAACACTGGAGGCGCGGCGCATGACCGACCCCTTCGGCTTCCTCAAGACCCCCCGGCGGCCCGTCCCCCCGCGCCCCGTCGAGGAGCGGCTGAGCGACTGGAACGAGGTCTACGCGGGGCAGGTCCTGCTTCCCCTCGTCTCCGAGCAGGCGGGGCGCTGCATGGACTGCGGCATACCGTTCTGCCACAGCGGCTGCCCGCTGGGAAATCTCATCCCCGAGTGGAACGCGTACGCGAGGCACGGCGACTGGCGGGCCGCGGCCGAACGGCTGCACGCGACGAACAACTTCCCCGAGTTCACCGGGCGGCTGTGCCCGGCACCGTGCGAGGACGCCTGCGTGCTGACCATCAACGCCGATCCGGTGACGATCAAGAACGTCGAGCAGGCCATCGCCGACCAGATCTGGGAGCGCGGGTACGCCTCCCCGCAGCCGCCGGAGCGGCTCAGCGGGAAGACCGTCGCCGTCATCGGCTCCGGACCCGCCGGACTGGCCGCCGCGCAACAGCTCACCCGTACCGGTCATACCGTCGTCGTCTACGAACGGGCCGACCGCATCGGCGGGCTGCTGCGCTACGGCATCCCCGCGTTCAAGATGGAAAAGCGGCACCTGGACCGCCGCATCGAGCAGATGCGGGCGGAGGGGACCAAATTCCGCACGGGTGTGGACATCGGCAGCGATCTCGACGCCACCGAGCTCAGAAGGCGCCATGACGCCGTGGTCGTCGCCGTCGGAGCCACGCAGCAGCGGGAGCTCCCCGTCCCCGGCCGCGAGCTGTACGGCATCCATCAGGCCATGGACTACCTGACCCTCGCCAACCGCGTCAGAGAAGGCGACTACGCCTCGCCCCCCGTCACCGCCGAGGGCAAACACGTGGTGATCGTCGGTGGCGGGGACACCGGCTCGGACTGTCTGGGCACCGCTTTGCGCCAGGGCGCGGCCTCCGTGGTGCAGCTGGACATCAATCCGGAGCCGGGCGGCTCCCGGCGGGATGCCGAGCCCTGGCCCACGTACCCGAAGGTCTACCGGATCTCCCACGCCCATGAGGAGGCCCGGGGGCGGGAGGGCACGGATCCAAGGGTCTTCGCCTCCGCCACGCTCCGCTTCGAAGGGGACCCGGCCGGACACGTGCGCGCGCTGCGCCTGTCGGAAGTGGAACCCGGGCACAGAAAGCCGCGGCCGGACACCGAGCGGGTGATCCCGGCGGAGCTGGTCCTGCTCGCCCTCGGCTTCTCGGGCCCCGAACGGGGCACAGGTCTGATGGAGCAGCTGGGACTCTGGCTGGACGAGCGGGGGAACTTCGCGCGGGACGCCGCCTTCGCGGCCGAAGCGACGGAGGCGGCCGAGGCGACGGGCGGCACCAGGAGGGACGGGGTCTTCGTGGCGGGCGACGCGGGACGCGGCCAGTCCCTGGTGGTGTGGGCCATCGCGGAGGGGCGTTCCGCCGCGGCGGCGACGGACCGCTATCTGACCGGCTCCACCGTGCTCCCGGCTCCCGTCGCCCCTACGGACCGGCCCCTGGTGGCCTGACGATTATTCGCGTGCCCGCGCAGCCGCTCCGGAGCTACTGTGAAACTCGTTCAGGTGCGCAGGCTGCGGCTACTTCTCCTGTCAAGAGAGCAACGCGGGTTCGAATCCCGCCGCCGGCTCGCGCCGGTGTCGTCCAGCGGCCAAGGACACTTATGTGCCGTCGCCGATCTTGATCTCTGAACATCACGACGAAGCCGTCCGCCACAAGAAACCAGGCGGACGGCTTCGTCGCAGCTGCCCCTTCGCCCTGCTCACGGCACAGTGGGACGTATGAACGCACATGACACGAGCATTCTCGCCGGCGCACGCGTGGCGACCAGGCTTCCCGCCCAGGACCTGGACCGGGCGCGGCAGTTCTACTCCGAGATGCTCGGACTCGAACCGGTCGACGAGCGGCCCGGCGGGCTGCTGTACCGCTGCGGAGGCGTGGACTTCGCCCTGTTCCAGTCCGCGGGATCGTCACCCGGCACCTTCACCCAGATGGGGTGGGAGGTCGACGACATCGAGGCCGTCGTGTCGGAACTCGGGCGACGCGGCGTCGTGTTCGAGGAGGTCGACCTTCCCGGACTGCGTACGAGTGGCGGGATCGCCGAGATCGACGGGAACTACCCGAGCAAGGGCGCACGGGGTGAACGCGGCGCCTGGTTCCGCGACAGCGAGGGGAACATGCTGGGCATCGGAGAGCCGGTCGTCTGATCACCGGGCGCGCCAGGCCGGGTCTTCAAAGTCCCGTCACCGGGCCGCCGGGGACGGCGTGGGGCCGGGCTTCGGGCCGTACGCGGTCAGGAAGCGGTCGCGGAAGGCGTCCATCTTCCAGACCGGGCCCTTCGGGTCGGGCTTCAGGCCGTCCTGCCAGCCCCAGCCGGAGATCCGGTCCAGCACGGCCGGGTCGTGGGCGACGATCGCGATCGGTACGTCCCGGCTGGCGTGGTCGCCGGAGACCTTCGACACGGGCTGGTGGTCGCCGAGGAAGACGAGCACGGTGTTCTTGTTGCCGTACTTCTCCACATAGGAGATCAGGCTCTCCAGCGAGTACTGGATGGACTTGGCGTACTCGGCGCGCAACTCGCCGGAGTCCTTCCACACGTCCACGGGGTCCTTGCCCGCCTTCTCGATGGCGTCGTATTCGGAGCCGTCACCTATCTCGTCCCAGCCGAGGGTCTTGGGCAGGGGTGCCCAGGGGTTGTGGCTGGAGGTCAGGATGATCTCCGACATCAGCGGCTTGTCGTGCTTCTTGCCGTGCTCCAGGCGCTCGAAGGCCTTCAGGGCGTACTGGTCGGGCATGGTCGACCAGCTGAACTCCGGGCCCTCGTACCCGAGATGCCGCGAATCGTAGACCTTGTCGAAGCCGTAGAACTTTCCCTCCGGCCAGTTCTTGGTGACGCCCGGCATGATGCCGACCGTCCGCCAGGCGCCGGTGCTCCGGAAGGCGCCGGGCAGGGTCAGATGGTCCCCGGCGGTGATGGTGCGGTAGCGCTGCTGGTTCTCGATCCACAGGCCCGACGCGAAGGTGGAGTGGGCCAGCCAGCTGCCGCCGCCGTACGTCGGAGAGGTGAGCCAGCCGCTCCTGGCCGAGTACCCGGCCGCGCGCAGCCGCTTGGTCCCGTCCGCGAGTACGGCGTCGACCTGCGGCGCCATCGACGGGTCCTCGACCGCACTGCGGCCGTAGCTCTCGATGAAGGTGAAGATGACGTCCTTGCCGCGCAGTCCGGTCAGCAACTGGTCGGGCTGGGTGTTGCGGAAGGCGTCGACGGCGGCCTCCTTGGCGAACGCCTTCTCGTCCTTCAGGGTCGCGTTCACGAGGTCCACGCGGTTGTGCACGAGCGCGTAGGTGTTCCTGGAGGCGACCGGCGCCCCGGCGAGCTGCAGGCCGAGCGCCGCGCACGTTATCCAGGCGGTCCCGAGTATCAGAGTCGTACGGGTCGCCACGGCGCTGTGCCGGGCCATGAGGTTGCTGAGCCGGACGACCGCCAGCGTCATGAGGACGAGCAGGGCGAGCACGAGGATCACGACCACGATGACGACACCGATCGCGCCCGCCCGGCCTATCGAGTCCTGGAGGAACGACTCGCCGTCGTCGAGCAGGATCCAGTCGAGCACAAGGTTGAACCCTCGGCCGAAGACCTCATGGAAGCCCATGTCGAGGAAGTTGAGGAGGGTCAGCATGCCGAGGACCGCCCCGGCGAGGACCGCCGCCGCACGCCTCGCCCTCGTCGGCAGGGCAAGCAGTACGGCGGCGCCGAGTATCCCCTCCACCGGTATGCGTATGAACGTGCTGGGCGTGAGGCGGGCGACGTCCTGCGGCATGAGGAGGGCGAAGAATACGAGCAGGGCGGCCAGGGCGGTGGTCGCCCACGCCACCGCACGCGCCGCGGCCGGATGCCTGTCCCGCCGGCTGCCGCCGGCGACGGGCTCGTGCGGGTCGTCGCCGGTGGCGTCACCTGCGGTGCTGTCCCGACCCGCGGCGTCGTCGTCCGGCGTGCGCTCCGAGTGGCCGTCCGGCGCCGGGCCCTCCTCTGTGGATGCCATGTCCGCGGGCGGCAGCTGGCTGGAGCGCGTGAAGAGCGACACGCCGGAGGTCCTTCCGTACGAAGCCGGGTGGTGGCACGGCGGACCAGGCTCGTGAGTTCGGGGCCGCGCCCATGTGTACGGCCTGCCTGCGGCTTTTGTTCAATCACCGGGGTCGCCCGCGCGGGAAGCGTACGCGGGGAGGGTGAAGTGGTTGACGGGGTCCCCCTGTTGAGCTGACCAGCCCGCCGATCAGGCAACACCCGTGGTCCAGCGCTGGTCGCGGTCTCCGTCCGCGGGGTCGAAGTCGAGGGGAGCGCCCTCGGAGCCGCCCAGGGGTTCAAGGGCGAAGTCCGGCGCGATCCGTGGCCGTATGGCTCCCGATCCATCAACGGTGAAGAGCAGATTCAGCCCGTTCGGGCCGTCGACCGAGGCGCAGGACCAGATACCGACGCCACGGTCGGTGTCACCGCGCGAGTCCAGGCAGTAGTCGGGGTCCTCTTTACTGTGCAGCAGTCCGATGGAGTCCAGGCTCCACTGCTGGGTCGGGGCGCCACTGCAGCGGGCGGTGATGACGTCGGTACGGTTCTCCATCACGCCGTTCACGATGTCCAGGCACAGCCCGGAATCCGCATTCACGACGTGGGTGAAGCCGTTCCCGGCAGCGATCGGTGACGGCGGGGGCGGGAGCTTCTTCGAGGCAGTGGGCGCCGGGGTCTTGCGGGCGGTGAGCGAGGCGGTGGGGCTCGGCGAGGGTGAAGGCTTCTTCGACGGCTGCCGGGTGGGACTCTTCGTCGGGGCGGGGGCGGGGGCGGGCGCGGCAACGGCCGGCCAGCTCTCCCTGAGCGGGGGCTCCTTCGCACGCACGCGTGCCGGACCGGAGTCCTCGGAGGCGTTCGCCAGCAGAGTGCCGGCGACGACGGCGCCCACGACCGCCACGGCGACGAGGACGACGGTCCGGGACGGCCGGCTCGCGCCCTTCCGCGACGTCCCGTCGCGCCCCGACAGCGTCCCGGGAGCGGCGTACGCCGGCATGGTGGCCGTGGCCTTCGACCGGTCGGGCTGCGCCGGTACGGCATCGAGCAGCCCGCGCACCGGACCGCGGTCCGCGTACGCCGGTCCGCCCCAGCCGAGCAGCCCTTCGGCGAACACGGTGCGGGGGTCGTCCCCCATCCGCGCCAGCTCCGCAAGCAGCCGGGTGCAGCTGGGGCATTCCGCCAGGTGGAGCGTCAGATCCTCGCTGTGCCGCCGGTCCCCCGGCCGCGCCGCCGCCTCGATGATGCGGCGGAAGCCCAGGCACTTCCTGTCCCCGCCACGCTCCAGATAGGCCCGCAGATAGGCCTGCCGCATGGCGTCCTGTGCCTTGTCCCGCAGCTCCGGTACGAGCTCCGGCTTGACGCTGAGGAAGGTGGCGACGGTGGCGACGGGTTCCGCGTCCACCACCGCGTACCAGAGGATGCCCCGTGTCAGCTCCGGCAGCCGGTAGAAGCCGGTGAGCATCGCGGACGACGCCTCGAACCGGAGCCGGGACATGGGCACATCCGGTGCGGTGAAGTCGGCCGTCTCGTCGATCCATGCGGCGAAATCGGGTTCGAGCCGGTCCCGGCGGCTGCCGACGGCCCAGGCGAGACCCACCCGCTGAACGAGCATCAGCACATGGTGCCGCCAGTTCCCCCGGGGTTCGATGCCCCGGCACGCCTCCTGAACGGCCAGGTCGAAGGCCTGCACGGCCAGTTGGTGCCCGGCGGCCTGATGGCGTCCGCAGAGCCGGGCGTAGGTGAGGACGGCGGGAAGGTGGCGGCGCTTGAGCTCCTGGGCGGCGGGATGGGCGGCAGGTGCACCGGCGCGGATGCGTTCGGTGAGCTCCGCGTCCGACAGGGCGGCGTAGACCGGCTTCTCGTCCGCGGGACCGGGACCGATCTGGTGGAGCTCTGGCACCCTCTTGACTCCTCGTTCATTACAGCGCGAGCGACCCGCTGCCCAGTGGAAAACGCGCCAGTGTTACCGGCAAGAAACAAAAGCCCATAGTGAGGCAGTCGGCACCTCAGCGAAAGGTGTTTCCGCGGGTAAGTCGCCGCTCGCGGCGAGACCGGCGACTGGCGCTCAACTCGCCACCCACAGCGGGAAGCAGTCCCTCACGCCCATTCGTCGCTCGGCACCGTTCCAAAGCAGGCGAACAGCCCGCCGGGCACTGCATCCGAGCTGCTCCGGTGCCATGCTGGACGAGAGACGCGGAGGTCGCCATGGGGTTCTATGCCGAGCGGGTCCTGCCGCGGGTTGTCAACGTCGCCTGCGGAGCCAAGACCGCCCAGCCGCTGCGACGCCGAGTCTGCGAGGGCCTGAAGGGCGAAGTCGTCGAGATCGGGTTCGGGACGGGGCACAACGTTCCCTTCTACCCGGAGACCGTCAACGGCGTGGCCGCGGTCGAGCCCTCCGATGTCGGGTGGAGGATTGCCGGCGAGCGCGTCAGGGCGTCACGGATCCCGGTGCGGCGCGCCGGGCTTGACGGGCAGTCGTTGCCGTTCGAGGACGACAGTTTCGACGCCGCGTTGTCCACGTGGACGCTGTGCACCATTCCCGATGCCGACGCCGCCCTGCGCGAAGTGCGCCGCGTCCTCAAGCCCGGTGGGACGCTGCATTTCGTCGAGCACGGGCTGGCTCCCGAAGGGGACGAGAACGTCCGCCGCTGGCAACGACGCCTCGAGCCGGTGAACAAGCGGCTCTTCGGCGGGTGTCACCTCACCAGGCCGATCGTCGGCATGCTGACCAGCGCGGGGTTCACGATTTCGGAACTGGACGTCTTCTACGAGAAGGGTGCGCCGAAGCCCATGGCAGCCCATTCCCTCGGCGTCGCCCTGTCCGCCTAGGGCCTGATCCGAACGACAGGCCCTAGCTCTCCCCAGTCCTCAAAATCTATGGCCGACAAGGTAGAAATTGGATGGCCACGCGGCTAAAGTTTCTTGCGTAGCCGATCACGTCGGCGATACGCAACACAGCCGACTGGTGCGAGCGCAGGCCAAGCGCTGCGCGGCACCAGATGTTCAGACCCGCACACCCCGAAGAAAGAGAGGAGCAGACGCCATCAGGATCGCCCGGGCGATACTCCGGTTCGCCCGGGTGCCGCAGACCCCGATGGGAAGGTGGTCCCCGGTCACGCATCCGCGATCCCCGCACGTCCGGTCTCAAGGACGGACCAGCGGAATACGAAAGCCAGCGCACAGCGCCGGCAGATGGTGTTGATACCCCTCGGGGCCCCGGTGTGTACGCACTGGGGCCCCTCGACGCGTTTCAGAAGAGGTGCGAATGCCCCAAGAAACCCCCTCGCCCGCCGCCGACCGGTTCGACGATGACGACTACCCCGCGTACACCATGGGCCGCGCCGCCGAAATGATCGGCGCCACGCCCGGCTTCCTCCGGGCCGTGGGCGAAGCCCGGCTGATCACCCCACTGCGGTCCGAGGGCGGCCACCGCCGCTACTCCCGCTACCAGCTGCGCATCGCCGCCCGGGCGCGCGAGCTCGTCGACGGCGGTACACCGATCGAGGCAGCCTGCCGCATCGTCATTCTGGAGGACCAGCTCGAGGAGGCCCTGCGACTCAATGAAGAGCTGCGACGGTCCACGGCAGACTCGAGCGGGGCGGCCGACTCCTGACAGCGCCCCCAGCTCGGCGGGCAGCCGATATCTGTCGCGGCAGGCATAGAAATTCGGGCAACGGGCGATGAGGGTTTATGGCGCGACGGGCGGAGTGATATTACTCGCCGCGCCCGGCCGCTTGCGTCGTGCTACCGTTGTTCTCAGTTGCAGTTGTGGTTCCCAAAGACTTCAAGTGCTCGGACCGGTATCAATGCCGGATCGTGCACTTATGTATTTCCGGATTTATTTCCGGACGGGGCAATCATCAAGGCGACGCGGAGTTCGCACAGTGCGGGCTCCGGCACTGCCCCGAAGGAGATAAGACATGGCTACTGGCACCGTCAAGTGGTTCAACGCGGAAAAGGGCTTCGGCTTCATCGAGCAGGAGGGTGGCGGCCCCGACGTCTTCGCCCACTACTCGAACATCGCCACCCAGGGCTTCCGTGAGCTTCAGGAAGGCCAGAAGGTGAACTTCGACGTCACGCAGGGCCAGAAGGGCCCGCAGGCCGAGAACATCGTTCCCGCCTGAGGCTGAAACGCACAACGCAGCTGGGGCCCGCACCTTGGGGTGCGGGCCCCGGCTCGTTGCTTTTTCCGGGTTTGGCCAGGCCGCAGTGACGTCATATGCGGCGAGACGTCATACGTTTCAACGCCGCAGGGCGGTCGATCCGCCCTCCTGCTCCTGCCGGACACACGTCCGCCCGATCCCCCATGATTCGGCATCGCAGCCGCTCCGGCGCATGTCACTCATTTTGACGTATCGGCCCTCCGCTTTCGCCGGCGGCCGTACTTCGTCTTCGTTTTCATTCCGGCTCGTTCTTGCGATTCTCATGGCTGCTCATTTTTGCTGCCGGGAACCCCTCGATACGTGCCGCATCGAGGAAGGTTCTGCATGAACCGCACAGCTCGCACGAACGACCGCTACTCCCGCAGGGGCAACGCCGGCTCCGGCAGGAGCGGCGGCTTCCGTACGCAGTCGCAGGGACGCCAGGGCGCTCCGGGCCGCTCGGCCGCCCCCAGCCGCTCCGGAGGCTACGGGCGCCGCCCCGCGGCGCGCCAGGGAGAGTTCGCCCTGCCCGTCACCATCACCCCGGCGCTGCCCGCTGTCGAGGCCTTCGAGGACCTGGAGATGCCCGCACCCCTGCTGGCGGCGCTCCGCTCCGAGGGCGTGACCGTACCGTTCCCGATCCAGGCGGCCACCCTGCCGAACACGCTGGCCGGCCGGGACGCACTGGGCCGCGGACGCACCGGCTCCGGCAAGACTCTCGCCTTCGGCCTGGCGCTGCTGGCGCGGACCGAGGGCAAGCGCGCCGAGCCCCGGCAGCCGCTGGCCCTGGTTCTCGTTCCGACCCGCGAGCTGGCTCAGCAGGTCACCGACGCGCTCACCCCGTACGCCAGGTCGCTGAAGCTGCGACTGGCAACCGTGGTCGGCGGTATGTCGATCGGCCGCCAGGCCGGCGCGCTGCGCGGCGGTGCCGAGGTCGTCGTGGCGACTCCCGGCCGACTCAAGGACCTCATCGAGCGCGGCGACTGCCGCCTGGACCGCGTCGGCATCACCGTGCTGGACGAGGCCGACCAGATGGCCGACATGGGCTTCATGCCGCAGGTCACCGAGCTGCTCGACCAGGTACGCCCCGAGGGCCAGCGGATGCTCTTCTCCGCCACCCTTGACCGCAACGTCGACCTTCTGGTCCGCCGCTACCTGCACGACCCTGTGGTCCACTCCGTCGACCCGTCGGCAGGCGCGGTCACCACCATGGAGCACCACGTACTGCACGTCCACGGCGCCGACAAGCACGCGACCACCACTGAGATCGCGGCCCGCGACGGGCGGGTGATCATGTTCCTGGACACCAAGCACGCCGTGGACCAGCTCACCAAGCACCTGCTGAACAGCGGCGTACGGGCCGCGGCTTTGCACGGCGGCAAGTCCCAGCCCCAGCGCAACCGCACCCTCGCCCAGTTCAAGACCGGCCACGTCACGGCGCTGGTGGCCACCAATGTCGCGGCCCGCGGGATCCACGTCGACAACCTCGACCTCGTCGTCAACGTCGATCCCCCCAGCGACCACAAGGACTACCTGCACCGCGGCGGCCGCACCGCCCGTGCCGGCGAGTCCGGCAGCGTCGTCACGCTGGTCCTTCCCAATCAGCGCCGCGAGATGACCCGCCTGATGGCCGACGCCGGCATCACCCCGCAGGTCGCACAGGTGCGCTCCGGCGAGGCCGAACTGAGCCGCATCACCGGAGCCCAGGCGCCCTCGGGCGTTCCCGTCACCATCACCGCACCGGTGCCGGAGCGAGCGAAGGGCGGCTCCTCGTCCTCACGCGGCAAGCGCAGCCGTCCCTCCCAGGCCCGCCGCTCCCGCGCCGCGTCGCAGGGGCGGGCAGGCACCACCTCGCAGCGCCAGTCCTCGTTCAAGAGCGCCGTATGACACCGCACGCCGGCAGTCACGCGCGACCGGTCGACCCGCAGAACACGAAAGGTGTCCTTTGACGCTGATTCTCACGCAGCCACGGCAGACGGACCGCATCGGGCTGACTGCCGCCGACGCCATGACCGCACCCGGACCGCAGGTCGGCGACGACATGATCGTCGACGTCGCCCTCTCCGTCCTCATCGGCGCCGGCGTGGGGCACCTGATCATCCGCGGTGAGGACGACCGCTGTGCCGGTCTTGTCTCACGCGCCCAGCTCACCGCGTACCGCGGCGGCTCGTGGTACACCGAGGACACTCGGTTGCGGGACATCGTCCACGACCGGGGACCGTTCACCCTGTCCGAGACCTCGCTGCCCGAGGCGGAATACGCCATGCGGGCCCGATCCCTCGGCTCCTCGCCCGTGGTCGACGAAGAGGGGTACATCCTCGGCGTCCTCGCTCTCAGAAACTGATCTCCCCCTGGTCGGCATCCGTGTCCGCCCTTCCCTCCAACCCTGTTGAGGCACTATGCGTTGCGTCATCGCCCGCTTCCCCTTCGACCTGGTCAAGAGTGACGTGCAGCAATCGATGAAGGGCATCAAGCCCGAACCCGTCACGGGTGAGTCAGTGACCATCGGCCGCCGCGTCTTCCCCGTCAAGCAGGTCGGCGAGGTGATCACCGGCCAGGACCGCCGTGACTTCACCGCCGGCGAAGTGACCAGGGCCCTTACCAAGCTCGGCTTCACCTGCCATGCCACCCCGGCACCCGTCGTTCCCCCCGTCCTCACCCCGCTCGAATCGGCGTCCGTGCAGCTCGGCACAGCGGCGCGCATCTGACCGACAGCGGGACGGGCGCGAACCCGGACCGGACAGCATCGAGGGCCCCGACCGGCAACCGGTCGGGGTCCTCCTCCGTCTGTCCGCGACCAGGTCGCCGGGCCCGGTGTCACGCGTCGACCCGCCCGGAATCCACCGCTCCTCAGGTCAGCTCCGAGCCGATCCCGAGCGCGCACCTGGACGATCGCGCTGACCGCCCGCTCGCTGGGGCGTGTTTGAGAAGTAGCGCCGTCCGCCCGCAGGGCGGGCCCCGCGGCGTCTGGTGCGTGCAGTCGCAAGGCGGTGGGGGCACCCCCGGACGAAGTCTGGGGGAGATCGCCCTCGTACTGGACGTACTTGGGCGACTCCGACAACACCGCGAGTGCGCATGCCAGGCGTCGCGGGGTGGGGGTACCTCCCAGGCGAAGCTCTGGGGGAGCGACTTCTCAAACACGCCCTGGGCCCGTCCACGCCTCAAGGGGGAAGAGCCATGTCCGACGCCGTCGTGACGCACGGTTTCACCGATGCGGCCGAACTGCGCCGCACCAACCGCGCCACCGTCGAGAAGTACATGCACACCACAGGCCCCGACCGGCTGCGCCGGCACGAGCTGTTCACCGCCGACGGCAGCGGCGGCCTGTGGACCACCGACAACGGGGAGCCGATCGTCATCAGCGGCCGGGACCGGCTTGCCGAGCATGCCGTCTGGTCGCTGGCCTGTTTCCCGGACTGGCAGTGGTACAACATCCAGATCTTCGAGACGCAGGACCCGAACCGTTTCTGGGTCGAGTGCGAAGGCCGCGGAAAGATCCTCTTCCCGGGCTATCCGGAGGGCTACTACCACAACCGCTTCCTGCATTCCTTCCTGCTCGACAACGGAAAGATCAGGCAGAACCGCGAGTTCATGAACCCCTGCGAGCAACTGCGCGCGCTCGGCATCCCAGTGCCCCGGATCAAGCGAGAAGGACTTCCCACCTGAAGGCCGGCCGGGAACGAGGGGCGATGTGATGGAAGACCTGCTGAGCGAGACCCGGTTCGACAACGCGCTGCACCAGCCGCAGTGGAGCGACCCCGTACAAGTACGGCGGCTGCGCCACGCCCTCGCCGCCCGCCCCGCACTGTCACGGCCCCAGGACCTGCGTACCCTTTCCGGTCTGCTGGCCCAGGTCGCGGCCGGACAGTGCGTGGTCGTGCAGTGCGGCGACTGCTCGGAGGACCCCGCCGAGTGCACGCCCGCCCACGTCAGCCGCAAGATCGCCGTACTGGAACTGCTCGCCGGAACACTGCGCATGGCCACTGCCCGGCCGGTACTGCGCGTCGGCCGGATCGCCGGACAGTTCGCCAAGCCGCGTACGCACCGAACCGAGCAGGTCGGCGACCTCGAACTCCCCTCCTACCAGGGGCACATGGTCAACGGGCCACAGCCGACACCGGACAGCCGCAGGCCCGACCCCCTGCGCATCCTCACCGGCTACATGGCCGCGAGCGACATCATGACCCACCTGGGCTGGGCAGCACCGCCCGGCAGCACCCGTATCGATGCGCCTGTCTGGACCAGCCACGAAGCGCTGCTCCTCGACTACGAAGTGCCCATGCTCCGCCGGGACGAAGCGGGCCGGCTGTATCTCGGCTCCACCCACTGGCCGTGGATCGGCGAGCGCACCCGTCAGGTGGACGGCGCCCATGTCGCCCTCCTCGCCGCCATCGCCAACCCGGTCGCCTGCAAGGTCGGCCCCACCGTCCGCACGGGTGAGCTCCTCGCCCTGTGCGAACGTCTCGACCCTGAGCGACAGCCCGGCCGGCTCACCCTGATCGCCCGGATGGGCGCCGACACCGTGGCCGATCGTCTGCCCGACCTCGTCGCAGCGGTCCGCGCCGCCGGCCACCCCGTCAGCTGGCTGACCGACCCGCTGCACGGCAATACCGTGCAGACGGCCAACGGCACCAAGACCCGCGTCGTCCAGCACGCGATCCGCGAAGTCATCGCGTTCCGGCAGGCGGTCCGGGCCGGCGGCGGCATCGCCGGGGGACTGCACCTGGAGACGACTCCGGACGATGTCCTGGAGTGCGTCGGCGACGAGAGGGACCTGTCCATGACCGGCGGGCGCCACTCCACGAGCCTGTGCGACCCCCGCCTCAACCTCGACCAGGCCCTGTCCGTCGTCTCCGCCTTCTCCCCCGGCGGCTCCAACCTGGACGAGGACCCGGCATGAGGACAACCGTGACCGGCATGGCGCCCACCGAGCCCTACCTCATGGCAGCCGCCGCCGAGCCGCCCGCCAACACCGCCCGCTGGAGCGTCGATCCCGACCGTGCCGCACTGCTCATCCACGACATGCAGCGCTACTTCCTCGCACCACTCCCCCACCCACTTCGTAGCGAACTCGTCCACAACACGGCACTCCTTCGCGCACACTGCAGGGCTCGCGGCATCCCCACCGCCTACACGGCACAGCCCGGCAGCATGAACGACCAACAGCGCGGCCTGCTGAGGGACTTCTGGGGTTCCGGCATGCGCACCACACCCACCGAGCAGAGCGTGACCGGCGAACTGGCGCCCACCGCCCACGACATGGTGTTCACCAAGTGGCGCTACAGCGCATTCCACCGCTCCCGGCTGCTGGAGTGGATGCGCCGACGGGGCCGCGACCAGCTGGTGCTGTGCGGGGTGTACGCCCACATCGGCGTCCTCATGACCGCAGCCGACGCGTTCAGCCACGACATCCAGACCTTCCTGGTCTCCGACGCCGTCGCCGACTTCTCCCTCGAAGACCACCGCATGGCTCTCCGCTACGCCGCCCGGCGCTGCGCCATGGTCATCACCACCAAGGAGGCCCTGGCATGACCACCCTGCTGGACCGGATCCTCCGCGATCCCCCACCCGCCTACGCCATCCTCCACCGCCCCCACACCACGGGCCCCGGCCAACTGGACATCCTCACGGGCAGCGTGACGCACCCCGCCACGCTCGCCCGGATCCCGCTCCCGCGCACAGCCACACCCGGCCGCCACGAAACACTTGTGCTCATCCCCTACCGGCAGATCACCGAACGCGGATTCGCCTGCCACGACGACCACTCCCCGCTGATCTCAATGACGGTGACCGAGCAGCAGACCATGCCGCTCGGCGCAGCGCTCTCCCGGCTGCCGCGCGTGGCGACTTCCCTGTCGGGCGGGCGCTTCGACAGCGACGACGCCACGTACGCACAGACCGTCAAGCAGGTGATCACGGACGAGATCGGCACGGGCGCCGGGGCGAATTTCGTCATCCAGCGGTCCTTCGTGGCCGACATCACCGATTACGGGCCCCACAGCGCCCTGGCCTTCTTCCGCCGACTGCTGGAGAGCGAGGGGGGCGCGTACTGGACCTTTGTCGTCCACACCGGCTCACGCACCTTCGTCGGGGCATCGCCGGAGCGGCACATCAGCGTACGAGGCGCGACGGCGGTGATGAACCCGATCAGCGGCACCTACCGCTACCCGGCCGCAGGCCCCAGCCTGACCGGCGTCATGGACTTCCTCGCCGACCCCAAGGAGAGCGACGAACTGTGCATGGTGGTCGACGAAGAACTCAAGATGATGGCCCGGATCTGTGAGCCGGGCACCCGCGTCACCGGCCCGTATCTCAAGGAAATGGCGCGGCTCGCACACACCGAGTACTACATCCAGGGCCGCACCACCCGCGATGTGCGCAGCATCCTGCGTGAGACGCTGCTCGCGCCGACCGTGACCGGCAGCCCGCTGGAGAGCGCCTGCCGCGTCATCGCCCGGCACGAGCAGCAGGGCCGCGGCTACTACAGCGGAATCGCCGCCCTCATCGGCTTCGACGAGCAGGGGTGCCGCACCCTGGACTCGGCCATCCTCATCCGCACCGCCGACATCAGCCCGGCCGGGCGGGTGCGGATCGGGGCCGGCTCGACCCTCGTACGCCACTCCGGCCCGGGTGCGGAGGCGGCCGAGACACGGGCCAAGGCGGCCGGACTGATCGCCGCCCTGGAATCCGCACCCGCCGCCCCACCCGAAACGCACACCGGCGAAGTCGCCCGCTTTGCCGCGCATCCCAGCGTCCGCGCCGCGCTGGAGCGCCGTAACGACACCCTCGCGTCGTTCTGGCTGCGGCCGGACACGCCGCGGGAGGGGTCGCCGCCCGACCTGACCGGACGCAGCGTGCTGGTCATCGACATGGAGGACACCTTCACCTCCATGATCGCCCATCAACTCCGGTCCCTCGGGCTGGTGGTGACCGTCCGCCGGTTCGACCAGGCACACACCTTCGACGGCTACGACCTGGTGGTGCTGGGACCCGGACCCGGCGACCCCGGCGAGCGGGGCCACCCCCGCATGGAGGCCCTGCGCTCGGCAGTGGACACGCTGCTGGCGCAGCGGCGGCCGTTCCTCGCCGTCTGTCTGAGCCACCAGGTCCTCAGTCTGCGGCTCGGCTTCCGCCTGGAGCGCCGCGATCATCCCAACCAGGGCGCGCAACAGGAGATCGACTTCTTCGGCGACCGCGTCCGGGCCGGCTTCTACAACACGTACGCCGCGCAGAGTCGCCGCGACACCGAACACATCGACGGTGTCGGCAGGGTGGACGTCTCCCGCGACCGGGCGAGCGGCGAGGTCCACGCGCTGCGCGGGCCTCACTTCACGTCGATGCAGTTCCACCCCGAATCCGTACTCACCCAGCACGGAGTCCGACTCGTCGCACAGGCCGTACACCGGGCGATGCGCCCGACCCTCGTACCCACCGGCACCACCGAGCGCCCGGCCGCCGTGCCCGCCTGACCCCGAAGCCGCTGCTGCCAGCGGTGATTGGAGACATCGGATGCACCCCTACGTCGTCGTGGACGTCTTCGCCCGAGAACGCCTGCTCGGCAACCCCGTGGCGGTCTTCTTCGACAGCGACGACCTCAGCCCGGAGCTCATGCAGCGCATTGCCCGCGAAATGAACCTCTCCGAGACCACCTTCGTCCTGCGCCCGCGTCAGGGCGGTGACGCGCGGATCCGTATCTTCACGCCGGTCAACGAGCTGCCGTTCGCCGGGCATCCGCTGCTGGGCACCGCCCTCGCACTGGCCCGCCGCATCCCGGGCGACCGCCTCCAGCTGGAGACCGCCGTCAGCGTCATCCCCTTCGAACTGGACCGCACGGACGGCCGGGTGACCACCGCCCGGATGCAACAGCCGCTGCCCACCTGGGAACCGTTCGACCGGACCGGGGAACTTCTCGACGCGCTGGGTGTGCCCGCCTCGACGCTGCCCGTGGAGATCTACCACAACGGGCCCCGGCACGTGTTCGTCGGCCTGGACAGCGTGAGCGCACTGTCCGCGCTGAATCCCGACCACCGCGCGCTGGCCGCCTTCGAGGACATGGCAACCAACTGCTTCGCCGGCAACGGCGCGCACTGGCGCAGCCGGATGTTCTCGCCCGCCTACGGAGTGACCGAGGACGCGGCCACCGGCTCGGCCGCGGGCCCGCTGGTCGTCCACCTCCTGCGGCACGGCGCTCTCACCCGCGGCCGCTGCATCGAGATCATGCAGGGCGTCGAGATGGGCCGCCCCTCCCGCATGCTCGCCCGCGCCGAAGGAATCGGAACCCACGTCGAGTCGGTCGAGGTCGGCGGCGACGGCGTGATCACAGCCCAGGGAACCCTCCATGTCTGACCTGCCCATGAACGCGCGCCCCGGCACCCGGTCCGGCTCCGAATCCCTTACGGCGACCATCGACATCGCCTTCCCCGAGTACACGGCGCCGCCGCCCGACCCGATTGCGCTGCTCCACAGCTGGCTTGATGACGCGCACGCTCACGGTGTTCGTGAACCGAGAGCTCTGGCTCTGGCCACCGCCGACACCCAGCGCCGGACTTCCCTGCGCACGGTGGTCGTCAATCGGCTCACCGAGTGCGGCCTGGTCTTCACCACCCACCGAACAAGCCGCAAGGCTCGCGAACTACGGGCGAACCCCTGGGCCTCCGGCCTGCTCTACTGGCGCGAGACCAGTCGGCAGGTCAGCCTCGGCGGCCCGGTGCGAGAACTGTCCGACGCCGATACCGAAGCCCTGTGGGCCGAGAGGCCGGTCTTCATCCACGCGATGACAACCGCATCCCGCCAGAGCGAGCCCCTGGACGACGTGCCAGCCCTGCGCGCCCGCGCCCAGACCCTCGCCCAGGCGGGACCGCAGCCACGCCCGCTGACCTATATCGCCCTCGAACTGGTCCCGCGCGCCGTCGAGTTCTGGGCGAACGGCACCGACCGGCTGCACGAAAGACTCCGCTACGACCGCACACCGAACGGCTGGAGCGCCACCCGCCTGCAGCCCTGACGGACATCGCCGCCCGGCTCAATGACCCGCGAGGAGCTTCACGCCCACGACCCCTACGCCGATCGCGGTGTCCAGCAGGCCTGAGACAAGGGCGCTCAGCGGCCCGTTGCCCATCCGAAGGCCGGTTCGCCAGCCCCACAGGAAGAGGGTCGCCACTTCCACCCCGGCGCTGATCAGCAGCGCGGTGCCCAGATCCATCGCGCCCAGCGCCGACACACCGATCAGCACAAGTGGCCCCACCGCGCTCAGCAACAACGGAGCGGAGACGTACAAAGTCGTCCGGATCTCCGCCCGGTTCGCGCCACGCTTGCTCACGGCACGATGCGCCTGCTCGTCGGCGACCAGCGTTGCCAGCCAGACCCCGAGAGCCGTCCCGGCCACGGTGAGCGCCGCCTCCTCGGGGTCGTGCGTGTCTGCCTCCGCGAGAGTCACCACCACCGCGGCCACGGTGATGGTCGCGTAGATCCGCTCCTTGAGCCGTGCGGCCGCAGTGTCGCCGGCGCGGGCGGCGGTGGCGGCGATGCTCGGCTCAACGGCGCCGCCTCGCGGTTCCGGGTCGGGAATCGTCATGCCGGCACGGAACCGGGCGCGCCGACCACAGCGTCGGCCAGGATCGGGGTCATGCGTGCGCCCTTCCGCCGTGAAGACACCATGCCCGAAATGCGGGCATTTATCAGTGACAAACGGTAGCCGAAGTGGCACAGCGCAGCTGCATCACTCGACGGGCCAGGTATGCGCAGGCGCGTTGAGATGCATGTATTCCATGTACTGCCGTGTCATCCGCCGCAGCGCCTCATGGTGGCTGACATGGGCGGTGGCATCGATGTGGTGGAACATCTCCTTCTGCCAGACCGCGCCATTGCGGCCGGTGACACACCGCTGCTCGATGATCCCCAGCAGCGGCTCGCGCCACGCGGCATCCATTCCCGACCGCTCCAGTCCCCGGTGCGCCAACGGCAGGAGGCGTCTCAGTACGAGTTCCGACGCAGGCACCTCGCCCATCCCGGGCCAGTACAGCCGCGCGTCGATCCCGTTGCGGGCCGCGGCGTGCAGGTTGTCCTCGGCGGCAGAGAACGACATCCGCGACCAGACCGGCCGTTCCTCGTCGACCAGGGCGCGCGTGAGCCCGTAATAGAAGGCGCCGTTGGCGAGGACGTCGGCGACCGTGGGGCCGGCGGGGAGAACGCGGTTCTCCACCCGCAGGTGCGGCTTGTCGTGGGCCACGGCGTAGACCGGGCGGTTCCAGCGGTAGATCGTGCCATTGTGCAGCGTGAGTTCGGCCAGTTCAGGAGTGTCGCCGCCGTCCAGGGTGTCCTTCGGGTCCTGCTCGTCGCACAGGGGCAGCAGCGCGGGGAAGTAGCGCACGTTCTCCTCGAAGAGATCGAAGACGCTGTTGATCCAGCGCTCTCCGAACCACACTCGTGGTCGCACCCCCTGCACCTTGATCTCTTCCGAGCGGGTGTCGGTGGCCTGCTCGAAGAGCGGGATGCGCGTCTCGTGCCAGAGCTCCTTGCCGAACAGGAACGGCGAGTTCGCGGCCAGGGCCACCTGAACCCCCGCGATCGCCTGTGCCGCATTCCAGTAGCCCGCGAACTCGTCCGGAGAGACCTGCAGGTGAAACTGGGTACTGGTGCACGCCGCCTCCGGCGTGATGGTGTCCGCGTACGTCCGCAGCCGGTCCACGCCGTCCACTGCGATCCGCAGATCCTCGCCGCGAGCCGCGAACACCTGCTCGTTCAGCAGCCGGTACCGGGGGTTCTCCGACAGCGCCGCCTCGCTCACGTCCGGCTGGCGCAGCGTAGGCAGGACTCCCACCATGATCAGATGCGCGCCGACCTCCGCGGCGCGGCCCTCGGCGTGATTGAGCGCGTCCCGGATCTCCTGCTCCCACGCGTCGGGTCCGCCGGCCGTCAGCCGCCGCGGCGGAATGTTGATCTCCAGGTTGAATCTGCCCAGCTCGGTCGCCCAGGCGGGATCCGCGATCGCCTCCAGCACGTCGGTGTTGCGCATGGTGGGCTCGCCGCTCGCGTCCACCAGATTGAGTTCGATCTCCAGACCCACCTGGGGCCGCTCGAACTCGAATCGCGATTCACGCAGCATCTGCGCGAACGCGTCGAGGCATTCCTGCATCTTGATCCGGTACCGGCGGCGGTCGTCACGGGTGAATACCAGCGCCGGGACGTCTCGTCCCATCGGCCCTCCCGAGTCCCCTCGGCAGACACCCCACTCATAGGGTCCCACTCCCCCGCCACCCGGACCAGCCAAGAGGTCCGCGTTCCGGCGTGCACTCGCTCGTAGGCTCGGCACGTGAGTCACAGCGAAGAGCGCGCCGAGGGCGCTGGACCGTTCACCACGCGCCTCACCTGGCGCTTCGCCGGGGGCGGCACCGCGGTCTGGGAATCACGCGCGGCCCGCAAACGCGGGACGCTCACGGTCCGGCCCGAGGGAGCCGAGGCCGTCACGCAGTACGCCGACGAGGAAGCCCTCCACCGGCTTCGCGCCCTCAACGCGGTGGCCGCGGTGTCATTCACGATCGGTGGAGCGCTGTTCGTCCTCGGCGCCGCACTCGCCCAGTTCGGGTCCGGCGATCCGACGCTGAGCGCCACGGTCTACCTCGTCGGGGGCCTGTTCTTCACCGCCGGCGCGTACGCCTCCCTGCTGCAGACGGTCAACGCCCCGAGGCGCCGCAGCGAGGGGGGCACCCTGGTCACGCATCGGTGGCGGTGGTGGAGTTACGAGCCCCTGCAGATCGACTGGCTGAGTACGTTCGTCCTGTTCGCGGGCACGCTGGTGTTCGGGGTCAACCTTCTGGACTCCTTCTTCAAGGGGCTGTCCTCCCAGCAGGTGAACCGGCTGATCTGGACGCCGGACCTCATCGGATGCCTGCTGTTCCTCATCTCCGGGCACCTTGCCCTCGTCGAGGTCAGCCACGGCCCTCCCCGGCTGCGCGTACGGAACCTCGGCTGGTGGATCGTCGCCGTCAACCAGCTCGGCTCGGCGCTGTTCCTGGTCGCGGCGCTGGCCGACTTCACCAACCCGACCACCGGGGATGTGATCAACGCCGCCGTCGCCAAATGGGGGACCATCACCGGCGCCGCGTGTTTCTCGGTCGGCGGCGTACTGCAGCTCTTCGAGCGCCCCTAAGGTCGCGCCTCGCGGTGCGGCAGGATGCCGTACGTGTCAGGCGTGGTCATCATGGAAGGGCCTGGCCAGCAGGCGCGCCGGGCAGGAAAGGTGCCGCGATGGAGCTGTTCCCGCCGATGCCGCTCAGCGAGTGGCAGGACACCAAAGAGACGCTGCATCGATTCGAGCAGATCGTCGGCAAGATCCGCCTCGCCGCGAGTTCCCGGCGCAACCACTGGTGGAACGTTCCCTTCCATCTCACCGGTCGCGGCATCACGACACGTCCGATGAGAGACGTCGACGGCACCTCGGTCTTCACGGTCGACTTCGACTTCGTCGACCACCGACTCGTCGTGTCAACGCTGGACGGCAGAGCAAGGTCGTTCCCGCTCGCGGGCCAGTCCGTCGCGTCCTTCCACGACAACACGCTCGATGCTCTGGCCGCCCTGGGCCTCGGGGTGAGAATCAGCCTTCCCAAGCCCTACGGGCTGCCCGATGCAGGCCGGCCGTTCGCCGAGGACACCGAGCACGCGGCCTACGATCCCGTACTGGCCAACGGCTACTGGCGGCTCCTCAGCCAGGTGGCCGTCGTACTGGAGGAATTCGCTTCCGGCTTCGCGGGAAAGGCCAGCCCCGTCCACCATTTCTGGCATTCGCTCGACATCGCCCACACCCGGTTCTCGGGGCGGCACACCGACCAGCCGCCGGAAGTCGATCCGGTGACGCGAGAGGCGTACTCGCGGGAGTTGATCAGCTTCGGATTCTGGTTCGGTGACGAGTTGTTTCCCGAGCCGGCGTTCTACTCCTACACGGCGCCCGAGCCCGCGGGACTGACTGAGGAGCCCCTCGAACCCGCGTCGGCGTACTGGTCACCGCGCTACGAGACCCACCTGGCCGTGCTGCCCTACGACGCGGCACGCGCCGAGAGCGATCCTCGTGCCACCGTCCTCGCCTTCTACGAGAGCGCGTACCAGGGCGGTGCCCGGCGCGCGGGCTGGGACGTCGGCCACTTCGCCTCTCCGGGCGGCATCACGGACCCGCGACTGCCCCTCCCGCCCGGCGGACTCTGAAGCCGCCGGGCTTACGGCCGAAGGCCTGCCGTGGACCCGGCAGCGACGCGCTTCGCCGTGCCGGGTCCGCCGGGCGTCAGCCGCACCTGCGGCCGCTGTTGACGCAGCTCACCGCCTTCTTCATCAGCGACGAGGACATCACGTTGATGAAGTCACCGTGGTCTGTGCCGGGCTTGTGCAACTGCTCGGGGAAGCTGTCGACGGCGAAGACCGAGCCGGGCGCGATCTTGTAGGTGATCCGCTGGACCAGCTGGGGTATGGCCCTGAATCCCTTGGGACACGTGCCGTTGGGGCGGGCGAAGGCCACATGCGTGCGGTGGTTCGCGCTGTCGGTGTTGCTGCCGTCCCAGCAACTCTGGAAGTTGAAGGTACGCACCACATTGCTGCCCTGCGGACAGATCGGGTACTTCTCCTTCAGCTGCCGGTTCTCGAAGCCGGTGCAGCTCCAGGACGCGTTGGCGTTGGCCGTTCCGTTGGTGAACGCCTTGGCGTCGCCGGTGATGATGCGCAGGAACGTGGGCATCGCCGTCACCTTGCTGACGGGGCTGCCGCGGAAGGTGAGTTGTACGGAAGCGGGCTGGAGAATGCGTCCGACGTTGCCGTCCTGGCCTCCGCCGGGGAGGCTCGCGTCGCTCTCGACTTTTCCGTTGCGCAGTCGCAGGACCGGCCAGTAGTGAGTGGAGCGGTCGCCGTTCGTGCAGGTCGTCCCGGCGGCGGCGAGGTCGTCGTTGGTGGCGAAGGCGTCGGTCTCGAGATTGCCGACGTAGTCGTGCATGTGGTGGGCACCGTTGCTCACGCCGGGGGCCACGATCACGTTGTCGGGGTTGAAGTGCTTGTTCTCGTTGCGCCCGCAGCGGGACTTGAACGTGCCGCGCGAGGCGTTGGCCTGGAGGCGCGGCGCCGCGACATTCGGTCGCACTCTGCGGATGTCCACGAAGTCCGACCTGCGGGGGCCGGTCTGCGCCTTGTCGCCGCTGGCAGGGGCGGAAGCGCTCGGAGCGGGGGCGTTCGGAGCCGCGGAGCCGGACGCGGGTGCGGCAGCGGGGGCCACGTCGTCCTTCTTGACGGTGCAGGAGGCCATCGATTCCAGACCAGCAGGCCGGTTCGAGACGCGCTCGATCTCGGTGGCGATACGGTCCAGGGTGCCGCGGCGCTGGGACGAGAGCGGCTCCAGCACGCGCGTGCGCACCCAGCTCCGGTCGGTTTGCGTGCCGGCCGCGGCGAGTTGCTCGTAGGCATCCGCGACCTGAGTGTCCAGCTGCGCCAGTTGATTGTCCACGGCCGGCCGTGCCTGCTCCGGAACGTTCGACAAACGGACTGCGACGTCAGGGCAGTTGATGGTCATCGGTGCCTGTGCGGCCTGCCCGCCCCAGGAGTCACGCGCGGCCGAGGCGTTGTTGTCGGTCATCAGCATCGCCCCGCCCCCGACGGCCAGAGCCGCCACTCCGGCAACAGTGATGCCGATCCATCTGGACCGCTTGTGTCTCTGCCTGTACCTCACTGGTCCGCCCCTCTGTGGTCGTCGCGCCGGGACGTCGTGCCCTCGGCCGAGCCGGACCGTGCCCTCGCCCGCTCGGGCGGAGGGCACAGCACGACGCACAGGGATACGGAGACGGGGACTGTTCTGCTCAGTACGAACCGAGATTCTTTGATTCGGGTCAGGAGTACGGCTCCGGCGGGGCGGTGGCGCGGGCCTGAAGAACGTCGGCGGGCGCTCTCACTGCTCCCGCATGCCCCACGGCGAGCCGTACTCGGTCAGCAGGTCCAGGAAGGGCCGGGCGGGGAGCGCCTCGGGGCCGAGGACACCGCTGCCGGTCCAGGTGCCCGCGGCGATCAGTTCCAGGGCGACGACCGGGTTGATCGCGGTCTGCCATACGACGGCCTGGCAGCCGTATTCACGCATCGACCACTGGTTGTCGACCACGTGGTACAGGTAGACCTCGCGCGGTCGGCCGTCCTTGGTTCCCTTCACCCAGGTGCCCGCGCAGGTCTTGCCGTGCATGCGCTCCCCGAGGGTTGCCGGGTCGGGCAGGCAGGCGGCGACCACGTCGCGCGGGGAGACGAGGACCGTACCCGACCCGTCCGCCGCGGCCACCGGCACCGGATCGGTGCGGTCCAGACCCAGCAGATGCAGCGTCTGCAGCGTACGGATGAACTCCTCTCCGAGGCCGTACTTGAAGGTCACGCGTCCCGCGTCCACCCAGCGCGGCACCAGCAGCACCTCCTCGTGCTCGACGTTGACGCACTCGACGGGTCCGATCCCTTCGGGGAAGTCGAAGATCTCGGGCTCGCTGAAGGGCGGGGTGGTGAACCAGCCGCGGCCCGCCTCGTAGACGACGGGTGCGTTGAGGCATTCCTCGATGGTGGTCCAGATGCTGAACGAGGGCGCGAAGTCGTATCCGTCGACCGTGAGGTTCGCCCCGTCGCGGATGCCGATCTCCTCTATCTCGTCGAAGAGTTCGTCGGCGGCGTGCCGCGCGAAGACGTCGGACAGGCCGGGTTCGACGCCGATGCCGACGAGGGCGAGCGATCCAGCCTGCTCCCAGTCCCCGGCCCGCTCGAACTGGGCGTCGCCGAGCTTGACTCCGCACTGCTCGTACGGACGCTCCGGGTGCGGGCGGGACAGCGACATCGCCATGTCCAGGTAGTGCGCCCCGGCGGCCAGGGCCGCCTGGAACAGCGGCATCACGAAGCGTGGGTCGGTCGCGTTGAGCAGCACGTCGCATCGCTGCTCCTTCAGCAGAGCGGTGACGGCCCCCTCGTCGCTCGCGTCGATCCGTACGGCGCGGAAGCGGCCGTCCGGCTCCAGAGCCGCGACGGCGGCCTGGGCGCGGGAGAGGTCGTAGTCGGCGACGACCATGTGGTCGAAGAAGGATCGGCGGGCCGCGATCCGGGTGATGGCGGTACCGACGCCGCCGGCTCCCACGAGCAGAACACGCATGACAGAACTCCGTTTCCAAGGCACAGCGGGCATAGCAGATTCAGTGGTCATAACGGGCAGGACGCTGCTCCGGTCGCGGCGCCCGTTGTCATCGATCCAACGCTCGCGCCCCTTTTCACGTCAATGGTGTTGGCATAAGCTCGCCGGGGTCCGCACGGTCACCGTGGAAGGAGTGCGCCGTGGCCAAGCCCGTCGTGCCGGAAGAGGCCCGGCGACGCCGTCGTCCCACCAAGAACGGGGCGGTGCTCTCCGAGCAGCTGATCATTGAGACCGCCCTGCGCATGCTGCGGGAGCACGGGAGCGCGGGCCTGACCGTGCGCCGCCTCGGCACCGCCCTGGGCGCGGACCCGAGCACCCTGTACCGGTACTTCAGCGGCATCGACGACCTGACGCTCGCCATCGGGGACGTGCTCGTCGGGCGGGCCGTGGCGGGCTGGAAGAGCACCGGTGACTGGCGGGCCGACCTGCGGGAACTGGGGCTGCGCATCCACGCCGCGTACCTCGGGCACCCCCAGGCGGCCGTCCTCACCGCGAGTCGGGTGTCCGGCAGGGCGCACGAGGTCGCCGCCGACGAGACGATCCTCGGGGTGCTGCGTACGGCGGGCTTCACGGACGCCGACGCCGTCCGGATCTATCAGGCGTTCATCGACCAGACCCTGGCCTTCGCCGCGCTGGACGCGGCCTCACTCGCGCTGCCTGCCGCGGCGCGCGAGGCGGACGAGGAGGTCTGGCGGGCCACCTATGCCCGGCTGCCCGCGACGACGCATCCCCACATCGCGGCCACGGCGCACCTGCTCGTCGCCCGCATGAACCACAGCGCGTATCCCACGGCCCTGGACATGCTGCTGGACAGCGCATCCGCCCAGCTCGGCTCCACGGCCCGGACAACGAAGCCGCCCCGGTCGGCATGAGTGCCGACCGGGGCGGAACAGGTGCGGACGGACGGCGTCCGTGCCGCCGCCTTCGCGTCAGCCGAGCGTCGCGATGGCCTGGTTGAAGGTCGCCGACGGACGCATGACCGCCGCGGCCTTGGCAGCGTCGGGCTGGTAGTAGCCGCCGATGTCGGCCGGGGAACCCTGCACCGCGAGGAGCTCGTCGACGATCGTCTGCTCCTGCTCGGTGAGCGTCTTGGCGAGAGCCGTGAACGCCCCCGCGAGCTGCGCGTCGTCGGTCTGCCTGGCCAGCTCCTGGGCCCAGTACGTGGCCAGGTAAATGTGGCTGCCACGGTTGTCGATGCCCCCCACGCGGCGGGTCGGCGACTTGTCCTCGTTGAGGAACGTGGCCGTCGCCCGGTCGAGGGTGTCGGCGAGCACCTGGGCGCGCGCGTTGCCCGTCGTCTGCGCGAGGTGCTCGAAGCTGGCCGCGAGGGCGAAGAACTCGCCCAGGCTGTCCCAGCGCAGGTAGTTCTCCTTGACCAGCTGCTGGACGTGCTTGGGCGCCGAGCCGCCGGCACCCGTCTCGAACAGACCGCCACCGTTCATCAGCGGGACGACCGACAGCATCTTGGCGCTCGTGCCGAGCTCCAGGATCGGGAACAGGTCGGTCAGGTAGTCACGCAGCACGTTGCCGGTGACCGAGATGGCGTTCTCGCCGCGGCGGATGCGCTCGAGCGAGAACGCGGTCGCCTCCACGGGAGACATGATCTCGATCTGCAGACCGTCGGTGTCGTGGTCGGCGAGGTAGGCCTTGACCTTCTTGATCAGCTGAGCGTCGTGCGCGCGGCTCTCGTCGAGCCAGAACACAGCCGGGGCGCCGGTCGCGCGGGCGCGGGTGACGGCGAGCTTGACCCAGTCCTGGATCGGCAGGTCCTTGGCCTGGCACATGCGGAAGATGTCGCCGGCGCCCACCGTCTGCTCCAGGACGACAGTGCCACTGCCGTCGACGACCCGCACCGTGCCCGTGGCGGGGATCTCGAAGGTCTTGTCGTGGCTGCCGTACTCCTCGGCCTTCTGCGCCATCAGACCGACGTTGGGTACGGAACCCATCGTCGACGGGTCGAAGGCGCCGTTCGCGCGGCAGTCGTCGATGACGACCTGGTACACGCCGGAGTAGCTGCTGTCGGGAAGGACCGCGAGGGTGTCGGCCTCCTGACCGTCCGGGCCCCACATGTGACCGGAGGTGCGGATCATGGCCGGCATGGAGGCGTCGACGATGACATCGCTCGGCACGTGCAGGTTGGTGATGCCGCGGTCGGAGTCGACCATCGCCAGCTCGGGACCGGCGGCGAGCTCGGCCTCGAAGGACTCCTTGATCTTCGCACCCTCGGGCAGCGACTCCAGGCCCTGGTAGATGGCGCCGAGTCCGTCGTTCGGGCTGAGACCGGCAGCGGCCAGCGTCTCGCCGTACTCGGCGAACGTCTTCGGGAAGAAGGCGCGCAGCACGTGGCCGAAGACGATCGGGTCGGAGACCTTCATCATCGTGGCCTTCAGGTGCACGGAGAACAGCACGCCCTCGGCCTTGGCGCGGGCGATCTGCTCGGTGAGGAACTCGCGCAGCTCGGCGACGCGCATGACGGACGCGTCCACGACCTCGCCCGCGAGGACCGGCACCGAGTCGCGCAGGACGGTGGTGCTGCCGTCGTCACCGGCGAGCTCGATACGCAGCGAGCCGGCGTCGGCGATGACCGCGGACTTCTCGGTCGAGCGGAAGTCACCGGCGCCCATGGTCGCGACGTTCGTCTTCGAGTCGGCGGTCCAGGCGCCCATCCGGTGCGGGTGGGTCTTGGCGTAGTTCTTCACCGACGCCGGGGCACGGCGGTCGGAGTTGCCCTCGCGCAGCACCGGGTTCACGGCACTGCCCTTGACCTTGTCGTACCGCGCGCGGACGTCCTTGTCCTCGTCGGTCTTCGGGTCGTCCGGGTAGTCCGGCAGCGCGTAGCCCTGCTGCTGCAGCTCGGCGATCGCAGCCTTCAGCTGCGGAATCGAAGCCGAGATGTTCGGCAGCTTGATGATGTTCGCGCCCGGAGTCTTGGCGAGCTCGCCCAGTTCGTGGAGGGCGTCCTCGATCCGCTGTCCCTCCTCCAGACGCTCGGGGAAGCTAGCGATGATCCGGCCGGCCAGGGAGATGTCACGGCTCTCCACCCTGACACCGGCCGTCGCGGCGTACGCCTCGACCACAGGCAGGAACGAATAGGTCGCCAGGGCGGGGGCCTCGTCAGTGTGCGTATAGATGATGGTCGAGTCAGTCACCGGATACTCCACTCCACGTCTGCAACATTGCTCGACATCAAGATATCTCGTGTTCGGGCGCCACCCGGCAGGGCCCTGCCCCACCGGGAATTGGAACCGGGCGCCACGCTCTGTGCCGGGCAGGGATCCGGTGCCCTGGATCGGGGTGCCTTCGGGCGAATATCGCGCCGGTGGCGTGGCACGGGGCGCCCCCGGTGGTACGTGCTTGTGGATGTGGCCATCGGATCCGCAGTCCAGCAACCCGGACCCCGGCCGGCCCTCCGTAGGGCGCCGGCGCCGGATCCGCACTGCGACGCGTCAAGCCCTGCACGGCATCAGCCGCCCGGCGGCCGGGAACCCGGGCGGGGGGCCGCTGTCCCGCTCCCGGCCCGGCGACCGGCTGCCGGTGCATCCCGCACTGCAGACGGCAGCCTCGTACGCCTGGCGGGTCCTCGTGGTGGGTGCCCTCGTGTATGCCGTCTTCTCGGTGCTGGGCCGGTTCCACGAGATTGCCGTGGCGGTCTTTCTCGGCTTGGTCGTCACCGCGATGCTGCGGCCGGTCGCCGACCTGCTGGGGCGCGTGATGCCGCGACCGCTCGCCGTCGCGGTGTCCCTGCTCGGCAGCATCGTCATCGTCCTCGGGGTGCTGGCCCTGATCGGCGAGTCGGTGGCGGGAGAGCGGGCCGGACTGCAACGGGAGTTCGAGGCAGGCATCGGAAGAATCGAGCGCTGGCTTGAGAAGCCGCCGTTCCGGCTCAACCCTGACGCACTCACCGACCTCCAGTCCCGGATCGGGCAGTTCCTTTCGAGCCACCGCTCCACCCTCATCAGTACGGCGATGAGCGGCGCGCACAGGCTGGTCGAGGTGCTGACGGTGCTCGCGCTGGCCCTGTTCTGCTCGGTCTTCTTCATTCACTCCGGCGACCGGCAGTGGGGCTGGTTCTGCGAGCAGCTTCCGGTGGCCGCCCGGGAACGGGTGTCGGTCGCGGGCCGTGCGGCCTGGCGGACCTTCACCGGCTACACGCACGGAATCGTGCTGGTGGCCGCGACCAATGCCGTCCTGGTCGGGGTGGCCCTGTTCATCCTCGGCGTGCCGCTCGCGCTCCCGCTGGCTCTGCTGGAGTTCTTCGCCGCCTTCATTCCGCTCATCGGCTCGCCCATCGCCCTGGCCGTCGCCGCCGTGGTGGCCCTGGCAGCGAAAGGTCCGCTCATCGCGGGGCTGGTCATCGCGCTCATCGTGATCATCGGGCAGATCGAGGGCCATCTCCTGCACCCCATCGTGATGAGCTGGGCGGTTCGGCTGCACCCGGTGGTGGTCGCGCTCACGGTCATCGGCGGCGCCATCGCGGCCGGGATCCTTGGCGCGGTGGTGGCCGTACCGCTGGTGTCCGTCGTGTGGTCGGCCCGTCAGGCGCTGCGCCGGGCGCCCGAACCGGAACCGCTGGAGAAGGCGGCCTCCCCCGTCCCGTAATGCCTTGCGGATTACGGGCGCCCCGGCCCTCACCAGAACCCGGCGCTCGTCCGCAGCCCCCGGGGGGGCCGGACCGGTCAGCGCAAACCTTGCTGCGACACCCCGTACGCAACAGGAGATCCGTCAAACAACAGCCAAGGATTCCCGGCACTCTTGCCGCACCGGCCACCCGCGCGCTTCACTGTCGCTCACCCCCACAGGAGAACCCCAGTTCCCTCATACCGAAGGGCTTCTCTTGACTGCCGTTCCAGTACGCCTGAGTACCGTCAGCGCCGCGGCCTGCGCCCTGGTGTTCGGCGCCGCTCTGCCGTCCTCAGCGATCAACTCGTACAACGCGATGCCCGCGCCGGAGCGCACCGAAGTCGGTGCGCTCGTCGCCACCTGGGACAACGACGACAACCCCGCGACCCCCGACCGGGTCGACTGGGTCTGCTCGGGCACCATGATCGACGCGGACACCTTCCTGACCGCCGCGCACTGCACCACCGACTGGCCGGCGAACGTGAAGTTCTACGTCTCCCTCGACCAGGACGTACAGGGCGCACTCGACAAAGCCTCCGCCGCGCACCCCGGCGACCCGGCGGCCGTGGCGAAGGCCGTCGCCGTCCAGGGCACGGCCCACAGCCACCCCGCATACCCGGGCCCTGCCTCGGACACGCATGACATCTCGGTGATCGAACTGCCCGCCGCTCAGGTCAAGTCGCGCTGGACGTTCACCCCGGCCACGCTTCCCAAGGCCGGGGCACTGGGTGCGCTGGGTCCGCAGGGGCTCAATGACACCTCGTTCTTCGTGGCCGGTTACGGGACGCAGGAGGCCCAGCGAGGCCCCGGCGGCCAGACCCATCCCGGCGGCGGTGTGCGGATGAAGGCCCCGGTCACCTTCGACGCGCTCAACACCGCCTGGGTACGCCTCGCGATGACCGCGCCGCAGGGCAACGGCGGCGCGTGCTACGGCGACTCCGGCGGCCCCAACTTCGCCACGCTGGGCGGGAAGATCACCCTGGTCGCCACCACGATCACGGGCGACACGCCGTGCTACGCCACGAACGTCGCGTACCGCCTGGACACCCCCGGGGCCCGCGCCTTCCTCTCCCCCTTCGCGAAGCTGCCGTAGCAGCTGCCACACATGCTCCACAGGTGCCGCCGGGTCCGGGACCCGGCGGCACCGCAGTCCTCATTGTTCCGGCTACCGGCGTTCCAGAGAGCCCCGCACGAAAGCCGCCTGGCCCGCGTGCTGCAGATCGTCGGCGATGACGCTGACCAGACGGACGCCCAGGGTGACCGGCGGGGACCAGGACTCGTCCACCACGCTGTCGAGTGCCGCGTCGTCGAGGCCGCCGACGAATCGCACGGTCTGCTCGTGGACGGCGTCGAAGTAGCCGAGCAGCAGCTCGGCGGACTCGACCCGTACCGCGGCGACCTGCTTGCTGGTGTGGCCGAAGCCGGTCGCTCCCCTGGCGAAGGGCAGCTCGAAACGGTCCGCCCACTTCTGTGAGAACCACACCTGCTCCACCGCGGCCGCGTCGGACACGTGGTCGTCCTGGATGCGTGAAAGATGCCACACGAGCCAGGCGATCGAGTTCGCGTCGGGGTCCAGCCGGGCATTGAGGTCGTCCGGCGAAAGCCCCTCGACGGCACCATGTACTGCTTCCCGGATGCGCTCGAACGCATCGGCCAGCAAATCTGAGCTGTTCATGCACTGATCCCTTGGTCGCTGAAGCAGACACGCTCTGCCCTCGGGGTCACCGGTGGGCAGAGCGTGTCTCACTCGTGTGGGGGTCCTAGGCCAGCGGGACGACGTTCTCCGCCTGGGGGCCCTTGGGGCCCTGCGTGACCTCGTACTCGACCTTGTTTCCCTCAACCAGCTCCTTGAAGCCGGTGGCCTGGATGGCGGAGAAGTGGACGAATACATCCGGGCCGCCGTCGTCCTGCTGGATAAAGCCGAAGCCCTTGTCCGCGTTGAACCACTTCACCGTGCCAGTTGCCATTGGTCACATTCCTTGTTCGCTTGCCACGGCATGTCCTTGACGTGCCGACCGCAGCCCCATGGCGACTGTGGTCCTCAAATGTTCCCCACCCGTCCGCTGCCAGGCGTGCCATGACACGCTGGCAATTGCGAAAGGCTCAGCCGCTGTTCTCCGGGTGGGTGAGGTTGACACCGGTGCGCGGGTCGAAGACATGCATGCGTGAGGTGTCCACCCACAGTTCGGCCCGGCCGCCTCCCTCGGTAATGCGCGTGGACGCGTCGAGCCGCGTGACGATCTTGTTGGCTGCGGCTCCGGTGTCCTTCTGGCCGGAGTCGGCTGCCAGCTCCTCGAGTTCCGAGGTCATGGTCGCCTCCCAGCCCTCCTCGCTGAAGTACGCGTAGACATCCGAGCCCACGGACTCGATCACGTCGACGCTGGCGCTGAACCGCGTCCCTTCCCGGTCCGGATCCACCAGCGAGGAGTCCTCGAACGCTTCGGGCCGCAGCCCGACGATGAGGTCGCGCGGGGCGTTCTGCCGCTCCAGGCTGCGACGGATTTCGTCGTTCACCGGAAAGTCACCGAGGGCGGTCTGCAGCCTGTTCTCCTCCAGCGTGGCGTGGATGAAGTTCATGGCGGGTGAGCCGATGAACCCGGCGACGAACAGGTTGCGCGGGGCGTCGTAGAGGTGCTGCGGGGTGCCCACCTGCTGGACGATGCCGCTGCGCATGACGACCACGCGGTCCCCGAGGGTCATGGCCTCGGTCTGGTCGTGGGTGACGTAGACGGTGGTGGTGGCCAGTCGCTTCTGGAGACGCGCGATCTGGGTGCGCATCTGCACCCGGAGCTTCGCGTCGAGGTTGGACAGCGGCTCGTCCATCAGGAACGCCTTGGGACTGCGGACGATGGCGCGGCCCATGGCGACACGCTGCCGCTGGCCACCCGAGAGGTTCGCCGGTTTACGGTCCAGATGTTCCGTCAGGTCGAGGATCTGGGCGGCCTCCTCCACCTTGCTCTTGATGGTGGCCTTGTCGGCCTTGGCCAGGCGCAGGGCGAACCCCATATTCTCGCGCACGGTCATGTGCGGATAGAGGGCGTAACTCTGGAAGACCATCGCGATGTCGCGGTCCTTGGGCGCCTTGTCGTTGACCACCTGGTCGTCGATACGCAGGGTGCCGTCGGTGATGTCCTCCAGCCCGGCGATCATGTTGAGGGTCGTGGACTTGCCGCAACCGGAGGGGCCGACCAGGATGACGAACTCCCCGTCTGCCACGGTGAGGTTGACGTCCTGAACGGCCAGGGCGCCGTCGGGAAACCTCTTGGTGATGCCCTCGAGAACAATCTCGGCCACGGTCGCTGCTCCTTGTCCTGACGGTCGGCTGCTGCCGGTCAGCCCTTGACGGCCCCGGACGTCAGTCCGGCGACGATGCGCCGCTGGAACAGCAGCACGAAGACGATGATCGGAATGGTGATCACCACCGCGGCGGCGGCGATCGAACCGGTGGGCTGCTGGAACGCGCTGCTCCCGGTGAAGAAGGCGAGCGCCGCCGGCACGGTGCGGGCCGCGGTCGTCGAGGTCAGGGAGATGGCGAACAGGAAGTCGTTCCAGCAGAAGATGAAGACGAGGATCGCGGTGGTGAACACGCCCGGCGCTGCCAGGGGTGCGATCACCAGCCGGAAGGCCTGGGCTGCAGTTGCCCCGTCGACCTTGGCCGCCTTCTCCAGATCCCAGGGGATCTCCCGGAAGAACGCCGAGAGGGTGTAGATCGCGAGCGGCAGGGAGAAGGTCATGTACGGGATGATCAGCCCCGGCCAGGTATCGAAGATCCCGATGATGCGCTCGATGTTGAACAGTGGGGACACCAGGGAGATCGGCGGGAACATCGCGATCAACAGGGACATACCGATCAGCAGCTTCTTGCCGGGGAAGCGAAGCCTCGCCACGGCATAGGCGGCCATGGTGCCGAGCACCACGGCGATCACCGTGGAGATCAGGGCGATACCGATCGAGTTGATCAGGGCACGGGTGAACTCCGAGGTGTCGAAGATGCCGCGGTAGTTCTCCCACGTCCACTTGTCGGGGACGAAGTTGCCGTCGGTGAGGGTGCTGGGGTCCTTGAACGACAGAGCCGCGATCCACCAGACCGGGAACAGTGCGTAGGCGATCACCACGATGTTGGTGATGGCCCAGCCGGTGATGTGCCTCTTGCCTGCACTGGCCATCAGCGGCCCGCCTCCTCTGAACCGGGGGCGGCAGCCCCGAAGAGTTTGATGAAGCCGAAGGCGATCAGGCCGACGCAGATGAAGATGAGCACGGAGATTGCCGATCCGATGCCGAGGTTGAGTGACGTGAACAGGTTGTCGTAGCCGAGAATCGACACCGATCCTGTGCCGTGAGCACCCGAGGTCAGGATGTAGATGTTGTCGAAGATCCGGAAGGCGTCCAGGGTGCGGAACAACAGGGCGACCAGGATGGCCGGCTTCATCAACGGCACCGTAACCAGAATAAAACGCTGCCAGGAGGACGCACCGTCGACCATGGCGGCGCGCAGCGTCTCCTCTGGCACCAGGGCGAGTCCGGCCAGCAGGAGCAGGGCCATGAAGGGGGTGGTCTTCCAGACCTCGGCGAGGATGATGATCCCGATGGCCGGCCACTGCTCGGTCAGCGGGGCTTCACCCGACGGAAGCAGCGCGGCGAGATAGCCGGTGTCAGGAGTCCATGCGTACTGCCAGGAGTAGGCGGCGACGACGGTGACGATGCCGTACGGGACCAGGATCGCGGTACGCACCGTCCCTCTGCCGAAGATGGCACGGTGCATGACCAGGGCCAGCGCGAAGCCGAGGACGAGTTCCACGGCCACCGACACGGCGGTGATGAACAGAGTGACCCAGAACGCCTCCCACCAGAAGTCGGAGGAGAGCACGGCCCCGTAGTTGCTCAGGCCCACCCACTTCGCCTGGTTGGGGAAGCGCAGGTCGTAGCGCTGCAGGGACAGATAGATGGCGTAGCCGATGGGGTAGGCCGTGACGGCGAGCATGACGACGACCGCGGGCGCGCACAGCAGCCAGCCCAGCCGTCGTTCCTGCCGTGCGCCCTCGGACAGTGCCTCGGTGGTGCCGGGGGCCGGGGCCGTCGCCGTAGCGGAGGTCGGGGTGTTCACGGGATCAGCCCCTTGGACTCGAGGGCGTCCTCGATCTGGTTGCCGATTTCATCGACATCGCTTCGGGGATTGATCGCCGAGGGCGGGGAGAGCGTGTGCGAGATCGCGATGGACACGTTCTGGTAGGCGGGGGTCTGGGGGCGGGTGCTCGCGTTCTCAAGGGCCGAGAGCACGTCGGCGGCGAACGGGTAGCTCTTGATCAACGCCTTGTCGGAGTAGAGCGAGCGCAGGGTGGGCGGAAGTCCGCCTTCGATCGCCGCGGTCATCTGGTTCTGACGATTGCGCAGGCACAGGGCGGCTTCGAACGCGAGGTCGGGGTGCTTCGAATAGGCGCCGATGGCGAGGTCGATACCGCCGATGGTCGGTTTCGCCGGCCGGCCGGGTTCGACTCCCGGGTACGGCGCCCAGCGGAAACTCTTGAACAGCTCGGGGTTGTTCGACTTCATCGAGGGATAGACGAACGGGTAGTTCAGCTCGAAGGCCGCGGTTCCCGACTCCATGGCCAGCCGGTTCTGGTCCTCCATCTGGTTGGACAGGGAGGGGTCGGCGGCGGGCGAGGTCGCCAGGTCGTGCATGATCGTGGCCGCCCGGACCGCGGGCGGGCCGAGCGAGGGTGCGGTGGCCGTCCGGTTGAGGATCGAGCCGCCCGCGCTCTCCACGAGCGTGTTGAACCAGACCGTCAGTCCCTCGTACTGGGCGCCTTGGATCTCCACGAAGTGGGGCTTGCCCTGCCTGGCGAGGACGCGGGCCATGGCCAGCATCTCCGCCCAGGTCGTGGGCGGCTTGGGCACCAGATCCTCTCGGTACCACAGCAACTGGGTGTTGGTGTTGTACGGGACGGCGTACAGCCTGCCCTTCCACGTCGCCGTCTGCAGCGGCACTTCGAGGGTGTCCACTGTGGCCCTGCGGCGATTGGCGCCCGTCCACGGCAGGATCCACTTGGCCTCCGCGAACTCCGCGGCCCAGGTGACATCGAGGCCCAGGATGTCCATGGCGCTGTCCTCGGCGGCTAGCCGACGGACGAGCTGCTGACGCTGGCCGTCCGCGGCGCGCGGGAGCTTTTGGTACGAGATGGTGTAGCGCCCGCCCGAGTCGCGGCTGCAGTTGCTCGCCGCACTGGCCAGGGCGCCCGAGTCGTCAGGGAAGTTGTACCAGTTCAGGCTGACCGGGCCGCCGGATTCCTCTGAGCCGCAGGACGTCAGCAGCCCGGCCAGCAGCGACAGCGCGACGAGGCACCGCAGCCGTTGCCCGGCACGACGGCCGGCGGTTCGCGGCGATGCCTTGCCGCGCACCCGTACCGGACGGGCCTGTCCGTTCGTGCGCCCCACCATTCACCTCCCGGACCCGGCGGTCACCGGGTGCCTAGTCACCCCGCGCAGCGCCTTCGTCGGGCGAAGGTAGCCCCTCACCTGCCGTTGCCAGCCGCGATGCGGCGTGTCGTGGACGGAGATCCCCCGTATGGCCAGGGGGCGGCGCGCGACCGGGAACAGGTGGGTGGATCCTGAAGGCAGGACTGCGTCGCGGCGGCTCCGCGGCCGCGGGCGAGGAGGTGCGCGATGACTCATCGGACACTGGAGTGGAAGGTCAGCGTCTATCTGTCCGAGGAGGACGGCAAGACGAAGGCCCGCGCGGTGCTGGACACGGGCACCACGACGCTCACCGGCCATGGGGTGGCCCACTGCAATCCCCAGGACGTGGACGTGCCGGCGATCGGCGACGAACTCGCGGCGAGCCGGGCCATGCGGGACATCGCCGGGAAGCTGATGCGTGCGGCGGACCGGGACCTGGAGGCAGTGGGCGCGGGTCCGGGGACAGGGCGCGCAGGGCCGCCTTACGGCTGGTCGGACGCGGTGACATAGGTCGACAGCGCTGCCCTCACACCCGGTCGACGGGGTATAGCCGTCGGGTCAAGCCGCGGTGGTCGCCGAACTGGCGGGCGCGGGGACCGACTGACCTCCGGCCGCCGGTGGCATCGTGGATCAGACTTGTCCGTAACCCAGCAAGGCGAGTTGGGGCAGAGCCAGCACACCGCCCGGTCCGGCGAACTCGGCACTGATCGAGTCGTAGTGCCGCTTGATCTCCGCCACCACCTCGGCGGTCTGACTCACCACGACCTGCCCGATCGACGCCACCCCAGCGGCCGGTCCGCTCCACCACTCCTCGGCGGTTGCCCGGTGGTTCCAGGCGAGTGTCCGACAGGCAGCGTCCGCGAAGCCCGCGGCGCCGAGCAGCCCGGCCAGCCCACCGGCCGTCCGCTCAAAGTTGTCCTCCGGGGCCAGAACAGGCAGATGGGCCGGCCGGGAGACCCCCGCCGCCTGAAGAGCGCGTCCGAACAAAGCCTGTCCGGCGGCGGTGGGGGCGGTCCAGATCGTCAGCGCGACACGCCCTCCCGGTCGGGTCACCCGGCGCAGTTCGGTCAGGGCCACGTGTGGCTGTCCCACGTGGTTGAGCACGAAGTTGCCCACGACGGCGTCGAACTCGCCGTCGGCGAAGGGGAGATCGGGCAGTACGGCGACTCGTACATTCGCGCCCGGTGCGACCCGCGCGGCCAGAGCGACCATGCCGGGCTCGGCGTCCACGGCCGTTACCTTCGCTCCGCGCCCGGCCGCGGCTCTGGCGACGGTTCCGGTGCCGGTCCCGATGTCCAGCACGCGGGTACCCGCCCGGACTTCCGCGGCGTCGAGCAGCATGGGCACCGGGTAGGCGCAGAGCCCCGCGAAACTGGCCGCGTACGCCTCGGCCCGCCCGGCCCAGGTCCGGCGCTCCGCATCGTCGAACACAGTCACGGCCGTCATCCTAAGGTGCAGGTCATGAGCGAGATCATCTTGATGTCGGACCCGAAGATCGTGGCCCTGCCTGTCCAGGAGTGCGGGGAGCGCCTCGTGGACGTCCGCCATGGCGGTTCCCTGCTGGTCGATGCCAGGAAGGAGGATCCCTCGGGCGCCTTCGCCCGGCTGCGGGAGGGCGTCTACGATCGTCTGCTCACGGCTCAGACACTGCTTCCGCCCGGTCTGCGGCTGCTGTTCGTCGAGGGCTACCGGCCGCCTTCGCTGCAGCGCCGGTACTTCGAGCAGTACGCGGACGAGCTACGAGCCGACCGTCCCGACTGGTCCGATGGCCAGGTCCACTCCGCGGCGAGCCGCTATGTGTCCCCGCCCGAGATCGCCCCGCACAGCGCCGGTGCGGCCGTCGACCTGACGCTTGCGCATGCCGACGGCCGTGAACTGGACCTGGGGACCCGGATGAACGCGAGCCCCGAGGAGAGCGACGGCGCCTGCTATACGCATGCCGCCAACATCCCGGACGACGCCCGTGCCAACCGGGACATCCTTGGCGGCGCACTGACGGGTGCGGGCCTGGTCAACTACCCCACGGAATGGTGGCACTGGTCTTTCGGCGACCGCTACTGGGCCCTGGCCACCGGGGCCGCTGCCGCCCTCTACGGGCCGCGCACCCTGGACTGATCCGTGCTAGGGTCCGGCCCGGCGTAACAGCTCAGCGCGCCGCGCGGGACGTCCGGGCCGCCGTCGCGGACCGTCATTCCGCCGAGGGGAAGACCTGTTCCGTCCAGATCGTCTTCCCGGACTCGGTGTACCGGGTGCCCCATCGGTGAACCAGCTGCGCGACGATGAACAGGCCACGCCCGCCCTCGTCCTCCTCCTCGCTGTGGCGCAGATGTGGCGAGGTGTGGCCGGCGTCCGCGACCTCGCACAGGAGCGTGCGGTCGCGGATGAGGCGCAGTTGCAACGGCCCAGCGGCGTGCCTGACGGCGTTGGTGACCAGCTCGCTCACGACGAGTTCGGTCGAGAACGTCAGCTCTTCCAGGTCCCATTCGCGCAGCTGACCGGTAGCCAGTTCCCTGGCGTGGCCCACCGCGACCGGTTCGGCGGGCAGTTCCCAGTGGGCCACGTGTCCGGGGTCGAGTTCCCGGGTGCGTACGAGCAGCAGTGCCGTGTCGTCGGCGGTCGTGCCGTACGGCAGGAGTTCCGACAGAGCGCGGTCGCACAGCTCTTCCAGCGACCTGCCGCGGTCGCCGAGCACCCGCCCCAGGATGTTCAGGCCCTGATCGATGTCGCGGCCGCGGGTTTCGACCAGGCCGTCGGTGAACATGGCGATGAGACTGCCCACCGGCAGCTCGAGCTCCTTCGACTCGAACGGCAGACCGCCGAGCCCCAGCGGCGGACCGGCCGGAAGGTCAGGAAAGGACAGGCGGCCCTCGGGGTCCACGACCGCCGGTGGCAGATGCCCCGCCCGGGCCATGGTGCAGCGGCGCGAGACCGGATCGTAAACGGCGTAGAGACAGGTCGCCCCGGTGGCGTCGTCCTCGCGCGGCTCGACGGGCGGACCCACCGCGTCCATCAGATCCTCTGCCGACTGGCCCACCAGATCGTCGAGCCGGGTGAGCAACTCGTCGGGGGACAAGTCCAGTTGGGCGAGCGCGCGTACGGTCGTGCGCAGTCGGCCCATGGTCGCCGCCGCCTGCAGGCCATGGCCGACCACATCGCCCACGACGAGCCCGACCCGGGTTCCGGACAGTGCGATGACGTCGAACCAGTCGCCGCCCACCCCAGTCACATCGTCGGTGGGCAGATAGCGGTAGGCCAGGTCGACCGCTGTCTGCTGCGGCAGGTGGCGCGGCAGCAGTTGGCGCTGGAGGGCGAGTGAGGCCGCCCGTTCACGGGAGTAGCGTCGCGCGTTGTCGATGGACACCGCTGTACGGGCTGCCAGTTCGTCGGCGAGAGCTATCTCGCCGTTGTCGAAGGTGACCGACGGTGCGCGCCGGAAAGTGACCAGTCCCAGCGGGCTGCCGCCGGCTCGCAACGGAACGACCAAGGTGTCGTCCGCGAGCACGAGCCCGCCCGAGGAGAGGCTGCGCAGCTGCGGGGAACCCGGCGGGTAGTCGACAGGGGAAGGCGGATTCGGTTTCTCCGACTCGTCCGGCTCGCTCATCCCGGTCGCCGTGGCCGATCGCGAAGCGACCCGTACGAGAACGCCCCCAGCCGGGCCACCGGCGCCCAGCACTTCGCCCTCCACCACTTCCTCGACGAGGTCGACCGTCACTGCGTCGGCGAATTCCGGGACTGCCACCTCGGCGATCTCCTCCGCGGTCACCATCACGTCGAGGACGGTGCCGATTCCACGGCCGGCCTCGACGAGAAGGGCCAGCCGCTTCTGCGCCTCGTAGCGATCGGTGATGTCGAACGCGTCCTCGCAGACCCCGAAGACATGCCCGTCCGCGTCCTGCAGCCGGTAGTAGGAGCACGACCAAAGGTGCTCGACGTCTGGATCGCTGGGCGGGTGGCCGCGGAAGTGCAGGTCGAGGATCGGCTCACCGGTGTCGAGCACGTGGTTCATGACCGCGTCGAGGGTGTTCGGGTAGCTCTCGGTCAAGAAGCTTCCCTCGGAGTACAGCTCGTCGGCCCGCAGACCGCGGAACTCGGCGAACGGCAGCCCGATCTCCCGCTCGTAGGCGGCGTTGCACCATGTCAGCCGCAGGTCGGTGTCATAGATGCCCAGGCCGACGGGCGACTGGGTGGCCAGCCCGTGCAGCAGCGCCAGCCGGGACTCCCACAGCCGCAGACTCTCCAGTGCCGTCGCGACGAGGACATGGGCCGCCGTGCCGCTGCCGGGCAGGGAACTCACCGCCGTGGCCACGAGCAGCGAGCGGCCGTCACTGTGCTGGGCGACGCGGATCTCGCCGCCGCTCAGCGGGGCACCCAGGGCCGAACCCGGCTCGTCGGCCGCAGTGAGCCCGGAGGACTGCCGGGGCGGCAGGAAGGTGTCCAGGGGCTTTCCGATGATCTCGTCCTGCGCGTATCCGAAGAGTTCCTCGGCCGTGCGGCTCCATCCGATGACCGTGTCCTGCGCATCAAGAACCACCGTGGCAGCCCTGGCGACATCGAGCGGACCACGGAAATCGGCACTCTGCGCCGCACCCCATGCGGTCACAGCGCCACACCAGCCCGGTTCATTGCCTCCAGAATCCGCCTTGCCCGCGACGGGCACAACCGGGTGGGCACTCCCGTACGCATTGATGTGCGGGCGCTCACGGCGCGTCTCCGACTCGCTGCGGCTCGTCGGGGGACACCACCGACCGGGTCAGCGGGATCCGGGCGAGCGCGAACACACCCGTGGCGATCATGACGACGCCGAACAGTTGCGGGAGCAGCCACCAGCCGGAGCGGACATGTTCCTCGTACAGAGTGATACCGAGGGCCAGGCTCACCGTCGCGTCGCCGAGGGTCAGTGCGGGCTGGGAGGCGACCAGGGGGCCCGACTGCATCGCGTTCTCCAGCAGGAAGAGCGCTCCCCCGCCGACCGCCGCGAAGGCGTAGGTCTGCCATGCGGTGAAGAACGCCACGATCCCCTCGTCGTCCAGGATGTGCATCGCCGCCTTCATGAGAGCCGCGGTCAGCGCGTAGCTGATGGCGGTCGCCGCGCCGAAGCAGGCGGCACGTGCCCGGCCCTCGGGGCGTTTCAGTGCCGCCAGGGCGAGGACGACGACCAGTCCCACGCACGCCGCGAGCGCGGGGACCCAGCGATCCAGCGCCACGTGGGTGCGGTTGCCCGTGGGGGACGCCGCGGCGAGGGCGACAGCCAGACCCGCCACCACACCGGCCACCGCCACCCAGCCGACGCGCGGAAGGTGCCGCCGCATCAGCAGCGAGGCGACAATCAGGGTGAGCGGCAGCTCCAGGACGAACAGCGGCTGAACGATCGTCAGTGGCCCGGTCACCAGCGCCAGCGCCTGGCAGACGGCGGCCGCGATGACGGCAAGGATTCCGGCCAGCCAGACGGGACGCTTGAGCAGATCGAGCATCAGCCCCGCGCGCAGGCCCTCGGAGCGAGGCACGGTGAGGGCCGCCTTGCGCTGGAGCACGGTGGCGACCGCGTTGCTGAGTGCCGCGCAGAGGGCGAAGAGGACCGGCAGCAGCAGGTGCACGGTGGTCGGCCTCCCGCTCTCAGGGTTCGTCGAGGTTCAGTCCCGCGGAGGGCTGCGCGAAGAGCCGTCGGGCGTTCTCGTCGAGGGCGGCGAAGCCTTCGACCAGCTGCGCCGCGACCCGCCAGCCGCCGTCCGACGGCTCGTCACCCGGTAGCTCCTCACCGGGTGGATCGACGAGCGTGGGCATCGGGGCGAACTCCCAGACATGGAAGGCCTTTCCGGTGAACGTCTCGCTCACCGGCGATCCTTCGAGCCGCTGCCGCAGGAAGAACTCCAGCCGGGTATGGGCGCGCCAGCGGCCGCTGGGCAGCCGCTCGGGCCGGGACAGCTGCTCCACGACGTGGGATTCGTCGAAGAACTCCGCGCGGGCCTCCAGAAAGTCCCGCAGCCCTTCATCGCCCTGCCAGATCAGCCCGTTGACGAAGCCCGTACGGAAGTCGTCGGTGAGGATTTCGTCCCGCATCCGCTCCGCCGGGACATGGGCCTGGAGCAGTGCGAAGTAGCGCTCGATCGTGTCCCAGATCAGCGGGGCAGCACGCTCGGCAGACATACGACCTCCCACGTTCCGCAGGGGTCCGGCGCCCCGCGGCGCCACGGGACCGGTCCGTGCACTCACTGCCATGGTGGCCCCGGCCGGCGCTCTCCCGCGATCCGGCCGATCATCCGCCGCACAGCACCGGCACCGGCACCGGCCCGGGCTGCGGACCCGCGGCCCCGAGCCGACAATGGCCCGAGGGATCAAGGGCGCATGCCCGAACGACCCGCGACGCTGCGGCGGCGTCGCCCGAGAGGAACGTGCCCATGCGCGCAGAGTCGTCATCGGCCGCGCGAACAGGGGCCTCTGTCCTGGTCACGGTCGCGCTGTTCCGCAGTCGCCACCGGCTCGTCGTCCACGGCAAGGTGCCGCCGCTGTCCGTGCACGCGCCCCGCCAGCCCGCGGACATGGGCCCCGGCAACCGTGAGATCCGGCCGTGAGCCGGGCACGCCCCGCCGAGGCGGACTCGCGGCGCCACCGCGCTGTCACGCGGAAGGCGGACCGTACGGCGATCGTGCACCGGGCGGTCCGGGTGACCACGGCCTCGTGCGCCGGGTTCTACCCCTTCGTGTACGGGGCGGATCAGCCGGTGCCGGCGCTGTACGCCCTGTTCGGACCGGTGGCACTCGGGATGCTGTCCCCCATCCCCGGCTCCGGGCGGCAGCGGGCGGCGGTGATGCTGCGCGCACTGCCGGTCGGCCTGGTGCTCGTCACTCTGGGCACGGTGCTGGCCGTCGACACCTGGGCGGCGGTTCTCGGGATGCTGGTGGTCGGCTTCGCGGCGGTCGCGGGACCCCGACCGGCCGGAGCGGCACCCGGGCTCCAGCTCTTCTACATCCTGGCCTGCTTTCCGCCCTACGCGCCGGACACCCTGGGATCGCGGCTGGCCGGCCTCACGCTGGGCGTGCTGCTGCTCGCGGCGTGCGAGGTCTTCCTGCTGCCCGCGGCGCCGGCCGTCTCCTACCGGGAGAGCCTGACGGAGGCCGTCGCGACAGCCGGTCGCGCGGCGGCCGCGGCAGCGGCCGGCGAGAGCGGCGACTCTGCGGACCGCTTGCGGGCGACCGGCCGGCGGCTGCGGCTCTCCCGTCTTCCACCCGCCGAACGGCCCGCCGGGGCCGGGCGCTCGGCCCGCGCCCTTGCCCAGGCCGGATCCGCGGCACGCAGACTCCTCGACCAACTGGCGCAGCTGGGCGCGACCCCGTCGGCCGGCCGCGACGCGGAGGCGGATGCCGCGTCGGCCGACATGCTCGCCCGCGTCGCAGCGCACTGCTCCTCCACCGCAGAGGCCCTGCGCACCGGCCGCCCGCCCCCGCGGTCGGCGGCCCCCGCCCTGGACACGGCGATACAGCGCTTCCAAGCGCTGCGCGTCGCACGGGCTGCCCGGCCACCGGGGACCGCGCCGCCGGTCCCCGCACTGCGCCGCCAGGCCGAGGTACTGGGCACGGCCGAATCGGCGCGGATCCTGCAGACCGCCGTACGCGTCGGGCTGGACGGCAGACGCACTGCGCCGATCCAGCCGCACGCCCTCTTCTGGTACGCCGACGCTCGCACCCCGTACCTGTGGTGGCGCCGCCTCGCCGGCCATATGACGCTTCGTTCGGTCCTGTTCCAGAACGCCATCCGGACCGCGCTCGGGCTGGGCGCCGCCCGCCTGATCGCCGGATCGCTGGACCTGTCCCACGGCTTCTGGGTGCTGCTCGCCGTGCTCACTCTTGGCCGTACGACCGCCGGGGCCACCTGGACGGCCGTGCGTTCCGCGCTGATCGGCACGCTCGTCGGCGCGGTCGCCGCGGGCACGCTTCTGCTCGTCGTCGGACGTCACACCGATGCGTACGCGGCGGTGCTGGCGCCCGCCATGCTGGCCGCCTTCGCTCTCGGCCCGCTCTTCGGGATCGCCTGGGCCCAGGCCCTGTTCACGCTGGTGGTGTCGGCCGCGTTCGCCCAGATCGCCCCCGCCTCCTGGCAGTTGGCCGAGGAAAGGATCCTGGACGTGGTCACGGGCAGCGCGATCGGTCTGCTGTGCGGGCTCCTCGCCTGGCCGGCCGGGGCCCGGCGCGAGGTACGAAGAACCGTGTCCGACCTGCTGCAGTCCTGCGGCCCGCTGATCACCGGGACGGTGCGGGTGCAGCTCGCCACCCCGCCGGGAACAGCGCCCGCACCACCCACCTTCCCCGTCGTCCACCGCCTCCGCCTCGCCGAGGCCGCGTACTTCCAGCTCCGGAGCGAACCGGGCGATGCGTCGGCCGATCCCATGGACTGGCACGCCGCGCTGATCACGGCGAACCATGTGCTGCTCGGCGCCCACTGGCTGCCCCGCTTCGACCTGCCGCCGACCGGTATTCCCCCGGACGCCGCCGCTTGGGCTCGTACGACCGCCGAACAGCTCGCCCGGGCGACGGACCGGATCGCCGCGCTCTGCGCCGACGAGAACCGGGAGCCAGGGCCGCCCGCCCCCGTGGCGTACCACCCGCCGCCCGGGGTGCGGGCCTTCGCTCCCCTGCCGATGCTGATCGACCTGGAGCAGTGGCTGAGCAGCCTCGCGGCCCAACTCACGCATATCGAGAGCTCGGTGCCGCCCGGGAAGTGAGGTGCCGCGCGGAGCGCGCCGAACACGGCGAGCGGGCACCAGCGTTCTACGTGCCCGGCTCCCGGTCGACCGGGCGCAGGATTCCCAGCAGCAACTGCACCAGCTCGTCCACGACCTGATCGAGCGTCGCATCCACCCAGCCCGCCCTCCAGTCGTGCAGCAGGCCGTTCACGCTTCCGATGAAGGCCGCCGCGGCGACGCGATAGTCCCGCGGTGCCGCCTCGCCTCGTTCGACCGCCGCTGCCGCCTCGGCGCAGATCAGGTCCACCCAGCGCGAGCGCCGGGCCAGACGCTGTTCCTCCAGCCGCGGGCTGACGCCGATGATCTCGACGAACGTGATGCGTATACGACGCGGGTCGCCGGTGACGTTGGCGGCGTACGCGCGGAACGCCGCCGCGGCACGTTGCGCGATCGGCATGCCTTCGGCCTCGGCGAGCGCGGCCAGCGCGGCCTCCTCCGCCCAGTCGTTGACCTGGAGGTGCAGAGCGGCGAGTACGTCTTCGAGGGTGCGGAACTCCTCGTAGAACTGACGGGTGGACAGGCCTGCCGCCTCGCTCAGCGCCGCCACGGTCGTGGCCCGGTAGCCGGGGCTGTCGCCGAAGAGCTGGAGTGCGGCGTCGAGGAACCGCCGGCGCCGTTCGCCCTGTCGTTCCTCGGCGGACCTGCCCCCGTAGCGGCCCGTCGGTTGTCTGAGCCTGCCGGCCACGCGTCCCTCCCTCGTCGGTCCCGGTCATTTTCTCGTGTCGCGAGTCTTGTGGACCTCACCGCCTGTCGTTACTTTCCAGTAGCCCAGTCTGAAGCGGCCCGTATTCAGACTCTGCCTGCCGCAGCTCTTCGCACAAGCCCGTCCGGTAGCGCCCCCCACGGAAGGAACGACGACGATGTCTCTGCCCGCAAGCCGGCGTCCACAGCGGATCACCCGGCGCGCGCTGCGCGCACTCGCCACGGCCGTCGCCATGACCGTCGCAGGTTCGACATCGGCTCTCGCCGCACCCGTCGCACCCGCCGCGACCACCGACACCGCCGCCGGTCTCAGGGAGGTGATGTTCGTGGGCAACAACTGGGACGGCACCGCCGACGTCATCAACTCCCGCGGCGACTTCGCAAAGATCGGCCGCATCAACGTCATACCGGACAAGGACCAGCGGCTCACCGAGATCTACCTCAACCCGATCAAGCTCATCTACTTCCTCGGCATCCGCAACGGCCCCGGCGAAGGACACGACCAGTTCGTCGACGACATGTACTCCACGCCCGACGGCACGGCCATGGTCGTCTCCCGCCCGAGCTTCGCCGACGTCGTGTCGATCGATCTCGCCTCGGGCCGGATCAACTGGCGCTTCCCCGTGTCCGGTTACCGCTCCGACCACATGACGGTCTCGCCCGACGGCACGCGCGTCGCGGTGTCGGCCTCGACCTCCAACACGGTGCATGTACTCGACATCCGGACCGGCAAGCAGCTCGGCTCGTTCAAGACCGGCGACAAACCGCACGAGAACGTCTTCACCGACGGCGGCAGGTATCTGTGGAACATGTCGATCGGCGAGGTCAACACCGCCCTCGACGATCCCGCGTGGGACTGGACGAAGGGCGACCGCCGCATCACCGTCGTCGATGCCACCACCTTCAAGGAGGTCAGGGTCATCGACATGCGCGCCCGCCTCGACGCCTTCGGCCGCAAGGACCTGTCCGACGCGGTACGGCCCGTCGCCTTCACCCCGGACGAGTCGAAGCTCTACTTCCAAGTCTCGTTCTTCAACGGCTTCCTCGAGTACGACCTCGCCTCCGACAAGATCACCCGGGCGAAGACACTGCCGAAGAATCCCGCGACCAGCGAGGACCGCACCACCTGGGTCAACGACTCGCGCCACCATGGCATGTCGATGAACGCCACGGGCGACAAGCTGTGCATCGCGGGGACGATGGACGACTACGCGACCATCGTCGACAGGGCATCGCTCCAGGAGGGGCCGCTGGTGGCTGCCTCGAAGCCGTACTGGGCGACCGTCAGCGGCGACGGCGGATCCTGCGTCATCTCCGAGAGCGGCGCCGACCGCGTCACCGCGATCGACTTCGCCACCGGCAGGAAGGTCGCGTCCGTCGCGGTCGGGGACCACCCGCAGCGTGTACGGATCGCTCATGTGGCGGCCGACTGGACCGGGCCTGCCGCGCGCTGACCGCCACCAGGCCTGCCGCGCCGTGACCGCTACCGGACCCGCCGGTAGCTGCTGCCGTCCTTCGTCCGGTCCAGCAGACTCGCCACGACCAGGTAGCGGCGCAGCGCCGAAAAGTCCTCGTGCACCGTGAGCAGCGCTTCGTTGACCTCACGCTCGCTGTAGGCCCGGTCCCGCTCGAACAGCGTCTGCGTGAGGTGCGTGCACGAGCAACTGCTCGCGGCGCGCCGCCTTGCGTGGGATCGCCGTCAGCCGCCCGTGCGACAAGAGACTGGCAACGCCGGGCGAACTGCTGGATCCGTTCTCAGACATGACCGGAAGCCTCGCAGTGGGCCGATGACCGGGCAACGCATTTTCGGGGCCGCGCCACGGCAGGGCCGCGCCAAGGCAGGGCCGGGACGGCGGCTTCGCAGCGTCAGCGGCGTCGCCGTGACGCGTCAACGAGCGCGGGCGGCGTGTAGTAGAAGTCGTTCCTGTTCAAGTCCGTGCCCGGAGGCACGATCTCGTCGATCCGGTCCAGGATGTCCGTGCTCAACTCGACGTACACGCCCGCCAGCAGGTCCTCCAGGTGCTCGCTCGTCCGTGGGCCGATGATCACCGAAGTGACAGCGGGGTGGGCGCGTACGAACGCGATCGCCAGGTGCGGGAGCTTCAGGCCCGCCTCGTCGGCCAGCTTCGTCAGTTCGCCGAGGGCCTCCAGCTTGCGGGCGTTGCCAGGAATCGACGGGTCGAACTTGTGCCGCTCGAGGGCTGCACGCCCGCTCCCCTCCGTGAGGTTGATGTCCGTCGGCCTGGCGTACTTGCCGGACAGCCAGCCCGCGCTGAGCGGGCCCCAGGTCAGCACCCCCAGACCGTAGCGCTGGGCGGTCGGCAGCACGGCCGCCTCGACGCCCCTGGCCAGGATGGAGTACGGCGGTTGCTCGGTGCGGAACCGGATGTGACCGTGACGCTCGGCCGTCCACTGGGCCTCGACGATCTGCTCCGCCGGGAAGGTGGAGTGGCCGATCACGCGCACCTTGCCCGCCCGTACGAGATCGGACAGGACGGACAGCGTCTCGTCGATGTCGGTGTCCGCGTCGGGCCGGTGCACCTGGTAGAGGTCGATGTAGTCGGTGCCCAGGCGGCGAAGGCTGTTCTCCACGGCGCGGGTGAGCCAACGCCGTGAGTTTCCGCTGTGGTTGGGGTCGCCGCCCATCGAGCTGCTGCCTTTGGTGGCGAGTACGACATCGTCCCGGCGGCCCTTGAGGGCCTTGCCGACGATCTCCTCCGACTCACCCATGCTGTAGACGTCGGCCGTGTCCACGACGTTGATCCCGGCGTCCAGCGCGTGGTGGATCATACGGACCGACTCGTGCGGGTCGGCGTTGCCCCAGGCGCCGAACATCATGGCGCCCAGCGCGTACTCGCTGACCGAGATTCCCGTGCCGCCGAGGATTCTGCGCTTCATGGGAGCCACCCCTTCCGTGTGTCTCGTGCACGCCGTCGCTCATGCGGTGGTGATGACAACCTTGCCCCGGATGTGCTTCCCGGCGAAGTCGGCGACGGCCTGTACGGCGCTGTCCAAGGGGTAGCGTGCGCCGATCTCCACGTGCAGCCTCCCGTCCGCGGCCCGGGCTGCCAGGTCCTCCAGATCGCCAGGCTGCGCCTGGAACCGGCCGATGTAGACCGGCGAGACATCGCGTCCCAGCTCGGCGGGCCCGAAGAGCGGCGACACCAGCCGGCCGCCCGGACGCACGGCACGCGCGGTGTCGGTGAGCCGCTCGCCCATGTTGACCACGTCGACGACCACATCGACCCCGCCGGGGACCAGGCGCAAGGTCTCGTCCACCACGTCGCCTCTCTTGTAGTCGACGGTGTGGGCGGCGCCGAGGCCGCGCAGATACTCCTCGTCCTCCTCGGTCGCCGTGGCGACCACCCGGGCTCCGAGTGCCGCGGCCAACTGCACGGCGTACAGCCCGATGCCGCCGGTGGCCCCGACGACCAGCACGCTCTCACCCTCCGCGAGCGCGACGGCGCGCAGCAGGCAGACGGCGGTGAGCCCCGATTCGGGGATGGCGGCCGCGTGCGCGCTGTCCAGGCCCGCGGGCCGCCGGGCGAGCAGGGGTCCGGGTGACGCCACCGTGTACTCGGCGACGGCGCCGGCCTGTCCGGTGAAGGCGAGCACAGGATCACCCGGCGCGTATCCGGACACGCCCTCCCCCACCTCGGCAACGGTGCCAGCGGCGTCCATTCCGACCACCAGCGGGTGGGCAGCCGGATAGCTCTCCTTCGCCGCGCCCGTGATCAGCATCAGGTCGAGCGGATTGAGCGCCGCTGCCTCGACCTTGATCAGCACCTGGCCCGCCTCCGGGGTGGGCGTGGGGTGCTGGGTGACGCTGATCCGGTCCAGCGGCGTGTATTCGGAGGCGACGAGGGCTTTCACGGGCGGCTCCCTGACGAGATGTGGGTGCCTCCCTTTTACGGGGTCGGACCTGCCCAAGCGAGGAGCCCGACCGTACGAGCCGCCGAACGAGGGGCCCAGAGGGCCCCCCGAACCGCGACGTCGTGGACGCGGGAGCGTCAGTTGATCTCGATCAGCAGGTCGCCCGCCTCGACCTGCTGGATCTTGCCGATGGCGAGCCGGCCGACCGTTCCCGCGGACTGCGCCGTGATGGAGGCCTCCATCTTCATCGCCTCGATCGTGGCCACCGTCTGGCCCGCGGACACCGCGTCGCCCTCGTCCACCTGCAGCGTGACCACCCCGGCGAAAGGTGCGGCGACATGGCGCTCGTTGCCGCGCTCGGCCTTCTCCGCCGCCTTGACCTCGGTGGCGATGGACTTGTCGCGTACGGACACCGGCCGCAGCTGCCCGTTCAGCGTGGCCAGGACCGTGCGGAAGCCCCGCTCGTCGGCATCGGAAATGGCCTCCAGCTCGATCAGCAGCGTGACGCCCGGATCGAGGGTGACCGTGTGCTCCCTCTCCGGCTCCAGGCCGTAGAAGAAGTCCTGCGTGGGCAGTACGGAGGTGTCTCCGTAGGCTTCACGGTGGGCGTCGAATTCCTTGGTCGGGCCGGGGAACAGCAGCCGGTTCAGGGTGGCCCGGCGTGTGTCGCGCAGACCTCGCAGGTCCTCGTCCGACAGCGTGGGCGCCTCCGCCTTCGCCGGACGGCCCTTGAGGGCCCGGGTGCGGAACGGCTCGGGCCAGCCACCGGGCGGGTCGCCCAACTCGCCGCGCAGGAAGCCGATCACCGAGTCCGGGACGTCGAACTTGCCGGGGTCGGACTCGAAGTCCGCGGCCTCAACCCCGGCGCCGACCAGATGCAGCGCGAGGTCGCCCACCACCTTCGACGACGGAGTGACCTTCACCAGGCGGCCGAGCATTCGGTCCGCCGCCGCGTAGCAGTCCTCGATCAGCTCGAAGCGGTCGCCGAGGCCGAGCGCGATGGCCTGCTGGCGCAGGTTCGACAGCTGACCGCCGGGGATCTCGTGGTGGTAGATCCGCCCGGTGGGCGAGGCGAGGCCGGACTCGAACGGCGCGTACACCTTGCGCATGGCCTCCCAGTACGGCTCCAGATCGCCGACGGCCTGCAGCGAGAGCCCGGTTGCCCGCTCCGTGTGGTCGGTGGCCGCGACCAGGGCCGACAGCGGCGGCTGGCTGGTGGTCCCGGCCATCGAGGCGACGGCGGCGTCGACGGCGTCGACACCCGCGTCGATCGCGGCCATCAGCGTCGCGAGCTGTCCGCCCGCCGTGTCGTGGGTGTGCAGGTGCACCGGCAGGTCGAAGCGCTCACGCAGCGCGGTCACCAGCGTGCGGGCGGCCGGCGGGCGCAGCAGCCCGGCCATGTCCTTGATCGCGAGCACATGCGCGCCCGCCTCGACGATCTGCTCGGCCAGGCGCAGGTAGTAGTCCAGCGTGTAGAGCTTCTCGCCGGGGTCGGACAGGTCCGCGGTGTAGCAGAGGGCGACCTCGGCCAGTGCCGTGCCCGTGGAGCGCACCGCGTCGATCGCCGGGCGCATCTGGGAGACGTCGTTGAGCGCGTCGAAGATCCGGAAGATGTCCATGCCCGTGGCTGCCGCCTCGGCGACGAACGCTTCCGTCACCTCGGTCGGATAGGGCGTGTAGCCAACGGTGTTGCGCCCGCGCAGCAGCATCTGCGTACAGACATTGGGCACCGCCTCGCGCAGCGCCGCCAGACGCTCCCAGGGGTCCTCGGCGAGGAAGCGCAGCGCCACGTCGTAGGTCGCACCGCCCCAGCACTCCAGGCTCAGCAACTGCGGCGCAGTGCGCGCGACGTGCGGGGCCACGGCGAGCAGATCGCGGGTGCGCACACGGGTGGCGAGCAGGGACTGGTGCGCGTCGCGGAACGTGGTGTCCGTGACGGCGACTGCCGACTGGCCGCGCAGTTCCGCGGCGAAGGCGTCCGGGCCCAGCGCCGCGAGGCGCTGGCGCGAGCCGTCGGGCGGCGACGCGGCGAGCGATGTGGCAGGCAGCTTGTGGCTGGGCTCGATGACGCGCGGGCGCGGGCCGTGCGGCCGGTTGACGGTCGTCTCGGCGAGGTAGGTGAGCATGCGGCTGCCGCGGTCGGCCGAGGGGCTGGCCCGCATCAGCTCCGGATGCTCGCCGATGAAGCTCGTCGTGATCCGGCCGGCCCGGAATTCGGGATGGTCGAGTACGGCACCGAGGAAGGGCAGGTTGGTGGCCACTCCGCGGATCCGGAATTCGGCGATGGCCCGGCGCGCGCGGCGGGCGGCGTTGGCGAAGTCGTGCCCGTGGCAGGTGAGCTTGACCAGCATCGAGTCGAAGTGCGCCGACACCTCCGCGCCGGTGTGCACCGTGCCGCCGTCGAGCCGGACGCCGGGCCCGCCCGGTGAGCGGTAGGCGGAGATGGTGCCCACGTCGGGCCGGAAGCCGTTGGCGGGGTCCTCGGTGGTGATACGGCACTGCAGCGCGGTGCCGTTCAGGACGATGTCGTCCTGGGTCAGGCGCAGTTCGGGCAGGGACCTGCCGGCGGCGATGCGCAGTTGCCCGATGACCAGGTCGCGGCCGGTGACCTGCTCGGTGACCGTGTGCTCGACCTGGATACGGGGGTTCATCTCGATGAAGACGTGGTTGCCGCGCTCGTCGACGAGGAACTCCACGGTTCCCGCGTTGACGTATCCGATGTGACGGGCGAAGGCGACGGCGTCGGCGCAGATCCGCTCGCGCAGATCCGGGTCCAGGTTGGGCGCGGGCGCGATCTCGACGACCTTCTGGTGGCGCCGCTGCACCGAGCAGTCCCGCTCGTAGAGGTGCACGACATTGCCGTGGGCATCGGCGAGGATCTGTACTTCGATATGGCGGGGGTTGATGACGGCCTGCTCCAGAAAGACCGTCGCGTCGCCGAACGCGGACTGCGCCTCGCGCATCGCCGCGTCGGCCGCCTCCCGCAGTTCGCCGGGCTCGGCCACCCGGCGCATGCCCCGGCCGCCGCCGCCCGCGACCGCCTTGACGAACAGAGGGAAACCGATGTCCTCCGCGGCCTCCAGCAGCGCGTCGACATCGGTGGAAGGCTGCGAGGACTTGAGGACCGGAACTCCGGCTTCCCGTGCCGCCGCGACCGCCCGGGACTTGTTGCCCGTCAGAAGCAGTACGGAGGCGGGCGGTCCCACGAAAGTGATCCCCGCGTCCGCACAGGCCGCGGCGAGGTCCGGGTTCTCCGACAGGAATCCGTAGCCGGGGTAGATCGCATCGGCACCCGCCTTGCGCGCGGCCCTGATCACCTCGTCGACGGACAGGTACGCCCGTACGGGATGGCCCGGTTCACCGATTTGGTACGCCTCGTCCGCCTTGGCGCGGTGCAATGAGTTGCGGTCCTCATGAGGGAACACCGCCACCGTGGAGATACCGAGTTCGAACGCTGCGCGGAATGCGCGGATCGCGATCTCACCTCGGTTGGCGACCAAAACCTTGCGGAACATCAAACTCCCCTGTCATGTCGCGGGCCGGCGGCCCAAGGGTCTAGGGATGTCGCAACCGGCGCCGGAACATGGGCGTCCGGTGTCCTCGTGGACAGTGTCGATGAGTGTGCTGAGCAGTACGGAGCGTTGGTCACCGTACCCGAGGACTTCGGACGGATCGCGAGCGAAGACGATGAGTTACGTCACGCCCGGCGACCGGATAGTGAAGCGGTATAACGGCAGTTCACAGGCGCAGCGCTCAGAGAGTCTCGGCCAGTGAATCCGCCAGTCGGCGGCGTGCCGTCCGGGCCGCGGGCAGCGCCGCGGCCGCGACGGCGCCCAGCACGGCACCGACGGCGACCGAAGCCAGCAGCAGCGTGGGCGGGACATGGGCGATGCCCGCGCCCATTCCACTGGAGCGGCCCTGGATGTCCACCAGCCACCTGCCGGACAGCACCCCGAGTCCCGTGCCGATCGCGGCGGCGAGCAGAGCCGTGAAGCCCGCGGCCGCCACGATCGCCGAGCTGATCTGGCGAGGCGTCAGACCGATCGCCTTGAGCGCGAGCAGATCGCGGCCGCGGTCGCGGACCGACGTACCGATGAGGGTCAGCAGTTCGGTGAGCCCGATCAGGGCCAGCACCCCGATCAGGGCCGCGATCACGCCCCGCGCCGGTTCCAGCCGGTCCCCCGGGTTGGGGGTCTCGCGGATCTCCAGGGCGCCTCCGGCCTTGTCGGCGAGTTCGCTGCTCACCGCCCGGGGATCCGCGCCCGGCCGCAGGACAAGGTGGTAGAAGTCCGGCCGCAGCGCGGGGTCGCGTTCCTGGAGCGTGTCGACGGTCGTCGAGATCACCCGGCCGCCGGCTTCGGGTTCGATGCTGCGTCCGACGATGTGCAGGATCTGCGGCCGGCCTTCCACCGTCATCCGCACCCAGTCACCGACCCGCACATCCAGCAGGTCGAGCAGTCCCTGGCCGGCGACCGCCTCGTCGGGGCCGTCGGCCGGGCGCCCCTCCACCACGGTGAAGGGGTACGGGGTGCCTGCCGTGCCGAGCCCGCGCAGGGTGATGGTGCCGGTCTGGCCGGGCACCAGCGCGGCGACCTCCACACCCGGGTGGACGGCGAAGACGTCCGGGGGCGCGGTCAGCGCGCGCTGAAGGTCCTGGCCGCTGAGGCTCCCGGGCTGCTCGGCCCGTACGGACAGCGCCGCGGGCACGCCCATCTCGGCGGGGCGGCTGCGGAACATGTCCAGCGTGGACCAGGCGACGAGTGCCACCGTGATCATGAGGAGCGGCAGTGCCAGCCGGGCCACGGTGATCAGGGTGCGTGGCCGTCGGGGGAACGCCGCCCGCCAGCCGAGGACCAGTGCGGGCGGGACCCGCATGCCGAGCGCCCGACGGCCGAGGCCGGTCATCGGCGCGGCCGAGGGAAGCGCGGCCCGGGCGACGGGAACGGGAGGGACCCTTCCGGCGCGCCAGGCGGCGAGTCCGGTGGCGGTGGCGATCAGCAGCACCGCGCCGCTCGGGACGCCGATCATCAGGGCGGTGTGCCCGGGCAGGTCCTGCCAGACCCCGGCCGCCTCCCCGATCCGGCCGGGTATCCGCGCGCCGAGGAACGCGATCGCCGCGGTGCCCAGGGTGACCCCGAGCAGCGCGAAGGCGAGGTGCTGGGCGAGGAAGCCGCGTACCACCTGGCCGGGGGTGAACCCGATCGCCTTGAGGATGGAGATGTCCCGTAGCTGTCCGCGGATTCGGGCACTGATGGCCCCGGAGGCGGCGAGCGCGGCGGCCAGCAGAGCCCCGAGACCGAACACGGCGAAGAGCTGCCCGAGCAACCGGTCGTCGCTGCCCGCCTCCGCCCGCGCCTGCTGCCATTTGGTGACCTGGGCGACCCGGTCGGCGCCGAGCTGGGTGACGGCCTGCTGGATGGTGAAGTCGAGGTCGGCCGGATCCTTCAGACGCAGCCCCACGCTCTGTCCGGTGCTTCCCGCCGCGACGCGGTTGAGCGTACGGGGCAGCACCCAGCCGATGCCGGACTCGCCGCCCGGCCGGTAGCGGGGTTCCGCGGCTTCGGCGACACCGGCCACGCGGAGGGTGTGTGCGGTGCCGTCCGGTCCCGCCACGGTCAGGGTGTCGCCGGGCTCCGCCCACAGGACGCGGGCGAGGGAGCTCTCCAGTACGACTCCCCCGGGCTGCTTGTCGAGCCAGTCGCCTCCGGTGACGAGCGGCCGGGCGATCTCGGGGGGCCGGGTGTCGGCCGCGCGCAGGGACACGCTCGCCCTCGCCCCGCGGGACTCCACGGTGACCTGCCCGGTGCGGTAGGGCCCCGCGATGCCGTCGATGCCGTCCAGCTCGGACAGTTTCCCGGTGTCCGCGGCGGCCCGCGTGTGGAGCCAGACATGGGCGCCCTGGGACTGGGTGAAGATCCGCTGCCAGGGGTTGGCGGCATAGCTGAACAGGGCCACGGCCAGCAGCAGTGAGGCGATGATGCCGGCGCTGGCAAGGACGACGAAGGCCGACTGTCCGCGGTGTGCCCGCAGGTCGGCGTGTGCCCAGCGCAGAGTGGCCCGCACGGTCACTCCTTCAGTTCGAGTACGCCGGAGACGCCGCGGCCCGTGGTGCGGGACCCCGCGTCGAGAGTCGCGTCGTCGGCTATGCGCCCGTCGAAGAAGCTGATGACCCGGTCGGCCGCGCTGGCCATCCGTGCGTCATGGGTGACCAGCAGGATCGTCTGGCCGCGCTGGTGGAAACGGGAGAGCAGCCGGAGCACTTCCCTGGTGCCCTTGCTGTCGAGGCTCCCGGCCGGCTCGTCGGCGAGCAGCAGCGCGGGATGGTTCACCAGGGCCCTGGCCAGGGCGACACGCTGCTGCTCGCCGCCGGAGAGTTCGCCGGGCATCGAGCGTTCCCGGCCTTCGAGGCCGAGTTCGGCGAGGAGTTCTGCCCGGCTGTCGCGGGCGGCCTTGGGCGATGCGCCCGCGAGCAGCGCGGGCAGTTCGACGTTGTCGGCGACAGTGAGGTCGGAGACCAGGTTGAAGAACTGGAAGACGATGCCGATGCTCCGGCGGCGCAGCACCGCCCAGCGGGCCTCGCGATAGGCGTCCACGCGGCGGCCGTCCAGCCACAGTGAGCCGCTGTCGGGCCGCTGGAGCCCGCCTATGAGATGGAGAAGGGTGGACTTTCCGGCGCCGGATGGGCCGGTGACGGCAACGAACTCCCCGGGCTGAACGGTCAGATCCACTCCGCGTACGGCCTGAACCGGCGCGCCTTCGCCGTGATGGGTCTTGGTCAGACCCTCGGCGCGCACGATCGGCACTTTGCCCTGCGGGCCGGGAGCGCCCAGCGCGACGGGAGCGGTGTCGTCGCTCATTCCAGCTCCTCCTGACAGCGTTCCAGCCAGTCGAGGTCGGCCTGCAGATGCAGCATCGCGCCCTCGATCAACAGCTGGGAGACCCTGTTGTCCCGGTCCTCGGCCGCGGCCAGCTTCGACAGATCGCGCATGGTGTTCAGATACTGCCGCCGCTGCTTGTTGATCAGCGTGATCGGGTCGGCGAGACCGGACTCGGGTGCGAGGGCGATCTTCATGAAGAACTCGTCCCGGACCCGCGGCTCGTCCGTGGTCTCGTCGAACCAGGCGAGTACCGCCTCGTGCCCGGCGTCGGTGAGACGGTATGTCCGCTTATTGGGTCGGCCGGACTGCTCGACATCCTCGCCGGCGATCAGGCCGGCCTTTTCCAGCCGTCCGAGAGTGACATAGATCTGGCCGACATTCGGCTGAGGGTACGCGGCGCCCAGGAGCTTCTCAAGGTCCTGCTTGAGCTCGTAACCGTGCGCCGGGCCACGGGTGAGGAGTGCCAGGAGCGGCAGCCGCACGCGCTCCCCTCCCTCCCGCTCCGTACTTGACAGTTCACTCGGATACGGGCTGTGGTTCGCGCCACCCGCCTTCTCCGCCTGGACGTCTAGTATCCCCCATGCCTAACAGGTATACATAGGCCACATTGGACGGCAACGCGGCCGGGTCGGTGCACTGGGAGGAACCTATGCGGTGGATGCATGCCGCGGGTAGGGGGCTCCTCGCTGCTGCCGTGATCTTCGCAGGGTACGCCGGCTTCGACAGCCAGCCGAGTGCGGCGGCCCCCAAGGGCCGCGGTCCGATGACCCTGGTGACGGCGGGCGATCTCACCGACTATCTCGGTCCGCTGCTGGACGACTGGAACCGCGGTCACCCGCAGGAGAAGGTCACTCTCGTCGAGCTGCCCGACTCCGCGGACGAGACCCGGGCCCAGATGATCAGCGAACTGCGCTCGGGCAGCGACCGGTTCGACGTACTGAACATCGACGTGGCCTGGACCTCCGAGTTCGCGGCGGCGGGCTGGATCTCCCCGCTGGAGCGGGACGCGTTCCCGCTGCACACCTTCCTCGCCCCCGTGGTGGACACGGCCACCTTCGACGGCCGCCTGTACGCCGTCCCGTATGTCACCAACGCCGGGCTGCTGTACTACCGCAAGGACATTCTGGAGCGGGCGGGCGAACGGCCGCCACGCACCTGGGAGGAGCTGGCGCGGCAGGCGAAGACCCTGGCGCCGAAGTACAAGATGGACGGCTATGCCGGTCAGTTCCTGCCGTACGAGGGACTGACCGTCAACGCCACCGAGGCGGTCCATTCGGCGGGCGGGTCGATCCTGCGGGACGACGGCGCCCGGGTGACGGTGGACTCGGTCTCGGCCCGCAAGGGGCTGGAGTTCCTTGCGGGCGGGGTACGGGACGGCTGGATCTCCCCCGGTGCCCGTGACTACAAGGAGGAGGAGTCCCGGCAGGCCTTCCAGGACGGCCGGCTGCTCTTCCTGCGGAACTGGCCCTATGTGTACGCGATGGCCAATGCGCCGGGGTCGAAGGTGGCCGGCAGGTTCGGCGCGGTGCCGCTGCCCGGGCCGGACGGACCGGGCACGAGCGTGCTCGGCGGTTCCAATCTCGCGGTCAGCAGCCGCTCCCGGCATCCGGAGTCGGCGGCCGATCTGATCGCCTATCTCACCAGCGAGCGTGTCCAGCGCAAGGTGCTCACCGCAGGCTCACTGCCTCCCGTGCGGGCAGCGCTGTACGAGGATCCCGCGCTGGTGCGCGCCTATCCGTATCTGCCCACCCTGCGCCAGAGCGTGCTGGCGGCCGAGCCGCGCCCCAAGAGCCCTCGCTACGACCAGGTGAGCCTTGCCGTGCAGGCGGTCGTTCAGGACGTCATGGCATTGCGCCAGACACCGCAGGCAGCCGTCGGGCGCCTGTCGCGCGAGCTGGGATCGATCTCCCGCAAGGGCTGAGCCCTCTCCGTCTCCTCCACGAGCTTGCTACTTACATGTTAAGTAGCAAGCTCGTCTGGCATACCCGCAAAAATCTGGACATACTAGGGCCGGTTCGCGCAGCATCGTTGACACCCTCCCGTCACCGCTACTTAACATGCATGCATAACAGCGCACCCGCTCTGGGGCGCTCTCGCATCCAGCAGGAACGGGTCAACGCGAGATGCTCACTGCTCTCCCGGCCGCCATCGGCCACTCCTCCCGCACCGCCACCTCCTGGTGGCGCGACGCGGTGATCTACCAGGTCTACGTGCGCAGCTTCCTCGACAGCACGGGGGACGGCATCGGTGACCTGGCCGGCGTACGGGCCGGACTGCCGTATCTGAGGAAGCTCGGTGTCGACGGCATCTGGCTCAGCCCGTTCTTTCCCTCACCGCAGCACGACCACGGCTACGACGTCGCCGACTACTGCGACGTAGACCCCGTCTACGGCGACCTGGCCGAGTTCGACCTGCTGATGGCCGACGCCCGCAGGCTCGGACTCAAGCTGCTGCTCGACATCGTCCCCAACCACTGCTCCAGCGATCACCCGTGGTTCGGCGAGGCACTCGCCGCCGCACCCGGCAGCGTGGCCCGCTCCCGGTTCCACTTCGCCGACGGTCGCGGCCCGGACGGCGACGAGCCGCCCAACAACTGGCGGGCGATGTTCGGCGGGCCCGCCTGGAGCCGGATCACCGAATCCGACGGCACCCCGGGCCAGTGGTACCTGCACCTGTTCACCCCGCAGCAGCCCGACCTGAACTGGCGCAACTCCGAAGTCGGCGACTCCTTCGAGCGGGTGCTCCGCTTCTGGCTCGACCGGGGCGTCGACGGCTTTCGCATCGATGTGGCCGCCGGACTCTTCAAGCACCCCGAGCTGCCCGACTCCGCCGACCCCTGCGCCGACGAGCGCGCCCGGGACTCGGTGAACCCGCTGGCCTGGAACCAGCCGGAAGTCCACCAGGTGTGGCGCCGCTGGCGGTCGGTGTGCGAGGAGTACGCGGCCCTGGACGGCACCGAACGGCTCCTGGTCGGCGAGGTCTCCGTGCCCACGGCAATCGAGCACGCCAAGTACGTGCGGCAGGACGAACTGCACCAGGCCTTCTTCTTCGACCTGCTCAGCGCCCCCTGGGACGCCGACGCCTTCCAGGCGACCATCACGGAGGCGATACGCGACATCGCCGGGACGGGCTCCACCGTCACGTGGGTGCTCAACAACCACGACCAGGTGCGCACGGTCACCCGGTACGCGGGCGAGCCCGGCGTGGAGGCCAGCGGTCTGGGTGCGGCTCGTGCCCGCGCCGCCGCCCTGCTGATGCTGGCCCTGCCCGGCGCCGCGTATGTCTACCAGGGCGAGGAGCTCGGCCTCCCCGAAGTCCTGGATCTGCCGGACGAGGTACTCACCGACCCGATCTTCCGCCGCACCGGCAGCCGGGCGCGCATCCGCGACGGCTGCCGGGTGCCGCTGCCCTGGTCCGGCCACGCCTCACCGTTCGGCTTCAGCCAGGGCGCGGCCGGCGCGCGTCCCTGGCTGCCGCAGCCCGAGTGGTTCGCCGAACACGCCACCGACCGGGCCCTGGCCGACACCCGCTCCTTCTGGCACCTCTACCGCGAGGGCCTTCAACTGCGGCGCAGCCTGCCTCAGTTGGGCGAAGGCAGCCTGCGCTGGCTGGAGGCACCCCCGCAGGTCCTGGCCATGGCCCGCGGTGAAGGGCTGATCTGCGCGGTCAACTTCGGCACCGAGCCCGTACCGGCCCCGGTCGCGGGCACCCCGCTCCTCTCCAGCGGGCCATGTCCCGACGGCGTGCTCCCCGGAGCGACCGCCGCGTGGTGGACGGGCGACTGCCCCACCCCCTGAACTCACCCTCTTTTCGAAAGGACCATCATCATGCGACGAATCACGACCAGCATCCGGACGGCCGCGGCCGCATCCACCGTGCTCGCCCTCGCCCTCGGCGCGAGCGCCTGCGACGGGTCGACGGAGCCGGCGAGCGGCGGCAAGGACCTCAAGGGCCAGACCGTGACCGTGGCCGGAGTGTGGACCGGCAGCGAGCAGAAGAACTTCCGCAAGGTGCTGGACGCCTTCACCGAGCAGACCGGCGCCAAGACGGTCTTCGTGCCCACCGGTGACAACGTCTCCACCTTCGTCGGCAGCAAGATCGAGGGCGGCAACGCCCCCGACGTGGCGATGGTGCCCCAGGTCGGCGTGCTCCAGCAGTTCGCCAAGGAGGGCTGGCTGGAACCGCTTTCGCAGAAGGCCGCCACGACCGCCGGCGCCAACCTCGCCGAGGTGTGGAAGAACTACGGCACCGTCGACAAGACCTACTACGGCCTCTACTTCAAGGCGGCGCACAAGTCGACCGTCTGGTACAGCCCGAGCGCGTTCGAGCAGGCCGGGGTCTCCGAGCCCAAGAGCTTCGCGGACATGCTCAAGTCCGGACGCACGATCGCCGATTCCGGACTTCCGGCCTTCTCCGTCGCCGGTGAGGACGGCTGGACGCTGACCGACTGGTTCGAGAACATCTACCTCTCCCAGGCCGGACCCGAGAAGTACGACCAGCTGGCCGCCCACACCCTGCCCTGGACCGACGCCAGCGTGGTCAAGGCGCTGACCACCCTGGGCGAGGTCTTCAAGGACAAGCAGCTCGTCGCCGGAGGCTCGAGCGCCGCGCTGAACACCGACTTCCCGGGCTCCATCGAGCAGGTCTTCGGCCCCAAGCCCAAGGCCGGCATGGTCTACGAGGGCGACTTCGTCGGCGGCATGGCCAAGGACGACTTCGGCAAAAAGCTCGGCGAGGACGCCAAGTTCTTCCCCTTCCCCGCCGTGGACAGCGGCAAGGCACCGGTGGTCAGCGGCGGTGACGCGGCCGTGGTCCTCAAGGACGGCAAGAACAAGAAGGCCGCGCAGCGGCTGCTGGAGTTCCTGGCCACGCCCGAAGCGGCCGCCGTGTGGGCGGGCGCGGGCGGCTTCATCTCCCCCAACAAGGACGTCGACCTCGCCTCGTACGCCGACGACACCACTCGCGCGACTGCCAAGTCGCTGGTGGATGCCGGTGACACGGTCCGCTTCGACATGTCCGACCAGGCCCCGGCCGCGTTCGGCGGAACCAAGGGCGCGGGCGAGTGGAAGCTCCTCCAGGACTTCCTGCGCGACCCCTCGAACCCCACGGCCACCGCGGCCAAGCTCGAGGCCGCGGCCGCCAAGGCCTACAAGAGCTGAGGCCCCGCACTCATGGCTGTACTCACCCCATCCCCCGCCGCCGCGAATCCGCGGCGGCGGGCCCAGCGCAGAAGGCGCAACATCGCGGTGGTGTTCGTCCTCCCCGCGCTGCTGCTCCTCGGCGCCCTGGTCGTCTATCCGGTGCTGTTCTCCGCCGGGCGAAGCCTCTTCGACGCGAGCGGTGACCGCTTCGTCGGCGGCGAGAACTACGCAGAGATATTCAGCGATCCGGCCACGCTCAAGGCGATCCGCAACAGCACCATCTGGGTTGTCGTGGCTCCGGTGCTGCTGACCGGTCTCGGCCTCGTGCTCGCGGTACTCACCGAGAAGGTGCGCTGGGCAACCGCGTTCAAGCTGGTGCTCTTCCTGCCGATGGCGGTCTCGTTCCTGGCCGCCGGCATCATCTTCCGGCTCGCGTACGAGGAGGACCCGAACCGCGGCGTGCTCAACGCCGTCACCGTCGGCGTCCACGACGCCTTCGACGACAGCTCCGCCTACCCCACCGCCAGGGCCCGGCAGGGCCAGAACCTGACCGGGAATCCGGGCGGCGACTACCGTACGACCGAGGCGGTCAGCCCGGGCACGTCCATAAGCCTCGGCTTCGTCGGAGTGGCACCGGACAAGATGCCGTCCGAGGCCCGGCCCGCCGGGGCCGCATCTGCCGCCGCGCCCGGCGCCGACGAGGTCAGGGGCGTCGTCTATCTCGACTTCACCCCGGGCGGCGGAGGCACTCCGGGCAAGGTCGACCCGGCCGAGAAGGGTCTGCCGGGGATGTCGGTCGAGGCGGTACGGGACGGAAAGGTGGCCGCGAAAGCCACCACCGCCGCGGACGGCTCGTTCAACTTCCGCGGCCTGGAGGCGGGTTCGTACACCGTCAGGCTCCCGGCGGAGAACTTCGCCGCCCCCTACCAGGGCATTTCCTGGCTGGGCCCCGCCCTGGTCACCCCGGCGATCATCGGTGCCTATCTGTGGATCTGGACCGGCTTCTCGATGGTGCTCATCGCCGCGGGACTCGCCGCCATCCCCCGGGACGCTCTGGAGGCGGCCCGGATGGACGGCGCCAATGAGTGGCAGATCTTCCGGAAGATCACGGTGCCGCTCCTGGCACCAGTACTGACGGTGGTCTTCGTGACCCTGGTGATCAATGTGATGAAGGTCTTCGACCTCGTCTACATCATCGCGCCGGGGCCGGTCCAGGAAGAAGCCAATGTGCTGGCGACCCGGATGTGGCTGGTGTCCTTCGGCGGCGGCAACAACCAGGGGCTCGGCAGCGCCCTCAGCGTGCTGCTGCTGCTTCTCGTCGTGCCCGCCATGATCTTCAACGTCCGGCGCTTCCGAAGGAGCGGAGCATGAGCGGCCACAGCACCATCGACCGCGGTGCGTCCCTGCCGGTCGCCAAGAACTCCGACCGCGCTCCCGTCCTGCCGCCGCGTCCGGGGCTCGTGAGCCGGCTGACCACGTGGCTCAGCAACGGAGTGGTCCAGGCAGTCCTGCTCGTCGTCGCACTCGTCTGGATCACTCCGCTCGCCGGTCTGTTCCTGTCCTCGATGCGCTCCGAGCAGGACAACGCGGCCAAGGGCTGGTGGACGGCACTGACCGATCCGGGGCAGCTGTCCCTGGACAACTACACCGCCCTGTTCGAGGACTCCGGCATCACGCAGTCCTTCTGGAACACCGTCCTGATCTCGGTGCCCGCCACCGCGCTGGTCGTCGGCATCGCGGCACTGGCCGGATACGCCTTCGCCTGGCTGGAGTTCCCCGGCCGCAACGCGATCTTCCTCGTGGTCGTGGGTCTGTTGGTGGTGCCCGTCCAGATCGGGCTGCTGCCGGTGGCCAAACTCTTCGGCGCCATCGGCCTGTTCGGCACGATCCCGGGCGTGATCCTCTTCCATGTCGCCTACGGGCTGCCCTTCGCGATCTTCCTTCTCCGTAACTACTTCGCCGAAATCCCGCGCGAAATGCTGGAGGCGGCGCGGATGGACGGCGGCGGGGAGTGGCGGATCTTCTACCAGCTGATCCTGCCTCTGGGACGGCCTGCACTGGCCAGTCTGGCGATCTTCCAGTTCCTCTGGGTCTGGAACGACATGCTGGTCGCGCTGCTCTTCGCCGACAGCGAGTCCCAGCCGCTCACCGTCGCCCTCCAGTCCGAGATGCGGCAGTTCGGCAGCAATATCGGAGTCCTGGCGCCGGGGGCCTTCCTCTCCCTGGTGGTGCCGCTGGTGGTCTTCTTCGCCTTCCAACGGCACTTCGTCCAGGGGGTGATGGCGGGCTCCGTCAAGTAGCGGATGCGCGGGCCAGGTCGCTGGCGGTGCCGGACTCCCGACGGTCCGGCACCGCCGGCCGCTTTCGGGGTCCGGGCGGCCTGCTCGGAGTCGTCCTGGCATCGGCGCTCTACGCGCCGGCGTCCACATCGCGCACCCAGCCGTAGCTCGCCCAGGGAGCGCGCGCGGTCGACGGCGGCGTGGCGGCCAGCCAGGTCGCGACCGCCTCGGCGATGGGCTGACCGGTCTCCAGTTCGATGAAGCCGAACTGGCCGCCCTGATTGCACTCCAGGAACCACCAGACGTCATCGGCGTCCTCGGCGAAGTCGAAGGCGCCGTAAGCGATTCCGGACAGATCGGCGTACTCACGCACGGCCCGCGCCACCCGGTCGGGTACGTCCGTCGGCTCCCAGGCGTGGCCGGAGGTGCCATAGCGCCCGTCCACCTGTCCGGATGCGGAGTCCTTCCGCGCAGCGAACATCCTCCCGCCGACGAACGTCAGCCGGATGTCGGCCAGTTTGGGAACGTACTGCTGAAGCAGGGTGGGCCCGGCCGCGACACCGGAGAAATCGGCGTCGGGCCCGATGCGGGTCGTGGGCAGGGCGACGGGGGGATCGGTGGACGGCGGGCCGGAGGCGGACTTCACCACGATTTCCTTGTACTGCTCCGCGAACTGCCGGGCCACGCGCGGGAAGGTGGTGATGAGCGTGGGCGGCACGGCAAAACCGCTGCGGTGGGCGACACGCAACTGCCACGGCTTGCACCGGGCCTGCGCCGCGACGCAGGGATGGTTCATCCAGCGCGCCGTGGTGGAGTACAGCATCCCGTACAGCGCCTGCCCGGACTCGGCGCTCAGCCACTCCGACGGCTCCTCGGCATGCGCCGCGGGCTCGCCCGGCCTGCGCACCCAGATGGAGCGCAGCCCGCTCATGCTGAGCAGGCGCCCGTCGGTCGACAGGTAGCCCTCGAAGTCGCCGCGGACGTACTCGGCCGACATGTCGGCCTCACCGGGCAGGTCGGCGGGGTCGAAGCGCACCAACGGGACGCCCCGTTCATGCAGCTTGGCCACCACCATGTCCGTCGTCACATCCTGCTGGCAGGTCAGGATCAGCACAGTCATCGGTGTGTCGGGCCGGTCAGTCGTCGAAGTGCGTCTGTGAGCCGGCCGTTGACGTCGTCGTACCGGTCGCGAGGATCACAGCCCGGTCGGATATGGCGGGACGGCCGTTGGGCAGGACGTTCAGTTGCAGGTTGGAGTCGTACGTGTAGGGGATGGTGACCGCTGAATTCTCAGCGGGGAGCGCGTAGTTCAGCACGAACGGTCGCATGAGTCTCCTTGTTGCTCACGATGTGGCGGTGCCACACGTAACAGTACGTGTAGATGATGTAGGGGTCTCACTACGTTCCGTCACATCGCCTCCATAAGGAAGTGAAGGACGTCACACAGAGGCCGGCCGCGGCAGCGGTCGGTCCCCTATGTCTGACGTGCTTGCGGGCAGGGAGCGTTCCACCCGCCGACCTTTCTCACATCCGGAGCCGGAACACAGACGAGCGCCCACCCCTCCCGGGGTGGGCGCTCGTCACGTTGTGATCAGGAGCTCAGCACATTTTGTAGTCGACCCTGGTCGAGTTGTAGGAGCAGGTGTCGACCCTGCTGCCCGTGGACGTCTTGAGCGTGGCGGTGTCCTTGTCGTTGTTCCACACGTACCAGGCGCGCCCCTGATAACGGTTGGTGGCGGTGTTCGTCCCCTTGCCCGTACGGACCGTCACCATCTTTCCCCTGGCCAGGGTGTAGGCGCCGAACACGTACTTGTGGTTCGACGCGTCGACGAGCGTCCAGCCCTTGAGGCTGACGGCCCTCGCCGTGGTGTTGCGTATCTGCACGAACTCGGCATTGAGGCTCGCGTTGGAGCCCCGGTCCGATCCCGGGCTGTCGTAGTAGATCTTGTACAGGTGGACCGAACCGGTCGCTGCCTGCGCCTGTGACGGCAGCAGGGTCAGCCCGGTGAGCGACGCCGCGACAGCGGCGGCCGCGATGGAGCGGGTGCGGATCATGAGTGTCCCTCGACTCAGGCCGGGCACCCCCCAATATCGGGCCCGGCGAGACGCCCAGAATAGGGACTAACCACACAGGCCGGGGCAGGAGTTGAAGAACCCGGCACAAACCCCACAAGGCCCCGGGTGTACGGCGCGGCACTCGCGGGCCGGGCTGTAACGGCCCGGGGGGCTGCGTTAGCCGGCTGCCGAGTTGCCCCAGACGTGGCCTCAACGCCCTTGCGGGATGGTCCGATTGCCGGGATGCCGCCTTGTCCCCCACGCCATAAGCCATGAACATGACTTGTCATGGCAATCGTTGCACTGGTGGGCACGCTGGACACCAAAGGAACGGAGTACGGCCGACTGCGGGATCACCTGCACCGGCACGGCATCGAGACCATCCTCATCGACACCGGCGTCATCGGAGAGCCACTGGTGCGCCCGGACATCACGCACTCCGACGTGGCTCGTGCCGCCGGGGACGACCTGCGTCACCTGCGGGAACAGGATCGCGGTGCAGCTGTCACGGCCATGGCGCGCGGCGCCACGGCCATAGCCCTGGACCTGTATGCCGCGGGCCGCCTCCACGGCGTACTGGCCCTCGGAGGCAGCGGCGGGACCTCGATGGCGACCCAGGTGATGCGCGCCCTGCCCATCGGCGTTCCCAAGCTGATGGTCTCCTCGATGGCGTCGGGCAATGTCGCCCCGTACGTCGGCGCCTCGGACATCACCATGATGTACAGCGTCGTCGACATCGCCGGAGTCAACCGGATCTCGGCCCCGCTGCTCGCCAACGCCGCCGACGCCATGGCGGGAATGGCCGAGGGTTTCGCCCGCACCCCACACGCGGTACGGGCGGAGGATCTCCTCGCCGATGGCAGGCCGCTGGTGGCGGCGTCCATGGCGGGCGTGACCACTCCCGGCGTCGACGCGGCACGCGAGCGGCTGACACAACTCGGCTACGAGGTACTGGTGTTCCATGCCAGCGGTACCGGTGGCCGGTCGCTGGAAGCGCTCGCCGGACAGGGCCTGTTCGCCGGTGTCCTCGACCTGACCCTGAGCGAACTCGCCGACGACCTGGTCGGGGGGATCCTGACGGCCGGACCGGACCGCCTGGAGGCCGCGGGCCGGGCCGGTGTTCCTCAGGTGGTGAGCCTGGGGGCGCTGGACATGGTGAAGTTCGGACCGCTCGACACCCTCCCCCGCCGGTTCCGTGACCGGATGATCCGCGTCCACAATCCGTCGATCACCGTGGTCCGCACGACGGCGCAGGAGTGCGCCGAGCTGGGGCGCCGTATCACCGCGAAACTGCGGACCGCGACCGGCCCCACCGCCGTCCTCGCTCCCCTGCGCGGGCTGTCGACCCTCGGCGTCCTGAGCGGCCCGTACCACGACCCCCGTGCGGACGCCGCCCTGGTCGCCGAACTCAGCGCGGGGCTGAGCGACTCCGACGTCGAGTTCCGGACATTCGACACGCACATCAACGACCCGGCCTTCGGGCGGGCGGCCGCCGAGCGGCTGCACCGGATGATCGACCAGCAGTCGGTGACGACCGCCGCGACGGCCTGAATCCCTGCCGGGGCGGTCACGGCCGTGACCGCCCCGGCAGGCTCAGGGGCCTGAGGTTCACAGGTCATGTGTCCGGCCGGACATGCCCGGTTCCGCTTCCGCCCACTCGCGCTCCCACTGCGCGTACCTTCTGCGGTCCATCAGGTGGACGAAACCCATCCACGACACGTAGCAGACTCCGCTCGCCCCGGCGCCGGTGACAATCGCCGTCAGCCAGCCCGCGAGAACCGCCTCCGAAGGGGTCGTCGGCGGCACCCTGGTCGCGGTGCCGTCGGGGCGCGCCCATATCTGGACCGCGGAGCCGACGGGGGTGCCCGGGTCCACCCTGACCCGCGCCGTGTGCACCACGCCGTCGCGCTGCTTCCACTGGACCTGTGCTGCCACGGGGTCGTCCCCCCGGGCCGCCTTGCGCAGACCCGCGTCGGCGACCAGGCGCGCCTCGACCATGTACGAGCCGACAGCGTCCTGGACCTTGTGCATCTCTGCCCGGTGGACGGCGAGCCCCACCCCGGTGGCCACCCCAGGCACGGCCCCGAGGGAAAGCACCACCGCGAAGGCTCCGGCCCACCGCTGCACACGGTCCGACCTGCGGCGCAGAGGATTTCCGCGCGGTGTTCCGCGCTCCGGCTCCGAATGCGTGCCCCGCCCCCAGCCGGGCAGATGTGCAGTCATGGCCTGACCTCGCTCACTCGAAGGACCGAGCCGGCGTCCGCTCGCCCGGTGCCCACGGTGACTGATTTGTCCCACCTCCAGCATGGGCCCAGCGGCCCTCGTCCGACAGCCGGTCGGCCCCCTCGGCCCGAGAGAAATTCACGGCGGGCGCCGGATGGGTGGACCCTGAAGACAGGACAGTGCAGCGGCAACGCAGCGGCGGCCCGCTGCGCGCCGTATGCCGTCGAGGAGGTAGGCCATGACGACACGGACTCTGGAGTGGAAGGTCGGCCTGTACCTGTTCGAGGAGGACGGGACGACAAAGGCGCGGGTGGTGCTGGACACCGGCACCTCGACCCTCACGGGCCACGGGACCGCCCGATGCAGCGCCGAGGACCCGGACGTGCCCGAGATCGGAGACGAGCTCGCGGCAGGCAGGGCCTTCAAGGACCTCGCGGCACAGCTGACGCGGATCGCGGACCGCGACCTGGAGAGCGTGGGCGCCGGTGGCGGTGAACGGCTCGCACCTCCGTACGCCTGGACGACGGCGCTCTAGGCCTTGTCTGACAAATCTCGCCTGGCGCGCGACGCCCGGCACGCACACTCGCTGCGTTGTCGGAGTCATCCAAGTACGTCCAGTACGAGGATGATCCTCCGCCTTGCGATTGCACGCACCGGACGCCGCGCACCCCGCCCTGCGGGCGGACGGCGCTATTTGTCAGACACGGCCTAGGGCGCCCGTCAGGTACGGCCCTGCATGACCCCTGGCCTTGGAGCGGCCCCGGTGATTCCATGTAATGGCCGGGAAGGACCCGAGGACGACGCGGAGGAGCGGCTCACAGCCGCGCACCGCGCAATCAGGATCCGCGAGAAGCGGATAGGGTCCTTCCCGACGCCATGCCCCCGCGTACGGAAAACCCGTCGCGGCGCAGGGCCGGAGCGGCCCTTGATCACGTCGCGACGGGCTCCACCCGTGGGGGGTTACGTCGTGTGCAGGGTCAGACCGTACCGGCCGAGGATTTCGTTGATCGGCTGGTACCAGGTCTCGCCTCCGCCGCTGCAGTTGCCCCAGCCACCGGAGGTCACCCCCTGCGCCTGGTCACCGCTGATGAAGGACCCGCCCGAGTCACCGGGCTCGGCGCAGACGCTGGTCTTTGTCATCTGATGGACCGCGCCCTGGCTGTAGTTGACGGTCTCGTTCTTGGCCAGGACATTGCCGCAGTGCCAGTGCGTCGTGGAGCCCGAGCGGCAGATCGATGCGCCGACGGGAGCCTCGCGCGAGCCGCGGACCAGCTGGTCGGAGACTGTTCCCCAGCCGAGCACCACGGGGACGGTCCACCAGCCGCTGCCGACGTTGACCCAGGCGTAGTCGTTGTCGGGGAACGACGATCCCTGGAAGTTCCCGATGTAGGAGCCGTCCCAGCCTCGGACGCCCATGCCCGGCCGGCCGCAGTGCCCGGCGGTGACGAAGCCTCCGTACACCGAGAAGCCGATGGAGCAGCGGACGTTGCCGGTGTAGTACGGGTCGCCGCCCACGGTGCCGGCGGCGAAGGTCTTCGGGGCCTCGGTGGTCTCCTTGATCTGGACCGGGCCGGTTTGACGGGCGCGGGCGACGAACGTGGCGACATCGTTGTCACCTCGCTCGGAGGCGACGACGTTCACCACGACCCGGTTGGCCTTCGGGTCGACGTGCCAGCTGCTGACCCCGGCGGGCGCGTCGAGCGCGTCGATCTTCTTCTTCGCCGCGTCGAGCTGCTGCGCGCTGTGCGTCACCAGCCGGACCGCGGCACCCGTCGCGCGTACGGCTCCGGCCTTGCGGCCATCGGTGACGGCCACGGTCAGCTTTCCACTCTTCGCGTCGAACCAGGATCCACCGTAGGAGGATCCGGCGGCGCGCTGCGCGTTTGTTTCGACGGCGGCTGCCGTCTTCTCGGCAGTCAGCCGAGCCTGCACCTGGCTCTTCGTCAGACCCAGGTCCTTCTGCATAGCGGTGAGCAGACCGGCGGAGGCGGCGGGCTCGGGAGCGGGGGTGGGCGCCGCGGCGGCGGCCGGGGCGGACCCGGCGGTTACCGAGGCGCCCAGGAGGAGGAGTGCGGACAGTCCGGTACCTATAGCTGTCGTGCGTCTCAAGGCCTTGACCCTTCAGTTGTTCCAGCGTCGTGGGGGATGGAACAGCGAGCAGGCGAGAGCGCTCTCAGAGCGCTCCCGGGCGGACAGTAACCGAAGGCAAGGGAGAGGTCCATACCAACGGGCCCAAGCAGCAAGGCGGTTGGCCGATTACCGCCCCGGTCCCGGTCGGCGTTCCGGAGCCGCCTAGAGAGGTTTGCGCAGGACGATGCTCGGGCGGTTCAGCTCGCGGTCGTTGGCGCGGCGGAGCTCGGTGTATCCGAGGGAGGTCCAGAAGGAGAGCGCCTTCGGATTGTTCTCCAGGACGGCGAGGCGGGAGCCCGTACGGCCCGCCCGGCGGAAACGGTCTTCGACCAGGCCGGCCAGGCGTCGGCCGAATCCCGAACGCTGCCGACGCCGGTCGATCATCAGCAGCCCGATCCATGGATCCTGGTCGTCCGGATCTGTCGGGTGATGGTCCAACGTCACGGCAAGGCCCACCAGTTCGCCGCGCGACCGGGCGAGCAGCACCTGCGCCCCCTCGTGCGCCAGCTCGTCGGCGAGCGCCTTCGCGACCTGCTCGATCCTGATGTCGTACGGGTCGGCGAAGTCGCCGCTCAGCGCAAAGAATTCCTGGTTGGACGCATAGAGTTCGGCGATCTCGGTGAGCAGCTCGCCCGAGATGTCAGGAGCGCCGTGCTCGCCACGGGCGACCGCCAGCTCTTCGAGGATCATGCGCCGCACCCTATCGAGGGCTTCGGGCACCCCGAATGCCGCGCGGCTCCTTGCTGTAACGAGTCGAGCGTCCTCGTGACGCACAGTGGTCGTCACGCAATGTTGACAGCGGCGAGGAGCCGCCACGCACCCTGTTATGGAACCGCGCCCCGACACCACCGCGCGCACCTGTCGCGCAGGTGTCAGACTCGAAGGACGGCGTTTCGCAGAGCTGCGCTCGGAGGCAGCCGTGTCCTTTCACCTTCTCCCACCGTCAGTAAGGCATGCGCCATGACCTGGGCATCGTGGACCACCACCGGAATCTACGCGGGACCCGGCGGCGTTCTCACCGAGGAAGTCGGCGTGATCAAAGGAGACGTGACCGTCCACACCACCTGGTCGGACGGCCAGGCTCAGATCGCCGTTCAGTACAGCGGTGCCTCGGACTGGTTCACCATGTCGGGCAGCCCTGTGCCGTGCCCCTCCGAGGAGGCCAGCCGTACCCTCCACCAGGCCATCGTCGACGCCGTGCGAGATGGAACCGAAGTCCCCGTCACCGCCGCCCACGGTGCGGCTCCGCCGGCCTGAACGGCAGACACCTGGCTCCCTTGCCGTGGCCCTGTCACGATGACAGTCCGGGCAAGTCCCAGTCTCAGGACGGAGCCAGGCCATGCTCTTGGGGACGTGGAATCTCGAGAACCTCTACCTGCCGGGCGGACCCTTCGGCCCCAGCGACAAGGCCTCGTACGAGGCGAAGCTTGCCGCACTCGCCGAAACCGTCACGGCGCTCGATCCGGGTCTGCTGGGAGTCCAGGAGGTCGGTGACCCGCAGGCGCTGGCCGAGCTCACCAGCGTGCTCGGCGGCACGTGGCACACGGCGCTGTCCGAGCACGCGGACAGCCGGGGCATCCGGGTCGGTTTCCTCAGCCGCCATCCGCTCACCGTCATCGCCGACACTGACGCGTTTCCAGGGCAACTGCATGCCGTCCAGAGTGACGACCACGCCGATCCGGCCGCGCGGATGGGCCGCGGCGCGCTGGCCGTACGCGTCGAGCCGGACCAGGGGCCGGAGATCGTCGCCGCCGTCTGCCACCTGAAGTCGAAACTGCTGAGCTACCCTGGCGGCCGGTTCCAGCCACGCGACGAGGGTGAACGCGCCCGCTACGGCGCCTACGCCCTGTTCCGGCGCGCCGCCGAGGCGACCACCCTGCGCGCGCTGGCCGACACCCTGCTCGATGGTCAGGGCAAGCAGCGCGCCGTGGTCGTCCTGGGCGATCTCAACGACGAGGTGGGCGCAGCCACCACCCAGCTCCTTCAGGGGCCGCCGGGTTCCGAGATCGGTACGCCCGGCTTCGAACGGCCGGACAAGGGCGACGCCCATCGGCTGTGGAATGTGGCACCGCTGATCCCGCAGGACCGGCGGTTCTCCCGCATCCACTCGGGACGGCCCGAACTGATAGACCACATACTCGTCAGCCACCGGCTCCTGGACCGGGTGGAATCAGCCGGTACGGGGCTCAGTGGGACGCCCACCCCGCAGCCGCTGCCCTCTGTCGACGAATCCCCCGCCGAGCGCCGCGACGCAGCGGGCTCCGACCACGCGCCTGTCTGGATCCGGCTGCGGTCCTGAGTGCGGTACCGAATGAGCAGCAGCTGCGGTCGCGCGCATTTCGTCGTATTGACGATAAGGGGAGGTTGTCATGGCCGACATCATCAGGCGCTTCGGCTGGCGTCATCTTCGCTCAGCGCCCACCGCCCACGTCCGCCACCACCGGCGGGGCCGGCTCGTCCACGACGGGCCGGGGCTGAGCTTCTGGTACCGAGCGCTGGCGGCGGCGCTGTGCGAAGTGCCCGTCGACGACCGGGAACTGGCCATGGCCTTCCACGCCCGAACGTCCGACTTCCAGGACGTCACGGTGCAGGCGACAGTGACGTACCGGATCGGCGATCCGGCCACCGCGGCCGCCCGGCTGGACTTCTCGATCGACCCGGACACCGGCGTCTGGCGCAGCGCTCCGCTGGAGCAGATCTCCACCCTGCTCACCGAGACCGCCCAGCAGCACGCGCTCGATGTGCTGGCCCGTACCCCGCTGGCCGCGGCACTGGTCGACGGCGTCGCGTCCGTGCGGGGGCGCATCGCCGAGGGACTGGCGGCGGAGCCGCGGCTGGAGGCCACCGGCATCGCGGTGGTCGCCGTGCGCGTCGTCGCTCTGCGTCCCGAGCCCGAGGTCGAACGCGCACTGCGCACGCCGGCGCGGGAGCAGATCCAGCAGGAGGCCGACCGCGCGACGTACGAACGACGGGCCGTGGCGGTCGAGCGGGAGCGCACCATCGCGGAGAACGAGCTCGCCAGCAAGATCGAACTGGCCCGCCGCGAGGAGCAGTTGGTCGAGCAGCGCGGCACCAATGCCCGCCGCGAAGCCGGGGAGAGCGCGGCGGCCGACGGTGTACGGGCCGAGGCGGAGGCCGCCCGCACGGTACGGCTGGCCAAGGCCGAGGCCGAAGCGGCACGCGAGGTCGGCGAGGCACGGGCTCAGGCGCAGGCCGCCTGGCTGCGGGTGCACGCCGACGTCGACGCCGCCACGCTGCACGCCCTGACCGCCACCCGGCTCGCCGAGAACCTGCCCCATATCGAGAGCCTCACCGTTTCGCCCGACGTCCTGACCGGCCTGCTGGCCAGGCTCGGCCGCCCCGACGGGGACCGGGGATGAGCCTCGCGCCGCGGGCGGTGCTCGTGCATCGGACCACCGAGTACGAGGAGTTGCTCGCCCGCCACGGCACGCACGGCCAGGCCGGCTTCTTCCTCTCCTCGCGAGGCCGCGGCATCGAGGAGGTGGCCGAGCGCCACCACCGTGCGCGGCGCACCCTCGCGCAGGTGACGGCGGCGGTTCCGCTTCAGTGGCGGCAGGCACGGGTTGAGCGTAGGGACCTCGACCGCTTTCTGTTCGCCCCCGAGGACGTGGTTGTGGTGGTCGGGCAGGACGGGCTGGTCGCCAACGCGGCCAAGTATCTGTCCGGCCAGCCCGTGATCGGGATCGACGCCGATCCGGGCCGCAACCCGGGCGTCCTGGTCCGCCACCGGGCGGGCGACGCGGCCAAACTGCTCCCCGCCGCCGCGTCCCCGAGCTGCGCGACGGACGAGCTCACCATGGTGGAGGCGGTGGCCGACGACACCCAGCGGCTGCTGGCACTCAACGAGATCTATCTCGGCGCGCGGGGCCATCAGACGGCGCGTTACCGCATCGGGAACGACGACGAGGCGGCACCCGCCGAGGCGCAGGCATCCTCGGGCGTCCTGGTCGGCACCGGCACCGGCGCGACCGGGTGGCTGCGCTCGCTGTGGCAGGAGCGGGCCAGCGCGCTGACGCTGCCCAGCCCTGCCGATCCGCGGCTCATCTGGTTCGTACGCGAGGCGTGGCCCTCCCCCACCACCGGCACGTCGCTCGTGGAGGGAACACTGCGACGCGCCGAGCAGCTCAGGCTCGTCGTCGAGTCCGACCAACTGGTCGTGTTCGGCGACGGCATCGAGAGCGACGCGCTGGAACTGACCTGGGGTCAGACGGTACGGCTCGGTGTCGCGGACACCACGCTGCGTCTGCTGCTCTGACCGCGAGGCTCCGCCCTCCGAGGCAAGGGACTGCGCAAGCTGCGGGTGCTGCTTACGGATTGAGGCCCGCGACGTCGGCCGCGTGCTGGAAGACATCGACGAGCATGGGCAGGGTCAGCCGCCCCGTGAAGGTGTTCTGCCGGCTCGGGTGGTAGCAGCCGAGCAGGTGCAGTTCCCGTCCGGTGCCGGCGCTGGGCAGCGTCACCTGGGCACCGTGCCCGAACACCGGGCGGGGCCGCGGCAGTTGCCACCCCGCATGACTCAGCACCGGCAGCACCGCCTGCCAGCCGAAGGCTCCCAGGACGACCACTGCGCGCAGGGCAGGGCTCAGCAGCTCCAACTCTCTCGCCAGCCACGGCCGGCAGGTGTCCCGTTCACCGGGCGTGGGCTTGTTCTGCGGCGGAGCGCAGTGGACGGGTGCGGCGAGCCGCACGCCGCGCAGTTCCAGGCCGTCGCCGCGGTGTGTGGAGGTCGGCTGCGACGCGAGACCCACGGCATGGAGCGCCTTGACGAGGATGTCGCCGGAGTCGTCCCCGGTGAACATCCGGCCCGTGCGGTTGCCGCCGTGCGCCGCGGGCGCGAGACCGACCACCACCAGCGCCGCGTCCGGGGGACCGAAGCCCGGGACCGGCCTGCCCCAGTACTCCCAGTCCTGGAACGCCCGGCGCTTGGTGACGGCGACGTCCTCGCGCCAGGCCACCAGCCTCGGGCACGCGCGGCACTGGGTCACGGCAGCGTCCAGCTCGGCGAGTCCGGGGCAGCCTGGTGCACGGCGCGCGGGGAAGTCGCGGTCATCGGGGTGCGGTGGTCGAGCCGCTGTTTCGTGCGTTCCCATGAGGTCACGCTAGTGCGGGTGCGGGTGCGGGTGCCGCTGCGCGGGGCTTCACCCCACCCCGCCCCTTCCCGTAACCGGGGGCGCTGCCCCGGACCCCCGCGCCTCAAACTCCCCCAGACTTCGTCCGGGGGGACCCCCACGAGGCTGAAATGTGCGGCCGAGCCGCAAAATGTCACAGCGGGAAGGGGCGGGGTGGGGAACAGGCCCGCCGCAGGCGCCCCGGCCGTCCGCCGCCGCGCACCCCGCCGTCATCCTCCGGACGGGCCGTCAACCGCCTTGCGCACATCCGGCCCGGCTTTCTCCGCCGGTGCCTCCGCCGCCGCCGGGTCCAGGATCCGCATGAGGAAGTTCCTGGTCCGCTCGTGCTGCGGATCGCCCACGACCTGCTCCGCCGGACCCTGTTCGACGATCACGCCCTCGTCCATGAACACGACCCGGTCGGCGACCTCGCGGGCGAAGCTCATCTCGTGCGTGACGACCATCATCGTCATTCCCTCGGCGGCCAGCAGCCGCATCACCGAGAGCACATCGCCGACCAGCTCGGGGTCGAGCGCCGAGGTCGGCTCGTCGAAGAGCATCACCTCCGGGCCCATCGACAGTGCCCGGGCGATCGCCACCCGCTGCTGCTGCCCGCCGGACAGCTGCGCCGGAAAGGCCTCGGCCTTGTCGGCGAGCCCCACCCGGCCCAGGTTCTCCTTGGCCACGGCGGCGGCCTTCGCCCTGTCCCGGCCCAGCACGCGGCGCTGCGGCAGCGTGAGGTTCTCGGTCACATTCACGTGCGGGAACAGGTTGAACTGCTGGAAGACCATGCCGATTCGGCGGCGTACCGCGTCGATGTCCACATCGAGGTCGGTGACTTCCGTGCCACCGACAAAGACCTTGCCGGAGGTGGGCTCCTCCAGCAGGTTCACACAGCGCAGCAGCGTCGACTTGCCCGAGCCCGAGGGGCCGATGACACACACGACCTCGCCCCGGGCAACCTCCAGGTCGATGCCGCGTAGCACTTCGTTGTCCCCGAACGACTTGTGCAGGCCGCGGATCTCGATCTCCGCGCGGCCTTCACCCATGCTGTCCACCGTCTCCGTCTGCTGTGACATCTGGATTCCTCACTTGGCCTTCTCGGCGCGCGCCTCAAGGCGGCGCACCACGAAGCTCAGCGGCACGGTCACGAGGAGGTAGCAGAGCCCGGCGACCAGGATCGGGGTGGAGTTGGCGGTCTGGCTGGCCAGGTCCCTGCCGAACTTGGTCAGCTCCCGCTCCTCCAGTGTGACGCCGAGGAACAGCACCAGCGAGGAGTCCTTGAACAGCAGGACGAGCTCGTTGGTCAGCGGCGGGATGACGATGCGGAAGGCCTGCGGGATGATCACCGACACCATGGCCCGGGCGTGCGAGAAGCCCAGCGATCGGGCGGCCTCCATCTGCCCCTTGGGCACCGCCTGGATGCCCGCCCGAATCGTTTCTGCCATATAGGCCGCGGCGACCAGTCCGAGACCGAGCGCGACCTTGCCGTACGTACCGCCGGGAATCTGCGTCCCGGGGAACGCGAGCGGCACCGCCACGCCCACGAAGATGAAGATCAGCAGAGCGGGCAGGCCCCGGAAGAACTCGATGTAGACGGTGGCGACCCACCGGTAGGGAGCGACCGAAGAGAGCCGCATCAGCGCCACGATCAGGCCGAGCACCAGGCCGAAGGCAAAGCCGGAGAGCGTGTAGACCACCGTGTTGCGCAGCGCGGTGGTGATGATCTCCGGGAAGAGCTCCTTGGCCAGGTCCTTCTGCGCGAACTGGTTCTGCAGCCGGTCCCAGTCGGCCAGGAAGCCGATCGCGACTATCGCCGCGACGAATACGGCGTACTGGATGCCCTGCGATACGCGGCGCCGCTGGCGCCTGGTCAGCCGAGAGGTCACGACGTGGCCTGGGGCAGCGGGCCGATCCACTGCTCGTACAGCTTCTTGTACGTGCCGTCCGCGCGGGCGTCCGATATCGCCTTGTTGATGGCGTCGAGGAGCTTCTTGTTGCCCTTCTTCACCGAGATGCCGTACTGCTCACCGGTCGTGATGTTGTCCCCGAGGACGAACTCGGCGGCGTTGGCCTTGTCCTTGAGCCAGCCCTGGACGACCGGGTAGTCGATGACGACGGCGTCGACCTGGCCGGTGCGCAGTCCGTTGAGGACCGCGTCCGAGCTCTCGAAGGCGACCGGGTCGAAGCCCTGGTCCTTGGCGTAGCTCTCGCCGGTGGTCTCCGCCTGCGCGCCGAGCTTCTTGTCCTTGGCCTTGATGTCCGCCAGGGACTTCACGCCGCTCTTCTTGCTCGCGAGCAGCGCCTGCGTGGCGTCGAAGTACGGGACCGAGAAGTCCACGTTCTTCTTGCGCTCGGCGGTTATCGTCATGCCCGCGGCGGCCAGGTCGCACTCGCCGGAGTTGAGGAAGGCGCCGGTCTTGAAGTTCTCGAACGGCGTGTCCCGGACCTTCTGCTCGACCTTGAGGTTCTTCGCCACCAGGTCGATCAGGGACACGTCGAAGCCGACGACTTTGCCGTTCTGTTCGAACTGGAACGGCGGGTACGGCAGGTGGGTGCAGGTGGTCAGCTGTCCCTTGTGGACCACGGGGACGCCGCCCGCCGCCTCACCCGCTCCGTCGCCACCGGAGGAACAGCCCACGGCGAGGAACATCCCCGCCGCAACGGCTCCGACGGTGGCGCGGGCACGGATACCGGTGTGATTGCGCGATCCGCTGGCCGTCCAGAACACGGGTTGACCTCCATAGGTGTGTGGTGGGCGGCCGTCATGGCGGGCCGCCCGTCGGAGATCGTAAGGCACCGGACGCGTGGGGTGAGGTGCCTGTCCACGATGTGTACCAGCATGTGGGACGGCGTAGCGCGGCAGGTCCTGTCCGGCCCAATGTGCCGGACAGGAGCTAAATGACCTGGATCATCAGCTCGGGACGGTCCCACATCACAGCGGGCGGATTCGCCGGCACGGTGCCGATCCGCCGCGCGCCCACGCTGAGGTAGAAGCCTTCGGCGGGCGGGTGCGAGACGATGCGTACGGCTGAGATCCCGGCGTCATGCGCCGCGCCGATCATGTGCTCGATGAGCAGGCGGCCGACGCCGAGTCCCTGGGCGGCATCGGCGACGAACATCAGGTCCAGCTCCGCGGGGGCGAGGAGGAGAGCGTAGAAGCCGAGCACTCTGTCGTCGGCGCCGAGTGCCACGAAGACGTCGTGGGTCTCGATGTAGTCGGGACCCACCCGGTATCCGGCGATCATCGGGGCGTACGGGCCCTGGTAGGCGCGGGAGTCGCGTACGAGCTTGGTGAGCCTCTTGGCGTCGCGGACGGTGGCTCGTCTGATCCGGACAGCCTCCGCGCGCGCCCCGCGGGCGGCACCGATCATATGCGCACTCATGCAGAGAGTATTACCTGCCACGGCCGACAGCCGCGGGCCTGCACATGTTGCCCCACCTGACGGCGGACATTTCCGGACGCCTGTCCACCGTGAGCGGTAGCGCGAGTTGGCCCCGTGGAGTGACGCCGCGCCCTCGGGCGCTTCCTAGGCTCCCCCTTCATGAAGCCGTCGCCCCCTGCGCGGCCAACGGGAGAAGGGACCTCCTCGATGCCCCAAGTCCGTCATGCCGCCGTCGCCGCCGCGCTGGTGCTCTCACTGGCCGGCACCGGGACGGCGTTAGCCGCTCCTCAGCACGGTCCCGCCGTCGCCGCGCCCGCGTCCTCGGACGCCAAGGAGGTTCGGCTCTCCCTGCCGCGCCCGACCGGGCCGTACGCCGTAGGACGCGAAACCCTGCACCTCGTCGACACCTCCCGCACCGACCACTGGGTGCCAGAGGCGGGCGCCCGTGAGCTGATGGTGTCGATGTACTACCCGGCGCGGCCGGGAACCGGCACACAAGCCCCGTACATGACCACCGAGTCGGCCCGGCTCCTGCTGGAGTACCAGGACCTCGACAAGCTCGTCCCCGCCGAGGTTCTCAGCGGCACCCGCACCCACTCGGCCACCGGCGCGCGGCCCGCGCACGGCCGCTTCCCGCTGGTGGTCCTCTCTCCCGGCTTCACCGCTCCGCGTACGACGATCAGCGCCCTCGCGGAGGAACTGACGAGCCGCGGCTATGTCGTCGCCACCGTCGACCATGCCTACGAAGCGGTGGGAGTGCCGTTCCCCGGCGGCCGGACCCTGCCCTGCACGGCATGTGAACTCGCCCAAGACGAGGCCGATCACGAAGCGATCGCCAACAGGCGGGCCAAGGATCTCTCCTTCGTACTGGACAGATTGACGGGACGTCACCCGGCCTGGCGGTATGCGCGCCTGATCGACCCGAAGCGGATCGGGATGGGCGGGCACTCCATCGGGGGCGCCAGCACCGCCTCGACGATGGCTCTCGACCGGCGGATCCGCGCCGGTGTGAACATGGACGGCGGCTTCGCCACCGCGCCCACCGCGGCCGGGCTCGGCGGACGTCCCTTCATGCTGCTCGGTACGGAGGCGGGCCACAGCCCGGGCGGCAGCAGCGACCCCACCTGGGACCGGGCCTGGCGCCGTCTCGACGGCTGGAAGCGCTGGGTGACGGTCGCCGGTTCCGGGCACTTCGCCTTCACCGATCTGCCGGTGCTCGGCGCGCAGTTGGGGATGAGCGATCCGGCGGAGCCGCTGCCGGGGCAGCGCGCGGGCGAGATCACCCTCGGCTATGTGGGCGCCTTCTACGACCTGCATCTTCGGGGCATCCCCCAGCCGCTGCTCGACGGGCCTTCGCCGCAGAACCCGGAGGTGAAGCTGCACAACCCCTGATCCGCTGCGGGGGCGGGCGTCAGTCGTAACTCCTCCCGGACCGGCCGGCCGCTCGCCGCGGCCGGCCGGCGCGCCACCCCCCTCACGCCGCGCGCCAGTACCCCAGGGCGTTGACGCGGTCCTTGGGCAGCCCAAGGTCCTTGCGTACGTAGGTGGTCAGCGCCCGGGTCGTCGCGGTGTCGCAGGCGATCCATACGTACGCGCCCGCCGGGTCGTCGAGCAGGCCGGGCAGTGCCGCCTTCACTTCGTCGACGAGGTGGGCGCCCGCGTCGCGGCGCGGGACCTGCTGGAGATCGTGGTGCGTCGGGTCCAGGCGCAGCGGCAGGTCCTTGTCCGAATCGTGCGTCGTCTCGAACCAGATCGTCGCCGGTACTCGCGGCAGCGCGTCGAGCAGGGAGTTGATCGCGGGGAGCGAGGCGGGGTCGCCGATGACGAAGAGCCGGGCCGGCAACGGGTCGGGGGCGGTGAAACCGGTTCCCTGGAGGGTGGCCTCGATCGTGTCACCGGGCTGGGCCTTGCGCGCCCAGTCGCTGGCGCAGCCGTCGTGGAGTGCGAACTCCAGGCTGAAGGTCCCGGCGGCCGGGTCCGCGTCGACCAGGGTGTAGGCGCGCTGATGCGGCTTGCCGCCGTCGTCGAACCAGATACGGACCCACATGGTGGGGTGTACGCCGGTCAGCGCGAGCATGCCGCCGTCGGTGAAGTGCACCCTGCGGAAGTGGTCGGTGACCTCCTCGGCGCCGGTCACGGTGAACTCGAAGTCCTTGCCGCGCATCAGTTTGAGGACGACGCCCTCCCAGCCATGCCCCACAGCGGTCTCCTCCCCTGGGCCGGGTTTGTCACCCGAACACCCGTGCTTTAAGTTAGGCCAGCCTAACCTAAAGAGTCAGGGAAACAGAGTGAGCACAAGGATCTACCGGGACGCCTTGGGAATCCCGCACCTGCGGGCGGACAGCACGAGCGAACTCGCCTTCGCCCAGGGGCGCAATGCCGCGCTGGACCGAGCCTGGCAGATCGAGGTCGAGCGGCACCGGTCACAGGGAACCACCGCCGCGTTCCTGGGCCGAAGCAGCGTCGGGTGGGACGTCTTCGCCCGCCGGGCGCGGCTCGACGACACCGCCCGGCGCTGCTTCGGCACCCTCGACGCGGACACCGCCTCGTGGATCACGCGGTACGTCGACGGGGTCAATGCCGGTCTCGACGAGGGCGCCCGCCGGGGAACTCAGTTCGCGGCCGCCGGACTGGCCCCCGGACACTGGCACCCCTGGACGCCGCTGGGGATCTGGCTCTCCACCCACATTCTCTTCGCGGGCTTCCCCACCAAGCTGTGGCGCGAGGAGGTCGCCCGCGCCCTCGGCGACGAGGCGATCGAGCTGTTCGCCACCGACATGAACGGCACGTCGGGAAGCAACGGCTGGCTCGTCACCGGCGAGCGCACGGCCGGCGGGGCGCCGTTGATCGCGGGCGACCCGCACCGGTTCATCGAGGACCCGGGGATCTATCAGCAGATCCGCCTGGCCTGCCCGGAGTTCGACGTGGTGGGTCTTGCTGTGCCGGGCGTCCCCGGAATCGCGCACTTCGGGCACACCGGGAGCGTGGCCTGGGCGATCACCAATGCCATGGCTGACTACCAGGACCTCTACCGGGAGCGGCTGCGAAGACGTGGCGCGGACGTGGAGGCACTCGGCCCGGACGGCTGGCGTCCTGCCTCCGCGCACCGGGAGACCGTCGACGTCGGGGGCGGTGACCCGGTCGTGGTCGAGGTGATCGAGACCGCGCGCGGGCCGGTCGTGATCGGCGGCCCCGACGAGGAAGTGGCGATCAGCCTGCGCGTTCCTCCTCGGGTGAGCGGGGACCTCGGCTTCGGCGCGCTTCCCGCGCTGCTGCGGGCGCGGACGGTCTCCGATGTGGACCGGGCCTTCGACCACTGGTCGGAGCCCGTCAATGTCGTACAGGCTGCGGACACCGCGGGCGGACTGCTGCACCGAGTCGCCGGCGAGGTGCCCCTGCGGCACCCGGACAACCGGCTGCGTGTCGTGCCCGCCTGGGAGGCCGCGCACAACTGGCGCGGCCGGAGCGAACCGCTGCCCCGCGAGAGGGTGGAAGGCGTCGCGGTGATGGCGAACCAGCGAGGTCTGGCCGCGCCCCTCGGAGTCGAGTTCGCACCACCGCACCGGGCCGAACGCATACGGGCCCTGCTCGAGGAGTCGCACACCTGGACCGCCAAAGGCATGGCCACCGTCCACACGGACACTCGACTCGCCTCCGCCAAGCCCCTGTTGGAGCTGATCGCCACGCTCGGCGGGCTGAGCGCGGACGCCGCGGTCCTACGGGACCAGCTGCTGGGCTGGGACCTCCGGATGGACGCGGACAGCGTGGACGCGACCGCCTATACGGAGGTGCGGTCCGCGGTGGTGCGGCGCATCGCGGACCATCCGGAACTGGAGGAACTGGCCACACGGGTCGAGTCCGCGCCGTATCCCGAGCTGTTCCGGCCCTGGCTGGCGCTCGTCCCCCGCGTCGCCTTCGCACTGGAGGGACTGCTGACGACCGCTGCACTGCCCGGCCTGAATCGCGCGGATGTCGTACGCGCCGCGCTGGAGGAGGTCGCGGGCACGGTCCGAACGCCCACGCCCTGGGGTGAGCGGCACCGGCTCGCACCGTGGCAGGCACTGCCCGACGCGGAGCCGGACGCCGAGCCCGAAGTGTGGCCGGGGCTGTCCGGCGACCACGACTGCGTGCTGTCCACGTCGAGCGTGCCGGGCATCACGGACCACGGCATGCGAGGACCGGCGGCTCGCTATGTGTGGGACCTGGGGTGCCGCGACGACAGCCTCTGGGTGGTCCCCTTCGGCGCGTCCGGGATACCCGGCGACGCCCATCACCGCGACCAACTGCCGCTGTGGCTGCGCGGAGAACTCGCCCCCGTCGTCACCGACTGGAACCGACTCACCGAGGAGAGCCATGACGTCTGAATCCACCGCGCAGTCCCCCGCCCGCCAGGACGCCGCCCGGCCCCGCGACGCCGTGTTCGAGAAGGTCGTCGACGGCTTCGGGACTGTACGCATCGTCCCGGTGGATCCCGCGGCCGACGCCGGTCTGATACACGGCTGGGTCACCGAGGAACGCGCCCGCTACTGGGGAATGACCGACCACAGCCGCGAGCAGGTGCTGGAGATATACGAGTACCTGGACTCGCTCACCACCCACCATGCCTTTCTCGTCGAGCGGGACGGTGAGCCGGTCGCGCTCTTCCAGACGTACGAACCGGACGCCGACCCGGTCGGCGAGTGCTACGACGTGCAGCCCGGCGACCTCGGGGTCCACCTCCTGATCGGCCCCGCCAACGGCGCCCCGCAGCAAGGCTTCACCGGCGAGCTGCTCGGCGCCTTCATCGCCTACGCACTCTCCGACCCGGCACACCGGCGGATCGTCGTCGAGCCGGACGCCCGCAACACTAAGGCCATCGAGCGCATGGTGCGGGCCGGTTTCGTGCTCGGACCCGAGATCGACAAGCCGGAGAAGCGGGCCCGGCTGGCCTTTCTCAGCCGCGACGCGATGGCGCGCCGCGGCTGAGCGCCCGTGCCCGTCACCCGGTCCGGTCGAGGAAGTCGGCAACCAGCTCGGCGAACTCGTCCGGGCCGACGACCCGGGTGCCCAGCTGCTCGGCCTTCTCCCGCTTGGATCCCGCGTTTTCACCGGCGACAAGCAGTGAAGTGCGCTTGGAGACGCTGGAGGAGGACTTGCCGCCGGCTCGCTCGACGAGTTCGTTCATCTGGTTGCGGGAGAGCTTCTCCAGGACGCCCGTCATCGCGCCACTGACCACGACGGTCATCCCGGCCAGCGGGCCCGCGTCGGCGGCGGCCGCCTCGCCCCCGTCCTCCTCGGCCTCGACCGGCGGGGTCGCACCGGGCTCGGTCATATTGACGCCCGCCGCGGCCAGCCGGTCGATGAGCGGTCCCAGCTCGGCGAGTTCGGCCACCACCATCGTGGCCTTCTCCACGCCGATGCCGTCGACCCGCTGCAGGGCTTCGGCATCGGCGGCTCGTATGTACTCCATCGTCGCGAAGTGGCGCGCGATGCGGCGCGACATCGAGCGGCCGGTGCCGCGGACGCCGAGCGCGCAGAAGACCCGGGACAGCGGCCTCTCCTTCGCCGCCCCGATGGCGGCCAGGAGATTGTCGGTACTCGTCTCCCCCATCCTCTCCAGGCCGAGCAGCTGCTCCCTGGTGAGCGAGAACAGACCGGCGAAGTCGCTGACCAGGCCCGCCTCGACGAGCTGGACGACGCGCGTCGTACCGAGGCCCTCGATGTCGAGCTGGTCGCGCCCCGCGGCGTACGAGACGGAGGCCACCAGCCGGCAGTCGCGCCCTCGCACGCACCGCCAGCGCTGCTCGGAGGTGTCGATCTCCGAGCCGCACTGCGGGCACGCCTCGGGAAAGCCGATCGGCTGCTCGTCCCCGGTACGCAGATGGGCGACCGGCGCCTCGATGCGCGGGATGATGTCGCCCGCCTTGTAGACCATCACGCGGTCGCCGATGCGCAGATCGCGGCGGGTGATGTCGGCGGGGTTGTGGAGGGTGGCATAGGTGACGGTCGATCCGTCGATCTCCACCGGCTCAAGGACGGCGCGGGGCGCAATGATGCCGGTGCGACCGACATTCCACTCCACTCCGAGCAGGGTCGTCACCTTCTCCACGGCGGGCAGCTTGTACGCGATGGCCCATCGCGGGGCACGCGAACCGTTGCCCGCCGCGGTCTGGTCGGCGGCGAGGTCGGCCTTGATGACGATGCCGTCGATACCGAACGGCAACTGAGGACGCAGCGCCCCTATCTCACCGACGCGCGCCTGAATCTCCTCGACGGTGCTCAGGGTGCGAGGCGCGACGGCGGTGGTCTCGGCGGTGGTCTCGGCGGTGTGCACACCGAGGCCCGCGACGTATGTCATGAGAGCGCCGTGCGGCCACTCCCCCAACTGCTCAGCTAGGACCTCGCCGGAGTCGGCGAGCGCCAACGCGCCGTAGCCGAAGAACGTCATCTCCACCCGGTACTCGCGATCCTTGGCGCGCAGCGTGCCCGCCGCGCCGTTGCGCGGGTTGGCGAAAGGGGCACCGCCGTGCTCGGTTCGCGCCGTGTTGGCCTGCTCGAACTGCTCGTTGGTCATGAGCACTTCGCCGCGCACCTCCAGGGTGACCGGCTCTGCCAGCCGGTACGGCAGGCCCGTGATGGTGCCGATCGCATGCGAGACGTCCTCGCCCGCGCTGCCGTCACCCCGGGTGATGAGCCGGACGAGCCGCCCGTGCTCGTAGCGAGCGGCTATCGCCAGGCCGTCCAGCTTGGGCTCGACGCTCCACTGCTCGACCGGCCGGCCGATCCGGCGCTCCAGCGAGGCGGCCCACGACTGCAACTGCTCGGCGGAGAAGACATTGTCCAGGGACAGCATCGGCACCGTGTGCGGCACATCCCCCACGGCCACGCCTGCGGCCACCTTCCCGGTCGGCGACCGGTCCGCCGTCTCGTCCGGATGCGCCTGCTCGTAAGCGGCGATGCCGCGCACCAGCCGGTCGTACGCATCGTCGTCGAGGTTGCTCTCGCCCGTCGCGTAGTACGCGGCGGCGGCCTTCGTCGCGGTCTCGACCGCCTCGGCGTAGGCAGCGGAGTCTTCGAGAGTCGCGGCAGCGGCATGCGCGGGAGTTGAAGTCGTCATGGCTCTCATAGTGCCGCCCACCACTGACAACGGCCCCGGCCCGCGCTCCCGCGCCCGGCCGTCGACTCGGCCCCGCCTACTCCGAGCCGATCGGCGTCCCCTGATGGAAGTACAGACGCCAGCCCTCGGGGTTCCTGCGCCACAGGGAGCTGCGGCGGGCCCTGCGACCGCTCTCGTCGGACACGTACGTCACCTGAACGAGCCCGGGAGCCAGCAGCGTGCCATGCAGGTCACTGACGGCGACGGGCTTCACCGGCTCGCCCGGAACCGGTGTCGTCGTGCTCAGAATCGTCGTACGGTCCCAGCGCTGCCCCGATGCCCCGAACTCGAAGAACTCCGGGTCCAGCAGCTCCAGGACCTCGTCCGGCGAGGCTCGCACCACCGGATCGAGCAGGTGCAGTTCCCCCTCGACCGCCGCGTCGACCGATTGTTCCGCCTCGTCATACATGGCGCGAGCCTTGTACCGTCAGAGGTGTCCGTCAAGCGGAGAACGGGCGCGGCGGGCAGTGTCGCCTCGAAGGCGTACACGACGCCGTCGCAGACCCGCCCGGGCGGCCATTGGCATATGGCAGAGGCACCACCGTATCGAGTGTTGCCAAATCCCTTACGGGCCATCGCTCCCTGTGCAACAGTCGTAACCGGTCCATTTGTTGAGACCTGGCTGTGGCCGCGCCTGTATCGGAGTACGACATGCCGTCCCATGTGTTCGCGGACCGTCCCGCCCCGCAGCCGCCCGAGCGCGGCACCGTCGACGCGCTGATCACCCGGACGCGCCGGCTGCGCGGCGACGTGGACGCCGTCCGCCGGGACGCCGCGACGGACGAGGACGACCCGCAGGGGCGCTGGCAGCGGGCACTGTGCGACCTCGCCGTTCACCATCTCGACGACCTCGGCTCACACCTGGGACAGCTCAAGGAAGGCCTGCCGCAGGAGCCGCTCGACGCCTTCGAGGACGAACTCGCCGAGTACGAGGCGGACAACGCCCGGAGCACCGGATCGCTCCTGAGCCGGGTCGGCAGCGCAGAATGGAATCTCCTCACCGACGAGGTGAGCTGGTCCGACGAGCTGTACCAGATCCTCGGGCGCTCCCCGCAGAGCGGCCCCATGTCTCTGGACGAGCTGCCCTCCATCGTCTTCGCGGAGGACCAGGGCCTGCTCACCGCGCTGGTGACGGACTGTCTGGTGGACGGCCGGCCCATCGACGGCGAGTTCCGTATGGTGCGCCCCGACGGCCGGGTCCGCACCGTTCACATGATGGGCGAGCCCGTACTCGACTCCGACGGATCGACCGCCGCCATGTGGGCGGTGCTGCGGGACGTCAGCGAATTGCGCCGCAGCCAGCGCGCGGTCCGCGAGACCCGCGATTCCCTTCAGCGCCGGCAGCACTTCGCGCAGACGGAGCACCGGCTCGCCGTCGAGCTGCAGGAGGCCGTACTTCCGCCCTGGCGGGGGTCCTTGCAGTTCCCGCTCGACGGCGACGGGCCGACCGCGCTGGATGTCGCGGCGCACTATCTGCCGTCCGCCAACAGCGCGTTGATCGGCGGCGACTGGTACGACGCGCTCCAACTGCCCTGCGGCGAGTCACTGTTGAGCGTCGGAGACCTGACCGGCCACGGCGTGACCGCGACTTCGGCGATGGCGATGCTGCTGGGCGCCCTGCGCGGAATGGCCGTTGCGGGGATCAGGCCCGGACCACTCATGGCGCATCTCAACCAGCTTCTGGAGACCTCGGTGCAGCCCGCCCTGGGCAGTGCGGTCTGTTGCCGCTACGACCCGGCGAGCCGGACCCTGTCCTGGGCGCAGGCGGGCCACCCCGCCCCGCTGCTGTTCCGCAACGGGACGGGGCGCGCCCTGACGCCGCCCGACGGGGTGCTGCTCGGTGCGACGTCCGGCGCCGAGTACGAGCAGGCCGAAGTGCGGCTGCTCCCCGGCGATCTGCTCATCCTGCACACCGACGGCCTGACGCGCAGGAACGCTGCCGAGGAGGGCGACACCGACCGGCTGCTCGCGCTCGCGCCGCGGTTCGCCGAGGCCCGCGACGCCCAGGAATGCGTACGGACGGTCGTCGAGACCTTCGGTGAGGACGGCCGTGAGCACGACGCCTGCGTGATGGTCGCGAGGATCGGCGTGTAGAAGGCCCGCGTGGGCAGGCTCGCCCAGTGGGTCGGTAGAGGTCAGTAGTGGGGTCGGGTCCTGGGGCGCGTACCGCGCTGGACTGGACTAGATTTCCGCACTCCTCGGCTTCTTCGAGGGGCTGTTGGGCAGGGCCAGCTGGATCTCCTCGCGAAGATCCTGGATCCTCGGATAGCCGGAGTAGTGTCCGGTCAGCCGGTACATCTCCCGCAGCCTGTCCCACGTCCGGTGCGAGGAGGTCTCCCCCATCGAGACGAGTGCCAGCCTTGCGTAGCGGTCGGCCTGTTCGGGGTCGTCGGCGATGAAGCACGCCGAGGCCAGTGAGATGTAGTCGAAGATCTTCGAGCGCTGACGGCCGCCCTCGCGCAGCTCCAGCGCCATTTTGGCGTGGTTCTGCGCGGTGGCCGCGGCGGACGGGTCGTGTTCGGCGAGGGTGCGGTACGCGAGTGCCTGCATGCCGTGCAGATCCGCCTCGTCGAACATCTGCATCCAGCTCGGCGGTGGCACATCACTCTTGTCGGAGACGAAGAGGTCCTCCGCCTCACCGAGCGTGCGGCGCATGGCCTGGCCGCGGCCCATGGACGCCTGTGCCCAGGCCTCGATGGTGTGCAGCATCGCCTGGGTGCGCGGCAGGACCTGTTCACCCGAGCCGGACTTGGCGAGCTTCATCAGGTCCAGGGCATCGTCGGGCCGGCCCAGATGGACCATCTGCCGGGCGGCCCTGGAGAGCGCTTCGCCGGCGCGCGGACGGTCGCCGCCCTCGCGTGCCGCATGGGCGGCGATGACGAAGTACTTCTGGGCGGTGGGTTCGAGGCCGACGTCGTGGGACATCCAGCCGGCGAGGACGGCGAGGTTGGCGGCGACGCCCCACAGGCGCCGCTGGAGATGGTCGGGGTGATGGTAGGCGAGCATGCCGCCCACTTCGTTGAGCTGCCCCACGACTGCCTTGCGCTGGAGCCCGCCGCCGCGGGCGGCGTCCCAGGCGCGGAACACTTCGACGGAACGCTCCAGTGCCTCGATCTCCTGCGACCCGATGGGGGCGGCCTCATAGCGGTCGAACCCAGCGGGGTCGGCGCGCAGGGGATGGTCGGTACGGGGAGCGTCCTGGGCAAGTGCGGGGTCGGTGTGCAGCCAGTCGTGCATGGCGCCGCTGAGTGCTGAGCCTGCGGCGAGCGCGGCGCCCGCACCCACCAAGCCGCGTCGGTTGAGCATGAGGTCCATTCCCGTGAATTCGGTGAGGACCGCCGCCGTCCGCTCGGGCGCCCACGGAAGGCCGTCAGGGTTGCCTGCTCCCTTGACGTCCCGCCGTCTACCCGCTCGCCCGACTCGTACGAACCCGAGGTCCTCGATGGTCACGACACGACCGAGTCGCTCGGTGAACAGAGCTGCCAGCACTCGTGGCACGGGATCGCGCGGGGTCTCCCCCATGTCGATCCAACGCCGCACCCGTGAGGTGTCGGTTGCCAGCTGGGGGTGGCCCATGGCCGCCGCCTGCCGGTTCACGAGTCTCGCGAGTTCGCCCTTTGACCAGCCGGCCAGGCCGAACAGGTCGCAGAGGCGGGTGTTGGGTTCTCCGGTCACGTCAAGCCCCCAGGTTCTCGGCTGAGTTGACACTAACCCTCTGTCATAGGGCTGGCGACTATTCGCCACGGTTCGCCAGGGTGCGCCAGATGGTGTGCCACCCGCGACGGGGTGTGACGTAGGAACGCGCCACCTCGGCTCGGCAGCCGGAGGCATTCCCCAGGGTGTTGCCCGGCTGCCGGGGCGGGGCCGCGTACGCAACTTGTCGGCACACGAAGGGATCTGTCACCCCATGTACACAGCATCGTCCTCCGTGTCCGTCCCTCACCGGCCGCAGCGGACCGCTGTCCCGGCCGTCGGCACCGGGCCGTATCTCGACCCGATCCACGCCGGCCGGGCTCGACGGCCGGCGGGAGCCGTCGGCCAACCCCTCAGCGGGAGAATCGACTTGTCCGGCCCTCAGGGCGCACAGCTGCGCATGGCTGTCGCGTCGGTGCACCGGATCTGCCCGGAGTTCCATCCGGTGCAGGTGCTGCGCCGCAGCGGACGTTCGGTACTGATCGTCGGCACCACCGGACGGACGACGGCGGTCGCCAAGTGCTTACTGGATCACTCGCCCGTCTGGGCCGAGCGGCTCCGCCACGAAATAGCTGCATATCGCGCCTTCGTCCGGCACCGCCCACCAGTGCGGGTTCCGCGGCTCATCGCCGCGGATCCCGACAACTGCACACTGGTGATCGAGCGGATGCCGGGCCGGGCGGCGGCCCTTGCACGGCACCCGGCCGAGGCTCCGCCCCGTGCCGATGTACGGGCCGCCCTCGGCGCGATCGCGCGACTCAACTCCTGGCGCCCGCCGACCGGGATGTTCGACGCCCCGCTCGACTATGCGGCGCGCATCTCGCGCTACCACGAGCTGGGGCTGTTCACCGACCGCGACCTCGGGGACCTGCAGAAGCTGCTGCACGGTCTGGCGCACGCCGGCGGGCGGCAGGGCATGGGCCAGTTCTGTCACGGCGACGCTCTGCTCTCCAACATCCTGCTGTCGCCCACGGGTCCGGTGCTTGTCGACTGGGAGCACGCCGGCTGGTATCTGCCCGGCTACGACCTGGCGACGCTGTGGTCGGTGCTGGGGGACGCGCCGGTGGCGCGCCGTCAGATCAGTCAGCTGGCACAGCAGGCGGGACCGGCCGCGCGGGACGCGTTCCTGGTGAATCTGATGATGGTGCTGACCCGGGAGATCCGTACCTACGAGACTGCCGTCCAGCGCACGATGCGGGACGCGCCACCCGCGGGCGGCGCCCAGATTCCGCCCGGCGGACTGTCGGCCGGTGAGGAGCAGCGGCTGCTGCTCCGGCGGCTGCACGACGATTGCGCAATGGCCCGCCGGGCCGTGCGTGCGGCGGTCGGCACTCGCTGACCGACCGCCACAGAGGGGGAAACGCGCCGCGCGCCCAGTGCCGACACACTGGGCGCGCCGCGCGCTGCGCTGCCCGCCCAGTGCCGACACACTGGGCGCGCCGCGCGCTGCGCTGCCCGCGCCCGACCGCATTGCCGGACACTCGAACGTGCCTTCCGTATACGGACATTGGTCCACGCCACTGACGCGCCGCAGGCCCGGGCGCCATCCCGCCGAAACTCGGCGACATGCGTGCTGACGTGCGAAATCCTTACCGCGAGCCAAGATTGACGGATCGTCCGGGAGTCGATACGCCTGTAGACGAACCCGACCCGGCAGGCTCGTCGCGCACCATCCGTCCCTGGAGGCCGCCTTGCAAGGATCCGCCCCCGTACTAGTGAGAAGCGTCCGCCGACGCATGCTGAGAGCGGGGGGCGCGGTGGCGTCCGCCGCCCTGCTGCTGCCACTGGTCTCGGCCGGTCCATCGGCCACCGCCGAGCAGCGCGCCGTCGACGGGCTGCAGAGCGACTTCGCCGCGGCCGCCGCGAAGTACCGGGTGCCGCAGAGCGTGCTGCTCGGCGTCTCGTATCTGCAGTCCCGCTGGGACACGCACGGCGGCGCCGCGAGCGTCACAGGCGGCTACGGGCCGATGCACCTGACGGATGCCAGGACCGCACTGGCCGAGGCGCCGCACCACTCGCACGGCGGCGAGGACGCGCGCGGCGACGACGCCCGCCCGGCGCCGTTGACCGCCGGGGCGGAGCTTCCGGAGGTGTCCGAACTCCCCGCCCGGCCAGGTCCTGTCCGGTCGATCAGGCCGGATCAGGGAGCGGGGTCTGGCGTGGTGCATCGCAAGGCGGAGGATGGAGCCCACGCGGAGCGTAGGCGACTGACGACAACGCAGCGAGGTGCCGTGCCAGGGCACGCGAGCCCGGCAAGATCGGCCGGACAGGACCTAAGCACTCTGGACCGCGCGGCAGAGCTGTCGGGTTACTCCGCCGAGCGGCTTCGGGACAATCCTGCCGCCAATGTGAGCGGTGGCGCGGCCCTGCTCGCGGACGCGCAGAAGAGGCTGGGCCGCCCGCTGAGCGAGGACCCGGCGGACTGGTACGGCGCGGTGGCACGTTTCTCCGGCGCCGACGACATCGCTACCGCGACGACGTACGCCAACGACGTTTTCGACGTGATCCGCAGCGGCGAGTCGCGGATCACGGACAGCGGTCAGCGGGTCGCGCTCGCGGCCGACCCGGCCGTGGCCACCGATCCGGCGCAGGCGGCCGGCCTCGGGCTGCGGACGGCGGACGCGCGGAGAACGGAGTGCCCGCCGACGGTGGCCTGCGAGTGGATTCCCGCGCCGTACGAGGAGTTCGGCGATCACGACTACGGCAATCACGATCTGGCGGACCGGCCCGCGTCCCAGTCGGTGAAGTACATCGTCATCCACGACACCGAAGGCTCCTGGGACACCACGCTCAAGCTGGTCCAGGACCCGGCGTATGTCTCCTGGCAGTACACGCTGCGCTCCTCGGACGGGCACATCGCCCAGCACGTACCCGTCAAGGACGTGGCCTGGCACGCAGGCAACTGGTACGTCAACGCCAAGTCGGTGGGTCTGGAGCACGAGGGCTTCCTGGTCTCGCCGGACGCCTGGTACACGGAGGCGATGTACCGCTCGTCGGCCCGGCTGGTGAGGTATCTCGCGAAGAGGTACGGCATCCCGCTGGACCGCCGACACATTCTTGGGCACGACAATGTGCCGGGCACGACGGCCGCGACGATCCGCGGGATGCACACCGATCCGGGCCCGTACTGGGACTGGTCGCACTACTTCCGGCTGCTGGGCCGCCCGTTCACGCCGACCGCGGGACCGGGCAGCGATGTGGTCACGATCCGCCCGGACTACGCGCGCAACCAGCCGGTGTACACGGGCTGTGTGAAGCCCGCCGACGCCTGCGTGCCGCACGGCTCGGGGGCGGTACGGCTGCACACCGCACCCGCCGAGGACGCCCCGCTGGTCAAGGACATCGGCCTGCGCCCCGGCGGCGAGGACTCCACCACCGGCGTCAACGACACGGGCGCCCGGGCCTCGACGGGCCAGCAGTACGCGGTCGCCGGTCGCGAGGGCGACTGGACGGCGATCTGGTACCTGGGTCAGAAGGCGTGGTTCCACAACCCGCGCTCACGGCCGACGGCGGTGGGCGCCCGGGGCGTGCTGCTCACACCGAAGCCGGGCGCGCCACAGATCCCGGTGTACGGGCGTGCCTACCCGGAGGCGGCGGCGTACCCGGCCGGTGTCCCCGTGCAGGCGATCTCGCCGCTGCCGTACAAGCTCCTCGCCGGTCAGAAGTATGTGGTGGGCGACAGGACACCCGGTGAGTATCTGTACGCGACGACGTTCGACACCGCCGGACACACGGTGGTGCGCGGCCAGGAGCCGTACTACGAGATCCAGTTCGGGCACCGGGTCGCCTTCGTGAAGGCCGCCGACGTGACCCTGGTGCGGTAGTACGCGAGCCGCGGTGCGCCACCGTTCGTGGGGTCCGGTGGCGCACCGCCCACGCTTCATGGGCGCGGATGTGCTGACATCGTTGGCCCCGGAAGGGGTCAGCCCTGCTGGAAGAGCTCCGCGGGCAGCGGCTTGAGCAGCGCGTACAGATCGTCGGTGATCGGCCGGTCCCAGCTGGCGATCGTGACGAGGACATTGTCGCTGCGGTCGAACTGCACGCAGGAGATACGGCTTTCGGAGAGCTTGACGCGGCGCACGATCAGCAGGTTGTCACCCTGCATTACCGGCGTGTCCTCGACACCCACGACGTCGACGGGTTCGTCGTTCTCCAGTGCCAGCAGCAGCTGGGCCACCTCGAAGGGGATCTGTCCCTCTTCGAGCTCACGGGCCGGCGAGCCTTCCGGCAGATTGCCGATGATCATCGCGGGGCCGCGGCCGCCGAAGAGGTCGTACCGCAGGAAGACGCCCTGGCAGGTTCCGTCGGGGGCGGGCAGCAGACCGGCGCCGAGATTGCCGGGCCAGTCGCCCGGATCCATGGCCAGGACGTCGAAGTCCGGGCCCGCGGGGGTGGCGGCGCTGCGGCGGCGGAGGAAGGACATACCGCCATGGTACGTGTCCGGGCGGGCCCGGCCGAGCCGGGGCCCGAAGCCTCTGGGACGCCGCCGGTCACCGTCCACGGCCGCCGTCCAGCCCCTCGGCCGGGCCCTTGCCGATGGCGTCCGCCAAGCCCGCCTCGTCGGTGCCCGCCTTGCGGTAGACGGCCGAGAGCAGCCTGGTCACGGTCTGCTCGTCGACATGGAGGGCGGCGGCGACGGAGGCCCTGTCGAGGCCCTGGGCGGTGAGGACGGCGGCGCTCCGCTCGCGGGTGGTCAGCGCGTCGGTTTCGATGGCACGCAATCTGCGCGGGCGCAAGCCGGCTGCCGCCAGCTCGTGGCGGGCGGTGTCGGCGAGCCCGTCGGCGCCGCACTGTCCGGCGGCCTCCAGGCCGCGGTAGAGATACTCGGCGGCGTCCTTCGAGCGGCCCGTGCGGCGCAGCTGGGCGCCGAGGTCGACGAGGGCCCGGGCGAGTTCGTACGCGGCCGGTGAGCGCTCCAGATGGGTGACCGCCTCTTCGAGGAAGGTGGTCCTTTCGGTGCCACCGCAGACTTCGGCAGCCACGCGCAGGGCCTGGCCGACGCCGGAGGCGGTGGCGAAGCGGCGGGCGCGCTGCACCGCCTCCAGGGCGGTCGCGCGGGCCCGTTCCGGCGCGTCGTGCACCTCGGCGAGGGCGAGATGGAGCTGCCAGGGGCACCAGGCGGGGTTGCGCATTCCGCGCGGGTCGAGCCGCCTGCCCGCCGCGGCGAGTTCGACGGCCGCTTCTTTGGTACGGCCGCGGGCCAGCAGGAGCTCGCCGTACACGGTCTGGGAATCGGGGAAGGTCACGGCCGCGGGGAAGGGTTCGCCGAAGTCGTGGTCCTCGGCGATCTGTACCGCCTCGTCCGCACGCCCTCTGGCCAGCAGGACCTCCACGAGGGTGCCCAGCGCGTACCACTCGACGGGGGTGCGCGGCCCGACACGTTCGGCGAGCCGCAGCCCGGCGCGTACGAAGTCCTCCGCCTCGGCGAGACGCCCGCGCCGGAAGCGTATGTACGCGAGCAGGGTGTAGGCGAAGGAGAGATGGGCGCCGCGCCAGCCCTGGCGCTCGAACTCCGCGGTCCCGGCGGCGAAGAGCTCTTCGGCACGGCCCGGCCGGTCGCCGTACATGAAGGTGAGCGCGACCAGCACGGGGACTTCGAAGCCGCGGTCCTCGACGGCCCAGCTGAGGCCGCCCTGCAGGGCCCGTTCGGCGTGGGCCAGCGCGACGCCCGCGGGTTCGGCGCGCAGCATGGCGTCCCAGGCGCGCAGCCCGATGATGTACCGCTCGGTGAGGTCGCGTCCGGTGAGCCGGTCGGCGAGCCGGGCCAGGCGGCGGGAGCGGGCGGGCGAGTCGGGCTCGTCGGCGCGGAAGGCGTCCCACATGAACTTCTCGGACTGCATCCGCAGCCGGGTGCGCGGATCGCTGGTGAGGCGGGCCTCGCGGGCGAGGGTGTCGGAGGCTTCGCCGAGGCGGTCGGAGTGCGCCAGTACCTGGGAGAGCCGGTAGACGATGCCCTGGCGCAGGGCCGGGTCGGCGACGGGCTCTTCGAGGGCGGCGCGCAGGTGGTTGACGGTGGTGGCGGGCTCGGTGAGCAGCGATGCGCAGCCCAGTTCGTACAGGACGGCGGCCCGGTCGTCATAGGCCGGAGGTTCGCGCAGGGCGCGGGCGAGATGACGGCGGGCGGCGTCGGGGGCTCCGGCGCGCAGCGTCTCGCGCGCGGCCTGGCGCAGATGGTGGACCACCCACGGGTCGCCCTCGGGGTGGGTCTCCATGAGATGGCGGGCGGCAGCCGTGGAGCCGAGTCCGGCGTCGACGACGGACCAGGCGGCCTGGCCGTGCAGGGCGACGCGTACGGCGTCGGGGATGGCCCGGTAGACGGCGGTGGCGATCAGCGGGTGGACGAATTCGAGAGTGCCGTCGGCGGCCTGGGGACCGGTGAGGATACGGGCGTCGCGCAGCCGGTCGACGGCCTCGGCGGCCTCTTCCCTGCCCAGGCCCGCGACGTCGGCGGCGAGGTCGGGCCGGATCTCGGTGCCGAGTACGGCACCGGCCCAGGCGAGGCGCACGCTGGAGGTGCCGAGGCGTTCGAGGCGGGCGATCAGTCCGCTGCCCTTGACGGCGGTTGCCAGATCGCGCAGGAGGTGGGCGCCCGACTCGTTGGGTTCGAGTCCGCGGTCGCTGATCTTGGCGGTGAGTTCGACGGCCTCGAACGGGTTGCCCGCGGTGACGGCCCAGCATTCGCGGCAGAAGGCGTCGGCGGCGTGTGCGCCGAGCTGTTCGCGCACCAGTCGGCCCACGGCGGGCGCCGTGAGCGGTTCGAGGTCGATGGGGCGCTGTCCGGCCCGGCCGGGAAGACCGCGGAACTGCCGTGCGTGGTCGGGCAGTTCCTCGGGACGGTAGGCGACGACGAGCAGCATGGGCAGCTGTTCGGCCCGGGGCGCGAAGGCGGCGAGCCAGCTGAGCGACTCCGGGTCCGCCCAGTGGGCATCGTCGAGTACGAGGACGACCGGGGCACGCTGGACGGCGAGATGGGTGAGGACCCAGTCGAGGCCGTCACGCAGGCCCTGGGGGTCGGGCGGGGCGCCCGCCTCGGCGGTGCACAGGCCGAGTGCGGGTCCCACGATCGCGTACCAACTCCCCAGCTGGAGCCGCAGGGCGGCGTCCGACGAACCGGCGAGCTGTGGCTGGAGCAACTGGCGTGCGACATGGAAGGCGACCTGCTGCTCCTGGTCGCCGCCGCGCGCGGAGAGGATGGTGCAGCCCTTCGCCGCGGCACGGCGGCGCACCTCGGTGAGCAGGGTCGTCTTGCCGAGGCCGGCGTGGCCCGCGAAGGCGAGCAGAGCACCGCCCGGGCGCTCCGGCGGGTCCAGGTCGTCCGTGCTGAGGCCCGTCAGCTCGCCCAACGCCTCGTCCACGGCAGCCAATTCGGCTTCACGCTCGTAGAGTCGACGCCTGGTTCTGCCGGCGCGTCGCGTCATGGTGCACCCCCACGGCCGGGGCGTACGCCCGGCGCGATGAAGGGGCTGCCGGACGGACGTCCTCAAGGCACCTCAGGGTACGCCCGCGAGGCCACGTGGGGAGCGGCCTTGACAAATGCGTTTATGCGAATCCCAGGTGGGCAATCAGGCCGACGTCTGGGTGGGACCCATCCCGGGTGCGGCCGCACCGTTGATCTTCTCTATCGCCTGCCGTGCGTGCTCACCGGGGGTGCGCCCGGTCAGCGACGACACGGAGGAGGGCGCGGCGACCTGGCTCCGCTCCGCGGGCCTCGCGTGGCCGGCCGACCGCGTACGCAGCCGATGGCTGGCGGCCTCGTCCAGGCTCACGGGGCGCTGCATCTGGGCGGCCAGCCGGCTCGCCTCCTGCCCGAGTGCCGCGAGATCTTCCCACTGCAGGCGGACGACCAGGCGGAGTTCGGCCTCCCCGTCCGGCATGGCTTGGAGGGGAGGAATGACGGAGTCGTTCATGGGCTGTCCTCACGGTCTCGGAACGGAATCCTCGCGGGAACTCTGCGTACCCCGGATTCGGGGGTGCGCAGAGTGATACGGGAAACGCCCGCCGCGTGTTCAGTCCCGGATCAACTGCGTCCCCGGGGCAGCGAAGTCCCAACCTAGGTGAGGTCGAACTCCCCCTCGCGGGCGTTCAGGACGAAGGCGCGCCACTCGGCAGGAGTGAAGATGAGCGACGGGCTCTCCGGCCGGCCGCCGTTGCGCATCGCGATGAAGCCCTCGACGAAGGCGATCTGGACGTCTCCCGTTCCCTGACTGCTGGACTGCCAGTCGGCATTGCTGAGATCCAGTTCCGGCTTGTCCCAGCCCGAAAACCTCTGCGTGGTGGTCGTGCTCTCGGCCACGTCCGTGCTCCTCCCGGGTCGTCTCCGCGCCTCAGACTAGCGATCGTCTCCGGCCCGGGACAGGCCACGGAAGCAGGACCGCGGCCTGACCTCGGTGATGCGCCCGGCGCCCGGCGGTCAGGTGGCGGGCGGTTCGGCGCCGACCAGCCACATGGAGAAGAACTGTGCCCCGCCGCCATAGGCGTGCCCCAGTGCTCTGCGAGCCCCCTCCACCTGGTGCTCGCCCGCCCGACCGCGCACCTGGAGGGCCGCCTCTGCGAAGCGGATCATGCCGGAGGCCCCGATGGGGTTGGTGGACAGCACCCCGCCGGACGGGTTGACGGGCAGATCGCCGTCGAGTTCGGTGACCCCGGACTCGGTGAGCTTCCAGCCCTCGCCCTCGGCGGCGAAGCCCAGGTTCTCCAGCCACATCGGCTCGTACCAGGAGAACGGAACATACATCTCCACCGCGTCGATCTCGCGGCGCGGATCGGCGATGCCCGCCTGCCGGTAGACATCGGCGGCGCAGTCCTTGCCCGCCTGGGGTGACACGAAGTCCTTGCCCGCGAACATGGTGGGCTCGCTGCGCATCGCACCGCCGTGCATCCACGCGGGCGGCCCCGGTGAACGGGCGGCGCCCGCACGGTCGGTGAGGATCATCGCACACGCGCCGTCGGAGGACGGGCAGGTCTCCGAGTAGCGGATCGGGTCCCACAGCATCGGGGACGCCTGGACCTTCTCCAGGGTGATGCCGTGCTCGTGGAGATGGGCGTACGGATTCTTCAGGGCGTTGCGGCGGTCCTTGTAGGCGACGAGGGAGCCGACCGTGTCAGGGGCGCCGGTGCGGCGCATGTACGCCCGGACGTGCGGGGCGAAGAAGCCGCCCGCGCCCGCCAGCAGGGGCTGCTGGAACGGGATCGGCAGAGACAGGCCCCACATGGCGTTGGATTCGGACTGCTTCTCGAAGGCGAGGGTCAGGACGGTGCCGTGCACGCGCGATGCCACCAGGTTCGAGGCGACCAGCGCGGTGGAGCCGCCGACCGAGCCCGCGGTGTGGACGCGCAGCATCGGTTTGCCGACCGCGCCGAGCGCGTCGGCGAGATAGAGCTCGGGCATCATCAGGCCCTCGAAGAAGTCGGGGGCCTTGCCGATGACGACGGCGTCGATGTCCGCCCAGGTCAGCTCGGCGTCGTCCAGGGCTCGCCCCGCCGCTTCCCGGACGAGGCCCGCGAGAGAGACGTCCCGGCGGGCGGCGACATGTTTGGTCTGGCCGATGCCGACGACGGCCACGGGCTCCTTAGGCATCGGAGGCATCTCCTTCGAGTACGGCGACGAGGTTCTGCTGCAGGCAGGGGCCTGAGGTGGCGTGGGCGAGGGCCCGGTCGGACTCGCCGCGGTGGATACGGGCGGCAGCCTCGCCGAGCCTGATGAGGCCGGCGGCCATGACCGGGTTGGCGGCGAGAGCTCCGCCGGACGGGTTGACCCTCACCCTGTCGTCGAGGTTGAGGGCCCGGCGCAGGACGACTTCCTGCGAGCTGAAGGGGGCATGAAGTTCGGCGGTGTCGACGGGCCGCTCGAAGGCACCGGCCCGTTCGGCGGCGAGCCGGGTGGAGGGCGAGTCGGTGAGATCGCGGACGCCGAGGCTGTGGGCCTCGATACGGTGGTCGATGCCGCGGATCCAGGCGGGGCGTTCGCACAGCTCGCGGGCCCGCACGCCGGCGGCGAGGATCACGGCCGCCACGCCGTCGCCGACCGGCGGGCAGTCCCCGGTCCGCAGCGGCTGGACGACGTACTCTCCCGACGGGATCGAACCCTTCAGCTGGGCGTGCGGGTTGTCCGTGGCGGCGGCGCGGCTGCGGGCGGCGATCCCCGCCAGGGCGGGTTCATCGGCGAGTCCGGCGTCGATCAGGGCCTGCGCCTGGAGCGCGGCGAGCGCCACCGAGTCGGGCCAGAGCGGGGCGAGGTAGTACGGGTCGAGCTGTCGGGTCAGCACATCGCGGACCTCACCCGGCGACGATTTGCCGTACGCGTAGACGAGCGCGGTGTCGGCCTCGCCGGTGAGCAGCTTCACCCAGGCCTCGTAGAGCGCCCAGGCGCCGTCCATCTCCACATGGGACTCGGAGATCGGCGGCCATGCGCCGACTCCGTCGAGGGTCATGGTGAAGGAGAAGGCCCGGCCGGCGAGATAGTCGCTGGAGCCCGAGCAGGTGAAGCCGATGTCGCTGGTCTGCAGGCCTGTCTGGCGCAGCACCTCGTGCAGGACCGGCATCACCATCTCGACCTCGGACAGCTCGTCGCTGCGCCGCGTATGGTCGCTCTGCGCGAAGGCGACGATGGCCACGTCCCTGGCGTATCGCATCACAGGAGCTCCTTGTAGGCGTCGTAGTCGGCGTCGGGCTCACCGGTGGGCCGGTAGTGGTCGGGGTGGCGGCTGCCGTCCGTCCACACGGATTCGACGCGCAGGCCCATGCGCACCTGGTCGTAGGGAATTCCACCGATACGGCCGTGGAGTGCGAGGTCGGCTCCGTCGAGGGCGATGTGCGCGTAGACGTACGGCACTTCGATGTCGAGGTTCTTCGCCTTGATGTTGACGATGCAGTACGTGGTGACGGTCCCGCGGGGGCCGACCTCGACCTGTTCGTCGGTGGCGACCCCGCAGGTGGGGCAGGCGCCGCGGGGCGGGACGTACACCTTGCGGCACTGCGGGCACCGCTCGCCGACGGTCCTGCGTCCGGCCAGTGCGTTGATGTACGCGGTCTGGGCGCGGCCGGGAGAGTAGGTGTAATCCAGCCGGGCGGGGGCGACGATGCCGGTCACGGCGTCGGCGAACTCACCGCTGTGTGTGGTCGGTTGGGTGGTGGGTTCGCTGTCGTACGGCTCGAAGCAGGCGATGTCGGTGATCGCTCCGGTGCGCTCCCCGGCCCAGCGGATACGGACGCGCATGCCGGTGCGTACGGCCTCGGGGCCGGGGGCGTCGAGGACATGGAGGAGCGAGGTGTCGGCTCCGTCGAGCCGGACGAGCACCCAGGCGAAGGGTTCGGCCAGCGGCTGGTCGCGGCGCGAGGCGGGATTCCAGGCCCAGGTGGTGACGGTGCCGGTGTCTGCGACCTCGACGAGGTCGCGTATCTCCTCGGCGGTGACGGGGTCGTACTCGACGGGCGGCACGAGCACGGTGCCGTCGGCGGCCTTCACCCCGAGGACGGTGCGCTCACGCAGCCCGGTGAGGAAAGCGGACTGGACGGGGCCGAGGGAACGGGTGAAGGGGAACTCGACGATGAGGGGGGCGGTGAGGATGTGCGCGGCGGGGGTGGGGGACATGGGGGCTCCTTCTTCTGGGGGTCGAGGTGGGTGCGGCGGGGACGCCTGCGGCGGGCTTCACCCCACCCCGCCCCTTCCCGCTGTATCGATTTGCGGCTCCGCCGCGCGGCGGGGGCGCTGCCCCCGGACCCCCGCTCCTCAAACTCCCCCAGACTTCGTCCGGGGGGACCCCCACGGGGCTGAATTATTCAGCCCGTCCGGCGTTTGAGGACATGCGGCCGAAGGTCGCATACGGGGTCCGGGGTGAAGCCCCGTCGGGGTCTGGGGGCTTGCCCCCAGTTCGGGATGGGGGTACCTCCCACGGCCGCCAGGCCGTAGGGGGAGGGCGGGGTGGGGAACACTCACCCCCGCCGATACACCGGCGCCCTCTTCTCCGCGAACGCCCGCGCCCCCTCCTTCGCGTCCGCCGTGTCGAACACCGGCCACCCCCGCGCCAGTTCCGCCGCCAGCCCCTCCCTCTCGGTCATCTCCGCCGTCTCGTAGACCGACGCCTTCACCGCCTCCACGGCGAGCGGCCCGCACGCGTTGATCTGTTCGGCGATGGCGAGCGCCTTCTCCAGCGCGGTCGTGTCGGGGACGACATGGCCGACGAGCCCGATGTCCCTTGCCTCGGCCGCGCTGTAGGGGCGGCCGGTGAGCAGCATTTCCAGCGCGTGCGTGCGCGGGATCTGGCGCGGGAGCCGTACGGTCGAGCCGCCGATCGGGAAGAGGCCGCGCTTGACCTCGAAGAGGCCGAAAGTGGCGCTCTCGCCCGCAACCCGGATGTCCGTGCCCTGGAGGATCTCGGTCCCTCCGGCCACGCAGTACCCCTCCACGGCGGCGATCACCGGTTTGCGCGGGCGGTGGTGGCGCAGCATCGCCTTCCAGTGCAGGTCGGGGTCGGCCTTGAGCCGGTCCCGGTACTGCTCTCCTTCCATGCCTTTGCCCGCAAGGGCCTTCAGATCCATTCCGGCGCAGAAGGAGCCTGAGGCTCCGGTCAGTACGACGGAGCGGATCTCCTCGTCCTCGTCCGCCTCCAGCCAGCCGTCGTACAGGCCGACCAGCATCGGGAGCGAGAGCGCGTTCTTGGCCTCGGGCCTGTTCAGGGTGAGCACCAGCGTGGCGCCTTGGCGCTCCACGGTGAGGTGTTCGGTACCACCACGTCGTTCCATGTGCGGACCTCCGTCTCAAGACCTAGAACAGGTTGCAGGAGGCCGGGGTCCAGTTCAATAGTTTTCTGACAGTCAGTCAGATTTCTTCTGCGGCAGCCCTTCCCAGTTGTGCCCACCGGCGCTCTAATGACCGCCGGGCCGAAGTTCGCCGGGGTCAGGAGGAACGGTGGAGTACAACCTTGCCGACCTGTTCGAGTCGGTCGTCGACGTGGTCCCCGACCGCGAGGCGCTTGTGTACATCGACCATCCCGGCACGGGCGCGGAGCGCCGGCTCACTTATGCGGAACTGGACGCGGCCGCCAACCGTGTCGCGCACCACCTCATCGACGCCGGCCTCAAGCCCGGCGAACATCTCGGCCTGCACCTCTACAACGGCGTCGAATATCTCCAGTCCGTGCTCGGCTGCCTCAAGGCCCGGGTCGTACCGGTCAATGTCAACTACCGGTACGTCGAGGAGGAGTTGGTCTATCTCTACCGGGACGCGGATCTCGCGGCGCTCGTCTTCGACGCGGAGTTCACGCAGCGGGTCGCGGCCGCGCTGCCGCAGACGGACAAGCTCCGGCATCTGGTACGGGTGGGCACACCCCCGGACGATGCGCCGCAGCTGGACGCCGTCCCCTTCACCGAGGCCGAGGCGGCCGCCTCACCGGAGCGCGGCTTCGCACCGCGCTCCGCCGACGACCTGTTCATCATCTACACCGGCGGCACCACGGGAATGCCCAAGGGCGTGATGTGGCGTCAGGAGGACCTGTTCTTCTCCGGCCTGGGCGGCGGCGCGCCGACCGGGGAGCCCGTGTCCTCGCCCGAGGAGCTCGCCGAGCGGGTGGCCGCGGGCGGCGAGGGCATCACCTTCTTCCCGACTCCCCCGCTGATGCACGGCACGTCGACGCTGACCACGTTCATCGGTTTCAACTTCGGCCAGCGGATCGTCATCCACCGCAAGTTCGTGCCGGTGGAGGTGCTGCGTACGATCGCGAAGGAGAGGGTCACCAGCGTGTCGCTGGTCGGCGACGCGATGCTGCGGCCGCTGATCGACGCGCTGAACGGCTCGATGAAGGGCACCGACCTCTCCTCGGTGTTCAGCGTGTCGTCGTCAGGCGCGATCATGTCCGAGACGGTGCGCGCCCAGTTCGCGGCGCTCGCGCCGAATGTGATGCTGCTGAACAACTTCGGCTCGTCCGAGTCCGGCTTCAACGGCACCGCCACCGAGGACTCCGGCCCCGAGAAGGGCTTCAGGCTGCGCGTCAACGCCCGTACGGCGGTGGTCGACCCGGTGACGTACGAGCCGGTGAAGCCGGGCGAGCCGGGCCGCATCGCCCAGCGCGGGCACGTCCCGCTCGGCTACTACAACGACCCGAAGAAGACCGCCGAGACCTTCTTCCAGCGGGGCGAGGAGCGATGGGTCCTGCTCGGCGACATGGCCACGGTCGACGAGGAGGGCATCGTCACCGTCCTCGGCCGGGGCTCTCAGTGCATCAACACCGGTGGCGAGAAGGTCTATCCGGAAGAGGTCGAGCAGGCGCTCAAGTCCCATCCGGATGTGTACGACGCGCTGGTCGCGGGTGTGCCCGACAGCAGGTGGGGCAACCATGTCGCGGCCGTGGTGCAGCTGCGCAGCGGCGCGCTCACGCCGACCCTGGACGACATCCAGTCGCATTGCCGCACCCGGCTGGCCGGCTACAAGATCCCGCGGCAGCTGGTGATCGCGCCGGAGATCCAGCGCTCACCGAGCGGCAAGGCGGACTACCGCTGGGCGCGCACGGTCGCGGCGGAGGCGGTCGGCGGCTGAGCGCAACCCGGGCACGCAGCCGCGGGCCAGGCTAGTCGGCGCCCGCCGTCGCGAGGATGCGCTCGCCGTTGAAGACGCCGAGCCGCTCCCGGTAGAGCTCCAGCGGCACGCCGTTCGGGTCGCGGATGTAGAGGCTGTCCTCAACCCCTCGGTCGGGCCCGAGATACTCGGTCTTCGACTCGTCCAGCGCCTTGCGGGCCGCATCGAACTCCGCAGCGCCCACCGAAAGGGCCAGATGCTGTACGCCGCCGATCGTCTCCTTGATCGGCGGGTGCTCATGGCCGGGGAAGTCGAAGAAGCCGAGCAGATTGCCGTGGCCGATGTCGAAGAAGAAGTGGGTGGAGCCGCGGTAGTCGCGGTTCTCCACGATCTCGACCAGCGGGAAGCCCAGGAACTCCTGGTAGAAGCGGATGGTCTCCTCGACGTCGCGGCAGATGAAGGCCACATGATGGATGCCGCGGGCCGTGGTCGGGGGCCGTTCCTCTATGGGGCGCAGATATAGCTGCCGCAGCTCTTCCTGTCGGGCAAGGACGGCGTCGAGCTCGGCACCCTCGGGCTGGGGCATCACGGACTCCTTCTCGGAGGTTGTTTGCAGGTTTCAACTTCTATCCAGCATCTTCCCCCGTCAAGCGCCACTCAGCGCGCCGGAGGGGGCACCCGGAACCGGTCGTCACGGACGCGATTGCGGGGATCACCCCCTTGCCAGGAGACCGGGAGAGGTGGATTACTGATCCAGGAGCAGCACGACCGAATGATCGGTCGTCCGGTTTGGGACGGGAGTAATCCGTATGGCGGAAGCGGACCTGCTGGACTCGGCGGAGCGGCTGAGTCGCGAGGAGCTCGAGGCGCTGCAGCTGGAGCGGCTGCGGGCCACCTTGCGCCATGCGTACGAGAACGTCGGCTTCTACCGGCAGTCCTTCGACAAGGCCGGCCTGCGCCCCGAGGACTGCCGTACGCTCGCCGATCTCGGCCGCTTCCCCTTCACCGCCAAGACCGATCTGCGGGACAACTACCCCTTCGGGATGTTCGCGGTGGACCAGTCCCAGGTGCGCCGCATCCACGCCTCCAGCGGGACGACGGGCCGTCCGACCGTCGTCGGCTACACCGAGCGCGATCTGGACACGTGGGCGGACGTGGTGGCCCGCTCGATCCGCGCGGCCGGCGGCCGCCCGGGCCACAAGGTCCATGTGGCGTACGGATACGGGCTCTTCACGGGCGGTCTCGGCGCGCACTACGGCGCGGAGCGGCTGGGCTGCACGGTGATTCCGGCCTCCGGAGGCATGACCGCCCGCCAGGTCCAGCTCATCACGGACTTCCGCCCCGAGATCATCATGGTGACGCCGTCGTACATGCTGACGATCCTGGACGAGTTCGAGCGGCAGGGCATCGATCCTCGTACGACATCGCTCAAGGTCGGCATCTTCGGCGCCGAGCCGTGGACCGAGGAGATGCGGCGCGAGATCGAGGAGCGGTTCGCGATCGACGCCGTCGACATATACGGACTGTCCGAGGTCATCGGCCCCGGCGTGGCGCAGGAGTGCGTGGAGACCAAGGACGGGCTGCACGTCTGGGAGGACCACTTCTATCCGGAGGTGGTCGATCCGCTCACCGGTGAGGTGCTGCCGGACGGGGAGCACGGCGAGCTGGTCTTCACCTCGCTCACCAAGGAAGCCATGCCCGTGATCCGCTACCGGACCCGGGACCTGACGCGGCTGCTGCCCGGCACGGCCCGGGTCTTCCGGCGGATGGAGAAGGTGACCGGGCGCAGCGACGACATGGTGATCCTGCGCGGGGTGAATCTCTTCCCGACCCAGATCGAGGAGATCGTGCTGCGTACGCCGCATGTCGCGCCGCACTTCCAGCTGCGGCTGACCCGCGAGGGCCGCCTCGACGCGCTCACGGTACGTGCGGAGGCGCGCGCCGAGGCCACGCCCGAGCAGCGGGAGGCCGCCGGGCGGGCGATCGCCGCGGCCGTCAAGGACGGGGTCGGGGTGTCGGTCGCGGTCGAGGTGGTGGACCCCGAGACCCTGGAGCGGTCGGTGGGCAAGATCAAGCGGATCGTGGACCTCAGGCAGAAGTGAGTCCGGCGGCAGTCGGTCAGGCGGAAGCGAAGCGGTCCCGCAGCTCCCGCTTGAGGATCTTCCCGCTGGCGTTGCGCGGCAGCTCGTCCACGAACAGGATCTTCTTGGGGGCCTTGAAGTGGGCGAGCTTCTCGCGTGCGTGGTCGATGAGTTCGGCCTCGGTGACCTCGCCGTGCGCCACCACGACGGCGGTGACGGCCTCGATCCAGCGCTCGTCGGGCAGGCCGATGACGGCGGTCTCGGCGACGGCGGGGTGGGTGTAGAGGGCGTCCTCGACCTGGCGTGAAGCCACCAGCACTCCCCCGGAGTTGATGACGTCCTTCACCCGGTCGACGACGGTGAAGTACCCCTGGGCATCCCGCACCGCCAGGTCGCCGGAGCGGAACCAGCCGTCGCGGAACGCCTCTTCGCTCTCCTCGGGCTTGTCCCAGTACCCTTCGCACAGCTGCGGGGAGCGGTAGACGACCTCACCCGCCGTGCCGTCGGCGACTTCCTTGCCGTCCTCGTCGACGACCTTCGCCTCGACGAACAGGACCGGACGGCCGCAGGAGTCCATCCGGCCCTCATGTTCGTCCGGGCGCAGCACAGTGGCGAGCGGGCCGATCTCGCTCTGTCCGAAGCAGTTGTAGAAGCCCAGCTCCGGCAGGCGCTCACGGAGCTTTTCGAGCACGGGTACCGGCATGATCGAAGCGCCGTAGTAGGCCTTGCGCAGTCCGCCGAGGTCGCGCGTCGCAAAGTCCGGGTGGTTGGAGAGGCCGATCCACACGGTGGGCGGCGCGAAGAGGCTGTCGGCGCGGCCCGCTTCGACGAGGTCGAAGATCTTCTCCGCGTCCGGGCCGTCCAGGATGGTGTTCTCGGCGCCGACCGCGAGATACGGCAGCAGGAATACATGCATCTGGGCGGAGTGGTAGAGCGGCAGCGAGTGAAGCGGCCGGTCGCTCTCGCTCAGATCGAGGGCGGTGATGGCGCTGACGTACTCGTGGACGAACGCCCGGTGGGTCATCATCGCGCCCTTGGGCTGGGCGGTGGTGCCCGAGGTGTAGAGCAGCTGGACCAGGTCCTCGGTCCCCGGCTGCCGCTCCGGGGTGAAGTCGCGGGGTGTACGCAGCTCGGCCAGCAGCGAGTCGTCCGCGTCGCGCAGGGGCCTGACGGGCAGTCCGCCCGGCAGCCGGGGCGCGAGATCCGGGTCGGCGAGCACAAGGGCGCTGCCCGACTGCTCGACGATGTAGGCGAGATCGTCGCCGGTGAGGTTCTGGTTGACCGGGACATGGACGAGTCCCGCGCGTGCGCAGCCGAGGAAGCCGATGAGATACGCGTCGGAGTTGTGGCCAAAGGAGGCGACCCGGTCCCCCGTGCGCAGGCCGTGGCCGGTGAGGACGGCCGCCGCCGTGGTGACGGCGGCGTCGAGTTCCGCGTAGCTCCAGGTCCGGTCCGCGTAGCGCAGGGCGGTGCGGTCGGGGGTGCGTTTCGCGGTGCTCCGTACGACGGAGTCGACTGTGTTGCTGCGTACAGCTGTCATGGCGCGATCCTCGGCGGCGCCGACCTGAGGGTCAAGACCTCGGATACCGAACGGAATGTTGACAGCGCACGCCCCGGCTGACTGCATGGACCAACCCGCTTTCACCGCAGTCCTGTTGGGAGGCACGCTGCTCTTCCGCACCCGCCTGAGACGGCTCGGGCTCGCTTGCATCGCCCTGGTGACCGCAGCCGCCGTACTGCCGCAGGCCGCGGCCGCCGATTCCGGTGACCGGCACGGCCGGCATCCTTCCGGCGGCGGTCTGTCCGCCGTCATCCGCTATACCGAGCATGGCATTGCGCATATCGTCGCCAAGAACTACGCGAGCCTCGGCTTCGGCACCGGGTGGGCGCAGGCAGCCGACCAGGTATGCGTCCTGGCCGACGGTTTTCTCACCGTGCGCGGTGAACGCTCGCGCCATTTCGGCCCCGACGCGACTCCCGACGGCTCGCTCTCCTCGGCGGCCAAGAACCTCTCCAGCGATGTCTACTTCCGTGGTGTACGGGATGCGGGCACGGTGGAGAAGCTGCTCGCGACGCCCGCGCCCGCAGGCCCGGGACGGCAGGTCAAGGAGCTGATGCGGGGCTGGGCGGCGGGCTACAACGCCTGGCTGAAGCAGCATCGCATCACCGATCCGGCATGCAAGGACGCCGACTGGGTGGGCCCGGTGACCACGCTGGACGTGGCCAGGCGCGGCTTCGCCGTGTCGGTGCTCGGTGGCCAGGGACGCGCCGTCGACGGCATCACGGCCGCGCAGCCGCCGGGTCAGGCTGCCGCCGGCGCGCCCGACGCGGCCGCGACGGCGAAAGCGGCCCGGGAGCTGTTCGCCGCCGAGAGCGCCGACATGGGCTCCAACGCCGTCGCGTTCAGCGGCAGTACGACCGCGAACGGACGTAGCCTGCTGCTCGGCAATCCGCACTACCCCTGGCAGGGCGGACGCCGTTTCTGGCAGTCGCAGCAGACCATCCCCGGTGAACTGAACGTCTCGGGCGCCTCACTGCTCGGCACCGCCGTCGTCAACATCGGCTTCAACGACAAGGTGGCGTGGAGCCACACCGTCGCGACCGGCGTGACGCTCAATCTGCATCAGCTGACACTGGATCCGGCCGACCCGACCACGTATCTGGTGGACGGGAAGCCGGAGCGTATGACGAAGCGGACCGTCAGCGTCCCGGTCAGGGACGGCGCGCCCGTGACGCGCACGCAGTGGTGGACGCGTTACGGCCCGGTCGTCACCTCGCTCGGCCCGACGCTGCCCCTGCCCTGGTCCACGACGACCGCGTACGCGCTGAACGACCCCAACGCGAGCAATCTGCGTGGTTCCGACACCGCCCTCGCCTTCGGCAAGGCCCGTTCCACGAAGGACATGCTGCGGGCGCTGCGGCGTACGCAGGGGCTGCCGTGGGTGAACACCATCGCCGCCGACTCCACGGGCCATACGCTCTTCTCCCAGTCGCAAGTCCTGCCGCGGATCACCGACGAGCTGGCGCAGCGCTGCTCGGCGCCACTGGGCAAGGTGACCTACCCCGCCGCGGGTGTCGCCGTCCTGGACGGCTCACGCGGCGACTGTGCGCTCGGCTCGGACCCGGACGCGGTGCAGCCGGGCATCTTCGGCCCGTCGAAGATGCCGACGCTGACGGACGCTCCGTACGCGGAGAACTCCAACGACAGCGCCTGGCTGGCCAATCCCGACCGGCCGCTGAGCGGCTACGAGCGAGTCTTCGGCTCCTTCGGCACACCCAGGTCGCTGCGTACCCGGGGCGCGATCGAGGATGTGGCGGCGATGGCCGGGAAGGGCGGGCTGACGGTCTCCGACCTGCAGAGGCAGCAGTTCGCGAATCGCGCGCCCGCAGGGGACATGGCGGCCGCGGACGCGGCGAAGGCGTGCACGGCCGTGCTGCCGGGCGACACCGAAGCGTGCTCGGTGATCGAGCGCTGGGACCGGACGATGAACACCGACAGCCGCGGCGCGCTGCTCTTCGACCGGTTCTGGCGGGGGCTCACGGTCAGGGTGCCGGCGGCACAGCTGTGGCAGGTGCCGTTCTCGGCGGCGGATCCGGTCCGTACGCCCCACACGCTCAACACCGCCTCGCCCGGCTTCGCGCAGGCCCTGACCGCGGCCGTCGCCGAGCTGCGCTCGGCCCGGATCGCGCTCGATTCGCCGCTGGGTGAGCACCAGTTCGTCGTACGCAACGGCAAGCGCATCCCCATCCACGGCGGCACGGAGAGCCTCGGCGTCTGGAACAAGATCGAGCCGCTGTGGAGTCCGGCGACGGGATATACAGAGGTGGCGGCGGGCTCCAGCCATATCCAGGCGGTCGGCTGGGACGGCGGCCGCTGTCCGGTGGCCCGCACCCTGCTCACGTACTCCCAGTCGTCGAACCCGAACTCCCCGCACTACAGCGACCAGACCGAGCTGTTCTCGGGCGAGCGCTGGGTGACGTCCCGGTTCTGCGAGCGGGACATCCTGCGCTCGCCCGCGCTGAAGGTGGTGTGGGTCAGGGGCTGACGCGGCTAGGGGCGTGTTTGAGAAGTAGCGCCGTCCGCCCGAAGGGCGGGCCCCGCGGCGTCTGGTGCGTGCAATCGCAAGGCGGAGGATCGCCCTCGTACTGGACGTACTTCGGCGACTCCGACAACACCGCGAGTGTGCGTGCCAGGCGTCGCGGGGCAGGCGATACTTCTCAAACACGCCCCAAGGGGGCCCGGACAGCAGGCGCGCTGTCCGGGCTCACATCGCGCGCTCGTGGCCCTCCCAGTACGGCGCGCGCAGCCTGCGCTTGTAGAGCTTGCCGTTCGGGTCGCGCGGCATGACCTCGATGAAGTCCACTGTCTTGGGGCGTTTGTAGCCCGCCAGTTGGCGTTCGCAGTGGGCCAGGATGTCGGCTGCCAGCGCGGCGCCGGGCTCATGGCCCTCGGCCGGTTCGACGACTGCCTTGACCTCTTCGCCCCAGTCGGCGTGCGGGATTCCGAACGCTGCCGCGTCCGCGACGGCGGGATGGGTGAGCAGCGCCGACTCGATCTCGGCAGGGTAGATGTTGACGCCGCCCGAGATGATCATGTCGATCTTACGGTCGCGGAGGAACAGATAGCCGTCCTCGTCGAGGATGCCGAGGTCGCCGACGGTGAAGAAGTCGCCGATGCGGTTCTTCCTCGTCTTGGCCTCGTCCTTGTGGTAGCTGAAACCGCCGGTGCTCATCTTCATATAGACGGTGCCCAGTTCACCGGGCGGGAGCCGGTTGCCCTCGTCGTCGAAGACGGCGAGTTCGCTGATGGGCCAGGCCTTGCCGACCGTGCCCGGCTTCTTCAGCCAGTCCTCGGCGGTCGCGAAGGCTCCGCCGCCCTCGCTCGCCGCGTAGTACTCCTCGACACAGGTGCCCCACCAGTCGATCATCGCCCGCTTCACATGATCGGGGCAGGGGGCCGCGCCGTGGAAGGCATGCCGCATCGACGAGACGTCGTAGCGCTCCTTGACCGCGTGGGGCAGTGCGAGCAGCCGGTGGAACTGCGTCGGCACCATATGCGTGTGGGTGCAGTCGTACGCGTCGATCAGGCGCAGCATCTCCTCGGGCGTCCACTTGTCCATCAGGACCAGCGGATGCCCGATGTGCAGCGCGGCGCCTGCGAATTGGAGTACGGCGGTGTGGTAGAGCGGCGAGCAGACCAGATGGACGTTGTCGTCGAAGGGCCTGATGCCGAAGATGCCGAGGAAGCCGCCGAGGTAGGTCTCCTCGGGGAGCTTGCCGGACAGCGGGCGGCGGATGCCGCGCGGGCGTCCGGTGGTGCCCGAGGTGTAGTTCATGACCCAGCCGAGCGTCCGGTCCTCGGGCGCCGACTCCGGCTGCCCGTCGAGGAGTTCGGCGTACGGGCGGAAGCCTTCGACCGCGCTCGCGGCGTAGCGGTGGCTCGCCGGGAGCTTCGCCTCGTCCGCGGCGGCGGTCGCGGCGTCCGCGAAGCGCTGGTGCGCGATGAGCACCTTGGCGCCCGAGTCGGCGACGATCCAGGCGATCTCGGGGCCCACGAGATGGTGGTTGACGGGGACGAGATACAGCCCCGCCTGGGATGCCGCCAGGTAGGCGGTGAGGAACTCGACGCCGTTGGGCAGGACGACGGCGAAGGAGTCGCCCTGCTCGAGACCGGCCGCGCGCAGGCCGTGGACGAGCCTGTTCACGGCCGCGTCCAGTCGCCCGGCGCTCCATTCCTCGCCGTCCGGTGCGATCAGGATCGTACGGCCGGGGTCGGCGGCGGCCTGGGCCCAGAAGCCTCCCCCAGACTTCGTCCGGGGGGACCCCCATGGCTCGCTCACGACTGGCTCCTTCCGGCGATGCGGTTGACGCGGTCGACGGCCCGTTCGAAGCCACGAGTCAGCTCGTCGAAGACCTGCTGCACACTGCGTTCGGAGTTCATCCGGCCGACGATCTGGCCGACGGGGGTGCCGAGCAGCGGGCCCACTTCGTACTTCTGGATCCGCGATACGGCATCGGCGACGAGGAGGCCCTGGAGCGGCATGGGCAGGGTGCCGGGGCCGTTCGGGTCGTCCCAGGCCTCGGTCCATTCGGTCCGCAGCTGGCGGGCGGGTTTGCCGGTCAGGGCGCGGGAGCGGACGGTGTCGCCGGAGCCCGCGGCGAGGAGTTTCTCGGTGAGCGCCCGGGAGTGGAGGTCGGCCTCGGTGGTGGTGAGCCACAGGGAGCCGAGCCAGGCGCCCTGCGCGCCGAGGGCGAGAGCGGCGGCGATCTGCTCGCCGCTTCCGATGCCTCCGGCGGCGAGTACGGGAAGGGGGTTCACGGCGTCGACGACCTCGGGCGTGAGCACCATGGAGGCGATCTCGCCGGTGTGGCCGCCCGCTTCGTAGCCCTGGGCGACGACGATGTCGATGCCGACGTCGGCGTGGTGGCGTGCGTGCCGGGCGCTTCCGGCGAGGGCCGCGACGAGGACGCCCTGGTCGTGAGCGCGCTGGACGACGTCGGCGGACGGCGAGCCGAGGGCGTTGGCGAGCAGCTTGATCGGATAGTCGAGGGCGACGTCGAGCTGGCGGCGGGCGACCTGCTCCATCCATCCGGTGATCCGCCAGCCTGAGGCCTCGCCCTCGGGGAGCTCGGGGACGCCGTGCTTGGCGAGGGTTTCCCTGACGAACTGCCGGTGGCCCTCGGGGATCATCGCCTCGACATCGGCCTCGCTCACGCCCTCGACCTTCTTGGCGGGCATGACGACATCGAGGCCGTAGGGCTTTGTTCCGGTGTGCTCCTGCATCCAGTCGAGATCGCGTTTGAGGTCGTCGGGCGCCGTGTAGCGGACCGCGCCCAGGACCCCGAATCCACCGGCCCGGCTGATGGCGGCGGCCACCGCGGGGAACGGCGTGAAGCCGAAGATGGCGTGCTCGATTCCCAGTCTCTTGCTCAGCTCCGTCTCCATGGGCCGCAGGATGCCGCAGCCCGCCGGACGAGGGAAGAGATTTTCTGATGCTGTGTCAGATTCTTTGCGGTGGTTGACACCACCCCGCCTTGGCAAGAAAGTTTCACTGCCGTGGCAGTTTCCGAAAGATACTTTCAGGAGGGTGCTGGATGACTGAGGACGCAGCGGGCAGAGGGATCAGCCGGCGCAGGCTCGGCAGCGGGGTACTGGCCCTGGGCGGAGCGCTCGCGCTGGCACCGATTCCCTTCGCCGAGGCGGCTTCGGCCTCGGGAGGCGGACCGAGAGCGGGCTCGGCCGGCGGGCTGGAAGGTGGCGCGGACACCGGGCCGGGAGGCGACTCGGGCGTCCTGTCCGGTGCGGGGCAGCCCATGCTGCGGCGCGGCTCCGCCGAGCAGGCCGGGCTGATCCCCGCCCATCTGGACCGACTCGTCACCGACGCCGAGAAGTTCCTCGGCCCGTCCCCCAAGCACCCCTGGTACGCGGGAGCGGTTCTGCTCGCGGGACGCGGCGGCACGGTGGCACTGCACAAGCCGATCGGCAAGGCCGTGCGCTATGCGGCATACGACGAGAAGACTGACGCGGGTGTGGAGTTCCCGGCGGAGCGGCAGATCGCCATGGCCGAGGACACCGTCTTCGATCTGGCGTCCGTCTCGAAGCTGTTCACCTCGATTCTGGCGGTGCAGCAGATCGAACGCGGCACCCTGGCGCTGGAGGCCGAAGTCGCCTCGTATCTCCCGGACTTCGGGGGCGCGGGCAAGCAGGACATCACCGTGCGTCAACTGCTCACCCATACCTCGGGGTTCCGCGCCTGGATTCCGCTATACAAGGAGCCGACGAGGGAGGGCAAGCTCCGGCTGCTCTGGAACGAGGTCCCTGCCAGTCCTCCCGGCACCAAGTACCTCTACTCCGACCTCAATCTGATCTCGCTGCAGCTGATCCTGGAGAAGATCACCGGTCTCACTGTGGATGTGCTGCTCCACAACGAGATCACTGCTCCACTCGGGATGCACCGCACTCGCTTCAACCCGCCCGCCTCCTGGAAGCCGAAGATCGCCGCCACCGAGGACGCCCGGCTGCCCTGGTCGGGTCTCGACCGTGGTCTCGTCTGGGGCGAGGTCCACGACGAGAACGCATTCGGCTTCGGCGGCGTCGCCGGTCACGCCGGAGTCTTCTCCTGCGCCTGGGACCTCGCGATCCTCGCCCGCACCCTCCTCAACGGCGGTGTCTACGGACGGTCCCGCATTCTGCGCCGGGCGTCCGTGGAGCTGATGTTCACCGACTTCAACACCGCCTTCCCCGGCGACGAGCACGGCCTCGGCTTCGAGCTCTACCAGCACTGGTACATGGGCGCCATGGCCACACCCCGCACAGCGGGTCACACCGGCTTCACCGGCACCAGCCTGGTGCTCGACCCGAGCACCGACTCGTTTCTGATCGTGCTCGGCAACTCCGTGCATCCGGTGCGCAGTTGGCGTTCCGGCAGCGCACCGCGGGTCGCCGCCGCCAACAACATGGCCCGCGCGGTCGCCGTACGCCCCAAGCGCGGCCGCACTGCCTGGTTCTCCGGCATGGCCGGTGCCACGAACGCCGTTCTCGGTCTCCCCGCGATCGCCCTCACCTCGCAGCGGGCCCGGCTGTGCTGCTCGCTGTGGTGGGACACCGAGCCCGGGTCGGACGCGCTGTTCCTGGAGGGGTCGGCGGACGACGGGGTGACCTGGCGGGCGGTGCCGTTCACGACCGTACGCAATGGGGCCGAACCGCAGCCGCACCCCACAGGGTCGGCGACCGGCTGGTCCGGGCGTGTCTGGCACCGGCTCACCGCGGATCTCTCGGCGTGGCGCGGCGGCACGGTACGGCTGCGCTGGCGGTATGCAACCGATCAGCTCTATGTCGGCCGCGGCGTGTATGTGGACGCCCTGCGCGTCGAGGACGACGGCCGCCCGGTCTTCGACGAGGCGCGGCCCGCGGACGCCGCCCGGATCGAGGCCAACGGCTGGACGGCGTCGCGGGACTGAGCCCTGGGGGTGTCCGGCGGACACCCCCGGAACTGACCTACCGGCCGAGCACCGCCATCGCGGCGTTGTGCCCCGGCACGCCGCTGACCCCGCCGCCGCGCACGGCACCCGCACCGCACAGCAGCACATTGGCGTGAGCCGTCTCGACGCCCCAGCGCCCCGTCGACTCGGCCGCGTAGGGGAAAGCGAGATCGCGGTGGAAGATATGACCGCCGGGCAGCCGTAGATCCTGTTCGAGGTCGAGCGGGGTCTTCGCCTCGATGCAGGGCTCGCCGTGCTCGTCGAGCGCGAGACAGTCGGCGATCGGCTCGTCCAGATACGAGTCCAGCTCGGCGAGAGTGGCCGCGAGCAGTTCGCCGCGCGCCGCGTCATTGTCGGCGGCGAACAGGCGCGCCGGGGTGTGCAGCCCGAACAGCGTCAGGGTCTGATACCCCTGCGCCGCGAGTTCGGGACCGAGGATCGACGGGTCGGTCAGGGAGTGGCAGTAGATCTCGGACGGCGGCGCGCTCGGCAGCCGCCCCTCGGCTGCCTCCCGGTACGCGGTCGCCAACTGCCCGTACCCCTCCGACACATGGAAGGTGCCGGAGAACGCGTCGCGCGGGTCGACCGAGCGGTCGCGCAGCCGGGGCAGCCGGCGCAGCAGCATGTTGACCTTGAGCTGGGCGCCTTCGGCGGGCGCGGGAGGCTCGTCGCCGAGCAGCGCGGCGAGGGCCTGCGGCGAGGCGTTCACCAGGACATGGCCGGCCGCGACCGTGCCCTCGGCCCCGTCGGCGCGGAAGGCCACCTCGGCCCGCTCGCCGTCGGTCTCGATCCCGGTCACCTCGTGCAGTACGGCAATCTCGGCTCCCGCCGCCCGGGCCGCGTCCGCGAGCGCGTCGGTCAGCGCGCCCATGCCGCCCACCGGCACATCCCAGTCCCCGGTCCCGCCGCCGATCACGTGGTAGAGGAAGCAGCGGTTCTGGAGCAGCGAGGTGTCATGGGCGTCGGCGAAGGTGCCGATCAGGGCGTCGGTCAGCACCACTCCCCGTACGAGATCGTCGGCGAACCGCTTCTCGATCGCCACGCCGATGGGCTCCTCGAAGAGGATCCGCCACGCCGTCTCGTCGTCGATGCGCGCCCGCAGGGCCTCGCGGGTCGGCAGCGGCTCGGTCAGCGTGGGGAAGACGCGCTCGGCGACGCGCCCCGTCATCGCGTAGAAGTCCTGCCAGGACTCGTACTCCCGGTCCCCGCCGGTGAGACGGGCGAAGGAATCCCGGGTGCCGTCGCCGCCGACGAGGAGGCCGCCGGTGCCCTTGGGGGTGTAGGAGGAGACGGTGCGTTTGCGGACGGCGAAGCTCAGTCCCAGGTCGCGCACGATCTTGTCGGGGAGCAGCGACACGAGATACGAGTAGCGGGAGAGCCGGGCATCGACCCCGTCGAAGGGGCGGGTGGAGACGGCGGCTCCCCCGGTGTTTCCGCGGCGCTCCAGGACGAGGACGGAGCGTCCGGCACGGGCAAGGTAGGCGGCGGCGACCAGGCCGTTGTGGCCGCCGCCGACGATCACGACGTCGTACGAAGTGTGTGCGGGCATGGCCGGACCCTAACCTCCAGGTCCTGTTCGGTCGATCAGGCCGGATCAGTGAGCGGGTCTGGCGATGGGGGCACCTCCCGTGCCCGAAGGGCTACGGGGAGAGGTGCCGTGCCAGGGCACGCGGGCCCGGCAAGATCGGCCGGACAGGGGCTATCGGCCCTGTGTGCCTCGCTGCTGTCGTATGGCCGCCACGCGGCGGTACAACTCGACCGCCTCCGTGTGTCTGCCGAGCTGCTCCAGGCAGTGCGCCTCGTCGTTCCGGCTGGCCAGCGCGTCGGGATGGTCCATGCCCAGGACCCGCTCCCGCGCCGCGGCGACCTGGCCGTAGACGGCCAGCGCGTCCGCCCAGCGGCCCAGCCAGCCCAGGCCCACGGCCACCTCGCGGCGGCTGACGAGGGTGTCGGGGTGGTCCGCGCCGAGGACCCGCTCGCGCAGGGCGCACACGTCGCGGGCCTCGGCGAGGGCCTCTTCCCAGCGGGCGAGACGCCCGAGGTTCACGCCGAGGCCGTGGCGGGCGCGCAGGGTCTCGGGGTCGGCGGGCCCGTGCAGTCTGGTGCGGTCGTCGACAAGCTCGCGATACAGCTCCAGGGCCTCCGCGCTGCGGCCGAGCCGGCCGAGGCTTATGCCGGCCTCGTAGCGCGCGGCAAGGGTGTCCGGGTGGTCGCCGCCCAGCGCCCTCGCCCGGGAGACCACCACCTCGCGATACGTCTGCAGGGCTTCGGCCCAGCGCCCCAACTGACCAAGTGCGTACGCGACTTCGTACCGTGTGACAAGCGTGTCGGGATGTTCGGCGCCGAGTACCCGGCCCCGCGCCGCGGCGACCTCGTACGCCATCCGGTAGGAGTCCTCCAGACGCCCCAGTCTGCTGAGGTTGAAGGCAAGGTTGTGGCGGCAGCGCAGGGTGTCGGGGTGTTCTGGCCCCATGGTGCGCTCACGGGATTCAAGCACCGCCGCGTACACCTCGTGGGCCTCGAAGTGTCTCCCGAGCTGGCCGAGGACGTACGCCGTCTCCTGGCGTGCGGCAAGCGTCTCGGCATGGTCGGCGCCCAAGGTCCGCTCGCGCCCTTCCGCGACCCGGACGAACTCCCGCAGCGCGTCGGCGGCGCGCCCGGTGCGGCTCAGGGTGAAGCCGACCTCGTAGCGGCTGGCCAGGGTGTCCGGGTGGTCGGGTCCCAGGGAGTGTTCGCGCTCCGCGGCGACCGCGCGATGCACCTCGCCCGCCTCCTCCCAGCGGCCGAGCCGGCCGAGGCTGAGGCCTGCGTTGTGGCGGCCGGCGAGGACGGCGAGCAGTTCGGGCGGCGGCGTGGGCCGCTCGGCCCCGGGGCGCGGCGGCAGCAGCGGGCCGCCACGCGGATCGGTGGACGTCGTCCACTCGCCGGTCAGCCCCGCGGTGTGGTCGGGCAGCGCGGGCCGCAGGGCCGAGGTCCCGGTCGCCTTGTGGCCGGTCGTCATACCGCGGGTCCAGGACGGGAGCCTCGGCTCGCTTGACGGCGGCAGCTCGGGGCGCGGCCCCGGCGCGACCCCGTGCGGCTGCCTCTGGCCCGCGGCCGAGCCGATCCGCCGTCGCAGGTCATTCGCGTCGTCGGGCCGTCCCTCGGGGGTCTTGGCCAGCAGATCGAGGACGATCCGCTGGAAGTACTCGGGAATCTCGGCGCGATGGGCGCGCAGCGGCTGCGGCGAGGTGTCACGGTGCCCGACGAGGACCGCCCAGGCGTCCTCGTGGTCGAAGGGCGGGACGCCGGTGGCTATCTCGTAGAGCACACAGCCCAGGGAGTACAGATCGCTGCGATGGTCGACATGGTCGCCGCTGATCTGCTCGGGCGACATGTAGTGCGGCGTGCCCATGGCGATGCCGGTGCCGGTGAGCTTGGAGGTGAAGCCGATGTCCGCGCCGAGTCGGGCGATGCCGAAGTCGCAGATCTTCACGGCGCCGTCGGTGAGCCGCATGATGTTGGCGGGCTTCAAGTCGCGGTGGACGATGCCCTGTTCATGGGTGTACGCGAGAGCGTCCGCGACCTGTTCGGCGATGTCGACGACGTCGGCCACGGGCAGCGGATGCTGTTTGTTGTCTTCGAGCAGCTGGCTGAGGTTGCGGCCCTGAAGCAGCTCCATGACCAGGTAGAGGACGCCTTCGTACTCGCCGAAGTCATGGACGACGGTCACCCCGCGGTGCTGGAGCGCGGCGGCGACCCGCGCCTCGCGCCGGAAGCGCTCCCGCAGGACCCGCGTGAAGGACTTGTCGTCGCGCTGAGGTCCCAGTGGCTTGAGGCACTTGACCGCGACATTGCGACCGAGCGCCTCGTCACGGGCCCGCCACACCTCGCCCATGCCTCCGCGCCCGATGAGATCGAGCAGTCGGTACCGGCCTTGGATCAGCCTGGTTTCCGCCATCGCGTGCTGTCGCCCCCGTCGCTGAGCTGCGCCCTCCTCGGCCCGTCCAGTATGGCCTCCTGTCTGCGCAGTTTGTACGGGGCCGGGCGGCTGCCGGGGCCGAGTCGCGCCATCGCTTTCAAGATGTGACCTGGCGGGAGTTGCCAGCGTAGACGGGAGGGAACGCAGCGCAGCAGGTTGCCGGTGGCGATGAGCTGATGCGTGACGCGTTCGGGGGCGGGGGCGGGTCTGCCATAGAGCTCATGGGCGTAAGAGGGCAGCGCGTTGTAGGCGAGTGTGGCGACGCGCCTCCACAGCAGTTCACGCGCCGGGACGAGCAGGGTGTTGATCGGCGGCCGTTGGAGAAAGTCGTCCACGTCGTGCGCCTCGGGTCCGGCGGTGAGCTCGGGGCGTACCCGGTCGAAATAGGCGTCGAGCTCTGCGACGGACGACGGCACGCCGGCCGGGTCGAGTCCGACGAGGCGGGCCGCCTCTCGTTGTTCGTCGAGATAGCGGTCGGCCTGGGCGTCGCTGAGGGGGAAGCCCGAGCGGCGTCCGACGGCGAGATACGAGCCGACCTCGGCGCAGTGCACCCACAGCAGGAGCTCGGGCTCGTCGACGCCGTAGCGCTCTCCGGTGGCGGGGTCGGTGGCTCCCAGGCGGGTGTGGATACGGCGGACCCGGGCACCGGCCCGCTCGGCGGCCGGGGCGGCGCCGTAAGTGATGGTGCCGACGAAGTTCGCCGTGCGCATGAGGCGTCCCCAGGCGTCGTGGCGGAAGTCCGAGTTCTGCATGACGCCTCGTACGGCGCGGGGGTGCAGCGCCTGCAGGTAGAGGGCGCGTACTCCGGCGACCCACATCATTGGGTCACCGTGCATCTGCCAGGTCACCGAGTCGGGTCCGAAGAGCCCGGGGTCCGCGTCGCCATCGCTCATGTTGCCCCTCCCAGGCGTTCAGTATGAACCGGGCGAGCGTCTTCGCGTCCGCCGTCGCCGTCACCTGGCCCGGCTCCTGCGCCTGGGCGACCGGAGCCGCGAGCGCCTGCGCCCAGCTCTCCGGGGGCGCCGCGGCCCCCTTTCTGCCGGGAGTGCCCCCCTTGCGGCAATATGACCAGGCTTTTTACCATTACGTATACGCGCTATGCGGACTGCGGCCACACGGAGGCCGGTATGACGAGTACCGGATTCGGACAAGAGGGCGTCTCGCCCTATCTGCCCATAGCCGAGCACGGCCTCATCGGCGATCTTCACAGTGCGGCGCTCGTGGGCACCAACGGAACCATCGACTGGTACTGCTGCCCGCGCTTCGACTCACCCAGCGTGTTCGCCTCCATTCTGGACGCGAACCGGGGCGGATCTTTCGAGCTGGCCGCCGACGTGCCGACGCGAACCCGGCAGTTCTACTTTCCCGATACAAACGTTCTCATCACGCGGTTCTTCGCCTCCGACGGGGTGGCCGAGATCCAGGACTTCATGCCGATCACCGACGACCCTGGCGCGGCGGCTCCGCACCGGCTGATCCGACGGGTGATCTGCGTCCGGGGATCGCTTCCGTTCACAGCGCGGGTGGCTCCCCGCTTCGGCTACGGGGCCGAACCGCATTCCGCGCAGTTGCAGGGCAACACCGCACTGTTCCGGTCCGAGAGCCTGTCGTTGGCGCTGACCGCCACCGCGCCGCTGGAGTGCGACGGCCTGGACGCGCGCTCGCGCTTCAAGCTCCTCGAAGGCGAGTCCGCGGTGTTCGCCCTGGACCCGATCAGCGATGACGTCATCCCGCGAGCCTGCCCCCAGGCCGAGGCGGAGGATCAGTTCGAGACCACCGTCAGGTTCTGGCGCAACTGGCTGGCCGCCTCGCGCTACCACGGACGGTGGCGGGAGATGGTGCACCGCTCCGCGCTCGTGCTGAAGCTGCTCACCTACGCGCCGACCGGCGCCATCGTGGCCGCCCCGACGACGAGCCTGCCCGAGCAGATCGGCGGCGAGCGCAACTGGGACTACCGGTTCGTGTGGGTCCGCGACGCCGCCTTCTGTGTCTACGCCATGCTCAGGCTGGGCTTCACGGAAGAAGCCGAGGCGTTCATGGGCTTCCTGTCGGAGCGGGGCATCATGCGGGGCGGCGGTTCCGAGGGGCCGCTGCAGATCATGTACGGGATCGACGGGCGCAATGAGCTGCCCGAGCGTGAACTGCCCCACCTGGAGGGCTACCTGGGCTCCGCCCCGGTGCGGGTGGGAAATGCCGCCACCGGCCAGCTCCAGCTGGACATATACGGAGCGCTCATCGACTCCGTGTACCTTTACGACAAGTGGGGACAGCCCATCAGCAGCGACCGGTGGGACGAGCTCGGTGTACTGGTGGACTGGCTCTGCGACCACTGGGACCAACCCGATGACGGGGTGTGGGAAACGCGCGGGGGACGCAGGAACTTTGTGTACTCGCGGCTGATGTGCTGGGTGGCGATAGAGCGAGCCATCCGGATGGCGAACCGGCGCGGCCTGCCCGCGGACCTCCCCCGGTGGCGGCAGAGCCGTGATGCGATCTACCGGGAGATCATGCAGCGCGGCTGGTCCCCTGATCGAGGGGCCTTCGTTCAGCACCTCGACGATCATGTACTCGACGCCTCGGTGCTGATGATGCCGATGGCCAAGTTCATCTCGCCCACCGACCCGAAATGGCTCGCGACCCTGGACGCGCTCACCGCGGACCTGGTGTCGGACTCCTTGGTCTACCGTTACGACCCCGAAGCCAGCCCGGACGGTCTGCGCGGGGCCGAGGGCACCTTCTCGATCTGCTCCTTCTGGTACGTCGAGGCGCTCGCCCGGGCCGGACGGCTGGAGGAGGCCCGGCTGGCCTTCGAGAAGATGCTCACCTACGCCAACCACGTCGGCCTGTACGCCGAGGAAATCGGGCTGACCGGCGAACAGCTCGGCAACTTCCCGCAGGCATTCACCCATCTCTCGCTGATCAGCGCCGCGTTCAACCTCGACCGCGCCCTTGGCTGACAGGCTGGGACAAATCCTCTCAAATCTGAACACCTTTCCCGCCAGGCGGCACCGTTTGAACGATCAAAGTGGCGGCGGGTTAGCATATGAGCGCCGCCTAGCTCGAAAGATAAATCTGTGACTGTCAATGACGACTCGTTCACCAACTGGAAAAACCGCGAGGAGATCGCGGAGTCGATGATCCCCATCATCGGGAAGCTGCACCGGGAGCGGGACGTCACGGTCCTGCTTCACAGCCGCTCCTTGGTGAACAAGTCGGTGGTCAGCATCCTCAAGACCCACCGATTCGCCCGGCAGATCGACGGTGAGGAGCTCTCGGTCACCGAGACGCTGCCGTTCCTGCAGGCTCTCACCACGCTCGATCTCGGACCTTCCCAGATCGACATCGGCATGCTCGCCGCGATGTACAAGGCCGACGACCGCGGTCTCTCGGCGGAAGACTTCACCGCCGAGGCCGTCGTCGGCGCGACGGGCGCCAACAAGATCGAGCGCTGCGAGGCGCGCGACGTCGTCCTCTACGGTTTCGGGCGCATCGGCCGTCTCGTCGCCCGCCTGCTCATCGAGAAGTCCGGCTCCGGCAACGGCCTGCGCCTGCGCGCCATCGTCGTCCGCCAGGGCGGCGACCAGGACATCGTCAAGCGCGCCTCACTGCTGCGGCGCGACTCCATCCACGGCCAGTTCCAGGGCACGATCACCGTCGACGAGGCGAACAGCACGATCATCGCCAACGGCAACGAGATCAAGGTGATCTACGCCAACGACCCGTCGGAGATCGACTACACGGCGTACGGCATCAAGGACGCCATCCTCATCGACAACACCGGCAAGTGGCGCGACCGCGAAGGCCTGTCGAAGCACCTGCGCCCGGGCGTGGACAAGGTCGTCCTCACCGCGCCGGGCAAGGGCGACGTCCCCAACATCGTCCACGGCGTCAACCACGACATGATCAAGCCGGACGAGCAGATCCTGTCCTGCGCGTCGTGCACCACCAACGCGATCGTCCCCCCGCTGAAGGCGATGGCGGACGAGTACGGCGTCCTGCGCGGCCACGTGGAGACCGTCCACTCGTTCACCAACGACCAGAACCTGCTGGACAACTACCACAGCTCCGACCGGCGCGGCCGCTCGGCGCCGCTCAACATGGTCATCACCGAGACCGGTGCCGCCTCCGCCGTCGCCAAGGCGCTGCCCGACCTCAAGGCGCCGATCACCGGCAGCTCGATCCGTGTCCCGGTGCCGGACGTCTCGATCGCGATCCTCAGCCTGCGGCTCGGGCGCGAGACCACCCGCGAGGATGTCCTCGACTACCTCCGCAACGTCTCGCTGACCTCGCCGCTCAAGCGCCAGATCGACTTCACCACCGCCCCCGACGCGGTCTCCAGCGACTTCATCGGCTCGCGCCACGCCTCGATCGTCGACGCCGGCGCCACCAAGGTCGACGGCGACAACGCGATCCTCTACCTCTGGTACGACAACGAGTTCGGCTACTCCTGCCAGGTCATCCGCGTCGTCCAGCACGTGTCCGGGGTGGAGTACCCGACCTACCCGGTCCCGGTGGTCTGATCCCGGCGGACATTGTCATCCGGCCTCCCGGCGGGCGGGCGGCGCCGGCGCATTCACACACGCTGTGACGAGGATTGCCAGTTGGCATCAGGGAATGTTCGTGACCTGCACTGATGCCAACTGGCTTCAGCGACTGGTGGTCCAGGTCGAGCGAGAGTGATTGTTGGTCCTGTGGGCTGAGTGAGAAGCCCTCCCCACGACCGGAACCGGTGCCGCCGTTGGACCATCCTGTACCCCGGGTGGGCTTGCTTTGCTTACCCTCTCGCGGACGCATCTGCGCGCTTTGAGAGGTCTTCACCATGCCCGTGGTCAATCCCCGTTTCAGCATCCTGTCCGAGGACTTCGCCGCAGACCCCTACCGCTACTCCGCACAGCTGCGGGAGCAGGCTCCGGTGCACTACGAGCCGGCGATCGACAGCTACTTCCTCTCCCGCTACCAGGACGTCAAGCGGGTACTTACCGACCATGAGGCGTTCACTACCCAGACGCTGCAGGTGCGCGCCGAGCCGGTGATGCGCGGGCCCGTCCTCGCCCAGATGACCGGGGCCGAGCACACCGCCAAGCGAAAGATCGTCGTCCGGGGTTTCACCGGCCAGGCCCTTGAGAAGCAGATACGCGCCATCCACGCCAACGCCGCTGAACTCATGGCCCCCTTCCTTTCCCGAGGCCGGATGGACCTCGTCAACGATTTCGGCGAACCCTTCGCCGTCCACGTGACCCTCGATGTCCTCGGTTTGGACAGAGAGGACTGGCGGCAGGTGGCCGCCTGGCACAGCGGGGTCGTCGAGTTCATCACCAGCATGACTCTCACACCCGAGCGCCGCCGGCACTGCATGGACTGCGCGGAGCAGCTGGAGGCCTATCTCGTACCCGTCATCGAACAGCGGCGCCGCCACCCCGGCGAGGACCCTGATATCGACGCTGTGCACCGCCGAGTTCGACGGCGTCGCCATGAGCAATCGCGACGTCACCGCGCTGATCATCAACGTGTTGGCTGCCGCCACCGAGCCCGCGGACAAGACCCTCGCCCTGCTCTTCAAGCACCTGATCGACCACCCCGAGCAGCTGGCGCAGGTCCGCCACGACCCGAACCTGCTGGCCGCCGCGATCGCCGAGACTCTGCGATTCACCCCGCCGGTCCAGCTCATCCCCCGCCAGGCGGAGGAGAACGCCGTGTTCGCGGGCACCACCGTCCCGGCAGGTGCCACCGTCTTCTGCATGATCGGCGCGGCCAACCGCGACCCCGATGCCTTCACCGCCCCGGACACCTTCGACATCCACCGCCGGGACCTGGGCACAGCTCGCTCCTTCACCGCGGCCGCCCAGCACTTGGCCTTCGGTACCGGACTCCACCAGTGCGTCGGCGCGGCCTTCGCACGCGCCGAGATCGAGACCGTCGCCGCAATGCTCCTGCCCCTGCTCGACGAGGTCTGCTACAGCCCCGGCTTCCGCTACCAGGAGACCGGCCTGTACACCCGAGGCCCTGTCTCACTGTCGCTGGACTTCACTCCGTCCACGAAGGCGGCACCGGCCACGACCGACGGCCGTCCCTGACCCCGGCCTCTCCCGGGCCGGCCCGGCGTCCTGTCCTCCACGGCTCCAGCAGCCAGGACCAACTCCATGCCCCTACTCTCTTCAGGCGAATACAGCGATGACATCGACCGACATCACCCGAGCCATCAACGACTTGCTGTTCACGCCGGGCCTCGACCTCGCCGAAGCCCTCGACCGGCACTTCACCCCTGACTACCGCCAGCGCACCGACGGCGTGTGGAGTGACCGGACCTCCTTCGCACAGCACATCACACGCCTCCGCTCCCTGATCCGCAGCGGACACATAGAAGTCCACGACGAACTCCGGGACGGACTGCGCTACGCCGACCGCCACACCGTCACCCTCAGCCGGCACAACGGCCGCATCTCCCGCACCGAGGTCTACCTCTTCGCCCAGCTGGCCCCCGACGGCCGCTTCCATCGCGTCGAAGAAACCACCCTCCTGATCACCGGCCACCCCGACGACGGGAACCTCGGGCTCATCAAGTGACATGGACAGGGCCTCCGTTAGGATCTCCCCGGAGTAGCGGCCCTGGAGGGGGAATCGGCCTCCGAAGCGGCGGATGCGACACCTCTGCACACCCGTGCGCGGCACAGCCCTCGACCAGCCGATGGGGTGTCTCCGGGCATGGCTGTCGAGTGCCGGAGGAGCAAAGGGGATGGGAGCCGCCATGGGGTCCGTGGGAGAGAGACTGAGCAGAGCGCGCATGCAGGCCTTCATCGGCCGGGACGAGCAACTCGGGCGCTTCGGGGAGGCTTTGGCCGGCGATCCGCAGGCACCGTTCGCGTTCTACGTGTGCGGGCCGGGCGGCATCGGGAAGTCGACGCTGCTGAGGCGTCTGGGGGACCGTGCTCGTGCGGCAGGCCGGCTGCTCGTCGAACTCGACGGCCGGTTCGTCAGCCGGGACCCGGCCGATTTCGAGCACGCCGCCGGTCCTTTCCTCGATGTTCCGGGCACGGTCCTGTTCGTGGACTCCTTCGAGCACTGCCAGTGGCTGGAGAGCTGGTTGTGGCACCACTTTCTGCCCCGCGCTGCGGACGGCACCCTGGTCGTCCTGGCCGGACGGCGCGCTCCGCAACCGCAGTGGACCGCCGACCCCGCCTGGTCCCGGCTCCTGCACGTGACCGAACTGGAGCCGTTCTCCGCGGAACAGGCCCGAAACCTGCTGGTCGCGGCGCAAATCCGGCCCGAACTGCGCGACCCGGTGCTCCGCTTCGCCGGCGGCAACCCCTTGGCCCTGTCCCTCGCGGCCGCGGCAGGATCTGAGGGCTGCTCCAGGGAGGAGATCTGGGCCCCGTCGGCGGACGTCCTGCGCACACTGTTGGCGGGGCTGATCGGTGAGGTCCCCACGGCTGCCCACCGCCGCGCCCTGGAGGTGGCGGCACAGGCCCACTCGACGTCCGAGGAACTGCTCGCCGCCGTACTGCCCGGGGAGGATGCCCATCCGCTCTTCTCCTGGCTGAGGGACCTGCCCTTCATGGAGTCCACGCATCGGGGGCTGCACCCGCACGACGCCGCACGCGAGACGCTGGCCGCCGACCTGCGCTGGCGTGCTCCCAACGCGTTCGAGACGATGCGCCGGCGCCTGGCGGACGAGTACCTGCGCATGCTGCGCGAGGCGCCCGAGGAGCGGGTGTGGACCGTCACCGACGAGCTCTTCTACCTGTTCCGGGAGGGGGAGACCCTGGCCCGGCTGCGCACCTGGTCCCGCGAGGACGAAGTGCACGACCGTCCGCTGCACCCGGAGGACATCGATGTCGTGCTGCGGATGGCCGAGGAGACCGAGGGGGCCGCCTCCGCGGAACTGGTCCGCTACTGGGCACAGCGCCAGCCGCATGCTTTCAGCGTCTACCGTCTCGTGAGCACGGGCCGGATCGTGGCCTTCACGGCCCGACTCGCTCTGCCTGCCCCTCCCGACCCCGTGGACCTTGCCACCGATCCTGTCGTCGCCGCCGCGTGGCGGTACACCGATGCCACCGCCCCGGTGAACTCCGGCGAACACATCGGCATCAGCCGCTTCTCGATCTACCCCGAGCGGTACCAGGTGCCCTCGCGCGTTATCGACTTGAGCAGTTCACGGGCCCAGGCGGAGGCAGCCCGTGCACGCGGCCGCGCCTACGGCTTCGCCGTCTACCGGGACGCCGAGACCTGGGCCGAGCGCGTCGAAGGCACCCTCGGCGACACGGGGGCGCGCCCGCGAGTCGGCGAGCACACCTACGGGCTGTTCAGCGTCGACTGGCGTCAGGTCCCCGTGGAGACATGGCTTCTCCGCTTCATATCAGCCCCCGACGCACCGGTCCCGTCCGGACCGTCGGCCGTATCGCGTACCGCGTTCGACCAGGCCGTGCGCGAAGCGTTGGCGCACTGGCGCGATCCGGGCGCCTTCGCCGCCTGTGCCCTGATGCGTACGCGTCTCGCAGCCGACTTCGGTGATCCCGTCGAGGAGTTGCGTACGCTGCTGCGCCAGGCCGTCGACGACCTCGCCCAAGACCCGCGCGGAGTGCGCGCCTGCGGGGCCCTGACGGCAGGCTACTTCTCCGGTGCACCCACCCAGGAGGCCGCGGCCCGCCGCCTGAGCCTTCCGTACGGCACCTACCGTCGCCACCTGCGCCAGGGCCTGGACCTGCTCTGCGAAGCCCTGTGGCAGCAGGAGCTGCACGGCCCCCGATAGCAACCGAAGCCGCACGCTTCGGCAGAGGCGAGTGGACGGCTGCGGACAGCAGTGGACAGTCCCCGCCCCTGTCGGGCCTGGAAAGTGGACACCGGCCGGCACGAGCCTGTGCGCCATGAACGTTGCAGGCACGCAGACGAACCAGGCAGCACTCCAAGCACGCCGGCCGGGAGCCGTGCTCGCGGCACTCGCCGCGGCGCAGTTCACCGTCATGCTCGCCACCTCGATCGTCAATGTGGCGCTTCCGCAGATCCGCGCCGGAGTCGGGCTGTCGGACGGCGGGACCACCTGGGTGGTCAACGCCTACGGCCTGGCGTTCGGGGCACTGCTCCTGGCGGGCGGGAGGGCGGCCGACCTCCTCGGCCGCCGTCGGGTGCTGATCGCCGGGCTGGCGTTGTTCGCCGCGGCTTCGCTGTCGGCGGGACTGGCAACTGCTCCGGGCGTGCTGATCAACGCTCGCGCCGTTCAGGGCCTTGCCGCCGCGGCAATCGCCCCGGCCGCGCTCGCCCTGACGATGGACCAGTTCCCCTCCGGCCCGGGGCGTGGCAAGGCACTGGGGGTGTGGGGGGCCGTCTCCGGCGCGGGAGGCGCGGGCGGCGTCCTGCTGGGGGGTGTGCTCACGCAGGCGTGGGGCTGGCCCTGGATCTTCCACTCGGTCGCGCTCGGGGCGGCGGTGGTCCTGGCCGCCGTGGCTGCGCTCGTGCCACGGGCGCCCGGACAGAAGTCCGGGCGGTTTGACCTGCTGGGCACGGCCACCGTCACTCTCGCCCTGACCTGCCTGGTCTGGAGCCTGACCACCGCACGCGGCGCCGGCTGGACCGACGGCCGGGTGCTGGGCGCCCTCGGGGCCGCCGCCACGCTGCTCACGGTCTTCGCCGTGATCGAGCGCCCCCGTCCGAACGCACTGATACCGCCGCGTCTGTTCACTACGGGCCAGGTCGCCGCGGGCAACCTGCTGATGGCGCTGCTGGGTTCGGTGTGGATCGCCCTGTTCTTCTTCCTGCCGCTCTACCAGCAGCAGGTCCTGGGATCCAGCCCCTTGGCCACCGGAGCGGGACAACTCCCGCTCGCCGGCGCCAATATGCTCGGCGCCGCCCTCGCGTCGCGCATCTCCCGGCACATCGGGGCCCGCGCGACCGTGACCGCGGCCCTGCTCACCGAGGCCGCGGGCCTGATGTGGCTGTCACGGATCAGCGCCCACGGCAGCTACCTCGCCGACCTCCTCGGCCCGAGCATCCTGATCGGCCTGGGCCTCAGCATCGCCTTCGTCCAGCTCACGGCGCTCGCCGTGGACGGCGTCCCACGGGAGGACGCGGGCCTGGCCGGCGGCCTGGTGAACACCACCCGCCAGGTCGGCGGCGCTGTCGGCCTCGCCGCCCTGGCCACCCTGGCCGGCTCCGTCACCGCCCACGCGTCCACCCATCAGCCCCATCTGGAAGCCCTCACCGCCGGCTACCGCACCGTCTTCACCGTCGCCGCCGCGGTCCTGGTCGCAACGGCCCTCCTCGCGCTGCTCCTCACCCGCTGCACCAGCCAGCGGACCGCAACCACCTCCACCGGCCCGGTTTCCGACCGCAACCCGCCCGAATCTCCTGAATCCGGCTGAACCGACGGATCAGCCGCGCCACCGAAACATGTCATCCAGAGAGAGGAACCCACAGCCATGGTCACCATCGACGAGACCGCCCCCGTCGTCGTCCGCCTGAGCACCGAGATCGACGCCCCGCTCGCGACGGTGTGGGAGCTGCACACCGACATCGCGTCCTGGCCCACCTGGAACACGGACATCGACGAGGCTGAGCTCAACGGCCCCCTGATGCCCGGCAACTCCTTCAGCTGGCGGACCCACGGCCTGGAGATCACCTCCACCGTGTACGAACTGGTCCCCGGCGAGCGGATCGTGTGGGGCGGCCCCGCCGACGGCATCACCGGCATTCACGTGTGGACGTTCGAGCAGAACGGCGACCACGTCACCGTCCGCACCGAGGAGTCCTGGAGCGGCGCCCCGGTCGAAGCTGCGGCCGACCACCTCGGCAAGGCCCTCCACGACTCCCTGGAGAACTGGCTTTCCCACCTCAAGTCCCGTGCCGAACAAGTTGCCTGACAAAGGGCATCACATCCACTGAAGGAGATTCCTGCCATGACTGCTGCGAAGCCCTACCTGACCGGCCACTACACCCCCGTCGCCGACGAGATCACCGCCACCGGACTCACCGTGGAAGGCACACTGCCCCAGGAGCTGGACGGCCGGCTGATCCGCAACGGCCACAACCCCAAGCCCGGTGTCACGCCGACCCACTGGTTCAAGGGCAGCGGGATGGTCCACGGCATCCGCCTCCGTGAGGGCCGCGCCGAGTGGTACCGCAACCGCTGGGTGCACACGCCTGCCCTCGACGGCGCGCCCTACATGACCGAGCGCGGCCCCGACCTGACCGCCAGCGTCGCCGGCACCCACGTCATCGAGCACGCCGGACGGCTGCTCGCCCTGTGCGAGGCGAACCTCCCCTTCGAACTCACCCCGGACCTTCAGACCGTCGGCGCGTACGACTTCGACGGTAGGCTGCGCAGCGCGATGACCGCGCACCCCAAGGAGGACCCGGTCACCGGGGAGTTGCACTTCTTCGGCTCCTCGCCCTTCCCGCCGTTCCTGACGTACTACGTCGCCGACGCCAAGGGCGCGATCGTCCACAGCGCCGAGGTCCCGGGAGCGACCGCCTCTCTCAAGCACGACTTCGCCATCACCCGCCGCCATGTGGTCTTCATCGAGGGCAATGTCACCTTCGACCCGGCCGAGCACTCCGGCATCCCTTACGGCTGGAGCGACGCCCAGCCTGCCCGCATAGGCATCATGGCCCGCGGCACCGAAGGCGCCCCGCAGGTCCGCTGGTTCTCCATCGAGCCCGGCAACCTGCTGCACGTCGCCAACGCCTACGAGGACGGCCAGGGCCGGATCGTCCTGGAAGGCCCGACCGTGGACCGGGAGGGCTTCCACCTCTCCTGGAATTGGTGGGTCGGCGCCCCCGGGCGCGGCTCCGAGCCCGTCGCCCGCTCCTACACCCGCCGCTGGGTGGTCGACATGGCGGCCGGCACCGTCGACGAGCAGATCATCGACGACCTCACGGTGGAGTTCCCGACCCTCAACGAGGACTATCTGGGCTCTGAGAACCGCTACCAGTACGCCATCTCCTTCCCCGACGAGAAGGGCTTCGGCGGCTACGGCATCGTCAAGTACGACCGCACCACCGGCGCCCGCCGCATCCACCAGGTCGGCGACGCCCGTATGCCCGGCGAAGCAGTGTTCGTCCCCGCCGCCGGCGCCACCCGCGAGGACGACGGCTACCTCCTCACCGTGACCTCGGACCTCAAGCAGGACGCCTCCCAGCTCCTCGTCCTCGACGCCTCCGGCCTCGACCGGATCGCCACCGTCCACCTCCCGCGCCGGGTCACCGGCGGCATCCACGGCTCCTGGATCCCCGACACCGCCCTAGAGGCCACCCAGGGCTGAACCACAGCGAAGACGCACCTCAGCTCCACCGGCGGCGTTTTTACGCAGGGCTGACTCCCCCGGAGCCCGAACGGGAGCTGCCGACCCGCTGAAGCCGCTCGTGTGCTCCGACGCCGCCGACTCGCGAGGCGCACATCGGACAACCGCACGCCGCCGAAACGCCCCTACCAAGGCAGCTGCCGGCCCGCGAGACGCTCACGGCTCGGCACCACCCACAGCTCCGTGAGCGTCGCCGTTTCCCCTGGCCCCGCCTCCTCCCGGAGCACCCCGAACAACGCCTCGAACCCCCACAGGCCGAGGCACACGACCAAGGAAGTCGACATGACAGGAATCCGGAAAAGCGCCCGTTGGATGGCCGCCGTCTCCGCGCTCGCAGTCACCATCATCGCCGTACCGGCGCTCGCGCAGACCGAGGACGCCGACCGCCGAACCCCCGCCAAGGGCATCGACTGGCACGCCTGCGCCGACACCGACTTCAAGCACATGCAGTGCGGATCGATCCAGGTACCCGTGGACTGGTCCCAGCCCCACGCCGGCAGCACCACCCTCGCCCTGGTCCGCCGCCCGGCGGATGACCGGGCCCACCGCCAGGGCACCCTGCTCCTCAACGACGGAGCCGGCGGCTCCTCCATCGAGCAGCTGCGACTGGCGATGCACATCGGCATGCCGAACTTCGCCGGCGCCATGACCCAGAACTTCGACCTGGTCGCGGTTGACCCGCGCGGAGTGGGGCACAGCACGCCGATCCTTTGCGGCGCACCGCTCAAGCCCGCCGGAGTCAGCCACTTCCCGCAGGGCCGGGCCGCGTTCAACGCGCTCGTGTCCCACAACCGGGCCTTCGCCGAAGACTGCCTGCGCCGCAACGGTCGGCTCACCGCCCACGTCGACCAGGCCAGCACCGCGCGGGACTTCGAGGCGGTCCGGATCGGGCTGGGCGAACGGCAGCTGAACTGGTACGGCATCCACTACAGCACGCTTCTCGGTCGCACCTACGCCAAGCTCTACCCCGGCAGACTGCGCACCATGGTCCTCGACACCGCCCTGGACGACACCGGCTCGCCTCTGTCGCGGGTCACCCAGGAGGCGGCCACCGCCGAGTCGGCCTTCAACCGCTTCACCGCCTGGTGCGCCACGTCGAAGGACTGCGCCCTGCACAGCAAGGACGTCGCGGCCGAGTACGACGCCCTCGTCGCCCGTGCCGACCGCGATCCGATCCCGACCGGCGGCACGGCCCACCAGCCGCTGACCGGTGAGGACATCCGCGAGGCCACCCAGGACTACCTGACCCTCTCCGGTCTGACCTGGCCGGAGCTGGCGAAGGCCATCGTCAAGGCCAAGGTCGGCGACGCGACGGACTTCACCCCCAACCCGGACAACACCCTCGACCCGGTCCAGGTACAGGTGCCCGCCTGCCTCGACAACGCCCGCCCGGTGCACACCCTCGCCCAGCTCACCCAGCTGCAAAAGGAACTCGCCCGCGTGTCCCCGCACCTCGGCGGCGCCGTGCGCTCCTACCAGGCCGTCGCGGGCTGCCTCGGCTGGCCCATCCCTGCCAAGCCCGTCAAGGCGGGCGCCCGCGTCCACGGCGCACCGCCCGCACTGATCCTCCAGTCCACCCACCAGGCCCTCGCCCCGTACCGCGCGGGCGCGGCCATGGCCGCCCAACTGCCCGGCAGCGTCGTACTCGGCCACGAAGGCGACGACTACAGCATGTTCCTGGTCTCCAAGTGCGTCCAGGAGGCCACCAACCGCTACCTGACCACCCGCGTGCTGCCCCCTCCTGGCACCACCTGCACCGACTGAGCAGCATCGCCTTGCCGAAGGGGACCGTCCGGCCGCGCGCCCGACTTCACCCAGGTCTTCTGAGCCCTCTGAGCGGTGACCTCACCGCTCAGAGGGCAGCTAGCGCTCATGGGCGACCTGCCGGGACCGCCCCCACCTGGTAGCTCGGCAACCGCCTCACCCGCTGACCCAATTCACAGACTGCGGCGCGGCTCGTGGCGTCGCCGATCGATCGCGGTCAGCTCCTGAGGCCGTCGAAAAATCCCGTGCCGTACCACCGGTGGACGGGCAGACTCGCCCCATGGCGGACATGAGGGCGTTCCGGGATGCGGTCACCAGCTGGGCGACGGGCGGTCCCGACGGGCCTGCGCGCGATCTGGCGGAAAGCCTTGGGGTGCGGACCACTGTGCTCCTGGAAGGGCTGAGCGATCTCGCGGCCGTCGAGGCGCTGGCCGCCCGGCGTGGCCGGGACCTGGCCGCCGAGGGAGTGTGCGTCGTGCCGATGGGTGGGGCGATGAGCGTCGGCCGCTATGCCGGTCTCCTCGGACCACCCGGCCTCGGTCTGCGCCTGACTGGACTGTGCGACGAGGGCGAACAGGACTTCTACGAGCGCGGCCTGACGCGGGCGCAGGCCCCGCTCCAGGACATCTACGTATGCACCGCGGATCTGGAGGATGAACTCATCCGGGCGCTCGGCATGGCACGAGTCGAGGAGATCCTCCGCGCCGAGGGCGACTTCCGCGCCTGGCAGACCTTCCAGCGCCAGCCCGCACAGCAAGGCCGGCCCCGGCATCAGCAGGTGCGGCGCTTCCTGGGTACAAAGAAGGGCCGCAAGATCCGCTATGGCCGTCTTCTTGTCGAGGCCCTCGTACCGGACCGGACACCGCCACCGCTCGACTGCCTCCTCGCGAGCCTGTGAGGTCGTGGACGGACTGCTGTTTCGAGCATGCTCGACAGCGGACGAGCGCGGGGCTTTCGGCCTGGGCCGAGCGCGACAGCGGCTGAAGGTCTCGCAACGGATACGGTTCACCCTGCTTGGTGAACCCCGACCGCACGTTCCATCCGGTTGGTCAGCTGCCGGACCCGGAGACTACGCGGCACGTCGAGTCCGGGGGGCGCGCACCTGCTCGCATTGAGGCGGCGTGCGCCTCGTGACAGTACCTCTGTCATGGGCGTGGATTGTTCACGCCGGAGTTCATCAGAAAGAGCTGGCCCGACCTGGGGGTCGATTCGCGCCCGGTCCCGCGGCCGAGTGGATCGACCGCGTGGGCGACCTGAGGGTGGTCGACAGCCAAGAACTGGTCTGCCGCGCCATCCCGCAGCCGAAATCACAAGGCTGACCGGCCCAACGACCCGGGACCAGTGGACTATGGACCAACGGCCAACATCCAGCGACGATGCCAGTGACGCATGAGCCATGCCGGACAGCACGGGTCCGCACCTGCCGTCCGAGTGACTGGGGACGTGATCGTGATGATGTTCTGGTTCGACCACGACGTCAGCGGCTGGGGCTGGTTCGCCATGGCGGCCAGCATGATCCTGTTCTGGGTGCTGATCATCATCGCTGTCGTTCTTCTCTTCCGCGCCCTGGGCCAGACTCCCGAGCACACCCACAGTCCGAGCGTGCCGTCACCGGAGCAGGTGCTTGCCAAACGGTTCGCACGTGGCGAGATCGACGACGAGGAGTACCGCCGACGCCTCGCCACGCTGCACGCCTCCGGTCCACCCACCAAGCCTTGACCCTCAGGCCGCAGCCCGCTTGGCAGAGGCCGATCGGGCGGACCGAGGTCCGAACGGCCCTCCAGTCGTTCCCGGTCGGCCCTACCCGTCGTACGGCTCGTGACGGACGCTCATGACAAAGAATCGCGGACCGCTGCGAAAGGTCGGTCATGAAGCATCTGCGAACTGTCGGTGACGTGATGACCCACGCGGTGATCGCGGTTGGCCCCGATGCGCCGATCAAGGAAATGGTCGAGAGCATGCGGCAGTGGCGGATCAGCGCCCTGCCTGTTCTCATGGGCGACGGTCGCGTCGCGGGCGTGGTCTCCGAGGCCGATCTGCTGGTAAAGGCACAGGGGGACGACAGGTCAGGGGCGGTGACGGCACGTCAGCTGATGACCGCTCCGGCAATGACGGTGTCAGCCGACGCGACGGTTGCCGGAGCCGCTCGGCTGATGGCGCGCGGGCATCTCAAGCGGCTCCCCGTCGTCGACGGCGCGGGTCATCTCGTGGGTGTCGTCAGCCGTGGCGATCTGCTGAAGATCTATCTCCGTCCCGACGCCGACATCGCGGAGGAGGTACGAAGCGAGCTGGTCGCGCAGCTGGTCCCGGTCGGCTCAGGAACGGTACACGTGCATGTCGAGGACGGGCTCGTCACTCTGTCCGGCACGGTCTCCGATACCTCACTTCCGGACGTGCTCGCCCGGGCCGCGCGGGCAGTGCCGGGCGTCGTGAACGTGGTGGCAGATATCGATGTGGATATGCCGGTGCCCTGAGCGGACCTGTTCGGATCGGCGCGAGCGGGCCGAAGGAGGTCCCTACCATGACTGGAACCGTCACTGCGCGCCTGGACGGCTCGCCGCAAAGCATCGCCGCGGCCCATTGGGCGGCATGTGAGGCCGCGTTGCGCCGAGACAGCCTGCACCTCGTCCATGCGGACGATTGGCCCACGACGGCCGTGGTCCGCCTGGTCAGCCCGGATGAACAGCGCCGATAGGCCGACACCCTCCTGAGCCGCACCTCCGACGAACTGCGAAAGCGCCATCCGGGCCTGGAGATCACCACAAGCCGGCTGTCCGGGCGGCCCGCGGCCTCCCTGCCCGCCGAGGCTTCGAAGGCGGAGATGCTGGTGATCGGCTCGCGCCGGCTGACGGGTGTGCCGGGCTCTCTCATCGGTTCCGTCGCCATGGCAACGATCACTGCCACGGAACGGCCCGTGGTACTCGTCAGGGCCGCCCCTTCGAAGGGCAAGGGGGAGACCGGTCCGCGCACCGGCGACGAACCGGTCGAGGGCACGGGCCCGTACCCGGACGTGGTGGTCGGCGTGGACATCGATCAGTCCTGCGACGGGCTCCTTGCCTTCGCCTTCGACGAGGCCGCACAGCGCGCGTGCACACTGCAGGTCGTCCACGCCTGGAGCCTGCCTCTCGGCTTCAGCTACGCGCCGGCCATCGATCCGAGAGATCCAATCGGACCTGCAACGGCGGGTGGCCCGGACACTCAGCGACCGGCTGCTTCCCTGGCGAGAGAAGTACCCGTCGGTGAACGTCGTCGAGAAGGCCGTCGTCGGACCTGTCGCTCAGCAAATGCTGTATGCGGCCGCCTCCGCGGACCTGGTGGTCGTCGGCCGCAGTATTCGGCACAGTCCCGTCGGTGCGAACATCGGCCACGTAGCCCATGCGGTGATGCACCACGCCGACGCACCCGTCGCCGTCGTCGCCCATCGCTGACGGTGTGTGGCCGCAACCGCGGGGCGCCCGGGCGCCCTCAAGCCCGGCGCTACGGTGCGAGGTCCCGACGCGCGAGCAGTACGAACGCCGCGGCCAGACCGGCCAGACCGGCACCTGCCAGGACACCGAACGCGACCCACGGGACCGTGCCGTCGGCCAGCGCATCACCCGGTGTGTAGTAGTGGAACGGGCTGACGAAGCGCAAGGGCGCCGCCCTGGACCAGGCCAGCGCGACGAAGTTCACGGCGAATCCCACGGATCCGACGGCTATCGTCGCCCCGACCACCTGACCTCTCCTTCGACCCACGGCCGAGACGGCGAGCGCAAAACCGGTCAGGCAGAGGGCAAAGCCGCAGCCGAGCAGCCCTGCGGAGAAAACACCGGTGATCGGCACCTCGCGGTGCAAGCGCGGTGAGAGCAGAACTCCGACGGCCATGGTGCCCGTGGCCGCCGCGTTGAGCAGCACGGAGGCGATGGCGAGGGCGGCCGTCCGCTCGGCCAGCAGGCGTGCCCGGGAGACGGGCCGGACCATCAGAAGTTCGATCGTCCCGGACTCCACGTCGGCAGCCACCGCGGCGGCTGCGAGCGATCCGATCACCGTGAGCTGCATGGCAATCCAGAAAGGGTGGACCAGTCCGGCGCCCAGCAGTCCGGGATAACTGGCGATCGACACATCGCCGGTGGAACCGCTGAAGGCCTTGAACGCGCCCGGCGGCGTTCGTCCCTGCCCGCCGAAAAGCTGGGTGGGCGGAATTGTATTGGCGATCACCACGATGAGGGTTTCGAAGACCACCATCCCGAAGGCCAGCGCCGCCAGCATCCGACGGCGCCGGTGCAGCGCCAGCCACAACAACGCAAAGCGGCTCCTCACGGCTGGTCCTCGGCATCAGGATGCCGGTAGAAGTCGAGGAAGGCTTCGTCCAGGCCCGCCTCCTCGACCGTCAGGTCTCCGACCGGCAGTGTGAGCAGGTCGCGAAGAGCATCCACCAACTGATCGGGCGGTACGAGCAGCTCGACCTGTTCGCCCTCCCACTTCGGCACCCACTGTTCGGCCGCACCGAGCGGGCGCCGTCCCTGGCCGTCGGTGAAGGTGAGCCGGACCTTTCTGGCGCGGGCCTCGCGCAGGGCCGCCACTCTGCGTACAGTCACCAGACGCCCGTCCCGGACAATCGCCACCCGCTCGCAGGTGCGCTGCACCTCGGGCAGCACATGGCTGGAGAGCAGGACGGTGCGTCCCGCTGCCACGGCCTCCGCCAGCAGTTCGAAGAACGTCTCCTGGACCAACGGGTCCAGGCCTTCGGTCGGCTCGTCGAGCACCACCAGCTCGGGGTCGTGCTGCAACGCCTGGACGAGTCCCAGCTTCTGCTTCATCCCACGCGAGTACTCCAGAACTCTGCGCCCGAGGACCGCGTCGGACAACGCGAGCCGCTCGCACAGTTCCGCGCAGCGCGGCACTGCCGCCCCCTGCAGGTCAGCCAGCAGTTCTAGCGTCTGCCGGCCTGTCAACTCCGGGTACAGCCGCAGCTCACCGGGCAGATAACCAAGTGCCGGCGTCAGCCGGAGGTGGTCGGCAACGGGATCCAGGCCCAGCACACGGACCCGCCCGGACGTCGGCCGCAGGAGCCCGACCAGGCAGCGGATGGTCGTCGTCTTGCCCGCCCCATTGGGGCCGAGAAATCCGAACACCTCGCCCCTGTTCACGGTGATGTCCAGCCGCTCGACGCCGATGGTCTTCCCGTACCGTTTCGTCAGGGCATTGACTTCGATCGCCGGTGTCGCGCGCTGCACCGTACCGCCTCCCTCTTGTCGGCGAAGGCGCCGTTCGCCGTCCCCCTGCCGAGCAGGACGCAGGAAACGTGGCTCAGGCAGCCTCGGTCGGGTCCACTCCCGCCTTGCTGTTGGGCCGGACGATGACCACCGGACACGTCGCGTGCAGAGCACATTGCTGGCTCACAGAGCCCAGGAGAGCACGGACGAATCCACCCCGGCCCCGGCTTCCCACCACCAGAACCTCAGCCCCTTCCGCCGCGGCCAGCAACACCTCCGTCGGATTACCCCGCACGAAACGCTCCCGCACCTCCACGGACGGCGCGTCCCCAACCACACGTCGCAGCTCTTCGACGAACCCGGAATGTGCGACCTCCTCGTCGAGGTCGGCGTCCACCGCCGGAGCCGACCAGCCGCGCATCCCCGGAAGCTCCCACGCACACACCGCCTCCACGACGCCCCCGATGAGACCGGCGTGCCTCATCGCCCACCGCAGAGCCGACTGCGACGACGGTGATCCATCGACACCCACCACAACCCGGCCCGCCGATGCTTTGCTTTCCATGCCCTGTCGCCTCTCTCGCTGTGCCCCGTAGTCCACGCTGCCCGCCCCCGGCGAAGCCCGCCACGCGAGGATGCTCCCCACAACCTGGCGTCCGCGGTGAGGCTCGCCGCACCCGGAAGGGCCCCTCCCCGTCAGGGGGTGCAAAGCTCCCTGGCGATGCCATCCGCCCAGGTGTCAATGGCCGACCAGTCGCGGTAGTCGCCGTACCTGAGGCCCATCAGCCGGAAGATCACTCGCCCGGTGATGGGCAGCTGGCCGGGCTTGATGACACCCGACAGAAGCCGATGGGTCCGGTAAGGGATGTGATCGGGGATGTCGTCGATGATGACCGTTTCCTCCTTGCCGGCCAAGCGCCTCCACGGGCCGCGCATCGCGCCAGGCATCCCCACGCTGAAAATCCACACGGGGCGGACCTGGAACAGATCGCTGTTGCGGTGCACAAAGTCCTTCGCCGCGTCCAGCCAGGCCTGCCCATGGACCGCGCTGCCGAGCACGAACGCCTCGTACTCGTCCGCGTCCTCGACCTCGCTCATGGACCGCACATCGGCCTTCAGGCCCGCCTCGCCGAGGCGTGTTCCGATGCGCTCCGCGATCTCCCGTGTGGAGCCGTGTGCGGTGGCGTATCCCACCAGAACGTTCATGGCTTCTGCTCTCTGTTGTGCCAGTGCGCGGATTGGCGGTGATCGTCAAGAACGTGCGGCTGACCGTCACCCGCTAGCGCGTTAAACCGTTCGGGCGACCAGGAAATCCCAGGCATCGGCGAAAGTCGTGAGTTCGGGTTAGCCCCTTCGCCACCATCCTGGTGCCCCCAGCAGCGGCGGGATCAGGGCCACACGGTCCACACCTGAGGACGGCAGGCCCTGACGTCGGTCCGCAGGCAGGCAGCCGTGACGGGCCCGACGCGCTACGAGCTCGGGCCTTCCCAGCCGTGTCGACGCGGTCGCGATCGGGCGCCGACTGAGCGGGACCGGTAGACGATGTACGGCCGGAACAGATAGCCGATCGGCGCAGTGAAGGCGTGTACGAGCCGGGTGAACGGCCAGACGGCGAAGAGCAGCATGCCGATGAGCGTGTGCAGTTGGAAGGACTGCGGCGCGGCGGCCATGGAGTCGATATCGGGCTGCAGCGTGAAGACGGAACGGAACCAGGGCGAGACGGTCGCGCGGTAGTTGTGCTCTTCGCCGATGACACCCGCGCCCAGCAGAGTGGTCGCCAGTCCCGCGACGATGGCCGCGACGAGGACGACGTACATGCCCTTGTCGTTCCGCGTCGTCGCCATGAACACCGGCCCCGTGGTGCGTCGGCGATAGATCAGGATCACCACTCCGATGAGGGTGGCAAAGCCGGCGACGCCACCGAGCACCAGCGCCTGCACGTGGTACGCCCCCTCGGAGAGGCCCGCGGCCGAAGTCCAGCCCTGCGGGATGACCAGTCCGATCACATGGCCGATGACGACCACGAGGATGCCGAAGTGGAAGAGCGGACTGCCGATGCGCAGCAGCCGCGACTCGTACAGCTCGGAGGAGCGGGTGGTCCAGCCGAACTGGTCGTACCGGTACCGCCACACGGTGCCGCCGACGAGGATCACGATGGTGACGTACGGCAGAACGCCCCACAGGAGGACATCGAGAGCGCTCACCGCCGGGCACCTCCCGATGGTGCCGGATCGTAAGGCTCCAGCTCCAAGCCGACGGTCTCCTGAGGCGGTCCGCTCCGGGCCAGGCGCTGAGCGGCAGCGCGGTCCTGGGGTGAGGGGCCGGGCAGCAGTGCGCATACCGCCTCGACCACGGCGGTGTACGGCGAGCCCGCGTCCCGCAGTGCCAGTCTGAGCAGTTCGATGCCGGCACGGTGTTCCTGCAGCAGGGCAAGCCCGTCGGCCAGGTCGCCGGTTGCCGCGTACTCGAGCACGACCGGAAGGTAGTCCGGCAGTTCGTTGCCGCCGAGTTCCAGACAGCTGCTGCGGTAGCGATCCTTGAGAGTGGCCAGGGCCTGGCCACGGCGGCGGGTCTCGCCGTCGGTCCACCACGTCAGGTAGAGGCAGCAGCGGCGGCGTCGGTCGAAGGTGGCCACATAGTGCTCGGCGAGGTCGCGGGGTGACGTGTCCGCGAGATGTTCGAGGATGCGGGTCAGCGCGGATCGCGCCGCGCCGGAGGGCAGCGCGGTCACGGTTCCGGTGACCAGGGGGACACGGTCCCGGACGTCCCCGTCGGGATACCGCAGCAGGACCGACGCTGCTTGGCAGACCACTGCGGCGTGGCGTTCGGCGATCACGGTTTCTCCTCCGGCTGCGGGCGCTCGGGCGGGAACATGCCCTCGGGCCGCCCCTTGCCGTCCCAGTTCAGCAAGTTGATCCGAGCGCCCTGACGCTGTGGGTCGGCGATACCGCCGGTGGTCTGCCGTTCCTTGAGAGCGTGGAAGGTCTCCACCGAGACGGGTACGGGCCGGCCCGAGGCTTCGCCGAACGGCCCACTGTCGTACATCCCGGGGCCGCCTTCGAAATCGAGGCTGCAGCCGGTCTCTTCGAGCTGCCGTCCTTCTGCCTCGTACGCCGTGGGGATCACGTAGCGGTCGTGGTACTTGGCGATGGCGAGCAGCCGATAGAGCGAAGTGACCTCCCGACCGGTCATACCGGCTGCCTCTGCAGCCCGTTCATCAGGTGGGTCTCCGAGGTTGACGGCCCGCATGTACGACCGCATGGCCGAGAGCCGCTGCAGCGCCTGGCGCACGGGCTCCGTGTCCCCGGCGGTGAACAGTTCGGCGAGATACTCGATCGGGATCCGCAGAGTGTCGATGGCGCCGAAGAGGTTGTCCGCGTCCTCGCCGTCGTGACCGGTGTCGGTCAGCGCATCGACGATCGGCGACAGCGGCGGCACGTACCAGACCATCGGAATGGTGCGGAACTCCGGATGGAGCGGAAGCGCCACCCGGTATTCCTTGGCCAGGGCGTAGACGGGGGAGCGGAGCGCGGACTCCAGCCAGTCGTCGGGGATGCCGTCCCGGCGTGCAGCCGCGATCACCTGCGGATCGGACGGATCGAGGAAAAGATCCAATTGCGCCTGGTAGAGGTCCTTCTCGTCGGTGACCGATGCGGCGGCGCCGACCCGGTCGGCGTCGTAGAGGACGAGGCCGATGTAGCGCAGGCGCCCCACGCAGGTTTCTGAGCACACTGTAGGGAGGCCGACTTCCACACAGGGATAGCAGAACGTGCACTTCTCGGCTTTGCCGGTGCGGTGGTTGAAGTAGACCTTCTTGTACGGGCAGCCGGTCACGCACATCCGCCAGCCCCGGCAGCGGTCCTGGTCGACGAGGACGATGCCGTCCTCGGAGCGCTTGTAGAGCGCGCCCGAAGGGCAGGATGCGACACACGAAGGATTCAGGCAGTGCTCGCAGATGCGCGGCAGATAGAACATGTACGCCTGCTCGTACTGGAAGCGCACCTTCTCCTCTGCCTCGCGGCGGATGCGTTCGACGATGGGGTCGCCGTCGCATACCTCTGCCCCGCCGCCGAGACTGTCGTCCCAGTTCGCGCTCCACTCGATGCGCATCGGCTCGCCGGAGATGAGCGACTTGGGCTGCGCGACCGGGAAGTCGTCGCCCAGCGGCGCGGTGGTGAGCTTCTCGTAGTCGTAGGTCCAGGGTTCGTAGTAGTCACGGATGTTGGGCAGCACTGGGTTGGCGAATATGGTGAACAGCTTGCGCAGGCGCCCGCCCGCCTTGAGCCTGAGACGCCCGCTGCGGGTGCGGACCCAGCCGCCCTGCCACCTCTCCTGGTCCTCGTAGCGCCGCGGGTAGCCCTGGCCGGGCCGGGTCTCGACGTTGTTGAACCAGACGTACTCGACGCCGCTGCGATTGGTCCATGCCTGTTTGCAGGTGACCGAGCAGGTGTGGCAGCCGATGCACTTGTCGAGGTTCATCACCATGGCCAGCTGGGCCATCACCTTCATCAGTACGTCACCTCCTGGGAGCGGCGACGGATCACCGTCACCTCGTCGCGCTGGTTGCCCGTTGGGCCCAGGTAGTTGAAGGCGAACGACAACTGCCCGTAGCCGCCGATCAGATGGGTGGGCTTGATCAGGATGCGGGTCAGCGAATTGTGGATGCCGCCGCGCCGCCCGCTGGCCTCGGCGATGGGGACGTCGACGACCCGTTCCTGCGCGTGGTGAACGTAGACGGTGCCGGTGGGCATCCGGTGCGAGACGATCGCGCGCAGCACCAGGTTGTCCTGGTACTCCGAGTGGATCGACCACTTCGAGTGCGGTGTCAGGTACCGGACCGTGACCTGCCGCGCGCCGTCCGGGCCGATCTCGGGCTCTCCGAAGAGCCGGTGCATGTCCAGAGGCGGGCGGTAGATCGGCAGCGTCTCGCCGAATTCGTGTATCCAGTCGTGATCGAGGAGGAAGTGCATCCGGCCGGTGAGGGTGTGCCAGGGCTTGAGTTCCTCGACGTTGGTGGTGAACGCGGCGTAGCGTCGGCCGCCGGTCTCGCTGCCGGACCACTCGGGGCTGGTGATCACGGGGACGGGCTGGGCCTGGGTGTCAGCGAAGGTGATGCGCCGCTCCTCGCTGCCTTCGGCGAGGTGAGCGAGCGGCTGCCCGACCCGCTGCTCCGCGGTGCGGAAGCCCTGTACGGCGAGCCGGCCGTTGGTGGAGCCGGACAGGGCCAGGATGGCATCGGCCATCTTGGCGTCGGTGTCCAGGGCCGGTCGTCCGTCGCCCGCTCCCCCGAGCATCACTCCGCCTGTTGCGGCGAGCCGTGCGACCTCCTCGTCGGGGCGGTAGGTGACGCCCTTGGTGGTCAGCCCGAGCTGCTCGGTGAGCGGTCCGAGTGCGGTGAGCTTGTCGGCGACCGCGCCGTAGTCGCGCTCGACCACGGTGAATACCGGCATCGTGCGGCCGGGCTGCGGGGCGATGTCGCCGGTGCGCCAGTCGTCGACGGTGCCGAGCGGCTGTGCCGTCTCGCCCGGCGTGTCGTGCTGCAGCGCTGTGGCGACGAGATCACGCCGCACTCCGAGGTGTTCCCGTGCCAGCTCGCTGCACCTGCGCGCGATCGCCGTGAAGGCGGCGAAGTCGGACCTGGTCTCCCAGGGCGGGTCGATCGCCGGGTTGAACGCGTGGACGAAGGGGTGCATGTCGGTCGAGGACAGATCGTGCTTCTCGTACCACGTCGCGGCGGGCAGCACGACATCGGCGAGCAGCGTGGAGCTGGTCATCCGGAAGTCCAGCGCCAGCAGCAGGTCGAGCTTCCCCTCGGGTGCCTCGTTCCGCCACGCCACATCGCGGGGCCGGAGGTCGGGCGGGGTCTCCTGCGCGCGCAGGCTGGTGTGCGTGCCGAGCAGGTGCTTGAGGAAGTACTCGTTGCCCTTGCCCGAGGAGCCGAGCAGATTCGCACGCCACAACAGGCAGCGCGGCCAGTTCTCCGCAGCGTCGGGGTCCTCGCAGGCCCAGCCCAACTCGCCCGCGGACAGCTTGCGGGTGATGTACGCCGATGCCTCCTCACCGCCAGCCGCCGCGTCGTCGGCCAGGTCGAGCGGGTTGCGGTCGAACTGCGGGTAGGAGGGCATCCATCCGAGCCGTGCGGACAGGGCGAGCGTGTCAGCAGTGCCGGGATCGGCGAGAAGCCGGCGATACGGTCCGGGCCCCACCTCTTGATCGTGTGCACATGGGCGGCGGCCACGATCTCGACCGCCTCGTCCCACGTCACCCGCACATGGCCGCCCTTGCCACGGGCCTTCTGATAGCGGCGGCGCCGGTCCGGGTCACCCACCACGTCGGCCCACGCGAGCACCGGGTCGCCCAGTCGTGTCTTGGCCTCCCGGTACATCTCGACCAGGACTCCGCGGGCGTACGGGAAGCGCACCCGGGTGGGCGAGTAGGTGTACCAGGAGAAAGCCGCCCCCCGTGGGCAGCCGCGCGGCTCGTACTCCGGGGAGTCCGGGCCGACGGACGGATAGTCGGTCTGCTGGCTCTCCCAGGTGATGATCCCGTCCTTGACGTAGACCTTCCACGAGCACGAGCCGGTGCAGTTCACGCCGTGCGTCGAGCGCACGAGCTTGTCGTGGCTCCACCGGTCCCGGTAGAAGACGTCGCCCTCCCGCCCTCCCTTGCGAAAAACCGCCCGCAGATCGGGCGAGACATCGCGCCGGGTGAAGAAGTGACCGGCCTGCAACAGCGCATCCGCTGCGGCGCCTGCTCCACCCCGCCCGGCGGGTGGAGCAGAGGACCTGGGCATCCCGGCATCCGTCACGACCGTCACCTCGTCTAGAGGCTGTCGCACGGCTCCGGCCCGGTGAAGGTCAAGAGTGCTTCTTGGGCGTGTGATTGATGAGCTTGTTGAGGTTGTGTACCGTGCCGAGGAGCTTGATCTCGGCGTCCACCGCCTGGCGGCCGCGGTAGTTGAGGTGTCGTCCGAAGCGTTGGAAGATCTGGGCGAATCCCGGCTCGACCAGGGCACTGCGTTGACGGTACTGGGCCCGTCCTGTTGGGGTGGCGAGGCGGGCCGCCATGTCCTGCTGGCCGGCAGGGGCCTGCTGACGTTTCGCGGGAAAGCCTGCCTGGTCGGCATCGCTGGTGACCGAGACCAGTAGCGGGAGGTCGGCGAGGGCCTCGAAGGACGCGGCGGAAGCGTACCCACTGTCGGCGAGCCAGAGTTGGATGTCGCCGGGGAGCCGTGCGGCCTGGTGATTGTGCTGGGTCTTCTTCACCATCAAAACGAGGGCCGTCCTGTCCGAGGGATTGTCGTGCGCTTCGATAGCCAGCAAGAATTGACGGCGGGCGCACACGATCTGGATGTTGTATCCCTGTAGGTAGCCGCCGCGTTTGCCGGGAATCAGCCGGGAGTCGGGATCGCTCAGGCAGGCACGGGACTCCGGGGAGGGGGCCGGTCGGGGTGTGCGGGCCCGCTCCAGCCAGGCCCGCATCTTCACCAGTCGCGTTCGCTGGCGAACGAGGACGGTCTTTTGCTCCATCGGGACCGGCGGCCGTCCGTTCGCTCCACGACGTCCTGCCGCCCGGTCCTCTCGGACGCGGAGCTCGTACTTCTTCAGCTTCTCCTGGTGAGCCTCGGTTTCGGCAGCCAGGCGCTTCTCCGCGCGGGCCACCATCCGCTCGGCGGCTTCGACCTTGATCCGGATCTCGGTGGGTGAAGGCATAGCCCGTTCATGCAGTCTGTCCCTGGCCAAGTGGGCCCGGGTGAGCCGGTCGCACAGCCGGGACAGGCGAGGCCAGTTGTCGCACGCGTCCTCGCCATCGCCCTGTGCTGCCGAGCCATCGGCCTCGACGCTCAGCGCGTGGTCGACTACATCCTCCATCAGCGCGTGGATCTCTTTCTCGCACTGGGAGATGGTCTCCTCCAGGCGCTGGAGCCGCTGGTTGGCGTCGCGTGAGGCGTTCGCCTCCATCGGTGAGCCGTCCACGGCCACTGCCGAAAGATCGACCAGGCCACGTCGGCCGCACAGCGACAACACCTGCACGAACAGCGAGTTCAAGGCGGCACGGTGGCGTCGTACGAACCGCGCGACGGTGGAGTGGTCCACTCGGCGGTTCGCGGTGATGATTCGGCAGCCCACGTCGTCCCAGCAAGCCTGCTCGATGCGACGGGAGGAACGCACTCCCTTGCTGTAGCAGTACAGGAGCAACGCAATCAGGCTCGCGGGAGGGTAGGCCACCCCGCCCCGCCCGTCGTCACGGTAGCTGTTCTCGAACGCCGATAGGTCAAGTAGCTCGACGACGTCGAGAACCTTCCAGCACAGGTGCTCGGGCGGCAGCCACTCCCGGACATCCCGCGGCATCTCAAGATCACATTCACGGTCGCACGACAAGAAGTTCCGCCCCACCAGCCAAGATTCCGACGCTTCCCTAATCCTCGGAACCGAACAACGAATCGCTCTTGACCTTCACCGGGCCGGAGCCGTGCGACAGCCTCTCTACTCAGTCCAAACGAGAACCAATCCGGCAAACTACCCCGGCAGGCATCCGATGCATGGTTCATATGCCGTCGGACCGATGCGCCGACAGGGGCCGAAGGTCCCACCGTCCGGGTCAAGCGTGCCCTCCCGCCGGCGGGCTTCTCCGCGGAGCATCACCCGATGGGAGGCGGGGTTCTTCAACCTCAGGCATCGAGTTCGGATGTGAAGTGACGTAAGCGAGGCAAGCCCGGGAGACAGACATCCGGAGAGGAAGCGCGATGAGCCGGAGCCCCGAAAGACAACCAGCCAATGCAGCGGCCACTCCGCAGCCGGCACGGATGCTCGCTCTGGCCACCGCCGGGTTCATGCTCTGCTTCTGGGCCTGGGCTCTACTGGCCCCGCTCGGCCCGACGCTACGGGACGAGCTGGACCTCACCTCGTTCCAACAGTCGCTCGTCGTCGCGGTGCCGGTGATCGTCGGCTCGCTCGGCCGGATCCCCGTCGGTGCCCTCACCGACCGCATCGGAGCGCGCCGGATGTTCCCCATCGTCGCCGCTCTGACGATCCTTCCCGTGCTCTACCTGGGCCATCTGGCCGACTCCCTGGCCGAGGTGCTCGCCGGTGGCTTCTTCCTCGGCCTGGGCGGCACGACGTTCGCCATCGGCGTGCCGTTCGTCAATGCCTGGTACCCGCCCGGGCGACGCGGACTGGCTCTCGGAATCTTCGGCATCGGCACCGGCGGCACCGCCCTCTCCTCCTTCACCACCGTCCAGCTGGCCGAGGCCGTCGCGCGAAGCTTCCCCTTCGATCTGGTCGCCGGCCTGCTGGCCGGCTATGCCCTGGCGGCCCGCCTCCTCCTTCGCGACAAGCCCGGACGTGCCGTACCGGCCGGGTCCCTGCTCGCGCGCACCACGGCGACCCTGCGGATGCCCGCCACCGTGCAGTTGGCCCTCCTCTACGCCGTAGCCTTCGGCGGGTTCGTCGCCTTCAGCGTCTACCTGCCCACATACCTGAACAGCGCCTACGGTCTCGGGCGGTCCGACGCCGCGCTGCGTACGGCGGGCTTCGTCGTCCTCGCCGTCGCCATGCGCCCGGTCGGCGGATGGCTGTCCGACCGGGCGCACCCCGTGCCCGTGCTCATCGCCGCCTACACTGCCGTGGGCGCTCTCGCCCTTCTCGCTTCCTTCGAGCTGCCGCTGATCCCGTTCGGAACGCTCGCCTTTCTGGGCATGGCGGCTGCCCTGGGTGCGGCATCGGGTGCTGTGTTCGCTCTTGTCGCCCGCCTTGTGCCCACTGAGCGGGTCGGCTCGGTCACCGGTGTCGTGGGCGCTGCCGGAGGATTGGGCGGCTTCTTCCCGCCTCTGGTCATGGGCACCATCTACGGAGCCGCAGACGACTACACATGGGGATACGTGCTGCTGGCGGCCACCGCCGGCGCCACCGCGGCGTTCACCGCCACCACTGTCCGGCGCCAGACCCGGAAAGCGTCGGACGCGTAGCCCGCACTGTGCTGCCGGATGTCGAGGACGGGGCGGCCTAGGATGCGGTCGGCGGTGAGCAGTTCGATCACCTGCCGGGCCCGCCCTCGGCCTCCAAGGAGCTCATTTCCAAGTGGCCTGCCAGCCGCTCGTATCCGATCTTCAGGGCCTGCCAGGCGAGTTCGGCGACGTCCTGACCGGGAGCCGTGACGAACACGATCTGGGTGTCGTCACGGCGAACTGATCGAATTCGCTTCGATGTTGATGTCCCTCGCGGAGTCCGTGGTGATCGATGCCTCGTTGACGGCTGGTGTGCGACGGGATGCCGCTGCCGAGGCCGCACGACGCTGCGGTGCCGACCTGGTGCCCTTGGCGCTGCGAGGTGCTGCACGAGGTCGCGGATCACCGGCTGAGCGTCCGCCCGCCCGGTCCCTCCGACGCCGGCCCTGCCATCGCCGAAGCCATGGCTCCGACAGCCGACCCGTGGCCGGACGCCGTCACAGTGGACACCAGCGGGTCGCTGGAGACCGCCGTACAGCAGGCGTTGGCCGTGATACACCCGGAAGACACCGGCCGCGCCAGGCTCTCCGGCGCTCGTACATGGGGCCGACTGAATCGTCCTTGACGGACCCACGAGGGAACCCTCCCCGTCGGCCGTGGGCTGCCTGTGCAGCCGCGATGGGGCCGTTCGGCCCTAGCCCGGAGCGGGAGGGCCGGAGAAGATGCAGGCGTTTGCGCTTCCCATAGGTACGGAGTGGTAATGCCGCACAGCCCTGCCGAGGCCGATGCCCAGCCTCCGGTCCGGATTTTCCTCCTCGACGACCACGAGGTGGTGCGGCGGGGAGTGCAGGACCTGCTCGATGTCGAGCCCGGCCTGGAGGTGGTCGGCGAGGCAAGCACTGCTGAGCAGGCCCTGGCTCGGGTCCCCGCACTCCGCCCGGACGTGGCCGTGCTGGATGTGCGGCTGCCCGACGGGGACGGTGTCACCGTCTGCCGCGAGCTGCGCTCGCGCGTCCCCGGCCTGGTGTGCCTCATGCTGACCTCGTTCGACGACGAAGAAGCCCTGCTGGACGCGATCATGGCCGGTGCGGCCGGCTACGTCCTCAAGCAAATCAGCGGCACCGACCTGGTCAAGGCCGTCCGCACCGTGGCCACCGGGCAATCGCTGCTCGACCCCGAGACCACCGGTCGCCTGATGGCCCGGCTGCGCCATGGTGCCGCGGAGGAGCAACGGCCTGACGAGTTGTCACAGCTGACCGACCGAGAGCGCGAGATCCTGGCTCTGATCGGTGAGGGACTCACGAACCGGGAGATCGGGCAGCGGCTCTATCTCGCCGAGAAGACGGTGAAGAACCACATCTCGCGGATGCTCAGCAAGCTGGGCGTGGCGCGCAGGGTCCAGGCGGCGGTCATCGCCGCCCAGGTGCTGGGCGGGCAGGCGCTGACGGGCAGCACTGACGCCGCGGGCCGCACCCGGCCGTGACACTGCCCCGACCGGAGTCCCCCTTGCGGAGGAACAACGGACCTGCCGCAGGGCCCATCGGCCCCTGACGCCGTGGCCGACCGCGGGCGAGGATACGGACCATGAACGCGAACTGCGACCTCCTGAGCAGGCAGCAGGCCCTGCACCTGCTCGCGGGCATGGCCACCGGCCGGGTGGTCTACACCGCCCATGCGTTGCCTGCGGTGCTGCCTGTGCGCTGCAGTCTCGCCGAGGACGGAAGCCTCCTTCTGGACGCTCACGCGCCGGCCGATCTGCTGCGCGCCGCCGAGAGCGGGGTGATCGCTTTCGAGACCGGCGAGATCGACCAACTCGACGGCAAAGGCTGGAGCGTCACGGTCCTGGGCCACGCGAAAGTGATCACCCGCGTGGAAGGGCTGATGCCCGCGAGAAGCCCGGCCGCACCCTCAGACGTCGAGCCCGCCGGGCGGACAGTCATCCGGCTCCATCCTGAACTGGTGACCGGCCGAAGTATCGGAGCGTCCCCCAGGTCGGGCTAAGGGAGTGTCGTCAAAATGCGTCGTCCGGTCGAAGGGCGGGCCGGGCGGACGGGACTTTGAAGACACGACCTGGCGGGCGGTCTGTCTCATCGCTCAGCTCTGGGCGGTCGGGCCCCCGGTCAATGGTGCCGTCCAGCCCAGGAGGGTGCCACCGCCGTGCGGGGCGGTCACGGTGAACGTGCCGCCTGCCTTTTCGGCCCGTGCTGCGAGGTTGACCAGGCCACTGCGCCGCCCGCCCTCGGGGATGCCGACGCCGTTGTCGTTCACCTCAACGACGACCTCACTGCCGGTGGCTCGCAAAGACACCTCCACCCGGGTGGCCCGGGCGTGCCGGGCGGCGTTGCTCAGCGCCTCGCCGAGGACCGCAACGACATCTTCGGCGAGACCGTGCGGCACGTCGGTGTCGAGCAGGCCCTCCATGATCAAGCGGGGTGCGAAGCCAAGTGTCCCGTGTGCCTGGCCGACAGCCTCGGACACCCGGGCACGCAAGCTGGGCCCGGTCTCCTCGCGGACCCGTAGGCCGAAGATGGTCGACCGGATGATCCTGATGGTTTCGTCGAGGTCGTCCACCGCACGGACGACCCTCTCCGCGGGGGCCTCTTGCTGGATCATGCGGGCGGCACTCTGCAAGGTCATGCCGGTGGCGAAAATCCGCTGGATGGCCAGGTCGTGCAGATCCCGGGCGATCCGGTCGCGGTCCTCCAGCAGCGCCAACTGCTCTGCGTCAGTGCGGCGTACGGCCAGTTCCAGAGCCAGGGCAGCCTGGTCTGCGAAGCCGAGCAGCGGCCCGATCTCCTGGTCCGTAAATGCCTGACCGCCGGCGGAACGGGCGAGCAGCAGCACGCCGCGACTGCTGCCGGAGGCGTCGCCGAGCGGCACCGCAACCGCCGGACCCAGCCCGTCGAACCTGCGCGGACCGGTGTCAAAACGGGCGTCATCGGCCAGATCCGCGCACGCCACCGGCGAACCCTCGGTGAAGGCCGCGCCCGACAGCGTGCCCTGGACCGGAACAACCAGACCGAGCCGGGCGGGCGCGTCCTCGCCGAGCGCGACCTCGACGATGAGCCGACCTTCGGACGACGGTACGGACACGTCGGCCAGCGACGCCCCGGCGATCTCCTTCGCCCGCTCGGCGATGAGCGTCAGAGCCTGTTCCCTCGGCGAGCCCGACAGCAGGCTCCTGGTGATCTCTGCGCTGGCCCGCAGCCATTTGTGCTGGCGTTGCGCCTCGTCGTACAGGCGGGCGTTGTCGATCGCCACCCCCGCGGCCACGGCGAGGGTGGACAGGACGGTCTCGTCCTCGGCGTCGAAGTCCAGGCCGCCGCGTTTGTCGCACAGATACAGGTTGCCGAAGACCTCTTCACGCACCCGGATGGGCACCCCGACAAAACTGCGCATCGGCGGATGGTTCGGGGGAAAGCCGTGCGAGGAAGGGTGCGCGGACAGGTCACTCTGCCGCAGCGGCTCGGGGCGGTGGATCAGCTCGCCGAGAACGCCCTTCCCGGTCGGATAGGAGCCGATCGCCGCGATCTCCTCCTCGCTGATACCCACGGTGAGGAAGTGCGAGAGCGTCTCGCCGTCAGGGCCGATCACCCCCAGCGCCGCATACTGAGCGTCGACGAGGGTCGCGGCTGCTCCCACGATCTGGTGCAGCGCCTGGGTGAGGTCGAGGCTCCTGCCCACCGACAGCACCGACTCCAGCAACGAATGCACACGGTCGCGGGTGCCGCGCACGGCCTCGATGCGCGCCTGCAGCTCATCCAGCAACTCGTCCAGGTGCAGTTGCGGCATCCGTGCCGCCGTCCCGTCCCCACCCATCTGCGTGTCCTCCAGGCCGCCCCACCAAACCCCGTCACCGGAGACGATACTGTCCGCGGTCAAACGGGCGGGAGATCTCCCGTTGAGGTGGGGCGGGTGGTGGAGCACCGGACGCGCCGGGTCACTGGTGCGACACGACCGCCACGGGTGCGATGGCGTGGTGCAGCACGGCATGGGCGACAGGTCCCAGGTGGGCGCCGGCCGCGGCACGGCGCCTGCGACGCCCGATGACCACGAGTGAGGCATCGGTCGAGGCATCGGCGAGGTGATCGGCTGCCCGGCCCACGACGCACTGCTCCTCGACCCGGACACCGGGGAACTTGCTCCGCCAGGGCCCCAGCACGTTGGTGAGCGCAGCCGATTCGCGCGTGGCCAGTTCGGCGTTGTGGACCGGGTCGATGGCGGCCGGGTCGTAGCCGAAGACGGGCAGCAGGCTCCAGCCGTGCACGATGCGCAGGTCGGCTCCTCGCGCGGCAGCGGCGTCGAATGCGTATTCGATCACCTCGTCGCACGGCCGGGCGATGTCCAGGCCGAGCACCACATCGCGATACGCGTGCCGCTGCTGCCCGCTCCCGCCGGGGGTGGGCAGGTGCTCGTCCTCGGCCCGCTCGCCCGCCCGTACGAGGACGACCGGCCGCTCGGCATGGGCGAGCACGGACATCGACACGGACCCGATGAGGAAGCCGGTCAAGGTGCTCAGGCCCCGGGAGCCCAGCACCAGCACCTCGGCCTCCTTCGCGGCGGCTTGAAGGACCTCGACGGGCCGTCCGGCTGCCTGTTCGGTGCTGATCTCCAGGCCGGGGTGGCGCTCGCGCAGCCGCTCGGACATCTCACGCGGGATGCGTTCGGCCCAGTACTTGGGCGTGTACGCAACCGGCGCGGCGATGGTCCCGATCAGCGGCGCAGAGCTGTAGTCGGGCGCCCAGTCCTCCAGGGCGTGCAGGAGTTTCAACGGCAGCCCGCGCAGCCGCGCCTCGCGGGCGGCCCACTCGGCGGCGGCCAGCGACTCGGCGGAACCGTCCAGTCCAGCGATGACAGTACGAGACATGAGCTACTTCCTCCGAGTGGAGTAGGGGTGGCGCAGCCGCACCACTGCCGGGCGGCATCCGGAACGTGGTCCCAATTTCCCGCGGTGCGTCGGCCCACGTCCTGGGACCAGGAGGCCACAGAGATGGGGCCGAACGGCCTTTCCTCACTCGCTGGTTGGGCTTGGGCGGGACAACAGGGGCGCCGGACGGGGCGCCCCTCTGTGCTCGGTGGTGCACGATTGGTCAGAACGAACGCAGACCGTGCTCCCGGAACTGCTCGCGCACTCGCTCGGTCAGTGCAAGGTCGGGCACGGGAGTGTCGCGCAGCGGGACGGGGATCCTGAGGGCGTCGTACTTGTGGGCGCCGAGCTTGTGGAACGGCAGGACCTCGACCCGCTCGACATTGCGCAGTCCGGCCAGAAAGGCGCCGAGTGCGTTGACGGCGCTCTCGTCGTCGGTCCAGCCCGGGACCAGGACATAGCGGATCCACACCGGGACGCCGAGCCGGTCAAGGCGGGTGGCGAAGCTGAGGGTGGGAGCGAGTTCGCCGCCTGTCAGCTTCCGGTAGGTGCCGATGTCGAAGGACTTGATGTCGAGGAGCACCAGGTCGGCGTCGGCGAGCAGCGCGTCGTCGGCACGGGCGCCGAGGAAGCCGGACGTGTCCAGGGCGGTGTGCAGACCGGCTTCCTTGCAGCGGTGGAAGATCTCGGCGGTGAAGGCCGACTGGAGGAGCGGCTCGCCGCCGGTGATCGTCACCCCTCCCCCGGCGGTGGTGACGAAGGCGCGGTACTTGTCGATCTCTGCCATCACCTCGTCGACGGTGGTCGGCTTCCCGTCGCGCAGGTGCCAGGTGTCCGGGTTGGCGCAGTACAGACAGCGCAGTGGGCAGCCGCTGACGAAGAGCACGAACCGGGTCCCCGGACCGTCCACGCCGGTGGACAAGTCCCAGGAGTGGACACGGCCGGTGTTCACAGTGATCCGTGGAAGGTGCGGTTGAGGACGTCGAGCTGCTGCTCGCGGGTCAGGCGGACGAAGTTGACGGCATATCCGGAGACCCGGATGGTCAGGTCCGGGTATTTCTCCGGGTGCTCCATGGCGTCCCGCAGCGTCGCCCGGTCCAGGACGTTGACGTTCATGTGGAAGCCGCCCGCCGCCATGTAACCGTCGAGGATGCCGACAAGGTTGCCGGCGCGCTCGGCCGGGTCGTGGCCCAGGCCCTCGGGAGTGATCGTCGTGGTCAGCGAGATGCCGTCGCGGGCCTGCTCGTAGGGGAGCTTGGCGACGGAGAGCGCGGACGCGGCGACGCCGTGGAGGTCCCGGCCGTTCATCGGATTGGCGCCGGGGGCGAAGGGCCGGCCGGCGCGGCGCCCGTCGGGAGTGTTCCCGGTGTGCTCGCCGTACACCACGTTGGATGTGATGGTCAGCACCGACTGAGTGTGCTCCGCATTGCGGTACGTGGGGTGGCGGCGCACCTTCTCTATGAAGCTCCGGACCAGACCGACGGCGATAGTGTCGGCGCGCTCGTGGTTGTTGCCATAGGCCGGGTAATCACCCTCGACCTCGTAATCCACGGCCAGCCCGGTGTCGTCCCGGATCACTTTGACGCGGGCGTGCTTGACCGCGGACAGGCTGTCGGCGGCGACCGAGAGTCCTGCGATGCCGCAGGCCATATAGCGGTGGACCGGGTGGTCGTGCAGCGCCATCTCTATGCGTTCGTAGGCGTACTTGTCGTGCATGTAGTGGATGACGTCGAGTGCGTTCACGTAGGTGGCGGCAAGCCAGTCCAGCGTCCTGTCATAGGCAGCTGCCAGCTCCTCGTACTCGAGATACTCGCCGCTGAGCGGAGGCGTTTCGGGCGCTGTCTGCTCGCCGGTCATCTCGTCCCGGCCGCCGTTGATCGCATACAGCAGGGCCTTGGCGAGATTGACGCGGGCACCGAAGAACTGCATCTGCTTGCCGACCGCCATCGCCGAGACGCAGCAGGCGATCGCGGTGTCGTCGCCGGTGCACGGGCGCATCAGCTCATCGGACTCGTACTGGATCGAGCTCGTGTCGATGGAGGCCTGGGCGCAGAACCGCTTGAAATTCTCGGGCAGTTGGGGCGACCACAGCACAGTGAGGTTGGGCTCCGGGGCCGGGCCGAGGTTGTACAGGGTCTGCAGGAAGCGGAACGAGGTGCGGGTGACCAGCGGGCGGCCGTCCTCGCCAATGCCGCCGATGGACTCGGTCACCCAGGTGGGATCGCCGGAGAACAGCGCGTCGTACTCCGGGGTGCGCAGGAACCGTACGATCCGCAGTTTGATCACGAAGTCGTCGATCAGTTCTTGGGCGCGGGTCTCGTCGATCGCGCCCTCGTCCAGGTCCCGCTGGAGGTAGACGTCCAGGAACGTGGAGGTGCGGCCAAGCGACATCGCGGCGCCGTTCTGTTCCTTCACCGCGGCGAGGAAGCCGAGATACAGCCATTGCACGGCCTCGCGGGCGGTGCCGGCGGGGCGGGTGACGTCGCAGCCGTAGGAGGCGGCCATGTCCGTCAACTCGCCCAGCGCCCGGAGCTGTTCCGCCAGCTCCTCACGGTCACGGATGACGTCCGGGCTGGAGGGCTCGGCATCCAGCAGGCGTCGCTCGGCGCGCTTGGCCTCTATCAGGCGGGCGGTGCCGTACAGCGCGACCCGACGGTAGTCGCCGATGATCCGGCCGCGGCCGTAGGAGTCGGGCAGGCCGGTAATGATGCCGGCCTTGCGGGCGGCGCGCATCTCAGGCGTGTACGCATCGAAGACGCCGTCGTTGTGGGTCTTGCGGTAGGAGCCGAAGACCCTCGTCACGAACGGGTCGGGCTCATACCCGTACGCGCGCAGCCCGTTCTCCACCATGCGCAGCCCGCCATTCGGCATGATTGCCCGCTTCAGCGGGGCATCGGTCTGCAGCCCGACGATCAGCTCACGCTCCCGGTCGATGAAACCCGGCCGGTGCGAGGTGATGGTGGACGGGGTGGCGGCGTCCACGTCGAGGATCCCGCGTCGGCGCTCCTCCGGGAACAGGGCGCTGACCTTGTCCCAGACCGAGCGAGTGCGCTCGGTCGGGCCGGCCAGAAACCCCGAATCGCCCTCGTAGGGCGTGTAGTTGGCCTGGATGAAGTCGCGTACTTCGATCTCGTCGCGCCAGCGCTGTCCGGCAAAGCCGTGCCAGGCCGCGGCAGGCGCTTCCACGTCTGCGCGGGTTGCCACAGTCATCACTGCCTCCGCATTCGTTCACGACGCTGCCCGCGGACGTCCCGCAAGCGGCTCCACTCACGATGGTGGCCGCCCACCCACGGCACGGGGCAGGGCCGGCGGGAGCCCGTCCGCGCGCCGTCCGGCCCGTTGGCGTAGGGACGTTCGGCCCTGGTCATGGCAGGGGCGCCGAGTGCGGCCGACCGCCACTCAGCCGCCCTGTCGATTCGGCAGCCCGGCGTCGATCACCTTGTCCACGGCACGTCGCGGGGTGGCCGGGCCTGCCGGGCCGTATCCCAGGCGGACCAGCATCTGGGCGTGCCCGTTGTGACCAGGCATCGGGCTCAGCGACCGGCGCAGGTCGGGCCATTCCATCGGCTGATGCAGCAGAGACGCGCGCAGGCGCTGGGCCGTCGCGACCAGCAGAACGTGTTCCAGGGCCTGCCCTGCCCGCAACCAGTCGCTGCGGCGATCATGTTCGGTGGTCAGCATCGCGATGACCGGGTCGGGCTCGAAGGGCTGGGCAATGAGCCGCTCGGGATGCCGCTGTGCGGTGAAGTCACGCATGGCGAGCCGCTCGTGTGCGTCCTGCGGGCCGAGTGCCGTCTGCGGGAGCCCGAGAGCTGCGGGCTCGTGCCCGTCCCGCTGTACCCACCGACGGCTCTCCGCACCGCGGTCGGGGTCGTTCCTGTTGCGGTGTTCGGCCTCCTGCGCAAGGCCGAGCACACGAGCCGTTTCGTCAGCGGACGGGAAGCTGAGCAGACCCCCCTCCACGCGTGCGGCTTCGGCGAGTTCGTTGCGTACGTGCGAAGGGAGCGGCCTCCCGGAGAAGGGGAACCGGCTGCTGTGCCTGCGCCAGATTGCCGCGTACAGGTCGGCGCGATGTCCTGTCGGCCGGCGGGAGGCGGCTCCGGTCAGGCGGACGGTGGCCAGCAGCCCGGAGTCCCCGGGGCTGGGCAGCAGGCGCGTGACGGGTGACCAGCCGAAGTGGGCCACCGCGACACGGAGGTTGAAAACGGACGCACCCACCGAGAGGTGCAGGGCGCGGCCCGTGGGATCCGCTTGGCGCAGACCCCGTTCCGGAGCGGCGCGTATCTGGAGCGTGACCGTGTCGGGATCCAGGCGGTAGCGCCAAGGCTGGGTGTTGTAGATCGACGGCGCCGCGACCGCGGCCGAAATACAGGCTTCCAAGGTCGATGCGTCAAGAGTCGCGGAGTCCATGATGTCCACCTCCCGGACCGGCTGGGACAGGTGTCCCGTCTTCCGAGCCTGACCGCTCCGGTGCGGTGCCGTGAGGGGCCGGTGGTCCCTCGGCCGGGTCCGGGCGGACCAGAGACGCTCGCTGCGGACCAGGCTCAACGGCCCTCTGCCAAGGTGCGGGCAGCCGGCTGGTGCCCGGCGGCGGCGAGTAGCCGCCGGGCCGTTTCCATATCCGGGCCGGCTGCCACTCGCCGCGCACTGGTGCTGCTTTCACCTCTGCGGGAGCCGGGCTGCCACGTACTCAGTGAGGTCGAGGAGCCGGTTTGCGTAGCCCCATTCGTTGTCGTACCAGCCGAAGACCTTCACCAGGTCGCCGTGCGCCTGGGTCAGCGGGGCGTCCAGGACGCAGGAGGCCGGGTCACCGACGACATCGCGGGACACGATCGGGGCGTCGGACACCCGCAGGATTCCCTTCAGCGGCCCGTCGGCGGCCTCGCGGAAGGCGGTGTTGACCTCGTCCGCGGTCACGGGCCGGTCAAGGACCACGGTCAGATCGGTCAGCGAGCCGTCCTCGACCGGTACGCGTACGGCGATACCGTCCAGCCTGCCCGCCAGCTCCGGCAGTACGAGGCCGGCCGCCCGGGCCGCTCCGGTGCTGGTCGGGATGATGTTCACGGCAGCGGTGCGCCCCCGGCGCGGGTCCTTGTGCGGGCCGTCCAGCACCACCTGGTCGTTGGTGTAGCCGTGGATGGTGGTCATCAGACCCTTGGCGATGCCGAAGTGCTCGTCCAGCACTTTCGCCATCGGCGCCACGCAGTTGGTCGTGCACGAGGCGTTGGAGACCACGTGGTCCTGCTCCGGGTCGTAGGCACCCTCGTTGACACCCATGACGACGGTGGCGTCGACGCCCTTCCCCGGGACGGACAACAGCACCTTCTGCGCGCCCGCTCCCAGGTGCGGTCCGGCGTCCTCGCGGGTGCGGAAGCGACCCGTCGACTCGATGACCACGTCCACACCGAGTGCACCCCAGGCCAGGGCAGCGGGATCGCGCTCGGCCGTCACCGCGATGCGTTGTCCGTCCACGGTGAGGGACGTGTCGTCGTGCTCGACCGTGCGGCGCAGCCGACCGTATGTCGAGTCGTACTCCAGCAGATGGGCCAGCGCCGCCGGCGATGTGATGTCGTTGACGGCCACCACCTCGATCGGCGTGCCCGTCCCGGTCTCCGCGCGCTCCAGCACGCAACGCAGGTAGTTGCGCCCGATGCGGCCGAAACCGTTGATGCCTACGCGCACGCTCATGTCCGCTGTCCTCCCGATCGGCTTCCGGTGTGCGCTGCCAGACTGCGGGCAGCGGGACAGGGTTGCGCATGGGCCGTACGGGGCCGGGCCAGGGACACTCGGCCCAGCATTCCGAAGCCGTGCGCGCCGCCGATCCAACGCCCCTCGCGATGCCAGGCGTTCAGCAGTCGGCCGAGCGTATGCAGGGCAGGGCCGGAAGGCCGCCTGGCCGCCGCCGACAGGGCGCCCGCGACGCGCAGCTCCGCTCGCTGCCGCTGCGCCTGGTACACGCCTGGACCTGGGAGCCGCACGATCTGCCCGCCGCGCAGGACCTCCTCAACCACGTCTCTTGCTCACCGTTCCGCGTCCCGGTCGCCCCTCGAGGCCGGACGGGCCGCTCTCCCCGAGACCGCGGCAAGCGACAGCAGGTGACGAAGGGCCAAGCGCCAGTTTTCCAGGGCGAGTTATGTGACCGAGCGCAGCGTCGAAGCGTCGCGCCACCGGGCCCGTCCGCAACCGGACCTGGCTGTCCGCGCCGCGCCGGGGCCGGTCTCCGCTCACCGGGGACCATCGGTACCTGGGTGGCCGGACCGAGTCCGAGAGACGGTGGTGGCGGGAACGGTGCCGATCCCCCGCGGTGCCGCTCCCACCCGGACGCCTTCGGCCTTCAGGCCGTGGCATGCAACGACGGAGGCACATCCCCATGACCCGACAGGACGATCGAATCCCGACCGCTGCCCCCGGCAGTGCGCCGTCAGACATTGCCATCGCTGTCGACCAGTTGGTCACACACGGGCTCAAGGCGCTCGCCGACTACGAGGACCTCACCCAGGAGCAAGTCGACCACATCGTCAAGAAGGCATCGGTCGCAGCCTTGGACCGGCACACAGAACTGGCTCGGATCGCGGTCGAGGAAACCGGCCGCGGCGTCTTCGAGGACAAGGCCGCCAAAAACATGTTCGCGTGCGAACACGTCACCCACAGCATGGCGCGGATGCAGACCGTCGGCGTCGTCGCACGCGACGACATCGACGGCATCATCGAGATGGCCGAACCGGTCGGCGTGCTCTGCGCGGTCACCCCGGTCACCAACCCGACCTCAACGACGATCTTCAAGGCGCTCATGGCGCTGAAGACCCGCAACCCGGTCGTCTTCGCCTTCCACCCCTCCGCCCAGCGCTGCAGCACGCAGGCAGCCCGCGTCATACGGGACGCGGCCATCGCCGCAGGCGCGCCGGAGCACTGTGTGCAGTGGATCGAGGCTCCGTCCATCGATGCGACCAACGTCCTGATGCACCACCCGGGCGTCTCTCTGATCCTTGCGACCGGCGGCAACGCCATGGTCAAGGCCGCCTATTCGGCCGGGAAGCCGGCACTCGGCGTCGGTGCGGGCAATGTCCCCGCCTACGTCCACAAAAGCGCCAAGCTGCGCCGGGCCATCAACGACCTCGTCCTGTCCAAGTCGTTCGACAACGGCATGATCTGCGCCTCCGAGCAGGCGGTCATCCTGGACACCGAGATCTACGACGCGGCCCTGGCCGAGTTCCGCACCCTGCACGCCCACCTGGCCGGCGCCGAGGATAAGGCGAAGCTGGAGGCGTACCTCTTCCCCACCGGTGCGACGGGCAGCGGCTGCGAGCCCAAGGTCAACCCCGCGGCCGTCGGCCAGAGCCCGGCGTGGATCGCCGAGCAGGCGGGCTTCACCGTGCCCGTCGACACCTCGATCATTCTCGTCGAGGCCGACCGGGTCGGCCCGGAGGAGCCGCTGACCCGCGAGAAGCTCTGCCCGGTGCTCACCGTGCTGCGCGCCGGCTCACAGCAGCAGGGCTTCGACCTGGCCGCCGACATGGTCTCCTTCCACGGGCAGGGGCACAGCGCAGTGATCCACACCGCGGACCCCGCGCTCGCCGAGGAGTACGGCCGGCGCATGAAGACGGTACGGATCATCGTCAACGCCCCTTCCTCCCAAGGCGCCATAGGCGGCATCTACAACAGCCTGCTGCCGTCGCTGACCCTCGGCTGCGGTTCCTGGGGCAGCACCTCGGTCTCCAACAACGTCTCCGCCGCGAACCTGCTGAACATCAAGCGCGTCAGCACCCGCCACAACAACCTGCAGTGGTTCAAGGTCCCGCCGAAGATCTACTTCGAGCCGCAGGCCATCCGCTATCTGGCGTCCATGCCGGACGTGCACCGGGTCACCGTGGTCACCGACGCGACCATGACCCGCCTCGGCTTCGTCGACCGCGTCAGCCGTGTGTTGCAGCGCCGCCGCGAACCGGTGACCGTGCAGGTCATCGACAACGTCGAGCCCGAGCCGAGCATCGACTCCGTACAGCGCGGCGCCCGCCTAATGCGCGAATTCCGCCCGGACACCATCATCGCTCTCGGCGGCGGCTCACCCATGGACGCGGCCAAGGTGATGTGGCTGCTGTACGAGCAGCCGGACATCGACTTCGCCGACATGAGGCAGAAGTTCTCCGACATCCGCAAGCGGGCCTTCCGCTTCCCCGTCCTCGGCGAGCGTGCCCGCCTGGTGTGCATCCCCACCACCTCCGGCACCGGCGCCGAAGTCACCCCGTTCGCCGTCATCTCCGACCCCGCGACCGGCAAGAAGTATCCGCTGGCCGACTATGCGCTGACCCCCAGCGTGGCCATCATCGACCCGCTGCTCACCGCCGACCTGCCCCCGGCGTTGGCCGCCGACAGCGGCTTCGACGCCCTCACCCACGCCATCGAGGCGTACGTGTCGGTCTACGCCAACGACTTCACCGACGGCCCCGCCCTGCACGCCATCGGGCTCATCTTCGACAACCTCGAAGCGGCCGTGAACGACCGGGCCGACCGGCCCGACGCGCGGGAGAAGATGCACAACGCGGGCACCATCGCCGGCATGGCCTTCGGCAACGCCTTCCTCGGCATCGTGCACGCCATGTCCCACACCCTCGGCGCCACGTTCCACGTGGCCCACGGCCGTACCAATGCCGTCCTCCTGCCGCACGTCATCCGCTACAACGGCACCGTCCCGGCCAAGCTCACGGGCTGGCCCAAGTACGAGCAGTACCGCGCCCCGGAACGCTTCCAGGACATCGCCCGCACCCTTGGACTTCCCGCCGGCTCCCCGGCCGAAGGCGTCGAATCCCTCGCCACCGCCGTGGAACACCTTCGCGACGCCGTCGGCATCGAGCCGTCCTTCCAGACCCTCGGCGTCGACGAACAGACCTTCCTGGACGCCCTGCCCCACCAAGCCCTGAACGCCTACGAGGACCAGTGCGCCCCTGCCAACCCCCGCATGCCCGTCCTCGACGACATGCAACAGATCATGCGCACGGCCTACTACGGCCGACCGGGCACCCCCGCTGAATAGGGCGGCCGGCTGGCGGCATGGGCCGAACGACCCCACCGGACGCCCAGGATCGGTTCGCTCACATGCTCAAGCGCGGCAAGCGTCTTCTCCCGGGCGTAGCGGGCCGATCCCCCGGGGCACCTCGCCGCGGGTCGCCACCTGGACGTCGACGGCCGGGCTGGTCTTGTGTCGGTTCATCAGAGATCCTCCTTGATCGACCCAAGGCTGCCGCGCGCACCGCCCGGCCTGCCTGGGCCGACTGGCCCCGCGCGTCGAGCTCATCGATCCGCAACGGACCGTCAGGGCGGCCTTGTTGTCCGCGTGAGCCGCCGTTCAGCCCTCGTCGTGGGCCGACGAGGGCGACGACGCACGCGCCACCGCTCGTTGCCCGGTGCGGCGAGGCGTATGCCAGGGCCGAACGGGCCCCTCCAACGCCCCGATCAGGCCACGGCCTCCAGGTACCGGGCGGCCGGCGGAAGGGGACCTTCGCAGCCCGGTCTTGGGGTGGGCGGGTGGCAGGGTTCAGGTGATCTCCCCGACGCACCATCAGCCGCCGGCGAGGACAGCCGGTGAGGACGCAGCGGCCGTGCGCCCCGGCTTCGGAGATCGACCACGTCCTTCGTTTCCCCTTCCCAGGAGTCCCCATGTCCTTTCGCGTCGATTCCGAGACCGGGCGGCTCAAGCAGGTGATCCTGCACCGGCCCGACCTGGAGCTGAAGCGCCTGACGCCCACGAACAAGGACGCGTTGCTCTTCGACGACGTGCTGTGGGTCAAGCGGGCGAGGGAGGAGCACGACGCCTTCGCCGACGCCCTGCGCGACCGCGGCGTGGGCGTGCACCTCTTCTCCGACCTGCTCACCGAGACGCTCGCACACCCCGCCGCCCGGACGCTCATCCACGACCGGGTCTTCGACGATCGGGAATACGGCCCACTAGCCACCGACCGCATACGAGCCTTCTTCGACTCCCTCGAACCGGCCGAGCTGACCGCCTACCTCGTGGGCGGCATCACCCAGCGCGAACTGCTGACCCGCCTCGGCGCCGTCCCCAGTGTGCGCCTGCACGCCATGGCGCCCCACGACTTCGTCCTCGCACCCCTGCCCAACCACCTGTTCACCCGCGACACCTCGTGCTGGATCTACGACGGGGTGAGCGTGAACCCAATGAAGAAGCGGGCGCGGCGCCGGGAGACCGTCCACTTCGAGGCCATCTATCGGCACCATCCCCTGTTCGAGAACCAGGAGTTCCGTCGTTGGGCCGACGGGCAGTCGGCGTACCCGTCCACCATCGAGGGCGGTGACGTCCTGGTCATCGGCAACGGCGCGGTCCTGGTCGGCATGAGCGAGCGCACCACTCCCCAGGCCGTCGAAGCACTCGCCCTGCGGATGTTCGCCGCCGGTTCGGCCCGCCGCGTCGTGGCGGTCGACCTGCCCAAGTCCCGCAGCTTCATGCACCTCGACACCGTGATGACCATGGTCAGCGGTGACACCTTCACCAAGTACGCGGGGCTGGGCATGCTGCCGTCCTGCACCATCGAACCCGGTCCCGACGGCGCGAGCCTGAGGATCACCGACCACGCGCCGGAGTACATGCATCACGCGATCGCCGACGCTCTGGACCTGGATGCCATCACCGTGCTCACGCCCACCCAAGACGTGCACTCCGCCGAGCGCGAGCAGTGGGACGACGGCTGCAACGTCCTGGCCGTCGAACCCGGCGTCGTCCTTGCCTACGAGCGCAACGTCACCACCAACACCTACCTGCGCCGCAACGGCATCGAGGTCATCACCATCCGGGGCAGCGAACTGGGCCGGGGCCGCGGCGGGCCACGCTGCATGAGCTGCCCCGTAGAACGCGACGCCGTCTGAGACCGACCGCCCGCGCTCCTGCCGATCCGGACTCCCGCCCCTTCACCACGTGCTCAAAGGAGAGCCCGCCATGCCCGTCAACCTGCGTCACCGCTCACTGCTGAAAGAACTCGATCTCACTCCGGCCGAGTTCCACTACCTTCTGGACCTGTCCACCCAGCTCAAGGCCGCACGGTGTGCGGGCACCGAGCAGCAGCGCCTGCAGGGCAAGAACATCGCCCTGATCTTCGAGAAGACGTCCACCCGTACCCGCTGCGCCTTCGAAGTGGCCGCTCGCCAACAGGGCGCCCACGTCACATACTTGGAACCCTCGGGCTCCCAGATCGGCCACAAGGAGTCCATCAAGGACACCGCCCGCGTCCTTGGCTGTCTCTTCGACGGCATCGAATACCGGGGCAGCAGCCAGAGCAACGTCGAGGAACTGGCCGAATACTCGGGCGTCCCGGTGTGGAACGGCCTGACCGACGAGTGGCACCCCACCCAGTCGCTCGCCGATGTTCTGACCATGTGGGAGCACACGGACAAGCCCCTGCACGAGATCTCCTTCGCCTACCTCGGCGATGCTCGTAACAACGTGGGCAACTCGCTGCTGATAACCGCCGCGATGCTCGGCATGGATGTGCGCATGGTCGGGCCCGCGAGCCTGCGCAACGCCCCTGAGGTGGTCAAGGAGGCCCGGCGGATCGCCGAGTCCACCGGCGCACGGATCACCCTCACCGAGGACCTCGCCGAAGGTGTGGCCGGCGTGGACTTCCTCTACACCGATGTCTGGGTCTCCATGGGAGAGCCGAAGGAGATGTGGGACGAGCGCATCGCCCTGCTCAAGCCGTACCAGGTCACCTCGCACGTGCTCAAGGCAACGGGCAATCCGCGGGTGAAGTTCATGCACTGCCTCCCGGCCTTCCACGACAGCGGGACCACCGTGGGCGCGGACATCCTGTCCCGCACCGGCATGAGTGCCCTCGAAGTCACCGACGAGGTCTTCGAGTCGGCCCACTCCATCGTCTTCGACCAGGCCGAGAACCGGATGCACACCATCAAGGCCCTTCTCGTCGCCACCCTCGGCGACTGACGCGAGGCCGCCCTTTCGCAACCGCACACACAGGAGAAGTCATGCGCGTCGTCATCGCACTCGGCGGCAATGCCCTGCTCCGCAGGGGAGACCGGCCGGACGCCGCCGTCCAACACACCAACATCCAAGCGGCCGTGGCCGCCCTGGCCCCTCTCGCCCACCGGCACGAACTGGTGATCACTCACGGGAACGGCCCACAGGTCGGCCTGCTCGCCCTCCAGAGCGCCGCCGACAGGTCCCTCACCAGCCCTTACCCCTTCGACGTTCTGGGCGCCGAGACACAGGGAATGATCGGCTACTGGCTGCTGCAGTCCCTGCAGAACGCTCTGCCCGGACGCCAGGTCTGCGTCCTGCTCAACCAGACCCTCGTCTCTGCCGCGGACCCCGCCTTCGCCAACCCCGCCAAGTTCGTGGGCCCAGTCTACGAACGCGAAGAAGCCGAGCGTCTCGCCGCCGAGCGCGGCTGGACCGTCAAGGCCGACGGACCGCACTGGCGCCGGGTCGTGCCGTCGCCCGATCCGCAGCGCGTCGTGGAAACCAGGCTGATCCGTCTCTTGCTCACCTCCGGCGCCGTTGCCGTCTGCGCAGGCGGCGGCGGTGTCCCCGTGATCCGGGACGAGCACGGACAGCTCACGGGTGTGGAAGCGGTCGTCGACAAGGACCTCACCGCCGCCCTGCTCGCCGAAGCACTCGATGCCGACGCGCTGTTGCTGCTCACGGATGTCCCTCAGGCCATGCGCCGCTACGGCACACCGGACGCGGAACCCATCGGTCGCACCACGCCGGCGGGGCTGCGCGCGGAACCGTTCGCGGCCGGATCCATGGGGCCAAAGGCCGAGGCGGCCTGCCGTTTCGTGGAACTCACCGGCGGGATGGCAGCCATCGGATCTCTCCACGACGCACAGGTCATCCTCGACGGCTCAGCAGGCACCGTCGTCACGCCCAACGGCCGCTACCCCCAGAACACCAACGACGCACCAGGGAACCAGACATGACCACAACACCAGCCACCTCAGCAACCCCGGCCCCGGCCCCACAGGCGCGAAGGAGAAAGCTGCGCTTTCCATCGGCCTTCACCGTCCTGGTGGCCGTCACCCTCGTGGTCTGGGCACTGACCTTCGTCATCCCCGCCGGCCGCTACGACACCAAGGACGGCAGCCCGATACCGGGCACATACCACTCCGTGGAGCTGGCCACGGGGTTCTGGAGTCGGCTCAAGGACCTTTTCCTCGCCCCCGTCAACGGCCTCTACGGGGTCACCGACACGCAGTCCGGACTCACCGCGCCGGGAGGCAGCGGCGATTTCTTCGGAGCTGCGGGAGTGTTCCTGTTCGTCCTGGCCGTCGGCGCCTTCATCACCGTAACCCTGCGCACCGGCGCCCTCACCTCCGGCGTGGCACACCTCGCCGAACGCCTCAAGGGGCACAGGACACTCCTGCTCGTCGTGCTCCTGGCACTGTTCTCGCTCGGCGGCACCACCTACGGCATGGCCGAGGAAACGCTGGGCTTCTACGCGCTGATGATCCCGCTCATGCTCAAACTCGGCTACGACAGGATGACCGGCGCGAGTGTGATCATGGTCGGTGCCGGAGTGGGCACGCTCGCCTCCACCGTGAACCCGTTCGCCACTGGCGTGGCCTCCGACAGCGCCGGCATCGGCACTGGCGACGGCATCGTGCTGCGGCTGCTGATGTGGGCCGTCCTGACAGCACTGGCCGCGGCCTATCTGGTGCGCTATGCCAACCGCGTGCACAAGGACCCCTCCCGCTCCCTTGTCGCCCCGATGCCCGAGGACGACGAACTCAGGTCCCAGGGCTCCTCCACCACACCACTGACACTGCGTCAGCGGATCGTGCTGACGGTGTTTGCGGCGACCTTCCTTTTCATGATCTTCGCCGTAATTCCCTGGGCGGACCTGAACGTCACGTTCCTGCCGACCCTTGGCTGGTACTTCCCCGAACTGGCGGCCCTGTTCATCGTGGCAGCCGTCGTGGTGGGCCTCATCGCCGGGCTGGGCGAGAAGGGAACAGCAGACGCGATCGTCGCGGGCGCCGGAGACTTCATCGGAGCAGCACTCATCATCATGCTGGCCCGCGGTGTCACCGTGATCATGAACAATGCCAGCGTCACCGACACCATCCTCGACAGCCTCAACAATGCCGTCTCGGGAACGTCCTCGGGGATCTTCACGGTGCTGATGTTCCTGGTGAACATACCGTTGGCCTTCCTCGTGCCCTCCTCGTCCGGCCACGCGGCGCTGGCGATGCCCATCCTCGCCCCGCTCGCCGACTTCGCCGGCGTCAGCCGCGCCTTGGTGGTCACCGCCTACCAATCGGCCTCCGGCTGGGTCAATCTGATCACTCCGACCTCTGCGGTCGTGATGGGCGGCCTGGCCCTCGCCAAGGTCCGCTATGACCGCTACCTGCGGTTCATGGCACCCCTGATGGGCATCCTGTTGGCCGCGGTCGCGGTCTTCCTGGTTCTGGGAGCGACGCTCGGTTGACGACCGGCCCTCACCACGCCGTCGCCCCGTCGCGTTATCCGCCCCCGGTAGGGGCTGACCGGCCCAACAGCCCGGGACCAGTGGACTCTGCACCCACCGGCCAATGTCCGGCGACGATGGCAGTGACGCATGAGCCAAACCGGACAGCGGGTCCGCACCCGCAGTCCGGGCGACCGGGGAGGTGATCACGATGATGTTCTGGTTCGACCACGGCGTCAGCGGCTGGGGCTGGTTCGCGATGTCGGCCGGCATGATCCTGTTCTGGGTGCTGATCATCACCGTTGCCGTTCTGCTCTTCCGCGCCCTGGGCCAGACTCCCGAGCACACCCACGGCCCGAACGTGCCGTCACCGGAGCAGGTGCTTGCCGAGCGGTTCGCCCGTGGCGAGATCGACGAGGAGGAGTACCGTCGGCGCCTCGCCACGCTGCACGCCTCCGGTCCACCCGCCAAGCCATGACCCGCAGGCCGCAGCCCGCTTGGCAGGGACCGATCGGGTGGGCAACGCGGGCCTGTTCGGGTCCGTGCGGGCCGGCCGAAGGAGGTCCCGACCATGACTGGAACCGTCACCGCGGGCCTGGACGGCTCGCCGCAAAGTATCGCCGCGGCCCATTGGGCGGCATGTGAGGCCGCGTTGCGCCGAGACCGCCTGCACCTCGTCCATGCGGACGACTGGCCCACGACGGCCGTGGTCCGCCTGGTCAGCCCGGATGAACAGCGCCGATGGGCCGACACCCTCCTGAGCCGCACCTCCGACGAACTCCCAAAGTGCCATCCAGGCCTGGAGATCACCACGAGCCGACTGTCCGGGCGGCCCGCGGCCTCCCTGTGCCCGCCGAAGCTCCGAAGGCGGAAATGCTGGTGATCGGTTCGCGCCGGCTGACGGGTGTGCCGGGCTCCCTCATCGGTTCCGTCACCATGGCAACGATCAGTGCCACCGAACGGCCCGTAGTACTCGTCAGGGCCGCCACTTCGAAGGGCAACGTGGCGCAGCAGTACCGGGACGGGCGACCCCTGGTCCAGCAGGGTGCATACCTGTGCGTCCGGGTCCAGTTCGAGAAGGCGGGACACGTGCCGTGGAGCGTCTAAGCTGCACGCCGGCGATCCTGCTCCGGCGAGGGCAGCTCGGCGGGAGACGCGTAAGGTGCGCGATATGTGCCCGTCGGCAGCCAGACGTGCACGGCAACCACGTGAGTCCGCAACAACCTGGCCTGGGTGGCCGACCAGCGCAGCGCGGTGAGCGACGCGTCAGAGCCGTCCACGCCCACGACCAGGCACTCGTACGTCGATTGCTTCATGCCGGTTCCTGGTCCTGTCCTGTCGAGTACGGCGGTGAGGCCAGGGGGATCGTTCGCCCCACCCTGGACAGTTGTCCGGCCGGCATCATCCGACACCAACGCTGATCTCGGGAGGGACGCGCAGCGAGTTGTGCACCGTGCAGTGATCGACAACAGCAAGCAGGCTCCTGCGCCGCACCGTGCCGATCTCTTCGGGCAGTTCGATCCTCATGCGCACGGCCGAAACCCGCGCCGGGCGGTCGTCGGCCATGTCGAACTCCGCCCGCACCCGCAGGCTCTCGTACGGCAGGTGATGGCGCTCCAGAAAACGTCCTGCGTAGTAAGCGACACACGAAGCGAGCGAGGAGACGAACAGCTCCACGGGGGTGGGCCCTTCGTCGGAGCCTCCCGCGTCGACCGGCTGGTCGACGGTCAGTTCGTGATCGCGCACAAACACTGCGTACGACTGGCCGGACACGTGCGTGACATCGATACGTCCCTGGGGTGCTGCCGCCCCGGAACGCAGAGCCGCACCGCCGCCGGCTCTGGCTTGGTCATCCATCACCGTGCCTCCCTTGCTTATCAGTTGTGACTGGCCCCGAACGTTTCGCTGTCGCCAGCCACGAGACCGCGCGAGTGATGTCCGACAGAGCGACGATGCCGACGAGATGTCCGTCGTCCAGCACCAGGGCGCGCCGCTCGGCACTCGACTCGAGGCGCGGCAGAAGGTCAATGACGGCCTCACCGGGCTCCGCCGTCGCCACATCGGTCAATGGGCACATGACGCCTCCCACGAGGGTGGCGGATCGTGCCCCCACAGGCACGCTGCTGACCCTGGCGACTGTCATCAGACCGACCGGCTTGCCGTCGTGCGACACCACTGGGAACGCCGAATGGCGAGTCAGGCCGAACGGCATCGTGCTGAGGAGCTGTTCGACCGTGTCGGTGGCAGCGACTGTGACCGGGGCGGGTGTCATCACCTGGCGCACCGCCACCCCGGCCAGCGCGCCCCGCAGCTGTGCCTCCCGCCCCTCCGCCGTCGCGGCGGCGATCAGGAACCAGCCGATGAGAGCCGACCACAGCCCACCGAGTTCCCCAGTGACCAGGACCGACGCAAAGCCCGCGAACAGCATGAACCAGCCCAGCGCCCGCCCTGCGTTCGCGGCGCTGAGCGCTGCCCGCACCCGATCGCCGCTGCGCCACCACAGGAACGCGCGCAGCACTCGACCGCCGTCCAGCGGTGCCGCGGGAACAGCGTTGAACACTGCCAGCACGAAATTGATGGCAGCCAGCCAGGCGATGGCCTCGACGACGAGCCCGGGCACGGCCAGGATCTCCAGCCAGACCGCGACTCCTGTGAACAGCGCCCCTGCCGCAGCACTGACCAGTGGTCCCACGCCGGCGATACGCAGTTCCGCACCCGGGTCCTTCGCCTCGCCGCGCAGCCGTGCGACTCCGCCCAGCATCCACAGCGTGATGCCTTCGACCTCGACACCGGTGCGACGCGCGACAACGGCATGTGCGAGCTCATGTGCCAGCAGCGACACAAGGAAGACGACCGCCGTGACGATCCCGAGTCCCCAGTAGACCCAGGCCGATTCGCCCGCGTGCGCAGAGGGAAACCGCCCTCGTGCGAGAGTCAGCGCGACGAGGACGACGATGACCAGCACACTCCAGTGGAGCCCGACGCGTATTCCGGCGATCCGGCCCAGCGGAAACCATCGCACCCCGGATGTCTCGGCACGGTCCGCCGGGCGAAGCGGCCCTGGCGAGGCGGGGCCGCCCGCTGCGTCGTCGCGGCTCGGCTCAGTCCGGTTCCATGTAGGGGCGGCGGAAGACTGGGGCCTGGCCGGTGCCGTAAGGGCGTACGGCTGCCAGCGCCTGGACGACGGCGGCCTCCAAAGGACCGCTGGTGTCGACCGTGACCGCCTCCGTCCATGGCGACTCCTTGCCTGCCATGGCGGTGGCCACATCCAGCCCTGCGTCGGATGCTCCGGGGGCGCGCGTACGCAGGCGGGCCGCCGACACCTCGCCCGGAACCTGGCAGTGCAGGGCCACCAGGTCGGCGCTGACGCGTTCGGCCATGCGCAGGGCAGCTTCGCGCTGTTCCGCATCGGACCAGGTGGCGTCCAGGACGACGGACTCTCCCGTGGACAACAGGGCGGATGCGCGGTCGAGCAGGGCCGCGTAGGTCTTGGCGGTCCACTCGGGTGTGTACAGGCCCTCGCCGTAGCCGGTCGCCGCGGACTGTTCCGCCGGGATGCCCGCCAGCTCCTTGCGGAGGCGGTCGCTGCTGAGCAGCGTGACGCCGAGGCGATCGGCCAGCGCGCCGGAGAGTGTGGACTTCCCGCTGCCCGGCAGCCCGCCGACGAGCGTGAGGCCGACAGCGGAGGTCCGCAGGTGACGCAGCGCTGTCAGGACCAGTCGTCGTGACGCGGCCTCCGCGCCGGGCGCGCCCTGCCGGGCCTGGATGAGGGAGACCTTGGCACGGACGAACGCGCGGTAGGCGACATAGTGATGCCGCAGGGACGGCGGCGCCGGGTCACCGGAGTACTCGCTGTACTGGGCAAGGAAGAAGCCCGCGGCCTCCGGGGCTCCCAGCTGCTCCAGGTCCATGGCGAGGAAGGCGGCGTCGTCGAGGCCGTCGACGTAGCGCAGGTGGTCGTCGAACTCCAGGCAGTCCAGGAGGCGGGGGCCGTCGTCGAGGCAGAAAATGTCCTCTGCGAGCAGATCGCCGTGGCCGTCGACGATCCGCCCCTGCCCGATGCGCGTGTCGAACAGTTGCTTGCGCCCCGCGAGGTAGCGGCGCACCAGCCGCTCGACCTCCTCCACCTCGTCGGACGGGTGTGCGTCGTCGGCCAGCGCGTGGACCTGCGCGAAGCTGGCTTCCCAGCGCGACGACAGCGCGTCCCGAGTGCCCTGCTCGTCCACCTCCCGGCTGCGGGGCGCATCCGCGTGACGGGTGGCGAGCTGCCGGGCCACGGACCGCAGGGCATCGTCCACGACGACGCCCTCACTTATCAGCCGGGCCAGGCGGCGCTCCGCCGGCATGCGGCGCATCACGACGAGGAGCTCTGGGATGTCCGCGCCCGGGCCGCGAAATTCTCCCAGGCCCAAGTAGACGTCGGGGGCGAAGCGACGGTTGAGAGCCAGTTCCCGCTCACACGCCGTACGCCGGGCCGCCACGGTGGAGTAGTCCAGGAACTCCAGGTCCACCGGCTTCTTGAGCTTGTACGCACGGTCGCCGACGAAGAACACGACCGCCGTATGGGTCTCGCACACCTCTGCTCGCGGGAGCGGCGGCCCGTCGAAGCCGATGCCTGACCGGAGCCCAGACGCGTCGGCCTGATGTATCGACACCATCGGCTCGCTGCGGTGGCTCGGCTCAGTCATGGGGGACGACGGCGACAGGGCAGCGCGCGTGATGGATGGCGGCGGTGGCCACGGAACCCAGACGTGGCGCCAGGGCGGGACGGTGCTTGCGTCGGCCGACCACCAGCAGCCCGGCGCCCTTGGCGGCCCGTACCACGGCCTTGGCGGGGCTTTCGAGACCGACGCTGTCAGCCACCTCCACGCGCGGAAACTTCTCGCGCCAGGGACGGAGAGCCTGGCTCAACTGATTTTGCGCGTCCTGCGTGATCTCTTCGGTCACGTCGTGATCCACGCCCCAGGGAACATGTGCATGGATCGGCACGCTTCGGCCATGCACGGCCCGAAGAGGCATGCCCCGCGCTGCGGCGGTGGCGAAGGAGAATTCGAGCAGGTCGTCGCATGGGCCGTGCAGTTTCAGAGCCACCACTACGCCGCCCGCCGTACCTGGGGTGGGCGGCGGCCCTTCTTCGCGCGTTTCGGCACGTACCAGGACCACCGGTCGCTCGGCCCGTGCCACAACGGGCATGCTGATGTCGCCCAGGAAGTAGCTCTCGACGGGCTCCAGCCCCCGCGAACCGAGCACGATCATCTCGGACTCCGATGCCGCTTGGAGCAGTGCGTCCTGGGCGTCGTCGGCGACCAGGTTGCCGACAATGGAGAGGCCCGGGTGGCGCGCCTGGAGCTCCGCCCGCGCGTTGTGCACGATCCGCTTCGCCCAGTAGTTCTGGTCCATCTCGGCGGGGATGCGGGTCGGTTCCGGCACCAGCAGAGGCCACGCGTGCAGCAGGCGCAGCGTGAGCTTGCGCCGCTCGGCTTCGTCGGCGGCCCAATGGGCGGCGGCAAGGCTCTCGGGTGAGCCGTCGAGGCCCACGGTGACGACTGGCTCCATGGCGACTGCCTCCGTCTCGTACCAAGCTGGAACGACGGTGAGCGAGTCCGGCTGACCGGGCTGCTGTCGTCCCCCGTGCCCTCGTTGGTGGCCTTGCAGGCGACCGCGAGGAGTACTCGATGTGTAAGCATCTGCGCCGATGCGCCGAGCACGGCCGCTTCTCATTCGAGGAGTACCCCAAATCTTCCAGCGGCGCATGTGGACCCCGATGCGGCAGGGCTCGGGTGGGCGCGGAATCCGGCGGGAGGAGGTAAGAGCAGTGGCGATTCCTCTGGGTGCCGGTCCGCTGACGTACCGGTGTTCCAGTCAGGATCCGACCTCACACCCGGTCCTCAATTCGCGGGTGGCGTGGGAACGGTGATCACCGGGCAGACCGCGCGGTGCAGCAGTCCATGCACCACCGACCCCAGGCGCATGCCTGTGTAGCCGCCGCGGCCTCGTCTTCCGACGACAACAGACAGCGCGTGTTCGGAGCTACGGGCCGGCTCTTCCACAGGGTGGCCGCGCACGACCTCGTGGGTCACCCGGACGTCGGAGTACTTCTCCGCCCACCCGGCAGTGGATTCCGAGAGCAGCCTGCGGCGTTCGTTGAAGCCTGCCGACTCGTCGCCGTGGGCGAACACCGGGCGTGGCCACGCCCAGACCGCACGCACTGCGGCACCGCGCAGGCTCGCCTCCTCCATGACCTGCGCCACGGCGGCGAGAGAAGAGACGCTGCCGTCGACGCCCACGACGAGGTACGGCGGGTCCTGGGTGATGTGTTCCGGATCGCTGACCACAACGACAGGACAGATGCTCCGCATCTCCCACCACTAGGCGGATTTCATCGCGTCTGAAACGCGTGTGTTCGATATTCCGCAGCTGTCGTTGACCGTGATTGCACTGCCCAATCGACCGTCCAGGGGGATCAGTTGACCTCGGCAGACGCCCGCAGCACGCAGGACACCGCGCCGCCTCCCGCGCCGCCTCCCGCCGAGATCACTTACAGCGGGCAGTACTCGGTGAACCCGCTCGGCAAGGTGTCCTTCAGGAAGCTCTGCGCCCAGATCCCCTCCGTTCTGCGCGGCATCGCCTCGATGTCATGGGCCACCGACCGCCGGGCGGTGCACCTGCTGATCACCTGCCAGGTGGTGACGGGCCTGGCCGCAGCCGTCCTCCTCACTGCGACGGCGCGGGCCATGGAGCCGATCCTCGGCGCCGCGCTGCTGGGCGACCGGCTGCGCGAGGCCCTGCTGGCGCTCCGCGTCGTGGCCGGCGCTGCTGCTCTCAACCGCGGTGCGGGGGCCGTCGCCGCGTACGCCGAGCGGCGGATCACGCCGAGGCTCACCACCGAGGCGGACGCCGCCCTGGTCGAGGCGTCCGCGTACGCGGTGGATGGCTTCGCTGACCGGCAGGAGGCGGCGGAGATGGGCGTGATCCGCACGCACGTGGTGGTCACCGACACGCAGCGCTTCATGTCCGCGCTGGTCCGCATGATCACGGCCAGCAGCATTTTGTCGGTGCTGAACCCGCTGATGCTGCCGCTGCTCCTTCTCGCGGTACTCCCGGACCGGCCGGCCTTGTCCTTCCAACTGCCGCCGGCGGGCAGTACGAGTACGAGGTACCGCGCTTGTCCACATCGTCGACGGCGAACAACCGCCCAACCACTGGAGCGATTCGAACCGTGGGCGCCGTCCCCGGGGAGTGGTGTACCCCGCATCACCCAGGGCCTAGAATTGAAGAGTTCTTCAATTTGCTAGTTGCCGAGTCAGACAAGAGCGCCGAGGTGGGAAGGGTGGCCGTGGGCGGGTTCGTGGAGGCGGTGCTGGAGCGTGTCGGGGAAGCGCGGGCGGCCTTGGAGGCGGCGCTGGAGGCCGAGGACGCCTACGGCGTGGTGGTGGCGCGGGAAGAGCTGGACGATGCGCTTCGGCTCGCGAGCGACCACGGGATCGACGTGGGGGCGGAGGAGGGTGAGCGAGGTGCCGGTTCCGCTGTATGAGGCGAAGGCGGAGTTTTTCCGGATGCTGGGGCATCCGGTGCGGATACGGGTGCTGGAACTGCTGCAGGGCGGGCCGATGCCGGTCCGTGATCTTCTTGCGGCGATTGAGATCGAGCCGTCGAACCTGTCGCAGCAGCTGGCGGTGCTGCGCCGTTCGGGCATCGTCACGGCCACCCGCGAGAGTTCGACAGTGGTGTACGAGTTGGCGGGCGGGGATGTGGCGGAGCTGCTGGCTGCCGCGCGGCGCATCCTGTCTGTCCTGCTGGCTGGGCAGCAGGAGCTGCTGGCCGAGCTGCGCGAGGCGGAGAAGGAAGCGGCTCCGTGATGGGGATGGAGAGGTTCAGGCCGTGGCGCAAGCACTTGCCCGCGGCGGCAGTCGAGCACACCTTGCCTGCGGTTCAGCGGCACATCGTGTCTGTCCGGGTGGCGCCGGAGGCGGTGCGGGAGGCTCGGCAGGCGGTGGCTGAGCACCTGCCGAAGGTCGGCATCGCCGCGGACTCCGCCTTCGCCGATGCGGTGCTGCTGGTGGCCAGCGAGCTGGTCGCCAACGTGATCCGGCATGCGGCGCACACTCCCGTGACGGATGTCGGGATAACGGTCGGTGCCGGACAGCTGGTGATTGCGGTCACCGACGGGGACCCTCGCCTCCCTTGCCTCGCCGCGGATGCAATGGGTGAGGGTCTGCGGACGGTGAGTGAGCTCGCCGACATGTACGACGGCGATGTCAGCGCGGAACCGGCCGTGGATCACGACGGCAAGGTCGTACTCGTCCGGTTCCGGATTCCTTATCCAGAGACCCCAGGAGATGCAAGGCCGTGAGTGATGACGGGAACAAGAAGCAAGCCGAGGGGCCGATGGACCTGGAGAGGTGGAAAGAACGCGGCGTCATGCTGCGCGTCTTCGTCTACGTCTTCGCAACGCACCTGTTCGCCGGCTTCATCTGGCTTCTGTTCTATGTCGGCGAGCACGCGCCGAAGTAACGGGGCCGCGTCATAGGTCGTTGCCGGCGTAGGAGAGGTTGAAGCTCTTATTGGTCAGCGGGAAATCCGGGACGATCGTGTCGGCGAGGGCCACGGGCAGGGCGGGCCAGTTGAAGAACGACGGGTCGACCGGTTTGACCCGGGCCAGGGTGCCGTTGGGGGCGAGCTCGATGCGGGTGGTGATGGTGCCGCGCCAGCCCTCGACGATGCCGACACCGCTACCTGGGCCCACGCCCGGTGCGGGCGTCGGCGCGAGGACGGCGCCCCGGGCGAGGCGCTCGGTGAGGTGCTCGATCAAGGCAAGGGAGACGTCGATCTCCTCGGCGCGGACGAGGAAGCGGGCGAGGACGTCGCCGGTGTCGCGGACGGGGACGGCGATCTCGGAGTCGTACGCGGTGAAGGGGTGGCCGATACGGGCGTCGGTGCCGGACAGGCCGCTGGCGCGGGCCACGTAGCCGAGACAGCCGATGTCCCGGGCAGCCTCGGCGGTGAGGACAGCAGTGTCGGTGAAGCGGTCACGGACGGTGGACTGGTCGAGCGCGAGACCCGCGATCTCGCGGATGTCCGCGCCGATCGCCTTCAGCCGCCGCGGGTCGGGCAGCGCGTGCAGGGCTGCGCCACCGGGCATGACGCCGCCGCGCAGCAGCCGGTGACCGGTGATCTCGGCGTTCAGGCGCAGGAGTTGTTCCCGCACCCGCTGGGCGTGGGCGTTGAGGATGGAGTGGCCGACGTCGTTGCAGAGCATGCCCAGGTCGGCGACATGGTTGTGCAGGCGCTCCAGCTCCAGGAGAAGGGCCCTGGCGCGCTGGGCGGTGGCCGGGACCGCCATGCCGGTGGCCTCTTCGACGGCGAGGCAGTAGGCGAGGGCGTGGCCGACGGCGGTGTCGCCGCTGATCCGCTCGGCGAGCGGCAGCCCGGCCGCGACGCTGCGGCCCTGGAAGAGTTTTTCGATGCCTTTGTGGACGAACCACAGGCGGGCTTTGAGTTTGAGGATGGTCTCGCCAACGACGGAGAAGCGGAAGTGGCCCGGCTCGATCAGCCCGGCGTGCACCGGCCCGACCGGGATTTCGTAGACGCCGTCGCCTTCGACCTCCAGGAAGGGGTAGGGGCCTTCCTGCTCTGCGAAGGGCGGCGGCGGCCCGGCGTCGGGGAGCATCGGGTACCAGCCGCGCGGCCAGTGGAAGTGGCGCACCAGACGGCGCGGCATGGGGTGATCGCGGGGGACGATCCCGAACAGGTCCCGCATCTCGCGCTCGAACCGGCCTGCGGGGAAGGACATGTGAGCCAGCGTCGGCACCTCCGGCCGGTCGGCGTCGAGGTGTACGTGCAGTTCGGTACGGGCATCGGGCGGTCCCGCGACGAAGAGGTACACCACGCGGATCCGGTCCTCGTCGTGGTGGGCGGCGACCAGGGCCAGTCGACGGCCGGCGCGCAGCAGTTCGTCGGCCCGCTTGGGCAGTTCGGCGGCATGGATCTCGTGCACGGTGCGCATGGCTTCAGCGGGCTCCGATCGCCTGGGCGGCATCCTGCAGCAGGTCGGTGAGCGGACCGGTCGAGATACCCAGGGCCGCGCAGGCCACCAGGCCCAGGACGAGTGGCCATCGGGTCGTGGCGGGCGGCTCGTCTGTCCGGGCCGTGGGTGCGGGGCCGAGCAGCATCCGGGCGGTGCGGGCGGCGAGCGCGGCGAAGGCGATCAGGACCAGCAGCAGGGCCGCCGAGACGGCCCAGCCCATGCGGGCGGCGAATCCGGCGCGGACGATGCCCAGTTCGGAGGCGAACAGACTGAAGGGCGGGAACCCGAGCAGCGCGACGACCGCGAGCCCGAAGATGCCCGCAAGGCCGGGTGCCCGGGCGATCAGGCCGCGTACGCGTCCGATGCGGGTGGTCCGGGTGAGATGCAGGATGTGGCCGGAGGCGCAGAAGGCGACCGCTTTGGCGAGCCCGTGCCCGGCGATGTGCAGGAGCAGGGCGGCACGGGCGAGAGGGGTGCCGATCGCCGCGCCGAGGGCGATCAGGCTCATGTGCTCCATGCTCGAATAGGCCAGCATCCGTTTGTAGTCGCGCTGGGCCAGCAGCAGGGCCGCGGCGAGGGCGAGCGTGAGCAGCGCGATGCCGGTCAGCAGCGCGCGGGTGTAGCCGGTCCCGAGGGCCGCGTCGGAGATGCTCTGGTAGCGCAGGATCGCGGTGAAGGCGACGGACAGCAGGACGCCGGACATCAGCGCGGAGACGGGGGCGGGTGCCTGGCTGTGGGCGTCGGGCAGCCAGGCGTGCAGGGGCACGAGGCCGGTTTTGGCGCCGAAGCCGAGGAGCACGAGGCCGATGCCGAGCCGGGTAACGGCCGGATCGAGCCGGTCGGCCTGTTCCATGAGGGTGGGCCAGTTAAGCGCGTACGCCTCGGCGATGCCCGCCTGCCGGGCGGCGTAGTAGATGAGGACGGTGCCCAGGAAGGCGAGGGCGATCCCGGCCGAGCAGATCACGACGTATTTCCACGCGGCTTCGACGGATGTGCGGGTGCGGCGGTGGCCGACGAGGAAGGCGGTGACGATGGTGGTGGCTTCGATGGCGACCCACAGCACCCCGAGGTTCGCGGTGAGCACGGCCAGGCACATGGCTGCGAGGAACGCCTGCACGAGGACGTGGAAGAGCGCGGTGTTACGGGCATCGGCCCGTCCGGCGGTGCGCTCGCCCGCCAGATAAGAGGGGGCACTCGCGCAGGCGATCAGTGCGACGGCGCCGACGACCAGCAGCATCCACACCGTCAGGGCATCGGCGCGCAGCAGGCCGCCGTAAGCGGTCACGGCATCGTCGTCACCGAGGGCGGCTGCCAGTACCGCGCCGCAGGTGATGATCGCCGATGGGGAGATGAGCCCGTACCAGTCGGCCCGGTGAGGTGCATCGGACCCTGGGGGAGGTGGTGCCGCGGTCCCGTCCGCCGGTCCGGTGGCGGCGCCGACCAGGGCAGGCTGACGGGACACTTCCCTGCTCGGCTCGCGAACTTCCGCGGCAGACGCACGCAGGCCGGTCAGCGCATGTACGCAGGCCACGGCGAGGGGCACCGCAACGGGCGCGGTCAGCAACGCGGCGGTCGCAGCGGGCTCTTGGAGAAGATGCGGCATCAGTCGTGCAGCTCCCGCAGGTCGTCGATGTCGGTGGTGCCGAATGCGGCCTGCACACGAGTGGTGAGCAGCTGCAGCACCAGTACGGCGAGCAGGACATCGAAGGAGACGCCGAGTTCGACGATCAGCGGCACTCCGGAGGTGGCCAGGAAGGCGGTCGCGGTGATGCCGTTGTCCAGCAGCAGGAAGCCCACCACCTGGGCCAGCGCCCGCCGCCTGGTGACCAGCACGAAGAACCCGATCAGAACGACCGCAAGGCCCACCGGCAGGGCCCGGGTGGCAGGAGTGGGGTCGAGCTCGGCCAGCGGCCGGGCCACGGCATAGGCGAGCAGGGTCAGTGCCGCCGCAGTCAGCAGGGACGCCGCCACATTCACCAGCGGCTGGGTCTCCCGGGTCTCGGCCCCGTCCGTGTCATACGTTCTGTGGTCGCCGGTCGGGGCGGTGAGCGCCCTGCGCATCAGATACGGAAGCACTCCGGCCCGCAGGAGACCGATTCCGGCCGCCACCGCGATCAGGTCCCAGCGTTCCTCATGCAGCCCCAGAAGGACGGCGACGGCGGCCAGGGCAATGCCCTGGAGGGCGAAGATCCGTACGATCGCTCCGAGTTCACGCCGCCACAGGATCACCACCGCCGCCAGCAGGAACGCCCCGCAGGCCAGGTCCAGCAACTGCGTGTACAGACTCTCGCTCACCGCGCGCTCACTCTCCGCTCAGGAAGTAGGAGGAGGTCACCGCGAGCAGCGCCAACAGGAAGGACCCGGCGAGCAGCTCAGGCACGCGAAACAGCCGCAACTTCGCCCAGAACACCTCTGCCGCGGCCAGCACCACCCCCAGCAGCGCAACCTTGACCACGAACAGGACCAGCGCGACGGCGAGCGCCGACGCTGATGCGGTGGTCGCGATGCCCCAGGGCGCGAACAGCGAGGCGAGCAGCCCCAGCAGCACCGTGAGCCGCATGTGCGCACCCAGTTCGACCAGCGCCAGATCGGGCCCCGCGTACTCCAGCACCATCGCCTCGTGCACCATCGTCAGCTCCAGATGCGTGGACGGGTTGTCCACCGGGAGCCGCCCGGTCTCCGCGAGGACGGCGACGGCGAGCGCGGCGGTCGCCAGCAGCCCCGCCGGCGAGGCCAGCCGTGCCGGTTCGTGGACGGCGCCGGAGACGATGGCGGGCAGGTTGGTGGAGCCGGCCGGTATCGACAGGGCGAACACCGACATCAGGAGGGTCGGCTCCACCAGGGCCGCGATGGTCATCTCCCGCGAGGCCCCCATGCCGCCGAACGCGGTCCCGGTATCCAGCCCGGCCAGCGCCAGGGCGACGGTGCCCAGCGCGAGGAGCGCCACCACCAGGATCAGGTCCGCGCGCCCGGCGACGGGGGTGTCCGTGGAAAGCAGCGGAACCAGCGCGGCGACCACCACAGTGGTCGCCACCAGCAGCGCCGGAGCGATACGGAACGCGGGCCCCGTCCCGGTCGCGCTGATCGGTTCTTTACGCAGCAGCTTGCGCGTATCGCGCCACGGCTGGAGCACACCGGCCCCGGCCCGCCCTTCCATGCGCGCCCGCACCTGCCGCATCAGCCCGGTGAGCAGGGGAGTGCCCCCGACGACCACAGCGATCTGCCCCGCCACCGCCACATACCCGGCGGCGCTCACCAGCCCACCGCCAGCACCAGGAGCAAAGCGACCAGGCCGAAGAAGCCGTAGCCGAGATAGAGATGGACGCTGCCGCCCGCCAGCCGGCGCGCGGCCCGCCCGGACCTCGCGAGAAACGCCAGCACCGGTTCGTACAGCCGGTGCTCGATCCGGTCGGGCACCCGGTTGCGGAACCGGACACGCTCCACCAGGTACGCGGATTCCCCTGCGTGCGTGACATTCACGTCCTGCTCCGGGGCAAGTACGTCGTCGAAGACGCGCTGCAAAGGTTCGGCGAACGAGGTCGCCGTATAGGCCATCCTCGGCGTGGGCGCGCCGCCGCCGCAGTCCCACAGCTTGGCGTCTCTGCGTCGACGGCGATTGCCATACAGCCGGGGCAGGTACACCGCGAGGGCCAGCGCCGCCGTCAAGGCGGCCACCACCCACAGCGGCGACAGCGACGCCGACACGTCGGCAAGCCGTACCTTCAGCCCACCGCCCGACAGGGCCTGCCCCCCAGGAAGGCCCGCGGCGAGCACGGCCTGATCCAAGCCACTGCCCAGCAGTCCCGGGACCAGCGCCAGCCCCACGCACCCGGCCGCCAGCAGCCCCATTCCGGCGAGCATCATGGGCGGCGCCTCCCGCGCGCCGGTGGCCTCTTGGCTGCGCGGCCGGGCGAAGAAGCCGACCCCGAGCGCCTTGACGAACACCGCCGCGGCGATCCCCGCCGAAAGCGCGATCAGCGCCACCGCCAGCGGAAGCATCACGGCGACGGCCACCCCTGGCATCTGAAGTCCGTGGATCAGCGACTGCAGCAGCAGCCACTCACTGATGAACCCGTTGCCGGGCGGCAGCGCCACCGCCCCCAGCGCGCCCAGCGCGAAGAGTCCGGCCGTGACCGGCATCCGCGCCCTCAGACCACCGAGCCGGTCGAGATCCCGTACGCCCGTGGCGCGCAGGACGGAACCGGCCGTGCTGAACAACAGGGCCTTGAACGCCGAGTGGTTGACCACGTGCAGCAGCGCGGCCGCCAGCGCGAGGGCGGCCAGCGAACGATCACCCGAGGCGGCAAACAGGCCCGCCGCTCCGGCCCCGATCAGGACCAGCCCCATGTTCTCGCAAGTCGAGTACGCCAGCAGCCTCTTCAGGTCGGAGGCCATCGCGGCCTGCAGAATCCCGTACACGGCGGACAGCCCGCCCAGCACCATCAGCCCCAGCCACCACCACGACGGTCCGCCGCCCAGCAGGTCGAACCCGGTCCGGATAAGCCCGTAGACGCCGAGGTTGACCATGGCCGCGCTCATCAACGCCGAGACGGGACTGGGCGCTTCGGGGTGGGCGCGCGGCAGCCACGCGTGCAGCGGCACCGCCCCCGCCTTGGAAGTGAACGCCGCCGCAGTCAGCACAAACACCAGACCGCGCACCGTCGCAGACATCCCGTCCGCGCCTGCCCGCAGTGCCGCAAAGTCTTGACCTCCGGCGTGCGCGGCGAACAACGCGAACCCGGCCAGCAGCAGAACGAGTCCGAGGTGGGTCATCACCGCGTACCAGACGCCCGCCGTCCGCACCGACGGCCGCTCGCGGTGCTCGGCCAGGACCAGCAGCAGCGAGGCCAGCGCCATCAGCTCCCACAGCACCAGGAACGTGGACACCGATCCCGCCGCAGGCACCAGCACCAGCGACAGGGCGAACAGCGGCAGCACCGTCTGCGCCGCCCGTGAACCCAGCCCGTGCGGGCCGTGCCCGGACGCATACCCGATGCCGTACACCGCCACCGCCGCCACCACGGCCCCCGCCACAGCCATGAACAGCCCCGACAGCGCATCCACTTCAAGATGCACACCGGCCAGCGGCAGCAGCCCCGGGAGCTCGGCCGACCATCGCCTTCCGCCCAGTACAGCCACACCCGCCGCACCACCGGCCACCCCCACCCCCGCCGTGCACATTCCGGCGGCGATGATGCGCCACCGGACCGGCAGCCCGGCACCCGCCGCCGCTCCGGCCCCACCCATGGCGACGGCAGCACCAAGGGCGGCCGCGACCAGGCTCACCGGCCGGTCACCCGCCGCAGCGCCGCCACGATGTCGTCCGGCGTCGGCGGGCACCCCGGCACCTGAAGATCGACCGGTACGACATCGGCGACCGCGCCCTCGACTCCGTACCCTCCCGCGAACTCACCGCAGTTGACCGCACAGTCCCCGACCGCGACCACCAGCCGCGGCTCGGGCATGGCCGCCACCGTGCGCCGCAGCGGCTCGGCCATGTTCCGCGTGACCGGCCCGGTCACCAGCGCCACATCCGCATGCCGGGGCGAGGCCACCAGCCGGGCTCCGTACCGCTCCGCGTCGTAGACCGGACCGAAGGCCGCCGCGATCTCGATCTCGCATCCGTTGCACGAGCCGGCATCCACACAGCGCACCTGCACCGACCCGCCCAGCCCGCGCGCCATCGGCAGCGGTTCCACCGACGGGGGCGGAGCAGGTTCAGCCACCCGCCCGGTGTCGCGGATCTTGCGCAGCAGGCCCATGAACGCCCCTCCCGGATGCTGGTGAGGACTCTTCCGCAGGTGGCTAACGGACGTCTCCACAGCCGGAGTTACGCCCTTTTTCTTGCGCTTTGCCTGTCTTGTTGAGATTTTGTCGGCTGCGCGTCGGCGGGTTGAAGGCGGCCGCCCCTCGCCGCGCAGAGCGCTGTCCATGCACGCCGAAGGGCGGCCGCCGGTCTGGGGACGGCTCAGGTCCGCGGTTCTCCCTCGGACGCCGCCGCCTGCAGGTCGGCGAGCAGTTCGGCCTGACCCGCCAGCACCCCGGACAGGATCGACCGCGCGACCCTCAGCAGCTCAGCCACCTGCGGACTGGTCAGCGAGTAGAAGACGGCCGAACCCTCCCGGCGGGTTATGACCAGATTGGCCCGGCGCAGCACGGCCAGCTGCTGCGAGAGGTGGGCAGGCTCGACCCCCACCTCCGGGAGCATCTCGGAGACCGCATGCTCGCGCTCGCTCAGCAGCTCCAGGACCCTGATCCGCACCGGATGCCCCAGCGTCTTGAAGAACTCCGCCTTCAGTTGGTACAGCGGCGCGCTCACTGAACCGGCCCCGCGCCCGGGCGTGCCGCTGTAAGGCCGGACGATCGTTGCCAAGCCTGCACCGTGCATCGCATCCACCCAAAACTCTTCACCATGGGGTCATCCTCGCGCCATCACACCGACGTGATGACCTCGGGAATTGCTAAGATTAGCAATTCCGAAGGTCGAGAGTGGGAGGTTCGGGATGCGAATCCCACGACTGCGTGGTGGCAGTGCTCTGCTCAAGTGCCCTGCGTGCCGCCTCAAGTGCCTGCCCGCGGCCGTCGAACCTGACGGCTCATGCCCCCGCTGCGGGCATGAGCGCCTGCTGAGCATGGACCTCGAGCGCGGCTGGATCGGGCACCCCGCCCCCCTGGCCGGCAGCCCGAAGCTGTCCGACGGCGAGCACTGAGAGCGGCGCCGCCCATGAGCATCAGCTGGAGCTTCGAGGAACAGCGCGGCGTGGCGGTCATGAGCGTCGCCGGATTCCTGGGTAGCAGCGCGGTCGAGCGCTTCTCGGAGGGGTTCGGCTGGGTAGCGGCCCGCAGCACCGGGGCCGTCATCCTGGACCTGACCGAACTGCTGGGCTGGAGCACCGAAGGAGAGGCGGCAGTCCAGCAGGCGGCCGCCACGCTGCGGAAGACTGAGCGTTCCCTCGTACTGTGCGGCCTGGATCGCATCGAGGCAACGCAGTCACGGGTCATCCACCACGACTCGATGACCATCTACGCGGACCTGGACACCGCCCTCGGCGCCCAGGCACCGCCCTCCGGCTGACCACGCGCTGCACCGTGACGCCGTGGAACAGCAGCGGCCCTGCCCCTGCCGTCGGCCAGGAGGCGACGGCAGGGAGAAGCGCCGGACGAACGTCAGGGTGGCCTTGAGGTCACGCCTTTTTCAGGAACTCGGTCTTCAGGACCAGGCCCTTGACCTTCTTGGTGTTGCATTCGATCTCGCCGGCTTTGCCAGTGAGGCGGATGTTCTTCACCAGCGTTCCGCGCTTGAGTGTCTCGGAGGTGCCCTTCACCTTCAGGTCCTTGATCAGCGTCACGGAGTCGCCGTCCTCCAGCGGGGTTCCGTTGCTGTCCTTCACGATCACGTCGCTCATACTGCTTCCTTCTCTGCTTTCGTTCCTGTGTATCTCTTACATCAGGCCCTGTGCCGCCACATTCCGCGCGCCGGGCCAGTCGTCGCTGTGCCACTCACGCGTTTGGCCACTCAGGTCGTCGTACGCCGCGAGGGCGGCTGCGAGGTCGCAGTGGACGGGGATCGGCGGGTGGGTGCCGTCGGGGACGAGGGAGCCGTCCGCGGGGATCGCAGCGAGTTCCAGACGCCGTCCCTCATCCGCGAGTTGGCGTGCTGCCTGGGCGACGGCGAGCTGGCCACCGATGGACCAGCCGCGCAGCTCGGTGAGGTCGAGGACGACCGGTCCCGTGCCGCGGGCCAGGGCCCAGCCGACGGCTCCGGTGAAGCGGGCCACGGCATCCGCGCCGAGATACCCGGACAGCGACAGGACACAGAAGTCCTGCTGGGTGGTGTAACGCCACTCGATGGTCATCGTCGCTCTCTCGTTCTCACAGGGGGAGGGTGATCCAGATGGTTTTGCCCCGGCCGTCGGCGTCCGCGCGTACGACCGCCGTGCCGCCGAGCCCGAGGGTGAGCTCGACGACGGTCGCCAGCCCGCCGCCCCCGGCGGCGGTGGCCGCGGCACACAGGGCGGGCTGGTAGGGGTGACGGTCGTGGACGGCGAACGCGAAGGTGTCCGGGCCGACCGCGTAAATCACGGTGATATTCGGGGAAAGGGCGGCGGCGTGCCGGACGCTGTTGGTGACCAGTTCGCCCAGGATCAGCAACGCGGGGTCGACCGTTGGATGGTTCCGGTTGATGCCCCACCCCGCCAGCACCTGTTCGGTGGTCTCGCGCGTCAGCCGTACGGCGGACCCCATGGCGGGCACGGTCAGTACATGCCGGTTTGGCAGACCCTCCTGCTGAGCGACCATCAGGCCCCCTCGTGGGCGAGCCGGAAGCCGGTCATCGTCTGCGGGTGGATCCGGACGAGGGTGTCGTGTGGTCCGTGGGCCCAGCCGGGCAGCGTACGGCGGTAGTGGGCTGCCTCGTCCGGATCGGTGATCACCTCGGCCGGACCGCTTGCCGTCACCGTCCACCCGGTGCCGCCGGCCACGCGGATCTCGTCGGCGTGGTAGGTGAGCGAGGCCCTGCCGGACAGGGCTGCCGCCTGGGCCGGGGTACGGACGATCAAGCGGCCGTACTGGAGGATGTGCACCGCCGGGCGTATCACCGCGCTCTCGCGCTGGACGTACACGAGCCGTCCCTGGACCGCGCCTTCGAGCAGCCACAAGGCTTCGGTGCCGGACACCTCGACCATGCGACGGGAGACGGGGACGGTCATCGGGAAGCCTCCTCGGCGACGGGGGCGGGCGACTGCGCGGGAACGGCGGGCAGGACCCCGGCACCCTGCAGATGGGCGCGGGCACCGGCGATGGCCTCCGGGGTGGTCGCGTACTCCCGCCCCTCCAGCCGCAACAGATCCAACGCGCCGACGGACTCGAGGACTCGCCGCTGCCCGGGCCGTATCCCGGACGTCATCACCGCGATGCCGCGCCGGTTGAGCTTCTGCACGGCGTCCTTGAGGACCAGTGCACCGGTGGCGTCCATGGTCGTGATGCGCGACATGCGCAGGATGACGACACGGACGTCGGCAACCTCGCTCAGCTCCAGAAGGAAGCGGTGCGCGCCGGCGAAGAACAGCGGCCCATCGATCCGGTAGGCCACGATGTGCTCGGCCAGCAGGGCGTGTTCCTCGTCGCTGCGCTCGCCGGGCAGGTCGGGCCGGAAGTCCACCTGATCCATCCGGGCCTGTTTGGCCACCGCCCGCAGGGCCAGTACCCCGGCCACGACCAGGCCGATGATCACCGCGTAGACCAGGTCCAGGGCGAGCGTGGCGACGGCCGTCAGTACGAGCACGAGGGCATCGGATCGGGTCGCGCGGGCCATGGCACGCAACGCGCCGACCTCGACCATGCGGATCGCGGTGGCCAGCAGCACGCCCGCGAGCGCGGCCAGGGGGATCTTGGAGACCAGCGGGGCAGCCGCGAAGACAATCACGCCGAGGACGGCGGCGTGGGTGAGCGCGGCGAGCCGCGAGACAGCACCGGTGCGGACGTTGACCGCCGTGCGGGCGATGGCCGCCGTCGCTGGGACGCCGCCGAACAGTGGCGCGGCCAGGTTCGCGATGCCCTGACCGAAGAGTTCCTTGTCCGGGTCGTGCTTCTGGCCCACCGTCATACCGTCCGCGACGGTGGCTGACAGCAGCGACTCCAGCGCCGCGAGCGCGGCCACGGCGACCGCCGGGGCCATCAGAGAACCGAGCGCCGACAGGTCGAGGAAGCCCATCGACGGAGCGGGCAGCCCGGACGGCAGATCACCGATCGGCGCGGCAGCGTCCAGATGGAAGAGCTGTGCGACGAGGGTCGCGGCGATCACCGCGACGATCGAGAAGGGGACGGTCGGCCGCCAGCGCGCACCGAGGAGCATGACGACGGCGACACCGGCCGTGAGCGCGACGGCGGTCCAGTTCGGTGTGCGTACGAACGCTTCGACGGCCCGCCAGGTCACCACCAGGACCCGGTCGCCTTCGGGCTTGGCCACCCCGAGCGCGTTCGGGATCTGCTGCAGACCGATCACGCAGGCGATGCCGAGGGTGAAACCTTCCACCACCGGGGCCGGGATGTACTGCATGTACTTCCCGGCGCGCAGTAGGGCGAGTGCGATCAGGATCAGCCCGGCCAGCACTCCGACCGTCAGCACCCCGCCGGGCCCGTACTCGGCGACGATCGGCACGAGCACCACCGTCATGGCCCCGGTGGGGCCGGAAACCTGGAGATTGGAGCCGCCGAAGAGCGCGGCGAGCGCACCGGCGACCACGGCGGTGGCCAGCCCCGCCTCCGCGCCGAGCCCGGAGGACACCCCGAAGCCCAGCGCGAGCGGCAGCGCCACGATCGCCACCGTGAGGCCCGCCAGCAGATCGCGGCGCGGGTTGCGCGCCATGAGCAGGAAGTCGGCGCGGGCGGGCAGCAGGGAACGCACCCGGCCCATGGCCCGGGTGAAGACCGCACTCACTGCGCCGCGACCTCGGCTTCCCGCAACTCCGCCAGCAGCTCGTTCTGCCCGGCCAGCATCTCGGTGAGGATCCGCCGTGCGGCCCGCATCAGATCCGCGACATCCCCGCCCGCGAGCTCGTAGACCACGGTCGAGCCCTCCCGTGTTGAGCTCACGATCCCCGACCGGCGCAGCACCGCCAGCTGCTGGGACAGGGCCGACGGCTCCACCTCGATCGATGCGAGCAGATCCCGCACCGGCATCGGCCCGCCCTGCAGCAGCTCCAAGACCCGTATGCGCACGGGGTGCCCGAGCATCCGGAAGAACTCTGCCTTGGCCTGATACAGCGGAACCGGCACGACCCTCGAACTCTCCTCAACCCCCATTGGGGGTGTCGCTTGGTGCTGTGCCCGCGGCTACCTACGGACACAGCCACCACAGCATGTATTGAATTGCAGAATTTTGCAATTCATGGAGTGCCGCTCGAGGCTGAAGGCGTCCGCCTGCTGGTCTGCGACAGCGCGCGAGGGAGGGGAAGTCCACTCTCAAACTCCCCCTGCAGTCACGGCCTCCCTCAATGGGGACAGAGCCAGACCTCCCGGCGCCTCGGAGCAGGTATCTCCCGTGGGGCGAGCGCTGCGGGACTGTGCCCTCGCGGTCGGGGCCAGTGTGCGCCGTCGTGCGACACGTGACCACGGGGCAGGGAACATGGCAGGGTTCTGACAGCACTGCTGTCATGGCCCAGCAGCGCCCCCGGCGATACGCTGAAGACTCCTCTCAGGTGCATCGGAGCCGGTGCACGAAGGGTGATTCGCGGGGTGGCGGTCGTGATGACGCAGCAGTACCTCATCGGCGAGACATCGGTACTCCTTGCCCAGTTGCAGGGTGCGGCCACCGATCAGGCGCACATGCGCGAGGCCGCGCGGCTGCGCCGCGAGGCCGAGGCTACGCCGCCTTTGGCGCTCGGGCCGGTACTGGTTCGCGCGATGGCGCTGACCGAGGAGCTGTGCTGGGAGTCCCTGGACCGGGGCGATGTCGCAGCGTTCGCCCGCCAGTGCGCCTGCGGGGCCGAACTGCGTGAATTCTGCGTCTGCGCCGGGCTGCTCGCGGACGGTTAGCGGCCTGGCCGGCGCCCCGCCGCCGCAGCCATTGCAGTGGGAGGTCGAACCCATGGCAGCAGACCCACAGCCGCAGCTCTCCGAGGCACAGATCGCCGTCCACTGGCGCGAAGAGGACTACTACCGGCCGTCGGCCAAGTTCGTCGCCCAGGCGAACGCGGGCGACCCGGCCATCATCGAGCGGTTCGGCGAGGAGCGCTTCCCCGAGTGCTTCAGGGAGTACGCCGACCTGCTCACCTGGGACACGTACTGGCACACAACGCTGGACACCAGCCGACCGCCGTTCTGGAAGTGGTTCGTCGGCGGCCGCCTGAACGGCTGCTACAACTGCGTCGACCGGCACCTGGCCACCAGCCGGAACAAGGCCGCCTTCATCTGGGTGCCCGAGCCGGAGGAGCAGGACACCCGGGCGATCACCTACCAGGAGCTGTACCGGCGGGTCAACGAATTCGCCGCCCTGCTGCGCGGCTTCGGCGGCGTGGACACCGGCGACCGGGTCACCTTCCACCTGCCGATGGTCCCGGAGCTGCCGGTCTCCATGCTGGCCTGCGCCCGGCTGGGCGCCATCCACTCGGAGGTATTCGGCGGGTTCAGCGGCACGGCCTGCGGCGACCGGATCGCCGACTCCGGCAGCCGGGTCCTGGTGACCATGGACGGCTACTACCGGGGCGGCACCCTGGTCGACCACAAGGCCAAGGCGGACGAGGCGGTGGCGGCCGCCCGCAAGCTCGGCCAGGAGGTCGACAAGGTGCTGGTCTGGCGTCGCCACCCCGGCCAGTACGCGTCGAAGAGCCCCATGGCCGAAGGCCGCGACTTCTTCGTCGACGAGATCCTGGCCGACTACCGCGGCCACAGCATCGAGCCCGTCTCGATGCCTGCCGAGGCGCCGCTGTTCCTGATGTACACCAGCGGCACCACCGGCCGCCCCAAGGGCTGCCAGCACTCCACCGGCGGCTACCTCGCCTACGTCGCCGGCACCTCGAAGTACTACCAGGACATCCACCCCGAGGACACCTACTGGTGCGCCGCCGACATCGGCTGGATCACCGGGCACTCGTACATCGTCTACGGCCCGCTGCTGCTCGGCACGACCAGCGTGCTGTACGAGGGCGTGCCCACCTACCCGGACGCCGGCCGCTGCTGGCGCATCGCCGAACGGCTCGGGGTGAACATCTTCCACACCGCACCCACCACCATCCGGATGCTGCGCAAGGTCGGCCCGCACGAGCCCTCGAGGTACGACTACCACCTCAAGCACATGACCACGGTGGGCGAACCCATCGAGCCGGAGGTGTGGCGCTGGTATCACGACGAGGTCGGCAAGGGCGAGGCAGCCGTCGTCGACACCTGGTGGATGACCGAGACCGGCGGCTTCCTCGGCAGCACGCTGCCCGCCTTGCAGCCGATGAAGCCGGGCAGCTGCGGCCCGGGGGTGCTGGGGATCTACCCGGTGATCTACGACGAGGACGGCAATGTCGTCGAGGCCGGCAGCGGCAAGGCCGGCAACATCTGCATCCGCAACCCGTGGCCCGGCGTCCTGCAGACCGTCTGGGGCCAGCCCGACCGCTTCGTGGACATCTACTACCGCCGCTACTGCAAGGACCCGGACAGCACGGACTGGCGCGACTGGCCGTTCCTGTGCGGGGACGGCGCCGTCCAGGCCGCCGACGGCTACTTCCGGATCCTCGGCCGGATCGACGACGTGATCAACGTCGCCGGCCACCGGCTCGGCACCAAGGAGCTCGAATCGGCCACCCTCACTGTCGAGGAGGTGGCCGAGGCCGCCGCCGTCCCGGTGATGGACGAACTGCGTGGCCGGGCCGTGGAGATGTACGTCGCCCTCAACCCCGGCCACGCCTCCAGCCCGGAGATCGAACACAAGGTGGCCGCCGCCATCGAGCGGGAGATCGGGAAAATCGCCCGGCCCCAGAACGTGTGGATCGTCCCCGACATGCCCAAGACCCGCTCGGGGAAGATCATGCGCCGGGTGATCGCCGGGATCTCCAACTTCGCCGACGTCGGCGACGTCACCACTCTGGCCAACCCCGAGATCGTCGACGACATCCGCCACCACGTCCAAAGCGCGAAACTCGCCCGTGGCGACGCTCCCCGCGAACTTTCACCGCAGGAGGCCCAGGAGATCCGGGACTTCGGCAAGGCCGAATAGCAGCACCTGAAGAACGTCACCGGTTGCGCAACGGGAGCCGGGCGATGGCCGGTCGTACGTCCCCAAGGACGCAAGCCCCCGCTCAGAGCCGGAACGGTGAGATGCGGGCGCGGTCCAAGGCGGTACACAGGGTGTCCGTATCGCCGGTGTAGACGATGGCGTCCTCATCTGCGGTCGGGGGTTCGAAGCGTGCGAAGAAGTGGTTCAGTGCTCCCTCTCTCGGCCGGGAGGTGAAGCAGGTCTGGACACGGCGAATTCCTCGGACTGGCACATGGGCGGGCAGCAGGCGTCGCGATCGGACCGGCGGCAGTGGACGAGAGTGACGGCGACGGTCAGTACCACGGCCGCCGCGGCCCCCTCGATTTGGACAACCAGACGCCGACCCCGGCGAGTGCGCTGGGCACCGTCCTGCTTCAGCGTGGACCGCACCCATCCAGCGAGGCAAGCACCTACCGGCCCCCAGCAGTCGGTCAACAGGGCATACATCCCAAACCGGGCATAGCCTGAACGTACTCCAAGCTCTCCAACCGGTGGGAGGCGTCATGACATTTCTGCAGGTCATCGACTGCAAAACAAGCAGGGCTGATGAGTTGAACAGATTGATGGACACCTGGGTCGAAGCGACTCAGGGTAAGCGGACGGCCACTCACTCGATCGTGGGGCGGGACCGCGCCGACGCCACGCACGTTGTGGAGATCGTGGAGTTCCCCTCGTACGAGGAGGCGATGAAGAATTCGCACCTGCCGGAGACCGACCGGATCTTCCGGGAGATGGTGGCCCTGTGCGACGGGGAACCGTCGTTCACGGACCTCGACGTCATGCGGGACGAGCAGCTGAACAAGATCGTGGTCCGCAGCTTCTTCGAGGACGTGGTCAACAAGGGGAACGTCGACGCGGTGGACGCGATGTGTACCGCCGACTACCGAGAGCACGACCCGTCCCTGTCGTCGTACGACATGGGCCTCGCGCAGGCCAAGGTCGAGAACCGGGAGATCATGGAGGCGTTCCAACCCGTGGCCACCATCGAGAGCCTGACGGCCGAGGGTGACATGGTGTGCGTACGACTGTCGTACAAGGGCCGGCACGTGGGCGCGTACAAGGGCATGGAGGCCACCGGCCGAGACGTCTCGGGGACCGGCCACGCGACCTTCCGCTGCCAGGGCGGCAAGTTGGCGGAGAGCTGGTGGAACTTCGACGACCTCGGCCTCATGCAGCAGCTGGGTGCCATCGACGTTTGATCGACATCAAAGGTCTGTCGGATGGCGGGGTGTCGCTTCGCGGGCGGAGGTGGCCGGGAGCATGCGGAGCCAGTGGCGTGGGTGCTCCCGGTCGCCTGTCGCGGGTCAGTGGTCGGTGAGTTCGGCGAGGAAGTCGGTGTTCGCCTACACGTCGTCCGAGCGTGATCTGGTGCCGGGGCAGGCTGTTGAGGGCCTGGGTGAGGACTTCGGCATGACGCGCCTTCTGTCTGCCCCGGCGAGGGTGAGGTTGAAGACGCTGGGGCAGCGGTCCTCGGTCCCGGCGGTGAAGAAGTCGCCTTCTGCCAGCTGACGGCCTTGGTCAAGGAGCGCGGGATCGGCGGCGGGGGTGATGTGGGAAACAGGATGCGGTCGGCTTTGCCTACAGTGGCCAAGGTGTGGCCGAACCAGGTGACGAGCTGGTCAGGGAAGAACTGGGGGCTTGAGTTCCTTGGCCTTGTCGTTCCCCAGCGGGAGACGGCGGCCTTCGGTGAGCCGCATCCTCGTGCTCGACCGGGTGCCACGGCTCGTCTGCCCGGGTGAGGCGGGCGCCGGCCGTGAGCCGCAGTGCGAACACCGGTTGGTCGTGGCCCGGGACGGGCCGAGGTAGGTGTGGCGCCGGTCATGTGGCACCAGGCGGGCAGGTCGAGCGAGGCGGCCGGGTCGGTGGCGATGACGTGCACGACCGTGCCCGGCTCGGCGTCGGGCGATGTGATTGCGCAGCTTCAGCAGGAGCGTCACACAGAGGAGGCCGGTGCCGTCGACGGCGATGTCCGCTGCGGGGGCGGGAGTCGCCGTCATCGCGGCAGGCTCTGGGTGACGCGTCACAGAGGTCCGCATCGCCCCGTTCTGGGCGGCGCTCAGCCTAGATTCCGGCGCGCCGCTCACAAGCGGCGGTGATCAGCTCGACGGTTCGGTCGATGTCGTCCGCGGTGCTCCAGCGGCCCAGCGAGAGGCGCAGGACGGCGAGGCTGCGGGTCTTGGGCAGGCCCATGGCGCTGAGGACCGGGGAGGGACGGTGGTGGCCGCTGTGGCAGGCGGAGCCGGTGGAGGCGGCGATCTCGGGGATGGCGGCGAGGAGCTCGTGGCCGCGGATGCCGTCGATGCTGAGGTTGAGGGTGTTGGGCAGGCGCGGTTCGGCGGGGCCGTTGAGGTGGATGCGGCCGGGGAGCCGGGTGGTGAGGCCGTGGTGAAGGCGGTTGCGCAGTGTGGCGGTGCGCTGTGGGCCGCCGTCAGCCAGGTCCTCGGCGGCGAGTTGGGCAGCGGCACCCAGAGCGGCGGCGAGGGCGACGTTCTCGGTGCTGGCGCGCAGGCCGCCTTCCTGTCCGCCCCCGTAGACCAGCGGTTCGAGGGCGACGCCTTCGCGTATGTACAGGGCGGCGATGCCCTTCGGGGCCTCCATCTTGTGGCCGACGAGCGTCAGCAGGTCAACGCCCAAGTCCGGTGCGTCCAGGGGGCATCCGGGGTGGTGGCGGGGGCGGCGCTCATCGGGCGGACTCCTCGGCGGCGGTGGCCCTGCGCGATGACAGCTACTCGTGTCGATGTCATCTATGTGGGTCGTCTCATACACGGGCCGATCGGTGCACGGACGGGTCCGGACGGCCCCTGGGCGGTCCTTGCGCCCGGAGAGAGGCTGGAGGGGACAGGCCCGCGTCCGCCGGGTCGGGCGATCGGGACAGGGAACGGCCCGGAAGGGTGATGATCATGCCCGGCACGAGCAGGCGGACCGCCGCCGCGCTGGCAGCCCTCGCGCTGGCCGGCACGCTGGCCGCCGGATGTGCGGCGGGCGCCAGCACCGCTGGCATGCCCCTCCGCTCGGCCGCCGCGCCAAGCCCCTCCGGCAGCGATTGCTGGAGGCCGGGCACATCGGGCGACGACTGGGACTCGTGGGGGCCCGGCATGGGCCCGCGAATGATGGGCCGCGACGACTGCTCGTGGGGTCCCGGCATGATGGGCGGGCACTACTGGCAGCGCGGCGACGGCGCCCCGGTGAAGACCCTGGATCAGGCCCGACAGCGGGCCGACGCCTTCGCCGACCGGCTCGACCTGCGTGTCGGTGAGGTCATGCAGTTCTCGAAGAACTTCTACGCCGAACTGGAAACCCCTGGCGGGAAGCTGGCCACCGAGATCCTCGTGGATCCGGCCGACGGTGACACCGGGATCGAGTACGGACCGGCGATGATGTGGAACACCGACTACGGCATGCACCACCGCGGCCAGACCCAGACCCGGATCTCCCCCGACCAGGCCCAGGACCGCGCCCAGCAGTGGCTGCGCGACCGGGGCAGCGACCTGACCGCCGGCGAGGCCGAGTCGTTCCCCGGCTACTACACCCTGCACACCCTGCGCTCCGGGAAGATCAACGGCATGCTGTCGGTCAACGCCTCCACCGGCGCCGTGTGGGACCACACCTGGCACGGCACCTACATCGCCACCAGCGAGCACTGACAGGCGCCGGAAGCCACGGCCGCCGTGGCCGGGGCCACGAACCGTGCGTTCCTACGAGCGCTGTTCGGCGTGGTCGCTACCTGAGGCGCGCCGGCCGGGCACCGTCGCCGCTCGGGCGGTCAGGCTGCATCAGCAGCGTGTTGACGTGGACCAGGGCGGACTGGAGCAGGTGCGATGTGCGCACCCCGCCCGAGTTCCTCTGCCGGGTCAAGGCGCATGCCGCACACCGGGTCCACCACCGCGGTGAGGTCTATTTGCGGCTTCGGGCTCGGTCCGGTCGGCGGCGGATTCGACCCGGGGCTCTACGGGGACCGCTTCGGCCGTCGGCAGCGGGGAGGTGTGCCAGCGGCGCAGGCGGCCCGAGTTGGTGACCACGGACAGGGAAGACAGCGCCATCGCGGCCGCGGCGATGATCGGGCTGAGCCGCAGACCGAGCGTCGCCACGGGATGTGGCCCCGGGTGGCGCTCCTATGGATGCGCTTCCAGGGTCACTGGCCGTCGGCCCTGATGCGAGAGGCCAAGGGCCCCTGGCCGGGCGAACGGCTCCAGTGACGCTCGAGTCAGCCAGCGCGACAGCGGCGCGTAGAGCACCGCATCCACTCTTACCGGGTTGTACATCGACAGAGTCGTTGTCATGACCGTCAGCTCCTTCGTACAGGACCGCGCAGACGGGGCCCGATCCCACGTTGGCGCGAGACAGGCCCCGGCGGGGATCCGGACGGGCTCATCCGGTTGGGCCGGTCGGCCCTGATGCTGCAGGGCTACGGTGCGGCCCGCTCCGGATCCTCGGCAACTCGTGCGAGGAACTCATACGTCAGAACTGGAATCTCCTGAACCGCCCGTGCCTTCGCAACTCTCTCCTCCAGCGCCTCGCGCACGACCGCACGTCCGTGAGGCGAACCCCCGCGAGGCTGCGCCGGGGTCGGTCCATGCCGTCGTCCAGGAGCCTTGTCCCACGCAGACCAGCGCGGTACCGCATTATTCGGCGATGCGGACGGCGAGAGCCGGGCGGATGGCGGCGGCGCGGCGCGCCGGGCCGAGCGTGGCCAGAAGGGATGCGGCGAAGGTCGCTGCCGCCAGCACGCTGATGCTGGTCCATTCGATGGGAAATCCTCCCTCGAGGCCCGCGAACGCGGCGCTGTTGCGGTACATCAGCCAGGTGGTGAGCACCCCGAGCACCGAGCCGAGAACGATGCCCTCCACGGCGATGAAGGCGCTCTCCCACAGGAAGGACCGCTGGACGGTCCGGGCCCTGAAGCCGAGTGCCCGCAGGATTCCGATGGTGCGCCGCCGTTCACGGACGGCCCGGACCATGACCACCCCGAGGCCGGTGATGCCCACGAGGAGTCCCAGCACGAGGAAGCCTTGCATGAGGCGGAAGAAGGCGGTGCTGGAGTCGAACTGGCGGCGTACATCGGAGGCGATCGGCGTTGCGACCAGGCTGGAGGACAACTGCTCACCCTGCAGCTGGGTCGCCAGGGTGTCGGGGGATACTCCGGGGCGGGTGCGGACGAGGGCGGAGGCGTTCTGGGCCTGTGTACCGAAGAGTTCGCGCATGCCGGTCTCGCCGATCACGACGGGATACACCGTCGAGCTGGCGCCGGTGCCGGGGTAGAAGACCATGCCGTTCTTGAGGACTCCGGCGATGGTCTTCTGTTCGGTCCGGCCGGTGAGAGGGTCGGTCAGGGCGAGTGTGTCACCGGGGTCGAAGTAGTCGCCGCTGGGGCCGCCGGTGCTGCCGAAGAAGGCGTCGAGCACGACGTACTGCGGGTCGGTGGCGAGTGCGCGCCAGACGGCCGCATCGTTGCCCAGGCCGCGCAGCCGCTCGCCGAAGGCGATGCCGGTGATCGCGCCGTCGGGCACCCCGACGACCGCGGTGTCCAGGGGCGAGGTGGTGCGATGCCCGGGGTCGGTGGCGCGACTCGTGGCGTTGAGCAGCGGGGTGACGGTGGAGATCTGGCCGGCGGACGGGCCGGTGCGCAGATCCGTCAGAAGACGGTCACGCGAGACCTGGGCGTTGAAGTCCAGCCGCAGGGAGTATCCGGCGGTGGCGTCGGACACGACATTGTTGACGCTTGCGTTGAGGATGCCCGAGATCTCGGTCAGCAACACGAGAACGAGAACGATCAGCGTGTACATCACCAGCGTTGCTCCGGTGCGGAACCGCTTGGCCAGGGGGTAGGCGACCGCGAGCCGTGCGGCCAGGCCGGACTCCGAGGGGCGTTCCAGCAGCCGTCGCAGCGGGCGCACCAGCACCTTCTGGTTCTCGCTGACCAGCACCACCGCGGAGAACGCCGCCAAGCTGCCCTGGATGACGTAGACGGCCATGGAGGGTGTGTCGAAGATACGGGGGCGGACGACGGGCGCCAGCAGCGTCCAGGCGAGTACGGTGCCCGCCGCCAGTGTGATGGCGGTGCGTCCGGGCATGGCACGCAGCATGGCCGGGGTGGCGAAGGTGATGGCGAGCGACGGCAAGAGGTAGGTCTGTTCGGCCTGACTGCGCGCCAAGGCGGGGATGGCGGCGAGTGCGCACAGGAGCGCCAGCGTGCTGGAGATGACCAGCAGCCTGCGGCGCGGCTTGCGTCCGCTTCCCGGCGGGAGATCCCGGATGGCGGCGATGATGTTGAAGCGGCTGATCCGCACCGTCGTCACGAAGATTGCCACGAAGGCGATGAGCAGGCCCATGGCAGCCCCGTTGAGGATGCTGGTCGGGGTGACGGCGAAGACGATCTGCAGGCTGCTTCCGCCGACCGCCCAGCCGCGGAAGATCTCCGCGGCCACCACGGCGACTCCCCAGCCGACGGCAACACCGATGGCGACGCCCGGCAGAGCGGACAGCAGCGCGTAGGCAGCCCCTTCGAGGGTGAAGGAACCGACCAGGCGCGAGCGCTTCATGCCCACCGCGCGCAGCATGCCGAGTTGGGATTTCCGCTCTTCGCCCAGCATGACGAAGATGTTCACCAGCAGCAGGGCTCCCGCGATGATGCTGAAGCTGCCGATCATGAGGAACAGCGCGCCGAGGGTGTCCCCGGTGACCTTCGCCTCCCGCAGCACGGTGTGTTTCGGCGTCTCAATCGGGGCCTGCTCGGCGACCAGAGCCAGGTTCCTGCGGATGTCCGCGGTCACCTCGTCGGTCAGCGCGTCGCCGCTCTCGACGCCCCCGCGGTTGGACACGAAAGTGACCGAGCGCGGTTCCGTTCCGGCGGCGCGGGCGGTGGAGTCGAGGGTGCCCGGAGGCAGGAATGCGTCGCGGTTGAGCCTGCCGCCCAGTCCCACACCCGCCAGGCCCTGCTCCGGCACAACGCGGTCGACGCGGAACGTCTGCGGCGTCCCGAACAGGTAGAACGTAACCTGCTGCCCGGCTCCGACCCGCAGTGACCGGGCCAGCGGCTCGTTGACAACGACGTGGCCCGGTTTCGGGTTCGCGCCGCCGAGCCCCGAGTCGCCACCCGCGCGGCCGAAGCGGGACGCCTCGGCGAAGTCCATCTGCCACGCCAGCGTCCGCGGTTCGGCGACCGGTCGGCCGCCGGGGCGGCTGACCGCTGCCGCCAGTGTGACCTGGGCGCTCAGCACTCCGTCGATGTCAGGACTTCCGGCGAGTTCACCGAGCCGTTCGGCGACGGCACGTCCGGCCGGACCGGGGGGTGCGACGATGCGCTCGTCCACGGGGCCGAGGGTCCGGTACGCCTCCTGGCGCACCGAGAAGTTCAAGGTGTCGCCGACGACCAGCGCGCCGACGATGATGGCCGTCCCCAGGACCGATCCGCTGATCACGAGCGCCGCCTCTGTCCTGCGGCGGGCAAGCTGGCGGAACGCCAGACGGCGGGACACCGGCTGCCGGACGGCGACCAGCAGGAGGGCTGCCAGTGCGGTCGCCAGGGTGATGAGCAGCGGGGCCAGCAGGTTCGGGTACATGGTCAGCCGGTGGGGACGTTGGGCATTGGGCCGGGAGCGGGGACGCGCTGGCGGACGTCGTCGACCAACCGTCCGTCACGCATGCGGATCAGCCGGGGGACGCGCGCCCCGATGGCGCTGTCGTGGGTGACCAGGACGATTGTCTGGCCTTCGTCGCCGTTCAGCTCGCACAGCAGGTCCATGACCTGGATGGCCATCGCGCTGTCGAGGTTGCCGGTGGGTTCGTCCGCCCACACGATGGCCGGGCGGCCGGCCAGTGCGCGGGCGATGGTCACCCGCTGCTGTTCGCCGCCCGACATCTCATTCGGCCGGTGATGGACCCGGTGGCCGAGGCCGACCCGGTCGAGCATGGCCAGCGCCCGGCGTCGGGCCTCCCGCGGCCGGGTGCCGACGAGCAGCAGGGGGAGTTCGACGTTCTCCGCCGCGGAGAAGACCGGAATCAGGTTGAACGCCTGGAAGACAAAGCCCATGGTGCGGGCCCGATGCTCGGTGCGCGCGGCATCCGACATGGCGAACAGGTCGTGCCCGTCGACCTCCACCCGCCCGCCGTCGATGTCGTCCAGACCGGACAGACAGTTCAGCAGGGTGGTCTTCCCGGACCCCGAAGGGCCCATGACGCCGACCAGCTCGCCCGGGTGCACGACGAGGTCCAGATCGAGCAGCGCGGTCACCGCCACGGATCCCGTTCGGTAGACCTTGCGCACTCCGGTGGCGATGAGAAGCGGCTGGTTACGGCCCATGTATCAAGCGAAGACGACAAGGGTGCGATCACCTATGGGCCACACGGCCCGGCCCATGTGGCCGAAGGGCCCATTCGAGAGGGGGAGTGTGCTCGCCCGCACTGTACGAGATCTGGCCCGCGGCGATGCTGCAGAAACGGAGACGTGCCGGATCTTGCCCTGGTCGGACCGCAGTCGGCCGGCGGCGAGTGCGCACAGCCGCAACATTCAGCGCCTTGAACAGCGGATTGCCGCACAGCCCTGTGTCCGGCTTCAGGCCTTGACCGGACGGTCCGCGGCGGCGTCGATCAGCTCGGTCGCACGTTCGATCACGGCGCCTCACTTCGTGCGGGCGACGAGAAAGTCGGCGCTGCCGGACAGCGTGGTCAGGTGGGGCGTGTCCTCGTCGTCGATGCGTATGCCGGTACGGGCGCCGAGAGTCTCGACGAAGCTCAGGAAGTCCAGCGAGTCCATCTCGAGGGCGTCGCGGAACCTTTCGTCCGGCCCCAAGGCGGCGAAGTCGGCGTCGGGGATGACGTGGGCGATCGAATCCTTGACCACGTTCAGTGCTTCGGTTCTGTTCACAGCTGCTCCGGGTTCTGCAGGAGGCGGTCGACCGTCGTCAGGTAGCGGGCCCCGACGGCGCCGTCCGTCGCTCGGTGGTCCGCCGACAGGGTGGCTGTGACGACGGGCCGTACACCCAGCAGGCCGTCGACAGCGCACGGCCGGTCGACCACCCGCCCGAAGCCGACCAGGGACACTTGTGGCGGGTAGATCACGCCGAAGACTGATTCCACGCCCTGATCGCCGAGATTGGTGACCGTGATCGTCGAGTCGGATACCTCCGATCCGCGCAGCCGGCCCGTGCGGGCACGGGCGACCAGGTCCTTCAAGGCGGTCATCAGCTGCGGGAGTTCGAGGGTGTCAGCGTCGTGCAGGGCGGGGGCGACGAGCCCGCCGCCGCGCAGGGACACGGCCACGCCGAGATGTACGCCATCGCCCGCCGTGAAGCGGTCGTCGGTCCAGAAGCCGTTGAGCTCTGGGACCTCCCGGGCCGCGAGGGCCGCGGCCTTGAGCAGCAGGGCTGCGGGAAGCAGTCGCTCGGCGACCGGGCTGCGCCGGTTGTGCTCGTGCAGCCAGTCGATGACGGCGGCCAGGTCGACGGTCGTGGACAGGTTGTAGTGCGGGATGTCGCGGTTGGCGCGCGTCATCAGGCCTGCAATTGCCTGGCGCATGGCCGTCGCCCGGTCCTCGGAAGGACGTACAGGGGCGGCGACGTGGCGCGAGGGTGGGGCCGCGGTCGCCGGGCCCGGGGCTGCCTTGCGCACGTCCGCGGCACGGACGGCCGAGTCCTTGCCGGTCCCCGTCACCGCGGCCAGGTCGACGTCCAGTTCGGCGGCGAGCCGCCGGGCGAGCGGGGTGGCCCGTACGCGCAATGGCTGAGCAGCAGTCGCGGCAGCCGCTGCCCGCTCGACGTCGGTTCGGGTGACACGCCCTCCGCGCCCGGATCCGCGGAGGCTATCCAGGTCGATGCCGCTGCGCTCCGCGAAGTGCCGGAGCAAGGGGCCCGCTTCGGTGTGTCCGCGTTCGTGGGCAGCGGACGGCGCCGGAACCCGGGCGCGTTCGGGTCGGGTGGGGGGTGTCGCGCGGGTCGGCGTCGGCCGGACCGGTCGTTTCGTCTCGGCCTTTGCGGGCTTTCGACGCTTCTCGCGTTGCTTGGGTCCTTCTGCGGCCGGCTCGATCAGCGCGAGCGCCGTGCCGACCGGCACCGTCGTGCCCGGCTCGACGAGCAGCTGCCCTACCACCCCGCTCTCGAAGCACTCCACCTCGATCGTGGACTTCGCGGTTTCGACGACCGCGACGGGATCGCCTTTATGGACCTGGTCACCAGGCTGTATCAGCCATTCCTGAAGCGTGCCCTCGTCCATGTCGGCGCCGAGGGAAGGCATGGTGAACTCGGCCATGGTCAGTCCACCGCCCGGTGCGCTGCCGCGACGATGTCGGCGGTCTGCGGCAGGGCCGCCTCCTCAAGCCGCCGGGCATATGGAATGGGGACTTCCGCGCTGCACACCCGCTCCACGGGAGCGTCCAGTTCGTAGAGCGATCGCTCGGCGATGCGGGCGGACACCTCCGCGGCGAGGCTTCCGGTGCGCCAAGCCTCGTCAATGACCACGACTCGGTGCGTACGGGCCACGGAGGAGGTGATGGCCGCGTCGTCGAGCGGCCGGAGAGTGCGGAGGTCGATCACCTCTGCGCTGATGCCTTCGGTGGACAGCTCGTCCGCCGCCGCGAGCGCCTTGGGCAGCGACCCCCCGTACGTGATCAGGGAAATGTCGGTGCCGGGCCTGCGGATCGCAGCGTGGTCCAAGTCCACCGGGGCGGTGGACGGGGCGAGTTCACCGGAGGCGTTGTAGAGGCTTCCGTGCTCGAAGATCAGTACGGGGTCGGGGTCGGCCAGCGCCGGGGCCAGCATGTGGCGCGCGTCCTCGATGGTGGCCGGTGCGAGGACGCGGATGCCGGGGATGTGCGCGTACCAGCCCTCCAGGCTGTGCGAGTGCTGTGCGGCGAGCTGCCGTCCCGCGCCCGTCGTCATGCGGATCACCAGCGGCACGGGCAGCTGGCCGCCCGACATGTGCAGCAGCGTGGCGGCGTTGTTGAGGATCTGGTCGAGGGCGAGCAGGCTGAAGTTCACGGTCATGATCTCGACGATGGGCCGCATCCCGGCCAAGGCCGCGCCGATGCCCGCGCCCACGAACGCGGATTCCGACAGCGGGGTGTCGCGGACCCGTTCCGGCCCGAACTCCTCCAGCAGGCCGAGGCTGACGCCGAAGCATCCGCCGTACCGGCCCACGTCCTCGCCCATGAGAAAGACGCGATCGTCGGAGCGCAGGGCATCCCGCAGGGCCTCACGCATCGCCTCCCGGTAGGTGGTCTTCTGCTCCTGCGGCTGTCCGGTGGCGCCCATGGTCAGCTCACCTCCAACGGAGCGCTGGTGACATGGCGGAGCAGGTTTTCGACCGGTTCCTCGGGCGCCTGTTCGGCGGCTGCGACGGCGTGGTCGATCTCGTCGGTGATCCGGCGCTCGATCGCGGCGAGTTCCTTGTCGCCCAGCTCGCCGTCCTCGCGCATGCGGTCCATGAGGCGCGTGATCGGGTCCCGGCCCTTCCACCGCTCGATCTCCGCTTTGTCCCGGTAGCGGTCCGGGTCGTACATGGAGTGTGCGCGGAAGCGGTAGGTGCGCAGCTCCAGGAAGTGCGGTCCGGAGCCTGCCTTGATGGCTTCGGCGGCCCGGCGGGCTGCTTGCTCGACGGCTTCGACGTCCATGCCGTCCACGGCCCAGGCGACCATGCCGTACGAGGCGGCGCGCATGGCCAGGTCGGTCTGCGCCTCGTGCCGCTCGATGGCCGTGCCCATGGCGTAGAGGTTGTTCTCGCAGACGAGCAGCAGCGGCAGATTCCAGAGAGCGGCGAGGTTCGCCGTCTCGTGGAACTCGCCCTCGGCGAAGGCCCCGTCACCGAAGAAGCAGCACGTGACGCGGGGCTGTGCGCGCATGCGGTCGGCGAGAGCGAGGCCGGCGGCCAGCGGGAGACCTCCGGCGACGATCGCGTTGCCGCCGTAGAAGCGGCGGCTTGCGTCGAACAGGTGCATGGACCCGCCGCGGCCTCCGCTGCAGCCGGTCGTCCTGCCGTACATCTCGGCCATGACGGCCTCGGCGGGGATACCGCGGGCCAGCGCGTGGCCGTGCTCGCGGTAGGTGGAGACGACCGCGTCCTCGGAGGTCAGCGCCTCGTTGACACCTACGGCGACGGCCTCCTCGCCGATGTAGAGGTGGACGAAGCCGCGGATCTTGGCGGCGCTGTACAACTCGACGCATCGCTCCTCGAAGCGCCGGATGCGCATCATGGCCTCCAGCAGATTCACCTTGTGCTCGACGCCAGGCCGGTCGGCGGGAAGCTCTGACGCCGTGCTGTGCTTGCTCGTCGGAGCCTTCTTCGCAGGCTTCGAGGCCGCCGGAGTCTTTCGGGTGCGGGTGCCGCGTGCGGGGCTCATGCGGATCCCTCCAGGGTGGACAGGTCGCCGGCAGGCAGGCCGAGTTCGCGGGCGCGCAGCACTCGGCGCATGACCTTGCCGCTGCGGGTCTTGGGCAGGTTCTGGTCGAATGCGATCTCCCGGGGTGCGACGGCGGGGCCCAGCCTGCGGCGGGCGAAGGCCAGCAGTTCGCGTTCCAGATCCGGGGCCGGCTCGATGCCGGGGCGCAGCGAGACGAATGCCTTGACGATGTTTCCGGCGACGGGGTCCGGCCGTCCGATTACTCCGGCTTCGGCGACCGCCGGGTGTTCCATGAGCGCGCTCTCCACCTCGAACGGGCCGATCAGGTGGCCTGCCGACTTGATGACGTCGTCGGCACGTCCCACGAACCAGAACCAGCCCTCCGCATCCCGCCTGGCCAAGTCACCGGTCAGGTACCAGCCATCGGCGAACGCGGCCTGGTAACGCTCCTTGTCATGCAGATAGCCGCGGAACATGGACGGCCAGCCCGGCCGCAGCGCCAACTCGCCCTCCACGTCCGGGTTCTCCACCTCCGTGACCCGTCCGTCGGCGATCAGCGCCCGGCCGTCCTCGCCGCGCTTGAGCACGGCCGCCTCGACACCGGGCAGCGGCCGCCCCATCGAGCCGGGCCGGATGTCGCATGCCGCGAAGTTCGCGATCATGACGCAACCGGTCTCGGTCTGCCACCAGTTGTCGTGGACCGGCAGGCCCAGCACCTCCTGGCCCCACACCACTGCCTCGGGGTTGAGCGGCTCGCCGACGGAGGCTATGAACCGCAGGGCCGACAGGTCGTACGAACGCGGCAGGTCGTAAGGGCCCTGGCGGGGTGTGGCGCGCATGAGCATCCGCAGGGCCGTGGGCGCGGTGTACCAGACGCTGACCCGCTGTTCGCCGAGGATCCGGTACCAGCGCCGGGCGTCGTAGTCGCCCTCGTCGACGACGACTGTCACACCGTGGGCGAGCGGGGCGATGATTCCGTACGACATGCCGGTGACCCAGCCGGGGTCGGCGGTGCACCAGTACACGTCCTCGGGGTGCAGATCGAGCGCGGAGGCAGCCGTGGCGTGATGGGCGACGACCGCTTCGTGGACATGGATCGCACCCTTGGGAGTTCCGGTGGTTCCGCTCGTGAAGTGCAGCAGCGCCATGTCCTCCGGCGAGGTCGGCGGGATGGTGAAGGAGTCGGAGACGGAGGACATGAGCTCGTCGAAGGAGACCGTGCCGGGCAGCTCCTCGGCACCCGGCCCGACGATGAGCACCTGCTCGAGCCCGGGCAGCGAAGCCCGGCGCTCGGCCACCTTGCGCCGGTAGAGGGCCGCGGTGGTGACCAGGACCCGGGCGTCGCCGAGACGCAGCCGCTGCTCCACAGGGTCGGGTCCGAACGCAGAGAAGAGCGGGCACAGCACGCTGGTGTTCTTCAGCGTGCCCAGCACCGCCGTGTAGAGCTCGGAACAGCGGCCGAGCAGGGTGAACACCCGGTCCCCATGGCCGACGCCGAGCGACCGCAAGACGTTCGCGAAGCGGGCCGTACGACGGGCCAACTCGGTGTAGGTGACAGTCGAGACGGCGTTGTCGCGGGCGATGCACCGAAGCGCGACCCTGTCCCGTGATGCGGAACCCGCGTGCCGGTCGACCGCCTCGTGCGCGATGTTCAGCCCGCCGCCGGGCAGCCCGGCCAGCGCAGTACGTGCCTGCGACCAGGTGAAATCGAAACGAGCCCGGTCGTAGTCGGCGAGATTCGGTGCGATACCCGGCGCGGTGTCCTTATGGATCGTCTCCCAGTGCATGGGCGCTCCTCCCGAAGCATGCCTCTGCCTCCAGAGTCACCGAGCCTGGCCCGGGCCGCACTGCGACTGATCCTGATCGGGACTGGCCACCGACGAGGGGGCCGCAGCACGCTGCCGGCATTCATGGAGCCCGGGACTGCCCGCTTCTCGCAGGCCCGAGGCGATCGCTGGTCACCAGCCTCCTCGCCCGCGGCGACAGCACTCGCCCCGGCGACAGCAGGCGTCACATACGTCCTGGATATCCCTGAAGCCTTGGCTAGGAGTTCCGGGGTGTCCACGCCCCGGGCTGCGAAATTCTCCCAGGCCCAGGTAGACGGGGGCGAAGCGACGGTTGAGAGCCAGTTCCCGCTCGCACGCCGCACGCCGAGCCGCCACGGTGGAGTAGTCCAGGGCATCCAGGTCCACCGGCTTCTTGATCTTGTAGGCATGGTCGCCGACGAAGAAAACGACCGCCGTATGGGTTTCGCAGACGTCTGCTCGCGGGAGCGTCGGTGCATCGAAGCCGGTGCCTGTCCGGAGCACGGACGCGTCGGTTCGGAGCGTGGACATCGTCATCCTCCCTGCGGTGGTCGCGAACAACATCTGGTCGACCACGGCGTGCGGTGCCACGTTCGGAAGGCCTACGTGCCGCTGGTGGAACTCGCGGTGTCGTCGGTCCGGTACGCGATGCGTTCCGACACGGAAACCACGCCGTCCACACTCCGGCACAGCCGCACAATGATCGGGATCAGACTCCTGACATCGACGGACCCACCGAGCGTGACCTGCCCTTCGTGCACCTCTGCGGTCACCTCCGAAGGGCCGAGGCGCATCGTCGACTGCAGCACATCCCGGTTGATCTCATCGCGGATGGCGTCGTCGCGACGCAGGAAGATGCGCAGCAAGTCGCTGCGGCTGAGGATGCCTTGCAGTCTGTCCGCCGCGTCCACCACGGGCAGCCGCTTGACGTTCTGAACTGCCATGAGGCGAGCCGCCTCGACAACGGTCCAATCCGGACGCGCGCAAACGGCCGGAGCCGACATCAGTTCTTCGGCGCGGGCTCCCTCGGCCTTGGCCCGCTCCCACGCCTCCAGATGCGGCATCGGCACCCGACCCGACGGGTCGGACTGGCCGGACGACTTGCGCAGCAGGTCGGCCTCGGACACCACACCCATCGGGCGGTCCAATTCGTCCACGACGGGTACGGCGGTGACATCGTTCTCGGCAAGCAGCCTGACGATCTCCTTGAATGGCACGTCACGCCGTACCCGGACGACCTTCCGGGTCATGAGCTCTCCGACTGTTCGGTGGTGCATTCCGCCCTCCCTTCGGCGTCGTGACAACCAGTCACGGTCACAGATCAAGCCTGTCAGGGGCCGGGCGTCGTCGGAGGAGCCGTCCGGCCCCCGTTTGGGGCCGATCGGGCCGAGACCGGCCCGTACGGCCCTCCGGACTCGGGCTTCTCGACCCATGCGCCAGGACACCGCGCGTGGCACGTTGGGGGTACAGCGACGCTTCGCAGGAGCGGTGATGATCATGCGAGCTCACCTTGGCGATCAACTCGTCGTCGAAAGCCCAAACACCGGCGCCACCAGGCGCGACGGTGAAATCGTCGGGCTCCACCACACGGACGGAACGCCCCCGTACGACGTGCGCTGGTCGGACACGGACGAAGTGACGCTCGTGTTCCCCGGGCCGGACGCGCACATCCATCACGTCGAGCACGGGCCGGGCGAAACGCCGTCCCACGACGCACACGGCCCCAGCGACATCGGCCGGCGAGTGGCACTCGAACGCGCGCGGCAAGGACTTACCCGGACAGAAACAGCGCGGCGCGCCAAAATGGCGCCGCAGTACCTGGCGTACATCGAAGAGCGTCCGGCCGACCCCAGCCTCGCGAGCCTTATCAGGCTGGCCGCCGCGCTGGGGACTACCGCAGCCGCCCTGCGCGGCGGCGGCATCGATCTGCCGCCCGGCCGGGGTCAGGCGCTCCTGCACCCTCGGCTGCGAGACCTCGAAGCCGATGAATGCCGCGCCCTGCTTTCCACGCATGGCGTGGGCCGCATCGCCGTTTCGACGCCCGACGGTCCGGCGGTCATCCCCGTGAACTACGAGGTCGTCGATGACGCGATCGTCTTCCGCACCGCACCTGGTTCCGCCCCCGCGGCGGCCATGGGAACGGACGTGGCATTCGAGGTCGACCACGTGGACGAGGCGATGAGCCAGGGCTGGAGCGTGCTCGCAGTCGGCCCTGCGCGGGCTGTTACGGAGCCCGACGCGGTGCGACGGCTTGCCGATCGCGCGCACACCACGCCGTGGGCAGGGGGCAACCGCGAGCTGTGGATCTCGATCCAGCCCGAGCGCCTCACGGGACGGTCTATCAGTCCGTCGGATCAGTGAGTGTCCTCGGGACTGCGCCGGGGGCAGCGAGGAGACGAGTCGGGCGACGGCGGCCCCGGATGCGGCCCCCCGCGAAGGACTCCACGATGAAGGCATGGTGCGCGTCTGCCCCGCCGACCGTTTCGACGCCTTCAGGGCCCTCGCCGAACGGCGTGGGAAACCTGCAGACCGGTTGATGACGTCGCTGGCCGTGGCCCGGACGGGCACGGCGACCCGCCCCGAGGCCTGGGCGCCGGCTGTCGCCGCCGACGTTGGCCTGCCTGCCGCTGCCGCGCTCGGACCGGCCAGTTACTACGCGGACTTCGCCGCCCCGCACGGTAGCCGTCACATCCGGGTCTGCGCCGCGACAGCGTGCTTCGCCGCGCAGGCCGGTCTGCATCTCACCGCTGTCGAGCGCCAGCTGGGCGTTACCGCGGGCACGGCCTCATCCGACGGAGGGACGTCGGTACAGACCGTGCGCTGTCTCGGATACTGCTACGCGGGGCCCGCCGCGCTCGACGGGGATGTGCCCTGTACGGGCCCGACCCTGGCCGCTCAACTCGCGGGCCGGGAGCCACCGCGGGCACCCGGGATCCCGGCGGCCGACGCCACCGGCGACCCGGTTCTGCTGGGCGGTGAGGCGTCCGGAGAGCGCCCGTGGCAGGTGTGGCTCCGAACGGTGACAGCACTTACTCCTGACGAGGTCCACCGGCAGGTGGCCGCATCCGGGTTGCGGGGGCGCGGCGGCGCGGGGTTCCGGGTGGCCGCGAAATGGGCGGCGGCGGGCCGCCGTCCTGACACCGTGGTCGTGGCCAACGGGGATGAGGGCGATCCCGGCTCCTACGCCGACCGGCTGCTGATGGAGGCCGACCCGGGGCGGGTGCTGGAAGGGCTGGCCCTGGCCTGCTTCGCCTGTGGAGCGTCCCAGGGCGTTGTGCTGGTGCGCTCCGAGTATCCGATGGCCCTGGCCCGGATGCGCGAGGCAGTCGGGCAGGCGTACGCGGAAGGTCACCTCGGCCCGTCCCTGTACGGAACGACCACCACCCTGGACATCCAGGTCGTCGAAGGCGCCGGCTCGTACGTCGCCGGTGAGGAGACCGCGCTGATCGCTGGTCTTGAGGGCGGCCGGGGATGTGCCCGGCCGCGCCCGCCGTACCCGACCGAGCGCGGGCTGTGGGGTGCACCGACCGTGGTCAACAACGTCGAGACCCTTGCGGCTGTCCCATGGATCGTCCGGCGCGGTGGCTCGGCATATGCCCGGCGCGGAACGGCGTCCGAGACCGGGACGAAGCTGGTCTGCCTGTCCGAACGGTTCGCGCGGCCTGGTGCGTACGAGGTCGAACTCGGCACTCCGGTGCGGCGCATCGTCACCGAGCTGGGCGGCGGTCTGAAGGACGGCGCCGAGCTGGTGGCTCTCCAGGTCGGCGGTCCGCTGGGCGGCTTCCTGGCCGCCGACGCGCTGGACGTGCCGCTGACGGAGGCCGACCTCGCTGCCCGGGGCGCCGCCCTCGGCCACGCCGGGCTGGTCGCCTTCGACCGGAGCGTGGCACCGCAGGATGTGCTGCGGCACATCTGGCAGTTCGCCGCCGCCGAGAGCTGCGGCGCCTGCTCACCCTGCCGCGTGGGCTCACGCCGCGGTCTGGAGATGGCCTCTGCGGGCGCACCGCCCGGAGAGGAATACGGACGGCTGTCGCGGGTGCTGGCCGAGGCGAGCCTGTGCGCCTTCGGCCGCCGGATCCCGCCCGCGGTGCGCAGCCTCGCCCGCGCGTACGGCGACCGGCTGGCGGGATGGGACCAGTGACCGGGATCGACATCGACGGCACGAGCGTCGAGGTGCCCGAGGGAACCTCGCTGCTCTCGGCCGTACGCGCAGAGGGCATCGAGCTCCCCTCGCTCTGCCACGACGACCGGCTCAGCCCCGCAGGATCGTGCCGTACCTGCCTGGTACGGGCCGACGGGCGAATCGTGGCGGCCTGTGTCACCCCGGCCGTCGCAGGCGCACGCGTCGAAACCGGCACCGACGATCTGCAGTTGCTGCGCCGGGACGCGATGGCACTCATCGCCTCCGCCCTGCCGCCGAGTGCCCTGGCCGCCGACAGCCGCAGCGAATTGGCGCAGGCCTGCCGGTCCCTGGGGATCGGCCCGGGCGCGGCACAGGGTGCCGGAGGCCGGGGCAGCGACGAGTCCCACCCGTACGTTCACCTCGACCGCGACCTGTGCATTGCCTGCGGCCGGTGCGTCAGCATGTGCTCCGAGGTGCAGGGCACCTTCGCGCTCACCCTCGCCGGCCGGGGCGCCGACACCGTCGTGGCTCCCGGTACCGGCGGACCGTGGGCCGAGTCGGACTGCGTGGCCTGCGGCGGCTGCGTCGACACCTGCCCCACCGGTGCGATCACCGAGCCGGGCCCGGGGCGCGGGCTCACCTCGGCGAACCGGCCGGAGGCAGGACTCACACGCACCACCTGCGGCTACTGCGGTGTCGGCTGCTCCCTTGAGGTCACCACCCGGAACGGCGAGGTCAGCGCGGTTCTGCCCGCTCGGGACGGCCCCGTCAACCAGGGGCACGCATGCGTCAAGGGCCGGTTCGCCCACGGATATCTCGCCTCGCCCGAACGGCTCACCCGGCCACTGCTGCGACAACGCGACGGACGGCTGGAGCCCGTCGGCTGGGACGAGGCGCTCGACCACATCGCCCGCGGACTGCGCGCAGCGGTTGACGCCGGCGGCCCCGACGCCGTGGCGGCGATCTCCTCCGCGCGGGCGACCAACGAGGAGAACTACCTGATCCAGAAGTTCATGCGGGTCGCGATCGGCACCAACAACATCGACAACTGCTCCCGGCTCTGCCACTCCCCGTCCGCCGCCGGCCTGGCCGCCTCCTTCGGACTGCCCGGCGGCACCGACAGCCTCGACGACGTCGAGCGGTCCGACTGCCTGCTGGTGGTCGGGGCCAACCCCGTCGAGGCCCACCCGGTGGTCGGGGCGCGACTGCTCCAACGCGTGCTGCACGGGGCCCGGTTGGTCGTCGCCGACCCGCGGGCCGTCGGCCTGGCCCTGCACGCGGACGTGCACCTGCGGCCGCGCCCCGGCACCAACGTCGCCCTGTTCCACGGCCTCGCCCAAGTGCTGCTCACCGAAGGCCTGACCGACGGGGACTTCCTGCGCGAGCGGGCCACCGGCCTGCCGGAACTCGCCGAGCTGCTCGCCGAATACCCACCCGACCGGGTGGCGGACATCACCGGCGTGCCCGCCGCGGACCTGGTCGCCGCCGCCCGGCTGTACGGCCGTGCCGAGCATCCCGCGATCGTCTACGGCCTGGGCGTCACCGAACACCTCCACGGCACCGACGGGGTCCGCGCCCTGTCCAACCTGGCGATCCTGCGGGGCGCCGTCGGCACGGATCACGGCTATGGGGTCAATCCGCTGCGCGGCCAGAACAACGTCCAAGGCGCCTCCGACATGGGCGCGTTGCCCGATGTCCTGCCCGGGTACCGGAAGGTGACCGACCCGGCCGCACGGTCAAGGGGCGAGGAACTGTGGGGCGCGCCCGTTCCGCAGCGGCCCGGGATGCGTATCCCCGAGATGTTCGCGGCCGCGCGGGGCGGGCATCTGCGAGCGCTGTGGATCGTCGGGGAGGACGTGTGCGCCACCGACCCCGACACGCAGCGGGTTACTCAAGCCCTGGCCGCTTGTCCGCTCGTCGTCTGCAATGAGTTGTTCCTGTCCGAGACGGCCCGCCACGCGGACGTCGTGCTGCCGGTCGCGTCCTGGCTGGAAAAGGACGGCACCTTCGTCAACTTCGACCGCCGCTTCCAGCGGGTGCGCGCCGCCGTTTCCCCGCCGGGAGAAGCCCGTACCGACTTCGCGGTCGTACACGCCCTCGCCTCCGCCCTGGGCGTCGACCTCGGCTGCCGGACCCCGGCCGCAGCCCTCGCCGAGTGCGCACGGCTCGCTCCCCTCTTCGCCGGTCTGTCCCATGACCGGCTGGACCGCGAGGACGCCGTCCCGTGGCCCTGCCCCGGCCCCGACCGCCCCGGGGAAGCCACGCTGTACCGACGCCGGTTCGCCACCGCGGACGGCCGGGCCCATCTGGCCGCCGCCCCCTATCTCCCGCCGGGTGAGCAGCCCGACGAGATGTATCCGCTGGTCCTGGTCACCGGGCGGCGCTGGGCGCACTACAACTCCGGCAGCATGACGCGGCGCGGTGGCAACCTCAGGCTCGATCCGGTCGACCACCTGGACCTCCATCCCGACGACGCCGCCCGGTACGGGCTGCGCGACGGCGAGCAGGTCACGGTGGAGAGTCGGCACGGCCGGGCCCTGCTGGTCGCCCGGGTCGGCGAAGAGACGGCGCCCGGCCAGGTCTTCTGCTCCTTCCACTTCCCGGCGAGCGGAGTCAACAACCTCACCTCCGACCGCTCGGACACGGCGACGTCGTGCCCGGAGTACAAGGTCACGGCAGTAAGGGTGTCCAGGCCGTGACCAGGGCCAACGGCGAGGAGGGGGCCGTCCGGCCCCCCTTCTTGCCCCTTGCAGCCCTGTGACCTGTCGTCCGTTCGCCGGACTCTGGACGCGTCGTCCCGCGCAGGTAATTCGCCGGCGCCCTCTCCACTGAAGCCGGCGCCCTCTCCGCTGAAGGAGGACTGGACGATGAAGCACGACAACGTCGAATCTACGATGACGAGCGAAGTCGTCAAGGCCGCCTACGACACCCCCTTCGAGGAGATCGCCCGGCTGCTGTCGCAGCACCGGATCAGCGGCATTCCAGTCGTCGACGACGAGCAGAAGGTCATCGGGGTGATCTCCACGACCGATCTCATGGTCCACCGGTCCGGAAAAGAAGACACTCCTGGCCGCCTCAACTGGCCCTCACTCACCTCCGGGGCACGCGTCCGGGAGTCCAAGGCACAGGCTCGCAACGCCGGGCAGCTGATGACCCACCCAGCCGTCACCGTCCACGCCCACCAGTCGATAGCCGCTGCCGCCCGCATCATGGCCGAGCACCGCATCGAACGACTACCGGTCGTGGACGAGGAGGACCGCCTCGTCGGCATCGTCACGCGACGCGACCTGCTCCAGGTTTTCCTGCGGCCCGACGCCGAGATCCGCCGTGAGGTGATCGACGAGGTTCTGGTGCGCGCGCTCTGGCTCCCGCCCGAGACCGTCCGAGTCGACGTGCATGACGGCGTCGTGACCCTGACCGGGCAGCTGCCGCGGCGCAGCGACGTACCCGTCGCGCTGCGGATGACCCGCCAGATCGACGGTGTGATCGCGGTCGTCGACGAGCTGACGTTCAGCGTCACCGACTCGCGCCGTGGGCTGTCCGAGGAAGAGTTCTACGGCAACAGCGGCCGGAGGCGCACACTGTAAAGAGAAGTGATCACGATGACTCGCACCGTGCTCGTCGCCTACGGCAGCAAGAAGGGCTCGACGGCGGAGATCGCCCAGTTCATCGCCTCCATCCTGCGCGACGAAGGAGTGAAGGCCGACGCCCGGCCTGCGGCCCAGGTGTGTGACATCCGCCCGTACGAGGCCGTCGTCCTCGGAGGCGCGCTCCGCATGGGGCGCTGGCACCGGGATGCTCGGCGCTTCGCCCGGCGCCACCGGCATGCTCTGGCCGGACGGCCGCTGTGGCTGTTCAGCAGTGGCCCCTCGACCCGTCGGCACTGGAACGGGACATCCCTGCTGTGCGCGGCGTCCGCCAGGTCGAGCGTCGACTGGGAGCGCTGGAGCACGTCACGTTCGGCGGACGGCCGGCGGCCGGAGCGCGAGGACGCATCGCCCGGGTGATCCTGGAGGAGGACGGCGACGACTGCCGCGACTTCAATCGGATCGCCAAGTGGGCCGAATGCATCGCCGCCTGCCTGACCGCGAAACCGCAGCGGGGCAGAACTGGCCCTGTTGGGGCCGCAGACAGGGCCGCCCGGCCCTTCCCCGGCGCCGATCGGATGACTGACGCTGAGCACAGACAGCGGCCCCGCAGGACAACCGGCGAGTGAGGCCCGGAAGGCTCACCGGTCATCACCGAAGAAGCCGCGCGCTCGAAACGGAGGCCCAGCAATGAGCACCCCCTCCCCCATCCGTATGACCGCCGTTCTCTCCCCCGAGCACCGTGCCCGGCTGCTGGGCATCACCCGGGACGTCAGATTCCCTGAAGGAACCCGCATCTTCGAAGAAGGCCGCCGCGCCGACCGGTTCTGGATCGTCCAGTCCGGCACTGTCACTCTCGACATCAAAGTTCCGGGACGGCGCCCGGCGGTGATCGAGAACTTGGGCTTCGGTGAACTCGTGGGCTGGTCCTGGCTGTTCCCACCGCATGTGTGGCAGTTCGGCGCCGAGGCCATGACACCCGTACGCGCCCAGGAGTTCGACGCGTCAACGGTGCGGATGATGATGGATGCCGACCCTGCCTTCGGCTCCGCGATCGGAAACTGGGTCGGCAGGGTGCTCGCTCATCGGCTGCATGCCGCCCGTATCCGGCTGCTCGATCTGTACGCGCCGCACGGCAGCGGCATGACTCTGTAACCGACGTCCGAGAGGCCCGCCATGCCCGATTCCCCGCACACAGTGAGCGATGTCATGACGCACACCGCAGTCGCGGTGGGGCGCCGTGCGACCTATAAGGAGATCGTGGAGCTGATGGAGCAGTGGAAGGTCAGTGCCTTGCCGGTGCTGGAGGGCGAGGGCCGTGTGATCGGCGTGGTCTCGGAGGCCGATCTGCTCCGCAAGGAGGAGTACCGCCTCGACGACCCCGCACAGGCAGACCGGCCGCTGTCCGACGTGGCGAAGGCGAGGGCGGTCTCGGCAGAGGAGCTGATGTCGAGCCCGGCCGTCACTGTTCACGCGAGCGCCACGGTCTCCGAGGCCGCACGGATCATGGCGCGCCGTCGGGTCAAGCGCCTGCCAGTGGTCGACGGTGTCGGCCTGCTCGAAGGTGTCGTCAGTCGCAGCGACCTGCTGAAGGTGTTCCTCAGGCCGGACGAGACCATCGCCGACGAGATCCGTCGTACCGTCATCGAGCACCTGCCACCCGCGGCACACGTGGAAGTCTCCGTCACCGACGGCGTGGTCACCCTCCACGGCAACCTCCGGGACCGGGCGCTGGTCTCCCTGCTTGCCCGGGCCGCCCGCGCGGTCGAAGGCGTCGTGGACGTCCGCCTGAGCCTCAACAACCAGGCACCCCCAGCGCCCTGAGGCGTGGGCACGATCACCTCGGCCCCGGCACGGCACGTCAAGGCGAAAAGGGCCCACCCGCTTCTCGCGGATCCTGATTGCGTGGTGCACGGCCACGAGCCGCTTCTCCACGTCCTCCTCAGGGGCCCTTTCCGTCAATTCCATGGAAACACGGGGGGTGGGCTGCTGCCAGGGCCGAACAGCCCCACCTTCGGTGCCGCTCGGCCCCACCCCTCCCTTACTGCTTGACGACTACTGCTTGACGACCAATCGGCGTAGCCACGGCTGCCTGCTGAGGCGGGCGGCGGCGAATCCGGCCAGGCCCACGGCGGCGGCCACAGCGACCTCCGTCCCGCCGAGTGGCTGGGTCTCAAGTACAGATCGCAGGAACGGTACGTACAGAGCCGCCATCGCGAGACCGGCCGAGGCAAGCACCGCCGCCGGCAGGAAGAGGTTTTCCCGTGTGAGAAGGCGGTCCCGCAGCCCCATGACGACCCCGAGCTGTGCGGCCAGCAGGGACAGGAACAGCACACTCTGCCAGGCTGCGTCCACGGCACGGGCCGAGAGGCCTGCAGCGAGGCTTGCCATGGTGACCACGGCTGCGAGGAAGAGCACTCGTTGCCACAGCCCGTGCCCCAGCACGTGCTGTTGCGGCGGGCGCGGGGGCCGGTGCATGGCGCGCGGCGACACTGGCTCCGCCCCCATCGCCACCCCGGTCAGGCCATGGGTGAGGAGATTGATCCACAGGATCTGACCCGCACGCAGCGGCAGTGACAATCCGAGCAACGGGCCGAACAGCATCACCAGGATCTCTGCGGTGCCCCCGGCGAGTCCGTAGACGAGGAAGCGCCGGATGTTGTCGTACACGCGGCGCCCCTCCTCGACCGCCGCGACCACGGTGGACAACTCGTCGTCGGTGAGCACCAGATCGGCCGACTGTCTCGCCACCTCGGTTCCTCGCCGCCCCATGGCGACGCCTATGTCAGCCTGTCGTAGTGCGGGTCCGTCGTTGACGCCGTCACCGGTCATCGCCGTCACGTCCCCGCGGTCGCGCCAGGCTTCGACGATGTCCAGCTTCTGCTGCGGGTCCGTGCGGGCGAACACCCTGACCGCCGTGAGGTCGTCCACGGTTCCCGCCGCCAGCGACTGACCTGTGACGACCTCGCCCGGCTCGCTGTCGGGGGACAGCAGACCGACGCGCGTGGCGATGGCCCGTGCGGTGGCGGGATGGTCACCGGTGATGAGCACGGGGGTGATGCCCGCAGCCCGGCACGCGGCCAGCGTGGCGGCCGCAGCCGACTTGGGAGGATCGTTGATCGCCGCCAGGCCGAGCAGCCGCAGCCCCGATTCGGCGTCCGCTGCCCGCGTCGGAGCCTCGGTCCGCTCGCCGCAAGCCACGGCCAGCACCCGGTATCCCTGCGCGGCGAGCAGCGCTGCCTCGTCCTGGGCCCGATCGAGGAGCTGCGCGGACTCGTCGAGCACAGCGGGGTCGAGGACTGCTTCCGGAGCACCCTTCAGACACACCATCAATTGCCCCGACGGCGTTCCGTGGAGGGTGCTCATGCGCTTGCGTAGGCTGTCGAAGGGCGCTTCGTCGGTCCTCGGGTAGGTCTGGTGAAGCGTGCTCGGTTCCTCGCAGTGCGCTTTGGCCGCGGCCGTGAGGAGCGCGGCTTCGGTGGGGTCGCCGAGGGCAGTCCAGCGGCTGCCGGTGCCGTCGGGCGGTTCGTCCGGTGGGCGCAGCGCGGCGTCGTTGCACAGCGCTGCGGTGGTCAACAGCTTTTGTACGGGGCCGAGTTCGGCAGGCTCCGCTGCCCGGCCGCCGACGCGAACGTCGCCGAACGGCTCATACCCGGCGCCTGTGAAATCGACGGCGCCTTCAGGTGTCCATACGCGTTCGACGACCATGCGGCCTTCGGTGAGAGTGCCGGTCTTGTCCGTCGCGAGTACGGTCACCGACCCGAGCGTCTCCACGGCGGGGAGGCGTCGTACGACGGCGTGGCGTGCGGCCATGCGCCGCGCCCCCAGGGCAAGTGCCAGCGTGACGACGGCCGGGAGCGACTCGGGTACCGCTGCGACGGCGAGGCTGATCGCGGTCACCGCCATGGTGCCAGGTCCCAGGCCACGAATCAGTCCCAGGGCGAACACCAAAAGGCACAGTGCCAGGGTGGCCACGGCGAGAACCCGCCCCAGTGCGGCCAGCCGCCGCTGCAGAGGTGTCGCCTCGAGTCGCCCTTCCAGCAACGCGGCGATACGGCCCAGGGCGCTGGCGGCCCCGGTGGCTGTCACCGTGGCGATGCCCCTCCCCCGGACCACGACAGTGCCCGCGCTCAGCGTCGCGGCCCCCGGCCGTCCGGAGCGCAGGTCCTTGTCCACGGGTACGGATTCACCGGTCAGCATGGATTCGTCGAGGAGCAGCGCCGATGCCTGCGTGAGGAGCGCGTCGGCGGGAACGATGTCCCCTTCGCCGAGTGCCAGCACATCGCCGGGGACCACTTCGGCCGCGGGCACCTCCCGCTCGCAACCGCCGCGCAGGACACGTGCGTTCGGGGCTGACATGGCGGAGAGTGCGGCAACCGCATTGTCGGCTCTGACCTCCTGGATCACTCCCACCGTGGTGTTCACGACGATCACGAGGGCGATGACGACGGAGTCGGCGTGGTCTCCGATCGCGACGGTCAGTGCCACGGCCCCGAGGAGGACCATGATCAGCGGATCCCGGAGCTGCGCCACAACGCGCGTATGCAGGCGCACGGTTCTCCGGGTGGCCACCTCGTTGCGGCCGTATTCGGCGAGGCGGCGTGCCGCATCCTCTTCCGTGAGCCCTCGACGGCGCTCGTCGGTGGACTGCGGTGTGCGGACGGGGTGCGAGGTCACGTGGGTGCTCCGATCGACGGCGACGGGGCTGGTATGAAGCGGATCAGGTCGTGGCATCGCGAGGCGCGGTTCACGGCGTGGGAACCGTGATCACCGGGCTGAGCGCCCGGTGCAGCAGGCCGTGGACGACCGATCCCAGCCGCATGCCGGTGTGTCCGCCTCGGCCCCTGCGGCCGACCACGACGGCCAGTGCGTGCTCGGAGGCGCGGGCAAGCTCCTCGACCGGATGCCCGCGGACCACCTCGTGCGTCAGGGCCACATCCGGGTACTTCTCCGACCAGCCCGCCGTTGTTTCCGAGAGCAGCCGTCGGCGCTCCTGCACCGCCTCCGCCTCGTCCGTGAACGAGACCACCGGGGGCGGCCACACCCAGAGGGCACGCAGGCCGGCCCCCCGCAGGCTTGCTTCCTCGAAGGCCTGGGCGACGGCAGCGCGCGAAGCCTGGCTGCCGTCGACGCCGACCACCAGGTAGGGCGGCTGCTGCGTCACATGCTCGGGCTCTCCCACGACGACGACCGGACAGTTCGCCTGTGCGCTGACAGGCACCACCACCGAACTCGCGCTGAAGAACTCCTCCGCCCGGCCGAGCCGACGAGAGCCGAGGACCACCATCCGGGCCTGTGCCGAGTGGCGGCATAGCGCCGGGGCGGGAACCCCGTCGAGCAGGTCCGTGATCACCTCAAGCTTCCCGTGCCGCTCCCGTATCCAGGAGGCAGCGGACGTGAGTGCCTCGGCTCCTCGACGCCGCAGCTCGATGTGGTGCGCGGTGGAATCGGCGTGGCGTGTGTCGTGCGACGGCGGCACGGCCAGCAGCAGCCTAAGGGCAAGCTGTCGGCGGTGGGCCTCGTCGGCGGCCCAGGCAAGTGCGGGGCGGGACTGGTGCTGCGGGTCGACGCCGACGATCATCTCGCGGCGCTCTGCGAGGGCTGTCACTGTTCCTCCCGGTGTCGCTTGCTCTCGCGCGGAATGAGCTCCACGGGGCATTCGGCATGGTGGAGAACCGCATGCGTCACCCGTCCCAGCGTGGGGCCGAAGGCATCGGGCGGTCGCCGGCCGCCCATGACGAGCAGGTCGGCCTGACGTGATGCCTCCACGAGGGTCCCGGCGACGGAGGCGCCCTCTTCCACGTCCGCGGTCACGGTGAGCTCGGGGAATTCATCCCGGATCCGGTCGGCCACCGTGGAAACACGGCGCAGGTGCTGCTGGGCGATCTCGTCGACGTCGTCCAGCATTGTGGCCACCATGCCCACGTACCGCAGCACTTGCCAGACGCTCAGCAGACGCAGCGACGCCTTGCGGAGTTCCGCGGCGCGCGCCGCGTGCCGGACGCAGTCGAGGTCTTCCTCGTCGCGGACGGCAGCCACCACCACACCGGCCCCCGCCCCTTGTGCTGCGCCCCTGACCACCACGACGGGGACCGTCGCACCCGCCGCCACGCGGAGCCCGACGGAGCCGAGCAGCAACGCGGCGAAGCCTCCGTAGCCGCGGTTCCCCACGACGATCGTGCCGTCACTGCCTGCAGCGTCGAGCAGGCTGACGGTTGGCTCCCGTGGGCTCAGTTCCTTGTTGATCTGCAGCTCGGGGTACTGCTCCGCCAGCCGGTCCGCCGTGTCCTTGAGCACGTCGCGCCCGCGCTGGCGCACGCGCTCGACGGTCTCGACCGAGGCGTACAGAGCTCTCCGGTAGGTGTCGGAGGCATAGAGGAGGCGCAGCGGCCTTCCTCGCCGGTCGGCTTCGGCCGCGGCCCAGTCGGCAGCCGTCGCCGCATTCGCCGAACCGTCCACGCCCACGACGACCATCCCGAGCTCCGGTTCGGCCGCAGTGCTGCTGCCCATGTCTACTCCTTGCCGAGTTTCATCGGGGATCACGCCCTCACGGTGTCACCACGAGATGGGCATGGTGAGGGCCACAGGGGTCCGTGGCAGGGCCGAAGGTCCCTCTCCGGCCGCCGCTGATCCATTCGGTCCCCTCCGAGGACCTCTCGGCCCTGTGCACGCGGGCGGGATTCGTTCCACGCTTGCATTCAGGACGGCCTGATCCGGCACGTGATGGAAAGGACTGGCGCGCCATGAGGCACCGCAGTGTCGCGGACCTGATGTCCCCCACGGCCGTGAGCGTGCAGCGGGGCACCCCGTTCAAAGAGATCGCCCGCCTCCTCGACGAATACGGCATCACCGCCGTACCGGTGATCGACGACAACGAGCGGCCCGTCGGAGTCGTCTCCGAGGCCGACCTGCTACGCAAACAGACATCGAGAGACACATCCAGCGTGGCCGAGGAACTGATGTCCAGTCCGGCAATCGTCGCGGAGCCGGGGTGGAGCGTGGTCCGGGCGGCCAGGGTCATGGAGAAGAACAGGATCAAACGGCTGCCCGTCGTCGACGAGTCGGGCCGTCTGGTCGGCGTGATCAGCCGCAGCGACCTCCTGCAGCTGTTCCTGCGGCGGGACCGGGCGATCCAGGAGGAAATCCTCGAGGACGTCGTCACCCACACTTTTGGACTGCCGCCCTCTGCGCTGACGGTCGAGGTCACCGACGGCAGAGTCACGCTCAGCGGCACTGTGGCGCGCAAGAGCCTCATTCCGATCACCCTGCGGCTGTGCGAGAGCGTCGACGGGGTAGTGGATGTGATCGACCGGCTCGCCTACGACGTGGACGACTCCGCGGCTGTGAAGGGCGGCGACCGCCATGTCTGAGGTGACCACGACCGATCTGTACGAAGTGACGATGGCCATGTCCTACCTGCGGGAGGGGATGCGTGCTCCGGCCACTTTCAGTCTGTTCGTGCGGGACTTGCCGCCCGACCGCGGGTTCCTGGTGGCCGCCGGCCTGGAGCCGTCGCTCGACTACCTGTCCCGTTTCCGCGTCGGTCCGCACGACGTGGAGGAATTCGCCGACGCCCTTCACCGGCCGGCCGCGGACCTTGAGCCGCTGCTCGGTCTGGGATTCGACGGCCAGGTGCGTGCTGTCCCCGAGGGGCGGCTCGTGTTCGCCGGAGAGCCGCTGCTGGAAGTGACCGCGCCACTGCCGCAGGCCCAGCTCGTCGAGACCTACCTGCTCACTCAGCTGTGCCATCAGACGGCGGTCGCCTCCAAGGCGGCCCGCTGTGTCATTGCCGCCGCGGGGCGGCCCCTGGTGGACTTCTCACTGCGTCGTACGCACGGGCCGCAGGCCGGATTCCAGGCCGCCCGGCTGGGCGCACTGGTCGGCTTCGCGGGCACCAGCAATGTCGCCGCGGCCACGAGCCTCGGTATCCCCGCTTCGGGCACCATGGCTCACTCGTACATCGAGGCCTTCCCGGGCGAGGAGGAGGCGTTCCGGGGATTCGCGCGTACCCATCCAGGACCGGTGACCTTCCTCGTCGACACGTACGACACGGAGGGCGGAGTCGCGATCGCGGCGCGGGTGCTCAAGGAGCTCGGGCGCGGTCCCGGCTGCGCCATTCGCCTCGACAGCGGTGACCTCGGGGCTCTCGCGCGCAGGGGGCGGGACATTCTCGACGCCGCCGGGCTCACGGACGTCCGCATCATCGCCAGCGGTTGTCTGGACGAGTACGCAGTGGACGAGCTCGTGCGGGCCGGCGCCCCGATCGACGTGTATGCGGTGGGTACCCGCGTCGGCGTGGCCGCGGACGCGCCCTACCTCGACGCGGCGTACAAACTGGTGGAGTACGACGGGCGGCCGGTCATGAAGCTCTCCTCCGCGAAGGTGACGGCCCCTGCGCCGAAGCAGGTCTTCCGCCGGTCCGGCCGCGCCGACGTGATCGGGGTGTGGAACGAGGACCCACCGCCCGGGGCGGAACCTCTGCTCCGCACGGTCATGCGCGGGGGCAGCAGGACGGGGAGGCCGGACAGCCTGTCGGACGCCCGCGCGCGGTTCGACGCCGACGTTGCCGCTCTCCCGGCATCGGCACGGCGTATCCACGGCCCCGAACCACTCCGCCCGGTCACATCCAGGCGGCTGGCGGCCATGACGGCCGTGGTACGTCGCCGTATCGAGGAGGAGATACGGACATGAAACTCAGCAAGGTCGCAAGCGTGATGGTGGGCGAGGTCATCTCGGTCACGCCTGCCACGCCGTTCAAGAATGTCGCCAAACTGCTCGCCGAGCACGACATCACCGGGCTGCCCGTACTCGACGACGACGGCAGAGTGCTCGGGGTGGTCTCCGAGAGCGACCTTCTCGTCCGTCAGGCGTCAGCCGACGGGGCGGACGAGGAACAACAGGGACCTCGGCACGGCCGGACCGCGGGCTCGGCTGCGGACACGCGGGACGACAAGCGGGAAGGCCTCACCGCCCGCCTGCTGATGTCCGCACCCGCGATCACCGTCCATGCCGAAGACACGGTAGCCAAGGCCGCCCGGACGATGCTCCGGCGCGGCGTCGAACGGCTTCCGGTGGTGGACGCCGAAGACCGCCTGGTCGGCATCGTCACACGGCGCGATCTTCTCCAGGTGTTCCTTCGCCCCGACTCCGAAATCCGCCGCCACGTGGTCGAAGACGTGCTCACGGACACACTCGGGCTGGCCCCGAACGTGATCGAGGTCCATGTCGTCGACGGGGTGGTCACACTGGAGGGGCAGCTGGAGCGGCACAGTCAGATCCCTGTCGTACTGCAGCTCACGCAGCGGTTGGACGAAGTGGTGTCGGTGGTGGACCGCCTGTCGTCACGTGTCAACGATTCCGGGCTCACGCCACCGGAAGGCGCGGAGTACGGGTGGCCCTGGTGAGCCCGGACGACACCCCCAGGGCCGACCGGCCCTGCCGGAGCAGCCGGCCCGGCCCTCGCGCCGCAGTCCGCGGCGGGCCCAGCCCGGAGCCATGACAGCTGAAACAGCAACGCCATCCGCACGACCTCTTCGACCTGATCATCGGGCTGAACCGGTGGGTGCTGCGGGTCGTCGCGTACGCGGGTCTGATGACGGACGAGTACCCGCCGTTCCGGCTGGACATGGGTGGCGCGGATCCGGTCGCCCGGCCGTGATCAGGGGAGGTCCCGCGGGGCGCCGGGGCCGGTTGGCCCCTTCGTGGGCCCCTTGGCCCCTCCTGTCACGGCCGCCGGACCATGACGCTGGAACTGTGGCCGCGCGCGCGGCCCTGAGGAGGTCCGCACCATGACTCGCAATGTGACCGTCGGCCTGGACGGCTCGCCCGAGAGCCTTGCCGCCGCCGCTTGGGCTGCCCAGGAGGCATTGCTGCGCGAAGTGCCCCTGCACCTCGTTCACGCGGAGGAGTGGCCCACGACCGCAGCCATACCCATGGTCGGCCCTGAAGTGCAGCAGCAGTGGGCCGACAAGGTCCTGGCCGATGCCGCGGACGAGCTGAGGCAGCGCCATCCCGGACTGGAGATCACTGCACGACGGCTCTCCGGAAGGCCCGCCGCCGCCCTGCCCGTCGAGGCAGGTGACGCGGAGATGCTGGTGCTCGGATCCCGGGGTCTCGGCAGCATCATGGGCTTCCTCATCGGCTCGGTTGGCATGGCCACGGTCAGTGCCACCGAGCAGCCGGTCGTGCTGGTACGGGCACCCAAACACCAGGACAAGGGACCCCGGGCCGGATCCGGCGACGCCGAGCAGCCGGACACCGCGTCCCCGTACCGCGACGTGGTCGTCGGCCTGGACGTCTACCAGTCCTGCGACAAGATCCTGGCCTTCGCCTTCGACGAGGCCGCACGCCGTGGCTGCACTCTCCGCGCCGTACACGGCTGGACGCTCCCCCTCGTGTTCAGCTACGCACCGATGCTCGAGCCCGGCATCCAGCTGGAAGTGGGCCGGCAATTCGAGCGGGCCCTGAGCGACATGCTGCTGCCATGGCGGCAGAAGTTCCCGTCGGTGCAGGTTGTCGAGCGGGCTCTCATCGGTTCGCCTGGGCAGCAGTTGGTGTACTCGGCGGCCGACGCCGATCTGGTGGTCGTCGGCCGGCGCCTCCGCCGGGCTCCACTGGGTGGGCACATCGGCCCCGTCGCCCACGCGGTGATGCACCACAGCGCCGCACCTGTCGCCGTCGTCGCCCACTGACCCCCTCTCGGCAGGAGGATCAAGTGCCTTCACCACCGCTCGACCCGACCACCGTGACAGCCCTTGTCGAGGACGCCACGGCAGCCCCGTCCATGCACAACGCACAGCCCTGGAAGTTCCGGTACCTGAGCGGCACCGGAACGATGCAGCTGCGCGCCGATCCGGAGCGCACGATGCCCAAGTCGGACCCGACGCACCGTGCCGTCCATCTCGGCTGTGCCGCCGCGCTGTTCAATCTGCGGGTGGCCGCCGTGCACGCCGGCCGGGAACCGGTCACCACACTGCTCCCCGACCCCTCCGATCCGTGGCTGCTGGCCGAGGTGAACCTCGCCGAACCCGCGGGCCCGGAGCACGATCTCGCCGTACTTCACCCCGCTGTCCGCAAACGGCACACCAGCCGCCACCCCTTCACCGACGAGGAGATCCCGGACGACATCCTGGACGGGCTGCGCGGCGCCGCCCTGCTCGAAGGCGCCCGGCTGTACGTGCCCGACGCGTGGCACGTGAAGTCCGTGCTGAATCTGGTGCACGACGCCGAGGGCCGTGAAGCGCTCCACCCCGAAGTGCGGGAAGAGATGGCACGCTGGACCGACACCGGCGCCAAGGGTGACACTTCGCGGCGGGAAGGAATCCCCGCATATGCCTTCGGCCCCCGTCAGCACGATGTCACCGCTCCCATACGGGACTTCGCCGGCCGGCATCCCGTTCCCGGCCGTGGCTCCGCCACCTTCGAGAAGCAGCCCCGCCTCGCTCTGCTCGGTACGGCCGGCGACCGGGCGGAGGACTGGCTGCGCGCGGGTCAGGCGATGGAGCGGGTTCTGCTCCAGGCCACCCTGGACGGGCTGGTCACGTCGCTGACATCGCAGGCACTCGAATGGCCGGAACTGCGGTGGGCCGTACGCGACCCGGGGTCGGCGATGGGTCACGTACAGATGGTGATCCGCCTCGGATACGGCCCCGAAGGTCCAGCGTCCCCGCGCCGGTCGGTGAGCGATGTCCTCGACATCACGTGACCCGCACGGGTGCCCGGCCCGCCTTTCGGGTCGTCGCGCTTCAGGGACCCAGTAGTGACCGCCCCGACGGATGTGCTGACTCCCGGCGGCTCCGGGGGGGAAGCTTCGGCGCCGGATGCCGACGGCCTCGCCATACGGACGCTGTCGCCCGCCGACGTGTACTCCGCACTGGACACGTCGCCCCGTGGCCTGCCGACCGAGGCAGCCGACGCCAGGCTCCAGCGGTTCGGGTCCAATGAACTCCCGCGAGCGGCGCACCCGGCCCTGTGGCGGCAACTGGCAGCCCAGTTCACGGACCTCTTCGCGGTCGTCCTGCTCATCGCTTCGGCGATCACGTTCCTCGCGTACACACTCCAGGAGCCGCAAGACGTCGGTACGCTGCAACTCGCCGTGGCGATCCTGGGCGTGGTGGTGCTGAACGCGTCCATCGGGTTCGCCCAGGAGTACTCGGCCGAGCGGACGGCGGAGTCGTTGCAGGCGATGGTGCCGCGCACCTGCCGGGTGCTGCGCGACGCCGTGCTGCGGGAACTGCCCGCGCGGGAGCTGGCGGCGGGCGACGTGGTGATTCTCGAAGCCGGGGATGCGGTCTCTGCGGACTGCCGCCTGGTGGAGGCGCACGACATCGCCGTGAACAACGCCGCGATCACAGGGGAGAGCGACGCAGTCGGCCGTGGCCACGAGCCTGAGCTGCAGGGCCCGGTCCTTGAGGCGCGCAACTGCGTCTTCATGGGCACCGACGTCGTGGCGGGAACCGCAAAAGCCGTGGTCTTCGCCACGGGCCGTTCGACCGAGTTCGGGCGGATCTTCCAGCTCACCGCCGCCGCACCGCGACAGAAGACCCCATTGCAGCACCAGGTCGCCTCGATGGCGCGTCGGGTGGCGGGTACGGCACTGGCCGTGGGATCGCTTCTGTTCGCCGTGCGGCTGCCCGCAGGGCAGGACCTCGTGTCGGCGTTCGTCTTCGCGCTCGGTGTGATGGTCGCGCTGGTCCCCGAAGGGCTGCCCGCCACGCTCTCCGTGTCCCTCGCGATCGGCGTCCGGCGCATGGCTCGCCGCCATGCGCTGGTGAAGCAACTGCTCGCCGTCGAGGCGCTGGGCTCGACCACGGTGGTGTGCACGGACAAGACCGGGACACTGACGCAGGCGGAGATGACCGTCGTCCAGGTGTGGGCCGGAGGTGTCATGCACACCGTGTCCGGGGTGGGTTACGAGCCGACCGGTGAGGTCACGGATCCCGAACCGGTGCGCGCAGTCCTGCGGACCGCGGCGCTGTGCAGCAACGCTCGTCTGGTGCCGCCCTACGACGGCGGTCGATGGCATGTGCTCGGGGACACCACCGAGGGTGCACTGCTCGTAGCCGCCGCCAAGGCCGGGCTCGACCGGGGCGCCGAAGAAGCGGCCGCTCCGCGCGTCGGCGAGCATCCCTTCGACTCCGTACGCAAGTTGATGAGCACGGTGCACTCCGGGGCCGACGTTTACCACGCCTGTGTGAAGGGCGCTCCCCAGGAGCTGCTCGAACGGTGCACGGCCATCGACCGGCAGGGCGAAGTGATCGCGTTGACCGACGCGCTGCGTGCGGAGGTGATGGCCGTCAATGACGAGCTGGCCACAAAGGGACTGCGGGTCCTGGCCTCCGCCCGGCGGAAACTCTCAGGCCCGCATCCCGACCGGGACACTGTCGAGTCGGGGCTGACCTTCCTGGGGCTCGTCGGCATGCTGGACCCGCCGAGACCCGAGGTACGGGAGGCGGTCGCCGCCTGCCACCGGGCCGGTATCCGCGTCGTCATGGTGACCGGGGACCATCCGTTGACCGCTGAGGCCGTGGCCCGGCGCGTGGGAATCGTGCGGCGTGCTGATCCGACGGTCATGACCGGTGCCCGGCTGAACGAGCTGGACGACGACGCCCTCGACGGGCTGCTGGCCGGCCAGGGCGAGCTGTTGCTGTGCCGGGTCAGCCCCGAGCACAAGATGCGTGTGGTCACCGCGTTCCAGCGGCGTCACGAGGTGGTCGCTGTCACGGGCGACGGCGCCAATGACGCCCCAGCCCTGAAGCACGCCGACATCGGTGTGGCGATGGGCGTGTCCGGGACGGACGTGGCGCGGGAGGCGGCCGTCATGGTGCTCCTCGACGACTCGTTCGCGTCCATCGCCACAGCGGTACGACTGGGCCGTTCCGTCTATCAGAACATCAGGAAGTTCCTGGTCTACCTCTTCAGCCACAACATCGGGGAACTTGTCCCGATCCTCGCCGCGACCTTCGCAGGTTTTCCTCTGGTCCCGATCAGTGCCGTACAGATCCTGGCGATCGACCTGGGCTCGGACGTCCTGCCCGCTCTCGCGCTCGGGGCCGAGCCCCCGGAGGACGATGTCATGGACCGTCCGCCGCGCTCAAGGGACGAACGGCTGTTCTCTCCCGCGGTGATGGGCCGCATCCTCTTCCTGGGCGGGATCCAGGCAGCCGGGGTCTGCGCGGTGTTCTTCTGGCACATCAACGCTTCCGGTATCCCCTATGCCGACTTCACCAAGGACAGCGTCGCCTATCGGGAGGCGATCACCCTGGTGCAGGCCGGGATCGTGGTCAGCCAGTTCTTCAATGCGCTGGCGGTGCGCACTGAACGCGAGAGCGTCTTCCGGGCCGGTCTGCTCAGCAACCTGTGGCTGCTGGCAGCCGGATGCTTCGGGATCGGTCTGATGGCAGCCATCAGCTATCTGCCCGCACTCCAGGAGGTGTTCAACACGGCCCCGCTCACCGTCACCGACTGGGCCGTCCTCGCCGGGCTCGGAGTCGTGCTGCTGGCCGCAGAGGAAGCCCGCAAGGCCTGGCTCCGCCATCGCGCCGCACGAGACAAGGGAGGAGAGCGATGAGAGTCGTCATCGCGGGCTGCGGACGGGTGGGTTCCGCTCTGGCCACCCAGCTCACCGCGGAAGGCCACGACGTGCGGGTCATCGACCGCACGCAGAGCAGCCGACGGCGGCTGCCCGCAGGGTTCCCCGGCCAGTTCCTCGAAGGGAACGGATTCAGCCGGGCCGTACTGGAGCGAGCGGGGATCGAACACGCCGACGCGCTCGTCGCCGTCACCTCCGGGGACAACAGCAACATCGTCACCGCGCGGACTGCGAAGGACACGTACCGAGTACCCATCGTCCTCGCCCGCATCTACGACCCACGGCGCGCCGACATCTACCGAGAATTGGGCATCCCCACCATCGCCAGTGTCCGCTGGACCGTGAACCAGATCCATCAGATGCTGCTGCACCGCCATCTCACACCGGAACTCACCTTCGGCAACGGCGAAACGCTCCTGGTCCGTTCGCAGCTCCCGGCCTACCTCACCGGGCGCCGGCTCGCCGCGTTCGACGTCGACGGTGAGATCCGTGTCGTGGAAGTGACAAGAGCGGGCCGCTCGCTGGTGCCCGCCCACGGCACGGCAGCCGAGCCCGGAGATCTCGTCACCTTCGCCGTCGCCGCCACTGCGCTCGGCCGTCTGCGTGGCTTTATCGACAAGGAGCTGGGGACATGAAGGCCCTCATCGCGGGCGCCGGGCGACTGGGCACCCAGATCGCGCAGGTGCTCGCCGCCGCCGGGAACGACGTCACTGTGGTGGACGCGGACGCCGACCGCATCAATGCGCTTCAGGGACAGCTCGCCGTACACCTCATCCTGGGGGACGCCTGCGAACCTGCATGTCTGGACCAGGCCGGCGCCCACACTGCCGACCTCGTCATCGCCGCCACGGGAGAGGACGAGGACAACCTCGTCATCAGCCTGCTGGCCAAACGGCAGTGTGCCGCGCCACGCGTCGTGGCCCGCGTCAACGACAGTGAGAACGCCTGGCTGTTCGACCGGCGCTGGGGTGTCGACATCGCCGTCCCCGCTGCCACTCCGCTCATCTCCCTCATCGAGGAGGCAACCGGTGCCACCGATACCGTGGCCCTGCTGCGCCTCAGCAAGGCGGGCGTCGACATCATCGAAACCGTGATCACCACGCACTCTCGCGCAGTCGGCAAACCCCTCTCGGACATCCCTCTGCCCGACGGAACCGTCGTCGCCACCGTCATACGGGACGGCCGGCCGACCGTGCCCGGACCGGCCGTCCGCCTCCAGCCCGGTGACGAGTTGCTTCTTGTCTCGCACAGCGCCACCGAGCAGGAGATCCACTCGGCGTTCCAGTGAGTGCGCCCACTGGGCCGAAATGGGCCCGAACGACCCTGCGCCGGGACCTGTCGGCCCATCCGAACGAGACGCCCGGAGTGTGACAGTGGAGGCCGACTCCGCGAAGCGAGGAGTGTGCAGCCATGAAAGAAGAGACACTCTCGAACCCGGCGGCGGCGCCGACGACCCGGCCGAGGCCCGCACTGTTGTCCTTTCTCGGCGGTGTCGGCACCGTCACGGGCAGCAAGTTCCTCGTCGAGAGCGATCACGCCCGGATCCTGCTCGACTGCGGCCTGTTCCAGGGGCTCGCCGACCTCCGGCGGCGCAACTGGCGGCGCCTGCCGTGCGATGCCTCCGACATCCACGCCGTGGTCGTGACACACGCCCACCTCGATCACTGCGGTTACCTTCCCCGTCTGGTCCGGCAGGGTTTCCGCGGGCCCGTACTGACCAGCGCGCATACCGCGCGGCTCGCGGAGATCGTGCTGCGCGACAGTGCCCGGCTCCAGATCGAGTCCGCCCGGCACGCCAATGAGCACGGCTGGTCCAAGCACCGTCCGGCCAAGCCCTTGTACGACGACGCCGATGTCGACAACACGGTCAAGATGTTCGATCCGGTACCGCTGAACAGCGAGACCGAGATCATCGCGGGCACCAGGCTCACGCTCCACCATGCCGGCCACATCCTCGGCTCGGCCTGGGCGCATCTCACTCTCGAGGACGGACACACTCTCGCTGTCAGCGGCGACCTGGGGCGGCCCGGGCACCCCCTGTTGCGTCCCGCCGAGCCGTTCTCCGGGGCCGACGTGCTGCTCATGGAGTCGACGTACGGCGATCGCCGGCACGATGACGCGGTTGGCAGGGAACGCTTCGCCTCCGTGCTGATCCGGACGCTCGGCCGAGGAGGCGTTGTCGTCATCCCGTCCTTCGCCCTCGACCGCACCGAAGTGGTCCTCCACGAGCTCGCAGGCCTCCGGCGCGAGGGCGTACTGCCGCCCGCAGTTCCTGTCTTCGTGGACAGCCCGATGGCACTGGCCGCCCTTGACGTCTACCGCGATGCGATCCTCGCCCGCTCTCCCGAGCTGCTCCCTTCCGTCATCTCCCAGGGCATGACCGCGATCAGTCCGGACCCTTTCCTCGCGGCCCGTTCGGTCCAGGAGTCGATCGACATCAACGACGCCCCGGGGCCTGCCGTGATCGTGTCGTCGGCGGGTATGGCCACTGGCGGACGCGTCCTGCACCATTTGCGGCGTGTGCTTCCCGATCCACGCAACGCAGTCGTGATCGTGGGGTTCGCTGCCGAGGGCACCAGGGCCCGGGACCTGGTCGACGGCGCCCGGACGCTCAAGATGTTCGGCCAGTACGTGCCCGTGCGGGCCGAGATCGCCAATGTGCCGCATTTCTCGGCGCACGCCGACGCGGGACAGATCGTCGACTGGCTTCGTGGCGCTCCCGCGCCCAATACGACTTACATGGTCCACGGTGAGCCCGGCGCTGCCGGGGCGCTTCGCGACCGTATCGACCAGGAGCTGGGCTGGACCACGGTCGTGCCCCGCTCAGGTGAGGCCGTTCTGGTCCGCTGATTCCGCGTGCCCGCTGCCGCCGCCCGACGAGTACACCCGACCCCGGACACCCGGCCACCGAGCCACAGTTCCCCATGCCGCCGCGCCATCAGGCCCGGTACGGTAGCCATGACCGCCAGAGTCAGCCGTCGGCCCGTCGAGGCACACCCGGAGGGAGCAGCGGTGGGAAGCTCGGAGGACGGCCGCGTACGGCTGCCGCAGCTGAGGCTGGACGAGCTGCTGGAGGAGCTGCAGGCCCGCCTGGACGCGGCGCGTGGCACCCGGGACCGGGTGCACAGCCTGCTGGAGGCCGTGCTGTCGGTCGGGCGGGAGCTGAACCTGGAGCAGGTGCTGCACAGCATCACCGAGGCTGCGGCCGTGCTCGTCGACGCGGAATACGCTGCGCTGGGTGTGATCGCGCCGAGCGGGACGTCACTCTCGCAGTTCCTTACGATCGGGGTCAGCGACGAGCAGACCGCCGCGATCGGCCCGTACCCGTCCGGGCACGGCATCCTCGGCGAGCTGATCAGGAACCCAGAGCCGCTGCGGCTGCCGAAGATCTCCGAGCACCCTTCGTCGTACGGCTTCCCACCGCATCACCCGCCGATGAACACCTTCCTCGGCGTCCCGATCCGGGTGCGTGACCACGTCTTCGGCAACCTCTATCTGACCGAGAAGCGGGGCGGAGTCCAGTTCGACGAAGAGGACGAGTCCGTCCTGTCCACCTTGGCTGTCGCGGCCGGGGTGGCGATCGACAACGCCCGTCTGTACGAGGAGGCCAAGCGGCGCGAGCGCTGGCTGCGGGCGAACGCGGACATCACGCACAGTCTGATGTCGGGCAGCCCGCGCAGCGAAGTCCTCACTCTGATCGCCGAACGGGCCAAGGAGATCGCCGGCGCGGAACTGGCTGTGGTGGCGCTGCCGATGCCCGACACCGGCACGCTGGCGGTCGAGCTGGCGATCGGGCGGGACGCGGATGCTCACCGGGGGCTGGTGCTGCCGGTCGAGGGAAGCCTGAGCGGCGCCGCGTTCGCCGCGGGCGCGCCGGTGACGAGCGCGGATGTCGCCCACGACGAGCGCGTTTCGGCCGGGCCGCCGCGGTTCGCCGGGCTGGGGCCCGCGGTGGCTGTGCCCATTGGCACCGCGGACGGGGTACGAGGAGTGCTGCTGCTGGCCCGCGAGTCGGGCGCGACGGTCTTCGCGGGCGAGGAGATCGACCCCCTGCGGAGTTTCGCCGGTCAGGCGGCGGTGGCCATGGAGCTGGCGGAGCGACGCAACGACGCGGAGCAGATCGCATTGCTGGAGGACCGCGACCGGATCGCCCGTGACCTGCACGACCTCGCGATCCAACGGCTCTTCGCCACCGGCATGACACTCCAGAGCGCGGGGCGTCTGATCGAGCACTCCCCAGCTTCGGAGCGTGTGCTGCGCGCGGTTGACGACCTGGACGAGACCATCAAGATCATCCGCTCGACCATCTTCGGGCTGCGCTCACACGAGACGGGGGCCGGGCAGGGCCTGCGGGCACGCGCTGTGCGGACGGTCGGGGAAGCGGCTCCGGCACTGGGCTTCGCGCCGAGCCTCCGGATGGAGGGGCTGCTGGACACCGACGTGCCGCGGGAGACTGCAGACCACCTGGTGGCGGTTCTCTCGGAGGCGCTGACCAATGTCTGCCGCCATGCGCACGCCACCCGGACCGACGTGGCCCTGGAGACGGACGGACGGGAAGTGGTGCTGACCGTCTCCGACAGTGGGGTGGGGCTCCCTCCCGACGGGCGCCGCAGCGGCTTGGCCAACATCTCGGAGCGAGCCCAGCAGCTGGGCGGCGAGCTGGAGTTGACCTGCCCGTCCGGTGGAGGAACCTCGCTGGTATGGCGCGTACCCCTACACATCTCCTGAGTCCCACTCCCAGGTTCCACCGGGATCACGGGGCGGACTGCTGCTCGTGCGACACGCGCCCGTCCGAACGGAATTCATTGCGGTCCACAACACGTCCGGTCACCAGCTCGGGACGGATCCGGATGAATACTCCGTCCGGCACCGGCACCCACGAGCGCGGTCCGGTCCGCAGCAGCCGTTCGCGCTCCCCCGGGTCAGTGACCAGGATCGCCGGGCCCATGACGACGACACTCCAACCGGTGCCGGCCGCCTCGTCGAACCGGTCCACCTCGAACGCCACCACTGCCTGGCCCACTGCGCGGGCCACACGGGAGGCCGCCGACGTGCACAGCACCACCGAGAAGTCGTGGTCCAGGGAGAAGTTTACCGGCAGGACGGCAGGCAGGGCCTGGTCGGTGTAGACGATACGGCCGATCGACACCTGCCCCAGCAGACGCAGGCACACCTGCCGGTCGAGCTCTCGGAAGCCGTCGTGGTGGTGCATGGCGTCCATCCTTAGGGCGGTCCGCCCGGATCGAGGTAGGGCAGCACGCAAGGCCTCGCAGATGCCTCTCTTTGTCCGGAACTGCGGTTGTACGCTCCCAACGCTCCGGCGTCGGCCGGTGCTTGGGAATGGGCCGAGAGTCCCTGGCAAGCGGGGCGAACGGCCCGTGCCGGGCGGTGTGAGCAGCAATGTTCACGGATAGAAGCGCCCGCGCGCTCTGGTACCCAGGGCGCGCGGGTGCGAGATGTGCGGCACGGGCCGTCGTCCTCGGCCGATCCCGGTCCGCACGCCAGAGCCGACCGGCCCTCGCCAGGTACCGGCCGGTCAGGTGATCCTGCGCCGCCACCCCGGACCGACCTCATCCCACTCCTTCGCCCACTGGTCCATGCGGATGCGGTCAAGACGCCCGCGTGCGGCACAGCCGGCGGTTACCACCAGGCCACCCCAGGCGCCGAGAGCCAGTGCTCCGGCGGCAACAGCCTGCGCCGCAACCTCCGCGCCGGCGACCGGCGGCGTGGTCGGAGTCCCCCAGCGGTCCGCCCAGAACACGACCTTCGATCCGGCAGGGCCGCTCGCTTCGACACTCACCGTCGCGGTACGGACCACGCCGTATCGGTCGCTCCAGCGCACCGGTGCCCAGACTTGCACCTTCACACCGTCTGCCGTGGGAATCGCCTCCGGCACGGCCTCGGTGAGCACGGCCTGGACGGCGTACCGCTCCGCCCGATGCCGCTCTTGGGTGTGCACGACGGCCAAGCCCGCTGCGAGGGTGACGGCTGCTCCGCCGACCACCGCCAGCACCCATACGGCCAGCACGATCCAGGCCTCGACCACGTCGCTGCGGCGCCTGAGCGGGCTGCGCCGCCATCGCCAGAACCTCGTACTCGTACGCCCGTTGATCCTCATCTTGACTCCACACCCCTGGTGGCCGGGGACGACCGTGACACTCCGGGCCTGTTCCCGCGAACGGCGGGCGAGCCATTGACGATCGGGCCGTAAAGACCCAACCACCGCCTGTACAAAGGCCGTTCAGTCCTTGTGCGCCCGAGGCGTCGCGTCCCGGTGGGGCACGACAGCCAGCCCTTGGCGCATGGGCCAAACCGTCCGTGCCGACCATGACGCGCCCGGGTGTCCTCACAACGGACGCCGAAGCGCTGCCGGCCATCATGTCCTCCTCCCGTGTCGCGATCGCCGGGGGTGACATCTGCTCACGCTGCCACGGTGCCCGAGAGGCCAGGAGGGCCGCTCAGGCCCAACGTGGGGGCCGAACGTCCCTCTCCGGGCGGAGAGCCGTACCCGGGTGTCCGTGCTGCCCGCGACAGTGGCCCGGCCTGCGAAGCCGCGGGCCGCCGCACAGCCCGCAGAGGTCTCCGGCACGGCCGACCGGCCCCTTGCGGAGGACCTTTGTCCCCTTCCGCTCAGCCCGGCGCAGAACGAGGGTGAAAACCCGGACCGTCGGATCCTTCCGGTCCGTCGAGAGGTGGCCAAGGTGATCCGCATCAGAGCCATCGTCCGGCCGACACCCGGCGAGCGACGCCCGCCCCTGGACCGGCACACGCACTCCGGACGCCCGCTCCCCTATTGGACCGCGCCTCTCGCGGAGGGGGCGCAGCAGAGGGATGAGGAAGCCATGCAGCACCGAACCGTCGAAGACCTGATGACCCGCGAAGTGATCCGGGTCCGCCCCGACACGCCCTTCAAGGAGGTCGCGCAGCTGCTCGCCGAGCACGGCGTCACCGCGGTGCCCGTGGTCAACGAGCAGGACAATCCCGTAGGAGTGGTCTCGGAGGCGGACCTGCTCCGCCACGAGGCAGCCCGGCCCGATCCGGGGGGCCGTGCGGCGTCGCTGGGGATGCGCCCCCGCGACCGCGACCGCGCCGCGGCAGAGACCGCCGAAGGGCTGATGACCTCGCCCGCCGTGACCGCCCGCGCCCAGTGGAGCATCGTCGAAGCGGCCCGGGAAATGACTCGCCAGCGGGTCAAGCGGCTGCCCGTGGTCAACGAGGCCGGACACCTCGTCGGGATCATCAGCCGAAGCGATCTCCTTCGGGTCTTTCTGCGGCAGGACAGCGCGATCCGCGAGGAGATCACCCGAGAGGTCCTGAGGGACACGCTGTCCCTCTCTTCCGAAGAGGTCCAAGTCAGTGTGGTCGACGGTGTGGTGACGCTGACCGGCAGGGTCAGGCAGCGCAGCCTCATCCCGATCGCGATGCGGCTGTGCCAGGCCGTCGACGGCGTCGTCACCGTGCACGGGGTTCTCGACTCACCCGGCGACGACGAGTTTGGGGCGGCCGAAGCGACCAACCCCGACAGTGTCGTCGGATACACCCAGCGCCATTGAAGTCATCGATCGGGGCAGCGGACCCGCCGACGTCGGTTCAGGTGCCGTCGGTGAGCCGGCGGCACGCGGCCCCGGCCTCACTCGGCCGGATGTGTGGGGTGTTCACTGCTCGTGCCGTCGAGGGCGCGTAGCACCTCCGATCACGTTGTGGTCGAAGGTGATGGTCAGGTCTGGCACGGCACGGACCTCGAACCGTCTGTCCACGGAGCGGGGCCGCTCGGTCACGCCGCCGACGACCATCTGAGGGGCATCAGACTCGGCGGGGCGATCCCGAACCCGCCGCCGGCGCCGGCGCCGAACATCCCTATCGCTCCCCGGGCAGGGTGAGCGTGCAGGATTCCCCGGGCGCCACCGAGACCGTGCGATCAGGCAGGGCGATGTCGATCGGTGCGCGGTCGGATTCGGGCACGGTGATCTGCAGCTCCCCCGCGCGCAGCCGGAGCCGGACGCCCCAGTGGCCCTGGTAGCGGATCGCGAAGCCGTACTCCGACAGCTCCGGCAGCGGCACCGGGTTGAGCCACAGCGCGCCGCCCCGGGTCTCGAGGCCGGTCAGTCCGCGTTGCACGAGATCGAGGGTGCCGGCCATGGCGCCGAGATGGACGCCCTCGCCGGTGGTGCCACCCTGCAGATCGGCGATGTCTCCTGCCAGCGCCTCCTGGCAGAACGTCCAGGCCTCCGCGCGCCGCACTCTCGCCAGCACCCAGCCGTGCACGAGGCTGCTGAGCGTCGAGCCGTGGCTTGTGCGTCGCAGGTAGTAGTCGACGGTACGCTGCCAGATGGTGCCGTCCACCTCGTGTCCGAGCCGACGGAAGAGCCCTTGGAGCTCGGCCGGTGAGAAGAGATAGCCGAGCATCAGCACGTCGGCCTGTTTCGATGCCTGGTAGCGGTTGACTGTGTCGCCCTCGGCCTCCAGGATCCGGTCGAGGCGCCGGATGTCGCCGTAGCGGTCCCGGTAGCGGTCCCAGTCGAGTTCAGCGAGCTCGCCATAGCCCTCGAACTGACTGATCACCCCGGCATGGAAGGGGACGTGCAGCTTGCGGGAGACCTCCTCCCACCTTGCCGCTTCGCCGCCGTCGAGCCCGATGCGCTCGGCCAAGTCCCGGCGGCGCGGTTCCGGGAGAGAATGCAGCACGTCGACGGCGCGGGCGAGTACCCAGGCCGCGGTGACATTGGTGTACGTGTTGTCGACAAGGCCAGGTTCCTTCGCCTCGGGATAGGCGTCGTGGTACTCGTCGGGGCCGACGACTCCGCGGATCCGGTAGCGGCCGAGCGTCTCGTCGTAGGCGGCGGACGACGCCCAGAACCGGGCGATCTGCAGCAGCATTTCGGCGCCCTTGGTGTGCAGGAACTCCGTGTCGCCGCTCGCCTCGCAGTACTGCCACACGTTGTACGCGATCGCCGATCCGACGTGGTGCTGAAGCCTGGAGTGGTCGGGCAGCCAGCGCCCCGAGCGCGGGTTGAGGTGCAACTGCTGGGTCTCCTCCCGGCCGTTGCTGCCGCTCTGCCAGGGGTACATGGCCCCGGCGCGTCCGGCGTCGCGGGCTGCGAAGCAAGCTCGTTCCAGACGCCGGTGGCGATAGCTGAGCAGGGCCCGGGAGACCTCGGGGAAGTGGAGGTTCAGATAGGGCAGGACAAACAGTTCGTCCCAGAAGACATGTCCGCGGTACGCCTCGCCGTGCAGTCCCCGGGCCGGAACTCCGACGTCGAGGTCCGCGGTGTGCGGGGAGAGCGTCTGCAGGACGTGGAAGAGGTGGAGCCGCAGGACCGGGCCCGAGCTGTTCGGCACGTCGATTTCGGCCGTGCGCCACAGCTGGCGCCAGGCCGCGCGGTGCGAGGCCAGCAGGGTGTCGAAGTCCGGGGCACGGCTCACCCGGTCGACGGCGGCGTGCAGCGGGTCGCTGATCGCCCGGTCCCGGGAGGTGTGCAGGGAGGCCGTCTTGTCGACGGTGACGGTCCGGCCCGCGGCCAGGGGAAGGCGCAGGACGCAGGCAACCCGCAGGTGCTCGTGGCGGATGGTGGGCTCGGCCGGGACGTCGGCCACGGTGCGGGCGACCAGGCCGACCCGGATGTCAGAGGTGCTGGTGCGGCAGCGGAGCCACATGGTGTCCGAGGCGGAGGTCCCCGTGTGAACGTGGGTGAGATGACGGCCGGAAAGCTGTCCATAACGCGCGACCCCGGTGTTGGCAACGGCGCCGTCGAGCGCCGACTCGACCTCAATCTCCCCGGACCATCCCTCCGCGGTGAACTCGGTGCGCAGCAACGCCAGATGGGGGTGAGCCATGTGGACCAGGCGCAGCTGTCGCACCCGGAGGCGTCGGCCGCCCTCGTCCTCGTACCGAAGCGTGCGCACCAGCGTGCCCGCACGCATGTCCAGCGCCTGGTGATGGTCGAGGAGCCTGTGGGTGTCCGGGGAGAGCCAACTCCCGGAGCCCGTACGGAATCGCAGGGGCAGCCAGTTGGGCAGATTGGCCATGTCCTCGTTCTCGACGCGCCGTCCCGACACGTCCGAGATCAGCCGGTTGTAGCAACCCGCCGCATACGTGCCCGGGTAGTGGACGGAGTCCGCCGTGCACTCGGGGGCCGCGCCACGGGTCGCGAAGTAGCCGTTGCCGAGGGTGCACAGCGACTCGCGCAGGCGCTCCTCTTCCGGGTCGTAGCCTTCGTACTCCCAGGTCCAGTCGCGCATCGTCAACCCTTCTGGCAGTCGCTGTCGGTGAGGAGTTCCGCGAGGTCACGGACCACCACATCCGCGCCGTGCTTGAGCAGTTCAGCACGCGTCTGTGGCGTACGCGCCCGGTCCACACCGACGACCAGGCCGAAGCCGCCGCGGCGCCCGGCCTCGACTCCGGCCAGAGCGTCCTCGACGACAGCGGTACGGGAGGCGGGGACACCGAGGCGGCGGGCCGCCTCCAGGAACAGCGCGGGGTCGGGCTTGCCGGGCAAGTGAAGGCGCGCCGCCTCACCGCCGTCCACCAGGGCATCGAAGAGGTCCAGCACTCCCGCGTGTTCGAGGAGTTCGCGGGCGTGCCGGGAGGCGGAGGCGGCGGCCAGGGGTACGCGGGCCGAGCGCAGGGCACGCAGCAGCCGGACCGTGCCCGGATAGGCGTCGACGCCGTGTTCCCGCAACCGCGCGGTGAACAACCGCTCCTTGTTCCCGGCGACTTCCTGCACCTCCGCGCCGGGCAGCCGCAGCCCCCGGGACTCCAGGAAGGCCGCGGCACCGTCGATCCGTGACTTGCCGTCGACGTACCGCAGATAGTCCTCCCGCACGTCGAAGGGGCGCCGCTGGGCGGAATCGGCGGGCGGGTGATCGCGCAGGTAAGCGTCGAAGGCGGTCTTCCAGGCGGCGGCGTGCAACCGCGCGGAGTCGGTGATCACTCCGTCGGTGTCGAGGACCACGGCCGCCATACCCCGCAGCGCGCGGGGCCGAGCGCTCATGTCGTCACGACCGTTGCGGTACGACGGCCACGGGGCACACCGAGTGGTGCAGCACCGCGTGGGCAACCCGGCCGAGCTGGAGTCCAAAGTGCCCGTGCCGCCGCAGGGCGCCGACAACCAGCAGGTCTGCCGCGGCCGAGGCGTTCATGAGCACCATGCGGGCGGGACCCTCGGCCGTTGCCCGGTGCAGCTCCACGGTGGGGTGGTCCGCTACGGCTTCACGCAGCGCCGCTTCGAGGATCTCCATGGCCCGGCCTTCGTGGAATCGGGCGGCGTCTGCGGCGACCAGAGGATGGTCGGCCGCCTCGTGCGCGGGGCGGCGCCACGCCCGGATGGCGTGCAGGGCAGCCCGGCGCCTCTCCGCCTCGCGGAACGCGAAACGCACAGCGGCCGAGCCCGCCGGGGGTTCGTCGACGCCGAGGACGATCCGCCGGTGCGTGCCGCCCCGCGGATCGTGGCTGCCGCGAATGACGAACACCGGGCAGTCGGCGCGGGCGGCGACTGCCAGGCTCACCGAGCCGAGCAGCATCTCGGCGATTCCGCTACGACCGCGCGAGCCGGTGACGAGGGCGGAGGCGTTGCGGCCCTCGCTGAGCAGGGCGCTCACCGTGTCCTCGGGCAGGATGTCCGTCTGGATCTTGAGGTCCGGGTCGCGACGGCGGGCGCGTTCGGCGGCCGTACCGACGATGTTCTCGGCCATGACCCGCTCCGAGGGGCGTCCCAAATCATCGGCGAGCGCCGCCCCTTCGTACCGTTCCCACATCGACGCGTTCACCAGGCGCAGCGGCACACCGTGCAGGGCTGCCTCATCGGCCGCCCAGTCAACGGCCCGCAGGCTGGACTCGGATCCGTCCACGCCTACGACGAGGGGCAACTCCATTGTCCCCACCTTCTTCCCTTCTCCTTAGGAGTTCGGACTTCTCCCAGGACGACTGGCGCTTCACGGTCCGTTTTCACCCGGGGGTGTTTCCTCGGCGTGGCGTCAGTCGTGTGGGACCACGGCGACCGGCGAGGTGGCGTGGTGCAGCACGGCATGTGTGACGGGCCCGATGTGTGCGCCGAGCGGCGAACGGCGAGTACGGCGACCGACAACGACCAGAGCCGCGTCTCGGGAGGCGCCCACCAGGTGGTTGGCGGGCCTGCCCGATCGCGACCGCTCGACGACCTCGACGGCCGGGAACTTCTGCCGCCAGGGGCGCAGCGTCTCGGCCAGGGAGTCCGCCTCCTGAACAGCCAGTTGGGCCTTCATCCTCGGGTCGGCGGGAAGCCCGTATGCGAAGTACGGCGGCAAGTTCCAGCCATGGAAGACATACAGGGCGGTGGCACGGCGCGCAGCCGCGTCGAAGGCGAACTCGATCACGGAGTCGTCCGGGTGCTCGGTGTCGAGACCCAGCACAACGCGCCGGTTCGCAGTGGAACCGGGCGCTCGCTCGTCCTTGGCCTTCTCCTCTGCCCGTACGAGGACGACGGGCCGCTCCGTGTTGGCCACGGTTGCCATGCCGACGGACCCGACCATGAATCCGGCGACGCCGCTCAGGCCACGGGAACCCAGGACCAGCAGCTCGGCGCCCCGGGCCTCGTCGGGCAGGACGGTACCGGGCCGGCCGGCGACCTGATCCGCGGTGATCTCCACATCCGGGTGACGGAGCCGCAGCTCGTCGGCCGTATCGCGGGGAATACGCTCCGCCCAGTGCTGCACCGTCTCGCCGCCCAGGAGCGGAGCCTGAATGTAGGGCTGCGGTTCCCAGACGTTGACGAGCCGTAGCGGCAGACCGCGCAGCCGCGCTTCGCGGGCGGCCCATTCGGCGGCGGCCAGGCTCTCCTGCGAGCCGTCCAGGCCGACAGTGACGGTGCGGGACATGATGCGTACCTCCTGGGTGGCGAGCGGATCTGTCGGACGACCCGCTTCCAGCGTCGTGGGCGGGGCGGGCGTCTTGGAGGGGCCGCTGGTCCCCGGCCGGGGCCGACCGGCCCATACCTGGGCGGTCGGCGGCCGGAGACCGGCAGCCCCCTCCTCGGAAAGTGGCACAGGGGTCAGCGCAGCCAGCCGTTGCGGCATACGAACGGCAGTCGCGCCCAGATCCGGCCGAGCCCCCAGGTCTCGCCCGCGGACGTCAGGGCGAGGGCGACAAGGGCGGCCGCGTAGATGACGTGGTACTCCACCACGGGATTGGTGGACATGCTCGGCGAACCGTCGGACAGGTGCTGGGCAGGCGGCCACTCCGCGAGCCACATCAGCGCCATCATCGCCGTGCCGGCGACCGCCGTCAGGCGCAGCGCGGTACCGGTCAGCAGGGCGGTACCGATGCCGAGCAGACCGAGCATGAACAGCCAGTCCGCCCAGGCGGCACCTGCCCAGTCGTGGAACGTGGACTCCATGGGCCCGGCGGCGACGGAGCTCAGGAAGCCCCTGGTCGGCGAACCGCCGTCGATCCAGCCCTTGCCGGACGGGGTGGCATAGCCCCAGCCGAAGGTCTTGTCGAGGAACGCCCACAGGAAGACGAAGCCGGTCAGGAGGCGCAGGGCCGCGATGGCGTAGGCCGGCCGGGTTTGTGTACCAGCGGTCGTCGCGGACGCCGTCCTGGTCCTGCGCCAAAAGGGAAAGTGGAAGACGGGGCGCTTGTGGGGGTGCTCGTGCACAGCCATGGTGCTGTTCCCTTCAGAGGATGCCGGGTCGGTGCCTGACATCGCTCACTGTCGTCGCCCGGCGCCCCGCGCCGCCGGAGGCCGAAGGGCGGTACTGCCGGGGCTGAACGGCCCTGGTTCCGGGGCTCGTTGGGGTACGGAAGCGGATCATGGGGCCGGTCGGCCCTCGTGACTGCGCGGGGGCGGCGGGATGCTGAGGGGCCGCGACGAAAGGAGTCCCATGTCCCAGCGGACCGGTACGGACGGCCCGAGGTGGCGCCTGATCCCCGGGATGGCCGTACTCGTGGGATACGAGCGCTCCTGGCTGCGCGGGGACCTGCTGGCCGGGGTGACGGTCGCCGCGTATCTCGTGCCACAGGTCATGGCGTACGCGGGCGTGGCCGGGCTGCCGCCGGTCGCCGGGCTGTGGGCGATCCTTCCGGCACTGGTGCTGTACGCCCTGCTGGGCTCGTCACGGCTGCTTTCGGTCGGCCCCGAGTCGACGACCGCGCTGATGACCGCCACGGTGGTCGGGCCGCTCGCCGCCGGAGATCCCGGCAGGTATGCCGTGCTGGCGGCTACGCTCGCCGTCGCGGTCGGGCTGCTGTGCCTGGTGGCGTGGGCGGTACGGCTGGGTTTCGTCGCCGATCTGCTGTCGCGGCCGGTCCTGGTCGGCTATCTGGCCGGCGTGGCGCTCATCATGATGGTGGACCAGCTGCCCAAGCTCACCGGCGTACCAACCGAAGGGTCCGGATTCTTCCCCCAACTCGCCTCCTTCGTACGGCATCTTCCTCAGATCCACGCGGCGACAACCGTCTTCGCCGCGGCCACGCTGATCTTCCTGTTCACGATGTCGCGGTACGCCCGTGCCGTGCCCGCCCCGCTGCTGGCCCTGGTCCTCGGAACCGCCGTCGTGGCGACTTTCGGCCTCGAGGACCACGGCATCGCGGTGATCGGCGAGATCCCCGCGGGGCTCCCGCGGCCCGATGTACCGGACCTGGGCGAGCTGCCGCATCTGCTGCTGCCCGCACTCGGCGTCCTCCTCGTCGCCTACACCGATGTGATCCTCACGGCGCGGGCCTTCGCGTCACGCGACGGCGCCCATCGGTTGGACGCCAACCAGGAACTGCTGGCCCTGGGCGCGGCGAACCTCGGCGCAGGCGTCCTGCACGGCTTCCCGGTGAGCAGTAGCGCCAGCCGTACCGCACTCGCCGACTCGGCGGGCGGCCGCAGCCAGGCGTACTCGCTCGTCGCGTGCGCGGCCGTGCTGGCGGTGCTGCTCTTCCTCAGCCCACTTCTGGCGGACACGCCCGCGACCGTGCTCGGCGCCCTGGTCGTCTACGCCGCCGTCCGCATGATCGACCTGGCGGGGTTCCGGCGGCTGGCCTCCTTCCGCCGCCGGGAACTGCTGCTGGCGCTCGGCTGCCTGGCCGGCGTGCTGGCCCTGGACATCCTGTACGGCGTACTGGTGGCGGTCGGGCTTTCGGTGGCCGAGCTGCTGGCGCGGGTGGCCCGGCCGCACGATGCCGTCGAGGGCCTGGTGCCCGGTGTGGCCGGGATGCACGACGTGGACGACTATCCGCAGGCCCGCACCATCCCCGGGTTGCTCGTCTACCGATACGACTCGCCGCTGTTCTTCGCCAACGCCGAGGACTTCAGACACCGCGCACTGGCCTCGGTTGACGAGCAGGAAGGTCGCGTGTCGTGGTTCGTCCTCAACACCGAGGCCAATGTGGAGGTGGACATCACCGCGCTGGACGCGGTCGAATCGCTGCGCCACGAACTGACCGGTCGCGGCATCGTCTTCGCACTCGCCCGCGTGAAACAGGAGCTGCGCGAAGATCTGGACGCGTACGGGCTGACCGAATCGGTCGGCACCGACCGGATCTTCCCCACGCTGCCGACCGCCGTGGCCGCATACCGGAAGTGGAGCAGCGCCCAGGGGAACGACCAGGCTCAGTGACCACCCGGCGAGACGCCTGATGGCATGGCTGCTCAGGCCGACCGGCCCTCGATGGCGGCGCGTCCCGCTTCGAGTCGGGCGACCGGGACTCGGAACGGGGAGCAGGAGACGTAATCGAGTCCGGCGTCGTGGAAGAAGTGGATGGAGTCCGGGTCCCCGCCGTGTTCGCCACAGACGCCGATCTTGAGGCCCGGGTGGGCTGCGCGGCCCTCCTCGACGGCGATGCGGATGAGCCGGCCGACTCCGTCCCTGTCGAGCGTCTCGAAGGGCGAGGTGGCGAAGATGCCCTGGTCGAGGTAGGCGGGGAAGAACGAGGCTTCCACGTCGTCGCGGGACAGGCCCCAGGCGGTCTGGGTCAGGTCGTTGGTGCCGAAGGAGAAGAAGTCGGCGGCCTCGGCGATGCGGCCGGCGGTCAGCGCCGCGCGGGGCAGTTCGATCATTGTGCCGACCGGGCACCGCACGGCGATGCCGGATGTCTCCGACACCTCTGCGAGGATGCGCTCCGCGGCAGCCCGTACGATCCGCAGCTCCTCGGCCGTACCGACCAGCGGGACCATGATCTCGGCCCGTGGGTCGCCGCCTGCCCGCGTCCGCTCCACGACGGCCTCGGCGATCGCTCGTACCTGCATCTCGACCAGGCCCGGGACGACGAGCCCGAGGCGCACGCCGCGCAGCCCGAGCATGGGGTTGCTCTCGTGCATCCGCTCCACGGCCGCCAGCAGCCGCCTGTCGCGGTCGGTCGGGGCGGTGGCTACACGCACGGCGAGTTCGGTGCGGTCGGGCAGGAACTCGTGCAGGGGCGGGTCGATGAGGCGGATCGTCACCGGCAGGCCGTCCATGGCGGCGAGGATTCCGGTGAAGTCGCTGCGCTGGAGTGGCAGGAGGGTGTCCAGCGCCTCGCGCCGCCCGGCCTCGTCCTCCGCGAGGATCATCGCCTCGACGAGGCTTCGGCGCTCGCCCAGGAACATGTGCTCGGTGCGGCAGAGCCCGATGCCCTGGGCGCCGAAGCGCCGGGCACGGGCCGCGTCCTCGGGGGTGTCGGCGTTGGCTCGGACCTCAAGTCGCCGTACGGCGTCGGCCCGTTCGAGGGTTCGGGCCACAGCACTCGTCAGCGCGCCGTCCTGCTCGCCGGTCTCCAGGAAGCGCGCAACCGGCGATTCGGTCAGCGGCAGGGCGCCGAGGTGGACCGTGCCCGCGGTGCCGTCCACGGAGATCACCGTGCCTTCGGTGACCACGGTCCCGTCGGTCGCGGTGAACTGCCGTGCCCCGGTGTCCACCGCGAGTTCCTCGGCCCCGCACACGCAGACCTTGCCCATGCCCCGCGCGACGACGGCCGCGTGGCTGGTCTTGCCGCCCCGGCTGGTCAGTACGGCCTCCGCCGCGACCATTCCCGGCAGGTCGTCGGGCGTGGTCTCACGGCGTACGAGGACTGTCTTCTCCCCGGCCGCGGCACGGCGTACCGCTTCGGCGCAGTCGAACACGGCCGCTCCGACCGCCGCGCCCGGCGAGGCCGGGACCCCGTGTGCCAGCGGTTGACCGGTCGTGTCCTCGTCGAAGCGGGGGAACATCAGCCGGGCGAGCTGGTGCCCGCCGACCCGGGCGAGCGCCTCGTCCTCGCTGATCAGGCGCTCGTCGACAAGTTCGTGCGCGATACGGAACGCGGCCTCGGCGGTGCGCTTGCCGACCCGGGTCTGGAGCATCCACAGCGTGCCGCGTTCGATGGTGAACTCGACGTCGCACAGGTCTCGGTAGTGGCGTTCCAGGGTCCGCAGGTGGTCGCCGAGCTGCAGATAGGAGGACGGATCCAGACGCTTGAGCTCCTGGAGGGGTACGGCGTTGCGGATGCCCGCGACGACGTCCTCTCCCTGCGCGTCGGTCAGGTAGTCGCCGTAGACACCGCGCGCTCCGGTGGCCGGGTCGCGTGTGAAGGCGACGCCCGTGCCGGAATCGGGACCGAGGTTGCCGAACACCATCACTTGGATGTTGACGGCGGTGCCCAGGTCGTCGGGAATGTGCTCCCGCCTGCGGTAGAGGCGGGCGCGCTCGCCGTTCCACGAACGGAAGACGGCACGGATCGCCTGGTAGAGCTGCTCGACCGGGTCCTGTGGGAACTCCCCACCGGTCGCCTCACGGATCAGCGTCTTGAACTCGTCGGCCAGCAGAGCGAGATCATGCGCGTCGAGCCCGGTGTCGCTCGCCACGCCGCGGTCCGCCCTGTGCCGGGACAGGGCGTCCTCGAACAGCTCCGGGTCGACGCCCAGCACCGTGCGGCCGAACATCTGCAGCAGTCGGCGGTACGAGTCCCAGGCGAACCGCTCCTGTCCGGTGGCCTTGGCGAGCCCGCGTACGGATGCGTCGCTCAGGCCGATGTCGAGGATCGTCTCCATCATGCCGGGCATCGAGAACCTGCTGCCCGAACGCACGGACAGCAGCAACGGGTTGTCGCTCTCGCCCAGCTGCCGGCCGACTCGCCGCTCCAGATCCGCGAGCGCCCGCGCGACCTGCACCCCGAGCTCCACCGGTTCCTCGCCGACGGCCAGGTACTCACGGCAGGCCTGCGTCGTGACAGTGAACCCCGGGGGCACGGGCAGCCCCAGCCGGGTCATCTCGGCCAGGTTGGCACCCTTGCCCCCGAGCAGGTCCGCCATCTCACGACTGCCCTCGCCGAATCCGTACACGTACTGCCTCATGGGTCTCGATCTCCTGCTGAGGTGGGTCAGACGTGCGGGACGACGGCCACGGGGCAGCCGACGTGGTGCAGCACCGCATGAGCGACGGGGCCGATGTGGATGCCGAGGTGCCCGGTGCGGATCCGGCGCCCGACGACGACCAGGCCCGCCCCGGTCGAGGCGCGCGTCAGCTCGGAGGCCGCCCGGCCTTCGGTGACCGTCCCGGTGACAGTGACCTCGGGGAACTTCTCCCGCCACGGGTGCAGCGCCGCACTCACGGCGTGTTCCTGCTCTGCGAGCAGTTCCGGGCCGGGCGTCGGGACGAGCTGGTCGACGGCGGCATACGGCGGCGGGGCGCTGAAGGTGTGGATCACGCGCAGCGCGGCACCACGATGCTGCGCGGTGTCGAAAGCGAACTCGATCAGTTCGTCGCACGGGCTGCTGGTGTCGAGGCCGAGGACAATGTTCCGGTACGAGGTCTTGACCGAGTACCCGTCCGGGGAGGCTCCCTCCGGGGCCGGGAACTGTTCGTCGGCCGCTTCCTCACCGGCGCGTACGAGGACCACAGGGCGCTCCGCCCGCGCGACGACCGCCTGGGACACCGAGCCGACAAGGAACCCCGCGACGCCGCTGAGCCCTCGGGAGCCGAGTACCAGCATCTCGGCCTGCTCGGCCGCCGTGAACAGGGCCGTGACCGTCGATTCGGCCACCGACTCGTCGTCGATGTGCAGCGCGGGGTGTGAGGCACGCACGCTGTCGCTCGCCTGGCTGAGGGTCCGGTGCGCCCAGTAGCGCTGGGTCGTGCCGGCGGGCACGTAGATGGGGGGACGCGGCTGCCACTGCCAGGCGTGCACCAGCCGCAGCGACAGTCCGCGGCGCAGGGCCTCCCGGGCCGCCCAGTGCGCGGCGGCGAGGCTCTCGGAGGATCCGTCGATTCCGGCGACGACGTGTCGATGCATGATCCGCACCTCCTGTGCAGGGACTGCTTCGTGCCTTGCCGTCGAGCCTGGCGTGCGCGCGGTCGGGTGCGCAGGGGCCACACAGACCCTTCCTGGGGCCCTTCGGCCCAACGCTCCCCGGCAGGTCCGCACGCAGGCTGGAGGCAAACGCAGCGGAGGGAGAGGAATCATGTCCGGCTCCACGCATTCCGCCCGTATCGCCATCATCGGGGTCGGCAACGAGTTCCGCCACGACGACGGGGTGGCCTGGGCGGTGATCGCCCGGCTGCGGGAGCGGGCTGAGGGCCGTCCCCTGCCCCCGGGAACAGTCCTGTCGGTGTGCGACGGAGATCCGGGCCGACTGATCGGGCTGTGGGAGAACGCGGACCTGGCCGTGGTGCTGGACGCCGCACACGCCCATCCCGGCCACCCGGGGCGGGTGCACCGGCTGGAGCTCGACGCAGCCGAGCAGGGGCAGCCGCGCACGACGAGTTCGCACGGGCTGGGCCTCGGTGAGGCCGTCGAGCTGTCGCGGGCGCTGGGGCGACTGCCCGGCCATCTCGTGGTGTACGCCGTCGAAGTGGCGGACACCTCGCTCGGCACGGGTCTGTCGGAGCCGGTTGCTGCGAGAGTCGAAGCACTCGTCGAGCGGATGGAGGACGAGATCGTCCGCCACCGGGACGCGGCCGCGCGCGGCCTCCGCGATACACACAGCGGAGGCCCACCATGAGCGGCGAGCGCACCGCCCAGCGCATCGAGGTCTTCGGCACGGTCCAGGGTGTGGGTTTCCGCCCGCACGTGCACCGCCTGGCGACCGGCCTGGAGCTGGACGGCTGGGTGCGCAACGCGAACGGCCATGTGGAACTCACCGTTGCCGGGCCGCCGTCCGCACTGCGCGACTTCGTCCACCGGATACGGCGCGACGCGCCCCCGCTGGCTGCTGTACGCCGGATACGGGTGACCGACGTGTCCGGCAGACCCCCGGCGCCCGGAACGGGGTTCACCGTCCGCGGCAGTTCCGCCTCCTCCCCGGACGCGCCCCGCGAAGTCCCACCGGACGCGGCCACATGTGAGGCATGCCTGCGCGAACTGTTCGATCCTGCCGACCGCCGTTACCGCTATCCGTTCATCAACTGCACCGACTGCGGCCCCCGTGCCACGGTCATCGACGATCTCCCGTACGACCGTGTGCGCACCGTCATGCGCGGCTTCCCCCTGTGCCCGCCCTGCGCGGCCCAGTACGCCGATCCCACCGACCGCCGCTTCCATGCAGAGCCCCTGGCGTGCCCCGACTGCGGACCCGTCCTCGCATGGAACGGCCTGGCCGGGGAGGACGCGCTGCGCGCCGCCGTGGCCGCCGTGGCAGCGGGAGGGATCATCGCGATGAAGGGCGTCGGCGGCTACCAGCTGGTGTGCGACGCGGGCAACGCGGCCGCCGTCGCCGAACTCCGCCGCCGCAAGCGGCGTCCCGCGAAGCCGTTCGCGGTGATGGTGCGGGACCGGGCCGCGGTCGAGCGTCTGGCGCGGACCACCCGCTCGGAGCAGGCGGTGCTGACGTCTGCGTCGCGGCCCGTGGTGCTGCTCACCGCCCGTGCGGGGCAGTTGTGTCCCGATGTTCACCCCGGTACCGACAGGATCGGGTTGTTCCTGCCCACCACCGGACTGCATCATCTGCTGCTGCGCGATCTGGACCGGCCGCTCGTCGTCACCAGCGGCAACCGGGCAGAGGAGCCCACCGCCATCGACGACGCCGAGGCCCGCCGGAGCCTGGCGTCGGTCGCCGACGGCTTCCTCACCCACGACCGGCCGATCCGCGCGCGCTACGACGATTCCGTGGCCACCGTCGCCGGGCGCACCGTGCTCACCCTCCGCCGGGCCCGCGGCCTCGCCCCCGCGCCGCTGTCGCTCCCCGTCCCGGCAGCGCTGCCTCTGGTCGCAGCCGGTGCACAGCTCAAGCACACCTTCACCCTCGCCGAGGGCGGGCACGCGCATCTCGGCCCGCATGGCGGCGATCTTGCCGACGCGACGACCCTGGACGCCTTCGCGACCTCGTACACCGATCTCCGGCGCCTCACCGGCATCACCCCGAGCGCCGTCGCCCACGACCTCCACCCGGGGTACCTCTCAACCCAGTGGGCCCACTGCTGGCCGGTCGAGCAGCGCATCGCCGTTCAGCATCACCACGCCCACGTGGCCGCCTGCGCCGCGGAACACGGCGTGCGCGGGCCCTTCATCGGGGTGGCCTACGACGGGCTGGGGCTCGGCGACGACGGCACGTTGTGGGGCGGCGAGATCCTGGTCGCGGACCTGGCCGGCTACCGGCGCGTCGGCCGGTTCGCCACCGCACCCCTGCCGGGCGCCGAGGCGGCGGTGCGCCACCCGTCCCGGATGGCACTGGGCTACCTGTACGGCGCGGAGACGCTCGGTACGCCCCGCCCCGCGCCCTGGCTGACGAAGCCGTTCACCGAACGGCTCGATCCCCGCGAGGTGCGGCTGGTGCGGGCGATGGCCGAACGCGGGATCAACTGTCCGCGCGCCTCCAGCGCGGGCCGGCTGTTCGACGCGGCCGCCGGTCTGCTGGGGTTCGGCGACGAGGTGTCGTACGAAGGCCAGGCAGCCGTCGCACTGGAAGCCGCGGCCGGTGACATCCACACCGACGCGCTGCCGTGGCGGCTGGTTCGCGCGGAGGGCTTGTGGGTCTACGATCCGGTCGCGACCCTGACCGCACTCCTCGAAGAGCTCGCGTCGGGCGTCCCTGTGCCCCGTATCGCCGCCGCCTTCCACACGACCATTGCCGAGGCGACCGCCGCACTCGTCGAGGGCACCGTGGCCGCCGGAGCCCCGCGGACCGTGTGCCTGTCAGGCGGCTGCTTCCAGAACCGGCGGCTGCTCACCGCCGTACGGACGCTGCTGCGCGCCCAGGGTCTGCGCGTACTGGTGGGCAGCGCGGTCCCGGTCAACGACGGCGGCATCAGCTACGGCCAGGCGGCGGTGGCCGCCGCCCGGCTGGCGAAGGCGAAGGGGTGAGCGCGATGTGTCTGGGCATTCCAGGCCGGGTCCTTGAGGTCCACGACTCCGGCGGACTGCGCATGGCGACAGTCGACTTCGGCGGAGTGCGGCGCGAGGTGTGCCTGGAGTACACGCCTGAGGCCGAGGCCGGAACATACGTCATCGTCCATGTCGGCTTCGCGATCACGACCGTCGACGAGGCGGAGGCCGAGCGGACGCTCGGGGTGCTGCGCGCGATGGCGGACGCCGTCACCGGCGAGCTGGGCGAGCCGCTGCCGCAGGCGCCCCGGGACCGACCGGACGCGCCCTGAGGGCCGGTCGGCCCCGCTCAATGGCCCGGCCGACCCCTGCGGCCTGCCGTGCTCCCGCCCGAGTCTGGACGTGGATTCCCCACGAGGAAGGCACGGTCATGACGCAGATCCACAGCCCCGCGAGCAAGGCCCAGCAGGTGCACGCGCTGCTGACGGACGGCACGACAGTGCGGATACGGCAGGCGGAGCCGGACGATCACGACGCCGTCCTGGCCCTGTACGAGGGCATGTCGGCGGAGAATCTGCGGCGGCGCTTCTTCACAGTGAGCCACCTGTCCGCCGAACAGGCGGCCGGCCGGCTCACCCGGCGCGACCGGTCCGGCTACCGCGCTCTGGTCGCGGAAAGCGGCGGGCGGCTCGTCGGACTGGCCGAGTACGACGCCATACCGGAATCGACCACGGCCGAGATCGCACTCACCGTCGCGGACGACTGGCACCACCGGGGACTCGGCACCTTGCTGCTCGAGCATCTCGTCGACGCCGCCCGCCAGGCGGGCATCACCGCCTTCGCGGCCGACGCACTGTCCGAGAACCACGAGATGCTGAAAGTATTCGCCGACCTCGGCCTGCGCACAACCCGGCGCTTCGACGGCCCCGAGGTGCGGTGGACGGTCCAACTGGCCGTGGACGAGGACTACTTGTCGGCAGTCGACAACCGAGGCAGCACCGCGGACGTGGCGAGCCTGAAGCCACTGCTGCGGCCCCGCACGGTCGCCGTCGTCGGCGCGGGCCGCAAGGCGGGCTCGGTCGGCCGGGCCGTGCTGCGCAATCTGCGGACCGGTGGTTTCGCCGGCCGTTTGGACGCGGTCAATCCGCATGCGGACGCGATCGAGTGGGTGAGCTGCCACCGCTCAGTGGCCGAGCTGTCCTTCCCGCCCGATCTCGCCGTGCTCGCCGTCCCCGCGGCCGCCGTACCGCAAGCCGCCGAGGACTGCGGAAAGCTTGGCGCGAGGGCGCTGCTGGTGGTCTCCTCCGGCCTCGACGCCCACCAGGCGGCCGCGCTGCTCGCCACGTGCCGTGCGTACGGGATGCGGCTGGTCGGCCCCAACTGCCTCGGTCTGGCCAACACCGACCCGGATCTGCGGCTGAACGCCACCTTCGCCGCCGACCGCCCCCTGGCGGGTACGGCCGGAGTCGCCGTGCAGTCCGGAGGGGTGGGCATCGCGCTGCTCGACGGGCTGTCCCGGCTCGGCATCGGGGTGTCCACCTTCGTCTCGCTGGGCGACAAGTACGACGTCAGCGGCAACGACATGCTGCAGTGGTGGGAGAGCGACGGTCAGACCGACCTCGCTGTGCTGCACCTTGAATCCTTCGGCAATCCACGCGCGTTCTCGCGAACAGCGCGGCGGGTGGCCCGCACGCTGCCGGTCCTGACCGTGGACGCCGGGCGCTCCGAGGCCGGTCGCCGGGCCGCCGCCTCCCACACCGCGGCGGCAGCCACCCGCACCATGACCCGGCAGGCCCTGTTCACCCAGGCCGGAATCATCGCGACCCGCACGATCGGCGAACTCCTCGACAGTGCAGGGCTGTTGCACTCCCAGCCACTGCCCTGCGGCTCCTCGGTCGCCATCGTCACCAACGCGGGCGGGGCAGGCGTACTGGCCGCCGACGCATGCGCAGAGGCCGGGCTGAGGATTCCCGAGCTCGGCAGCGAACTGGTCGCGGGGCTGCTGGCCGGGCTGCCAGTGGGGGCCTCAGCCACCAATCCCGTCGACGCCACGGCCGCCGTCAGCGAGACGCAACTGCAGGAGTGCGTAGACCGGCTCGCGGCGCACGGAGCCGTCGACGCCGTACTGGTGGTGCTGGTCCCCACCGCGGTCGCCGCGGCGACCGGCGACGATCTCGTCCGGGCCCTGTCCCCCGGCCCGGACCGCCGTCGCTCCCGAACGGTCGCCGCGGTCCTGCCCGCACAGGCGGCACGGGTGGAGCTGCTGCCGACCGCGGGCGGCGGATTTGTACCCGCCTACTCCGATGCGGCGGACGCGGCCCGCGCCCTGGCGCACGCCGTGACCTACGCACGCTGGCGCGCCCGCCCGGAAGGCACGATCCCCGAGCTCGCGGACGTGGACACCGCGGCGGCGAAAGCAACGGCCGACGCTTTCCTCGCCGAACACCCCGAGGGGGGCTGGCTCGCCCCCCGTGCGACGGCCGAACTCCTTGGCCACTACGGCATCCCGCAGATCCGCTGGGAGTGGGCCGAGGACGAAGAGGCCGCCGTCGCCGCTGCGGCACGGCTGGCGGGACCTGATGGGCGGGTCGTGATGAAGGCCCACTGGCCGGGCCTGGTCCACAAGAGCGAACAGCGCGCCGTCCACCTCGATCTTCAGAATGCCTCGCAGGTGCGGGCTGCACACCGCGACCTGGTCACCCGTTTCGGAGACCTGATGACCGGAGTGGTCGTCCAGCCGCTCGCCGAACGCGGCATCGAGCTGTTCACGGGTGTGGTCCAGGACGAAGTCTTCGGCCCGCTGGTCCTGTTCGGCCTGGGCGGTACGGCGACCGAGCTCCTGGCCGATCACGCGGCCCGGCTCGCCCCGCTGACCGACCACGACGTCCACGACCTCATCACCTCGCCGCGCTGCGCGCCGCTGCTCTTCGGCTTCCGCGGCGGCGGCGCCGTCGACCTCGAAGGACTGGAGCAGCTGCTGCTGCGGCTGTCCCGGATGGCCTGTGACCTTCCGCAGCTCGCCGAGGCCGATCTCAATCCCGTGATCGCACGCCCGGGCGGCATCACGGCCCTGGACGTCCGCGTCCGCCTGGTGCCGCGGCAGGCCCGCGACCCGTATCTGCGCCGGCTGCGCTGAGAGGAGCTATGGACATGAAGCACATGAAGATCGGTGGGGTGATGGTCGATGACGTCGTCAAGGTCACGTACGACACTCCGTTCAAGGAAGTGGCCCGGCTGCTCGGCGAGCACCGCATCAGCGGACTGCCGGTGGTCGACGAGGACGAAAAGGTCATCGGGGTGATCTCGGAGACCGACCTGATGGCCCGGCAGGCCGAGGAACCGGCACTGGACGAGCAGGGACGGCCGCACTGGCTCAGCTGGCTGCACATCTCCAAGGGGCATGATGCGGACAAGGCCCATGCGCGTACTGCGGGAACCTTGATGTCCGCGCCTGCCATCACCGTGCGGGCCGAGTCGACCATCGCGGACGCCGCCAGGACCATGGCGCAGCGCCGGATCGAGCGGCTGCCCGTGGTCGATGAGGAGGACCGGCTGGTTGGCATCGTCACCCGCTGGGATCTGCTCCAGGTCTTCCTGCGGCCGGACGAAGAGATCCGCCGCGCGGTGGTGGACGAAGTGATCGTCAACGCCCTCTGGCTCGACCCGGAGACCGTGACGGTCGACGTGAGCGAAGGCGTCGTCACGCTCAGCGGCCAGGTGGAGCGGTGCAGCGACGTACCGATTGCGCTGCGGATGGTCAGTCAGGTGGACGGAGTCGTGGCCGTCGTCGACATGTTGACGTACCGCCTGGACGACTCGCATCTGCGGCCCGACGATCCGGCCGTCTATGGCGTCGGCGAGGAGTGGCTGCGCAGGCACTGAGGAGGTGTCCGGAATGAACGCGAGAATACTCGTCGCGTACGGCACGAAGAACGGATCGACCGCCGAGATCGCCGGCGTCATCGCCGACGCCCTGAAGGAGGAGGGGATGCGCTCCGAGGCGCGCCCCGCCGCAGAGGTCCGCGATGTCTCGGGGTACGACGCGGTGGTGCTCGGCGGCGCCCTGTACGCGGGCCGCTGGCACCGCGACGCCGTTCGCTTCGCCCGCCGCCACGAGCAAGCCCTGGCCGAACGCCCGGTGTGGCTGTTCAGCAGCGGTCCGCTGGACGCCTCGGCGGGCGAACGCGACATCCCTCCGGTGTCGGGTGCTGCCCGGGCGGCGACCCGGCTCGACGCCCGGGAGCACGTCACTTTCGGCGGCCGGCTCGAGGAGGGAGCCCGGGGCTTCGTCGCCCGGATGATCGTCAAGCGGGGGCGAGGCGGTGACTTCCGCGACATGGAGCGGATACGAGCCTGGGCCCGCGGCATTGCCAAGGAAGTCGGCGAAGGGCCCGGGCCGGCGCCGCCGACGTGAGACGCCCCGGATTACGCCCCCGCTCGCCGTCCGTGTCCTCCTTGCGGACGCCGCCAACCATGTCCGCTCGGCTCGGAGTTGTTCCCCGCGCGACTCGCGGCCCTGCTGGGACAGCCAGCATGTCCGCACAAGCCGAAAGAGATCACACCATGACCGATGTCCACCCGCCGTTCCGCCTCGGCCCGGGCGGCAAGGAACCGGAGCCGCAACCGTGATCACCGCACTTGTCGCCGTCTTCCTGATTGCCCACGGCCTTGTCCATCTCGCGGTATGGGCCGGACCGGCCGGACCCGAGCGCCCCATGTCATTCTCGCCGACGCGCTCTTGGGTCCTTGCGGAATCCGGTATGCCGCGGTCGGCGGTCAACGTCTCGGCCGTGTCCCTCGCCGCCGTCACCGCGCTGCTGTACGTCATCGCCGGCGCGGCGGTGGCCGCGCACAGCGGCGGCTGGCCGGATGCCGCCGTCGCCGCGGCTGTGTCCGGCCTGGTCCTCAAGGCGGTTTGGTTCAACCCCTGGCTCCTGGTGGGTGTGCTGCTGGACGCGGGGGTCCTCGCCGCCGTATTCGGCCAATGGCCGACCTCTGTGTACTGAGAGCCCGCGCCGTCCAAGGCAGCGCGCACTCATCCGGTGACAAGGGAATGTGGCACCGGCTTCGGCGCGGCCCCACGGATCGGGTGGGATGAATCAGGCCAGTGCCGCGCCCCAGGCCTTGGCCCGGTCGAGTTCCCCTTCCCGCAGCGGGCCTTCGGTGTCCTCGATGATGAAGCCTTCAGGCTCGGCGGTCAGTTGGAAGCCGTGACTGCGCAGCTTGCGCGCTATCGCGTGTGCGGCGCCGCCGGCCAGACGGAAGTCCGCACGGGTGTCGAAGGCTGCGGCGCGGACACCGTTGCGGGTCTTGGACAGCCCGTGGAACCAATCCCGAACCCCCGGGCCCTCCGCGCCCTCCTCGGGCTCGTGCCGGGATTTCTCCTGGTCACCCTCGCTCTCCTTCTGCTCGGCCTGCAGCCCCATCTTCCGGGTGAGACCGGACGTCATGCCCCGCATATGGGTCGGGCCTCCCACGACGAGCAGGTCGGCCGCCCCGACTCGCTCCGGGTTCGCCTCCTCCACTTTCAAACAGTCGATCTCGGCGTCCGGCCGGGACTCGCGCACACCATCCGCGATCGCCTCGGCGACCTGGCGCGTATTGCCGAACAGGCTCTCGTACACGATCGCGACACGCATCACGTCTCATCTCCTCCAGAACTTCCGGCGTCCGCGGATGCGGAGCGTGCCGTCTCTCCCTCTGCCGCCCGGCAGGCAGTGCGAGCCAGGCCGTGGCGATGGTTGCGGCGGCGTTCATGAGGCCAGAGCCGGTACTTCCCATGTGAGTCCGGGTAGGGCTCCGGGCGCGAGGGCCACATGGCCCGTGACGTGGGTCACCCGGGCCACCTCTCTTCATGGCCGGTCGGCGCAGGGCCGTGGGACTCGCTCAGAGAGCCTCACTCATGAGAGACGATCGCCACGGGGCATCCGGCATGGTGCATGAGCGCGTGGACGACCCGACCGATGTGCGGGCCCATCGAGCCCGGGCGCACCTTGCGGCCCAAGACCAGCAGGCCCGCTCCATGGGCGGCCTCAAGCAGCTGTTGCACAGGCCGGCCCTCCGCCACCAGCTCATGGACCTCCACCGCCGGAAACTTCTCCCGCCACGGACCGAGTGCCGATACGAGGGCCCTCGACGCCTCCGCTCCGGACTCCGCCCGTGCTGTGGCGTCCATGGGGCCCGGCGCGTAGCCCGAGGCGCGCGGAAAGTGCCAGGCGTGGACGGCCTGCAGGGGCGCGTGGCGCCGGGCCGCCTCGTCGAAGGCGAACTCGACGAGCTCACCGCAGGGATGCGACGGATCGATGCCCAGGATCACCGGGCCGTGTGGCGTGAGTGTGGAGGGCCTTCCGTCGGGGCTGGGCACGTAGTGGCCCTCGGCGGCCGTGCCGGTTCGTACGAGCACCACCGGCCGCCGCGCGTGAGCCACGACCGCCTGGGCGACCGAGCCGACCAGGAAGCCGCCGACACCGCTGAGGCCACGACTGCCGAGCACCAGCATCTCGGCGGCCTCCGCCTCGGCGAGCAGACCGACGGGCGCGGGCCGCGCGATCACGTCCGCGCTGATGTCGAGGTGGGGGTGGCACTCGATCAGCTGGTCCATCGCTTGGCGCAGAGTTCGGCGCGCCCTGTCCCTCGGAACTTGAAGCTCCGGCAGGGTCGCGTCGTCACCCGCCATCCCTTCCCAGGCGTGCACAATACGAAGGGGCCGCCCGCGCAGCAGGGCTTCCCTCGCCGCCCAATGCGCGGCGGCCAGGCTCTCGGGGGATCCGTCGATTCCCACGACGACCGGTCGAAGCATGATCCGGGCCTCCTGTCCCGCTCGGCTGTGGACCTCTCTCCCTTCCATCACATAGCGGCGCGGGTTGCGACACAGGGTGCCGAGCTTCCCTTTTGAGGGCCGAAGGACCCAGGCCAAGGGCCGGGCGGCCCGTAGTCGCGGTGCGGCGCCTGCCGGACGCTGAGGGTGTCAGCCTCATAGGTACGTCCAGGGGGACGACATGGATGACAATCCGGCAGTCGCCGTACTCGACAGGACCGGACTCGACGCGCTCATCAGGCTGCTCGTCACGCAGGGGCGCACTGTCGTCGGACCCACGGTCCGGGACGGAGCGGTCGTCCTCGCCGAGCTGGCCTCCGCCGACGAACTGCCCTTCGGGTGGGGCGTCGAGCTGGAGGCCGGTCACTACCGGCTGCGCCCGCGCGAGGACGGGGCGGCCTTCGCGCACAGCGCGGGGCCCCAGTCGTGGAAGACGTTCCTGCACCCGCAGCGGGAGAAGCTGTGGAGCGCGGACCGTGGACCCGACGGTGAGCTGACGGTACAGGCCGAGGAAGTGTCTCCCGCCTCGTATGCATTTCTGGGCGTGCGGCCCTGCGATCTGCGAGCCATCGCGATCCAGGACCGGGTACTGGCCGGCGGCCGGTTCCGCGACGACGGGTACGCGGGGCGGCGGACGGGCACGCTGCTGATCGCCGCCGAGTGCACCGAGCCCGGGTCCACTTGCTTCTGCGCCGCCATGGGCTCCGGGCCCGCAGCCGATGCCGGCTTCGATCTGGCGCTCACCGAGATCGTGGACGGTGCCGGGCATCGTTTCCTCGTACGCACCGGAGTGACGAAGGCGCGGCACTGCTCGCGGACATTCCGAACCAGCCCGCCGACCCGGAGACCGAGACCGCCGCGCGCACCGCCGTCGCCGGAGCCGCAGACCGGATGGGCAGGTCCGTGCCGCCGGTCGACCTGCGGGCGCTGATGGGCGCGAGCCTGGACGCCGAGCGCTGGGACGACGTCGCACAGCGCTGCCTGACCTGCGGAAACTGCACCATGGTGTGCCCGACCTGTTTCTGCACCACCACCGAGGACGTCACCGATCTGACCGGCGACCACGCCGAGCGGTGGCAGCGCTGGGATTCCTGCTTCGACCTCGACTTCTCCTATCTGCACGGCGGGCCGGTCCGCTCCTCCGCGCGCAGCCGCTACCGCCAGTGGCTCACGCACAAAGTCGGCACCTGGCACGACCAGTTCGGCAGTTCCGGCTGCGTGGGCTGCGGCCGCTGCATCGTCTGGTGCCCCGTCGGCATAGACCTCACCGAAGAGATCACGGCGCTCAACGAGGAACTCCAGGAAGAGGCAGGCCGATGAACGCAACCACGATGATGCGGGCGCTGCCCGCCGAGCACCGCAACCAGCTGCTGCGTATCGCGCGCGAGGTCGACTTCCCGCAGGGGACCCGTATCTTCGAGGAAGGACGGCGGGCGGACCGTTTCTGGATCATCCGCTCCGGCACGGTCACCCTCGACATGCATGTGCCGGGCCGCCGGGCAGCTGTCATCGAAAATCTGGGCCTGGGAGAGCTCGTCGGCTGGTCCTGGCTGTTCCCGCCGCACACCTGGCAGTTGGGGGCAGAGGCGATGAGCCCGGTGCGCGCCTACGAGTTCGACGCCACTGCGGTGCGCCTGCTGTGCCAGACCGACACCGAGCTGAGGGCATCGGTCGCCGAGTGGGTGGGGCAGGTGATCGCCCACCGGCTGCAAGCGGCCAGGACCCGGCTGCTCGACCTGTACGCCCCGTACGGCAGCGGCAGTCCGCGATGACCGCGCCCCCCGTCCCGTACCTCGTGGTGCGCCGCCATACCGAGACCGCCGACACCATCACGCTCAGGCTGTCCCCGGTCGGTCCCGACGCGCTGCCCGCCTTCGCACCCGGTCAGTTCGCCATGATGTACGCCTTCGGGATCGGCGAGATCCCGGTTTCGGTGTCCGGCATCCACGGCCCGTCCCTCGAACACACCGTGCGTGCCGTCGGTGCGACCTCTGGGGCATTGCACGCACTGCTGCCCGGGGACCGGGTGGGGCTGCGCGGCCCCTTCGGCACCGGCTGGGAGCTGGAGCGGGCGGCCGGGCATGACGTCCTGGTCGTCGCGGGCGGCATCGGACTGGCTCCGCTGCGGCCGGTGATGGTCGCCGCGCTGGCCGACCCAGGCGCATACGGGCGGCTGAACCTGCTGGTCGGCGCCCGCAGCCCGGACGACGTCATCTTCCGTGAGCAGGTTCGGCACTGGGCGCACCGCGGCGGTCTGCACATGGCCGTGACCGTCGACCGGGCGGGCCGGGACTGGCGCGGCGGAGTCGGGGTCGTGACCACGCTGCTGAACGGCGCCCGCTTCAAGCCCGACCGGGCGACGGCGTTCGTCTGCGGCCCCGAAGTCATGATCCGCGCAACTGCCCGCGAGCTCCTCCACCGCGGGCTGCCCGCCGAACGGATCAGGGTCTCGCTGGAGCGGAACATGCGCTGCGCGACCGGGCACTGCGGACACTGCCAGCTGGGACCCGTCCTGCTGTGCCGCGACGGCCCCGTCCTCGGCTACGACCGTGCCGAACCCCTGCTCACCGTAAGGGAGTTGTGAGATGGATACTGCGATGCTCGCCGCTCCTACCCTGGCGGTCTGGAAACTGGCCTCCTGCGACGGCTGTCAGCTCACCCTGCTGGACTGCGAGGACGAACTCCTCACGCTGGCCGGGCAGGTGGAGATCGCCCACTTCCTCGAGGCATCGAGCGCGGTTCGGCCGGGCCCGTACGACCTCTCCCTCGTCGAGGGCTCGGTGACCACGGCCGCAGACGCCGAACGTGTCCGCGCCATCCGTGCCGAGTCGCGCCGGCTGGTGACGATCGGAGCCTGCGCCACGGCCGGCGGCATCCAGGCCCTGCGCAATTTCGCGGACGTCGAGGAGTTCCGGCGCACTGTCTACGCCCGGCCCGACTACATCGACACGCTGGCCACCTCCACTCCCGTCTCGGCTCATGTGAACGTCGACTTCGAGCTGCGCGGCTGCCCCATCGACCGAGGTCAGCTGCTCGAAGTCATCACCGCCTACCTGGCGGGCCGCAAGCCCGACATCCCCAACCACAGCGTGTGCTTCGCCTGCAAGCGGCGCGGCACGGTCTGCGTCACCGTCGCCCACGGCACGCCCTGCCTGGGGCCGGTCACCCGCGCGGGCTGCGGGGCGATCTGTCCGGCGTACGGGCGCGGCTGCTACGGCTGCTTCGGCCCCTCCGGATCGGTGAACCTGCCCGCCCTGATCCCACTGCTGCACCGCGACGGCATGGATGATCGCGATGTGGAGCGGCTGCTGCGCACCTTCAATGCCGCCGCCTTCGACCGGGAAGCGAAGGAGGCCACGCCGTGACGCACCGTGGATCGAGGGTCCTGCACGTCGGCTCGCTCTCCCGCGTCGAGGGCGAGGGGGCCCTCCACGTACGCATGCAGGAGGGGCGGGTCACCGAGACGCGACTGCAGATCTACGAGCCGCCCCGCTTCTTCGAGGCGTTCCTGCGCGGCCGTGCGTACACCGAACCGCCCGACATCACCGCCCGGGTGTGCGGGATCTGCCCGGTCGCCTACCAGATGAGCGCCTGCCGGGCGATCGAGGACGCCTGCGGGGCCGCGGTCGACGGGCAGTTGGCCGAGCTGCGACGGCTGCTGTACTGCGGCGAGTGGATCGAGAGCCAGGTCCTGCACATCTATCTGCTGCATGCCCCGGACTTCCTCGGCTGCGACGGCGCCATCGACCTGGCCCGTACCCACCGCGCCCACGTCGAGCGCGGACTGCGCCTGAAGCAGACCGGCAACGCCATCCTCGAACTCCTCGGCGGGCGCGCGATCCATCCCGTCAACGTGCGCCTCGGCGGCTTCCACCGGGTGCCTACGAGAGCCGAACTGCGGCCGCTCGCCGAGCGGTTGCGCCGCGCCATGGACGACGCCTGGGACACCGTCCGCTGGGTGGCCGGCTTCGACTTCCCGGACGCCGGCTCCGACAACGTGCTCCTCGCCCTCACCGAGTCCGGCCGTTACGCCATCGACGCGGGCGTCCCGGCGGTGATGCCCGCCCCGAGCACGCACGGGCTCCCCGCGGACAGCATGCGGCGACTGCCGGTTCGTACCTTCCCCGTCCCGGACTTCCCGGACGAGGTCGTCGAACACCAAGTGCCCCACTCGACTGCCCTGCAAGCCACTCTACGCGGAGAGCGCCATCTCACCGGATCGCTCGCCCGCTACGCCATCAACGGCCGACTCCTCACCCCCGTCGCAGTCGAAGCGGCCAGGGCTGCCGGACTTGGCGACCCGCTCGCCGGGGCGGTATGCCGCAACCCCTTCCGCAGCATCCTCGTACGGGCCGTGGAGACGCTGTACGCCGTCGAGGAGGCACTGCGGATCATCGAGGCGTACGAGCCCCCGCCCCGTCCGCACATCGAGGTGGCCCCCCGTGCGGGCACCGGTCATGGTGCCACCGAGGCGCCCCGGGGCCTGCTCTACCACCGCTATGTCCTGGATGCCGAAGGCACCGTCACCGACGCCAGGCTCGTCCCGCCCACCGCCCAGAACCAGGCCGCGATCGAGGAGGACCTGCGCCGCCTGGTCCAGGACGAGACCGACCGGGGCGGGGGCACCGACGCCGAGCTCACCGCACTGTGCGAGCGGGCCATCCGCAACCACGACCCTTGCATCTCCTGCTCGACCCACTTCCTCGACCTGACCATCCATCGCAGCTGACCGACCGGACCAGGAGGGCACCATGCACGGCACCCCGCACATCGTGAGCGATGTGATGACCCACACTGTTGTCGCCGTCAGCCGCGAGGCGACGTTCAAGGAAATCGTGCAGACCATGGAGCGGTGGAAGGTCAGCGCCCTTCCGGTCCTGGAAGGCGAGGGCCGGGTCATCGGCGTCGTGTCCGAGGCCGATCTGCTGCCCAAGGAGGAGTTCCGGGAGAGCGACGCGGACCGCTACACCCAGCTGCGGCGACTGCCCGATCTCGCCAAGGCCGGAGCAGTGACGGCCGAGGAACTGATGTCCGCCCCCGCCGTCACCACCCACCCGGGCGCGACCCTCCCACAGGCTGCACGGGTCATGGCGCAGCGCAAGGTCAAGCGACTGCCCGTCGTCAACGACATAGGCATGCTCGAGGGGATCGTCAGCCGCGCCGACCTGCTGAAGGTCTTCCTGCGGGACGACAAGGACATCGCCGAAGAGGTCCGCAAGGACGTGGTGGCTCTCCTGTTCCCCACGCAGTCGGAACCCGTCCGGGTAAAGGTGCAGGAAGGCGTGGTGACCCTCACGGGACGCATCCGCGACACCGCCCTCGTACCCGTTGCAGCCCGCCTGGTGCAGGCCGTCGAGGGTGTGGTGGATGTCGAGTTCGACCTGACAAGTCCGCACCGGCACCCCGACGCGGCCGAGGGCGCACAGGCTTCGTCATGAAGTACCTCGACGAGTACCGCGATCCGGCTCTCGCCCGGCAGCTGCTGGACGAACTGCACCGGGCCGCGACCGCGCCCTGGCAGATCATGGAGGTGTGCGGCGGGCAGACCCACACCCTCGTCCGCCAGGGCATCGACGAACTGCTGCCGGCCGGCATCCGGATGGTGCACGGGCCCGGCTGCCCCGTGTGCGTCACCCCGCTGGAGACTCTGGACCGGGCCATGGCCGTCGCCGCCCGCCCCGGAGTGATCCTCACCAGCTTCGGGGACATGCTGCGCGTCCCCGGCAGCAGCACCGACCTCCTCTCGCTGCGCGCCAGGGGCGCGGACGTCCGGGTCGTCTACACACCCATGGACGCCGTACGCCTGGCCGCCGAACTCCCCGACCGCGAGGTCGTCTTCCTCGCCGTCGGCTTCGAAACCACCGCACCGGCCAACGCCATGGCCGTGCTGCATGCCTCCCGCCTGGGCCTTGCCAACTTCAGCATGCTGGTGAGCCATGTCCTCGTACCTCCGGCCATGACGGCTCTACTGGAGTCGCCGGACTGCGAGGTTCAGGCCTTCCTCGCCGCCGGACACGTGTGCGCGGTCATGGGCTGGACGGAGTACGAACCCATAGCCGACCGCTACCGGGTCCCGATCGTGGTCACCGGCTTCGAGCCTCTCGATCTGCTGGAGGGCATCCTCATGGCCGTCCAACAGCTGGAGCGCGGGAGGCACACAGTGGAGAACCAATACGTACGGGCGGTACGCCGCTCCGGCAACACCGAGGCCCAGAACGTCCTGCGCCGGGTCTTCCAGGTCACCGACCGGTCCTGGCGCGGCATCGGCACCCTGCCCGCCAGCGGTCTCGAACTCACGGAGGAATTCGCAGAATTCGACGCGGCACGGCGCTACGACGTCGGCGGGCTGCGCCCCGAGGAGCACCCCGAGTGCATCGCGGGCGCCATCCTCACCGGCGCCAAGCTGCCCACCGACTGCACGGCGTACGGCGTGCGCTGCACACCCCGCCATCCGCTCGGCGCGCCCATGGTCTCCGCCGAGGGAACCTGCGCCGCCTTCCACGCGGCGGGCCGAACGAGGCTGGCAAGGAGTCCGGCATGACCTCCGAGACGAACCCCGACATGAACCGCCTCAACTGCCCTGTCCCGTACGCGGAGAGCGAGCGCGTACTCCTCGGCCACGGCGCCGGGGGACGGCTGACTGCCGAACTGCTGGAGGACCTGGTCCTGCCCGCCCTCCAAGGACCGCAGGAGCAGCCGGAGCCGCTGGAAGACGCAGCACTGCTCCCTGATCACCCCGAACTCGTGGTGAGTACGGACAGTTTCGTAGTGAGCCCGCTGTTCTTCCCCGGCGGTGACATCGGTTCACTCGCTGTGCACGGTACGGTCAACGACCTGGCGATGCGCGGCGCCTGGCCCATCGCACTGTCGGTCGCGCTGATCGTCGAAGAGGGCCTTGAACTCTCCGAACTCCGCTCCGTACTCACCTCCTTGGGCAAGGCGGCCCGCGAAGCGGGGGTCCCGGTCATCACCGGGGACACCAAGGTCGTCGGCCGGGGCGCCGCGGACAAGATCTTCATCAACACCACGGGGGTCGGCCGCGTCCTCTCGGCCCTGCGCCCCTCCGCCGCCCTCGCCCAACCCGGTGACGCGATCCTGCTCTCCGGCCCCATCGGGCTGCACGGCACCACGGTGCTCAGCACCCGTGAGGGGCTCGGCTTCGAAGCCGACATCGCCTCCGACTCGCAACCCCTTCACCGGCTCGTACGCGCCATGGCCCGCCTCGGCAGCGAGGTCCACACATTGCGCGACCCGACCAGGGGAGGACTGGCCGCGGCGCTCAACGAGATCGCCCGGGATGCACGGATCGCCGTCGAGATCGAGGAGAGCGCCCTCCCCGTGCCGACGCCCGTGGCAGCCGCCTGCGATCTGCTCGGCCTGGACCCCCTGGTGGTGGCGAACGAGGGCTGCCTGGTCGCCTTCGTCGCACCAGCGGCCGCCGACGAGGCGCTGGCCCTCATGCGGACCCAGCCGGAGGGCTCGGGAGCAGTACGCATCGGGCAGGTACCGCGCGAGGGGCAGGCCGGCCGAGTGGTCATCCGGACCCTGGTCGGCGCCCGCCGAGTGGTGGACATGCCGCTGGGCGAACTGCTCCCGCGGATCTGCTGAGACCAGCCACCCGCAGCGCGGGCGAGACTGACGCAGTACGGCCACAGGGGGCGGCCGGTCACGTAACCACCGCCTCCCGCGCCCGGGTGCCTGCGCCACGACGCCCCGAGGCTCAACTGTGCTGAGGGCGTGCGATTGTGGCGCCTCGCGGCGCCTTTTGAGGTGGTCGTGGGCGTCGGCGAGCTCGACGGTGAGGAGGATGCTGCCGCAGCTGTCGGGATAGTGGCCGGCCAGCACGTCGCTGGGCATGTTTGTCGCAGCCGCTGTGACCACAGCCGCTAAGTGTCCCCAGCCCACCCCATTGACCTGTGCTTTTGCCAATCAGTTTCAGCATCATGCGGAGCTGTCTACCGAGGGGACGAGGCACTGCATGGCAGTGACCTGAGCGGGGCAGGGCGGAGGGCTCCGCGACGTGCTCACACGAGCGGCCTCGTCGGTAATCGAGCGACCGCGGACGCGCTTTCGAGGGAATGATCCAGCGGCGGTCTGGGAATAAGTCGGGAGCGACGTCGTGGTTGGGGGTGCGCTTCTTCAGGCAGCCGGAGGGGGGAGAGGCATCTTCCTCGGTGCAGCGGCCGGACGGGCTGGAGGGCCTGTACAGATGTGCCAAGAGTCCTCTCACCTACGCGCACTCGGCCTCTCCCGGTCAGCCGTTGCGGGACTGAGCGCTGAGAGCCCACCGCATCGGGACGCCTCCCTGAAGCGCGCCGCAAAGGGTTCCGCTGCGCCTACGGCTGCTGCCGCGGTGTCGGTGTCCTGAAGCAACAGGCCCTGGGTCAGACAGAGTTCGGCGAAGTCAGCAGGTGCGTCGCAACCCTGCAGCCCCCGTTCGGCGTCGTCGGCAAGCTGTTGCGCGGTGTCTCGGTCGCCGCATGCCAGGGCCGCCGCGACGGCAGCGGCGACCAGGCCGGTGCCACGGGCCCAGGCCCGCGTCCGGCGCAGATCCTCAACCGCCGGCTCAGCCGTGGACCAGGCATCCTTCGGATTGTTATGTGCCAGGAGCACGGAGACGATCGCAGCGACTGCCCTGAGCGACGCGGTTACCGTGAATTCCGTGTCCCGGGCCGCGGCGACGAAGCCGAAGTGCTCCAGGGCCCGGGCCCACTGGCCTCTGGCAGTGGCCAGCAGTCCGGAAGCCATGTGCCACTCCTCGTCCGCCATTGCGAGATCGGGGAACTCCCTTCCGATCTCGCGCATACGTGCCTCCAGGCCACTCCAGTGACAGGCCAGTGCATCGAGCCGCAGCCGGTTGATCAGGACGTAGCCTTCGATTTTCGGCGCACGAGCCCGCCTGCTGAGGTCCATGCTCTCCGTCAGCAACTCGACGGCTTTCTTGTCATGCCCAAGTTCGATGGCGAGGTCGCCGACGTTGTAGAGGGCTCGCACGCTGTGTCGCAGGACTTCCAGGTCGTCGGAGTGCCGAGGCAGTTCATCGAGAAGTGCCCATACGGTGGGGTCCCCCTCCCGGGCCAGGAGGTTGAGGCGAGCGGCGCGGACCGCGGCCTCGCCGGCCTCGTCACAGCCGCCCTGCTGGACAGTTCGCTCGGCGCGCTCCAGCCAGGTCCAGCCTTTCCTCTTCACGTCGATCGCCAGGGCGACCATGGCGCGCACCGCCCGTGACGGGCGGGTGGCCAGTTCACCGACAGCCCTTTCGATCTCGCGGGAGCCGGCCTCGATCTTTCGTGATTGGCCGTCAGCTTCGGTGGGTGGCCGATTTCCGTTCAGGGTCGTGGTGCGGGCAGGCCATGCTCGGCCCGCAGCATCGCGACATCAGCCAGGCAGTCCCCACCCATGGCCACGGCGAGCGCGACATCCAGCAGGATCTTCCACCGCCTGGGGCTCGCGCCAGGATGCGAGTGCCTGGGACATCGCCGCATCCCGCCCAGTCCTGCGGGCCGTTTCCACCAGCAGGACGGCACCGGCCTGCGAGACCATCCCGCGAGCATCGCCCTCGACGCGGGCATGCGGGTACGACCCGATACTCTTCTTCACCTGAGGAGTGCAGCTTTCCTGACGACGAACAGGACCCCAGACAAGTCCCATCGTCCCAGGGGCACTCCTCGCTTATTTGATCACACCCCGGACACGCACACTCGCGAAAGCGCGAGGTTAATGACGTCGTGAATCCTGATGCTGCTGCCATTCATCAAGCTCTGATCGCCACCGACGATGCTGCTGGTCGTAGTGCAGCGGTCCCGTCCGAAACGTTGACAGGTCGAGTGAGACCAACTCCCTGTACGCATCGATTGGCAGGTCGGACTCCAGCACAACCTGAATCCGGGTCGCAGCGTCCTGCAGTACCAGAACGGGCGGAGGCGCTGGTGCCTCGCGCCGGACCTTGAGCGTTCGGCCAATCAGCCTTTGGAGGCTCCGGGAAGGCTCTTCAGCCAACGCGGATCCGAGAGTGCTGAGGAAGGCATGCAGAGGTAGCGCAACGAGTACCAGCCACGACAGTTCCCCTGCCCCACGGTGCGTCGGAACCGTTCGGGCACGGGCAACAACGCCGAGGACGCCGAATGCCTCGATGATCGCCTGTTCCTGTTCGGGTGTGACCTCGGTGGTAACGAGAATCTGCGCAGGGAGCGGACCGGGCTTACTCATCGTTCCCGTCCTTGTACAGGGCCCAGATCCGTGCCGTGTTGTCAGCGCTCCCGGTGGCCAACCATTGGCCGTCCGGGCTGAACGCCACGTCCCTGACCGTCTTGTCGTGAGTCACCTTGGTGAGTTCCTGTCCGCTGGTGGTGTCCCAGATTCGCGCCGTGTTGTCAGCGCTCCCGGTGGCCAACCATTGGCCGTCCGGGCTGAACGCCACCCGCCAGACCTCCTTGTCGTGGGTCAGCTTCGTGAGTTCCTGTCCGCTGGTGGTGTCCCAGATTCGCGCCGTGTTGTCAGCGCTCCCGGTGGCCAACCAGCGGCCGTCCGGGCTGAACGCCACCCCCTGCACGTTGTTCTCGTGGGGCACCTTGATGAGTTCTTGGCCGCTGGTGGTGTCCCAGATCCGTGCCGTGTGGTCCAAACTACCGGCGGTGGCCAACCAGCGGCCGTCCGGGCTGAACACCACCACTTCCACCAAGTGAAGCCGATCCCCGCGTATGTGTAGAAGTTGCTGGCCGCTGGTGGTGTCCCAGATGCGTGCCGTGTTGCGCAGACCACATGTGGCCAGCTGGCGGCCGTCGGGGCTGAAAGCCAATGCGTCGACTTCGCTCAAAACACCGTCATGCACCAGGCGAAGGTGCTCCTCTGCGTTTGCCGCATCCCAAATCCAGGCCGTGTTCGTGCCTGAACACGTGGCTAGCCATCGGCCATCAGGACTGAATGCAACCGCGTTGACCCAGCCGAGTAGACCCTTGTGTGGCACCCGCAAAAGCTCCTGTCCGCTTGTGGTGTCCCAGAGGCAGACGGTCTTGTCGTGGCCACCAGTTGCTAACCAGCGGCCATCTGGGCTGAAAGCCACTGCACCTACGGTCTTTGCATGACGTACCACCAGTAGGGCGCGCGGTGCGCGGGCTGGAGGAGACGGGCTCTGGGCCAGGGGCGGGGGGCCGGTAACTTCTTGACGGGCCCGGGCTACCAACATCGCGGTGTCCCGATAGTCGGGATCAAGCCGCATGACCTGCTCGAGCTTGTCCAATGCCTGCTGCCACGTGCCCGCCTGCAACAATCTGACCCCCTCGTCATAGTCGGTGGCGGGTTGCGTGGCCTGGTGAGCTTTGGCGAACTCGACGCGCGCTGACGTGACCAGCCCATCGGGGTCATCGACGTTCGGGTCCAGGGCGCGCGTGCGATCAGCGATCCTGAGCACGGCTTCCCACTGCCCGGCCTGGTACAGCCTGCGTATCTCGCTGTGCAATTGGGCGAGCTGCTGCTGGCGGCGCGCGTTCTCCAGCCGCACGCGGGCGTCCAGGTATCCGGCATCGGCGTCAGCAACGATTCCATACCCAGCAACGGCTCGCTCCCAATCGCCAGTGTCAGCGGCCGCGGTGGCTTCTGCGTAGCAGTTCGCTAACTGCTGCTGGCGGCGGGCGTGTTCTAGCTTGCCCGTGGCGTCAGAGTGGTCCGGCTGATGGGCGAGGACTTGACGCAGTAGCTCTACTGCGTGGTCCCACCGTTCGGTCCAGTACGCCGCCAGCGCCTGGTTGTACAGCGACTCCGCTTCGGGTGTACCCGTCGGCTCTCGGGGGTGGTGAGACGGTGACGACGATGTCGCCGGGGCACGCCAGGATGGGGCGGGGGTAGCGTCGAAGACGCGACCGTCTGGTGCGCGCAGGTACAGCACCGGGGTGCCCCACTCCAGGGTGTCCTTCTTGGCGCGCCGCAACGCCCGCCGGGCGCGCATGACGCTGGCATCTACCGGCAATCGCTTGGCCACGTACTGGTAAAAAGTCTGCGCGAACCGGATTGCGGCTGGGTCGCTAATCGCGAACTGCATGGCCACCACGGCCGGAATACCCCGGCGGACCAGCGCGCCAGCGGTGCTGGAGAACACGTCCAGGGCGCTGCCCCGCCCGGTGTCACAGGCGTTGAGCACCACCAGCCGCAGCGTGAAGTGATCACCCAGTAGCCGACTCAGGTCATCGGCGCCGATGGAGTCGGTGCGACCATGCTCGCCGACAAGAGCGATGGTGCCCTCGTCGCTGTCTGGGTCGTAGCCGCCATGGCCAACGAAATGGAAGGCGTGCCAGGGACCGTGGTCCAGGGCATCTTCCAAGTCGCCATACGTTTGTCCGTCCACCCATGCGAGCTGGACCAAGCCGTCGCGTTCCAACCCTGCCAGTGCGGCGCGCAGCCGCCGCTGCTCGTCGTCAACCTCCAGCGCGTCCTGGTCCCCAGGGCGGGCCACCATTCCGAGGACCCGCAACGGCGCGGCGACCTGCAGCGGCTGCAGTGGGGCCATCACCTGAGGATAGCGAACCAGAGGGAGGCTCAGGCCCAGGTAGTCCTGTCGACCCGAGTCGAAGAGGAACTCCCACGGTAGCCGGGCCAGTTCCGGCGGGCGGATGCGCAGCACCAGCCGCAGAACCGCCCCTTCTTCGCGAGCCCGCTGGGCGCTAGCCACATACAAGGCGCGGACGTCACCGGAAATCAGGGAGTCAAACAATTGCCGACCAAGCAACTGCACCGGTTCCTCGTCGCCGGTGGCTACACGGCGCGCAATCGCAGAGGATGCGAGCACCGCCTCGTTGATCACGGCAAGCTGATGATCCAGTTCCTTAATCTCCAGTGGTAGACCCATGCTGGTGGCAGCGTCCCCGCCGGGCGCGCGAGCAGAAACCGGGTACCTACAGCCGGCGCCAGCGTTGATCTCCAGTTCAAAATCGAGCATCTGCATGCTCGCCCCCTAGCCGGCCATCCCCGCGCACGTTGCACGGCCCGTGCCCCATCGTACGGAACCACCGATCAGCCAGCACACAGTTCGCACACACAGCGATACGGGCTGACACCGGAAACCAATGCCGTCATAGCCCGCCGCACGCAGAAGCCCCGCCGGTGCATTCCGGCGGGGCTTCCTCGTCTCACGCGCTCTCACGCGCTCTCACACGAGTCTCACCGACTGTGCGGGCTCCCCCGGACCATGAGGCCCTGACCTGGCATTAAGCTCCCGTCCTGGACCGGCCGGACGCCCCTGGACAGTCGTTATGACCTGTGCCAAGTGGGACCGTCCCGTCAGTGCGCTTGGCCACCGCCTGCGGCCACGGCCAGCGGACGTCGCCCTGCAGTAACAGCGTGCAGGGCAGTGTTGGCCGCCGGTGCCACTGCCTGGCCGGAAGTACGAGCAGTTCCCGCAGAGCCCGACCGCTGGCTACCACCAGGCGGCCGCCCCGGGCAAAGCAGGATCCGGACCATTCCCGGGCCAACGAATCTGCACTGGGAGCTACTGCCGACGGGAAATCAGATCAGCGGGCAACCGACCGATTCGACGCCGGCGTGAATCCCGAGCGCTGAGGCGACCGGCCTGGGTCTCGACCCGTTACATCCCAGCAGACCGGTCGCCGAACGTGTCGTGGAGGTAAGGGCCCTGAACTCCCTCCATGACGATCACCTCACGCACCGCGACCTGCTGCTGCAGGTCGCCGCACTCCACCAGACCTTCCGCACCCGATCCACGTAACGGGCCTACTGCTTATAGATACGAACGCCGCCTCGAACCAGAGCCGAGCGGTCTGCTAGAGATGACCGGGTCGTGTCCCGCGTCGTGGTGTAGGCGATCCAGCGTTGCGGATTCCGGTACGAGGCCGCTGACGATCTCCGCAGACGCGGCGGTCCACGAGGCGCCCTGCTGAGGCACCCGTCCGCCGCGGAGCCACCGTCCCCGACCTGCGGATTCCGATGCTTTGATCGGCTACACCCCTCGGCGGGACGCCATCATGACCGGCCGCGAAGCCCTGAGCGCGGAACTGAACCCGCTCCGCATCGACGTCTCCAAACACTTGGTGGAGCACCACCACCGACTGCTGCGCGAGATCGGCGCGACTCACTTGCAGATCAAGGTGGACATCGAGACATGACCGGCGAGGCCTGGAACGCACCGGAGGGCTCAATTGATCATGGTGCGAACTATCCTCGGTATGTGACAACTAACGCCTGTGGTCACAGACGCTCAGCGCCGCACCCGCGGCATCCCCAGTCCGATCCAGGAGATGATCTCGCGCTGGATCTCGTTGTTGCCGCCGCCGAAGGTGAAGATCACGGCGGAGCGGTAGCCGCGCTCCAGTTCGCCGTGCAGGACGGCTCCCGCCGAGCCCTCCTTGAGCGGACCTGCCGCACCGACGACCTCCATCAGCCAGGCGTACGCGTCGCGGCGCGCCTCCGATCCGTAGACCTTGACGGCGGAGGCGTCCTGCGGGGTCAGGGTGCCCTCCTGGACGGCGCCCACCATCTGCCAGTTGAGCAGTTTCATCGCGTCGAGCTTGGTGTGGGTCTGCGCCAGGCGCCTGCGTACCCAGCCGAGGTCGATGACGCGCCGTCCGTCGGCGAGTTTGGTGTCAGCGGCCCAGCGCTGGACGTTGTGGAGGGCGCGGATGGCCATGGTGCCGTGGGCGGCGAGGGTGACGCGCTCATGGTTGAGCTGGTTGGTGATCAGCCGCCAGCCCTTGTTCTCCTGGCCTACCCGGCGGGATGCGGGCACCCGGATGTTCTCGTAGTAGCTGGCGGTGGTGTCGTGAGAGGCGAGGGTGTTGATGACGGTGCAGGAGTAACCGGGATCGGACGTCGGCACCAGCAGCATGGTGATGCCCTTGTGGGGCGGGGCTTCGGGGTCGGTGCGCACGGCGAGCCAGACCCAGTCGGCGGTGTCGCCGTTGGTGGTCCAGATCTTCTGTCCGTTGACGGTGTACGCGCCGGTGTCCTCGTCGCCCTCCCGTACGGCGCGGGTCTTGAGGGCGGCGAGGTCGGTGCCCGCGTCGGGTTCGCTGTAACCGATCGCGAAGTCGATCTCGCCGGAGAGGATCTTCGGCAGGAAGTGGGACTTCTGCTCCTCGGTGCCGAACTGCATGATCGTCGGGCCGACGGTGTTGAGGGCCATGAGCGGCAGCGGTACGCCTGCCTGGGCGGCCTCGTCGAAGAAGATGAACTGCTCCATGGGGCTGAGACCACGGCCGCCGTACTCCTCGGGCCAGCCGACGCCCAGCCATCCGTCCCCGCCGAGACGGCGAATGGTCTCGCGGTAGAAGCGCTTCTGTTCGCCGGGGTCGCCGTAGCGGGCGTAGACGTTGTCCGGCACGAGTTCGGCGAAGTACGTGCGCAGTTCGGCGCGCAACTGCTGCTGCTCAGGCGTGTATTCGAGGTGCACGGCCCCTCCAGGAGTCTCGCGATCCGTCGCATGCGCGGCGCACACAGTAGAACGTGTTGCAAGAATCCGGAAGGGCCGTCGGCCGATTCGGGATCGGGCTAGAGCGGCGCTCCGATCGCCTCGTAGAGGGCGTCCACGACGGCCATCTTCCGTGGATCGTCGGCGATGTTGGGGCCCATGCGGTTCATGACGTAACCGAGGCTGATGCCCGCCTCCGGGTCGGCCAGACCGCAGGAGCCGCCGAAGCCGTCGTGCCCGAAGGCACGGGGATTGGGTCCGTACGAACCGTTCTCGCCGCTCAGCCAGAGGCCGAGCCCGACCTCCGTCTCGTGCTCGAACCCGGCGCCGAGCACCAGGTCCCGGCAGCTGCCCTGGCCCTCGCGGACGCGTTCGGCCGCCTCGGGCGACAGCAGGCGCCGGCCGGCGAACTCACCGCGGCCCGCGAAGATCCCGTAGAGGGCGGCGACGGCGCGGGCGGTGCCGTGGCCGTTGGCGGCGGGGATCTGGGCCGCGCGCCAGGCAGGTGTGTTGGCGTCCGCCGCCCCGACGATGGGGTTGACCAGGGCCGCCAGGGCGGCGGGCTGCAACTGGGCGAAGACTGCGGCCTGTTCGCTGCTGGACGCGGCGGGCGGGTGCACCAGCTCGGCGACGCGCCCCGCCTCCTTCTCCGGCAGACCGATGGTGAAGTCGATACCGAGCGGCCCGGTGACCTCCTGGTGCAGAAACTCTCCCGGGAGCTGTCCGGTGACGCGCCGGATCACCTCACCGACCAGGAAGCCGTACGTCATGGCGTGGTACCCCGACCGGGTGCCCGGCTCCCACCAGGGCTCGGTGGCCGCGAGGCGGGCGCAGGTCAGCTCCCAGTCGTAGAGCTCGCCGAGGCTGTGCGGCTCACGGAGCCCGGACAGACCCGCGCGGTGCGAGAGCAGATGACGTACGGGGAGGCTCTCCTTGCCTGCCTCGGCGAATTCCGGCCAGTAGGTGGCGACGGGTGCGTCCAGGTCGAGCAGTCCGCGGTCGGCGAGCAGATGCGCACACAGGGCGGTGGGGCCCTTGGTCGTCGACCACACATTGACCAGCGTCTCGCGCTCCCAGGGGCGGGTGCGCGCCTCGTCGGCCCACCCGCCCCACAGGTCCACGACGGACTCCCCGTCGAGGATCACGGTCACGGCAGCGCCCAGTTCGCCGCGCTCGCCGAAGTTCTCCTCGAAGGCGGCACGCACCGCCCGGAAACGATCGTCGCAGTGGCCTTCGATGTGGGGTGCACGTTCTGGCATGGGGGCCTCCGTCGCCTCTGACCGGTGGATTCCGGCCTGCCGGTGTCGAGCTCATGGAGAACGTACCGACTGGTCGGACTGCCGGAAAGAGTCCGAACAAGCCGCGCCCGGCGGCCCCGCGCCCGGTCGCCATGAACCCCTGCCCACGGACCGTCGGGCAGGGGTGAGCGAGGATGGACGAGAAGATCCGTCCCGCGGAAGGAACACCTCATGGCCCTCGACGAGTCCGAGCCGGTACTGCTGCGCACCGAGGGCCGCGCCGGGTACATCACGCTCAACCGCCCGCGGGCTCTCAATGCCCTGACCCACCCCATGGTCCGCACCGTCGACGCGGCACTCGCCGCCTGGGAGCAGGACCCCGCCGTCGAGGTCGTGGTCATCGCGGGAGCCGGTGAGCGCGGACTCTGCGCGGGCGGCGACATCCGCGCGATCCACGCGGACGCGCTCGCGGGCGGCAGCGCCTCGGTGGCCTTCTGGCGCGACGAGTACCGCCTCAATGCCCTTATCGCCCGCTACTCCAAGCCCTACGTCGCCGTGATGGACGGCATCGTCATGGGCGGCGGAGTGGGCGTGTCCGCGCACGGCGACGTGCGCATCGTCACGGAACGATCTGCCGTCGCCATGCCGGAGACGGGTATCGGCTTCGTACCGGACGTCGGCGGTACGCACCTGCTCGCGCAGGCGCCCGGCGAGCTCGGCACGCATCTGGCGCTCACCGGCTCGGCGGTCGGCGCTGCCGACGCGCTGCTGTGCGGGCTCGCCGATCACTTCGTGCCCTCGCGGCGGCTGGCCGAGCTCACCGCTTCTCTCGCCGTGCTGGATGTCTCCGAGACGGTCCGGCGGTACGCGGGCGCAGCGCCCGAAGGTGAACTGGCCCTGCACCGCGAGTGGATCGACCACTCCTACGCGGCCGACACCGTGGAGGAGATCCTCGAGCGGCTGCTCGACTGCGGCGATCCGGCGGCGAAGGAAGCCGCGGAGACGATCCTCACCCGGTCCCCCACCTCGTTGAAGGTGACCCTCGCGGCGATGCGCAGGGCCCGGGCGCTGGGTGAGCTGGAGCCGGTACTGGACCAGGAGTTCCGCGTCTCGTCCGCAGCCTTCTCCTCGCCCGATCTGATCGAAGGGGTCCGGGCCCAGGTCATCGACAAGGACCGCAGGCCGCGCTGGTCGCCCGCGGAGCTCTCGGAGGTGACGGAGGCGGACGTGGCCCGGTTCTTCGCACCCCTCGGTGAGCGCGAACTCGGTCTCGCCGGCTGAACGTCAGCCGCCGAGGAACGCGTGGAGGGAGGCTTTCGTCCGGGCGACGAAGGCCTCGCGCACGCTGTCCTCGACCAGGTCCAGCGAGAGATACGGATTGAGATCCTCCAGCTCGACGAGCAGCAGCTCGCCGTCCGGGGCCCGGCAGGCGTCGACGCGCTGGATGCCGTGGTCCAAGGTGTTCCAGTCGATGAACCGCTGAGCGAACTCCAGGTCGCCCGGGCCCGGTTCGTAGCGCTCCAGCTCCCAGCGGCGCTCCGGGCGCGGGGCGTACAGGGCGTACTGGAAGTCGCGGTCGACGAAGTAGAACGACACCTCGTAGCGGAACGGGATCCTCGGCTGCACCAGAACCTCGCCGTACACGAGCCCGTCCAGGCGGTCCCTCTCGACCAACTCCATGCCGATCGAGTCCGCGCCGAACTTGGGCTTGACGACGTACTGCGCCGCGTGCGGCAGCCGTCCGACGTCCTCGCCGCGGTCCACGGTCGGGATGACCGGAAATCCGGCGGCGCTCAGCTCCACCAGATACTGCTTGCCCGCCATGTCGGCGCGGCCCGTCGGCGGGTTGTAGAGGCGGACGCCGGACCGTCGGACGAGGGCCAGGAACGCGTCGTACTCGCGCTGGTAGTGGAGCACCGGACCGCTGTTGCGTACGACGACGGCGTCGAAGGAGTCCATGAGGCGTGCCGCGTCCAGCGGATGGCACAGAGCGATGTCAAAGTCCTCACGCAGGCGGCCGGAGAGCCGGATGTCCTCGTCGCAGTAGCGGCGCCCCTTGGCCTCGTAGCCGAGATCGGTGACGTAGAGGAGGCGGTTGCGTGCGGCGGTCATGGTGCTCCTGTGCTTCGCGTGACTGGTCATGCTAGTCGTCCGGCTTTCGCATCAGATGGGCCGAGCGGGGTTGTGCGCGGGGCTGGGGGGGGCGGCCAGGTGCGGTTCCGCTGCGCGGGGCTGTTCCCCACCCCGCCCCTTCCCGCTGTATCGATTTGCGGCTCCGCCGCGTGGCGGGGGCGCTGCCCCCGGACCCCCGCGCCTCAAACTCCCCCAGACTTCGTCCGGGGGGACCCCCACGAGGCTGAGATGTGCGGCTCGGCCGCACATCCAGCCCGTCCGGCGATTGAGGACACGCGCGAAGCGCGTACGGGGAGGTTGGGGTCCCCCCGGACGGAGTCTGGGGGAGGGCGGGTAGGGGACAAGCCCGCCGCAGGCGTCGCCTACGCCGCCGCCCCCACCCCCTCCCCCGCCACGCGGATCTCCGTGCGGCTCGTGACGCCCGCAACCGTCACCGCCAGCGTCACCGTCCCCGGCCGCAGCGCCGTCACGCGGCCCGTCCTCGGGTCGAAGGACGCCACATGCCGGTGGCGGGCGTCCTCCGGCGCGCCGATGAACAGGTTCGGCGAGCCCGTCCAGTCCGCGCTCAGCGGGAACGCGACCGGGATCCGGCGCGCGCCCTGCGTGACCGTCGCCCCCGCGGACCCGCTGCGGCCCGGCGGCAGTGCCGCGGGCGCGTCGAGCGTCAGGCCGTCGACATGGGCGCGGGTCTGGACGGAGACCCAGTCGGGCTGTCCCTCCCACGGCCGGAGCCGACCGGTCTGCTGCTCCGACCGGGACACCGTGTCGACGCCGACCAGCGACCAGCCCGTGAAGCCGCCTTCGTTCACCGGCCCCGCCGGCGCCTTGCCCGAGTTGCCGTTGATCAGATACGGCACGCCGTCCACGTGGTCCGCGTGGAAGACGCCGACATGGCTGCCGATGAGCCCCGCCCCCTTCCCCGTCGTACGGCGGAACTCCGCGAGCCACTGCTCGATCAGCGCCGCCTCCTTGCGGTCGCTCAGCTGGCTGCCCTTCTGGACGGTCGGGTCGCGCAGCGGTACGTGCTCGACGAGCATCACCGAGCTGACGCCCGGGTCCTTCGCCGCCGCGTCCAGCTGCGCCCGCACCTCCTTGATCTGGGCGAAGCCGCCGCCCCGCAGGCTCAGGCTCGATGTGTCCAGGGTGAGAAAGCGCGTACCACGATGGTCGAACACCCGGTGCGCGGGCCCGAATTCGGCGATGAAGTTGTCGATCTTTCCGCCCATCACCTCGTGGTTGCCCGGCACGTAGAACCAGGGCAGCTCGTCGCCCAGCTCCTCTGTCAGCACCCGCCGGGCGAAGGCGAGGTCCGCCGGCGAGCCCTCGTCGACCAGGTCGCCGTTGACGACGAGGAACTCGGGCCGGGCGGCCTTGATCTCGCGCAGGGTGCGCCGTGCCTGGGCGACGATCGCGCTGTCGGGGTCGCGGGCGACGAACTGCGCGTCGGACATGACCGCGAACTGCCAGTCCCTGGCCTCGGTTTCGGCCGCCGGGTCGATCAGCGGATCTGGCGTACGCGGCTGCGCGGGCAGGTCGACGGTCGGCGGCACCTGCGCGCTCAGTCCGTCGATGACGATCTTCCCGGTGTACTGCTTCGCGGCCGCGGTCTCGGCCAGATAGAAGCGGAAGACGGACAGCGGCGTCGCGGCCCCGGGCGGCACCGCGAATGTCACGTGCCGCCAGCCTGTCCAGGTCACGTACGGCCCGCGCAGCAGCTGGTCGGACCCGGCCGCGTCCTTGAGGTGCAGGGTGGGCCAGGCGCCCTTCCCGTCGCCCTTGATCCAGAGCGTGAAGGACTGCGGCTGACCGGGGACGGGGACCGGCTTGGGCGGGTTGGCGTACGCGGCGCGGGTCGCCGTCGACTGCGTGAAGTCGTAGGTGAGCTCCAGGCCGGTGCCGCTCTGGCCGTCGGGCGTCGCCGCGACCGAACCGCCCGCGCGCGCCTGGCTGAAGGTCCAGGCCGCGGCGTCGTCGAAGCCGGAAACGGCCTGTTCGGCGAGGCCGACGCTGACTGCCAGAACGGTGGTGACGCCGTCGACGGTCACCATGATCCGTCCGGCGCCGCTGCCCGTGAGGGACCTGACGGTGAAGGAGCCCTTTCCGTCGTCGCGGATGTCGAAGAGGGTGTGGTCGTAGGCGAGTTCGGCGTCGGCCGGTTCGACGGGCGCGCTGTTGCCCTGCGCGTCGAGGCCCAGGATGCCGAACGTGCCGGTGGCGTTCGCCTCCGCGAGGCCGACGCGCCGGGTGGTCGGTTCGATCCGGGCGAGGTCGTCGAGGACCGTCAGCCGGGTGCTGCCGTGGGCGCCCGCGCGTTCCGCGCGTACATCGGTGGTGCCGCTGTGCCGGGCCCGGAACACGCCCTGGTCGTCGACCCGGCCCACCGAGGGCCTGACGGTACGCCAGTGCGGGGTCCCGGCGGCCGGTCCGTACGTCTCGTCGTAACCGGCGGCGGTGAGCCGGCGGGTCAGTCCGGGGAAGACCCGCTCGGGGTGGCCGCCCTTGACCGGGTCGGCGGTGGGGGCGCTCCCGGCGGGCGTGCGGGTCTCGACCCAGAAGCCGCGCAGCCTTCCGCTGCCGTCCGGCGCGGTGAGCGCGAGCCCGTTGGGGACGGTGCGTTCGCTGCCGTCGGAGGGGCTGTTCTCCACCTGGAGCACGTCACTGCCGGGTTCACGGGCGACGAGTGTCGACGATCCGCCGCCGTCGAGGTTCAGGGCGCTGTGGGCACCGGCCTGTTTCATCATCAGGCCGAGCTCGGTGAGGGTGACGCCGCCGCTGTCGGCCTGTCGGCCGTCGACGGTGATGACCTGCATCGCGCGGCCGTCCTTGGAGAAGCCGACGGCGGTGCGGGGAGCGGCGGTGTTGTTGCCCTCGCCGTCGTGGTTCTGGGGTGTGCCGTCGACGACGAGGAGTTCGCGGCCGCCGACCGCGGTGCGCGGGACGGGTCCGTTGTCGGTGCGCGGCCGGTACTCCAGGGCGACGGGGTCGCCCGGCCGCAGCGCGGCGAGCACCCCGGCGCCTGCCTCGCGGCCGACCAGGACGGTGGTGTCCGGCGCGATGGGCCCGCTGCCCGGCCTGCTCGCGACCTCGGTCACCTTGCCGTCGCGAACGAGTACTTCGGCGACCGGAGTTGCGGCATCGACGGTCAGCGTCCGGTCAGCCGTCCCCCACGCCGCGGTGTACGCGCCGATGCCGCCCGCCGGGACATTGGCGGCGTTGTACGCGGTCAGCGGGTACGTGCCCGAGGGCAGCTTCAGCGTGCCGTCGAAGTACAGCTGCAGAACGCGTCCCGCGTTCCCGGGCCCGATCCCGACGGCCCTGTTGGCACCCGCGGCCGGTGACTGGGTGACCTTGCCGTCCTTGATTCCGGGACCCTGTGGGGCGCCGGTCTGGTTGATGTCGAAGAAGTCGGCATTGATGGCTGCGACGGTGCGCCGGCCGGGTCCCGGGTCGTGCTGGGCGGCGAGTTCGGAGACGGCACGGCGGTCGGCGACCTTGCCCGAGGAGAGATAGTCCGCCTTTACGCTGCTGCCGCCGAGATCGACGGAAAGAGCGTCGACCCGTAACCACTTGTCCGATTCCAGCCGGTCGTACGAGGTGAGGCTGATGCCCGGAGCGATCGGCCGGGCGCTGCGCGCGGTCTCGATTCCGTCGCCGTCGGCGACAGCCCGCGGGCTTGTGGCCGCGTTGCTCGCGGGCGGCGGAGCGAGCGGGCGCAACACTTCGGACACATCGCGGGGACGTGGGTCGGGGGTGGAATCGGCGACTGCGGGGGACATCGCCCCCGCCGCCAGGGCGGACACCGTCGCGACCAGCACGACGGAGCGTCTTGCTCTGCCAAGGCCCACAACTACTCCTGGAATACGGCGAGTTGCGCTCACAGCAAGCGCTGTCACCGCACAGCATCGCGGGGCCGGGACAACCGCAACAGGGGGCCGTGAGAACCAAGGGAGAACAGAGGCTGACGGCACGTCGACGCATCGGAGGACCGGCGGTCACGCTCACCGGGGTGCGCCGGATCCGGCCGCCCGCAACCCTGCCCGTCAGGCCACATTCGTGAAAGAAATCCGCAACAATTCAGCATGCGAGACGATTTCCGGCGCTCATTGACGTGACCGGAAGTCGCTGCCATTCTCTCGGGTGTGAGTCAAGCTGACATTCTCGTATCGCGCCTGCACGTCGATCTTCGACGGCACGCCAGCGCACTCTGTGCCGCCGGCCGCTGAAACACGCTCAGCTGATCTCTCTCCGCCTCCGGCCCTTCTCTGGGGCCCTTACAACGGGCTGAGCACATTCGCTCCCGTCACGCGGTAATTCCTCGGCAGGCCTTCCGCTGAATTCCCCTGCCGCATTGCACCTGTCTCCTTCCTGAATGAACTGCGCCTTTCGGCGTGGCGATTCAGGCATCTTCGCGTACCCCGAAACGGAATGACTGATGACCTCCAGACGCACCTTCCTTGTGCTCTCCGGCCTCTCGGCGCTGGCGGCCGCGGGCTGCGGCACGGCGAGCGGCAGCGGCATCCGCAACACCACGACGCTCCGCTACCAGGGTTCGGCCGGCGCGGTCACCCCACCCGAACTGGCCGCTTCCCTCGGCTTCCTGGACGATCTGAAGCTCGACTGGGTGGGCAACACCATCAGCGGCCCGCAGGACATCCAGTCCGCAGCGTCGGGCCAGACCGACTTCGGCGGCGCGTTCAACGGCGCGGTGGTCAAGCTCGCCGCCCGCAAGGCCCCTATCAAGGCTGTCGTCAGCTACTACGGCTCCGACAAGTACGCCTACAGCGGTTTCTACGTTACCGAGAAGAGCGCCATCCGCTCGCCCCGCGACCTCATCGGCAAGAAGGTCGGGATGAACACCCTCGGCGCCCACCACGAGGCGATGCTCGACATCTACCTCAAGAAGAGCGGGCTCAGCCGGGCCGAGGCCGAGCAGGTCGAACGGATCGTCATCCCGCCCGTCAACACCGAACAGTCGCTGCGGCAGCGGCAGATCGACGTGGCGGTCCTCGGCGGCATCCTGCGCGACAAGGCTCTTGCGACCGGGGGCGTGCGCAAACTCTTCAGCGACTTCGATCTGCGCGGGCCTTTCAGCGCCGGGACGTACGTCCTGACCGAGCGCTTCATCAAGCAGAACCCCGAGACGGTACGGACCTTCGTCACCGGAGTGGGCAGGGCCCTGGACTGGTCCCGTACGACACCCCGCGAGGAGGTCGTGGCCCGGATGACGGAGATCGTCGCCAAGCGCAAGCGCAACGAGAGCCCCGACGCGCTCAAGTTCTGGCGCTCGTACGGCGTCTCCGCGCCCGGCGGCCGGATCGAGGAGCAGGAGCTGACGGTCTGGGCCGACTGGCTCACCGAGCGCGGGGACATCAAATCCGGCCAGGTCAGCGTCCCCGACCTGTTCACCAACGAGTTCAACACCAACCGGGCCAAGGCGGGGAGTTGACCCCATGACCGCGAAAATCAGCTTCCAGGGCGTCGGCAAGACCTTTGCGGTACGCGGGAATCAGGGCCAGGTCACCGCTCTCGACGGCATCGATCTCGATGTCGCCGCCGGTGAGTTCGTGGTCATCGTCGGCCCGAGCGGCTGCGGCAAGTCCACGCTGCTCGACCTCCTCGGTGGTCTCTCGACGCCCACCTCCGGCCGGATCCTGCTGGACGGAGAGCCCGTCACCGGCCCGGGCCTGGACCGGGGCATCGTCTTCCAGCAGTACGCCCTGCTCCCCTGGCGCACCGCCCTGGGCAATGTGGAGTTCGGCCTCGAAGCGACCCGAGTGCCGCGCCGGGTCAGAGCCGGGCGGGCCAGGGAGTATCTGGCGCTCGTCGGGCTCACCGGATTCGAGGACCGCCATCCGCACGAGCTCTCCGGCGGTATGCGCCAGCGGGTCGCCATCGCGCGCAGTCTCGCGTACGACCCCGATGTGCTGCTCATGGACGAGCCGTTCGCCGCGCTCGACGCGCAGACCCGCGAGTCCCTCCAGGACGAGCTGCTGCGGATCTGGCAGCGCACCGGCAAGACGATCGTGTTCATCACGCACGGCATCGACGAGGCGGTCCACCTCGGGCAGAGGGTCGCCGTGCTGACCTCGCGGCCCGGCCGGATCAAGGAGGTCGTGCCGATCGATCTGGGCGACCGCGGCGCTGATGCCGATCCGCGCTCCAGCCCCGAGTTCGCACACCACCGCCACCAGATCTGGAGCCTGCTGCGCGACGAGGTCAGCCGGGCCCAGCAAGAGGAGAGGGAGGCCGCAACGCTATGAGCATCACCACCGAGAAGGCGCTCGCGACAGGCGTCGATGTCGGCGGCGCCGCGCAGCGCACCGATCCGGCGCTCGCGGCCCCGCGCCGGACGCTGCCGACTCCCCTACGGCGTACGGGCCGCGTGCTGCTGGCCGTGTTCACGCGGACCGTGGCGATCGGGTTGCTCCTTGCGGTGTGGGAGACCGCGCCCCGGCTTGCCCTGGTGGACCGCACCTTCCTGCCGCCGTTCTCCGAAGTCGCCGTCGCCTGGTGGCGGCTGCTGCTCGACGGACAGCTCGCCGAGCACACACAGGCCAGCCTCGGCCGCTCGCTCACCGGATTCGGGCTCGCGGTCGTGCTGGCCGTACCGCTCGGCTTGCTGATCGGCTGGTACCGGCCGCTCGCGGACCTCCTCGGGCCGCTGCTGGAAGTCTTCCGCAACACCGCGGCGCTGGCCCTGCTTCCCGTCTTCGTCCTGCTGCTCGGCATCGGCGAGACCTCGAAGATCTCCATCGTGCTGTACGCGTGCACCTGGCCGATCCTGCTGAACACCATCAGTGCCGTACGCAGCGTGGACCCGACCCTGCTGAGGCTGGCCAGGTCGATGGATCTGCCCGCGCCGAGGATCTTCCAGAAGGTGATCCTGCCCGCCTCGGTGCCGACGGTCTTCACCGGCATCCGGCTGGCGGGCGCGGTCGCGATCCTCGTCCTCGTCGCCGCAGAGATGGTGGGCGCCAAGGCCGGGCTCGGCTATCTCGTCAACGCCTCGCAGTTCAACTTCGCGATCCCCGACATGTACGCCGGGATCATCACCATCTCCGCCATCGGCGTCGGCTTCAACCAGCTGCTCGTGGCCCTGGAGCGCCGCTTCACGTCCTGGCGCACCCCGACCGGAAACTGAGGGAACAGCCCATGTCCGCCGACTCTCCACGCCAGTTCCACCTCAATGCCTTCCTGATGAACGCCGGTCATCACGACGCGGCCTGGCGACATCCGCGCACCCAGCCGGAGCGCATCACCGACATCTCGTACTTCCAGGAGCTGGCCCGCACCGCCGAACGCGGCAGGCTCGACTCGCTGTTCCTCGCGGACGGTGTCGCCCTGTGGGGCAATGCCCGCTACAACGCGGTCGGCGGGTTCGAGCCGCTCACGCTGCTGTCCGCGCTGGCCGTGGCCACCGAGCGCATCGGCCTGATCGCCACCGTCTCCACCACGTTCAACGAGCCCTTCCATGTGGCGCGCAAGTTCGCCTCGCTCGACCACATCAGCGGCGGACGCGCCGGCTGGAACATCGTCACCTCCGGGAATGTCGCAGAGGCCAGGAACTTCGGCCGCGAGGAACACCTGGAGCACGCGCTGCGCTACGAGCGGGCCGCCGAGTTCCTCGATGTGACCAAGCAGCTGTGGGACAGCTGGCGCGACGATGCGCCGGTCGTCGACCGCGAGCGTGGCGTCTACTCCGAGGAGGGGGCGGTAGCCCCGATCGACCACCGCGGCACGCACTTCCGGGTGGACGGGCCGCTCAACGTACAGCGCTCGCCGCAGGGTCATCCGCTGCTGGTGCAGGCCGGTTCGTCGGAGGACGGCAAGGAGTTCGCCGCCCGGTACGCGGAGGCAGTGTTCACCGCCCAGCAGACCCTGGCGGACGGCCAGACCTTCTACAAGGACCTCAAGTCGCGGCTGGCGAAGTACGGCCGCCGACCGGACCAGTTGAAGATCCTGCCGGGCATCTGCCCCGTCATCGGCGCCACCGAGGCCGAGGCGCGGGCGCTGGAGGACGAGCTCACGGGCCTCCAGGTACCGGAGTACGGGCTGCAGCAGCTGTCCGGAATGCTCGGCACGGATCTGAGCGAACTGCCGCTCGACGGCCCGCTGCCCGAGCTCCCCGAGGAGCGGGACATCAACGGCAACAAATCACGCTTCACGCTGGTCGCGGACCTCGCCCGGCGCGAGCAGCTCACCATCCGGCAGCTGATCGCGCGGCTCGGCGGCGGGCGCGGACACCGCGTCTTCGCCGGTACGCCCGAGCAGATCGCGGACCAGCTGGAGCAGTGGTTCACCCAGGGCGCGGCCGACGGCTTCAACATCATGCCCCCGTATCTGCCGGGCGGACTCGACGACTTCGTCGACCAGGTGATTCCGCTGCTCCAGGACCGTGGCCTGTTCCGCACCGAGTACAGCGGTCGGACGCTGCGCGAGCGCTACGGCCTGGAGCGGCCGCCCGGCCGGACCCACTGATCCCCTCCCCCGCACTTTCCCGTACACAGAGAGGAAGTTCCCGCATGACCAGCACCGGTTTCGACATCCGCCGGATCGGCGGCCGCATCGGCGCCGAGATCCTCGGCGTCGACATCTCCACGGACCTCGAGCCTGCCGTCGTCAGCGAGATCAACACGGCGCTCCTGGAACACAAGGCGCTCTTCTTCCGCGGCCAGGAGCTCGACGACGGGGCGCAGCTCCGCTTCGCCTCGCTCTTCGGCGAACTCACCACGGCGCACCCGACCGTGCCGTCCGCCGAGGGGCAGCCGCACATCCTGGCGGTCGACGGCGACGAAGGAATCCGTGCCAACCAGTGGCACACTGACGTCACCTTCCTGCGTACCCCGCCCAAGGCGTCCACGCTGCGCAGCATCGTCGTCCCGCCCTACGGCGGCAACACCCTGATCGCCAACTCGGCTGCCGCCTACCGGGATCTGCCGGATGCGCTGCGCGAACTGGCAGACCGCCTGTGGGCGGTGCACACCAACGCCTACGACTATGCCGAGCCGAAGAGCGAGAAGGCCGCCGAGCACCGCAGGCAGTTCGTCTCCAGGAAGTACCGCACCGAGCACCCGGTGGTGCGTGTCCACCCCGAGTCGGGCGAGCGCGGGCTGTTCATCGGTGGCTTCGCGCAGTCTCTGGTGGGCCTGTCCCCGTCCGAGTCCCGCGACATTCTGCGGATCCTGCAGTCGTACGTGACCCGCCCGGAGAACGTCGTCCGCTGGTCCTGGGCGCCCGGCGACCTCGTCCTGTTCGACAACCGCATCACCCAGCACTACGCGCCCGACGACTACGGCGATCTGCCGCGCCTGCTGCACCGGGTGACGGTCGCGGGCGATGTCCCGGTCGGAGTCGACGGCACCCTCAGCCGGGTTGTCGAGGGCGACGAGGCCGCGCACTACACACCCGCGGCGGCCTGACAACAACGCAGGAAGGGCGGGCCGAGGGCCCGCCCTTCCCGTGTGCGCCGCCGCGGCGGCGCTCCGCGGTTCGTTTCCCCCGCAGCAAGTACGCGCCGGGGGTCAGTGCTGCGCGCTGCGCCGCTTGCGAGCGGCCCACATGATGCCGCCACCCGCGACTATGACCACGGCGGCAGCGCCGGCGATCAGCGGGGTGGAGCTGGAGGAGCCCGTCTCGGCCAGGTCACCCGAGGGGCTCGGCTTGGTCGAAGCCGGGGGCACCTCGGCGGGGCTGGTGGCGGTGCTCGGGGTGCTGCTGGGCGTGGGGGTGGACGTGCTGGGCGTCTCCGACGGGGTCGGGGTCGGAGAGGGGCTCGGCTTGTCGTCGCACACCGGCGCCGTCTTGCTCTCGTCGCGCGAGAACTTGTCGTCGTCGCCCGCCTTCACGACGAGGCGGACGGTGAGCTCCTTGTCGTGCTGGGGGAGTTCGAGCTTCTTGTGGAAGTCTCCCTTGAACGTCTCGGCGGGCAGCAGGTCCTTGCCGTCCACCGTGACGGTCACGGTGTTGTCTTCCTTGGGGCTGTAAGCGGTGAGGTCGACGCTGACCTCGGTGCAGGTCACCTCCCATACAGGGGTGTGCGCCTGCGCGGTGCCGGCGGCCAGGCCGACGCCGAGTGCACTGACCGTCGCGATCGTTGCGAAGGCTCCTGCCCGCCGCCACGATCTGTTGTTTGTTGTCACTCATTCCTCCACGGTTGCCGCGCCACCCATTTGGCGGTGCGCGCACAGTACCGCCAAGCTCCCAGGGGTTTACACCCACCCCACCGCCTTCTTTGGCTGACTCGCGTCACCCAATCCGTCGCCCCTTCGGCGCCGTTGATGCACTCGCCCGAACGGCACGAGGGCACAAGGTGACCGAAATGAAGCGCAGCCATTGGTCATTCGTCGGTCCGGCGGCTGATGGCGCGGGCCCAGAAGGGCAGGACGAACCAGCAGACGACGAACCAGGCGACCATCCCGGCGACCAGCCACAGCGCGACCTCGTCGTCGACGACGATCCGCAGGATGAGCAGCAGCGCGGACGCCATCGTGCACAGCAGCAGAACCAGGCCGACGACCGTGAGGCGGGAGGCCCAGACGACCGTCTCCGGCTTGAGCCGCTGGCCGGTCAGGAGGCGATGGAAGGAGACGGGCCCGATGAGAGCACCGGTCGTCGCCGCCCCCAGCAGCATGGTGACCAGATAGATGTGGCGATCGGTGTCGGAAAGCTCGGCGAACCGGGGCTGGAAAGCCACCGCGAGCAGAAATCCGAAAAGGATTTGAACCCCGGTCTGAGCGACCCGCAATTCCTGTAGCAGATCGGTCCATCTCCGGTCGGCCCTCTCCTCCGGCGTCTCGTCACGACCGCGCTCCGGGCCGTCTTCCGCTTTCTCTGTCATGTCGCACGTCCTCGATGTGTACGCCGAAGAACAAGGGGCACTCGCATATTGGAGGTACAGACTATGGTTCCCATCCTGCTCGTTCTGCTACTCGCGCTGATTCTCTTCGGTGCCGGTTTTGCCGTGAAGGCACTCTGGTGGATTGCCATCATTGTCCTGGTCGTATGGCTGCTGGGATTCCTGATGCGGTCGACATCGGTGGGTGGCACTCGGTCTCGCTGGTACAGGTGGTAGCTGTGGTAGCGAGAAGTGAAAGAAGTACGGCGGCCTTCGGGCCGCCGTACTTCTCTTTTCTCAGCGCACCACCACTTCTTCCACGAGCAGCCGTGCGGCGACCGCGATCGACGCCGCGTCGATACCGGCGACGCGCAACTGCTCCTGCGGCGTGGCCGATGCGGGTATGTTCCGGACTCCGAGCCGCACCAGCCGGCGCGCCGGGCGCCCGTCGGAGAAGACCTCCGCGACCGCGTCGCCCAGACCGCCCTGCGGACGATGGTCCTCCACCGTCACCAGGCACCTTGTCTCGTCGGCCGCCTTCTGCAGTGTCCGCGCATCGACCGGCTTGACGGAGTAGAGGTCGACGACCCGCACGGCGATGCCTTCGCTCTCCAGCAACTCGGCCGCCGCCAGCGCCTCATGGACCGTCGCTCCCGCGGCGACCACGGTCAACCGGTCCCGCTCGCTCGACCGCAGCACCCTGGAGCCGCCGACGGGGAACTCCTCGTCGGGTCCGTAGAGGACCGGCGTTTCGCCCCTGCTGGTGCGCAGATAGCTGACACCGGCCAGATCGGCCATGGCCTCGACCAGGCGAGCCGTCTGATTGCCGTCGCACGGACAGAGCACGGTGCTGCCCGGAACCGCACGGAACATCGCCAGATCCTCCAACCCCATCTGGGACGGTCCGTCCTGGCCGATGGCGACTCCCGCGTGCGAGCCGACGAGCCTGATACTCGCTCGGCTGACCGCTGCCATGCGAATGAAGTCGTGGGCGCGCGTCAGGAACGCCGCGAAGGTGGCGGCGTAGGGGACATAGCCCCGCGCCTGCATCCCCACGGCCGCCGCGACGAGTTGCTGCTCGGCGATGTAGCACTCGAAGTAGCGGCTGGGGTGCGCCTTGGCGAAGTATTCGGTACGGGTCGAGTCGCCGACCTCGCCGTCGAGCGCGACGACGTCGGCGCGCTCCGAGCCGAGTGCGGCCAGGGCTTTTCCGTACGCGGTGCGGGTCGCGACCGAGTCTCCGATGGCGAAGCGCGGCGGTTCGGCGTGCCCGCCGCGGGTGCCGTGCAGTACGCGTGCCGCGGGCGGCGGCTGGACATCGACGTGGATGGCGCGGGGTCCGCCGAGTTCCTCGATGGCTTCCTCGGCGTGGGGCAGCGGTTTGCCGTGCATGCCCTCCCGGTCCTCGACGGTGGAGACGCCGCGCCCCTTGTGGGTGCGGGCGATGACCGCGGTGGGCCGGCGGAAGGTGGTGCGGGCCTCGGCCAGTGCGTCGTCGACCGCGCGGACGTCATGGCCGTCGATCTCTATGGTGTGCCAGCCGAAGGCCTGCAGCCTGCGGGCGTACGCATCGAGGTCCCACTCGTGGCGCGTCGGACCGCGCTGGCCGAGCCGGTTCACATCGATGATCAGTGTCAGATTGTCGAGGTGTTCGTACGCTGCATGCTCGACGGCTTCCCAGACGGACCCCTCGGCCATCTCGCTGTCGCCCGACAACACCCACACCCGGTAGGGGATCTGGTCGAGCTTCTTGCCCGCGAGCGCCATGCCGACACCGACCGGCAGGCCCTGCCCGAGCGACCCGGTGGCCACGTCCACCCACGGCAGACGGGGGGTGGGATGTCCTTCGAGACGGCTGCCGAGGCGGCGGAAGGTGAGCAGTTCCTTCTCGTCGATGACGCCCGCCGCCCGGTAGAGGGCGTACAGCAGCGGTGAGGCATGTCCCTTCGAGAAGATCAGCCGGTCGTTGCCGGGATGGCCGGGCCGGTCGAAGTCGTAGCGCAGATGGTTGGCCAGCAGCACGGCGGCCAGGTCCGCCGCCGACATGGAGGACGTGGGGTGCCCGGAGCCCGCCGCGTCGGCGGCACGGACGGAGTCCACACGCAACTGCTGCCCCAGTTCTGCCAGTTGTTCGTTTCGCATCTCACTCCTCCTTGGCGATGGGGCCCGGGCCCGGGACACGGGCGAGTTCGTGATGCGGTGTCCGGCGGCGCGAGGGGGGACTGGGCCTGACGAGCCCGGCGGGTGCCCCTGAGCCAAGGCGCCGAACCGGCGCCGTCACTCGTAGCTGCGGCGGTCGCGCTCTGCGTCGACCACCGGCGTCGACGGCGGCACGATGACGCGTCGGCGCCTGGCGATGCTGGTGAACGTGGCGACGCCGATGAGGCCCACGGCCATCAGGATCAGGCCCACCACGTCGAGATTGGCGCCCTCCACCTTCCAGTCGGTGGCGAACGTCAGTATCGCTCCGGCGGCGATCAGGATGATGCACCCGCCAAGACCCATGTGACTCACCTTCCCTGTACGAATCCCTGCCTACGAACCTCCGCGCAGGGGCGGTCACAGCCGGGTACCCGTGCCGGGAGGCGGAAAACAGCGGGCTGCGGACAGAAAACGCCTGGGCAGCGGGTTTGGCGGCGGCGCGGAAGGGGACTCGGCGGGCGCGCCGCTCGCGAGGACGCCTCCTCGGCGAGAGGATGGGCTGCGTCAGCCGACTCCCGTCACCCCCGCCGCTCACGCGCATTCGATCAGGACACCGAGGGTTATGGACAACGAACCGAGAGCAGTCAGATCGCAGACTGCCCCATCGAGCGCGTCCGTGTTCGGTGCGCCCTGCTGGGTCAGCCTGATGACCCGGGACCTGCAGGCCGCGCAGGACTTCTACGGTGCGGTACTCGGATGGCGCTTCCGCAAGGGCCGCATGGGCGAGGAGTTCAGCGTGGCCTTCTCCGACGGCGCGCCGGTCGCGGGCATCGGGGCGCTGGCGCCCCGGCTGCAGGTCGCCGTCGACTGGACTCCGTACTTCGCCGTGACCGACACCGACGAGGCGGCGGCACGCATCCGGGAGCGCAGCGGCACGGTCGCGGTCGGCCCGCTGTCGTTCGCCATGGGGCGGGGAGCCCTGGCGGCGGACCGCGACGGCGCCGTCTTCGGCATCTGGGAAGGGATGCTCATCCCCAACTGGCACCGGTGGCGCAAGAGCGCTCCCGCCTGGCTGCGCCTGCGCACCCGCAACGCCTTCGATGCCGCCATCTTCTACGGAGAAGTCCTGGAGTGGGCGACGGACCGCCCGGGCTGCTGCCAGGTCAGCTACGAGGGGGAGGAGGTCGTGCTGCGCAGCGAGGGGCACGTTCTGGCGCGCATCAGTTCCGGGGCGTCTGGAGAGGCGCCCGATCCCATGATCAGGCCCAGGTGGCATGTCCACTTCCCCGTCGAGGATGTAGCGGCAACTGTCGATGCGGCCCTGGACAACGGCGCTGTCGTCCTGGAGCGCCAGTCCTCGCCGCAGGGCCTTCAGGCGGCGCTGCGCGATCCCGACGGCGCCCTGTTCACCGTCACCTCCGCGCAGCCGTAGGGGCCGGCGGACCCGCGCGGTGACGCGGCTGCCGGAGTCAGCGGCCCAGTGAGCGCTTGAGCTCGTCCTTGTTCATGGCCGACCGGCCATGGATGTTGCGGCGCTGCGCCTCGGCGTACAGCTGGTCGTAGGTCGGCCCCTCGGATCCGCTGTGCGAGCGCTTGCCACCGCGTCGCGAGGAGGACATGTCCTCGATGGAGCTCTTGCTCGCCGTGCGGGACTCCCCCGAGCGGGCTCGCTCCTTGTTCACCGTACGGGCGGCGATCTCCTCGGCGCGCTTCTTGCTCTCGCCGCGCTCCTGAGCGCTCTCCTTGATGTGTTCGTACTGGCGTTCTCGCTTGGCGCTTGAACCGCGAGGCATGACAACTCCTTCGGGGTCCCGTCCGGATGGTTCCCCACCACCCTGCGGCGGTCCGCCTGCGGCCGCAATCCGGGGCACCGCCGCGTAAAATCCAGATCGGGCGCGATCGCCCGCATCGCGCCGTCTGCCCGGGATGGGGGTAGTCGTGATCATGCCTGCGCAGGAGCCTTCGGGCCTGAGCGGCGGGCACGACGAACGGTCCGCCGCGCTCGCCGGCCTCGCCGCCGACAACGCGGGTCTGCGCGCGCAGCTCACGCGGCGGCATCTGATCGATCTGGCCACCGGGATCCTGGTGGCGCAGCTGCAGGCGTCGCCCGCCGAGGCCGCCGAGCACCTCGCCCGGCTCGCCGAGGCGACGGGGGTGAGTACGCAGGACCTGGCCGCGGACATCGTCAACGGCGTGGCGGGAACCATCGCCATCGCACCTCCCGCGGGGGGCGAGGGCGCTCTCGCCGGGGCCCGCCGGATGCGCCAGGTCGTCACCGCGGCCGAGGCGAACGAGGCGGTGAGCGAGGCGGCGGCCACCTTGCTGGACGGCGGACTGCGCCCGCTCGGCGTGCGGAGTCTGTGGCTGTGGCGGCGCATGGAGTCCGACTGTCTGCGCCTGGCCGGACACGCCGGAGTGAGCGCCACCGAAGCCGCGCGATGGCAGTGGATCCCGCCCGGCCTCCCGGCTCCCTTCCAGTCGGTCCTCACCGAGGGCTCGCCGGTGTGGCTGGCCACGGGGCCGCCCATGGACGTCGTCCTTCCCGGCCCGGGACCCGAGGCCGCCCGCGCACTGCTGCCGCTGCGGCTCCAGGGCGCGACCGTGGGGCTGGCCCTCGCCGTCTGGCCCGGCCGCGCGGAGCTCGACGAGAATCTGCGCCGCGCGCTGACCGATCTGATCGACGTGGCGGCGAGGGTACTCAATGCCACGGAGGCCGAACCGTCCCGGTCGCCACTGCTCGACGACCTGGTCGACGCCCTGGCCCATCCGGCGGCGACGGTGCGCCGGGGTCCGGACTCCTCGACGCTGTCGGTCGAGCACCTCAACGAGCCGGCGTCCGAAGCACTCGGCGGGACCTACCAGGCAGTGGGGCAGCCGCTCGAAGTGGCCTTCCCCCGGCACCATGCCGACCTCGCGCCGCTCATCCGGCGCGCGTACGAGGCCACTGCCCTCCAGCGCGCGGCCCGCGTCCCCGTGGAACACCGCGAGGGCTCCCCCGCCCCTCTCCTCGATGTGCGTGTCCTGGCGGCCGGCGACGAACAGGCGGTCGTCCTCTGGCACACCGGCAGCGACCTGCGGACGGCCGCCACTCGCGCGGTGAGCCAACTCCAGGGCGTCGCGCCGTTCGAGGACGATCTCGTCGCCGGCACATCGAGCTGGAGCGAGCAGGCGTACGGAATTCTCGGCGTCGATCCGCAGTCGCAGCCGATCCCTCTCTCGAAGCTGCTGCTGCGCGTGCATCCGGAGGACGGCGACGATCTGACCGAGCTGCTGTCGACGCTCACCGAGCGGCGCAAGGGAGCGGTCGCGGTGGTGCGCGTCATCCGGGCCGACGGTGGGCTGCGGCATGTACGGATCGCGGCGGAGCCGCTGCTCGACGAGGGGGTCCTCACCGGGCTCACCGGCGTGTATCAGGACGTCTCGGCCGGGTTCCACGCCGAGGTGGCCCTCACCGCCACCTTCGACCAGCTCACCGCCGTTCAGGCGCAGGCAGCCCTGCGGCACCGGCTGGCCCTCCAGCTGCAGCAGGCGATCGTCCCCGAGATGCCCGCCCTGCGGCGACTGCCCGGGCTGCAGGCGACGGCCCGTTACCGGCCCGCGGTCCAGGAGTACCGCGTGGGCGGGGACTGGTACGACGTACTCCCGCTACCCAACGGCAGGGTGCTGGTCGCGGTCGGCGACATCGCCGGGCACGGCATCGACTCCGCCACGGGAATGGTGGCCCTGCGCAACGCCCTGCGGGGACTGGCCTTCACCGGGCACACACCGGGACGGCTCATGCAGTGGCTGAACGAGGTCACCCTGAACACGCAGGGACACCCGACGGCCACCGCGGTCTGCGCACTCTACGATCCGGCCGACCGGACGCTGTGCTGGGCGAGCGCCGGGCATCTGCCACCGCTGCTGCTGCGGGACGGCACGGCGCAGCTGATCGACCCGCCGCGCGACATCCTGCTGGGGGCCGTCCCCTCGTCCGTCTACAGGGAGACGATCACGCAGTTGAAGCCCGGCGACACGCTTCTGCTGTACACCGACGGGCTCATCGAACGCCGTCACGACGGGCTGGACCAGGGCCTGGAGACGCTGCGGCGGGCAGCCCAGGAGCTGAGCGCCTGCGAGGTCGAGGAACAGGCGGACCGGCTGCTGAGCGAGGCCACGGGCGACACGGACGACGACACCAGCCTCATCGCGATCCGCGTCGTCTGACGTCGGCGCTCACTCAGCGTCCGCGCGCCAGCCAGGTACGGATGCGCGCCATCAGATCGTCCGCGTCCACGGGTTTGGCCACATAGTCGTTGGCTCCGGCCGTCAGGGCCTTGGCGCGGTCGCCGGGCATCGCCTTGGCGGTGACCGCGATGATGGGAACCTCGGTGAAACGCGGCAGTTCCCTGATCGCCGCCATGGTGGCATTGCCGTCCATACCGGCCATCATCACGTCCATCACGATGAGATCCACCTCGCCGTGTTCCCTGAGCAGATCGATCCCGGCCCTGCCGTTGTCCGCCTGGAGTACCCGCATGCCCTCCCGCTCGAGGATCTGGGTCATCGCGAAAATGTTGCGGATGTCGTCGTCCACCACCAGGACCGTGTGTCCCGTGGCCGGTTCCTCCTCGCCGGGCGCTCCGGCCGGATGCTCCTGACGGTCGGCGCGGTCCTGCCGTCCACGGTGCTGGACCCGGACCGGCAGATAGAGCGTGAAGGTGCTGCCAAGGCCCACCGTGCTCTCCACCACGATGGCGCCGCCGAGGAGTTGTGCCACCTCACGGCTGATGGACAGGCCGAGTCCGGTTCCGCCGTAGCGGCGGGAGGTGGTGCCGTCGCCCTGCTGAAAGGCTCCGAACACACTCTGGAGGCGGTCGGCCGGGATGCCGATTCCGGTGTCGGTGACCCGGAAGGCGATCACCGGCCCGGCATCGCGCAGCGCGGGCGGCAGTTGCTCGTCGGTGACGGTGTGGACGCGGAGTTCGACACTGCCCTCCTCGGTGAACTTCAGCGCATTGGACACGAGGTTGCGCAGCACCTGCCGCAGCCGTGCCTCGTCGGTGGTGAGTTCGTCGGGGATCCCCGGCTCGGCCACCACCCGGAAGGCCAGGCCGCGATCGCCCGCCACCGGCCGGAAGGTCGCCTCGACATACTCGAGAAGCTGATGCAGGAAAACCGGCTCGGGATGGATGTCCATCTTCCCGGCTTCGACCTTCGACAGATCCAGGATGTCGTTGATCAACTGGAGCAGATCGGAACCGGCGGAGTGGATCACCTCGGCATAGTCGACCTGCTTCTGCGTCAGGTTGCCTTCGAGGTTCTGGGCGAGCAACTGGGCAAGGATGAGAAGGCTGTTGAGCGGCGTACGCAGCTCATGGCTCATGTTGGCCAGGAACTCGGACTTGTACATCGAGGTGCGCGACAGCTGCTGGGCGCGGGCCTCCAGTTCCTGGCGCGCCTGCTCGATCTCCAGGTTCTTTCGCTCGATGTCACGGTTGCGGTCGGCCAGCAGCGCGGCCTTCTCCTTCAGTTCGGCGTTGGAGCGCTGGAGCTCTTCCTGGCGCGCCTGCAACTCCCCCGAACGGGCGCTGAGTTCCGCCGTGAGGCGCTGCGACTGGTCGAGGAGTTCGTCGGTACGCACATTCGCGATCAGCGAGCTGAGGTTCACGCCGACCGTCTCGATGAACTGGTCGAGGAAGTCACGGTGGATGACGGTCAGGGGGCGCAGCGCCGCGAGTTCGATGACTCCGAGGACCTGCCCCTCGACGACGATCGGCAGCACGATGAGGTGGGCGGGGTCCATGCGGCCGGTGCCGGAGACGATGGTCGCGTAGCCGGGCGGCAGGTCCTCGACCGTGATGGTGTGGCGGCTCTGCGCGGCCTGCCCGACGAGGGACTGGCCGAGCCGGAAGCGGCGGGGTCCCGCCGCCGGGTCGTCGGGCACCCCGTACCCGGCGATCACGACCAGTTCGAGTCCCTCGCCCCCGTCCTGGGCCAGGAAGAAGCCGCCGTACTGCGCGGAGACCAGCGGGGGCACCTCGGTCATGATCAGCTCGGCGACCGCGGGGAGGCTTCGGGTGCCCTGCATCAGGCTGGAGATACGGGCCAGATGCGTCTTGAGCCAGTCCTGCTCCTCATTGGCCCGAGTCGTCGCACGCAGGGACTCCACCATCGCGTTGATGTTGTCCTTGAGGTCGCCGACCTCTCCGGGGGCCTCGACCGTGATGGACCGGGTGAGGTCGCCCTCCGCGACCGCGCTGGTCACCTCCGCGATGGCGCGCACCTGCCGGGTCAGATTGCCGGCCAGTTCATTGACGTTCTCGGTGAGTCGCTTCCACGTACCGGAAACGCCCTCCACCTCTGCCTGGCCGCCGAGCCGGCCCTCGCTGCCCACCTCGCGGGCCACGCGCGTGACCTCGGCGGCGAAGGACGACAGCTGGTCGACCATGGTGTTGATGGTGGTCTTGAGCTCCAGAATCTCCCCGCGCGCGTCGACATCGATCTTGCGCCTCAGGTCGCCGCGCGCCACGGCGGTGGTCACCTGGGCGATGTTGCGTACCTGGTTGGTCAGGTTGTTCGCCATGGAGTTGACGTTGTCGGTCAGGTCCTTCCAAGTACCCGACACGCCCTGGACGGTGGCCTGCCCGCCGAGTTTTCCGTCCGTGCCCACCTCGCGGGCGACCCTGCTGACCTCCTCGGCGAACGAGGAGAGCCGGTCCACCATCGTGTTGATGGTCTCCTTGAGCTCCAGGATCTCCCCGCGGGCGTCGACTCTGATCTTCTGCGTGAGGTCGCCGCGCGCCACGGCGGTCACGACCTGGGCGGTTGACCGGACCTGCGAGGTCAGATTGTCGGCCATGGTGTTGACGCCCGTGGTGAGTTCCCGCCAGACGCCACGCACATGGGGTTCCCGTGCGTGACCGCCGAGCAGCCCCTGGCCACCCACTTCCCGGGCGACCCGGGTGACCTCGGAGGTGACCTGTGTCAGCTGTTCCACCATGGCGTTGTAGATGGTCGCGATCTCACCGAGCAGCCCGCCGGCGTCGTCGGGCAGCCGGGTGGAGAGGTCTCCGTCCCGCACGGCCGTGAGTCCGGCCAGCAGCTTTCTCAGCCCGTCCTCACCCAGCTCAGCGGGGGGCCGGGCCCGGTGCGGATCGGGCGTGTGGGCGGGCACATCCATCGCTGACCTCGCGCTGTCGTGACTCAACTGCGCCCCCGCTGTCCGACCGGGCGGACAGGCGGTCGGGGCGGCTCTCCCCACTCTGACACGCAGTACCGGCGCGGACACCCCGGGCGCCGGAAAACCGCAGCTCACCCGGTCCCTGGGCCGAGGGTCTGTCGTTTGGATCAGGCCGGATCAGCGAGCGGGGTCTGGTGCGTGCGATCGCAAGGCGGAAGGAGCCGACGCGGAGCGTCGGCGACTGACGACAACGCAGCGAGCGTGCGTGCCAGGGCACGCGAGCCCGGCAAGATCCGAACGACAGGCCCTAAGGATCACTCGGGAATGGTGACCACGAACCAGACGGCCTTGCCCGTTCCGCGCGGCACCCAGCCCCAGCCGTCGGAGAGCTGCTGCAGCAGATACAGGCCGTGCCCCGAGGAACTGGCCGGCCGGTGCGGGCCGTGCGGTCGGGGCCGTACCGGACTGGTGTCGCTGACCTGGACCCACAGCCGCCCGGGAGCCCTGTCGAGCCCCAGCTCGACGGGCGTCCCGCCGTGCAGGCACGAATTGGTGACGACCTCGGAGACAAGCAGCAGTATGTCCGCCTTCAGAACGCTTCCGGAGGGGCCGGAAAGGCTGTACCACTCGTCGAGCACCTGCCGCGTCAGGTCGCGGCACCGGCCCACCACGCCCGGCCCGCCCGCCAGCGGAAATCGGCGGCTGTCGGTCGCCTGCCGTTGTTTCTGTGCCCGGTCCACAGGGTGCGGGTGCCCCATCGGGCGGCATCAAAGCACCGTAAATGGGCATCTTCAAGGCAGAGCTCATACGACGGTCACGCTGCATCGGCAGCGCCGGCCTCCGCCCCGTCGAGGAAGCCTCATGTCCACCAGGACTCGAACCCAGCCGACCGATACCAAGCAGGCAGTCGTCGCACGCCGTAGGGCGCCGGACGGCATACCGGAGATCGCGGACCCGCTGTCCGTCAGCACCGTGGACGCACGGACGCTGTCGGCCTCGCTGTTCAAGCGTCTCGCCACGCTCGAAGAGGGCACCGCTGAGTACTCGTATGTCCGCAACACCCTGGTCGAGCTCAACCTCAGCCTCGTGAAATTCGCCGCCCGGCGGTTCCGCAGCCGGTCCGAACCCACCGAGGACATCATCCAGGTCGGGACGATCGGCCTCATCAAGGCGATCAACCGCTTCGACGCCGAGCGCGGCATCGAATTCACCAGCTTCGCCCTGCCGACAATCGTCGGCGAGATCAAGCGCTTCTTCCGCGACACCAGCTGGGCCGTCCAGGTGCCACGCCGTCTCCAGGAGCTGCGCATCGACCTGGCCCGGGCCCGCGACCAGATGGAACAGCACCTGGGCCGCTGCCCGACCGCCGCCGAGCTGGCCGCCCATCTCGGGGTCACCGAAGCCGAGGTGGTCGAGGGGGAGCAGGCGGCGAATGGCTACGTGGCCCGCTCCCTGGATGCCCCGGTCGACGAGGACGACGCCCTGAGCGCCCTCACCCGCGGCCTGGGCAACGAGGACCCTGCCTTCGACATCGTGGAGGCCGTCGCGTCCCTCAAGCCCGTGATCGCCTCGCTCGGGGAGCGGGACCGGCTGATCCTCTCGCTGCGCTTCGGCGAGGAACTGACGCAGTCCGAGATCGGCGCCCGGCTCGGGCTGTCGCAGATGCATGTCTCACGGCTGCTGGCCGCCATCTACGCGACGCTGCGGGCCGCACTCCTCGACGACGCCTCGTCCTGAGCCGCTCGGCCCTGAACCGCCCGGGACCTACGGGGGCGGCCACTCCCCCGCCGCGTGCGCCGGAGTGCCGACCTCCAGCCAGACGACCTTGCCGTCGCCCACGGGCGCCCAGCCCCAGCTCCGCGCCAGCCGCTCGATCACGATCAGGCCGTGGCCCCCGGGCTGCGAGACGACCTGCGGTACCCGCGGCCTCGGAGGCTCGGGGCTGGCGTCGGCGACCTCGATCCGCAGCCGGTCGCCGGTGTGGTTGAGCACGAGCTCGGTGGGCCCGCCCGCGTGCAGGCAGGCGTTGGTGACCAGTTCCGACACAAGGAGCAGTACATCCTCGGCAAGCTCCGCGTCCTGCCGCGTCCGGGCAGGCGTCCACCCCCAGTCGGCCAGAGCCTGTTCGGTGAAGTCACGGCAGCGGCCCACGACCCCCTTGGTGCCGAACAGCGCCAGTCGACGGGTCTGCCCCTGCCCGCGGACGCTCACGCCCATCCGTTCCTCGCCTACTTCGGCCACTCGTCCGCCAGCGCCTCGTCGAGGCCGGCGTACACCGGGAACACCGCCTGGGCACCGGTGATGTCGAACATGCGGGCCACCGGCGGCCGCAGCGCGGACAGCGCCAGACGGCCGTCCGCCTCGCGCGCCGCGAGCCGCGCCCGCAGCAGCAGGTTCAGGCCGGTGGAATCGCAGAAGTTCAGGTCCGCGCAGTCGACCACGATCCGCTCGGGTGCGGCCCGCACAGCGTCCGACAGGGCCTCACGCAGCGGCTCGGCCGTGTCGTGATCGAGTTCGCCCGAGAGTACGAGGACGACGGCACCGGCCACCGGCCTCACTTCGACGTCGAAGCGTCCCTTCTGGGCGGCACCATCCCCCTGCGGCTGTCCGGCGACTCCCGACACCATGGGGATTCTCCCGCTCCTCGCGACGTCCATCCGGTCATGTCGATGCTTTCGACGTTGGCAGGGCGAGACCGCCTCCGCCACCGGGCCCGTTCCCGCGCCCGCTTCCCGGGACTCAGGAGACGTACCCGCTGCCCGGGTCTCCACACCCGGGGTGATTGCTTCGGCGAAGCCGTCAGGACCGGCGTGGGAGGGCGCTGACGATTTCGTGTGCGGTGCGGTACGTGTGGTGGGCGGGCAGCCGGTTGACCATGTCGACCAGCCGGTCGGGAGCATGCCGCGCGGTCAGAGTGTGTACCAGTTCGCGACGCGTGGCCGGGAAGGCCGTACGGCCCAGGTGCCGCGCCAGTTCGATCCGCAACTGCTCGTCGGGGCCCAGCGAGCCCATCGTGGTCACGAAGCCCAAGGCGATCTCCGGGTCGTCGTCGGCGCCGGGCTCGGGGTCGTGCCACTCCTCCACCCGCGTGGGGTGTCCGGAACGGAGCAGGCCCTGCAATTCATGCTTCATCTCTTCGTCCTTGTGGACGCTGAGGCGATCACTGCCTCGCTGCATGTCCTCCTCCTCGATCGTGGGGAGACTGTGCACGTACCCGATCGGCGCCTTCTGACACAGGCCGACGGCGCACGTTTCCGAGAGGTTCGACCGGGCACCTGCGTCATGTGCTCCGGACAGGAGGCACGTCCCGTGAGAGCGATCAGCTCCGGGCGTGCACCGGTCCTGCCCGGCGGATCTCCGGTGATCCGACCACGCCCGCCCGAATGAGGACCACTCAGGGAGCTGCGAGCACCATGCGTACCCACACGAACGGCAAGCATCCGCACGACGACGCACCCGACACCGCGGACGCGTTCCGGAAGATGTCCGCACTGCCCGACGGAGCCGAACGGCGGCTCCTGCGCCAGGAGATCGTGTACGCCTGGCTGCCCATGTCGGAACGGCTGGCCGGCCGCTTCCGCAACCGCGGGGAGTCCCTCGAGGATCTGCGGCAGGTCGCCGCCCTCGGCCTGGTCAAGGCCGTCGACCACTACGACCCGTCCCGCGGCCACGCATTCGAGAGCTACGCCGTACCGACCGTGGTCGGCGAGGTCAAGCGCCACTTCCGCGACCACATGTGGGCCATGCATGTGCCGCGCCGAGTCCAGGATCTGCGCAACCGTGTCCGGGTCGCCCGCCGGGACCTCGCCCAGTCCATCCCCGGCCGCGACCCTTCCGCGGCCGAAATCGCCCAGTACACCGGAATGACCGAGGACGAGGTGCGGGAGGGGCTCTCGGCGCTCGAGAGCTTCACCGCGCTCTCCCTCGACGCCGAAACAGCCGGTTCCGAGGACGGATACTCCCTCCGCGACACTCTCGGCACACCCGACCCGGCGATCGACGTGCTCGTGGACCGCGAGGCGGTCAAACCGGAGCTGAGCAGGCTGTCGCAGCGCGAGCAGCGCATCCTCTACCTGCGCTTCTTCCGGGACATGACCCAGAGCAGCATCGCGAAGGACCTGGGCATCTCCCAGATGCATGTGTCCCGGCTGATCAGCCGCTGCTGCGCGCATCTGCGCGAACAGGTCATGCAGGAGGCCGCGTAACCCGTACCGCCCCGGCCCGCAGGCACCGCGCGCGGGCCGGTCAGCGGGACGCGGCCCGCCGCTGGCGTTTGCCGCGCGCCCACCGGCTGATGGCGGAGATCCACGGATACCGTTCGTGCTGCTCCCGGGTCACCCGGTCCAGTTCCTCCATCAGGCGCTGCGAGCGGTGGTCCATGTCCAGCTCGTCGAGGATCCGGTCGATCTCCGTGAGCAGCGCGCCGTGCAGCTGCCAGTCGCGAGGATGCCGTTGCACGCCCTGGAGAAGCAGCTCCGCGGCCTTCTCCCGTGCTGCGGCGGCCGCGGCGAGCTCGTCGGCCAGCCGGGACTCCGCCGCGTCGGCGCTGCGGCTCACCTGTGTGGTCACCATTACGGAGAAGCTGACCAGCGCATCGGCGACATGGCCCAGCAGTTCCTCGAGGGCGACACCCACCTCCGGCGGGAACACGTCCTGCCCACCGCGCTTCTTGGCGAGGTCGGTCATCGTGCGGGCCAGTACGCGCAGGACCACCGCACAGATTTCGAGGGTGTCGAGCCCCGTACGCAGCACGACCCGGTGCAGCAGCGCCTCTTTGACCCGCGGATTGAGCCGGAGGCTGTCCTCCGCCTGCCGCAGAGCCCCGTCGACTTCCGCGATGTTGTTGTCGAGGCGGCGTGCCTCATGAAGACGGGCGGCCGCGCGCTCGACGGGAGTGGGGCCGCTCAGCTCCTCGCCGATGTGCAGGAGCAGTCGGCGCATGCGCCGGGCGAGGTCCTCGATGGAGTCACCGGCGGGACCCACCCATACCGGTGGCACGAACACGACGTTGAACAAGAGCCCCACGACCGCGCCGATCAGTGTCTCCAGGACCCGGTCCCAGGCCGCGCCGCCGACCTGGGTCACACCGAGCACGAGCATCGCGCTGATCGCGACCTCGGGCACGAACTCGTCGACGCGGACCAGTCGACCGACCACGAGCGAAGCCAGGATGATCAGCCCCAGGCTCCACCACGTCAGGCCGACGAGCGCACTGAAGCCGATGGCGATCAGTACGCCCGCGACGACGGAGTTCACCCGGCGGATACCGGTCGTGAGGGTGGAGTAGAGGGTCACCTGGACAACGAGGAGCGCGGTGAGGGGCGCGGTGAGCGGCGCGGGTTCGCTGCTCAGCTGCAGGGCGACGACGTACGAGATCGTCGCGGCCGCCGTCGAGCGCACCGTCTGGACGACGGCGGGCTCGCGGCGCCGGCGGACCAGTTCGGCCACCGGCGCCGTCACGGACTTGGTCACCTCACGCACTCCTTGATCCTTCCCGCTCGTCAGCGGGCGGACCCGGGCAGTCCTCCAGCGGTGCCCCGGTCAGCTGACCGTGGGTGACGAGCGCTGCCCGGCGGACCCCTTCGCGGGCCGGGTCCGGGCCACATAGCGCTCCGCCTTGAGCACGGCCTCTCTGGCCGTGCGCTCACCCATCAGCACGCACAGCGTGTACGCCGTGTCCTCGAAGCGCATCCGCGCGCCACGGTCGTGGGGCGCGTGCAGAAAGTGGTGTTCGTGTGCCCGATAGAGCGCCATCAGGCGGGTGATCACAGCGGTGTCCGGCATCAACATCAGTGCCCTCCTTGAGTGAAAAGCACCAGCGGGCGGTCCGTTCCGGCCCCCACCAGGGGCACGGACGGCCGCAGCGGGCCTGCCGTACGTCGGAGTCATCCGGCCGTTCATTTTCGCCCGGGGTTGTCACACCCGCCATTCGCGTGACTACCGTGAGCGAATTTCGGCTACCGAAGCTGTATACGGCCGTACGGGGTGCCGCGGATTGCGGGGCGGGCGACAGTGGGAGGAACGGCCGGGAACCGGTGGATCCACCGGCACGGTGCGAAGGAGACGAGATGCACCCCGTGGAGGCGCTGGAACGGATCGCGTTTCTGCTGGAGCGCAGCGGCGCGGAGACCTATCGGGTCCGCGCCTTTCGCGCCGCGTCCGCGGTACTGGTGAAGATGTCCGACGACGAGATCCGCCGGCGCGCGGCTTCGGGCTCCCTGGAAGCGGTCAAGGGCATCGGCCCGAAGACCGCGGGTGTCGTACGCGAGGCCCTGGCCGGTGAGGTACCCGCCTACCTTCGGCGGCTGGAGGACGAGGCGTCCGGGCCGCTGGCCGACGGCGGTACTCACCTGCGCGCCCTGCTGCGGGGAGACTGTCATCTGCACTCGGACTGGTCGGACGGCGGCAGCCCGATCGAGGCGATGGGGCGGGCGGCGATCGCGCTGGGGCACGAGTGGGCCGTACTCACCGATCACTCTCCCCGGCTGACGGTCGCCAGTGGTCTGTCGGCGGAGCGGCTGCGCGAGCAGTTGGAGGTCGTGGCGGAGCTCAACGCCCGCTGGGCCCCGTTCCGGCTACTGACCGGCATCGAGTGCGACATCCTGTCGGACGGCTCGCTCGACCAGGAGCCGGAACTGCTCGACCAGTTGGACCTCGTTGTCGTCTCGGTCCACTCCGAACTGCGGATGGAATCCGCACCGATGACGCGGCGCATGGTCAAAGCCGTCCAGAACCCGCTGGCCGATGTGCTGGGCCACTGCACGGGCCGGCTGGTCTCCGAAAGGCGACGGCCTCCGTCGCAGTTCGACGCCGAGGAGGTCTTCGCCGCCTGTGCCGCTCACGGCACAGCCGTGGAGATCAACAGCAGGCCCGAGCGCCGCGATCCGCCCAAGAGCCTGCTGCGGCATGCGGTGGCCGCCGGGGCCTTCTTCTCCGTCGACTCCGACGCGCACGCCCCCGGACAGCTCGACTGGCAGATCATCGGCTGTGCCCGGGCAGAGGAGTGCGAGGTGCCCGCGGAGCGAGTGATCAACACCTGGAGCGCCGAGCACCTGCTCGACTGGACCGTGTCCCGGGCGGCCCCGGCCTCCTGAGGCTAGGTCCTGTCCGGGGAACGCTCCACCGAAACTCCAGTTCGCGCCATTTCCGGGACCCCGCCGGGCTGTTCGCGATGAGTACCTCGCTCTTTCACGCGTACGACACCGCCTCTTCCCTTTCGCTCGTTCCTCTTGGAAACTCCGCTCGCTCCTGTTTCCTCACCCCCAAGAGGGCCACACTCATGCCTGAACTCAATCGGCGGCGCTTCCTGCAGATCGCCGGCGCCACCGCCGGTTTCGCCGCCTTGTCCAGCAGCATCGACCGTGCCGCCGCCATTCCCGCGGCACGCCGCTCCGGCACCATCAAGGACGTCGAGCATGTCGTCGTGCTGATGCAGGAGAACCGTTCGTTCGACCACTACTTCGGCGCGATGAAGGGCGTACGCGGCTTCGGCGACCCGCGCCCCGTGTCCACCGGCCCCGGCAAGTCGGTCTGGTACCAGGCGGACGGCAACAAGGAGGTGCTGCCGTACCACCCGGACGCCGAGGACCTCGGCATGCAGTTCATCGCGGGCCTCGACCACGACTGGGCGGGCGGCCACAAGGCCTGGAACAACGGCAAGTACGACCAGTGGATACCGGCCAAGTCCGCGGGCACGATGGCGTATCTGACGCGCAACGACATTCCGTTCCACTACGCCCTCGCGGACGCGTTCACCGTCTGCGACGCGTACCACTGTTCGTTCATCGGAGCCACCGACCCCAACCGCTACTACATGTGGACGGGTCACACGGGCAACGACGGCAAGGGCGGCGGTCCGGTCCTCGGCAATCAGGAAGCCGGCTACGACTGGACGACGTACCCGGAGCGGCTGCAGCAGGCCGGTATCTCGTGGAAGATCTACCAGGACATCGGCGACGGCCTGGACGCGGCCGGCTCCTGGGGCTGGATCGAGGACGCCTACCGCGGCAACTACGGCGACAACTCACTGCTGTACTTCAACCAGTACCGCAACGCCAAGCCCGGTGACCCGCTGTACGACAAGGCCCGCACCGGCACCAACGTCAAGGGCGGCGACGGCTACTTCGACCTGCTCAAGGCCGATGTGCAGGCCGGGAAACTCCCCCAGGTCTCCTACATCGCCGCCCCCGAGGCCTTCACCGAGCACCCCAACTGGCCCGCGAACTACGGCGCCTGGTACATCGCGCAGGTCCTTGACGCGCTCACCTCCAACCCCGAGGTGTGGAGCAAGACCGCGCTGTTCATCACGTACGACGAGAACGACGGGTACTTCGACCACGTGCCCCCGCCCTACGCGCCGGCTTCGGCCGCGCAGGGCCTGTCGACCGTGGACACCGCGCTCGACAACTTCGGCGGCAACGCCTCCTACGCCGCGGGTCCGTACGGCCTCGGCCAGCGCGTGCCCATGCTCGTCGTCTCCCCCTGGAGCACCGGCGGATTCGTCTGCTCCGAGGTCTTCGACCACACCTCGATCGTCCGCTTCATGGAGAACCGCTTCGGCGTGAGCGAGCCGAACATCTCACCCTGGCGGCGCGCCATCTGCGGCGACCTGACCTCGGCCTTCGACTTCGGCCTCAAGAACACTGAGCCCGCCGCGCTCCCCGACACCGACGCGTACCAGCCGCCGGACAACGTCCGCCACCCCGACTACGTCCCGAAGCCGCCTGCCAAGCCCACGCTGCCCAAGCAGGAGGCGGGTTCGAGGCCCGCGCGTCCCCTGCGGTACGCGCCGCTGGTGAACGGGGCGTCCACGCCGTCGACCGGTCGCTTCACGCTCACCTTCAGCGGTGGCGCGTCGGCGGGTGCCCAGTTCCTGGTGGCGTCCGGCAACCGTACGGACGGACCGTGGACCTACACCGCCGCCGCGGGGAAGCAGCTCTCCGACACGTGGAACACGGAATACTCCAACGACGTGTACGACCTCACGGTGTACGGCCCGAACGGATTCCTGCGCAGCTTCAAGGGACCCGGCAAGGCCGCGGGACCCGAGGTGACGGCCCGCCACATCGCTTCCAGCGGCAGCGTCGAGCTGACGATGACGAACGCGGGCAGCGCCACCTGCCGTCTCACAGTGACGCAGGCGTACGGCGGTGCGAAGCGGACGTTCACCGTGCGCCCGGGCGGACGCGTCGTGCACACGGTGGATCTGTGCCGCAGCAAGCGCTGGTACGACCTGAGCGTGGTGTCCGACCGGAACGCGACCTTCCTGCGCCGGTTCGCAGGGCATGTCGAGAACGGCCGGCCGGGCGTGAGTGACCCGGCGATCATCACCGTCTGACCCGGACTCCGGACCCGAGGGGGTCGCCCGCTGTCGGCGGGCGGCCCCCTTTTCCCTCGAATGGCGCGCGCGTCCGCCGATCGTGCAGAACCCTCCCGTGCTTTTGTCGATTATCGGTTGAGATCCGCTGGGATTCGATGTCGGAGGAGATCTCTGTGCGCAGCTTCACCCTCTCCGCTGTTCTGGTCGCCACGCTGGCCTCGGGCGGCTCCCTGTGGACAGCCGATCAACTGGCATCCCCGTCCTCGCGCGCGGACGAATCCAAGGGCACCAATGTCCTTCTCGCCGGAATCGACCGGCGCACCGGGATGTCCGCCGAGGAGATCAAACGCCTGCACGTCGGCGGCAAGGGATGCGACTGCACGGACGTGCTGATGCTGGTGCACATCGCCGAGGACGGTCGCCGGATGACGGCGGTCTCCATTCCCCGTGACTCCTATGTGGAGTTCGCTGATCACGCGCATCCGCGGCACTCCGGAAAAATCAACGGCGCCTTCGCGCACGGCGGCGGAGATCTCGCGGTCCGGACCGTGGAGAAGGCGACCGGCCTGAAGATCGACCATTATCTCGAGACGGACTTCACCGGCTTCGTGAACGCCGTCGACGGTTTCGGCGGCGCGAAGGTGTGTACGGACAAGCCGCTGGTCGACCTCGGCTCGGGGCTGAACCTGCCGGCGGGAACACGCGTGCTGGACGGGCGCCGCGCCCTTCGCTACGTCCGCGCCCGCCATCTCTCCCCGCCCGGCGATCTCGGCCGGGTCCGGCGCCAGCAGCGCCTGCTCATCGACATGCTCTCCCGGCTGAGGGAGGAAGGGGCGTTCGCCAATCCGGCCGCTACGGCACAGACGGCGCTGGCGCTGCACCGGTTCGTACGCGCCGACGAGGACACGAGCCTCGCGGATCTCGCGCATCTGGGCTCACTGCTGGGCGGGCTCAAGGCGGATCAGACGGAGTTCGTGACCGTCCCGATCTCGGAATTCGACTACCGCGTGCCGGAGTGGGGCTCCTCACTGCTGTGGGACACGGAGCGCTCCGCGGCTCTGTGGGAAGCGCTGAGCGAAGACCGGTCGATCATCGACGACGCGGGGATCCGCCCGAGCAAGGATGTTCCGGTGGAGATTCCGCCGGCCTGGATTCATGTGCGGGTGACGGACCCTGGGGTCGCCGGTGCGCTGCGGGACAACGGCTTCGTGATCGAGGACGGCTCTGGGCAGGCCGGGGAGCCGCGCCCCGAGGGTCCGACCGTCATCACCTACGACCCGTACTGGGAGCGGTACGCGGTGACCGTCACGGCCGCGATCCCCGGCGCCGAGCTGCGCCCGGTCGCCGGGCACGGCCCGGTCTTCGACGTCGCCGTCGGATCGGAGGCCGCCTCGGTCGTCAAGGTGGTCCACGACCGGAGCAGCGTGGAGGGGGCGCCGGTCACCGGAGACCGGCTCCGGTGCGGGACCACCGAGTGAGGTGCCGGGTGCCGCGCGGCGGACGCCTCAGTCCATCTGGAGCACGGACAGGGTGTTCCCCGACGGGTCCGTGAACCAGGCGATCGGCGGGCCCTCCGCGCGCATGACGCCCTTCCCGTCCTGGTCGAAGCCGGCGTACCGCTCGAAGGTCACACCGCGCCGGGCCAGTTCGTCGACGGCTTCGTCGATGTCGGGGACCGGGAAGTTGAGCACGGTGAAGTTCGCAGCGACGTGGTTCGGCTTGGGGTAGACGAAGATCTCCGCGCCGCTCCCGAGATGCAGCGTCAGCATGCCGCCAGGGGGGCCGGTCTCCTCGGTGACCCGAAGGCCGAGCGTCTGGCCGTAGAACTCCTTTGCCTTCTGAAGATCGTTGACCGCGAAACCGCTGAACGCCTTGCTGTTCGTGAGCATGATCGCCTTCCTTCCGTCTGCCGTACGGACGAGCGGGTACGAGTATTCACACGGGACCGCCGGCCAGAGCCGCGAACCGGCCCGGGGCGCGGGATGACGGGAGCGATTCCCCCCGATGGCCGAGGCGATGGCCGAGGCGGCGGTCAGCTGTCCTGGCCGACCGGTTCGAACTCGCACCAGACCGCCTTGCCTTCGCCTCTGGGCTCCACGCCCCAGCGTGAGGCAACCGCGTCGATCATCATCAGTCCCCTTCCCGAGGTCGCCGCTTCACCCGGCGTCCTGCGGCGCGGCCAGACGCTGGAGCGGTCCTTGACCCACAGCCGCACGCGCCGTACCGGTTCGGGCAGGACTTCGAGCGTGAGGACGGCGCCGCCCTCCGTGTGGAGGAGTACGTTCACCAGCAGTTCCCCGGCGGCCAGTTCCACATCGTCCGCGAGGCCGGGCAGCCCCCAGTCCTCCAGGGCATGACGCAGCGCGGTGCGTGCCTCGGCAAGACCCTCGGGGTCGGCCTGGTGGATGTACAGGTGGATGCGGGGCGCCCGGTGGGTGCCGGGGTCGGGTGCCCGGCGCAGTACGAGCAGCGCGACATCGTCGCCGCTTCCCCAGCGCTGCCACAACCGGTCCGACAGATGGTCGGCGAGGGCCCCCGCCTCCTGGGGACCCGTACGTACGGCGTCGGCGAGCGCGTCCATCCCGGCCGCGATGTCCAGGCCGGGTTCCTCCACCAGGCCGTCGGTGCACAGGACGAGGGTCTCGCCGGGTACCAGGTCCAGCCGGGACTCGGGGTACTCCTCCTCCCTGAAAGCCGTGGCCAGGCCGAGCGGAAGTCCGCCGCGCAGGTTCGGCCGGCCGACCCGTCCGTCGGTGTGCCGGATCATCGGCCCCAAGTGGCCCGCGCGGACGGCCCGTACGCCTCCCGAGACCAGGTCGACCTGGGCGTACGTACAGGTGGCGAAGCGTTCGGTGTCGAGTTCGGCGAGAAAGCGCGACGAGCGTGCCAGCACGGTCGAGGGGTCGTGCCCCTCCCCCGCGAACGCCCGCAGCGCGATGCGCAGTTGGCCCATGATGGCGGCCGCGTGGGTGTCATGCCCCTGGACGTCGCCGACGACGATCCCGACCCGCCCCCGTGGCAGCGCGATGACGTCGTACCAGTCACCGCCCACCTCCCGGCCGCTCCACGCCGCGTGGTAGCGCACGGCGATCTCGGCGCCGGAGAACTGAGGGATGTGGCGTGGCAGCATGGAAGCCTGCAGACCGGTCGCGAACTCCCTCTCCTTGTCGAAGAGAACGGCTCGTTGCAGTGACTGGGCGACGATTCCCGCAAGACCCAGGCACAGGGTGCGGTCCTCGGAGGAGAACCTGTTCCGGCCCCGGTAGAACAGTGCCAGTCCGCCGATGGGACGGGCCTGGGCGACCAGCGGGAGGAAGGCGGCCGCGTCGACTCCGTGCCGCCCGCGGATGTGGGGCTCCAGCCTCGGAAAGGCGTCGACGAGTTCGACCAGCGAGGTCACGAACCGTGGCTGCTGAGTGAGGACGGCCTCGGCGAGCGGCAGCGATCCGTCCAGACGATTGAGGGTGAGATCGGCCAGTACTTCCGTCCCCATCCCCGACATAGCGATGATCTTGAGCGTGGAGCCCTCGACCAGTGCCAGGGCCAGCCCGTCCGCGCCGAAGCGCTCCAGGCCGCCGCTGCCCGTCAGGGCGGCGGTGACATCGTCCACGGTCACCGCTCTCGACAGCACTTCCGTGGTGCCCTGGACCATGGCGGTCATCCGCTGCCGGTCCGCCTCCAGCGGGCTGATCACCGTGAATTCGGTGAGCTCGGTGGTCGCGTTGCGCACGATTCCGACGACCCGGTAGGCCTCGCCGTGCGCATCGCGCAGGATGCGCCCCCGCGCATGCGACCACTGCCGGATCCCGTTGCGGCGTCTGACCTGGAAGTACGCGCCGTACGAGGACCGTCCGCGCTCGATGGCCTGCTCGAAGGCCGCATCGAGGCGCAGTTGCTCCTCGGGAGGCACCCGGGACTCCAGGGACTCGGGCCTGCCGTCGTACTCCCCCGGGCCCAGGTCGAACACGGCCTGCGCCGCCTCGTCGAGATCGAGGGTCCCGTTCCGCAGATCCCAGTCGAAGCTGCCCATGCGGTTCAGGGCCAGCCTCTCGCCCGGACCAATCGCGGGCCAGTGCCGTCCTGCCATGCGCTCGCTCCGGAGGAGGGACCGGAAGTTCCGGTCTGGCGGCCAGGATCGTGGCCAGCATAGCTTTGCGAAATTTGCCCCGCACTATGGCGTTTTCTCGGCGTGCGGCTCCCAGTGCAGCGGGTAATCCTCCGCCCCGGCGTCCTCCACCCAGCGCAGCCGGTCGCTCACCAGGGGGCGCCGTTCGGCCGGGCACGCCTCCAGCAGCCGCCGCAGCATCGTGCGGATCCTGAGCAGCACCATGGGTGAATCGGCGGCGGCAACGGTGATGTCGTCGACCGAGGTGGTCACATACCGCTCCCATGCGGGCACCGGGACGATCAGCCGGACGGTTCCCTCGGCGTCGGCGACCCGGCCGATGTCCAGGTCGCGGTCCGCGAGGCGGATCAGCAGGTCCTCGACGTGGTCCAGCGCTTGTACGGCGGTGGCGGGATCGTTGACCGCGGGCGAGAGCGCCTTGAGCGCGATGTCGGCCAGCAGCCGGAAGGGGAATTCGGCGTCCTGGGCGAAGCTGTGCTCCTCGCCGGTCAGCAGCGTCCCACGCAGCGCCTCCTCCGGCAGCTCCCCGCCCCGCACCTCGGCGAGCGCCATCCCGCGCGCCATCATGGCGCCCACCGACTGACGCAGGGTGATCACGCAGCCGTACTGCTTCGCCACGGCGACCAGTGCGGGCACATCGATCTGCTGGAGGACGGCCGCCCGCCCGGTCCACCGTACGGTGACGGCCTTTCCCGGGCCGGGCGGTGCACCGGCAGCGGGCGCGGCGTCCCCGTACGGCTTCGTGTACAGCACATCGAATACGCGGTGCGCCCGTGACGTGATGGCCGCCAGCGTGGGTGCCAGCTGGAGCGACTGGAACGCCCTGGTCTGAAGGTTGCGCATCAGGAGCAGTGCCACCAGCGCGAGCAGCACAGCCACCCACGGCAGAAACGCCGACACCCTCTCCTCTGTCCCGATCGCCAGCCCCGCGGTCATCGAGAAGACGAAGACCCCGATGGCGAAGGCGAAGGTCCGCCACACGATGGGATCGTCCCGGAACAGGCCGAGCCGGGGGCTGAAGGTGGTGGCGTTGAACTGCACGACCAGGAAAAGCACCGAGTAGATGATGCTCACCAGGCTGATGACGCCGAACCCGACGGTGAAAAGCAGGTTCACCACACGGCCGGCGTCGACCTCCGGCCCCGCCGTCACCTCCGGGACCGCCAGACCGAGGCCAAAGCCCACGACGGCGCAGAGCAGCTGGCTCAGCTCCGCGCGCATCGCACGCCGCGGCCGGTGGAAGAGCCCGGCGGGCCGGCTCCGCCCCCTTGGCCGCGTCCGGGCACCGCGGGGTTCGCCACCATGGTCCGCTCGCTCGGCCATCCGGCCTCCTACCGGTCTCGGACGACGCATCGAAAGCCCGGGTTCACGGTACGAAAGGACCGTCCACGCCGCGCGCCGGACACTCGATCGGCTCAATCACCAACGCCCCCGCCAGGACATTTACCGTGCGAGCCCGCAGGCTGAGGCGTGAGAGTCCCGGACGAGGCACCGGGAGCACCGGACAGGCGCGCATCCCCAGGAGGCCGCTCATGACCGCAGCCGGCGGACTCGCCCTCATCGCCCTCGGAGCGATACTCAGGTACATGGTCGACTGGCACCTCAGCTGGGTCGACGTCGATGTCCTCGGCTCTGTCTTCTTGACCGCGGGCGCTGCTGCGCTCGCCTTCGGCACCGTCACGGCCTTCAGCAGAGAGCGCCGCATCGCGCGTCGCGTCAGGGCCCATGCCTACGAGCAGCGCTGGTCCGACGAGCCGCCCCAGTCGTGACGTGACCGCGCTGATCATCATGGGCGGGGGGCCCTGGCCGCACCCGCCGTGGCGCAGGCCGCCACCCATCCGATTCCCGGCCCCGAGTCGGCCTCGGCCCAACCGGCGCCCGCAGGGCCCGAGTTGCGCCATGTCGCCGTCGCGATCATCCGGTCCAGGTCCAGTCGGCGACCTCCGGGAGGTCGGTGCCGTGCTCGCGGATCCAGGCGTGGTGGCGGGTGCGCATGTCCGCCATCTCCTGGCGTACTGCCGCGGCCCGTACACCGAGCCCGGGGACCCGGTCGATGACATCCATGACGAGCCGGTACCGGTCGAGGTCGTTGCGTACGACCATGTCGAAGGGCGTCGTCGTCGTGCCCATCTCCTTGTAGCCGCGGACGTGGAGGTTGGGGTGGCCCGCCCGTTGGTAGGCCAGGCGGTGGATCAGCCAGGGGTAGCCGTGATACGCGAAGATCACCGGCTTGTCCCGGGTGAACAGCGCGTCGTACTCGAAGTCCGCCATCCCGTGCGGGTGATCCTCCGTGGGCATCAGCCTCGTCATGTCGACGACGTTGACGACGCGCACCGCGAGGTCGGGTACGTGCCGGCGCAGCAGCTGCGCGGCGGCCAGCACCTCCTGGGTGGGCACGTCGCCCGCGCAGCCGAGGACGACGTCCGGTTCACGTTCGTGATTCGTACCCGCCCAGTCCCAGATCCCGGCTCCGCGAGCGCAGTGGGCGCGGGCCTGGTCCATCGACAGCCAGTCGAAGCAGGGCTGTTTGCCCGCGACGATCACGTTGACGTAGTCGCGGCTGTGCAGGACATGGTCGGCGACGGACAGCAGGGTGTTGGCGTCCGGCGGCAGATAGACCCGTACGACCTCGGGGCTCTTGTTGAGGACATGGTCGACGAAGCCGGGATCCTGGTGGGAGAAGCCGTTGTGGTCCTGCCGCCAGACGTGCGAGGTGAGCAGGTAGTTGAGGGAGGCGACGGGCGCACGCCACGGCAGCGACCGGGCGGTCCTGAGCCACTTGATGTGCTGGTTGACCATCGAGTCGACGATATGGACGAACGCCTCGTAGCAGGAGAACAGTCCGTGCCGGCCGGTGAGCAGATAGCCCTCCAGCCAGCCCTGGCACAGATGCTCGGAGAGCACCTCCATGACCCGGCCGTCGTGGGTGAGGTGTTCGTCGGTGGCCCTGGTCTGTGCCTGCCACGCCTTGCCGGTGACGTCGAAGAGGGCGTCAAGGCGGTTGGATGCGGTCTCGTCCGGTCCGACGACACGGAAGTCCCGGCGTTCAGCCGTGTCGGCCATGAGCTGTGCGAGCAGGCCGCCCAGTACGCGGGTTGGTTCGTGCAGGGTCGCGCCGGGCTTGTCGACGGGGACGGCGAAGTGTTCCAGCGGGGGTACGGGCAGATCCCGGACGAGAACTCCGCCATTGGCGTGCGGCGTGGAGCCGAGTCGCCGCTCGCCCATGGGGACGCAGGCCAGCACCTGCGGGCTCGGCCTGCCCGAGGCGTCGAAGAGCTCTTCGGGACGGTACGAGCGCAGCCATGCCTCCAGCTGGGCGAGGTGCTGAGGATTGTCCCGTACACCGGAGAGCGGGACTTGGTGGGAGCGCCAGGTTCCTTCGACGGGGACGCCGTCGACCTCGTGGGGCCCGGTCCAGCCCTTCGGCGTACGGAGCACGATCATCGGCCAGCGCGGCCGTTGCCGCTCTCCCCCGCTGCGCGCTTTCTGCTGGATCCCTTCGATGCGGTCCAGCGCCTCGTCCATCGCCGCGGCCATCGCCCGGTGCACCTGCTCCGGTTCGTCGCCGGTGACATGAAGCGGCTCATGGCCGTATCCACGCAGCAGATCGTCGAGTTCCGCCTCGGGCAGCCGGGACAGGACCGTCGGGTTGGCGATCTTGTAGCCGTTGAGGTGGAGGATCGGCAGCACCGCGCCGTCGCCCGCCGGGTCGAGGAATTTGTTGGAGTGCCAGGAGGCGGCAAGCGGTCCGGTCTCGGCCTCGCCGTCGCCGATCACACAGGCGACCAGGAGCTCCGGATTGTCGAGCGCTGCGCCGTAGGCGTGCGCGAGCGAGTAGCCGAGCTCTCCTCCCTCGTGGATGGAGCCGGGCGTCTCGGGTGCGACGTGGCTGGGCACACCGCCGGGGAACGAGAACTGCCGGAAGAGCCGGTCCATACCTGCCGCGTCCCGGCTCACGTCCGGATAGACGGCGCTGTAGCTGCCTTCCAGCCACGCGTTCGCGAGGACTGCGGGTCCCCCGTGGCCCGGACCCCAGATGCACAGGGCGGACAGACCACGTGCCTTGATGACCCGGTTGAGATGCGTGTGGACAAGATTGAGACCGGGTGAGGTACCCCAATGGCCCAGCAGCCGCGGCTTGATGTGCGCGGGTCGAAGCTCCTCGGTCAGCAGGGGGTTGCCCATCAGATAGATCTGTCCGACCGCGAGGTAGTTGGCGGCCCGCCAGTGCGCGTCGAGCGCTTTCAGCTCCTCGGCGCCCAGCACCGTGCGGTCCTCGACCTTGACCTTGCGCATCATCATTTCCTCCATAAGGTCGTTGCATGGCAGTCAAGAAGGGGTCGCAGCAGCCCGCGAAAGTGCCGCGTGAGCTGTACGAACGCGAGCTGTACCGGTTGCAGACGGAACTTGTGAAACTCCAGGAGTGGGTGCGCGCCGAGGGCGCCCGCCTCGTTGTCGTCTTCGAAGGGCGCGACGCGGCCGGCAAGGGCAGCACCATCAAGCGGGTCACGGAACATCTCAATCCGCGCGTTGCGCGCATCGTCGCGCTCCCCAAGCCCAGCGAGCGCGAGCGCAGCCAGTGGTACTTCCAGCGCTACGCCGCACATCTTCCCGCCGCCGGGGAAATGGTCCTCTTCGACCGGAGTTGGTACAACCGGGCCGGTGTCGAGCACGTCATGGGCTTCTGTACCAAGGAAGAGCACCAGCGCTTCCTCCACCAGTGCCCGATCTTCGAGCGGATGCTGGTGGAGGACGGGATCCTGCTGCGCAAATACTGGTTCTCGGTGAGCGACGAAGTACAGGAGCAGCGGTTCCGCCGACGGCTCGAGGACCCCACTCGGCGCTGGAAACTCTCCCCCATGGACCTGGAGTCGATCACCCATTGGGAGGCGTACTCCCGGGCGAAGGACGACATGCTCGTCCACACCGACATCGCGGAGGCGCCATGGTTCGTCGTCGAGAGCGACGACAAGCGCCGGGCACGGCTCAACATGATCGCCCACCTGCTGTCCACCGTGCCCTACCGCGATGTGCCGCCACCGGCGCTGACGCTCCCGCCGCGGCCCCCTTCCTCGGGTTATGAGCGGCCGCCGCGGGATCTGCAGACCTATGTGCCCGATCATGCGGCGGGGCTCATGGGCTGAAGCGTCCCGGCCACCAGGGGCTGATCCATGATCTCCATCTGCTTTCGCCTGACTTCGAGTGAGGTCCCTGTCCGCACGGTCCCACCGGGGACCCGCCCCGGTGGAGGGGCGGTTCGGCCCCTGTCGGGGACCTTTGGCCCCCTCGTATGACCGAGCAGCCCATGGGCCCGGGCGTCCCCCTGCCGGAGGCTGGAGCCGAGGCAGCCCCCGGGTCAGCGGCTGCGCACTACTGAGCCCGGGATCCGAGAGGAGAATCAGCCATGACAGCGAACGTCCTGGTCGCATACGCCACGAAGAACCAGTCCACCGCCGAGATCGCCCGCACGATTGCCGAAACCCTCGACGAACAGGGCGTCCCTGCCGTGGCCCGTCCCGCCGGCGAAGTGCTCGACGTCGGCGATTACGACGCCGTGGTGCTCGGCAGCGCCCTGTACGCGGGCCGCTGGCTCAGGCCGGCGCGCGGCTTCGCCCGGCGCCATCGACGCGCGCTCACCGGACGCCCGGTGTGGCTGTTCAGCAGCGGTCCGCTCGACGCGTCCGCGCACGAACGCGACATCCCCGCGGTGCGCGGTGCCGTTCGCGTCGCCGAGCGGCTCGACGCCCGCGGACACGTCACCTTCGGCGGCCGGCTCGACGAAGGCGCGACGGGAAGGATCGCGAGAATGCTGCTCCGGCAGGGCCGTGGCGGGGACTTCCGCGACGAGGAGCAGATCAGGTCCTGGGCCCGCGACATCGCCAAGGAGCTCAACGCCGAAGGGGCCCTCTGAAGAAACCCGGCCCGCACATCGTGAGCGACGTGCTCCGTGGCGGGCGGCCCACGGGAGACGGGGCGCCGCCGGCCGGGTTCCGACGACGCCGACTCGCCGGCTCTCAGTCGTCCTGCCGCGCATCCTCGCCGCCCGAGGGCCCGTACAGGTCGAGCAGCCGACCGCGGGCAGACTGCAGCCGGTGCGCGATCACCTCGGCGACGCGGTGCGTGAGGACCCGGTCGAACTCCGGATCCTCGTCGCACAGGGTTCGTACGCTCACGGCGTCGAATTCCATGGCCCGGACCGGTGTGGCCGCCCGGGCGCCCAGGTGCCAGTTGCGCGGCGGGAAGAGCCAGGACCAGCCCAGCAGATCTCCCGGGCCGAGATGCTCGACGACGGCAGCGCGCCGACCCGGCACATGCAGGTCGAGATCGACGGTCCCGCTGCGGATGATCCAGAAGTGGTCGGCGCGGCCGCCTTCCTCGAAGATGCGCGCACCGGCCGGGAACTCCTTCTCCTCGGCAAGTTCCATCAGCCGGTCCCGGCCTTCCGGTGGCAGGACGTTCAGCAGCGTGGACATCGTGGTCATTGCCGTCTCCGTCCCTCGGGGCCGCGTACGGGGCCTGGGGTGGTCGTCTTCAACCTTGCACCCAGCTCGCGCGGGCGGCGAGGCAACCCGGCAGGGGCCCGGATGCCCCGCCCTTGGGCCGGACGGCCCCTGTGCGCCCCCGCACCACGCGGAACACGCTGGTGGGGACGGGATCAGGCGCACCACATGAGGAGAGGAACACCATGAAAGCGCTCGTTTTCCATGGCCCGGGCCAGGCCTCATGGGACAAGGTGGCGGATCCGGGCATCCAGGAGCCGACGGACATCGTCGTCCGGGTCGACACCACGACGATCTGCGGTACGGATCTGCACATCCTCAAGGGCGACGTACCCGAGGTGACCCCGGGCACGGTCCTCGGACACGAAGCCGTCGGCGAGGTCGTCGAGGCGGGCAGTGACGTCCGCACGGTCCGCCCCGGGGACCGGGTGCTCGTCTCCTGCATCTCCCCCTGCGGCCGCTGCCGTTACTGCCGCGAGCAGATGTACGGGCAGTGCCGCGGCAACGGCGGATGGGTGCTTGGCCACCTGATCGACGGCACCCAGGCCGAGTACGTACGTGTCCCCTTCGCCGACTTCTCCGTCCACCCGCTTCCCGCGGCGGTGCACAGCAGCGACGCCGTACTGCTGTCCGACATCTTCCCCACCGCGTACGAGGTGGGGGTACTCAACGGAGGTGTGCTGCCGGGCGACACCGTCGTGGTCGTCGGGGCGGGGCCGATCGGACTCGCCACCATCGCCACGGCGCGGCTGTTCTCCCCCGGAAGGATCATCGCCGTGGACCTGGCCGAGTCCCGGCTGGACGCCGCCCGTGAACTCGGCGCGGATGCCGTCGTCAACGCGGCGGAAGGACCGCAGTCGCTGGTCTCGGACCTGACCGAGGGACTCGGGGCGGATGTGGCCGTCGAGGCCGTCGGTGTCCCCGAGACCTTCGAACTCTGCACCCGTGTGGTCCGGCCAGGAGGCCGCGTGGCGAATGTGGGCGTGCACGGGAAGCCCGCGACGCTTCACCTGGAAGAGCTCTGGATCAAGAACGTGACCATCAGGACCGGTCTCGTGGACACGTACTCCACACCGCTGCTGCTGGGCATGCTGGCGGCCGGCCGGCTGCCGGCGTCCGCTCTCGCGACCCATCGCTTCGAGCTCGCGCAGATCGAGGAGGCGTACGACGTCTTCTCCAAGGCGGCCGACACGGGCGCGCTGAAAGTCGTCCTCGGCGGTCCGGAACACAAGGACGTGGAGCCTCTTGCGGGGGCCGACGGGCCCCACCCGCGGCCGGCCTCCGCATGACCGGGGCGCCCGGCGCGCGCAAGCTGGAATCAGCCCTTGATCTACGAGGGCACGTGGAGGAAGGAGCTGACAGCCATGACGACGACTCCGGCGGCGTACGACCCGGTGAGAGTGGATGCGGTGCTCGAGGCACCGCTGTCACGCTGGCTCTGGCTGGTGAAGTGGCTGATGCTGATCCCGCACTACATCATGTTGTTCTTCCTCTGGGTAGCCGTCTTCCTGGTCAGCGTGGTCGCTTTCTTCGCCATTCTGATCACGGAGCGCTATCCCCGGCCGCTGTTCGACTTCACCCTCGGAGTTCTGCGCTGGACGTGGCGGGTCTCGTACTACGGATACGGAGCGCTGGCCACCGACCGCTACCCGCCGTTCAGCCTCGGCGAGGAGCCCGGCTATCCGGCCCGACTGGACATCGCCTATCCGGAGCGGCTGTCTCGTGGCCTTGTCCTGGTGAAATGGTGGCTGCTCGCCATTCCGCAGTACATCGTGATCGGCTTCTTCGCGGGCGGCTTCCACGCCGGCTGGTGGGACGGGGGGCTCATCGCTGTGCTGGCCGTCATCGCCGGTGTCATTCTCGCCTTCACCGAGAAGTACCCGAGGGACATCTTCGACCTCGTCATGGGTCTCAACCGGTGGGTTCTGCGGGTCGCCGCGTACGCGCTCCTGATGACCGACACGTACCCGCCCTTCAGGCTGGACATGGGCGGTACTCACCCGGCGCCCCTGCGCTGAGCGTGCGCGGACGCCACCGCTGCCACGGCCCGCAGCGCGGCTCACACCCGCTGCGGTACGACGGCCACCGGGCATGCGGCGTGATGGAGTGCGGCGTGGGCCAGCTGGCCGAGCTGGAGGCCGAAGTGTCCCTCCCTGCGCCGGGCTCCGACGATCAGCAGGTCCGCGGCGGCCGACCGGTCGAGCAGTACCTTGCGGGCCTGTCCCTCCAGCGTGGTCCGGCGCACGAGGACATCCGGGTGATCGTCCACGGCACCGCCCAGCGCCTCGTCGACCACAGTGGCAGCCCGCATCTCGTGGTACGCGGACGCGTCGCCGATGAGCAGCGAATGGTCGGGCGTCTCGTGTGCGGGGCAGCGCCAGGCGCGTACGGCATCGAGGGTGCAGCCCCGTGCCGCCGCCTCGCGGAAGGCGAAGCCCACCGCACTGGATCCGCGAGCCGCCTCGCCGATGCCCAGCAGGATGCGCCCATGGGCGGCCGACAGGGCCGCCGCGTCGCCCCGTACGACGATCACCGGGCAGCTTGCACCTGCCGCCACCGCCAGACTCACCGAGCCGAGCAGCAGACCGGCGAGTTCCCCGCGGCCACGTGATCCGGTGACGACCGCCAAGGCGTTGTGCCCCTCGGTCAGCAGCGCGGTCGCCGCCTCCTGGGGCAGCACCGCGGTGGTCACCTTCACGTCCGGGTCGCGCCGGTGGGCGCGCTCCGCGGCGGTGGCGACGATGGTGTCCGCGAGCACCTCGTCGGTGGGGCGGTCGAGGCTGGACGAAGGCGTCTGCCCTTCGTAGCGCTCCCAGAGGGACGCGTACACGAGCCGCAGCGCAAGACCGTGCCGTGCAGCCTCCTCCACCGCCCAGTCCACGGCCTTCAGGCTGGATTCCGAGCCGTCCACACCCACGACGAGGGGCAGCTCCATCGTCCCCACCACCTTTCTTCGGGCTGATCGAAGGCGTTGCTGCTGTCACCGTCCCACCGTGCGCGGGGCGGCGAGGAGGGGCGCTTCGGCCCACGTCCGGGACGTTCGGCCCCGCGCCGCCGCTCGCCGTCCTGCGGGCGGAACCGCTCCCGCCACGGCTTCGGCGCGAAACTGATCACAGCGTCGCACGACGGCCCGGCGTCCACCGCCGGAGCCACCTCGCGGCAGGGCGTGCGCGTGGACGGCCGCGCGACCGCGTCGGGCAGACGCGCGTCCTCGGCGTTCGCCAGGGCCACCTGTCCGGCGTGACACTGGAAGACGGAAGGCGTCCCGACGCTGCGTGCCGAGCGCGGCACGCGTGCTGACCATCAGGGTCCCGGTGCCGGAGACGAAGGCGGGCACCGGACCATCCCGGTGCGGCATGCCTGAGCGCATATCCGCCAGGAGCCGCACACACCTGCGCGTCCGGAGCGAGGCCGGGCGCGCAGGCGCTTGGTCAGACCCGGTTTCCGGCTGAGACCGGGACCATGCGGCCCCTGCGCCGGTCGGGGTGCCACCTCACACTGGAGGCATCGGGCACGTATCGGACCTGGGAGGTTCTGATGAACGCCGACCCGACGACGGATACGGCCACCGCTCCCCTGCTGCTCGACGGGGCGCTGCCGGAATTCCGGTTCACCCGCCTGGAATGCGTGATGATCACAGCCCCGCCCTCCGCGGTGTACGAGGCCACGCGGGAGCTGGACCTGCTCACCATTAACTCGCCGCTGTTCGACATGGTCATGTGGGCGCGCGGGGTACCGGACCGGCTTCGCAGCCGCCCCGTGCCGACGCCGCCGACGATGCGGGTGGCCGATCTCTTCGACGCCACCGACAAGCATGAACAGGGCCAGCCTTGGGTGGCGCTCGGCGAGACCCCACGACGGGAACTCGTCTTCGGAGCGGTCGGCAAGGTATGGAAGCCCGCCATCGAATGGCGCCGCATCGAGCCGGAGGCGTTCACCGCCTTCGACGAGCCCGGCTGGGCGAAGATGGCGGCCGCTTTCACCGTTCATCCGTACGGCACGCGGCGCTCCCTGCTGGTCTACGAGGCGCGCACGGCCTGCACCGACCCGGAGTCCACGGCCCGCTTCGGCCGCTACTGGACGCTCGTCTCACCGGGCGTCGGCGTCGTCCTGCGGGCCGCGCTGCGATCGGTCAGGACGACCGTGGAGCACAGGGACAGGCCGGGGCCCGTCCGGGTGGACAGCTCGGAAAGGGATGAGACGTGACGCGTGTGGTCTCTGTGTCACGGGCAACGGGCCACGGGCACGGCTGCCAACTCGCCGCGGATCCCGAGGGTTTCCTCAGGCGTGATAGAGCACGCGGGCGCGCTCGGTGTCGATGGGCCCTTCTCCGGACAGTTGCAGGAAGTGCTTCAACTGCCACGTCTGCGTGTTGCGGGCTTGGCGGTTGGTGGTCGTCACCCATGGCGGATAGACACGGAATGCCCGTTTCCCGCCGGACCCGTTCCTTGACACGATGTCCCGTTCACAGAGCACGTCTCGCGGAAAGACGAACTGTCCGAACCGCTCGCCGTCGCGAGTGCTGATGACGAACAGATCAACCGGATCTTCAGCGTCGAAGGGCCGGATCGGCCCGCTCGCGGACCTCTCCCACACCGTGACGAACTGACCGACCTTCGTCGGAGTCGTCTTGGCCACCCGGAACCTGACCGAGAAGCCGTCCAGCGTGAACTCGCATGCCCCGTACTCGGCGCTCTCCGCTTCAGGCACCGGCCATGCGCACGCGAACCCACTCGGGTCATACACCAGCGCCTTGGCCACCAACAGATCGCCGGGGATCCCGGCCTCGCGCGGCCAAGACCCAGGATCACGGGCCCCTGCCTCCGAACAGACGTCACGTTCCATCGCCATTCCTGCATCCTGCCAGACATCGAACGTGTGAGCGAATTCGCTCGCCGGGTCGCCCTTTCGACAGGAGCGGCTCGGTGGCGAGCGCGGCGCACCGTGGCGGCAACGGATCTGTGCGCCATCTTCGACGCGTCGCTTCCCGATCGCTCCTGCCTCTTCGATACTGGAAGCCCTCGTCAGAGCAGCGCAGACCAGGAAGAACCCTGCTCAGGGGCCTGGCCGCCAACCTTCCCAGGAGGAACCGTTGAGGATGCTCATCAATGTGCCGGAGACCGTCGTCGCCGATGCCCTCCGCGGTATGGCGGCGGCACACCCGGAGTTGTCCGTCGATGTGGAGAACCGGGTGATCGTGCGGCGTGACGCTCCCGTCGCCGGGAAGGTCGGGCTGGTCTCCGGGGGCGGTTCGGGGCACGAGCCGCTGCACGGCGGCTTCGTCGGGCCCGGGATGCTCGCCGCGGCATGCCCGGGAGAGGTCTTCACCAGTCCGGTGCCCGATCAGATGGTGCGGGCGGCCGCCGCCGTCGACAGCGGCGAGGGGGTGCTGTTCATCGTCAAGAACTACACGGGCGACGTCCTCAACTTCGACATGGCCGCCGAGCTCGCCGAGGACGAGGGTGTACGCCTCGCCAAAGTGCTGGTGAACGACGATGTGGCAGTGACCGACAGCCTCTACACGGCGGGTCGGCGCGGCACCGGCGCCACCCTGTTCGTCGAGAAGATCGCCGGTGCGGCCGCCGAGGAGGGCGCGCCGCTGGAGCGGGTCGAGTCGATCGCGCGGCAGGTCAATGAGAATTCCCGCAGCTTCGGCGTCGCGCTCAGCGCCAGCACGACGCCCGCGAAGGGCAGCCCGACCTTCGATCTCCCTTCGGGCGAGCTGGAGTTGGGCATCGGCATCCACGGCGAGCCGGGCCGCGAACGGCGCCCGATGATGACCTCGCGCGAGATCGCGGACTTCGCCGTGAACGCGGTGCTGGAGGACCTGCCGCCGACTTCTCCGGTGATCGTGCTCGTCAACGGCATGGGCGCCACCCCGCTGCTGGAGCTGTACGGCTTCAACGCCGAGGTGCAGCGGGTGCTGAGCGAGCGCCGGGTGCCCGTCGTCCGTACCCTCGTCGGGAACTATGTGACGTCGCTCGACATGGCCGGCTGTTCAGTGACGCTCTGTCAGGTCGACGAGGAGCTGCTGCGGTTGTGGGACGCACCGGTGGAGACGGCCGCCCTGCGCTGGGGCCGCTGAACCAGCTGAACCAACTGTCCCCGTAGGACTCACCCCAGGGAGTGCATGTGCTCGACGCCGACTTCTTCCGCCGCTGGCTGACGGCAGCCGCGGCCCGGGTGGACCGTGAGGCGGACCGGCTCACCGAGCTGGATTCGGCGATCGGCGACGCCGACCACGGCACCAACATGCAGCGCGGGTTCACGGCGGTGATCGCGGTCCTGGACAAGGAGGCACCACAGACGCCCGGGGCCGTACTGACCCTGGCGGGGCGACAGTTGATCTCGACGGTGGGCGGGGCTTCGGGTCCGCTGTACGGGACGCTGCTGCGGCGTACGGGCAAGGCGCTCGGCGACGACGCCGAGGTGACGCCCGGGCAGCTGGCCGATGCCCTGCGCACGGGAGTGGCGGCGGTCGCACAGCTCGGCGGGGCCACGGCCGGGGACAAGACGATGCTGGACGCGCTGGAGCCGGCGGTCGAGGCGCTCGGCGACAGTACCGATTCGTTCGCGGCAGCACGCGAGGCGGCCGAAGCGGGTGCGCTCGCGACCGTACCGCTGCAGGCGCGCAAGGGCAGGGCCAGCTATCTGGGCGAGCGCAGCATCGGGCACCAGGACCCAGGGGCGACCTCATCGGCGCTGCTGATCGCGGCGCTTGCCGAGGCCGCGGAGGTCGCGGGATGAGCGAGGGCAAGCCCGTCGGGATCGTCCTGGTCTCGCACAGCAAGGAGGTGGCGGCGGCCGTCGCCGAACTGGCCAAGGGGCTCGCGGGCGGCGGCCCGACCGCCCCCGTCGCCCCGGCGGGCGGTACGCCCGACGGCGGCCTCGGCACCAGCTCGGAGCTGATCTCGGCGGCCGCGGCCTCGGTGGACGGGGGCGCGGGGGTGGCCGTACTCGTCGATCTGGGCAGTGCCGTACTGACGGTGAAGGCGCTGCTGGCCGAGGGCGATGAACTCCCGGGCGGGACACGGCTGGTGGACGCGCCCTTCCTGGAGGGCGCGGTGGCCGCGGTGGTGACCGCGTCGGCGGGCGGGGATCTCGACGCGGTGGAGGCAGCTGCCTCGGAGGCGTACGACTACCGGAAGGTGTGAGCCCGGGGCGGCAGGCCGCCGGGGCAGGGGCGAGCCCGATTGCGACGCCCCAGCTGGTGCCCGTCACGATCGACGGCTCGGAGTACCGCGTACCGCAGCGGCTCGCAAAGGCGTACAAGCGCGGCCTGCGGCGCCCGGAGGGCTGACGGGCCCGGGACGTGCACTGCGCCGAGGAACACCTTCCGTACGGGTGACGCCGTCACCCCGGTGGCCCCGGCCGTCGCGGCGCAGGAGTCGGTTCGGCCGGGGCGCTCGGGCATGCCGCGTGACCTGGCACGACCGTCACGGCCGCGGTGCCCGACGGGGGCGACACGCCGCTCCCGTGCGCCCCGCGCCACATGCGCCACCCCCCTCTGCCCTCCTAGCGTCAGTCTCTACGAGGGGCATTTATCCCATTTCGCCGAACCTTCCGCCATGGCTCCTCGGGAACATGGAGAACTGACCATGCGTGCGATAAATGTCGCCTCCCTCGCCCTGATCGGCACCGCCGCGCTGGCTCTCGGCGCCCCGGCCGCCCTCGCCGACGACGGGAGCAGCATCACCTCGTTCGGCTCCACTCTCCCGCCCACGGCCGCCGCGCAGGGCGACACAGGGACCCTCAACGCCACCGAGTGCGAGGCCGGGTACGACATCACCTCGGACTGCCTCGGCGGGACGGGCACCGCGCCCCTCACCGCCGCCGACGGGTCGGACCTGCACACCGGGTCGACTCAGTTCACGGAACCAACAGATACGGCCGAAGCAAACGATGCGACCGAAACGACCGGCAAGGCTGAGCCCGCCAGGCCCATGGAGCCCGTCGAACCCGCCAAGCCTGCCAAGTCCTTCCGGCCCGTCAAGCCCGGCGGAGGCGTGAAGGGCGGCACCGGCGGCAGCTTCGCCGATCTGAGCCCCACACAGATCGGCGTCGGCTCCGCGCTCATCGCGGGCGCGCTCGCCGGTGGCGGTGTCCTGATGCTGCGCCGCCCGACCGGGAACGGCAGCTGACCCAAGGGAAGGCCCATGCCCACGTCCAGCAGACGCGGCACCTGGTTCACGCTCGCCTGTGTCCTGCTGCTCGGGCTCTTTCTCGTACGCAACGGAGCAGGCGAGGGGACCGGCGGCCCACCCCAGCCCCGCGCCGCCGCCCCTGCGCACAAGAGCGTGGCCGACCCTCTTCCTGCCGCGCCCGGCCCGCTCCCCCACTCCCCGCCGCGCCGGATCGCCGTCCCGTCGCTCCAAGTCGACACCCCGCTGACCGAGGTCGGCCTCGACGCCGACGGCTGGGTCGACGCGCCGCCCCTGGAGAACAGCAATCTCGCGGGCTGGTACCGGGGCGCGGTCAGCCCCGGCGAACGGGGCACGTCCGTCGTCGTCGGCCATGTCGACAACCCGGCGGGCCCGGCCGTCTTCTACTCGCTCGGCTCGCTCCAGCGCGGCAGCCGCATCGAGATCCTGCGCGGCGACGGACGTACGGCGGTGTTCGCCGTCTACGCCGTCCAGGTCTTCGCCAAGAAGGGTTTCCCCGCGGAGCGGATCTACCGGGACACGCCTCGGCCGGAGCTGCGGGTCATCACCTGCGGCGGCGGGTACACGAAGAAGACCGGCTACGACGGGAACGTCGTGGCGTCCGCCCGGCTGACCGCGGTGCGCTGAAGTCCTGCCGACTCCGCCGTAGCCGGCCGACGCGGGCGAGGGGTACGTCAGTGCCCTCCCGGCGTGCGCCCGCCGCGCCGCTGCCCTGTCGGTCCGGGCTGGCAGACTGGAGCCATGTCCGCTCCCCGTCGCCGCTGCCCCGTGTGCCGCCGTGAAATCGCCGTCGTCGCCGGGCGGTTCGCCCGCCATGACCCTGCGGGCGCGCGGACGGCAGCCGAGCTCGTCTCCTGTCCCGGGTCCCGGAGTCAGGCGCCGTTCGATCCGGCTCTGCAGCCGGATCTCGACGGCGCCGTCGTGCCGGACTTCCCGGGCCAGCTGCCCCTGTTCTGAATCGTTCTGAACCGCGCCGCTATGTCGCGCTGCGCTCGCTCGTCATCCGCAGGTCGCTCTCGCCCCCGCGCCCCGCCCGCAACAGTTCGCGCCAGCGGTCCGTAGTCCAGTCGGCCGGCCGGGTCGTCTCGACGAATTCCTCGACCAGTGCCAGAAAGCGCGTCGGGTCGACGTGATGGGGAAAGTGGCCTGCGCCCTCGAAGATCTCCAGTCGGCTTCCGGGCATCGCCGCGTGCGCACCGTACGCATGCTCCACCGGCACCACGCTGTCGCGTGATCCCCACAGCAGCATGGTCGGCATCCCTTCACTCAGATAGCAGCGGTCGAGCATGGTCACGACCTGGCCCCGCCAGTCGACGACCGCCCGCAGCGTCCGGATGAACGCACTGCGCGAGGTGGCGTCCGGCAGCGCGTCCACCAGGTTGAGCAGCTCGGGGGCGTCCTGTCCGAGGTCGGTGTCCAGCCGCCTGATCAGCTCGGTGAAGAGGCCGGTGACCGTGCGCATCCCCGGCAGCGAGAGCGTCGAGAGCAGCAGGTCGGCGCCCGGGAGGGAGACGGCCCGCAGGACGGGGTTGACGTCGCGGGCCACCCCGCCCGCGCCGACGAGGACCAGCCGCTCGGTGCGCTCGGGAAACTGGTAGGCGAACTGCATGGCGACGCCGCCGCCGAACGAGTGGCCGACGAGGGTGGCCGAGTCGATGCCCAGTACGCCGAGCAGATCGCGCATGCCGTTCGCGTAGGCAGCCACCGAATAGTCGGCGCGCGGCTTGTCCGAGGCCCCGTGGCCGAGGAGATCGGGTGCGATGACGGTGTATCTGCGTGCCAGTCCCGGAATGAGGTCCACCCAGGTGGCCGAGGAGTCCCCTATGCCGTGGATGAGGAGGAGCGCCGGTCCCTCTCCGGCGATCCGGTACGCGCGGCGGTAGCCGTGCACCACTTGGTGGCGCAGCTGCACGTCGTCCTCGCTCACGGAGCGCAGCCTGCTCCGGTCCGATGCGTGCGGTCCGAGGCCGGTGACCACCCGCTCACCTCCCATGGCGTCCTGATCCGAGCGTAGAGGCGCTCTCGCACCGGGGATTTCCGTCAGGTTTCACCCGGGGTACGTCTGCCGCGCGCGACAGAAGCCCCTCTCACCAGGTAGATTGGTCTACACCACTTGCGCCTTCAGAGACAGGGATCTTCGTGGAAGTTGTCATCGTTCCGGACTCCGCCGCCGGCGGCGAGCTCATTGCCGAAGCCATGGCCGACCTGCTGCGACGCAAGCCCGACGCTCTTCTGGGCGTCGCCACGGGATCAACTCCGCTGCCCATTTACGAAGCCCTCGCGGCCAAGGTACGCGCCTCGAAGGTGGACGCCTCCCGGGCCAGGATCTGCCAGCTCGACGAGTACGTCGGACTGCCGTCCGGACACCCCGAGTCCTACCGTTCGGTCGTCCTGCGCGAGGTGATAGAACCCCTCGGCCTGACCGAGGCCTCCTTCATGGGCCCCGACGGCACCGCCGAGGACGTCGCGGCAGCGTGCCTCGCCTATGACCGTGCGCTCGCCGAGGCCGGCGGCGTCGACCTCCAGCTGCTGGGCATCGGCACCGACGGACACATCGGCTTCAACGAGCCCTGCTCGTCCCTCGCCTCCCGCACCCGGATCAAGACGCTGACCCAGCAGACCCGGCAGGACAACGCCCGGTTCTTCAACGGCCTCGACGAGGTCCCCCACCATGTGATCACCCAGGGCATCGGCACCATCCTGGAAGCCCGCCATCTGGTCCTGCTGGCCACCGGCGAGTCGAAGGCCGACGCCGTGGCGCTCGCCGTCGAAGGCCCGCTGTCCGCGCTGGTGCCCGCATCGGCGCTGCAGCTCCACCCGCACGCCACGGTCGTCGTGGACGAGGCCGCGGCCTCCAGCCTCAAGCTCGCCGACTACTTTCGCGCCACCTATGCCGCAAAGCCTGACTGGCAGGGCATCTAGGCAGCCGCCTCGGCTCCCCCGCCTCCCTGCCGGAAGGGGAATGTTCCAGTCGAGACATAATTTACGCCTCAACAGCTCGACATCGCCCATGAGTTGATACGGTGCGCTGGCTCAGCACTTTTGACGCGCGTTCAGACGGCGCGCAACGAGGCCGCCCCCTGACCCCGCGCGGGCGGTCGGTGCTTCACAAGGGCGCGGGGGATACCCATGAACGACGACATCGATGTGGTCAGAGCGAGCCTGGAGCTGGTCAGACGACGGGCCTCCCACGTGGTCCGCTACTTCTACGCGCATCTCTTCAGCCATCATCCGGAGCTGCGCCCGCTGTTTCCGGCCGTGATGGACGATCAGTACGAGCGTCTGTTCACGGCCTTGGTGCATGTCGTGGACCATCTCGACCACCCCGGTCTCCCGTCCCATCTCGAGCGGCTCGGCCGGGATCACCGCAAGTTCGGGATAGTGGACGACGATTACACGGCGGTGGGCGAGAGTCTCGTCGCCGCCGTCCGGTACCACAGCACGTATTTCTGGGACGACCGGACCGAAGCTGCCTGGAATCGGGTCTACACGGGCGCCGCCGAGGCCATGACCGGCGGCGCCCATCTGTCTCTCGCCGCGGGCGAGCCCGCCTCGTGGGAGGCCACCATCGTCTCGCACCGGCTGCACGCCGGGCACACGGCTGTCATCCGTGCCGCACCGTCGGCCCACTACCCGTGGCTCCCCGGCCAGTACGCCACGATCGAGCACCCCGACCTGCCGGGCGTGTGGCGGCCCTACTCCCTGGCGGGCCACCCAGACCGCGACGGTGTACTCGAATTCCATGTCGGCCGGGTCGACGAAGGCCTGTTGAGCAATGTGCTGTGCGACCGCACCGAGCCGGGCCAGATATTCCGGCTGGGCGGCGCCTCGGGCTCCGCGCTCGCCCCGCCGCCCGGCACCCCGGCCGTCACACTGATCGCCGCCGGTACGGGCTGGGCCCCGGTCAAGTCGGTCCTGGAGGAGTTACTCGCCCGCAAACCCTCGCCCCGTATCCGGGTCGACGTCGTGGCGCGCGGCGAGGCCGACTTCTACGACTCAGACGCACTGGTCGAACTGCTGCGCGCCCACCCCTGTCTCAGCGCCTACTGGTGGTACCAGGAGCGCGACGAGGGCAGGACGCGGGCCGCCGAACGGCTGCAGAGCAATCTGAGCGGGCGCCGGGAGTGGCCTGGCGAGACCGTCTATCTGTGCGGTCCCGTGATGTTCGTCCAGGAGACGGCCGCGCTGCTGTACGAGTCCGGCCTGCCCGCGGCATCACTTATTCGTGACCCGCTGCCAACCTCGGTGCAGCGGCGCGGACATGTCTCCCACTCGGAACAGTTCCTCGACCCCCGCCCCGTCACCTGGATCGATCCCGAAGCCCGGACCCGGCCGCTCGCTCTCCCGGCGCCCCGGGCGGCGACGCAGCCGGAGTCCGGGTCGGACGACGGCGGCTGGTTCGAACCGAGCAGGAAGCCGGTCAGAGCGCCGGGGTATTCGGCGGCTCCCAGGTGACCGCTCCATCTCCCCGAGGCCGGGCCAGTTGGGAGAATCGCCGCGGTACGGCCGGCCGGCCCCAGAAATCGGGACGGTAGCCGGGTCCGGGGTTTCGGGAGCGCGGACTGAGAGCGCTTTCCCTCGATTGCCGAAAGGCGTCCCGACTTTCGATCATCCACAAACGGGTGTATCACGGAAAGTAACGATGCTTCTGCGCATTCCGCGTGGCCGTTGGGCGAAAGGCCGCACCATGCAAAGACTTCCCGGCGGGCCTCCCGGCTCCGTGCCGACGCAGACATCCGCGGTAGGCGAGAAAGGGCTCAAGCGCGGCGCGCTGGGCCTTGTCTCCTCTGTGGCCATCGGCCTCGCCTCAACGGCTCCCGCGTACAGCCTGGCCGCCACGCTCGGCTTCATCGTCCTCGCCGTCGGGCTCCAGTCACCGGTCATCGTGATCCTGGGATTCGTCCCGATGTTCTTCATCGCCTACGCCTACAAGGCGATGAACGCCGTGGACCCCGACTGCGGCACCACCTTCAGCTGGTCCGCCCGGGCCTTCGGACCGCGCACGGGCTGGATGGGCGGCTGGGGCATCATCATCGCCGACATCATCGTGATGGCGAATCTGGCGCAGATCGCCGGCCAGTACGGATTCCAGCTGGTCGGAGCCGACGGCGTGGCCGAAAGCCGCTGGTGGACAATGTTCGCGGGTGTGATCTGGATCGCCGTGATGACGTTCATCTGCTACGTCGGCATCGAGATCTCCGCATTCCTTCAGAAGTGGCTGCTCAGCATCGAGCTCGTACTACTCGCCATCCTCTCCATCACGGCGCTGGTGAAGGTGTACGGCGACAACCCGCACGCGGAGTCCCTGCACGTGTCCGCTTCCTGGTTCAACCCCTTCGAGATCGACTCCGCCAGCGCCCTGACGCAAGGCGTCCTGCTGGCCGTCTTCATCTACTGGGGCTGGGACACCGCCGTCTCCGTCAACGAGGAGACCGCCGACCGCGAGCGCACCCCCGGCCGCGCCGCCGTCATCTCCACCGTCATGCTGCTCGGCATCTACCTGCTGGTGACCACGTCGGCCCAGGCCTTCGCCGGTATCGGCGAGAAGGGCATCGGCCTGGCCAACCCCGACAACTCCGGGGACGTGCTGGGCAGTTTCGGCGACGATGTGTTCGGCACGGAAGGATTCGGCGGGTTCCTGTCGAAGCTGCTGGTCCTGATGGTGCTCACATCGGCCGCGGCCTCCACGCAGACGACGATTCTCCCCACCGCCCGCACCAGCTTCTCGATGGCGACACACAAGGCACTCCCCGCGGTCTTCGCGCGTGTACACCCGCGCTTCCTGACCCCGACCTGGTCGACGGTCGCCATGGGACTGGCGTCGATCGCCTTCTACGCAGGCCTGACGGCCATCAGCGGCAATGTCCTGGAGGACTCGATTGCCTCGGTCGGCCTGGGCATCGCGTTCTACTACGGACTGACCGGCTTCGCCTGCGTCTGGTACTTCCGCAAGGTCCTCACCCGCAGCGCCGCCAACTTCTGGCTGAAGGGTGTTCTGCCGCTCCTCGGCGCCCTGATGCTCCTGTACTTCTTCTGCTACGCGGCCTTCAGCGTCTACGCCGACCCCGAGTACGGCACCACCGTCATCGACCTGCCCTGGATCGGCGACACCGGCGGGGTCTCCGTCATCGGCATCGGCGCCCTGGTGATCGGCGCCATCCTGATGCTCATTCAGCGGGCGGTGCAGGGCTCCTGGTTCCGCAACCCGGACGTGCCCGTCAGCGACGCCTCCAAGTACCCCACCCAGTAAGCCCCATTTGGCCTGCAAAGGGACACAAGGCGGCGCGCCGCGACCAGCTGCATTCGGCTTGTTTCCCACCCCTGATCCAATTTTCCTGTGAAGTGATCGTGAATTCCTCTTCATATTCGGCCAGCGATATCCCTCCGACCACGTCAAATCACCCGTCACCGACTCCTCCGGCGATGATCGCCCGATGACTGAATCGGCCCCTTGACCCGCCCTCCAGGTGCAAACCAGACTTCCTATTGGCACTCATGCATCAGGAGCCACAAGCACAGGCACATGCCGATGGCCCTGCGAGACCGATATCGCACGGGGTGTGTGACGGGGGATTGCAGTGAAGAGCGCGTATGCATGCTCGACGCATACGTGCGGCTTCTTCACCTCCCCTCCTCATCTCCTGTTGCGCGCGAAGGGAATGGAGGGGGAATGCCGACGCACATGGGCTATCCCGGCGTATACATCGAAGAACTTCCCAGCAGCATCCGTACCATCGCCTCCGTCACCACCTCGGTGACCGCGTTCGTGGGGCACACCCGCCGGGGTCCGCTCAATCAACCCGTGCGGATCACCAGCTTCGCCGACTTCGAGCGCCGCTTCGGCGGACTCACCTCGCAGAGCGCTGTCAGCTACGCGGTGCACCAGTTCTTCGGGAACGGCGGCACGGTCGCGGTGATCGTCCGTGTGGCCAAGGCCGGCACCGGCGAGGAAGCCTGCGTCACGCTCAACTCCACCGAGGGGCACAGCGAGTGCCCGGTGCTCGAGGTGCACGCCAAGGAGCCCGGCGTATGGGGCTCGGGCCTGCGGGTGGCCGTCGATCACGACACCCCGACGCCGGACAAGACCTTCAATCTGCACATCCTCGACGCACGCGGCGGCGCCCGCGAGTCCTTCACCGGACTGTCGATGCACAGCGGTCACGGCCGCTTCGTGGAGACGGTCGTGGGCGCCGGTTCCTCGCTGGTCCGGGTGAAGGCCCTGGACGAGGACCGGCCCGACCCCTCCGGCACGGTCTCCAAGCCGTTCGCGGCCGAACTGCCCGATCTGAATGTCGAGTTGAAGGTCAAGATCGGTGATGTGGAGCGCGAGTTCACGCTCTACGAGCCCGACCACGACGGCGAGCCCCCGGCCAGTGTCACCGAGCTCGCCCTGCTCCTGGAGCGCAAGCTGCGCGCGCTGCCCGACGCCCCCGGCAAGCACGCCTTCGCCGGAGCCGAGGTCACCGCCTTCGGCCGGCGCCTCCAGGTCGTCGCCGGGTCCGTCGACCCCGACGATGTGGTCCGCTTCGTCGGCGAGTGCGCCAACGACCTCGGTCTCGAAGCCTCGGTCAACCCGCCGGTCTTCCCGCTGCAGGGCGGCAAGGACGGCGACCCGCCCGGGCCGCGCGACCTCATCGGCAGCGAGGCGCGCAAGACGGGTGTCCAGGCGCTGCGCGACGTGGACGACGTCAACCTGCTGGCTCTGCCGGAGCTTTCGGCGTACGAGTCCCCTGC
>NZ_JAPEPT010000007.1:297500-444190 GCF_026339995.1 Streptomyces sp. NBC_01481 | reverse complement strand
ACGGCCATGACCGTGACCGTCGAGGCGGGCACCCCGCTCAAGCGGCTGAACGCGGCCCTAGCCCGTGAGGGCCTTTCGCTCACGAACATGGGCGACATCATGGATCAGACCGTCGCGGGCGCGACCTCCACCGGCACCCATGGCACCGGCCGCGACTCGGCGTCGATCGCCGCGCAGATCAGGGCACTTGAGCTGGTCACCGCGGACGGCTCGCTGCTGACCTGCTCCGAGAAGGAGAATCCGGATGTCTTCGCGGCGGCCCGGATCGGGCTCGGCGCGCTCGGCGTCGTCACCGCGATCACCTTCGCCGTGGAGCCGGTCTTCCTGCTGACGGCTCGTGAGGAGCCGATGGCCTTCGACAGGGTCACGGCCGAGTTCGACCAGCTCTTCGCCGAGAACGAGCACTTCGAGTTCTACTGGTTCCCGCACACGGGCAACTGCAACACCAAGCGCAACAATCGCAGCGCGGGCCCTGCCGCCCCTCCCGGGCAGATCAGCGCCTGGATCGAGGACGAGCTGCTGTCCAACGGCGTTTTCCAGCTGGTCGTTTCGCTCGGCCGGGCCGCCCCCGTGACCATCCCGACGATCGCCAAGATCTCCAGCCGCGCCCTCTCGGCCCGTACCTACACCGACATCCCCTACAAGGTCTTCACATCTCCGCGCCGGGTGCGGTTCCTGGAGATGGAGTACGCGCTGCCGCGGGAGGCGGCGATCGGCGCGCTGCGCGAGGTGAAGGCGATGATCGACCGCTCGTCGCTGCGGGTCAGCTTCCCGGTGGAGGTACGTACGGCCCCGGCGGACGACATCACCCTGTCCACGGCATCGGGCCGGGAGAGCGCGTACATCGCCGTGCATCTCTACCGCGGCACCCCGTACCAGGCGTACTTCACCGCGGTGGAGCGGATCATGACCGCGCACGGCGGGCGGCCGCACTGGGGCAAGGTGCACACGCGGGACGCGGAGTACTTCGCCGAGGTGTATCCCCGATTCGGTGAATTCACCGCGCTGCGCGACCGGCTGGACCCGCAGCGGCTGTTCGGCAACGACTACCTGCGGCGGGTCCTGGGCGACTGAGGGCCAACTGCCCGTTCAGATAGGGACATGCGAGCGAAGCGAATAGTTCCCTTTGGGAAGATTCTGTGAATCAGGACACCTGGTCACCCATGTCGCAGACGCCCAACTCCCCTACCCTGCGAGAAGTTCGGCGGCGCGGCGGTCCACCCCCGTGGCCCGAATGGAGTACTGTGGCGAGCCCTGGGCCCGGCCTCCCTCATGGGCGTTCGGACCCCAGGTAGGGGGCCGAAAGCGGCGCTCGATCCGGCGGCGCCGCGGCACCGCACGGGCACCCGATGCAGAGAGTGACGGCCCAGTCACTCAGAGTCGCAAACAGGTAACCGTGCCATAACGGCGATCCAGGGCCTGTGCCCGACACGCCGGGCAACTCGGCAAGGTTGTGGCAGGCTGCACCCGGGCAGGCCACACTCGACTAGCGGAAGCAGCGACGCACGTGACGTCGGCAGGCACCACCCGGGAGGTCCCCATGCCCGAACTGCGTGTCGTGGCCGTCTCCAACGACGGCACACGACTGGTGCTCAAAGCTGCGGACAGCACGGAATACACACTTCCGATTGATGAGCGGCTGCGCGCCGCCGTGCGCAATGACCGCGCCCGCCTCGGCCAGATCGAGATCGAGGTGGAGAGCCACCTCCGTCCCCGCGACATCCAGGCACGTATACGCGCCGGAGCCTCCGCGGAAGAGGTCGCACAGCTCGCCGGAATTCCGGTGGACCGCGTGCGCCGCTTCGAGGGACCCGTGCTCGCCGAGCGCGCGTTCATGGCGGAGCGGGCCCGTAAGACTCCCGTACGCCGTCCCGGGGAGAACACCGGACCGCAGCTCGGCGAGGCGGTGCAGGAGCGCCTCACGCTCCGCGGCGCCGAGAAGGACACCGTGCTGTGGGACTCCTGGCGCCGCGACGACGGCACCTGGGAGGTCCTGCTGGTCTACCGGGTCGCGGGTGAGCCGCACTCGGCGAGCTGGACGTACGACCCGCCGCGGCGGCTCGTACAGGCCGTCGACGACGAGGCGCGCGCGCTGATCGGCGAGACCGACGACACGATCGCCTCCTCGCAGGAGCCGAGCTTTCCGTTCGTACCGCGCATCGCGCGGCTGCCGCGGGACCGGCCGCTGGACCGGGCTCTCGACCGCCAGATGGACCGGCCGGCCGCGCCCGCTGCGTCGGCCGAGCCGGAGGAGAGCGGCGGGGAGAGGGACTCCCTGACGAGTCTGCTGGAGGCGGTACCGAGCTTCCGCGGCGACATGGTCGTGCCGGAGCGGCCCGCACCACCGGAGCCGGCGCCGACGGAGCCCGCCCAGGAGCCGGAGGCCGAGGAGCCGGTGGCTCCGGCCGCGTCGGCGGGTGCGGGCTCGGCGTACGCGGACGTGCTGATGCCCCGCTCGGTGGCGGGTCACCGCGACCGTCTGACGGGGACGACCGACCGTCAGGCGGAGGCGGACGGGGTGCGCCCCGGCCGCAGGGCCGCGGTGCCGAGCTGGGACGAGATCGTTTTCGGCACGCGCCGCAAGAAGCAGGAGTAGCGGTACGCAAGGGGCCCGGCGCGAGCGGTTGGCGCCGGGCCCCTTGCGTACACGTGCGCGGGTCAGCCCGGCTGAGGGCCCGTTGCCACCGGGCGGTTCGGGTCACCGCACCACTCCGACCAGGAGCCCGCGTACAGCGCGGGCTCGAAGCCCGCGATCTCCAGGGCGATGGCCTCTTGCGCGGCGGAGACGCCCGAGCCGCAGTAGACGCCGACGGCCCCGGAGTCGGCCGTCGCGCCGAAGGCAGCGAAGCGGGAAGCGAGTTGCTCGGCCGGGAGGAAGCGGCCGTCCTTGTCGACGTTCTCCGATGTCGGGGCCGAGACCGCGCCGGGGATATGGCCCGCCACCGGGTCGATCGGCTCCACCTCGCCGCGATAGCGCTCCGCAGCCCGGGCGTCCAGCAGCAGGCCGGAGCGGGCCAGAGCAGCCGCACCGTCGGCGTCCAGGAGCGCGAGCGCGCCCGGTGCTGGCCTGAAGGTGCCCTCGTCGGGCTCGGGGACCTTGGTCTCCAGCGGGCCCGTCCACGCGGCGAGGCCGCCGTCCAGAACCCGTACGTCCGTGTGCCCTGTCCAGCGCAGCAGCCACCACGCGCGTGCCGCGCCCCAGCCCTTGTCGGCGTCGTAGGCGACCACCGGAGTGTCCGGCGAGACGCCGGCCCGGCGCATCACCGCGCCGAAGGCCTCCGGGTCCGGCAGCGGGTGACGGCCCCCGGCGCCGGGCGGGCCGGCCAGTTCCGCATCAAGGTCGACGAAGACCGCTCCGGGGATGTGCCCGGCCTCGTAGTCCGGCCGCCCGTGCGGCCCGCCCAGCTGATAGCGGATGTCCAGAAGCACTGGAGGCCGGGTCGAGGACAGCTCGCTCGCGAGTTCGGTGGCGGAGATGATGGGGTTCATAAGGGCCATCCTTGCGCAGTGCCCGGCCGCACGATAACGCCGCGGAAACGGATGGGAAATGCCAAAGCGGGCATCCTCCATCGGGAACCCGCCAATTCCGGCGCGGCCGGGGCGCGCCGGACGCCGGGTGGTGGAACCATCTGCACGGGGCGCGGCCGTTCCGCACAACGGCGCGTACCCGGTCCCCCCGCACGGCCACCACGATGGTCCGAGGAGAGAGTGACGATGACCGAGGCGACTCGGCACACGCCCGGCACACCCTGCTGGGTGAGCTTGATGGTGCATGGCCTTGACAGGACCCAGACCTTTTACGGCGAGTTGTTCGGCTGGGAGTTCTCCCCCGGCCCGCAACAGCTCGGCCCGTATGTCCGAGCGCTGATCGACGGCAAGGAGGTGGCCGGTATCGGCATTCTTCCGGCCGACCGGCAACTGCCGATCGCCTGGACGCCCTATCTGGCGACCGACGACGCGGACACCACGGCGGAGACGATCAGGAGTTGTGGAGGCACCGTCGGAGTCGGCCCGCTGGACGCAGAGGACGCAGGCCGGATGGCTGTGGTGACCGACCCGGCGGGCGCGGTGTTCGGTATCTGGCAGGCGAGCGCCCACGGCGGCACCGCGGTGTACGGCACACATGGCACACCTGTCTGGAACGAGCTGCTGACCGTGGAGACCTCGTCGGTCGGCAAGTTCTATCAAGCGGTGTTCGGCTACGAGGTGGAGGCGGTCGTCTCGGCGGACCTGGACTATGTGACGCTGCTCCTGGAGGGGCGCCCGGTGGCTTCGCTGCACGGCGTCGGCCATGCCCTGCCCCGTAACCGGGGCACGCACTGGATGACGTACTTCGAGGTGGAGGACCCCGACGAGGCCGCGGAACGCGTGGTGGGGCTCGGCGGGCATGTGGTGCAGCCGCCGCGCGAGGCATCCAGCGGCCGGCTCGCGATTGTCGCGGACCCGGAGGGCGCGGTGTTCACGATCGTACGGTCGGCCACCCGCTGACCTGGCTAGGCTTCCACCGGCAGGACGTCCGGCGAGAGGGCGGCGGCACGAGCGGTGGCCGCCGTCATCCGCCGCCGGTGGTGGCGCCGGCACAGCACCTCGTAACCGATCTCGTCCGGCGACTGGTTGACGTCCCCGACAACGACCTGGGCGCCTTCGACGACCATCACCCCGCCCACCGTACGGGCGTTGTGGGTGGCCCGTGCGCCGCACCAGCACAGCGCCTCGACCTGGAGCACTTCGACCCGGTCCGCAAGCTCGACGAGCCGCGGTTGACTGGGGATGAGAAGTCTCCGGGAAGAAGAACTCACGGGCCGCCAAGTTCGTCTACCGGCTCAGGCTCCCACGCGGCGATTTCACGGAGGGCGGTCAAGTGGCGGGCGAAGGCCGTACGTCCCTTGCCGGTGAGTGAGAGCCAGGTACGCGCGCGCTTGCCGACGAAGGCTTTGCGGACCTTCACGTACTCGGCCTGCTCCAGGAGGGCGATCTGCTTGGACAGGGCGGAATCCGTGATCTCGATGGTGTCACGAAGGGTCTTGAAGTCGGCTTCGTCGACCGATGCCAGCGCGGCGGCGATGGAGAAGCGCACCGGTGCGTGAATGACGGTGTCGAGGGACTTGCGCGGATGCGTCATGGCCTGCCCTCGGAGGTGCGGGCCGCATTGCGGTCGAGGACACCGATCACGAAGAAGGGCACGGCGCACAGGACAGCTCCCGGTACCCACCAGAGCGGTTCGCCGGAGAAGAACACCGTGCCGAGGGTGACGGTGAGTGAGTAGAGGGCCGCACCTGCCGTCGTCGTGAGGGCATACAGGGTCCGGTAGTGGCGGGCCAACACCGGACGTGTCGCCGTGTAGATCACGAGGGCGAAGAAGGGAATGAGCAGGACGACCGGAACGGCGTACTGCGAGGAGGGCTCGATCAGCAGTCCGTAGACGGCTGTCATCACCATCATCGCCAGGCCGAGGAGGAACACCACGAGGCTGGGCCGCTGGTTCCCCCCACGCATCCGGGAAGCCAGTGCGTCGGCAGAAGCAAGGGCTTCCCGCGCTTCCTTCTTGTCCATCATGGCGCCTTCCTTGCGGGACAGGACTGGAGGATACGGTCGCATGCCCGTGCCTACGCGGCTTCGCCCTGGTCCCACTTGAAAGTGCGGACGGCGAGGACGACGGCCACGGCGGTGGTGACGGCGACGACCAGGACGGACAGCCACACCGGATGGGTCGGGTCGCCCTCTGACATCTGCGTGAGCATGAGATCTGCGAAGAAGGACGTGGGCAGCAGGCTCAGTGTGGTGCGGACGGCGTCGGGCATGAGCTCGAGGGGGAACGCGAGGCCGCTCAGGAACAGGGCCGCCAGCTGCACGAGCGTACCGACGTTGGTGGCGGCGTCCGGCGAGGACAGACGGCCGCCGATCAGGTACCCGATGCCTCCGAACATGGCGAGGCCGAGCAGGGCGATCCCGAAAAGGGCCGGGAGCCGGGCCGGCTCCACCTTGCCGAGGGCGACCGCCAGCACGAGCAGGACGGCCGCCTGGGCGGTGACCATGAGGACCCTGGCGACCATGTGGGTGTAGATCAGGCGGGCTCGTCCCACGGGTGTGGTGCCCAGGAGCCGGAGGGTGCCCTTGGTTCGCAGATTCGCCAGTGGGCCCGCGGTGACAGTCAGGGCCGCGCTGGTCACCGCCAGGAAGATGGCCATCGGGAAGACCAGCTGAAGGAAGTCGGGGGCATCGGCGTCCTTCGGCATGGCCAGGCCGAGGCTGAGGAAGATGGCCAGCATCCCGAAGGGGAAGAACAGCGCGAAATAGAAGTACTTGGGGTCGCGTACGAGCTCCCGGGCGTGCAAGAGGGCCAGTTCACGCGAGGTCGAAGCCATCAAGCCATCACACCTTCCGACTCTTTGGGCTGCGTGCCGTCGTGCTCCGAAGGCGCTTGTGCACCGCCAGAGGCTTCATGGAAGGAGACTCCGGTGAGGAGGCGGAAGACCGCCTCGAGGCCGGCTTCCTTGATCTGGATGTGGCGGGCTCCGAGCGGGCCGGCGAGCAGGCCGAACACCGCATCGGAGTCGCTGGTCCGCACCGTGACCCGGGTGTTGCCGCCGGAGCCGTGGCTCTCGATGTGGGACACCCCGGGGGCGGACCGCAGCAGTGCGAGCTCGGTGTCGGCCGGGACGGTGAAGTGCACCTCGCGTTCGGGCGCGTGGGTGCTGATCAGGTCCTGCGGGGTTCCGCAGGCGGCGACCGTGCCCTTGTGCAGCACGGCGACCCGGTCGCAGAGCATTTCGGCCTCCTCCATGGAGTGCGTCGACAGCAGTACGGTGCCGCCGGATCCACGGTGTGCGCGGACCGCCTCCCACAGTTCCTGCCGCGCATTGGGGTCCATGCCCGTCGACGGCTCGTCGAGCACCAGCAGACGGGGGCGGGAGATGAGTGCCGTACCAACGAGCAGACGCTGACGCTGTCCACCGGAGAGCTTCGACACCCGGACGTCGCGCGAGGCCGACAGGCCCATCCGTTCGATGATGGCGTCGGGGTCCTCGGGGTCGGGGTAGAGGGACGCCCAGACCCGCAGGAGTTCCGCCACCGTCTGTTGCTCGAACACGGCAGCGTGCTGCGGCTGGATCGCAACGTACTTGCGGATCTCGTCGCGCTGCGCGACGGGGTCGAACCCGAGGACGCGGACTGCGCCTGCGGTGGGGCGGCGCAGCCCGACGAGGGTCTCGATGGTGGTGGTCTTGCCGGCTCCGTTCGGGCCGAGCAGGCCGAAGATCTCCCCCGGCCGCACGGAGAGGTCGATGCCCGCCAGGGCGACGACGTCCCCGTGGGGGCCCGGGTAATGCTTGGTGACGTTCTCGAGCAGGATCACCGCGTCGTAGGACGGGCCTTGTTCAGCCATTCCGCATCTGCCTCTCATCGGATACCGCCGAGGTCTCGCCGTGCGAACTGCTGTCTCTCTGATGTGCCATCATGGCATCCACTTTCCAAGTTGACAAGTGGATGCGTGGTGGGCAACCAGTAGTGGAGGACTGCTAGTTCGCCGACGCGAGCACACCGAGCAGGCTCTCCTCGGCCGGCACGAAACCCCAGCGGTTGAGGTCCATGTGCAGGTAGTGGAGGAGCAACTCCTCCCGCGGTACGGGGTTTCCGTCCGCCGCCGCGTTGAGGGTGCGTACCACCGTCTCGACATGCCTCTCCGCGCTCTCCCGGAGGGGACCGTCGAGGCGTACCGCGGCCTCCTCGACGCCCTTCGCCGCGCGGGTGAGGAGGCCGCGCAGGTCCTCCTGGGCGGGCGCCGCCATCCGCAACTGCCGCCCCCATTGGCGGCGGTGGGCGGTCCAGAACGCCGTCCGCGCCTGGGGGGCGGGAAGCGCCGCCCGTACGAGCGCGCTCATGTACGAGACGGCCAAGGCCGCCCGGTCGTAGAGCGGGGCCAGGGCGCCGATCCGCTGGTCGTCGTACCAGCGGCAGGACGCCGTGAAGAGCTCCTCCGCCCTGGCCACCCCGCCCGTTCCCCCGTACTTGGCGAGTTCCGGCGCGTACAGGCAGCAACGAGCCTGCTTGACCATCGGCAGTCCCTGCGGCACCGAGCCTGGAACGAGGCGTTCCGCAGGGACGGTTCTGTCGAGCGAACGCAGCAACTCGACGAGTTCGGGGAGGCGTTCGTGGATGCGGTCGATCCCGTCGGATGAGCACTTGAGGCGTAGCCGCAGGTGATGACCGCTCATGTCCCAGTAGCGGGTGAAGAACCATGCCGACGCCGCCTCTTCGGACGCCCGCGCGGCCAGCCAGGGGATCAGCACCCTGGTGGCCTCGTCCATCGCATCCGGATGCCCGGGGTAGGCGCGGACGTACCACCAGTCGGACTCCACGCCCCGGTCCACTCGGTCCGTACGGTCCGGTGTCAGCATCATCGGTTCTCCTCGGGCCAGGCAAGCAGGGCCACGTGCTCGGTGACTCGGGGGCGGCCGAGGGCGTCACGCTGGGCGTGCAGGGAACGCTCGGGAAGTGCCTCCACGAGCCGGAGGTGGCTGGTCTGCGGGCTGAGCCAGTGGTGCAGGACCTCCACGGAGAGCGGCGAAGCCAGGGACACCCACATCGGTTTCCGATCGGCCGTCATACCGAGTGCGTTGCCCGCGCCGCCGAGCTGGTGCACGAAGACCTCCTCGGGGATGCCGTGGGCGCGCCGGAAGGCGTCGAGCCGGACGGCGAGAGCAGTCTCGTCGCCGTCCGGGTGCGGGATCGCCGAGGTCGGCACGATCCACGAGGCGCGGCGGGTGACGAGACGGTCCCCGGGGCCGTCGGTGACGCGCGGCAGTTCCGTGACGCCGTCGCCGCAGAGCGGGCCGAGCTCGTGCGCCTTCGTCATCGTGTAGTCGGAGTGCGGCGAGCCGTTGACCCACGGATCGGCGAGTATCGCCAGCAGCCGGACGTAGGACTGGAGCAGATGCTGCGGAATGAGTCCCAGGTAGGCCAGCCCGATGGGGTCGCCGTTCCGGTCGAAGAGGGAGACTGTGTCGTCGCGGGTGTCGTGGACGAGCGCGGTGTCGTCCAGGGTGAGCCCGTTCTCGGCCTCGACCTCGCCCGGCAGTACCAACGGCGGCAGGAGGCCGCCGCATTCGGACTGCACGGTGTTGCAGTCGGTCCACACCACCAGCTCGCGGCAGGGCACGCCGGGCCAGCAGCGTTCGGTGTGCGCGGCGAGGCGGTCGCGGAAGCCGTCGCCGAGGAGTCGGCCGAAGCGGCTGAACAGCCCTCCGGTACCCGCCCCGTACTGGTTGACCACGAGCCGGTAGCGGCCCGCCTCGACATCGGCCTGGCTCGCCGCCTCGATTTGGAAGAAGACTCCGGCGTTCGGCGGGGCGCTGGTCGGCCCGACCGGGAGCCAGGCACGATCCGCCGGGTCGCTTCGGCTCGCCATGTCGGCGAACAGCGCCCGTTCGAGCGGCGGATTGGCGTCCCGGTCGACGGTGAGCCGCATCAGGAAGCCGAGCGGGTCACGGCAGACACCGCCGGCGCCGAACTCTGCGGTGAAGCGCTCCAGGAGGAAGTCGTAGAGGTGTGACCGGAAGAGGTAGGGCCGCATCCGCTCGCCCAGTGTTGTGAGGTCGGCCTGGACCTCGGGCACGGTCAGCGGGTCGGGCAGGCCCAAGTCGGTCTCCCGGTCCTCGTAGACCAGCCCGCTGGGCTTGCGCTCGCCGCGGCCGCCGTTCTCGTTCCAGCCGCCGGTGAGGTCCCGGAGCTCCGAGGCGGCGGCGATCCGTACCTCGGCGTCCTCCCGCCACGCACCGTCACCCAGGCTGTGGGCCCGCGACAGGTCACGGCGCCCGATCGGGGAGGCGGTGAGGTCGTCCTCCAGCAGCGCGGCCAGAGCGAGAAACGGCGCCTCGCCCCTGGTCCAGGGCGGGACGGGCTGTACGACTCCGGCGTCGAGCAGCCGGACGAACCGGGTGAAGGGCCGGGCGCCGCCGACGGCGGCAAGGAGTTGGGCGAACGTGGCACCGGAGCGCAGGCCGGCCATTGAGGGCAGGGCGTAGTCGGCCTCGACCGCCCGGTCATGGCGCCAGACGACACCCTCGGTGATGATCACCTCGCTGTGGAGCAGCAGCCCCGCCGGCTCGGTAGGGGTACCAGGGCGCACGGGCGCGACGCGATAGCACAGCAGGCCGGCCGTCGACGGGTCGCGTGCCAGTCGGCGCAGCGCCAGGTAAGCCGTGGTCGCGGAGGTACGGCTGCGCCCCCGGCCGTGTCCTGCCGCTCCGGCCTCACCGACGGTGGTCAGCCCGGAGAAGGGGCTCGTCTTGACGGCGGCGCGGGCGACGTACGAGTACAGCGTCTTCAGCTTTTTCGTCGACCGGGCCCTGTGTTCGCGGTGGCGGATCCAGTCCGGCGCGGCAATCGCCAGGGATGCGCCGAAGCCGCCCTTCCCCGCGCCGCCGACGGTGTCCCCGCCCGGTTCGAGGCTCTGGTGCAGGGCTTGGACAGCCTGGTCCCGGTCCTCGGCGAGCTGGGCACCCAACTGCTCCAGCAGCCCCTGCCGTTCACCGGCGAGACGGACCCAGACGTCCAGGAGGGAAGCCGCGTCGGGCGGGAGGCGCTCGGCCAGGCGACGTCGTACGTCTTCGTCCCAGGGCAGCAGGTCCAACCGGTTGACCGACCGCTTGGCGGCCAGGGCCTTGCGGCGCAGCGGTACATCGTCGTCGAGCCGGGGGACGAGATCGAAGAGAACCTCGGTGAGCTCGGGCGCCAGGGCGCTCAGACGTTCCGCGGCGGCGGCGTGTTCGGCCAGCAGCTTGCGGGTGGCCGGGGCGACCAGGTCGAGTGCGTCGGAAGGCAGGCCCGCCACCCGGGTCAGCACGACCGGGGAGATGACGAAGGAGGTCATCGTCCCACCGCCGAGAGGGCCAGGTCCACGGTGACCGGGACCGCGTGGAACATGGTGTAGGCAAGGAGGCAGACATAGGCCACGGAGAACAGTCCGTACGCCATGTGGCCGCGGCGGGCCGCCTTGCTGAGGTTGGCGAGGTGCGCGGGGAGCTCTTGGCGCCGGGCCGTGTGGCGCAGCAGCGCGAACGCGCGCCCCCGGGCGTTGGTGAGTCCGCTCGCCGCTTCGAGAGCCGTGTAACCGTCGCTGGGCATCAGCGGGTTGAGGTTGATGATCAGCATCAGGAGCTGCATCCCCAGCAGCAGCACGGCCGTGTCCCTGAGCAGCCCGGCGGAATTCAACGCGACCGCGCCCGACACTGCGCAGAACCAGCCGTCACTGAGGATGCCGGCCATGGCCAGGACGACTCGGCCGCCGCGTCCCCGGAAGCGGTAGGCGTCCGTGCGGTCCACGTAGGCGACCGGCATGAAGTAGAACAGCAGCGCGACTCCCAGTCCGCGGACTGGTGTTCCGAGCATTTGGGCGACCAGGGCGTGGGCGGTCTCGTGCATCAGCACGTACAGCAGCATCACGCCGGTGGCGAGCAGGAACGCGGGCCCCGCCAAGTCCTGCGGCGGTGGCATCGCGGTGAAGAGGGTATGGAAGCCGAACGCGTACCCCGCGAGCGCGCCGAGTGCGACGATCAGTACCAGCAGTTTCGCCGGCACGGCGCGCAGGACGGCGGCCAGGGGTTCGAGCACGCGTGGCAAAGACCGGGTCAGGATGATCCGCGGCATCAGCATGGACGTGCGGACGCGGCCCCCGCCCTGGGGCTTGTCGGGCAGTTCGGAGCCCTCGAGGAGCCCGCTGCTGCCCAAGGCGGCCAGGAAGGTGTCGATCTGCCGGGAGAGTGCTTCGGCGCGCACCTGGTCGGCACGCGAGAAGAAGGCGACGAGGTCGTCGCGGGAGCGGGTGCCGTCCAGATAGGTGAGCACCGCTTCGCCGGCGCGGGTGATGCGATGGTAGTTCCCGGTGACCGGATCGAAGATCAGCGGGATGTCGTCCATCCCGCGGATGACCTCCAGCTCGTCTCGGAGCTTCGGTGGCGAACTGATCACTGTCTACCTCTCCTGTACTCCTGGACGCCCGGGGCCGACCGGCCGCGACCCGTTGACCCCGGGCCCTGCGTTGCAGGATGCTGCGAAATGAGAAAGCCGCCTTCCAGCGGCGCCGGTGACGGCACCGCTGGAAGGGAGGAACCGTGCCCGGCGGGCAGGTGCTGAAACGGTGTCAGCCAGTGCGGCACCGCCTGCCGGGACCGGTCACCCGTACGTCGACGCCGTGGTGGCGCTGCTGGCCGAGCTGACCGGGCAGGACGCGCACGCGGCGGACGTCGCCGTGGAGAAGGAGCCCAGGGCGTTGCCCTGCGGCAGCTCCTCGACGGACAGTTCGCCGTCCAGGGCGTACAGATCGAACGCGTACGGGTCGTTGTGCTGCTCGTTCATGGGGTGTCACCTCTTCTCTGCTTCTTGGGTGCCGGCTCTGGAGGGCCGGAGGGGACGGAACGGGTCAGCCGACGCAGGAGGCCGTGGTGGCGCTGCTGGCCGAGCTGGCAGGACAGGAGAAGGAGCTCGCCGAGGTGGCGCTGGAGAAGGAGCCCAGGGCGTTGCCCTGCGGCAGTTCCTCCACGAAGAGCTCCTCGTCCATCGCGTAGAGGTCGATGAGCTTGTCGGTGCTGTTCTCGTTCACAGGAGATGTCCCTTCTGAGAGGGGCGTGACCGCGCGGGGGCGGTCAGCCGAACGTCGAGGCGCTGCCGAGGCTGGAAGCCGAGGTCGCCGGGCAGGACGCGGTCGACGCCGAAGCGGCGGAGAACCAGCAGCCGAGGGCGTTGCCCTGCGGCAGTTCCTCGACGGACAGTTCGCCGTCCAGGGCGTACAGGTCGAATGTGTCCTCGTTGGTGTCCACTGATCGTTTTCCCTTCGAACGAGGTTCTGTGTGGGACGTGTGGTGGAACGGAGGCGGAGGTGGCACCTCCGGGCCGGTCAGGTGTAGCTGGAGAAGGAGGTGAAGGAGGAGGCGGTGGTCGCCGGGCAGGAGGCCGAGCTGGCCGATCCCGCGGTGGAGACCGACGCGAGGGCGTTGCCGTCCGACAGCGTCTCCATCTCGAGGGAGTCCTCGAGGATGTCGTCGAGGACGTAGAGCTCCAGTTCAGACATGGTGTGCTTCCTTTCTTCCGGGTGCGCCGGGCTCAGCCCGTGCAGTTGGCGGTCATGATGCTTCCGGCGCTGCTGACCGGGCAGCTGGCCGTGGTCGCGCTGGAGGCGGTGCTGAAGGTGCCCAGCGCCACGCCCTCGGGGATCTGCTCGATGGACAGGTCCTCGTCGCCCAGGTCGACACTGTGGAGGTCGAGCTCCCACGCGCTGGCGTCGGTCATCGGATCACTTCCTTCGGTTGCGTTGTTTCTCGGATCACCGGTGGCCGGTCGGCCCCGGAGGTATGGGGGGCGGCACGGGTGCGCCGCCCAGGGCCAGGGCGAAGAGCTGGTGCCGGCTGGCCCCGTCGCTGCGCAGCGGCAGCCGTACGGAGGCGGGGATGAACCCGGCGAATACGGTGCCGACGAGACCGACGGCCACGGCGTCGAGCCACATCGTGTACGCGGCTGCCGCGGCACGGGTCATGAGCGTCCGGTAGCCGTGGGCACCGTGCAGTTCGCTCGCCCGGTCGAGGTCGGCGGCTAGGGAGATGATGGCGGCGGAGTCGCAGAACTCCCGCTGGATCGTGAGCCCGTGCAGGGCTTCGCCCTCCGGCAGCGGTGCGACCTGGACGTAGGACCGCTCCGTGCCGCTTCCGGTGTCGAGGCTGTGCATGCCGGGCTCCAAGCCTCGGAGCCGGAAGGCGACGACGTTGATCTGCAGCGGCAGCCGCTCCCCCTCGTCCGGCCAGGACGCGAGGTCCGCCTCGATGCCTCGGGCGGCCACGTCGGCGACGAGGGAGGCATCGACGGGTTCGGGGCCGAAGAACCGTACGGAGCGGCGCTTCTCCAGCACGGTGAGCAGGGGCGCCCTGTCCCGCTGCCGGGCGGTGAAGCGGACGGGCGGTCCGAGGGGTACGGGCGGCTGGGGCGCGGGTCGTGCGGGCATCGGCGCGGTGGCGGTGCCCGTGGCCGCGGGAGCCCGGAAGGCGGTGAGGAGTTCAGCCGCGAGGTCGTGCGGGCTGCTCATGTGGCGTCTCCCAGGTCGATGACGGCCGTGACCGGTTCCATGTCGGGGTTGGTGCCGAGGGCCGCCGCGATGGCGTCGTCGTCCCAGCGGGGGCGCAGGGCGAAGCCGACGCCGAGGGCATGGGCCGCTTCCCGGGCGGTGGCCTGGGCACAGCCGCTGTCGAGCAGCACGATCCGCAGGGCGAAGGCGGAGTACTTGCGGGCGACCTTGGGGAAGTCACCGGTCAGCACGATGCTGAACGGCCGGTCACCGGGCACGGCGTCGGCGCGGGAGGACAGCCGCGCGAGCCGGTGGCCCGAGGCGACGTAGCCGTAGACGCCGGGGGCGATGCCCGGTACGTCGCGGACGGCGGCGTACGCGGTCACCGAGCCGATGTTGCCGCCGCTCGCCGTCCAGCGGGCCACCTTGTCGGGGTTGTCGGCCCTGATGCCCGCGGTGACCGAGAGCAGCAGCGACAGGATGTCCGTCCCGGGCCGCGCGGCGTCCCGGGGCTCGTCGCGGTCGGCGCGGTTGAGCCGGGCGTGGTCGGGCGGCGGGAGCTCGACGGCGGGGGCAACCGGCCAGGTCCGGGAGACGCGCTGCAGAGCCAGGTTGGAGGGCTTGTAGTGCATCTGATGGGCCTTGAGGTCGGCGAACTCCTTCGGGGGCATGGCCACTGACGCCTCGAAGCGTGTCGCCGGCGCGGCGCGTTCGACGACCGGCCCTTCGGCGACGGAGCAGCGCGGACAGCCGGGCCGGGTCGCGGAGGAGGTGTCCCGCTGGCCGAGGGTCTCCAGGTCCACAAGCCGCCAGCGCATCGGCAGCGGGGTAGGGGTCGTCCGGGATACCGCGGCGAACACGTCGCGGGCGAACAGGGCAGCGGCGAGCTCGTGGTCGCCGACGACGGCCGTACGGTCGTCGTCCTCGTCGTCGGCGGTCAGGCAGTCCAGGCACGGCGTCGTGCGGGGGTCGACCAACGGGCCCAGGGCCGCACGGCGGCCGCGCACGCTCAGGCGCAGCAACGGGACGCCCTTGTCCCAGCAGTGCTCGGCGAGGGTGTGCCGGCCGGTACCGGGAGCGGCGTCCTGTCCGCCGCCTCCGGCATCGGCCCAGACCGCGAGCGTCGCCCACTCAGCCGGGGTGTCGCCGGTGCCCAGGGTGACCGGCATGGAACCGGTGAGCTCGTCGCGCAGAAGCTCGGCGAGCGCCGGGTCGCCGAAGATCTCGATCTCGGCGGTACGGAGCCGGGCCGCCGCCTCCTCCCAACAGGGGTTCACCTCGGTCGCGCTGCCCACCCGGGACAGGTAATCAGCGAGGCGGTCGTCGACGTCGGTGACCGCTTCGCGTTCCGGCCCCCCGGGCGGCCCCTCCTCGACGACGCCGCAGGTCCACAGCAGCGAGAGTGCCTTGAACACGACCTCTTCGGGCAGCCCGAGCTCCGCCGCGAGCCGGTCATGGGTGCGCTCTCCGTCGAGCAGGTCGAGCAGCCCGGGCAGCATCTGCGTGGCGGACCTGCCGCGGAAGAGCTGCTTCTTGGGCGGGCCGGTCACCACCACCTGGTCGGCCTCGGCGCTGACCACGAGGCCCCGGCGCAGGCGCGGCCGCCGGGGGATGCGCAGCTGCGGGTCGAACCGTGCGGCGGAGCCTACGGTTTCGGCCGTCATCATGGATCGGTCGCTCACGCTTTCCGCCCTTCGTTGATCGAGGCCAGTCGGCGCCACAGTTCGTCGCCCGTGGCAGCGGTGCGGCAGCGCGCGCATCGGTCCACCGCGATCACGGAGGCCCTGCTGGTGGCGCCGGTGATCTGGTCGAACTTCCGCACCGTGCCGCCGATCGCCTCCTCGTCGCCCGGTGTGCGCAGCGCCTCCTCGACTGCTTGCCGGGCGAAGGCGGCGGCGACGCCGACGTGGTGGACCGGGTAGCCGGTCGGATGGCGGTCCCCCGTGCCGGCGGAGCCGTGCTCGGGCCGCCGGTGCTGGTTGCGGCGGCGCGCGTAGCACTGGTGGCAGGCCGTACGGCCGGGGACCACCACGGGTCCGCACAGCACCTCGGTGGCGGTGGTGTGCACCCCGAACCAGGGAGTGCCCCAGGCGAAGGCCGCCCGGTCCGCCGCCTCGTCGATCCGGGGCCGCTCATGGGAGGTTGCCAACATGATGAGGTCGGCGCGGGGCCACAGACTCGGGTGGGTTCCCTCGTCGATCTCCATCAGGGTGATGTCGTGTCCGCGCTCCCGGGAGCCGTGTTCCAGGCGTCGTGCGACGTCCTTGCCGAACGCCCCTGAGGCGAGTACGAGCAGTTGACGATTCATGACCCACCTCACGCGAAGGGCTGCGGATTGGGATTGATGCCGTCCTCGTCGCGCACGGGGTGGCCCATGGCGCGAGGAGCCTCATAAAGGCGGGGGTGGGCGAGGTAGCGGGCCCGGTGGGCGAAGGAGAGCGGCATCAACTGCGGCACCATGACCCGTACGACGGTCGCGCCCACCTGGCGGGCCTCGTCGGTCGTGATGTCGACGACCACGACCTCGCAGCCGGCCTTGGACAGCCGCTCCAGCAGCCATGGCAGCTCCTCCGCTCCCTCTGCGGGGCGCGGCAGGTCGGCGAAGGCCCGCACGGGGCGCTCGCCCTCCAGCAGGAAGTCGAACCGATGGCGCTGGTCGGGCTTCCCGGCGAGGAGCGCGCCACCGATCACGCTGACGATGTCCTGCGGGTCGTCCGGGTTCGTGTGCCGGCTCGCGTGGGAGCGGAGCGCGATGCGCAGCGAGGCGGCCTCGCGGTGCAGCTTGGCGATGGCCTTGCCCGGGTCGGTGTCGCAGGTGGCGACGACGAGTTGGGCGAGATCGCGGTCGTGGTCTGCGAGCTGCACCCCGTAGATGACGGGGATGCCAACGTCCGTCGTGGCGTCGAAGAGCAGGGTGCGGATGTTCTCGCTGGCCGCCCGTTCGACGAACGCGCGGTGCTCGGGGGCCAGATCGTCGAGTGCGAACTCCAGCCGGGGCAGCCGGAGGCGCTGAAGCCATGTCAGGGCAATGGAGTCCCGTTCGACGACTTCCATCAGACCGTTGGCTATGGCGGCCAGCGGGTCGGCGTGGGTTGCGCAGCCTGTGGAGACCGGGTGCACGTAGCGCTCGGCTGCCGACTCCGGTGAGCACTTCAGATAGACCTGGACGGCCGGTACGTACACCTTCCGGCCGCGGGCGAGGGACCAGCCCTCGACCCAGCGCAGCGGCATCCGCCGGTCGGTGGGCACCAGACCGCAGCGGGGGTCGGCCAGTTCGGCCGGTGAGAGGTTCGGCCACTCCCAGGGCGGGATGGCGTCGTCGCCGAGTTCCTCGGCGGTCGCCCAGATCATGTCCTGCGGGGACCAGGCGCACGAGGAGTACCGCTCCAACGATTCGGCGGCCGCGAGGTGCGCCGCCGTCTCGCTGTCCAGCGCTCCGCCTGCCCCGTCGAAGTTGCCCGAGGAGGCGTCGTGCTTCCACTCCCCGTGCGCGGCGAGAACCGCTCCCGGGTCGCCCAGCGATCCGGAGAAGACCGCGAAATCCGGCTCCCCCTCGGTGACGGGCAGCCAGGTGAGCCGGGACACAAGCCCGTACGGCGACACCAGCTTTCCGATCCGGCGCAGGGACTCGGGCACCGCGGCGCCCTGGGGTGTCGCCTGGAGCGTCCTCATTCCTCGCCCTCCTCGATGATCGGAAATCCGGCCGGGTCGCAGCCGAGACCCCTTCCAATTCGCATCCGTTGAGACCGCAAAAGAGAAATCCCTTGTCCTGGACGGTGCAACTCCGCTTCGCACCATGGGGCCTGGAACATCTGCAACGCATGTTGCATTGAGCCACTAGCGGGAGAGCAGATGACGTGTTTGACTCCGTTGAGCGTCACGCGGCCCGGTTCGCGACTTGTGGCGAACCGTTCCCACCCTCTACACGTGGTGGACAGGCCGGGACGCTGTTCGGCGGGGCGAAGAAATTTCGAACGGGGATGAACCGATTGGATGAGGCGCACGAGGAACGCTTCGCACGCTACGTCGTAGGTGCTCGACCAGCACTCAGACGTAAGGCATTCGTACTGGTAGGGGACTGGTTCGCGGCCGACGATCTCGTACAGCAGACACTGATCACCGTCTACCGGAGCTGGGAGCGGCTGGATCGCCACGACGCACTGTCCGCCTACACCCGCACCGTGATGGTGCGGCTCTTCATCGACGAACGGCGCAGGCATCGCTGGACCCGCGAACTGTTGCAGGGCTCGTTACCCGAACCCGAGCCCGCGGCTGAGGAGATGACCCGGGTCGGGGACAGGATGATCCTGCTCAAGGCGCTGTCGACCCTCTCGGCCCGGCAGCGCAGTCTCGTCTACCTACGCTACTGGGAGGACCTCAGCATCGAAGAGGTCGCGCGGATCATGGACTGCTCGGCCGCGACGGTCCGCAGTTCCACCTCCAGAGCGCTGCGGATCCTGCGGGAGCGGATCGGCGTGCTCAGCGCGCCTCGACGGGAGGATTGACTGAACTACGAGTGCCGGGGCGCCGGCCACGGGGCGTCCGCGAGGGTCACCCTTGCCAAAGGACCGGCGACCCGGCACTCTGAACCAGATGCAGGCAGCAGCGTCCACTCAGGCTTCCGCCGGGAGACAACCGCAGGAAACCTGCTCAGGGTGCAAGTGACGCTCGGCCAGCTCCGCATATGCTTTGTGAGGCCAACCTGTTCGGCACCTTTTTCTCCATGGGATTGAGTCATGAGTGAATCTGGGCGAGATCACGCTTCGGAATGCGAATGGGACGCTTCCGAATCACTCCGCGACGCCCTGCACACACTCCTCGGCTCAGCTCCGGCCCCGCGCCCTGAATTGAGCGACGAGGAACTCCTCGCGAAAATCCGCGAGTCCGCCGACAAGGCTCCTTTGGAAGACCTTCAGTGACGGGCATCGCCAGACCGGCCTCGACCTGATACTCCGGGCGATATCCGGCCGATGCACCGATGGGGCTTAGCCGATCAGCTCCTCATGGTGACCAGGGCGACCGCGGACATCGCCGCCTGCATGTCCTGGATCGCCTTGCGCACGCTCTCCCCCGCCCATTGCCCCTCGGCGATCTCCCGCATTCGCGGAGAGACCTCTTTGCGCGGCAGGTCGGGGAAGGCCAGGCGGTGCAGCTTGGCGCCGTGAAGCAGTGCGATGAGGCCGGCCGAGCGGTCGTCGGGCTCCCCATGCCGCAGGACCAATCCCTCAAGCCGCCCGCGCAGTTCGCGCTCGACCGTGCCATCCGCCTCAGGAAACCGCCGCACCGGGAACAGCCCCAGTAGCTTGCGCTCTTCCTGGCTGACCAGGCCGCGCTCCCTGAGGCTTTCGAGGGTGGCGTCCAGAACCTTGCGGTGGTCCTTGGTCAGCCACTCCGTCACCTTGGGCGGCTTGCTCTTCCCCGCCGCCCAGGCATCGATCATCCTGAGCCGGTCGTCGAGCAACCGGACCCCCGTCGACGCCGTGTCGACCACCGCGATCCGTCCGCGGTCCACGGACAGGCGACCGGACAGAACGAGCTCGAGGACGATCCCACCCGCTACCGCCCACTGGCAGGCCTGCCGTTCGCGCGCCACCCCCGAGTCGTCGTCCAGCGACAGCAACGTGATCTCCTCGCCCAGTGTCACCGTCATGCTCGGTCCCCCGTCACTCGACTCTCCTTCTGAGACGTGTGGGACGGGACCTCCGTTCCCGCAACCGGGGAGTAACCCCTGTGTGGTCCACGCCCGTTGGGGTTGGTGGCGGTGGTGCGGATGACCCCCGCCGACCTGGCTAGGTGACTTCCACCGGCAGGACGTCCGGCGAGAGGGCGGCGGCACGAGCGGTGGCCGCCGTCATCCGCCGCCGGTGATGGCGCCGGCACAGCACCTCGTAACCGATCTCGTCCGGCGACTGGTTGACGTCCCCGACAACGACCTGGGCGCCTTCGACGATCATCACCCCGCCCACCGTACGGGCGTTGTGCGTGGCCCGTGCGCCGCACCAGCACAGCGCCTCGACCTGGAGCACCTCGACCCGGTCCGCGAGCTCGACGAGCCGCTGCGAGCCCGGAAAGAGCTTGGAGCGGAAGTCGGTGGTGATGCCGAACGCGAAGACATCCAGTTCGAGGTCGTCGACGACGCGGGCGAGCTGGTCGATCTGCTCGGGCGCGAGGAACTGCGCCTCGTCGGCGATCACGTAGTCGCAGCGCCCGCCCTGGGAGAGATGGGCGACGAGATACGCGTAGAAGTCGAAGCCCTCGGCGGCCTCGACCGCGTCGGTGACCAGGCCGAGCCGGGAGGAGAGCTTGCCCTCGCCCGCCCGGTCGTCGCGCGTGAAGATCATGCCCTGGAGCCCGCGCGTGGACCGGTTGTGCTCGATCTGAAGAGCGAGGGTGCTCTTTCCGCAGTCCATCGTTCCGGAGAAGAACACCAGCTCGGGCATGGGGAGTTGAGGACCTTTCGGGGCTGTGCGGGGAGGGAGGGACGGTCAGGAGCGTACTTCGAAGAGCGGTACGAGCTGCTCGACGGGGGTCATGGAGCCGTGCATCCCGACCATCGCCGACTCGTGGGGCTCGTTGACGGACGCGGTGATCACCACGTCGTCGTGGGCCGCCGCGACGACGTCGCCGATCCGTCCGTACACCCGCTCGTCGACCCTGGCGCCGAACCAGCCGGCCGCGATCGCCTCGTCCCGGCTCGCCACCCAGAACTGCTCGCCGAGCACCTCGCGCCAGACGGCGAGCACGTCGGACTCGGCGCCGGGGACGGCGTAGACATGGCGGGCCCGGCCCTCGCCGCCCAGCAGGGCGACTCCGGCGCGCAGTTCCCAGTCCTCGTCGAAGTCGATGCGCGACTGCTCGTCGAAGGGGATGTCGATCATGCCGTGGTCGGCGGTGACATACAGCGCGGTGCGCGGCGGCAGTTGCTCTGCGAGGCGCTGCGCCAAGCGGTCGACGTACATCAGCTGGCCGCGCCAGGCGTCGGAGTCGACACCGAAGCGATGGCCCTTGCCGTCGACTTCGCTGTAGTACGTGTAGACCAACGAGCGGTCCCCCATGGCCAGTTGCTCGGCCGCGAGGTCCATGCGCTCCTCGCCGGTGAGCCTGCCGAGGAAACTGCCGCCGCTGAGTGCGATCTTGGTGAGCGGGGTGTGCTCGAAGGTCGGCGAGGACACCTGGGCGGTGTGGACGCCCGCCTCGTCGGCGAGCTGGAAAACAGTGGGGTACGGCTGCCAGACGCGCGGCTGTGTCCATGGCTTCCAGCGCAGCTGGTTCATCAGCTCGCCGGTGTCCGGATTGCGCGCGGTGTAGCCGGGCAGGCCGTGGGCTCCGGGCGGCAGACCCGTGCCGATGGAGGCCAGCGAGGTGGCGGTGGTGGCGGGGAAGCCGACGGTGATGGGCCGTCCCGTGCCACCGCGCGAGGTGCCGAGCAGCGAGGTGAGGTAGGGGGCCTCGTCGGGGTGGTTCTTGATCTGCTCCCAGCCGAGTCCGTCGATCAGGAAGACGCAGTTCCGGTCGGCGGGGGTGAGCTCGGGGATGCTGTGGGCGAGTCCCGGTACGCCCTGGCCCGCCGCGAGCGTCGGCAGCAGATCGGCGAGCGAGCCGGTGCCGTACTCGGGGACGGGTGCGGTGTCGACGGCCAGCCGCACCGGGTCGTCGGGCCAGATCGCGGGCTGGGCTGTGGACTGAGGCATCAGCGCGTGGCTGCCGTGGCTTCGGAGAGCGCCTGGGCGAAGGCCAGCGTCTGGCGGACCGCGTCCGTGCCGTCGCCGGCCTCGCTGACGCGCAGGCTCAGGTCGTCGGCGGTGGAGTTGCCTGTGTAGCCGTGGTCGGCGTCGCAGTTTGGATCGCCGCAGGCGGCGGGCTCCAGGTCGATCCGGGAGACCGCGCCCCAGCCGATGGTGAGGACGACCTCGCGGGGCAGGGTGCCGGGGGCGTACGACTCGGGGTTGGCGACGACACGGCTGACCACGACCGAGGAGATCCGGCCGAGCTTGACCGATTCGGTCGAGGTCGTGGCGTACGGCGTCGGGGAGCTGGAGTCGGCGGCCTGCTCGTCGGTGTGGCTGACGATGAAGCGGTTGGCCGTCAGGACGAGGACGGTGACATGGCGACGCACCTCGTTGGCGTCGAACGTCGTCTCCTGGTGCACCAGGTACGACGCGATCTGCTCGCCACCGACAGCGGCCTCCACCGCCTCGGCCACGAGGGCCGGGTAATAGCCGCTGCGCTCGATCGCCGCGCGCAGCCCCTGGGTCGTCGTACCGGTCTTCGCCATGCGGTCCATCCTACGGGCCCGCAGGGCCGGTGAGCGCTCAGTAGCTGGGGAGTCGGCGGGGGCCCAGGTCAGTGCGGGCGGGGGGTGGCGCGAGGCGTACGGAGGCGTCGAGCACGGAAAGGCCTCGCTGAGCGACAACGACCGGTTCGAGGCTGATCCCGACCACTTCCGGGTGGTCGTCGACCAGTCGTGACACCCGGAGCAGCAGCTCCTCCAGGGCGGGGGTGTCAACGGGCGCGGAGCCGCGCCAGCCGAAGAGGAGGGGCGCGGTCCGGATGGCCCTGATCAACTCGGCCGCGTCACGGTCGGTGGCGGGGACGAGCCGGTGCGCGGTGTCGCCGAGCAGCTCGGAAGCCGCACCGGCGAGCCCGAAGGAGAGGACGGCGCCGACGGCGGGGTCGATGGCGGCACGGACGACGGTGTCCACCCCGCGGGGTGCCATCGCCTGGACGACGGGCTGCAGCTCTTCCGGCTTGCCGAAAGTCTCGGTCAGCTCCCGGTACGCCTGGCGCAGTTGGTCTTCGGTGGCCAGATCGAGCCGTACGCCGCCGAGGTCGGCGCGGTGGCGCAGGTGCGGGGCGGTGGTCTTGAGGGCCACCGGATAGCCGAGCTGCCCGGCGGCGTGAACCGCGGCATCCGGTCCCGGCGCCGGGAGGGTGGGCCGGACGTCGATGCCGTACCGGCCCAGCAGCGCGCGGGCGTCGTCCGGGGCGAGCGTGCGCGCGCGAGGGTCGTCGTGCCCCCCGAGGAGCGCCTCGATCCGGCGGGCGGCGCCGGGCTCGTCGATGTCCTCGTATTCGGGGACCTTGCCGGGGTCGGCGGCGTCGCGGCGCCACTGGGCGTACTTCACGGCCTCGGAGAGTGCACGGACAGCACGCTCGGCGGCGGGGTAGGCGGGGATGCGGTAGTCGTGCGGGGCGGCCGCGGGGGCGGGGGCCCCGTAGCGGGCGGCCGCGGACACGGGTGGCGCGTTCGGCGCCGGAGGTGGCGCGGGAGCGGTGGCGGGCGGGGCGGGAGCGGTCGTGGTCGTGGCGGTGACGGGCGCTTCCGCCGTCCGCGTGCTCGACGCCGCCGCCAGCGCCTCCGCCAGGCCGCCCATCTCCACATGGACCACCGCCACCGGCTTCGCCGGGGACGCGTCCGAGGCCTCGCGCAGGGCCGCGGCCAGGACCTCGCCGTCGCCCGACTCCGTGACGCCGTTCTCGCCGACCCACGGGATGGCCGTCACCACCACTGCGTCGCACGCGTCGTCCTTCAGCGCCTCGGCCAGAGCCGCGCGGAAGTCCACTGGCGTCGCCGCGGTCGTCAGGTCGCGCGGCGGCTGCGGGCGCAGGCCCTCGGTCAGGCAGGCGTCGTACGTGAGGAGCCCGAGGGACTCGGAGTTGCCGAGGATCGCCACGCGCGGCCCTGCGGGCAACGGCTGGCCGGCCAGCAGCAGGCCCACGTCGACGAGTTCGGTGACGGTGTCGACGCGGATCACGCCCGCCTGGCGCAGCAGCGCGCCGACCGTGGCGTCCGGGATCCGGGTCACCGGCACCGCGTGCCCCGGCGGCTCGCTGCCGCTGTGGCGGGCGCCCTTGACCACGACCACCGGTTTCACCGCCGCCGTACGCCGTGCGAGCCGGGTGAACTTGCGGGGGTTGCCGATCGATTCGAGGTACAGCAGAACGACATCGGTGTCCGGGTCCTCGTACCAGTACTGCAGAAAGTCGTTGCCCGACACATCCGCGCGGTTGCCCGACGAGATGAAGGAGGAGAGTCCCGCGCCGCGCCGGTGGAGGCCCGCCAGCAGAGCGATGCCGATCGCGCCCGACTGAGTGAACAGGCCGATGCGCCCGGGGGCCGGGGAGTCCGGCGCGAGCGAGGCGTTGAGCCGGACGGCTTCCGCGGTGCTGATGATGCCGAAGGAGTTCGGGCCGATGATGCGCATGCCGTACGAACGGGCCTGCCGCACCAGTTCGCGCTGCCGCTCGCGTCCCGTCCCGCCACTCTCGGCGTATCCGGCGGTGAGGACGACCAGACCCTGGACGCCGTGCTCGCCGCAGTCTGCGACCGCTTCCGGCACCCGCTCGGCGGGTACCGCGACGACCGCGAGGTCGACCGGCTCGCCGATCTCGCCCACGGACCGGAAGGCGGGGACACCGTCGATCTCCCGCTGATCCTCGGACAGGGCGCGGTTCACGGCGTACGTACGGCCCGCGTACCCGGCCTCCAGGAGGTTGCGCAGCACGGTGCGACCCACGCCGCCCGGCGCGCGGCCGGCGCCGACGACGGCGACCGACCCCGGTGCGAGCAGACGCTGCACGGAGCGCGCCTCCGCCCGCTGCTCGCGGCCGCGCTGGACGGCGAGGGACTCGGCGGTCGGTTCGAGGTCGAGGGTCAGATGGACGGAGCCGTCCTCGAAGCTGCGCTTCTGTGTGTACCCGGCGTCCCGGAACACCTTGATCATCTTGTTGTTGGCGGGCAGTACCTCGGCGGCGAAGCGCCGGATGCCCCGCTCACGGGCGACCGCCGCGATGTGCTCCAGGAGGGTGGAGGCGACACCGCGCCCCTGGTGCGCGTCCTGGACGAGGAAGGCGACCTCCGCCTCGTCGGAGACGGGAGGGGCGGGCGCGGAGCGCCCTCCGGCAAGGGTGGTGGTGGGAGACGGGTGGGAGCTCGCGGGGCGGCCCTCCGCGTTGATGCGGTCGTAGCGGACGGTGGCGATGAACTCGCCGCCGACCGTGACCGCCAGACCCACCCGGTCCACATAGTCGTGATGGGTGAAGTGGTGGACGTCCTTGGCGGAGAGCCGCGGGTACGGCGCGAAGAACCGGTAGTACTTCGACTCGTCGGAGACCTGTTCGTAGAAGCTGACCAGACGCTCGGCGTCCTCGGTGGTGATGGGCCTGATGCGCGCGGTACCGCCGTCACGCAGCACCACGTCCGCCTCCCAGTGATCGGGGTAGGCGTGATCCGGCTGGGTCTGCATGTGTGAAAGCGTACGGCTCACCCACCGGTCGCGGGTCGGTTCGGGAGCACGCCGCGACACATGAGAGACTGGTCTAGACAACCGTTGAGACTTGAAGGGCAACACCATGGCTGAGCGCCGCGTCAATGTCGGCTGGGCCGAGGGCCTTCACGCCCGCCCCGCTTCCATCTTCGTCCGTGCCGCCACGGCTGCCGGCGTCCCCGTGACGATCGCCAAGGCCGACGGCAACCCGGTCAACGCCGGCTCCATGCTCGCCGTGCTCGGCCTCGGCGCGCAGGGCGGCGAGGAGATCGTGCTCGCTTCCGAGGCGGACGGCGCCGAGGCGGCCCTGGACCGGCTGGCCAAGCTGGTCGCCGAGGGGCTCGAGGAGCTTCCCGAAACGGTCTGAGCGGCTGAGCAGAATGCGCCCGGCGGTACGCAGCCGCGGTCTCCCGAATTGAGGCGACCGCGGCTGTGCGCATTTCCCGGCCCGACGTTCATTTCCGCGCCCGGCTCCATGAATTCGGGCAGCAGAAAAGGAGCCCCGCGAATATCCTTCCCTTTGTATACAGCGCGCCTGTTAATGGCGAACGCTCGTGGTGTTTACGGCATGTTGCGAAGTCCTCACCCGCTCGGGACGGCGCAGCCGGTGCGCCGATGCGGCCCGCTCCGCGTGCACAGCCGTCAGCGCGCGCGCCCGCTCCACATCGCCGCGCGCCACCGCGTCCACGATCGCGCCGTGCTCCGCCCAGGAGTCCACGGGCGTGGCGGGCTGTTCGACGGCGTACATCCAGGCGATCTTGTGCCGCAGCTGGGTGAGCAGCGCGATCAGCCCCGGGCTGCCGGAGGCCTGGGCGAGGGTCTCGTGGAACCAGCCGCCCAGCGACCGCAGGTCCTCGCCCTGGCCGCGGCGTGCGCGCTCCTGGCCCAGCCTTACCAGGCCGCGCAGGACCTTCAGGTGCGCTTCCGTCCGCCGCTGGGCCGCGCGGGCCGCGCCGAGGGGCTCCAGCAGCATCCGGACCTCCAGCAGGTCGGCCGCCTCCTGCTCGGTGGGCTCGGCGACACAGGCACCCGCGTGCCGGCGGGTGGTGACGAAGCCCTCGGACTCCAGGGTGCGCAGGGCCTCGCGCACCGGGACCCGGGAGACGCCGTAGCGGCGCGCCAGCTGCTCCTCGGTGAGCCGGCTGCCGCGCTCGAATACACCGGAGACGATGTCGTCGCGGATCGCCGTGCATACCGAGTGCGCGGGAATGCGCATGACCGAACCTCCGCTTTAATCCGCGCGAAACGCAGCCGATTGACGTCTGTTCGGTGACTCTATTGCAGTGGGCCGGATTTTCCGATGGCACCCGGGAATCCATGGATATCTTTTGGCCAGGGCTCCGAACGCCGAAGGCCCCGGCAGGAAGCCGGGGCCTTCTCGCGCGCCCACGCTCGGGCGCTGTTCTCAGACGCTGACGCCGTGCGCGCGCAGGTACGCGACCGGGTCGATGTCGGAGCCGTACTCGGGGCTGGTGCGCGCCTCGAAGTGGAGGTGCGGCCCGGTGGTGTTGCCGGTCGCGCCGGAGAGGCCTATCTGCCGGCCCGGGGTGACGCTCTCGCCAACCGAGACCGCGATCGAGGAGAGGTGGCCGTACTGCGTGTACGAGCCGTCCTTCATCTTGATCACGACGTTGTTGCCGTAGGCGCCGCCCCAGCCGGCCTCGACGACGGTGCCGGAGCCGACCGCGTGCACGGTGGTGCCGGAGGCGGCGTGGAAGTCGATGCCGGTGTGGCTGCCGGAGGACCAGACGGCGCCGCCGGTCTTGTAGCCCGTGGAGACGTACGAGCCGCTGATCGGCGCGACGAAGGAGTTGAGGCGCTTGCGCTCGGCCTCGCGGGCGGCGCGCTCCTCGGCCTCGCGGGCGGCCTTCACGCGGGCCTCGGCCTTGCGCTTGGCCTCCTCCGCCGCCTTCGCCTTGGCGATGGCCTCGGCGGCCTCCTGCTTCTGGGCGGCGGCCTGGTCGGCGATCTGGTCCGCGAGGGTGTCGGCGGTGACGACCTGGGTCAGGCCGGTGTCCTCGACGGGGGCCATGCCCGGGGTGGCGGCGAGCGCCGGGGAAGCGAGGGTTCCGATGACGCCGGTGGTGGCAAGGGCCGCTGCGCCCGCCATGTTCGCGCTCCTGCGCGTCAGGCGGCTCGGGGCACGGTGCTTCCCGGTGGCACGGGTGAACGCCATGAAGAGGCTGGTCCTTTCCTTCCTTCTCGCCTACCGGGTTAGCTGACGGGTTCGGAGCAGGAAGGTCTCCTACGGGCCCCTCCGTACGGATACGAAGGCGTCCGATTCACCCCAGGGACTGAGTGGGTCCCCGGCTCCCCAGGCTCGCGCCAGACGGGGACTCGGCGATGGCTGTCCGATGCCGCGGATGCGACGGGCTACTGGCGAACAGCCGGACCGACGCTAGGCGGGCCGACTTTCAATCACCAAACAGACGGGCCCTTTTGTCGTGCATCCCACAGGGCAGACAGGCAGCCTCCGCAATAAACCGGACATAGCACGGAACCCCGGCACCGCTTGGATGCCAGGGTTCCGCTTGTCTGTTGCGCCGGGTTCAACCGGAGTTGTCCGGATCGTGCGAGGGGCAATCAGCCGGTGACCACGGTCACTTCGCCGATTTCCAGCGCCCTGACCGGCTCCTCGATCTGCGAGGCGTCGCCGACGAGCACCGTGACCAGACGGTCCACCGGGAAGGCGCTGACGGCCGCCGCCGTCGCCTCCACGGTGCCGGTCTCGGCCAGCCGCACGTACAACTGCGCCTGGTAGTCGTCCGGGAGGAACTGCTCGACCTGGTCGGCGAGCGTGCCCGCGACGGACGCTGCCGTCTCGAACTTCAGCGGCGCGACACCCACCAGGTTCTGCACCGCGACGTCACGCTCGGCGTCGGTGAGCCCCTCGGCGGCGAGCGTCCGCAGCACCTTCCACAGGTCGTCCAGCGCCGGTCCGGTGTTGGGCGTGTCCACCGAGCCGCTGATCGCCAGCATCGCGGCGCCCGAGCCGTCCGGGGCGGACCGCAGCACCTGACCGAAGGCCCGTACGCCGTAGGTGTAGCCCTTCTCCTCGCGCAGCACGCGGTCCAGGCGCGAGGTGAGGGTGCCGCCGAGGCAGTACGTGCCGAGCACCTGAGCGGGCCAGACGCGGTCGTGCCGGTCCGCGCCGATCCGGCCGATCAGCAGCTGGGTCTGCACGGCGCCCGGGCGGTCCACGATGACCACGCGGCCGGTGTCTTCCGCGGTGATCGGCGGTACGGGACGGGGCTTGGCGCTGTCGCCCGTCCAGGTGCCGAAGGTCTCGGCGAGAACGGCGTCCAGGTCGACCCCGGTGAGGTCGCCGACGATCACCGCGGTGGCCGTGGCGGGCCGGACGTGCGCCTCGAAGAAGGCACGCACGGCCGCGGAGTCGATCCGGGCCACCGTCTCCTCGGTGCCCTGGCGGGGGCGCGACATACGGGCGGCGGCCGGGAAGAGCTCCTTGGAGAGCTCCTTGGCCGCGCGGCGGGCCGGGTTGGCCGTCTCGTGCGGGATCTCGTCGAGGCGGTTGCGTACGAGCCGCTCCACCTCGCTGTCGGCGAAGGCGGGCGCGCGCAGCGCCTCGGCGAGCAGGCCGAGCGCCTTGGGCAGCCGGGAGACCGGGACCTCCAGGGAGACCCGGACGCCGGGGTGGTCGGCATGCGCGTCAAGGGTGGCGCCGCAGCGCTCCAGCTCGGCGGCGAACTCCTCTGCGGTGTGCTTGTCGGTGCCCTCCGACAGGGCGCGCGCCATGATCGTGGCGACGCCGTCGATGCCCTCGGGCTCGGCGTCCAGCGGGGCGTCGAGGGAGAGCTCGACAGCCACCACCTGCTGGCCGGGACGGTGGCAGCGCAGCACGGTCAGGCCGTTGTCCAGCGTGTCGCGCTCGGGGGCGGGAAACGCCCAGGGCCGGGCGTCCCCCGCCGTGGGCTGCGGGTGGTACGTCATCGTCACGGCAGCGTCGCTCACTGGTCCGCCTCTTCCTCTTCGTTGCTTCCCTCGGGCGCCGAGACGGGTTCGTACACCAGCACCGCCCTGTTGTCGGGGCGCAGCCGCGCCTTGGCGACCGCCTGCACCTCCTCGGCGGTGACCTCGAGCACCCGCTGCACGGCGGTCAGCGCCAGCTGCGGGTCGCCGAACAGCACTGCGTACCGGCACAGTTCGTCGGCACGGCCCGCGACCGTGCCGAGCCGGTCCAGCCACTCGCGCTCCAACTGGGCCTGCGCGCGCTCCATTTCCTCGGGCGTGGGGCCGTCGGCGGCGAACCGCGCCAGCTCCTCGTCGACCGCGGCCTCGATCTCCGGGACCTCGACACCGCCGGACGTCTTGACGTCCAGCCAGCCGAGAGAGGGGGCACCGGCGAGGCGCAGCAGACCGAACCCGGCGGCTACGGCCGTCTGGTCGCGTCGCACCAGACGGTTGTGCAGCCGGGAGGACTCGCCGCCGCCGAGAACGGTGAGCGCGAGATCGGCGGCGTCGCACTCGCGCGTGCCGTCGTGCGGCAGCCGGTAGGCGGCCATCAGCGCCCGCGCGGGGACCTCCTCGCGGATCTCCTCGCGCAGCTGCTCGCCGATGACCTCGGGCAGCGAGCCGTCGCGCGGCGGCTGCTTGCCGTCGTGGGAGGGAATGGAGCCGAAGTACTTCTCGATCCAGGCGAGCGTTTCCACCGGGTCGATGTCGCCGACGACCGACAGCACGGCGTTGTTGGGCGCGTAGTACGTACGGAAGAAGGCGCGGGCGTCCTCGAGGGTCGCCGCGTCCAGGTCGGCCATCGAGCCGATCGGGGTGTGGTGGTACGGGTGGCCCTCGGGGTAGGCGAGAGCGGTCAGCCGCTCGAAGGCCGTGCCGTACGGGACGTTGTCGTAGCGCTGGCGGCGCTCGTTCTTGACGACGTCGCGCTGGTTCTCCATCGACTCGTCGTCGAGCGCGGCGAGCAGCGAGCCCATCCGGTCGGCCTCCAGCCAGAGCGCCAGCTCCAGCTGGTGGGTGGGCATGGTCTCGAAGTAGTTGGTGCGCTCGAAGCTGGTGGTGCCGTTCAGCGAGCCGCCGGCCCCCTGCACCAGCTCGAAGTGACCGTTGCCCTTGACCTGCCCCGACCCCTGGAACATCAGGTGCTCGAAGAGGTGAGCCAGGCCGGTACGGCCCTTGACCTCGTGGCGCGAGCCGACGTCGTACCAGAGGCAGACCGCGGCGACCGGGGTCAGATGGTCCTCGGAGAGGACCACACGCAGGCCGTTGGCCAGCCGGTGCTCTGTCGCTGTGAGGCCGCCGGAACCGGCCTGCGCTGTGGCCGTGTGACCCATGGGCATGTACGTCCCTTCGATCGCGATGCTGCTTGTCTTTGTCAGCCCTGCCACTTTAGAGGGGGAGGTCTGGACCGGGCGAAGTTCCCGGGTCGCGGTCGGCGTTGTCAGTGGGACGGTCCACAATGGTCGGCGTCAGTTCCAGACCTGGTACGTGAAGGAGCAGCAGCCGCGATGGCCCGCCGCAGCACGAAGACCCCGCCTCCGGACGATTTCGAGGAGAAGATCCTCGACATCGACGTCGTGGACGAAATGCAGGGCTCCTTCCTCGAGTACGCCTACTCGGTGATCTACTCCCGGGCCCTGCCGGACGCACGTGACGGTATGAAGCCGGTGCACCGCCGGATCGTGTACCAGATGAACGAAATGGGCCTGCGCCCCGACCGTGGCTATGTGAAGTGCGCCCGCGTCGTGGGCGAGGTCATGGGCAAGCTCCATCCGCACGGCGACGCGTCGATCTACGACGCCCTCGTGCGGATGGCACAGCCGTTCTCCATGCGCCTGCCGCTCGTCGACGGGCACGGCAACTTCGGCTCGCTCGGCAATGACGACCCGCCCGCCGCCATGCGGTACACCGAGTGCCGGATGGCCGACGCCACCAGCCTCATGACCGAGTCGATCGACGAGGACACGGTCGCTTTCGAGTCGAACTACGACGGCCAGGAGCGCGAGCCCGTCGTGCTCCCCGCCGCCTACCCGAACCTGCTGGTCAACGGCGCGTCCGGGATCGCGGTCGGCATGGCGACGAACATGCCCCCGCACAATCTGGGCGAGGTCATCGCCGCCGCCCGCCATCTGATCAGGCACCCCGGCGCCGACCTCGAGACCCTGATGCGCTTCGTCCCCGGTCCCGACCTGCCGACCGGTGGCCGGATCGTGGGCCTGAGCGGCATCAAGGACGCGTACGAGTCGGGCCGCGGAACCTTCAAGATCCGCGCGACGGCCTCCGTGGAGGACGTCACGGCCCGCCGCAAGGGCCTGGTCGTCACCGAACTGCCCTTCACGGTCGGCCCCGAGAAGGTCATCGCGAAGATCAAGGACCTGGTCTCGTCGAAGAAGCTCCAGGGCATCGCGGACGTCAAGGACCTCACCGACCGCTCGCACGGACTGCGCCTGGTCATCGAGGTCAAGAACGGCTTCGTGCCCGAGGCCGTCCTCGAGCAGCTCTACAAGCTGACGCCGATGGAGGAGTCCTTCGGCATCAACAATGTGGCGCTGGTGGACGGCCAGCCGCTCACGCTGGGGCTCAAGGAACTGCTCGAGGTCTATCTCGACCACCGCTTCGACGTCGTACGCCGCCGCAGCGAGTTCCGGCGCACCAAGCGGCGCGACCGGCTGCATCTGGTCGAGGGCCTGCTCGTCGCCCTGCTCGACATCGACGAGGTCATCCGCCTCATCCGCTCCAGCGACAACTCCGCGCAGGCGAAGGAGCGGCTGATCGAGCATTTCTCGCTCAGCGAGATCCAGACGCAGTACATCCTGGACACCCCGCTGCGCCGGCTGACCAAGTTCGACAAGATCGAGCTGGAGAGCGAGCGCGACCGGCTGAACGGCGAGATCGACGAGCTGACCGGCATCCTGGAGTCGGACAACGAGCTGCGCAAGCTGGTCTCCTCCGAACTGGCCGCGGTGGCCAAGAAGTTCGGCACCGAGCGACGGACCGTGCTGCTGGAGTCGGCGGGCACGACCGTCGCCGCGGTGGCACTGGAGGTCGCGGACGACCCGTGCCGGGTGCTGCTGTCCTCGACGGGCCTGCTGGCGCGTACGGCCACCGGCGAGCCGCTTGCCGACGACGGCGGCAAGCGCACCAAGCACGACGTGATCGTCTCGGCCGTCCCGGCGACCGCGCGCGGCGATGTGGGGGCGGTGACCTCGACCGGGCGGCTGCTGCGGCTCGCGGTGATCGATCTGCCACAGCTGCCGGACACGGCGTCCGCGCCCAATCTCTCGGGCGGCGCGCCGGTCGCGGAGTTCCTGTCGCTGGAGACGGCGGAGCAGATCGTCTGTCTCACCACACTCGACGAGTCCTCGCCGGGCCTGGCGCTGGGCACCCTGCAGGGTGTCGTCAAGCGCGTCGTGCCCGACTACCCGGCCAACAAGGACGAGTTGGAGGTCATCGCCCTCAGGGACGGTGACCGGATCGTCGGCGGCGCCGAGCTGCGTACGGGCGAGGAGGACCTGGTCTTCGTGACGTCCGACGCGCAGCTGCTGCGCTATCAGGCGGGGCAGGTCCGGCCGCAGGGCCGGGCAGCGGGCGGCATGGCCGGAATCAAACTGTATGAGGGCGCCGAGGTGATCTCGTTCACGGCGGTGGACCCGGCCGGGGACGCGGTGGTGTTCACGGTCGCGGGATCGCACGGCACGCTGGACGACTCGGCGCTGACGGCGAAGCTCACGCCGTTCGACCAGTACCCCCGCAAGGGGCGGGCCACGGGCGGGGTGCGCTGCCAGCGCTTCCTCAAGGGCGAGGACGTGCTCGTACTGGCGTGGGCGGGCCCGGCCCCGGCCCGGGCAGCACAGAAGAACGGCTCACCGGCCGAGCTCCCGGAGCCGGACCCGCGCCGTGACGGCTCGGGCACTCCGCTGACCTCGGCGGTGGCGGTGCTGGCGGGCCCGGCAAGCTAGCGCTCGTCGCCTTCCGCCTGGACGAACCGCAGGACGCCCCACATGCTGTGCTCATCGGGGGCGTCCTGCGGTCGGGTCACCCGGGCGGCGTCGAGTTCCTTGATCAGGGCTTCCGCGTCGATGCCGGACCCGATCAGGACCAGCTGGCTCGCCCGCTGCGCACCGTCCGGCCAGGGCTCCGGGTAGAACCGGAGAAATCGGCCGACGGCGTGGACGGCATACCGGTTGCGCGGGTCGGGTGCGCCGAAGTCGACAAAGCCCTTGATGCGGTAGAGACCCTCGGGCCGCGAGTCGAGAAAGTCCAGCAACCTGCGCGGGTGGAGCGCCTCGGCCGAGCTGAAGGACACGGTCTCGTAGGCCGCGTGCAGATGGCCGTCGTGATCGTCGCCGCGCAGATCCTCGAACGACAGCTGCCCCGCGCGCTCGGTCCGGGGTCGGCACTCGAAGAGCAACTCGGGGTCGATCCGCCCGTACGTCGCCGACATCACGGCAGCTCCCTCGGCGAGAGGCGCGATCTTCTCGCGCAACCGCTGGCCGGCCACCTCACCGATACGGTCCGCCTTGTTCAGAACGATCAGATCGGCGATCCCGAGATGCCGGTCGATCTCAGGGTGCCGCGCCCGTGTCCGGCCGAACTCGGCAGAGTCGACGACCTGGACAAGTCCGCCATAGACGATGCGCTTGTTCTCGCTGGCCAGAAGCATGCGGACTAGTTCCTGCGGCTCAGCGAGTCCGCTGGCCTCGATGACGATCACGTCGAGGCCAACGGCGGGCCGGGTGAGCTTGTCGAGGAAGACATCCAGCTCGCCGACGTCCACGGCGCAGCACAGACAGCCGTTGCCGAGGGACACGGTGGAATCACCGAGCTGACCGGCCACGGTCATGGCGTCGATCTCGATGGCACCGAAGTCATTGACGATGGCGCCGATCCGAGTGCCGCGGCTGGCCCGCAGCAGATTGTTGAGCACGGTTGTCTTGCCAGATCCCAAAAAGCCCGCGAGAACGACGACAGGTATCGGTTTTCTTGCCACGCGCAAGGATCGTAGTCGACCCGATATTCAGTTACTCCCGTGACTGAAAACGGCAAAGGTTGCGCCCTTGCCCCCCTCATGAGCCAAAATGTTCGTCTCAGGCGCTCAGATGCGCGATTGCTACAGCCGCCCGCCGGGCAACCTCCTTGGGACGGCGACTGGTTCATCCTCGCCCTCCACCTTTCGCCCTTCACCGATCAGAGCCGCTCGGCGGCAGGGCGACAGCATGCGCAGACTGCGACCGCACGCCGGCCCCAGCACGTCCCTGCCCGGTGACCGGCGAACGGCCGCTTGTGGATCGGGGGTTGACATGACCACACAGGGAAGCGCCCAACGAGGAGTCGCCGTCGGCGTTGCCGTGGTCATCGTGTGCGCCATCGCCGTCATCGGACTTGTCGCGACGCTCAGCCTGGCCATCAGTGTCACGATGAACGAACTCGCGCCCGACACGGACGTATCAGCCGCCAACGCGGTCTTCTCCGGCCTCGCCTTCGGCGCAGTCATCGTCGCCCTCGTGATCCAGCACCAGCAAATGCACCGCCACAACGGCAACCTGAGCACCCAGCTGGCACACATGGAACAGGCCAACGGCTTACAACGCCGTGCCGACATCACCAACCAGCAGCGACTGCACTTCGAGCTATTGAGCAAGGCGATGGACGATCCGGACCTGGCCGCCGTACTGGACACGTACGACACCCGACTGTCACCCGTGAAACAGCGTCAGTACCTGTACGCCAACGCCCTCTATCAGCATGTGCTGCACGCCTACCGGATCGGGGCGGCCACGGAGGATGATGTCCGGGGACACCTTCGAGTGATTTGCCGGAACCCTATCTTCCGTGAGTTCTGGGCTGCCACAAGGAGCCATCGCGCCAGCGTGCGATACGAATCTCAAGAGGCTTACCTCGGTCGACTCGTCGATCGCCTCATCATTCGCCACGAGGAGGAGGGTCGTGATTGGTGGGCCGATTGATGTAGGCGCGCGCCGTCGGTCTTGCGCCGCGAATTACAATGCCGTAATTCGCGCCCCCTAGCTCTCTGAGGACACCCCAATTGAAGATCGTGCGCCGGATCGGAGCATCCCCCCGTCAGCGCGGAAGCATGTCAGGACAGACATGTCCTGACATTTTCGAGCTGAGCACCGGTGACTTTGCCGTCATCGGGACAGAGGCGACGGAGGCGCTGGACAACGAGCTCCCGTCCGACGCAGGCCGGGCAGACCACGAGCGGATCGTCGTGATCTCGCGCGAGACCCTCATCCGAGCGAAGGCTGACATCCCCGATTCCTAGCCGCAAAGCACCCCGGCCCGGCACCGCCTGCGGTACCGGGCCAGACGTTTGTCAGGACGCCACCGGAACGGGCTGGGGCGGCGGAGGTCCCGCATAGCGGGCCGACGGGCGGATGATCTTGGAGTCTTCGGCCTGCTCCAGGATGTTGGCGCTCCAGCCGACGACCCTCGCCGCGCAGAACGTGGGCGTGAACATCTCGCGCGGCAGTCCGCACAGTTCCATGACCACCCCGGCGTAGAACTCCACATTGGTGTGCAGCTCACGGCCCGGCTTGAGTTCGGCGAGGATCGCCTCGACGCGCGCCTCCACCTCGACCGCGAACTCCACCAGCGGTCCGCCGAAGCTCTCGGCGATGCCTCGCAGCATCCGCGAGCGCGGGTCCTCGGTGCGGTAGACGGGATGACCGAAGCCCATGATCCGCTCGCCCGCCAGGACCCGTTCCCTGATCCAGGGGTCGATCCGCTCCGGCGTGCCGATCGCGTCGAGGGTGTCCAGAGCCCGGCTCGGGGCGCCGCCGTGCAGCGGACCCGAGAGCGCACCGATCGCTCCGACGAGGCAGGCGGCCACATCGGCTCCGGTGGAGGCGATCACGCGGGCGGTGAAGGTCGAGGCGTTGAAGCCGTGGTCGACGGTGGAGACGAGGTACTGCTCGATCGCCCGGGCCCGCGCCGGCTCCGGCTCGGAACCAGTCAGCATGTAGAGGTAGTTGGCGGCGTACGGCAGGTCGTCACGCGGTTCGACGGGCTCCAGCCCCTGGCCCAGCCGGTGCAGCGCGGTGAGCAGCGTCGGCACGGCCGCGCACGCGGCGAGTGCGTCCGTGCGGCGGCGGTCGGTGTCGAGGTCGTACACCGGGCGCAGCCCCGCGGAGGCTCCCAGCAGGGAGAGCGCAGTACGCAGTCCGGCGAGCGGCCCGGACAGCGCGCTCGAGCTGGCTATCGCGGGCAGTGCGGCGCGGACGTCGTCGGGCAGACGGCGCAGAGACGTGGTGTGCTTCACAAAGGCCGCACGCTGCGCGGCGTCCGGCAGTTCGCCGTGGAACATCAGATGCCAGACGTCCTCGAAGCCGCGCCGCTCTGCGAGTTCGACGGCCGAGTACTGGCGGTAGTGGTAGAAGCCCTCGCGCCCTCTGACGTCGCCCAGCGCGGTGTCGGTGACGACGACGCCCGCGAGTCCGCGCGGTACGTCGACGGGTGCGGTGGTCCCGGTGCTCTGCATGGTGTCCTCCCTGAACTTGATTCGACTGTCCATGCTTGATGGGATCACTGTCAACATTGATTGAATCAATATGTGTACGGTGACGGCATGACGGACCACGCAGCGGACGGCGAGCGGCTGACCACCAAGGAGGCGGCCGCACGGCTCGGTGTGAAACCCGAGACGGTGTACGCGTATGTCAGCCGCGGCCAGCTCTCCAGCAGGCGCGACCCCACCGGCCGCGGCAGCACCTTCGACGCCAAGGAGGTCGACGCGCTCGTGCGCAGGGGCCGGCGCGAGCCGTCGTCCGGCAGCGACATCACCCAGCGGATCCGCACTCACATCACCCTGATCGACAAGGACCGCTACTACTTCCGGGGCGTCGACGCGACCGAACTCGCCCGCCGCTACGGCTACGAGGAGATCGCCGACTGGCTCTGGACCGGCACCCTGCGACCTGGCGTACGGTTCACGTCTCCGCCCGAGACACTCGCCGCGGCCCGTCGCGCGGTCGACGCGCTGCCCGCGCACAGCGGATCGACGGACCGGCTGCGGGTCGCCGCCATCGCGGCCGCCGTCGCGGATCCGCTGCGCTTCGACCTCGACCGGGACGCCGTGCTCGGCAGCGCGCGCATGCTGATCCCCACCCTGGTCGACGCGCTCCCCACGGTCGGGCAACAGCATCGTGGCGAGGGCAGGATCGCCGGGCGGCTGTGGTCACGGCTCACCGCCGAGCGCCCGGACGAGAGGTCCGTACGAGCCCTGGACACGGCACTCTCGCTGCTGATCGACCACGATCTGGCCGCATCGACGCTCGCCGTACGGGTCGCGGCCTCGGCGCGTGCCCACCCCTACGCCGCTGTCTCCGCGGGTCTCGGCGCGCTGGAAGGCCCGCTGCACGGAGCCGCCAGCGGTCTCGCGCACCGGATGCTGGCCGAGGTCCTGGAGCGGGGAAGCGCCGCGCCCGTGGTGGCGGACCATCTGCGGGCGGGCCGTCGGGTGCCGGGTCTCGGCCACCGGCTCTACCCGGGCAAGGACCCTCGCGCCGAGGCACTGTTCGGCGCACTCGCAGAGCTGCCCGCGGCCCGTCCCGCGCTGGAGGCGGCGCGCGAGGTGGAGGTGACGACGGCCCGCCATGTGGAGCTGCACGCCAATGTCGACCTGGCGCTGGCGGTGCTTTCGGTGGCGTCGGGTATGCCGGCTGAGGCGGGCGAGACGGTGTTCGCCGTGGCGCGTACGGCGGGCTGGATCGCGCACGCGCTGGAGGAGTACGAGGAGCGCCCGCTGCGGATGCGTCCGAGCGGGCAGTACGACGGCCCCCGCCCTCCCAGGCCGCTGCCGTGAGCGGGCAGAGGACTCCCTGCGTCAGGCCCGCAGCCAGGCGGCCGTGTCCCGCGGCAGCCGGCCCGCGTCGTCCAGCGGGCCGCTCGTCAGCAGGACGCTTGTGTGGCCGGGCAGTTCGGCGGGGTCCCCGGCGAGATTGACGACGCAGATCAGTCCACCGCCACGCCCGAAGACGAGGACTCCGGGCGCGGCCGGCAGCCAGCGCAGCGGTCCGTCCCCGAACCCTGGCCCGGCCCGGCGCAGCCGCAGGGCCCGCCGGTAGAGGTTCAGCATCGAGCCGGGATCGGCCGCCTGCACGTCGGCGGCGTACGGGGCCCAGCCCTCGGGCTGCGGAAGCCAGGGATCCACCGCCGAGCCGAATCCGTAGTACGGCGCGTCCGCGGCCCAGGGCAGCGGCACCCGGCAGCCGTCGCGTCCCGGGTCCGCTCCCCCGGAGCGGAAGTGCATCGGATCGTGGATGCGGTCGAGCGGTATGTCCGCCTCGGGAAGCCCCAGTTCCTCGCCCTGGAACAGATAGACGGAACCGGGCAGGGCGAGCGAGAGCAGGGCCGCGGCCCGGGCGCGCCGGGTGCCGGTGGCCAGGTCGGTGGGGGTTCCGAAGCGCTTCTTCGCGAAGTCGAAGCCGGTGTCGTCCCTCCCGTAGCGGGTGACCGTGCGGGTCACGTCGTGATTGCACAGCACCCAGGTCGCCGGAGCGCCGACCGGGGCGTGGAAGGCGAGCGTGGTGTCGATGGAGGCACGAAGCTCGGCCGCCTCCCAGGGGCGGGCCAGGAAGTCGAAGTTGAAGGCGGTGTGCAGCTCGTCGGATCGCAGATAGCGGGAGAAGCGGTCCGGGTCGGGCACCCACAGCTCGCCGATGAGGACCCCGCCGTACTCGTCGGCGACAGCCCGCCAGGCGCGGTAGATGTCGTGCAGTTCGTCGCGGTCGACGTAGAGCGTCGTGTCGTCCTCGTCGGCGTCCGGCAGACCGGGGGCCTTGGCGCACAGGGCGGCCGAGTCGATCCGTACACCCGCGGCACCGCGCTCGAACCAGAAGCGCAGGACGTCCTCGTGCTCCTGGCGTACGACGGGGTGGTCCCAGTTGAGATCGGGCTGCTCCGGGGTGAACAGGTGCAGATACCACTCGCCGTCGGGCACGCGGGTCCAGGTCTCCCCGGCGAACTGCGACGGCCAGTTGTTGGGCGGCAGTTCGCCCCTCGCACCGCGGCCGGGACGGAAGTGGAAGAGTTCGCGCTCGGGACTGCCCGGTCCGGCGGCGAGGGCCGAGCGGAACCAGGTGTGCTGGTCGGAGACATGGTTGGGCACGATGTCGACGATGGTGCGGATCCCCAGCTCGCTGGCCTCACTGATGAGCTTCTCGGCCTCGGCGAGGGTCCCGAAGGCCGGGTCGACGGCACGGTAGTCGGCCACGTCGTAGCCGCCGTCGGCCATCGGGGAGAGGTACCAGGGGTTGAACCAGACCGCGTCGATGCCGAGTTCGGCGAGATAGGGCAGTCTCGCCCGGACGCCCGCGAGATCGCCCGTGCCGTCCCCGTCGCCGTCGGCGAAGCTGCGCAGGTACACCTGGTAGATGGCGGCCGAACGCCACCAGTCGTCCGTACGGTCCACGTCCGCGTGATCCGGAGGAGGGGCTGCCACGTGACGGTCCTTTCGGGCAGGTGGGACTCCGCCGCCGGCCCGACAGCAGGGCGCCGGAGTGAGGCCGGCGGCGGAGGCTTGACGAAGAGCGGTGCGGCGGGCCGGGTTCAGCCCCTGGGACAAGGCCGGGTCAGCCCCTGGGACAGGGCCGGGTTCAACCCTTCAGGCCGCCCGCGGTGAGACCGCTCATAATGTTGCGCTGGAAGATCAGGAAGATCAGCAGCGTCGGCACGGACGCGATGGTCAGCGCCGCGATCAGCACGTTCTCGGGCACGCCGTTCGCCAGGGAGTAGATCCCGACATTGAGGGTCTGCTTGCTCGGATCGGGCAGGGTGAGCATCGGCCAGAGGAAGTCCTTCCAGACTCCGACGACCGCGAAGATGGAGACGACGCCGAGGATCGGCCGGGAGATCGGCAGTACGACCGACCACAGGGTCCGCATCCGGGAGGCTCCGTCGATGGCTGCCGCGTCCAGGAGCTCGCCCGGGATCGAGTCGAAGAACCGCTTCAGCAGGAAGATGTTGAAGGCGTTGGTGACGGACGGAAGCCAGATCGCCCAGGGCGAGTTGAGCAGATTGCGTTCCACGACCGGCACGTCGAGCACCGTCAGATACTGCGGTACGACCAGGACGGTGGCCGGGATCATCAGCGTGGCCAGCATCATCGCGAGGATGACCTTGCCGAACACGGGCCGGAGCCTGGAGAGCGAGTAGGCCGCGGCGACGTCGAGGACCAGCTGGAAGGCGAGCGCGCCGAAGGCGTAGTAGAGGGTGTTGAACAGCAGCCGGGCCAGGTCCATCACGTCCCAGGCCCGCGAGTAGTTCTCCGGGTGCACGGCCTGGGGCAGGAAGGTCGGCGGTGACTGGACGACCTCCTGGGTGGTCTTGAGCCCGCCGGAGACCATCCAGTAGAGCGGGCCGAGGAACACCAGGGTGAAGAGGCCGACGACCAGGACGAAAACCGTCCAGTAGAGGAACTTCGCGCGGGGCCTCGCGAGTTGGGCCGGTGAGATGAGTGTGCGTGTGCTCATGTCCGTCTCCCCCGTCCTACTCGTCGTCGCCTGCGCGGCTGAGCCGTACGTACGCCCCGGAGAACCCCGCGAGCAGTACGAGCAGGACCAGGCCGAGCGCGGCCGCGCTGCCGTAGTTGTTGAAGTTGAAGGCGTACTGGTAGATGAGATAGACGACGGTCGTCGTGGACCCTTCGGGACCCGCGCCGTTGGTGAGCAGGAACGGCTCGGTGAAGACCTGCATCGTCGCGATGATCTGCATGAGCAGCATCAGCGAGAGGATCAGCCGGGTCTGCGGGATGGTGACGTACCAGATCTTGCGCAGCAGGCCGGCGCCGTCGAGCTCCGCCGCGTCGTAGAGCTCCCCCGGTATGCCCTGCAGTGCGGCGAGATAGATCAGGGTCGCGCCGCCCATGTTCATCCAGGTGGCGGCGATGACGACCGAGAGCATCGCCGTGTCGGGGTCCTGGAGCCACTGCTGCTGCGGGAGGTGCAGCAGTTCCAGTATCCGGTTGAGGAGTCCGTATCCGGGGTCGTACAGATACTTGAAAAGCAGGACGGACGCGACCGGCGGCAGCATGACGGGCAGATAGACCAGCAGCCGCAAGTAGCCCTGCGCGTGCCGGAATTCATTGAGGACCAGGGCGACGACGAACGGGACGGCGAAGCCGAGCAGCAGCGCGAGGCCGGTGAACAGCAGGGTGTTGCGCCATGCCTGCCAGAAGGCCGGGTCGTTGAACACGGTGCTGAGGTTGGACCAGCCGGCCCAGGTGGTGCGTCCGTCCTCCGTCTTCTGGAAGGCCAGGACGAACTCCCTGACCATCGGATACCAGGAGAAGAACGAGAAGCAGAGCACGGCGCCGATCAGGAAGCCGTGTGCTGACAGATTGCGGCGCAGGGCCCGTACGAACGCCTCCCTCGATGCGTTCGTAGGGAGCCCGGTGGCGCGCCCGGGGCGCGGTGGGGCCTTGCGCGGGGTGAGTGTGGGGGCCGACATCGGCTACTGGTTCGCCAGGATCTGGTTGACCTGCGTTTCGGCGGTGGCCAGCAGCTTGCCCGCGTCGGCCTTCTCGTTGGTGAGCACTGCCGACATCACGTTGTCCAGGACCTTGTAGATCTCCTGGGCCTTGGGCGGTTCGGCCTTGCCCTTGACCGGGTTGTCCATGAATGCCTTGAAGTTCTGCACCGGCATGGTGGCACTGGCCGCGCGTGCCGCGTCGTCCTTGGTCTTGCTGGTGCCCAGCCAGAAGTTGGGCTGCGGGACACCGACGGGAAGACCGTCGGCCTTGGTGCGTGCCCAGTCGAACTGGCCCTTGCCGAGGGTGAGGTTCTTGAAGTTGAGCCAGGCGACCGCGGCCTTGATCTTGTCCGGGGAGATCCCCTTCTTGATCATGTAGTTGTTGCCGCCGAAGAGGGTGTTCTGCTGGCCGGGGATCGGACCCATGCCGAAGTTCTCGTACGTGGCGCCCAGTTGCTGGACCATGTACGCGATGTCGTCGGGCGCGGCGAGGAACATCCCGAGCTTGTCGCTCGCTATCTGCTTCTGCAGGTCGCCCCACTTGAGCAGCTGGGTCTTGCCCATGCTGTCGTCGTCCCAGCGCATGGTGTGCAGGTTCCGGACGATCTGCCTGCCCAGGTCGTTGTTGAAGGCGGCCTTCTTGCCGCTCGCGTCGACGACCTCGCCGCCGAGGCCGTACATCGTTGCGGTGAAGTGCCAGCCGCCGGTGTTGCCCGCGCTGTACTCGCCGTATCCCGCGATTCCCTTGCCGAGCCCGGCGATCGCCCTGGCCGCGGTACGGACCTCGGCCCAGGTCTTCGGCGGGTTGTCGGGGTTGAGCCCGGCCCGCTGGAAGAGCTTGCGGTTGACGAGCAGACCCATGGTGTAGTTGCTGGTGGGCAGTCCGTAGAGCTTGCCCTCGTGTTTGAGGGAGTTCATGACGTCGGCGTCGATGTCGGCGAGCGCGGGGACCGTCTTGGGGGTGACGTACGCCGAGATGTCCTCGGCTCCGGCGTTGTCGAGGACCTGCTGGAGATCGGTGAAGTACGTATAGAACACGTCCGGTTGGGACTTGGCCTTCAGCATCGCGGTGAAGCGCGGCGGCTCGAGGCACTGGCCGGGCGTCGAGCGTCCCTGGATCTTGATGTTCGGGTACGTCGTGTTGAATGCCTTGACGTCCTCGTTCCACTCCTTGAGCTCCGCGGCCTTGGCGGGCGAGGGCATGCAGTCGATCGTGAGCGTCAGCTTGGTCTTCGGGTCCAGTGGCGCCGACGGGTCGGACGAACCGCCGCCGGAGCCCTCGTCGTTGTCGCCGCTGCTGCTCGTGCCACAGGCGGCCAGGACGGTGAGGGCGAGCGCGGTGACGAGGACGGTCGTAGCACTTCTCATGGGTGGTCCCCTTCGGGCATGAGCGTGGATGACCCCGCGGCAGACACGCTGCGGGAGCGCGGCACACTCAACCACCGGCGACAGGAGACCGCAATATCTCGCGCCGATTTCGTAAAACTTTGACAGACCTTTGTTCAGCTAGCGCGGGGCCTGCGCCGTCGAGCCGCGCACCACCAGTTCCGGCTCGAACAGCAGCTCCCCGGGCGGGACATCGCCGCCCTGGATCTGCGCGCACAGCAGCTCGACCGCGGCCCGCCCCATCGCCTCGATCGGCTGGCGGACGGTGGTCAGCGGCGGCTCGGTGCAGTTCATGAAGGCGGAGTCGTCATAGCCGACGACCGAGACATCCCCGGGGACGGCAAGACCGCGTCGGCGGGCGGCCCGTACGGCTCCCAGGGCGAGCGGATCGCTGGCGCAGATGATCCCGGTGATCCCGCGGTCGAGCAGCCGCGAGGCCGCCGCCTGCCCGCCCTCCAGGGAGAACATGGAACGCTCGACGCAGTCGTCGGGCAGCTCACGGCCGGCGGCCTTCGCGGCCGCGTGCGCGGCGGCGAGCTTGCGCCGCGAGGGCACATGGTCGTTCGGTCCGAGGACGAGGCCGATGCGCCCGTGGCCGAGCGAGGCCAGATGACGCCAGGCCTGCTCCACCGCCACCGCGTCGTCGCAGGCAATACAGGGGAAGTCGAGATTCTCGATGGAGGCGTTGATCAGCACCACCGGAATCTTGCGTTCGGCGAGCAGCCTGTAGTGGGCGTGCGGTGCGTCCGCCTGTGCGAAGAGTCCGCCCGCGAAGACCACTCCGGACACCTGCTGCTGGAGCAGCAGTTCCACATAGTCCGCCTCGGAGACGCCGCCCTTGGTCTGGGTGCAGAGCACGGGCGTGAGCCCCTGCTGCGCGAGTGCCCCGCCGATGACCTCGGCGAATGCCGGGAAGATCGGGTTCTGCAGCTCCGGAAGGACGAGACCGACCAGCCGCGCCCGCTCGCCGCGCAGCTGGGTCGGCCGCTCGTAGCCGAGGACGTCGAGCGCGCTCAGCACCGACTGCCGGGTGGACTCGGAGACTCCCGGCTTGCCGTTGAGTACCCGGCTGACCGTGGCCTCGCTGACCCCAACCTTCTTCGCCACCTGAGCAAGTCGTCGCGTCATGAGCGCAAGACTAGCGCAAGCCATGCAAGCGGCTTGCGCCAGCGCTTGCCCCTGTTCTGCTAGTTGATGTTGATCTTGAATGTGGAGGTGGTGTTCTTTACGTCCTGCGCGTTGCCGCTGAGCTGCAGACCGTTGAAGGTGACCTCTCCGACCGCGGGCCCCTGCCCCGACTCCGGCATCTCGTTCGCCCAGAGCCCGAAGCCTGACTTGGCATCGAAAGCGTCACCGCTCTTTTTCGCGCCGCTGACGGCGACATCGGTCAGCACGCTGTCCCGGACCGGGTACATCGGCCGGCTGCCGTCGTATTTCGTCTGGAACATGATTCCCGAGTAGGTCGGATCGGTGATGTCGAGTCCGCTGATCCGGATGCCCTGGTACTCGTACTCCGCCGAGTACATCCACAGCGCCGGGAAGGTCTGGTTGCCCCAGAAGTGCCCACCGGCCCGCTCCAGCGAGATGTTCTCGAACGTCGATGGAGTGGCGCCGAAGCCCAGCGCCGGGATCGATCCGAACTTCAGCGTGGCGATGGTGAGTCCGGAGTAGGTGAGCGTGTCCGCGACATAGGCGTTGCGTACGGCGTTCCCGCTGCCGCCGTAGACCGCGATACCGGCCGCCCGCCAGGTCAGCAGCGATGTGATGTTCTCGTACACATTGCCGGTCTGGTCGGCGTTGACGATGTCCACGGCGGGGAACAGCGCGAAGGCGTCGTCTCCCGTCGTGCGCGCCTCCACATTGCTGACACGGTTGTCGCTGCTGCCGTTGGTGACGTTGATCCCGTCGGCGTACATGTCCCGGATACGGGAGTTCTTGATGGTGATCCGGTCCGTGTCCGTGCCCCAGTAGAGGCACATCATGTGCTCGGTCCAGATGTTGTCGACGGTCATGTCCGAGACCTTGGACCAGTCGAACACCTTGCCCGGACCGTCGTTGCGCGCGGTGTAGTTGCCGAAGAATCCGAAGCCGGAGAAGGACGAGCCGTTGGCGGTCGCCTGGACATCGAAGCCGGCGTCGGTGTTCTCCTGGTCGGGCGGGGTGGTGAAGCGGCTGAACCAGGGGCCCGCGCCGACGACCTTGACCGCCTTTCCGTACACCTGGAACTTGTTCGACGTGCGGTAGTCGCCCGGCGGCAGATAGACGCCGACGAGCTTGCCCGTGGTGTCCATCCGCACCTTGTCCAGGGCGTTCTGGACATCCTGGTGGGTGGTTCCGGCCGGGATGGTGTACGCCTCCGGGTCCGGGTTCGCCGCCGCCACGACCTGCTCCAGGTTGATGAAGTCGATCGCGTACGTGTCCTTGTTGGCGGCGTCCTTCTGCAGCCGGATCTTCGAGCCCGCCCGGACGGTCTCGCCGAGCAGCACGTTCGCCTCGTCGTAGATGTGACGCGGCGCGCCCGCTCCCGGGGAGTTGCCGGGGCTCGCCTCGGCTCCGTACTGCCACATGTACTTGGACGTCAGGTCGATCGCTTTGCGGAAGGTGCCGTCGACGTAGACGTTGAGCGTGGAGTTGATGCCTCCGCCGCCCGGGGCGTCCGGTATCGAGAACCGCGCCACCAGCGTGTTGGTGCTGTCCCTGGTCGTGAACTCGACATAGTTGCCGGTGCTGTTGAGGGTGACGGCCTGGCGTCCGGACGCCTCGCCGCCGAGGTCGCCGATGGTCCGGTTGGGGCCGACCTTCTGGGCCCCGCCGCCGAGGGTGCCGTCCTCCGCCTCGTACATGTCGTACGGCATATTGGCGCCGCGCCCGACGAACAGCGGCCGGGTGCTGGTGTTGTTGGCCCGCTTGACCGGCAGCTCGTTGGCGTCGTCGGCGACGACCACCTTGACGCTGCACGAGCCGTTGGCGACGGCCCAGGTACCGAGGTTCACGGGTGAGGTGCTCGCGCCGGCGGCGATGACTCCGCCGTGCTCGCCCGTGAGGGTCTTGACAGTGGCGCCCTTGGAGTCGGTCACGGTGAGCGTGATGCCGTGGCTGCCGCCGGCGGAGGCCACCGTTCCCTGGTTCTTGAGAGTCACGGAGAAGTTGACGGTGTCACCCGCCGAGGGGCTGCTCGGGGTCCAGCCGACCGCGGACGCGATCAGATCGGAGCTCTCGACCGGCTTCACCACCAGTGATGTCGGGCTGGTGTAGGTGTTGTTGGTCTCGTTCTGCTCGATGACCGCGTTCGCCTCGTCGGCGACGGCGCTGAGCTGGTACGTACCGGCGTCACGCGCCCCGATCGAGGCGCTGACGGTCGATGTCGCCCCGGCGGCCAGTGCCCCGGCCTGCGCCGTGGCGACCTTGGTGCCGCCCAGCCGGAACGCCACGGCACTGGCCGCGGAGGCGACCGGCCCGCTGTTGCGCACGGTGGCCGACAGGGTGATCGGGTCGGACTCGACGGGCGCGGCGGGCGAGGCCGTGAGGCCGGTGACTTCGAGATCCGGGTTGGGTGCCGGGACGCCCAGGACCTGGAACTCCGCGACCTGGCCGGCGGTGGCACCGGTGTTGGACGTGAACTTCAGTTGGACGTCGGCGACTCGCGCGTCCACCGGGACGGTGACGGCGTTCGCGCTCGCGGGATCGAAGGTGTAGTCCTTCGCCGCGACCAGACCCGTGAAGCCGGTCGCGCTCTGCTCACGCCCGAGGACCTGGATGTTCTGGGTCCGGGTGCCCCAACTGCCCTCTGGATTGAGCTTGAGTACCACACTGCCGATATCCGCGTTGGCGCCCAGTTTCACCGTCAGGGTGTTCGGGTAACTGCCTGCGGCGCCCTCCCAGTAGGTCGTCAGGCTGTTGTCGTTGGCGTTCTCGGCGACGAAGGTGTGGATCACGGAGGAGGCGGCGATGGGCTTGCCGACGGCGAGGTTCGAGGCCGAGCCCGCTGAGCCGTTGCGTATCACGGTGTTGCTGTTGCCGGACTGGTTCCCGGCCGCGTCCTTGGCGCGTACGACATAGGACACCGTCGCGCTCACGGGCTGGCTGTCCGTGTACGTCGTGATGTTGCCCGCCACGGTCTTGCGCAGCGAGTTGTTGGCGTAGATGTCGTATCCCGTGACACCGGTGTTGTCCGAGGACGCGCCCCAGCTGAGCTTGATCTGCCCGGCTGCGGGCTCGGTGAAGGAGAGACCGGCTGGTGCGGTCGGCGCCTGTGTGTCGCCGGTGTCGCCCTTGCGGGTGACGGTGTTGCTGTTGCCCGACTGGTTCCCGGCGGCGTCCTTCGCGCGGACGAAGTACGAAACCGTGGCGCTCGCGGGCTGCGTGTCCGTGTACGTCGTGATGTTGCCGGCGACGGTGGTGCGCAGTTCGTTGTTGGCGTAGATGTCGTAGCCGGTGACGCCGGTGTTGTCGGTGGACGCCTCCCAGGTGAGCTTGATCTGCCCGGTGGCCGGCTCCGTGTAGGCGAGCGCGGTGGGAGCGGTGGGCGCCTGGGTGTCGCCGGTCGCCGGGCCGTAGATCTCGAACTCGGCGACCTGGGCGGCCGCCCGGCCCGTGTTGGCGGTGACCAGGACGCGGACGTACCGGGTGGTGGCGGCGTCGAAGGCGATCATCGCCGACTGGCCGCCCGCCGCGTTGAACTCGTACGCCTTCGACGCGGTCAGATCGGTGAAGTCCGTGCCGTTGGTGCTGCCCTGGATCTTCAGTGTCTGCGTCCGGGCCTCCCAGCCGTCGGGCAGCCGCAGCACGACCCGGTCGATACGGACGGACGCGCCGAGGTCCGCCTGGATCCACTGCGGGAGATCGCCGTTGCGGCTCTCCCAGTAGCTGGATCGGTTGCCGTCATTGGCGTTGGCGGCCGTGTAGACCTCGGTGTGGCTGCCGGCCGTCAGGGTCTTGCCACGGGCGAGGTCGACCGAGGACTCACCAGCCGTGTGGACTTCGAGCTCGGACAGCTGGGCGGCAGGCCAGCCCGTGTTGGCCGTGATGTGGATACGGACGAAGCGGGTCTGAGCCTCGGCTAAGGCGATGGCCACGGTATTGGCGCGACCCGGACCGAAGGTGTACGTGGCCGAGGTCTTCAGGGTCGTGAAGCCGACGCCGTCGGCGCTGCCCTGGACGGAGAGGGTCTGCTCGCGGCTCTCCCATCCGGCGGGCAGCCTGAGCACGACCTCGTCGATCCGGTGGGCGGAGCCGAGGTCGGTCTGGACCCACTGGGGGAAGCCGCTGCCTGCACTCTGCCAGTAGGTGGCCTGGTTTCCGTCGGTGATGTTCCGGGCGGCGTATTCACTGTGGGCGCTGCTCGCCGCCGCGGGGCGGCCCGCGGCGATATTGGGGCCGGCGGCCGCCGAGGCGGTGATCGACGGCCAGGCGATCATCAGAAGACTGGTGGTGATGACGGCGGAGAGAACCCGCCAACCCCAGCGTTGCGGTCTCATATGTCCCCGATCTGCACGTCAGATTGAGTCTTTTGCGTATGGCGGTCAGAGAATTGCAGAGATCCGGCACATCGTCCACTGCCATGACCGCGTCAAAATGGCCGTCGCGATCGGCCGGAACCTCGAAATCCGGCCGCACCAGCGCCTTTGCCGCCCGCTTCCACGAAAACGTAAGTGGGCTGCAAAACGCGCAAGCAATTTGCGTGTAGAGGGGATTTCGGAAAGGGCCGCACGCCCCTTACCGTTCCTAGGCATGAGCCCCGTACCGACCGCTCCCGCCCGGCGCCGGCGGTTCGGCTGGCCGCAGCGGGTCTTCTCCCAGGTCCTGCTGATGCAGCTGGCCATCGCCACCGGTGTCACCGTGCTGGCCACCGGCCTCTTTCTCGCACCGCTCAGCGCCCAGCTCGACGATCAGGCGATGCGCAGGGCGCTCGCCATCGCCGAAACGACCGCGTCCCCGGAGGTCGCCGACGAGCTGCTCGGCTCGCGGCCGACGGCAGGCGGTCCGGTCCAGGCCAAGGCCGAGCGGATCCGGAAGGCCACCGGCGCCGAGTACGTGGTGATCATGGACATGCGCGGAGTGCGCTGGTCCCACACCGCCCCCCGGCAGATCGGCAGGGTCGTCTCCACCGACCCCAGCGACGCGCTCGCGGGCCATGAGGTCATGGAGATCGACAGCGGGACGCTCGGCCGCTCCGCCCGCGGAAAGGTGCCGCTGCGCGACGACAGCGGCACGATCGTCGGCGCGGTGTCGGTCGGCATCGAGTACGACAGCGTGCGCGCCCGGCTTCTCGCGGCGATCCCCGGACTGCTCGCGTATGCGGGCGGGGCGCTTGCCGTAGGAGCCCTGGCCGCGTATCTGATCTCCCGAAGGCTCCAGCGGCAGACCCACGACCTGGCCTTCTCGGACATCGCCGCGCTGCTCGCGGAACGCGAGGCCATGCTGCACGGCATCCGGGAAGGGGTTGTCGCCCTCGACGCCTCGGGCCGGATCCGGCTGATGAACGACGAGGCTCAGCGGCTGCTCGGCCTCGGCCCCGAGGCCGAGGGGCGTCCCCTCGACGAGGTGCTCGGCGAAGGCCGCACCACCGACGTGCTGGCCGGACGGGTCACCGGCGAGGATCTGCTGACCGTACGCGGCAGCCGGGTGCTGATCACCAACCGGATGCCGACCGACGACGGAGGGGCGGTCGCCACCCTGCGCGACCGCACCGAATTGGAACAGCTCGGCCGTGAACTCGACTCCACCCGAGGGCTGATCGACGCCCTGCGCGCACAGGACCATGAGCACGCCAACCGCCTGCACACCCTGCTCGGTCTCCTCGAACTGAAGATGCACGAGGAGGCGGTCGAGTACGTCACCGAAGTGGTCGGCGTCCACCGGGCCACCGCCGAGCAGGTCACCGAGAAGATCCACGATCCGCTGCTGGCCGCGCTGCTGGTGGGCAAGGCGACGGTGGCGGCGGAACGCGGCGTATCGCTGCGCATCGCGCCCGGGACGCTGCTGCCCGACCGGCTGGTGGACCCGCGCGGCCTGGTCACGGTCGTCGGCAATCTCGTCGACAACGCGCTGGACGCGGCGACCGGCTCGTCGGAGCCACTGATCGAGGTCGAACTGCGCGCGGAGGGACGTACGGCTGTCCTGCGGATCGCGGACAGCGGCCTGGGAGTCCCGCCCGACCAGCGGGAGTTGATCTTCACCGAGGGCTGGTCCACCAAGGAACTCCCCGTACACGGCAAGCGCGGCCTCGGTCTGGCGCTGGTGCGCAGGCTCGCGGAACGGCAGGGCGGCAGCGCGCGGGTGCGGGAGGCGCAGGGCGGCGGCGCCGAGTTCACGGTCGTACTCCCCGAGGCGCTGACGGAGCCGGGCCTGGCCGCGGCCGTGGAGGCGCGATGACCGACGCACCGATCGACGTACTGGTCGTGGACGACGACAAACGGGTCGCACAGATCAATGCTGCCTATGTCGCCAAGGTGCCCGGCTTCCGGGTCTCCGCGACAGCGCACTCGGCCGCCGAGGCGCTCGCACGGATCGCCGACTGCCCGGTGGATCTGGTCCTCATGGACCACTATCTGCCGGACGGGAACGGCCTCGCGGTCGTACGGGAGCTGCGCAGACTCGGCCACCAGACCGACGTGATCATGGTGACGGCCGCGCGGGACGTGGCCACCGTCCAGGCGGCGATGCGTCACGGAGCGCTCCAGTACCTGGTGAAGCCGTTCAACTTCGCCGGCCTGCGCGCCAAGCTGGAGGCCTACGCCACGCTGCGCCGCACCCTGGAGGGCGGCGGCGAGGCGGAACAGGCGGAGGTGGACCGCATCTTCGGGGCACTGTCGGTCGGCTCCGTCGCCCCGGACCTGCCCAAGGGCCACTCCCCGACCACCGCCGAGGTGGTCCGCCAGGTGCTGCTGGCCGCCGAAGGACCGCTGTCCGCCCAGGAGATCGCGGAGCGCGCGGGGGTGAGCAGACAGACGGCCCAGCGCTATCTGAAACTGCTGGAGCGAACGGGCCGGGTACGCCTGAGCCTGAAGTACGGCGAAACGGGCCGGCCGGAACACCGCTACGTATGGGGATCTCCGAGCCCGTCCGGGCCTGCGGCGAGCCCGTCCGGCGACTGAGGACTGGACCGCCCGGGGACGGCCCCGGGCCGTCCCCGGACTCACACCGCTCCCGCGCCCGTCAGCGCCCGTACCTCCGTCTCCGCGTGCTTCGCCTCATCCGGCGGCTCCGTCGATGTGACCGTACCGATCCAGCCCGCCAGGAAGCCGAGCGGAATGGAGACCAGGCCCGGGTTCTGCAGCGGGAAGACATAGAAGTCCACTCCCGGGAACAGCGCTTCCGGGCTGCCCGAGACGACCGGCGAGAACACCACGAGCAGCACGGCAGGAACAAGCCCTCCGTACACCGCCCAGACCGCCCCGCGCGTGGTGAAGTTCCGCCAGAACAGCGAGTAGAGCAGTACGGGCAGATTGGCCGAGGCGGCGACCGCGAAGGCCAGGCCCACCAGGAACGCGACATTCAGGTCGCGGGCGAGCAGGCCGAGCGCGATCGCGGCTACGCCGATCCCCGCGGCCGCGACCCGCGCGACGGCAACCTCGCTGTGCTGTTTGGCATGGCGGCGCTTGAGCGAGGCGTACAGATCGTGCGCGACGGAGGCCGATGAGGCGAGCGTGACCCCGGCGACGACGGCGAGGATGGTCGCGAAGGCAACGGCCGCGACCACCGCGAAGAGAACCGTTCCGCCCGTGGACCCCGCGCCTCCGCCGAGGTCCAGCGCCAGCAGCGGGACCGCGGTGTTCCCGGCCGCGTTCGACTTGCGTACCTCGTCGGAGCCAAGCACGGCGGCCGCGCCGAAGCCGAGCACGATCGTCATCAGATAGAAGCTGCCGATGAGCCCGATCGACCAGACGACCGAGCGGCGGGCAGCCCGCGCGGTCGGCACGGTGTAGAAGCGCGACAGGATGTGCGGCAGACCCGCCGTGCCCAGGACGAGCGCCAGGCCGAGGCTGACGAAGTCGAGGCGTGCGGTCCAGCCCCCGCCGTACTTGAGGCCGGGTGCGAGGAAGTCCCTGCCGTGGCCGCTTCGTTCGGCCGCGGAGTTGAGAAGCTGGTTGAAGTCGCCGTGGAAGCGCGCGAGGACGAGGACGGTCATCGCGATCGCGCCCGCCATCAGCAGCACGGCCTTCACGATCTGGATCCAGGTGGTGGCTCGCATCCCTCCCAACGACACATAGATGACCATCAGTGCACCCACGCCGATGACGGTCCACGAGCGCGCGGCTTCACTCGTACCGCCCAGCAGCAGCGCGACGAGGCTGCCGGCCCCCACCATCTGCGCCACCAGATAGAGAACGGACACGGTGACCGAAGAAGTTCCCGCCGCGATGCGCACGGGGCGCTCGCTCATCCTGGATGCGACGACGTCCGCGAGCGTGAACCGGCCGCAGTTGCGGACAAGTTCAGCCACCAGCAGAAGGACGACCAGCCAGGCGACCAGGAAGCCGACGGAGTAGAGCATTCCGTCGTAGCCGTAGAGCGCGATGAGCCCGGAGATACCGAGGAAGGAGGCGGCGGACATGTAGTCACCGGCAATGGCGAAGCCGTTCTCCAGGGGCGAGAACAGCCGCCCGCCCGCGTAGAACTCCTCGGCCGAACCACGCCTGTTGCGACTCACCCAGGTGGTGATGCCGAGTGTGACCGCGATGAAGGCGCTGAACAGCAGCAGCGCCAGGGTCTGGTGGTGGCCGCTCACCGCACGACCCCCCGTGTCAACTCCTGTGTGTCCCAGCGCAGATCGAGCGCCGCCCGGTCCCGGTGCAGGCGCGCATGCCGTGCGTACGCCCAGGTCAGCAGGAAGGTCGTGAGGAACTGCCCGAGCCCGGCGACCATCGCCACATTTACCGCACCCGCCACCGGCCTTGCCATCAGCTCCGCTGCGGTGGTCGCTGCGACGACGTACGCCAAGTACCAGGTGAGAAACGCGAGGACGGCAGGGACGGCAAACCTGCGGTAACGGCTGCGCACCTCCTGGAAGGCGGCGCTCCGCTGCACTTCCAGATAGATGTCGGCGGCGCTCGATCCACGCTCCGGTACCGCGGGTCCGGGCGCCGCAACGGGCGCGGGGGCGCCCGTGCCGTCCAACTCCCCCCAGCCGGAGGCCAGGGCGTCGTACCACGGGTCGTCGAGCCGTACCTCCGCGGCGTCCCGCCCTTCAGGCTTCTCCACCGATCAGCTCCCCTTGGTCAGCGAACCGTTTCGGCCGCGTGCACAAGGATGGACAGAGCGGGAAGATCCCGGACTCTTCTCCCGCCGGTCTTCACCCCATTAGGTGATGCTCGACCCAGGTGGCCGCGCAAGACCTTCCCGATAGGCGTACCGCACCGCCTGAGCGCGGTCGTGGATACCGGTCTTCGCGAAGAGATTGTTGATGTGAGTCTTCACGGTGGCCGTGGAAATGTGCAGCCTGCGCGCGATGTCGACGTTGGTGAGGCCCTCCGCGATCAGGGTCAGCACCTCGCCCTCGCGCGCGGTCAGCCCGTCGGGCAGCCTCCGCCCGGACGGTTCGGGCGCGGACGTGACCTGCTCGAGCAGCCGCTGCTGGACGACCGCTGAGAGCCCGGCGCGACCTGCCATGACGTCCTGAATGGCCCGTACGATCTCGTCGCCGCCGGCGTCTTTCGTGAGATAGCCGCGCGCCCCCGCCCGCAGCGCGGGGAACAGCGAGTCGTCGTCGGCATAGGTGGTGAGCACGACGATCTGGGTGCCCGGGTGTTCGCTGCGGATGCGGCGGGTCGCCTCGACGCCGTCGCAACGGGGCATCCGCAGATCCATCAGGGCCACATCGGGGGCGAGTTCGGCGACGAGAGCGACCGCCTCCTCGCCGTCCTTGGCCGAGCCGACGACCTCGATGCCGGGCAGCAGCCCCAAGAGCATCACAATGCCCTCGCGCACCACGGCCTGGTCGTCGACGACGATCACTCTGGCGTTCTGCGTTGTCATGCCGGCACCCGCAGCCGCACTACGAAGCCCTCTCCCTCGGGTCCTGCTTCCAGGGTGCCGCCGAGCAGTTCGGCCCGTTCGCGCATCCCCAGCAGACCGTACCCGGAGCCGGACGCCCCGAGCTCACCACCGTGCGCACCGGCGCCCGAGTCCCGTACTTCCAGGGCCACTTCACCCTTCTCGTAGGCGAGCAGCATGCGCACCTTGGCGCCGGGCGCGTGCTTGCGCGCATTCGTCAGGGCCTCCTGGGCCACCCGCCGTACCGCCTGCGAGGCCTCGGCCGTCAGCGGCCGCCGCTCCCCTGCCACCTCGGTCTCCGCTCCGTCCGCGGCAGCGAGCTCGCGCAGATAGTCCTCTACGGGAGCCATCTCGCCGCGCAGCGCCGAGAGCGCCTGCCGGGTCTCGGCGAGGCCCTCGCGGGCCATCACCCGGGCCGCCACCACCCGTTCCAGGATCTGTTCCCGGAACGGCCCCTGCGGTCCGCGCTCGATCTGGATCCGGGCCGCTTCCAGATGAACGAGCTGAGCGGAGAGGCTGTGCGCGAGGACGTCGTGGATCTCCCGTGCGATACGGGCCCGTTCGGCGAGGGCGACGGACGTGGCCTCGGCCTCGCGAGCGGCCCGTTCCTGGGCGAGCAGCCGGAATCCGGCACCCCGTGCCTGGGCATCGAGCCGCAGTGAGTATCCGCCGAGCAGCACCGCTGCGATCGTGAAGTAGGCCCCGAACTCGCTGTCGTCGGCCAGCGCGAATCCGATGGACATCACCGCCGCGGTACCCAGGCCGGCGAAGAGCGGGAGGCGCTCCATCGCCATGACGGAGGCCGAGATCCACAGCACCATCGCGGGAACCGCGGCCCCGGCGATGTACGCCGCCGCTCCGACGGCCGCGAGGGCGGCGACCAGTCCGAGCGAGGGTCCCAGCCGGTTGGCGAGGGTCGTCCGGTGAAAGCCGAAGACCGCGGCTGCGCAGCAGAGAAGACCCAGGGGCGGGAACACCGCGCCCAGGCCGTGGAAGACCTCCGAGTCGTACGCGCTGTACACGGCCCATGCCGCAAGACCGGCCAGCACCGCGATGTCGAGGGCGATACGGACGCGCGGTACGCCGAGACGGGACAGTGCTTCCCGCGTCGGCCACACGGTCAACTTGCTGCTGCGCACGCCAGATCCTCCTCCGTCGCCCCCGATGCTACGAAGGAGGAGCCGGACCCGGGATCGGCTCAGGGGTGGAGCCACGGGCTCCACCCCTGGGTGGGCGGGCCGTCGTCAGGCGTCGATCCGCGAGCGGTCCAGCGTCGCCGCGGATCTGGTGATGAACTCCTTGCGGGGCGCGACCTCATTGCCCATGAGCAGGTCGAAGACCTGCTCGGAGGACTCCAGGTCGCCGATGTTGATCCGGCGCAGGGTTCGGTGACGCGGATCCATGGTGGTCTCCGCGAGCTGGTCGGCATCCATTTCGCCGAGGCCCTTGTAGCGCTGGATGGAGTCCTTGAAGCGGACCCCCTTGCGCTGGAACTCCAGCAGGGTCTGGCGCAGTTCGCTGTCGGAGTAGGTGTACACGTACTTGTCCTGGCCCTTCTTGGGCTGGACCAGCTCGATACGGTGCAGCGGCGGCACCGCGGCGAAGACCCGGCCCGCCTCCACCATCGGCCGCATATAGCGCTGGAAGAGCGTGAGCAGCAGACAGCGGATATGGGCGCCGTCGACATCGGCGTCGACAAGCAGGACGATCTTGCCGTAGCGCGCGGCGTCGATGTCGAAGGTCCGGCCCGATCCCGCTCCTATGACCTGGATGATCGCGCCGCACTCGGCGTTCTTGAGCATGTCCGAGACGGACGATTTCTGTACGTTGAGGATCTTGCCGCGGATCGGGAGCAGCGCCTGGAATTCGCTGTTCCGGGCGAGCTTGGCGGTGCCGAGCGCGGAGTCTCCCTCGACGATGAAGAGCTCACTGCGCTCCACGTCGTCGCTGCGGCAGTCGGCGAGCTTGGCGGGCAGCGAGGAGGTCTCCAGCGCCGTCTTCCGGCGCTGCGCCTCCTTGTGCTGGCGGGCGGCGATGCGGGTGCGGGCCGCGGCCACGGCCTTCTCCAGCACCGCGCGGGCCTGCGCCTTGGCGTCCCGCTTGGTGGAGGTCAGGAAGGCCTTGAGTTCCTTGGCGACGACATTGGCCACGATCCTGTTGGCCGCCGAGGTGCCGAGGACTTCCTTGGTCTGACCCTCGAACTGCGGCTCGGCCAGCCGGACCGTGACCACCGCGGTGAGGCCCTCCAGGGCGTCGTCCTTGACGATGTCGTCCTCGGCGACGCGCAGCAGCTTGGCGGAGCGCAGTACCTCGTTCATCGTCTTGGTGACGGAGCGCTCGAAGCCGGTCACATGGGTGCCGCCCTTGGGGGTGGCGATGATGTTGACGAACGACTTCACGGCGGTGTCGTAGCCCGTGCCCCAGCGCAGGGCGATGTCGACGGCGAGCTCCCGGGTGACCTCGGTGGGGGTCATATGGCCGCGGTCGTCGAGGACCGGCACGGTCTCCTTGAAGGTGCCCTGTCCGGTCAGCCGCAGCACGTCGCAGACGGCCTTGTCCTGGGCGAGGTACTCGCAGAACTCGCTGATGCCGCCGTCGAAGCGGAAGGTCTCCTCGCTCTTGCCCTCTCCTTCCAGGTCCCGCTCGTCGCGGACGACGATGGTCAGGCCGGGGACCAGGAAAGCGGTCTGGCGGGCGCGCTGGTGGAGGTGCTCCAGGGAGAGCTTGGCGTCCTTCAGGAAGATCTGCCGGTCCGCCCAGTACCGCACGCGCGTGCCGGTACGGGTCTTGGGGACGCGCTTGCCCTTGAGCAGGCCGTTCGCCGGGTCGAAGGGAGCGTCCGGGCCCGACTCGGTGAAGATGCCGGGGACCCCGCGCCGGAAGCTGATCATGTGCGTCGCGCTGTTGCGGTCGACCTCGACGTCCAGGCGTGCCGAGAGGGCATTGACGACGGACGCGCCCACGCCGTGCAGACCGCCTGACGCCGCGTACGAACCACCGCCGAACTTGCCGCCGGCGTGCAGCTTGGTCATCACGACCTCGACGCCGGAGAGGCCGGTCTTGGGCTCCTTGTCGATGGGGATGCCCCGGCCGTTGTCCTTGACCTCGACGGACCCGTCCTCGTGGAGGATCACGTCGATGTGGTCGCAGTGGCCCCCCAGGGCCTCGTCGACGGAATTGTCGATGATTTCCCAGAGGCAGTGCATCAGGCCGCGGCTGTCGGTGGACCCGATGTACATTCCGGGGCGCTTGCGGACCGCCTCGAGCCCCTCGAGTACGAGCAGGTGCCGCGCGGTGTAATTGGACCCGTCACGGTCTGCGGTCAGTACCGCACTGGACGGCACGGACGTTTCGGCGGTCACGCGGTTCGCTCCTCGCTGAATTTGAGATGTGGCCCGGTGGGGTAAAGGCCCGGCGTCGGTCGCCGGTCAGAGCGTACCGAGGCCTGGTAGAGCCGATGTAACGCCACCCTCGTGATTTCTCATGCTAGTCCAGTCTCGTATAGGTGTTCGATCCCTCGATGGAGTGACGTGCACATCACGTTCCCTTCCAGGCATGAACCATTTAGGCTCCGGGCACGTCCTCATGAACAACCGGCAACCCAGCCGGGAGGGCCAAACGAGACAAGCAACGCGAAATCCGTAGAGCGAAGCAATACGGCTCATTCGCCGCCAACCGGCAGCAGACAGCCACCTTGACAAGAAGTTTCGAGGAAAAGCCACGAGCGGGAACGTTTTCGGCCTGGTTGGATGTTGACCCTGGTACGACAGCTCGTCGAGCTAGAGAAGAGGCGACGTGACTACTGTTCTGACCCCCGCGAGCCCCCTGACGGCCGCAGACCGCTGCGACCGCTGCGGCGCCCAGGCGTACCTGCGCGTCGTCCTGACCAGCGGCGGTGAGCTGCTCTTCTGTGCCCACCACGGGCGCAAGTTCGAGCCGGAACTCAAGAAGATCGCCGCGGAAATACAGGATGAGACCGACCGACTCACGGCCGTCCCGGCCGCCGCCGGTGAAGAGGAACACTGACACCTCGCATCCCACGACGAGCCAAGGCCGGTCCCGGACCGGCCAACGGGCGGCCGCCCCTGAATACCAGGGGCGGCCGCCCGCTCTCATACCGTGACCGCGACAGCGGCCCGATGCCGTGCCGGCCTCAGTCCGTCGGCAATGCCACCGCCGAGATCCGTGTGTACACCCCGGGGCTGCCGGCCAGCCCGCAGCCGCTCCCCCAGGAGACCAGGCCGATGAGCATCCCGCGGGCCACCAGCGGCCCTCCGCTGTCCCCCTGACAGGCGTCCCGGCCGCCGCCGGTGTCTCCTGCGCACAGCATCGTGGCAGCCACGTAGCGCCCGCCCAGTCCCCCCGGATAGGCCTGTCCGCACGTCTGGTCCGAGAGCACGCTCACCTGCGCGGCCCGGAGCGAGGAGGAGTAGCTGCCGTCGCCTCTCGTATCGCCCCAGCCGTAGACGGTGGCGCTCGTGCCCGGCTCGTACGCCGGATCACCGGCGCCCGCCAAGCGGATCACCTGCGATGCGGGCAGCGCCTCGGCCAGCGTCACCAGCGCCATGTCCGAACTGTTGGTCAGCGGGTTGTACTGCGGCGCGACCCAGCTGTCGCTCACCGCGATCTCCCGGCCTTCGACGCCCGTCAGCTCAGAGCGCCCGGAGATGACCCGCAGATCCCGGACCTCCCTCACGTCCTGGCCGAGCACGGTCCGGCTCAGACAGTGGGCGGCGGTCATCACCTTCGTCGGCGCCACCACCACGCCGCCGCAGAATTGACCCGCGCGCGTTCCCCCGAACCGGTCACGGCTGGCGAGTGCGACGACCCAGGGGGCCTCGATGGTGGTGACCGGATCGCCGCCGACGACCACACTGTCGGCACCGGCGGGGACGGGCGATACCAAGGGCGCCACAGCCGCCGCGGCGACAAGCGACAGCGCCCCGGTCAGGGCTCGGGCGAGGGAACGACGCATACGGCCTCCTGACTCTGCGTTGAAGTAATTCCACCCAGAGTCAGCCACCTCACACCCGCCCGCACCCGCGACATGGCGAAGGGCCCGGTCCCCTGACGGGATCCGGGCCCTTCGGCGTACTTCTACGACCGGTTGCGTACCACCGCGACCTAGTCGAGGTAGTCGCGCAGCACCTGCGAACGCGACGGGTGGCGCAGCTTCGACATGGTCTTGGACTCGATCTGACGGATGCGCTCGCGCGTCACGCCGTAGACCTTGCCGATCTCGTCCAGGGTCTTCGGCTGGCCGTCGGTGAGACCGAAGCGCATGGAGACAACGCCCGCCTCACGCTCGGACAGGGTGTCGAGCACCGAGTGCAGCTGCTCCTGCAGAAGCGTGAAGCTGACCGCGTCGGCCGGCACGACCGCCTCGGAGTCCTCGATCAGGTCACCGAACTCGCTGTCGCCGTCCTCGCCGAGGGGGGTGTGCAGCGAAATCGGCTCGCGGCCGTACTTCTGGACCTCGATGACCTTCTCGGGGGTCATGTCGAGTTCCTTGGCCAGCTCCTCCGGGGTGGGCTCGCGGCCCAGGTCCTGGAGCATCTGGCGCTGCACGCGCGCGAGCTTGTTGATGACCTCGACCATGTGCACCGGGATACGGATGGTGCGGGCCTGGTCGGCCATGGCGCGGGTGATCGCCTGACGGATCCACCAGGTGGCATACGTGGAGAACTTGTAGCCCTTGGTGTAGTCGAACTTCTCGACCGCACGGATCAGACCGAGGTTGCCCTCCTGGATCAGGTCCAGGAAGAGCATGCCGCGGCCGGTGTAGCGCTTGGCCAGCGAGACGACCAGGCGGAGGTTGGCCTCCAGCAGGTGGTTCTTGGCGCGGCGGCCGTCCTCGGCGATGATCTCCAGCTCGCGCTTCAGCTTCGGCGCGAGCTTGTCGGAGTTCGCCAGCTTGTCCTCGGCGAACAGACCGGCCTCGATGCGCTTGGCGAGCTCGACCTCCTGCTCGGCGTTGAGGAGGGGAACCTTGCCGATCTGCTTGAGGTAGTCCTTGACCGGGTCGGCGGTGGCACCGGCGACGGCGACCTGCTGGGCGGGCGCGTCGTCCTCGTCGTCGTCGGAGAGGACGAAGCCCTTGCTCTCGCCCTCGGCCTCTTCCTCTTCGCCCTTGCCACCGGGCTGGACCTCATCGAGCAGCTCTTCGCCCTCGGTGGCCTCGTCGGTGTCCTTCTTGCCCGTGGTCTTCTTGGCCACGGTCTTCTTGGCGGCGGTCTTCTTGGCCACCGTCTTCTTGGCCGCTGTCTTCTTGGCGGCCGCCTTCTTGGCAGGCGCGGTTGCCGTGACCTCTTCGTCGGCCTGGACGTCGACGGTCTCGGCCGTCGGCGCCGCGGTGGCCGCGACGGTCTTGGCCGTGGCGGTCTTGGCCGCGACGGTCTTGGTGGCGGTGCGCTTTGCCGGGCTCTTCGCTGCGACGCTCTTGCGGGCGCGCTTCGGCGACTCCGCGGCACTGACCATCAGCGTCACACCCTCTTCCTCGAGGATCTGGTTGAGGCTGCGCAGAACATTCTTCCACTGGGTTGGCGGAATTTGGTCAGCCTCGAAGGCCCGACGCACGTCATCGCCGGCGATCTGCCCATCAGCCTTTCCCCGCTCGATGAGCGCCATCACAGACTCGGACTCGGCGATCTCCGGCGGGAGCGTACGGGATGTGCTGGCCGACACGAACAACCTCTCGGAACGATGGAAACGGCTTCCGGCCCCGCCCATGATCGGGCCGGAGCCGACGACCACCAGGCTGCGGATGTGCCGGTGGCGCGGGGCTGAGCCTCGGAATTGCACAGCGCCCTGAATGGCGGCTGTATTCCCTCTTCGGCTGTCACCTCTTAGGTCATCGCACTGTTTCGAGGAGTGTTACGCCCAATCCACGTGGCCCGAGTCACACCTCATTTAAGACGAATCGGTCAAATGGGGGCGTTCACTACACAATCGTGTCGCCGGATCCCGTGGAATCCGGCGACACACGATGCGTACGCCTCCGTACTTCCTGACCGCGTCCCGCGCCGCGCTCAGTGCTCGCGCGGCGCGGGGACGACTCGCTCCACTTCCGGGTGAACGGTGAGCAGTTGGCGCATGGCCGATTCCGCGGCGTGCGCGTCGCCGGTCGCGAGTGCGTCGGCGATCCGCGCGTGATGGGCCAGAGAAGCCTCGGTAGCGCGGTCACAGCCGGTGACCGGGCCGCCGGAGACCTGGAGGGCCGCGGAGACGATCCCGGAGAGGTGCTCCAGCATCCGGTTGCCCGCGAGCTGGATGAGGAGGGAGTGGAACTCGGCGTCCGCCCGGGAGAAGGTGATTCCGTCACCCTGAGTGAGGGCATGGTTCATGATCTCAACCATGTCGGCGAGCCGCTGCTGGACGTCCTCACGGCCGTGCCCCGCGGCGAGGCGGGCGGCGAGCGGCTCGATGGTCCAGCGCAGCTCGCTCAGCTCCCGGCGCTGGTCGTCACGCTGCGGACCGAACGCGCGCCACTCGATGATGTCGGGGTCCAGCAGGTTCCAGTCGCTGACCGGACGGACCCGGGTGCCGACATTGGGGCGGGCACTGACCAGGCCCTTGGCCTCGAGGACGCGCAGCGACTCCCGCACGACGGTGCGGGAGACCTCGAAGCGCTGGCCGATCTCCTCCGGGACGAGCGGGCGATCGGCGCCCAGGTCCCCCGAGACGATCATCTGGCCGAGCTGCTGGACGAGTTGGCCGTGCAGTCCGCGGCCCCGGCTGCCTGCCGCGCGGCGGCCGACCCGGCCCAACTCGGCGTCAGCGCCTTCCCAGGAGGGTGGGCCGACGCGGTCGGCGCCGTGCGCCTCCGCGTAGGGGTATCGGTCGAGTTCGCCCGGGCCGGCGAGGCCGGACTCGGCGGGGCGGGCGGCGGTCATCATGGTGTGCGCAAGGGTACTCACGCATCCTTTGTCGGCGTGGCTCCGGCGGCCCTTGAGGTCTTTGGTGAAAAGCACACGAAAGGGTGATCGGCGCTGGCCTCGCAATTGACGCCTTATCGGAAGGAAACGGGCGCTCTCAAGGGAGTTGTGAACAGATCGCCGAGTCCCGGTCGATCATGATCACCAACGGGCGCTGCGGCGAAGGCCCGTGAACAGATATGCACAGATCAGGGCCGACAACGACAACATCAGTGCCGCGCCGACGGGTTGGGCCAGCAGATGCACCCCCGCCATCAGCCAGTCGTCGGCCTGTTGCGGCAGCCACACCCAGGTCAGTTCACGCAGCCTGCCGGGAAGCCCGGCGATCGAACGAACGGACGGAGCGATCAGCGCCTTTTGCACGAGAGGGGCGATGAGGACCGGTACGGCGAGCACGGCGGCCACTCCGGCGGCGGTGACCCTGAACACTCCTGCTCCGAGCAGCCCGGCCCAGGCACATCCGACCGCGAGAGCGCTCCAACTGGCCATCAGGGCAGGCCAGTTCTGCGGTACGGGGACCGCATCGCTTCCGTACGCGAGTCGGAGCGTCTGGAAGTCGGCCACTGCCACGAGGAGCGCGATCAGCAGGGCGGCCGCCGCAGTCACCGCAAGCTTGGCAAGGAGGAGGCCGAGGCGGCGGGGCACGGTGCCGCGGGCGGCGGCGAGGGCGGGGTAGCGGAACTCCTCGCCGAAGGAGAGCGCCCCCAGCAGTCCGGCACCGAAGGCGGCGGGCGGCAGCGGAAAGAACTCGGGCCAGGCGGTGAGCAGCGCCGGGAGCGGGGTTCCGCCGGTGCGGCCGAGCAGGACGCACAGCGCGGCTGAGGAGACGAGGACGGCACCCAGAACGAACAGGGCCGTACGGACACCGAGGAGGCGGCGGAGTTCGTAGCGCAAGGGCCTGAGGGGGCTGCGGACGGGGCGCGGCAGGGGGGAGGACTGAGGGGGAACGGGGGGACGGGCGGCTTGTGGGGGATTCGGCGGGTGCGGGGCCTGCTCGGCCGGCGGGGGCCCCTCCTGGGTGGCGGGTGCGGGTGGCGGTTGGAGCGCTGCTGCGGCGGCGCCCGCGGGCGCAGGGGTCGGCTCGGAGCCATGAGCGGGGTCAGGTTCGGGGCCTGCGTCTCCCACCTCGTCGGACAGCCGGTGGACGAGTACGCCGTGCCGGAAGGCCGTTTCGCCGATCTCGGCGCAGTTGCTGCCGTAGACGGACAGCAGGCTGCCGCTCTCGGTGACGACCTCGACGGAGCGCTGGGCGGCGCGCGCCTCGCGGGCGACGACGGCGGCCAGGCGGGCGGCCTGCGGGGTACGGACGGCGACGCGGGGGCGGAGCCTGGTGCGGGAGAAGGCGGCCGCGTCCTGGTCGGCCACTAGGCGCCCCGCGTCGAGGGTGACGACCCGGTCGGCGAGGCGGGCGGCTTCCTTGGGGTCACTGGTGGTGCACAGGACGGTGCCCCCATGGGCGGCGTGAGCGCGCAGCAGGCCGTACATCCAGCTGTTCTCCTGGGGCGAGAGCCCCTTCGTGGGCTCGTCGAGGATCAGCGTCTGCGGATCCCCGAGCAGGGCGGAGGCGAGCCCGAGCCTGCGGTCCATGCCGAGCGAGAGCGTGCCGAGGCGCTCACCGCCGAGGCCCGCCAGACCGACGGCCTCCAGCATCTCGTCGGCGCGGGAAGCGGGAACTCCGGCGGCGGCGCAGAGCATACGGAGCTGCCCCCGAGCCGTCCGCGCCGGATGACCGGGTACGTCGCCGAGGAGCACACCGACCTCACTGGCTGGGTGGGCAATGCGGTGGAGAGGGTTCCCCCGGAAGTACGTGACGCCCCGGCCGGCCTCGAGTTGAAGCATCAGACGCAATGCCGTCGTCTTGCCGGAACCGGCCGCGCCGAGGAGGGCAGTAACGAGGCCCTGCCGGGCCTCGAACGTGACATCGTCGACGGCGGGCCGCTGGGCTCGGCGGTGGGCGCTGGTCAGTCCGATGGCCTGGAGCATCGCTTCTCTCGCGGAAGTTGAGACCGCTCGGCGGCAGGTCGGGTACCGCAGCAAGATAACGCGACATTTAGGACTTTTAGCGCAACGGCCAGGCCGGGTGTCAGACTTCCGGACGCAGCATCGGGGGGTTCAGCACGGTGGCGCCGCCCGCCCGGAACAGCTGCGCCGGACGGCCGCCCTGACGGGTGGTGGTCCCTCCCGCGGGCACCAGGAAGCCCGGAGTGCCGGTCACCTTGCGGTGGAAGTTCCGGGGGTCGAGCGCAACGCCCCACACCGCCTCGTACACCCGTCGCAGCTCGCCGACCGTGAACTCCGGCGGGCAGAACGCGGTGGCGAGCGAGGAGTACTCGATCTTGGAACGGGCCCGCTCCACCCCGTCCGCCAGAATCCGCGCATGGTCGAAAGCGAGCGAGGCGGCCTGATCGTCCTCGCGTCCGAACCCGTTCTCCTGGCCCAGGAGGTCCTCGACCGGGGCCCAGCGCGCGCTGTTGGCGTCACCGCCCGCGCGCGGCGCAGGAAGGTCGGGCGCGAGCACCAGATGAGCCACGCTGACCACGCGCATGCGGGGGTCACGCTTGGGGTCTCCGTAGGTGGCCAGCTGCTCGAGATGCGCGCCGTTCCCGGGTGCCGGGGAGGAGGGGTCGTCCGCGCACAGTCCGGTCTCCTCGGCGAGCTCACGCGCCGCAGCCGCCGCCAGATCCTCGTCGCCCCTGACGAAGCCGCCGGGCAGCGCCCACCGGCCCTGGAACGGCGGCTCTCCGCGGCGTACCACCAGCGCGCAGAGCGCATGACGACGCACGGTGAGCACGACCAGGTCGACGGTGACAGCAAAGGGGGGATAGGCCGACGGGTCGTAGGGAGACATGCCGTGATCATAGTCGTCTGCCTGACGATAAACACTCCCTTCGCCACGTGCGGCGACTGTTTCTTCATCCACTCCCCCGCCCCACTCACCCGCCCGCCTGACAACCCCAACTGGAGGCCGTCGGCGGCATCCTCGACCGCCCCGGGGCCGAGCCTGATGATCCGTACGGCGAAGGACTCCAGGGATTGGGCGGCACGGGGTCGTACGACTTCGCCACGCCGGTGAAGGGCGGCACGGGCGCCAGGTCACGGCCGTCCGTCACCTCCCGCTCCTCGTACCGCGCTCCCCGCTGCGCCTGCTCCCCCGGGCCCGGTCGGCCGACGCCGACGTCGCGGGGCGTGGTCCCGCAGGCGGAAGAGCCTTCTTGCCCAGGGGTGGCCGAATCCTCCGTGGCCGCGGGCCGGACCGGCCCTTCCGTCGCCCGTCGTCACCTCGCCCGCCATCCCCTCGCGCTCCCTCGTCCGGCCAGCCGCTGCCCGAGGGCGCCCGGGAGCTGCCGGCCGCGCGCAGACAGCTGCGCACCGTCTCAGGATCCAGGCCCTGGTTGCAGGCCTCATGCAGCAGGCGGGCGAAGAGGTAGTCCGAGTCGACCCGCAGCGCCCGTCCGAGGGCGACCCTCGCTGCGGGTTCGTCGCCGGTGGACCAGGCGACCCATCCGGCCAGGGTGAGCGGTGCGGCGGCATGCTCGCAGTAGGGCCCGACACAACGGCGGGCAAGCGCCCGCCACAGGCGCAGCGCCGGAGGAGCGTCGGGCCCCTCCATCCATTCCGCGGCCCGGTCCCGGGTGTCCCGGTCCTGGATGCCGAGGATCACGGCAGCGGCTTCGTCGTGAGTGATGAGCCGGTCGTCCGCGACGTCCGTCTCGGCCCAGCCACTGGATCGCGGTGATTCGTCGATGCGCTTCATCAGCCGTCGGGCCAGCGCGAGGGTCTCGGCAGCGACCTGCTCACGCCCCTCTTCGTCCAGGATCCTCGGCACCAGCGTGGCGCCCGCGGTGTCCAGTGCCTTCTCCTGGTCGGCAGCGGGCGGAGTGGTCAGGGGCGCGAGCCGCCCCTCCATCTCCCGCAGGGATCCACGCACTTGAATCCCCGCGTAGGCGGCCGCCGCCGCCATGACCGAAGTGCCGGGCAGCGCAAGGGCGCTGCCTTCGGGTGGACAGCAACGGGCGTCGGGGCAGCAGTAGGACCAGAAACGGCCGTCGGAGATACAGAGAGCCTCGTACACCGGCACCTCGAGGGTGCCGCAGGCGGTCCTGAGTCTTTGCGCGAGCGGGCGCAGCCGCTCCATCACCCGGCGGCTCGTCTCACCCTCGGCCGGGTCCTGGCAGAGGAAGACGACAATGCCGTCGGGCCGGGAGCCACGGCGTTCACTGCCCTCGATCAGACATTCCGCGAGCTGCTCCGCCACGGGCGACCACTCGCCAGGCAAGCTCGGAATGCCGAGCCTCAGCCGACCGCCGAAGCGGCCGCGGTTGCCGTGCAGGGCGACGAGCACGATCGAATCGTTCGGATGGAACCCCATCAGGTACGGCAGAGCGTCGGCCAGTTCGGCGGGTCCGCGCAGGGTGATCTGCTGCTCGTCGGCGGGACCGGTGGTTTCGTGGTGCTTGTTCATGGCACGACGGTCCCGCGGCGGCCCCGACCTCCGCGACCCCTGTGGATAACGTTATCCACAGGCCGACGGCCTCGTTCGCGCTTTGTCGGTGCCATCAGGTTGCATGGGGGCATGACCAACGCAGACCTCGACCTCGCGAACCTCCGCGCCTCAGCCGACTCCGTACTCGCCCGCCTCGTCTCGGACACCACGGGCACCGCCCGGCTGCGTGAGGACCAGTGGCGGGCGATTGAGGCGCTCGTCGCCTACAAGCGCCGGGCTCTGGTCGTGCAGCGGACGGGCTGGGGCAAGTCCGCGGTGTATTTCGTCGCGACCTCGCTGCTGCGCGAGCGCGGCAGCGGTCCTACCGTGATCGTCTCCCCCCTGCTCGCGCTCATGCGCAACCAGGTCGAGGCGGCGGCGCGAGCCGGTATCCGCGCCCGGACCATCAACTCCTCCAATACCGAGGAGTGGGACACGGTCCAGGACGAGGTGGCCGCCGGAGAGGTGGATGTGCTGCTGGTCAGTCCCGAGCGGCTCAACAACCCCGATTTCCGGGATCAGGTGCTTCCCAAGCTCGCAGCCGCGACCGGGCTTCTGGTCGTGGACGAGGCGCACTGCATCTCCGACTGGGGCCATGACTTCCGGCCCGACTACCGGCGGCTGCGCACCATGCTCGCGGATCTGCCGGCCGGGGTCCCGGTGCTCGCCACCACCGCCACCGCCAATGCGCGCGTGACCGCGGACGTCGCCGAGCAATTGGGCACCGGGGCGGGCACCGACGCCCTCGTGCTGCGCGGCGCGCTGGACCGGGAGAGTCTCAGCCTCAGTGTGCTCCAGCTCCCCGATGCCGCGACCCGCCTGGCCTGGCTGGCCGATCACCTCGGTGAGCTGCCGGGTTCGGGAATCATCTACACGCTCACGGTCGCGGCGGCCGAGGAGGTCACGGCGTATCTGCGGCAGTGCGGTCACACCGTGGCCTCGTACACCGGCCGCACGGAGAACGCCGACCGGCTGCAGGCCGAGGAGGATCTGCTGGCCAACCGCGTCAAGGCCCTGGTCGCCACGTCCGCCCTGGGCATGGGCTTCGACAAGCCCGATCTCGGATTCGTCGTGCACCTGGGCTCGCCCTCCTCGCCCATCGCGTACTACCAGCAGGTGGGCCGCGCGGGCCGCGGTGTGAAGCACGCGGAGGTCCTTCTGCTGCCGGGCCGGGAGGACGAGGCGATCTGGCAGTACTTCGCCTCGGTGGCCTTTCCGCCCGAGGAGCTGGTGCGACGTACCCTCGGCGTGCTTGCCGAGGCGGGCAGGCCGCTGTCCCTGCCCGCGCTGGAGCCGCTGGTCGAGCTGCGGCGTACGCGACTTGAGACCATGCTCAAGGTCCTGGACGTGGACGGCGCGGTGCGCCGGGTGAAGGGCGGATGGACCACCACCGGCCTGCCTTGGTCGTACGACTCCGAGCGCTATGCGTGGGTCGCCCGGCAGCGCGAGTCCGAGCAGCAGGCGATGCGCGACTACGCACGGTCGACGGGCTGCCGTATGGAGTTCTTGCGGCGGCAGCTTGACGACGAGGAAGCGGTGCCCTGCGGGCGCTGCGACAACTGCTCGGGTGCCCGCTTCAGCGACAAGGTCACCGATGCGGCCCTTGACACCGCGCGCGGGGAGCTGGGCAGGCCGGGCGTGGACGTGGAGCCCCGCAAGATGTGGCCGACCGGGCTTGCGGCGGTGGGCATCAGCCTGAAGGGCCGTATCCCCGAAACGGAGCAGTCCTTCACGGGCAGGGCGCTGGGGCGGCTCTCCGACATCGGCTGGGGCAACCGGCTCCGGCCGATGCTCGCACTACATGCGCCGGACGGACCGGTGCCGGACGATGTCGTCACGGCCGTGGTGACCGTGCTCGCCGACTGGGCCAGGGGCCCCGGCGGATGGGCATCCGGCGCAGCGGACGCACCGGCACGGCCGGTGGGTGTCGTCACTGTCGCCTCGCACAGCAGGCCCCAGCTGGTCGGCTCCCTCGGCGCCCGGATCGCCGAAGTGGGCCGGATGCCGCTCCTGGGGACAGTCGAGTACGCGCCGGAAACAGTGGACGCGCGGATCTCACGCACCAACAGCGCCCAGCGAGTGCGCGGCCTGCACGAGGCGTTCGCCGTACCGCCCCGATTGGCAGAGGCGCTGGCCGAAGCCGACGGACCTGTCCTCCTGATCGACGATCTTTCGGACAGCGGCTGGACCCTCGCCGTGACGGCGCGGTTGCTGCGCCGGACCGGCGCGAAGGGGGTGTTTCCGCTGGTCCTTGCCGTTCAGGCATGACAAGAGGGGTCAGAGAGGCTCCGGATGGGCAGGATCGGTGAAGGAATATGAGCCTCATACCCGCCGATTCCCGCCGGTGACGCCAAATTGCTCGTTGCCGCATGACCACGCGCCAGCAAGAATTGGAGCGCTCCCCGCGGGCCCGTTCGCGGCCCTGAAGGGCTGTGCCGCGGTGCGCCCGCACCCGTCCCCGCCCGCACTGTGGGCGCGTATGCGAAGGGAGGAACGTGACCTTCGGATTCGCTCCGTCCGCAGCCACTTCGTTCAGCACGTCGGCGAATTCCGCCAGCCGCCTGGCCAGGATGCTCGAACCGGCCGAGTGGGCGGCAGCGGGGATACCCCTGCTGCGCAACCCCCGCGAGGTGGTCAGCGGGCTGCACACCCGGCACCGGCCGATGCCGGCGACCGCGGTTGTCGCCGTGCTCGACCACGAGGAACGGATCGCCGCCAGCGCGTCGTTCGCCCGGCGCTCCGCCCCTGTGGACGGCTGGGAGTTCCGCAACGTACTGCTGGCCCATCTGCGCAGGGTCATCCCGCACGATCTGCGTCGGCGCACGCCCGTGCGCACCGCCGTACTGCTCTACTGCCGCGAGGGCGACGAGCGCTGGACGGAGGAGGACGGGGCGTGGATGTGGGGGCTGCGGGACGCGTGCACGCTGCATGGGCTGCGCTGCGGGGCGTACATCACGCTGACGCGCGGCGGCTGGCAGGTGCTCGGTGAGGGCCGGGGCGGCCGGCGGCCCAGCTCCCTGTCGTCGCCCGGCGATCTCTCCGACGCCGGGGCCGACGCCGAACTGCTGCCGCTGCGTACCGCGAGCGGCGCGGCCGAGGCCCTGCGCCGCACAGCCGCCCGCTGAAGGACCACCGGGCCGCCGAATGGGAGCCGGTGGTGCCACTTTCCGGTTGCCCGCCTTGTGGGCAACCGGACGACCGACCGGCCGCTCGGCACAGGCCGAGTGATCCGCCAGGACCGTGCGATCGCCGAAGACCGCGCGGTCTCAGCGGGCCTTGCGGTCCGTGAACACCCCGCGGTCCAGGAGACCGTACGGCTCAGACGCCCGTCCCCAGCACGGTGTTGATGCGCTGGGGGTCGCCGCACACGATCAGCAGAGCGGTCGCCTTCGCCAGGGCCGCGGGCAGTGCGCGGGCGGCATCGTCGTCGGCGCCTCCGTTGATCGCGACGACCACCACGGGACGGGCCGAGGCCCGGCCCACCGCAGCGGCGTCCGCGTAGAAGACGTCGTCACGGGCATCGTGCTGGGCCCAGTAGGCGGCCTCGCCGAAGGACAGTTCGTGCGCCGCCCACGGGTGTTGTTCACCGGTGGTGAGCACCAGGACGTCGGCCGGGGCGCGACCGGAGTCGAGCAGCAGGTCGACGGCCTCGTCGGCGGCGTCGAGCGCGCCGTCGGCCGGGGCGGGGATCAGCTGGATCTGAGGAACTGACGGCTTGGTCGGCCGGGGAGCCTGGGGCTGCCCGGCGGAGGTGGCGGATGTATGCGTACGCGGCGGGGCGGGCCTGGCCGGACCGGGGCCCGGGTGTCCGGGACGCGGCGAGGCCGCGGAACGCGGACCGGGTACGGGACGGGGGGTCGGCGCGGTGCGGCCTGCGGCCGGAGTAGCGCGGGGACCCTGGGCACTCTCGTGAATCTGAGGCTCCTCGGGGATGAGAGGCATGAGTGGATGTCTATCAAATGCCGACGCGGAAGGCATCGGCGGGTGGGCACATGGGTGCGACTGCCCTGACGGCAGGGCCGGTTCAGAATTCGAAGCCGAGCTGGCCCCCGCTTTCCAGTTCGGCCGCCTCGGCGGAGAGGCGCACCTTCTTGAGGTGCCGCCACTGGGGCAGCGCGTCGAGATAGGCCCACGAAAGCCGGTGGTAGGGCGTGGGCCCCAGCACCGCGAGGGCAGCCTTGTGCACGGGCGAGGGGTAGCCGGCGTTGGCGTCGAAGCCGAAATCGGCGAACTCGCTGCGCAGTTCGGCCATCATCGCGTCCCTGTGCACCTTGGCGATCACGGAGGCAGCGGCGACCGCTACGCAGGACTGGTCCCCCTTGATGACCGTACGGACCTTCCACGGCGAACCGAGGTAGTCGTGCTTGCCGTCGAGGATGACGGCGTCCGGCCGGACCGGGAGCGCGTCCAGCGCACGGACGGCAGCCAGCCGCAGCGCCGCAGTCATCCCCAGTTCGTCGATCTCCTCCGGCGAGGCGTGTCCCAGGGCGTGCGCCGTGACCCACTGCTCCAGCAACCCGGCCAGCTCCGTACGACGCTTCGGGCTGATCAGCTTGGAATCGGTGAGACCTGCGGGGGGTCGGCGCAGTCCGGTGATCGCGGCGCACACCGTGACGGGACCGGCCCACGCCCCGCGTCCGACCTCGTCGACACCAGCGACGATCTTGGCGCCGGTGGTGGCTCTGATCGAGCGCTCGACTGTGTGGGTGGGGGGTTCGTACGGCATGGCGCCAGCAAGGTTACGCCGCCGCACCCCACCCGCGACAACCGGATTGCACGTGCCGCCTCCGCGTCACTGCAGTCACCCGCTCCGCGTCACCGCGCTCACCGGTTCCGCCTCGGCGATCAGCCGTTGTGAGGACGCAGCAACGGCACCATCACCTGATCGATCATCTTGGAGATGTCTTCGTCGGGCCATTCGCTTCCGCACACCTTCGAGCGGTACATCATCAGGCCCGGAATCACATCGAAGACCAGATCACCGATGGCATCAGCACGTACGTCGCCCCGTGCGACCCCGCGGTGCACCACCTTACGGAACAGCTGGTTGGACGGTTCGACGAGCTGGCGCACGATCACTGCGTGGAAGCGCTCCGCCGTGGAGCTGTCGCACTCGTGAAGCACAGAACGCAGAGCGAAGCCCGACCTGGAGTACATCGCGTCGCGCACGCGACGGCAGAGCTGGAAGAGGTCCTCGCGGATGCTGCCGTGATCGGCGGCCTCGTCCAGAGTCGGCAGCCCTGCCTGCAGGGCGTCCGCGACAAGGTCCTCCTTCGACGGCCAGCGCCGGTAGACGGCCGCCTTGCCCGTCTGGGCCCTTGCGGCGACGCCTTCCATGGTGAGCCCGCTCCAGCCGACCGTACTCAGCTGTTCCAGAGCGGCCTCGATGATCGCGCGTTCCAGCACGGGTCCTCGGCGGCGCAGCGAGACCGGGGGTGTCTCGGTGGCGCCGGTGCAGCGCGAATTGCCCATCTTCATCTCTCCGTTGGGGACAGGAGTTCAGTGAACGCTTGCGTTCACTGAAGGGGATTCTCTACGGTATACGCGACAGTGAACGGCTACGTTCACTAACTCACTTGTGGGGGACCATAGTGACAACCTCTCAGTTGACAGCTCAAGCCAAGCCGGGAGCCGCCCGCAGACAGGGACGCCCCGGGATCGCCCTCGCCGTTATCGCGGCCCTGCAGCTCATGGTGGTCCTCGACACGACGATTGTGAATATCGCCCTCCCGCACATCCAAGGGGCGCTCGAGTTCACCACGACCCAGCTCTCCTGGGTGGTCAATGCCTACACCCTCACCTTCGGCGGACTGCTGCTCCTCGGGGGCCGGGCTGGCGACATTCTCGGCCGGCGGCGGGTGTTCGTCTTCGGCGTGCTGCTCTTCACCTTCGCCTCGCTGCTGTGCGGTGTGGCGCAGGAGCCCTGGCAGATGCTCGCGGCCCGCGCGCTCCAAGGTGTCGGCGGCGCCATCGCCTCACCCACGGCGCTCGCGCTCATCACGACGACCTTCCGCGAAGGCCCCGAGCGCAACCGCGCGTTCGGCATCTTCGCGGCGGTCTCGGCCAGTGGCGCGGCCATCGGCCTGCTCGCAGGCGGCATGCTCACCGAGTGGCTGAACTGGCGCTGGGTGTTCTATGTCAACCTGCCGATCGGCATCCTGATAGCCGTCCTCGCACCGATGTTCATCAACGAGTCCGAAAGGCACTCCGGCCGGTTCGACATCGCGGGCGCCTTCACCTCGACCGCGGGAATGGCATCACTCGTCTACGGCTTTGTCCGGGCCGCCGAGGACGGCTGGAGCGACCGGCTCACCCTCGGCGCGTTCGGGGCGTCGGTCGTGCTGCTCACGGCGTTCGTACTGATCGAGCGGCGGGCGAAGGACCCGATCACTCCACTGCGGATGTTCGCCGACCGCAACCGTTCAGGCACGTATCTGATCATGATGAGCCTCGCCGCGGCGATGTTCGGCATGTTCTTCTTCATCGTCCTGTTCGTGCAGAACGTGCTGGACTACAGCCCGATCACCTCCGGTCTGGCATTCCTGCCGGTCACGGTGATGATCGTGACCGCCGCCGGTATCTCGTCCAAGCTGCTGCCGGTGCTCGGGCCCAAGCCCTTCCTGGCCGCGGGTGCGGTGCTCACCGGCAGCGGAATGGCGTGGCTGACAGTGCTGGACCCGGGCAGCTCATATCTGGGCGGGGTACTGGGGCCGATGCTGCTCTTCGGATTCGGTATGGGTCTGGTCTTCGTGACGGCGACGCTCACGGCGGTCTCCGGCGTCGCTCAGCACGAGTCGGGTGCGGCCTCCAGTCTGCTCAACGCCACGCAGATGGTGGGTGGTTCCCTGGGACTGTCGATTCTCATGACCGTCTTCAGCACCGCCAGCCGCGAGGAGGCGGATCGTCAGATCCCGCTCTTCCTCGCGGATGCGACAGCGGCCCAGAAGGAAGCTTTCGCCAAGACGCACGAGCTGCCGCCGCCGTGGGGGCACCAGGTGCTCGCGGAAGGCATCGCGACGGCGTTCTGGGCAGGAGTCGGACTGGTCGGACTCGCGGTGCTGACCGCGGTGTTCGTCATCCGGGTACGCAAGAGCGACCTGGAAGCGCTCAGCGGGGCGGCGGGCGCGGGCGGCGGCCACCCGGCATAGGGGCCGCCTCGCAGAGCCGGGGTGCGGGCCGTACATGGGGGTACGGCCCGTACCTCACGTGAGCCGGGTCATTCGGCAGCCTGGAGACAGCCGCTCATGGCGTCTGCTGCGGCACCCACTGCGGAAGCCGCTCGGTCTGCGCCAGCCAGGCAGCCGGCGGCTGTCCCGACTTGCCCGCGGCGACCACTCCGCAGGCGATGGCGCAGGTCGTGTCGACGTCTCCGCCCACTTGGGCGGTCGTCCAGAACACCCGCTCGAAGTCGCCGAGCGAGCGCGCCGCGGACCACAGCGCGAACGGAACGGTGTCATGCGCACTGGTGCGCCGACCGCTGCCGAGGACCGCCGCGACCGTCCCCGCATCGTTGTAGTCGAGCATGTCCCGCGCCCGGCGGAGTCCGGCTCCCACAGCGCTGCGCGGTACGAGCGCGATGACGCCGTCGAGCAGGTCCTCGGCCCCCGGAGGCCCGGCCGGATCCGCGGCCAGCGCGGCGGCGGCCGCCACGGCCATCGCCCCGACCACGGCCTCCCGGTGCTGGTGCGTGGTGTACGAGGAGATCTCGGCCTGGTGGGTGGCCTGCTCCGGATCGTCGGCGTACCAGGCACCGAGCGGCGCGATGCGCATCGCGGAACCGTTGCCCCACGACCCCTGGCCCTGAAAGAGCGCGGCGGCGAGTTCACGCCAGTCGCCGCCCTCCCTGATCAGCCGGAGCATACGGTTGACGGCAGGGCCATAGCCTCGGTCGAAGTCGTGGTGCTCGGCGAAGGACTGGGCGAGTGCGTCCTGGTCCACCCGGTCATGGGCCGCGAGCACGGACAGCACGGAGCAGGCCATCTCGGTGTCGTCGGTCCACTGCCAGGGGCCCGGCGGCAGGGCACGCCGTTTCAGCGATGGATAGTTCGAAGGAACGAAGAACTGGGAGCCCAGGGCGTCTCCCACGGACAGTCCGCGCAGGCTGTCCAGGGCGCGTTCGAAGCGCCTGTCGCGAGAGGAATCAGCGGTCATCTTCCTGCCACTCTATCCGGTGACGCCATAAGGCTCAGGTGTGCGCCACCGTTCGAAGGGCCGGTCAAGGGTGTAGCGGCCGTCCTTGCCGAGCTGCAGAATCCGAGTCTCGGCGTTGCCCGGGTTGGAGAGGGATTCGAATTCCGCGACCGACCAGTGGAACCAGCGCATGCAGAACAGCCGCATGGTCAGTCCGTGCGTCACCAGGAGCACGTTCGGCGGATGATCCGGCGATTCGAAGCTCCGGTACAGACTCTCCAGGAAGGCCCCGACCCGGTCGTACACATCCGCTCCCGACTCCCCCTGGGCGAAGCGGTAGAAGAAGTGGCCATAGGCGTCGCGGTAGGCCTTCTGCAGCCGGACGTCCTCCCGGTCCTGCCAGTTCCCCCAGTCCTGCTCGCGCAGCCGCGGCTCCTCCCTGACCCGTACCAGCTCAGGGTCGAGGGCGAAGGCGCGGAAGGTCTCATGGGTACGGCGGTAGGGCGAGACGTAGACGCTGACGCGCTCGCGTCCGAACAGCTCACGAAGCCGTCCGCCCGTCTCCTCGGCCTGCGTCCAGCCGGTCGGGGTCAGCCGCAGCGCGTGGTCGGGCTCGCGCTCGTACACAGTGTCATCGGCGTTCCCCTCCGACTCACCGTGCCGGACGAGAACGATGCGTTGCGGTCGGGCCATGTCACGACAGTAGATCGGTCCGGACTCGGCCGAGCAGCCGGGACGGGTCCGACCGGCGTACCGGGCCCGTGAAGAGAGCCGGGCGGCCGGCTTCATACCGTCCAGGACGGTTCGAGCTGCACCACATCACCGGCGAGCGCCGAGACATCCGCCTCGGTCTGCGCACGCAGCAGGAGCCGCTCGACCCGCTCTCTGCGGTACTTCCCGTGCTCCGCCGCCGACTGCCACATCGACATCACCAGGAACTCGCTCCCCGGCGCCTCCCCGAACAAGCCGCGCACCATTCCCGGCGACCCGGCCATCGCCGGGTTCCACACCTTCTCCTGCATCAGCGCGTAGTGCTCGACCCGGTCCTCGCGCACCCGGCAGTGCGCGACCCGTACGACATCGGCGTCCGTGAAGCGCGGCTCGAACCCGGTCTTCACATCGAAGCGATAGTCGAAGAGCTTGGCCTGTATGTCCTTATACGTGCCCGTCTGCCCGGACGCCAGCCGGTCATGGGAGCGCGCCATGAAGGAGTCGTAGAACGCCCGGCTCTCCCAGAAGGTAAAAACATGCGCGACATGCGGCCGCCCCTTGCTCCACCCGCCACCCTGTCCCCGGAATCCCGGCTCACCCAGCAGCCCCGCCCACTTCCGCTGCCCCCGCTCGAACCCACGACGGTCCACGACGGTGCAGCGAATCCACTTGACCAGCACCGCGCCATCGTACGGCGCGGAACGTGGCCCCGGTCACTCTCCGGCACAGTCCACCGTCAGCAGCTCTCCCAGCCTCCCTGCGCACCCACCCCTTCTGGAGCAGCGAGCCGTGACAGCATGGTCAACCGACGTGAAACTCCCGTCAGTTACGGGGAAGGGGAATCTGGTGAGCAGTCTCAACAAGGGGGTCCGGAAGGCTGAGGTGACCCTCCGGTGGGATCCGAGTCCCCTGGGTGAGCCGGCGCATGATCTCGACATCGTCGCCGCGACGTACCGGGCGGAGGCCCCACACGGCGAACCGGCGTACGTCGTCCACTTCGACAGCCGGTCACCGGACGGCACGATCATCCTGACCAGGGACAGCAAGACCGGTCAGGGCTTCGGCTCCGACGAGGTCATGACCCTGGAGTTCGACCGGCTGGCGGCCACGTACGGCCGCGTCGTCGTGGGTGTGGTCATCCAGCAGCGGGACGAACGCCGGGTGTTCTCCGACATCGCGAACACCCTCGTCCGCATCCTCGAAGGACACACCGAGCTGGCCCAGAACGACTTCGCCGCCGTCCTGGAATCCACCGCGGCCGTGGTGGGAGAGTTCGTCCGGAGCGATGCGGGCGAGTGGCAATTCCACGAAACCGTCCGCGGATTCGACGCCGACCCTCAGTCCTTCGTCGAGCTCATGGGCAGCTGATCGGCAGCTGAGAAGAGGAAGGGAGGGGCGCCCGGCACGGTGGCCGGGCGCCCCTCCCTCTCATTCAATGAGTGCCGTCAGCTGCAACCGCTGGTCGAGCCGCAGCCCTCGCAGATGTAGCAGGAGCCGGCCCGCTGCATCTTCGTCCCGCAGGAGAAGCACAGCGGCGCGTCCGCGCTGATGCCCATCTGCATCTCGACGAGCTCCGCCGAGGTGTGCGCCTCCTTCGGAGCCGGGATTTCCAGCTTGGGGGCAGCGACCGGCTTCAGCGTCTCCTGCTGCTGCTGGCGCGGGGCGGACTGGGCCAGACCCTCGACGTCCATCTCCTCGTCGGACGGCTCGTACGAACCGGTCTCCAGGTGACGCTGACGCTCCTCGGCCGAGTGGATGCCGAGCGCGGAGCGCGTCTCGAAGGGCAGGAAGTCCAGCGCCAGGCGGCGGAAGATGTAGTCGACGATCGACTGCGCCATCCGCACGTCCGGGTCGTCCGTCATACCGGCCGGCTCGAAGCGCATGTTCGTGAACTTCGAGACGTAGGTCTCCAGCGGCACGCCGTACTGCAGACCCACCGACACGGCGATCGAGAAGGCGTCCATCATGCCCGCGAGGGTCGAGCCCTGCTTCGACATCTTCAGGAAGACCTCGCCGAGACCGTCGTCCGGGTAGGAGTTGGCGGTCATGTAGCCCTCGGCGCCGCCCACCGTGAAGGAGGTGGTGATGCCCGGACGGCCCTTGGGGAGGCGCTTGCGGACGGGGCGGTACTCGACGACCTTCTCGACCGCGGCCCGGATCGTCCCCTCGGCCTTCTCTGCCGCTGCCGTGGCTTCGGGGCTCTGGTTGCCCTTGGTCTTGGCGGAGAGAGGCTGGCCGACCTTGCAGTTGTCGCGGTAGATCGCGAGCGCCTTGACGCCCATCTTCCAGGCCTCGAAGTAGACCTCTTCGACGTCCTCGACCGTGGCGGTCTCCGGGAGGTTGACCGTCTTGGAGAGCGCGCCCGAGATCCACGGCTGGATGGCGGCCATCATGCGGACGTGACCCATCGCGGAGATGGAGCGCTCGCCCATGGCGCAGTCGAAGACCTCGTAGTGCGCGGTCTTCAGGCCGGGGGCGTCGACGACATTGCCGTGCTCGGCGATGTGGGCGACGATCGCCTCGATCTGCTCCGGCTGGTAGCCGAGACGGCGCAGCGCCTGCGGGACCGTGCCGTTGACGATCTGCATCGAGCCGCCGCCGACCAGCTTCTTGAACTTGACCAGCGCGAGGTCGGGCTCCAGGCCGGTGGTGTCGCAGGACATCGCGAGACCGATGGTGCCGGTCGGGGCAATGACGGACGCCTGGGAGTTACGGAAGCCGTTCTTCTCGCCGAGACGGATCACGTCCTGCCAGGCCTCCGTGGCGGCGGCCCAGATCGGCGTGTCCAGGTCGTCCATGCGGACGGCCACGGCGTTGGCATCGGCGTGCTGCTTCATGACGCGCTTGTGCGGAGCGGCGTTGCGGGCGTAGCCGTCGTACGGACCGACGACCGCGGCGAGCTCGGCGGAGCGCTTGTACGAGGTACCCGTCATCAGCGAGGTGATGGCGCCGGCGAGGGCGCGCCCGCCGTCCGAGTCGTACGCGTGGCCCGTCGCCATCAGCAGGGCGCCGAGGTTGGCGTAGCCGATGCCCAGCTGACGGAAGGCGCGGGTGTTCTCGCCGATCTTCTGCGTGGGGAAGTCCGCGAAGCAGATGGAGATGTCCATCGCGGTGATGACCAGCTCGACGACCTTGGCGAAGCGCTCGATCTCGAAGGACTGGTGGCCCTCGCCGTCGTCCTTCAGGAACTTCATGAGGTTCAGCGAGGCAAGGTTGCACGAGGTGTTGTCCAGGTGCATGTACTCGCTGCACGGGTTCGAGCCGTTGATCCGGCCGGACTCGGGGCAGGTGTGCCAGTGGTTGATGGTGTCGTCGTACTGGATGCCGGGGTCGGCACAGGCCCAGGCGGCCTCGGCCATCTTGCGGAAGAGCGACTTGGCGTCGACCTCCTCGATGACGTCGCCGGTCATCCGGGCACGCAGCCCGAACTTGCCGCCGGACTCGACGGCCTTCATGAACTCGTTGTTCACCCGGACCGAGTTGTTGGCGTTCTGGTACTGGACGGACGTGATGTCATCGCCGCCCAGGTCCATGTCGAAGCCCGCGTCACGCAGCGCGCGGATCTTCTCCTCTTCTTTGACCTTGGTCTCGATGAAGTTCTCGATGTCGGGGTGGTCGACGTCGAGAATGACCATCTTTGCCGCGCGGCGCGTGGCACCGCCCGACTTGATCGTTCCTGCGGACGCGTCGGCGCCGCGCATGAAGGAGACGGGACCCGAGGCGTTGCCGCCGGAGGAGAGCAGTTCCTTGGAGGAACGGATCCGGGAGAGGTTCAGGCCGGCGCCGGAGCCGCCCTTGAAGATCATGCCCTCTTCCTTGTACCAGTCGAGGATCGACTCCATGGAGTCGTCGACGGCCAGGATGAAGCAGGCGGAGACCTGCTGCGGCTGGGGCGTGCCGACGTTGAACCACACCGGCGAGTTGAAGCTGAAGATCTGGTGCAGGAGGGCGTACGCCAGCTCGTGCTCGAAAATCTCGGCGTCGGCGGGCGAGGCAAAGTAGTTGTAGTCCTCGCCGGCCTTCCGGTACGTCTTCACGATCCGGTCGATCAGCTGCTTCAGACCGGTCTCGCGCTGCGGGGTGCCGACGGCCCCGCGGAAGTACTTGCTGGTGACGATGTTGACCGCGTTCACCGACCAGAAGTCGGGGAACTCGACGCCACGCTGCTCGAAATTGACCGAGCCGTCGCGCCAGTTGGTCATGACGACGTCACGGCGCTCCCAGACCACCTCGTCGTACGGATGCACGCCGGGGGTGGTGTGGATTCGCTCGATGCGCAGGCCCTTGCTCGCCTTGGATCCCTTGGGGCGGGACCCTCGTGCCGGACCGCTCGTCGTCTCTGTCATGCCGCCTCCCATACATGGGCAAAAACGCCCTGAAGTGCCCAGTTCTTCCCGTGGCACAGTTCTGTGTCTGATGCCTCGGGCGCCAGCGCACAGCGCCCGTGACAGGTCTTTTGCCGCTCTGCCGGCGATCGGCGGGCCACTGGGGCGGGCCGATCCGCTCAGCCAGGTGTTGCTCAGTCGGCGGCGGTGGCGGGCACGGGGACCTCAAGGGTCTCGCCGCTTCCGCATTTCTCTGCGGGAGGCCGTTGTTCGCGGAGTTCCGCGATGGCGGCCTCGAAGTCTTCGAGTGAGTCGAAAGCCCGGTACACGGACGCGAAGCGCAGGTACGCGACGAGGTCGAGTTCCTGCAGGGGGCCGAGTATGGCCAGACCCACGTCGTGGGTGGTCAGCTCGGCACTGCCCGTGGCGCGCACCGCTTCCTCGACCCGCTGGCCGAGCTTGGCGAGGGCGTCCTCGGTGACCGGCCGCCCCTGGCATGCCTTGCGGACGCCGGAGATGACCTTCGTACGGCTGAAGGGCTCGGTCACACCGCTGCGCTTGATCACCATCAGCGAGGCGGTCTCCACCGTCGTGAAGCGACGGGAGCAGTCAGGACACTGCCGGCGGCGCCGGATCGACGTTCCGTCGTCGGTGGTGCGACTGTCGACGACACGGCTGTCGGGGTGCCTGCAGAAGGGGCAGTGCATGGCTCCCAACCCCCTCCTTCACTGCACGACGAAATGGCCTCAACAGGGCGGTCGAAGCCCTTCGAAGCAGCCCCAAGCATAGGCGATGGCTGCGGCCTTGAAGGACCGGGGACCACAACTTCTGGGCTACGGACACAATCCAACCACTAGATCTGGGGTTTGGTCGCATTTTCGAGCCTCAGCGCGTGTCGCGCAGCTGCGCCTGCACACAGCAGGCGTACGGGTGGTGACACCGCGCCATCGAAGCGGCGCGGGACCCACGCGGGACCGATGCAGGACGGGCGAACTGGGCCAACGCAGAACGGGCGGAAACGTGGCGCGCACGCCGGGCGGGACCGGCCCCGAGATTACGGGAATCGCGCGGCTCCGTGGATTCCGGGCCCCCGAGTGCAAGACTGGGAATCACCCGGTAACACCACGCTCCACCGCATGCCGGCGGTGAAGGTTACCGTCGTGGCCCGCATTGCCTTACGGCCCGATCGTTCGCACATACACCCAGCCAGACGCTTGCGTCAGGCAATCTGCAATTTTTCACTCGAACGTGTGTTTGGCGCAACCTTTCGAAACCCACTACCGTTGTCCAGCTAGGGAGACCATTCGAGAGGGGCCGACGTGACCACCACCGCAGACAGTGCCACCATCACTGCCCAGGACCGCTCCCAGAACCGATTCGAGCCGGTGCATGCCATGAATGACGCAGCCACGACACCCGAGGGGCCCAAGCCCACGCGTTCGCTGCCCGGCCGACCTCCAGGGATCCGAGCCGACAGCTCCGGTCTCACGGATCGGCAGCGGCGCGTCATCGAGGTGATCCGTGACTCCGTACAGCGTCGGGGATACCCGCCGTCGATGCGTGAGATCGGCCAGGCGGTCGGGCTGTCCAGCACTTCTTCCGTGGCACACCAGCTCATGGCTCTGGAGCGCAAGGGTTTCCTGCGCCGGGACCCGCACCGCCCCAGGGCGTACGAGGTGCGCGGCTCCGACCAGCCCAGCACACAGCCGACGGACACGACCGGCAAGCCCGCCGCCTCGTATGTGCCGCTCGTCGGCAGGATCGCGGCCGGTGGCCCGATCCTCGCCGAAGAGTCCGTCGAGGACGTCTTCCCGCTGCCCCGCCAGCTTGTGGGTGACGGCGAGTTGTTCGTGCTCAAGGTCGTCGGCGACTCGATGATCGAGGCCGCGATCTGCGACGGCGACTGGGTGACCGTGCGCCGCCAGCCGGTCGCGGAGAACGGCGACATCGTGGCCGCGATGCTGGACGGCGAGGCCACGGTCAAGCGCTTCAAGCGGGAGAACGGCCATGTGTGGCTCCTCCCGCACAACGCGGCGTACCAGCCGATTCCGGGTGATGAGGCGACCATCCTCGGCAAGGTGGTGGCGGTGCTGCGGCGGGTGTGACAGGCCCGTCGGCTCTGACCGGCCCCGGGACCCACTGCGCCGGCCCCGGGACCCACTGCGCCGGTCCCGGGGCCCAGTTGTTCCTGCCCGCCGTCGTTGCCCCGTCGCTGCTCCTACCTGCCGTCGCTGGCCCTACCTGCCGTCCGCCTTGGCCACGGCGTCGATCGCGGCCAGCGATCGGCGCACCTGGTTACGGTCCGTCGTGTACCAGAAGTCCGGCAGCGAGGCACGCAGATAGCTGCCGTACCGGGCATTGGCCAGCCGCGGGTCGAGTACGGCGACGACGCCCCGGTCGCCCGTCGCGCGTACGAGACGGCCCGCTCCCTGGGCCATCAACAGGGCGGCGTGCGTGGCGGCGACGGCCATGAAGCCATTGCCGCCCGCCTCCTCAACGGCCTTCTGCCGGGCGCTCATCAGCGGGTCGTCGGGGCGTGGGAACGGGATCCGGTCCATCACCACCAGCTGACAGCTGGCTCCCGGCACATCCACGCCCTGCCACAGGGAGAGAGTGCCGAACAGACAGGTCTCCGGGTCGCCGGCGAAGGTCTTGATCAGCTCACCCAGCGTTTCCTCGCCCTGGAGCAGAATCGGCTTCTCGAGCCTGCCGCGCAGCTCCTCGGCGGCCGCCTGGGCGGCCCGCATCGAGGAGAAGAGACCGAGCGTACGACCGCCGGCCGCCTCCACCAGCTCGGCGAGCTCGTCCATCATGTCGCCGCGGGAACCCTCCCGGCCGGGCGTCGTCAGATGGCGCGCGACGTAGAGGATGCCCTGCTTCGGGTAGTCGAAGGGCGAGCCGACGTCGAGCCCCTTCCACTGCGGGCTCGTGACCTCGTCACGTTCGCCCGTGGCCGCTTCCGCAGTGCCCTCGGGAGCCAGGCCGAGCGAGGCCCCGACGCCGTTGAAATCGCCGCCGAGCTTGAGCGTGGCCGAGGTCAGCACCACCGAGCGCTCCGCGAAGAGCTTCTCGCGCAGCAGGCCGGAGACGGACAGCGGTGCCACCCGCAGGGATGCACCGAAACGATCGTGTCGCTCGAACCAGACGACGTCGTACTCGGAACCCTGCGTGATGCGCTCGGCGACGTCATGGATGTTCTCGACGGAGGCGAGCGCTTGCTTGCGTACGGCGTCCTCGTCCTGGACGGATTTGTCACGGGTGCTGCCGAGGGCCGAGATGACCGTGCGCGCCGCGTCGCGCAGTGCCATCAGGGCGTATCCGAGATCCTCGGGGATCTCTTCGAGCCGGCCGGGGAGCGCGAGCTCCATCACTCGCTCGAAGGTCTCGGACGCCGTCTGCAGAGCATCCGCGGCCTTCTCGTTGACCAGCTTGGCGGCTCGGCGCACGGCACGGTTGACCTGGCCGGGTGTGAGCTCGCCGGTCGCCACGCCGGTGACCCGGGAGACCAGCTCATGGGCCTCGTCGACGATCAGCACCTCGTGCTGCGGGAGCACCGGGGCGCCCTCGATCGCGTCGATCGCCAGGAGCGCGTGGTTCGTGACCACGACATCGGCCAGCTTCGCCCGCTCGCGGGCCGCCTCGGCGAAGCACTCCGCGCCGTATGCGCACTTCGACGCCCCCAGGCACTCCCGGGACGAGACGGAGACCTGCGACCAGGCCCGGTCGGAGACGCCGGGGGTGAGATCGTCGCGGTCCCCGGTCTCGGTCTCGTCGGCCCAGTCGCGCATCCGGAGCAGATCCTGCCCGAGCTTGCTGGTGGGTGCGGCGGCCTCGAACTGATCGAAGAGGCCGTCCTCCTCTTCCTGCGGTACGCCCTCGTGGAGGCGGTGCAGACACAGATAGTTGGAACGCCCCTTGAGCATGGCGAACTCCGGCCGTCGGCGCAGCAGCGGGTGCAGCGCCTCGACCGTCCGCGGAAGATCACGCTCCACGAGCTGCCGCTGCAGGGCCAGGGTGGCCGTGGCCACCACGACCCTCTCGCCGTGCGCCAGGGCGGGCACCAGATAGCCGAGCGACTTTCCGGTACCGGTGCCTGCCTGGACAAGCAGATGGGAATTGTTGTCGACCGCTTCGGCGACGGCCTCGGCCATGGTGACCTGGCCTGGCCGTTCCATGCCGCCGACGGCGGTGACGGCGGCATGGAGGAGCTCGGGGAGGGATGGCTTCGTCATAGCCAGTCCACCCTACGGCGCGCCACTGACAGCCCGATCCCGGATCGGGTCATCGCGCCGGACTCAGCGGATTGGGGACCGTGCCGTGGACTGCGGCATGGGGACGGTCGGGGCGGTCGCGGTAGCCGTCCAGATGCAGTCGGTTGCGGTTGAGACAGAGGCGCTCGATGTCCGGCGTGAGCAGGTCGAACGTCTCGAAACGTTCCTTGAGCTGCGGGAAGCGGGCCTGATGGCGCAGGATCTCCGCCCGTACGAGCGAGAAGAACTGCGCCTCCGGCACACCCAGTTGCTCCTCGCAGAGGGGTGCGAGGAAGCGGAACACGCCGACGAAGAGCCCTGAGTGGATGAACTGCGTCAGGAAGGCGGGCTCCTCGGTGAGAAGCGTCTTGCGTACGTCGTCGGGCATGGAGTCGTGCTCGGGGAGCGGCTGGGCGCTGATGTTGACGTCGTCGACGAAGTCCTTGATCGCCAGTCGGACGGGTACGTCGTGGTCGTCGTGGACGACGATGGCGTTCTCGCCGTGCGGGGAGAAGACGGTGCCGTAGCGGTAGAGGAAGTGCAGCAGGGGCGGGAGCAGCGCGGAGAAGAGCCGCTGGAGCCAGACCGTGGGAGCGAGTCCGGAGCGGGAGACGAGCTCGGCGGTGAAGGACCTGCCCTCGCGGTCGACGTGCAGCAGCGAGGCGAGAGTGCGCGCCCGCTCGCCGGGGGCGAGACGCGGCTGCAGGGGCTCGCGCCAGATCGCGCCGAGGAGTTCCTTGTACTGGTACGGCACCTCGGGGAGGTGGTCGTACAGGGGGTGCTCGACGGTGACCGATGCGACTTCGCCGAGCAGGATCACACCGCACTCGTCACGCAGGAACGGGTCCGCGTCGCGCAGTCCGCACACCCAGGAGGTCACGGCGGGAGCGGCGAGGGTCCGCTCGGTGGGCAGGCCGCGCCAGACCAGGGTGTTCAGGATGGACAGCGGCAGCTTCACGGTGTGCCGGTCGGTGCGGTCCAGGTTCACAAAGGTGCGGATGGACTGCTGCGGCAGCCGCCGATCACCGTCCGTGGGGAGCGGAACGATGGCTCCCTGTGCGATCGCGGGGGCGAAGAGAGGCAGGAGTACCTCGTCCCACTGCCAGGGGTGTACGGGCAGGTAGAGATACGCGTCCGGGTCGAGGCCCCGGGCGCTCAGCACGGCTGCGAACGAGGTACGGACGGGCGCGTCCAGCTCACGGGCGTACAGGTCCTCGGGGTGGGACAGCCGGGAGACGCCCCGGTAGGCGGCGAGAGTGGAGCTGACCGCGATCCAGGGAAGCTGGGCGGGTCGGCGGGACTCGGGCGACCAGCGGGCACTGTCCGTGGCGGAGAAACCGATGCGGCCCTTGTTGAGGACGATCCAGGGATGACCGGTCTGGTGGCCCTCGAGTTCGGCGTAGCCGAGGTCGGCGAGCTCCGCCGCGGTGAGTGCGCCGTGATCGAGTCCGGTGTCGGAGACGAGGGTCGTGGTCAGCTCGCGCAGGAGGTGGCCGAGCGTGGCGCCGTCGACGGCGAGCCGGTCGCGGGCCCGGACGAGGAACGCGAGCGGGTCGGTGAAGGGCCGGCCCCCGTGCTCGATGGAGTCCGGGTCGACTCTCCAGCTTCCGTACGCTCCACGCCGGGCCCGGAAGGACAGGCTGCCGCCGTCGTCCAGCGCGAGTGTGTAGCGGGCGGGGGACGCAGAAGAAGGGGCCGCGTGGTCAGGGACCGGCTCGATGATCTCTTCGTAGGCGAACTCCCCGAGCATTTTGGCGAGGAGGCGCCCGGCCGCCCGGTTCCAGGTCCCCGAGGTCAGACCGGGCGGGGTGAACGGGATGGCGGGCGGCTGTTCGGAGTCGTGGCTGGCAGGGGACTTCGGCACGAGGACTCCTCGAGTGGAACCGATGCGGGTCGAGCGGTCTGAATGTCGAGCGGCGCAGGTCGGGCAGCGGGTCGTTCACAGCAGGTTGCGAAGCGCGCGATCGCGGACCATGAGGGCAGCCCGCTTGTCGGGGAGGTCGACTTCGGCGGAGAAGCGGAATCCGGCACTCAAAAAGGCGGACACGGAGGGGGTGTTGCGCAGATCGGGTTCCGCGATGACGCGTGCGCAGCGGGGGCGATGGTCGAGGACAAGGTCGGCCACCGCTCTGAGGAGGGTCGAGCCGACACCGCGGCCGCGGTCGGCGACGCCGCCGATGAGGATGTGGATGCCGGTGTCATGAGGGCGGGCGGGATAGTGCCGCGCGAGCGGGTCGAGGTCGGCGCGGTAGATCTCGAAGTAGCTCATGGGGATTCCGTCGAGGACGCCGAGGCAGGGGACACTGCGGCCGTCTCCGTCGAGTTGGGTGCGCAGGTGGGCGGCGGTGACGGAGTGGGGTCCCGACAGTTCCCAGAAGGCGGCCACGGCGGGGTCGTTCATCCAGCGGCTGATGAGCTCCACGTCGCGTTCGATGCGTACGGGGACGAGCTGCAGGGAACCGGCGGAGGTGGCGACAGGGCCCCAGTCCGCGGGGGTGCCGAGCAGATCACCGGTTGCCGTGGCCTCCGCCTCGCCGGAGTCGGCCGACGGCTCGTTCTCCCGGAAGAGCGCGAGGAGTTCCTCGGGCAGGCGCAGTTCCAAGGTGTCCTCGGCGCCTGAGCCGAGCTGAGGTGTCGGACCGGCTCCGGTGTCGGTGCTCGCATCGGTGGGGGGCACAGCGGCGCTCTCCTCTCGCAGGTCGGTCGTGTCGCTCAAGAACGAAGCGGGTTGGTGATCGTCACGTAGACGGACTGCGTGTCGACGGGGCCGACGAGCTCGTCGAGGCCGCGCAGCCGGGTGAGCAGATTGGCCTTGGAGCGGAGCGTGGGGGCTTCGAGGAGCTGCGCGGGCAGGGGCGAGCCGAGGCCCGCGGTCGCCGTCAGGAACTGCCGGAACGCGGCGATGAGTACGCGCTCGTCGGCGAGACGCTGCGCGCCGAAGGCTCCGATCAGGCCGAAGACGTTGTTGATGCCGAGGTAGTAGGCGAACCGCTCGTCGGTGACTTCGTCGGAGACGAAGGTGTCGCTGGCCGAGCCGATGCCGGGGAGGCGGCGTTCCAGTGCGGCGCGGTGGGACTCGCGGAAGTAGTAGCCCTGGTTGTCGCGGTAGCGGCCGCCGACGGGCCAGCCGTCGGGGTCCAGGATCACCAGGGTGTTCTGCTGGTGGGCTTCGAGGGCGATGCCCACCGTGGCGTCCAGCCAGAGCACCGGGCGTACGACACGGTCGAGGTAGCGCAGGAACCACTCGGCCGCCACCGCTCCGGCGGGCCGGCCGCTGCGCGCGGAGAGCCGGGCCACGATGTCGGCGAGGCGTGAGTGCATGCCGGGGCGGCCCGGCCAGGGGCGGGGCGCGGTCAGTCCCGCGATGCAGACGGCATCGTCGTCCGGGCCGAAGGGGTTGTGGCGCAGCATGACGTCGAGCCCGGGCAGCGGTTCGCCGTCGGCGGTGTCGACCGCGAGCCAGGCGGGGTCTCGCACGATGTCGAAGCCGGGGTGTGCGGACTGCCACTGCTCGGCGAGTCCGGTGCGCAGGAGCCGGTGGACCTCCACGCCGCGGTGGAGTTCTTTGCGGAGGTTCTCCCGGCGGGAGTTGGTGATGCGTACGCCGAGGGAGAGCTTGAGCATGACGGGGGCGGCGGGACGGTGCACGGTGCGGACCGAGGAGGTGGGGTGCCAGGGGTCTCCGCAGGGCCCGAGGTCGTGCAGGAGACCGGCGTCCAGGAGGGCGGTGACGGCGGGGCGGTGCTTGAGCTCGCGTGCCTGCCAGGGGTGGAGCGGCAAGGCAACGGTGTGGTGGGGGAGTTGGAGGTCCCCGCAGAGGCGGGCGGTGAGCTGCTCGGCCGGCAGGGTGCGGCCCTGTTCGGTCCAGGCCGATTCGGTGGCCAGGACCGACCGGTCGACGGCCATCCAGTACAGGGGGAACGAGCCGCGCAGCTCCGGTGAGTAGAGCTCGGCTTCGGCGTCGGAGAGGCCTTCACGGCTCTTGGGCGCGGGGTGCAGGGGGTGGCCGAGCAGGAGCGACTGCTCGGCGGTGAGGAAGAGGCCGGCCGCGGGGTCGGGTTCGGGATGGGCGCGGCGGTCGGTGATGAAGTCGGCGGTGCGTCGCACGGAGTCGGCGACCCGGCCGACCAGGTCGGCTTCTTCGCTCTGGCCCGCCTCCCTGCCGAGGAGGGCCGCGACGGTGACGGCGTCGGCGGCGGGCGCGTCGCGCAGGGCTCCCTCCAGAGATGGCGGACCGAAGCGGTGCCAGCCGCCGGCCGACCAGTAATGGACGGGGACGAGCAGTGCGGTACCGCTGGCATGCAGCGGGATGCGCAGGGTGTGTCCGTCGGGCTTGTCGAGGTTGTTCTCCCGCACCCAGCAGCGGAGCAGATTCTCGACGCCCGCCGCGTCGGCGGCACGGCAGGGATCCGGGTGGTCGAGGTATTCGACGGCTCTCGCTGTCGCGGGCAGGCCGAGCGTGGGGGCGGTGGTGTGCTGATCGGCGTGACCCCCGCCCTGCTGGCGCGGCACCGTCGCCGGCTCGGCCGTGCCGGCGCGGCGGCATCCGCTCTGCCCACGGTCGTCAGCGGTGGGGCGGCCGTCGGCCTCGGGCACTTCGGGTGCGGGAGTGATGTTCACGGGGGTCTTCCTTGTGATGTGTCCGGGTCAGCGGGACTGCCCGCTGTCGGTGCGGCGGTGCATCGAGCGCTCGGCGGCAGCCAGGGCGTCGGCGAAACGGTCGAGGACGGCCACGGCCTGTTCGTCGGTGAGGGTGAGAGGAGGCAGCAGTCGTACGACGCCGCAGTGGCGTCCGCCGAGTTCGACGATGAGTCCGCGGCTGAGGCACTCCTGCTGGACCGCGGCGGCAAGGGCGGGAGCGGGCGGCGGGACCAGGGCGTCCGGGGCAGCAGCATCGGGGTCGACGAGTTCGACGCCGATCATGAGGCCCCTGCCGCGTACGTCTCCGATGCACGAGTGGGCGGCGGCCAGGCCCTGCAGGCTGCCCAGCATGCGCGCGCCGAGCCTCGCCGCGCGGTCGGCGAGCCGGTTCTCGCGCACGAAGGCGAGGGTGGCCGCGCCCGCCGCCATCGCGAGCTGGTTGCCGCGGAAGGTGCCGGCGTGGGCGCCGGGCTGCCAGGTGTCGAGTTCGGACCGGTAGACGATCACAGCAAGCGGAAGGGAGCCGCCGATCGCCTTGGAGAGGACCATGACATCGGGCACGACGCCGCTGTGCTCGACCGCCCAGAAGGTGCCGGTTCGGCCGACCCCTGTCTGCACCTCGTCGGCGATCAGGGGGATGGACCGGGCAGCTGTGATCTGCCGCATCCTGCGCATCCAGGTGTCGGGGGCAGGGATGACTCCACCCTCCCCCTGCACGGGTTCCAGGATCATGCCCGCAGGCAGGGGCACCCCGCCCTTGGCGTCGTCGAGGAGGCTCTCGGTCCAGCGGGCGCCGAGTTCGGCTCCTCGCTCGCCGCCGATCCCGAAGGGGCAGCGGTAGTTGTGCGGGAACGGCAGCCGGGTCACCCGTACGTCGGTGGCGCCGCCCGAGGCGTCGAGCGCTCCGGCCGTCATGCCGTGGTAGGCGCCGGTGAAGGAGAGGAGGCCGTTGCGGCCGGTCGCGGTGCGGACGAGTTTGAGGGCCGCCTCGACCGCGTCCGTGCCTGCGGGCCCGCAGAACTGGATGCGGGCGTCGTCGGCCAACTGCCGTGGCAGCGTGGCGAACAGCTCGGTGGTGAAGGTGTCCTTGACCGGTGTGGCGAGGTCCAGGACATGCAGCGGCGCCCCCGAGTCGATGACCTTCTTGATCGCTTCGAGGACCACAGGATGGTTGTGTCCGAGTGCCAGAGTCCCGGCACCCGAGAGGCAGTCGAGATAGCGCCGCCCGTCCGCTCCCTCGATCGTCAGCCCGCGCGCCCGTACGGGAACGATGGGCAGCGAGCGCGCGTACGTACGGGCCGCGGACTCGCGCAGCGACTGCCGCCGCAGGATCCCCTCGTGTGCGGCGGGTGGTGCCACCGGAGCAGGTTCGGTCACGGCCACGGCTGTTGGTCCTCCCGCTGTAACAGTTGCGTTCCACATCGGTACAGCGCTCGCACGCCGCCCGGCCGGGCTGAATGCTGACCTTGCGTACCCCGTACGTACCAACGACGCCGGAAGCCGGGGATCACGGGGCAATCGGAAGATCCTTGCGGGGACGGAACCGCGGACCTGGTGCGCGCCGTCCCCATCGGCACCGGCATAGTGGGGAGCCGCGCTCCGGCTCGGGCACCCGACGCCGGAGGCACGTCAGTTGGTCAAGTCAGCTCAGCAGTACTGAAGTCCCAGGGGGATCACGACATGCGACCCATTCGCCCGACGCTGGCAGCGGCTTCCATCGCCGCCGTCATCGCGCTGGCTGCCACCGCCTGCGGTCCGAGCGAGGACAACGCGGGCGACAAGCCGAGCGCACCGGCCAGCCAGTCCGCCGACGGCAAGATCACTATCCCGGACGATCTCAAGGACCGGCTCAAGGAGCACGGGATCGACCTGGACAAGTGGAAGAACGGCGAGTGGAAGAACTGGGACAAGGACAAGTGGCTGCGTGAGGCCAAGGACTTCGTCAACCCGATCATCGAGGATCTGTGGGACACGGACCGGATGCGCGACGCCGAGAAGCCGCCGGAGAAGCCCGTCGACAACGACATCTCGGGCGACGAGGGTGTCACCGACCCGACGCCCGCGCCGGTCAACGCGCAGGCTGTGAAGGCTCCGTACCACTCCAACGCCGCTGAGGCCGGGAAGGTCTTCTTCGACGGGCCCGAGGGTTCGATGGTCTGCTCCGCGACCGTGGTGAAGGACCCTGCCCACCCCGGCAAGTCCAACCTGGTCTGGACGGCGGGCCACTGTGTGCACGCGGGCAAGAAGGGCGGCTGGTACCGCAACATCATGTTCGTGCCCTCGTACAACGACAGCGCCAAGCCCATCTCCGAGCTGAGGAAGGCGCCCAAGGAGGAGGTCGCCCCGTACGGCACGTGGTGGGGCGACTGGGCGCAGACCTCCGAGCAGTGGATCTCCCAGGGCGCGGCGACCGGCGGCCAGGGCGCTCCGTTCGACTTCGCCGTGATCCATGTCATCCCGGAGAAGGGCGGCACCGGCAAGTCCCTTGAGGAGACGGTCGGTTCGGCGCTTCCGGTGGACTTCAACGCACCGGCCGCGCCGAAGATCGCCAACATGACCGCCACGGGTTACCCGGCGGCGCCGCCGTTCGACGGCCAGAAGCTGTTCCAGTGCGCCGACAAGCCGGGCCGGCTCTCCATCACGGCCGACCAGCCGACGATGTACCGCATCGGCTGCACCATGACCGGCGGTTCGTCCGGCGGCGGCTGGGTGGCCAAGGGCTCGGACGGCAAGCGTGCACTGGTCTCCAACACCTCGATCGGCCCGGTCACGGCCGGCTGGCTGGCGGGTCCGCGCCTGGGCGAAGAGGCCAAGGGCGTCTACAACGCGGTCAGCAAGAAGTACGCGAGCCAGTAGGCGAGTTGCCCCCATGGGGCAGCGCGCTGACGGAAGGACAGGGGCCCGCGGCCGGGTGGCCGCGGGCCCCTGTCTGTTTCCTCGTGGAGACTCCGTGCAGGTGGGACCCCCGTCTCAACGGCACGCCGAGGCAGCCGCCTAGAGTGGTGCCGCAGCAAGGGGCGGCCCCGGAAGGCCGCCCTTTCGCGTGACACGTTCATGGCATAAATCCATTGCACATCAGGCATTGCGCATCAGGGGGAATCGTTTCCATGCGATCCATACGTCCACTGCTGGCTGCCACCGGCATCGCCGCGGCGCTCGCGCTGACGGCCACCGCCTGTGGCCCGGGCGAGGACAAGGGCGCCGGCAAGCCCGCCGCTTCCAGCACCGCTGCCGACAAGGGCGCCGACCTTCCCGGCCTGGCCGACAAGCTCAAAGAGCACGGCATCGACCTGGACAAGTGGAAGAACGGCGAGTGGAAGAACTGGGACAAGGACAAGTGGCTGCGTGAGGCGCAGGACTTCGCCAACCCGGTGATCGACGGCCTGTGGAAGACCGAGCGGATGAAGGAGGCCAAGGACCCCTCGAAGACGCTCGCCACGAAGGACGCCCCGGTCGACTCCGGCACCGACCCGGAGCCCGCGCCGGTCAAGGCCGAGCCGGAGAAGCTCCCTTACCACGACTACGCGGCTCCGGTTGGCAAGGTCTTTTTCGACTCCCCCGAGGGTTCGATGGTCTGCTCCGGCACCGTCGTGAAGGACCCGCGCAACCCCGGCAAGTCCAACCTCGTGTGGACCGCGGGCCACTGTGTGCACGCCGGTCAGAAGGGCGGCTGGTACCGCAACATCGTCTTCGTGCCCGCGTACAACGACAAGGGCAAGTCGGCGGCCCAGCTGGCGAACGCGCAGCCGCAGGAGATCGCCCCGTACGGCTCCTACTGGGCGGACTGGGCCTCGACGTCCAACGAGTGGATCAGCGCGGGCGGCCCGACGGGCGCCGGCGGTGCCCCGTACGACTACGCCGTGCTGCACGTGAAGCCCGAGAGGGGCACCAAGTCCCTGGAGGAGACGGTCGGCAACGCCCTGACGGTCGACTTCTCCGCTCCGGCGGCCTCCACCGTCAGCGCGATGGGCGCGTGGGGCTACCCGGCCGCTCCGCCCTTCAACGGCCTGATCATGCACAAGTGCATCGACCGTCCCGGCCGTCTGACGGTGGTCCCGGGCACGCCCGCGATGTACCGCATCGGCTGCACCATGACGGGCGGTTCGTCCGGCGGCGGCTGGTTCCGGGTCCAGGGCAAGAACACCGTCCTGGTCTCCAACACCTCGATCGGCCCGGTCACCAGCGGCTGGCTGGCCGGCCCCCAGCTGGGCAAGGGCGCCGAGCAGCTCTTCACCGTGATGAGCGAGAAGTACGGCGACAAGTAGCCGGCCTGATGGCGTGAACGCTTGAGGCCCGCCCCCCGAGCGGGGTGCGGGCCTCAAGCTTTGCGACAGTTGCGCCAGGACGAGGTCAGCGAGTCACGGGTAGATACGGCGCCAGCGCGGCGGCCAGCTCCTCATGCACCTGAGCCTTCAGCAGCGTGCCCTCCGTGGTGTGCTCCTCGGAGAGAACCTCGCCCTCGGCATGCACCCGCGAGACCAGCCCGCCCTGGGTGTACGGCACGAGGACCTCGATCTCGACCTCGGGCCGCGGCAGTTCGCCATCGATCAGCGCGAGCAGCTCGTCGATGCCCTTGCCGGTACGGGCCGACACCGCGATCGCGTGCCGCTCAATGCGCATCAGCCGCTGCAGGACGAGCGGATCGGCCGCGTCCGCCTTGTTGATCACCACGATCTCGGGCACGTCCAGAGCGCCCACATCGCGGATCACCTCACGCACTGCGGCCAGCTGCTCCTCCGGTGCCGGATGCGACCCGTCGACCACATGCAGGATCAGATCGGATTCGCCGACCTCCTCCATGGTGGAGCGGAACGCCTCGACGAGGTGGTGCGGCAGATGCCGTACGAACCCGACGGTGTCGGCCAGGGTGTAGATCCGGCCGCTCGGTGTCTCGGCTCGGCGGACAGTCGGGTCCAGGGTGGCGAACAGCGAGTTCTCCACCAGGACGCCGGCGCCCGTGAGGCGGTTGAGCAGCGAGGACTTTCCCGCGTTGGTGTAACCGGCGATCGCGACCGAAGGCACCTTGTTGCGCCGGCGCTCCTGGCGCTTGATCTCGCGGCCGGTCTTCATTTCCGCGATCTCCCGGCGCATCTTCGCCATCTTCTCGCGGATCCGGCGCCGGTCCGTCTCAATCTTGGTCTCACCGGGGCCACGGGTGGCCATGCCGCCACCGCCGCCGCCACCCATCTGCCGGGACAGCGACTGACCCCAGCCACGCAGCCTCGGCAGCATGTACTGCATCTGCGCGAGCGCGACCTGCGCCTTACCCTCTCGGGACTTGGCATGCTGGGCGAAGATGTCGAGGATCAGGGCGGTCCGGTCGACCACCTTCACCTTGACGACGTCTTCGAGTGCGATGAGCTGACCGGGGCTGAGCTCACCGTCGCAGACGACGGTGTCGGCGCCGGTTTCGAGCACAATGTCGCGCAGTTCCCGCGCCTTGCCCGAGCCGATGAAGGTGGCCGGGTCAGGCTTGTCACGGCGCTGGATGACGCCGTCCAGCACCAGCGCGCCCGCCGTCTCGGCGAGGGCTGCCAGCTCCGCGAGGGAATTCTCCGAGTCCTGCACCGTGCCCGAGGTCCATACGCCGACCAGCACCACACGCTCAAGGCGCAGCTGCCGGTACTCGACCTCGGTGACGTCCTCGAGCTCGGTCGAGAGGCCCGCCACACGCCGCAGAGCGGCGCGCTCGGTGCGGTCGAACTGATCGCCGTCCCGCTCTCCGTCGATCTCGTGGCTCCAGGCGACGTCCTCTTCCATCAGGGCATCGGCCCGAAGGCTCTCGGTGCGCGTCTCCGCGAAGCTCTGCTCGTCCTGGGAAGGGGATGAAGAGGAGGTCATTGGATCCTTTACGTCGATGGGAAAAAGCAAGATCAGTGCCGGAGGGAAGTCCGGTACACCAGTCACAACGCGTAACGGATCCGGATGATTCCCGAGGGGTTCCGGCCCCGGCCGCGTCGCCGACCTGTTGATGGTCGCACGCCCCCGCCCGGCCGTCACCCGGGTTTCAGCCCCCCACGGGGGGCGTGGGAACCGTGCTTCGCCAGTCCGGGTGCCCGGGCATCGGCGGCGTCCGCTCCGCGTACAGCCAGGCGTCGAAGAACGCCGACAGATCACGCCCCGCGATACGCGAGGCGAGCGCCGCGAAGTCCGCGGACGTGGCCGCAGCGTCCCGGTACTCCCGTACCCAGTGCCGCTCCAGCTTCCTGAACGCCTCCGTCCCGATCGTCTGCCGCAGCGCATAGAGGACCAGTGCGCTGCCGTCGTACACCACCGGCCGGAAGAGGCTGATCTTCTGTCCCGGCACCGGACGCTTCGGTGCCGCGGGCGGGCCGCCGTCCGTCCGCCACTGGTCGGACCGCTCGTAGGCCCCTCTCATCCGCGTCTCCATCGGCCGCTGCGCCTTCTCCTCTGCGTACAGGGCCTCGTACCAGGTGGCATGCCCCTCGTTGAGCCACAGATCGGACCAGTTGCGGGGCGAGACGCTGTTGCCGAACCACTGGTGGGCCAGCTCGTGCACCATGACCGAGTCGACGTACCACTCGGGGAAAGCCGTGGTGGTGAAGAGCGAGCGCTCGAAGAGCGAGAGGGTCTGCGTCTCCAGCTCGAACCCCGTGGATGCGTCGGCGATCAGCACTCCGTACGTCTCGAAGGGGTAGCGGCCGACCTTCTGCTCCATCCACTCCAGATGCGCCGGTGTCTTCTTCAGCCAGGGCTCCAGCTTCTCCCGGTCCACGGCGGGCACCACATCGCGTACGGGCAGCCCGCCCGGCCCCAGGCGCTTCACCACGGCCGAGCGGCCGATCGAGACCTGGGCCAGCTCGGTGGCCATGGGGTGCCGGGTCCGGTACGCCCACGTGGTGGTGGAGCCCCTCCGCGCCTTCGCCGTCCGTACACCGTTGGCGACCACCGTGTAATCGTTCGGCGCGGTGACACGGAAGGTGAAGTACGCCTTGTCGGCGGGGTGGTCGTTGGAGGGGAAGACCCGGTGTGCGGCGTCGGCCTGGTTCGCCATCGCCAGCCCGTCGCCGGTGCGCACCCAGCCCCCGGCGGTCGGCGGGCCGCTCGGGTCGCTGGTGTGGGTGACCGTGATGTTCATCCGGGAGCCCGATGCGACGGCTGCGTCCGGCTCGACCACCAGGTCTTCTCCGGCGGTGGTGAAGGTGGCCGGGTGGCCGTTCACATCGACCGTACGGACCGTGCCGTGCGTGAAATCGAGGTTGATCCGCTCCAGTCGCTCCGTCGCCCGGGCGCCGATCCTGGTGACGGCGTCCAGCGGCTTGCTGTTGCTGCCGCCGTAGGTGAGGGCGATGTCGTAGGTGAGGACGTCGTAACCGGGATTGCCCAGCTGCGGGAAGAGCGCGTCACCGATGCCGAGCGGTGCGGGCGGAGGCAGGGCCGCGGCGACGAGGGTGGCCGAGGCGGCGGCCAGCAGGGCGGCCCGCAGGCGCCGAGAAGTGAGCAGCATGCCCTACGGCTATCAGCGCGCCCGGCGAAGACCGTGACGGCGCGCGTCGCGCGCACTCGAACGAGGTCAGGCGGTGGCAGCCGGGTGCTGGGCACGGCTCACGTCGTACACCCCCGGAACATCGCGCATGGCCCGCATCAGGGCGAGAAGTCCTGCGGAGTCCGGGAGTTGAAGGGTGTACGTGTGCCGCACGCGCTGCTGGGTCGGCGGTTCGACCGTCGCCGAGACGATGGCCGCGCCCTGGGCCGCGATGGCTTCGGTGAGGTCGGCGAGCAGCCGGGGGCGGCCGAAGGATTCGGCGATCAGCGTGACTCTGCACTCGGCCGAGTCGCCCCAGGTCACCGGGATGGGCTCACGGTCGAGTGACTTCATGCGGGCCACGGCGGGGCATTCCTCGCGGTGAACCGTCACCGTGCCGCCGCGGACCGCGAAGCCGGTGACGGCGTCCGGCGGCACGGGTGTACAGCAGCCGGCGAGCCGGACGGTGGCGTCCGGGAGGTCGACGACGGCGTTGGCCGCGGCGGGCCGGTCGGCGGTGACGGGGGCGGGTCTGCGAGGGGCGGCGGCCGGAATCTTCGTGCCCTCCGGATGGGCCGCGAGCCAGGAGGTGATGGCGATGCGTGCGGCGGGTGTGCGGGCGTGGTCGAGCCAGTCGGGCGAGGGGCCGGACGCGGCGTCCTGGGCCACCAGCAGATGCACGGTGTCGCCGTCGCTCAGCACCGTACTCAGCGTCGCCAGGCGGCCGTTGACGCGTGCGCCGATACAGGCGTGCGCCTCCTCGCCGTACTGGGCGTACGCGGCGTCCACACAGCTCGCGCCGGCCGGAAGTCCGAGCGTGCCGCCGTCGGCGCGGAAGACGGTGATCTCGCGGTCCTGCGCCAGTTCGGCGCGCAGGGAGGTCCAGAAGGTGTCGGGGTCCGGGGTGGACTCCTGCCAGTCCAGCAGGCGGGAGAGCCAGCCGGGGCGCGTCGGGTCGGCGCGCTCGCCGTCGGCCGGCTCTGCGCCCTCGACGGGCACGTAGGGGTTGCCGAGGGCGATCACTCCCGCCTCGGCGACCTTGTGCATCTGGTGCGTACGGATGAGGACTTCGGCGACCGCGCCGTCCGGGCCCGCGACGGCCGTGTGCAGCGACTGGTACAGGTTGAACTTGGGCGCGGCGATGAAGTCCTTGAACTCGGAGATCACGGGGGTGAAGCAGGTGTGCAGCTCGCCCAGGACGCCGTAGCAGTCGGCGTCCTCGCCGACCAGCACGAGGAGCCGCCCGAAGTCGGTGCCGCGCAGCTCGCCGCGCTTGATGCGGATGCGGTGCACGGAGACGAAGTGCCGTGGCCTGATCAGCACTTCGGCCGCGATGCCGGCGTCCCGGAGCACTGTCCGGAAGTTCTCCGCGATGGCGTCGAGCGCGTCCCAGGCGGTCGCATTCTCCGCGATGAGGGCGCGGGTGCGTTCGTACTCCTCCGGGTGAAGGATCGCGAAGACCAAATCTTCCAGCTCGGTCTTGAGTGCCTGGACGCCGAGGCGTTCGGCGAGGGGGATGAGGACGTCGCGGGTGACCTTGGCGATGCGTGCCTGCTTCTCGGGCCGCATGACGCCGAGCGTGCGCATGTTGTGCAGCCGGTCGGCGAGTTTGATCGACATCACGCGGACGTCGTTGCCGGTGGCGACGAGCATCTTGCGGAAGGTCTCGGGCTCGGCCGCCGCGCCGTAGTCGACCTTCTCCAGCTTGGTGACGCCGTCGACGAGATAGCAGACCTCGGCGCCGAACTCCGCCCGTACCTGATCGAGCGTCACCTCGGTGTCCTCGACGGTGTCGTGGAGGAGAGAGGCCGTCAGGGTCGTTGTCTCCGCGCCCAGTTCGGCGAGGATCAGGGTGACGGCAAGGGGATGCGTGATGTACGGCTCGCCGCTCTTGCGGAACTGCCCGCGGTGGGAAGACTCAGCCAGGACATACGCCTTGTGCAGGATGGCGAGGTCCGCCTCCGGGTGGTGCGCGCGGTGCGCATCGGCGACATGGCCGATCGCGTCCGGCAGCCGGTCACGGCCTGCGGGCCCGAGAAGCGCGGCGCGACCCAGTCGGCGGAGGTCGATCCTGGGACGGCCGCGCCTGCGACTGTGGGCACCAGGGTTCGTGGCCTCTGCACTCATGGGCACCTCCGGCAGCTTCGACCGGCGGTGGAGGAGCAGGCGTGCCCTCCGGGCCGGTGCTTGATGCTACCGAGCCCACCACGTGGCGCAGTCCGGCTCTCGCTCAGCGTGAAACGGATCACCCATTCGAGCGAAGCTCTATGCGATCACGGTTTCGGTCCGAGCGAGGAGAAGCTACGCCCGAAGGGCTACGCCAGAGGGGGCCGCTGAGCGAGCAGCGCCGGTTCGATGTGGCCCTCGGCGACGATCACCGCGGGGCCGGTCATCTCGATCTCGCCGTCCGGATGCTCCGTGATCACGAGCCGCCCGCCGGGCAGATCCACGGTGTACGCGACGGGGGCGCCGGTGACCGAGGGGTCCAGGCCGTCCCTGCGGGCCGCCGCGACGGCGACGGCGCACGCGCCCGTGCCGCACGAGCGGGTCTCGCCGGAGCCTCGCTCGTGCACACGCATGGCGACATGGCGCTCGCCGCGGTCGACGACGAACTCGACGTTCACGCCGTCCGGATAGACCGACGCCGGGCTGTAGGGCGGTTCGCGGAACAGGTCGCCCGCGTGGTCCAGGTCATCGACGAAGGCGACCGCATGGGGATTGCCCATGTTCACATTGCGGGCGGGCCAGCTGCGGCCGTCGACCGTGACCGTGACGCCCTCCCGCGGGAACTGCGCGCGGCCCATCGAGACCGTGATGTCACCCGCGGCGGAGCCGCTGACGGACTCGGCCTTGGCGAGGTGCACCTTCTTGACGCCGCCGCGGGTCGCCACCGCCAGGTCGCCCTCCTCGACGAGTCCCGCACGCTGGAGATACCGCGCGAAGACGCGCACGCCATTGCCGCACATCTCGGCGATCGATCCGTCCGCATTGCGGTAGTCCATGAACCACTCGGCCTCGTCGGCCATGGCGTGTGCTTCGGGGTGAGCCGCGGAACGTACGACATGCAGCAGGCCGTCGCCGCCGATGCCGGCCCGGCGGTCGCAGAGTCTGGCGACGGCGGAGGCGGGCAGGTCGATGGCGTTGTCCGGGTCCGGAACGATCACAAAGTCGTTCTCGGTTCCGTGGCCCTTGAGGAAGGCGATCTGCGAGGTGCTCACGGATCAACTGTACGAGAGCCCGCCGACAACGCGGTCAGCGGAGGCGGGCCACACGCCAGACGGCGAGTGCGACGAGCGCGGCACCCACCCCGACATACATCGCGATCACTCGCCAGTCGGGGCGTTCGCCGGAGCCGAGGGGCGGCAGACCGGGCCAGGTGTGACCGACGCGGCGGGCGGCCATCAGACCCCAGCCCGCGGCGCAGCAGCTGATGAGCAGGCCCAGCATGGCGACGACGGCGCCGCCGTCGCCGGTGCCGAAGGCGAGGGGGAACGCGAACATCAGCGAGCCGACAGCGGCGAGCCCCACGATGGGGGCGAGCTGCCAGATCCGCAGCCTGCGCTGCGGCCGCAGTTCGACCTCGACCTCGTCCGGAATCACGTCCTGCTCATCAGGACCGTCGGGACTGAGACGGGACGCGATCTGCGCTGCGTCCCGTGCTTCCTGTGCTCTGTCGCGAGGGCCGGCCTCCATCGCCACGCGCCTCCCAACTCGGACTCCACGTCGATCGATGCTGCGATGATGGCACGCTCCAGGGTGCCGAAATGACGGGCAGTGCGTCCCGATGCCATCACGTGATCAGGCTGTGACCGCTCGTTCGACCAACGTCAGCGCCAGGTGCGGAAGTTCCGCCCGGTCCTCGGCGGCGCCGCTCAGCCAGTGCACACGCGGGTCCCGGCGGAACCATGAATCCTGGCGGCGCGCGAAGCGCTTCGTGGCGCGCACGGTCTCCTCACGCGCCTGAAGTTCGGTGCACTCCCCCGCGAGCGCCGTGAGCACCTGTTGGTAGCCGAGCGCGCGCGATGCCGTGCGCCCCTCCCGCAGACCCTGCGCCTCCAGCGCGCGCACCTCGTCGACGAGACCCGCCTCCCACATCCGGTCGACGCGCAGCGCGATGCGCTCGTCGAGCTCGGGGCGGGCCACATCGACGCCGATCTGAACGGTGTCGTAGACGGCGTCATGTCCGGGGAGGTTGGCCGTGAAGGGCTTGCCGGTGATCTCGATGACTTCGAGTGCCCGCACGATGCGGCGGCCGTTGCTGGGCAGGATCGCTTTTCCGGCCTCCGGGTCGGCGGCGGCCAGCCGGGCGTGCAGGGCACCCGAGCCACGCACCGTCAGCTCCTCCTCGATCCGGGCGCGGATCACCGGGTCGGTGCCGGGGAATTCGAGGGCGTCGATGGCGCCGCGTACGTACAGCCCGGAGCCGCCGACGAGGACAGGTGTACGGCCTTCGGCGAGCAGCCGGTCGATCTCCGCCCTGGCCAGCCTCTGGTACTCGGCGACGCTCGCGGTCTCGGTGACGTCCCAGATGTCCAGCAGTCGGTGCGGGACACCGCCGCGCTCCTGGGTCGTCAGTTTGGCGGTGCCGATGTCCATCCCTCGGTAGAGCTGCATGGAGTCGGCGTTGACGACTTCGCCGCCCAGTCGCTGGGCCAGGAAGACGCCCAGATCGGACTTTCCGGCCGCGGTGGGACCGACGACGGCGATGACCCGCGGTGCGGGAGCTGCACTTCTCACTGCCCCAGTCTCGCAAACCCGCGGGCATGTCCCCGAACGAGCGAGGTGACGGCACGGGACAAGGTTCGTTGCCTGTTGCGAGGTTCCGAACGCCGGTTTCTCGACCGGGTGCCCGCGGGCGGCGCAATGGAACGCTCCGGGCGACGCGGAACTTCGTCCACACGAGTAGCCTATGGAGCAGATATGGGTGTTTTTTCACGGTTTCGTCGTAAGTCCAGCACGACTGTCGAGGCGTCAACCGAGGAAGCGACCGCCGGGACACTGACGGCCGAGTCCTCGGTCGATTGCGGTTCCGACGCCGGTACCGAGAAGGCGGGTACCGACAGCGGTTCGGTGTCCGGGTCCGATGCGGGTCCGGAAGCGGAAGCGCCGAAGGACGCGGCGGCGAAGGTCACCGAAGCCGAGGAGGCCGCGGTTGTCGAGAACGCGGTCGCCGAGAGCGTGGAGATCCCCAAGCAGCAGTCGGCGGATGAGGCGGCGGACAACGAAGCCGACGAGGGCGCCCGCAAATAGTCCCGCAGTCCCCCACGAGGGAAGGTGACCCATGGGCTTCATGGACTCGTTGAAGGTCAAGCTCGCCCCGGCCAGGAACAAGGTCTCCGACTTCGCGCTGCAGCACGGGGACACGATCGAGCACCGGTTGGACAAGGCCGCGAGAGCGGTCGACGCCAAGACCAAGGGCCGGTACAGCAGCAAGATCGAGTCTGGCACCGGCAAGGCCAAGGACGCCCTGGACCGCATTGCTCACAAGGCCGACACCGCACACAAGGACGACGGCACCACTCCGCCGCCCGCCTGACACATCAAGCACATCGACGGACGGCCGCGGAACGCTTGTTCCGCGGCCGTCCGCCGTTGCCGCCCGGCCGTTGCCCCTCCGCTACGACCAGGCGGCCACGAAGTAGCCGACGCCATAAGGAGCGTCCTCGTAGAGCAACTGCCCTGCCAGGCCCGCCCCCTCGGCCGCCCCCGCAAGAACCTGCCAGGGCGCGCGGCCCGCCGCCTTGAGTTCGTACGCCAGGGACTCGTCCAGCGCCTTGAGCGCCTCCACGTCGGCCGCTCCCAGCGCGCGAGCGGCCTGCGCGTCGAAGTCGGCCGCCCGCTCGTCCAGATAGCCGGGCGCCTTCAGCGTGCGGCAGGCGCTGCCGTCGCCCATCACCAGCAGCGCGACACGCTCTGCCCGGGCGCCGAGCTCCCGGCCTACGGCAAGGCAGCGCTCCGGGGCGAGTGGCTCGCCGACGCCGATGCCCTCCACCGGGGAATTCCACTGGGCTCGGGTCAGCAGCCAGGCTCCGACGGCGAGGGACGGCGGCAGCGGCCGCTCCTGGCCCTCGCCCGTCCCCAGCGTCACGTCGATGTCGACACCGAAGCCGTGGAAGGAACCGGTCGCGCCCGCCGCATACGGACCGTTGCTGTGCTGTTCGGCGGGCCCGATCACGACCAGCAGATCGGGACGGGCGGCGGCGAGCACCCCGAGGGCGTCGGAGCACGCGGTACGCGCCGCGTCGAGTTCCGGCGCCGCGCCGGCGGCGACGTCGGGCACGAGCAGCGGCGGGCAGGGGCACACGGCGGCGGCGACAAGCATGATCGGCAGCCTAATGCGTGTTCACGGGTGCCTCACCGACGCCGGTCAGTGGCTGCCGCACGCGGGCGCGGCAGCGGCCGGCAGCGGCTCAGGAACGCCGATCTTCGGCAGCCCCAGCATCACACCGGCAGGCTTCGCGGCCGCCTCGGCGTTGCGCTTCTCCCAGGCGTCGCCCGCGCGGGTGCGCCGTACGGATGTCGCAGCGCCCTCCGCGAGCAGGTGGTGCGGTGCGGCGTAAGTGATCTCGACCGTCACCACATCGCCGGGGCGCACGTCCTCGTCCGGCTTCGCGAAGTGGACGAGACGGTTGTCGGGCGCACGGCCCGAAAGCCGGTGCGTGGCCCCGTCCTTGCGGCCCTCGCCCTCCGCGACCATGACCTCCAGCGTCCGGCCGACCTGCTTCTTGTTCTCCTCCCAGGAGATCTCCTCCTGGAGGGCGACCAGGCGCATGTACCGGTCCTGGACGACCTCCTTGGGGATCTGCCCCTCCATGGTCGCCGCGGGGGTGCCGGGGCGCTTGGAGTACTGGAAGGTGAAGGCGTTCGCGAAGCGCGCCTGCCGCACGGTGTGCATGGTCTGCTCGAAGTCCTCCTCGGTCTCGCCGGGGAAGCCCACGATGATGTCGGTGGAGATGGCGGCGTGCGGAATCGCGGCGCGCACCTTCTCGATGATCCCGAGGAATCGCTCCTGCCGGTACGAGCGGCGCATCGCCTTGAGCACGGTGTCCGAGCCGGACTGCAGCGGCATGTGGAGCTGTGGCATGACGTTCGGCGTCTCGGCCATCGCGGCGATCACATCGTCCGTGAAGTCGCGGGGGTGCGGCGAGGTGAAGCGGACCCGCTCCAGGCCCTCGATCTTTCCGCAGGCGCGCAGCAGCTTGCTGAAAGCCTCGCGGTCACCGATGTCGGAGCCGTACGCATTGACGTTCTGTCCGAGCAGGGTGATCTCACAGACGCCCTCGGCGACGAGCGCCTCGACCTCGGCCAGGATGTCGCCGGGCCTGCGGTCCTTCTCCTTGCCGCGCAGCGCCGGCACGATGCAGAAGGTGCAGGTGTTGTTGCAGCCGACCGAGATGGACACCCACGCGGCATACGCCGACTCACGGCGGGTCGGCAGCGTCGAGGGGAAGGCCTCGAGCGACTCCGCGATCTCGACCTGTGCCTCTTCCTGGATGCGGGCGCGCTCCAGCAGGACCGGCAGCTTGCCGATGTTGTGCGTGCCGAAGACGACGTCGACCCACGGCGCCTTCGTGACGATGGTGTCGCGGTCCTTCTGGGCCAGGCAGCCGCCGACGGCGATCTGCATCCCCGGCCGCTTGGTCTTCATCGGCGCGAGCCTGCCGAGATTGCCGTAGAGCTTGTTGTCGGCGTTCTCCCGCACCGCGCAGGTGTTGAAGACGACGACGTCGGCGTCACCGTCGGCGCCCTCGGGCGCACGGACATAGCCCGCGTCCTCCAGGAGGCCCGACAGGCGCTCGGAGTCGTGGACGTTCATCTGGCACCCGTAGGTGCGCACCTCGTAAGTTTTCGCACTCATCGCGCCAACCAGGGTACGGGGTCGCACTGACGCTCCGCCTCGCCCGTCCGCGAGCCGGGGCCTGGCCATCACAGGGAGTGAGCTGGCAGGATCGCGGCCATGTTCCCGGCCCCGTCCCGCATCAGCCGAAGCCGCGCCCTGCAGGCGTCCGCGGCCGCCCTCGTGGTGTTCGGGCTGCTGGCGTGGTGGCTGCTGCCCATCGGAGAGTCCTCCCCGAAGGGGAAGCTGACTTTCAGCACGGGCGTGCAGAGCGGGGTCTACCAGCGGTACGGCGCACTGCTCAAGGAAGCTCTCGCCCAAGACATGCCGGATGTGAAGATAGATCTGCGCACCAGCGAGGGCTCGCAACAGAATCTCGCGCGCGTGGCCACCGGCGAGGCCGACTTCACCATCGCCACGGCCGACGCGGTCGCCAAGTACAGGCGGGACAGCAAGCCGGGCGCCGACCGGCTGCGTGGCTGCGCCCGGCTGTACGACGACTATGTGCAGCTCGTCGTACCCCGCTTCTCCCAGGTGAAGTCCGCCCGCGATCTGCGCGGCAAGCGGGTGGGTATCGGGCCGGCGAGGTCGGGTGTACGGCTGATCGCCGAGCGGCTGCTCACGGCCTCGGGGATCGATCCGGCGCGAGACATCACTCCGGTCGCGGCCGGGATCGACACCGTGCCTGCCCGGCTGGAGGCCGGCGAGCTCGATGCCTTCTTCTGGTCGGGCGGGCTGCCCACCAGCACCATTCAGGAGTTGTCGGAGCGCTTCGAGATCAAGCTCATCCCGCTGGCGGCCGATCTCGTCGACAAGCTGCACACCGCGGGCGACACCAGCTACTATCGCGCCGCCGTGATGCCCGCCGACGCCTATCTCCAGGCGCAGAGCGGGGTGCCCGTGCCGACGGTGGCGGTGGCGAATCTGCTGGTCACCACAGACCGGATGGATCCGGCGATGACCGAGGGCTTCACCCGTACGGTGATCAAGAGCCGGGACCGGATCGGCAACACCGTCCACCCCGCGCAGCTGGTGGATCTGCGGACCGCCGTCTACACGGATCCGCTGCCACTGCACGAAGGAGCCCGGCGCTACTACCGCTCGGTCAAGCCGTAGGAGACGTACGCGGGACGGTCACGGTCACCCGCAGTCCGCACGGCTCGTGGTGCTCGTACGCGATCGAGCCGCCGCCAGCGGTCAACAGTGCGCGCGAGATCGACAGGCCCAGACCCGAGCCCTTGATGTTCTGATGGCGGCCGCTGCGCCAGAAGCGGTCGCCGATACGGGCGAGCTCCTCGTCGGTCAGGCCGGGACCGCGGTCGGTGATCACGACCGTCGAGGTGGCCCCGTTGGAGGCGACCGAGACGGTGACCTCCTCGCCGCTCGGGGTGAACTTCAGGGCGTTGTCGATCACCGCGTCCAGGGCGCTGGAGAGCGCGACCGGGTCGGCCCAGGCCGTGACCGCTGCGCGGTGCTCGGTCAGACGGACGCCCTTCTCCTCGGCAAGCGGACGCCAGGCGGCGACCCGTTCCGCTGCGAGTTCGCCGATGTCGGTGAGCCGGAGGTCGGCGCAGGCGTGCTCGGCCAGCGCCAGGTCCAGCAGGTCGTCGAGGACCTGGGCCAGGCGCTTGCCCTCGGTGCGGACCGAGGCGATCTCCTCGTTGCCCTCGGGGAGTTCCAGCGCGAGGAGCTCGATGCGCAGCAGCAGGGCGGCGAGGGGATTGCGCAGCTGGTGGGAGGCGTCGGCCACGAACGCCCGCTGCTGTTCCAGTACTTCTTCTACGTTGTCGGCCATCTCGTTGAACGAGCGGGCCAGGCGCCTGAGTTCCGGGGGTCCGCCCGCCGCTGCGACGCGCGAATTCATCTGCCCGGTCGCGATGTCGTGGGTGACCGCGTCCAGGATGCGTACGGGCCGCAGGACCCAGCCGGTGAGGCGGAAGGCGGCGCCGACGGCGACCAGCATCGCCGCGCACTCGCCGGCCGCGATCAGCAGCCAGCCCTTCAGGACGCGTGAACGCAGCTGGGCGGTGGGCGAGTCGGTGAACACGACGGCGACGACGTCCCCGTCCCGTACGACGGGTGAGGCGACGACGAGCCGGGCACCCTGCTGCCACGGCCAGACCTGCCCGGGGTCCTGGCTGCGCCGGCCGGTGAGCGCTTCCTGGAATGCCTCCCGGCCCTCGCCGCTGCGCGGCACGGACCAGCCCTCGGGGGCACTCGCGATGTTGTCGCCGTCGCGGTAGAAGACGCCCGCCTTGATGCCGTACGTGTCGTGATAGCGGTCGAGCTGCTCCTGGAGCGTGGAGCGCCGCTCGTCCATTCCCGGGCCCTCGGTGACGAACTGCGCCAGCGCCGCGAAGCGCACCGTGTCGTCGATCCGGTCCACGACGACCCGCTGCTGCTGCGCGGCCGCCACGCTCACGGCGAGCGGGAAGCCGAGCGCGAGCAGCACGCCCGCCATGAGGACGATGAGCAGCGGGAGAAGTCGGGTACGCACCGGGGTGTACGGGCCTTACGGGGCCGTGGGCGCGACGAGCCGGTAGCCGACTCCGCGCACGGTCTCGATCAGGGCGGGCATCCGCAGCTTGGAGCGCAGGGACGCCACATGCACCTCGAGGGTGCGGCCGGTCCCTTCCCAGCTGGTGCGCCACACCTCGCTGATGATCTGCTCCCGGCGGAATACGACGCCCGGCCGCTGCGCGAGCAGCGCCAGAAGGTCGAACTCCTTCCGGGTCAGCTGAACCGTCTCACCGTCGACGCTGACGCGCCGCGTGGGCAGCTCGATGGTGACCTGCCCCAGGCGCAGCGCGTCCTCGGACCCGGCCGCGGCGGCATCGTCACCGCTCGCGGTGCGGCGGCTGACGGCGTGGATGCGGGCCAGCAGCTCCCCGGTGTCGTACGGCTTGGTGACATAGTCGTCGGCCCCGAGGTTGAGCCCATGGATCCGGGAGCGGACGTCGGCCCGCGCGGTCACCATGATCACGGGTGTGGAGGTGAGCTTCCGGATCTTGCCACACACCTGATAGCCGTCCTGGTCGGGCAGCCCCAGGTCGAGGAGCACGACTCCGAACGGCGGTTTTTCGGGATGCGTGGCGGGCAGCACGGCCTGCAGCGCCTCCTCGCCGTTGCGGGCGTGGACGACCTGAAAACCGTGCCTGGCGAGCACCGCGGACAACGCGGCGGCGACATGGTCGTCGTCCTCGACGAGCAGCAGCCTCATGGCCCCCCTACGGTCAAACGGTCATGGATCCGGTCAAGGATGTACCAGGGCATCAAGGCCGATGTGCACCCGGCCAGTCAAGGGGGTTCCCGATACCTGCCCGTTTCCGTTACCCACCCGGTACGCCGATCATCACCCTGTTCACGCATAGTGTCCAGGTGCAGCCGGATCGTTATCCTCAATTTCCGCTCAGATGTAATGACACTGGTCGCAAGGCGTGATTAACGTCCTCCCAACCGAGGAGGACGGAGCAAGAAGCCGATGAGCGGAGTTTCAGTGACCAAGGGCGTCGAGGACGCTGTACCCGCGGGCGACCTGGTCGTGCTGAGCAACGTCAACAAGCACTTCGGCGCGCTGCATGTGCTCCAGGACATCGACCTGACGATCGCCCGTGGCGAGGTCGTGGTCGTCATCGGACCCTCCGGGTCCGGCAAGTCCACGCTGTGCCGCACCATCAACCGCCTGGAGACGATCGACTCCGGCGCGATCTCGATCGACGGCAAGCCGCTACCCGCCGAGGGCAAGCAACTCGCCCGGCTGCGCGCCGACGTCGGAATGGTCTTCCAGTCTTTCAACCTCTTCGCACACAAGACGGTGCTGGAGAACGTGATGCTGGGCCAGATCAAGGTCCGCAAGGCCGACAGGAAGGCCGCCGAGGACAAGGCGCGCTCACTGCTCGACCGGGTGGGCGTCGGCTCGCAGGCCGACAAGTACCCGGCGCAGCTGTCCGGCGGCCAGCAGCAGCGTGTCGCGATCGCGCGTGCACTGGCGATGGGGCCGAAGGTCATGCTCTTCGACGAGCCGACGTCGGCCCTCGACCCCGAGATGATCAACGAAGTTCTCGAGGTCATGCAGCAACTTGCGCGCGATGGGATGACGATGGTGGTTGTCACCCACGAGATGGGCTTCGCCCGCTCTGCCGCCAACCGTGTTGTCTTCATGGCGGACGGCAGGATCGTCGAGGAGGCCACGCCGGACGAGTTCTTCAGCAATCCGCGCAGCGACCGTGCTAAGGACTTCCTGTCGAAGATCCTGCACCACTGACGACCGGCGCGCCCGCACAACCGACGACCGGCGAGTTACGACACAAGGGATGTTCATCATGAAGCTGCACAAGGCAAGCGCGGCGGCCGCCGCGGTCCTCGTCCTCTCCCTGACCGCGACCGCCTGTGGTGGCGACAGCGACTCGGGCGACGGGGGCGGCAAGAAGATCACCGTCGGCATCAAGTACGACCAGCCGGGCCTCGGCCTGAAGACGCCGGACGGCAAGTTCACCGGTTTCGACGTCGATGTCGCCACGTACATCGCGAAGGAGCTCGGCTACGACGCCAAGGACATCACCTTCAAGCAGGCCCCCAGCGCCGAGCGCGAGAACCTGATCAAGAACGGTGACGTCAAGTTCGTCGCCGCCACCTACACGATCAACGACAAGCGCAAGGCCGAGGTCGACTTCGCCGGTCCGTACTTCCTGGCCCACCAGGACCTGCTGGTCCGCGCGGACGACAACTCCATCACCAAGGCCACCGACCTCAACGCCAAGAAGCTGTGCTCGGTGACCGGCTCGACCTCGGCGCAGAACGTCAAGGAAAAGCTCGCGCCCAAGGCCGACCTGCAGGAGTACGGCGGCTACTCGGAGTGCATCACCGGCCTGGAGAACAAGGCCGTCGACGCGCTAACCACCGACAACTCCATCCTGGCCGGCTTCGCCGCGCAGAAGGAGCACCAGGGCAAGTTCAAGCTGGTGGGCCTCAACCTGAGCGACGAGCCCTACGGCATCGGTCTGAAGAAGGGCGACAAGGACCTTCAGACCAAGATCAATGCGGCTCTCAAGAAGATGGTCGACGACGGCTCCTGGGACAAGTTCGTGAAGGCGAACTTCGGCCCGGCCAACTACAAGACCGAGCCTGCCCCGAAGGTCACTGAAGGCAGCTGAGTCAGCACTGACGCGCCGTCGGCCGAGGCCGGCGGCGCGTCCCCACCAGCCAACCGGGGAGAGCGCGGGGCAACGTGTTCGATTTTCTTGATTCCGGGCAGTACGACGTGCTCGGGGCCTTCTGGGTGACGGTTCAGCTCACCCTCTACTCCGCCATCGGGTCTCTCATCTGGGGCACGATCCTGGTGGGCATGCGGGTCAGCCCGGTTCCGCTGATGCGGAGCTTCGGCACCCTGTACATCAACCTCGTCCGCAACACCCCGCTGACGGTGATCATCGTCGCCTGCTCGCTGGTCCTGAACCAGACGTTGGGCTTCGCACTGGGCGGCGACAACTTCAAGGACATCGGCTTCCGGCTGGCCGTCCTCGGATTCATCGCCTACACCGGCTGCTTCGTGTGTGAGGCCATCCGGTCCGGTATCAACACCGTGCCCGTCGGCCAGGCGGAGGCGGCCCGTGCGATGGGGCTGAGCTTCTTCCAGGTGCTGACGCTGATCGTCCTCCCCCAGGCGTTCCGTTCGGTCGTCGCGCCGCTCGCGAACGTGCTCATCGCACTGACGAAGAACACAACGGTGGCCGCGGCGATCGGTGTGGCCGAGGCGGCATCCCTGATGAAGACAATGATCGAGAACGAGGCCGATGCGCTCTTCGCCGTCTTTGCGATCTTCGCATTGGGGTTCATCGTTCTCACCCTCCCGACCGGTCTGCTGCTCGGCTGGGTGGCCAAGCGCGTGGCGGTGAAGCGATGACCTCCGTTCTCTACGATGCCCCCGGCCCCCGCGCCAAGCGGCGGAACATCATCTACACGATCGTGTTCCTCGTCGCACTCGGTCTTGCCATCTGGTGGGCGCTGTCGGTCATGGCCGACAAGGACCAGCTGACCTCGGAGAAGTGGAGCCCGTTCGTCACGGACTCCCAGGTCTGGACGACCTATTTGCTGCCCGGTCTCTGGCTGACCGTCAAGGCGGCAGCGTTCGCCGTCGTGATCGCCCTGCCGCTCGGCGCGCTGCTCGGTATCGGCCGGCTCTCCGACCACAGGTGGATCCGCGTTCCGGTGGGTACTGTGGTCGAGTTCTTCCGCGCCATCCCGGTGCTCATCCTGATGGTTTTCGCCGCCCAGCTGTTCGTGCAGTTCACGGACCTCGAATCGGAAGTCCGGCCGATTTACGCCGTGGTGACCGGTCTCGTGCTCTACAACGCCTCGGTTATCGCCGAGATCGTCAGGGCGGGCGTCCTCTCGCTGCCCCAGGGCCAGACCGACGCCGCAAAGGCGATCGGCATGCGCAAGGGTCAGACCCTGTCGTTCGTCCTGCTGCCGCAGGCCGTCACGGCGATGCTTCCGGCCCTCGTCAGCCAACTCGTGGTCATCGTCAAGGACACCGCGCTGGGCGGCGCGCTGCTCGGTCTCGCCGAGCTGCTGTCGCAGGCCCGCACGATCCCTGCGAACTACGGCGCGAACACCATCGCCACGCTCACCGTGATCTCGCTGATCTACATCGCTCTCAACTTCCTGCTCACCACGCTTGCGAGCTGGCTGGAGGGCAGGGCGCGCCGCACCAAGAAGGGCACCGGCGCGGTCCTTGGCGCCGATGAGGCGCAGGAGCTCAACGCGCCCGGCCATGCGGCGGGCGACCAGACCGGAGGCGGCATCGCCGGCGGCGGCGCGATCTGACGGCATCGGGCCCGGCAGCAGAACACGAGGGGGCAGCGGCCTTGGCCGCCGCCCCCTCACCGTATGGCCGCATATCGAGGGGCACGTCGGCGGGCCGACACGGCGCTGCACAGGGGAAGCGTGCGGGCGGAGCACCGGCGCCGGCCCCCGTCACTTGACGCAAGCACCGGCAATGGGTTGCATACGTTCTGTGATCGCGCACCGGGCTCCCACCTCACCTTTCCGCCTGACCCTTCGGGCCCCAGGAGTCACGCCGTGGACCCGGTGATCATCGTCGGGGCCGGGCCTGTCGGGCTCGCGCTCGCGCTGGCCCTGGCGCAGCAGGACGTGCCCTCCGTCGTACTCGACGAAGCCGCCGGCAAGGACGAGACGCGGCCCGCTCGCACCGTCGTGCTGCGGTCCGACATGGCGGCCATGTTGGAACGGCTCGGCTGCGGCACTGTCCGTGACGAAGGCGCCCGCTGGGCCGGCTGGCGCTCGATGCGCCGGCGCCAGGACGTGCGGCAGCTCCCGCTCGGCGACCAGGCCGCACCCGCGCCGCTGCACATCCCCCAGCACGCCCTCACCCGCGGCCTGCGGGACGCCGTCGCCCGACAGGGGCTGATCCAGCTCGTCACCGACAGCCGCGTCGACTCGCTGGAGCAGGACGCGTGCGGGATCAGCGTGCACACCCGCGGGCCCGCGGCGACATGGTGGCGCGGAAGCCATCTGGTCGGGTGCGACGGCGCGAGGTCGACGGTCCGCAAGCTGCTCGGCATCCGTTTCCCGGGGCGCACCGCGGTGGAACGGCATGCGGTCGCCGCCCTGCGTACCGAACTCCCCTGGCCCGACGAGGCGTTGCTGCACCGTCAGCCGCCGTGGCGCACGGGGGGTGAGGAGGTCACCGCCAGGCCGCTCCCGGACGGCGTGTGGCGGCTCGACTGGCTGCTGGCGCCCCGCGGTGAACTGGTCACCCCCGACTCCCTGGTGGCCCGCCTGCGCGACACCCTGGCGGGCTGGTGCGGCGAGACACCTGCGTACGAGCTCCTCGACACCGGCGTCTACACCCTCCACCACCGGCTCGCGCGGCGCTGGCGGGTCGACCGGGCCTTCCTCGCGGGCGACGCGGCGCATCTGCTGGGGGCGCTCGGCACTCAGGGGCTCGACGAAGGGCTGCGGGACGCGGACAACCTGGCCTGGAAGCTGGCGCACAGCTGGCACCACGGCCCGTCCGAGCCGCTGCTCGACAGTTATCAGGCGGAGCGGCGGGCGGCAGTGGCCTCGCGGCTGCGCGCCGCCGACCAGTCGCTGCCGATACTGCGCGGCGGCAGCGCACTGCGTACGTACCTCCCGGGCGCCGCGCGCGGGCACGACATCCTGCTCACTGACGGCCATCTGGGGTACGGCCCGCTGGGCGCGCCCCCCGTATACACGCACTCCCCCCTGGCACCCCAGCACGCCCCTTCGCAGACCCTCGTCGGTACCGAGGCGGGTGCGCCCGTCGCGGATGTGCGGGTGACCGCCCCGGACGGGACGAGCGCGCTGCTACGGGACCGGCTGGGGCAGGGGCAGCTGCTGGTGATCCTCGTCGCACCCGGAACGGGGGTGTGGGACCGTCGGCACTGGGTGAGCGCGGGCGTGATGCCGCGACTGACGGCGGCGGTCAGCGCGCTGCCGGTGCGGGCGGAGCTGCTGGTCACGGAGGGCTACCCAGGGGCTTCGGCACACACGGTGCTGCTGGTGCGGCCCGACGGGCATCTGGTCGCGTCGTTCGCGGGGGTACGGCCCGCTGAGCTGTACTCGGCGGCGGACGCGGCGCGCGGAGGCGCCCCTTCAGCGGTGCGCAGTGACCGTACTGCGGACATCAATTGACCGTCGAAGGCGCACATGGTGTACTCCGGAGCGTGACTGACACCAATGTGCGCCTGTGGCGGAGGGTCCATATGGACCTCGTCCGCTACGCGGGCTGCGTGTGTCGTCCGTCCTGCTGAATTCGCCTTCCCCGCGCGCTGTGACCCGCTGAGCCGGCGCGCCTTCCCGCGAACTTCCAGGACGGTTTCCGTGTCCCAGCCTGTCTCCGCGCAGCCTGTCTCCCCATCTGTCGCCACCCGTGACTCGGGCGCGCCGACGGCCGCCGAGCTTCTCGACTTCGTACGGCGCTCAGCCGCCGACCAAGACCTCATCGCCTCGCTCCCCCTCGACCCCGAAGGGCGTACCTGGGTACGGCTCAAGGGCCCCGGCGGCAGCGAGGCCTGGCTGATCGGCTGGCCCCCCGGCACGGGTACCGGCTGGCACGACCACGCCGAGTCGCACGGCGCGTTCGCCACGGCCGCGGGCGAACTGAAGGAGAACTCCCTCGCCGTACGCCTGCCCGCGAGCGGCTGGAGGACCCTGGAGCTGAACGAAGGGGTCGACCGCGAACGGCAGTTGGGGCCGGGCAGGGGCCGGGCCTTCGGGAAGCATCATGTGCACGAGGTGCTGAACGAGTCGGTCAGCGAACACGCCGTCTCGGTGCACGCGTACTACCCGCCGCTACCGCTGATCCGCCGCTTCAGCCGGTCCGGTGAGGTGCTGCGTCTTGAGCAGGTTGAGCGTCCGGAGGACTGGCAGTGAGTGAGCAGGTGGGAATCGACGAACTTCTGGAACGGGTCCGCGAGGACCTCGACCGCGTCGAGCCGAAGGATGCCTTCGCGGCGGCTGCGGACGGCGCCCTCCTCGTGGACATCCGGTACGCGGCCCTGCGTGAGCGGGACGGTCTGATCCCTGGCGCGCTGGTCGTCGAGCGCAATGAGCTGGAGTGGCGTCTGGACCCCCGGGGCAGCCACCGCGCACCGGAGGCGGTGAGCCACGATCTGCGGGTCGTCGTGATCTGTAACGAGGGCTACGCGTCGAGCCTCGCGGCAGCGTCCCTGCGCCAGTTGGGCTTGCACCGCGCTACGGACCTGATCGGCGGCTTCCAGGCATGGAAGTCGGCGGGCCTCCCGGTGCAGCGGTGACGGTCCCGGCCTGACGGTTTCGCCCGACGGAGGCCGGGCGGGGGCGGCAACGGCGAGGCGGGTCGGTGGGACGCGGTTACCCCCCCCGTACCGCGCTCCCGCGACTCTAGATCCCGCCCTCCTCCGGCACGTCCCCCACGTCCTCGCCCTCTTCCTCCAGTGCGCGCTTGACCACCCTGAGGGCCATGCCCTCCGGGTAGCCCTTGCGGGCCAGCATGCCCGCCAGGCGGCGCAGTCGCCGGTCGCGGTCCAGGCCCCGCGTCGAGGCGAGCCTGCGGGCGATCAGCTCGCGCGCCGTCTCCTCCTCCTGATCGGAGTCGAGCTGCCCGACCGCCTCGTCGATCAGGGCGGAGTCCACACCCTTGGTACGCAGCTCTCGCGCAAGCGCGCGCCTGGCCAGGCCCCTGCCGTGGTGCCGGGACTCCACCCACGCGTCGGCGAAGGCCGCGTCATTGATCAGTCCCACGTCCTCGAAGCGCGAGAGGACCTCCTCGGCCACCTCCGAGGGGATCTCACGCTTGTGCAGCGCGTCCGCGAGCTGCTTACGGGTGCGCGGGGTTCCGGTGAGCAGGCGCAGGCAGATCGCCCGCGCCCGCTCGGCTGGGTCCTGGGGCGACAGCTCCTTCTCGGCCCTCGACGAGGAGGTGCTGTCGCCCGGCCATTCGGTTCGCCGGGCCATGGTCTAGCCCTTGGCCGCCGCCGACTTGGCCGACTTGGCCTTGGAGGCGGGCGCGGGCACCGACTTCGCCGGGTCCTCGGCCGCCGCCGCCGCACCGGCGGCATCCGCGCCCGGCTCGGCCGGCAGGGCCTCCGGCCTCACGCCGACGCCCAGCTTCTCCAGGATCTTCTTCTCAATCTCATTGGCGAGATCGGGGTTGTCCTTCAGGAAGTTGCGGGCGTTCTCCTTGCCCTGGCCCAGCTGGTCGCCCTCATAGGTGTACCAGGCGCCCGCCTTGCGGACGAAGCCGTGCTCCACGCCCATGTCGATCAGGCCGCCCTCGCGGCTGATGCCCTGGCCGTAGAGGATGTCGAACTCGGCCTGCTTGAAGGGCGGCGCGACCTTGTTCTTCACGACCTTGACGCGGGTACGGTTGCCAACCGCGTCGGTACCGTCCTTGAGGGTCTCGATGCGGCGGATGTCGAGCCGCACCGAGGCGTAGAACTTCAGCGCGCGGCCACCGGTCGTGGTCTCCGGCGAGCCGAACATCACGCCGATCTTCTCCCGGAGCTGGTTGATGAAGATCGCGGTGGTCTTCGACTGGTTCAGCGCGCTCGTGATCTTCCGGAGCGCCTGGCTCATCAGCCGCGCCTGCAGACCCACGTGCGAGTCGCCCATCTCGCCCTCGATCTCCGCGCGCGGCACGAGGGCCGCGACGGAGTCGATGACGATCAGGTCGAGCGCACCGGAGCGGACGAGCATGTCGACGATCTCGAGTGCCTGCTCGCCGTTGTCCGGCTGGGACAGGATCAGGTTGTCGATGTCGACGCCGAGCTTCTTCGCGTACTCGGGGTCAAGGGCGTGCTCGGCGTCGATGAAGGCCACCGAGCCGCCGAGCTTCTGGGCGTTGGCCACGGCGTGCAGCGTGAGGGTCGTCTTGCCGGAGGACTCCGGGCCGTACACCTCCACCACACGGCCGCGCGGAAGGCCGCCGACGCCGAGCGCGACGTCGAGCGCGGTCGACCCGGTGGGGATGACCTCGATGGGCTCGTTCGGCCGCTCGCCGAGGCGCATCACCGCGCCCTTGCCGAATTGCCGTTCAATTTGTGCGAGCGCGGCGTCGAGCGCCTTCTCGCGGTCGGTTCCTGCCATGGGTTCCACCCGATTTGCTTGAGTCGATCGCTTCACGTCAAAGACGCTAACCCCTGCCACTGACAATGGGCCCCGACGTCCGTCCAGCCTGTGGATAACTCCGGCGAACCGCTGGGAAACCTGGGGCCGGAATCCCATGAGAATGGATGTTCGATTTTGGTGTCAAGCGCACCACGCGAGGCACCGCGGGTGCGCCTCAGGGCCGGTCGTCGGTTCCGGAGGTCCCGGAGGTCCCGGACGCGGCGTCCTCCTCATCCCCGGACTCCCGGGTGTCCCTGCCACGCAGGAGGCCGCGCAGCCGGGCCAGCGCCTGCCCCCCGCCACTCCGCCGGTGGCCATGGACGCGCGGGTCGTCGGTCACGGCGTACCGCTTCACATAGGCACCCAGGAACGCCTGCAGAGTGGCCACCGCCGGAATCGCGATCAGCGCGCCGACCGCGCCCAGCAGCGCCGTTCCCGCGACCACGGAGCCGAAGGCCACCGCGGGATGGATGTCGACCGTCTTGGAGGTGAGCTTGGGCTGCAGCACATAGTTCTCGAACTGCTGGTAGATCACGACGAATCCGAGCACCCACAGCGCGTACCAGGGGTTGATCGTGAACGCGATCAGCATGGGCAGCGCGCCCGCCAGATACGTACCGATGGTCGGAATGAACTGGGAGACCAGCCCGACCCAGACGGCGAGCGCCGGGGCGTACGGCACGCCCAGGATCTCCAGCAGGATGTAGTGCGCGACACCCGAGATCAGCGCCATCAGGCCGCGCGAGTAGAGGTAGCCGCCCGTCTTGTCGACGGCGATCTCCCAGGCCCGCAGCACCTCGGTCTGCTTGGCGGGCGGCAGCAGAGAGCACAGCGTGCGGCGCAGCCGGGGCCCGTCGGCCGCGAAGTAGAACGCGAACAGGAAGATCGTCAGCAGTTTGAAGAGTCCGCCGAGGACGGTGGCGGAGATGTCCAGCACACCGCTCGCGCTGTTCTGGACGTACTTCCGCAGCCAGTCCGAGCGCAGCAGGCTTTCCTGGATCTCGACGCGCGAGAGCTCGGTACGGAAGGTGTCGTTGATCCAGCGGATCACCGAGTCGAGGTACTTGGGGAAGCCCTCCACCATGTCGACGATCTGGCCGGCCAGCATCGAGCCCAGGAGGAAGACGAAGCCTGCGGCCGCGATGAAGACCGCGAAGAAGACGATGAAGGTGGCGAGGCCGCGGCGCATGCCGCGCGCCGACATTCTGCCCACCGCCGGCTCGATCGCGAGCGCCAGGAAGAAGGCGATCAGGATGTTGATCAGCAGCCCGATGAGCTGGTGGAAAGCCCAACTGCCCAGCTGGAAGCAGGCGTAGAGCGCCAGTGCGAGCACCATGGCGCGCGGCAGCCACCGGGGCATGCGGACCGGCCCGACACCTCCGGCTCCGGGCGCGGGGGGCGGCGGGTTCGGCGGGGGCGCGTCGTGAGCGGGGGTGTCCGAAGCGGTCGTGTGCTGAGCGCTCGGGTCCGAAGCGCGCGCGTCTCCAGCGCTCGCATCCGAAGCGTTCGTGTCCTGTGTGCTGCTGTCCTGAGCGGCGGTGTTCCGAGCGGCGGTGTCCTCGGCGGTCACATCCGGCTCGGCCATACCCTGCTCGGTCTTGTCGGTCTGGGCCACCCGGCCAGTGTCGCCTACGGGTTCCGCTACCGGTCCCCCGGTCCCCGACCTGTCCCCGGCCCCCGGAGTTGAACGCCCGTCCCGCCCTCAGGCCGCTGCCGGTGTCACTGCTTCTCGGCCGGGACCCCGACCGCCGCGCAGACCCCGCGCCACACGTCCTTGGCCTCCCAGCCGGCGGCCAGGGCTTCGTGCACCGTACGCCCCCCGAGCTCGGCCATCACATGGTCGCGCGCGAAGGAGTCCGCGTAGGCCTGACCGAAGTGATCAGCCATGCGCTCCCAGAAAATCGTCAACCGCATGAAGCCAGTATCCCGCCCCTGGGGTGCAGCTTTGTCCGTCCCGCGTGCCGAAAGCCCTTTCCGCCCTACGGTCGGAACATGGCTGGAACCGGAGCAACCCCCGTGCCCTCACTCGCGTCACCGCTCGCCCGTGCAGAGCACTTCATCTGGCTGACCGCCCGCGTGCTGGAACAGCGGAGGTTCGCCTACCACTTTCTGGGCGGTGACTCGGACACCGTGGAAACCGCCCTCGCCGCGTATCTCAATGAGGACGGCGGCTACGGCCACGCTCTCGAACCCGATCTGCGCGGCCCGGTCAGCCAGCCGCTGCACACCGCGCATGCCCTGCGCATCCTCGACTCCATCGGACGCTGCAGCGGACTGCGCGTGGAGCGGATGTGCCGCTACCTCACCGAGGTGTCGACGTCCGACGGTGCGCTGCCCGCCATCCACCCCTCGCAGCGGGGATATCCGGCCGCGCCCTTCATCCCGATCGTCGACGATCCCCCGAGCGAACTGCTCGCGACGGGTCCGGTGGTCGGGCTGCTGCACCGTAATCAGGTGTGGCACGCATGGCTGTTCCGGGCCACGGACTTCTGCTGGGCCGCGGTCGACAGTCTCGATAAGTCGCATCCGTACGAGATCGAGGCCGCGGTGGCTTTCCTCGACGGGGTGCCGGACCGCTCACGCGCCGAAGCCGCGGCGGACCGGCTGGGACGACTGGTGCGCGAGCGGCACTTGGCGGTGCTCGACCCGGGACGACTCGAGGACTATCCGGTCTCGCCCGGCTATGCGCCGGGTGAGCACCACTTCCCGTACCACTACGCCCGCACGCCGCAATCGCTCGCCCGCTTCTGGTTCACGGACGAGGAAATGACGCGCTCTCTGGAGCATCTGGCGAGCGAGCAGCGCGAGGACGGCGGCTGGCCGATCAATTGGCGCCAGTGGGCGCCGGGCACGGCTCTGGAGGCGCGGCCGATCGTGACGATCGAGGCGCTGCGGACGCTACGCGCACACGGCCACGCCATTGACTGACCTCTCAGTCGAGCCACAGCTCGTACACGTAGATACCACCCACGGAGTCGTCGTCGAGAGGGCCGATCTTCTTCGCCCGGAACTGGAATCCCTGCTCTTTGAGGATCTGCTCGTACAGCGAACGTGACAGCTTGAAGTCACCCTGCTTTGCCAAGCCGGATTCGAGTGCCGCGGATTCCAGCTTGATCAGCTCCCGATGCGCGCGGGCCTGCTCCTCCTCGCCCCGGCTCTCATGCTCGGCAGCACGAGCAGCGGCAAATTCGATGATGTGACCGTGGTATCCGCGCAGGGCGGCCTGCCAGGCTTCGTTGTCGTTCGGGTCGTACTCCGGCAGGAACTCGTCGCCGATGACGATCCGGCCGCTCGGCGCAAGATTGTTCTTGATGTTCTCGAAATAGCGGCTCTTGTCCTCCAGCTTGATGTGGTGATCCGCGAAGGAGGAGAAGATGAACTGGAAACGCCCGTCGTCGCCACCCTCCCGGTAGGTGCGACTGTCGGCATTCACCGCGACCGCGTTCGACTGGGCACGAAGATTGCGCTCCAGCTTATTGCTGCACGCGAAGTCGATCTCGACCGCGACACAATCGACGTCGGGTTCATTCGCGAGACGGCGGGTGAAAATCCCCGTTCCGGCACCGAGTTCCAGCGCCTGACAACGTTCATGATCACGTGAATACCTACGGCCGCGCCGCGCGCGGAAGACGGCCAGCATTTCGGCCATCATCTCGACATAGTAGGCATGCCGTTCTTCGAACTCGTCATAGTCGTCGATCGCGATGTACAGCGACATCTCTGCCGTTTTGAGCATGAGCGGTGAGAGCTTCCAGTCTTCGAAGATCTGCTTACTTGCAGCCACAACTTTCCCTCGATCATCCGGGGCGATCGGGCGCGCCACGGCAACAATCCTATCCAATGCGCGTTCATGATCGATGACTTCGTCGACATCGGCGGAAAAGCGTATTACCTTTTCTCCCACCGGACCGGCATAGCTGCCGAGAACTCGGTCACCGTCCGCCTCGATGATCGAAAAATCTTTGCCGAAGGAGCTGAACTTAGCTACCAAGTGCTCATAGCTGATGGCATACACGCGATAGATGGCGGCATAGTACGTCAACGTCTCGAACATTCGATGAAAATCGCCGGACGAAGTGAATGCGAATACTCGAACGCTTTCCGGTTGAGCGCTTTCGTTGATGACCCTCCCGACGCCCTGCTGCCAGAATAGTTCCTCTTGGTCCACCAGCGCCAGCGCCTTGACGCGAGCCCGCAGGACATTCTGAGCAGAAATCAGATAGAACGGATACTGGGTGGCCGGCACCATATACTGCGAACCGGTCCCGATCGACTGGAGCTGACTTCCCATTTCACGTAACGACTGGCTGACGATGTGCTGAAAACATCTGTTGCTCTGGAAGTCGAGGTTCGCGCGAATCTGCTGAGCCGTGCTCTGCACCTCCTCAAGCCCCTCGGTGAACTCCTGAGGGGCGGGCGGCAGAAAGTTCAGCGTTTTGATCAAGTCACCCCAGGGGGCCGAATGCCGGCGGAAATCAAACCCGTGCAGCTGATCGAGCCGGGACGGGCGAGATGTCATCTCGAAGCGCAGTGGGAAAACCGGGACACCGACCCCCAGGGCATAAGCCCATTCCGATGCCACTTCCTCGGAAGTGCGCGCCGACTCGGTCAGAATCACAAGAATTGCCTGCGAAGACCTGATCAGCCGGAACAGTTCGGTGCGCCATTCCTGGCCGGCCTGGAGAGCATCCTGGTCCACGACAACGTCGAACCGAGCCGACCTCAGCTGCCGAATGACTCGCTCCGCGTATAATTTATCGGCATGACTGTACGAGATGAAGACCCGACCCATCGCCCCTCCAAGTCTACAAACCCAGCACGATAACTTTAGCAAGATCCAATATCGTTCTGGAAGCATTGAGAATTAAACCGGCTCCGATACTCAAATGACCGACCGCGTGTCCGGGGGCTCGGTTTACGCATTCCATGCCATAAGGGACAGGAGTCTCCTCCCGTCGCGGCTGTGGTGCCTGGTTTCACAGCGCCAGGGTTGCGGGAGCCCGCGTTGTCAGTGGTGCGGTGCACGATGGGGGGCATGACGGCTTCAGCGCTCGACGCCTTCTCCCCTGCGACCCGGAGCTGGTTCACGGGAGCCTTCAGCGCGCCCACCGCCGCGCAGGAGGGTGCCTGGCGGGCCATCGGCGAGGGCTCGGACGTGCTCGTGGTCGCCCCGACGGGCTCCGGCAAGACCCTGGCCGCATTCCTCGCGGCCCTGGACCGTCTCGCGTCCACGCCTCATCCCGCGGACCCGAAAATGCGCTGCCGTGTGCTGTACGTGTCGCCACTCAAGGCTCTTGCCGTCGATGTGGAGCGCAATCTCCGCAGTCCGCTGACCGGGATTCGCCATGAGTCCGTGCGGCTGGGTCTGCCCGAGCCGGATGTACGGGTCGGCATCCGCTCGGGCGACACCCCGGCCGCCGAGCGGCGGTCACTGGCCACCAAGCCGCCGGACATCCTGATCACGACACCCGAGTCGCTGTTTCTGATGCTCACCTCCTCGGCGCGGGACGCGCTGTCGGGAATCGAGACGGTGATCCTGGACGAGGTGCACGCCGTCGCGGGGACCAAGCGGGGCGCGCATCTCGCCGTATCGCTGGAGCGGCTCGACGAGCTGCTGCCGCGCCCCGCCCGGCGGATCGGGCTGTCGGCGACGGTGCGCCCGGTCGACGAGGTGGCCCGCTATCTGTCGCCGCAGCGCAAGGTGGAGATCGTCCAGCCGCCCTCGGGCAAGGAGTTCGACCTCTCGGTGGTCGTACCGGTGGAGGATCTGGGCGAGCTGGGCGGCTCCCCCGCGTCCGAGTCGGGCAATGGCGAGAAGCCCTCGATCTGGCCGCACGTCGAGGAGAAGATCGCCGACCTGGTCCAGGCGCACCGCTCCACGATCGTCTTCGCCAACTCCCGCCGCCTGGCGGAGCGACTGTGCAACCGCCTCAACGAGATCGCGTACGAACGGGCCACCGGAGAGGCTATGCCCGACGGGCCGCCACCGGCCGAGATCATGGCGCAGTCCGGAGCCGCGCACGGAGCACCCCCGCTCCTCGCCCGCGCGCACCACGGCTCGGTCTCCAAGGAGCAGCGCGCCCTGGTCGAGGAGGACCTGAAGGCAGGCCGGCTGCCCGCAGTCGTGGCCACTTCCAGCCTGGAGCTGGGCATCGACATGGGCTCGGTGGACCTGGTGGTCCAGGTCGAGTCGCCGCCGTCGGTCGCGTCCGGCCTCCAGCGGGTCGGCCGCGCCGGACACCAGGTGGGCGCTGTTTCCACTGGTGTCGTCTTCCCCAAGTACCGCGGCGATCTGGTGCAGTCGGCCGTCGTGACCGAGCGCATGCGCAGCGGCTCCATCGAGGCGCTGCGGATCCCGTCCAACCCGCTCGACGTGCTGGCCCAGCAGCTGGTCGCGATGGTCGCCCTGGACACCTGGCAGGTCGACGATCTGCTGGCGCTGGCACGCCGGGCCGCGCCCTTCGCCTCGCTGCCGGAGTCGGCCTTCACCGCCGTCCTCGACATGCTCGCCGGGCGATATCCCTCCGATGCCTTCGCCGAGCTGCGCCCACGCGTGGTGTGGGACCGCGTCGCCGGTACGGTCACGGGCCGGCCGGGAGCGCAGCGGCTCGCGGTCACCTCGGGCGGCACCATTCCCGACCGCGGACTGTTCGGCGTCTTCCTCGCCGGCGCGGACCCCAAGAAGGGCGGCGGCCGGGTCGGCGAGCTCGACGAGGAGATGGTGTACGAGTCCCGGGTGGGCGACGTCTTCACCCTCGGCACGACTTCCTGGCGGATCGAGGACATCACCCGCGACCGGGTGCTGGTCTCCCCCGCCCCCGGTGTTCCCGGCCGGCTTCCCTTCTGGAAGGGCGACCAGCTGGGCCGCCCACTCGAACTCGGCCGTGCGGTGGGCGCGTTCCTGCGCGAGGTGGGCGGGCTCACTCCCGAGGACGCCCGGCTGCGTCTGCTGGCCGCAGGCCTGGACGCGTGGGCCGCCGACAATGTCCTTGCCTATCTCGACGAGCAGCGCCGCGCCTGCGGCCATGTCCCCGACGACCGGACGATCCTCGTCGAGCGCTTTCGCGACGAGCTCGGCGACTGGCGGGTCGTGATCCACTCCCCCTTCGGCGCCCAGGTGCATGCCCCTTGGGCGCTGGCGCTCGGCGCCCGCCTGGCTGAGCGGTACGGAATGGACGCGCAGGTCATGCACGCCGACGACGGCATCGTGCTGCGGCTGCCCGACGCCGATCTGATGGGCCTTGACCTGCTCGACCAGGACCCGGTCCATCTCGACACGACCTACGACAGCGAGCAGGCTCCGATCGGCGCGGCGGACGCCGTCTTCGACAAGGGCGAGATCAATCAGATCGTCACCGACCAGGTGGGCGGCTCGGCGCTCTTCGCCTCCCGCTTCCGCGAGTGCGCCGCGCGTGCGCTGCTGCTCCCACGGCGCAATCCTGGCAAGCGCACGCCGCTGTGGCAGCAGCGCCAGCGCGCTGCCCAACTGCTTCAGGTGGCGAGCGAGTTCGGCTCCTTCCCGATCGTCCTCGAAGCGGTCCGCGAGTGCCTCCAGGACGTCTTCGACGTACCAGGGCTGACCGCCCTGATGGGCGACATCGAGTCCCGCCGGGTCCGCCTCGTCGAGGTCACAACACCCGAGCCCTCGCCCTTCGCCCGGTCGCTGCTGTTCGGTTACGTCGCCCAGTTCCTGTACGAGGGCGACTCACCGCTCGCCGAGCGGCGGGCCGCGGCCCTCTCCCTGGACTCGAGGCTGCTCGCCGAACTGCTCGGCCAGGCCGAACTGCGCGAGCTGCTCGACCCCGAAGTGCTGACCGAGCTGGAACGCGAACTGCGGTGGCTCACCGAGGACCGCCGGATCAAGGACGCCGAGAGCGTCGCCGACCTGCTGCGGATCCTCGGCCCGCTGACGGACGCGGAGTTGACGGAGCGCGGCGGGGACGAGCGGTGGCCCCGGGATCTGGCCGCATCGCGCCGGGCCATCCGGGTGCGGATCGCGGGCGCGGACCACTGGGCGGCGATCGAGGACGCGGGCCGGCTCCGGGACGCTCTGGGAACGGCGCTGCCGGTGGGCGTTCCGGAGGCATTCACGGAGCCGGTAAAGGATCCGCTCGGCGACCTGCTGGCACGGTTCGCGCGTACGCACGGTCCCTTCACCTCGACCCAGGCAGCGGCCCGCTTCGGCCTCGGCGCGGCGGTCACCGACGGCGCGCTGCACCGGCTCGCCGCGAGCGGACGGGTCGTCCAGGGAGAGTTCCACCCCTCGGGCATCGGCCAGGAGTGGTGCGACGCGGCCGTGCTGCGCAGACTGCGCCGCCGTTCGCTGGCCGCGCTGCGCCAGGAACTCGAGCCGGTCCCGCCCGCCGCCCTCGCCACGTTCCTTCCCCAGTGGCAGCACCTGGGCAGCAACAGCCTGCGCGGTATCGACGGACTCGCCCGCGCGATCGAGCAGCTCCAGGGGGCCGCGGTCCCTGCCTCAGCGCTGGAGAAGCTGATCCTCCCGTCGCGCGTCTCCGGTTATGCCCCCGGCCTGCTGGACGAACTGACCACGACGGGCGAGGTCATCTGGGCGGGAGCGGGCTCCCTCCCGGGCAAGGACGGCTGGATCTCCCTCTATCTCGCCGACGCCGCCCCGCTGCTCCTCCCCCAGCCCCACCCCCTGGAACTCAGCGCGCTCCACGAGTCGGTGCTCAACGCCCTCGCCCCCGGGTACGGTCTGTTCTTCCGCCAGATCGCCGACCAGATCCGGGCCACTACCCACCCCGACGCCACCGACCCCGAACTGGCCGACGCCGTCTGGGACCTTGCCTGGTCGGGACGGCTCACCAACGACAGTCTGGCGCCGCTCCGTTCGCTGCTCGGCTCGGGCCGCACCGCCGGGTCCACGGCTCATCGCGCCAGACGTACCGTGCCCCGCGGTCGGTACGGCAGCCTCACGGCCGCGGCCCGCCCCGCTTCCCGCACGGGCCCGCCGACGGTCAGCGGCCGCTGGTCGCTGCTCCCGGGCGGGGAGCCCGACCCCACCCATCGCGCGCACGCCATCGCACGCACGCTCCTTGACCGCCACGGCGTGGTGACCCGGGGGGCGGTGGCCGCGGAGGGTGTGGAGGGCGGCTTCTCCGCGACGTACCGCATCCTCTCCGCCTTCGAGGACAGCGGTCAGGCACGGCGCGGCTATGTCGTGGAGGGGCTGGGCGCGGCCCAGTTCGCGATGGACGGTGCGGTCGACCGCCTCCGGGCGGCGGCCACGGCCCGGGACCGGGCCGATGCGCAGACGGCACCGCAGGCCGTGGTGCTGGCCGCCGCCGACCCGGCCAATGCGTACGGCGCTGCGCTGCCCTGGCCGGAGCCGCCGACCGGCGCCGGCCACAAGCCAGGCCGGAAGGCGGGCTCCCTGGTGGTCCTGGTCGACGGCGAGCTGACCCTGTACATGGAACGCGGCGGCAAGACGCTGCTGGCCTGGGCCACCGACCCGGACTCACCTGTCCTCCACACGGCGGCGGGGGCGCTGGCGCAGGCGGCTCGCGCGGGGGCGTTGGGGACGGTGACGGTCGAGCGGACGAACGGCATACCGGCGCTGACGTCGCCGCTGGGCCGAGCGCTGGAGACGGCGGGATTCCACGCGACGCCGAGGGGGCTGCGGCTGCGGCCCTGACGGGGGTGCGGTGGGGTGCGGGTGCGCCTGCGGCGGGCCTTGCCCCCACCCCGCCCCTTCCCGTAACCGGGGGCGCCGCCCCGGACCCCCGCCCCTCAAACGCCGGCGAGGCTGATATCGCGTCCGGGACCGCGCCTCAAACGCCGGAGGGGCTGAAATGTGCGGCAGGGCCGCGCCTCCAGCCCGTCCGGCGTATGAGGACATGCGGCCGAAGGTCGCATACGGGGTCCGGGGCGAAGCCCCGTCGGGGGTCTGGGGGCTTGCCCCCAGTTCGGGATGGGGGTACCTCCCACGGCCGCCAGGCCGTAGGGGGAGGGCGGGGTGGGGAACAAGCCCGCCGCAGGCGACCGGCACCCCGCATCATGGATGCCATGCCCGAAGGAGACACCGTCTGGCAGACCGCCCAGCGCCTGCACACCGCCCTCGCAGGGCAAACCCTCACCCGGTCCGACCTCCGCGTCCCCCGCTTCGCCACCGCCGATCTCACCGGGCGGACCGTCCTGGACGTCACCCCGCGCGGCAAGCATCTGCTCACCCGCATCGAGGGCGGCCTGACCCTCCACTCGCATCTGCGGATGGAGGGCTCCTGGCAGGTGTACGCCTCCGGCGAGCGCTGGCGCGGCGGCCCAACTCACCAGATCCGGGCGATCCTCGGCAATGCCGCCCACACCGCCGTCGGCTACCGCCTGCCCGTCCTGGAGTTGCTGCGTACGGCCGACGAGAACCAGGCGGTCGGCCATCTCGGCCCGGACCTGCTGGGCCCCGACTGGGACCCGGACATCGCCGCCGCCAATCTGCTCGCGGACCCCTCCCGCCCCCTCGGCGAGGCCCTGCTCGACCAGCGAAATCTGGCGGGCATCGGCAATGTCTACAAGTCGGAGCTGGCCTTTCTGGCCCGGGTGACGCCCTGGCTGCCCGTCGGCGAGCTCCCCGCCGACACTCCCGCCCGCCTCGTCGCCACGGCCCACCGCCTCCTTGAAGCGAACAAGAACAGCTTCGACCGCCGCACCACCACCACTGCGGTCGGCCGCCGCCCCGGCGACCGGCTCCATGTCTACGGCCGCGAGGGGCGGCCGTGTCTGCGCTGCGGCACCGCGATCCGCAAGGCCGAGCAGGGCGACGGCAGCCGCGAGCGCCCCACCTACTGGTGCCCGGGCTGCCAGTCCGGACCCATTCCCTGATCCCGCCATACTAGTTGACGCCCCGTCAGATCCAGTCGTACGGTCCCCGCATGCCCCTCACGGCGTACGACCTCACCGGCCGCACCGCGTTCATCACCGGCGCGGCGAGCGGCATAGGCCGTGCCTGTGCCGTCCTGCTGGCCGAGGCGGGAGCCACCGTCCACTGCGCGGACGTCGACGAGAAAGGCCTCGACGAGACCCGGTCCCTGATCTCCGAGGCGGGCGGCACCGCGCACACCCATCCCCTCGACGTCAGCGAGCGTGCCCAGCTCAAGTCCGCGATCGAGTACGCCGCGAGCAGCGGCCGGCTGGACATCCTGGCCGCCGTCGCCGGAATCATGCACAGCAGCGCGGTCCTGGAGACGAGGGACGAGGACCTGGACCGCGTCCTCGCGGTCAATTTCAAGGGGATCCTGTACGCCTGCCAGGAGTCGGCGCGCCTGATGATCGCCGCAGGCACACCCGGTTCCATCGTCACCATGGCATCCGGCGCCGTGGATGCCGCGAGCGCTGGTCTGCTCTGCTACAGCGCTGCCAAGGCGGCCGTCGTCCAGCTCACCAAGACGCTCGCGACCGAACTCGGCCCGCACTCCATCCGGGTCAACGCCGTTGCCCCCGGCTGGATCCGCACGCCGATGACCGGCCGCCACGACGCGACGCTCCAGCACCAGGCCGAGGCGGCGATGGTCCGGCTGTCGCCGCTCCGCCGCGTGGGCGAGCCCGAGGACATCGCCCATACGGTGCTTCATCTGGCCTCGGACGCGTCCAGCTTCACGACGGGCCAGATCCTCCGCCCGAACGGCGGCGTCGCGATGCCCTGGTGATCCTGACCTCGCGCACCGCACCGATCCCGGCCGTGCTCCCGCGGGACGCTGTCACATGCACGGGCAGCAGGCTCAGCCCCCATCCGCCCGCTGCCACCGCGCCCTCCACAAGACCCGACTGCTCGGGCACCATCACCAGCCGCAGCACGGCCCACCACCACAGCCCGCCCGCCACCAGGCCCAGGGCGACCACCGGCGCGACCCCGCGTACTGCCATGGCTGCCTCCTCCGGTCCACGCTAGACCGGCGCAATCGCCCACGGGAGGGCGCACCGGAGCCCAAGCCGGCGCACAGTGCGCCGATCGCCTCTCTCCAGGGTGCGCCGGGACGCCAAAGCCCGCAGCCGCCCGAAGCCCGCCGGAAGCGAGACGCACGAAACCCGAAGCCCGGACCTATGCGCTCTCCGCCTGGAACATCCACGCGTGCTTCTCCAGATCCGCCGTCAGCCCGATCAGCACGTCCTGGCTCACCGGATCCGGATCCGCGGTCACCACGATCCGCTCCCGCATGCGCCCGATCACCGCCCCCAGTGCGTCCACCAGCGTCCGCACGGCATCCCCGTCCTTGATCCACCCCTCGGGCACCGCGCCGATCGCACTCTGCGCCGCCACCGTCGCGGCCCGCCCGTCCGGCGTCACCCCGATCGCCGACGCACGCTCGGCCACCGTGTCGGAGTGCTGTCGCGCGGTGTCCACCACCTCGTCGAGCTGCAGATGTACGGACCTGAAGCGCGGGCCCACGACATTCCAGTGGACCTGCTTCGCCACCAGCGCGAGATCCACCAGGTCGACGAGCGCACCCCTGAGCGCGTCGCCGACCGCCTTGAGGTCCGCCTCGGACAGAGAGCTCTTCACGACAGACATCCGTGTCCTCCACTCGGTTCGCAGCTACCCGCCCACGATTACACAGCCACCACAAACGGGACATCCAGGGCAAGCGAAAGCCCCGACCGGTACTCGCGTACCAGTCGGGGCTCAGCTGCAAACCAGGCCGTACAGAGCCGTACGGATCAGGCGGCGACGACGTCGACCGCCTCCGCAGGCGCCTTGATGGTCACCCGCTCCGTCGGCACACCCGCCACCGACGTCACGGAGACGGAATTGAGCATCGGGCGTACTGGCGCAGGCACCGGCTCGCTGGCCGCTGCCGACTCGGCCAGCTCGGCCAGCGACAGCTCGTCGCTCACTTCTCGCATGAGCTCGGACATCCGTACGTCAAGCGCGTCGCAGATCGCGGAGAGCAGCTCGGAGGAAGCCTCCTTCTGCCCCCGCTCCACCTCGGAGAGATAGCCGAGCGATACTCGGGCGGACGAGGAGACTTCGCGCAGAGTACGGCCCTGGCGCTGGCGCTGCCGACGCAGCACGTCACCCAGCAGGCGACGGAGCAGAATCATCGGTGGCTCCCTCCTCGGACCGCGTAGCCGCATCCTTCACGCCCCACCGTACCGCCTCGTGCCGCGGCCGTGCGGGGAGCGATGTCGTGTTCACTCAGGGCTGCAAACATCAAGTCCCCCCGTTCTGTTCCGTATCCTGTGTCCGCGCATTTTCATGGAGTTCGCCCGAGAGCAGTTCGAGCACGCTCCGTACACTCTCTCTACGGATGTCCACCCGGCCACCGTTCAATCGCAGAGCGGCCACCTTCCCGGCGCGGTCCGGTCCCGCGACCGCCACATAGACCGTCCCGACGGGCTGCCCGTCCTGCGGTTCGGGGCCCGCCACACCCGTGGTCGCGATGCCCCAGGAAGCGCCCAGCACCTCCCGCACACCGGCCGCCATCTGCTGTGCAACCTCGGGATCCACCGCGCCACGCTCCGCCAGAAGGGTCCCGTCGACGCCGAGAACATCCCTCTTCAGAGTGGTTGCGTACGCCGTCACGGAGCCGCGGAAGGTCTTCGAGGCTCCCGGTACGGCGGTCAGCTCGGCGGCCACCAGACCGCCGGTGAGCGACTCGGCGACGGCCAGCGTCTCGCCACGCTCCGCAAGCAGAGCAAGCACCCGAGCCGCGGTCGTCACCGCGTGTTCCCTGCCGCGGCCCGTTCCGCCGCCAGTCCCCTGCGCCTCAGCACAATCGCCTGTCGCACATAGTCGAGGCCCGTGAGAACCGTCAGCACGACGGCAACGGCCATCACCCAGAAGCGAAGAGTGGCCAGCGGCCCGGTCAGCGCCAGAACGTACATACCGACCGCCGTGCCCTGCGCGAGGGTCTTCATTTTGCCACCGCGACTGGCGGGAATTACTCCATGCCGGATCACCCAGAACCGCATCACCGTGATTCCGAGCTCCCGGAAGAGAATCACTCCGGTCACCCACCACGGCAGATCGCCGAGCGCCGACAGACAGATCAGCCCGGCCGCCATGATCGCCTTGTCGGCGATCGGGTCGGCGATCTTCCCGAAGTCGGTGACGAGGTTGTACGCCCGCGCCAGGTGGCCGTCGAAGATGTCGGTGATCATGGCCACGGCGAACGCCGCCCACGCCCAGGCCCGCCAGGCCGGGTCGTAGCCGCCGTCCTGGAGCATTAGCACGACGAAGGCCGGCACGAGCACCAGCCGCACCATGGTGAGGATGTTGGCGATGTTCCAGAGGCTGGCCTGATTGACGGCCGCAGCGCCCAGCTTGCCGCCGGGCGCCGGCCTACCCGTGCCGCCCCCCGCGGATGCCGGCACTCCGGTCATCTGCCTGCCTCCTCGGGAAGACATTCGGCCACCAGGTCGACGCCTTCCGTATCCACTGCCTTTGCCATGACGATACGGCCGGGCACAAGCCCGTCCCCCGTGGTGAAGACGACCTGGCCGTCGGTCTCGGGAGCCTGGTGCAGCGCACGGCCCACCGCACCGTCCTCGCCGTCCACCGACTCGACGAGCACCTCGAGCGTCTCGCCGAGACGCTCCTCGGCGCGCTGGGCGGTCAGCTCCTCCGCGAGCCGCGACAGGTGGTCGAGGCGCTCAGCGATGACGTCGGCGTCGAGCTTGTTGTCGTACGAGACCGCCTCGGTGCCGTCCTCGTCGGAGTAGCCGAAGACGCCGATGGCGTCCAGGCGCGCCTCGGTGAGGAAGCGTTCCAGTTCGGCGAAGTCCGCCTCGCTCTCGCCCGGGAAGCCGACGATGAAGTTGGACCGCACACCCGCCTGCGGAGCCTTGCCGCGGATGGTCTCCAGCAGCTCCAGGAAGCGTTCGGTGTCGCCGAAGCGCCGCATCGCGCGCAGCACGTCAGGCGCTGAGTGCTGAAAGGACAGGTCGAAGTAGGGGGCGATCTTCGGTGTCGAGGTGAGGACGTCGATCAGCCCCGGCCGCATCTCTGCGGGCTGCAGATAGCTGACCCGCACCCGCTCGATGCCGTCGACCTCGGCGAGCTCGGGCAGCAGGGTCTCCAGCAGGCGGATGTCGCCGAGGTCCTTGCCGTAGGAGGTGTTGTTCTCGGAGACGAGCATGACCTCCTTGACGCCCTGCTCGGCCAGCCAGCGCGTCTCGCCGAGCACATCGCTCGGCCGCCGCGAGATGAAGGAGCCACGGAAGGACGGGATGGCGCAGAACGAGCAGCGCCGGTCGCAGCCGGATGCCAGCTTCACGGAGGCGACAGGGCTGGTGTCGAGCCGGCGGCGCAGCGGGGCGCGAGGCCCGGAGGCGGGCGCGACGCCTTCCGGAAGATCCGCCGGCGCACCGTGCCCCGGCAGCGCCACGTCCATGCCGGCCTCCTGGCGCTCGACCGGGCTCAGCGGCAGCAGCTTGCGGCGGTCGCGCGGGGTGTGCGAGGCGTGGCTGCCGCCGTTGAGGATGGTCTGCAGGCGGTCGGAGATGTCGGCGTAGTCGTCGAAGCCGAGCACACCGTCCGCCTCGGGCAGCGCCTCGGCCAGCTCCTTGCCGTACCGCTCGGCCATGCAGCCGACGGCGACCACGGCCTGGGTCCGGCCGTGGTCCTTGAGGTCGTTGGCTTCGAGCAGGGCGTCGACGGAGTCCTTCTTGGCGGCCTCGACGAATCCGCAGGTGTTGACGACTGCGACATCCGCGTCGGAGGCTTCCTCGACGAGCTCCCAGCCGTCCGCTGCCAAGCGGCCTGCAAGCTCCTCCGAGTCCACCTCGTTACGGGCGCAGCCAAGAGTGACAAGGGCGACGGTACGGCGTTCGGGCATGGGCTCAAGACTACTTTGTCCTGACCCACGCCCCTGCCCCCAGGGTTCTGGGCCCCTCGACGCCTTGCGAGCTAGCCGACCTCGGGGTCGCCCTTGGTGTAGGAGAGCCGCTCGACCTGGCCCGTCTCGAACTCGTCCTCGACCTTCTTGCCGTTCACATACAGCTCGATCGCGCCGGCGTTCCCGAGGATCAGGTCGACCCGCTCGTCGTCCTGGAAGGTCTTGGACTCGCCTTTGAGGAGGGTTCCGTCGAAGAGCAGCTTGCCGTTGTGCGATTTGGCGGAGATCCAGCTCTTGTCGTCCAGGACGGAGAGCTTCACCGTCACCTTGTCCTTCGGCACCGCCGCGATGGCACTGTCGGAGGGGGTGGGATCGGCGGGCTTGGCCGGGGCGGGCTTTGTCGGCGTGGGCTTCTGGTCGGGCGCCGGGCCCTCCGCCACATGGTTGTCCTTGTTGCCGCTGTCGCCGCCGTTGACGAGCGTGAAGCCGACGAAGCCGATCACCGCGACGATCGCGGCGACCATGGCGGCGGTCCAGTTGGGACGGCCGCGTTCGGGACGGATGCGTTCGGCCTCGAAGAGCGGCGCGGCAGGTGTGGGGGCGGGACGGCCGCCGTGGTCCGCGTCGTACTGCGCGACGAGCGGATCGGGATCGAGCCCGACGGCACGCGCGATCGTGCGGATATGACCGCGCGCGTAGACGTCGCCGCCACAGCGGGAGAAGTCGTCCTCTTCGATCGCGTGCACGATCGGGACGCGCACCCGGGTGGAGGAGCTGACCTCGTCAACGGTCAGACCTGCGGCGGTGCGGGCTTCCTGGAGCGCACGTCCGATCGAAGGCCGGTCGTCCTCAGCCGGGGGTTCGACTGAAGGCCGGTCGTCTTCGGGGGAGTTGCCGATGGACACGGGGGCGCCTTTCGAGCGTGTAGCCACCTGCTGGAGGTTCAGTCTATGGGTGGTACGAAAGGGTGGGGCAACCGGGCGGAGGGAGTTTGTACGCCATCAGAATGGCGGGCTGTCCCGATGGTGGGACATATGGCTGTCCCTCCCTCCAACTTGACGTACGACCAAGGGAAACGGTTGCTCTCAGAAGGGTTACGACTCGGACTCCCCGCGTATCACGGCGAGCACTCCGTCCAGCTCATCAGGTTTCACGAGAACGTCGCGCGCCTTGGAGCCCTCGCTCGGCCCGACGATGCTCCGCGACTCCATCAGATCCATCAGTCTTCCCGCCTTCGCGAAGCCCACACGCAACTTCCGCTGGAGCATCGACGTCGACCCGAACTGGGTGGACACGACCAGCTCGGCCGCCTGGCAGAGCAGATCGAGGTCGTCGCCGATGTCCTCGTCGATCTCCTTCTTCTGCTTGGTGCCGACCACGACGTCCTCGCGGAAGACGGGCGCCATCTGATCTTTGCAGTGCTGGACGATCGCCGCGACTTCGTCCTCGGTGACGAAGGCGCCCTGCATACGGGTGGGCTTGTTGGCGCCCATCGGCAGGAAGAGGCCGTCGCCCTTGCCGATCAGCTTCTCGGCGCCGGGCTGGTCGAGGATGACCCGGCTGTCGGCGAGCGACGATGTCGCGAAGGCCAGCCGTGAGGGCACGTTCGCCTTGATCAGACCGGTGACGACATCGACGGACGGCCGCTGGGTCGCCAGAACCAGATGGATGCCGGCGGCGCGAGCCAGCTGGGTGATGCGGACGATGGCGTCCTCGACATCGCGCGGCGCGACCATCATCAGATCGGCGAGCTCGTCGACGATGACCAGCAGATAGGGATACGGCGTGAGCTCGCGCTCGCTGCCCTCCGGCGGCTTGACCTTGCCGTTCCTGATGGCCTGGTTGAAGTCGTCGATATGGCGGTAGCCGTACGCCGCGAGGTCGTCGTAGCGCAGGTCCATCTCGCGCACGACCCACTGAAGCGCCTCGGCGGCCCGCTTGGGGTTGGTGATGATCGGCGTGATCAGGTGCGGAATGCCCTCGTACGCGTTGAGCTCGACCCGCTTGGGGTCGACGAGCACCATGCGTACGTCCTCCGGGGTCGCCCGCACCATGACCGAGGTGATCAGACAGTTGATGCAGGAGGACTTTCCGGAGCCGGTCGCGCCCGCGACCAGGACGTGCGGCATCTTGGCGAGGTTGGCCATCTCGTAGCCGCCCTCGACGTTCTTGCCGAGGGCGACCAGCATGGGGTGGTCGTCCTCCGCCGCGTCGGCGAGGCGCAGCACATCGCCGAGCTTGACCATCTCGCGGTCGGAGTTCGGGATCTCGATGCCGACCGCGGACTTGCCGGGGATCGGGGAGATGATCCGTACGTCGGGGCTGGCGACGGCGTACGCGATGTTCTTGGTGAGGGCGGTGATCCGCTCGACCTTCACGGCCGGGCCCAGCTCCACCTCGTACCGCGTGACCGTCGGACCGCGGGTGAAGCCGGTGACCGCCGCGTCGACCTTGAACTCCATGAAGACGTTGCTGAGCGAGGCGACGACCGCGTCGTTGGCGGCGCTGCGCGTCTTGCCCGGGCCGCCGCGCTCCAGCAGGTCCAGGGAGGGCAGGGCGTAGGTGATGTCGCCGGAGAGCTGAAGCTGCTCGGCGCGCGCCGGCAGGGGCTGTGACTCCTCGGGCGCGGGCTTGGTCAGATCCGGTACGGATCCCTTCGACCCGCTCTGCTTCGGCTGGGGCTCCTCCGGCTCGCGCGCGCCGGGCACCGGGCTCGCCGCCCGTCGGCGCTCGGCGGTGACATCGCGCGTGAGGTCGGCGACGAGCGGGGAGGGCGGCATGCCGTTCAGTACGGCACCGTCGAGTGCGGCGGCTGCCGCCGCTGCCACGTCCACGGCGTCCATCGGGCGGTCCATGGCGGGCTGCACCGAGGGCCTGCGCGGCCGCCTGCGCCTGGACAGCGCCTCCTGCTCGGCGTGGTCCGGGTCGTAGTCCGCCGGGGCTTCGCTCCGGCGCGCGGAGGAGCGGCGCGCACGCCCGGGCACAGCCTCGCGCCACTGCTCGTCGTAACGCTCGTCGTCGGTGGCATCGCCGTCCGCCCCCGGCTCGTACACGGGGTCGACGATGCCCAGCTTGGATCCGAGCAGCCGCAGCCGCTGAGGAATCGCGTTGACGGGGGTCGCGGTGACGACGAGCAGCCCGAAGATCGTGAGCAGTACGAGCAGCGGTACGGCGAGCACCTCGCCCATGGTGAAGATCAGCGGCTTGGACGCGGCCCAGCCGATCAGCCCGCCCGCGTCCTGCATCGCCTCGGTGCCTTCCCCGCGGCCTGGCGAGCCGCAGGCGATATGAACCTGGCCGAGCACACCGACGACGAGCGCGGACAGACCGATCACGATCCGGCCGTTCGCCTCGGGCTTCTCGGGATACAGGATCAGCCGTACAGCGATCGCGGCCAGCAGTATCGGCACGAGCAGATCGAGCCGGCCGAAGGCTCCGGTCACCAGCATCTCGACGAGATCGCCGACCGGGCCGCTCAGATTGGACCAGGTACCCGCGGCGACGATCAGGCCCAGGGCGAGGAGCAGCAGCGCCAGGCCGTCCTTGCGGTGCGCGGGGTCCAGACCCTTGGCGCCCCGCCCTATGCCGCGGAACATGGCGCCCACGGCGTGGGCGAGACCGAGCCAGAGGGCGCGCACCAGGCGGTACACGCCCCCCGTGGGGGACGGTGCGGGCTTCGGCGCGGCCTTCTTGGCCGCCGCCTTCTTCGCGGGTGCTTTCTTCGTGGGCACGGTCTTCTTCGCGGCGGCTTTCTTGGCGGGCGCCGCCTTCTTCGCGGCACCGGTCGTACGGCCGGCGCGCGGTTTCGCGGTGCCCGCCGCGCCCTGGGAACCCTTGCCGGACGTACGTGAGGCCATGATGGTGAGGTTACCGGTGTCGACCGCAGTGGACACGTGTGCCTACTGCTTCACCCGTTCGTGTCGTCGTCCGGGGGCCGGAGACTGACGGTCCCTCAAGCTCCCGGTGCCGGTTCAGTTCTGCGAGGGCAGCGTCGGCGTACCACCGCCGGCGCCCGGCTCCAGCGCGTCGAGCGCCCGGCGCAAACCCGTGAGTTTGCGTTCGAGATGGGCGGCGGTGGCTACGGCGGCGGCATCTGCCGAGTCGTCGTCAAGCTGCTTGGACAGCGCCTCGGCCTGTTCCTCAACTGCCGCGAGCCGTGCGGAAAGCTCGGCGAGCAGCCCCGCGGGCTCCTTGCTGTTCCCCGCCGGGTGTCCGCCGCCCTCCAGCTGGAGGCGCAGCAGCGCGGCCTGCTCACGCAGTTGGCAGTTCTTCATGTAGAGCTCGACGAAGACCGAGACCTTCGCGCGCAGTACCCACGGGTCGAAGGGCTTGGAGATGTAGTCGACCGCACCCGCGGCGTAACCCCGGAAGGTGTGGTGCGGGCCGTGGTTGATCGCGGTGAGGAAGATGATCGGGATGTCCCGGGTCCGCTCCCGCCGCTTGATGTGTGCGGCCGTCTCGAATCCGTCCATGCCGGGCATCTGGACATCCAGCAGAATGACCGCGAAGTCGTCCGTCAGCAGCGCTTTGAGCGCTTCCTCCCCTGACGATGCCCGCACCAGTGTCTGATCGAGCGCGGAGAGGATCGCCTCCAGCGCGAGCAGATTCTCCGGCCGGTCATCGACCAGGAGGATCTTGGCCTTCTGCACCATGGCCCGTCCTCCTCGCCCCGGAAGTGCACCGGGCGCCGCCCCAGGGGACGACTCCCTTGCGTCGCCCGTCCTTGTGCCGGTCATGGTAGCCGCACCCCGCCTGTCGCCACACCCTGTCACCGTGATGTCACTGTGCACGTAGCAGAAACGTAGCGGGAGACCAGAAGGTTCCCCGAATACCGCCGCCTCACACGCCTTCGGCCACAGTCAGTCAGCAACTCGCGGCGATCCGGGCAGGCATCGCTCACTCCCCGCGCATCCATTGCTCCATCACCGAGAGCAAATGGTCAGGATCAACCGGCTTGGTGACATAGTCGGAAGCGCCGGACTCGATGGCCTTCTCGCGGTCGCCCTTCATCGCCTTCGCGGTCAGCGCGATGATCGGCAGACCGGCGAACTGCGGCATCCTGCGGATCGCCGTCGTCGTGGCGTACCCGTCCATTTCCGGCATCATGATGTCCATCAGTACGACCGTCACATCGTCGTGCTGCTCCAGGACTTCGATGCCCTCCCGGCCGTTCTCCGCGTACAGCACCGACAGGCCGTGCTGCTCCAGCACGCTGGTGAGGGCGAAGACATTACGGATGTCGTCGTCGACGATGAGCACCTTCTCGCTGTCGAACACGAAGGTGCGCCTCGCCTCCGACGCCTCCTGGCTGCCGTTCGCCGCGGCCCACTGCTCCGAGCCGGGCGCCGCGCCCTGGCGCCCGGGCAGCGCGTGCCGCTGCTCCACGGAGCCGAGAGCGTTGCGCCGGCGCCGGAACAGAGCCGCGGGACCCGCGTGGGCGTCCAAAGGCCCCGTCGGCTCCTGGTGCCCCTGCGGGATGAAGTCCTCCCCACCGTCGTCGGCGCCGCCGCGCATCGGATCGGCGGCGCCGGGGGCGAGCTGCGGGTAGCCCTGCGGCGGCAGTTCGCTCGGGTGAAGGGGCAAGTAGAGAGTGAAGGTCGAGCCGCGGCCCGGTTCGCTCGCCGCGTGGATCTCACCGCCGAGCAGCCGGGCGATCTCCCGGCTGATCGACAGACCCAGGCCCGTACCGCCGTACTTGCGGCTGGTCGTGCCGTCCGCCTGCTTGAACGCCTCGAAGATCACCCGCATCTTGCCGGCCGCGATCCCGATCCCGGTGTCCGTGACGGAGAAGGCGATCAGATCGCCGTCCGCGTCGCGCAGCGAGCCCGCCTCCAGCAGCTGCTCGCGGATCGACTGCGGCACATCGGCGCTCGCCGGCCGGATCACCAGCTCGACCGCGCCGCTGTCGGTGAACTTCACCGCGTTGGACAGGAGATTGCGAAGCACCTGCAGCAGTCGCTGCTCGTCGGTGTGCAGCGTCGCGGGCAGCTCCGGCGACACCCGGACGGAGAAGTCGAGACCCTTCTCCGCGGTCAGCGGCCGGAAGGTCGCCTCCACATAGTCGACGAGCTGCACCAGAGCGATACGGGTCGGGCTGACGTCCATCTTGCCCGCCTCGACCTTCGACAGATCGAGGATGTCGTTGATCAGCTGCAGCAGATCGGAACCCGCGCCATGGATCGTCTCGGCGAACTCCACCTGCTTCGGCGAGAGATTGCCCTCGGCGTTGTCCGCGAGCAACTTGGCCAGGATCAGCAGGGAGTTGAGCGGCGTACGCAGCTCGTGCGACATGTTCGCCAGGAACTCCGACTTGTAGCGCATCGAGACCGCGAGCTGCTCGGCCCGCTCCTCCAGCACCTGCCGCGCCTCTTCGATCTCGGTGTTCTTCACCTCGATGTCGCGGTTCTGCTGCGCCAGCAGCTCGGCCTTCTCCTCCAGCTCGGCGTTGGAGGCCTGCAGCGCCTTCTGCCGGTTCTCCAGCTCCGCCGAGCGCTCACGCAGCTGCTCGGTCAGCTCCTGCGACTGCTTGAGCAGCACCTCGGTCTTCGTATTGACGCTGATGGTGTTGACGCTCGTCGCGATCATCTCGGCGATCTGGTTGAGGAAGTCCCGCTGGATCTGGGTGAAGGGCTGGAACGACGCCAGCTCGATCACACCGAGGACCTTCCCCTCGAAGAGCACCGGCAGCACGATCACATACGCCGGTGAGGCCTCCCCGAGCCCCGAGGAGATCTTCAGATAGCCAGGCGGCACATTCACCTGGATGGTCCGCTTCTCCTCGGCCGCGGTGCCGATCAGGGTCTCGCCGGGACGGAACGACGTCGGCATCAGACCGGCGGAGTAGCCGTAACTGCCGCGCATGCACAGCTCGTACGACAGCTCCCCGCCCCCCGGCACATCCGCGCCGCCGCCCGTCGGCATCGCCAGGAAGAACGCGCCGTGCTGCGCCGAGACGACCGGCGTGAGCTCGCTCATGATCAGCGAGGCCACGTCGTCGAGGTCGCGGCGGCCCTGCATCAGACCGGAGATACGGGCCAGGTTGCCCTTGAGCCAGTCCTGCTCCTCGTTGGCGAGGGTGGTGTCGCGGAGGTTCGCGATCATCGTGTTGATGTTGTCCTGCAGGACCTGGATCTCACCAGCCGCGTCCACGTCGATCTTGAGGTTCAGATCGCCGCGGGTCACCGCCGTCGCCACGGCCGCGATCGCGCGCACCTGACGGGTCAGGTTCCCGGCCATCTCGTTCACCGACTCGGTGAGGTCGCGCCAGGTGCCGTCGACGTCCCGGACCCGGGCCTGACCGCCCAACTGCCCGTCCGTGCCGACCTCGCGGGCCACGCGGGTGACCTCTCCGGCGAACGAGGACAGCTGGTCGACCATCGTGTTGATGGTGGTCTTCAGCTCCAGGATCTCGCCCCGGGCGTCGATGTCGATCTTCCGGGTGAGGTCGCCCTTGGCGATGGCGGTGGTGACCGTTGCGATCTGGCGCACCTGACCGGTCAGATTGGAGGCCATCGAGTTCACGGACTCGGTGAGGTCCTTCCACGTACCGGAGACGCCCGGCACATGGGCCTGGCCGCCCAGTTCGCCCTCGGTGCCCACCTCGCGCGCCACCCGGGTCACCTCGTCGGCGAACGACGACAGCGTCGTCACCATCGTGTTGACAGTCTCGGCCAGCTCGGCGACCTCGCCGCGCGCCTCGACCGTCACCTTCTTCGTCAGATCACCGTTGGCGACCGCCGCGGAGACCCGGGCGATGTTACGCACCTGATTGGTGAGGTTGTTGGCCATCAGGTTGACGTTGTCGCTGAGGTCCTTCCAGATGCCGGTGACGCCACGGACCCGCGCCTGGCCGCCCAGCACACCTTCCGTACCCACCTCACGGGCGACCCTGGTCACCTCGTCGGCGAAGTCGGACAGCTGGTCGACCATCGTGTTGACCGTCGTCACCAGCTCCAGGATCTCGCCCTTGGCGTCGACGGTGATCTTCTTGGAGAGGTCGCCCTTGGCGACCGCCGTCGTCACCTCGGCGATATTGCGCACCTGCGAAGTCAGGTTGTTCGCCATGAAGTTGACGGACTGGGTGAGGTCCTTCCACGTGCCGGAGACACCCTGCACCTCGGCCTGGCCGCCCAGGATGCCCTCGGTGCCCACCTCGCGTGCCACCCGCGTGACCTGCTCGGCGAAGTTTGAGAGCTGGTCCACCATCGTGTTGAGGGTGTTCTTCAGCTCCAGGATCTCGCCCCGGGCATCCACGTCGATCTTCTGCGACAGGTCGCCGCGGGCCACCGCCGTGGCGACCTGCGCGATGTTACGGACCTGACCGGTGAGATTCTCGGCCATTCCATTCACCGAGTCGGTCAGATCACGCCATACCCCGGCGACGCCCGGCACCTGCGCCTGGCCGCCGAGGCGGCCCTCCGTACCCACGTCCCGCGCCACCCGGGTCACCTGCTCGGCGAAGGCCGAGAGCTGGTCGACCATCGTGTTGATGGTGTTCTTCAGCTCCAGGATCTCGCCCCGGGCATCAACGTCGATTTTCTGCGACAGGTCGCCGCGGGCCACCGCTGTCGTCACCTGAGCGATCTGCCGCACCTGTGAAGTCAGGTTCCCCGCCATGAAGTTGACGGAGTCGGTCAGTTCCTTCCACGTACCGCTGACGCCGTCGACCCGCGCCTGGCCGCCCAGGATGCCCTCCGTGCCCACGTCCCGCGCCATCCGCGTGACCTGGTCGGCGAACGAGGACAGCTGCGACACCATCGTGTTGACGGTGTTCTTCAGCTCCAGCATCTCGCCCGCGACATTGACCGTGACCTTCTGCGACAGATCACCATTGGCGACCGCCGTCGTCACCTGGGCGATGTCCCGCACCTGGCCGGTGAGGTTACGGAACGCGGTGTTCACCGAGTCCGTGAGGTCCTTCCAGGTGCCTGCCGCGCCCGGCACTCCGGCCTGCCCGCCGAGGCGGCCCTCGACGCCGACCTCCCGGGCCACTCGCGTCACTTCGGAACCGAAAGCCGAGAGCTGGTCCACCATCGTGTTGACGGTGTTCTTCAGCTCCAGCATCTCGCCCGCGACATCCACCGTGACCTTCTGCGACAGATCACCATTGGCGACCGCCGTCGTCACCTGGGCGATGTCCCGCACCTGGGTGGTCAGATTGCGGAAGACGGTGTTCACCGAGTCGGTGAGGTCCTTCCACGTCCCGGCCGCTCCCGGCACCTGCGCCTGCCCACCGAGCAGACCCTCGGCCCCGACCTCGCTCGCCACTCGCGTGACCTCGTCCGCGAACGTACGCAGCGTCTCGGTCATCTGATTGATGGTCTCGGCGAGCTGCGCCACCTCACCGCGCGCGCTCACCGTGACCTTCTGCGACAGATCGCCGTTGGCGACAGCAGTCGTGACCTCGGCGATGCCGCGTACCTGCGAGGTCAGATTGCCGGCCATGGTGTTCACCGAATCGGTGAGGTCCTTCCACACACCCGCCACACCGGGCACCGTCGCCTGGCCGCCGAGTTCGCCCTCCGTACCGACCTCCCGGGCCACCCGGGTGACCTCGGAGGAGAAAGAGGACAGCTGGTCGACCATCGTGTTGACGGTGTTCTTCAGCTGAAGCATCTCGCCGGCCACATGGACAGTGACCTTTCGTGACAGATCACCCTTGGCCACGGCCGTGGTAACGAGAGCAATGTCACGTACCTGAGCGGTCAACCGGTACGCCATGGTGTTGACCGAATCCGTGAGGTCTTTCCACGAACCGGACATACCGCGCACCTGTGCCTGGCCGCCGAGCTTGCCCTCAGTACCGACCTCCAGCGCCACCCGCGTCACCTCGTCGGTGAACGCCGACAGCTGGTCGACCAGGTTGTTGACGGTACGTGCGACCTTCAGGAATTCGCCGCGCAGCGGCCGTACCGACCCGTCCGTGCCGTCCGGGGCGTGCGAGCGCAGCTCCATACGCTGCTCCAGGTCGCCCTCGGCGACCGCTGAGAGGACCCGCCCCACCTCGGACACCGGGCGCGCCAGATCGTCCACCAGCGCGTTCGAGGCGTCGATGGCGGCCGCCCAGGAGCCCTCACAGGCCCCCGTCTCCAGCCGCTCGGTCAGCTTCCCCTCGCGCCCGACCATCCTGCGTACGCGTGCGAGCTCACCCGTAAGGTGCAGATTCCGGTCCGCCACCTCGTTGAAAACGGCGGCGATCTCGGCCATCACGCCGTCGCCGGACACCGTCAGGCGCCTACGGAAGTTCCCGTCCCTCATCGACACCAGAGCCGCCAGCAGCCTGTTCAGGGCCGCCGAATCGACTTCGGTTGTCCCATTGTTCCGGGACCGTCCGCCTTTTGCGCGCGTGTTGTTGGCACGCGCCGCCACGCCAGACTCCACCGTGTCCCTCCCGCAGGGGTTGACCGTACTGCCCGGGCTGTCTCCGGAAGCCTGCCCAGTGTTTCACCATGGCCGAACCAGGCCATAACAGTTCGGCAGCTTCGCATAGCGTCCCCACCCCCGGTAGGCGGAAACAGCATCGACCGGCATCCGCCCGGACAGCGAAGGTAAGTAACCTGGCATCCGGCTGTCCAACCGCCCCGTCCGCCCGGCGGGGGCGGTGTGGAGCGAGTACTGGCACCGGGCACCGGGAGGGGCAGGCCGCATCATGGCAGAGCCGGGCGTCGAAACGCGTACGAGGAGTTCCGTGATCACCGCGCGGGCGGCTGCCACCTTCGACCCTGTCGGGCGGTCCGTCGCGACCGCCCGCGCCTTCGTCCGCGACACACTCCAGGGGTGGGGGCACGCCGACGTCGTGGACGACGCGGTCGTCCTCACCAGCGAGCTCGTCACCAACGCCGTCGTGCACGCGGGCACAGCCGCCGATGTCCTGTGTCTGCGCACGGACGACGGCGTACGCGTCGAAGTCGGCGACCGCTACCCGGAACGGGAGATCCCGCTCCAGGGCAGCGGCCGTGTCATCGTCAGCCCCGACCGCGAGAACGGCCGCGGTCTGCTTCTGTGCGCGGCTCTCGCCTCCCGCTGGGGCGTCGAGTACACCCCCACCCACAAGCAGGTGTGGTTCCAACTCGACCTCCCCCAGCGCCCGGTGGGCACCCGCTCCGCCGGCCCGGTCCTGCCCGTGGCCCTGCTCCCGGTCGCCGACGAACGCGTACGCGTCGCCGTCATCCAGATCGACCGCTCCGGCTCGATCTCCGTCTGGAACGAGGACGCGGAGCACCTCTTCGGCTACCCGGCCGACCAGGTCATCGGCAAGCCCCTCACCGACGTCGCCGCCTGGCCGCACACGCCCGGCATCGGCACCGGCATCGCCGACGCGCTGCGACTCTCACGCTGGGAAGGCAGTTACGGCATCCGCGGCACCGACGGCCGGGTCGTCCCCGTCTACGCGTCGCACCTTCGCGTACGGGACACCAACGGCGAGCCCTCCACCGTCTGCCTTCTCGTACGTGACGACGAACGCGCCATCCTGCAGACTCCGCAGCGCGCCCCCGTGACCGAAACCGGCGCCGAGAGCCGCAGCACCGACCCCTTCGAGATCTTCATCGGCTCCCCCGCACCCGACGACCTCGACGGCCTCCTCCAGCGCACCGTCGAACGCGCCCGCGACATGCTCGACGGCGACGCCGCTTTCCTGCTGCTCGCCACCGACGACGAGACCGAGCTGGAGGTACGGGCCACCACCGGACTGCCCTCCGCCCGCCAGCGGTTCGCCCGCGTCCCCGTCGAAGCCGGCACCGGCCGCTACGGCTCCGCCCGTATGCCCGCCGTCCACGAGGACCTCACCGCCGTCCCCGGGGCCGTCCCGCTCCTCAACTCCACCGGCATGCGCTCGGTCGTCACCGTCCCCCTCAAGGTCGAGGGCCGCCTCACCGGCTCCCTTGGCGTCGCCGCCGAATCCGCGGGCCGCTACTCCAACGAGGAGGCCCTGCGCCTCCAGTTCGCCGCCGACCGCATCGCCCTGGCCGTCGAATCGGCGCGCCTCGGCGAACTGGAACGACTGCGCCGCGGCTCCCTCTCCTTCCTCGTCGAGGCCTCCGACCTACTCGCCGGAACACTCGACCGCGACCAGACCCTGGCCCTGATGGCCCAGATGACGGTTCCGACACTCGCCACCTGGTGCGCCGTCTACACGATTGCCGACCCGGCCTCCGAGCCGTATCTCAGCTACGTACTCCACGAGGACGAGGAGAGGATCGACGGCCTCAAGGCCCTCCTCTCCAAGATCGACCCGCCCGACCCGGTGACGACCCCCGGCGCCCGCGTGTGGACCGCGCCGGCCGACGCCGCCCACCGGGCCGCCCTGCGCACCTCCCGGCGCGAACTCGGCCTGGGCTCAAGCCCGCCGGTCTCCTCCGGCATCGGCGCCACCCTCGCCACGGCCGCCGCGGTCGGCGGCGAGACAGTCGTCCTGCCGCTTGTCGCCCGCAACCGCGTCATCGGCATGCTGACCCTCGGCAAGCCCTCGGACGACCACTTCCGCCAGGAGATCCTGGAACTCGCCGAAGACCTCTCCCGCCGAGCGGCCCTCGCCCTCGACAACGCCCGCCTGTACTCCGAGCGCGTGGCGATCAGCCAGTCCCTCCAGCGCAGCCTGCTCCCGCCGGAACTCCCCCATGTCCCCGGCGTGGAGGTCGAAGTCATCTACCGGGCGGCGGGCGAAGGCAACGAAGTCGGCGGTGACTTCTACGATCTCTTCCCGATCCGCGACGGCGCGTACGGCTTCGCCATCGGCGACGTCTGCGGTACGGGCCCGGAAGCCGCGGCCGTCACCGGCCTCGCCCGCCACGCCCTGCGTCTGCTCGCCCGGGAGGGCTTCGGAGGCCCCGCCGTCCTGGAGCGGCTGAACGCCGCGATCCTCGACGAGGGAGCCCGCAGCCGCTTCCTCACCCTCCTCTATGGCGAGTTGTGGCCACAGGAAGACGGCAGTGCGATCCTCAAGGTCGTCTGCGCCGGCCACCCGCTCCCGCTGCGCCTGCGCCAGGACGGCAGCGTCGAAGCGGCTGCCGAACCCCAGCCCCTCCTCGGCGTCATGGACGACCTGGAGCTGTACGAGCAGATGGTGACCCTCGACCCGGGCGACGTCCTGCTCTGTGTCACGGACGGCGTCACCGAACGCCGCGAGGGCACCCGCATGCTGGGCGACGACGGTCTGATCGACGTCCTCACCAACTGCACGGGCCTCACCGCGGGCGCGGTCGCCTCTCGCGTCCTGCGCGCTGTCGAACGCTTCGCCGCCGAGCCCGCGTCCGACGACATGGCGATCCTGGCGATGCGCGTCCCGGAGCCCCACAGGTCCTGAACACGCCGAAGGCCCCCGCCAGTTGGCGAGGGCCTTCGTCTGTACGAGCCCCAATACGGAATCGAACCGTAGACCTTCTCCTTACCATGGAGACGCTCTACCGACTGAGCTATTGGGGCGTGCTGCGCGGCGGCAACGAGATAGATCATACACCGAACAGACGGGTGCTTCGAACCGCCGCACCCGGTCCGCAGCCTTGGTCCACGTACTAAGGTCCACGTGGACGCCGGCATCAGCACCCTGAACGCAAAAATGCCTCAACCCCCGGACAGAGTCCGGGGGTTGAGGCTAAAAATTGTTCGGCGGCGTCCTACTCTCCCACAGGGTCCCCCCTGCAGTACCATCGGCGCTGAAAGGCTTAGCTTCCGGGTTCGGAATGTAACCGGGCGTTTCCCTGACGCAATGACCACCGAAACACTGTGAAGTTATCGATTCCGGAATCCCCCGGGCCATGGGGGACTCGACAGTTCGTTACTTCAGAACTGACACAGTGGACGCGAGCAACTGAGGACAAGCCCTCGGCCTATTAGTACCAGTCAGCTCCACCCCTTGCGGGGCTTCCACATCTGGCCTATCAACCCAGTCGTCTACTGGGAGCCTTAACCCCTCGAAGGGGGTGGGAGTCCTCATCTCGAAGCAGGCTTCCCGCTTAGATGCTTTCAGCGGTTATCCTTTCCGAACGTAGCCAACCAGCCATGCCCTTGGCAGGACAACTGGCACACCAGAGGTTCGTCCGTCCCGGTCCTCTCGTACTAGGGACAGCCCTTCTCAAGACTCCTACGCGCACAGCGGATAGGGACCGAACTGTCTCACGACGTTCTAAACCCAGCTCGCGTACCGCTTTAATGGGCGAACAGCCCAACCCTTGGGACCGACTCCAGCCCCAGGATGCGACGAGCCGACATCGAGGTGCCAAACCATCCCGTCGATATGGACTCTTGGGGAAGATCAGCCTGTTATCCCCGGGGTACCTTTTATCCGTTGAGCGACGGCGCTTCCACAAGCCACCGCCGGATCACTAGTCCCGACTTTCGTCCCTGCTCGACCCGTCGGTCTCACAGTCAAGCTCCCTTGTGCACTTACACTCAACACCTGATTGCCAACCAGGCTGAGGGAACCTTTGGGCGCCTCCGTTACTCTTTGGGAGGCAACCGCCCCAGTTAAACTACCCATCAGACACTGTCCCTGATCCGGATCACGGACCCAGGTTAGACATCCAGCACGACCAGAGTGGTATTTCAACGACGACTCCACCTGAACTGGCGTCCAAGCTTCACAGTCTCCCACCTATCCTACACAAGCCGAACCGAACACCAATATCAAACTGTAGTAAAGGTCCCGGGGTCTTTCCGTCCTGCTGCGCGAAACGAGCATCTTTACTCGTAGTGCAATTTCACCGGGCCTATGGTTGAGACAGTCGAGAAGTCGTTACGCCATTCGTGCAGGTCGGAACTTACCCGACAAGGAATTTCGCTACCTTAGGATGGTTATAGTTACCACCGCCGTTTACTGGCGCTTAAGTTCTCAGCTTCGCCACACCGAAATGTGACTAACCGGTCCCCTTAACGTTCCAGCACCGGGCAGGCGTCAGTCCGTATACATCGCCTTACGGCTTCGCACGGACCTGTGTTTTTAGTAAACAGTCGCTTCTCGCTGGTCTCTGCGGCCACCCCCAGCTCAAGGAGCAAGTCCTCTCACCAGTGATGGCCCCCCTTCTCCCGAAGTTACGGGGGCATTTTGCCGAGTTCCTTAACCATAGTTCACCCGAACGCCTCGGTATTCTCTACCTGACCACCTGAGTCGGTTTAGGGTACGGGCCGCCATGAAACTCGCTAGAGGCTTTTCTCGACAGCATAGGATCATCCACTTCACCACAATCGGCTCGGCATCAGGTCTCAGCCTCAATGTGTGACGGATTTGCCTGCCACACGGCCTACACCCTTACCCCGGGACAACCACCGCCCGGGCTGGACTACCTTCCTGCGTCACCCCATCGCTTACCTACTACCACCTTG
>NZ_JAPEPT010000007.1:0-292500 GCF_026339995.1 Streptomyces sp. NBC_01481 | reverse complement strand
GACGAAGCCCGGGACCTCCGCGTTCGTCGAGTCCGAGAGCAGGAGGTCGATGCCCTCCTCGCTCAGCCTCGCGAATGCGTGCAGGTCGGTGAGCCGGCCGTCCAGCGGGAGCTGGTCCATCTTGAAGTCGCCGGTGTGGACCACCATGCCCGCGGGCGTGCGGATGGCGACGGCCAGCGCGTCCGGGATGGAGTGGTTGACCGCGATGAACTCGCAGTCGAACGGGCCGATGCGCTCGCGGTGGCCCTCGGTGACTTCGAGGGTGTACGGGCGGATGCGGTGCTCCTGGAGCTTTGCCTCGATCAGCGCGAGGGTCAGCTTGGAGCCGATCAGCGGGATGTCCTGCTTCAGTCGGAGCAGGAAGGGGACGCCACCGATGTGGTCCTCGTGGCCGTGCGTGAGCACGATGCCGTCGATGTCGTCGAGGCGGTCCCGGAGGGTGGTGAAGTCCGGCAGGATCAGGTCGATTCCGGGCTGCTCCTCCTCGGGGAAGAGGACGCCGCAGTCGACGATGAGCAGTCGGCCGTCGTATTCGAAGACCGTCATGTTCCGGCCGATCTCGCCGAGACCGCCGAGTGGGGTGACACGCAGGCCACCCTTGGGAAGCTTCGGCGGGGCGCCGAGTTCAGGATGCGGATGACTCAAAAGACTCTCCTCACCACGCACGCCACGTACCGCTCGGCACGTGGCGTACATGACATTCGTGCACTTGCTGTTGTCTTGGTTCCGACCGCTTTCGGTCGGCCTTCTTCGCGTATTCAGTTGTGAAGTCTGTGTTTAGAGCTCTACCCCACCGGCCGCGAGGTCGATCTTGAGCTGCGCGGTTTCCTCCGGAGAGAGCTCCACCAGGGGAAGCCGGAGCGGTCCGGCCGGGAGGCCCTGCAGGGCCAGTGCCGCCTTGGTGGTGATGACGCCCTGGGTGCGGAACATGCCCGTGAAGACGGGGAGCAGCTGCTGGTGGATCTCGGTGGCCTTCTGGACGTCACCGGTGAGGTGGGCGTCGAGGAGGGCGCGGAGTTCCGGGGTGACGACATGACCGACGACGGACACGAAGCCGACGGCGCCGACCGAGAGCAGCGGGAGGTTGAGCATGTCGTCGCCGGAGTACCAGGCGAGACCGCTGCGGGCGATGGCCCAGCTGGCGCGGCCCAGGTCACCCTTGGCGTCCTTGTTCGCGACGATACGCGGGTGATCGGCGAGGCGCACCAGTGTTTCGGTGTCGATCGGGACGCCGCTGCGGCCGGGGATGTCGTAGAGCATGACGGGCAGTTCCGTCGCGTCGGCGATGGCCGAGAAGTGACGGAACAGGCCCTCCTGCGGGGGCTTGTTGTAGTACGGCGTCACCGCGAGCAGGCCGTGCGCGCCGGAGCGTTCGGCCGTGCGGGCGAGCTCGATGCTGTGGCGGGTGTCGTTGGTGCCGATACCGGCGACGATGTGGGCCCGGTCTCCGACGGCTTCCAGTACGGCTCGTACGAGCTGGTCTTTCTCCGCGTCGCTGGTGGTCGGCGACTCACCGGTGGTGCCATTGATGATCAGGCCGTCGTTGCCTGCGTCCACCAGATGGGCCGCCAGACGCTGTGCGCCGGCGAGGTCGAGTGCGCCGTCCGCCGTGAAGGGCGTGACCATGGCGGTGAGGACCCGCCCGAAGGGGGTCTGCGGAGTGGAGATCGGAGCCATGGGTAACACGCTACTCGCTGCTCAGTACGCAGTGTCCCCTCGGGGGACGTGACGTAGGACGTGACATGCGGAGCCCGGCACTGCCTGCTCGGGGGTTCAAGCAGTGCCGGGTCCGTTTGATCAGCCTAGATGAACTTCATGAAACACCGCAATGCGGACACTTCTCCGGGCTGACCCGTACATCTGTGCTCTACGGGACGATTGTGCCCTACGGGGCGATGCGGCCATTGGCGTTGAAGGCCGCATAGGTGAGCGGCATGAGCTTCGCCCAGTGCTGCTCCATCTTCTCGCCGACCATCTCGATCTCCCGCTGGGGGAAGGACGGGACCTTCGCCAGCTCGTGCTGCGTGCGCAGGCCGAGGAAGTGCATCAGCGAGCGGGCGTTGCAGGTGGCGTACATGGACGAGAACAGGCCAACGGGGAGGACGGCGCGGGCGACCTCGCGGGCGATGCCCTCGTCGAGCATCTCCTTGTACGTCTCGTACGAGCGGCGGTACGAGTCGATCATGGCGTCGCTGACGACCTTGTGCTGCTCCGGGCTGCCGTCGATGAAGACGTACTTGCCGGGGCGGCCCTCCTGCACGAGCTTGCGCTGCTGACCCGGGACGTAGAAGACCGGCTGCAGCTCCCTGTAGCGCCCGGACTCCTCGTTGTAGGACCAGCCCACACGGTGGCGCATGAACTCGCGGAAGACAAAGATCGGGGCGCTGATGAAGAAGGTCATCGAGTTGTGTTCGAAGGGGCTGCCGTGGCGGTCCCGCATCAGGTAGTTGATCAGTCCCGTGGAGCGCTCGGGGTCCTTCTGGAGCTCCTCCAGAGACTGCTCGCCTGCCGTGGAGACGCGGGCGGCCCACAGCACGTCGGAGTCACCGGCGGTGTGCTTCACCAGCTCGACGGTGACATCGCTGCGGAAACTGGGCGTGGCTGTCTCGGCGGGGGTGTCGGACACCAGGAGTCCTTCCGGTTGAACGCATAGGCGGCGCCCACTTTAACGACGGAACGCCGCGGCAGTGCCTCTGGCCCCTTTGAGCAAATCTGGGAATGTGGGCACCAAATGACTGCTTTTGACGTCTCTACCAGTAGACCACCGACACGTTGCCAAGGAGAGTGCCCTGATGTTCTGCCGGCGAGAGGCCGTCCCGTTCGCATTCGTCGCTGAGGCCGATCACTTCCGCAGTAACGTCACTCCGCCGCCCCGTGTACGTCCCAGCGGCTCCCAGCTCGCGGGGCACACGCTGATCGGGCTGACCGTCGTCGCCGGGCTGGTCGGCTCCCTGCTCTTCGGGCTTCCCGCGCTGGAATCCGGCCCGGCGGCGGGGCATTCGCAGCAGTCCGAGGCGTCCGACGGGCGCTGACGCTCCCCTACAGCCCCCAAGGGCGCGGGGGCACCCCCATGGCCCCCCGGGGGTGGTCCGGGCGTGGGTGCCTCGGTAGCCTCACCGGGCACAGCCGAATCGAGTGTGCTGGTGAGTGAGGATCAGTCGTGCCCCTGCCTTTTCTGACGGCCGACCGTGCGTTCGGCACGAGCGATGACGACGTCGCGCTGCCCTTCGACGATCACGACCGCTGGCGGCGTCCGTACCGTCCGGGTCCCTGGCGGGTCGGCGCCGCGGCGCTGTTGCTGCTGCTCGCCTCGTTCGTGCTCATCGCTGCGATGATCATCGCGTTCGCCGGTGCGCTGCCGGGCGCCGGCGTCTGTCTGGGCCTGGGGCTCGCGCTCATCTTCACCTCGCTGAGGCTGCTGCGGGCGGGCGTCTGGGTCAGCCGGCACGGCGTGCGGCGCGTGGCCTTCTTCTCGACCAGGACGGTGCCGTGGAACCGCGTCGTGGCGGTGCGCACCGTGCAGCAGCCCGTGCGCTGGCTCGGGCTGCCGCGCACCGTACAGGGGCAGGCGCTCGTCGCCGTACCGCAGGGCGGGGAAGCGCTGCACCTACTGACCGATCACAACGCGGACTTTCTGTCACGTACCGAGGCCTTCGACCGGGCGGCGGACTCCGTCGAGGCCTGGGGGGCCGAGTACCGCGGGGCCTGACCAGACGGCTCTGCCCCGGACCGCTTCTCAAACGCCGGAGGGGCTTGTTCTGCGCAGCGTGATCGCGCGCTGCATCGCCTTGCGGGCACGCGGGGTGTCGCGGGCATCGTGATAGGCCACGGCCAGCCGGAACCAGCAGCGCCAGTCGTCCGGCGAGTCCTCGGTCTCGGCCCTACGCTTCGCGAAGATCTCGTCGGCCGCGTCACGGTCGATCCGCCCGCCGGGCGTATGCCGCGACTCCTGAGGTAGCCCGCCTTCGGCCTCCAGCTCGCGGGCCAGCCGATGCGCGTTGCGCGCGAAGCTGGTGTTGTGCCAGAGGAACCAGGCGCCGACGACCGGCAGCAGGAACGCCACAGCGCCCATTCCCATAGCGGCCGGCTCACCGGTCAGGATGAGCAGCACGCCCTCCAGCGCCACCACGCCGAAGACGAGCACCAGCGCGGTGGCGAGGAAGAAGTACGTGATCTTTCCACCCATGGCCGTCAGCCCAGGTCGAGGAAGTTTTCCAGGCCGAAGGTGAGGCCCGGAGTGGATACGACACGGCGGACGCCCAGCAGGATGCCCGGCATGAAGCTGCTGTGGTGCAGCGAGTCGTGGCGGATGGTCAGGGTCTCCCCCTCGCCACCCAGGAGCACTTCCTGGTGGGCGAGCAGACCGCGCAGCCGTACGGCATGCACCGGCACGCCGTCGACATCCGCGCCGCGGGCGCCGTCCAGCCCGGTGACGGTCGCGTCCGGCTGCGGCGCGCAGCCCGCCTCCGCCCGCGCCGCCGCGATGAGCTGGGCGGTGCGGGTCGCGGTGCCGCTCGGGGCGTCGGCCTTGTTCGGGTGGTGCAGTTCCACGACCTCGACGGACTCGAAGTACCGCGCGGCCTGCTGCGCGAACTTCATGGTGAGGACCGCGCCGATGGAGAAGTTCGGTGCGATGAGGACACCGGTCCCGGGCGATGCGGCGAGCGAGGTGCCCAGCTGCGCGAGGCGCTCATCGGTCCAGCCGGTGGTGCCGACGACCGCGTGAATGCCGTGGCGTACGCAGAAGTCGAGATTGCCCATCACCGAAGCCGGCGTGGTCAGTTCGACCACGACCTGGGTTCCGGAATCGACCAGGGCCTCCAGCTTGTCGCCCCGGCCGAGAGCCGCGACCAGGTCCATGTCGTCCGCGGCCTCGACGGCTCGTACCGCTTCCGAGCCGATACGGCCCTTGGCGCCGAGAACGGCCACGCGCAGCTTGCTCATTGCTCTCTTCCTTAACGTTAGGAGACCGCTTCGTGGAGGCGGTCCGCCTGCTTGTCCTTGAGCGGGCCGATCACTGACAGGGAGGGACGGTGTCCCAGCACCTCGCCTGCTACCGCGCGTACCTCGTCGGGCGTGACGGAGGCTATCTGCCCCAGCATGTCGTCGACCGACATCTGCGAGCCCCAGCACAGTTCGCTCTTGCCGATGCGGTTCATCAGCGCGCCCGTGTCCTCTAGGCCCAGCACGGTGGATCCGGAGAGCTGGCCCACGGCGCGGCCGATCTCCTCGTCCGAGAGACCCTCGGACGCGACCCGGTCGAGCTCGTCGCGGCAGATCTTCAGGACGTCGTGGACCTGGCTGGGGCGGCAGCCCGCGTAGACGCCGAAGAGGCCCGTGTCGGCGAAGCCCGAGGTGTACGAGTACACGCTGTAGGCCAGGCCGCGCTTCTCGCGGACTTCCTGGAACAGACGGGATGACATACCGCCGCCGAGGGCGGTGTTCAGTACCCCGAGCGCCCAGCGGCGGTCGTCGGTGCGGGCGAGGCCGGGCATGCCGAGGACGACATGGGCCTGCTCGGTCCTGCGCTCCAGCAGCTCGACGCGGCCGGCGGTGCGCAGGGTCCGGCTCCCGTCGCGGGGCGGGGTGGGGGCCGCGTCCGTACGGGACAGGGCGCCGGCCTTCTCGAAGGCCCTGCGGACCTGGCGTACGACGGTGGCGTGGTCGATATTGCCCGCGGCCGCGACGACCAGATGGGTCGGGTCGTAGTGCTTCTTGTAGAAGCGGCGGATGCGGTCGGCGCTCAGCGCGTTGACCGTGTCGACCGTGCCGAGAACTGGACGGCCGAGGGGGCTGTCGCCGAACATCGTGTGCGCGAACAGATCGTGCACGCAGTCGCCCGGGTCGTCCTCCGTCATCGCGATCTCTTCGAGGATGACACCGCGCTCGGCGTCGACGTCCTCCTGGAGGATCAGCGATCCGGTGAGCATGTCGCAGACCACGTCGATGGCGAGCGGCAGGTCGGTGTCGAGCACGCGCGCGTAGTAGCAGGTGTACTCCTTCGCCGTGAAGGCGTTCATCTCACCACCGACCGCGTCGATGGCCGATGAGATGTCGAGGGCGGAGCGCCGTCGCGTGCCCTTGAAGAGGAGGTGCTCCAGGTAGTGCGTGGCGCCGCCGAGCGAGGGTGTCTCGTCGCGGGAGCCGACGTTCGCCCAGATACCGAAGGTGGCGGAGCGTACGGAGGGCAGGGTCTCGGTGACGACGCGCAGGCCGCCGGGCAGGACGGTGCGGCGTACGGTGCCGATGCCGTGCTCGCCCTTGAGAAGCGTTTGGGTACGGGCGACGGCCCGCGCCTCCGAAGAGGTGCGGGCCGTCGTCCTGGAACTACGGGACGTCACTGGGCAGCGTCGTCCTTGTTCTCGTCGGCGGACTCTTCGCCCTCGATCACGGGGATCAGGGAGAGCTTGCCGCGGGAGTCGATCTCGGCGATCTCGACCTGCACCTTGGAGCCGACCGCGAGCACGTCCTCGACGTTCTCCACGCGCTTGCCACCGGCGAGCTTGCGGATCTGCGAGATGTGCAGCAGGCCGTCCTTGCCCGGGAGCAGGGACACGAACGCACCGAAGGTGGTCGTCTTGACGACCGTGCCCAGGTAGCGCTCGCCGACCTCCGGCATGGTCGGGTTGGCGATGCCGTTGATCGTGGCGCGGGCGGCCTCGGCCTGCGAGCCCTGAGCGGCACCGATGTAGATGGTGCCGTCGTCCTCGATCGTGATGTCGGCGCCGGTGTCCTCCTGGATCTGGTTGATCATCTTGCCCTTGGGGCCGATGACCTCACCGATCTTGTCCACCGGGATCTTGACGGTGATGATCCGCGGGGCGTTCGGGGACATCTCGTCCGGGACGTCGATGGCCTCGTTCATCACATCGAGGATGTGGAGGCGGGCGTCGCGGGCCTGCTTCAGCGCGGCGGCCAGGACCGAGGCGGGGATGCCGTCGAGCTTGGTGTCGAGCTGGAGCGCGGTGACGAAGGTCTTCGTACCGGCGACCTTGAAGTCCATGTCACCGAAGGCGTCTTCCGCACCGAGGATGTCGGTGAGGGCGACGTAGTGCGTCTGGCCGTCGATCTCCTCGGAGATCAGACCCATGGCGATACCGGCGACGGGGGCCTTGAGCGGCACACCGGCGTTCAGCAGCGACATGGTGGAGGCGCAGACCGAGCCCATGGACGTGGAGCCGTTGGAGCCCAGCGCCTCGGAGACCTGGCGGATGGCGTACGGGAACTCCTCGCGCGTCGGCAGCACCGGCACGATGGCGCGCTCGGCGAGCGCGCCGTGGCCGATCTCGCGGCGCTTCGGCGAACCGACGCGGCCGGTCTCACCGACGGAGTACGGCGGGAAGTTGTAGTTGTGCATGTAGCGCTTGCGGGTCACCGGGGAAAGGGTGTCCAGCTGCTGCTCCATACGGAGCATGTTCAGGGTGGTGACGCCCAGGATCTGGGTCTCGCCACGCTCGAACAGCGCCGAGCCGTGCACGCGCGGGATGGCCTCGACCTCGGCGGCGAGCGTACGGATGTCCGTGACGCCACGACCGTCGATGCGGACCTTGTCCTTGATGACACGCTCGCGGACCAGCTTCTTGGTCAGCGCGCGGTAGGCACCGGAGATCTCCTTCTCGCGGCCCTCGAACTGCGGGAGCAGCTTCTCGGCGGCGACCTCCTTGATGCGGTCAAGCTCGGTCTCGCGCTCCTGCTTGCCGGCGATGGTGAGCGCCTGCGCGAGCTCGCCCTTGACGGCAGCGGTCAGCGCCTCCAGGACGTCGTCCTGGTAGTCGAGGAAGACCGGGAACTCGCCGGTGGGCTTGGCGGCCTTGGCGGCGAGGTCCGACTGGGCCTTGCACAGCGCCTTGATGAAGGGCTTCGCGGCCTCGAGACCGGCCGCGACGAGCTCCTCGGTCGGCGCCTCGGCGCCGCCCTTGACGAGCTCGATGGTCTTCTCGGTGGCCTCGGCCTCGACCATCATGATCGCGACGTCGCCGTCCTCCAGGACGCGACCGGCGACCACCATGTCGAAGACGGCGTCCTCGAGCTCGGTGTGCGTCGGGAAGGCGACCCACTGGCCCTTGATCAGGGCGACACGGGTGCCGCCGATCGGGCCGGAGAAGGGCAGGCCGGCCAGCTGCGTGGAGCAGGAGGCGGCGTTGATCGCGACCACGTCGTACAGGTGGTCGGGGTTGAGCGCCATGATCGTCTCGACGATCTGGATCTCGTTGCGCAGGCCCTTCTTGAAGGAGGGGCGCAGCGGGCGGTCGATCAGGCGGCAGGTGAGGATCGCGTCCTCGGAGGGCCGGCCCTCACGACGGAAGAAGGAGCCGGGGATCTTGCCGGCTGCGTACATCCGCTCCTCGACGTCCACCGTCAGGGGGAAGAAGTCGAGCTGGTCCTTGGGCTTCTTGGAAGCGGTGGTGGCCGACAGCACCATGGTGTCGTCGTCCAGGTACGCCACGGCGGAACCGGCGGCCTGCTTGGCCAGGCGGCCCGTCTCGAAGCGGATGGTGCGGGTGCCGAAGGAACCGTTGTCAATGACGGCCTCGGCGTAGTGGGTCTCGTTCTCCACTAGCGTTTTCTCCTCGTCTTCGTCCCCTCGCCCGTGTGGCGGGGGACGGTGGCCGAGAAGCGCTCGTTCTGCGGGCCGGTCTTCGATCGAAGCACCCGGGGCTTGGTTCTCCGGGGGCCACTACCGAGGACCGGCGGCGGTGAGGCGGCTTCTCGTTCGTTCGGTAATGCGTTGTCGTTCGGTATTGCGTTGTCGTTCGGTACTGCCTTGTGCGACCAGACTAAATGCCGTCCGGCAGGTCGCGCACGTACAGCAAAGGGAGCGGCCCCCTAAGAGTGGGAACCGCTCCCTTCACGGCGTCTTACTTGGCACCGCCGGCCGCACCGCGGCGGATGCCGAGGCGGTCGACCAGCGCGCGGAAGCGCTGGATGTCCTTCTTGGCCAGGTACTGCAGCAGACGGCGGCGCTGGCCCACCAGGATCAGCAGCCCACGGCGGGAGTGGTGGTCGTGCTTGTGCGTCTTGAGGTGCTCGGTCAGGTCCGAGATCCGGCGGGAGAGCATCGCGACCTGGACCTCGGGGGAGCCGGTGTCGCCCTCCTTGGTGCCGAACTCGGACATGATCTGCTTCTTCGTAGCGGCGTCGAGAGACACGCGGTACTCCTCTTTGATGTTCGATGCGCCCACAAGTGCCCCTGGTCTTGATCTCAGGGGAGCTTCCGTGACTCGGAGGCGAAGGTCCGATGAGCGCTGCACCCAGATACTCCGGGAGCGCGTACACAAACGGCCGTCACCCACAGTACCAGTGAGTCAGGAGGTCATTGCACGGATGGAGTGGTAGACGTCGAAGACCGCGAGGCACAGCGGTACGAGCGTCAGCAGCACAGCGGCTTCCGCGATCTCCAGAGAGCGGCCCCAGAAGGGCGTGACGCCCTTGCGCGGCACGATCAGTCCGATGGCGGTGATCACCGCGGCGACCGCGGCGACCGCGGCGGTGAGCCAGACCGTACGGATGTCGAGCGCTGTGCCGTCGCCCTTGAGGGCGTCGAGCATCAGCCCTCTCGGCGGGTTGAGGCACAGTCCGACCCCGAGCAGAGCCAGCGAGCCGAGGCCGGCCGCCAGGGCGCAGCCGACCTGTGCCGTGTAGCGGAACAGGTGGGCGCGCATCAGCATGGCGATGCCGGTGGCGAGAGCGAGCAGCTGGCCCCACACGTTGTCGGAGAATCCGAGCACCGCCGAGGCCCCGAGAGCCACCAGCGCACAGCCGCCGACCAGGCCGACCAGCAGTTCGTGACCGCGCCGGACCTGGGCCGCGATGCGCTCGGCGTCGACCGGGCCCTGAGGGGCGGGATCGTTTCCGTAGTCGCCGACGGTCGTACGAGGCGGCTCGAAGCCGATGGGGAGGCGCGCGAAGCGCGTGGAGAGACCGGGCAGGAAAGCCAGGGCTCCCACGGCGAGCGGGGCGCACACGGCAGCGGTCTCGGCCGGCTCCATCTTGGTCGTGATCGCAGCGAAGGTCACCAGCAGGCCTACGGCGGCGGCGAAGACGAATGCGACGAAGGGACCGTCTCCGCCGGGGGCGACGATCATCAGGATCACCGAGGCGACGAGAACGGCGGCGCAGGCGAGCAGGAACTGCAGCTTGCCGATTCCCTGCCCCTCGGCGAGGGGCAGGAGTCCGGCTCCGGCGACCGCCGCGTTGGCCATGGAACCGATACCCAGAGCGACGGACGAGGCCCGGTCGTCGTACACCCGTGCCCGTACACCGGCGAGCGCGAGCAGCATTACGCCACTGACGGCGGCCAGGATGCCGGGCAGGCCGTGCATGTCGTGCCGGGGGTCGGCGGTCCACAGCACGAAGGCGAGCAGGACCAGCAGGACGGACCCGCCGAAGAGCCCGGCGCCGCGCATCAGGCTGTCGTTCCACAGCGTGCGGTCGCGGGCGACGGCGGAGGCGACGGCATCGGAGACGTCGTCGAAGACCGCCGGGGGCAGCGATTCGGCGAAGGGCCGCAGCGACAGGAGCTCGCCGTCGAGGATGCGCTGGGCCACCAGGGAGCGAGCGCCGTCGAGCACGGTGCCGTCGCGACGCACGAGGTGGTACCCGACCGGGGCGCCCTCCGCGGGGCTCTGCCCGGACAGGCGGAGGATCTCCGGGTAGAGGTCGGCGACGGGGATGTCTTCGGGCAGTGCCACGTCGACGCGACCGTCCGGCGCGACGACCGTGACTCGGCAGAAACCGGTTCCGCCGCCGGACGGAGTTCCGGGACCCGGCTGACCGGTACCGGTGGCCGCCGCTGAGGCCGTCATACTCACCTGCTGCTCCCCCTCGTGATTCTCATGGATCGTGAGCCTCGCTTTGCTCCCCGAATGACCCTTTTTTTGCGGTAGTTCACGGGCGAGCAAACGCGTCGCGCCACCCTACCGCCAACCGTTGACCGGCCACGCAAGTAGGATCCCTCCCCGCGGATGGAACCCGTCGCCACGGGGGCGCCGATAGGAACATTTCCATCCGGCAAGGGAATTGGTGAGCTGTGAGCCAGATCGTCGTCAAGCGCCCACCTCGGGCCCTGCCCTCCGAAGTACCCGGCGAGCAGGTGCAGTTGCAACCCCCGCCCGAGCTGCCACGAGGGCAGCAGGAGGGGGCGCTGATGCAGCTGCTGCCGATGCTGGGTATGGGCGGTTCTGTCGTCTTCTTCTTCATGACCCCGAATCCGATCATGCGGATCATGGGCATGGTGATGATCGCGTCGACGGTCGGCATGGGCATCGCCATGCTGGTCCGCTACCGGCGCGGCACCCAGGGGCAGCTCGCCGACATGCGACGCGACTACCTCAAGTACCTGACTCAGACCCGGCGTTCGGTTCTGCGGACCGCGCACCTGCAGCGTGACGCGCAGTTCTATCTGCACCCGTCCCCGGAGCAGTTGTGGGCGCTGGTCGCCGAAGGAAGCCGTGTCTGGGAACGCCGCGTGGGCGACCACGACTTCGGGCAGGTACGCATCGGTCTGGGCAGCCAGCAGCTCGCAACCCCGATCATCGCCCCCGACACCGCGCCCGTCGACGAGCTGGAACCGCTCACCGCGGGTGCGATGGCGCAGTTCCTGACGGCACACGGCACGCTCGACGGCCTGCCCATGGCCGTCTCGCTGCGCGCCTTCTATCACGTGACGGTGAGCGGCCACGCGGAGTCCGTCCGCTCCACGGCCCGCGCGATGGTCGGCTCGCTCGCCTCCCTGCACTCCCCCGAAGACCTGGTCATCGCCATTGCGGCCGGGCGCGAGGCAGCCCCGCAGTGGGAGTGGGCGAAGTGGCTTCCGCACGTCCAGGCTCCTGGGGCCGGTGACGGAGCGGGCAGTCGCCGCCTCATCACGACCGACGCACGGGATCTGGAAGAGATGCTCGCCGCGCGGCTCGAGGGCCGTCCCCGCTTCCAGGGCGGCGGCCAGCCGCTGCTGGACCAGCCGCACATCGTCGTCGTACTCGACGGCCAATCGGTGCCCCCCGTATCGGCGCTGGCCGCCGCCGAGGGTCTGCAGGGCGTGACCGTCATCGAGGTCGTACCGGGCGAGGTCACCGGGGCGCGCGGCAGCCTGTCCGTGACCGTGCACCCCGACTCGCTTCAACTGGAGTCGGGACACGGCCTGGTGTACGACGGGACGCCCGACCTGCTGAGCCGCGAGGCGGCCGAGGCACTCGCCCGCCAGCTCGCCCCCCTCCGTATGGCCTCCGGCGGAGACGACGACGAACCACTGCTCGCCAACCTCGACTTCACCGACCTGCTGAACCTGGGCGACGCGGCGTCCGTCGACGTCAGCCGCACCTGGCGCCCGCGCTCCCAGGCGGAGCGGCTGCGCGTACCGATCGGCGTCGGCGAAGACGGCACTCCGGTCATGCTGGACCTGAAGGAGGCGGCCCAGGAAGGTATGGGCCCGCACGGGCTGTGCGTGGGTGCGACTGGTTCCGGCAAGTCAGAGCTGCTGCGCACGCTCGTACTCGGCCTGGCTGTCACGCATTCCTCCGAGACGCTCAACTTCGTCCTCGCGGACTTCAAGGGCGGCGCCACCTTTGCCGGCATGTCCCAAATGCCGCATGTCGCAGCGGTGATCACCAACCTTGCGGACGACCTGACGCTGGTGGACCGCATGGGCGACTCCATCCGCGGCGAACTCAACCGCCGGCAGGAGATGCTGCGCGACGCGGGAAACTACGCCAACATCCACGACTACGAGAAGGCGCGAGCCGCGGGCGCCCCGCTGCAGCCCATCCCGTCACTCGTTCTGGTCATTGACGAGTTCAGTGAACTCCTCACGGCAATGCCGGACTTCATCGAGATGTTCGTGCAGATCGGACGTATCGGCCGTTCGCTTGGCGTCCATCTGCTGCTTGCCTCGCAGCGCCTGGAAGAAGGGCGGCTGCGCGGACTTGAGACCTATCTGTCGTACCGGATCGGTCTGCGGACCTTCTCCGCGGCCGAGTCGCGCGCGGCACTGGGTGTGCCCGACGCCTACCAGTTGCCCAACGTCCCCGGCTCCGGCTATCTGAAGTACGGCACGGACGAGATGGTGCGGTTCAAGGCGGCGTACGTCTCCGGGGTGTACCGCACAAACCCCCAGCAGGCGGCTTCCCTCGGAGGACCGCTTCCGGTGGACCGCAGGCCCGTACCGTTCACGGCCGCTCCGGTGCCGGTCAGGTACGTCCAGCCGACCGCGCAGACGCAGGTTCCGGAAGCACGTGCGGCGGAGGACGACGCGCTGGCCGACTCCGTACTCGATGTGATCGTGCGACGGCTGGAGGGGCGGGGCGCGGAGGCCCACCAGGTATGGCTGCCGCCGCTGGACAACCCGCCGCCGCTGGACGAGCTGCTGCCCGGACTCGCGGGTGTGGAGGGCCGCGGGCTGACGCAGCCCGGGTTCGAGGGCGCGGGCCGTCTCGTCGTACCGCTGGGTGTGGTCGACAAGCCGTACGAGCAGCGCCGTGACACCCTCTACCGGGACTTCTCCGGCGCGGCGGGCCATATGCAGATCGTCGGTGGCCCGCAGTCCGGCAAGTCGACCCTGCTGCGGACGCTCATCTCGGCCTTCGCGTTGACGCACACGCCGCAGGAAGTGCAGTTCTACGGCCTCGACTTCGGTGGTGGCGGCCTGTCCTCGATCGCCGGCCTGCCGCATGTCGGCGGGGTCGCGTCCCGCCTCGATCCGGAGCGGGTACGGCGCACGGTCGCCGAGGTGTACGGCATCCTGTCGCGGCGCGAGGAGTACTTCCGCAGCGCGGGCATCGACTCCATCGGCACGTTCCGCAGGCTGCGGGGGCGCGGTGACATCTCGATGTCGGAACAGCCGTGGGGTGATGTGTTCCTGGTCATCGACGGCTGGGGCAATTTCCGTACGGACTACGAAGGCCTGGAGCCGGCGGTCCTGGACATCGCGGCGCGCGGTCTCGGCTACGGCATCCATGTGATCCTGACAGCCTCGCGCTCGATGGAGGTCCGCGCGAACCTCAAGGACCACCTGATGAACCGGCTGGAGCTGCGGCTCGGCGACACCATGGACTCGGAGCTGGACCGCAAGGCCGCCGTCAACGTCCCGGCCGGCGTACCGGGACGCGGACTGACCCCGGAGAAGCTGCACTTCATGGCTGCGGTGCCGCGGATCGACGGCATCAACTCCGACAGCGACCTGTCGGAGGCCACGGCCGCCATGTCCCAGGAAGTCACTCGGCACTGGACGGCGCCGGGAGCCCCGGCAGTGCGACTGCTGCCGCGCGAACTGCCGGTGGACAGCCTTCCGGCGGGCTTTGTTCATCCCGAGCGCGGGGTCGCCTTCGCCATCGACGAGAACAACCTGGAACCGGTCTTCGTCAACTTCGAGCGCGACCCGTTCTTCCTCGTGTTCGGCGAGAGCGAGTCCGGCAAGTCCAATCTGCTGAAGCTGCTCATCAAGCAGCTGACCGAGCGGTACGACGGGAACTCCTGCAAGCTCTTCGTGATCGACAACCGTCGCGCGCTGCTGGACGCGACCCCTGCCACACACCTGGCCGAGTACGTGCCCATGTCCAACAACATGGACCACCACGTCGACGCGCTGGCCGATCTGATGCAGCGCCGTACTCCGTCGGCGGATGTCACGGCACAGCAGCTGAGGGACCGCAGCTGGTGGCAGGGACCGTCGGTGTATGTGGTCGTGGACGACTACGACCTGGTGTCCACATCGAGCGGTAACCCCCTGAGCAAGCTCACGGAACTGCTGCCCTTCGCCCGCGACGTGGGCGTGCGCTTCATCATCGCCCGCAGCGGGGCCGGTGCCAGCCGCGCCGCGTACGAACCCTTCATGCAGCGGATGATGGAACTGGGCGCGCAGGGTGTACTCCTTTCCGGTGACCCGCAAGAGGGAGACGTACTCGGCGGCGCAAGGATGCGCCCGATGCCGGCGGGGCGGGGCATCTTCGTCTCACGGCAGCGGGGGAACCCGCTGGTGCAGACGGGGCTCATGGCTTCGGACGTTCACTCGTGATCGGCGCGGCGGTCTTCACGGAGGCCTGCTCGCGCTGGCGTTCTTCGCCGTTGCACTCGTTGACCACCGCAAGCTGTGGGTGGCACTTCCAAGCCGGACCCTTCGACAACCCGGAGGCACACGAGCCGTCGCCCGCTTCGTTCAAGTGGCGCCGGGCCGCGCTCGTGGGCAGCGCCGCGTTCCTGGCATGGCAGTGCGTGGGCATGCTGCGCCCCGAAGGGGTTTTCGACTCCGGTCCGGACCACGGCGAGATACTCGAACGTGTGGAGTCTGGCGGCGGCTGATCTGGAGATGGCCAGGGACGGTCGGTACAAGTTCTCAGGGCTCGAGCGCGAAGCTCGTGGGGTTCGTTCATCAATCCGAGGCTCCAACGGCCGGGGACGACCCGATCGCGACCCTCGCCCCGAAGTCCGGGGCCGTGGAGCGCTACGCCGCGGACGGGATCTGCCCGACGGTGGCGGCCACGCCGATGCGCGGCCAGTCCAACAGGCGCATGCCATAGACAACTTGATGTACAGCCTCAACACGGACGTCACGGACAGCGCTTGCGAGTAGTCGGAGTACATCCATAGGTTGGGCTGAATGTGACCGTCCATGGGTACGCACGGGGGAAGGACCCGCAGATGGCGTGGGACGAGTGGGAGCAGTTGAAGGCGACGGCGGCGGAGCGCCAGTCGACGCGGATGCAGCTGAACGGGTTGCCGCCGGAGGACAGGCCCAACGCAGGCAGCCCTCAGGGTGATCTCCAGGCCAACCAGCAAGATCTGGCCGCCGTCGGGAACAGCGCCTTCAAGCTGTTCGAGAGCCTTGGACGGTACGGACGTGACGCCTGGTCCAGCAGCCAGACTGCCGCAAAGGATCTGACGACGCAGGAGTTCGCGCTCGGTGGCGGCCTCCACCGCGTACAGGAGCAGTGGGAAAAGCAGCTCCAGTCACTGCTGGATGCCTGCGCCCACATCTCCAACCACATGGACTTCACAAAGAAGGCACACCAGGGCGACGAGTACTTCATCGCTTCTACCGTCAGCGGCATCGCAACCCTGGACAAGGGGTTCAACGAAGGGACCAAGCGCTGATGGACCTCGAAGCACTGCGCCACGGAAACTTCGCGTCGCTCGGCACGGCAATCGATGACTGGTCCTCGGTGATCAAAAGCCTCACAACTATGGAGAAGGACGCACGGGAAGATCTGAAGGGAAAGGCGAACAAGGCCAGTTGGGCCGGTGTCAACGCCACAGTCTCGCGACAGTTCATCGCCAAAACGGCTGACGAGTTCGCCGACGCCGTCAAGCAGGCCACCACCATCCGGGACATCCTGCTCGACACCCGCGACGAACTGGTCAAGTACCGAGACGAACTCAACAAGGCCATTGATCGCGGCTGGGACAAACACCTGTCCGTCGTCGGAACGAAAGGCGGAGGTTTCTCCGTCTACGTCAACGTCCACCCCGAGCCCGCCAACAGCACGCGGGCGGTTGAAGCACTGCGGAACGAGCTCCAAGGCATCCTCAACAGCGCCACTGAGAGCGACAGCAGCGCGTCGAAAGCCTTGATCCTCATCGCAGACCAAGCCAAGTACGGCTTCTCCGGCGTGAGTTACAAGGATCGGGACTCGGCAGCCGCGGCCATCAAGGCCGCAGAGGATATGGCCGCGATCGCGAAGAAGAACCCTCACGATGTGACGAACACCGAGCTCGATCGACTCAACGACACCATGGCGAAGTACCGTAACGATCCGCTCTTCGCCGAGAAGTTCGCCACCGACGTCACCGCGAAGAAGGCCCTGGAGTTCTACGCCGGCATCGCCGACCCCTATCAGGCTGGCTACGACCCGAAGCGCGGGGAACTCGCCAAGCAGCTCCAGAAGAATCTCGGGATCACTCTGGGCACAGCTACCCTCTCCAATAGCCCCAAAATGGAAGAGTGGGAAAAGGCGATGGTTGACCTCGGACCCGATCAGCTCGGAATCGACGATGCCAACGACCCACGCGGTTTCGCCGTCATGAGTAACCTCATGCGCTTCGGTGACTACGACGACCAGTTCCTGAACGACTACGGCGACAAGCTGATCACCTACGACAAGGAACACACCGGCAATGGGCTGAACCCCTGGATTAACAACTGGAACCAGGGCGATCTCAACTATTGGGGACAAGACGATCGCGGCCGCGATCCGATGACCGGTTTCCTCGAGGCGCTCGGTCACAACCCCGATGCCTCAACTCAGTTCTTCGCACAGCCGATCGGAGTGGAAGACAGAGTCGACACGGACTCTGAGGTCAACGAGCACCTCAAGTATCTGACCAAGGAGCGGAACTGGTTGTCCGACGCCCCCATGGGCGGCGACAACAAAGTCGTCGCCGGACGCGATGCGCTCGGTCACGCACTGGAGGCGGCGACCACGGGGTACGCCTACGACGCCACCGAGATGTCTCGCAAGGACCCCCTGATTCCGGGCAGCGCGGACCATCGCACGGCGGCGACAGCGGGCGTCATGGAGCAGGTCGCTTACCTCTACGGAAGCCAGGACGGCCCCAAGATGCTGCACGACCAGCCGGAACTGGCGGACAGTCTGGGGAAGATGGGGTCTGCGTACATCGACGACATCGACTACAGCCTCTCCGGTATTGGGGAGCACGCGAAGGACACAGGAGATTTCCCCGCCAGGTACGAAGGACGTGCGGATTTCGGAAATGAGGGTGCCATCAACTTCCTCAGCGTGCTCGGGCAGAACGAGACCTCGCATGGCCTTGTGACGGCAGGCCAGCACATCTACACACTTAGCCTCCTTGACGCTAACCCAGCTACCAGTCAAGTGAACTTCGACCACGGCAAGGACGCCCTGTTCATGGAGGGCGAGGTGCGAGGGATCTTGGATCACTCGCGTGTAGCGCAAGCCGAGGCCGACTTCAAGGGAGACGCCGACGAAGCGAATAAGTCCCTCGGAAGGTCGGCCGACTGGGGGAAATACGCCGTAGGCGCTGTGATCACCGGTGGAATTGCCGCAATCCCGGTACCAGGGGCAACGGCTGGAGCCATAGCATTCGCCCCTGTGGCCACGGATCTGGCTGGCGAAGCGCTGAACACATTCCTTGGCCAAGAAATCGACAAGAGTGTGAACAAGTCCGAAGAGAAGGCCACGCAGGATGCTCAGCTCACCAGCCAACAGTTCTACAGCAAGGGTGCCGACGATCTGGGGAGCAACTACGAGCATTACATTAACGAGAACCCTAAGTTTGCCGGACAAGCCGACTCCCAGGACCTCGTACAAAGCCTGAAGTCAACGTACTTTTCAACCGGCTCAGCCGAGGACGAACTTCGCGGCCGTCCCCCATACGAGGACTGAAGAAGCGTGCATGATTTCAATCTCAGCTGCCCCCAAAGAGCTTCTGGCAACCTGCTCCGATGGGCGGCTCTCGGGATGGTAGTCGTCACCGGGGTATCAGGCTGTTCACAGGGAGCCGAGGGTGACTCGTCGGTGACTTCGGCAAGCCGAATTTGTGACGGCACTCTGGATAAGTCGGCAGCCGAAGCGTTGCAGCGTATTGGCGGCAAGGGTGAATTCAGCGAGCTCACGGGAACGACCGACACAGGAGAGCCGAACAAGTTCTCAATCGAGAGGGCATCAGCACACCTCCACGATGAAGTCGACCAGCGAAGCAGATGCACCGTCTACAAGGCCGATGACAAGAGCGGCCACCCGCTGATCCAGGTTGACTTCAAGGCTTCGAATGACCACCCGAACCGAAGTGAAGTGGAGAAGGGCGACTCAAGAGGGATCACGTTTTACCCTGTGGGCGTATACGCGAGCACAAAGCAAGGATATTCGACTTCCTTGTCTTTTCGCTGCCAGACGAAGAACGCCAAGGGGAAAAATCAATTCATCAACGCAGGTATGTTCAGCTCTGCCGACCAACTCGAAGGGAAGTCCACCAGCATGGACAGGATGACGATCCTCAATTCCGTCTCGCGGCGCCTCGCAGCGAAGCTGGGATGCCAGGGCGAGGCGCAGCTCCCTGCCAAGGTCCCGGCGCCACAAGCCCCTTGACCGGCGCAACATCCGGCTGTTGTCACGCCTGATCCATCCGCAATCGCCGCGCCCACAGGAGGCTCCATGAAGAAACGACAGTACGTGCGGATCGTGGCAGCTGGTGCTGTGCTGATGGTGCTGGCCGGCTGCGGACAGAGCGATGGAGAGGGCGGCGCGGGCGAGGCGTCAGCGCTCAGCGAGCAGCAGATGAAGACCGTGGTGCCGGACGCGAAGGCCGTGCCGGGTTGGGAGGTCCTCAGTGGGCCTGCCGCGGACACCATGGAGGGCGACCTCAAGGACAGCTTGTGCCCCGAGAAGGAGAAGCAGGCCTGCGAGGGCGCTCGATTCGTAGGGACCTCACGCTTCAGGGAGAAGAAGAAGGCGGAGATCGGGTTCTGGGCCATCACCTATCAGGATGAAAAGGCCGCCGAGGACGCCTTCGACGTCCATTGGGACTGGTACCGGAAAGGCCTGGGCAAGCCCGCGAGCCTGGACCTGGGCAGAGTGGGCGAGCAGCGCCAGGCCGCGTTGGGCACGAGCAATTACCAGGGTGACAAGCGCGCGGTCGCGCAAGTGAGACTCGGCACCGTCATCATGTGGGTCAGCGTCGATGCCTCCCGCCAGACAGGCATCGATGCCGCGCTGGTCAAGGACCTTGCCACTGTCTTCGCCGCCCGGGCCGACGAGGCTGAGAAGGGCAAGCCTCCGGCAGCTGCGCTCGACAGCTGACCAGACACGAGCAGGGCAGGCCTCCAGTACATGGCCACCCTGTCTTGTGATTCCTCCCATTCTTGGGAAGTCACCCAACTGGGCTTGGAGCGGACCGGCAGGGCGGCGATGGAGCCGGCGTGCGTGACGAAGACGCGATTGCCGTCGCCCGACATCGTGGACGCGCCGATGCCACTGGACTGCCGCTCGCCGTGACAGCAGCAGCTGCCAAATGGGAGTGGCGTCGCCGATACTGCCGAGTCATCCGCGGACACGGGACCCGTTCCAACCGGGTGACGCGGCTGCGATCTTCCGGCAACAGCCCTGCGCGCGGCGTAGCTTGGTCAGCAAGACCTTCGCGCGGGGGTAGTCATGCAGCTCCATGAGGAACCCAGCATCGGAGACCGGGTCGCCCGTCTGCGTATGCGACGGAAGCTCACACAGGAGGGGCTCGCCGAACGAGCGGGCCTGTCTGTCGACGTCATCCGCAAGCTCGAACAGGGCGTGCGTCAGACGGCTCGGCTCACGACGTTGAACGCCTTGGCCCGAGCATTGGACGTAGAACCGTCCACACTCGTCGGGCAACCCACCACCTTCGAGGTGCGCACCGACGACGAGCAGCCATCCGTCCTTGCGCTGCGCCAGGCCATCTCGCCTGTCGCTGACTTGCTGGGACATGAATCGGACCCTGAGGATCCGCCAACCATCGCACAACTGCGGGCGTCCCTTAGGTCAACCGAGCACATCCGGCGCGAGGGGCGCATGGGCGAGATCGGTTTGCTGCTTCCTCAGTTGATCAGGGATGCCAAGGCCGGCAGTCGGACCTTCACGGGATCTGAGGGGGCCGCCGCTCAATCCGTCCTCGCTGAGGCGTTCCAGGTCGCGGCCACCACCCTGGCGGCACTCGGCAAAGAGGACGCGGCGTTCACCGCCCTTGAGCGTTCTATGGAGGCGGCTCGCAAGGGGGATGATCCTCACCTTGAGACGGTTGGAGTCTCAAGCCTGGCATGGATCTTCACCAAGCAGGGGCGGCTGGCTGATGCGGAGCAGGTGGCGTTGACAACCGCAGAGCGGATCGAACCGGGATTCCGCTCACCGCCGATGGAACTCGCTCTTTGGGGCGTCCTCTTGCTGCGTGCAGCAACTGCCGCAGTACGTCTGGAACGGCGGGACGTCGTACAGGAACTGCTCAACATGGCCGGTGCGGCAGCCGCGAGAATCGGAACCGATCGTCTGGACTACGCGACTCCGTTCGGTCCGACCAACATGGGCGTGGCGAAGGTCAACTTCCTCGTGGAGATGGAAGAGAGTGCAGGTGCCTTGCGCACCGCCCGAACCGTTCCTGATCTTCACGCCCTGCCCCCCACGTGGCGCGCCCGATTCCACGTCGATTGCGCAATCGCCAGCGCGGACCTCAACCAGGACGAAGCTGCACTGCGATCCTTGCTCGCAGCCGAGCGAACAGCGCCCGAATGGATGCGATATCACTCCACAAGCCGACGGCTCGTCTCCGAACTCCGTGGGAGGGAAAGACGTCGCACGTCGCCACTCACGGATCTCGCCGATCGACTCGGCATCGAAGGGTAGGACAACGTGTCCTAGTCACCGCGCACAGTGGCACAGGGCGTCACTGTGCGCCTATCAAAGATCGCTCTAGCGTTACAGCGCCGTCGAAGACGACGGACCCCCGCGACCGTGCGACCGGTCCGGGGGCATGGCCCACCTGGCGAAAGCAGGTAGACGTGCCGCACTGTATCGCCCAACTCCTCACGCCGTTGCTGAGGCTGCTGTTGCCGCCCCACGGTCGACATCGAACCGTCGCGCATCCGCTGGTCCACGCTGCTACGACACCGCCCTCCGCGCCCGCCCCCGCCTTCGGCCGACGCCCCTGCCCCACTGCCCTGCGGAGTGAGGACGCCGCGCTCCTCCACCCGTCGTGTGGCATCAATGTGGAGCGGGTGCGGGTGCACAGGGCGGGGGCGGCCCGGTGAGCGCCGTCTCTCAATTGCGACTGCTGCCGTGGCCCGGTCCGGAGGGGCAACGGTGCTACCTGTCCTCCGACGATCCAGAAAGTCGACTGAATCGACTGGCGAACGAGTTGGAGGCGACGCAACTGGACACGGGGGCGATGGTGCTGGGGCGGGCCCGGGAACTGCTGGTTGACCCGGACGCGACGGCGCAGGAGCTGCGGTGGTTGTCGCTGCAGCTGTGCCAGTCATTGGGCGACACGCTGCGGGTAGCAGAAAGCCGGGGCGGACGGCTGCGGCTCTCCGAAGACGGCCGGATCGCCTCCGGAACAGCCGAGGGGCCGGAGCGGTGACCGCCCGCGAGGAGCGCCAGCGACATCGAATGACATTGCGCGTGTACCGCGCGGATGAAGACGGCAGGGCCGTCGAAGAGCGCGCCCGAGTCGTCGTCGTCTGCTGGCCGGACACGCCTCTGCCGCAGAGCATGGCCTACCCGCCGTGCCGCTGTCCCCGCTGCCATGGCGATCAGCTGCCCGATGGTCCAGCCGACGTGCTCGGGCAGATGCGCGATCATCCTCAGTAGACGGGGAAGCGGTGGAAAGCCTGTCAGGCAAGACCCGCGGGTCATCCCGCCGTACATCTTGACGTAGGCCTGAGGCGCAATGAGACAGGGTGGGCACCTCCCGCGCGTGCCCACCCTGTTGCCATTCCCCCTACAGCTCTAAGAAGTTGCCGGCAGCCTTCTTGTCGCCCGCCTGAGAGTCGGCACCGTCATCATGTGGGTCAGTGTCGATGCCGCCCGGCAGACAGGCATTGATGCCGCGCTGGTCAAGGACCTTGCGAAGGTCTTCGCCGCACGGACCGAAGAGGCCCGGAACGGCAAGACTCCGGTGGCCGCGCTCGACGCCTGAGCCGGAACCGGAGGCCCCAACGCACTGATGTCGATGGCGGTGTAGATACGGTGCCTTCTGGACGATCGCGCTATGCGAACACCGGTAGTGCCAGCAGTTTCTCGCCGTTCTTGACGAAGACACGGTTGCCGTCTCCCACGATCCAGAAGCGGTCGGCGTCCTCGTCCAGAGGGTAGGCCCATGCCTTCTTGCCGCTGTCCTGGTCGATGGCCCACACCTTGACGTCAGGCACAGCCGATCCGCTGCTGATGGCGAATACGCCGTTGCCCTGGACGGCAACCGGGCTGTAGATGAAGTAACCCTTGAGCGACGTCCACTCCTCGGTTCCCTCGTCGCTGTAGCCCCCGATCTGCGGGCCTTGCGAGACGTAGACGGTGTTGCCGTGGATGAGAGGAGGGCCAGCCGGTTGGGTCTTGCCTTCGACGATTCTGCTCGATGCCCAGAGTTCGTTGCCGTCGCTGAGACTGCGCGCAGTCAGCGTCGCGCCGTTGATGTAGACGATGTCGCCAGAGATCACCGGACTGACAGGAGCGCCGTCAATGGAGGATGGGTTCACGAGCTTCCACAGCTCGTGACCGTCGCCCGCATCGACGGCGACGACATCGCCGGCCTCCGCCCCTGACGCCACGACCAGACGACCTCGTGCGGCAGCGCCCGTCGGCGACTTCGTTTTGAGATCCACCGGAACGCGGACTGTCCAGAGGGTCTCTCCGTTGGAGCGGCTGATGCTGCGCAATTTTCCGTTCTTGGTGGCCACGTACACCGCGGTGTCGTCGGTTGCCACGATGTTCCGGGCTTCCGCCGGGACCTTCCACCTCGGCTCGCCGGTGGAGGCGACGAACGTGACCAGCATTCCCTTTGTGTCGACGGCTGCGATCAGCACGTCCGACAGCGAGCGGTATCCCCCTGCCACGTCGACCTCAGGTGCCGTCCAGCGATGCTTTCCGTCGATGACGCTGTGAGCCGCGATTCCACCGTTCTTGGCGCCGACGACGATGACATCACGGACTGGCAGAGGGCCGGGCGAATCCTTGGTGATGACCGGCAACGGCCCCCACAGAGGGGTGGGCTTACGGCCGGAGACCGTGGTTGCGGACAGCGTGCGCGCCTCAGGTGTCTTGGCGGCGGGGGGAAGGGCGAAGGGGTCGGGCTCCTCACGCCCCCGTATCCACCAGGCCGCTGAGCCACCGCCGGCCGCGAGTACGGTGCCGCCGACAGCCAGAGTGGTGATCAGCCGGCGCCGCGAGATGCGCTGGGAAGTGCCACTCCCCGACACGACCGTGGTCAGCTCGTGAACCGTACGCTCACGCTGCTTGATATCGCTCGCCAGAGGGCCGTGACGCCACACCCGGTCAGCTCCCCGCGGTGGTGCGAAAGCCCCGGTGATCTGGCCGGGAGTAGGCCGGAAAGTGGGATCCTTGGACAGGCACGGGGCGATGAGCAGCCGCAACTGCTCAGGTAGGAGGGCAAGTTGGGGTTCGCCATGGACGACTTCGTACTGCACCGCTGCAACATGCCCGCCGTCGAAGGCCCGGGCCCCGCTCGCCGCATACACCAGCACCGCGCCCAGCGAGAACACATCGGCGGGAGCGCCGACGCGCTGGCCCAGCACCTGCTCCGGGGCGCCGTAGCCAGGTGTGATCGGGACTTCGCCAGTGGTGGTGAGGGTGAGCCCGTGTTCGGGCCGCGCGATGCCGAAGTCGATGACGCGGGGGCCGGACGACGTCAGAACGATGTTGGAGGGTTTGAGGTCGCGGTGGATCAGGCCCGCGGTGTGAATGTCCGTCAGCGTGCGAGCGATCGCGGCGGCCAGGGCTCGTACGGCCGAGTCGTCGAACGGCCCATGGGCGCCCACCGCCTCGTCGAGGGTCGGCCCTGTCAGGAACTCGGTGGCGATCCATGGCCGCCCGCCTTCTGTGTGGGCGCCGAGGACGCGTGCCACGCCCGTGCTGGTGACGGCCTGTGCCATCTGAGCCTCGCGGACGAAGCGTTGGGCGAGGTTCTGGTAGTGGACGAGTTCCGGCCTGAGAACCTTCACCGCGGCCGTGTGTCCGGTGTTGTCCTGTCCGATGTACACCTTTCCCATGCCGCCTTCGCCCAGCACGCCGAGAAGGCGGTACGGGCCCAGTCGGAGCGGGTCACCGGTGCCGAGGGGGTTCATCGGGAGACTGCTTTCTCTGAAGTGCGCTTGATTTGTGAGTTCACTAGATGGGGTAGGCCGCCATGAAGTCCGGGCCCACGGCGACCACCTTCTCGGGGATGCCCATGTACGCGAAGAAGCGCTCACCGGTGGCTTTGTACGCCTTGCGGAACTCGCCCGTCTCGGCGTTGATGATGCGGAGCTGTCCGGGGCTCTTGCTGTAGACGAAGCGGTAGAAAGCGATGGGTGGGGTGATGAGGTCGGCATCTGCCCCATGGCCGCCTTTCTCCTCCCACTGCAGTTCTCCGGAGAAGGGATCGAGAGCTACAACGCCGAGCCCTTCCTCAACGGCGAACACGAAGTCGTTGACCGCCGGTGGCCCGGTCCGGCGGGAGCGCCCGAAGTTCCATGCCTCTTTGCCGTCGCTCAGGTTCAAGGCGCGAAGTGGTCCCGCTGCCGGATACACCTTGTCGTACTCCACTGCGAGCATGCCTTGGACGTCGTCCGGTTCGGATACGGCCAGTGGTTGTTCCCAGCGGAGGTTTCCTGTCCGGGAGTCGCGCACCGAGAGTCTTACTTTGCCGTCCGAGGTCTCCTGCTGGAGCACGAGATGCTTGTCGGTGGCATGGGCGTCGAGGAAATGCAACCGTCGCGACGTTTCGGGCCGGCGCGGCAGTGGCTGACGCCAGATTATCTTGTTCGTTTTGGTGTTGATCGCGAGGAGGAACCAGGACTGGTCGCTCCTGAAGCCCAGCCCTTGCCCTGAGTGCGTGCCCTGCCCGGCGACGAGATACAGGGTGCCTTCTACGGTGCACAGCAGCTGGGTCCCCCGGAGACTTCCGTTGAAGTCCTTGTACTCGACAGGAGCAGGGGTCAAGTTCTTCAAGGTTACAGAGCTGATGATGAGTGGACCGTCATCGGCCGAAGGGGCTTCGCAGGTGTAGAGCCGCGATTCGTCGATGACGCACTGGTGCGCCGGGGCCTTGCTGAGGGTGCCGATCTCGACACCACCGTCCGCGGGATCGAGAATGCGCACGCCCCTGTCATCCGCCAGGGCTATCCCATAAAAGTTGAGAGGAACAGGCGGCACGATCGTGGCTTTCGAGGCGCTGATCGGGACTTGCCAATCCATGTCCGGACTCGCTGTCGTCGCCGATGTCGCGGGCTTCGGCTTGCCGCCCCCCGCCCTCTTGCCGTTGTCACGTCCGCTCTGTGGTCCCAGCCATGCCCACACCCCCGCCCCGGCGGCAGCGACTCCGAGCGCTGATCCTCCGCCTACCGTCAACATCTTGCGGCGGGACAACGCAGGTGACATGGGGGTGGTCGGCGCTTGTCGCGACGTGTCAACCGGAGGCGAAAGGCGATGTTGTTGGGCGCGCCAGACTCTCGCCGCTCGCAAGCCGGTCTCGGTGAGCAGGGATTCGGGGAGATGGTGCGCAAAGGCGGTGGTGTCCGTGGACAGTTGGGCCGCGAGTTCCGCTGTCGTAGGACGGTCCGCCGGGTCCTTGCACAGACAGCGGGCCAGCACCGCGGCCAGGGACTCCGGGAGGCCGGTGAGGTCGGGATCGGCGTAGCGGACGCGGTAGAGGAGATCGGCCGGCTGGCCGGTGCCGAACGGGCCGTGGCCCGTGGCGGCGTACGTGAGGACCCCGGCCAGGGCGAAGACATCGCCGGCGGAGGTGTGATCCTGGCCCGTCGCCTGCTCCGGGGACATGAAGGCCGGGGTGCCGGCCGCGGCGCCGGTACGCGTGAGGCGGTCGTCGCCCATCGCTCTCGCGATGCCGAAGTCGATGACCTTGGGGCCGTCCACGGTGAGCATGATGTTGGAGGGCTTGAGGTCGCGGTGGACGACGTCCGAGTCGTGTAGCTGGGCCAGAGCTGCGCACAGCAGGGCGCCCAGGGCGCGTACCGCTGACTCCGGGAGTGGGCCGGAGAGGGCGATCGCGTCGTCAAGGGGTGGTCCCAGGACGTACTCCGTCGCCATCCAGGGTGTCTCGGCGAGCGGGTCGGCGTCGAAGACCCGGGCGCCGTGAATGGGACCGATGACGCGGGCTGCATCCACCTCGAGCCGGAAGCGGGTACGGAAGGCGGGGTCGGTGGCGATGCGGGCGTGCATCGTCTTCAGCGCGACGGTGCGGCCGGAGGCCGAGCGGGCCAGGTAGACCGTGCCCATGCCGCCGCTGCCCAGGCGGGCGATGAGACGGTAGGAGCCCAGCTGGTGCGGGTCGTCGTGGGTGAGCGGGGAGAACATCAGCCGTCAGTCCCGGGAGGTAGGGGTGGGGAGTTCGGCGGCGAGGACCTCCGCCGACTGGCGGGCCAGGGCCGCGACCACGAGAGCGGGCAGGGGGAACGCGGCAGCCGTGTCCAGGACGGTGGCCTGAGGTGCCGTGCCGGCCGCAGCTGACGTCAGGTGCTGGAGGATCTGGTGCGCCTGGGGGCGCCGTGCCGGGTCGCGGGTGAGGCAGGCGGTGATCAACTGCCGTAGAGAGGCGGGGAGTTCGTCCCGCTCGGGGACGGTGTGGCCGGTGGCGGCGTACGAGAGGACGGCCCCCAGCGCGTAGACGTCGCCCAGCGGGCGGGGGCGGCCGCCCTGGGCCTGCTCCGGGGCGAGGCTGCCCGAGTCCAACCCCACCAGACCGCCGCGCTGTTCGCCGTCCGGCGCGGCGGAACGTACCGCTCCGAAGCAGCCCACGCGGGGACCCTCGGCGGTTACCAGTACCGCGGACGGGCACAGGCCCGCGTGCGTCACCCCCTGGGCGTGGGCGGTGGTCAGAGTCTGCGCGAGGGCAGCGCCCAGAGAACGTACGACCGCCTCGGGCAGCGGACCGCCATGAGCCGCGAGTGCGGCGGGGAGCGGGAGGGCGGGGACGTACTCCGCCGCATGCCAGGGGAAGCCCGCAGTGCCGCCGACCTCCGTGACCGGCAGCAGCCCGGGTATCGAGAGGCGACGGGCGCCTTCCGCCTCCACCGCCCAGCGAGTCGGGTCGGCGCCGATGTGCGGGAGGCAGGCGATGACCGTGCGATCGCCGTCGGTGCTGCGGGCGATGCAACGGCGTTCGGAAACGGTTGCTTCGGTGCTCTCCGCGTCAAGCCGGGCCACGGTCATGAAGGGCCCGATCTGCGGAGGGTCGTCCAGGCGTAGGCGTTCCATGCGCAAATTTCCCCCGGTGTGTGTTGAGCGGGACGAGCCTACTCAAGCGCCGGTTCGGAGGAAGAGGCAGGTGGGGTTGAGCGCACGGCTTCCTGACGAGCGCCATTGGGAGACGCGACATGAGGGCTCAGGACTTGCACGAGGCGACGGAAGATGACCGCCACCACGTAGCAGCAAAGACAAAGGGTGGGCACCTCCCGCGCGTGCCCACCCTTCCTTGTGACGTCTCTCGCTCAACCCATGTTGTGGAAGTGCGAGGCCGACTTCAGGTCGCCACTCTTGTAGAGGGGACCTGCGTCGTGAACAGCCTTTGCGATGCCCTTCAGGGCCTCGTGAATTTTCCTCGTCTCATCGTCCCACTTCTTGTGAGCGGTGTCCGCCGCAGTCTTGGCTTCACCCTCGAAGGTCGCGGAAACGCCCTTGATCTTCCTCTGGATGGCCTCAAGGGTCTGGTCCAGTCGATCGGCCTGCTTGCCGATGACAATGGCGGCTTCTTCGAGCGATGAATAGGTGACGACCATGTTGCCGTCGTTCTGTTGTGCCACGGGTCCTCCAACTGCCGGTTGAGTCTGATGTGTTGCCTAATCGCGAGATCTTGACGCGCTCGTCAGTAGCCGGCGATGTTCGACGTCGCCGCCCTCGTCGCACCCGCGTCACCCGAGAAGCCAGCGGTCACGTCGACCCCGCGCAGAGCCGCCTCGACCTCGTCCTCTGTGTTGCCGGCCGTGGTGCGGGTGACCTGAATCGCTTCCTGGAAGTTGAGCAGCAACTTCGCGATGCGCACCATGCCCTGGTTGATCTCGGTCTGCTTCCGGTCGAACGAGGCGGCACCGACACCTTGCCAGCGGCCCTGCACGCCGTCGATGACGCCGTGGAGAGCCTTCAGCTGCCCCTTGACGTCCTCGAACTTGATCGTGATCTCGTCCTGGAAATCCTTGAGGCTCTGATCGCCAACCTTCTGGACTGCCATGTGTCGATCTTCCTTCCCTGTGTTTTCTATGGATTGCGTCGTGGCGGTGCGTGTGTCCGGCGCGACGGCTTGGTGGGCTGAGTGGTTGAAGGAAGCCGTAATCAGGCGCTGCGGCGCCTGCGGAGTACGGCGAAGGCTCCAGCCGCGAGGACTACTACGGCCGCGGCCGCGCCGAGGATCAGGCCCAACTGGCCATCGTCTTCAGCCTTCTTGCTGGAGCCTGCCACGACGGCGTCTGCGCCCGGCTTGCCCTTCGGGGCTTGTGACGAAGCTGGTGCAGAGGGGGCGGATGAGGCAGCCGAGACAGGCGTCTTCTCGTTGGTCAGCGGGCTGAGGCCCGGGTCGCCGGGCTTGCCCAGGCCACGGTTGATATGAGCACCTGGGCGGACGATGCCGTGGCCGAGGTAGTTGCTGAGCGTGCCCGCTTTCGAGCCCTCCGGCCGGGCAGCGCTCTCGAACATGACGCGGAGGACCTGGTTTGCGGTCCAGTCAGGGTGAGCGGACCAGACCAAGGCGGCGGAAGCGGAAGCGATGGCGGTGGCGGCGCTGGTTCCGCCGTCGCCGTCGCAGTAGCGCTTGAAGTTCGCGTCGCACCAGCGCGGGATGTCGTTACCGGGCGCGGCGATGTCCACGAAGTCCCCGTGCTGAGAGTAGTCGGCTACCTCGCCGTCACGGTTGGAGGCGCCGACGCCTACAACTTCTCGATAGCTGGCAGGGTACTCCGGTTTGTTGCCCTTCTTGGCGCTATTACCTACGGGAGCGAAGAACAACTTGCCCTTGGTTTCTGCATACTTGACTGCCTCATGCTCGCGAGGAGTCATGAACTCAGTGCCCCACGACATGTTGATGATGCGTGCATCACTGTCGGCCGCTGCCCTAATGGCATTCGCTTCATCCCAGGCATTCACCTTGTACTTGCCCGCGAATGCACCATCCGCAACTCGCACAGGGATGATCTTGGCGCCAGGTGCCAGCCCGCGCAGACCGCCGCCAGCCCCCGTACCGGCGATCAGTTCGGCCATGGTCGTCCCATGCCCGTCATAGTCGTCCGTTGCCTCCCCTGGCGCATCCGTTGCATCAACCCCCTTCAGGACCTGCCCCTTCAGCGAAGTCGTGGAAGAGTTGACGCCCGAGTCAATGACAGCGACCTTGATTCCTTCGCCAGTAGCGCTCTTCCACACTTCCTCAACGTGCATCGCATCCAGGTACCACTGCTTCGCCCGCATGTCGGCCGCCACCGCGACCGAAGCCATGCCGACGACACCGGTAGCCCACGCACAGACCAGAGTCAGCGTGCAAGTCAGACCCCGCCGCAGAGCGAGCGGCGCAGAGCGCCGCCGCTCGTGGCTCGTTCCTGCTGTCATCCCGGCTTCCGAACCTTCCTTGTGCCTAGTCGATCACCGGCGGTACAGCACCGCGTCGGCGGGCCGTCCACGTCTCTTCGTCTTCCGTCAGATAGTCCGGACGTGTGGATCCGGTGCGCTCTTGCTCGTCGTCATCCGACCGCTGGCCAGAGCGGGCTCTCTGCAAGCCGCCACCGCCTGCGGTGAAGCCTCGTGCTCCTGGCCGCGAACCGGTGGCACCACTGCGCGGAGTGCCAACAACTCCGTTCGCGCTGGGTGTGCCCCGCCCAGTGGCGCGGGGTGCACCTTTCGCACCGCTTGCCCCGATGACTCCGGACTGGCTGGGCTTAGCCGCGGAGGCGCGGCCCGTGGCTGCTCCCTCACCGCCGATAACCGTTCCCCGCGGGATACGAGATCCGGCGGAGCCCGTGGCGGAACGCTGCGGCGTACCCCCCACGATGCCGCCTCCACGACCGGCCCGAGGAGCTCCAGATCCGCTCTTGCCCTCACGTCCGGCCACGGGTTGACCAGCCGTCCCTGGCCGACCGGCCATTGGTGTACGGCCGGCAGTGCTAGGGCCGCCAGCGCGCCCCGTGGCGGCGGGCCCACCGCCCGTTCCCGGTCGACCAATCGGTCCAGCTCGCCCCGCCCCGGTCTGGCTGGTTCCGGCAGCTCCAGGCCGACCGACGGTTCCGGCGCGCCCTGCTGGTGCGGGGCTGCCTCCTGAAGTGCCGGACCGTCCAACTGCGCTGGCCCTCGGGCCGCCGGTCCTCGGTGCTCCCGACGTCCCTTTGGACTGCGGTACACCGCCTCGAACGGGGTTCGGGAGGCCGCCCGCGCCCGGCGGCACCGGACCAGCTGCGGGGCCGACCGGACCGGTGGTAGGGGTGGGCGGAGTTACCCCCGTACTTTGGGTGGGAGCCGGCGGCGCCGAGACGCTGTCGATCTCCACCGACGTATTTCGGTCCGGAACGGTCGTACCCGTGCCGATGGCTTCAGCTCGAGACGTGTCCGTTGCGGCGGTGGACTCCGCTCGCCGAGGCGCCGCTTGCTGGCTGGTGGAGTCTGAAGCGTCAACGTGTGATGCAGTGTCACCTGCCTCGACTCGCCTCCTACTGCTGCCAGCCGATGGCGGAGGGACATCCGCCTTCAGCATCGGGGGAAACTTCGGGGCCTCTTGCCCCGCCAGAGACGCCTGGGAAACCGCGTAAAACGAGGCCAGGCGGTTCATCTGGTTGATGGCCTCCTGGCGGTTCTTCTCCACCTTTACGGCCTCGGTGTACTCCGGGTTGGTCTCCTTACCCGGGGTCAGCATGAACGCCTCGGGTTTCTTCGCGATCAGTCGAGTGTCCCGCTCGCGCGGCATGGAGTTGATCACCGACGTCAGGCCCGTGCTGGCGACCTTCATCTGCGAACCGGCAGCGTTGGCGAACCTGCCCAGCGCATAGGCGTGCTCGGCAAGCGCCGTTCCAAACCGCTGGAACTCTTTGGCGGCCTCGCCCTTCCACTCGACCTTGTTGACGTAGTCGGCAAGCTCCTTGGCAGCGTTGTTGAGGGCACTCTTCGCCTTCACGAGAGCGTCGCCTGCATTTTCCAGGTCCGCCGGGTTGGAGTTCTCGACGAGGTCGAGCATCGCGTTGAGCTGGGCCTCTTCGAAGCTCGTCTTACCGAAGAACCCGCCCGGACCACTGCCGACGCCGAAGCCGATGTCGTCCATCATCGTCGCGAAGCGTTCAAGAGCATCAGTTGCGCCGAACTGCGTCTCGATCTGCTTTGTGTCCTGAGCCTGCAGCTGCTCGGGGGTCGGCTTCTTCTTCTCACCCATCAGCGATCACCCCAGGTCCTTCGAACGGATCTTCTTGCGCTCGTCACGCGGCGGCTCGGACACGCCGCTCTTGTCCCCGGGCGCCTTGTCATGCTTCTCCTGCTGCTCCTGGAGGACACGGGTCTGGATCGAATGGAAGCGCCGCCGCAGGTCCTCTTCCAGGTTGTCGAAGCCAACTTCCGCGCCACGCACAGCGATACGCAACATCTCAATCTGATCGCCAAGAGACTTGGAGAGCGAGACAAGCTCGGAGTGGACGCGGTTGTACTCGCGGTAGAACCCGTCCGCCTCGTGGAATGTCACGCTGCTATCGCTGAAAGAACCCCGGGGAACTGTCTGGGCGGCAACCTTCGTCTTGCTGGCTGCCCCCTCCTCAAGGTCCCCCAGCAGCTTGATCACTCGCTGCTGGAACCGCTGCAGCGCCCCCACGCCGCGCTCTAGGTCACTCCCACCGGTCGCGCCGACCCCGCCACCCTCTGCATCGAGCACGATGCCCGTTCCTCCCCGTTTGCTACAGCTGTCACACGTTGCGATCGTGGTCACTCGCACATCACTGATCGCGCAAATACCAGTCTAGCCACTGGGTATGACAGCCCCAAGTGTCTTATCCGTCACGCGACTTCGCCCGGCCACCAGGTGTGACGTCCCCAGAGGCCTATGCGGTTGCAACGTTCCCCGTCAGGTCCGATCTCTTGCTGTCGATCACTCAGCCGCGCGCCTCCCCAGTGATCCGCCTCGTACGCCGTCGCGCGTCACGAAGTGCCACCGCGCCACCCGCGATTGCCGCGACCAGGACGCCTCCGCCCACCACCACATACGTCGCGAGGCGAGCGTTGCGTTCATCCGCCGTCTCACCGAGGTGCAGTTCGGCCGGGGTCGGTGCCTCGCCTCTGGTTACGCCCTCATGGGCGACCGGTTGGTCGATGGGCTTGTCGTCCTCGGTCAGGGCGCGCACCGGGTCGACGACGCCCCATCCGACGAGGCGGTCGTGGCCCGCGGTCGAGCGTTCGGCTGTCTGCTGGAGCTGGGCGACGATCTGCTTCTGTGTCCACTTGTTGTGCTTGCTCTTGACGAGTGCGGCGATCCCCGCGACATACGGCGCCGAGAAGCTGGTGCCGTTGTCGGCGCAGTGGCCGCCCCCGGGGACGGTGGTGACCATGTCCACACCGGGGGCCGCGATGCCGACGAACTCGCCCGACTGGGAGAAGTACGCGCGTTCGTTGTTGCGGTCGGACGCGGCCACGGCCAGAACGCCGGCGTACGAGGCCGGGTAGGTCTTCTTCACATTGCCGCCCAGGCCGTCGTTGCCCGCGGAGGCGACGACCACGATCTCCTTGGCCAGGGCCCTGTCGACCGCCTGCTTCAGCAGAAGGGTGGGCTCCACGGCGTTGGCCGTGTCCTGGGAGATGTTGATGACGTCGGCGCGGGCCCGGACCGCATGGTCGATCGCCTGGGCGAGGGTCTTGGCGGTGCCATGGCCCTCGGCGTCGTTCTGCTTGATGGGAATGATCGTGGCGTCCGGAGCGAGGCCGACGAATCCGGTGCCCTTCGCGGGGCGGGCCGCGATGATGCCGGCGATCTTGGTGCCGTGGCCCACCGTGTCCGTGGTGCCGTCCGCCTTGCCCCGCTCGATCTTGTTGCCCTTCTCGTCCTTCTCGGGGAGCAGGTTCAGGCCACTCTTGACGTCCACCGCACGGCTCAGCTGCGGGTTCTTGTCGTCGACGCCGGTGTCGATGACCGCGACCCGTACTCCCTTGCCGGTGGACTGCTTCCACAGCTCGTCCAGCATGACCCGCTGCAGCGCCCACGGGCGGCCCTCGTACATCTTCCCGGGGAAGGTGCACTGGGTGCCCGAGTCGGCGGCCGCCGGGGTAACCGGCAGGCCGATGAAGGTGATCGCGGTGGCGGCCGCAGCGGTGAGGAGCCGGCGGTACGTGTGAGTCATGTCTGCCACCGCCCTCACGAACCCTGGGGCTGGATGGCGGCTCCGGTCGACAGACGCGGTCCGGTCGGCAGGAACGAGGACCACGCTGCGGGAACCGGCACCGGATCGACGCTCTTGTAGCCGAGCCGGTTCTGGGCCTGCTGGGCCTCTTGCTGCCGCGCCTCCTTCTCCTTCGCCGAGCCGGAGGAGCCGATACCGGAATCGCCGGTCGCCGTGTCTCCGTTGGACTGCATCGCGTACCGCAGTCCCGTGTCGGTGACCAGGAAGAGGAAGCCCGAGCCGGTCGTGGACCCCTTGAACTGCCGGAACAGCAGGCCCGATCCGGGAGTGACGTAGGCGCTGCTCGAACCGGTCGGCAGGATCGCCGGGAAGTCGGTGCCGGCCCAGGTGCTGAGCGTGGTGGCGCCGTTGGCACTGTCCACCTTGCGCAGAACGTTGCACACGGTGTTGCGGCTGCCGTCGGCAATCGTCGGCGAGTTGACGGGCTTCGGGGCTTGCTCCGGCCAGTCGTTGTTCTGCCCGAAGGCCTCGCCCGGCTGGAAGGTGGCGGCGCTGACGGACTTCGCCCGGCCGGCCTGGCCGAGCTGGATCGAGTCCTTGCTGTTGAGCAGCAGCTTCGCGGTGAAGTCCGAGACGGGGGCGACTCGGCCGGGCAGGACCACGTACTGCTGGTTCTTTGTCCCGTCGGTCGCCATGAGGACCATGCCCACCTTGTTGAACTCGGGCTCCAGGTCACCGGGCACGTTGGCGTCAGTGCCGACAGTGCCGGTCACCTTCGGGAACTTGATGGGGTCGCCCTTGTGCAGGGTGTCCAGCCAGGCGGCCGACACCCGCTGAGGTGCACGGCCCTGCCCCACCAACTGGCGCAGCAGCAGTTCGTCCTTCGCCACGGCATACGCCTTGCCCTCGGCGTCGACGACATAGCGGGTCTGGTCGGGCGCGGGCCCCTCCACGTACAGCAGTTCACCGCCAGTCAGACGGTTTGCACCTTCGGTCTTCTTGTACTCGCGTTCGGCGAGGACGAATGCCGCCTTCTGAATGGCCCTGCCGCCCTCGCCCGGGCGCTCACAGACCGCCCAGCGCTTGGTTCCGCCGGCTTCCCCGGCGTCGGGCAGCCGGTCAGGGGCATAGGGAATGCCGAGGGTTGCTCCGTGCGGGATCTTCCCGTTGTCGAGTACCGACTCGGAGACGTTGATGACCTTGCCCTTGTCCGGGTCGAGGAGGAGTTTGGCGGACGCCATGTTCAGAACGGGGTGGAGCTGCCGCTTGCCATTGGTCTCCAACACCACATAGCGCGTGGTGGACTTGCTGGCAATGATCACGTTCTCTTTCGGTTTGTCCCACCCCTTGGGTGCTACCGGTTTGAACATGCCCCACGCCCCGAAGACGGCGAGGATCACCACTCCGACGATCGCTCCGGGCATCACCGCACGCAGCGGGCGCGGCGCACCTTCTTCCGAACCGGTCGAGTTCGGCTGTACGAACTGCGCAATCAGCCTTCGCTTCGCGAAGGTGTAGGCGTTGAGTTCGTCCCGTCGTGATGCCATCTGTCCGCTGTCCCTCTCCCCGCCGGGCGACCAGGTTCCCATACTCACCGAGCAGGGCCGCCGTCGTACCAGCCCCCTACTATGCCTGCTGGCGCTTCCGTCTCACTGCTCAGGTAGGGTGATCGCCCGGTCAACGCCCATGGGAATTTGGTAATTACGGACACGAGGGGGCAACGCGGCGATGGGTACGGCGACGCGCGCGCGAAATGGGCGGACTACCGAACGGGCCCCTGACACTTCCCGACGGCAACGAAGCAACGAGCGGGGAACTTCGAGGCCGCAGCACATACCCCCGACGACGACTCTGCGGCCTCTTTCCCGAACCAATCGTGTCGGTCCTTTCCAGTTGCGACAACTGGTGCTCATCGAGGCGGCACTTGCGCTGACGGCGGTCGGAGTCGCCCTGGGCGGGCTCTGGATGGTCCCCACCGTTGCCGTCTCGTCCGTGCTGGTTCTGGTCGCCGTGATACGCCGCCGCGGCCATGCCGTGCAGGACTGGCTGTCGACAGCGCTGGCCCTCCGCGCGCGCAGGCGTGCCGCCGGACTGGCCGCGGGGGAAGTGGACCCGTCGCTGGCTCCGGTCGTTGAAAGCGTGCCGGGATTCCGGCCGTTCACCTACGTCGACCGGGATCGGCGCACGGTGGGGATGCTCGGTGACGGCACCTTCCTGACCGCGGTGGTGAGGGTCGAGGCGAGCGGTGACGCCCTGCGCCCTGCGTTCGGTGCCCGGGCGCTCCCGCTGTCCCTCCTGGGCGGCGCCCTCGAAGTGGACGACATCGTGGTGGAGTCGGTGCAGTTGGTTCAGCAGGTGCGTTCGGCGCCCGCGCCGCATCTGCCCCAGCAGTCGGTTGCGCGACTCTCCTACGCGCCGCTGCAGGAGCGGACCGGGGCGCCGGCGCTGAGGATGACCTGGGTGGCGGTGAAGCTGGACCCGGAGCTCTGCCGGGAGGCCGTCGAGGCACGTGGCGGCGGGATCGAAGGCGCCCAGCGCTGCCTGGTGCGCGTGGCCGACCATGTGGCAAGCCGGGTCACGGGTGCCGGATTCCGGGCCGTGGTACTGGACCAGGAGGACCTGAACACCACAGTGGCGACTTCGGCCTGCGCCAGCCCCAGGCTGGCCGCGCGGGCGAGCCGGCCGGACGCCGCGCCCCAGCGTCGCACCGCCGAGACCCCGCGCGTCTGGCGCTGCGACGATCGCTGGCACACCACATACGCGGTGGGCCGCTGGCCCGAGTTGGGACGTGGAGCGTCTCCGCTCCCCAAGCTGGTGTCGTTGCTCACCTCGGCACCGGCCTACGCGACCACCTTCAGCCTCACGCTGCGCCGTGGCACACACCAGGGGTCGATGACCGTGGGCGGCCATGTCCGCATCACCGGCGGCTCCGACACCGAACTGGTCGGGGTGCGGCGGGCGTTGGAGCAGGCCGCACGATCGGCGAAGGTCGGTCTCGTACGACTGGATCGCGAGCAGCTGCCCGGCGTGCTGGCGACGCTGCCCCTGGGAGGTGCGCGATGACGACCGGAACCGGAGCGGCGCGTGGGCTGCGGGGGCTCCTCGGCCCCCGGCACGCGGGGCACACGATGGCCGCGGCCGATCTGGGCGCGCTGTCGCTGCCCGTCGGGGACGACGGTGTGGTCATCGGCGACGACGCGGAGGGGCGCCCCCAGATGGTGGGGTTCCACCGTTCGTCACCGTACGACGTACTGCTGATCGGCGGTCTGTGGACGGCTCAGGTGCTGGCGCTGCGCGCGGCGGGCACGGGCGCACGGGTCGCGGTCGAAACGGGGCGCGCCCAGGCGTGGACCCTGCTGGCGCAGGCCGCCGGCGCGGGTCTGGAATGCATCACGCTCCATGATGTGGGGCGGGTTCCGCCGATGGGCGCGACGGTGGGCAGTCCGGTCGTGGTGATCCGGGACTGCGGCATGCGGCCGCCACGGGGGCGCGTGGTGTCGTCGCCATGGCAGTCGGTGCTGACGCTGCTGCCGTATCTGAGCCCGGTTGCACCCCGGTTGATGCGGGACTCCACGCTGGTGGGTATCCAGCGGGTCTCGCCGCAGGAGGCGAAGCAGACGGGCCGGATCCTGGGGCTCACCCGGGGCGAGATCGATGCCCTGCCGACCCTCGCGGACGGCGTGACTCTCTGGTGCGCCGGACGTGAGCGGCACTGGGTGATGACGACTGCCACGGATGCCGAGTCGGGCCTGCTGGGTGTGGCCCGGCGGATGGACTGAGTTTCCCGCCGTCGGCCGGGAAAGAGCTGCCCTAAGATTGCCCGTAGTGACGCTGAGTTGCATCCAACTACGCGACGTTTCTTGGCGCATGGGGCAGGTACATCCATCTCGGCAGTTACGAAGGAGAGCATCACTGATGGGGAGCGCACAGGAGAAGGAAGAGCTGTACGCCCTCGACATCTCTGGCGTCGAGTGGCTCAGCGCCCCCGGCACGAGTGAGGACGAGGAGCGCGTGGAGATCGCGCATCTGCCGGGCGGCGCGGTCGCCATGCGATCGTCTCTGGATCCCGAGACCGTGCTCCGGTACACCGAAGCCGAGTGGAGGGCGTTCGTGCTAGGGGCACGCGACGGGGAATTCGACCTGCGCTGAGACGCAGGGCGGACGGGAAAGCGTTCCCGGTGGCGGACAGCCACACATTTCGCTGCGTCCCACGCCTCTCGCTGCGTAATGCGGGCGGGGGGCCGCGGGTGCCTCGGCCGGCCGATGGTCGTGGTGCGGGACAGAGGCGCTGTCCACCCTCGCTGACGGCGTCACACTCTGGTGCACCCCGCGGGACCGGCAGTTCGTCATGACGCAGGCGACGGACGCCGAGACCGGATTGTTGGGCAGCGCCCGGCGGATGGACTGACGAGGGCACGACGGCCGGAAGTCCGTGGGCAGTTGTACCGATTTGACCTGTCGGCTTCCTTGCCCTCCGCCGCACCCGGCTCACTTGGGGGCGCGGCGTGACGTACGGGACAGTGGACGACGGGCGGCCGGGCCTGCCGGTCGGGCGTTGTTGACGATTAGGGTGGGACATGACGCGGCAGGAGAACCTGCGGGCATGGTGGCCGCGTCCTCAGGGGGAGAGCCGGGCCGATCGGACGAAGAGGTCGCCCCCCACCCACGACGGCACAAGGGTGCTCGACCACACCAGGAGGCAAAGTGAACGGCGATCGGGACGAGATCCACGGGGGCTGGAACATTCCCGTCGATGATCAGTCCGACGCGGAGCCCGCCGAGCTGACGGGTGAGTTCACCATCGACTACACCCCGCCGGCCTGGTACACGCAGAACGCGGGTGACACGTCGGGCGGGGGCGCGGGGCAGACGCCCCCTCCCCCGCCGCCGAACGGTGCGCCGGTGGCCGTGCCCGGACTGCCGGCGGGCAGTGGCTTCGAGCCGAACTGGGCGCCGACGCCTACGCCTCCCCCGGCGCAGGTCCCGGCAGCCGCACCCGCCCCAACGCAGGCGCCCGCGCCCGCGCCCGTACAGCAGGCACCTGCTCCTGCGCCTGCGCCCGTACTTCCCGTGCAGCAGACGCCTCCCGCGGCTCCCGCTCCGGCTCCCGTCGCCGAGGCGGCCCCCGAGCCCGCGCCGCAGCCCTTCGGTGGCGGCGATCTGGAGAACGGGGCGACCATGCGGTTCTCCCCGGCCGCTCTGAAGCGTGAAATGGAGGAGCGGGCCGCGGCCAAGGAGGCCGAGGCCGCTCCCGAACCGGCCCCGGAGAGCGCCGCGGAGGTTTCCGGCGAGCCTGAGGCGGACGCCGCGGGCGGACCCGTCGTGGCCACGGATACGGTCGCAGATGCGGAGGCGGAAGAGGCGCCGGCCGAGGAAGTCGTCGACGGTGGCGACGAGGCCGAGGCCGACGAGCCCCGTGACGAAGACGCCTCTGAGGGTGCGGCCGAGGAGCCGGCCGACTCCGTGCCGCAGGACTCCGTGCCGCGAGACGCCGTACCGCAGGACTCCGTGCCCGACGTGGCCGACGAGCCCCAGGACGCACCACCCGCCCCTGCGCCCGCCCAGCCCTGGGCGCCCGTGCCGCCCGCGCAGATGCAGGGCGGCGAGCCGCCGCTGCCCCTGCCGCCCGCCTTCCAGCCGGCCGCGCCGACCTCGGCGCCGCAGTGGCCCGTGTCTCCGCAGACCGCCGAGCAGTCCGCGGCTCCGCAGGGCGGCTATGGCTTCCCCCAGCCCGGACAGCCGAGCCAGGCGGGACAGCCAGGCCAGGCAGGACAGCCCGCAGCCCCGCAGAGTGGTTACGGCTTCCCCCAGCCCGGCCAGCAGCCCGCGCAGCAGAGCGGTTACGGCTTCCCGCAGCCCGGGCAGCCCGCACAGCCCGCGCCTGCCGCGCCGCTGCCGCCCGCCGTTCCCGGCCCCAACACCCAGGGCCCACAGGGCGGTTACGGGTTCCCGCAGCCCGGCCAGCAGCCCGGCGCGAACGCGCCCGTACCGCTGCCGCCCCAAATGCCGCAGGCGCCCCAGATGCCCCAAGCGCCGCAGACGCCGAATCTGCCCGCGCCCGCGACGCCCCATCTCCCCGCGCAGCAGGCCCACCCGCAGTCCCACCCACAGGCGCAGCCCCAGCCTCACCCCCAGGGCCAGCCCCAGCCCCAGCCGCCGGTCGGGCCCTCCGATCCGCGTGCCGGTGCCGCCTGGCCCACGCCGGTCACGCACGACCAGCGCGAGCGTTCCGTGCCGGGTGCGCCTCTCGGGTACACCGCGGCCGTCGAGCTGTCCTCCGACCGCCTCCTGCGCAACAACAAGCAGAAGGCCAAGAGCAGCCGTAACCCCGGCCCCTCCGCCCGGTTCAAGATCGGCGGCAAGAAGGAGGAGGCCGAGCGCCAGCGCAAGCTCGAACTCATCCGTACGCCGGTGCTGTCCTGCTACCGGATCGCGGTCATCAGCCTCAAGGGCGGTGTCGGCAAGACCACGACGACGACCGCACTGGGCTCGACGCTGGCCACCGAGCGGCAGGACAAGATCCTGGCGATCGACGCCAACCCCGACGCCGGTACGCTCGGCCGTCGCGTGCGCCGTGAGACCGGGGCGACCATCCGGGATCTGGTCCAGGCGATCCCGTATCTCAACTCGTACATGGACATCCGCCGGTTCACCTCGCAGGCGCCCTCCGGTCTGGAGATCATCGCCAACGACGTGGACCCGGCCGTCTCGACGACCTTCAACGACGAGGACTACCGGCGCGCGATCGACGTGCTGGGCAAGCAGTACCCGATCATCCTCACCGACTCAGGCACCGGTCTGCTCTACAGCGCGATGCGCGGAGTGCTGGATCTGGCCGACCAGTTGATCATCATCTCGACGCCGTCCGTGGACGGTGCGAGCAGTGCGTCGACGACGCTCGACTGGCTGTCGGCGCACGGGTATGCGGACCTGGTGCAGCGGTCCCTCACGGTCATCTCCGGAGTCCGCGAGACGGGCAAGACGATCAAGGTCGACGACATCGTGCAGCACTTCCAGACGCGCTGCCGCGGTGTGATCGTCGTGCCCTTCGACGAGCACCTCGCGGCCGGTGCCGAGGTCGACCTCGACATGATGCGGCCCAAGACCCGTGAGGCGTACTTCAACCTCTCGGCCCTGATCGCCGAGGACTTCGTACGCGCCCAGCAGCAGCAAGGGCTGTGGACGGCGGACGGCAACCCGCCGCCGCACCTGGCCCCGCCGATGCCTGGTCAGCAGCAGGTACCGGGCCAGCCGATGCCCGGACAGCCGTACCCCCCTCAGCAGCCCCACCAGCCGCTGCCTCACCAGCCCCAGCCCCACCAGCCGCAACCGCAGCCGCCGTACGGAGGCCAGCAGCCCTACCCGCAGGGTCCCTACCCGCAGGCTCAGCCGCCGCAGCCGTACCCGGGCCAGCAGCCGCCCCAGCAGCCCTACCCGCCGCAGGGCTGGCAGCAGTCGTACCCCTCCCAGGCCCAGTCCCCCGCGAGCCCGTCCGGACCGCCACCCGGACAGCCCGGGCACCCCGGACAGCCCGGTCAGCAGGGCCAGTCGGGTGGTCCTGGACAGCAGGATCTTCAGGGGCCCGTGCCGCCCGCCGGATGGCCTCAGCAGCAGCCTCCGCAGGCACCGCCAGCCCCTCAGCAGTAGCGCAGCAGAGGTCTCGACCAATGAGGGCCCGTACCGTCCCGACGGTGCGGGCCCTCAGCGCATTCCCGCAGCCCAGACGACATCTGACGGACCGTTGACTCGACTCGGCCACCGCTGATAAACCTTCGCTTCACCAGCTGGCGAGCCAGGCATCAAGCCGCCTTTCCGAGCGAGTGACGACGCGAGGTCCCCGTCTCATGGTCCATAAGAATGCACCCCGCATCCGACTGCTGCTGGCCTCCGGCGCCGCCATACTGCTGGCCGGTTCGGCGACCCCTCCAGCCGGGGCCGCCGACGACGGCGGCAAGAACGACGGTGGCAAGAAGGTCCTCACCGTCGCCGTCTCGCAGAGCGTGGACTCGCTCAGCCCGTTCCTCGCGCAGAAGCTGGTCAGCACCAGCGTCCACCGGCTGGCGTACGAGTACCTGACGAACTACGACGTCAAGGACGCGCACCCGATCCCCGGTCTCGCCACGGAGTGGAAGACGTCCCCGGACAAGCTGACGTGGACGTACACCATCCGCAAGGACTCCACGTGGTCCGACGGACAGCAGGCGACCGCCGAGGACGCCGCATGGACCTTCAACAAGATGATGACGGACCCGGACGCCGCCACCGCCAACGGGAGCTTCACCGCCAACTTCAGGAAGGTCACCGCTCCGGACCCCGAGACCCTGGTCATCGAGCTGAAGAAGCCGCAGGCCACCATGCTGGCGCTGGATGTCCCGATCGTGCCCAAGCACATCTGGGAGAAGGTCGGCGACTTCTCGAAGTTCAACAACGACAAGCAGTTCCCGATCGTCGGCAACGGCCCCTTCGTCATCACGGACTTCAAGGTCGACCAGTTCGTCAAGCTCAAGCCCAACAAGGACTTCTGGCGCGGCGCGCCCAAGTTCGACGAGCTGGTGCTCAAGTACTACAAGGACGGTGACGCGGCCGTCGCCGCGCTGCAGAAGGGCGAGGTCTCGTTCGTCCAGGGCCTCACCCCCGCCCAGGCCACCGCCCTGGGCCGCAACAGGAACATCAAGGTCAACGACGCTCCGGGCCGCCGCTTCTTCGCCCTCGCGACCAACCCGGGAGCCAGGTCCAAGGACGGCAAGACCTTCGGCAGCGGCCACAAGGCACTGCTCGAACCGGCCGTGCGCAAGGCCCTGTTCCATGCCACCGACCGCAGGACGCTCGTCGACAAGGTCTTCCAGGGCCATGCCGTGGAGGGCGAGGGCTATATCCCGCCGCGTTTCGGCGCGTACTTCTGGAAGCCTGAAGCGAGCCAGAAGATCACCTACGACCCGGCGAAGGCGGCAGCGCTCCTCGATCGGGCGGGCTACCGGAAGAACGGCGGCGGCAAGCGCGTCGGCAAGGACGGCAAGCCGCTCGACCTGCGCATTCTCTGCCACGCCACCGACCCCAACGACAAGGCGGTCGGCAAGTATCTGCAGGAGTGGTGGGGCGAGCTCGGCGTCGGGCTCAAGGTCGACTGTCTGGACAATGTCTCCGACCCCTGGATCAAGGGCGATTACGATCTGGCCTTCGACGGCTGGTCGGTCAACCCGGACCCGGACTTCGTCCTGTCCATCCACACGTGCTCCGCGCTTCCGGCCACGACCAGGGACACCGGTGCGACGGACAACTTCATCTGCGACCAGCAGTTCGACGGGCTGTACGCGCAGCAGACCGCGGAGTACGACACCGCCAAGCGGACCGCGCTGGTCAAGCAGATGCAGTCGCGGCTGTACGACACGGGCTACATGAATGTCCTCGCGTATCCGAACGCCGTCGAGGCGTACCGGACCGACCAGATCAAATCCATCACGACGATGCCGGAGGCCGGGGGCAATCTCTGGGGCCAGGACGGTTACTGGAGCTGGTGGTCGGCCGAGCCGGCCGCCGGTGACGGCGGCTCCGGCAGCGGCTCCTCCACCGGCATCGTGATCGGCATCGGAGCGGTCGTGGTCCTCGCCGCCGGAGTTGGGTTCCTCGTCGTGATGCGTCGCCGTTCCACCGCGGAAGACCGTGAGTAGCCGATGACCACCACGAGTACGACCGGCACGACCGGCACTGCCGCCGTGGCCCGGGCCCCCGAGGCCCGTGCCGCGAGCGGCAGCACCCGCGCGTACATCCGCTATGTGGCGGGCAAGCTGGGCGGCGCGGCCGTCTCGCTGCTCGCCGTCCTCGTCACCAGCTTCTTCCTCTTCCGGATCATCCCCGGCGACCCGGTGAAGGCCATGACGCACGGCGCGCCGACGTCTGCCGAGCAACTGGCCGCGCTGCGCCGCCAGTTCGGCCTCGACCAGCCGGTGTGGCAGCAGTTCACGGACTACTGCGGCAAGGCGCTGACCGGCGATCTCGGCAGGTCGTACCAGTTCCACGCGCCCGTCGGGGAGCTGATCACACAGAAGCTGCCCGCGACGCTCCTGCTCACCGGTGTCGCCGTGGTGATCTACTCGGCGATCGGGCTCTGGCTCGGCACCCGCTCGGCCTGGCGTCACGGCAGCACCGGCGACCGGCTCAACACGGGGGTGGCGCTGACCCTGTGGTCCGTTCCGTCCTTCTGGCTCGGGCTGCTCCTGATCATCACCTTCTCGGTGGGGGTGGGCCCGATCCCCGGTCTGTTCCCGACCGGCGGCATGGAGTCGGGAGACGCGACCGGTTTCGCGTACGCCGCCGACGTGGCCCACCACATGGTGCTGCCGGTGATCACCCTGGTCGCGGTCGGATACGCGCAGACGCTGCTGGTGATGCGCTCCTCGCTGCTGGACGAGATGGGCAGCGACTATCTGACGACGGCGCGGGCAAAGGGGCTGCGGGACGACGCAGTACGCCGCAGGCATGCGGTGCCCAACGCACTGCTGCCCACCGTCACCATGGTCTTCATCAACCTGGGCCATGTGGTGGCCGGTTCGATCCTGGTGGAGACGGTGTTCTCCTGGCCGGGGCTCGGCGGGCTGTTCTACCAGGCGCTGAGCGTGCCCGATCTGCCGCTCGTCCAGGGCCTGTTCGTGGTCTTCGCGGGGGCGATGATCCTGATGAACCTGCTCGCCGACCTGCTCTATCCGCTGCTCGATCCCCGGGTGGGCCGATGACGACCGCCACAGCTCTCACGTGGACGCGGCGCCGCGATTCGGCGGCCCGCTTCTGGCAGGCGTACCGCACCCACCGGGCGGGGCTCTTCGGCCTCGGCGGGCTCGCCGTCATCGCCCTGATCGCGCTCGCCGCGCCGCTGCTCGTCGGCAGCGACGTGCAGAGCGTGACCAACGCGCCCGGCACCGCGATGGAGCCGCCGAGCAGTCAATTCCCGCTCGGCACCGACCAGTTCGGACGCTCACTGCTCGGGCTCCTGGTGTGGGGCGCGCGGATCTCCCTCACCGTCGGACTGCTCGCGGCCTCCCTGTCGGTGGCCATCGGCACCCTCGTCGGCATCATCGCCGGGCATTACGGCGGCTGGTTCTCGACGGCCCTCATGCGGATCACGGACTGGTTCCTGGTGATGCCGACGCTGGTGCTGGCGATCGTCCTGGCGACCGTGATGTCCCGGAGCGTGTGGACGGTGATCCTGGCGATCGGCGTCACCAGCTGGCCGACCACCGCCCGGCTGGTGCGGGCGCAGACGATCGCGGTCGAATCACGTCCGTACATCGAACGCGCCAGGGCACTCGGCGGCGGCCACAGCCACGTCATGACCCGCCATGTACTGCCGAATGTCATGCCGCTCGTCCTCGCCCAGACGACGCTGGGCATCTCGACCGCGATCCTTACGGAGGCGACGCTGGCCTTCCTCGGGCTCGGCGATCCGGCCGTGGTCTCCTGGGGCGGCATGCTCCAGGACGCACGGGAGGCGGGCGCGGTCTCGTCCGGCCACTGGTGGTATCTGGCGCCGCCCGGGATCGCGATCGCGCTGGTGGCGCTCGCGTTCACGCTGTGCGGGCGGGCGATCGAGGCCGTCCTCAACCCGAAGCTGGGGGTGGCTCGATGACGGCGCAGCGCCTGCTCGAAGTCAAAGACCTTCAGGTGACCTACGGTTCGGGTGCCGGGGCGGTCCCCGCCGTACGCGGTGTCGATCTGAGCGTGGCCGCCGGGCAGAAGCTGGGCATCGCGGGCGAGTCCGGCTGCGGCAAGTCCACCGTGGCACTGGCGCTGCTGCGACTGCTGCCCGCCTACGCGCACCTGAGCGGCGAGATCCTCCTCGACGGGGAGGACGTCCTCACCATGAAGTGGGGGCGACTGCGGGCCGTGCGCTGGGCCGGTGCGTCGATCGTCTTCCAGGGCGCGATGCACTCGCTCAACGCGGTGCACCGGATCGGCGACCAGATCGCCGAGCCGATTGTGCTGCACCACAAGACCACACAGGCCGAGGCGAAGCGACGGGTCCGCGAACTGCTGGCGCAGGTCGGACTGCCGGTCGCCCGCGCGGACGCGTATCCGCACGAACTGTCCGGCGGCCAGCGCCAGCGCGTGATGATCGCGATGGCGCTCGCCTGCGAACCGCGGCTGATCGTGGCGGACGAGCCGACGACCGCCCTCGACGTCATGATCCAGGCGCAGATCCTGCGGCTGATCGAGCAACTGGTCGCCGAGCAGGACATCAGCCTGCTGATGATCAGCCACGATCTGGCCGTGCTCGCGGACACCTGCGACCGGCTGGCAGTGATGTACGCGGGCCGGATCGTCGAGGAGGGTCCGGCGCGGGCGGTGTACGGCGCGGCCTCGCACCCGTACGGGCGGGCCCTGTCCGCTGCCTTCCCGCGCATCGGCGACGTCGCCTCCCGCCGGGCGCCACGCGGTCTGCCGGGCGATCCGCCCGATCCCTCCGCGCTGCCGGGCGGTTGTACGTTCCACCCGCGCTGCCCGGTAGCGGTGGACGCCTGCGCCCACGAGGACCAGACCCTGGTCGCGGCGGGCGAGGGGCACTTGGCGGCATGCGTGCATGTGGGCGCGCCCGTACGGACGGAGAAGGCACTGTGACCTCCCTGCCCACCCCCCTCCTCTCGGCCGCCGGTCTGCATGTCACCTTCCCCGGGCGGCGCGGCGGCCCGTCCGCCCGTGCCGTCGACGGGGTCGACCTCGACATCGGCGCGGGCGAAATCGTGGCCCTGGTCGGCGAGTCCGGCTGCGGCAAGACGACGCTGGCGCGCTCGCTGCTCGGCCTCGTGGCGCCGACGTCGGGGCGGGTCACCTTCGGCGGCGTGCCGCTCGGCTACGGCTCGCGCGCGCTCAAGGCGTACCGCAAGCGCGTGCAGCTCGTCCTCCAGGACCCGAGCGGCTCGCTCAACCCGCGGCACACGGTGTACGACGCGGTGGCCGAGGGCCTGCGGATCCACGGGTACACGGGCGACGAGCACTCGGCGGTCTCCCGGGCCCTTTCGCGCGCGGGCCTGCGTCCCCCCGAACGTTTCTTCCTCCGCTACCCGCACGAGCTCTCCGGCGGCCAGCGCCAGCGCGTCGTCATCGCGGGCGCGCTGGTCCTGCAGCCCGAACTGATCGTCGCGGACGAGCCGGTGGCCTCACTGGACGCGTCCGTACGCGGCGAGATCCTCGCGCTCCTGCTGCGCCTGCGGGACGAACTGGGCCTGTCCGCGCTCGTGGTGACCCACGACCTCGGTCTCGCGTGGAACATCGCGGACCGGGTGGCGGTGATGTACCTGGGCCGGATCGTGGAGTCGGGCACGGTCGAGGAGGTCCTGACGTCGCCCCGCCACCCCTACACCAAGGCGCTGCTCTCGGTCCTCCCGGAATCGGACGTCCCCCCGGTCATCCTCACGGGCGAACCCCCCGACCCGTCCCGCATCCCGCCCGGCTGCCGCTTCCACGCGCGCTGCCAGGTGCTGGCGTCGGGGGAAGCGGAGAGAGCGGGGGTGGCGGAGAGGTGCAGGACGGGGGAGGTGGGGGTGCTGGGGAGTGGGGCGGGGGTGGCGTGCCACTGGGCGTGAGGGGGTTGTGTCCCCCACCCCGCCCCTTCCCGAAACCCTGACGGGACGGCAGGGCTGACGCCCCGATGCCCCGGTGCGACCGCTACGCGGCGCGTGGGCTGCTGGTGCGGGCTTGGGTGGGGTGCAGGCGTTCGCGGTGCGGGCGCGGGTTGTCCCCCACCCCGCCCCTTCCCGAAACTGGGGGCTTCGCCCCCAGGCCCCCCGGGGGACGTTTACCTGGGGCTGACGCCCCACACCCGAAGCGGCAGCTTCGCGCCGCAGCCCGCATGTGCCGGCCCGGGTGGGGTGTGGAGGCTGACGCCCCCACTGCCTCGCCGGCGGCAGCTTCGCGCCGCAGCCCGGCGGCCCCGGAGACCCGCACCCCGCGGTGGGCCCGGGCGGACCGAGAGGAACCTACGCCGCGCCCGTCAGCTCGCGGCACTTCTTTACGTCCGCCGCAATCGCGTCCAGCAGCGCATCGATCGAGTCGAACTTCTCCTGGCCCCTCACATACGCCAGGAAGTCCACCGCCACATGCAGCCCGTACAGATCCAGCCCCACCCGGTCGATCGCGTACGCCTCCACCGTCCGCTCCGTACCGTCGAACTGCGGGTTCGTGCCGACCGAGATCGCCGCCGGCATCCTTTCGCCGTCCGCCGTCAGCCAGCCCGCGTACACCCCGTCCGCCGGGATCGCCGTGTGCGGCAGCGTTTCCACGTTCGCCGTCGGGTAGCCCAGCTCGCGGCCGCGCTGCGCGCCCCGCACCACCACGCCCTCGACGCGGTGCGGGCGGCCCAGGATCTCGGCCGCTCCCTCGACGTCGCCCTCGGCGATGAGGCGGCGGGTCAGGGTCGAGGAGAACGGCTCGCCGCCCCCCGCCGCGCCGCTGACGTAGAGGTCGACGACCTCGACCTCGTAGTCGTACGTCGTGCCCAGCTCGGCGAGGAAGCCGACGTTCCCCGCCGCCTTGTGGCCGAAGCGGAAGTTCGGGCCTTCGATGACCGCCCGCGCGTGCAGCTTGTCGACGAGCACCTTCACGATGAAGTCCGCGGGCGACAGCTTCGAGAATTCGGTCGTGAAGGGAAGGATGAGGGCCGCGTCGACGCCCAGCTCGGCCATCAGCTCGGCCCGCCGGTGGTGCGGTGCGAGCAGCGGCGGGTGGCTGCCGGGGCGGACGACCTCGCTGGGGTGCGGGTCGAAGGTCACGACGACGGAGGGCACGCCGAGCTCGCGGGCACGGGCCACGGCCCGGCCGATGATCAGCTGGTGTCCGCGGTGCACACCGTCGTAGGAGCCGATGGTGACGACGCTGCGTCCCCAGTCCTGGGGGATGTCCTCCAAGCCACGCCAGCGCTGCACTGTGACCGCTCCTCGCCCGAACCTGTGTACGTCATTGCCGATTACGCAGGTCTAAGACTGCCATGCCCGCGACCGTCGGTTCGCATCGGCACCGGGCTGCCCGGGTCTGTGGTCGACGTACTCGCCGAGGGGCGCGTACTGAACGCGCCCCCCAGTACACCCGCCGTTCACTCCGAGCGCCTCCCTGATGGGGTGAATCCCGGGTGCGCGGCGGATAGACCCTTGGGCGAGGGGGATCGTGGAACGGGCAGTGGCCCTGCCCGTTCCACGATGGGACCTCACAGGCCGACCCGGTCAGCCGAAGACGGCGAGGCTCTTGGCCTTGCCCTTCTGCTCCTCGACCAGTGCCAGGAAGCGGCCGTCGGGCCCGAAGACCGCCACGGGCGCGGTGTCGTAGGCGGGCATGTCCAGCCGTACACCGTTGATGAGCAGCTTGGCGCGCTTCTCGTCCACGTCCCAGCGGGCGAACGCCGCGGCGGCAGCATCGGCGATCGGCATCACGGTCAGCTCCTCCTGGAGCTGCTCCAGCGTCTTCGCCGCGTCCAGGCCGTAGGGACCGACCCGGGTACGCCGCAGCGCCGTGAGATGCCCGCCGACACCGAGACCGGCGCCGAGGTCACGGGCGAGGGCGCGGATGTACGTACCGGACGAGCAGACGACCGAGACCACCAGGTCGACGACCGGAGTCCCGTCCTGGGCCTCCGCGTCCCGTACGTCGTAGACGCGGAATGCCGAGACGGTCACCGGACGGGCGGGGATCTCGAAGTCCTCGCCCCCGCGCACGCGCGCGTACGACCGCTTGCCGTCGATCTTGATGGCGCTGACCTTCGACGGCACCTGCATGATGTCGCCGCTCAGCGCCGCCACGCCCGCGTCGATCGCTTCCCGGGTCACCTTGGAGGCGTCCGTGGAGGACGTGATCTCGCCCTCGGCGTCGTCGGTGACGGTGTTCTGCCCCAGCCTGATGGTGCCGAGATACTCCTTCTCAGTCAGCGCGAGGTGACCGAGGAGTTTGGTGGCCTTTTCGACGCCCAGGACCAGCACACCGGTGGCCATGGGGTCCAGCGTCCCCGCATGCCCGACGCGGCGGGTCCTTGCGATCCCGCGCATCTTGGCGACGACGTCGTGCGAAGTGAAGCCGGACGGCTTGTCGACGATGACAAGGCCGTCCGGCGTCTTGTTGTGCTGCGTCATTCGGAGGCTTCGTCCCCACCCGCGGCGGAAATGTCATCCTCCGGCTTGCGGTACGGGTCGGCCTCGCCCGCGTACGCCGCGCCCGAGGACGCCTCGCGCACCTTGGCGTCGGAGGCCCGTGCCTTGTCGAGGAGGTCCTCGATCGTCTTGGCGTTCTCCGGGAGGGCGTCCGCCACGAAGGTCAGGGTCGGCGTGAACTTCGTCCCCGCCGCCGCTCCGACCGCCGACCGCAGGACGCCCTTGGCGCTCTCCAGTCCGGCCGCCGCGCTCGCCCGGTCCTCGTCGTCGCCGTAGACCGTGTAGAAGACCGTGGCCTCCCGCAGGTCGCCGGTGACGCGGGTGTCCGTGATGGTCACGTGCGTGCCCAGACGCGGGTCCTTGATGCCGCGCTGCATCTTCTCGGCGACCACCTCCCGGATGAGGTCCGCCAGCTTTTTCGCCCGCGCGTTGTCGGCCACTGGTCCTTCTCCCTTTTCCTGCTGTGCCCAGCTCATTCAGTCTTCGTCGCTGTGGAGCCTGCGTCGAACCGACAGCAGCTCCACCTCGGGCCGGGCGGCGACGAGGCGCTCGCACCGGTCGAGTACATCTGTGAGGTGCCCGGTCTCCCCGGACACCACGGCCAGGCCGATCTGGGCCCGGCGATGGAGATCCTGACCGCCGGTCTCCGCCGCGCTCACCGCGTATTTGCGCTGGAGCTCGGCCACGATCGGGCGGATCACGGAACGCTTCTCCTTCAGCGACCGTACGTCGCCGAGAAGCAGATCGAAGGACAGTGTCCCCACATACATGTATGCCCGGATGTCCCGCCGGTACGGGTTCGACGGCCCCGCCAACGACTTGGCAGGGACACAAGAACCGTACACGCAACGGCCGGGGCCGATCGACGGAAATACGTCCCGTCGACCGGCCCCGGTCAGAGCTGTCGATCAGCCGCGAGGCTTCTCGCGCATCTCGTACGTCGCGATGACGTCGTCGATCTTGATGTCGTTGAAGTTTCCGAGGTTGATACCGCCCTCGAAGCCTTCGCGGATCTCTGTGACGTCGTCCTTGAAGCGGCGCAGACCCTCGATGTTGAGGCTCTCCGCGATGACCTTGCCGTCGCGGATGAGACGGGCCTTGGTGTTGCGCTTGACCTCGCCGGAACGGATGAGAACACCCGCGATGTTGCCCAGCTTGGACGAGCGGAAGACCTCGCGGATCTCCGCCGTACCGAGCTCGACCTCTTCGTACTCCGGCTTGAGCATGCCCTTGAGGGCCGCCTCGATCTCCTCGATGGCCTGGTAGATCACCGAGTAGTACCGGACGTCGACGCCCTCGCGCTCCGCCATCTGCGCGGCACGGCCGGCCGCACGGACGTTGAAGCCGATGACGATGGCGTCGGAGCCCATCGCCAGGTCGATGTCGGACTCGGTGACCGCACCCACACCACGGTGCAGGACACGGATCTCGACCTCTTCGCCGACGTCGAGCTGGAGCAGCGAGGACTCGAGAGCCTCCACCGAACCGGACGCGTCGCCCTTGATGATGATGTTGAGATCCTGCACCAGACCGGCCTTGAGCACCTTGTCGAGGTCCTCGAGGGACACCCGGCGAGTGCGCTTGGCGAAGGCGGCGTTGCGCTCACGCGCAGCACGCTTCTCGGCGATCTGACGGGCCGTACGGTCCTCGTCCACGACCAGGAAGTTGTCGCCGGCGCCGGGGACGTTGGTGAGACCCAGGACCAGGACGGGGGTCGACGGACCCGCTTCCTCGACGTTGTTGCCGTTGTCGTCGAGCATCGCCCGGACACGGCCGTACGCGTCACCGGCGACCATCGTGTCGCCGACGCGGAGCGTTCCGCGCTGGACGAGCACAGTGGCGACAGCACCGCGGCCGCGGTCGAGGTGGGCCTCGATCGCAATACCCTGCGCGTCCATCTCGGCGTTCGCCCGGAGGTCGAGCGAAGCGTCCGCGGTGAGGACCACGGCCTCCAGCAGGGAGTCGATGTGCAGACCCTGCTTGGCGGAGATGTCGACGAACATGGTGTCGCCGCCGTACTCCTCGGCCACCAGACCGAACTCGGTCAGCTGACCGCGCACCTTGGTCGGGTCCGCGCCCTCGACGTCGATCTTGTTGACCGCGACCACGATCGGCACACCGGCCGCCTTGGCGTGGTTCAGCGCCTCGATCGTCTGGGGCATCACACCGTCGTTCGCCGCGACCACGAGGATCGCGATGTCGGTGGACTTGGCACCACGGGCACGCATGGCGGTGAACGCCTCGTGACCCGGGGTGTCGATGAAGGTGATCTTGCGCTCTTCACCGTTGACCTCGGTGCCGACCTGGTACGCACCGATGTGCTGCGTAATACCGCCGGCCTCGCCCGCAACGACGTTCGTCTTGCGGATCGCGTCCAGCAGTCGGGTCTTACCGTGGTCGACGTGACCCATGACGGTCACGACCGGCGGACGGGAGACGAGCATCTCCTCGCCGCCCTCGTCCTCGCCGAACTCGATGTCGAAGGACTCGAGAAGCTCGCGGTCCTCCTCCTCGGGGCTGACGATCTGAACGGTGTAGTTCATCTCGTCGGCCAGCAGCTGCAGCGTCTCGTCGGAGACCGACTGCGTGGCCGTGACCATTTCGCCGAGGTTCATCATCACGGCGACGAGCGACGCCGGGTTGGCGTTGATCTTCTCCGCGAAGTCGGTGAGGGACGCACCGCGCGACAGGCGAACGGTCTCGCCGTTGCCGCGAGGCAGCATCACACCGCCGACCGACGGGGCCTGCATGGCCTCGTACTCCTGGCGCCTCTGCCGCTTCGACTTACGGCCACGACGCGCCGGGCCGCCGGGACGGCCGAAGGCACCCTGCGTGCCACCACGGCCGCCGGGACCACCCGGACGACCGCCGAAGCCGGGACGGCCACCGCCGCCACCGAAGCCACCGCCACCACCGGGGCCACCGCCACCGGGACGACCGGCGAAACCGCCGCCGCCGCCACCGGGACGACCGCCACCGGGACCGGCGGGACGACCGGCGAAACCGCCGCCGCCACCACCGGGACGACCGCCACCGGCACCGCCGGGACGACCGCCGCCGCCACCGGGACCACGGCCACCGCCACCACCAGGACCGCCACCAGGACGGGGGCTGGCAGCGGGACGCTGCGGCATCATGCCCGGGTTCGGGCGGTTACCCGCGGGGCCGCCACCGGGGCGGGGAGCCTGCGGACGCGGCATGCCGCCGGGGCTCGGACGGGCGCCGCCCTGACCCTGCGGTCGGGGAGCGCCGCCGGGACCACCCTGCGGACGCGGGGCGCCGGGACGGTCCTGACCGCCGCCGGGGCGCGGGGCACCACCCGGACGGGGCGCCTGCGGGCGCGCCATACCGGTGGAGCCACCCGAGGTGAAGGGGTTGTTGCCCGGACGGGGACCGGCCGGGCGGCCGCCGGGACGCGGGGCGCCCTGACCGGCGGGACGTGCGGGACGCTCGCCACCACGGCCACCGTCACGGCCACCATCACGGCCGCCGTCACGCTGACCGCCGGCCGGAGCCGGACGGGCGGGACGCGGGCCGGGAGTGGCACCCGCGGGACGCGGGGCCTGCGGCGCGGCGGGCTGGGCCGGAGCCGGGGCCGAGAACTCGGCCGCGGGCACCGGAGCCGCCGGAGCGGGCTTGGCCGGTGCGGGCTTGGGGCCCGGACGCGGACCCTGGGAAGCCGGGGCCACAGAGGGGGCGCTGCTCGCCGGAGCCTCGGCTGCGGCCGGCTTGGGGGCCGGGACGCCGGGCTTGGGGGCAGCGGGACGGGCCGACGACGCCGGGGACGGCGCAGCAGGCTTGGCGGGCGCGGCCTTGCGGGGCGCGCCGGGCTTGGCAGCGGACTTGCCGGCGTTGCCACCGGGTCCCTGCAAAGCGTCAGTCAATTTACGTACAACCGGCGCCTCGATCGTCGAGGACGCCGAACGGACGAATTCACCGAGTTCTTGGAGCTTGGCCATGACGACCTTGCTCTCCACACCGAACTCCTTGGCGAGTTCGTATACCCGGACCTTAGCCACTTCGCTCCTTTTAGGTCCGGGTTACCGCCGGACCGTCGCTACTTCATGGGCGTACTCATCGCGTACTCATCGAGTGCTCATCGCAATCTCGACCTACTTCCAACTCGCGAGGTACCTGACCGCACGGGGTCCCGTGCCGTTCTCTTCTTACTGTGCTGCCTGCTCGACATACCGCCGTACATCGGCGGTATCGAGCGGTCCCTTGGCCCTGAAGGCCCGGAGAAACGCCCGGCGGCGAACCGCCAGGTCGAGACAGACCAAGGCGGGGTGTACATATGCACCCCGGCCGGGCAGCGTACCGCGATCATCGGGGACGCAGGCGTCTCCGGTCACCACGATGCGCAGCAGATCGCTCTTGGCCGCCCGCTCCCGGCATCCCACACAGGTTCGCTCAGGGCATGCGCGGGCACGCGTCCGGCCAGACACCTTCAGTCTACCTCCCCGCACCGACCTCACCCCTTTGGGGCAAGAATCGAACGGTTGTTGTCTTGATCGCGGCCGGGTCCCGCCGTCAGCGCAACGGCGTCCCGAACGGATTCATTCCTCAGCCCTGGTCGGAGCGGTGCTCGGATCGGTGCTCGGATCGGTGCTCGGAACCCTGCTCGCCGCTCTGCTCCGTGTCCGGGCGGATGTCGATGCGCCAGCCGGTGAGGCGGGCGGCCAGGCGGGCGTTCTGCCCCTCCTTGCCGATCGCCAGCGACAGCTGGTAGTCGGGCACGGTCACCCGCGCGGAACGGGCGCCGAGGTCGACGATCTCCACCTTGCTGACGCGGGCCGGCGAGAGGGCGTTCGCCACCATCTCGGCCGGGTCGTCCGACCAGTCCACGATGTCGATCTTCTCGCCGTGCAGCTCGGCCATGACATTACGCACACGGCTGCCCATCGGGCCGATACAGGCACCCTTCGGGTTCAGCCCGGAGCGGGTCGAGCGAACAGCGATCTTGGTGCGGTGGCCGGCCTCGCGGGCGATCGCCGCGATCTCGACGCTGCCGTCCGCGATCTCCGGGACCTCCAGCGCGAAGAGCTTCTTCACCAGGTTCGGGTGGGTGCGCGACAGGGTCACGGACGGACCGCGCACACCCTTGGCGACGCGCACGACGTACGTACGCAGGCGCAGGCCGTGGGTGTACTCCTCGCCCGGCACCTGCTCCTGCACCGGAAGGATGGCCTCAAGCTTGTCGTCCAGCCTGACCAGGACGTTCTTGGGGTCCTTGCCCTGCTGCACCATGCCCGCGACGACATCGCCCTCACGGCGGGCGTACTCACCGAAGGTGACGTCGTTCTCGGCGTCCCGCAGCCGCTGCTGGATGACCTGGCGGGCGGTCGTGGCCGCGATCCGGCCGAAGTCGGAGGGAGTGTCGTCGAACTCCTTGGGCTCCTGACCCTCTTCGAGGTCGGCAGCGTCCTCCTTGGCCCACACCGTCACATGGCCGGTGTCCCGGCTCAGCACGACACGGGCGTGGCGGCGGCTGCCCTCGGTGCGGTGGTACGCGATGAGGAGGGCCGACTCGATCGCCTCGACCAGCAGGTCGAAGGGGATCTCCTTCTCTTGTGCCAAGCCCTTCAGGAGCTTTACGTCGATGTCCACGGCTACGCCTCCTCTTCCTTCTTGTCCTTGCGGTTGAACTCGAGCTCCACGCGGGCCTTGGCGATCTCCGCGAAGGCGACCCGGCGGGAGGTGGGCTTGCGCCCCTTCACACCTGGCACCTCGAGGTCGAGTCCCTCGTCGTCCACGGTGAGGATGCGCGCCACCAGTTCGCCGCTCTCGTGCAGCTGGAGCTTCGCAAGGCGGCCGGTCGCGCGAACGTAGTGGCGGTGTTCGGTCAGCGGGCGGTCGGCGCCGGGCGAGCTCACTTCGAGTACGTACTCGCCGTCGCCCATCTCGTCCGTCTCATCGAGCTTCTGCGAGATGACGCGGCTCAGCTCGGCACAGGCGTCCAGCGTGGCGCCCTCGTCGGAATCCACGATGATCCTCAGCATGCGGCGCTTGCCCGCCCGGGACACCTCGATCTCTTCCAGATCCAGGTCCGCGGCGCTGACGAGCGGTTCCAGCAGCCCGCGCAGCCTCTCGCTCTGGGTGGTGCTCATCCGGGTGACTCCTCGGCCGCGTGTGCTGTTGTGGGATCGTCGCGTGTCAGCTCAAAGGGTATCCGGTTCCGAGGGGTGTTGCCGTCCACCTGTGCCGGACTCGCAGGTACGCTCGCCTGCGGCGATGATCAATGGTCGTAGGGAGACAGGCGTGGGGCGCACGGCGACGACACGCAGGCGCGCGCTCATCGCGACGGGTGCGGTCGCGGTCACGGCGTTGACGGGCTGTTCGAACGAGGAGCCGGAGCGCCGACGCACCGCCGGCTCGGCTCCCGATCCGGCGCGCGCTCGGGCGACGCTGCGGCGGCGGCTCGCCGCGGAGAGCGGTGCTCTGCGTGACCAGTACGACGCCGTCATCGCGCAACATCCGGCCCTGGCAGGGCAGTTGGCCGCCCTGCGGGCCGCGGTCGCCGAGCATGTCACGGCGCTCGGAGAGACGACGCGGGTGGCGTCGGCGACACCGGTTCCCGCCGATGCCCCGGCCGCGCTCAGATCACTGGCCGCGGCCGAGCGCCGCACCTGCGACGCGTACTCCGCCGCGCTCCTCGACGCGGAGCCGGAGCTGGCGCGGCTGCTCGCCTCGGTGGCGGCGGCCGGCGCCACGCATGAGTACCTGCTGACGAAGGGGGCTCGCGATGAGCACGCTTGACGCCATACAGGCCGCGCTCGCGGCCGAGCACGCGGCGGTGTACGGGTACGGGGTCGTCGGCGGCCGGATCGGCGAGGCCCGCAGGGCCGAGGTGAAGGCCGCCTACGCCGCGCACCGGGCCCGCCGTGACGCGCTGGCCCGCACGGCCCGCGACCTGGGCGGCGAGCCCGCCGCGTCGGCCGCCGCGTACGCGCTGCCCTTTCCGGTCCCGGACGCGGCCGCGGCCCTGCGGCTCGCCGCCGTGCTGGAGGACCGGGTCGCGAACGTCTACTCCGACCTCGTACGGGCCGCGGGCGGACCGCTGCGGAAGGAGGCTGCGGGCGCGCTGCGCGAGGCGGCCGTCCGCGCGGTGCGCTGGCGCGGCAGCGGCGTAGCCTTTCCTGGGCTCGCCGAGCGGTCCGGGAGTCGAACAGGCTGAAGGGGAAAAGGATCAACGAACGCATGGCTTTCGAAGCGCCGCAGCGGCTCGTCCGGGCTCTGGGCGAGAGTGACGACTGGCTCGGGCAGCTGCCCAAGACCGTCCAGGAGGCGGCGGACCGCTGGGAGCTGGACGTCGAGCGGGTGATGGCACCCGGCGGCCGGAGCAGTCTGGTCCTTCTCGTACGCCGGCCCGACGGCACGGCCGCGGCGCTCAAGGTCGCCCCGCCCTCCGCGTCCCCGCCCCTGGAGCGGGCGGCGCTCGCGCACTGGGACGGTTTCGGCACGGTCCGTCTCCTCGGCGCCGGGGACGGCGCGCTGCTGCTCGAACGGCTGCATCCGGAAGTCTCGCTGCGGTCCCTGCCGGAGGCCAAGGCGCTGCTGGAGGCGGCGGGGGCGGTGCGGCGGCTGTGGGTCGAGCCTCCGGCGGACCACGACTTCGAGACGGTCGCGGAACGGACGGCACGTCAGGCGGAGGCGATGCGGGCGTCCGCCGGATCGGCCGGGCTGGTCTCGGCGGCGCTCTCGGCGCGGGACGAGCTCACTGCCCTGTCCCCCGAACTCCTGCTGCTGCACGGCAACTTCCGCCAGGGCAAGGTCCTCGCGGCCGACCGCACCCCCTGGCTGGCGGTCGGCCCCGAGCCGCTGGTCGGAGAGCGCGCCTACGACCTGGCCCGGCTGGTCCGCGACCGCGTCGAGGACCTGATCGCCTCCGCGGCGGGAGCGTCGGCGGCCCGCCGCAGGGTGAACAGGCTGGCGGACTCGCTCGAGGTGGACGCGGACCGTTTGCGGGGGTGGACGCTGTTCAGGGCGGTGGAGTCGGGTACGCGGGCGATTGCTGCGGGGCGGCGGCGGGAGGGGGAACTGGCGCTGGAGTTCGCGGGCTGGTTGTAGTTCCCCACCCCGCCCCTTCCCGTAACTAGGGCTCCGCCCCAGACCCCGCGCCTCAAACGCCGGAAGGGCGTACGGGGGTGTGGGGGCTTGCCCCCAGTTCGGGAAGGGGCGGGTAGGGGACAAGGCCCGCCGCAGGCGCTACCCCCGCAGCCGCGACACCGCCTCCGCCACCGTCAGCTCCTCGCGCTCACCCGTCCGGCGGTCCTTCAGTTCCACCACGCCCTCCGACGCACGACGTCCCGCCACCACAATCTTCGGGACGCCGATCAGCTCCGCGTCGGTGAACTTCACACCCGGCGAGACACCCGGCCGCTCGTCGACGAGCACCCGCAGGCCCGCCGCCGCCAGCTGCTCCGCGACCTCCAGAGCCAGCTCCGTCTGGAGCGCCTTGCCCGCGGCGACCACGTGGACGTCCGCCGGGGCGATCTCGCGCGGCCAGCACAGGCCCTTGTCGTCGGCCGTCTGCTCGGCCAGGGCAGCCACCGCGCGGGAGACGCCGATGCCGTACGAGCCCATGGTCACCCGGACCGGCTTGCCGTTCTGACCGAGGACGTCGAGCTGGAAGGCGTCGGCGTACTTGCGGCCCAGCTGGAAGATGTGGCCGATCTCGATGGCGCGGTCGAGCTTCAGCCCCGCCCCGCACTTGGGGCACGGGTCGCCGTCCTCGACGACGACCACGTCGAGGTAGTCGTCGACCGTGAAGTCCCGGCCCGCGACGACATTGCGCGCGTGTGTGTCGGGCTTGTTCGCGCCGGTGATCCACGCGGTGCCGGGCGCGACCCGCGGGTCGGCGATGTAGCGGACCTTCTCCAGGCCCTGCGGGCCGACGTAGCCGCGTACGAGGTCGGGGCGGCCCGTGAAGTCCTCAGCGGTGACCAGCTCGACCTCCGCGGGGGCCAGGTGGTCCGACAGCTTGCCCAGGTCCACCTCGCGGTTGCCGGGCACACCCACCGCGACGATCTCGCCGTCGACCTTGACCAGGAGGTTCTTGAGCGTGGCCGAGGCAGGGACGCCCAGGTGCTCGGCGAGCGACTCGATCGTGGGGGTGTCGGGGGTGTCCAGCTCCTCGACGGGACCGTGCCCGGCGGCGTCGACGGCCTCGGCCGCGAAGGTCACGGCCTCGGTGTTCGCGGCGTAGTCGCAGGAGGGGCAGTAGACGAAGGTGTCCTCGCCCGCCGCGGCCGGAGCCAGGAACTCCTCCGACGCCGAGCCGCCCATCGCGCCCGAGACCGCCGAGACGATGCGGTGCTCGAGCCCGAGGCGCCGGAAGGTCTTGATGTACGCCTCGCGGTGCAGCGCGTACGACTCGGCCAGGCCCTCGTCGCTCGTGTCGAAGGAGTACGAGTCCTTCATCTGGAACTCGCGGCCGCGCAGGATGCCCGAACGCGGACGCGCCTCGTCGCGGTACTTCGTCTGGATCTGGTAGAGGATCACGGGCAGGTCCTTGTAGGACGTGCACTGATCCTTGACAAGCTGGGTGAAGATCTCCTCGTGCGTCGGGCCGAGGAGGTAGTCCGCGCCCTTGCGGTCGTGGAGGCGGAAAAGCTCCGCGCCGTACTCCTCCCAGCGGCCCGTCGCCTCGTAGGGCTCCTTGGGCAGCAGCGCCGGCAGCAGCACCTCCTGCGCGCCGATCGCGTCCATCTCCTCGCGCACCACGCGAGTGACGTTCTCCAGGACCTTCTTGCCCAGCGGCAGCCAGGACCAGATACCGGCGGCGTTGCGCCTGACGTAACCGGCGCGCACCAGAAGCTTGTGGCTGAGCGTCTCGGCGTCCGCCGGGTCGTCGCGCAGTGTCTTGACCATCAGACGGGACATGCGCTGGACCTGGGCCATGGTGAACTCCTGCTCGGAATGTGTGATGAGCAGGAGGTTAGCCGGGCCGCACCGGCAGGCGGAAATCAGTTGTCGCGCAGCAGCGGCAGCGGGGCGCCCATCACGGCGTACGGACTGGGTGCACTGGGGAACATCACCTGGCGCGCGAGGTCCTGGTAGCCGAGCGCGCGGTACAGGCCGCGGGCCGGGCTCTCGATGTCGATCGCGGAGAGGATCGAGCGCGGCTGCTCGACGCTGTCGGTGATCGTGGTGATCAGCGAGCGGCCGATGCCGCGCCCCTGGAAGCCGGGGTGGACATGGAGCTCGGTGATCACGAAGGAGTCGTCGAGCCAGCTGTCGGTGCCGTTGCGGCGCAGATACGGCTCGACGACGGTGGACCACCAGTGGGTGCGGCTGTTGGGCATGCCGTACACGAAGCCGACGAGCCGTCCCGTCTCCGTCAGCGCGCCCAGCGCACGCGCGCCGGGGTGCAGGAGATGCCGGTAGACGATATGGCGGCGCACCTCGACCTCGTCGTCGCTGAGCCCGAAAGCGAGGGCCTGCACCGCGAGGGCTTCGTCGATCCGCGCGGAGAGATCGACCGGGGCCACGACGACGCTGGGGGTCTGCGGTCCACCGCCTGAGAGTGCTGCCATGCGCGAACCCTACTTTGCGCGGCTCGAGGTCAGAACAGCACGCTCATGAAGGCGCCGACCTCGCTGAAACCGACCCTGCGGTATGCCGCTCGGGCTGCGGTGTTGTAGTCGTTGACGTAGAGGCTGACGACCGGGGCGACGTCCGCGAGGGCGTAGCGCAGCACGGCCGCCATGCCGGTCTCGGACAGCCCGCGGCCGCGGAACTCCGGTGCCACCCAGACGCCTTGGATCTGGCAGGCCTCGTTGGTGGCCGCGCCGATCTCGGCCTTGAAGACGACCTGGCCGTCGTCGATGCGGGCGAACGACCGTCCGGCGCCGACGAGTTCGGCGACGCGGGCCTGGTAGAGCAGTCCGCCGTCGCCGGCCATCGGCGAGATGCCGACCTCCTCGGTGAACATCGCCACGCAGGCCGGCATGATCACGTCCATCTCGTCCTTGCGGATCCGGCGGACGTACGGGTCGGGCTCGATGCCCTGGGGAATCTGCTGGGTGACCATCAGCGGCTGGTTTGCGCGTACGTCCCTGGCCGGGCCCCAGCTCGGCTCCAGCAGCCCCCACAGCTGGGAGGTGGGCTCGGCGGGGCCGACGATGGAGGAGCAGCGGCGGCCGGCTCTGCGCGCCCGGTCGGCGAAGGCGCGCACGGCCTCGGGGGTGGCACAGATGGGGACGAGGTTGGCGCCGGAGTAGCACAGCGAGCGCAGCCGCCCGTCGGCGTACCAGCCCCACATCTCACCGCCCAGGCGCCACGGGTCGAGTCCGGCGACCTGGACGCGCGACGTGATGAAGGCGTTGGCGACAGGCTCGCTCTCCAGGATGGCGAGCGCTGCGCCGAGGTCACTGGGGTCGAGGACCCGGGTGGTGGTCTGCGTCAACACGAGGGGGCCTCACCATACGGTCTGCTGATCTCCGAACTGTACCTGGCAGGTCCAGGGCCTGCCGAGCTCAGCGCAAGGGGGTGCCTTGTGGATCAGGCCGGGTCAGCGAGCGGCCCGCCGCGGAGCGGCTGATGTCACTGTGGTGCGTGCGATCGCAAGGCGGAGGAAGGAGCCCACGCGGAGCGTAGGCGACTGACGACAACGCAGCGAGCGTGCGTGCCAGGGCACGCGAGCCCGGCAAGATCCACAAGGCACCCCCTTGGCCCGCTGAACGCCCTGGGGCGTACAACGGGGCCGGTACGCGCTGATCAGCTGACGGAGACCTCGGGCTCGCCCGACAGAACGCCGTCCTTCTCCATCTGGTCGGCGATCTTCAGCGCCTCTTCGATGAGGGTCTCGACGATCTTCGACTCGGGGACGGTCTTGATGACCTCGCCCTTGACGAAGATCTGGCCCTTGCCATTGCCGGAGGCGACGCCGAGGTCGGCCTCGCGGGCCTCGCCCGGGCCGTTGACGACGCAGCCCATGACGGCGACGCGCAGCGGCACCTCCATGCCCTCCAGGCCGGCGCTGACCTGGTCCGCGAGCTTGTAGACGTCGACCTGGGCGCGGCCGCACGACGGGCAGGAGACGATCTCCAGGCGGCGCTGCTTGAGGTTGAGGGACTCCAGGATCTGGATGCCGACCTTGACCTCTTCGGCGGGCGGGGCGGAGAGCGAGACCCGGATGGTGTCGCCGATGCCCTCGGAGAGCAGTGCGCCGAAGGCGACGGCGGACTTGATGGTGCCCTGGAAGGCGGGTCCGGCCTCGGTGACGCCGAGGTGGAGGGGGTAGTCGCACTGGGCGGCGAGCTGCCGGTAGGCGTTGACCATGACGACCGGGTCGTTGTGCTTGACCGAGATCTTGATGTCGCGGAAGCCGTGCTCCTCGAAGAGGGACGCCTCCCAGAGGGCGGACTCGACGAGCGCCTCGGGGGTGGCCTTGCCGTACTTCTTCAGCAGCCGGGCGTCCAGCGAGCCCGCGTTGACGCCGATACGGATCGGGGTGCCGGCCTCGCCCGCCGCCTTGGCGATCTCCTTGACCTTGTCGTCGAACTGCTTGATGTTGCCCGGGTTGACCCGGACCGCGGCGCAGCCCGCGTCAATCGCCGCGAAGACGTACTTCGGCTGGAAGTGGATGTCCGCGATGACGGGGATCTGGGACTTCCGCGCGATGGTGGCGAGCGCGTCCGCGTCGTCCTGGGTGGGGCAGGCGACCCGTACGATCTGGCAGCCGGAGGCGGTGAGCTCGGCGATCTGCTGCAGCGTCGCGCCGATGTCGGAGGTCCGGGTCGTCGTCATCGACTGCACGGACACGGGCGCGTCCCCGCCGACGGCCACGGAGCCGACCTGGATCTTGCGACTGACCCTCCGGTCGGCGAGCTTCGTCGGAACGGACGGCATTCCGAGAGAAATTGCAGTCATCTGCTGTGCAACCCCAAGGTGTGGATCGAGGTCCCGAGATCGGCGGGCTCCAGGCTCCGAGATTACGGCACGGAGGTTGACCGGAGCACATCGCAAGGGAAACGCCACACAAAGGTGAAGGCCGGACACAAAGGGTGTCCAGCCGTCACCAAAGGGATCATTCAGCTGATTTTGACCGGGTTGACGATGTCGGCGACCAGCACGAGCAGGGTGAAGCAGATGAAGATTCCCGCCACCACATAGGCGACCGGCATCAGCTTGGCGACGTCGAAGGGACCCGGGTCGGGACGCCGGAACACCTTGGCGATGTTGCGGCGTACGGACTCCCACACAGCTCCCGCGATATGTCCGCCGTCCAGCGGCAGCAGGGGCAGCATGTTGAACAGGAACAGGGAGAGGTTGAAGCCCGCGAGCAGCATCATGAACGTCGCGATGATGCTCTGCGTCGGGACGTCCAGGTTGAGCACCTCACCGCTGATGCGGGCCGCGCCGACCACGCCGACCGGGGAGTCGGCCTTGCGCTCGCCGTCCGAGAAAGTCGCGTTCCACAGGTCGGGGATCTTGGACGGAAGCGCGACGATGGACTCGACGCCGTTCTCGAGCATGTCGCCCATGCGGTCCACGGAGTCGGTGAAGGAGAGCGGCAGGATCTCGGTCCGCGCCGCGAAGCCGAGATAGCCGGCCTCGACGAAGTCCTCGGGAACGGGCTCTCCGTCCGCGTCCTTCCTGACCACCAGGTTCTTGGCAAGCGTGGCCTTGAGGACCTGCTGCTTGCCGTCCCGCTCGACGGTGATGGCGGCCGGGCCGATCGTCTCGCGGATGTGGTTGGACAGCGTGGTCCAGTCGGCGACGGGCTCTCCGTTGAAGGCGACGATCTTGTCGCCCACCTTCAGGCCGGCGGCCTGGGCGGGCGAGACGGGGTCGCCCTTCTTGCAGGTGTCACGGTCCTCGCTCTGCGAGATGACGCACTTCTGTACGCCCGCGACCTCGGTGGTCTGGGTGGCGAAGCCGTACGCCATAGCGACGCCGAGGAAGATCGCGACGGCGAGGACCAGATTCATGAACGGTCCCGCGAACATCACGATCACGCGCTTCCAGGGCTTGCGCGTGTAGAAGAGACGGTTCTCGTCGCCGGGCTTGAGCTCCTCGAAGGCCGCCGAGCGGGCGTCCTCGATCATGCTGCGGAACGGCGAGGTGGACCGCGACTCGATCCGGCCGTCGTCGCCGGGCGGGAACATCCCGATCATGCGGATGTAGCCGCCGGCCGGGATGGCCTTGATCCCGTACTCCGTCTCGCCCTTGTGCCGGGACCAGATGGTCGGGCCGAAGCCGACCATGTACTGGGGCACCCGGATACCGAAGAGTTTCGCCGTCGACAGATGGCCGAGCTCGTGCCAGGCGATGGAGATCAGCAGGCCCACAGCAAAGAGAGCTATGCCGATAACCGTCAACAGAATCGTCATGCGCGAGCCTCCGCTGTCGCCTTCACTGCCAGTTCCCGCGCCCGTGCCCGGGCCCAGGTCTCCGCTTCCAGGACGTCCGCCACCGTGAGCGGAGTTCCCCTGGCGGGCACACCGTGCTCGGTGACGACTTCGGTGACCGTATCCATGATTCCGTTGAACGGCAGCCGCCCGGCGAGGAAAGCGTCCACGCACTCCTCGTTCGCGGCATTGAACACCGCCGGGGCTGTTCCGCCCAGCTCCCCCACGTGCCTGGCGAGTCCCACCGAGGGGAAGGCCTCGGTGTCGAGCGGGAAGAACTCCCAGGTCGAGGCCTTGGTCCAGTCGAAGGCGGGTGCGGCGTCGGGGACCCGCTCGGGCCAGCCGATGCCGATGGCGATCGGGCCGCGCATATCGGGCGGGGTGGCCTGGGCGAGGGTGGAGCCGTCCGAGAATTCCACCATGGAGTGGACATAGGACTGGGGGTGGACGACGACCTCGATGCTCTCGAAGGGGATGTCGTAGAGGAGATGCGCCTCGATGACCTCAAGACCCTTGTTGACCAGCGTCGCGCTGTTGACGGTGATGACCGGGCCCATCGCCCAGGTGGGGTGCGCGAGGGCGTCCTTGGGAGTGACATCCGCCAGCTCGGCGCGGGTACGGCCGCGGAACGGGCCGCCGGAGGCCGTCACCACGAGCTTGCGCACATCGGCTCTCGTCCCTGCCGCCAGCGCCTGGAAGAGGGCGGCGTGCTCGGAGTCGACGGGGATGATCTGGCCGGGCTTGGCGAGCGCCTTGACCAGCGGCCCGCCCACGATGAGCGACTCCTTGTTGGCGAGGGCGAGGGTGCGGCCCGCTTCGAGGGCGGCGAGGGTGGGCGCGAGGCCGATGGAGCCGGTGATGCCGTTGAGCACGGTGTGACAGGCGGATGCGGCAAGCTGGGTGGCGGCCTCGGGGCCCGCCAGGATCTCGGGTACGGGTTCGGAGCCGTACTGCTCGGCCAGCGCCTCGCGCAGTGCGGGCACCACGTCCTCGCGGGCCACCGCGACCGTGTCGACCCGCAACTGCCGCGCCTGCTCGGCGAGGAGTGCGACCCGCCCGCCGGCGGCGGAGAGCGCGGTGACACGGAAGCGGTCGGGGTTGCGCAGAACCAGGTCGATGGCCTGGGTGCCGATGGACCCGGTGGAGCCGAGGACGACGATGTCGCGGCGGCCTTCGGTCGCGTCGAAGGCGAGATGCGGGTCGGCGAGGGGGGATGGGCTGTCGCTCATGACCCCATTGTGGCCGTAACTGCTGTCCGACTGGACAGTGCGTCCCTATGCGCCGCTCTTCGCGCCCGCAGCGAACTTCTCCCACTGGGCGTTCATGACCTCTTCGGGCACCTTTCCGATGTCCTTGGTACCGAGGAACTCGGCGCGGAAGGACAGGGTGGTCGAGCCGGAGCGGACGACGGTCAGGTACTCGTACAGCTTCAGCTTCCCCTTCACATCCAGGACGGTGAAGCGGTACGCCCTGGCCTCGTCCCCGAAGGCGGGCGCCTTGACGGGCTGCACGGTGAGGACCGTCGCCCTGGCGAGGGCACGCTCCTCGATGTAGCCCCCGGCGCACGAGGTTCCCGCGGTGGCCAGTGCCTTCATGACGGCGGTGGCCCGAGCTTTCTCGTACGACCGCAGCTGTACGGCAACGCTGAGTCCGGCCATCTGTCCGGGTACGTCGACCTCACGGTTGACCTCGGCGGCGGGGTCGTGGGCGGTGGCGCCCTTGGCGAGGCTGACGAGGGGCCGGCAGACGGCGGGATCGGCGGTGTAATCCTCCCCGAGCGGCCCACCGAGGGTGTACTCGGATGCGGTGTACGCGCCGACCTTCTCGCCCTCGGTGAAGGAGACGGCCTTGAGTTGCGCCTCGGTCAGGGCGGCGGGGGCGGCAGCAGGGGGCTTGTCGTCGGACTTCTTCTCCTTGGCGCCGTCGCAGGCGCCGATACCGCCGAGGACGACCGCCACAAGGGCGGCCGTCCCTAGGCCCTGTCCGGCCGATCTTGCCGGGCTCGCGTGCCCTGGCACGGCACCTCGCTGCGTTGTCGTCAGTCGCCTACGCTCCGCGTGGGCTCCTTCCTCCGCCTTGCGATGCACCACGCCAGACCCCGCTCGCTGATCCGGCCTGATCGACCGGACAGGGCCTGGTCGGTCACTCCGATTCCCCGCCCCGAACATCCCTGCCCCGTTTCCGTGTTGACCGTGATCCGTGATCAGAGGTCGATTGTGGGGCAGGGGCGCCGGAGCGGTCGAGCAATCAGCGGATCGGACGGTGGAGGTTGGTGCGTTCGGACGCGCCGGGCGTCGCGTCGGCGATCCAGGGGCCCTCGCCGCTGGGGTCGACGATGCCCTGTTCCAGCCAGGTGTACGAGCCGGACAGCACGCCGTCCACGACCTTGCGGTCCAGGTCGTCGGTGTTGGACCACAGGCGCGTGAAGAGCTCCTCGACGCGGATGCGGGCCTGACGGCAGAAGACGTCGGCCAGTTGGTACGCCGCGCGGCCGTGGTCCTCGCTCGTGCGCAGCAGCTCCGCGCGTACGCATGCCGCGCTCATCGCGAAGAGTTCCGCGCCGATGTCGACGATGCGGCCGAGGAAGCCCTGCTTGGTCTCCATCCTGCCCTGCCAGCGGGACATGGCGTAGAAGGTGGAGCGGGCAAGCTTGCGGGCCGAGCGTTCGACGTAGCGCAGATGGCCGGAGAGATCCGCATGGCCCGCCGGGTGGAACTCGCTGTACGTGCGCGGGAGTTGACCCGGTCCTGCGACCAGTTTGGGCAGCCAGCGGGCGTAGAAGGCGGTTGCGTGGGCGCCGGCCTTGGCCTTGTCGCCGAGCGACTTGTCCGGGTCGATCAGGTCGCCCGCCACCTTGAGGTGTGCGTCGACCGCCTCGCGGGCGATCAGCAGATGCATGATCTCGGTAGAGCCCTCGAAGATGCGATTGATGCGCAGGTCGCGCAGGATCTGCTCGGCGGGCACGGCCCGTTCGCCGCGGGCCGCAAGGGAGTCCGCCGTCTCGAAGCCGCGGCCGCCCCGGATCTGGACCAGCTCGTCGGCCATGACCCAACCCATCTCGGAGGCGAAGAGCTTGGCCAGCGCGCCTTCGATACGGATGTCGTTGCGGTCCTCGTCAGCCATCTGACTGGACAGGTCGAGCACCGCCTCGAGGGCGAAGGTGGTCGCCGCAATGAAGGAGATCTTCGAGCCGACGGCCTCGTGCTTGGCGATCGGCTTGCCCCACTGCTCGCGCGCGACGGACCACTCCCGGGCGATTTTCAGGGCCCACTTGCCGGCCGCTACACAGGAGGCGGGCAGCGAGAGGCGGCCGGTGTTGAGCGTGGTGAGGGCGATCTTCAGACCAGCGCCCTCGGAGCCGATGCGGTTCTCCGCGGGGACCCGGACCTGGTGGAAGCGGGTTACGCCATTCTCGATGCCGCGCAGCCCCATGAAGGAGTTGCGGTTCTCGACGGTGATGCCCTCCGAGGCGGCCTCGACGACAAAGGCGGTGATGCCGCCCTTGTGGCCCTCGCTCTTCGGCACCCTGGCCATGACGACGAGCAGGTCGGCGACGACGCCGTTGGTGGTCCAGAGCTTGACGCCGTCGAGGACGTACGAGTCCCCGTCGGGCAAGGCCGTGGTCGCCAGGCGTGCAGGGTCGGAGCCGACGTCCGGCTCGGTGAGCAGGAAGGCGGAGATGTCGGTGCGGGCGCAGCGCGGCAGAAACCGCTCTTTCTGTTCGGGCGTGCCGAACATCTTCAGGGGCTGCGGTACGCCGATCGACTGGTGCGCGGAGAGCAGCACGCCGATGGCGGGGCTGGCGGATCCGGCAAGGGCCAGCGCCTTGTTGTAGTACACCTGGGTCAGGCCGAGGCCCCCGTACTTCGGGTCGATCTTCATACCGAGCGCGCCGAGTTCCTTGAGTCCGTTGATCACCTCGTCGGGGATCCGCGCCTCGCGCTCGATCAGCGCCCCGTCGATCTTCGTCTCGCAGAAGTCGCGCAGCTTGGCGAGGAAAGCCTCGCCACGCCGGGTGTCCTCGTCCGCGGGCAACGGGTGCGGATGGATCAGATCGAGGCGAAAGCGGCCGAGGAAGAGCTCTTTGGCGAAGCTTGGCTTGCGCCAGTCCTTTTCGCGCGCGGCCTCGGCGACCTGTCGCGCTTCGCGCTCACTGACCTTCGGAGTCTGTGTCGTGTCGAGTGGTGCGGACATGAGGCTCACCTCGCCGCGAGTCGGGGCTTCCGGGGCGTCGGCCGGGGCACACACGCTCTACCGACCGGTGCTACTCGTCCGTAGTACCCGATTCCTGCCCTCTCCACCAGTCCGCGTACCGCAGTGGAGGGAAGTGCGGGAGAAAACGGCAACGGCCGGAGCCCCCGCACAGTGGGCTCCGGCCGTCGGTCTTGACGCGTACGGGTTAAGGGCGCGCGGGCTACAGCGCGAGGCCCGTGAGGACCAGCACCCGCTCGTAGGTGTAGTCGTCCATCGCGTAGCGCACGCCCTCGCGGCCCACGCCGGACTGCTTGGCGCCGCCGTACGGCATCTGGTCCGCGCGGTACGAGGGGACGTCGCCGATGATCACGCCGCCGACCTCGAGAGCACGGTGGGCGCGGAAGGCGGTCTGCACGTCGTGCGTGAACACACCCGCCTGCAGGCCGTACTTGGAGTCGTTGACCGCGGCGAAGGCCTCGGCCTCCCCATCGACCTTCCGGACCGTCAGGACCGGTCCGAAGACCTCCTCGCAGGCCAGCGTGGTGTCCTCGGGGACGTCGGTGAGGACGGTCGGCGCGTAGGAGGCGCCGTCGCGCTTGCCGCCCGCGAGCAGCTTCGCGCCCGCCTGCACGGCCTCGTCCACCCAGGACTCGACGCGCTTGGCGGCGTCCTCGCTGACCAGCGGGCCGACGTCGGTGGCGCTGTCGGACGGGTCGCCGGTGACCTGGGCCTCGACGGCAGCGACGATCTTCGGCAGCAGCCGGTCGTACACCGTGGCGTCGGCGATCACGCGCTGCACGGAGATGCAGGACTGGCCGCCCTGGTAGTTGGAGAAGGTGGCGATACGGGTCGCCGCCCAGTCCAGATCCTGCTCGGACGCGAAGTCGCCGAGGACGACGGCCGCGCCGTTACCGCCCAGCTCCAGGGTGCAGTGCTTGCGCGGCACCGAGTCCATGATCGCGTAACCGACCTTGTCGGAGCCGGTGAAGGAGATGACCGGAAGGCGCTCGTCCTGGACGAGGGCGGGCATCTGGTCGTTCGGGACCGGGAGCACGGACCAGGAACCCACGGGCAGCTCGGTCTCGGCGAGCAGCTCGCCGATGATCAGGCCGGAGAGCGGGGTCGCCGGGGCGGGCTTGAGGATGATCGGCACGCCGACCGCGATCGCGGGGGCGATCTTGTGGGCGCAGAGGTTCAGCGGGAAGTTGAACGGCGCGATACCGAGGACGACACCCTTGGGGAAGCGGCGGGTGAGCGCGAGACGGCCCTGGCCACCGGCGTCGGTGTCGAGGCGCTGGGCCTCGCCGCCGTTGAAGCGGCGGGCCTCTTCGGCGGCGAAGCGGAAGACGGAGACGGCACGGCCGACCTCACCGCGGGCCCATTTGACCGGCTTGCCGTTCTCGGCGGAGATCAGCTGGGCGATCTCCTCGGTGCGCTCTGCGAGCCGGCGCGACACATGGTCGAGTGCGGTGGCGCGTACATGGGCCGGGGTGGCCGCGAACTCGTCCCGCACGGCATGCGCGGCGGCCACGGCCTCCTCGATCTGGGCCTCGGTCGGGACCGAGACCTGGCCGACGAGGCGTCCGTCCCAGGGGGAGGTGACGTCGAGGGCGGTCTCGCCGGTGGCCTCGCGGCCGGCGAGCCAGAAGGCGTGGGTGGAGGTCATGTCCCGGCCCTTCCGAGATAGATGGGGTGTCTCTGCCCCACGGTAGGGGCGGGAGGGCGCGTCGGCGTTTGTCCGGGGTGGAGTGGTGGGCGCGGCGTGTCCGCCGCTTTGGCCAGTCACCGGGATCGTGGTGAGCGTGGGCCGGGGGGCGTTGGCGGTTGCTGTCCGGTGGGTGGTTTCGCGGGCGAACCGCGACGGGAGGACGCGACGCCCGGCCTCAATCGCCGGCCCGGTGGGGAAACTAGCGGCGGCGTTCCGTCGAGACGATCAGGAAGACCCCCGCCACGACGACCGCACCGCCGAGGGCGATCGGCCAGGTCAGCTGCTCGTTCAGGATCAGCGCTCCGAGGAGGACGGCGACCACCGGATTGACGTACGCGTACGTCGCGACCAGGGACAGCGGCGCGGAGTGCAGCAGCCAGGCGTACGCCGTGAACGCGACGACCGAGCCGAAGACGACGAGATAGCCGAGCGCCGTCCAGGAGCGGCCGGAGACCTCGTCGAGGGCGAAGCCGTACTGCTCGCCCCGGCCGAGGCCCACCAGCAGACAGCCGATGCCGCCCGCGACCATCTCGTACGCACTGGCCGCGAAGGGATTGGCAGGCATCGGGATGCGCGAGGAGGAGAAGGAGCCCACCGACCACATGACGGTCGCCACGATCACGGTGAGGACGCCCCACAGGCGCACGTCACCGCTGAGGCCGGGCAGGGTCAGCACGGCCAGGCCCGCCAGCCCGAGCAGCACGCCCAGATAAGCGCCGAGGCCGGGCCGCTCGCCGAAGGCCCTGCGCAGCACGACCACCCACGCGGGCACGACGGCGATCAGCAGGGCGGCGAGCCCGGAGGGCACCGAGGTCTCGGCGAGTACGACCATTCCGTTGCCGCCGAGCAGGAGCAGCAGGCCGACCACGGCCGTGGATGCGAGCTGGACCCGGGTGACCTTGAGAGCCGCCGTCCCCTGCCGCCAGGCCACGAGCCCGGCGAGGATCAGCCCCGCGACGATGAAGCGGGCCCCCGCTGAGAGGAAGGGCGGCATGGTCTCCACGACGACCCGGATACCGAGGTAGGTGGAGCCCCAGACCACGTACACGATGGCGAGCGCGCCCCATACGGCTCCGGATATCCGGCGGCGGGGTTCGGCCGCCACGAGGGCGTCGGAGATGTCGGGCGCGGGGGTGTCCGAGGGGGAAGCGCCTGCCTCGGGGGTGCTGGAGTTGGTGGCCACGAGGCAGGACTTTAGGCACTTCGGCTGGCAAGTTCCAATGATTTTGCCCGACTTCGGGCACGAAATCGGAAGAATCAATGGCGCCCGCCGATTATTCGGTCGACGGGCCCGCCGTCGTCTTCAGCGCCAGCCACAGCTCCATACGTACGTCCGGGTCGTCCAGCGAGCGGCCCAGGATCTCCTCGACCCGGCGCATCCGGTAGCGCAGCGTATGGCGGTGGACTCCGAGGTCGGCGGCTGCCGCGTCCCACTGGCCGTGGCGCGAGAGCCAGGCGCGCAGCGAGGCGACCAGATCGCCCCTGCCGGTCGCGTCGTGCTCGTACAGCGCGCGCAGCATGCCGTCCGCGAAGGCGCGCACCGCGTCGTCCGCGAGCAGCGGCAGGATGGAGCCGGCGGCCAGCTCCTCGTGCTCGACGAGGGCGCGGCCGCGGCGCCGGGCCACCGAGAGCGCCTGTTCGGCCTGTTTGTACGCGCCTGCGGCGGCAATCGGCCCGGTCGGCGCCGAGAGCCCGACGACCACCTCGGCGTCCTCGGCCTCCTTGTCGGCGTACGCCGCGGTGCAGGCCGCGACGACCGCGCCCCCGTCCGCGGCCAGCACCACGAGACGGCCGTCGACGTCGGGGACGACGAGCAGGGGCTCGGGGGCCCGGGACGCCGCGGCCTCCAGCGATTCGGCGAAGGCCGGCAGCGGGTCCTCGGCGGCCGGGTCCGGCTCGCCCGCGAGTTCGGCGATCAGCAGCCGGAAGGGCGCGTCGAGCAGTCCGCCGTACAGGTCCCCGGCGACCGCGCGGGCATGGTCCTGCTGGCCGGAGAGCAGCATGCGCAGCACCGCGGCGCCGAGGCGCTGTTCGGCGGCCTGGAGCGAGCGCGAGCGCTCGGTGGTGAGGGTCAGCAGGGCGACGGCGGAGTGCACGGCATAGCGCTCGGCGGTGCCGAGCGGGGCTCCCGTGCCAACGGCCAGCGCGCCGCGGACCCGACGTCCGCTGCCCAGCGACTGCAGTTCGACCCGGTCGTCGTCGGTGTCGCCGACCACCGCGCTGGCGGGTGCGGGCCGCTCGCGCAGCCGCTCCACGTCGGCGGTGAGCCGCGCGGCCCGGCGAGCGGCCCATTCGGGAGCCGCGGCGACGACGGCACCGGAGGCGTCGTACAGCGCGGCCCAGCCGTCCACGGTCGCGGCGAGCCGGGCGACGACGGCCCCCGGGCCTTCGGCGAGCGCGGCCCGCGTCAGCTCCCGCTGGGCCTCGAAACCGGCCGTCACCGCGCGGTACTGGTCGGCCGCGATCGCCGCCGAGACCGCCTTGCTGATGGCGAGGAAGGGCGTGCGACGCGGCACGGCGAGCAGCGGCAGGTCCTCCTCCTTCGCGGCCTCGACCAGCGCGTCCGGGATGTCCTCGTAGTACACGCCGACCGCGAAGCCGAGCCCGACGACACCGGCGCCCACCAGCCTGCGTACGTAGCGCCGCATGGCCTCGCGGTCCTCGGCGTCCAGAGTCATCGCCGTCACCAGCAGCAGCTCGCCGCCCTCCATGTACGGCACGGGGTCGGCGAGTTCACTGACATGCGCCCAGCGCACGGGCGTCTCCAGCCGGTCCTCCCCGGCGCGCACGGTGAGTTTGAGCGCCGAGTGCTGGACGAGCGAGGCGAGCGTGGGCGGCATGGGGACCGGGGGCCCTTCGAGCAGAGGTGCAGAGGCAGACATGCGGGTGATTTCGCCGTCCCGTATGAACGGCCTACCTCGATTCTGCCAGGGCGTAGCAGTACGGGGATCTGCTCAGGTCCTCAGATCCACCAGAAGCGGCGGTGCGTGCTCGCCCCGTACGGTCGTCAGCGAGAGCACCGCATGCCCGGCGGGCACGGCGTGCGCCAGGTCGGAGGCAGACCAGCGGGCCCGCTCGACCTCGCGGACCGTGACCGCCTCGGCCGTGGCCGCCTTGCCGGTCACCAGGCGGCGCATCATGTGCAGCGCCTTGGTGAGGGGCTCGTCGGAGATGATCTGCCGGTTGGTGACGTCCCTGGTCTGCACCCACTCGGTGCCCCAGGCCTCGGCGAACCGGCCGCCGTCCCAGGGCGCGAGCCCGGCGAACGCCATCCGGCAGCCGACCGCGCCGAGCAGCGGGCCGCGCAGCGGCTCCGGCACGTCCTCCAGCGTGCGCAGCGCGAACACCACACCGGCGTTGGCGGAGCGCAGCCGCTGGACAGCGCGCACCGAGTCGGCGGTCACGGTGTAGGTCGCGTCGTCGAGGACGAGACACGCGAAGAGCGAGCGGTCCGAGCGGGTCAGCGCGGCCTCGTTGAACTGAGCGAGCACCAGGCGCGCCACTATGCGCGAGGCCTCGGCGTGGCCGCGCTCGGGCAGGTCGATACGGACCCGCAGCGGGTGCTCGATGGCGCGCAGCGAGAACTGCCGGCCGCCGCCGTCGGTGCGGAAGAACTCCGCGAACGCGGGCCGGTCCAGGAAGGCGATGCGCTCGGCGAGCAGGACGCCGATGTCGTCGGCGCGGGCCGACTGCCGTTCGCGGGCGTCCAGTTCACGCAGCTGGGCCGCCTCCCCGGCGGCCTCCAGCGCGGTGCGCAGTACGCCCACGGCAGTGGGCGCGCCACCGAGCAGCTCGCGCAGTTCGGGTACGGCCGGGAAGTGGCCGTGGACGCACTGGTAGGGCCCGATCAGCTGCGCCAGCGCGGTGGCGGCGCGCCTGCTGTCGCCGCCGGGCAGGGTGGCGGCGAGATCCCCGACCAGGGCCTCGGCGAGTACGCGGGCGGCCTCGTCGGGGTCCTCGGCGCCGCCGTAGAGGTCGAGGTCATGGGTCGAGTCGGGCCGGCCGACACCGATGACGAGGTCGAAGGCGTCGTCGGGGGCGAGCCCGGTGCCATAGGCCGTGACGGCGACGACGGCGGCGCGGTTGGCGAGCGCGAGCAGACACATGGACTCGACGACGGGCCGCACGAGCCGCACGCTCTTGCCGGACCCGGAGGGGCCGACGGCGAGCAGCGAGGTCCCGAGAAGCGCGGGTTCGAGGGCGACGCCGGTGGTGCGGCGGGCATAGGGGTTGCGCTCGTCGTCGACGGCGGTGCCGATCTTGACCTGGGCGGTGGCCAGATCGTGGGTGGCGGTGCGTACGGGCAGGTCGCGCAGGCCGGAGGGGTGCCCGCAGGCGGCGGCGCCGTGCTTGCGCACGGTGTCGGTGAAGGCGGCGAGCCGGTCCGGGCGGGCATGGACGCCCTGCCAGGCGCGCCGGATCCTTGCGTAGTCGACATCGCCGAGCGCGCCCGAGCGGGTCGCGTCGGTAAGGCTCTGCGCCGCGTCGAGGAGGCCCGCGGAGCGCAGGTCGGGCCAGTCGGCGGGGTCGGCATCGGGGCGCGGCGGCGGGGCGGTGACCGGCTTGTCGCTACGGAGCACGTAGCGTTGCCAGATCTCCGGCACGTGGCCGATCCGGCCGAAGAACACGAGCAGGCCGCCGCCAACGATCGCGTAGTAGGTGTACGAGGCGACGACCTGGGCCATGGTGCCGTTCCAGGAGTCCGGGGTGAGGACGAGGAAGGGCCACAGCCAATAGCGGCCGAGGTAGCCGTTCCACAGCAGTGACCACAGCAGCCAGCCGCTGAGCAGCGCGATGAGGGCGCCGGCGAAGAGCCGCCGGGCCGGAACGAGCTCCGGCTCCTCGTCGGGCCTGGCGCGGTGGCCGAGCCGCCAGACACCGGGCTCGGCGGCCGGGCGGGGGGTGCGCAGCCAGTCGGCGACGGCGGGGCGGGTGGTCGGGGCGTGGCCGGGGACGGCCGGGATCCCGGGCGCGACGGGTGGCCGCGCGGGCCGTGGCACCGGGTTGGACCGTGTGCCCCGTGCGTCGAATGTGCCTTCGGAATCCATGAACCGCTGCCCCCTGACCAGCCAGGCCCGCTCTGTGCACCCGTCAATCTAGTGCCCGCCGCGGGTAGTTCACAGGTTCGCCCCGCCCTGTGCGGTCTCTCCCGGGGGTCCGGGGGTCGCCCCCCGGGAAGACACAGCACAGGTTCGCCCCGCCCTGTGCGGTCTCTCCCGGGGGTCCGGGGGTCGCCCCCCGGGAAGACACAGCACAGGTTCGCCCCGCCCTGTGCGGTCTCTCCCCGGGGTCCGGGGGTCGCCCCCCGGGAAGACACAGCACAGGTCCGCCCCGCCCCGCGCGCTCCGCGCCGGGTGTCCGGGGCGGACTCCGCCTATGTCCGGCGCGGACAACGACACACCCCCAACACTCCCGAACGGCGCATGCCCGCCCCCCTCCCCCGCGCCTAGCCTGCGGAGTAAAGAGAACACGTAGCGTCCAAAGCACCCCCAGGAGCCCCTCATGACCGCAATCCCGCAGGAGCGCCGCGTCGTCACCGCCATTCCCGGGCCGAAGTCGATCGAGCTGCAGGCCCGCCGTACCGCCGCGGTCGCCGGCGGTGTGGGGTCCGTGCTGCCCGTCTTCACCGCCCGCGCCGGCGGCGGTGTCATCGAGGACGTGGACGGCAACCGCCTCATCGACTTCGGTTCCGGTATCGCCGTGACCTCCGTCGGCGCCTCCGCCGAGGCCGTCGTACGCCGGGCCTCCGCGCAGCTCGCGGACTTCACCCACACCTGTTTCATGGTCACGCCCTACGAGGGGTACGTGGAGGTCGCCGAGGCCCTCGCCGAGCTGACCCCTGGTGACCACGCGAAGAAGTCCGCGCTGTTCAACTCCGGCGCCGAGGCCGTCGAGAACGCCGTCAAGATCGCCCGCGCCTACACCAAGCGCCAGGCGGTCGTCGTCTTCGACCACGGCTACCACGGCCGCACCAACCTCACGATGGCGCTGACCGCCAAGAACATGCCGTACAAGCAGGGCTTCGGGCCGTTCGCGCCCGAGGTCTACCGGGTGCCCGTGGCCTACGGCTACCGCTGGCCGACGGGTGCCGAGAACGCCGGTGCCGAGGCGTCCGCCCAGGCCATCGACATGATCAACAAGCAGGTCGGCGCCGACAACGTCGCCGCGATCATCATCGAGCCGGTCCTCGGCGAGGGCGGCTTCATCGAGCCGGCCAAGGGCTTCCTGCCCGCGATCGCGCAGTTCGCGAAGGACAACGGGATCGTCTTCGTCGCGGACGAGATCCAGTCCGGCTTCTGCCGCACCGGCCAGTGGTTCGCCTGTGAGGACGAGGGCATCGTCCCCGACCTGATCACCACGGCCAAGGGCATCGCGGGCGGTCTGCCGCTCGCCGCCGTCACGGGCCGCGCCGAGATCATGGACGCCCCGCACGCGGGCGGCCTCGGTGGCACCTACGGCGGCAACCCGGTTGCCTGTGCCGGTGCGCTCGGCGCCATCGAGACCATGAAGGAGCTCGACCTCAACGGCAGGGCCAAGCACATCGAGCAGGTCATGAAGGGCCGCCTCGCCGCGATGGCCGAGAAGTTCGACATCATCGGCGACATCCGCGGCCGCGGCGCGATGATCGCGATCGAGCTGGTCAAGGACCGGGACACCAAGGAGCCGAACGCGGAAGCGACCGCCGCGCTCGCCAAGGCCTGCCACGCCGAGGGTCTGCTCGTCCTCACCTGTGGCACGTACGGCAACGTGCTGCGCTTCCTGCCCCCGCTGGTGATCGGCGAGGACCTGCTCAACGAGGGTCTGGACATCATCGAGCAGGCCTTCGCCGGCGTCTGACGGGGGTCTGACCGGCGGTAACGGTCGGGGCCTGTGAAGACTCTGTGGGGGGGCGATGGCGGGATGGAGATCCGCCTGTCGGTGACCCAGCGCCTGCCGTACGGTTTCTGCAGATGAGAGAAACACCCCGCTCGCAGGGGACTGCGGGCGACTCCAGGGCGGAGCCTCCCCAGCCCCGACCTGGTCGTGCCCTCGCGCACACCACTGGAGCCTCTGGCTCCGGAACTCCTCACCGATCGGATGGCCGCCCGCCCCAAACCCCCCGGGGCGTGCGGCACACCGGTCCGGCCGGCCGGCTCGGAACCACCCCCCCTGTTCCGAGGCGGCCGGCTTCTCTATTTCCGGCGCTTCCGGCGCTTCTGACGCTGTGCGTCGCTCTCTTCACGCTGATCACCTGGCAGGTGGCCGCCAACGGGCCACTGCGGTCCCTGGACGAACGCGTCGAACTCAGGATCGCCGGCCGCGGCCCCCAGGCACTGGCCGATCGGCTCGCAGACCTCGGCAGCATGCAGGTCGCCCTTCCGGTCCTGGCCGTGGCGGTCGGGTACGCCCTGCGCCATCGCCGCGGGACCGACGCCCTGTACGCCGGGCTCACCATGGCCGCCGTTCCCGCGCTCGTCGTTCCGCTGAAGGCGCTGATCGACCGTCAGGGCCCGCTCACCGAGGCGGTCGGCTTCTACCCGTCGGGCCACACGGCGACCGCGATGGTCGCGTACTGCGGCGCTGCGCTGCTCGTATCGGTGCGGCTGATGCCCGTCGCCGTCCTGCTGACGGGGGCGACGGGCATCGGCCTGCTGTTGCGCGGCTACCACTGGCCCCTCGATGTGCTGGCCAGTTGCTGCCTGGGCGGGGCGCTGCTGCTGATCAGCTCCATGGGTAGGCGTCGAAGTTCTTCGAGAACTCCCACTGGTTGTAGCGGTCCCAGTTGACCGACCAGGTCATCAGGCCGCGCAGCGACGGCCAGCTGCCATGGGTCTGGTACGAGCCGCAACTCACCTTCTTCGTCAGGCAGTCCAGCGCCTTGTTCACCTCGGCGGGCGCGGTGTGGCCGTTGCCCGCCTGGGTGGAGGCGGGCAGTCCGATCGCCACCTGCTCGGGGCGCAGGGCCGGGAAGACCCTGGTGGTGTCGCCGGCGACCGGGAAGCCTGTCAGCAGCATGTCGGTCATGGCGATGTGGAAGTCGGCGCCGCCCATCGAGTGGTACTGGTTGTCCAGGCCCATGATCGAGCCCGAATTGTAGTCCTGGACGTGCAGCAGCGTCAGGTCGTCGCGCAGGGCGTGGATGACCGGCAGGTAGGCGCCCGCCCTCGGGTCCTGGCCGCCCCAGGGGCCCGAGCCGTAGTACTGGTAGCCCAGCTGTACGAAGAAGGTCTCCGGGGCCATGGTGAGCACGAAGTCGGAGCCGTACTTCGCCTTGAGGGTCTTGACCGCCGAGATCAGATTGACGATCACCGGCGAGGTCGGGGAGCGGAAGTCCGTGTCGCCGGTGTTCAGCGACAGTGAGTGGCCCTCGAAGTCGATGTCGAGGCCGTCGAGTCCGTACTCGTCGATGATCTTCGAGACCGAGGAGACGAAGGTGTCGCGGGCGGCTGTGGTGCTGAGCTGCACCTGGCCGTTGGCGCCGCCGATGGAGATCAGCACCTTCTTGCCCGCGGCCTGCTTGGCCTTGATGGCGGCCTTGAAGTCGGCGAGGGACTCGACGTTCGGGCACTCGGAGGCCGGGCAGAAGCTGAAGCGGATCTCGCCCGATGTGACGGACGTCGGTTCGCCGAAGGCGAGGTTGATGATGTCCCAGGAGTCGGGCACGTCCGCCATGCGTGTGTAGCCGGAGCCGTTGGCGAAGCTGGCGTGCAGATAGCCGACAAGGGCATGGGCCGGGAGGCCGGTGCCCGGGTTGCCGCCGCTGGTGGTCGTCGCGCTGACGGCGGCGGACTTCGGGGACTCTCCGGCGCTGTTCGTCGCGGTGACCTGGAAGCTGTACGAGGTGGAGGGGGCGAGCCCGGTGGCGGTGGCCGAAGTCCCGCTGACGGAATGGACCTTGGTGCCGCCGCGGTAGACGTTGTAGCCGGTGGCGCCGGAGACCGGGGACCAGCTCAGCGGGACCGAGCTGGAGCCGGGGGATCCGGCGGTCAGGCCGGTGGGGGCGGCCGGTGTCTGGACCGGGTCGCCGCCCGGGCCGAGCAGGGAGAGGTCGTCGGCGCCGTAGGCGGGGGTGCCGTACCAGCCGTGCGTGTAGATGGTCACCGAGGTGGTCGAGGCGCCGGTGCGGAAGGTCGTCGAGAGCTTCTGCCAGCTCGGCGCCGACGCCGTCCAGGTGGAGACGTCGCTCGTGCCGGTGCCGGAGGCGCCGAGGTAGACATAGCTGCCCTGGACCCAGGCGCTGAGCGTGTAGTCGGAGTTGGGCTTGACGGTGACGGTCTGGCTGCACTTGGCGTTGTCGCTGCCCGCGGGTGTGGCCTTGAGTGCGGAACTGCCGCCGTGGACCGGCGAGTTGACGACGGCGCCGCTGCCCGCCGTGCAGCTCCAGCCGTCGAGACCCGTCTCGAAGCCGCCGTTGCGCGCGAGTTCGGTGTCTGCCGCCCCGGCCGAGGCCGCCGTGGCAACGAGTCCGCTGATGGCGAGGGCGGCCGCCGCGAGGGCAGCCGGAAGTCTGGTGCGGTCCACAACTGCCTCCGGGCATGGGGGGATTGAGTGGGAGCGCGCTCAACATGGTCCAGACCAATCAATGTTGTCAAGACCTCTGGCAGCGCCCGGCTCCCCTCACTCCCCCCATGCCCGGAGCATCCGAAAACGTGCGACCTCTCTAGCTGTCGAAGCCGAGGCCGAGCCTGTCCATCGCCTTCAGCCACACATTGCGGCGGCCGCCATTGGCGTCCGCCCTGGCCAGCGCCCATTTGGTGAGACCGATACCGGCCCAGGCGACGGGCTCCGGCGGGAACGGCAGCGGCTTGCTGCGCACCATCTCCAGCTCCGTGCGCTCGGTCGGCTGCCCGGAGAGCAGATCGAGCATGACGTCCGCGCCGAAGCGGGTCGCGCCGACGCCCAGACCCGTGTAGCCGGCCGCGTAGGCGACCTTGCCGCCGTGCGCGGTTCCGAAGAAGGCCGAGAAGCGCGAACACGTGTCGATCGCACCGCCCCAGGCATGGCTGAAGCGCAGCCCCTCCAGCTGCGGGAAGCAGCGGAAGAAGTGGCCGGCGAGCTTCAGATAGGTCTCGGGCCGGTGGTCCATCTCGGCGCTGACCCTGCCGCCGTACGGATAGATCGCGTCGTAGCCACCCCAGAGGATGCGGTGGTCGGCGGTGATCCGGAAGTAGTGGAACTGGTTCGCGCTGTCGCCCAGTCCCTGCCGGCGCTTCCAGCCGATCGCGGCGAGCTGCTCCGGGCTGAGAGGTTCGGTCATCAGGGCGTAGTCGTAGACCGGGACGGTGTACGCGCGCACCCGCTTGACCAGGGACGGGAAGACGTTCGTGCCGAGCGCGACCTGGCGTGCGAAGACCCGGCCGTAGGGGGTGCGGACCGCCATCCCCGGGCCGGACGCAGCGAGTTGCTGCCCGCTGGTGTTCTCGTAGATCCGTACGCCGAGGTCCAGGCAGGCTTGCTTCAGACCCCAGGCGAGCTTGGCCGGATGCAGCATCGCGACACCGCGCCGGTCCCACAGGCCGCCGAGGAAGGTCGGGGAGTTCACCTCGGCCCGTACCGCGTCCTGGTCGAGGAGTTCGAGCCCGGTGAAGCCGAGCTGTGTCGCCTCCTCGTACATCTCCCGGAGCTCTTCGGCCTGGTGGGGCTCGGTGGCGACGTCGATCTCACCGGTGCGCTCGAAGTCGCAGTCGATGGAGTACGTGGCGACCGCCGCCTCGATGGCGTCGAGATTGCGGCCGCCGAGCTCCTCCAGCTTCGCCATGTCCCCGGGCCAGCGGGCGAGTCCGTTGCCGAGGCCGTGGGTGAGCGATGCGGCGCAGAAGCCGCCGTTGCGGCCCGAGGCGGCCCAGCCCACCTCGCGCCCCTCGATCAGTACGACGTTCCGCCCGGGGTCGCGCTCCTTGGCGAGCAGCGCGGTCCACAGTCCGCTGTATCCGCCGCCGACGACGAGGAGGTCACAGTGCTCGTCGCCGGTCAGTGCCGGCAGTGCGCCGGGCTTCGCGGGGTCGTCCAGCCAGTAGGAGACGGGCTGGGCGTCGGAGAGTGATGAGGCAAAGGTCATGGCAGCTGGGGCCATGGTTTCCACTCCTTCGGAGCTACTTGGACAAGGCGCTGTTCTTCCGCCTGCCGCTGATGATCTGGCCACCGGCCACGATCAGCACGGCGATGGCGAACATCGCTGTGCCGATGACATTGATCTGGACGGGCGTGCCGCGCTGCGCCGAGCCCCACACGAACATGGGGAAGGTGACGGTGTTGCCCGAGTTGAAGTTGGTGATGATGAAGTCGTCGAAGGAGAGCGCGAACGCGAGCATCGCGCCGGCCGCGATGCCGGGAGCGGCGATCGGCAGCGTGACCCGTACGAAGGTCTGCACAGGTCCCGCGTACAGGTCGCGCGCGGCCTCCTCGAGGCGCGGGTCCATCGACAGCACACGCGCCTTGACCGCGACCACCACGAAGCTGAGGCAGAACATGGTGTGCGCGATGAGGATGGTCCAGAAGCCCAGCTCCGCGCCCAGGTTGAGGAACAGCGTGAGCAGGGATGCGGCCATGACGACCTCGGGCATCGCCATCGGCAGGAAGATCAGCGAGTTGACCGCGCCACGCGCCCGGAAGCGGTAGCGGACCAGCGCGAAGGCGATCATCGAGCCAAGGACGGTCGCGCCGATGGTGGCCCACAGCGCGAGCTGGAGGGACAGGGAGAGCGAGCCGCACATGTCGGCGACTCCGCACGGGTCCTTCCAGGCGTCGGTGGAGAACTCCTGCCAGGAGTAGTTGAACCGCCCGGCGGGCTTGTTGAACGAGAACACCATCACGACGATGTTCGGCAGGATCAGGTACGCGAGCGTGAGCAGCCCCGCGATGACCACAAGGTTGTTCCGTATCCAGCGCATCAGACCAGGTCCTCCGTTCCGGCCCGGCGGATGTAGACGGTGACCATGATCAGCACGACCGCCATGAGAATGAACGACAGCGCGGCCGCGGTCGGGTAGTCGAGCACCCTCAGGAACTGCGACTGGATGACGTTGCCGACCATCTTGGTGTCGGTGGAGCCGAGCAGTTCGGCATTCACGTAGTCACCGCTGGCCGGGATGAAGGTCAGCAGGGTGCCGGAGACGACACCGGGCATGGACAGCGGGAAGGTCACCTTGCGGAAGGTGGTGGACCCCTTCGCGTACAGGTCCCCCGCCGCCTCGTGGAGCCGCGGGTCGATCCGCTCCAGCGAGGTGTACAGCGGCAGGATCATGAACGGCAGGAAGTTGTACGTCAGACCGCAGACCACCGCGAGCGGGGTGGCGAGCAGCCGGTTGCCCTCGGTCATTCCGAGCCAGCCGGTGACGTCCAGGAAGCCGACGCTGTCCAGCACGTTCACCACCGGGCCGCCGTCCGCGAGGATCGTCTTCCAGGCGAGCGTACGGATCAGGAAGCTGGTGAAGAACGGTGCGATGACCAGCACCAGCAGCAGGTTGCGCCAGCGGCCCGCCTTGAACGCGATCAGATACGCGAGCGGGTAGCCGAGCAGCAGACACAGGATCGTGGCCGTGCCGGCGTAGAGCACCGAGCGCAGGAACTGCGGGTAGTACTCGGTCAGCGCGTCCCAGTAGGTCTGGAAGTGCCAGGTGACCTTGAAGCCCCCTTCGAGGGAGCCCGTCTGCACGGATGTCGAGGCCTGGTAGACCAGCGGCAGCGCGAAGAAGACGATCAGCCAGAGGATGCCGGGCAGCAGCAGCCAGTACGGGACAAGCTTGCGGCGTACGGACGGTTTGTGGACGACCGGCTCGACGGCGGGCGAGGCGGGCGGTGCCTCGGTGACGGTCATGGCGTCTCCTCCACCGTCTCCACACCGGCGTCGATGTCCTGGGCGGCGTCCAGACCGAAGGTGTGCTCCGGGTTCCAGTGCAGGACGACCTCGGCGCCGGGCACCAGGCGCGGGTCCCGCTCGATGTTCTGTACGTACACCTCAAGCTCCGGGCAGACCGGGCTGTCGATGACGAACTGGGTGGAGACACCGATGAAGCTGGAGTCGGCGATCGTGCCGGTGAACCGGTTGCGGCCGTCGTTGATCGTGCCCGCGTCGTCCGCGTGCGCCAGCGATATCTTCTCCGGGCGCACGCCGACCAGCAGCTTCCCGCCGGTGCGGGGCTGGGTGGCGCAGCGCTGGGCGGGCAGCCGCAGCTTGGCGTCGGCGGCCGTGACGATGACCTCGCCGCCGCTGTTGGACGCGACCTCGGCCTCGATGAGGTTGGAGGTGCCCAGGAAGTTGGCGACAAAAGTGGTCTGCGGGTTCTCGTAGAGCTCGGCGGGCGCGCCGAGCTGCTCGACCCGTCCGCCGCTCATGACCGCGACCGTGTCGGCCATGGTCATGGCCTCCTCCTGGTCGTGGGTGACATGTACGAAGGTGATGCCGACCTCGGTCTGGATGCGCTTGAGCTCCAGCTGCATCTGGCGGCGCAGCTTGAGGTCGAGGGCGCCGAGGGGCTCGTCGAGGAGCAGCACCTGGGGGTGGTTGATGAGCGCGCGGGCCACGGCGACGCGCTGCTGCTGGCCGCCGGAGAGCTGGTGCGGCTTGCGCTTGGCGAAGTCGCCGAGCTCGACGAGGTCGAGCATGTCGCCGACCTGCTTCTTCACCGACTTGATGCCGCGCCTGCGCAGTCCGAAGGCGACGTTCTCGTAGATGTCGAGGTGCGGGAAGAGCGCATAGCTCTGGAAGACGGTGTTGACGGGGCGTTTGTACGGCGGCAGGCCGGTAACGTCCTTGTCGCCGAGGAACACCGTTCCGGTGCTCGGGTCCTCAAGACCGGCGATCATCCGCAGGGTGGTGGTCTTTCCGCAGCCGGAAGCGCCGAGCAGGGCGAAGAACGAGCCCTGCGGGATGGTCAGATCGAGCGGATGGACGGCCGTGAAACTGCCGAAGGTCTTGCTGATCCCGGAGAGGCGGACGTCGCCGCCCTCTGTCTTTTCAGTCATGGGTCGCGGTCCCAGTGGTGTCGAGGGGAGCAGGGGGGGCAGATCAGGCGCCGATGAGCTTGGCGAACTTCTCTTCGTACGCCTTCTCCTCCGCGCTGCTGAGCGAGCGGAAGGCGTGGGACTTGGCGGCCATGGCCTTGTCCGGGAGGATCAGCGTGTTCTCGGCAAGCGACTTGTCTATCTTGGTGAGTTCGGCGGCGACGCCCTCGACCGGGCACACATAGTTGATGTACGCGGCGAGCTGGGCGGCGACGGGGAGCTCGTAGTAGTAGTCGATCAGCCGGGTGGCGTTCTTCTGGTGCCTGGCGTTGGCCGGGACCAGCAGATTGTCGGACGAGGTCATGTAACCGGCCGCCGGGATCGAGAACTTGATGTCGGGGTTGTCGACCTGGAGCTGAATGAGGTCACCGGCCCAGGCGAGACAGGCGGCGATATCGCCCTTGTCCAGGTCCGAGGTGTAGTCGTTGCCCGTGAAGCGCCGGATCTGCTTCTTGTCGACGCCCTTCTGGAGCCGGCCGATCGCCGCGTCGTAGTCGGCGTCGTTGACCTTGGCCGGGTCTTTGCCCATGTCGAGAAGGGTCATGCCGACCGAGTCACGCATCTCGGTGAGGAAGCCGACCCGGCCCTTGAGCGTGGGGTCGTCCAGGAGCTGCGTGACGGAGTCGACCTTCTTGCCGCCGGTCGCCTTGGCGTTGTAGGCGATGACGGTCGAAATGCCGGTCCACGGGTAGGAGTAGGCGCGACCCGGGTCCCAGTCGGGGCTGCGGAACTGGGGGGAGAGATTGGCGTACGCGTGCGGAAGCAGCGAGGCGTCGAGCTTCTGCACCCAGCCGAGCCGGATCATCCGCGCCGCCAGCCAGTCGGTGACGCATATCAGGTCGCGGCCGGTGTCCTGGCCCGCGGCGAGCTGCGGCTGGATCTTTCCGAAGAACTCGACGTTGTCGTTGATGTCCTCGGTGTACTTGACCTTGATACCGGTCCGCTTGGTGAACTGCTCCAGCGTGGGACGGTGCTTCTCGTCCTCGCTGACGTCCATGTACTCGGTCCAGTTGGAGAAGCTGATCCGCTTCTCCGCACTGGAGTGGTCGTCCGAGACCGCTCCCTCTCCCTCGCGCTTCGCGGGCGGGATGCCGCAGGCGCTGAGAGAGGCGAGGCCGCCGACGGTGAGCGCGCCTATACCACCGGCGCGCAGCATCGAACGGCGGGTGAGGGCGCCCCGGCCGCTGGTGATGCTGCGTCGCATCGCTGCCAGTTGGGCTGCGGACAGGACGTCCGGCTCGTGCTGATCCATGCGCTGTGCCCTTTCGGGATGGTGCCGCCGGTCGAGCGGCGCTGGGCTGGCTATCGGTCCCCGAAGATGGTGCGGTGCCAGTCCTTCCTGGCTACCGCGGTGTTGTCGTACATCACGTGCTTGACCTGCGTGTACTCCTCGAAGGAGTACGCCGACATGTCCTTTCCGAAGCCAGAGGCCTTGTATCCGCCATGAGGCATCTCGCTGATGATCGGAATGTGGTCGTTGACCCAGACGCACCCCGCCTTGATCTCGCGGGTGGCGCGGTTCGCGCGGAACACGTCGCGGCTCCAGGCGGAGGCGGCGAGGCCGTAGGGGGTGTCGTTGGCCAGCGCGATGCCTTCGTCGTCGGAGTCGAAGGGGAGGACGACGAGGACCGGACCGAAGATCTCGGACTGGACGATCTCGCTGTCCTGGGCTGCGCCGGCGACGAGGGTGGGCCGGTAGTAGGCGCCCTTCTCCAGGTCACCGCCCGGGGCTTCGCCGCCGGTGACGACCGTGGCGTAGGCGCGGGCACGGTCGACGAAGCCCGCGACGCGGTCGCGCTGGAGGTGCGAGACGAGCGGGCCGAGGTCGGTGGCGGGGTCGAGGGGGTCACCGAGGCGGACGCCCGCCATCAGATCGGCGACACCGCTGACGAAGGCGTCGTACAGCGGCCGCTGCACATAGGCGCGGGTGGCGGCCGTGCAGTCCTGGCCGGAGTTGATCAGCGAGCCGGCAACGGCGCCGTGGATCGCGGCCTCCAGGTCGGCGTCGTCGAAGACCACGAAGGGGGCCTTGCCGCCGAGCTCCAGATGCAGGCGCTTGACGGTGGCGGTGGCGATCTCGGCGACGCGCTTGCCGACGGGGGTCGAACCGGTGAAGGAGGTCATGGCGACATCGGGGTGCCCGACGAGATGCTCGCCCGCGTCCTTGCCCGCGCCGTTGACGATGTTGACCACGCCGTCGGGGATCCCGGCCGCCTTGGCGGCCTCGGCGAACATCAGCGAGGTCAGCGGGGTGATCTCGGCGGGCTTGAGGACGATGGTGTTGCCCGCGGCGATGGCCGGGAGGACCTTCCAGGCAGCCATCTGGAGCGGGTAGTTCCAGGGAGCGATGGAGCCGACGACTCCGATCGGCTCCCGGCGTACGTACGAGGTGTGGTCACCGCTGTACTCACCGGCCGACTGCCCCTGGAGATGGCGCGCGGCGCCCGCGAAGAAGGCCGTGTTGTCGACGGTGCCCGGGACGTCGAACTCGGTGGTGAGCCGGATCGGCTTGCCGCACTGGAGGGACTCGGCGTACGCGAGGTCGGCGGACTGCTCCGCGAGGACGGAGGCGAAGCGGTGCAGGGCGTCGGAGCGCTCGCCCGGGGTGGCGCCCGCCCAGCCGGGGAAGGCATCGCGGGCAGCGGCGACGGCCGCGTCGACATCGGCGGTGGCTGCCAGCTCGTAGCTGTGGACCGTCTCCCCGGTGGCCGGGTCGACGATGTCCTGCGTACGTCCTGAGGTGCCGGGCCGCAGCCGCCCGCCGATGTACTGCGCGCCGTCGGCGTAGCGGTCCCGCGCCTGGAAGCGGTTGCTCATGAAGCTCTCCGTTGTTCCAGCTCGAATTGAGTGCCGATCCTGACAGAGCAACCCGTCTCCAACAAGGGATTCCGTTGTTGCCTTTTGGTTACGCGACGGAATCGGTCGACCATGTGTCGGGTCATGGCGACAAAAGGCGTACGGAGTGTCAGTGCTGGATGCCAGACTCGCGTGCATGGGGATGGAAGAGCTGATCCAGCAGGTCAGCAGCGACAAGCGAGTGAAGTTTCTGCACTTCTGGGGGCACGCGCCGCGCCGGGACGGGAGCATCGGCCCGAGCTGTCTCAGCCAGTGGTGGCCGTCACCGTTCGTGGTCGACGGCGTGCGGTACGCCACGGCGGAGCACTGGATGATGGCGGGCAAGGCACGGCTCTTCGGCGACGCGGAGGCCGAGCGGCAGGCGCTCACCGCGACCAGCCCTGCCGCGGCCAAGCGGGCCGGGCGGCTGGTGCGCGGTTTCGACGACGCGATATGGGAGCGCGAGCGGTTCGCGATCGTGCGCTCGGGCAGTGTGCACAAGTTCGGACAGCATGCCGAGCTGCGCGACTATCTGCTGGGCACGGGGGACCGGGTGCTCGTGGAGGCCAGCCCGCTCGACCGGGTGTGGGGCATCGGGCTGGCCGCGGACGACGAGCGGGCGCAGGATCCCGCGCGCTGGCGCGGGCTCAATCTGCTGGGGTTCGCGCTGATGGAGGCACGGGAGGAGCTACGGAAGCGCGGGTGACGGGGTGACCGGGGCTCCGCCCCGGCAAGATCGGCCGGACAGGGCTTAGCGGGCCACGTCCTGGAGCACGAGCGTGTTCGAGTAGTCGCCGTAGCGGTCGTCCCTGTTCCGCTCGTCGTTGACCGCCTTGGTGATGCCCCAGATCATCAGGCCCACGACGACCAGGCCGAGCACGATGCCGATGGAGCCGGTGATGATGCCCGCGAGCGCCATGCCGCCGTTGGTCGCCTCGCCGCGCTGGGCGCGCTTGCGGCCCAGGATGCCGAAGATCAGGCCGAGCACGCCGAGGACGATCGACACGACTCCGTACAGACAGAACAGGCAGATCGACAGGATGCCGAGCACCATCGCGGTGATGCCCATGCCGTTCGCCGGCTGGGCCTGCCAGCCCGGCTGGCTGTAGCTCTGGTAGCCCGGGTATCCGGGGTAGCCGCCGTACAGATCACCGGTACCGACACCGGGCTGCGGGAGGCTCGGGGCTGCGGGGTAGCCGTAGGGACCCGCGACGGGCTGAGCAGGTCCGCCCGGGGCTATCGGGGGCGGCGGCACGGTACCCGCGTCGGGAACCGGACCGGCACCCGGCATCGACGTGACGGTCGGCTGGTCGTGCACCGGCGACGTCGGCGGGCGCTGGGCGGCGGGCTTGTCCAGCGGCACCCTGTTCTGTGCCGAACCGCTCTCCGGCGGAGCCCACGGATCGCGGTCGCGGGGCTCGGACCCGCCCGTCGGCTGGGCCTGGTTGTCTGACATTGTTCTCCCCCATCGTGGTTCGCCGTCATGCTACGGCCCCTCACCCTGTCCCCGGCCGGGCACCCTACGATGATCCCTGACCCGAGCGGCGCATTGAACACGGAGGACCCCGATGACCGATCTGCACCCCTTCATCGCGGGGCTCCCCAAGGCCGAACTGCATGTGCACCACGTCGGCTCGGCTTCGCCGCGCATCGTCGCCGAACTGGCCGCCCGCCACCCCGACTCGAAGGTCCCCACCGACCCCGAGGCGCTCGCGGACTACTTCACGTTCACCGACTTCGCGCACTTCATCGAGGTCTATCTCTCGGTCGTGGACCTGATCCGCACCCCCGAGGACGTACGGCTGCTGACCTTCGAGGTGGCCCGTGACATGGCTCGCCAGAACATCCGCTACGCCGAGCTGACCATCACGCCCTTCAGCTCGACCCGCCGCGGCATCGACGAGAAGGCCTTCATGGCGGCGATCGAGGACGCCCGCCGGGCGGCCGAGGCCGAGCTCGGTGTCGTACTGCGCTGGTGCTTCGACATCCCCGGCGAGGCCGGGCTCGAAGCGGCCGAGGAGACCGCACGACTCGCTGTGGACCTGCACCCCGAGGGCCTGGTCTCCTTCGGACTCGGCGGCCCGGAGATCGGTGTACCGCGCCCGCAGTTCAAGCCGTACTTCGACCGTGCGATCGCGGCGGGACTGCACTCCGTGCCGCACGCCGGGGAGACGACGGGACCGGGGACCATCTGGGACGCGCTGAACGACCTGCGCGCCGAGCGCATCGGCCACGGCACCAGCGCAACGCAGGACCCGAAGCTGCTCGCCCATCTCGCGGAGCACCGGATCGCGCTGGAGGTCTGCCCGACCTCGAACATCGCCACCCGCGCGGTCGCCGACCTCGACCAGCACCCCATCAAGGAGATGGTCGCCGCCGGAGTGCTGGTGACGATCAACAGCGACGACCCGCCGATGTTCGGCACCGACCTGAACAACGAGTACGCGGTCGCCGCCCGGCTGCTGGAACTGGACGAGCGCGGACTCGCCGGCCTCGCCAAGAACGCCTTGGACGCGTCCTTCCTCGACCCGGCGGGCAAGGCGCGCATCGCGGCCGAGATCGACACCTACACCGCTGCCTGGCTCGCGCGCTGAGCGAACCCGACAATGGGCCCCATGCGCAGAGTCAGTGTTGTCGGCCATCGCGGCGATCCGTACCGCGTCCGTGAGAACACCCTTCCCTCGCTCCGCTCCGCCCTCGAACAGGGCGCGGACGCGGTGGAGATCGACGTACGCCTCACCCGTGACGACGTGCCGGTGCTGCTGCACGACGACTCGCTGAAACGGCTGTGGGGCCACGACCGGCCCCTCGCCGGACTCACCCGGGACGAGCTGCACGAGCTCACCGGCGGCGGGGTGCCCACGTTGAGCGAGGCTCTGAACGCCCTCGGATCGCACCGCGTGATGATCGATCTGCCCGGCGCCTCGAAGGAGTCGGTGCGGACCGTGGTGGGCACGGTCCGCGAGTGCGGCGCGGGCGAGCGGGTGTACTACTGCGCGGGCCCGGTCACCATGCTCACGGTGCGCGCGGCCGACCCGTCGGCCGAGATCGCGATGACGTGGACGTCCCTGGCCCCGCCGCGGCCCGCGCTGCTTGCCGCCGTGGGGCCGCGCTGGCTCAACTACCGGTTCAGCCTGCTCGGCCAGGAGCTGACGGACCGTATCCACCGGGACGGCATGCTCGTCTCGGCCTGGGTGGCGGACACCCGGCGCAGCATGCGACGGCTGGTCCGGTACGGCGTCGACTCGATCACCACCAACCGTGTCGACGCGCTGCACGGTGTTGTCACCCCGCGGCCGAACTCGTAGGCCTGAACCAGGCCTGAACTAGGCCGCGACGGCGGCCGGTTCGGGACCGGCCGCCTGTCCCGTCAAGGCCTCCAGCTGCTTGATCTTCCGGCGCAGGACGTACAGCGGGATCACTCCGAACACCCCGAACGACATGTCGACGACCGACCACCAGACGGGGATCCCGCGGATCGGACCGCAGATCAGGGCGAGCGGGATGATCCCGGCGCAGGCGATCATCCCGAACTCGACGACCCAGATGTTCCGTACGGGATCGCGGTACGGGCCGTAGAAGGCGACCGCGATCACGAGGTGGGCGAAGGCGAGCCAGTCCGTTCCGTACAGCACGAAGGGGTACTTCTCGTCGGTGGCGTCCAGCCCGGCCCGTACCCGCTCGATCCACTCCATCAGCGCCGGGAATGGCCCGCCGGTCCCCAGCGAGTTCAACAGGTCTTCCAGCCAGTGCAGTTCGTGCACCAGGGGGAAGGCCGTCAGCCCGCTCAGCACCAGGCAGACGATGAAGACGATCAACCACACGCGTATGCGCCGCAACAGGGCTCGCTCGCTCATGACCGCAGCGTACGCCCGTTGTGAACGCGTTCAAAAGCGGGGGGTCCCCGTGATCCGGCGCGCGATCGCGTGCGAGACGACCGTGGCACCTGCGGCCAGTACCAGGCCTGTTGCCGCGTCACGGGCCCGTGCAGGGCGGAGCACTCCCCCGCGTCGCAGTCGGCCGCGCGCCCAGAGCGCGAACGGGACCACGAGCAGCGGCGAGGTCGCCGAGCCCGGGGTGTAGCCGCGTACCGCCGCGGCCTGGGCGAGATGGACGAGGCTGTGGAGGCCGAAGCCGTTCAGCACGGCCTGATAGAAGCCGGACCGGCCGCCGGAGTGCCGGCCCGCGACTGCGGCGGACGCGACGATCGCACCCATCACCCCGACGGCGACGGCGAATTCGCGTTCGTCGACCGACTCCATCGAGCGCCAGAGCCTCTCGGGCACGCCGGGGAAGCGTTTGCGCAGCACAGGGACGTTCTCCCGTATCCAGCGCGGCCCCGTGGCCAACTCTTCGGCGTCGTGCAGCAGCCAGGCCGCGAACAGCCCGTAGGTGACAGCGGAGTTCACGTGATCCTCGCTCATGATCGCGAGTCTGCTACAGCCCGACGATGGAGTTCCACCCCTTCGCGAACGGTGCCCGAACGCTGCGTCGATCCGTGCGGAACCCGCCCGACACCCCACCGTCATGGACATGTGTCTATACTTACTGGACATCTGTCCATGAACTGAGGATCCGCGATGAACACAACGGCAAACGTCCTGGTCGGCCTGGTGGCCGCGCTGCACATCTACATCCTGGTTCTGGAGATGTTCCTCTGGGAGCGCAGGCCCGGCCGCGAGCTCTCCGGCTTCGACGCGGAAATGGCCCGCGCGACCGCCCCGCTCGCCGCGAACCAGGGGCTCTACAACGGCTTTCTCGCCGCGGGCCTGATCTGGGGCCTGATAGCCGCCGACCCGACGGGATACCGCGTCCAGGTCTTCTTCCTCAGCTGTGTGCTCGTCGCGGGCCTGTACGGCGGCTTCACCGCGAACCGGCGCATCCTGGTGGCGCAGGCGCTGCCCGGCGCGCTCGCGCTGGCGGCCGTGCTGGTGGCGGGATGAGCGCCCCCGCGGGAGACCCGCGCGCCGAACGTACCCGGGCCAGGCTGCGCGAGGCTCTACTGGAGGAGTGCGCCGAGCGTCCGCTCGCGGAGGTCCGCGTCGCGGCGCTGGTCCGCAGGGCGGGCCTGGGCCGGGCCACGTTCTACCTGCACTACCCGGACCTCGACGCCCTGGCGGTCGACGCCTGCGCCGAGGTCGTACGGGACGCGGTGGACGCCCTTCACGCCTGGCGAGGTACCCCGGATCCGGCCGCTCCCCCGCCGGCCCTGACGGACTTCTTCCGGGACCTTGCCCCGCACGCCGCGCTCTACCGCACGCTGCTCCACGAGGGCGGCAGCGGCCCCCTGGGCGATCTGCTCCACCGCGAACTGCGCGAGCGCAGCCGCAGGGAGCGCGAGCTGGCCGGAGCGCCGTCCGCGCCCCTGATCGCCTCGGCGGTGGCGGCGACCTTCGCGGGCGTCCTGGCGGACTGGCTGCACGGGGCGATCGAGGCGACGCCGGAGCTGATGGCGGCCCAGATCTGGTGCCTGCTGCTGGCGTTGCACCGCACGCCCGTGGCACAGACGGCATGAGAACGGGGCGCGGGAAACAGTCCCCGCGCCCCGTCAACAAGGCTTACGCGTCGAGCGACGTCATGACGTGCTTGATGCGCGTGTAGTCGTCGAAGCCGTACGACGAAAGGTCCTTGCCGTAACCGGACTTCTTGAAGCCACCGTGCGGCATCTCCGCGACCAGCGGAATGTGCGTGTTGATCCACACACAGCCGAAGTCGAGGTTCTTGGACATACGCATCGCGCGCGCGTGGTCCTTGGTCCACACGGACGAGGCAAGGGCGTACTCGACGCCGTTCGCCCACTCCAGGGCCTGCGCCTCGTCCCGGAAGGACTGAACGGTGATGACCGGGCCGAAGACCTCTTTCTGGATGATCTCGTCGTCCTGCTTGAGGCCGGAGACGACGGTCGCGGCGTAGAAGTAGCCCTTCTCGCCGACCTGGTGGCCACCGGCCTCGACCTTGGCGTGTGCCGGGAGCCGCTCGATGAAGCCGCTGACCTGCTTGAGCTGGTTGGCGTTGTTGAGCGGGCCGTAGAGCACGTCCTCGTCGTCCGCCGCACCCGTCTTCGTGTCCGTCGCCGCCTTGGCCAGCGCCGCGACGAACTCGTCGTGGATCGACTCGTGCACGAGCACGCGCGTCGCGGCCGTACAGTCCTGGCCCGCGTTGAAGTAGCCCGCCACCGCGATGTCCTCGACGGCCTTGGGGATGTCGGTGTCCTCGAAGACGACGACCGGCGCCTTGCCGCCCAGCTCCAGGTGTACGCGCTTGACGTCCTTGGCCGCCGACTCGGCGACCTGCATGCCCGCCCGTACGGAACCGGTGATCGACGCCATCGCCGGAATCGGGTGCTCGACCATCGCGCGGCCGGTGTCCCGGTCGCCGCACAGGACGTTGAAGACACCCTTCGGCACGATCGCGCCGATGATCTCGGCGATCAGCACGGTTGAGGCGGGGGTGGTGTCCGAGGGCTTGATGACGACCGCGTTGCCCGCCGCCAGCGCGGGCGCGAACTTCCAGACGGCCATCATCATCGGGTAGTTCCACGGCGCGACCTGCGCGCAGACGCCGACCGGCTCACGCCGGACGATGGAGGTCATGCCCTCCATGTACTCGCCGGCCGAGCGGCCCTCCAGCATCCGCGCCGCGCCCGCGAAGAAGCGGATCTGGTCCACCATCGGCGGGATCTCTTCGCTGCGGGTCAGGCCCAGCGGCTTGCCCGTGTTCTCCGACTCGGCGGCGATCAGGTCCTCGGCCCGCTCCTCGAAGGCGTCCGCGATCTTCAGCAGCACCTTCTGGCGCTCGGCGGGCGTGGTGTCGCGCCAGGCGGGGAAGGCGGCCGCGGCAGCGTCCATGGCGGCATCGACGTCGGCCTGTCCGGAGAGCGGCGACGTGGCGTACGCCTCACCCGTGGCCGGGTTGACGACCTCGATGGTCCGCCCGTCGGCGGCGTCCCGGAACTCCCCGTTGATGTAGTTGCGCAGACGACGCAGCTCGGTGGTCACTGTTGCCACCCCTCCTGTCAGATGTCCGATGGGTGAGACACCCACCCTAATCTCTCGGGTAACGCTTTCGACAGCCCCGACCCTCCACAACTTCGGATTCAGTTAGATTCGACCTCTCGAACAACGAATTTCATCGCTCAGGGGTTGCGGCACAGACGAGTCCCAGTGCAAAGTGAGCCCGTGGCCAGTCGTAACGCAGATTCCAGGAACGGCAGCGGATCGTCCCCGACGATCGACGCCGTCTCCCTCGCGATCATCGAACAGCTCCAGGAAGACGGGCGCCGCCCGTACGCCGCTATCGGCAAGGCCGTCGGCCTCTCCGAAGCTGCCGTACGCCAGCGCGTCCAAAAGCTGCTCGATCAGGGCGTGATGCAGATCGTCGCCGTCACCGACCCACTCACCGTGGGCCTGCGACGCCAGGCGATGGTCGGCATCAAGGTGGAGGGAGACCTCGACCCGGTGGCCGACGCGCTCACCGCCATGGCCGAGTGCGAGTACGTGGTTCTGACCGCGGGCTCCTTCGACCTCATGGTGGAGATCGTCTGCGAGGACGACGACCACATGCTCGAAGTGATCAACAAGCGGATCCGTACGCTCCCCGGCGTGCGCTCCACCGAGAGCTTCGTCTACCTCAAGCTCAAGAAGCAGACCTATATGTGGGGAACCCGATAGCCGTGAGCAAGGACCTCTCCAAGACCGCGTACGACCACCTGTGGATGCACTTCACCCGGATGTCGTCGTACGAGAACGCGCCCGTGCCCACCATCGTGCGTGGCGAGGGCACCTACATCTACGACGACAAGGGCAAGCGCTACCTCGACGGCCTCTCCGGCCTGTTCGTGGTCAACGCCGGCCACGGCCGTCACGAGCTCGCCGAGACCGCGTACAAGCAGGCTCAGGAGCTCGCTTTCTTCCCCGTATGGTCCTACGCCCACCCCAAGGCCATCGAGCTGGCCGAGCGGCTGGCGCAGCACGCCCCGGGCGACCTGAACAAGGTCTTCTTCACCACCGGTGGCGGTGAGGCGGTCGAGACCGCCTGGAAGCTGGCCAAGCAGTACTTCAAGCTCACGGGCAAGCCGACCAAGTACAAGGTCATCTCGCGTGCGGTCGCCTACCACGGCACCCCGCAGGGCGCCCTGTCCATCACCGGCCTCCCCGCCCTCAAGGCCCCCTTCGAGCCGCTGGTCCCCGGCGCGCACAAGGTGCCGAACACCAACATCTACCGTGCTCCGATCTACGGCGACGACCCCGAGGCCTTCGGCCGCTGGGCCGCCGACCAGATCGAGCAAGAGATCCTCTTCGAGGGCGCGGACACGGTCGCGGCCGTGTTCCTGGAGCCGGTGCAGAACGCCGGCGGCTGCTTCCCGCCGCCGCCCGGGTACTTCCAGCGGGTCCGCGAGATCTGCGACCAGTACGACGTGCTGCTCGTCTCGGACGAGGTCATCTGCGCCTTCGGCCGCCTCGGCACGATGTTCGCCTGCGACAAGTTCGACTACGTGCCGGACATGATCACCTGCGCCAAGGGCATGACCTCGGGCTACTCCCCGATCGGCGCGTGCATCATCTCCGACCGCCTCGCCGAGCCGTTCTACAAGGGCGACAACACCTTCCTGCACGGCTACACCTTCGGCGGCCACCCGGTCTCCGCGGCGGTGGGCCTGGCCAACCTCGACATCTTCGAGAAGGAAGGCCTCAACCAGCACGTCCTCGACAACGAGGGCGCGTTCCTCTCCACGCTGCAGAAGCTGCACGACCTGCCGATCGTCGGCGACGTCCGCGGAAACGGCTTCTTCTACGGCATCGAGCTGGTGAAGGACAAGACCACCAAGGAGACCTTCACCGACGAGGAGACCGAGCGTGTGCTCTACGGCTTCCTCTCGAAGGCGCTCTACGACGCCGGCCTGTACTGCCGCGCCGACGACCGTGGCGACCCGGTCGTGCAGCTCGCGCCGCCGCTGATCTCCACGCAGGAGACCTTCGACGAGATCGAAGGCATTCTGCGCAGCGTTCTCGCGGAGGCCTGGACGAAGCTCTAGCCCCACGTTTCACGGCTGGCTGCTTACGGCTATCGGCCCGGGGCACCCCTCACTCATTCGGCCATCCGAGTGAGATGGGGTGCACCCGGGCCGTGTGCTTCCCGCCACCCCGGTTCTGAATCCTTAGCGTGCCGAGTGACCGATCGGCCCTGTCTTCGTTCCCCCGGACGGGGGAGGGGAAATCTGATCAGAACCGAGGTGTACGCCATGGTGGCCCCGCCGGACAACGATGTGCTCTGGGCGCGTTCCCTGCACCACTCCCACAACGGCTCGCCCGCGCTGGTGGGCGTATCGCTGGGCGTACGGGAGGGCGAGATCCTCGCCGTGTACGGGCCCCGCGGCAGCGGCAAGACCACGCTCCTGAGATGCCTGTCCGGTCAACTGGTCGCCCAGGAGGGCGAGGTCTGGTTCAACAGCTCCCCCGTGCACACGCTGAGCCCGCCGCGGCGCGAGCGGCTGCGGCGGGACCGCTTCGGGTGGATCGACTCCGAGCCGACGCTGGTCCCGGAGCTGACGGCCTGGGAGAACGCCGCCCTGCCACTGCTGCTGCGCGGCATCTCGCACCGCGCGGCGAAGACCGCGGCGATGGAGTGGCTGGAGCGGCTCGACATCGGCGCGTGCGCGCGGAAGCGGCCGCATGCGCTGCTGCAGGCGCAGCGGCAACGGGTCGCCACCGCGCGGGCGCTGGCCGCGACGCCGTCGGTGCTGTTCGCGGACGAGCCGACGGCGACGCTGCACCGGGCGGACCGGGCTCATGTGCTGCGTATGGTCACGGCCGCAGCCCGTTCGCACCGCATCACCGTCGTGCTCGCCACGCACGACGCGGAGGTGGCGGCGCTCGCCGACCGTTCGATCGCCCTCGTCGACGGCCGGCGCGTCAACTCCCTCGCGACCGCGGACGCGGAAGGCCGGGCCGAGTGCTCGCTCTCCGTCTAGCCCGAGGCGCGCACCCCCTGGTCCTGCTGCGCCGCCTGATGGTGGCGGCGGCGTCCGCGGGCGTCGGGTTCCTGCTGCTGTGCACGCTGACGTACGCGCTGTCCCACCCCACCGACTCCGGCGCGTCCGCCGTACGGCTGCTGTGGTGCCTGATCCCGCTCGCGGCGACGGTGCACTTCGCGGTGGCGGTGGCGCGTACGGATCCGAGTACACGTCCGAGGTCCGGGCTCTCGGCGATCGGCCTGGGGCCCGCACGGCTGAGCGCGCTGGCCGCGGTGTCGACGGCCGTCTCCGGCACGCTCGGCAGCATGGTCGCCCTGCTGTTCTTCCTCCACCTGCGGGGCGATCTGACGGGGCTGCCGTTCGACGGGGCGGCGGCCGAACTGCTCGCGGCGGAGCGGCCATTGCCGCTGGGCGCAGCGCTGACACTGCTCGCGCTGGTGCCGCTGCTGTCCTCGGTGGCGGCCGCGCTGACGCTGCGCCCGCGACAGTCTCCGCCGCGGTCTGCGCAGTCTTCATCCTCCCCGGTGCCTTCTCCCGCTCCGGGCGGGCTGCCGTGGGGGGTCGCGCTGATGGCGGCGGGCCTGGCCGTCGAGACGTACGCGAGCCGAGGCGCATCGGGTTCACCTCTGCCTCTGCCGGGCGAATCCGACGGCCACTTCGAGGGCAACCCGGCCGGCGTTCTCGTGGGCTGGACCCTCGCCGCCCTCGGCCTCGCCCTGGCCGGCCCGGGCATCACCCGTTTCTGCGGCCGCCTCCTGCAGGCCCTCCGCCCGGGCCCGACCCGCCTGCTGGCGGGCCGCACCCTGATGGAGGAGTCGAGCCGCATCGGCCGCCCGCTGGGCGTGGTCTGCGCGGTCGCCGCGGCGGCGCTCGCGGCCGCCACGCTGTACGACGACGCGGCCCCCCGCCCCGTCGGCCCGCTCACCGGCCTGGGCGCGGCCCTGGTGATCACCTGCACGACGGCGACGCTCCTGGTCTCGGCCCTGGAGGCCAAACATACTCGCGCCACAACGACGGAATCCCTCCGCCGCCTGGGCACTCCGGCCCCCCTCCTCCGCCAGGCGGCGGCCCTGCGAGCGGTAACGCTTCTGCTGGTCTTCGCTCCCCTGACGTGCGGGGTGGGCGCGCTGGCGGCGTTCCCTCTCACGGGCTGAGGGCGCCTCAGCCACGACACGTGGGCGGCGGGCGGCGTCTCGCAGAGGGCACGAGCGCCGCGAGGCCGGGGCGCACGGGTCAGGGGGCAGGGGGCATCAGCCCCCGCATCGCCCCGGCACGCGGGCGCCCGGCACGGCGAGGCGAGGCCGACGGCAGCGCGGTGCCGGTCCCGCAGGACGCCGCGAAGCCGGCACACGGGACCAACGGGGGCGCCAGCCCCCGTATTTGCCCGGCACGGGGTGCCGGATAGGGCAAGGCGCGGCGCAGTCGTCCCGGGGCCCGGGGGCACCCCCGGTTTCGGGAAGGGGCGGGGTAGGGGAAAGAACCCCCCGCCCGACCCACGGCCCCGCCCACCCAACGCCCGGGGGCCCGGGGCCCCGCCCCCGGTTCAGGGAAGGGGCGGGGTGCGGGACAACCCACCCCCACCCCTATCGTGGCCGCATGCCGCCTCCCCCCGAACCCCACCCCGACCGCGAGATCGAATCCCTCGCAGAGTTCGATCTCGCCGTCGCCCACGGCACCCTCGCCGGGCACCGCGTCCAGTCCGTCGACCTCACCGACCGCACCTTCGCGCTGCTCACCGCCGACACCACCGGCGCCGTCTTCCTCGGCTGCCCCATGCAGCCCGACGCCGCCGCCAAGGTCCGGGCCGACGGCGCGCTTGTTTTCCCGCCGGTTCCCGATCTGCATTTCGACCCGTACCGCGGGCTTCTCTACTCCCCCGACGAGCTGTTCGAGGGCCTGGGCGCCAGCGGCTACGAGGCAACTCCCGACGCCCGGGCCTACGCCTGGTTCCAGGAGACCAAGGCCGACGGCGACATATTCGCCTCGATGCTCCGCTCGATACACGACGACGCCATCTCCGACGCCCTCGACGAACACCTCGTCGGCGCACGCGTCGTGGGCGTGATGGGCGGGCACGCCATGGCCCGCGGCACGGACGCCTACGCAGGCGCCGCCCGCCTCGGCCGGGTCCTCGCCCGGAGCGGGCTCACCGTCGCGACCGGCGGCGGCCCCGGCGCGATGGAGGCCGCCAACCTCGGCGCCTACGCCGCACCGCACCCCGACGAGATGCTGGACGAGGCGCTCGAACTCCTCGCCAAGACCCCCTCGTTCACCCCGTCCGTCTCCGACTGGGCCGGCGCCGCCTTCGAGGTGCGCGACCGCTGGCCGGGCGGCGGCGACTCGATCGGCATTCCCACCTGGTTCTACGGCCACGAGCCGCCGAACGCCTTCGCGGGCCACATCGCCAAGTACTTCGCCAACGCCACCCGCGAGGACGGCCTCCTCGCCCGCTCCACCGCGGGTGTGATCTTCCTGCCCGGCGCCGCCGGCACGGTCCAGGAGATCTTCGACAACGCGACCCCGAACTACTACGAGTCCCGGGGCGAACCGACCCCCATGGTCCTCGTCAACCGCGTGCACTGGACGCGGACGCTCCCCACCTGGCCGCTGCTCCAGTCCCTCGCGGCGGGCCGCGCGATGGAGTCCCGTATCGCGCTCGTCGACTCGGTCGACGAGGCTCCGGCCGCGCTGATGAGCCTGACCAGCGGCGATTAATCACCGAAAAGCAACTTCGGAGGCCGAACACGCGTCTGGCAGTCCAGCCGGAGTTGGACTGACCCCACGTGAACGGAGCCCCTGGTGCTGATTGGCCTACTGACCGCTGTCGCGGCCTCGATCTGTTATGGCACGGGGTCGGTGCTCCAGGCCGTGGGATCCCGCAGGTCAGCTCGCGAGGCGGCCGCGTCGGGCGTCACGCAGCACGGCGGGCCGAGCCTGTCGTCGACCGCGAAGGCCGCGATGACCTGGGAGTTCATCGTCGGCACCATCCTGGACTTCATCGGCTTCGGCCTGGGCGCGCTGGCGGCCCGGCTGCTCCCGCTGTTCCTCTCGCAGACCGTGATCAGCGCGAACCTGGTAATCACGGCCGTGCTGAGCGTCAAGCTGCTGGGCATCCGCCTGAACCGCGCCGAGTGGACCTCGATCGCCGTCGTCTGCTCGGCCCTGGTGCTGCTGGGGTCGGCCGCGGGCCCGGAGGGCAGTGGCCACACCCCGATCGCGACGCACTGGTGGCTGCTGGCGATCTCGCTGCTGCTGATGGTCGGCGGGACCGTCGTCGTACGTCTTCTCGGCGCCCGCGCCGCCATCCTGGCCGGTCTGCTGTCGGGTCTCGGCTTCGGCGCGCTGGGTGTCGGCGTACGCGTACTGAACGGCATCGACCCCTTCGACCTGGGTGCTCTGCTCGCGGACCCGGCGCTCTACGCGATCCTGGTGGCCGGGATCGGCGGCATGTATCTGCACACGATCGCCCTTCAGATCGGCTCGGTAAACGGTGCGACGGCAGCGCTGGTGGTGGGCGAGACCGTACTGCCGGGCATGATCGGCGTGCTGTGGCTGGGTGACACCTCGCGCGAGGGCTTCGCCTGGATGGCGTTCCTCGGGTTCGTCCTTGCGGTGGCGGGCGCCGTCGCGGTCGCCTGGTTCGGCGCGCCGGAGGCTCATGGCACGGAGCCACAGCCGCAGGAGCCCGGCGCCGACGAGCTGCGCCCGGCAGAGGTCGTCACCGTTCGCTGAGCACGACCACATCCTCGGCGCCGAAGACCACGCCCACTTCGGCTCCTTCCTCCGGCGCGTCCCGCACGGAGCACTCCGCCTCCAGCGGCGGCGCGCCGGCGGGCCTCAGCCGTACGGCGACATGGTTGCCCCGGAACGTAAGCCCTTCGACTTTGCACGGCAGCCCGGACGATGCGTCGTCCAGCCGTACGCCCGCGGGCCGGACCAGGATCTTGCACTCGCCCTGCGGTGAGCGGTCCGGCACGGGGATCTTGCCCCACACCGTGTCGGCGGCCGTCCCGCTCACCGTCGCCGCCACCACGTTGTCGAAGCCGAGGAAGCGTGCGACGAATTCGGACGCGGGCCGCTGCCAGACCTCCAGCGGAGAGCCCGCCTGGGCGATCCGGCCGTCCCGCATGACCACGACGCGGTCGGCGAGCGCGAAGGCCTCACCCTGGTCGTGAGTGACCGCCAGCACGGTGGTGCCCAACCGCCCGAACAGCTCCCGCAGTTCGACGACAAGCCGCTCGCGCAGCCCCCGGTCCAGCTGGCCGAGCGGCTCGTCCAGCATCAGCAGCCGTGGCTCCGGCGCGAGCGCCCGGGCCAGCGCCACCCGCTGCTGCTCGCCGCCGGACAGTGAGGCCACCGCCCGGCGCTGTGCTGCGGGCAGCCCGACGAGCGTCAGCAACTCATCGACGCGGCGGGCCTGTTCGGTTCGGCCGACACCGCGCATCCGCAGCCCGAAGGCGACATTTCCGCCCACGTCGCGCTGCGGGAAGAGCTGGTGGTCCTGGAACATCAGCCCGACGCCGCGCCGGTGCACCGGCACCCCTGCCTGGTCGGCGCCGGACAGCAGCACCCGCCCGGTGTCCGCGGACTGGAGTCCGGCAACGATCCTCAGCAGGGTGGACTTGCCGCTGCCGCTCGGCCCGAGTACGCAGACGATCTCGTGCTCGGCGACCTCCAGGTCCACCGCGTCGAGCGCCGCGCGCGTCCCGAACCGTACGGTCACATCCTCCAGTCGCAGCAAGGCCATCAGAACTCCCCGGAGGTTTTGTCGGTACGGATGCGTTCGAGGAGCAGCAGCGCTGCCGCGCACACCACCATCAGGATCGTCGAAAGAGCCATCGCCTGACCGTAGTTGAGCTCGCCTGGCCTCCCGAGCAGGCGAGCCACGGCGACCGGCAGGGTCGGGCGGTCGGGCCTGGCGATGAAGACGGTCGCCCCGAACTCACCGAGCGACACGGCGAAGGCGAACCCCGCCGCGATCAGCACCGCACGCCGCACCATCGGCAGATCGACCTCACGCCAGACCCGCAGCGGCGAGGCCCCGAGCACGGCCGCGGCCTCGCGCAGCCGGTCGTCGACCGCTCTGAGGACGGGCAGCATGGTTCGTACGACGAAGGGGACACCGACCAGTGCCTGCGCCAGTGGTACGAGAATCCATGAGGTACGCAGATCCAGCGGCGGCTTGTCGAGGGTGATCAGAAAGCCGAAGCCGACGGTCACCGCGGAGACCCCGAGCGGAAGCATCAGGAGCGCGTCGAACCCGCGCACGAACCGTCCCGCGCGCCGGGTGAGCGCGGCGGCCGCGAGCCCGCCGATGAGCAGTGCGATGCCGGTCGCCGTCAGCGCGTACCGCATCGAGTTCCAGATCGCCTCGATCGGCGGGACGAGGAAGCTGCTGCCGGCGTCGCCGGTCGACTGCAGGGCCCGGTAGAAGTCGAGGCCGTAACCGCCCGGCCCGTCCAGCGAACGTTCGACGAGCACTCCGAGGGGCACCAGGATCAGCAGCAGCACGGTGAGCAGGACCCCGCCGAGCAGCGCCCACTGCCGGGGGCCGCGCGGCCGGCGCGCGGTCTGAGCCGGGTCGACCAGCTTGAGTGCGGTCTCCCGCCGCCGGACCGTCGACGCGTGCACCGCCAGGATGGCGCCGACCGCGGCGAACTGGACCAGCGTGAGCACGGCTGCCGTGGGCAGATCGAGCAGCTGGGCCGTCTGCCGGTAGATCTCCACCTCGAGCGTCGAGAAGGTCGGTCCGCCGAGGATCTGTACGACGCCGAACGAGGTGAAGGTGAAGAGGAAGACCATCAGGGCAGCGGCGGCCACGGCGGGGCCGAGCGCGGGCAGCGTCACCCGCCGCCAGGCCGCGAACCGCCCGGCGCCCAGCACCCGGGCGGCTTCTTCCTGACGCGGGTCGAGCTGTGACCACAGGCCGCCCACAGTCCGTACGACGACGGCGTAGTTGAAGAAGACATGCGCGAGCAGAATCGCCCACACGGTGGTGTCCAGCCGGACGCCCCACAGCTCGTCCAGCAGTCCGCCGCGGCCGAGGAGCGCCAGGAACGCGGTCCCGACGACGACGGTCGGCAGCACGAAGGGAACGGTCACCACCGCTCGCAGCAGCTGCTTGCCCGGGAAGTCGAAGCGGGCGAAGACATACGCTGCGGGCAGCGCGATCAGCAGCGTGAGCGCGGTGGAGGCGAGCGCCTGCCAGGCGGTGAACCACAGCACGCGCTGGATGTCGGCGCGGCTCAGCACCTCGCCGATCCGCCCGAACTGCCAAACCCCGTCGACCTGGAGGCCGCGGCCGACGATCGAGACGACGGGGTAGGCGAAGAAGACCGCGAAGAACACGGCGGGCCCGGCCATCAGCCCGAGCCGCGCCGCATTCCCCCGGAAGGAACCGCGGACGGAACCCCGGACGGACTTCGTTACTTCACTACGAGCGAGGACCATGACTGGACCCACTGCTCACGGTTCTTGGCGATCTTGTCGGGAGCGACGGTCTCCGGCTTGTCGACGACGGCGCCGAACTTGGTGAACGCCTCGGGCAGCTTCGCGCCCTTGACCACCGGGTAGACGAACATGTTGAGCGGCATGTCCTCCTGGAACTGCTTGGAGATCAGGAAGTCCAGCAGGGCCTTGCCGCCCTCCTCGTTCTTCGCGCCGCTCAGGAGTCCCGCGAACTCCGTCTGGCGGAAGCAGGTTCCGGTCGCGACGCCGGTGGGCGCCTCGGTCGGCTGCGGCTTGGCGAAGACCACCTCGGCCGGCGGGCTGGAGGCGTACGAGACGACCAGCGGGCGGTCCGCCTTTGCCTTCCTGCCACCGGCGGAGCCGGAGAACTCGTTGTTGTACGCCTGCTCCCAGCCGTCGACGATCTTGACGCCGTTGCTCTTCAGCTTCTTCCAGTAGTCCTGCCAGCCGTCCTCGCCGTACTTGCCTATGCTGCCGAGGAGGAAGCCGAGGCCGGGCGACGAGGTCGCCGCGTTCTCCGTGACCAGCAGGTTCTTGTACTCGGGCTTGATCAGGTCGTCGAAGGACTGCGGCGGAGCCAGCTTCTTGTCGGCGAAGTACTTCTTGTCGTAGTTGACGCAGATGTCGCCGGTGTCGACGGGCGTGACGCGGTGCTTGTCCTTGTCGAGCTGCACCTCGTCGGGCACCTGGTCCAGGCCCTTGGCCTCGTACGGCGTGAACAGATCGTTGTCCAGGGCGCGCGAGAGGAGGGTGTTGTCGACGCCGAAGAAGACATCGCCCTGCGGGGAGCCCTTGGTGAGGATCTCCTTGTTGAGTGCAGCGCCCGCGTCACCGCTCTGGAGCACCTTGACCGTGTAGCCGGTCTCCTTGGTGAACTGCTTCAGTACGGCGGGCGAGGCGACGAATGAGTCATGGCTGACGAGCGTCACGGTCTTGGATTTCGGACCGCTGTCCGTGGTGGAGTCCTTGGACTCCCCGCACGCGGCGAGCGTCGAGACGCCGAGCGCGACGGCGATGGCGGAAACCGCCACTTTCTTGGTGGTGCTCACTGAATTCCTCCTGGAGTGACCAGGAAGAGACGCGGCCCTGCTCACATGGCGTGAGCAGGGCGCAACAGCTTGAGTGATGACCGAACTTCCTACCCAGAATGACCTGGGCAAGGTTCAGAGGGTCTGCGACCACGTGCTTGTTTCCAAGCATGTGCCGCACTCTCAGCGCTGTGGCGCTCCCCTGTCGGAATATGCAAATGATTCGAGCCCAGACTACCGCTCGGACGCCGCGAGCTGTCCGCACGCTCCGTCGATCTCCTGGCCACGGGTGTCCCGTACGGTCACGGGCACGCCGTGGGCCGCGATCGCCTCCACGAAGGCCTTCTCGTCCTCGGGGCGCGATGCCGTCCACTTCGAGCCCGGCGTCGGGTTGAGCGGGATCAGATTCACGTGGACGCGCTTGCCCTTGAGCAGGCGGCCCAGCAGATCGCCCCGCCACGCCTGGTCATTGATGTCCCTGATCAGCGCGTACTCGATGGAGATACGGCGGCCGGACTTCTCCGCGTACTCCCATGCCGCGTCCAGGACCTCGCGGACATTCCAGCGCGTGTTGACCGGGACCAGGGTGTCGCGCAGCTCGTCGTCCGGCGCGTGCAGCGAGACGGCGAGGCGGCACTTGAAGCCCTCGTCGGCGAAGCGCAGCATCGCGGGCACCAGACCGACGGTGGAGACGGTGATCCCGCGCTGCGAGAGACCGAGACCGTCCGGCTCGGGGTCGGTGAGACGGCGGATGGAGCCGACGACCCGCTTGTAGTTGGCGAGCGGCTCGCCCATGCCCATGAAGACGATGTTGGACAGCCGCGCCGGGCCTCCGGGCACCTCGCCGTCACGCAGCGCGCGCATTCCGTCGACGATCTGGTGCACGATCTCGGCGGTCGACAGATTGCGGTCGAGTCCCGCCTGCCCGGTGGCGCAGAAGGGGCAGTTCATTCCGCAGCCGGCCTGCGACGAGATGCACATGGTCACCCGGTCCGGGTAGCGCATGAGCACGGACTCGACCAGCGTCCCGTCGTGAAGCCGCCACAGGGTCTTGCGGGTGGTGTCTTCGTCGCACGAGATGTGCCGTACGACGGACATCAGATCCGGCAGCAGCTCGGCGGCGAGCTTCTCGCGCGCGGACGCGGGGATGTCGGTCCACTGGGCGGGGTCGTGGGCGTACCGCGCGAAGTAGTGCTGTGAGAGCTGCTTGGCACGAAACGGCTTCTCGCCGATCGCGGCGACGGCTTCCTTGCGCTCGGCGGGCGTGAGGTCGGCGAGATGCCGCGGGGGCTTCTTGGCTCCGCGGGGCGCGACGAAAGTGAGTTCTCCGGGCTTGGGCATGGTGCCACCAGTGTCGCAGACCGAATCTCGTGACCTGCGGCCGTTGACGTCCGGGGTGGGCATTGACGGTCGTTGTTGGTCACCGCTGGGCACCCTCGGACGGCCCACAGACGGCCCAGCCCGGAGCACGTTCCGGCTGGCCAGAACGCCAACGGGGAGTGCGAGCGAACCCCCTGGGTCCGCCGACGACGGCATGGCGAACCTCTCCCCCGCCATGGCCCTCCCTGTCGGACCAGCACTGTCGCGACCTAGACTCGAACACGTGTCCGAACAAGTGCCCGCCTGGAGCGTCTGCGCAGCGTCCGCCAGTGGCTCGCGTGGCAGCTGCTCCGCACCGACGAATCCATCGCGGAACTAGCGCGCCAGGAGGCGGCCGCTGCGCGTGCGCCACGCACTCTGCCCCCGCGCGAGCCTGCGTGGAAGCTGTCGATGCTCCGGGCAGGTGGCAAACCCAGCCCGGACGCGGTGCACACGATCGACGGCCGCATGGCCGGCAACCCCACGAAACGACTGACCCGCGAGCAGGCACTCCGCGCAATCACGGAAGAGGGCATCATGGCGTGCCCGTACTGCCGACCCGACACAGACCTCCGTGTGCTGTGAACCGAGAACCGTCACAGCCTCAAGACGTGGGCATGGCACCAAGCGTCGTGCACTGCGCTACCGGCACATACGCCGGTGAAGATCCGCGCACAGATCGCAGCGCTGCCGGAGAGAGTCGCTGGTCGCGCTCAGGCGGTCGCGATGTCAGGTCAGTACGGCACTGACACAGGTTCTGAGGAGGCCGCGGAAACTTAGCCCGAGAATTCACGACCTCTTCGTCCCGAATAAGGTCCGGGCCCGCGCCGCATCACTTGGTCCGGTTGTTGTCGCATGTCAGGCCTTCGGTACTGGTTGGTATGACACGGTGCCTGGGCAGCGTCTGGGAGAAGATCTTCTCCCAGATTTCTCCCAGAGCCCTGTCACGGCGTGGCGGTGCCATCGGGACGCGGGGGACGTGGCTATTGGCCGAGGTCAATGCAACCCGCCGTAGGGCGCCCTACGGCCGGAGGGCCTGAACTCATGGAGTACTGCGGCAAGTGCGGCTGTTGAAACGAAGCCGGACCATGGCCATTGAGGAGGAGCTGACGGGATCGGCCGCCTGGGGCTGGCCCCATCGACATGATGACCTGTATGGATGCAGGGGTGTTGGTGGGAGCCGTCTTCGGGCTGTGCGGCACGGTGGTCGGGGGCGGACTCTCGATCTGGGCATCGATCATTGCCCAGCGGCAACAGGCAAAGGCAGCCAGGCAACTGGTGATCGCTCAACGTGTCGACACGGCAGTGGACGCGGCAATCCAAGCGTTCTTCCAGATCAAGCAGCACATCCGCGGTAGGCCCTCCGACCATGGGGAGGGAGCGCAACAACGCAACCAGGTCTGGCAGAAGGCGCTTCAGCAGCAGGTGCTTAAGGTTGAACCGACCGTGCTCAGAATCCGGGACGAGGCGGTCCGCATGCGACTCGACAAGATTGCTGAGCTCCTCTCCTGGCCGGACGTGTCCGAGCCAGGACTTGGAGGCTCGGATGGGCTCTTCGCGGCGCTGTGCGATCACGCTCTGGACTGTCTGGGAGCCTGTGCGCGCGACGAACCTCTTCCCGAGGAGAGCAGGGGGCTAAGCCAGGCCCGTGAGGTCGAAGCGAACTACTTGGAGGTGATGGAGGAAAGGGCACGGGAGTACCAGGAGGGCTACCACTGATCTTGGGCTGCCAGGGCGCGGCACCCGCCTACGACCCGTCTCTGAAGTGTCATGCCAGAGGGGCCCCGGCTGGTTGCCGGGGCCCCTCTGCGTGCGTCGTCAGGGATTGCGCTTGATGCACTTCTTCACGAGGAAGGCCAGCACGCCCAACACCATGGCGCCGCCAGCGATCGATCCGTCGACGTACCCCGCCAGGTTGGCGGCCTCGGCTACGCCGATTGTCGCGATGGCTGCGGTCTCCGCGGAGGGCGCCTCGACGTTCCAGCTCGGCCGCAACTTCGGCCGCTCCACGGGCGTCGTGTCAGTCGGACGCTCCGAAAGACGCTGCCCCTGCGGGGGGATCGGCGGCATCTGAGCATTCGACGGACGCGACTGTCCGCCCGTATGGTTCTGCGCGTTCACGTTTTCCCTTTCCTCAGCCCTGAGAAGGGGATCCGCTGGACTCCATAGCGGCCTCCCGTGTGGTGCGGGAGGCCGCTTTTAGCGTTGCCGCCCCCCGGGCGCGTTCGCAGCCTTCGCGATCCGTGCCGGACTCCATGGCGACGGCAACCTGGTGGTGGCAGGGCTCTGTTGGGCCTCAAGTGGAGCTTGAGGACAGAGCATTTCGCCGTCGCCGAAGAGGTAAGCACGGGGTGCGTTTTCCGTCACTTGACGTTCCAGCATGTGAGATAGCTCCCCGAAAAGACCCCCATAAATGGCTCTCCGTAGATATGGAGTCACTTAGCGGAGTGGATTTTTGCATTTTCGATCACCCTGGAAATGCGGCGAGCAGCCCCTGCATCACGGAGGAGATGGGCCGTGCTCGATGCCCTTCGGGCTATGGCTCCGCTGGCCGGGTGGGCGTCACACTGGGAACTGCACGGCAGGCGACGCTGGTGGGGGTGCGGGATGGATGCTGTGACGATGGCGGCTGGGTCGGCGCTGGTGGCGGCGATGGCCACGGATGCCTGGCAGCAGGCCCGGGACGGCGTGGTCGCCCTGTGGCGGCGGATCCATCCTGAGCGGGCCGAGCAGGTGGGCGGCGAGCTGGAGGCACTGCGGACTCAGGTCCTCCAGGCCCGCCACGACCACGACCCCGACACCGAGCAGGCCCTGGAGGGCATGTGGCGGCTGCAGTTGCAGGCACTGCTGCAGCAGGACCCGACGGCGGCCGATGGGCTGCGCCGACTGCTGGATGACCAGCTCGGGCCGGCCCTGAACCCGGGCGAGCGTGAGCGGGTGTACTCCGTCTTCCAGAACACCACCGTGCACGGCGGCACGAGCATCGTCGCCGGGCGGGACGTGTACAGGGAGCCGCCGGCCCCAAAAGTCTGACCCCGCCCGACCAGCCGCCCGCCACGCGCGTCGAGCAGCAGGGCACGGTCCTCGGGCCGGGGGAACTCAACATGCCGGCCGGCGACATGTACAAGACGACGGTGCACGATGCGCCGCCGCCCGCCCGGCCGGTGGTCACCCATGGTCTGCCCCAGGACATCGCGGGCTTCATTGGGCGCGGGCGCGAGCTGAAGTACCTGCTGGCCGCGGCGGCCCCGGGCCGGGTGGTGAACGTGTATACCGTGGACGGGATGCCGGGGGTGGGCAAGACTGCCCTGGTCACCCGCGCCGCACATCGGCTCGCCGAGCGGTTTCCGGACGGGCAGTTCTTCTACGAACTGCACGCCCACACCCCCGGCCAGACCTCCGCCAAACCCGTCGACGTGCTGGCGGTGCTGCTGACCGGCCTGGGCATCGACCCGCGCAACCTGCCCCCGACCCTCGAAGGCCGCTCGCACCTGTGGCGCGACCGGCTCACCGGCAAACGCGTGCTGCTGGTGCTGGACGATGCCGCCGGCCACGCTCAGATCCAGCCTCTCCTGCCCGGCAGTCCCGGCTGCCTGACCCTGGTCACCAGCCGCCGCCGCCTCATCGCCCTCGACGGCGCCGACCCCCTGTCCCTCGACCCGCTCACCCCCGCCGAAGCCGCCGACCTGTTCACCAGCCGCTGCCACCGCGCCCCCACCGGCAGCGAACAGGACGCGGTCGCCGAGGTGGTTCGGCTGTGCGGGTATCTGCCGCTCGCGATCGTCCTGCTCGCCGGCCGCCTGCGCCACAAGGACGAGGAGAAGTGGTCCATTGCCCGGTTCGCCGCCGAGTTCGCCGACGCCCAGGACCGCCTGGGCGAACTCGACGACGGCGAAAACCGCGCCGTGTACACCGCCTTCACTCTCTCCTACCAGGACCTGCCCGAGGGCCAGCAGCGCCTGTTCCGCCGCATCGTCCTGCACCCCGGCACCGACCTCGACGCGTACGCCGCGGCTGCCCTCGACAACACATCCCTCACCGACACCCGCCGCCGCCTGGAGGCCCTCTACACCGACCACCTCCTCGACGAAACCACCCCCGGCCGCTACCAGCCCCACGACCTCCTGCGCGCCTACGCCCAAACCCTCACCTGCAACGACCCGCCCGACGAGCGTGCCCAGGCCACCGAACGGCTCCTGGACTACTACCAGCACACCGCCCTGAGGGCCGACCACCACCTGAGGGCCGACCACCACCTGAACCGCGCCCCCCGCCCCGACACCCCGACCACCGCCCCGCCCGCAGCCGCCCCGGACCTGCCCGACCGGGCGGGCGCCCTGGCCTGGATGCGCACTGAACGCGCCAACCTCCTCGCCTACCTCGACACCGCCACCCAAGGCCAGGCACCCCGCGTGGTCCACCTGACCGCTGCCATGGCCGCCTTCCTCCTTCAGGACGGCCCCTGGCTCCAGGCCGCTACCCTCCACCAACGCGCTGTCACCGCCGCCCGCCACGCCACCGACCCCTCCGGCGAAGCCAACGCCCTCCACGAGCTGGGCACCGTGCGGTACCTGACCTGCGCGTACGCGCAGGCGGTTCGGCTTCAGAAGCAGGCCTTGGCCCTGTATGAGAACCTCGGCCACCGGCTCGGGCAGGCCAACGCCCTCAACGAGCTGGGCCGTGCGCGGCGGGCGTTCAGCGAGTATGCGCAGGCGGTCCGGCTCCTGGAGCAGGCCTTGGCCCTGTATGAGAACCTCGGCCACCGGCCCGGGCAGGCCAACACCCTCCACGAGCTGGGCCATGTGCGGCAGGCGGTCGGCGAGTATGCGCAGGCGGTCCGGCTTCAGGAGCGGGCCTTGGCCCTGTATGAGAACCTCGGCCACCAGCACGGGCAGGCCAACGCCCTCAACGCCCTGGGTCGTGTGCGGTACCTGACCGGCGAGTACGTGCAGGCGATCCGGCTTCAGAAGCAGGCCTTGGCCCTGTATGAGAACCTCGGCGACCGGCTCGGGCAGGCCAACGCCCTCAACGAGCTGGGCCGTGCGCGGCGGGCGGTCGGCGAGTATGCGGAGGCGGTCCGGCTCCTGGAGCAGGCCTTGGCCCTGTTCCAGGAGGTTGGCGATCCGCAAGGAGAGGCCGAGGTGCTGAACAACGTAGGGGCGCTTTTGGCCGATTCCACCGGGCCACAAGCGGCCCTCACCCCGTACCGGAAGGCACTGGAACTAGCACGTCAGATCCGCAGCCCCCTGGACGAGGCGCGGGCGCTCGAAGGAGCGGCCCGCTGTCTGGCTCGTATCGGCGATCACACGGCCGCTGCGCCTGAACTGCGTGCAGCCATCGATATCTACCAGTGCATCGGCGCGGCCGAAGCGCAGTCAGCCGCCGAATATCTGGCCACTCTGGAGGCCGAAGCGGCTGCCGGTGCATCGGATGTGGAGGATTCGATCGATTGATGGACGGCAGGGCAGTCTGCCGAGAGAGGTTCTCTCTCTCGGCTAAGCGGGCAACCAGTCGCTGTCTGCAGCTGTCCCTGAGTTCATGACCTCAACCGCTCCCCCGCCGGAATGGCCGCACTGCGGTGATGGAGCCGACCCGGCTCTCGGCGGCGATCAGGTCGGCTGCCGCGGCCGACGCGTGGACCCGTATAACGCGTGCCTGGTCCACCTCACCACCGAGGACCGAGAGACCTACGTCGCCACTCTCGCTCCCGGCAGCGACCTCGATCATCGCGGCACAGAGTTGGATGAGGGCCTCCTCGGCCAGCTGCTCGATGCAGTACGAGATCCCGGCACTCAGCGCCCAACGATCGGCGACGCCCGGTTCGAGTCGGCCACCTTTACCCGCGACGCCCGGTTCGACTCAGCGACCTTCAAGGGCACCGCCTGGTTCAAGTCGGCCACCTTCAGCGGCGACGCCCGGTTCGGCTCGGCCACCTTCGACGCCCCCGCCTTCTTCGGCTCGGTCGCCTTCACCAGCACCGCCGGATTCGACTCAGCGACCTTCATTGGCAGCGCCGGATTCAACTCAGCCAAGTTCAATGGCAGCGCCGGATTCAACTCAGCCACATTCATCGGCGAAGCACGTTTCGGCTCGGTCACCTTTACCCGCAGCGCCCGGTTCGAGTCGGCCACCTTCAGCGGCGACGCCCACTTCGGGTCAGCGACCTTCAACGACACCGCCCTCTTCACCTCGACCACGTTCACCTGCGGCGCCTGGTTCGGCTCGGCCAGGTTCACCCGCGACGCCCGGTTCGAGTCGGCCAGGTTCACCCGCGACTCCAGTTTCAGTTCGGCCACCTTTACCCGCGACGCCCGGTTCGGCTCAGCCACATTCAGCGGCGAAGCCAGGTTCGCCTCAGCCACCTTCACCCAAGACGCCTGGTTCAGTTCGACCACGTTCACCCGCGACGCCCGGTTCGAGTCGGTCACCTTTACCTGCAGCGCCCGGTTCGACTCGGCCACTTTTTCCCGCAGGGCCCGATTCGGGTCGGTCGCGTTCAATGGCACCGCCGGATTCGGATCGGCCACGTTCAATGGCGCTGCAGAGTTCTCCTCAGCCTCGTTCGACAGCAGCGCCCGGTTCGATTCGGCCACCTTCAACGGCGACGCCCGGTTCGGCTCGGCCGTGTTTGAGCGGGCACCGCAGGTGGGCCCTCTGACATGCGCAGGCGTTTTCGATCTGTCGTCCGCATCGTTCGGGGGTCCGGTCACGATCGAGGCGGCCGCCCGGCACGTGGTTTGCCGCCGCACCCGCTGGTCCTCAGCAGCTGGCCTACGGCTGCGGTACGCCGAAGTGGACTTCACCGACACGGTCTTCGAGTATCCGCTCAGCATCGCCGCCCACGCCCGCCCCCTTCACCCTGGCTCAGGGTGAAGTACTGCAGGAAGGGGTCCTGTCAGAACGGCCTGCGACCGTACGAATGCTGTCGTTACAGGGAGTGGACGCAGCCCACCTGGTCCTCACCGACCTCGACATGAGCAAGTGCCGGTTCGCCGGGACCGTACACCTGGACCAGCTGCGCCTGGAGGGACGCACGTCCTTCGCACAGGTGCCGGAGGGCCTCTACGGGCGCCGAGCGCGCCTCGTGCGGTTCACCCAGCGGCGCACGCTCGCCGAGGAGCAGTACTGGCGTGCTGGGCAGCCAGCGGCCCTTCCCGGCTGGACACCAGCGCCCGAGGGCGCCGACACGGTGGGCCCGGCCGCGCTGGCGGCGCTGTACCGGTCACTGCGGAAGGCCTTCGAGGACGGGAAGAACGAGCCGGGAGCAGCAGACTTCTACTACGGCGAGATGGAGATGCGCCGCGCGGATGAGGAGACACCGCGGGCGGAGCGGTGGTTGCTGGCTGGCTATTGGGCCCTGTCCGGATACGGGCTGCGTGCCACCCGCGCCTTGGTGTGGTTGCTGCTGGCGATGACCGGGACGCTGTTCGCGATGATGCTTTGGGGTCTGCCCGTCGACGATCCAAAGGCAGAGGCGACCGGGAAGGTGACGGGTCAGGACATCCGGCTCACCACCGAAACCCCCGACCCGGTCAACCCCACCAACGCCTACCACGAACGGATATCGACCGATCGGTTCGAGAAGAGCCTGCGCGCGGTGGTCAATTCGGTCATCTTCCGCTCCTCCGGGCAGGACCTCACCACCGCCGGTACCTACACGGAAATGGCCTCCCGCCTCACCGAACCTGTACTACTCGGCCTCGCCGTCCGCGGCCGCATCAAACGGTAGCCGTCGGCGGCAGCTGCCCCAAGCTCACCCGCGATCAGGCGGCGCTGGCTCAGCAGCTGTACGACGCGCGGGAGAAGACGGTCCAGCAGATCGCCGACCTGTTCGGGGTGCCGCGGTCGACGGTGTACGGGCATCTGGACCGGGAGAAGTCTGTGCCCCGGCAGCCGAAGAAGAGGACCGCCTCCTCCACCGAGACGGAGGCGGCGAAAGGGCGGCACTGACCGCCTGACCGAACGCCTCGCCAGCGGCATCCACTTGCGCGGGGTTCCGTACGTCGTGTGCGGCTTCGACGAGGCGCCGGGTGGCAGTTGCCAGGTCACGGTCTGGGTGACGTAGCAGAGGCACGGCCGCGGCCGCGAGCCGATGGGCGGATGCGGTGACGCCGGCCGTGGCGAGCTTTGCGTCGCGGCGGTCCTGGCTCAGCGATCGGCCCGCCGCGGCGAGGCCCGCCGCTCCCCACAGCCGATCCGAGCCGCGCCCGGTCAGGCGGGCGCGGGAGTAGCCGCCTGCCGCTGCAAGGCAGGCCAGCAGGAATGACCGCCATTGCTCGACCGGTCCCTCCCACAGGATGTGGTTGGTGGTGGCGGTCGCCTTCAGATCCGCCACGGCCAGGATCAAGGCGTCGGCCTGCGCCTCCAATGTCGCGCGCTCTGCTTTCGCGTCGGCCTGGTCGCGGGACTTGTTGGTAAGCCACCAGCTGAGGACGGCCACGGGCATGGCGGTGGCGGTGGCCACCAGCGCTTCAATCACCCGCACAGAATGCTGTACGGCCCAGCGTGGCGGATACAGAACGACAGATTCGAACGGGTGTACCTTTCTGGGGTGAGCACCGCCTACCACTTCCCCCCGCGGCTGCAGGCGGTGCAGCTGCACGGCGTCCGCGCCCAGTACGAGCAGCTGTGCCGGTCCCTGCCCTGGTCCGTCGACCCCACCCCCGGCTGGACCTACGAAGAGAAGTCGACGATGGGGCCAGCGACCCGGACCGTGTCCTTCGCCGACTCTCCCGGCTACACCCCCGAGCAGGTAACGCTGGAGCGACAGTTCCGGCGCCGGCTACTCCGGCTCTCGGCCGCCGTCATCACGGATCCGTGGTGGACCAGCGTGCCGAGCGGGGAGCAGGTCGATGCCCGCATGGCGCGCTGAGGCACTTCTATGCGTCCGTTCTGCTGGACGCCGGAGAGAGCATCAAAGCCGTCTGCCAGTACCTGGGGCACTCTGACCCGGCACTCACGCTGAGGGTCTACACACATCTGATGCCAACGAGTCGCGAGCGGACCCGGCGTGCCGTCGATCAGGCGCTACGCAGGCGACGGGCCGTGCCCCGATCGGCGGTACATGGCGCGCGCTCCCAGCTGCCCTCACCGGATGCTCGAACCGGCACTGGGTCCACCAGACCGGTGGTCGCCCTCCGGGTCAGACGAGCGAAAGGGCAACGCGATGAGCGACATGGGAGGCACCTCAGTGATGGCGGACGCCGGCGTCGCAAAGATCCCAGGGGGCGAATACACAGGCCGCTACCTTGTTCTCCTCGACAGTGAGAACCTCACTAGCGGTGTGGCAGCACTGGAAAAACAGGCTGGGATCTCGAAGCCAGAGCATGTTTCCGGAGCGGAAGCCGCGTCGGCTTCGCAAGCGCTCGCCGAAGGCCAAAGCATCGTCCTCGACGACCTGGGCGTCGCGATCGTCTCGGTGGATCTGGACCAGCGCCCGGCGCTGGCGGGGGCCGTGACCGCTAACTCCGCCATCCTCCATGTCGAACAAGAGAGAGTGCTGTACGCCTGCACTGCGGCTGATGAGTACCTCAGGGGGTACGACAGAGGTTACAGAGCTGGACGAGGAGACTGCCCGGACAATCGCGTGGCCGAAGGGGTCCGCACCAAGCACGTCGATGTCGATTGGGGGGAGTCCGAAGCAACCTGGGGCATCCAGGCCGTCCTAGCCCACAGGACTGAGCTGACAGGGAGCGGCGTGGGGGTTGCCGTACTCGACACCGGTTTTGCACCGTCGCACCAGGACTTCGATACACGAATCGCCGATCGCGTTACCTTCGTACCGGGGGAAACGGCGGATGATGGCAACGGTCACGGGACTCACTGCGCTGGAACAGCGTGTGGCCCGAAGCACAGCCCGGGCAGGCCCCGCTACGGCGTAGCCTGCGAGGCCAACCTCTACATCGGCAAGGTCCTGAACGACCAGGGTAGAGGGGAAGAAGGGCAGATCCTCACCGGCCTCAATTGGGCCATCACGCAGTCTCAGGTCAAGGTTGTCTCGATGTCCTTCAGTGCAGCGGTGGCACAAGGGCAGCCTCCCTCCTGGCTCTTCGAGAGAGCCGCTCAGGTAGCGGCACGGCGAGGAAAGCTACTCGTTGCTGCGGCCGGGAACGATAGTTCGCGTCCACACCACAGCGCGCCTGTCGGTCACCCAGCAAACTGCCCCTCCGTGCTGTCGGTGGCCGGCATCGGGCCAGATCGCAGGGTCGCGCCGTTCTCCTGTGCGGGGCTCAATTCTGGCGGTGGTGAAGTTAACCTAGCGGCGCCCGGGGTAGACGTGTTCTCATCCTCACCATCAGGACACAGGCGGCTCTCAGGCACCAGCATGGCAGCCCCGCATGTGGCTGGCGTGGCCGCACTGCTATGGCAAAAGCACCCCCATGCCACGCCAGCAGACATCAAGAACTACCTCATCACGGGCGCATCCCACCTCCACGACGAGGTGGTCGATGTTGGAGCGGGTTTGGTGCAGGCTCCGTAGTGCGTGAGAGGATTGATTAAGTTCGACGGAAACAGGTGGAGCGCAATGAGCGAAGTTGAACGAACAGTCAATATCGTCGTCGCGCTCGACCTCGACCGATACGACGAGGTTCTCGAGTCGGTGCGCAAGGCTGGCCTGATCATCAGGTCCAAGCAGCCAGCGATCGGGACTGTCGTGGGCAGCGCACCTGAAATTTCCCTGCCGAAGCTGCGAGCCGTGGACGGCGTCGAGTCTGTGGAACCTGAGCGCGTCTTCCAAGTTTGATTGGTCGAGTAACCGCCAGGTTGCGGACCCGAGCTACCTCCGGACAGTTTTCCGTAGCCCCACGGCCCACAGACGGCCCCGATGTCTGCAAGCAGCCCTCTACCGGCGGGAAACCGCTGGTAGAGGGCTTTCTTGTCCGCGAGACTATGAGTTCTCCGGGCTTGGGCATGGTGTTACCAGTGTCGCAGAGATACCAAGAGGGGTTCGCCGTCCTGGGGGTACCCCCATGCCCGAAGGGCTATGGGGGAGGGACAACGAACCCCTCGGCCCAAACGCGCAGGTCAGCCGGTCAGCCGGATCCGACGAAGATCACCATCAGCAGCCACACCACGGGAGCCGTCGGCAGCAGGGAGTCGAGCCGGTCCATGATGCCGCCGTGTCCCGGCAGCAGCGTGCCCATGTCCTTGATGCCGAGGTCCCGCTTGATCATCGACTCGCCCAGGTCACCGAGCGTCGCAGTGGCCGCGACCGCGAAGCCCAGCAACAGGCCCTGCCACCAAGTGCCGTCGTCGATCACGAACTCCATCAGCAGCGCGCCCGCCGCCATCGCGAACGTCACCGCGCCGACCAGGCCCTCGCGGGTCTTCCCGGGGCTGATGCGCGGCGCGAGCTTGTGCTTGCCGAAGCGCCAGCCGACGGCGTACGCACCCGTGTCGCTGACCACGGTCAGCACCAGGAAGGTGAGCACCCGCTGCGGTCCGTCGTCGGCGGTGAGCATCATCGCGACGAACGTCGCCAGGAACGGCACGTAGAACGCGGCGAAGACACCCGCCGTGACGTCCTTCAGATATCCCTCGGGCGGCTCCGTCATCCGCCAGACCAGGACCGCGAGCGCCGTGAGCGCCATCGCGACCCAGGCACCCTCCGCACCGCGGACATAACCGGCCACGACCATCGCCGCGCCGCCCACTGCGAGCGGTACCAGCGGCGCCTTGATCTGCTTGCGCTCCTCGAGACGCGAGGTGAGCTCCCACAGCCCGACGACGACCGCGACCGCTATCACGCCTACGAACACGGCTTTGACGATGAACAGCGATGCCACGATCACAGCGCCGAGCCCGACACCGACCCCTATGGCCGCCCGCAGATCACGGCCGGCCCGCTTCTTCTGCGGCGGCTCGGACGCCGGCGGCGGGGTGGGCATGGGCTCCTGCGGAATCTCGTCCCGGAACAGAGGGCCGCTCAGCCGAGCGGCCCCCCGGTCGCGGTCGTCGTTCTGGTCGCGGTCGTTACGGTCTTCGGCGTCTCTACCTGCGTCGGGAAAGTCCGGCACGATGGGCATGGGCCGAGTCTGCTGTGCGTCATGCTCATCGTATGCGGGACCCGCCGGGGCAGGCCCCTGGTCGGGCGGTCCCCAGAAACCGGCTCTCGGCGGGGCCCCCCAGGAAGAGTCGTTCATCAGACCTCGAGCAGCTCGGCTTCCTTGTGCTTGAGCAGCTCGTCCACCTGCGTGACGTACTTCGCGGTGGTGTCGTCGAGCTCCTTCTCCGCACGGCGGCCCTCGTCCTCGCCGACCTCGCCGTCCTTGATGAACTTGTCGATCGTCTCCTTGGCCTTGCGGCGCACGGAACGGATCGAGATCTTGGAGTCCTCGGCCTTGGTCTTGGCGACCTTGATGAACTCCTTGCGGCGGTCCTGCGTCAGCTCCGGGAACACCACCCGGATGATGTTGCCGTCGTTGCTCGGGTTGACGCCGAGGTCGGAGTCGCGGATGGCCTGCTCGATATTGCGCAGCGCGCTCTTGTCGAACGGGGTCACCACGGCCATCCGCGCCTCGGGAACCGAGAACGAGGCCAGCTGGTTGATCGGGGTCAACGCACCGTAGTAGTCCGCCACGATCTTGTTGAACATCGCCGGGTGCGCACGTCCGGTGCGGATCGCGGCGAAGTCATCCTTGGCGACCAGGACGGCCTTCTCCATCTTCTCCTCGGCCTCGAGGAGGGTCTCTTCGATCACCACTTGCTCCTGCGTGTCTTGAGTAGGCCCGGCGTTCGACTGGGCCGGCGGAACCTGCGTCGCGTCTTTTCCCTGCACGGTGTCCGACCGGCAGGACTTTGTCCATCCCTCAAGGGAAGCCCGGGGTCAGGCCCTGGTGCCCTGGTCGCTCACGAGCGTGCCGATCTTCTCACCCTTGACGGCCCGAGCGATATTGCCTTCAGCGAGCAGTTCGAAGACAAGGATCGGAAGGGCGTTGTCGCGGCAGAGAGTGATGGCCGTGGCGTCGGCGACCTTGAGGTTGCGGGAGAGCACCTCGCCGTACTCCAACGCGTCGAACTTCACCGCGTCGGGGTTGGTCTTGGGGTCGGAGTCGTAGACCCCGTCGACGCCGTTCTTGCCCATCAGCAGGGCTTCGGCGTCGATCTCCAGGGCGCGCTGCGCGGCGGTGGTGTCGGTGGAGAAGTACGGCATACCCATACCGGCGCCGAAGATGACCACGCGCCCCTTCTCCAGGTGGCGCACGGCGCGCAGCGGGATGTACGGCTCCGCGACCTGCCCCATGGTGATGGCGGTCTGGACACGGGAGTCGATGCCCTCCTTCTCCAGGAAGTCCTGGAGGGCGAGGCAGTTCATCACCGTGCCGAGCATGCCCATGTAGTCGGAGCGGGCCCGGTCCATGCCGCGCTGCTGCAGCTCGGCCCCGCGGAAGAAGTTGCCGCCACCGATGACGACCGCGATCTGCGCACCGTCGCGGACGACCGCGGCGATCTCACGCGCGATGGCGTGTACGACGTCGGGGTCGACGCCGAGTCCGCCGCCGCCGGCGAAGGCCTCACCGGACAGCTTCAGCATGAAGCGCCCGGCCTTGTTGACGTCGTGGTCGCTCTTGTCGTCGGCTGCCTGGTTGGCGTCCGCGCCCTTGTTCATGGAGATCTCCTCGTGCACATACGAAGAAGGCCATTGCCTTGGGGTTCTGGTGTCCCTGTCGGCAATGGCCTCCTCGTCAGATCTGCGGTCGTCCGGCGCGAGCGCGACCGGCGACTGCGTAAGAAACCCTAGCGGGCTCCCGTGTCGATCGCTTAACGGGTCAGATGCCGACCTTGATGCGCGAGAAGCGCTTCAGCGTGACACCGGCCTCGTCCAGAACCTTCTGGACGGACTTCTTGTTGTCGAGCGCGTAGGGCTGGCCAAGGAGGGTGGCCTCCTTGAAGAAGCCGTTGACCCGACCCTCGACGATCTTCGGGAGGGCGGCCTCGGGCTTGCCCTCGGCGCGGGTGGTCTCCTCGGCGACGCGGCGCTCGGTCTCGACGACCTCCGCCGGGACGTCCTCGCGGGAGAGGTACTTCGGCGCGAAGGCGGCGATGTGCTGCGCGACGCCCTTGGCGACCTCGGCGTTCGCCTTGTCGAGCTCGACAAGGACACCGATCTGGGGCGGGAGGTCAGGCATGGTGCGGTGCATGTACGCCGTGACGTAGGCACCGGAGAACTGCGCGAAGCGGTCGAGGACGATCTTCTCGCCGAGGTTGGCGTTGGCCTCGTCGACGAACGCCTGGACTGTCTTGCCGGCCTCGATTTCGGAGGCGAGCAGCGCGTCGAGGTCGGCCGGAGAGGTCGCGGCGACGTGGACGGCCAGGGCGTTGGCGACGGCCTGGAACTTCTCACCCTTGGCGACGAAGTCCGTCTCGCACTTCAGCTCGACGAGGACACCGGAGGTGTTGTCGTCGGCGATCAGGGAGACGACGGCACCGTTCTCGGCAGAGCGGCCCTCGCGCTTGGCGACGCCCTTCTGGCCCTTGATGCGCAGGGCCTCGACGGCCTTGTCGACGTTGCCCTCGGCCTCGTCCAGGGCCTTCTTGCAGTCCATCATGCCGGCGCCGGTGAGCTCGCGGAGCTTCTTGACGTCAGCGGCGGTGTAGTTCGCCATGTCCTTGAATCTCTCTCGAAAGTCGAAAGTCGAAGATCTACGGGTGAGCGGCGGGGGCCGGCGCTTGTGGCACCGTCCCCCGCCGTCAACTACCGAACCTGTGTGGTCAGGCCTGCTCGGCGTCCGCGGCCGGCTTCTCAGCCTCGGCGGCCGGGGCGGCCTCAGCGGCCGGAGCCTCGGCAGCCGGAGCCTCAGCAGCAGCCTCGGCCGGCTTCTCGGCCTCGGCGGCGGCCGGAGCCTCGGCGTCGTCAGCCTTCTTCTCGCCCTCGAGGAGGTCGCGCTCCCACTCGGCCAGCGGCTCACCGGCGGCCTTCTCGCCCGGCTTGGAGTCACCGGTGGCGACGCCGGAACGGGCGATGAGGCCCTCGGCGACGGCGTCGGCGATCACGCGGGTGAGCAGGGTGACGGAGCGGATGGCGTCGTCGTTGCCCGGGATCTTGTAGTCGACCTCGTCCGGGTCGCAGTTGGTGTCCAGGATCGCGACGACCGGGATGTGGAGCTTGCGCGCCTCACCGACGGCGATGTGCTCCTTCTTGGTGTCGACGATCCAGACGGCGCTGGGCACCTTCTGCATCTCGCGGATACCACCAAGGGTCTTCTCCAGCTTGGCCTTCTCGCGGGAGAGGACCAGGAGCTCCTTCTTGGTGAGGCCGGACGCGGCCACATCCTCGAAGTCGATCTGCTCCAGCTCCTTCAGACGCTGAAGGCGCTTGTAGACGGTGGAGAAGTTGGTGAGCATGCCGCCCAGCCAACGCTGGTTGACGTACGGCATGCCAACGCGCGTCGCCTGCTCGGCGATGGCCTCCTGGGCCTGCTTCTTGGTGCCGACGAACATGATGGAGCCGCCGTGGGCGACGGTCTCCTTGACGAACTCGTAGGCGCGGTCGATGTACGACAGCGACTGGAGCAGGTCGATGATGTAGATGCCGTTGCGCTCCGTGAAGATGAATCGCTTCATCTTCGGGTTCCAACGACGGGTCTGGTGACCGAAGTGGACGCCGCTTTCCAGCAGCTCCCGCATCGTGACGACGGCCATGGCCGTATCTCCTTGGGTTCTCGGTTATGTCCTGACGCCCCGACGCGCCGTGCCACAAGGGACCGAGGAGCGCGGCCACCGACCTGAAGAGGGTGTGGTGGCGGGGCGTGCGAAGTCGACCCGGTGACCCGGATCGCCAGAAGAAGTGTACGGGACCCGCGCAGTGCCGGGTGACGGCGCTGTCCACAACCGGTCGGTACTCCACAGATCGGGACCATGATCCACTCGGCTGCGGGATTCGCGGGACGGTCTGTGCCATGAACCGCGCCCTGTTTCGCAGTCTTCTCGTCCTGCTCGTTCTGATGCTTTCCCTGGCCTGGGCGGGCACTGGCCCCGCCCGGGCCGACGATTCCCGCGGCCGGAGCTGGCCGCTGGGGCCGCCCCGTCCCGTCGTCGCGCGCGGGTGGGAGCCGCCGGCCTCGGCGTACGGGGCGGGGCACCGCGGGGTGGATCTGGCCGCGCCACCCGGCACAGAGGTACGGGCGGCCGCGCCCGGCCGGGTCTCATTCGCGGGCCGGGTCGCGGGCCGCCGCGTGCTGTCCGTGACCCTCACCGGTACGGGTGAGCCGCCGCTGCGCACGACCTACGAACCGGTGCGCCCGCTGCTGCCCGAGGGCGCGGAGGTGAGCGCGGGCCAGGTGGTGGCGACCATGGAGGCGGGGCCGTCGCACTGTGCCTCGGGGTGCCTGCACTGGGGGCTGCTGCGCGGGAGGGAGTATCTGGATCCGCTGTCCCTGCTGCCGCCCTGGCTGCTGCGCCGTCCCCCGTCCCGGCTGCTGCCGGTGTTCGGCGTCCCGGCTCTGGAGTCGACCGCTGCTGCGGATGTTCCTCTGGTGCACGCGCCGGTGCGCGCGCCGGTTCTCGCGGGGGCGGGCGGGGCGCTGCACGCTGTGCTGCTCGCGGTCACGGCCGCCGTGTCCCAGTGGGCGCTGCGGCGTGGCCGGGCGACCGGCCCGCGCGGGCAGGGTCCGCGAGGCTCGTGGCCCGAAACAAGCACGCGCCGGCTCAGCCCCGTACGCCTCGCAGAGCCATCGCCACGGCCGCGTCGGCGATCGCCTCCGGGTCCTCCGCGGCACCGATCTCGATACGGCGCACCGCCGCGTCCACGACACCCTGCAGCAGCATCGCCGCCAGCCGGGGCTGCTCCTGGCCCAGCTCGCCCAGCGCCTCGACGATCATCGCGATCAGCCCGCCGTGCGCGGCACGGATCTTCTCCCGTGCCCCGGCGTCCAGCTCGCTCGCGGAGATCGCGACAACCGCCCGGTGACGCCGGTCGCCCACGAGATCCAGCTGCTTGCGTACGTACGCCTCGACCTTGCCCTCCGCCGTGTCCGCCTGCTGCATCGCGGTCTCGACCTCCGCCGCCCAGACGGGGAAGTCGACGGCGCACAGCTCTTCGACGACCGAGGCCCGAGAGCGGAAGTACTCATAGACGGAGGACCTGGCCAGGCCCGTGCGCTCGGCGAGGGCGGGGAAGGTCAGCGCCTCCGTGCCGCCCTCGGACAGCAAGGAGCGCGCGGCGTCCAGCAGGGCGCCGCGCTGCATCGTCCGGTGCTCGGCCACGGAGGCCGCTCGAATCCTTGGCACGCCTCCACTGTACGGATGCCGGCCGATGAGGCAGGGAGGATTCGGCGTCAGCGCCCGACGTCGGCCAGCTTCGCGCGCAGTTGCAGGACCGACTTCGTGTGGATCTGGCTGACGCGGCTCTCGGTGACACCGAGGACATTGCCGATCTCGGCGAGGGTGAGGCCCTCGTAGTAGTAGAGGGTGACGACGGTCTTCTCGCGCTCGGGCAGGGTGTTGATCGCGCGGGCGAGCAGCCGGCGCAACTCCCGGTCCTCGGCCACCTCGACCGGGTTGTCGGCGGCCGTGTCCTCAAGGGTGTCCATCAGGCTGAGCCGGTCGCCACCCTCGCCGCCCACATGCAGCAGCTCCTCCAGCGCCACAACGTTCGCCAGCGACAACTGGCTGAAAACCGCGTGCAGTTCGTCCACCGCGATCCCCATCTCGGCGGCGACCTCGCACTCCGTGGGCGTACGCCGCAGCTGCGCCTCCAGCGTGCCGTAGGCCCGCTCCACGGCCCTGGCCTTCTGCCGCACGGAGCGCGGAATCCAGTCCAGGGCCCGCAGTTCGTCGATCATCGCGCCACGGATGCGGGTGATCGCGTACGTCTCGAACTTGATCGACCGGTCGATGTCGAACTTCTCGATGGCGTCGATGAGTCCGAAGACTCCGGAGGAGACGAAGTCCGCTTGTTCAACATTGGACGGCAGCCCCACGCTCACCCGTCCCGCGACGTACTTCACCAGAGGTGAGTAATGCAGGATCAACTGCTCCCGCAGCCGCTCGTCACCCGTGGCCTTGTACGACCGCCACAACTCGTCGAGCGACGAAGGAGCGGGGGGCCGCACGGTGCCACGGGCAGCGGGGGGCACTGCCGCGCGGTCAGACCCGGAGGTGTGCTGGGGCATGCGTTGCCTTGAGCCGTTCTGCTGTGAGGGGGGAGGGGGACGAGCGTCTGGGCCGGAACCTTGGTGAGCGTAGCGTGACTGCAGCGTTGCGGTGGGCGAAGGACGAGGGAACGAACCTGTGCGGGTATCTGCTGTCGCCCACACCTTCGAACCGGGGCGGCCACCGCGCGCGCCGGGCTCTCAGATGTCGCCGACAGGCCTGCAAAGCTCATCGGCATCACCTTTTCACCCGAATGCTCCAGGTCAAGGACCGCCTCGCCGCGCGTTCGAACCGCGGATCGCGCCGCGCGTCAAGTGCCATCCGTCTCCATGCCGTTCGACGAACCCCAGCGAGTGCAGTTCGTACAGCCTGCCGAGCGTCTCGTCGGTCGTCGTCCCGGCAGCCCGCGCCAGCCGGCCACCGTCGGCCGCGCCGCGCGCCGGCATGGCCTCAAGAACCCGCGCGCTGACGGGATCCAGCAGATCCCTCGGGAGCACGGGCCCCCGCCGGTCAGGGGCGAGATCACCGATGTCCCCGACCAGCTCGGCCACTTCGGCAGCATCGGTGACCAGCACACCCTCCCCGCGCAGGAGTTCGTGCACGCCCGCCGAGAGCCCGCTGGTGGCCGGTCCCGGGACTCCCATCGTGTAGCGGCCGAGCTTCTGTGCGCTGCGCGCGGTGACCAGCGAACCGCTGCGGTATTCGGCCTCGATGACCACTGTGCCCCTGGTGAGGGCTGCGATGACCCGGTTGCGCAGGACGAATCTGCTGGGCGTGGGATGGTCGCCGGGCGCCAACTCTCCGATGACCAGCCCCTGTTCGGCGATGCGTCCGATCAATTCGGCATGCCCGCGCGGATAGACGACATCGACCCCGCAGGCGAGTACGGCGACGGTGGCTCCGCCCGCGGCGAGTGTGCCCCGGTGCGCCGAGCCGTCGACCCCGTAGGCCGCCCCCGACACCACGACCCAGCCGCGCTCGGCAAGCCCCGAGCCGAGGGTGGCCGCCATGTGCGCCCCGTACGGAGTGCAGGCCCGGGCTCCGACGACGGCGACCGAGCGCAGTGCCCATTTCCGCAGGTCGGCCCGTCCCCGCACCCAGAGTCCGATCGGTCTCGCGTCACGGAGGTCGTCGAGCTGGGTCGGCCATTCCTGGTCGCCCGGGCAGATGAAGCGGCCACCGACCGAGGCGACCGCCGCCAAGTCGCGGTCGGGGTCGGCCCCCGCAGCCCGTATCCGGTAGCCCGCGAGCCGCCTGGCCGTGGCTCCGGTCAGCCCTGCCTCCTCGTGCTCCGCTGCGGTCAGCCGCGCCATGAGCCCTTGAGCGCCGAACTCGCGCAGCCACCGCCCGCCATGCTCGTCCCCCGGCTCGATCACCCGCGTCAGCGCGGCCCGCGCGAACCGCTCACGCTCCCCGGCGACCGCCCGGCGCTCTCCCGCTGCGTCCGGCATCACGGCCCTCCCGCGCCGACGGGCATGGGCGCACCGCGCGCGATGCCCGTACGCAGCTCCAGGGCCAGGTCGACGTCGCAGACCTGCGGCCGGTCCCGCCCCGCGAGGTCCGCGATCGTCCACGCCACCCGCAGCACCCGGTCGATCCCCCGCGCCGTGAGCAGTCCCCGTTCCATGTCCCGCTCGGCCGCGGCCAGCGCCCCGGGCGCGACGAGCCAGCGCGTACGCAGCTCATGCCCCGGCACCTCGCTGTTGACCGTCCACGGCGTGCCCTGCAGCCGGGCCGCGGCACGCTCCCTGGCCTCCCCCACCCGGGCCGCGACGACTGCCGTCGGCTCCCCACGGCCGCCCTGGCACATCAGCTCTCCGCGGTTGACGGGCTCGACCCCGACCCGCAGATCGACCCGGTCGAGCAAGGGCCCGGACAGCCGCGCCTGATACCGCCGGATCACCGACGGCGGGCACTCGCAGCCCGCCCCTTGCAGGGTGTGCCGCCCACACGGGCATGGATTGGCCGCCAGGACCATCAGGAACCGGGCCGGCAGCCGCACCACTCCCGCGCTCCGCGCCACCACCACATGCCCGGATTCCAGCGGCTGCCTCAAGGCATCGAGCGCCTTGCCCGAAAACTCGGGCGTCTCATCGAGGAACAGCACGCCCCTGTGGGCGAGCGAGACCGCCCCGGGCCTCGGCAGGCCGTTTCCTCCGCCGACGAGCGACTGCATCGTCGCCGAATGGTGCGGCGCGCAGTACGGAGCGGTCCGTACCAAAGGCTCGCCCGGCGGCAGGATGCCCGCCACCGAGTGAACGGCGGTGACCTCCAAGGACTCCCGTCTGGTCAGCTGCGGCAGCAAGCCGGGCAGCCGCTCGGCCAGCATGGTCTTGCCCGCGCCGGGCGGTCCGTGCAGAAGGAGATGGTGGCCGCCGGCCGCCGCGACCTCCAGCGCCGTCCGTGCGGCGCGCTGCCCGGCGACATCGGCCAGGTCCGGTCCTTCGCCTGGCTCCCTCGCCAGCCCCGTGCCAACCCCCGCGCCCGGCACCATCAGTCCGGCCAGCATGGGATCCGGTCTGCCTTCCGGGACCGGTTCCTCCTCGGGCACCGGTTCATTGGTCAGTACGGCGATGAGCTGGCGCAGACTGCGGACGCCCAGCACCGAGACCCCCGGCACCAGTGAGGCCTCCCCCGCGGTCTGCTCCGGGACGACCACCTGCCGGTAGCCCGCCTCGGCGGCCGCGAGAACGGCCGGCAGCACTCCGCGTACCGGTCTCACCCGGCCGTCCAGGCCAAGCTCTCCGATCATGACCAGATCGGCGATGTCCTTGGCGTCGATGCGTTCCGCCGCACCGAGCACCGCGCAGGCCACCGCCAGATCGAATCCGCTGCCGCCTTTGGGGACGGAAGCCGGGCTGAGCCCTACGGTCAGTTTCTTCTGCGGCCATTCCGCGCCGGAGTTCACCACCGCTGCCCTCACCCGGTCCCGGCTCTCCGACAGGCTCTTGTCGGGCAGCCCCACCAGCGTGAAGGCTGCCACGCCCGGCTCCAGGTCCGCCTGGACTTCGACCACCACGCCCTCGACGCCGACCAGCGCCACGGAACACGCACGCGCGAACCCCATCAGGCCACCCCCCGCGCATGCTCGACGGTGGGTGCGCCGCGCCTGGGCAGCACCACACCCACCAGGTCGATGCGCACGCCACCGGGCGGCGGCCCCCCGGTGCGCTCCAGCCAGCACTCGGCCAGTCGTCTCAGCCGCTCCGCCTTCGCCGGCGTGACCGCGGCCATCGGATGCTGGAACGTGCCCGCCCTGCGGGTCTTGACCTCGCAGACGACCACGGTGTCGCCGTCCCGGGCCACGATGTCGATCTCACCGGCCCGCCCGCAGCGCCAGTTCCTCGCCAGCACCGTCATTCCGGCCTCGGCCAGCAGCCGCGCCGCCAGATCCTCGCCGTACCGCCCCAGTGCCCCCGTCGCGTTCATATCGGCACCACCTCCGGCACCGACTGTGACGCGTCGGGCGTCCACTGGTGGATCTTGGTGGACAGCCCGTCGATTGTGGATAACTCAGTCACCCAGGAGTGCAAGCACCACGGAGTGCACTCACCCGGGAGTTCAGCCGCTCGGGAGTTCCAGATCGCTCTTGTTGAGCTCTTCGATATTCACGTCCTTGAACGTGAGCACCCGCACCTGCTTGACGAACCTGGCCGGTCGGTACATGTCCCAGACCCATGCGTCCGCCATCGAGACTTCGAAGAAGACCTCGCCCTGCACCGAGTGCACCTGCATCTCGTAGTCATTGGTGAGGTAGAAGCGACGCTCGGTCTCGATCACATATTTGAACAGCCCGACGACGTCTCGGTACTCCCGGTAGAGCTTCAGCTCCATCTCGGTCTCGTACTTCTCGAGGTCCTCGGCGCTCATGGCATGTTCCCCTTCAGCCGTGCGTCCCCCTATTGTGCGCCAGCCCCACGGGCCCCTAGACGATTTCGGGGGCCAGGACAATCGGCGCACTCGGAGGACCCTCGTCGAGCAGCGTTCGCAGCAGCTCGGCGAGCCTGGTCGGATATACCGTCTCACGGGCCGCCGACAGTTCGGCGGAGGTCCACCACCTCAGACCCCCGACACTGCGCCGCTCAAGCTCCGTCAGTCCGCCCGGGGCCGTCGCCGTCTGCGCCGTACGCGCCAGGAAGTACCACTCGTCCTGGTCCCAGCGGCGTCCGTCGAACGGAAAGGAGCAGGTCCGCCGCCACAGCACCGGCCCCAGTTCGACCTCTGTGATCCCCGTCTCCTCGGCCAGCTCGCGCAGGGCGGCCTCCTCCCGGGTCTCCTCGCCCTCCAGTCCGCCGCCCGGCGTGAACCACCAGCGGTCGGCCGGATCCTGCGGCTCGTACCCGTGCATCAGGAGGATGCGGTCGTCGGGATCGAGCAGGACGACCCGGGCCACCTTCCGCAGCTCGCCGAGCGCCGGCTCCTCATCCGACACCGGCTCGCCGTGCGCCGATGGCTCATCCGACACCGGCGGTCGCCTTCTTGCGCCCGGCGCCCGCGGCCCCACGCCGCCTCCCCGACAGCCTGCGCGCGATGGGACCGTACAGAGCCCCGGCCACGATCAGCCCTGCCCCGACCGCCACCGACCCGACCACCAGCTTCACCGGTCCCGGCGGGGACACCCCGCCCGGCAGCGCGGCGAAGCCGTCGGGCCGCTCCAGCAGACCGCCGTCCAGGGGCCATGCCACGGCGTCCAGCCGGGCCTCCACGGCCGAGCGCGGCACCGACCCCTGGCCGGGGTCCTGAAGGTGTACGCGCGAGTCCTGCGAACCCATGCGCTCGTCGCCCAGCAGGAACAGCTGCCCCTTGGGCACGCTCGCCGTGAAGCTGTTCGACGCGGGTCCCTTGGTGCGCAGATACGGTTCCTCGACGGCCTTGCCGTTGACGGTCAGCTTGCCGCCGTCCCCGCAGCAGGCGATCGTGTCGCCGCCCACGCCGACCACACGCTTCACCATCGGCATGTCGCCCCACTGTTTGTCCCGGAAGACCACGATGTCCCCGCGCCGCACCTGGTCGCCGTCTATCCGCTCCGCAAGCACCCGGTCTCCGGCCTGCACGGTCGGCGTCATCGAGTCGGTCGGCACGGTGTACGGCTGGTAGACCACGGCCCCCCAGATGAACCCTCCGAGGAAGAGCACAGAGCCGACGGCCACGGCCAGACCCGACAGTGCATTGCCGAGCCGGCCGTGGCCGTCGTCCGTACGTACTGTTCCGCTCATCCCAGCGCTCCCCACCTCGGAGATTCGGTCCCCGGGCATCGTGCCCCGGGGATCGGCGATCTGGGACGGCACCCTACCCGGCGGTACGCCCGGAGGTCAGCCTCCTCCGGCGCAGGAGCACGATCGGCAGGGCGCCGATCGTGCCCAGCGCCAGGGGCGCGGCCGAGGCGGCAGCCGCGGCAGCGGAGTTGATGCCCGGCTGGTCGAAGGTCTCGGGCACCGGCAGCGTCGCCCAGCGGTCCAGCGGCCAGGCCACCACCACGGCACGTCCGACGACCTTGTCGACCGGAACGAAGCCGCCGTTCACGTCTTCCATGTGGTAGCGGGAGTCACGGGAGTTCTGGCGGTTGTCGCCCATCACCCAGATCCGGTCCTTCGGCACCTTGAAGGGGCCGAAGGGCTGGTCGTCGCAGGCGGTGCTGCCCGGGAAGATGTACGGCTCGTCGAGCGCCTTGCCGTTGACCTTGACCGGGCCGCCCTTCTTGCACTCCACCGTGTCGCCGGCGACCGCGATCGTCCGCTTGATCAGGTCCTTCTCCTCGGACGACGGCATCAGGCCGATGAAGCTGAGGAAGTTCTGCACGGCGTTCGGCTTGGGGGTGGGCTCACCGTCCAGCCAGCCGCCCGGGTCGTGGAAGACGACGACCTCGCCGCGCTCCGGCTCCGAGCCGAACCACGGGGTGAGTTTGTCGACCAGCACCCGGTCACCGCGCTGGAGGGTGTTCTGCATCGAGTCCGAGGGGATCGAGAACGCCTGTACCAGGAAGGTCTTGATGAGCAGCGCGAGAAGCAGCGCGATACCGATCAGGAGCGGCAGTTCCTTCCAGAAGGATCGCTGCTTCTTCTGTCCCGTACCACTGCCCTCGGAGGATCCGCCCCCGGCGCCCTGGACGCTCTCGTCGTCCACGCCGCCCGCCGTCCCCGGCGTACGCGCCGCCGATTCGTCCGTCACAGCTGCGGGTGACTCGGCGGGTTTCCCCGGCCTCTCCTCCGGCCCGTCGTGTCCGGATCGTGCGCCGACCGCCACGTCCCCCACATCCACTCCTCAGTCCGTGCGAACCGCCTGCCCCGGATCCGGAGCAGGCCCACTACTCCCATAACGAGCGGGAGTTCCGCAGGGCTCGGGAGCAGGATCATTCCGTTGAGATCCTGAGGTGACACCCTATTCGACGGGTGGAGTGCTGATGTCGACCCGGCACGCGCGTTCGGCACGGATGCGTACGTCTCGGGCTCCTCCAGCTTCCGCCAGTGGCCGATCGGCCAGGCGATGACCATGGCACGTCCGACGACCTGGTCCTCCGAGACCGTGCCCCGGTCCTTCTCGTCGAGATGGAAGCGCGAGTCGGCCGAGTTGGCCCGGTGGTCGCCCATGACGAAGATCCGCCCGGCCGGCACCTTGACCTCGAACTTCAGCGTCGAGGGAACGTTTCCGGGGTTCAGGTACGGCTCGATGAGCGGTACACCGTTGACGGTGACCCGCCCGTCCTTGTCGCAGCACTTGACGGTGTCCCCGCCGACCGCGACCACGCGCTTGATCAGATCCTGCTCGTCGTCGGAGGGCAGCAGTCCGATGAAGGTCAGGCCCTGCTTGACCTGCTTGACGACGATCGGGTCGTCCGTCTTCGGCTTCTCCTCTTGCCGGAGCCAGCCGCCCGGGTCCCTGAAGACCACGACGTCACCGCGCTGGGGCTTCGAGCCGAACCAGGGAGTGAGCTTGTCCACGAGCACGCGGTCCTGGATCCGGATCGTCTGCTCCATCGAGCCCGACGGGATCACAAAGGCCTGCACCAGGAACGTCTTGAGAACCAGCGCGATCATCAGCGCCACGGTGATCAGGAGAGGTATCTCCTTCACTGCCGAACGGCGGCGCTTGCGCTTCACCTTCTGAGCGAGCCTGCGCCGTTCCGCACGGCCCGGCAGCGTCCGGGAACCGTTCGTCGGCCGGGTCCCGGTGGGCAGCCTGGTGTCGGCCCGGTGGCTCGCTCGACGCCCGCGGTTACCCATGGGCGCCGCCCGGCATTCGTTCCGCCTCCCCGACGCGCGCAAAGGCACCGGACGGCTCCAGCGAGGTCCAGCGGCCGACCGGCCAGCCGATCCAGTCCGCCCGTCCGATCACCCTGTCGACGGGCACCATGCCGCCGCCGGGCTCCCCCAGATGGTCGCGGGAGTCGCGCGAATTGCTCCGGTGGTCCCCCATGACCCACAGAGTGCCCTGTGGGACGACGATGTCGAAGGGAACCTCTGACGGGACGTCACCGGGGTGCAGATATCCCTCGTCGACGGGTACGCCGTTCACCTCGACTCTTCCCCCCTTGTCGCAGCACACCACGCGGTCACCGCCCACGCCGACCACGCGCTTCACGAAGTCGGTCTCGGCGGGTTCGGCCAGTCCCAGCGCTGCGAACACGCCACGCGTCGCCGCACTGACCGGGTTCTCCTGCAGACCCTCCTGTACGAAGGATCCGGTGCCGTCGAAGACGACGACGTCCCCCCGCTCCGGCCCCGAACCGAAACGGTACGCCAGCTTGTTCACCAGAACCCGGTCCCCGACCTGAAGGGTGGGTTCCATCGAGCTGCTGGGGATCTGGAACGGCTGCACCACGAAATGGCTGAACAGCAGCACAACGACCGTGCAGGCGAGACCGAGCAGCCCGGCCCCGCGCCAGGACATCCCGGAGAGACGTTTACCCAGGTGCCCGGAGGGGCGTGATGAACGCACAGAGCGCGACCCCTCTTCCTCTTCCCCGGTGCCGGGGGCGGAAGAGCGGTCGCGCTCCGTGTACTTCGCTTCGGTGTCCATCGGGGCCAGAGCCTATCCGGCCCCTATGTGAACCCGGCGTGAGTGTGAGCCGAAGCTCAGGCGCGAGAGGCGAGCCGAGGCTCAGTTGTCGCGCTTCTCCTTGATCTTGGCGGCCTTGCCGCGCAGGTCGCGGAGGTAGTACAGCTTCGCGCGACGGACGTCACCGCGGGTGACGAGCTCGATCTTCTCGAAGATCGGGCTGTGCACCGGGAAGGTGCGCTCGACGCCGACGGAGAAGGAGACCTTGCGGACCGTGAAGGTCTCGCTGACGCCCGAGCCCTGGCGGCGGATGACAACGCCCTTGAACTGCTGGATACGCGAGCGGTTGCCCTCGATGACGCGCACGTGGACGTTCACGGTGTCGCCGGGACGGAAGGCGGGGACGTCGCTGCGCAGCGAAGCCGCGTTGACGTTGTCGAGCAGGTGAGCCATGTTGGTCTGCTTCCTCGCCGATGCCACAGGTCATCAGCGGAACGATCGAGATGAGAATCAGGGTGCTGGCCGCGTCGGGCGGGCGTCGTTCCCCCTGTGGCAGGGGCGCCGACCGGACGCACAGCAGCGGCCTATTCTTCCACGGCCTCGGGCCTGCGCCAAAATCGGCCGCCGGGCTCCGGCGACCAGCCCAGGATGGACAGGATCTCCCGGTCCTTCTTGTCGAAGGCGGAGGGATCGCAACGCTCAATCAGATCGGGCCTGTTGGCGGCCGTACGCCGCAGCGCCTCGTCCCGCCGCCAGCGCGCGATCTTCCCGTGGTGCCCGCTGACCAGCACGTCCGGAATGGCGCGGCCTCGCCACTCGGGCGGCTTGGTGTAGACGGGGCCTTCGAGCAGATTGGCCATCGCGCCGGGTGCGAAGGAGTCGTCCCGGTGCGACTCGGCATTGCCCAGGACGCCCGGCAGCAGCCGGGCCACGGCCTCGGTGATCACCAGGACGGCGGCCTCGCCGCCGGCCAGGACGTAGTCCCCGATGGATACCTCGTAGACCGGTATCCGGGTCGCGTACTCGTCGATGACCCGGCGGTCGATGCCCTCGTAGCGGGCGGGGGTGAAGATCAGCCACGGCCGCTCGGAGAGCTCGACGGCGAGTTCCTGGGTGAAGGGGCGGCCGCTGGGGGTGGGCACGACCATGACCGGGCCGTGCGCGCCCGTCTCGTAGCCGCTCGCGAGCGCGTCGTCGAGGGCGTCGCCCCAGGGATCGGTCTTCATGACCATGCCGGGACCGCCGCCGTACGGAGTGTCGTCGACGGTGTTGTGCCGGTCGTACGTCCACCGGCGCAGGTCGTGCACATGGACATCGAGCTGTCCACGCGCGCGTGCCTTGCCGACGAGCGAGACGTTCAGCGGTTCGAGGTATTCGGGGAAGATCGTGACGACGTCGAGCCTCATCAGTTCTCGTCCCTCGACGATGCGATCTCGGCCTCACTGTCGTCGATCAGCCCGGGCGGCGGCGTGATGACGGCCCGCTGCTTCTCCAGGTCGATCTCGCTCACGATGTCGCCGACGAAGGGGATCATCACCTCGCTGCCGTCCGGCCGCTCGACGATGAAGAGGTCCTGCGAGGGCAGATGGCTGATCTCGGTGATCCGGCCGATCTCGGTGCCGTCGGCGAGGACGACATCGAGGTCCATCAGCTGGTGGTCGTAGTACTCGTCCGGTTCCCCGGGCAGCTCTTGTGGGTCCACGTCCGCGATCAGCAGGGTGTTGCGCAGGGCCTCGGCCGCGTTTCGGTCCCGTACGCCCTCGAAGCGCAGCAGCAGCCTGCCGCTGTGCACCCGGCCGGTCTCGATCGTCAGCGGCCCCACCGCGGCCGGGTCGGTGGCCAGCACGGCGCCGGGGGCGAGCCGCAGTTCCGGCTCGTCCGTGCGCACCTCGACGGTGACCTCGCCCTTGATGCCGTGGGCCCGGCCGATACGCCCGACTACCAGCTGCACATGCTTCTCCTTCGATACGACTACGGGCCGGGGCGGGCTCGTAAGCCCTCCCCGGCCCGAGCCGGTGTTCAACAACGTGTCAGCGAACCTGGTCCACGTCGACAAGGTCGACGCGGATGCCACGGCCGCCAATGGCGCCCACGACGGTGCGCAGTGCGCGTGCGGTGCGGCCGTTGCGGCCGATCACCTTACCGAGGTCGTCGGGGTGGACCCGGACCTCGAGCACACGCCCGCGGCGCAGGGTGCGCGAGGCAACCTGCACGTCGTCCGGGTTGTCGACGATGCCCTTCACGAGGTGCTCGAGAGCCTCCTCGAGCATGCTCAGGCCTCGGTCGACTCAGCGGCGGACGCCGACGAGGCAGCCTCGGCCTCGTCCGCCTTCTTGTCGGCCTTCTTCGCCTTCGGGGTGATGGCCTCACCCTTCGGCTCGTCGCCCTCGAGGCCCTTGGTGAAGGCCTCGAACGCCGCGCGCTTGTCCTTCGGCTCCGCGACGAGCAGCGGCGCCGGGGCCGGCAGGCCCTTGTGCTTCTGCCAGTCACCGGTGAGCTTCAGGATGGCGAGAACCGGCTCGGTCGGCTGGGCGCCGACGGACAGCCAGTACTGCGCGCGCTCGGAGTCGACCTCGATGCGCGAGGGGTTCTGCACCGGGTGGTACAGGCCGATCTCCTCGATGGCCCGGCCGTCACGGCGGGTACGGGAGTCGGCAACGACGATGCGGTAGTGAGGCGAACGGATCTTGCCCAGACGCTTCAGCTTGATCTTGACTGCCACGGAAGTGGTGTCTCCTGGTCTTGACGTGGTTGGGCACAACGAGATGCCACGTGGGGTTGCGGTACTCGGGTGCCCGATGGACGCGTCAGCCGGAGGCGAGAGGGTTCCTGTGCGGCTGTCGAGTACAGCTAGCCATTGTGCCACACACCTGCGGCGGCCTCGCACCCGACCGGAGTCGCACCGCCCCCGTCGGGCGGCCCGACCCGGCGGGCGTGGCGGTCAGCTCGCCGCGGCGGCCACTTCCGGGATCCGGAAGGGCTTGCCGCAGCCGCCGCAGACAATGGGAGCCTGGGCGAGAACGGACGGAACGACCCGGACATTGCGCCCGCAGTCGCAGACCGCCTTCACGCGCACACCACCGCCGGACGAGCCGTGCCGGGCGGCCGGCCCGCGGAAGGAGCGCTTGGTGTCGGAGGCCGTCGCGACCGTGTGCGCCTTGAGGGCGCGCTGCAGTCTTTCGATCGTGGGTCGGTACCGTCTCTTCGCCTCGGGATTGAGCATGACCAGTGAGAAGCCGCTGCTCGGATGCGGCTCGTCGACATGGTCCAGGCCCATCTCCTCGGCGATCGCCAGGAATCGGCGGTTGTGATAGCGGCCGGCGCGTGAGGTGTCGCGGACACCTCGGGCGGCGGCGATGCCATGGACTGCCTCATGGAGCAGTCGCTCGAAGGAGAGCTCGGCGCCACAGGCGGACGAGGACTCTCCGATCAGGGACTCTGGCGCGGCAAGATCCGGCAGCTCGGGGTGGTGCCGCTGAATATCGGCCCACGCCTGTGCCAGCTCTGCGGCGAGAACAGGTGGTGTCGTGCTCACGTCGTGATAACGAGCCGAAGCGCTTGCGGGTTCCATTCCGGGGCATCCCAAATATTTTGCACGTACCCGTCAGTTGCCATTGATGCGTCCTGACGAGGGCGGGTGCGCTGATCTGCGGAGAAGCCTCGCAGCTCACAACAAGGTGGTACGTAGCGGCGCGTACGCCCCAGCGCGTAGGCAAGCTTCGCGCGCCGGGGCGGCTACCCGCTTGCGGGTAGCTCAAGCCTCAGTAGGCGCGGGCCACGATCGCGACAGTACCGGGGGCGTCGTCGGCCTCCGGCACCGACCCGTCCTCGGCGACCAGACACCGTACGGACACCGCCTGTTCGGCGAGCCGGGCCTCACCCTCCTGGCCCAGCGTCGACCACGGGATTCGCGCCCAGCCGCCCGCGACCGCGGCCTCGGCGGCCTCGTCGATCGTCCGCACCTCGGTCGTACGGGACTCACGGCGCTCCCTCGACTCGCGCAGCAACTGCGCCTGGTCCTCCTGCAGTACCGCGGGCAGCAGCTCGGCCAGGGCGTCGAGGCGCACCGGCTCCTTGCCTCCCGGGATACGGCGGGCCAGCATCGCGGTGCCCGCCTCCAGGTCCCGCGGTCCGATCTCGATCCGTACCGGCACGCCCTTGAGCTCCCAGTCGACCGCGCGACGGCCGAACGGGGTGTCGGTGCGGTCGTCGACCTGTACGCGCAGGCCCGCGGCCTTGAGCCGGTCGCCGATCTCGCGGACCTTGGCGACGGCCTCGTCGCCCTTGATGGCCATGACGACCACCTGGACGGCGGCGAGGCGGGGCGGGACGCGCAGTCCGTTGTCGTCGCCGTGGGACATGATCAGGCCGCCGACCATCCGGGTGGAGGTGCCCCAGGAGGTCTGCCAGGCGAGCTCCTGCCGGCCGTCCTTCGACAGATACGTGGTGTTGAAGGCCTTGGAGAAGTTGGTGCCGAGCTCATGGCTCGTACCCATCTGCAGGGCCTTGCCGTCGCCCATCATGCCTTCGAGCGTGAGGGTGTTGATGGCGCCGGCGAAGCGCTCCCTGGGCGTCTTGCGGCCGAGCACCACGTCGATGCCGAGGACGTTGACCATGAAGTCCGCGTAGACCTCCTTGTGGATGTACGCGGCGTAGTCGCGGGCGTCCTCGTAGGTGGCGTGGGCGGTGTGGCCCTCCTGCCAGAGGAATTCCGTCGTACGGAGGAAGACGCGCGGACGCATCTCCCAACGGACCACGTTGGCCCACTGGTTGATCAGGAGCGGCAGGTCTCGGTAGCTCTGGATCCACTTCGAGAAGTAGTCGTTGATGATCGTCTCGGAGGTGGGGCGTACGACGACGGGCTCCTCGAGCTCCTTGCCGCCCCCGTGGGTGACAACCGCGAGCTCGGGCGCGAAGCCCTCGACGTGCTCAGCTTCCCGAGTCAGGTAAGACTGTGGGATGAAGAGCGGGAAGTAGGCGTTCTGGGCGCCCGCATCCTTGATGCGGGCGTCCATCTCCTGCTGCATCCGCTCCCACAGGCCGTATCCGTACGGTCGGATGACCATGGTGCCGCGCACCGGGCCGTTGTCCGCCAGCTCGGCCTTGTTGATCAGGTCCTGGTACCAGCGTGGGAAGTCTTCCGACTGGGGCGTGAGAACAGGTGCCTTTGCCATGGCGCGCATCGTACGGCGACACCGGTGCCGAACGTGAATCGGCCTGCGTCCTGGGGGCGCACGCCGGTGGCACGCAAGCATTGCCATTCAACCCCTGGACTTGCGGACGCATGCGGAGTTCTCTGGCATACGGGGGGAGCGCAGGCGTACGCACACGGGGGGCTGTCCTTCAGGGCTCGGCTGACCTCTTGGCGGATTGGGGCGCTTTCTGATGACACCGACTCTCGTCCAGCACCGACCCCATGCGGCGTCCGCGGCTCCGTCCCCGGCGGAGGCGTACGCGCGGGCCCGGGACTGGGCCGAGATCCAGGAACGGATGCTGGTGCCGCTCTACGAGGCGGTGTACGAGCGCCTGGAGGTCGGTCCGGGGACGCGGCTGCTCGGTCTCGGCTGCGGGTCCGGTCTGGCGCTGCTGATCGCGTCGGCGCGCGGTGCGAGCGTGACCGGCTGCGACACGGACCGCGAACGGCTGGCGCTGGCGCGGGAACGGATGGCTCCGGACGCGGGTGCGCACCGTGATGTCGAACTGGTGGAAGGCGAGGCGGCGGCGGATCCGGCGCGGCCCGCGTACAACCTGATCACCGCGTTTCAGCCGATCGGCTGTATGGCGGGTGACTCTGAGGGTCTCGTTCCGGCGCTGACGGCAGCCGTGGAACTGGCCGAACACGGCAGCGCGGTGGTCCTGAACGGCTGGGGCCCGCCGGAGCGGTGCGCCACGTCGGGCGTCCTGCGGGTGGCGGGCCGGCTGACGGACCCCCTGCGCACGGGCGGCTGGCGCGCGGCCCGTCGGGACGACCTGGAGGACGTCGCGTCCCGGGCCGGCCTGAAGCCCGACGGCTCGGGGCGGGTGGCGTGCCCCTTCGGCTACGCGGACATGGAGAGCGCGGTGCGGGGGCTGCTGTCGACGGGGCTGTACGGGGCGGCGGTGCGGGCGACGGATGTGTCGCAGGTGGAGAAGGAGATGACGGAGGCGCTGCATCCGCATCGGCGGCGGGACGGGACGGTGTGGATGCCGAATGTGTTCCGGTACCTGATTGCGCGGACGCGCTGAGGGGGCGGGGCAGTTCGGGTGGCGCGGGGTGGGGTGGGGCCGCTGCGCGGGGCTTTCCCCTACCCGCCCCTTCCCACAACCGGGGCAAGCCCCGGACCCCACGGGGGCGGCAGCCTCGCGCCGCGGGGTGCGGGCCCGTGCGCGACGCACGGTGCGGCTCGGACTCGACGCCGGAGCAGGCCCTGCGGCCACACCGGGTGGCAGCTTCGCGCCGCAGTGCGCGCCGGTTCGCGCCGTCCCGGGCCGACCCGGCAGGCGGCACTTCGCGCCGCACTGTGCGGACGCGTGCGTGAGTGGCGCAGCTTGCGGGCCGGTTCGCGTCAACACTGCTCACTACCCGGGCAGGCCCCCGGAACCCCACGGGCGGCAGCTTCGCCGGGCACTCTGTGGGCCCGTTGCTCCGCAGCGGTGTGCGCGGGGCCGCAGCTTCGCGCCGCAGGGTGCGGGCTGCCGGTTCACGCCGCCATGGCCGACCATCAGGCGGCAGGCCCCGGATCCATGAGCGGCAGCGCCGCACTGTGCGTGCCCTTGCGCATGGCGGGACGCAGGCCCGCCCCACCGGGCAGCAGCTTCGCAGCGCACTGTGCGCCCGTACGCGGCGCACGGCGCGGGCCCCCGCGCCCTACCGGGCGGCAGCTTCGCGCCGCAGGGTGCGCGCCGGTTCAAGCCGCCCCGCCGACCATCGGGGGGAGGCCCGGAGCCCCCAAGGCGGCAGCTTCGCGCCGGACCAGGCGGCGCCGTTCGCGGCGCCAGGCCCGACTATTGGGGGCAGGCCCCCGGCCCCACGGGGGCGGCAGCTTCGCGCCGCAGGGTGCGCGCCGGTTCAAATCGCCCGGCCGACTATCGGGGCAGGACCGAAGCCCCGCAGGCGCAGCTTCGCGCCGGACCATGCGGCGCCGGTTCGCTGCGCCAGGCCCGACTGTTGGGGCAGGCCCCCGGCCCCAAGAGGGCGGCAGCTTCGTGCCGCAGGCGCCGACCGTGACGCCCGTTCGCGGCGCATGGCGCGCGGCGCAGTTCGCGGCGCCTACGTGTCCTGGGTGAGGCGTGCGATGCCCGCCGCGCGGTAGGCCGCTTCCTCGTCGAGTGTCTCGTGGGTCAGGAGCGCCTCCGCCAGGGCGTCCAGGCGGTCGCGGTTGTCGCGGAGTTGGCGGCAGGCGCTCTCGTAGCACTCGTCGACGATGCGGCGCATCTCGTGGTCCACCGCGTCCAGCGTCGCTGGCGCCGCCGTGAGGCCGTACGGCTGCTGGGCGTCCCCCGGGATCGCGGTCAGTCTGCCGACGCGCTGGCTCAGGCCCCAGCGGCCGACCATGCCCCGGGCCAATTGGGTGACCTGTTCGAGGTCGCTTTCCGAGCCCGTCGTGATCACGTCGAAGACGACATGCTCGGCCGCCATACCACCCAGCGAGCCGACGATGCGGCCGCGCAGATACTCCTCCGTGTACGCGTACCTGTCGGCGTCCGGGGTGGAGATCGCGACACCAGGCGCCCGGCCGCGCGGCACGATGGTCACCTTGCGGACCGGGTCGGCGCCCGGCTGGAGCATGCCGAGAAGGGCGTGGCCGCTCTCGTGGTAGGCGGTGCGACGGCGTTCCTCCTCCGGCATCACCAGTGCGCGTTCCGCGCCGAGTTGGACCTTCTCCAGTGCGGCGAAGAGGTCGGACCGGGTGACCGCGGGCTCCTTGCGCTTGACCGCGAGGAGCGCCGCCTCGTTCGCCAGCTTGGCGAGTTCCGCGCCCGTCATCCCCGGTGTCGCACCGGCGATCCGGCCCAGGTCGACGTCGTCGGCGAGCGGGATCTCCCGGGTGTGGATCCTCAGGATCGCCTCCCGGCCGCCCCTGTCCGGCGGTGAGACCTGGACGACCCGGTCGAAACGGCCGGGCCGGGTCAGCGCGGGATCGAGCACGTCCGGCCGGTTGGTGGCGGCGATGACGACCACGCCCTCCGAGCCGGTGAAGCCGTCCATTTCGCCGAGGATCTGGTTGAGCGTCTGCTCGCGCTCGTCGTGCCCGCCCAGGCCCGTCCCGCCGCCGCGCGCCCGCCCGATTGTGTCGATCTCGTCGATGAAGAGGATGGCGGGGGCCGCCTCGCGGGCTTCGGCGAAGAGTTCACGGACCCGGCTCGCGCCGACCCCGACGATCATCTCGATGAACTCCGACGCCGATGCCGAGAAGAACGGCACGCCCGCCTCCCCCGCCACCGCCCGCGCGAGCAGCGTCTTCCCGGTCCCGGGCGGCCCCGCGAGCAGCACGCCGCCGGGCATCCGGGCGCCCATCCTCCCGTACGCCTGCGGGTTCTTGAGGAAGTCGACGACATCGTTGAGCTCCGCCTCGACCTCGTCGATCCCGGCGATGTCCTCGAACGTGGTGCGTTTGCCCGCCTCGAACTCGACCGGTCCGGACGGCGGCTTGGGGGCGAGCATGCCGCCGCCCAGCGGGGCGCCCATGCGACGGGCGAAATACACCCACAGCAGCACGAGAAGCGCCATCGGTGCGAGGGAGATCAGCAGATTGGCCAGAATGCTGCGCTCCTGGACGACCGGCTGGGCCGTCACGGTGACCTGCTGCCTGCTCAGCTCGTCCCACAGCCTGTCGTCGGCGAAGGCCGGACGCTGGGTCTTGAAGGTCGTGTAGTCGCCCTCGCCGTCGGGGGCCGGGGCCTTCTGCTTGAGCCTGCCCTGGATCGCGTCGCCTTCGGAGTAGATCTTGGAGACATTGCCGGCCGCGACCTGCTTGCTGAACTCCGTGTACGGGATGGTGGGCTCGCCGACGCCGTTGAAGAAGGACAGCAGAAGGTTGGCGATCAGATAGACGACGAGCGCGGCAAGGACCAGCCCGATCCAGCCGCCGGGCATCCTCTTCCTCGGCGCAGGCGGTGGGGGCGCGCCTTCCGAGCGCCACGGATGGTCCGTCCGGTCGCGTGGGGGTACGGGGTTGGCCACGCCTGTTCTCCTCCGCCCTGCCTCGGCCCCTGTGCCCATGACCGCATGGATCCCCTGGCGTCGCCAGCCGAGGACGTATCCGGGGGTACTCGCGCGGGGCGGGACAGCAAAAGGGCCCGCGGCCGGTCCGGCCGCGGGCCCTTCAGAACTGCTGTCAGCCCATGAACTTCTTGAACTCGTCGGGCAGTTCGAAGTCCTTGCCCTGCTCACCGGCCGGCAGTCCGAATGCCCCGCCCTGCGCCGCCTGCTCGCGGCGGGCCGCTGCCGCCTGCTCCTCGGCCCTGCGCTTCATCGGGTTGCCGCTCTTGCGCTTGCCCTTGGCCTGCTTGATCTGCTTCTTCTGACGGCCGGGGCCGCCACCCATGCCCGGCATCCCGGGCATTCCCGGCATCCCGCCGCCCTGGGCCATCCTCGACATCATCTTGCGGGCCTCGAAGAACCGCTCCACCAGGCTCTTCACGGCGCTGACCTCGACACCCGAGCCCTTGGCCACACGGGCCCGGCGCGAGCCGTTGATGATCGTCGGGTCCTGGCGCTCGGCCGGGGTCATCGACTTGATGATCGCGGCGGTACGGTCCACGTCCCGCTCGTCGATGTTGTTGATCTGGTCCTTGATCTGACCCATGCCGGGCAGCATTCCGAGCAGCTTGGAGATGGAGCCCATCTTCCTGACCTGCTCCATCTGGGCCAGGAAGTCGTCGAGCGTGAAGTCCTTGCCCTTACTGCTCGCCAGCTTCGAGGCCATCTTGGCGGCCTCTTCCTGGCTGAAGGTCTGCTCGGCCTTCTCGATCAGGCTGAGCATGTCGCCCATGCCGAGGATGCGGGACGCCATGCGGTCCGGGTGGAACGCGTCGAAGTCGTCCAGCTTCTCGCCGTTGGAGGCGAACATGATCTGGCGGCCGGTGACATGCGCGATGGAGAGCGCCGCACCACCGCGGGCGTCGCCGTCGAGCTTGGAGAGCACCACGCCGTCGAAGCCGACGCCGTCGCGGAAGGCCTCCGCGGTGTTGACCGCGTCCTGACCGATCATCGCGTCGACGACGAAGAGGACCTCGTCGGGGCTGACGGCGTCGCGGATGTCCGCGGCCTGCTGCATCAGCTCCTGGTCGATGCCGAGGCGGCCGGCGGTGTCGACGATGACGACGTCGTACTGCTTGGCCCTGGCGTGCTCGATGGAGTCCTTGGCGACCTTGACCGGGTCGCCGACACCGTTGCCCGGCTCCGGCGCGTAGACCGCGACGCCCGCGCGCTCGGCGACGACGGCGAGCTGGTTGACCGCGTTGGGGCGCTGCAGGTCACAGGCGACGAGCAGCGGCGCGTGGCCCTGGCCCTTGAGCCAGAGGCCCAGCTTTCCGGCGAGCGTGGTCTTACCGGCACCCTGGAGACCCGCGAGCATGATCACGGTCGGCGGCTGCTTGGCGAAGCGCAGGCGCCGCGTCTCGCCACCGAGGATGCCGACGAGCTCCTCGTTGACGATCTTGATGACCTGCTGGGCCGGGTTCAGTGCCTGGGAGACCTCGGCGCCGGTCGCGCGTTCCTTGATCTGCTTGATGAAGGCACGGACGACGGGCAGCGCCACGTCGGCCTCGAGCAGCGCGATACGGATCTCGCGCGCCGTGGCGTCGATGTCCGCCTCGGACAGGCGGCCCTTGCCCCGGAGGTTCTTGAATGTCGCGGCAAGGCGGTCGGAGAGGGTGTCGAACACGGTGGTCGCGGATCCTCAGATGTCGGGAGCGGGCGGACAGTGTCCCCCAGGGTATCCGGCCGCGCGAGGTGGGGTCTGCCCCGTGGGGAGTCTCACGTCATGACCGCAGCACGGCCTCCAGGGCACGGGCGGTCCGGGCGGCCTCCTCGGCGGGCAGTGGCGCCCCCTCGGGATCGGTCACATAGAAGGCGTCGACGGCGTTCGAGCCGAGGGTGGAGACATGGGCGCTGCGCACCCGTACCGCCTCGTCCTCCAGTGCCCGGCCGATCCGGTGCAGCAGGCCCGGCGCATCCTGGGCGCGGACCTCGATGACCGTGGCCAGGCTCGAACCTGCAGCGGCCACCGTCACCTGCGGTGGCGGAGCCTGCACCCCGCGGCGGCGCGGGTAGGCCGACTCCCGCTCGGCGAGCCTGGCCGGGATGTCGAGCGAGCCGTCCAGCGCCCGGACGAGATCGCTGCGGAGGCGGGCGGCCTGCGGAAGGGAGCCGTACTCGGCGGCGACGCGCCAGCTCAGCAGCAGTACGCCGGCGGGTCCGCCCAGTTCACTGGGCAGCTCGATGGAGCTCAGATCGGCGGCGCGTACGGTCAGCCGGTGCAGGGCGAGCACTCCGGCGGCGGCGGGCAGTACGCCCGGCTGGTCGGGCAGGGCGATCAGCAGCTCGACGCCGACCGGTTCGGGTTCGTCCCCGGCGGGTGCCTCGGTCTGGGCGTGCAGCGCGAGTACGGGTTCGCCGGTACGCAGCGCCTCGATGGCGAGCCGTTCCTGTTCGGCACTGGGCGCCGCCGGCTCCGGTTCGGCCGGGGCGTTGCCCGCGAGGACCGCCGCCACCCGCTTGACCAGGTCGGTCACGAGCGAGCCGCGCCAGGCCGACCAGGCCGCGGGCCCGGTGGCGAGCGCGTCGGCCTCGGTGAGGGCGTGCAACAGCTCCAGGGTGCTCACCGATCCCACGACCTCGGCGACGGAGGCGACCGTCGCGGGATCGTCCAGATCGCGCCGGGTGGCTGTTTCGATCAGCAGCAGATGGTGGCGTACGAGGGTGGCGATGACGGCCACGTCGGCCCGGTCGAATCCGATCCGGGTGGCGACGTCCCGCGCGATGGTCTCGCCGGCCACCGAGTGGTCGCCGGGCCAGCCCTTGCCGATGTCGTGCAGCAGGGCGGCGATCAGCAGCAGGTCGGGGCGGCCGACGCGGCGGGTCAGCGCCGAGGCCTTGACCGCGGCCTCGACGAGATGCCGGTCGACGGTCCAGGTGTGTACGGCATTGCGCTGCGGGCGGCACCGTACGCGCTCCCAGTCGGGCAGCAGCCGGGTGATCAGGCCCTCGGCCTCCAGCGCCTCCCACACGCCGATCGTCGACTCCCCCGCGCCGAGCAGGGTGACGAGCTCCTCGCGCGCCTCGGCGGGCCAGGGCACGGGCAGTGGCCGGGTGGTCGCGGCGAGTCGCCGCACCGCGTGAAGCGAGATCGGCAGATCCGACTGGGCGGCCGCGGCAGCGGCCCGCAGCGGGAGCACGGGGTCGCGCTCGGGCTTGGCGGTGCGGGCGAGCACCACCTCGCCGTCCTGCTCGACGACGCCTTCGGCGAGCGGAGTGCGCTCGGGCTGCTGTCCGCGGCCACCGCCGAGCATGGCGCGCAGCCGGGGCCGTACGGCCCGTGACCTGAGCACCCGGTTCACCTCGCGCCAGGTGACATCGGTGGCGTACGAGACGGTGCGCGCCGCCTCGTACACCTGGCGCAGCAGCGCGTCGGCGTCCAGCAGGCCCAGCTCGGCGGCGACCTGGTCCTGCTCCTGGAGGGCGAGGCGGTCGGTGGCCCGCCCGGTCGTCAGATGCAGCGCGTCGCGGGCGTCCAGCAGCGTCCGGCGCGCCTCGGCGAGCCCTTCGCGCGGCGCGTCGGCGAGCCAGGAGGCGGCGACGGCGCGCAGTGCGGTGGCGTCGCGCAAGCCGCCGCGCGCCTCTTTCAGGTCGGGCTCCAGAAGGAACTGCAGCTCGCCCTGGCGCTCGGCCCGTTCGCGGCAGAGCTCGTCGAGCTGGGGCAGCCGTTTGGGGGCCTGGTTGCGCCAGTCGGCCAGTACAGCGGTGCGCAGCCCGGCGACCAGACCCAGATCACCCGCGACCGGGCGCGCGTCCAGCAGCCCCAGCTGCACCTTCAGATCCTCGCCCGCGGTCTTGCGGGCCTCGGCAGGGGTGCGTACGGAGTGGTCGAGGGCGAGCCCCAGGTCCCACACCGGGTACCAGATCCGGTCCGCGAGCGCGGCGAGCGCGCCCGCTCCGGCGCTCCCGTCGTGCAGCAGGAGCAGATCGAGGTCGCTGCGCGGGGACAGCTCCCCGCGTCCGTAGCCGCCGACGGCGACGAGCGCCGCGCCGCGCACCTTCGCCTCCTTACAGGCGGTGGTGAAGAGCGCGGACAGCCACTCGTCGGTCAGCGTGGCCAGGGCCGCACGGCGCGGCGGCCCGGACTGCTCCTTCTCGTTGAGAAGGTGCAGCCGGGCCGCCGCATAGCCGCTGGGTCCCGAGTCTTCCGCTTCGGTGGTCACTTCGAGGCTCGTCACCCAGTAGCTCCTGATTCTGTAGAGCGGTCCGCGACTCAGAGCGCGTCGGGGCCGCGCTCGCCTGTCCGCACCCGTACGGCCGTCTCGACCGGGACGCTCCAGACCTTGCCGTCGCCGATCTTGCCGGTGCGGGCCGCCTTGACGACCACGTCGATGAGCTGTTCGGCGTCGTCGTCCTCGACCAGTACCTCGATACGGATCTTCGGCACGAGGTCGACGGTGTACTCCGCGCCCCGGTAGACCTCGGTGTGACCGCGCTGGCGGCCGTATCCACTGGCCTCCGTGACCGTGAGGCCCTGGACGCCGAAGGCCTGCAGGGCCTCCTTGATCTCGTCCAGCCGGTGTGGCTTCACGACTGCGGTGATGAGCTTCATGCGTCCACCTTCTTGTTCTCTGCAGCTGCCACGGAGTCGGCCGGCGCGGGCGCGGCCTTGCGGGAGCCGGCGCCGCCGCCCGCACCGCTGAAGTCGTACGCCGTCTCGGCGTGCTCGTCCTGGTCGATTCCGGAGATCTCGACGTCCTCGTCCACCCGCATACCGATGGTCTTGTCGAGGATGAAGGCGAGGATCGCCGATGCCACCAGAGAGTAGGCCAGCACCGCGCCGACACCGATGGCCTGCTTGCCGAGCTGGTCGAGGCCGCCGCCGTAGAAGAGGCCCTTGGCGTCGGACTGCACGCCACCCGTGGCGAAGAAGCCGACGAGCAGGGATCCGACGACACCGCCGACGAGGTGGACGCCGACGACGTCCAGGGAGTCGTCGTAGCCGAGCTTGAACTTCAGGCCCACCGCCATGGCGCACAGCACACCGGCGATGACACCGATGGCGATCGCGCCGAGCGGCGAGCAGGAGCCGCCGGACGGGGTGATGGCGACCAGACCGGCGACCGCGCCGGAGGCGGCACCGAGGGTGGTGAACGCACCGTGGCGGATCTTCTCGTAGGCGAGCCAGGCGAGCATCGCCGCGGCCGTGGCGACCTGCGTGTTGACGAACATCACCGCGCCGACACCGTCGTCGTTGCCCAGCCACGATCCGGCGTTGAAGCCGAACCAGCCGAACCACAGCAGACCGGCGCCGAGCATCACCAGCGGCAGGCTGTGCGGCCGCATCGGGTCCTTCTTGAAGCCGACACGCTTGCCGATGACCAGGATCACGCCGAGAGCCGCGGCTCCGGCGTTGATGTGGACGGCGGTACCGCCGGCGAAGTCGATGACACCGAGCTCGAAGAGCCAGCCGCCCGCGCCCCACACCCAGTGCGCGACCGGGAAGTACACGACGGTGACCCAGAGCGTGATGAACAGCGCCCAGGCGGTGAACTTGACGCGGTCGGCGAGCGCACCGCTTATCAGCGCGGGCGTGATGATCGCGAACATGAGCTGGAAGACGGCGAAGACGTACACCGGGATGGTGTAGCCGTCCCACAGCTGGGTGAGGCCGAGGCCGCTCAGTCCGACGTAGTCGGAGGTCCAGCCGATGAGGCCACCCTTGTCGGTGCCGAATGCGGCGCTGAATCCGTAGAGCACCCACAGGATCGTGACGATCCCGAGGCTGATGAAGCTCATCATCAGCATGTTCAGGGTGGACTTGACCCGGACCATGCCTCCGTAGAAGAAGGCCAGGCCCGGTGTCATGATCATCACCAGGGCGGAACAGATGAGCATGAAGCCGGTGTTGGCTGCCGACAGCGTCGGGGTGTCTGCTGCAAGCGTCGAGATGCCTGTTGGCATCGGCGTCTCCTCGTCGTCGGTGCGGCCGCGTGCGGGCGAAGCCTGAGCGGAAGGGCGGGCCGGTTATGCGCCCTGAGATTGGCCCAATGCGGTTTCCGTCGATGCCCCACGATGTTTCGCCGCAGTGACGAAGAGGTCCGGCGTGTTACACCGCCATGAACAGCGGGGTCACGAGTACGTAACGGGAGTACCCTCTGCGCACGTCACGGGCCCCCGGAGAAGAGCCCCTTCAGCCGCCCCGCAGAACCGGCCGCGACGTCACCCGGCTGACCTGGCAAATGGGGGAGCCGAGTCGGGCTGTTTCGAGGTGAACGTCGCGGCCGGGGCCTGCTGGGCGCAGCCCTCTCAGACCGCTTCAGCGGTCTCGGGCAGCTGGGAGGTGAGCTGGTCGGTGAAGTGGGCGACCTCGGCCACGTCGCCGAAGTCGCGGGCCGCGGTGTCGACGGTCTTGCGCAGCCGGGTGTTGACGCGCTCGGAGCGGATCCGCTTGGCGACCTTCAGCGCCTGCCCGGCCAGGTCCGTCGACTGTTCGGGCTCCCTCTTGAGCAGATGAACGGTGGCCATGCCGATCAGATTCAGTGCGTACGACCGCTGGTGCTCCTCGTCCTTGCCGAAGAGCTCCACGGCGCGCTGCATTATCGGCTCGGCGAGCGAGGCGTACGTGGGGCTGCGGCCCGCCACATAGGCCAGATCGCGGTACGAGTGCGCGTTCTCGGCATTGAGCTCGGCCTCGGAGAAGAAGCGGATCCAGTCGGGCTCGGGCTCGCCGTCGAGACCGGCGTCGGCGAAGGTGTCCTCGGCCATCCGGACGGCTCGCTTGCACTTGCTGGGCTGGCCCATATTGGCGTACGACCGGGCCTCCATCGCATACAGCATCGCCTGGGTGCGCGGGGTCGCACAGTCGCGGCTGCCGTACTGCGCGAGATGGACGAGCTCCAGGGCGTCGTCCGGCCGCCCCAGGTGGATCATCTGGCGGCTCATGGACGACAGGATGTACGAGCCGAGAGGCTTGTCGGCCGCCTCCTTGGCGGCATGCAGCGCGAGCACGAAGTACTTCTGCGCGGTGGGCTGCAGGCCGACGTCGTAACTCATCCACCCGGCCAGCTCGGCGAGCTCGGCCGCGCACTTGAACAGCCGCTGGGCGGTGGCTTCGGGCTGCGGCTCCTGCAACAGGTCGGTGACCTCGTGCAGTTGGCCCACCACGGCCTTGCGGCGCAGTCCGCCGCCGCACTGGGCGTCCCACTGGCGGAACATCGCGGTGGTGGACTCCAGCAGATCGAGCTCGGGCCCGGAGAGCCGCGAGGACCTGCGCGCTGCGCTCGGCGGCGCTCCCGGCTCGCCGGCCGGGGAGGGCACCAGCCAGCGCTGCATCGGCTCGACGAGGGCGGGGCCCGCGGCCAGGGCGAGCGAGGTGCCGAGGAAGCCGCGCCGCGCCAGCATCAGATCGCTGCGCGAGAACTCACTGAGGAGGGCGACGGTCTGCTCGCCGGCCCACGGCAGGTCGACCCCGGACACCGACGGTGACTGGTGCGCCGAGCGCAGACCGATGTCCTCGATGGCGACAACACACCCGAAGCGCTCGGAGAACAGCTCGGAGAGGATGCGCGGGATCGGCTCGCGCGGCTGTTCGCCGTCGAGCCAGCGGCGCACCCGCGAGGTGTCGGTGCTGATGTGGTGTGCGCCCATCTGGCGTGCCCTGCGGTTCACTTGGCGCGCCAGCTCGCCCTTCGACCAACCGCTGCGCACGAACCACGAACCCAACTGCTCGTTCGGGCGCTTGCCGGTATTCGTACCGCCTGCGCCGGTGCCGCCCACTGGATTGCCCCCATCCGCCGAAAAGCTCTGTCGCCCGAACCCTTACCAGAATGCCCTGAGTTGAGGCTCTCCGGAGGGAGGTTGCGCCCCATCGAACAGGAAACCGACTTGCCTCCGGCATACCCGCGGATGCGCAGAACTCCAGGGTTCGTGTACTGAAAGTAGTCCTACGATCACCCCTCCAGCGAGGGCGATTCCAGAAACGCCACCATTCGCCACCCCTTCGAATGAACTCCCCTGCCGCCAGGCGCGATTCACTTGACACACGACGATCAGGAGTCAGCGGAGCGGTGCACGCACAGGCGCGCGACCCGGGCCGCACCACCCCTCTCGCCACTGTGCGCCGCCGGAGCTTCACCGATTGCGACGCAGTGTCACGAGCAGACTTCGGGTCGTAACCACCGGCGATTCGACCCGTTGGAGGGGGCATGGGCTTCACAATCGGCGGCAGCCGGGGGATCAGTCAGATCAGGCCCGGCTCACGGCGCCGTGCGCGCACCGCGGAGTGCACCGTGGTGGCGGAGTACACGGGGCTGTGGGGCTGGGACGTGGCGCCGGGGGCGCGAGCGGCTTCCGGCGAGTGTTCCTGCGGGGCGGGCGACTGCGCGTCCCCGGGGGCTCATCCACTCGGCTTCGCCCCCGAGGTCCCCGCGGGCGCCACGCTGGACGAGGTCGCCAGGGCATGGGCCCGGGTACCGGGCGCGGCGCTGCTGCTGCCGGTCGGCCGCACCTTCGACATCCTGGACGTCGCCGCCCCGGCGGGCCGGCGGGCGCTGGTGCGCCTGGAGCGGATGGGCCTGCCGCTCGGCCCGGTGACGGCCACGCCGGAGGGCCGCTGCCAGTTCTTCGTCGCGCCGGGCGCGGCCGACGAACTCCCGCAGCTGCTCTACCGGATGGGCTGGGACGACGCGGATCTGGACCTGCACTGCCTGGGCCCGGGCGCGCACATCACGGCACCGCCGTCGGACCACGCGGGTCTTGGGCCGGTCAGCTGGCTGCGGCCGCCGTCGCTGGACACGGCGGCGGCGCCGCCGGAGGCGCGGCTGCTGCTGGGGACGCTGGCGTACGTCTGCCACCGTTCCTGAACCGGGGGCTCCGCCCCCCGGACCCCCGCTCCCCTGCCGCACATCCAGCCCGTCCGGCGTTTGAGGACATGCGGCCGAAGGTCGCATACGGGGTCCGGGGCGGAGCCCCGGTAAAGGGCGAGCTACTCGCCGATCAGCGCGTCGACGAACGCCTCCGGCTCGAACGGTGCCAGGTCGTCCGGCCCCTCGCCCAGGCCCACCAGCTTCACCGGAACGCCCAGCTCGCGCTGGACCGCGACCACGATGCCGCCCTTGGCCGTGCCGTCCAGCTTGGTCAGCACGATGCCGGTGATGTCCACGACCTCCGCGAAGACCCGGGCCTGCACCAGGCCGTTCTGACCCGTAGTGGCGTCCAGGACCAGCAGGATCTCGTCCAGCGGGCCGTGCTTCTCGACGACGCGCTTGACCTTGCCGAGCTCGTCCATCAGGCCCGTCTTGGTGTGCAGCCGGCCCGCGGTGTCGATCAGTACGACGTCCGCGCCCTCGGCGATGCCCTCCTTGACCGCGTCGAACGCGACCGACGCCGGGTCGCCGCCCTCGGGCCCGCGCACCGTGCGCGCGCCGACCCGCTCGCCCCAGGTCTGGAGCTGGTCCGCGGCCGCCGCGCGGAACGTGTCCGCCGCACCGAGAACCACCGAGCGGCCGTCCGCGACGAGCACCCGCGCCAGCTTTCCGGTCGTGGTGGTCTTTCCGGTGCCGTTGACACCGACGACCATGACGACGCCCGGGGTGTCCAGACCGCTCTCGGTCTTCACCGCGCGGTCGAAGTCGGTGCCGAGGAGGTGCAGCAGCTCCTCGCGCAGCAGCCCGCGCAGGTCGTCGGGCGTACGCGTGCCGAGCACCTTCACCCGCTCGCGCAGCCGCTCGACCAGCTCCTGGGTCGGCGCGACGCCGACGTCCGCGGTGAGCAGGGTGTCCTCGATCTCCTCCCAGGTCTCCTCGTCGAGGTGCTCGCGCGACAGGAGCGTGAGCAGACCCTTGCCGAGGGAGTTCTGGGAGCGGGCGAGACGCGCGCGCAGCCGGACCAGCCGGCCCGCGGTCGGCTCGGGAATCTCGATCTCGGGGGCGAGGGGCTCCTCGACGACGACCGGAGCCGTGGCTCCCGTGGCGTCGGGGAGATCGACCTCCTCGATCGTGCGCCGCGGCTCCTCGACCGTCGGGGCGGCGTCCTCACCGACCTGAGGCTCGGCGGGCGGGGCAGTGATGGTCGGCGTGCTCGACGGTGCCGAGGGCGGCAGCTGCTTCTTCTTGCGGCTGCTGACCACGAGCCCGCTGATCGCGCCGACCGCGACCAGGGCGATGACTACAGCAAGGATGAGGATTTCCATAACCCGACCAGTATGCGTGACCTCGCAGATGGCCGTTCGCTCCCGCTGCGGGGCTGCACGCCCTGCGGGAAGGGCCGGTCCGCCGCCCGGTCTCGTGCGCGAGCCCGGGCTGAGCGGCCACCGTCGTGGTCGCCGAGCCGCTCGAAGAACCCGGGTCCGCCGCTCTATCAATCTGACGCAACGTCAGCTACCGTCCCTCTTCGCCGTGCTCATACGCTGCGGAGGGGGACGTTCCCATGGCCTTCACGGTGGCCCGCTTCAATCTCGTCGATCCCGACGCGACACCCGAGACCCTCGCGGCCCGCTATCGCGCCGCCCTGGAGATGGCCGCGTACGCCGACGACCGCGGCATCGACACCATCCAGACCGAGGAGCACCACGGCGCCGGCAACAACTGGCTGCCCTCCCCGTTCGTCTTCGCCGGCGCGGTCCTCGGGTCCACCCGCCGTATCGCGGTCACCGTCTCCGCGATCATCGGCCCGCTCTACGATCCGCTGCGGCTGGCCGAGGACATCGCCGTGCTCGACCTGATCGGCAAAGGACGACTGGTCACTGTCGCGGGCATCGGCTACCGGCCCGAGGAGTACGAGGCCCACGGCGTCGACTGGGGCAGGCGCGGCAAGATCCAGGATCTGCTCCTGGAGACCCTCCTCAAGGCATGGACGGGCGAGCCCTTCACCTACGAGGGCCGTACGGTACGGGTCACCCCGCGCCCGTACACCCAGCCCCACCCGCTGCTGCTCGTCGGCGGCTCGTCGAAGGCGGCGGCCCGCCGCGCCGCCCGCCTCGGGCTGCCGTTCTTCCCGAGCGCGCATCTGCCGGAACTTCAGGCGTACTACCAGGACAGGCTCGCCGAATACGGCACCGAGGGCTGGACGATGATGCCCGCCGAGAAGACGCCGCTCCTGCATCTGTCCGACGACCCGGACCGCACCTGGGCCGAATACGGAAAGCACTTCCTGCACGAGGCCCGGATGTACGCCTCGTGGCAGTCCAAGGACATCCGCTCGGCGGTGAAGTCCGCCGCCACCACCGTCGACGAGCTCCGCGCCGAGGGCGTGTACCGGATCGTCACGCCGGACGAGTGCGTGGCGCTGGGCGCCGAGAGTCTCGTACTGCATCCGCTGTGCGGCGGCATGCCGGTGGACGAGGGCTGGCGCAGCCTGCAGCTGATGTGCGAACAGGTACTGCCCCGGCTCACTGGATGAGCCGGGGCAGTTCCGTGGCAAGGAGAGGGGCAGCGGGGATTAGCCCATCTCCTCCAACGCCTTGCCCTTCGTCTCCTTGACGTACCTGAGCACGAAGGGGATCGAGAGCACGGCGAAGGCTGTGTAGATGACGTACGTGCCCGAGAGGTTCCAGTCCGACAGGCTCGGGAAGCTCGCGGTGATGGCCCAGTTGGCGATCCACTGGGCGGAGGCGGCGACGCCGAGCGCCGCGGCGCGGATCCGGTTGGGGAACATCTCGCCCAGGAAGACCCAGACCACAACGCCCCAGGAGAGCGCGAAGAAGAGCACGAAGACATGGGCGGCGACCAGGGCCACGACGCCCTGGGTGGTGGGCAGCTTGCCGTCGACGAGATCGGCGGAGAAGGCCCAGGCCTCGAAGGCCAGCGCGATCGCCATGCCGGCCGAGCCGATGAGGGCGAGCGGGCGGCGGCCGACCCTGTCCACGAAGACCATCGCGATCACGGTGCCGATGATGTTGATGATCGAGGTGGTGAAGGAGTAGAGGAACGAATCGGTCGGGTCGATGCCGACGGACTGCCACAGCGTCGAGGAGTAGTAGAACGCGACGTTGATGCCGACGAGCTGCTGGAAGACCGAGAGTCCGATGCCGACCCAGACGATGGGCAGGAAGCCCAAGCGGCTGCCCAGCAGGTCCTTGAAGGTCGACTTGTGCTCGCTGCGCATTGCCAGGTCGATCTCGGCGACGCGGGCGTCCAGGTCCACGCTGTGGCCCTCGACCTCGCCGAGGACCTCCTTCGCCCGGTCGGTCCTGCCGACGGAGATCAGGAAGCGGGGCGACTCGGGGATCGCGAAGGAGAGCAGTCCGTAGAGCACCGCGGGCACGACCATGACGCCGAGCATCCACTGCCAGGCCTCGAGCCCGGCGATCTCGCCGCGCTGCTCACCGTCGGCGAGCTGCAGGATGCCGTAGTTCACCAGCTGGGACACGGCGATGCCGATGACGATCGCGGCCTGCTGGAAGGAGGCGAGCCGGCCGCGGTAGGCGGGCGGGGAGACCTCGGCGATATAGGCCGGGCCGATGACCGATGCCATGCCGATGGCGAAACCGCCGACGATGCGCCAGAAGGCGAGGTCCCAGAGGGCGAAGGGGACGCAGGAGCCGACAGCGCTGACGGTGAAGAGCGCGGCGGCGATCTGCATACAGCGGATGCGGCCGATGCGGTCTGCGATCCGGCCGGCGGTGGCGGCGCCGATGGCGCAGCCGATCAGGGCGACCGCGATGACCTGGGCGAGCGTTCCGGAGCCTATGTCGTAGCGGTCGCGGATGGCCTCGACAGCGCCGTTGATGACCGAACTGTCGTAGCCGAAGAGGAAACCGCCCATCGCGGCGGCGGCCGTGATGAAGATGACATGGCCGAGGTGGTCGGGGTGGGCCTCACGGGCTCCCGATACAGGTGGTGGCTGCGCGGTGCTGGTCACATGTACTCCTCGGGCGTCCGGCAGCGCCGCCGGGCGTGGGGGGCGAGCCCTTCAAGCGGCGTACAACAAGCCGCCGCCCACCACTTGAAGGTAAAAGCAACGTTGCAGAGACTATTCGTTCAAGTTTCGAAGTCAAGAGGGGAGATCAAGCCGACTCGCGCAACATCGATCTCAGTCTTCATTCAAGTGTTGAAGAAGTGTTCACCGTGTGGAAGAAGCGTCAGCGAAGGCGCTGACTGATGACCTTGGAGACGCCGTCACCCTGCATGGACACGCCGTACAGCGCGTCCGCGACCTCCATCGTCCGCTTCTGGTGCGTGATCACGATCAGCTGCGAGGACTCCTGGAGCTCCTGCATGATCCGGATCAGCCGCTGGAGGTTGGTGTCGTCGAGCGCCGCCTCGACCTCGTCCATGACATAGAACGGGCTCGGCCGGGCCTTGAAGATCGACACGAGCAGCGCCACCGCGGTCAGCGACCGCTCCCCGCCCGAGAGCAGCGAGAGCCTTTTCACCTTCTTGCCGGGCGGCCTGGCCTCGACATCCACACCCGTGGTGAGCATGTTGTCGGGATCGGTCAGAATCAGCCGTCCCTCACCACCGGGGAAGAGCCGCGAGAAAACGCCCTCGAACTCGCGGGCGGTGTCCCGGTACGCATCGGTGAAGACCTGCTCGACGCGCTCGTCGACCTCCTTGATCACCTGAAGGAGGTCGGTCCTGGTCTTCTTGAGGTCTTCGAGCTGCTCGGAGAGGAACTTGTGGCGCTCCTCCAGTGCCGAGAACTCCTCCAGCGCGAGCGGATTCACCTTCCCGAGCTGCTGGTAGGCGCGTTCGGCGGACCTGAGGCGCTTCTCCTGCTCGCCGCGTGCGAAAGGTTTCGGCAGGTTCCGCGGGTGCTCGGGGTCCTCCGGCAGTTCCTCGCCCTCGGCGGGCGGTGAGGGCGGCACCAGCTGGTCGGGCCCGTACTCCGAGATCAGCCCGGCCGGTTCCACGCCGAGCTCCTCCAGAGCCTTGGTCTCCAACTGCTCGATCCGCAGCCGCTTTTCGGCCCCGAGCACCTCGCCGCGGTGCACCGAGTCGGTCAGCTTGTCGAGCTCGCCCTTGAGGTCGCGCCCCTGGTTGCGGGCGGCGCTCAGATCCTGTTCGCGCTCGGCCTTGGCCGCCTCGGCGGCGACCCGTTCCGCCTCGGCGCGCACGAGGGAGACCTCGACATGGGCCAGCAGCTGGCGGGCGCCGCTCGCCACCGCGGAGGCCACCTCCGCCTCGTGGCGCAGCCGGGCGCGCCGCTGTTCGGCCCGCACCCGCGCCTCGCGCTCGGCGCGCGCTCCCCGGTCGAGCGAGTCCGCGCGTCCCGCGAGCCCCTTGACGCGCTCCTCGTGCGTACGGACCTGGAGGCGGGCCTCCATCTCGGTCTGGCGGGCGTTGGCGCCGTCGGCCGCGAGCCGGTCCCGTACATGCGTGTCCGGTTCCTCCTCGGCGGGAGCCTCCTCGGCGACCAGCAGCCGCTCGGCCAGCTCCTCGGCCTCCTCGCGAGCCCGCTCCAGCGCCTCCTGCGCCCGGGCCACGGCCGCGGTCGTCCGCTCGGCCTCGCCCGCGGCGCCGCGCGCCTGGCCGGCGAGCCGCCCGAGCTGCCCCGACACCGCGGACTTCTCGCGGTCTGCGGCTCGGCGGCGCTCCCCCAGCTCCTCGACCAGCGCGGCGCATTCGCGGCGGCGGGCGGTGGCCTGCTGCTGGGTGGCGGCCAGTTCCTCGCACTGGACGGCCAGCTCCTCCAGCTCGGCGGCGGCCTCGTCGACGGATGCCTGCACCTCCAGCAGGCTGGGCGCACCGGCGGAGCCACCCTGCGCGAAGTGCGCGCCGAGGACGTCGCCCTCGGCGGTCACGGCGGTGAGTTCGGGCCGCCCGTAGACCAGATCCTCGGCGTCCTCCAGCGTCCCGACGACGACGATGCCCCGGAGCAGTCTGCGCACGGCGGGCATCAGCTCCTCGGGCCCGCGCACCAGATCGGCCGCGTACGGGGAACCGTCCGGGCGCCGCTCGGGCGCCGCGGACTCCGGGGCGCCGCTCAGCAGTATCGCGGCGCGCCCGGCGTCGGCCTTGCGCAGCAGCCGCAGCGCTTCGGCGGCCGTCGCCGGGCTGGACACGGCCACGGCGTCCGCGGCCGCGCCGAGCGCCGCGGCCACCGCAACCTCGTAGCCGGTGGCCACCGTCAGCAGCTCCGACGCCGGTCCCAGCAGTCCGCTCAACCGGTCCTTCGCGGCGAGCAGCGCGCCCGTGCCGTCCTTGCGGCGCAGGCCCAGGGCGAGTGCTTCACGGCGGGCGGCGACGGCGGCGCGCTTGCGTTCGGCGGCGGTGAGCGCCTCACGGGCCGCGCCGAGTGCGGCCTCCGCCTCGGACAGCTCCCGCTTGGCCGCGTCGTGCTGCTCGCCGAGCGCGGAGTCATCGGCGTCGAGCCCGTCGACCTCGGCCTTGAGCTGCTCGTACTCCTCCTGCGCGGCGACGGCCCGCTCCTGGGCCTCGTCGCGTGCGGCGGCCAGCCGGTCGATCTCGGCCTGCGCCGAAGCGGCCCTGCTGCGTGCCGCGTTGACCTGGCCGTTGAGCCGGGCAAGACCCTCGCGCCGGTCGGCGATCGCCCGGGCGACGTCCTTGAGCCGCCGCTCCTCGACCGTCAACTCCCGCTCCAGCTCGGCGCGGTGGGCGACGGTGTCCTCCAGGGCGCGCTCGGCCGCCTCCAGCGCGGCCTCCAGCTCCGCCTCCTGCTCACGGATCCTGGCGGCCTCGCGCTCCATGTCCTCCGGGTCGCGGCCGCGCCGTTCGTCCGCGGGCACGGCGCTCGCGCTCTTGACCCGCGCGTCGGCCAGCGAGATCGTGCCGCGCACCCGCTCGGCCAGCTGGGAGAGCTCGTACCAGCTCTGCTGGGCCTGCTGCAGCCGTGGCGCGAGCCGCCGTACCTCGTCCTCCAGCTCCGCCTCGCGCGTCAGCGCGGCCTTGAGCTCCGCCTCGGCCGCGTCCTTACGTTCCTTCAGCGCGGCCTCGTCGGCGATCTCGCTGCGCAGCGCCTCGCGCAGCCGTACGAGATCGTCGGCGAGCAGCCGCAGCCGGGCGTCACGCAGATCGGCCTGGATCACGGCGGCCCGCCGGGCGACGGCGGCCTGCCGTCCCAGCGGCTTGAGCTGGCGGCGCAGTTCGTCGGTCAGATCCTGTACGCGCGCGAGGTTGGCCTGCATCGCGTCAAGCTTCCGCAGCGCCTTCTCCTTGCGCTTACGGTGCTTGAGGACGCCCGCGGCCTCCTCGATGAAGGCCCTGCGTCCCATCGGATCGGCGTGCAGTACGGAGTCGAGCTGGCCCTGGCCGACGATGACGTGCATCTCGCGGCCGATGCCGGAGTCGGACAGCAGCTCCTGGATGTCGAGGAGCCGGCAGGTGTCGCCGTTGAGCTGGTACTCGCTTCCGCCGTTGCGGAACATGATCCGTGTGATGGTGACTTCGGCGTAGTCGATGGGGAGCGCGCCGTCGGAGTTGTCGATGGTGAGGGAGACCTCGGCGCGGCCCAGCGGGGGCCGCCCGGTCGTCCCGGCGAAGATGACGTCCTCCATCTTGCCGCCGCGCAGCGACTTGGCCCCCTGCTCACCCATGACCCAGGAGAGCGCGTCCACCACATTGGACTTGCCCGACCCGTTGGGCCCCACGACGCAGGTGATGCCCGGCTCGAAGCGCAGCGTCGTGGCGGACGCGAAGGATTTGAACCCGCGCAGGGTCATGGCCTTGAGGTGCACGCGGCCGGACTCTACCGTGCGCTTCGCTCGAAAGGCCGGAGCACGTTGGCTCGGGCCCGCCACGAGGCGTTTTCTGCCGGGGGTCCGGGGGTTGCCCCCGGGAAGACACAGTGCTCGCGGTTTCACCTATGAAGGTGCAGGGCACATCAGACGGTAAGGGAAGGACTGTAAGGGGCGGAGCGCAAAAGAAAGAAGGGACGCCGAGGCGTCCCTTGCATATCTTGTGCGCGATGATTCTCCAGCGAACGCCGTGCTCAGGTGAGCGCAGGCTCCGCCTGGGGTACGTCGATGTCGATGCCTTCGAGCAACGACTCTCCAGGGTGCTGAGCGACGGCAGCGTTGAGCGCGTCGTTCTCGGACTGAATCCGTACAAGCTCGGATTCGAGGTCCTGGACGCGCTGCTGAAGCCGTCGCATCTCGGCGAGGAGTCGCGGGTCGTTACCGCCGACGTAACCGAGAAGCGCCTTTGCCATGATGGATGGTCCTCCACACTGAGTGACCGACCGAAGCGGTGTGGGTCGTGAGGGATTCGCACCCGCGGTGCTCGACAGTGCTTGTTAGTGCTGAATACGGCTGCGGTTCTTACTGCCAAACAGCTAAGGTGCGCGGGGCTTCCAGAGTCTCACCAAAAAGTTTGACGGTCAACACGATCACGCCCCGCGTCGGCGGGCAAACCCGGGGGCGTACGGCCGCGGAACGTGCGGCGAAGCCTCTCAGCGGGGCCCAGGGGGCGTAGAGATCATTCTTACTGGCGCAGCCTGGCACGACAAGCCCTTCTTGGCAACCACCAGCCAATTTCTGCCGCGGCAGGTGCCCGCGGCATGCCCGCAGGACCGACTTTCGCGAGGAAATGCGCGATGACCTCAGCGGATCGCGAAGCCTTCGTAGCCGCCGCGCGGGGTGTCCCAGATCTCGGTGACACCTTCGACCCGCCCGGGTGTGTCGTCCGAGCGCAGCCACTCCAGCAGTCGGTGGCAATTCTCACGTGGCCCCTCTGCCACAACCTGCACTCTGCCGTCGTCGAGATTGACGGCGAATCCCGTGAGGCTCCCGATCTGAAGAGCGTTCGCCCTGGTGAACCAGCGGAAGCCCACTCCCTGTACCCGGCCGCGTACCCAGGCGGTGAGCCGTGCGTCATCGTTCATGCGTGCAAGGTAACGGGCCAATTGCACACAGAGCACTTCACCCCCACGCGTCATGGCGTACAGTCCCGTCGAAATGAGCTTCACCCATATGGGTGAGTCAGTTTGACGTTTGACCGTCGAGCTTCGTCGAGCATCAGGAAGGCACAGCAGATGGGACGCCATCGACGCTCCGCCGACGCACCCGCCGCGCACGACCATGCGGACGGAGCCGCAGGCCGGCACCGGGGTGGTGCACGCCGGAAGAAGCGGTCGGGCATGCCCGTGCGCACCGGGCTGCTCGGCGCCTCCGCGGCCATGGCCGTAGGCGCTGTCGCCGTCGCGTCCGGCCTGCTGCCGGGCGGCGACAAGTTCGACGTCAGCGGCGGCAGCGAGCCGAGCGGGCAGATACGCAGCGAGGGCTCCGCCCAGCTGCAGACCCAGGGCGACGCGAGCGCCGAGCCGACGAAGGGGACCTCGGCACCCGCGAGCCCCACCGCGCCGCGCCCGCAGGCACCGTCGAAGACCCCCTCCCCCACGCCGACCAAGCCGTCGGCGACGCCGTCGAAGCAGACGAAGGCCCCGCAGGCGGAGAAGAAGACGACGGCCCCGACCCGTACCGAGACCCGCGCCTCCGACCGTTCGTCCGAGCGGGCCAAGCCCCCCGTCTCGGGCGCGGCGGCCGCCGAGGCCGAGGTGCTCACCCTGGTCAACAAGGAGCGCGCGAAGGTGGGCTGCAGCCCGGTGCGCCCCGATGCCGGTCTTGGGGATCTCGCCAGTGACTTCAGCGCCGACATGGCCGCGCGCGGCTTCTTCGACCACACCGACCCCGACGGGGACACTCCCTGGGACCGCGCCGACCAGGCGGGCGTCAAGGGACTGGGCGGCGAGAACATAGCCCGCGGGCAGGCCGACGCCGCCGCGGTGATGAACTCCTGGATGAACAGCGACGGTCACCGCGCCAACATCCTCAACTGTGACTACAAGACGCTGGGCATCGGTGTGGTCATGGGCGACGGCGGCCCCTGGTGGACCCAGGACTTCGGCTTCTAGCCGCTCCTGCAACGCTTACGAATAGTTAGTACACCGGAGTAGGGTGGCCGTCATGGACGACGACGGCCACCCCTTCGACGTTTTCTCCAAGCAGTGCCCCTCACGCGGCACGCTCGAGCACGTGACGGGCCGCTGGGGCAGCCTGACGATCGGGGCCCTGTACGAAGGGTCCCTCCGCTTCAACGAACTGCGCCGGCGCGTCGACGGTGTGAGCGAGAAGATGCTCTCCCAGACGCTGCACGCGCTGGAGCGCGACGGCCTGGTCCACCGGGAGGCACAGACCACCAATCCCCCGCGTGTGGACTATGAACTCACCGCGCTGGGACGCTCCGTCGCCGAGCGACTGCTCGGGCTGATCCACCTGGTCGAGGGCCGGATGCCCGAGGTGCTCGCCGCGCGCGAGCGCTACGACGAGGTGCGCGAAGGTCTCGGTGCCCGCTGACAGCGGGGGCAGAAGTAGCTGGAACGGTTCATCCAGGGACGGCGGCGCATGGGTGTGCCGCAGCGTCGGCAGGGCTCGTCCTCGCGGCCGTACGCATCCAACGACCGGTCGAAATAGCCCGATTCGCCGTTCACGTTCACATAGAGGCTGTCGAAGCTGGTGCCGCCGACGGCCAGGGCCGCGTTCATCACGTCCCGTACATGACTGAGCAGTTCGGCCGAGCGGGGGCGCGTCAGGGTCGCGGTGGGGCGCTCGAAGTGGAGCCGGGCGCGCCACAGTGCCTCGTCCGCGTAGATGTTCCCGACGCCGCTGATCAGCGACTGGTCGAGCAGCGCGCGCTTCACCGTCGTACGGCGCAGCCGCAGCGCGACATGGAAGGCCGCGTCGTCGAAGGCCGGGTCCAGCGGATCGCGGGCGATATGGGCGATCGCGTCCGGGAGCCCCTCAGGAGTGTTGTCGTGCAGTGACAGACCGCCGAAGGTGCGCTGGTCGACGAAGCGCAGCTCGGTGCCGAGCCGGTCGTCGAAGCGGATCCGGATCCGCAGATGCTTCTCGTCGGCAGCGTCCTCGGGCTGCACGAGCAGCTGGCCGCTCATGCCGAGATGGCCGAGGATCGAGGTGTCCGTGTCCGCAAGCGGCAGCCAGAGGTACTTGCCGCGGCGGCGGGCGATCCCGACGCTGTGGCCCTTGAGCCGGGCCGCGAAGTCCCCGGCGCCGGCCGGATGGCGGCGGACCGCGCGCGGGTGCAGCACCTCCACCTCGGCGATCGTCCGCCCGCTGACCCAGCGCTGGAGTCCGCGACGTACGACTTCGACCTCGGGCAACTCGGGCACGGGGCTCCTTCGGGCAATCTCAGCGTGACGCCCGCAGCGTACCTCCGCGCCTGAGGCGGAAAACCGCGAAGCCCCTGCGCTCCTGAAGAGCGAGGGGCCCCGCGGGGGAAAGCGGAAACGCGGACTCAGGCCGAGGCCCGGTCCCCGGATTCCGAGGCCGAAGGGGCGTCGGCGGCCCCTTCGTCATCAGCAGCGGTCGCTTCGGCTTCCGCGTCGGCCAGAGCCTCCGCCTCGGCCCGGGCCTTGGCCCCGGCCTCCGCTTCGGCCTTCGCCGCAGCCGCGCGCTCGTCCGCGGCGGCACGGATCTCCCGCCATGCGGACTCCGCCGCCTGCTGCTCCGCTTCCTTCTTGCTGCGGCCGGTGCCGGTGCCGTACGAGACACCACCGACGCGGGCGGCAGCAGTGAAGGTCTTCTCGTGGTCCGGGCCGGTCTCGGTGACGAGATACTCCGGAACTCCGAGCCCCTCGGCGGCGGTGAGCTCCTGGAGACTGGTCTTCCAGTCCAGGCCCGCGCCCAGGTTCGAGGACTTCTCGATCAGCGGGTCGAAGAGCCGGTGCACCAGCTCCGAGGCCGCTTCGAGGCCCTGGTCGAGATAGACCGCACCGATCACCGCTTCAAGGGTGTCGGCGAGGATGGACGCCTTGTCCCGGCCTCCCGTGCCCTCTTCGCCCCGGCCGAGCCGGATGAAGAGGCCGAGTTCGAGGCCGCGGCCGACCTCCGCCAGCGCACGAGAATTGACCACCGCGGCCCGCAGTTTGGCCAGCTGGCCTTCGGGCAGGTCGGGGTGGGTGCGGTACAGCGTGTCCGTGACCACCAGGCCGAGCACCGAATCCCCGAGGAATTCGAGACGCTCGTTGGTGGGCAGACCGCCGTTCTCGTACGCGTACGAACGGTGGGTCAGCGCACGCACCAGAAGGGCGGACTCGAGGTGATACCCGAGCCGCCCTTCCAGAAGCGTGTGGGACGAGGCTGCGTTGACGTTGTCCGCCTGCTTCTTGGCATTGGACAGCTCAGACATCGGGCCTCTCACCAGCCGCTCAGACCTCGAGGACCTGGCGCTTGTTGTAGGTGCCGCAGCTCGGGCACGCGATGTGCTGCTGCTTCGGCTCCTGGCAACGCTCACACGAAACCAGGGTGGGGACCGCAGCCTTCCACTGCGACCGGCGGTGGCGCGTGTTGCTGCGCGACATCTTCCGCTTCGGAACAGCCACGGCTACTTCTCCTGCTTCTCGTCGACGCCCGCTTCGGCGCCGCCCATGTTGTCCTTCTCGCCGTCCTGAATGGTCTCGGCGAGTCCCTGCAGTGCCGCCCAACGAATGTCGACGGCGTCATGGTGGTGGTCCGGGTTCTCATCCAGCCTGATCCCGCATTCGGGACACAGACCGGCACAGGTCTCCCGGCACACCGGCTGCATCGGCAGTGCGAGCACCACCGCATCACGCAGCACGGGCTCGAGGTCGAACATGCCGTCCTCGAGAAAGAGCACGTCCTCGTCCTCGGCGTCGTCGACCGGCTCCGCAGTGCGACTGCGGCCCCGGTCATCGGCGTCGGGGTACGAAAACATCTCCTGGAAGTCCGCCGCGACCTCTTGGCTCAGCGGCTCCAGACACCTTACGCACTCCCCTTCGGCCGATGCACGGGCGGTGCCTGTGACAAGCACACCTTCCATGACCGACTCCAGACGGAGGTCGAGCTTCACGGGTGCGCCTTCCGGCACACCGATGACCCCTGCGATACCGAAGTCCTTGGGGGCATCGACCGAGCGGGTCAGCCGCTGGAGGGCACCAGGACGCCGCCCCAGCTCGTGTGTGTCGAACACGAGGGGGTTGCGGTGGTCGAGGCGCGTGCTCAGGGTTTTTCCTGCTTTCGGATCGTGAGGAAGGGCCGTCCCGGGCTTCTCGGTGCGAAGCGGGCAGCCGTGATCGCGGAGCTACGCGCGACCGAAGAGCCAGGATACTGGACGGGCCGCCGTAGACCCAATCCGCGCCTCCCGGCAGCCGTTCAGCGCCCCTGCTCGTACCGGCGCAGCTGCTCCAGGTCGATCATGCTGGTGTCGAACAGGCTGGTCTCGTCAAGGGCGGCGCCCTGCTGCCGGACCTGCTGCTGCGGCTGGTGCTGGGCCTGCTGCTGGTAGGCGTACGGGTCCTGCTGGGCGTACTGCTGCTGGTCGTAGCCCTGCTGCTGGTACGCGGCGTACGGGTCGGCCTGATAGCCGGCGTACGCCTCCTGCGGCTGGTAGGTATACGGATCCTGCTGGGCCGGGATCTGGGGCTGCTGTTCGGCCACCGGCTGGTACTGGTGCTGGGGCTGAGCCTGCGGCTGCGGCTCGGGCAGCTCGGCGAGCCCGGCCAGATAGTCGGCGTCGCTGGCGTGCTGCTGGGTGCCCGCCGCGTCCTGGGCGGCCATGTGCTCGCCGAGGGCGTCGCTGGTGGTCCGGCCGTGCAGCTTCTGGCGGCCGCGGCCGACGGCGTCGAGAGTCTTGGAGAGCACGGCCTCGAAGGCGCCCAGCTTGGTGTCCACGTAGGCGTCGGCCCGCTGGATCAGGGTCTGCGGGTCAGCGCTGTACTCAGGGGCGTCCTCGTCGGCGAAGCCCTGCTCGTCCAGGCCGGGGCCACGGCCCAGCAGCTTCTCGCGGCCGCGGTCGACCGAGCCGATGGTCTTGGTGAGGACGACCTCGAAGTTGGCGAGCTTGGAGTCGACGTAGTCGTCGGCCTCGGCACGGATCTCCTCGGCCTCCCGGCGGGCCTCCGCGAGGATGCGGTCGGCCTCCTCCTGGGACTGGCGGGCGACGTGGGTGTCCGAGACCAGCGAGCCGCGCTCGGCGTGGGCGGTCTCGATGATCCGCTCGGCCTCCTGGCGGGCCTGCTCGACCATCTGCTCACGGCCGCCGATCAGCTCCTGGGCCTGGGCCAGGGAGCCCGGCAGGGCCTGACGGACCTCTTCGAGCATGGCGAGCAGCTCGGCGCGGTTGACCACGCAGGAGGCCGACATGGGCATGGACCGGGCGTTGCCGACCGCCTCGACGATCTCGTCGAGCTTCTTCTGGACGTCCACCGTGGGTTCGCCACTCTCTAGAACTGATGGGAGACGGACGGGACGACTGTACGGGCAGTCGGCGCCCGCCCGACACCGGGTGACGGACTGTCAGTTCGTCACTTCGGGGCGAGGCGCCGGGTCAGGGCCTCGTGAACAACCGGAGGCAGCAGGTGAGAGACGTCGCCGCCCCAGGCGGCGACCTCCTTGACGAGGCTGGAGGACAGGAAGCTGTAGGTGGGGTTGGTCGGGACGAAGAGGGTCTCGACACCCGTGAGCCCGTTGTTCATCTGGGCCATCTGCAGCTCGTAGTCGAAGTCGCTGACCGCGCGCAGACCCTTGACGATGGCCGGAATGTCGCGCTCCTTGCAGAAGTCGACGAGGAGGCCGTGGTGGGACTCCACGACGACGTTCCCGTACTCGCTGGTGACCTGGCGGATCATCTCCATCCGCTCTTCGACCGTGAACAGTCCCTGCTTGGACTGGTTGATCATCACCGCGACATGTACGACGTCGTACAGCTTGGAGGCGCGGGCAATGATGTCGAGGTGCCCATTGGTGATGGGGTCGAATGACCCCGGACAGACTGCGCGGCGCAACTGAAGTCCCTCGCTCTCCGAACCGGTCATCGTGCGTCTTCGCACGTAGAGGCGGCGCGACCGTACCAAAGCGTGCCCTCGCCGTAGCGACGGGCCCGCAGTGGCTCAAAGCCCTGCGGCCAGACGAATTCGCCGCCTCTGGTGCTGCGCTCCACGGTGGCGAGAGCATCGTCCGCGAGCCAGCCCTGGCGACGGAGTGTGAGCAGAATCTCCCGAAGATCGTCATCGGTGACGGCGTACGGAGGGTCGAGGAAGACGACGTCGTACGGGAGCTCGGGCGCCGGGCCTGTCACGATCTGTTCCGCTTTGCCGGTACGGACCTCGGCACCGGGCAGTCCGAGCGCCCGGACGTTCTCCCGGACGATGCGGGCGGCGCGGTTGTCCGCCTCGACGAGGAGGGCGTGGGACGCGCCCCGGGACAGTGCCTCCAGGCCGACGGCGCCGGAGCCCGCGTACAGGTCGGCGACACGGATGCCGCCCAGGGTGCCGAGGAGGGACTCCCAGCTGGAGAAGAGCCCCTCGCGAGCGCGGTCGGATGTGGGGCGGGTGCCGGTGCCGGGCGGGACGGCGATACGGCGCCCGCCGGCCGCGCCGGCGATCACGCGGGTCATCTGAGTCTGGGTCCTTCGAGACGGAGGCGGATGAGGCTGAGGCTGCGGCTGAGCAGATCGCTGAGCTGTGGTGCTGAGCTGTGGTGCCGAGCGGATGCGCTGACCGGATGTGCTTAAACGATAGGCCGTCGCACGGGTTCAGTGGGCTCAGGTTCGGACCGCTCCGTATCAGTCCGCGCTGCCCAGCTGCTCCAGGCGGCCCGCCAGGAAGTCGCTCTCGACGGCGTTCTCCGTGAGCAGGAGCGCCTCCTCGTACGCCGATCTCGCCTCCGCGGTGCGGCCGAGCCTGCGCAGGAAGTCGGCGCGGGCCGCGGCCAGATAGCCGTACCCCGCCAGCTGGGGCTCGGCGGCCAGCGCGTCGACCGCGGCGAGCCCGGCTGCCGGGCCGCCCGCGAAGCCCACCGCCACGGCCCGGTTGAGGGCCACCACCGGCGACGGCCAGATCTGCACCAGCAGGTCGTAGAGCGCCACCACCTCCCGCCAGTCGGTCTCCTCCCAGCTCGGCGCCTCGGCGTGGACCGCGGCGATGGCCGCCATGAGCGCGAAGCGCCCCGGAGGTCTGCGGCGCAGGGCCTCGCGCACCAGCGCGATCCCTTCCCCGATCGCGGCGCGGTCCCATTGCGTACGGTCCTGCTCGGCGAGCAGCAGCAGCCGCCCGTCGTCGCCCGAGCGGGTGTCGCGGCGCGCGTCGGTCAGCAGGATCAGGGCCAGCAGTCCGGCGACGCCCGCGTCGTCGGGCAGCAGCGTGCGCAGCATCCTGGCGAGGTCGAGCGCCCGTTCCACGAGGTCGCGGCGGACGAGGTCGGCGCCTGCAGGAGCGGTGTGCCCGGTGGTGAAGAGCAGATGCACCACGGTGAGTACCGCTTCGATACGGGCGGGCAGCTCGTCGGCGGGCGGCACCCGGTAGGGGATCCGCGCGGCGGCGATCTTCTTCTTCGCCCGGGTGATCCGGGCGGCCATCGCGGGCTCGCCGACCAGAAAGGCGCGCGCCACCTCCGCGGTCGTCAGGCCGCACAGCAGCCGCAATGTGAGGGCGACCTTCGCCTCTTCGGCGAGCGCGGGGTGGCAGCAGGTGAAGATCAGCCGCAGCCGGTCGTCGGGGAACTCCTCCGGCCCGTCCCCGTCCACCAGAGCCTCCGGTTCCGTGAAGGGATCGCCAGAGAGGTCCAGGAGCTGGGGCAGCGACCTGCGCAGGGTCGCGTCCCGCCGGAGCACGTCCAGTGCCCGGTTGCGGGCGGTAGTGGTCAGCCAGGCGCCGGGGCGGCGCGGGATGCCGCGCTCGCCCCACACTGTCAGCGCCTTGGCGTACGCGTCCTGCACGCACTCCTCCGCCAGGTCGAGGTCGTGCGTCAGGCGCGCTGTCGCGGCGAGCACGAAGGCCCACTCGCGGCGGTGCGCGTCCGCGACAGCGGCGGCGACCGCGGGGTCCGTGCGGACCCCGCCGGCCGCGCCGTCCCTGGCCACCGGGGGCCTCCCGTCAGTGGAAGATCTGAACGGGCCGTACCTCGATACCGCCGAAGGCCATCGGGCACTGCTTGGCCACGGCGATGGCCTCGTCCAGGTCGGCGGCTTCCACGAGGTAGTAGCCGCCGAGCGCCTCCTTCGTCTCGGCGAACGGTCCGTCCGTGACGGCCAGGGCACCCGAGTCGTCCGTGCGGACGCAGGTGGCCGTGGCGGTCGGGTGCAGGGCGTTGCTCCCGAGGATGGCTCCCCCGTTGGCCTCCTGGAAGGCGCGGTGCTCCTTCAGAGTCCGGTCCCACACTTCCTGCGGGGCATCCGCCCAGGCCTGCTCGTCGTGGTAGATCAGGATCAGGTACTGCGCCATGGCGCGATCCCTTCTCGCTCGTGGGCCCGCCGCTCGGGCCTTCTGATGATGCCGACGTACGGCACCCGCCCGGATCGACAGCCTCTCCCCAGCAATTTTCCTGCGGTCTGTGTCGATTCGCCCCCTCCCCGCCCGTCGAGGGAGTGAGACGGATTCCGAGACAACGATCCGCAAGGAGCGGAAAGCCATGCCGCAGGAAAACGTGCCGTACGAAACCACCCCCCGCGTCCCCGCCGCAGTCGGCCCCCACAAGGGATGGACCTTGGTCCTGGCCTCCTTCGGGCTGTTCATGGTCGCCCTCGACACCCTCGTCGTGGCCACCGCGCTGCCCGTGCTGCGCGTCGACCTGGACGCGAAACTCACCGACCTCGAATGGACGGTCAACGCCTACAACCTGAGCTTTGCCTGCCTGCTGTTGACCGGGGCCGCGCTCGGCGACCGCTTCGGCAGGCGGCGTATGTACGCCATCGGGCTCTTCGCCTTCGCCGTCGCCTCGGCCGGGGCGGCCCTCTCGACCTCCGTCGGAGCACTGATCGCGGCCCGCGCGGTGCAGGGCGGAGCCGCCGCGATCGTGATGCCCCTGACGCTCACCCTGATCAGCCAGGCCTTCCCGGCGGAGAAGCGCGGGATGGCCATCGGGCTCTGGGGCGGCATCGCCGGAACGGCGGTCGCCATGGGACCGGTCGTCGGCGGAGCCATCACCAACGGTCTCGACTGGCAGTGGATCTTCTGGCTCAACGTCCCGATCGGTCTTGTCCTGGTCCCGCTGGCGCTCCGCCGGCTGACCGAGAGCTTCGGGCCGAGGCCCCGCCTCGACCTGCTGGGACTCGCTCTGGCCGGAGCGGGCTTCTTCGGCCTGACCTGGGGGCTGGTGCGCGCGAACACGGTCGGCTGGGAGAGTGCCGAAGTGATCTCCTCGCTGCTGGCCGGGGCAGCGCTCGTGGCCTGCTTCGTCGCCTGGCAGCGGCGTGCCCGCAATCCGATGGTTCCCCTCGGCCTGTTCCGGCTGCGCGGCTTCGCCACGGCGAACGGCGTCAGCTTCTTCATGTACGCCTCGCTCTTCGGCGCGCTGTTCCTGATGTCGCAGTTCCTGCAGATCGGGCTCGGCAACTCGCCGCTGGCGGCCGGGCTGTGGATCCTCCCCTGGACCGCGACGCCCATGCTGATCGCGCCCGTTGCGGGCACCCTGGCCGACCGCTGGGGCAACCGCCCCTTCATGGCCGCCGGACTGGCACTGCAGGCGATCGGACTCGGGTGGGTCGCCGCGATCGCCGACCCCGGTATGGGCTACGCGGAGCTGAGCGCCGCCCTCACGGTGGCCGGCGTCGGGACGTCGATGTGCTTCCCGACCGTGGCCAACGCGGTGATGGGCTCCGTGCCGCAGCAGGAGGCCGGAGTCGCCTCGGGGACGAACAGCGCGGTCCGTGAACTCGGCGGCGTCTTCGGTATCGCCGTCCTCGCGGCCGTCTTCACCGGCCCGGCCGTCTACGGATCGCCCGACGCGTTCGTGGACGCCTTCAAACCGGCCCTGTGGGTCGGAGCGGGTCTGGCAGCGGTCGGCATCGTCTCGGCGCTTCTCGCACCCCGGCACGAGGGGCCGCATCCGGTCGAGGCGCCGGGCTCTGCCACTCGCGCCGCCGACGCCCAGGCCATGCCCCAGATGGCGCGGACCGACTCGTAGGAACTCTGCGGCGCTCGCAGGCACTGTGCCGCGTGAACCTGCCGCAGCCGAACCCCGGGTTCAGCCGTTCTGCGCGAACCCCGCGGCGCGAATCGCCACGGTGTCGTGGATCTGGCGGATCCGGGTGATCCGGCCGGCGGCGACGGTGAAGTGTTCCGCCACACGCAGCGTTCCCAGCCCCTGGACATCCATGTCGTAGAGCAGCATTGCCTCATCTTCTCCGTAGAGCTCCGAGAGCAGTGCCACGCGAGTGGCGAGCCCGCCGAAGGCAGCGAGGGCCCCGGCGAACGACTCGGTCGTGGGGTAGTCGTTGACAGGCACCTCGACCTTGAGGCCGGGGGAAAGCAGGCCGACCGCGGTCTCGAAGTCCCCACGGGTCCAGGCATCGTGATAGGCGCGCACTACCGAGCGGGGGTCAGTGCCGGAGTCCATGGCGGCACCCTCCTTTCCGGTACGCCGTCTCCCACTCGCCACCTTCCCACCGGCGACACTTTCCCGCAGGTCAGCCCTTGTCGAGGTACTGCTCCCGCTCGGTGTCGAGCAGCGCGTCCAGCGCCGTACGCAGGTCCGGCTGGTGCTCGAGCTCCGGATCCGCGGAGACGATCGCGACGGCCTCCTCCCGGGCCGCCGCGATGATCTCCTCGTCGTCGATGACGGTGAGCATCCGCAGCGAGGAGCGGACGCCGGACTGGGCCTGGCCCAGCACATCGCCCTCTCGGCGCTGTTCGAGGTCGATACGGGAGAGCTCGAAGCCGTCGAGCGTGGCGGCGACCGCGCCCAGCCGGGCACGGGCGGGGGCGGCCTCGGGCATCTCGGTGACGAGCAAGCACAGCCCGGGGGCCGAGCCACGGCCGACCCGGCCGCGCAGCTGGTGCAGCTGCGAGACTCCGAACCGGTCCGCGTCCATGATCACCATCGCAGTGGCGTTGGGGACATTGACACCGACCTCGATGACGGTGGTGGCGACCAGGACATCGACAGCGCCCGCGGCGAAGCGGCGCATGACGTCGTCCTTGTCGTCAGGCTGCATCCGGCCGTGCAGGACCTCCACCCGCAGGCCCTTCAGCGGGCCCGCCGCGAGCTGGCCGGCGATCTCGATCACGGCCAGCGGAGGCCGCTTCTCGGCCTCGTCCTCCGCGGACTTCTTCTTCGGCTCGTCCTCACCGTCACCGATGCGGGGACACACCACATAGGCCTGGTGGCCGCTCTCCACTTCTTCGCGCACACGCTCCCAGGCGCGCGCGAGGAAGTGCGGCTTGTCCTGGGCGGGGACCACATGGCTGGCGATCGGCGAGCGCCCGGCAGGCAGCTGGTCCAGGACCGAGGTCTCCAGATCACCGAAGACCGTCATCGCGACCGTACGCGGAATGGGGGTCGCGGTCATGACCAGGAGATGCGGCGGCTGCTTGCCCTTGGAACGCAGGGCGTCGCGCTGCTCCACGCCGAAGCGGTGCTGCTCGTCGACGACGACCAGCCCCAGATCGTGGAACTGCACCTTGTCCTCGATCAGCGCATGCGTACCGATCACGATCCCGGCCTCACCGGTCACCAGATCGAGCAGCGCCTGCCTGCGCGCGGCCGCGCCCATCGAACCGGTCAGCAGCACCACCTTGGTGGCGTGCTCGGCGCCGCCGAGCATCCCTCCCTCCGCGAGCTCGCCCATCATCTCGGTGATCGAGCGGTGGTGCTGCTGGGCGAGGACTTCGGTGGGCGCGAGCATGGCCGCCTGACCGCCCGCGTCGACGACGGCGAGCATCGCCCGCAGGGCCACCATGGTCTTGCCCGAGCCGACCTCGCCCTGGAGCAGGCGGTGCATCGGATGCTCGGTCGCCAGGTCGTCGAAGATCTCCTTGGTGACCTTCTGCTGGCCATCGGTCAGGGTGAAGGGCAGCTTGGCGTCGAAGGCGTCGAGCATCCCGTCCGGCCGCGGTGTGCGGGCCACCGCGGGCAGTTGGGTGTCGGCGTACCGGCGGCGGGCGAGGGCGACCTGGAGGACGAAGGCCTCGTCCCACTTGAGACGGTCGCGTGCGACCGCGATGTCCGCCTTGGTGTGCGGCCGGTGGATCTTCAGCAGGGCCTCGGGGAGCGGGACGAGGTCGCGTCCTTCGCGCAGTGCGTCCGGCAGGGGGTCGACGGCCTCCCGGGCCCTGGGCAGTGCCGCGTCGACCGCCTTGGCGATCTTCCACGACTCGAGTTTCGTGGAGGCCGGATAGATCGGGATGAGGGCTCCGGCCCAGGAGTCGACGGCCTCGTCGCTGTCTCCGTGGAGCAGTTCGTACGCGGGGTGGGCGAGCTGCAGCTTGCGGTTGAAGACCGACACCTTGCCGGCGAACATCGCGCGGGTGCCGGGCAGAAGATCCTTGTGGGGCTTGTGAACACCCTTGCCGAAGAAGACCAGTTGCAGCTGACCGCTGCCGTCCGTGATGACGACCTCCAGCCGCTGGCCCCGCCCCTTCGAGCCGCTGAAGGTGAGCACGCGGGCGCTCGCCACCTGGGCGACCACGGTGACGTGTTCGTCCAGCGGCAGATCGGACAGGTGCGTGAGCTCGCCCCGCTCCGCGTACCTGCGCGGGTAGTGGTGCAGCAGATCACCGAGGGTGTGCAGGTCCAGATGCTCGGCCATCACCTTCGCGGTGGCGGCTCCGAGCGTCTTCTTCAGGGGTTCGTCGAGCGCGGACACGCGATCCATTGCACACCACAGCACTGACAGACGTCGCGCACCTGTGGATAACCGCTGGTCACACCGGTGCCGCGAACCGGGCACCGGCATGGCGGTCCGCCGGGCGGCCCCGTCCCCCTACTCCACCCCGATCAGCAGCGGTGACGCCCCCCGGCCGCCCAGGTAGACCACCGTGTCCACCGCCAAGTGGCCTTCCCTGACGTGCCGTTCCAGGCGCTCCGCCACCGCGTCGCCCTCCGGTACGTCCTCGCCCAGGATCAGCGTCACCAGTTCGCCGCCCGCCGCCAGCATCCGGTCCAGGACCGCCTCCGCCGTGCCCGGCAGGTCCGCGCCGATCACCGCCACGTCGCCGTCGATCAGACCGAGGACGTCACCGGCCTGGCACACGCCCGCCGTCGTCCACGACTGCCGTTCCGCGACGGCCAGTTCGGCGTAGCGGGTCGCGCCCGCCGCCGCTGTCATCGCGACGACGTCCTCGTCGAAGCGGCGGTCCGGTTCGTGGACGGCGAGCGCCGCGATGCCCTGGACCGCCGCGCGGGTGGGGATGAGGGCGACCCGTACGCCCTCCGTACGGGCCTGTTCCGCGGCCGCCGCCGCGGTGTGCCGCAGCTCCGCGGAGTTCGGCAGCAGAACCACCTCACGGGCATGCGCGCGCCGGATCGCCTCGACCAGTTCGCCGCTGGCCGGCGGCTCCCCCGGACGCGCGAGCACCGTCGTCGCGCCCGCCTCGGCGCACAGGTCCGCCAGGCCCTCCCCGGGGACGACCACGACGACCGCCCGCTGCACCTGCTCGCGCGGCACCCCCGCGGCGCTGTCGAAGTGGGTGATCCGGATCCGGTACGGCCGTCCGGCCTCGACGCCCGCCTCGACCGCCGCGCCCGCGTCGTCGACGTGCACGTGTACGTTCCACAGCCCGTCACCGCCGACGACGACCAGCGAGTCACCTAGCCCGTCCAGCCGGGTCCGCAGCCGGGCCACGGCCGCGTCGTCGGCCTCCAGGAGGTAGATCACCTCGAACGCCGGCCCTCCGTCCGCGCACGGTTCGCCGCCTCCCGCCGCGACGGCGGCAACTACCGGGGGGTGTACATGCGTGGGACCGGGCGCGGAAGGAGCCTCCCCCGTCACCGCCTCCACGAGCGCCCCCAGCACCGCCAGCAGCCCGCGCCCGCCCGCGTCCACGACCCCCGCGCGGTCCAGCACCGCAAGCTGTCCCGGCGTCGCGTCGAGCGCGGCCCGGGCCCCCTCGTACGCGGCGCGCACGGGATCGTCCGGTGAGGCCTCCGCCGCGTCCGCCGCCGCCGCCGCGACCGTGAGGATCGTGCCTTCGACGGGATGCGCGACCGCCTCGCGCGCCAGCCCGGCGGCCCGGCGCAGCGCGTCTACGAGGTGGTCTCCGGCACCGAGCCGTTCCGCCATGCCCCGCAGCAGCTGCGCCAGGATCGTCCCGGAGTTGCCCCGGGCGCCTATCAGCGCGCCGTGGGCCATCGCCCGCACCACATCGGCGGGCGCGGGCGCCGAGTGTTCGGTCTCGTGCGCGGAGAAGACCGCCTCCACGGCCTGGGCCGCAGACTCGACGGTCAGATACAGGTTCGTTCCGGTGTCCCCGTCCGCGACCGGGTAGACGTTGATCGCGTCGATCTCCTCGCGCTCCCGGCCCAGCGCTTCCAGTGCCAGTGAGCACCAGGTGCGTACCGCTGCGGCGTCGAGGGTCTGCGGCACCTGGTGATCCTCCTTGAACGGCCGGAAGGGCCCTGAGCAGCGGGTTGCACCGCAGGGTAGACCCCTGGCGGGAGCGGGGTCCGGGGCGGGGGCGGGAGAAGCCATGGTAGTTTCGTATCTCGGACGCAGTCGTTGTATGCTGCTCCGGTTGCCCGATGAGAGTCGGGCCATTCCCCCGGCAAAGCCACCAATCAGATCACTGATCCGGCGCGCCGGAATTCACTGTAAGTGCATCTGAAGTCTTTGGAGTGACCCGTGGCTGCCAACTGCGACGTCTGCGGCAAGGGGCCGGGCTTCGGCAACAACATTTCGCACTCGCACCGCCGTACGTCCCGTCGCTGGAACCCCAACATCCAGCGTGTGCGTGCCGTGGTCGGTCGGACGCCGAAGCGGCTCAACGTCTGCACCTCGTGCATCAAGGCCGGCAAGGTCTCGCGCTAACCGCGACGTTTCGTCGTAGCGCAGCCCCTCCGGTTGCCTTGAAAGCCGGTCCACCTCGGTGGACCGGCTTTTTGCCGTGCCCGGACGGCAGTCGCTGAGACAACCCGGCGATCAGCGCAGGCGCCAGCCGTGATCAACCGGGCCGATCCCGTGCCCCAGCGCGAACCCCGCGGCGATCGCCCCCGTGACGTACTCCTTCGCGGCCCGTACGGCCCCCGGAACCTCCATCCCCTTCGCCAGCCCCGAGGCCACCGCCGACGCCAGCGTGCAGCCCGTCCCGTGCGTGTGCCGGTTGTCGTGCCGGGGCGCGCGCAGCCAGTGCTCCTGCGCGCCGTCCGTCAGCAGGTCCACCGCGTCGCCCGCGAGATGCCCGCCCTTGATCAGCGCCCACCGCGGCCCGAAGCCCAGCACCGCGTCCGCCGCCCGGCGCAGATCCGCCTCGGCCTCCACCCGCACGCCTGTGAGCTGCTCGACCTCGTCCAGATTCGGCGTTGCCACGGTCGCGAGGGGCAGCAGCTTGGTGCGCACGGAGTCGAGCGCGGAGGCGGCCAGCAGCGGATCCCCGTGCTTGGAGACGCCCACCGGGTCGACGACGACCGGCGCGTCCGTTCCGGCCAGCAGCTCGGCAACCGTCTCGACGAGGGGCGCAGACGCCAGCATGCCCGTCTTCACTGCCTGTACGCCGATGTCGTCGACGACGCTGCGGTACTGGGCCCGTACCGCATCGACGGGCAGTTCCCACGCGCCCTGCACACCCAGCGAGTTCTGCGCGGTGACCGCGGTGAGCACGCTCATGCCGTGCACACCGAGTGCCAGCATCGTCTTCAGGTCGGCCTGAATGCCCGCACCGCCGCCGGAGTCGGACCCGGCGACGGTGAGCACACGAGGAGGCAGGGCGGGTATGTCCATGCCCCCGAATCTACTTGCCGTCCTCGATGTCCCCGAAGTGGTCCCAGCCGCTCTTCTTGGTCCACGGCGCACCGTCGACCGTCACCTGCGGCAGCGCCGACGGGTTGAGCACCTCGCCGATCACCTTCCAGCGGGCCGGAAGCTTCGCGTCCGGCGGGAAGGTCGCGACGATCGCGTGGTCCTCTCCCCCGGTCAGCACCCACTGCAGCGGGTCGACGCCGACGGCCTGGCCGATGTCGTTCATCTGCGAGGGGATGTCGATGGAGCCCGAACGCAGATCGATACGGACCTTGCTGGCCTCCGCGATATGCCCGAGGTCGGCGACGAGTCCGTCGCTGACGTCAGTCATGGCGGTTGCGCCGAGTCCGGCCGCCGCGGGGCCCGCGTGGTAGGGCGGCTCGGGCCGCCGGTGCGCCTCGACGAAGGCGCGCGGCGAGCGGAAGCCGCGTGAGAGCACCGCGTGCCCGGCGGCCGACCAGCCCAACCAGCCGGTGTACGCGACGACATCGCCGGGCTGGGCGCCGGCCCGGGTGACCGGTTCGTGGTTGCGCAGATCGCCGAGCGCGGTGATCGCGAGCGTGATGAGGTCGCCGCGTACGACATCGCCGCCGACCACCGCCGCCCCGGCCACCTGGCACTCGTCGCGGATGCCGTCCATGAGCTCGGTGGCCCAGGTGACGGGGAGTTCGGCCGGGACGACGAGGCCGAGCAGCAGCGCGGTCGGGACCGCGCCCATGGCCGCGATGTCGGCCAGATTCTGTGCGGCGGCCTTGCGCCCCACGTCGTACGCCGTCGACCAGTCACGGCGGAAGTGCCGCCCCTCCAGCAGTACGTCCGTGCTCGCCACGACCCTGCGGTCGGGTGCGGCCACGACCGCCGCGTCGTCACCGGGTCCGAGCCGGACCGCGGGGGTGGAGGTGAGCCGTGAGGTGAGCTCCCTGATGAGCCCGAACTCCCCCAACTCGCCCACAGTGCCCTTCACCGAGTCTCACCTCTCCGTCGTCCTGCCGGGACCTCCGGCAGTGCTGCTCGCTTGCGGTCGCGAGCCGTACGCGCCCTGGGTACCGTCAAGAGATACGTCAACTTCTGCCTTCCGTACGCCACGCTGCGGGCGTCACCCGGCGCGCGGGTCTCCCCGCGGCCCGCGGCGACGCGATACCGTGGCGTCCCTTCCCCCCACATGATCCTCGTGGCCGCCCTGGAGGTTCCGTGGTACAGGCGTACATCCTCATTCAGACCGAGGTGGGCAAGGCGTCGACCGTCGCCGAGACCATCGGCAAGATTCCGGGAGTGATTCAGGCCGAGGACGTGACCGGTCCCTATGACGTGATTGTGCGCGCCCAGGCCGAGACGGTAGACGATCTCGGTCGCATGGTGGTCGCCAAGGTCCAGCAAGTGGACGGCATCACCCGCACCCTGACCTGCCCGGTCGTGCACCTGTAGCCCCCGTCTACGCTTGGCCGGTGACGTCTTCCCGCCGCCGGCCCTTCTTTCTGTCCGCTGCCGCCCTGGTGCTGCTGGCTGCCGCGGGCTGCTCCTCCACGGACGCAGCGTCGTCGGTCACGGTTCCCAGCCCGCCGTCGAACGAGGCAGCCCTGTGCGGTGCGCTGGACAAGGAGCTGCCGAAGTCCGTGGCCGGTGAGGACCGCAGCGACCCTGAGCCGGCTTCCGATCTGACCGCCGGCTGGGGCGATGCGGCGATCGTACTGCGCTGTGGTGTCCCGCGGCCCGCGAAGATGAGCGACGCACAGTCGAAGGCCGTGGAGGCGGACGGAGTCAACTGGCTGCTGGAGGAGGAGCCCGACGGCCCCCGCTTGACCACCACGTACCGCAAGACCTATGTCGAGGTCACGATGGACAAGCGGTACGCCCACGACATCACGCCGCTCGCCGAACTGGCCGACGCCGTCAAGAAGACGGTGCCGGCCAGACTCGAGGTCCCGTAAGGCCCTAGGGCCTGTCGTTCGGATCTTGCCGGGTTCGCGTGCCCTGGCACGCACTCCCCCGTAGCCCTTCGGGCACGGGAGGTGCCCCCATGCCGCGTTGCGTCAGTCGCCGACGCTCCGCGTCGGCTCTCCCCCTGCCTTCGGCGGGGGGACCCCCCATCCTCCGGCCTGCGATCGCACGCACCACAGTGACATCAGCCGCTCCGCGGCGGGCCGCTCACTGATCCGGCCTGATCGACCGGACAGGACCTAGCGCAATCCGGTCGGGCGGCGCAGCGCCGCCTGGATCAGCCGGTCGACGAGCTCGGAGTAGCCGACGCCGGTCTCCTGCCACATCCGCGGGTACATCGAGATCGGCGTGAAGCCGGGCATCGTGTTGATCTCGTTGATGACGAACTCGCCGTCCTCGGTGAGGAAGAAGTCCGCCCGCACCAGGCCCTCGCAGGACGCGGCGTCGAAGGCCTCGACCGCGAGCCGGCGTACTTCGGCGGTCTGCGCCTCGGTCAGCGGCGCGGGCACCAGACCGGCTGCCGAGTCGATGTACTTGGCCTCGAAGTCGTAGAACTCGTGGGCCGTGACGGGCGGGATCTCGGCCGGGACGCTGGCACGCGGGCCGTCCTCGAACTCCAGCACCCCGCACTCGATCTCGCGGCCGCGCAGCAGCGACTCCACAAGGATCTTGGGGTCGTGGCGCTGCGCCTCCGTGATCGCCTCGTCCAGGCCGGAGATGTCGTCGACCTTGGTGATGCCGATGGAGGATCCGGCACGCGCGGGCTTGATGAAGAGCGGCCAGCCGTGCTCGCCCGCGAAGTCGATGATCTTCTTGCGGGCGGCGGACGGGTCGAGCTCCCACTCGCGGGGGCGGATGACCGTGTACGGGCCGACGGGCAGGCCGAAGGAGATGAAGACGCGCTTCATGTACTCCTTGTCCTGGCCGACTGCCGAGGCAAGGACGCCCGAGCCGACGTACGGGACGCCGGAGAGCTCCAGGAGGCCCTGGAGGGTGCCGTCCTCGCCGTACGGGCCGTGCAGCATGGGGAAGACGACGTCGACCTCGCCGAGCGCCTTGGGGACGGCGCCGGGCTCGCTGTAGACGACCTCGCGGTTGGCGGGATCCACGGAGAGCACCACGCCGCCCTCGGTGGAGTCCGCGAGCTGCTCGACACTCGGCGTACGGCGGTCGGTGATGGCCATCCGCTCCGGCTCGTCGGCGGTCAGCGCCCACCGGCCGTCCGTCGTGATGCCGATCGGCAGCACGTCGTACTTCGTACGGTCGATGGCGCGCAGTACGGCGCCGGCGGTGACCACGGAGATCCCGTGTTCGGAGCTGCGACCGCCGAAGACGACGGCTACGCGCGGCTTGCGCGGCTGCTGCTCAGGGCTCTGGGGGAGGTTCTCGCTGCTCATATCGCGATGAGACTACCCGCTGGCTTGAATCACGTCAGTGCCGCTCCGCCTTGGCGCTGCGTGACATCAGTTCCTTCAGCGCGACGACCGGCGGCTTGCCCTCGTGGACGATGCCGACGACCGTCTCGGTGATCGGCATGTCGACGCCGTGCCTGCGGGCCAGATCCAGTACCGATTCACAGGACTTGACGCCCTCGGCGGTCTGCTTCGTGGCCGCGATGGTCTCCTCGAGCGTCATCCCGCGGCCGAGGTTGGTGCCGAAGGTGTGGTTGCGGGAGAGCGGCGAGGAGCAGGTCGCGACCAGATCGCCCAGTCCGGCGAGCCCGGAGAAGGTCATCGGGTCGGCGCCCATCGCCAGGCCGAGGCGGGTGGTCTCGGCGAGGCCGCGCGTGATCAGCGAGCCCTTGGCGTTGTCGCCGAGGCCCATGCCGTCCGCGATGCCGACGGCGAGGCCGATGACGTTCTTGACGGCGCCGCCCAGTTCGCAGCCGACCACATCGGTGTTGGTGTACGGGCGGAAGTACGGGGTGTGGCAGGCGGACTGGAGCCGCCGGGCGACGCTTTCGTCGCGGCTGGCGACCACCGCGGCGGCGGGCCGGCGCTGGGCGATCTCCTTGGCCAGATTGGGGCCCGTGACGACGGCGACGCGTTCGGCGGAGACCTTGGCGACCTCTTCGATGACCTCGCTCATGCGCTTGGCGGTGCCGAGTTCGATGCCCTTCATCAGGGAGACGAGCACGGTGTCCGGCGCGAGGAGCGGTGCCCACAAGGCGAGATTGCCGCGCAGGGTCTGGGAAGGGATGGCCAGCACGGTGAACTCGGCACCGGCCGCGGCCTCGGCGGGGTCGCTGGTCGCCCGTACCGCCTCGGGCAGCTCAATTCCCGGCAGATAGTCGGGGTTGGTCCGGGTGGCGTTGACCGATGCGGCGAGTTCGGCGCGGCGGGCCCACAGGGTCACCTCGCAGCCGGCGTCGGCGAGAATCATGGCGAAGGCCGTGCCCCAGGAGCCGGTTCCGAATACTGCTGCCTTGGTGGCGGCGCGCGTCACTTGGTGCCCTCCTCGGCGGCCTTGCGGCGCTGGTGCGCGAGGACTTCGCGCAGATCGTACGGCTTGTCGGGGGCCTTCTCGCCGCGGATCTCCTCCAGCAGCGCGGTGATCGCGGCCATGATGTCTTCAGTCGCCGCCTTCAGCACCTCGGGGGTCGGCTCCTGACCGTAGAAGCGGTCGAGGTCGACCGGCGGGCCCGCCTTCACCTGAAGCGTCTTGCGCGGGAAGAAACGGACCTTGTTCTCCTTGGCGTACGGCGGCATCGCCAAGTTGGCGCCCCACTGGGCGATCGGAATGACCGGCGCCTTGGTCAGCAGCGCCGCACGCGCGACTCCGGTCTTCGCGGTCATCGGCCACATACCGGGATCGCGGGTGAGCGTGCTCTCCGGGTAGAAGGCGACGCATTCACCGCGCTCGATGGCCTCGACGGCCGCGCGGAAGGCGCCGAAGGCGTTGGAGGACTCTCGGTAGACGGGAATCTGACCGGTGCCCCGCAGGAGGGTGCCGACAACGGGCGCCTTGAAGAGCACGGCCTTGGCCAGGAATCGGGGCACACGTCCGCTGTTGTACTGGAAGTGCCCGTAGGAGAACATGTCGAGGTACGAGTTGTGATTGATAGCGGTGATGAATCCGCCGTCCGCCGGAATGTGTTCCATTCCCTGCCAGTCCCGCTTGAACAGAACCAACAGCGGCGGTTTAGCGATGACCGCCGCCAGGCGGTACCAGAAGCCGATTCTACGGCGGGACACTCGGACACCTTCCTCTATTGCCGGGCTACCGCCCGGCTGCTGGGGGTCAAGTGTCGCCCCAGGCCCCTGGTCTGTCGAGAACACCGTACGCCTCGGCTCCGGGCCCGGGCCTCCGGCTCATCAAAGGCTCGCGCCACAATGGGGCCCGATGCGCATGGACGGAGAGCTCGCCACGAACACCGACTCGACGGACGGCTGGTCCCTGGTGGTCCCGCTGAAGCCCCTCGTTCTGGCCAAGAGCAGGCTCGCGGGGGCCGCCGACGGCATTCTGCGGCCGCATCTCGCGCTCGCCTTTGCCCAGGACACGGTGGCCGCGGCGCTGGCGTGCGGCGTGGTACGGGATGTGGCGGTCGTCACGGACGATCCGGCGGCGGGCGGCGAGCTGGCCGCTCTGGGCGCGCGGATCGTGCCGGACAGCCCGGGCGCCGGCCTCAACGCGGCGCTCGCGCACGGGGCGGAGGTGGTGCGGGCGCTGCGTCCGGGCGCGGCCGTCGCGGCACTCAACGCCGATCTGCCCGCATTGCGCCCCGAGGAATTGGCCCGGGTACTGGTTCGCGCTTCGGTATTTCCCCGGGCATTTCTGGCGGATGCGGCCGGAATCGGCACGACTTTCCTCTCCGCGGCACCGGGCACGGAATTGCGTCCGGCTTTCGGTGGCCGATCCCGCCGTCGGCATTTGGCGTCGGGGGCCGCGGAAATCCTGCTCGACGGCGTGGATTCGGTCCGGCAGGACGTGGACACGGGGGACGATCTGGCGGCCGCGCTGGCTCTGGGAGTGGGACCGCGGACCGCTGAGCGCTGGGCCGCGGGCGCCCGCACCCTCTAGGCCCTGTCTGACAAATAGCGCCGTCCGCCCGCAGGGCGGGGTGCGCGGCGTCCGGTGCGTGCAATCGCAAGGCGGAGGATCATCCTCGTACTGGACGTACTTGGATGACTCCGACAACGCAGCGAGTGTGCGTGCCGGGCGTCGCGCGCCAGGCGAGATTTGTCAGACACGGCCTAGTGCCCACACCCTCTGGATTCCGAGGACACCCCCTAAGCTGCCGGTATGCAGGCGACCTCGTACACCTACGACTCCGAAACCCGCAGCGGGAGTGTGCTGCTCGACGACGGCACCCCGGTGGAGTTCGATGCCGCGGCCTTCGACGCGGGCGGTCTGCGGCTGCTGCGGCCGGGCCAGCGGGTCCGTATCGAGACCGAGGGCCAGGGTGAGGCCCTGCGCATCACGCTGGTGACACTGGCAACCCTCTGAAACGCCGCGGGCCGGGCTCCCCGAGGGGAGCCCGGCCCGGCGCGTGAGTGGCCCTGTGACCTTGTGCCGCTTACTACCTGGCGGCGCTCTTCTTGGCGGCGGTCTTGCGCGCCGTCGCCTTCTTGGCGGGCGCCTTCTTCGCCGTCGCCTTCTTGGCCGGCGCGGTCTTCTTGGCGGCGGCCTTCTTCGCCGTCGCCTTCTTGGCGGGCGCCTTCTTCGCCGGAGTCGCCTTCTTGGCGGCGGCCTTCTTCGCGGTCGCCTTCTTGGCGACCGTCTTCTTCGCCGCGGTCTTCTTCACTGCCGCCGCCTTCTTGGCGACCGTCTTCTTCGCGGCGGCCGCCTTCTTGGCGACGGTCTTCTTGGCGGCCGCCTTCTTGACGGTCGTACGGGCTGCGGCGACGCCGCCCGTGAGACTCCCCTTGGGAGCCTTCTTGACGGCGACTTCGCCGCCCCTGGGGAGCTTCTTCGAGCCGCTCACCAGGTCCTTGAAGCCCTGCCCCGCACGGAAGCGCGGAACCGAGGTCTTCTTGACCCGCACGCGCTCACCCGTCTGCGGGTTGCGGGCGTAACGGGCAGGACGGTCGACTTTCTCGAACGAGCCGAAGCCGGTGACCGAAACCCGGTCTCCGCCGACAACTGCGCGGACGATCGCGTCAAGTACCGCGTCGACAGCGTCTGCGGCCTGCTGACGGCCGCCGACCTTGTCGGCAATCGCTTCTACGAGCTGCGCCTTGTTCACGTCTTCCCCTTCGGAGACATTGGCCGGAACGAATGCGTCCAGGCTTTTTCGCACGTTAGGCAGATATATACCGCAAATCAAACACGAAACGGGCTAATCACCCTAGTGCCGCAACGAAGTCGACCTTCGCGGAACTTCGGGTGTCAGTCGCCTTCAGGGAATCGGCCCTCGTCGAGGTCCTTCATCAAGCGGTCCAGGCGCCTAGCCGCATCCGGGAGATCGTGCTTCGCCGCTGCCGTGACGACCAGCAGCTTCCGGGACAGCGCCATCCTTACGCCCTCCGGGACTTGCAGTGCGCGCACTCTTGTGTGCGCTTCCTTCAGTCGGGCGGCGACTGCCTCGTAGAGCTCGAGTTGGCTGTCGCGTTCCATGCACCGATTGTGCCATCTGGGGCGAGTTGTCGCCCGGCAGGGTCTCAACAAGCGACTGCGCCCCCCACCGGACGGTGGGGGGCGCAGTACGGGAAAAGCGCTGCTCAGGCCTGAATTGTGCGGGGTTTGAAGGCCGGTCGGGAGGCCTCGTAAGCCGTGATGTCGGCTTCGTTCTGAAGGGTGAGGCTGATGTCGTCCAGCCCGTTCAGCAGCCTCCACCGGGCGTTCTCGTCAAGGTCGAAGTCGGCCGTGATTCCTTCGGCCAAAACCTGTCGCTTCTCCAAGTCCACGGTGACGTCCGCTGTCGGGTCGGCTTCGGTCAGCTCCCAGAGCGCGTCCACGACCTTCTGGTCCAGAACCACGGTCAGCAGACCGTTCTTGAGCGAGTTGCCGCGGAAGATATCGGCGAACCGGGAGGAGATGACGGCCTTGAAGCCGTAGTTCTGCAGGGCCCACACGGCGTGCTCGCGGGAGGAGCCGGTGCCGAAGTCGGGGCCCGCCACCAGAACCGTGGCGCCCTGCCGCTCGGGCTGGTTGAGGACGAAGGAGGAGTCCTTGCGCCAGGCCTCGAAGAGCCCGTCCTCGAAGCCGTCGCGGGTGACCTTCTTCAGCCAGTGGGCCGGGATGATCTGGTCGGTGTCGACGTTGCTGCGGCGCAGCGGGACGGCCCGGCCGGTGTGTGCAGTGAAAGCTTCCATGGTGCTCAGACTCCGACGGTCGCGGGGGCTTCGGACAGGTCGGCGGGCGAGGCCAGATGGCCCAGTACCGCGGTGGCGGCGGCGACCTGCGGCGAGACCAGATGGGTGCGTCCGCCCTTGCCCTGCCTGCCCTCGAAGTTGCGGTTGGAGGTGGACGCGGAGCGCTCGCCGGGGGCCAGTTGGTCGGGGTTCATGCCCAGACACATCGAGCAGCCCGCGTGCCGCCATTCGGCGCCCGCCTCGGTGAAGACCTTGTTCAGGCCCTCCTCGACGGCCTGCAGCGCGACCCGTACGGAGCCGGGGACCACCAGCATCCGTACGCCGTCGGCGACTTTGCGGCCGTCCAGAATGGCGGCGGCCGAGCGCAGGTCTTCGATGCGGCCGTTGGTGCAGGAGCCTACGAAGACGGTGTCGACCTTGATGTCGCGCAGTGGCTGGCCGGCGCTCAACCCCATGTATTCCAGGGCCTTTTCGGCGGCGTGGCGCTCCGAAGCGTCCTCGTACGAAGCCGGGTCGGGGACGCTGGACGACAGGGGCGCGCCCTGGCCGGGGTTGGTGCCCCAGGTGACGAACGGCGCCAGTTCGGTGGCGTCGATGAACACCTCGGCGTCGAAGACGGCGTCGTCGTCGGTGCGCAGCGTCTTCCAGTACGCGACGGCGGCGTCCCAGTCCTCGCCCTCGGGGGCGTGGTCACGGCCCCGCAGATAGTCGAAGGTGGTCTGGTCCGGGGCGATCATTCCGGCCCGGGCGCCCGCCTCGATCGACATGTTGCAGATGGTCATCCGGGCCTCCATCGAGAGCTTCTCGATGGCGGAGCCGCGGTACTCCAGGATGTATCCCTGGCCGCCGCCGGTGCCGATCCGGGCGATGATGGCCAGGATCAGGTCCTTGGCGGTGACGCTGTCGGGCAGTTCGCCCTCGACCGTGATGGCCATGGTCTTGGGGCGGGCCAGCGGCAGCGTCTGGGTGGCCAGGACATGCTCCACCTGGGAGGTGCCGATGCCGAACGCCAGCGCGCCGAACGCGCCGTGGGTGGAGGTGTGCGAGTCGCCGCAGACCACGGTGGTGCCGGGCTGGGTCAGACCCAGCTGGGGGCCCACGACGTGGACGACACCCTGCTCGACGTCACCCAGCGGGTGCAGCCGTACACCGAAATCCGCGCAGTTCTTGCGCAGCGTCTCCAACTGGGCGCGGGAGACCGGGTCCGCGATGGGCTTGTCGATGTCGATCGTCGGGGTGTTGTGGTCCTCGGTCGCGATGGTGAGGTCGAGACGCCGCACCTGCCGGGCATTCTGGCGCAGCCCGTCGAAAGCCTGGGGGCTGGTGACCTCGTGCAGCAGATGCAGGTCGATGTAGAGGAGGTCGGGCTCGCCCTCGGCGCGCCGGACGACATGGTCGTCCCAGACCTTCTCCGCGAGTGTCCTACCCATCGCTTTCCCTCCGGCCGGCTGTTCGCCGACGCAACTAGAGATCTTGTGCAGAGCCCGTTGGTCCGCGGGCCGCCACTACAGAGTCGCAAGTTCGCGGGAAATTTGAACTTGCGTTTCACAGTGTGAGACGTGAATATCGTTGCATGGACAACTCTAGCGGCGTCGGCGTTCTCGACAAGGCAGCTCTGGTACTGAGCGCTCTGGAGTCCGGTCCGGCCACCCTCGCCGGGCTGGTCGCGGCGACAGGGCTTGCACGACCCACGGCACATCGCCTTGCCGTGGCACTGGAACACCACCGGATGGTGGCGAGGGACATGCAGGGCCGGTTCATCCTGGGCCCGCGGCTGGCCGAGCTGGCCGCGGCGGCGGGCGAGGACCGGCTGCTCGCCACGGCGGGACCCGTTCTCACGCATCTGCGCGATGTGACGGGCGAGAGCGCGCAGCTCTACCGCCGGCAGGGCGACATGCGTATCTGCGTGGCAGCGGCGGAACGGCTGTCCGGACTGCGGGACACCGTGCCGGTCGGCTCCACGCTCACCATGAAGGCCGGGTCGTCGGCCCAGATCCTGATGGCCTGGGAGGAGCCGGAGCGCCTGCACCGGGGCCTGCAGGGCGCCCGTTTCACGGCCACGGCCCTGTCCGGCGTACGGCGCCGGGGCTGGGCCCAGTCGATCGGTGAACGCGAGCCGGGCGTGGCGTCCGTCTCGGCGCCGGTGCGGGGGCCGTCGAACCGGGTCGTGGCCGCGGTGTCGGTCTCGGGCCCGATCGAGCGGCTGACCCGTCACCCCGGCCGGATGCACGCGCAGGCGGTCATCGACGCGGCGGGCCGCCTGAGCGAGGCGCTGCGACGCTCGGGCTGACCCCCGCCGTCCTCGCCCGCGGCGGGGGGTCGGCCTGATGTTCAGTCCGACCCCGGCGGGAAACTCAAGGCCAGTGCAGGGCGCGCGCGCCCGCGCAGCGGAGCCGCAGTCGCAGACCGCCGTCGGTCATCGCACGGATCTCCACCGCCTCGCACAGGCTCCGCACCAGCCACAGCGCGTCGTCCGCCGACGGCTGCGGTCCCGGTGGGACGAAACCAGCGAAGCACCCCGGCACGGTCGCCTGCCGCCCCAGGCCCAGCAGGTCCCAGACCACCGCGCCCGGCTCCTCCCAGACCCGCAGCTCCGCATCGGACGCCCCGCGCGCGAGCAGCCAGGTCAGCGCCTCGTTCACCCGGGTCTCGGCCTGCGCGACGCGCTCCTCGTTCAGGCTCGCCGTCTCTGCCCGCAGCCGCGCGAAGCGCCGTACCGCGTCCAGCGAGGCCGGTGGCTCCAGGAGCGCGGCGTGCGGGGGCGGCGGCGGGAGCGGGCTGTCCCTGGACGCGGCGTAGGTCTCCGGTTCGGTGTAGGTGCCGCAGGGCAGCACCAGGTCCCCCACCACATGGCGGGGATGGGTCGCCCAGGCCGCCTCCACGACGTGGTCCGGCACGCTGCGGGTGTCGTACGGGCAGATCAGCCGAGCGTCGGTGTGGGCGAGCAGGACATTGAGCCCGGACTCCAGCCGCTTCCAGTCGTTGATCTGCCGGGTGCACTGCCCCGCCCAGACCGGTTCGACGATCATCCGCACCGGGCGGCCCCGCGCCCGGAAGCTGTCCGTGTACCGCAGCAACGCGGCGACCCGGTCAACCGGCAGGCGGCCGAAGCAGGCGATCTCGGCGGTGTCGAGGGCGTGCGCCCGCTCCCCCAGCGCGTCCCGCAGGAGCGCGATGTTCGCGGGGGTCGTGGCAGCGAGCACCGGCTCCCCCGCGGCCAGCCCTTCGTCGGCGAACGGCACGGCCATCGCCAGGAACTCTTCCTCGTCGCCGTACAGACAGGCCTGGTGCTCAAAGCCGCCCGGGACCCGGTCAGTTGACACGGCGGTCTCCCAGCCGCAGACCGGGTGTGTCGTCCCAGCCCACGAGCGCGATCACATTCCGCAGATGCGGGGCGAGTCCCGCCAACTCCACATGGTCGCCCGGCTTTCGGGTCCGGGCCAGGCCTATCAGCAGGCGCAGTCCGCCGAGGTCGAGGAACTCCAGCCCCGAGAGGTCGAGTTGGAGATCCCCTTCGACCGAGGCGATCACGTCGAGAGCGCCGCTCAGGTGTCGGTGGGCATGGACGTCGACGATGCCCTCGATCCTCAGCCCCGGGGGCTGTTGGATGCGGGAGATGCGTAACTCCGCGGTACGTACGAGAGGTTCCGCGCCGACAGCATCCATGGGCGGAGTATCCGCCAGGGGCTGCCGCCGCAGGAAGGTCCGTACGCGAAGAACGCGAAGAGGCCCTCCGCGATGGCGGAGGGCCTCTTCGATGCGTACCCCCGACCGGATTCGAACCGGCGCTACCGCCTTGAGAGGGCGGCGTGCTAGGCCGCTACACAACGGGGGCTTTGCGGATGAGCTCCGCGAGCTGGCCTACCAGGACTCGAACCTAGAATGACGGTACCAGAAACCGTAGTGTTGCCAATTACACCATAGGCCATGGTGGTTTAGACCAGTACCCCCGACCGGATTCGAACCGGCGCTACCGCCTTGAGAGGGCGGCGTGCTAGGCCGCTACACAACGGGGGCCCTAGCGATCCCACCCGGCAGAGCCGGGTGATGTCACTGCGCGGTCATCGGGTGCGACCCTGAATGATCAGCAGGATGGATCTGTACCCCCGACCGGATTCGAACCGGCGCTACTGCCTTGAGAGGGCAGCGTGCTAGGCCGCTACACAACGGGGGCTTTGCAGAAGAACTCTGCGAGCTGGGCTACCAGGACTCGAACCTAGAATGACGGTACCAGAAACCGTAGTGTTGCCAATTACACCATAGCCCACCAAAACTCAACCCCGAGAGGGGGTTTGTTTGGTTTGCGCTCCCCGGCCGGACCTCTCGGCCCACTCGGGCGGCGCAGGAAGAACATTACCTGAAGGTGTCCGGCGCTCCAAAACGAGTATCGCGCCGCAGCAGGCCGGGGAGCTGGGCGAGACCGGTGATACGCGTGAGTTCAGGACGCCCTCCGAGGCCGGTGCGGTCCAGCCAGATACCGGTGAGACCCGCGGCCACGGCCCCCAGTGCGTCGATGTCCGGCTGGTCCCCCACGTACGCGACCTCTTCGGGCGGCAGCGCGAGGGCCTCGCAAGCCGCGTGGAACGCCTCGGGGGCGGGCTTGGACACACCCAGCTCGGCCGCGCACACGACCGCCTCGAACCGGTCGCGTACGCCAAGGACGCGCAGCTTGCGGTCCTGGTTGTGGAGCGAGGAGTTGGACAGGACCGCATGGCGGTAGCCGTCGGCGAGCAGGTCGAGCGCGGGGACGGCGTCCGGGAAGAGCGACCAGGCGGCCTCGAAGTGCACGATGTAGCGCTGGAACCAGGCGTCGGCCTCGGCATCGCCGAGTGGCCGGCCGGTGAAGGACCGCACGCGGTCGCGGCGCTGCCCCTGCCAGTCGGTCTCACCGGCGGAGAAGCGCGCCCAGTGCTGGTCGGTGATCTCGCGCCAACGACCGAGGGCCTGGTCGACGGAGTCGTATCCGTCCACCAGGCCCTCGGCTTCGAGGTGCCGCTGCATTCCGGCGCGGTCGGCGCGGGCGTAGTCGAAGATCGTGTCGTCGATGTCCCACAGGACCGCGCGGATCGGCATGAGCCGACCGTACCCGCCGCGCCGCCCCCTGCTGGGGGTTCGGGGGTTATCCCCCGATGAGTGCAGTGTCGATGTCCCACAGGACCGCGCGGATCGGCATGAGCCGAGCTTAGAACGCGGGCTTCGGCGGTGCCTCGGAGTCAGGACGCGAGCTTCTCCAGCGCCGCGTCGATCCGCGCCAGCGTCTTGTCCTTGCCCAGGATCTCCAGCGACTCGAACAGCGGCAGGCCCACCGTGCGGCCCGTGACCGCGACGCGTACCGGGGCCTGGGCCTTGCCGAGCTTCAGGCCGTGCTCCTCGCCCGCCGCCAGGACCGCGTTCTTCAGGGACTCGGGGCTGGACCAGTCCGCGTCGGCCAGCTTCTCGCGGGCCGTGCGCAGCAGCGCGTCGGAGCCCTCCTTCATCGCCTTCGTCCAGGACGCCTCGTCCTCGACCGGGGCGTTCAGGAAGAGGAAGTCGACATTGGCCGTGATGTCCGAGAGGACGGTCACCCGGGTCTGGGCGTGCGGGGCGATCGCCTCCCAGGCCGCCTGGTCGAACTGCTCCGGGGCCCAGTTGGCGTGCGGGGCCCGCAGCCAGGGGCCGCACGCCTCGGTGAAGGCCTTCACATCGAGGCGGCGGATGTGGTCGGCGTTGATCGCCTCGGCCTTCTTCAGGTCGAAGCGAGCCGGGTTGGCGTTGACGTCCACCACGTCGAACTTCGCCACCATCTCCTCGATCGAGAAGACGTCCTGGTCGGCCGAGAAGGACCAGCCGAGGAGGGAGAGGTAGTTGAGCAGGCCCTCCGGGAGGAAGCCGCGCTCCCGGTAGATGTTCAGGGACGCCTGGGGGTCGCGCTTGGAGAGCTTCTTGTTGCCCTCGCCCATGACGTACGGGAGGTGACCGAACGCGGGGATCTCCTTGGCGATGCCCAGCTCGATCAGCGCCTTGTAGAGCGCGATCTGGCGCGGGGTCGAGGAGAGCAGGTCCTCGCCGCGCAGTACGTGCGTGATCTCCATCAGCGCGTCGTCGACCGGGTTGACCAGCGTGTACAGCGGGGCGCCATTGGCGCGGACGATGCCGTAGTCCGGCACGTTGTCCGGGGTGAAGGTCAGCTCGCCGCGGACCAGGTCGGTGAAGGTGATCGGCGCGTCGGGCATCTTGAAGCGGACGATGGCCGGGCGGCCCTCGTCCTTGTACCGCGCGATGCGCTCGGCGGAGAGGTTGCGGCAGGTGCCGTCGTAACCGGACGGCTTGCCGGCCAGACGGGCGGCGTCGCGGCGGGCCTCCAGCTCGACGGCGGTGCAGAAGCACTCGTACGCGTAGCCGCCGGCCATCAGCTTCTCGGCGACGTCCTGGTAGACGTCCATCCGCTGCGACTGGCGGTAGGGGGCGTGCGGGCCGCCCGCCTCGGGGCCCTCGTCCCAGTCCAGGCCCAGCCAGCGCATCGAGTCGAGCAGCTGGTTGTACGACTCCTCGGAGTCGCGGGCCGCGTCGGTGTCCTCGATACGGAAGACCATGGTGCCGCCGGTGTGCCGGGCGTAGGCCCAGTTGAACAGGGCGGTGCGGACCAGGCCCACATGGGGGTTGCCGGTCGGGGACGGACAGAAACGTACGCGGACGTTCGCGTTAGCCACGCTTGATCACCTTGTTGGTGAGAGTGCCGATGCCTTGAATGGTGACGGCGACCTCGTCGCCGACGTTGAGCGGGCCGACCCCGGCCGGTGTGCCGGTGAGGACGACGTCGCCGGGGAGCAGTGTCATCGCCTCGGAGGCATTGACGATCAGCTCCTCGATGGAGTGGATCATCTGGCTCGTACGGCCGAGCTGGCGCTGTTCGCCGTTGACCGTGCACTGGATGGCAAGGTCGCTCGGGTCGAGGTCGGTCTCCACCCAGGGGCCGAGCGGGCAGGAGCTGTCGAAGCCCTTGGCCCGGGCCCATTGCTTCTCGCGCTTCTGGACGTCGCGGGCGGTGACGTCGTTGGCGCAGGTGTAGCCGAGGATGACGTCCTTGACCCGCTCGAGCGGGACCTCGCGGCACATCCGGCCGATGACCACGGCCAGTTCGGCCTCGTGGTGCAGTTCCTGCGAGAAGGAGGGGTACGCGATGGGGTCGCCGGGGCCGATCACCGAGGTGGACGGCTTGAAGAAGGCGAACGGCGCGTCGGGGACCTCGTTGCCGAGCTCCGCGGCGTGCTCCGCGTAGTTGCGGCCGAAGGCCACGACCTTGCTGGGAAGCACGGGCGGCAGCAGCCGGACCCTGTCCTTGGAGCCGGGAGCCAGCGGGACCTTGGTGCCGGAGAGCTCGAAGTCCGCGAACGGGATGCCCTTGATGATGTCGAGGACGAGGCCGTCGGGGCCTTCGCCCTCGACCGCGCCGAAGGCCACATTGCCGTCGATGGAGAACCTGGCGATGCGCACGGGATGCGGGTGCCCCTCTTTTGATGACGCTGGCTGGAGTCTGACGCTCCAGGCTAACGCGGGTGCGGGGACCGCCTCGCGTATTGGTGGGGGCACCGCCTCGCGTATTACTGGGCGGGGGCGTCCATCAGGACCGTGCGGCGGGGGTTGGCCGTCTGCATGGGAAGATCGATCGCGTGCTCCGGCTGTTCCGGCATCTGCAGTTCGTCCGCGTCCGTGAGGTGCGCGAGCGTGGTACGCCGGGGGTTGGCTATGTTGCGGAACATCATCGTCGTCTTCATCGGTTGTTTCAGACCTTGTCGGTGTGCGGGCGCTGCGGTTAACGCCGGGTTGACGGATTTCCCATCCCTGTAAAGCGTCAGGCTAAACATCCAATTCCCCGGGAAAGCCCGGAAGACTCAGCGATCTACGTGTGAGTTTCCTCACGAGTTGACAGTCAATTCGGACATTCCGGATGACGGGTCAGTTGAGGGAAACGGACATTGCGCCACTGAAGCGACCATTCCGCTCCTGATCATCGCTACTGGGACACCCCCCACCCCTAAGCGACTCGTACGGAAAAGTCCGTTTCATCCGTGAACCATTTCTACGTCTTGTGACGCGACGCTCACACCGCGTCATCCAGGTCACAGGCCGGTACACGGCTCTTGTTGGAGATCCTGCACTGTGCTGGAATTCCACGCACCGCCGCGGTTTCAGGCCGGCGCGCATGGGGCGCAACGCAGCGCCGAGTGGCGGCGGGAAAGGGGGAGCAGCGCCGGTCACTCAACGACCACCATGGGGCACCATATTTTCGCCCCGAGACGCCGACACCGTCCCGCCGTGAGAGCGGAGGGACGCCTGGTCCAGAGGTTGCGACGCTAGTGCAGGGACGTTTCAAGAGGGATGGCAGCGCTGCGGCGGAACAGGAGCCGCGCGGCGGGACCGACCGCGGCTCCTCGCCCCAGCACACCCAAAACCAGGGACCGGCAGCGCCCGGCGACAGCGGCGAACGTGCCGCGCGCCCCGGCACTGCGGCACCCGGCGGCGAGAGGCCCACGGCCCCGCTGAAGCCGAAGGGACCGACGGACACCGGGCCGCGAATAGCCCTGCGCAACTGGCGCATCAGCACGCGCCTTGTCTCCCTGCTGACCCTGCCGGTCGTCGCAGCGACCACGCTGGGCGGACTCCGTATCAACGAGTCCATGGAAGACATGAAGCAGCTGGATCACATGCAGCTGCTCACCAAGATGACCAAGCAGGCGACCGAACTGGCGACGCAGCTCCAGACGGAGCGCGACCTGTCGGCGGGCCCGATTCGCAACGACCCTGCCGCCGTCACCGACTTCAAGGTCACAGGTCCCCGCACCGCGACCGACCGGGCCAGGAACGCCTTCCTCGATGCCACCCGCGACATCCCCAACACGGATGAGGACGAGGCCCTGGAGAGCATCCGGGCCAACGCGAACCAGATCGCCGTCCAGGTCCACGAACTCAACGGCATCCGGGCCAACGCGTACAAGGCGGAGCAGCCGACCTCCCTCACCATCGACAAGTACAGCCGGCTGATCGACGCCCTGCTGAGCCTGTCCCAGGACATGGCGCAGGCGACGAACAACCCGGAGATGATCAAGCGGACCCGCGCCCTGGCGGCCTTCTCGTCCGCCAAGGAGTACGCCTCCATCCAGCGCGCCGTCATCGCCGCAGCGCTCCCGATCGGCGACAAGGGCGTGGTCCCCGGCCTGACCGAGTCCGACCGGCAGTACGGCCAGGCCGCCCGCGAGCAAGGCGAGACCCAGCTCAAGGCCTTCAAGGCGGTCTACGAGTCCTCCGGCGGCAACGCCGACGAGCTGACGGAACCGATGGAGGACGGCAACCCGACCATCGAGGCGGCCGAGCTCTACGCCAAGCGCGTGCTGGACACCAAGAACGGCCTGGCTTCCCAGAAGCCCATTCGCTCGCACCTGGACTGGACCGACGACTACACGGTCCGCATCAACGCCATGAAGACCATCGAGGCCACGCTGCTCGGCCAGATGGAGACCAAGGCCCGTGAGCTGCGTGAGGCCTCGCAGCGCGAGGCGATCATCAACGGTGCACTGATCCTCATCGTCCTCGGTGTCTCCCTCGTGGGCGCCTTCGTCGTGGCCCGCTCCATGATCCGCTCGCTGCGCCGGCTGCAGGACACCGCGACCAGGGTCGCCCAGGACCGTCTGCCCGAGCTGGTCAAGCAGCTGTCCGAGTCGGACCCGCAGGACGTCGACACCTCCGTCGAGTCCGTCGGTGTGCACTCCCGGGACGAGATCGGCCAGGTGGCCGCGGCCTTCGACGACGTGCACCGCGAGGCCGTCCGCCTCGCCGCCGAGCAGGCCCTTCTGCGGGGCAACGTCAACGCGATGTTCACCAACCTCTCGCGCCGCAGCCAGGGTCTTATCCAGCGTCAGCTCTCGCTCATCTCCGAGCTGGAGTCCCGCGAGGCCGACCCGGACCAGCTGTCCTCCCTCTTCAAGCTGGACCACCTCGCGACCCGTATGCGCCGGAACGGCGAAAACCTCCTCGTCCTCGCGGGCGAGGAGCCGGGCCGCCGGTGGACCCGGCCGGTCCCGCTGGTCGACGTGCTCCGTGCCGCCGCCTCCGAGGTGGAGCAGTACGAGCGCATCGAACTGGCCTCGGTCCCCGGGACCGAGGTCGCCGGACGCGTCGTCAACGACCTCGTGCACCTCCTCGCCGAGCTGCTCGAGAACGCGACCTCCTTCTCCTCGCCGCAGACCAAGGTCCGCGTCACCGGTCACGCACTGCCCGACGGCCGTGTGCTGGTCGAGATCCACGACACCGGCATCGGCCTCTCCCCCGAGGACCTCGCCGCGATCAACGAGCGGCTGGCGTCGCCGCCCACCGTGGACGTCTCGGTCTCGCGCCGCATGGGTCTGTTCGTGGTCGGCCGGCTGTCCCTGCGACACGGCATCCGCATCCAGCTGCGCCCCTCCGACTCCGGTGGTACGACCGCGCTGGTCATGCTCCCCGTCGATGTCGCCAACGGCGGCAAGAAGCCTCCGACGGGCATGCCCGGTGCGGGCGGCCAGGGCGCCGTTCCCCCGGGGCCGGGTGGTCCGGCGGGTATCGGCGGCCGTCCCGGCGGTACGGGCGGCGGCCGTCCCGGTCTCGGCGGCGGCCCCGGCGCGGGTCCCGCAGGGGCTCCCGCGGGCGGTCGGCTCGGTACCGGTGCGCCGCGCGGCCAGGTCGGTGCGGGCTCGGGTGCGCGTGCCGCGCTGCCGGCCCGTGACGGTGCTCCGGGCCAGGGCCAACAGGCCTCCCAGGGGCAGGGCCGCGGTCTCGCCGGGGCCTTCGGCTCCGGTGCGGGACGTGGCGCGCAGAACGCCCCGGCCCGCAACGAGCGGCAGAACGGCTTCCCGCAGAGTGCGCCGGGCGCGGGCGACCGCGGCCGGCAGCTGCCGGCGTCCGGCGGTCCGCGCGCCGAACTGCCCGGCAGCCCCCGCCGCGAGGAGCCGCAGCGCCCCCAGGCCACCAGCTGGGGCAACGAGCAGCAGGGCGCCCCTCGGCGCCATGCCGCGGACTCTCCGCGCGGGCACGAGGACAGCGACTCCGGGCGCGGTGCGGGCTCGACGTCGGAGTTCGCGCGGCCCGACTACAACGCGGGCCCGCCGCGCGGTGGTGCCGGTGCCACCGGGCAGTTCGTACGGCCCGACGTGTTCGGCGCTCCGGACTCCTCGTCCACGGGTCAGTACGCCCGCCCGGACGTGAACGGCTCGGGCGCCGGTTCGCAGGACCCGGCGTCCACCGCGCAGTTCGCGCGTCCGGACTTCAACGCCCCGCCCGCTCCCGCCCAGGCTCCGCGTCCGCGCGGTGGCCAGGACGGCTTCCGCGCCCCGCGCCCCGCGAATGCGCTGCCTCCGCAGCCGCAGCCCGAGGCGCTGCCGCCGGCCGGTCCCGGCGACGGCCGTACTCCGCTGTACGACACGCTGGAGACGAACTGGTTCCACGGTCCGCAGAGCGGTCAGTCCGCGCAGCAGCAGCCGCAGGGTCCGTCGGCAGCTGTCCCGCAGCAGCCGGCGGAGCGTCCCGTTCCGCCGATGCCGCAGCGCGCCCCCGCGCAGAGCCCGGCGACCCCGGGCAACGCGCCCAACGCGAGTGGTGCCGCATGGCGCTCCTCGCCCAATGACGAGTTGGTACGCCAGGCCGAGCGGGTCAGGAAGCCCGCGGCGGGCGGCGTCACCACCTCTGGTCTGCCCCGTCGGGTCCCGCGCGCCAACCTTGTGCCGGGAACCGCCCAGGAGCAGAACCACCAGGCCGGACCGCAGGTTTCGCGTGCACCCGATGATGTACGCGGCCGGCTGACCAATCTCCGTCGTGGCATTCAGCAGGGCCGTCAGCAGAATTCGACGACCGGCAGCTTCAACCTCGGCCCCACTCACCAGCAGGAGCACTAGTTGAGCCCGATGAGCCAGGCGGCGCAGAATCTGAACTGGTTGATCACCAATTTCGTGGACAACACCCCTGGGGTGTCCCACACAGTGGTGGTCTCCGCCGACGGTCTTCTGCTGGCAATGTCAGAAGGTTTCCCGCGCGACCGCGCCGATCAGCTGGCGGCCGTGGCCTCCGGGCTGACCTCGCTGACCGCGGGCGCCTCCCGGATCTTCGAAGGCGGCCCGGTCAGCCAGACCGTGGTCGAGATGGAGCGCGGTTTCCTGTTCCTCATGTCCGTCTCCGACGGTTCCTCGCTGGCCGTGCTCGCACACCCCGAGTGCGACATCGGCCTCGTGGGCTACGAGATGGCCCTCCTGGTCGACCGGGCGGGCAGCGTCCTCACTCCGGACCTGCGCGCCGAGCTCCAGGGGAGCCTGCTGCACTGATATCCGCCTCCCCCACGAGGTGTTTCAGATAGACGCCACCGCACAGTTACCGTCAGGCCGCCCACAGGCCCCCCACCGGCTCCACTCAGACGGCACGCAGACCACTTGCTGTCACGCCCGGAGGATTCATGACCCCGCCACCCGCCTCTCACGATCCGTACGGCGCCTCAGTCGACGCGTCGTACGGAGAAGGCGATCAGCCGCTGGTCCGTCCGTACGCCATGACCGGCGGCCGGACCCGGCCGCGCTACCAGCTCGCGATAGAGGCACTGGTCAGCACCACGGCCGACCCGGCGCACCTGGCCGGGCTGCTGCCGGAGCACCAGCGGATCTGCCACCTGTGCCGTGAGGTCAAGTCGGTGGCCGAGGTCTCGGCGCTGCTGTCGATGCCGCTCGGGGTTGCCCGTATCCTCGTCGCCGACCTGGCGGAGGCGGGCATGGTGGCCATCCATCAGCCGGGCAACGGAGAGGCCGGCGGCACGCCGGATGTGACACTGCTCGAAAGGGTGCTCAGTGGACTTCGCAAGCTCTAGCGGCGGCGCTGCCCGATCGACAACCAGCGCGAAGATCGTGGTGGCGGGCGGCTTCGGCGTGGGCAAGACCACGTTCGTCGGCGCCGTCTCGGAGATCAACCCGCTGCGTACCGAAGCCGTGATGACGTCTGCGTCCGCGGGCATCGACGACCTCACGCACACCGGGGACAAGACCACCACGACGGTGGCCATGGACTTCGGCCGTATCACCCTGGATCAGGACCTGATCCTGTACCTGTTCGGCACTCCCGGACAGGACCGCTTCTGGTTCATGTGGGACGACCTGGTCCGCGGCGCCATCGGCGCCGTCGTCCTCGTCGACACGCGCCGTCTCGCGGACTGCTTCCCGGCGGTCGACTACTTCGAGAACAGCGGACTGCCCTTCGTCGTCGCCCTCAACGGCTTCGAGGGACATCAGCCGTACAATCCGGAGGAAGTGCGGGAGGCGCTGCAGATCGGCCCGGACACCCCGATCATCACGACGGACGCCCGTCATCGTGCCGATGCCAAGTCCGCGCTGATCACGCTGGTGGAGCACGCCCTGATGGCCCGCCTCAAGTAGACACCGACATACGGCAGTTGTCGTAGTTATGCGTGGGCGGACTGTGTCCTTTGACACGGTCCGCCCTCGTGTTCATAACGTTTCGACAGAGAATTAAGATGGCTCGGCCACCCGGTGCATCCGGCCGGTGTCCCTGCGCTCACTTTTTACCCGCAATTTGACGCCACTTGCTCTATATGCCCGAAATATCTCGGGTCTGCACACACGGAATGGCCAATTCCAACTGTTTGGAACGGGGCCCCTCCGCGTGCTGGAATTCGACGAACTCCCGAGTAGTAGAGCTCTGAACGAAACACGGCACAGCGTAGGTGCCGACGCCGAGAGGTTGTTGGTCGAGTGAGGCGAAGCATGACGAGCTCCGCAGAGCAGCAGGCGCGGGGTAACTTCACCCCGCCGCCGCGCACAGCGGCGTCGCCTGCGGATGCGCCCGGTCCGTCCCCGGCCACCGGAAGCTCCAGCCGGCTGTCCCCGCGCAACTGGCGGGTGCCCACCCGTCTGAACGCGATCCTGCTCATACCCGTGCTCGTCGGGCTGGTGATGGGCGGCTTCCAGGTCAAGTCGTCCATCGACACCTGGCAGGAGGCACAGGACGCCGAGAAGACGGCGCTGATCGTGCGCGCCGCCTCGGAGTACGGCCAGGCGCTGCTCAACGAGCGTGACCTCACGGCGCCCAAGCTGCTCGCCGGTGCCCGCCAGGATCCGGAAGTCACCAAGGCGTACGCGAACACGGACAACGCGAAGAGTAAGTTCGACGAGGCCGTCAAGGTTCTGCCCGAGAAGCAGGGCCTGGAGCGCCGTCTGAGCCTCTTCCGGGCCGAGGAGCCCGGCCTCGCCGACATCCGCAAGTTCGCCTACACCGAGGCCGTCGAGAAGAAGTCCGCGGTCGGCACCGAAGAGAGCTACGTCAAGGTCCAGCACTCGCTGATGGAGTTCTCCAACGAGCTAGGCCTGGGCACCGGCAACATCACCAGCTACGGCCGTACGGTCTACGCGGTCCAGCTGGCCAAGGCCGCCGCGTCGCTCCAGCGCTCCATCGGTCTGCACCTGCTGATCCGGCCCAGCCAGGACGACACGATCCGCGCGAAGCAGACCATCGCGTTCAACTCGTACAACTACCTCGAGCAGATCGCGCTCGCCGAGTACGTCTCCGGCGGTACGCAGGACGACGCCGACAAGCTCGAGCAGATCATGACGGCCAAGGCCGTCGAGGGCGGCAAGAAGCTCAAGGCCGCCGGCCTCAACCCGCCGAAGGACGACAAGGGCTCGGTCCTGGCGGGCATGTCCGCCGCGATCGGCCAGGGGCTCAGCCCCAAGGAGCTGAAGCAGGGCGGCACCACGCCCGAGGTGTGGATGGGTGCGGCCACCGCCAAGTTCGACGGCTACACCGAGATCGAGAACGACCTCCTCACCAAGTCCGTGACCGAGGCCGCCGAGATCTCCGACGACGCCAAGCGCGACGCCATCACCACCGGCGCCATCGTCGTGATCGCCCTGCTCACCGCCTTCATCCTGGCCGGTCTCATGGCCCGCCAGATGAGCCGCTCGATGCGCCAGCTGCGCACCGCCGCCTTCGGCATCGCCGAGCAGCGCCTGCCGATGCTGGTCGACCAGCTCTCACGTACGGAGCCGGGCCGCGTCGACACCCGGGTGCAGCCGATCCCGATCGACACCCAGGACGAGATCGGCGAAGTCGCCCGCGCCTTCGACCAGGTCCACCGCGAGGCCGTGCGGCTCGCCGCCGAGCAGGCCATGCTCCGTGGCAACGTCAACGCGATCTTCACCAACCTCTCGCGCCGCAACCAGTCGCTGATCGAGGGCCAGCTGACCCTGATCACCGACCTGGAGAACAACGAGGCCGACCCGGACCAGCTGGAGAACCTCTTCCGGCTGGACCACCTGGCGACCCGTATGCGCCGCAACGGCGAGAACCTCCTCGTCCTCGCGGGCGAGGAGCCCGGCCGCCGCTGGAACCAGCCGGTGCCGCTCGTCGACGTGCTGCGTGCCGCCTCCTCCGAGGTGGAGTCGTACGAGCGCATCGAGCTCACCGGTGTCCCGGAGACGGACATCCACGGCCAGGCCGTGACCGACCTCGTGCACCTGCTGGCCGAGCTTCTGGAGAACGCCACGACGTTCTCCTCGCCGCAGACCAAGGTTCGGGTGACGGCAACCCGTCTCCCCGACGGTCGAGTCATGATCGAGATCCACGACAAGGGCATCGGCCTGACTGCCGAGGACTTTGCCGACATCAACCACAAGCTGGCCAACCCGCCGACCGTGGACGCCGCCGTCTCGCAGCGCATGGGCCTGTTCGTGGTCGGCCGCCTCGCCGACCGGCACGGCGTCCGCGTCCAGCTGCGCCCCTCCGGCGAGCAGGCGGGCACCACCTCGCTGGTCATGCTCCCCGACGCCATCACCCACGGTGGCGGTGGCGAGGCGCTCCCCGAGGACGACTTCACGGTCTCCCAGATCATTCCGGAGCAGCAGTCCTACGAGCACCCCCCGCTCCAGAGTGCGCCGATGCGCACGGCGGCGGAGCTCGGCTTCGACGACTCGCGGTACGAGGAGCAGTCCGAGGGCTCTCCGCAGCTCGACCCGGTGGGCCGCTCGCTGATGCGCGAGGAGCGCCGTGCGGCGCTGGAGGCGCAGGCTCAGGGCGGTGAGCGCCCCCTCTTCCGCGACGAGGCGGACTACCCGCAGGAGCAGCAGCAGTACGGCTCCGAGTACGGCCAGGAGTTCCAGGAGCAGGGTTACGCCCAGGACCAGCAGGCGTACGACGGCTACCAGACGCCCGGTGGCTACCCCGAGCACCAGGAGTACCAGGAGCAGCAGGACCAGCCCGCGGGCGCATATGCGGAAGCCAATTACCAGGCTTCGCAGGGGTCCGACGCTCAGTACGACGGTCAGTACGACACCCCGTCCCACCAGGCGGAGTGGCAGGATCAAGGTCCGTACCAGGGTGCGTACGAGCCGGAGTACCGGGCGGAAGCGGAATCTGCCCCCGGCGCTCCCGCGAACGCTCCCGACCGCGTAGGCTTCGACCGACCCGGGCCCGCTCCGAGCAGCAGCCACGCGATGACCAACGCCGGTCTCCCGCGGCGCGGCAGCACCCAGCAGCCGCAGTCCGAGCAGCAGTGGCAGCAGCCGGCGGAGCAGGACCGACAGGCTCCGCAGAGCGATCAGACCGAGGCGCCCGGCAACAGCATCAGCGCCACCGGCTCCGAGGACTGGCGCTCGACCAACGACGAGCGCTGGCAGCGGGCGGAGAAGCTTCGCGATCCGAAGGCGGGCGGGGTCACCTCCTCCGGCCTTCCGCGGCGGGTGCCCAAGGCCAATCTCATCGAGGGCACCGCGGAGCAGACGCCCCAGGGCGGCCCCCAGGTCTCCCGCGCCCCGGACGCCGTGCGCGGCAGGTTGAGCAACCTGCGGCGCGGTGTCCAGCAGGGACGCAGCGCGGGAACGGACACGAACGGACTGGGCTTCGGCCCGGGCAGTACCTACAACCAGGAGCGTTAGTGTGAGCCCGATGAGCCAGGCGGCGCAGAATCTGAACTGGTTGATCACCAACTTCGTGGACAACACCCCTGGGGTGTCCCACACAGTGGTGGTCTCCGCCGACGGACTCCTGCTGGCGATGTCCGAGGGTTTCCCGCGGGACCGAGCCGATCAGCTGGCGGCAGTTGCCTCCGGTCTGACCTCGCTCACCGCGGGGGCGTCCAGGATCTTCGAAGGCGGTGCGGTCAACCAGACGGTGGTGGAGATGGAACGAGGCTTCCTCTTCCTCATGTCCATCTCCGACGGTTCCTCGCTGGCCGTACTCGCACACCCCGAGGCCGACATCGGTCTGGTGGGTTACGAGATGGCTCTGCTGGTGGACCGTGCGGGCAGCGTGCTGACGCCGGACCTCCGTGCGGAGCTCCAGGGAAGTCTTCTCAACTAACAGACAGACAGTGCGTTTCACGCCACCGCACCATAGGGTGCGGTGGCGCGGGCTCCACAGGGACATGGAACCGGCGAGCGGCAGTCGGAGGAGGAAACGTGGCAACACCCCCGGGCGGACGCCCCTATGACGGTGCTCACCAAACGCCTGGTGATCACTCTCAGAACCGTTTCAACTTTCCTTCTACGCCGAGCAGACAGGGCGCCCAGCAGCCCTACCAGCAGCCGCAGTCGCCGTACGACCCGTCGTACAACCAGCCGCAGCAGCCGCGTATTCAGCCGGTGCAGCCCCGGCGGGCGCCGGAGGCCGCACCCGCGGCGCACAACCCGTTGGTGCGTCCCTACGCCATGACCGGCGGCCGTACGCGGCCGCGCTACCAGCTCGCCATCGAGGCACTGGTCAGCACCACGGCCGATCCCTCCCGGCTGCAAGGGCAGTTGCCCGAGCACCAGCGGATCTGCCGGCTGTGCATCGAGATCAAGTCGGTCGCGGAGATCTCGGCGCTTCTCACCATTCCCCTCGGCGTTGCCCGGATCCTCGTCGCCGACCTGGCGGAGGCCGGACTTGTCGCCATTCACCAGCCCGGCGGCGACGAGTCCGCCGGCGGCCAGCCAGCCGTGACACTGCTCGAAAGGGTGCTCAGTGGACTTCGCAAGCTCTAGCGGCGGTGCAGCCCGCTCAACCACCAGCGCGAAGATCGTGGTGGCGGGCGGCTTCGGCGTGGGCAAGACCACGTTCGTCGGCGCCGTCTCGGAGATCAACCCGCTGCGTACCGAAGCCGTGATGACGTCTGCGTCCGCGGGCATCGACGACCTCACGCACACCGGAGACAAGACGACGACCACCGTCGCGATGGACTTCGGCCGTATCACCCTGGACCAGGACCTGATCCTGTACCTGTTCGGCACGCCCGGACAGGACCGCTTCTGGTTCATGTGGGACGACCTGGTCCGCGGCGCCATCGGCGCCGTCGTCCTCGTCGACACGCGCCGCCTCGCGGACTGCTTCCCGGCGGTCGACTACTTCGAGAACAGCGGACTGCCCTTCGTCATCGCCCTCAACGGCTTCGACGGACACCAGCCGTACAACCCGGAAGAGGTGCGGGAGGCGCTGCAGATCGGCCCCGACACCCCGATCATCACGACGGACGCGCGGCACCGCGCGGACGCGAAGAGCGCGCTCATCACCCTGGTTGAGCACGCGCTGATGGCGCGCCTGCGGTAAGCCGCCTGCCGCGGTCGCGTGTCTGTCTCTGTGGGGAAGCCCCCGCGCTCCTTCGGGAGGGCGGGGGCTCTCTGCTGTACGGGGGGGCGCCTGCGGCGGGCCTGTTCCCCACCCCGCCCCTTCCCGAACTGGGGGCAAGCCCCCAGCCCCCCGACGGGGCTCCGCCCCGAACCCCGTATGCGACCTTCGGCCGCATGTCCTCAAACGCCGGACGGGCTGAACTTCAGCCCCGCCGGCGTTTGAGGCGCGGGGGTCCGGGGGCAGCGCCCCCGGGAACAAACAACGGCCCCGTCCACCAACACCGGTGGGCGGGGCCGCAGAAGGCCGTAGGAAGGCCGGGCGTCAGCCCTGCCAGCTGTGGGAGGGCTGGAAGCCCCGCTGGCGCTCCAGGCGGCGCCAGCCGGCCGTGGAGCGGCCACGGTGCGCGGCCGGAGCCTCAGGCTGCGCGGCCGCACGCGCGAGCAGCACCGCGGTGATCGCGGCCAGCTCCTCGGGGTCGGCTTGACCCTTCTCGACGCGCAGCAGAGAGGAGGACAACGGGCTTTCGGCGGAAGTACTCATGGGCGATCAGGCTCCAGTCTTCGCAGGATCACTGCGGGGGGTTGCCGTGTTTGCGGGAGGGCAGGTCGGCGTGCTTGGTGCGGAGCATGGCCAGGGATGCGATCAGCACCCCGCGGGTCTCGGCCGGGTCGATGACGTCGTCGACCAGACCGCGCTCGGCGGCGTAGTACGGGTGCATCAGCTCGGCCTTGTACTCCTTGACCATGCGCACCCGCATCGCCTCGGGGTCCTCGGCATCGGCGATCTGCCGGCGGAAGATGACATTGGCGGCACCCTCGGCGCCCATCACCGCGATCTCGTTGGTCGGCCACGCGTAGGTCAGGTCCGCGCCGATGGACTGGCTGTCCATCACGATGTACGCCCCGCCATACGCCTTGCGCAGGATCAGCGAAATACGGGGCACGGTGGCGTTGCAGTACGCGTACAGCAGCTTCGCGCCGTGCCGGATGATCCCGCCGTGCTCCTGGTCCACCCCGGGCAGGAACCCCGGCACGTCCAGCAGCGTCACGATCGGGATGTTGAACGCGTCGCACATCTGCACAAACCGGGCCGCCTTCTCGGAGGCCTCGATGTCCAGCACCCCGGCCAGCGACTGCGGCTGGTTGGCCACAATCCCCACCACCTGCCCGTCCAGACGGGCCAGCGCGCAGATGATGTTGCGGGCCCAGCGCTCGTGGATCTCCAGGTAGTCGCCGTCGTCGACGAGCTCCTCGATCACCTTGTGCATGTCGTAGGGCCGGTTGCCGTCCGCCGGCACCAGGTCCAGCAGCGCCTCACTGCGCCGGTCGGCCGGATCGTCCGAAGCCACCACCGGCGGGTTCTCCCGGTTGTTCGACGGCAGCATCGCCAGCAGATAGCGCACCTCGGCGATGCAGGTCTCCTCGTCGTCGTAGGCGAAGTGCGCCACCCCCGAGGTCTCGGCGTGCACATCCGCACCGCCCAGCCCGTTCTGCGAGATCTCCTCACCCGTCACCGCCTTGACCACATCCGGCCCGGTGATGAACATCTGCGAGGTCTCCCGCACCATGAACACGAAATCGGTCAGCGCCGGACTGTAGGCAGCCCCGCCCGCGCACGGGCCCAGCATCACCGAAATCTGCGGGATCACCCCCGACGCACGGGTGTTGCGCTGGAAGATCCCGCCATACCCGGCCAGCGCCGAGACACCCTCCTGGATCCGCGCACCCGCACCGTCGTTCAGCGACACCAGCGGCGCACCCGCCGAGATCGCCATGTCCATAATCTTGTGGATCTTCGTGGCATGCGCCTCACCCAGCGCCCCGCCGAAGATCCGGAAATCATGCGCGTACACAAACACCGTGCGGCCCTCGACCGTGCCCCACCCGGTGATCACACCATCCGTGTACGGCTTCTTCGCCTCCAGACCGAACCCCGTCGCCCGGTGCCGACGCAACTGCTCGACCTCATGGAACGACCCCTCATCCAGCAACAGCCCGATCCGCTCCCGCGCCGTCAGCTTGCCCTTCGCATGCTGCGCCTCGGTCGCCCTCTCACTCGGCCCACGACGGGCCTCCTCACGAAGGGCATGCAGTTCGGCCACGCGTCCGCGCGTGTCACTCGGCTCGCTGGTGGTCTCGTCCAAAACGGTCATGCATCGACCCTACGGATCCGACCAAGAAAACAGTCCCGTCGACTCCACACAGTCTCCGGAGCGTTCTCCTGTCACCACCGAACAGAACGCTTGCCCACTGCAGCCCTAGTACCAGCTGAGTGCCACCAAGCTTTGTGGAGGTTCAACAAGGCGTTCACCTGAGAGCCACTTCACAGTGTTGGGCGGCTCCGGCGGTGCCGCCGGTGATCCGCAGCCGCAGCGAGTCTCCCGTGGAGAGGACTTCGACCGACGCGTCCTTGCTGGTCACCTTACGCACCGGGTGGTGCCAGGTGATCTCCAGCGGCGCTCCCGTGCGCGGCGGCTCGCTGACATGCAGGCTCGCAGTGTGCCGATTACTCCGAACGAGGGCACTCGCCGGTGCCGTCACGGTGAGGGGGCCCACCGTACCGGGCTGCCAGAAGTTCGCCGCGGTCAGTCCCAGGGAGCGGACGGCGACGGCCTGGCAGGCGCCGCTGTTGGCGAGGATCCGCAGCCATCGTTCGTCCCCTGCGCGGGCGGCGAGCGCGCGGCGTCCCGCCCCGGGCATCAGCAGATACGCGTACGAGGCGTCCACCGGGTCGGTCCCGTGGTCGAGCCAGAGGGTCTGGTAGCGGCGGGTGACGCGCTCGGTCGAGCTGGTGGTGTTGATGTCGCTCCAGGCTCCGGTGCGCTCCTCGCGCAGGGTGCGCAGTCGCTGCGTACCGCACGGGAAGACCCAGCCGCCGTGGCCTTCGAGGTGGGCCCAGCCACGGCCGAGGGTGAGTTCGTTTCTGCCGTCGGCGCCGAGGTTGCGGTTGTCGACGATCGTCTCGACGGGTAACCCGTCGGTGCTGGTGATGCCCGCGCCCAGGCAGATGACGGCATCCGCGACGCAGAACCACGACTTGCGGGCCTGGAGGGTGGAGCCGAGGCCGAGCAGATGCTGGCCGACGGCCGCGAATTCGCCGTCGCTCGCCCCGCCGACCCACGTCGCGGCGGGCTTGGGTTCACCCCATTCACCGCCCGCCCGGTCGGCAAGTCGCTTGGTCGACACGGTCGTTCCGGGCAGCCGGTAGAAGTCGACGGTGGGCCAGAACCAGTCGGTGTACTGGCCGCCGTTGCCGGGGGTCCACCAGTAGGTCATCCCGGCTCCGGTGTGCCAGCCACGAGGATTCTCGCCGTTGCCGCACTCGTAGTACGCGATCCGCTCCGAGGCCATGGCGATGTTCGCGGCCCAGCCGGGCCGGCGGTGCACGGCCCGGTCCATGGAGGCGAAGAGCTGATGGCCGACCGGCTCGGGCGCCGCGGCCACGGGCGCGGCGGCGACCGCGTGCAGCCGGGAGAGGTCGGCCACGCCGAACTGGCCCGCGGTGAGGATCGGGGTGATGGTGTCCCGCTCGATCCAGCCCTTGATCCGGGCGTGCCACCTGTCCCGCTCGGCGGCCGATGCCCCGCCCGCGAGCAGCGCGATCGCGGCGATGAGCCCCTGCCCGTGGAAATGATCGCTGCGCATGAGCCTGCGGTCGTCGCTCTTGAGGTAACCCCGGCTGATGGCACGGCCGTTGACGCTGTCCATCATCAGCCCGTCGTGGATCAGCGGCGCGTACGCGTGCTCGACGCTGTCCAGGATGATCTGCCGGCCTGGGTCGGTGACGGCCCAGGCCGAGCCCGCGAGCAGGGCGAACAGGCGGCCCAGACCGTCGAGCATGACCTGTCCGTACGTGCCGGAGTAGGCGACCCAGGTGTGCTGGACGAACGAGCCGTCGGCGTAGAGGCCGTCGCCCTTGGTGACGTAGGGGAAGACGGGCGAGAGGGCGTCCCGGGCGAGGGCGATCTTGGCCGGGTTCCGGCCGAGGACGCCGCGCAGCACGACGGAGCGGCACAGGTCGACGCGGTTGGCGCCCGTGGAGGTACCGCTGTAGTCGCCGAGCACCGCGTCGGGGATGAAGTGGTCGACGGCGGCGAAGGCGGCCTCGCGCTGTGCGGCGGTGAGCCGGTCGTACAGGACGGTGACGGTGTCCATGAGGAGGCGGGGGCTGCCTATCCGCCAGTCCCACCAGTTGCCGTAGCGGGTGGTGGACGGGTTGTAGATCTTCGCTGCGAGATGGTCGAGGCCCCGGACGATGTCGGCGAGGAGTCCGGCGTCACCGGTGAGGCCGGTGCCCGGCTGTGCGTACGCCTGGGTCATGGTCCACAGGCGGCTGTAGCTCTGGGTGATCCCGGCGGACGGGTTGAAGGGGTAGCCGGGCCACAGGGAGGTGTCGGTGGGGGCCATGGAGGTACGGAATCCGGCGGCGAGCCGCCCGGTCTCGGCGAGGCGGGACGCGTAGGGCTCGGCTGCCGGGTCGTAGCCGGTGCCGAGGCTGATCTCCAGCCACCGCTGCCGCAGGGTCTCGTACTCGTCGTCGGCCATGGCGGGTCCTGGAGAGGCGAGGACGAAAGCGCTCGCTGCCATCATCCCGAGAACGGTTCGGCGTGACCACACGGCAGCCTCCTGAAAGGGGTGGGAAGCGCTTGCCCCTCGGTTTCCGCATTCCACACGAGGGGCAAGCGCGGCTCAGTTACCCCGGGGCTCCGCATTTGAACCGCGCACTGCCCCAGTCGGCGTGGTCATTGCCGTTCCCGTCGCCGCCGTCGCCGACGACCAGATCGGCATACGAGGCGCCGGTGACGTCCGCGGTCAGCTGCCAGGCGGCGTCCGCGGCCTTCAGGACCGGCGACTTCACCTTCTCGGCGCCGTCCGCCAGCACGCTGAACTGGACGCTGCCGCGCGAGGTCTGGACGTCGTCCACCCCCACCTCGGCGGTGAAGGACGTGCACTGCCCGCCCAGGTAGTAGCGGACCTTCGCCGGAGCGTGCGTGCCGAGCCCCTTGGCGTACGCCACTGACCCGATCGTCAACGGGCTGCCGTCACCCGTCCCCGTCTCGCCGTTGGAGACATCGCGCTCGACCGGCCCCCAGCCGTTCTCCGCGGACGTCCAGTCGATGTCACTGGCCCAGGCGTCGGCGGCGGGCGGTGGCGGAAGGGTGCGTACGGAGGTCGAGGCGGTGAGCTTCCGCGCGGAGGCGCCCACGGTGTAGGTGACCTGTGAACCCAGCGTGTACGTCTGGTACTTGGCGTCGGCGGGCGGTGTGACCTGCCAGGCGGCGGTGACCTTCGCACCCGGTGCGACCGCGTCGAAGAAGACCGGCCCGGCGGGCTCAGCCGTCCACCCGTCGGGCAGTGCGAGAGCGATCGAGACACCGGTCGCGGGCTGCGCCTCGTAGCTGGTGAACACCGCCTTGACCTCGTTCTTCCGGCCGGGCTCCAGGGTCTCGGCGGCCGGTTCGACGCTGAGCGTCCCGCAGGCCGCCTGCCCGTCCGCCGGACCCAGGTCGGTGACGGTGAAGCCGTCGAGGACGAAGTCGGCACCGTCCGGGGCGTCGTCCCGTTTGCGCAGACCGGTCCAGGTGTCGCCGCAGCCCGCCGTGACGGTCTCGGTGAAGTGCCTGGTGGCGCTCCCCCAGCTACCGCTGGGAGGTGCCCCCAGCTGCCCGATCGGAGTACGGCGGGTCTCGACGGAGGCGGGGGCCCCGTCCGCGCCGATCCGGTCGTATCCGGTGACCCACTCGTACGCGCCCGCATGGCTCGACTGGTAGTCGTACTCGACCCTGTAGCTGTGCCCGTTGCTCATCGGCACGGTCCAGGGTGCCGTGCGGTAGACCAGACCGGTGTTCTCCTCGTGGGACTTCAGGGACTCGGCCCCGCCCAGCACGTCGTCGATCAGCTTCCCGTTCCAGCCCGTCTGGGTGTACGGGGCGTGCTTCTGCGCGATGTGGGTTCGCGGGTCGGTGACGCCGCCCGCGTCGCCCTTGAGGAAGGGGCCCCAGCCCTGGTCGACGGCCTCGAAGTCCTCGTACGCCACCGTGCCCGGCCTGGTCGCGGGTGCGTTCTTGACGACGCGCACGTCGTCGATCCGCACCCGCGCCGAACTGCCGCTCGCCGCCTCGGCCTTGAGGGTGGCCGTGCCGTCCGCGGGCGCGGCGAAGGTCAGCTTGGCCCGCTGGAAGTAGGTGTCGTGCCGGTCGGACGCGGCGACCTGGTCCTTCGCCGTCGAGCGCTCGACTGTGACGGACGCGCCGCCGGCGGACAGGGTCGTACGGCGCTCCTTGCCCGGCTGGACCTCGATCCAGGCGGACGCGCTGTAGCGGGCCCCGGGTGTGAGCCCGGTCAGCCGCTGGGAGAGCGAGGCGGCGGACGTCCCGCTGAGCACGGCACTGTTGCGGCCGTGGTCGTCGGTGTCCCGGGCGACCGTGCCGCGCGTGGACCAGTCGTCCAGGCCCGCGTCGTTGAAGCCGGGGTCGGCGACCGGCCCGCCCTCGCCCCACCGCGGGTCCGCGGGGGCGGGCGCGCGGTCCGGGTAGAGGACGTACGGCTGCCCGGCGGCCGCGGTCAGGCTGATCCTTCCGCCGACCGCACGCACGGTGCCGGTCTTGACGCGCCCGTTGTCGGTGAGCTTGTAGACGGTGTACGAGGCTGCGCCGCCGACGGCCCAACTGCTGCTGCCACCGGCCTTGTTGTAGTGGTAGAGCTTCCTTCCGCCGTCCCACGGCAGCAGATAGGCGTCGCCGTCCAGGACCTTGCGGCCGTGGTCGTAGAAGGTGCGGCGGCCGTCCTCGACCGCGCCCCGCACGCCGCCGGTGAAGGTCAGATCGTTGCCGTTCCAGCGGGTGATCTTCTCCTGCTGAAGATATTTGGCGGGCAGGTCGCGCTGCCAGACATTGGCGTAGAAGGCGTTCCAGTCGCTCTCGCCCGTCCAGCCCTCGAAGTCCTCCAGGGCGGTCTGGCCGAGGACCGGGTGGTTGTTCCAGACGTCCTTCTCACCGTTGCGGATGAAGCGGATGATCCGGGAGTTGAGGCCCTTGTTGGTGGCCCCGCCGTAGTCGAGGTCGTTGGCCCAGTGCGACCAGAGCGAGGCCCGTTCGAACTTGTCGGCCCATTCGGTGCCGACGTTCCAGCCCTGTGCCTGCACGGCTCGCATGGTCTTGTCGGCGATCCAGCCGTGCGTGTAGTAGACGTCGATGTAGAGGAGGGAGAGATTGCGGTCAGTCTCGTCCCTCAACTGCTGGAATCTGCGGGCCAGATCACCGCTGTTGATGTCCCGGCGCTGGTCGATGTAGTAGCTCTGGTTCAGCCAGTTCCAGCCGGGCTTGGTCTTGTCGACGAGGCTCTCGCTGAAGTGGTGCGCCTCCGGGTACGACTCGGTGGCGTTCACATGCACACCGAAGGTCGCGCCCCACTTCTTGCCGTGCTTGAGCAGCGTATTGAGGTCGGTGAGTCCGCCGGCCCGCTTGTTGTAGTTGCCGCCGTAGTCGGGATGCGCGGAGTCGTGGCCCTCGGAGCCGTATCCCTTGAGCAGCGCCAGCTGGCCGAGCCCGTCGGTGGCGAGCGAGATCCGCTTGACGTCGTCCAGGGTGCGCAGGAAGGGGTGGGTGGCCTGGCTGGCGAAGTTGAACGGGATATGGGTGATCACCCGGTCCGGCGTCTGCTCGCTGCCCGGGGCCCTGACCCCGATCGAGCGGAAGGCGACGGCTCCGTCCTGCCAGTCGACCTTCTTGTCGCCGTTGGCGTCGGGGGTGACGACGACCTTCGCCCAGGGCAGGTCCCTGCCGCTCTCGGGCTTCGGGGCGCCGCTCCCCCGGTAGGTCCACTGCCCCGACCAGACGCCGACGCGCGTGCTGCCGTCCGGCGCTTTGCGGGCCTGGTGCCAGAAGCGGGCGTCGTCGCCGCCGGTGGCGCCGCTGGGCCTGTCGTAGCTGGAGTTGGACTCGACGGCGGCGGCGAGGGAGCCGGTGTTGACGAGGGCGTACGAGGCGCCGACCGGTGCCGCGTCCGGCGCCGTCTGGTCGGTGACCCTGCCGAAGACGTCGGCGGTCCGCGTCGAGTCGGGGTCGAGTCGCGTGAAGGCGGTCTCGGCGCCGGAATCCGTACTGCCGACCGAGACGAGGTCGTGTCCGGGGATGTCGATCGTGCCCACGCGGAAGGCCTCGGTGTCGCGGACCGCGGTGACCTTGAAGGTCAGGGCCCGCCCCGCGACGGTCAGCCTCGCGTCGATCTCGACCCCGGGCAGCGCGGCGAAGGCCAGGATGTACGCGGCACTCGACGCCGTGAGGGTGGGCATGCCCTTCAACTGCACCGCGTACGCCGTGCCGTTGAGGGTGACCTCGGTGACCGCGCTCGTACTCCCGAGGAGCGTGGCCCCACCGGTCCGGTCGGTGTACGTCAGGACCCGCGGAAAGTCCTTGGCCACGGCGACCGAGAGCTGCGGCGAGCCGATGACGGCAGGGGCTTCGTCCTCGCCCGCGGCGGCCGGGAGCGCGGGTCCTGCGAGGGCGAACACGGCGGATGAGACGGCGGTGAGGGCGCACGCCGCACGGAGTCTTCGTGGCATGGGGACTGAGTAGCCCTCCGTTCTCGCCATCGTCAACGAAGTCGTGCGCTCCGGCGAGCGGTAGTCCAACAACCGCCGCGCGTTAGTCCAAGTCGCCGCCCGGACCGTCAGGTTGTGAAGCCCGAAAGAATCTGAGAGCGCTCTCAGTCACAACTCTTGACGGCTGCTTCACGCGTCGCAAGAGTGGGCTTCCCCCCACAACTCCAGGAGTACATCCGTGATATCCCGACGTATGTTCCTGACAGGAACAGCCGCTGCAGCGACCGCACTCACCTATCCGGCCTGGGGAAGCGCTCTCAGCCCCCGGGCCAAGGCCGCGCCCCCCACCTGCGAACTGGCCCTGGAGAACAGGTCGCTGCCCGGCACGGTCCACGCCTATGTCACCGGCCACGCACAGGACACCAACCAATGGGTGCTGCTGCGCGCGGACGGAAGCGTCTACCGGCCCGACTCCCCCTCCGCGCCGCAGACCCCGCTCCCCGTCGACTGTGCGATCCCGCTGAAGGGGGCGGGCGCGGGCCCGGTCGTGCTGACGCTTCCTCAGATGTACGGCGCGCGCGTCTACTTCGTACGCGACAGCAAGCTGGACTTCTTCCTCAACCCCGGGCCCTCCCTCGTCGAACCCGCCTTCGCGACGGAGGCCGACCCCAACTACGGGCGCACCTGGTCCTTCTGCGAGTTCACCTTCAACCCGCAGCAGCTGTTCGCCAACATCAGCTACGTCGACCTGGTGACCGCGCTCCCCATCGGCCTCACGCTCGAAGGCGACGAGACCCACACCGTCGCGCCGCTCCCCGACGGCGCGCTGAAGAAGATCGCCGACGACCTCACCGCGCAGGCCGCGCACGACGGGCAGCCCTGGGACAAGCTGATCATCCGCGGGTCGGACGGCGAGGTGCTGCGGGTCATATCACCGCAGACCGTAATGGCGCCCTACTTCGACCGGCCGGCCGAGATGCCCTTCCGGGACGTCTTCGACGACTACATCGACAAAGTCTGGGAGAAGTACCGCTCAACCGACCTCAAGGTCGACCTCCAGGGCGGGCGCGGCGTGCTCACCGGCCGCGTGAACGGCGACGTCCTCAGCTTCACCGGGGGGCACAGCTTCGCCAGGCCCGCCTCGAAGGACATCTTCACCTGCAATCACGGGCCCTTCGCGAACAACCCGGGCGACCCGGACGACAAGAAGGCCCTGCTGGCCAGGATCGCGGCCGCCTTCAACCGGACGACACTGCTGACGCATCCCGACCAGCCGAACGGTGCGACCACGGCGGACTACTACCTGGACCCGGCCACCAACCACTGGTCGCGCGTGGTCCACGCGAACACCCCGATCGGCTATGCCTTCCCGTACGACGATGTCCGGCCGGACGGACAGCCGGACGTGTCGGGGGCGGCGTTTGACGGGAACCCGAGGCGGTTCACGGTGACGGTCGGGAGCTGACGGCAGGGCGGGCTGGGTGTGCGGCCGCGCCGCACACCCAGCCCGCCCATCAGTAGGACGTGTGAAGGTCGGAGTCGGTCAGGATATGGACGGACGGAATGTTGGTTCACCCGGCGTCGGCGTTGCGGGCCATGGAGAACATGCCGACCCGATGGGAGGAGATGGGCCGTTCAGATCTGGGTGATGCCGCCGTCGACGAACAGTTCGGCTCCGGTGGTGAAAGAGCTCTGGTTCGTGGCGAGGAAGAGGGCCGCGGCGGCGACTTCGTCGGGGTGCCCTACCCGGCCGAGCGGGATCGCGGGCGCGGGGCCGCCCTCCTCCTGCTGGGCCTGCGCCATCGCGGCCCTCGCCTGATCTCCGCCGGGGGTCGCGACCGGTCCGGGGGTGAGTGTGTTGACCCGGATGCCACGGCCCGCCAGCTCGGCCGCCCAGGCGCGGCCGAAGCTGCGGATGGCGGCCTTGGTAGCGGCGTAGACGCTGAGCCCCGGGATGCCCTGAACGGCAGAGCTGGAGGAGAGCAGGATCACTGAGGCGCCGTCCGGAAGCAGCGGCAACGCCTTCTGGACGGTGAAGAGCGTTCCCTTGCCATTGATGTCGGAGGTCTTGTCGTAGCTTTCCTCGGTGATCTCCCCGAGCCGGGCATACTCGCCGACGCCCGCGTTGGCCACCACGACATCCAGTCGTCCGCTGCGGGCGTCGATCGTCGCGAAGAGCCGGTTGAGATCATCGAGCTTCGACACGTCGCTTTGCACGCCGATGGCCTTATCCCCGACGGCATCGACTGCCGCGTCAAGCTCGGCCTTACGCCGGCCGGTGAGGTAGACGGTGGCTCCTTCGGCGGCGAAGCGGCGGGCAATGGCGAGACCGATCCCGCTTGAGCCACCGGTCACGAGCGCCACCTTGCTGTCGAGCTGTCCCATGATTTCCCTCCTCGATGTAACTATTTTTGTTACATCTCTAGGCGTTCGGAAGTAGGGTGTCGCCTCCGGTTCTTCGTGCCCCGGAGGCCCAGGTGAACTATCGGGCGGCCAGCACGCTCCGCAGCACCTCCGCGAGCGTGGTGCGGGCCAATTCGCCTCGCACGGCGCCCTCGATCCCGTCGTAGATGCGCTGCATCGCCGGCTGGATGCCGGAGCCCACCGGGCACTCCTGGTTCGGAGTGGCACGGTGCATGGCGAACAGCGCGCCGGGTTCGACGGCCTCATAGACGTCCAGAAGCGTGATGGCCTCCAGCTCACGCGTCAGCGTCCAGCCCGCGCCCGCCCCGCGCCGGGACTCGACGAGCCCCGCCTTGCGCAGCTCCGCCAGCAAGCGTCGGATGACCACAGGATTGGTGTTCACGCTTTCCGCGATCTGCTCAGAAGTGGCGACCTCTCGGCCGTAGCGCTTGTTGAGCTCCATCCATGCCAGGGCATGGGCCGCGATCGTCAGCCTGCTGTTCGCACTCACTCGCTCTCCTCACCTCCCTACAGTCGTAACGTTAAGTGTTACGACTGTAGGGCGTCAAGCCGTTACGCAACCCACTCAGGCGGCCTGCCTCGACGTCCGCCGGGGGTTCAGGAACATCCGCGCCCACATCCTGAGGCTGTCGCACGGCTCCGGCCCGGTGAAGGTCAAGAGTGCTTCTTGGGCGTGTGATTGATGAGCTTGTTGAGGTTGTGTACCGTGCCGAGGAGCTTGATCTCGGCGTCCACCGCCTGGCGGCCGCGGTAGTTGAGGTGTCGTCCGAAGCGTTGGAAGATCTGGGCGAATCCCGGCTCGACCAGGGCACTGCGTTGACGGTACTGGGCCCGTCCTGTTGGGGTGGCGAGGCGGGCCGCCATGTCCTGCTGGCCGGCAGGGGCCTGCTGACGTTTCGCGGGAAAGCCTGCCTGGTCGGCATCGCTGGTGACCGAGACCAGTAGCGGGAGGTCGGCGAGGGCCTCGAAGGACGCGGCGGAAGCGTACCCACTGTCGGCGAGCCAGAGTTGGATGTCGCCGGGGAGCCGTGCGGCCTGGTGATTGTGCTGGGTCTTCTTCACCATCAAAACGAGGGCCGTCCTGTCCGAGGGATTGTCGTGCGCTTCGATAGCCAGCAAGAATTGACGGCGGGCGCACACGATCTGGATGTTGTATCCCTGTAGGTAGCCGCCGCGTTTGCCGGGAATCAGCCGGGAGTCGGGATCGCTCAGGCAGGCACGGGACTCCGGGGAGGGGGCCGGTCGGGGTGTGCGGGCCCGCTCCAGCCAGGCCCGCATCTTCACCAGTCGCGTTCGCTGGCGAACGAGGACGGTCTTTTGCTCCATCGGGACCGGCGGCCGTCCGTTCGCTCCACGACGTCCTGCCGCCCGGTCCTCTCGGACGCGGAGCTCGTACTTCTTCAGCTTCTCCTGGTGAGCCTCGGTTTCGGCAGCCAGGCGCTTCTCCGCGCGGGCCACCATCCGCTCGGCGGCTTCGACCTTGATCCGGATCTCGGTGGGTGAAGGCATAGCCCGTTCATGCAGTCTGTCCCTGGCCAAGTGGGCCCGGGTGAGCCGGTCGCACAGCCGGGACAGGCGAGGCCAGTTGTCGCACGCGTCCTCGCCATCGCCCTGTGCTGCCGAGCCATCGGCCTCGACGCTCAGCGCGTGGTCGACTACATCCTCCATCAGCGCGTGGATCTCTTTCTCGCACTGGGAGATGGTCTCCTCCAGGCGCTGGAGCCGCTGGTTGGCGTCGCGTGAGGCGTTCGCCTCCATCGGTGAGCCGTCCACGGCCACTGCCGAAAGATCGACCAGGCCACGTCGGCCGCACAGCGACAACACCTGCACGAACAGCGAGTTCAAGGCGGCACGGTGGCGTCGTACGAACCGCGCGACGGTGGAGTGGTCCACTCGGCGGTTCGCGGTGATGATTCGGCAGCCCACGTCGTCCCAGCAAGCCTGCTCGATGCGACGGGAGGAACGCACTCCCTTGCTGTAGCAGTACAGGAGCAACGCAATCAGGCTCGCGGGAGGGTAGGCCACCCCGCCCCGCCCGTCGTCACGGTAGCTGTTCTCGAACGCCGATAGGTCAAGTAGCTCGACGACGTCGAGAACCTTCCAGCACAGGTGCTCGGGCGGCAGCCACTCCCGGACATCCCGCGGCATCTCAAGATCACATTCACGGTCGCACGACAAGAAGTTCCGCCCCACCAGCCAAGATTCCGACGCTTCCCTAATCCTCGGAACCGAACAACGAATCGCTCTTGACCTTCACCGGGCCGGAGCCGTGCGACAGCCTCTCCTCTGCCCGGCCCATGTTCCCAAACCCACCGGCACCTGCCCGGGACGACAGCCCGGCGTCAAGAACCATCATCGGGCACCTCGCTACGACGTCGGCAATACCGTCAAACGCGAAGTCACCGTCGCAGCGCTTCAAGCGACCTGAAGATAAAGAACAAGCTCAGCAGCCGCCGCAGTTGTAGTACAGGACGTCCCAGTGGCTGCCCTCGTCCGCGTAGATGTTCCCCGACCCCGACTTCCACTGCGGAGCCCCGTCACCGGGCCGCGCCCCGATGTACGTGAAGGTGTTCCTGATGTAGTTCCCGACGCACGTGTACTTGCTGTAGTCCAGCTTGTAGCCGTTCCAGTGCGAGTACGTCCCGCTCGCGTGCCCGGCTTCCGTACCCCCGGTGATGTTGAGCGCGCACCCGCTCGCGCTCCTGAGCGTCTGCGCCCCCTTCGCGGTCGCGAGGTTCAGCTGCTCGAAGGACGTACACGTCGGGTTGTTGCGGTCGGAGCAGCCGCCGGACGAGGACCACGTGATCCCGGACGAGCGGAACATCGACGTCGCCGTGGCATGGCTGATCTTGGTGACCGCGTGAGCATCGGTCGCGCCGGTGATGACGCCGAAGCCGGGCGCGAAGAGCGCGCCGGTGACGAGCGCGAGGGCGGTTGTTACGGAGCGGATTTTCATGGGGTTCCCTCCTGCTGATGACTTTTGAGGACCGTGGATTCCTGGGGGACGGCCGTGCAGGTGGAGCGCCGTGCAGGTGGAGCAGAGAGATGGTCCCGACTTCTACGCGCGTCCGCCAGAGCGCGGTCGCGACCTCCGGGTGAACCTCTCGCGAAGATGTTGAACTTTGAAGGGAATGCATCTACAGTCGATGTCGTTGAAGCTTAAACAACACGCCACCACGTCCCCCAAGGAGTGCGTCATGGGTCTCTTCAACCGCAAGGCCGACACCGCTGCAGCCACCGCCACCGCCACCCGCGAGGTGGACCCGGCGCTGATCGCCCTCACCGGCGACTACAGCATCGACCCGGCCCACAGCAGCATCGGCTTCACCGTCCGCCACGCCATGGTCACCAACGTCCGCGGCTCGTTCGGGGACTTCTCCGGCAGCCTGCACCTCAACGGCGCCGACCCCCACCACTCGACCGCCGAGATCGACGTCAAGATCGCCAGCATCGACACTGGGATCGCCGACCGCGACGGCCACCTGCGCAGCGCCGACTTCTTCGAGGCCGAGCAGTACCCGCTGATGACCTTCCGCTCCACACAGGCCGAGCAGCTGGGCGGCGACACGTACCGCATCACCGGTGACCTGACGATCAAGGACGTCACGCGCCCGCTCGCCATCGACCTGGAGTTCAACGGCTCCGCCACCGACCCCTACGGCAACGAGCGCGTCGGCTTCGAGGGCAAGGCCGAGATCCTGCGCTCCGACTGGGGCCTGACCTGGAACGCGGCGCTCGAGACCGGCGGCGTCATGGTCAGCGACAAGGTCAAGCTGACCTTCGACATCTCCGCCATCAAGGCCGCCGCCTGATCCTCGGCGCCCCACCCCCTGAGCGCGCCCGCCCTGCCGTCCCCCGCGGCCGGGGCGGGCGCTCGGTCGTGCGGCCGCCTGATCCCGCGGCTCAGAGGCCGTCGGTGTAGAGGAGCTTGTTGGGCGACCCGGGGCTGACACTGGTCAGGACGTTCTTGGTGGACCAGATTCCCAGCCAGGCCGCGACCTGGTCCGGCGCCGCGGTCGGGTTGATCGCCTTGTAGAGCGCGGCAGCCCCCGCGACATGCGGAGAAGCCATGGACGTGCCGCTCAGGGCGACGCTGCCACCGCCGAGCTTCGCGGAGACGATGGCGGCGCCGGGAGCATAGAGCGAGACGCATTCGCCGTAGTTCGAGAAGTCGGTCTCCTCGTCGCGGCGGCCGGACGCGGCGACCGTGACCACGCCGTCCGCGGACGCCGGCGAGACGCTGCAGGCGTCCGTCGCCTCGTTGCCCGCCGCGACGACCGGCAGGACTCCGCTGTCCGCGAGCGCGGTCGCCGCCTCGTTCACCGTGACGGACTTGTCGCCGCCGAGGGAGGCGTTGAGCACGGCGGGCTGCACGGCGTGCTCGGCCACCCAGTCGAACCCGGCGAGGACCCCCGACCAGGTGCCCGTGCCCTCACAGTCGAGTACGCGGACACTCACCAGCGACACACCGCGCGCGACACCGTAGGTCGCGCCGCCGACCGTGCCCGCGACATGCGTTCCGTGCCCCTGGCAGTCCCGGCCGCGCTGCCCGTCCCCGACGACGTCATAGCCGTACGTGGCGCGCCCGCCGAACTCGCTGTGGCCGAAGTCGATTCCTGTGTCGAGGATGTACGCGGTGACACCCGTGCCGGTGCCATGCACGCTGTACTGGGTGCTGAGCGGCAGACGGCGCTGATCGATCCGGTCGAGACCCCAGGACGCGGACGATACTCGCGGCGCACGGACCTCCTCCGTGGGCAGCACGGAGACCTCGGCATCCTCCTCGACGGCAGAAACACCGGGCATCGTGCGCACCGTCTTCAGCTGAAGCGCGGTGAGCGTGGTGGCGAAGCCGCGCAGTGCGGACTTGTAGGAGTACTGCGACGTCAGGCCGAGCTTGCGCACCAGCTCGTCCGGGTCGGCGCTCGCGCTGAGCGACACGATGTAGCGGCCCTTCAGTGCCTTCGCGGAGTGGTACAGCGGGGCCGGGCTGGGGGCGGACGGCTCGGCGGACGCGGAGAGCGGTCCGGCGGACATCAGGAAGGCGGCAAGGGCCGCGGCGGCAAAGGCTTTGAGCCTCGTTCGGTTTGGCATGCGCACAAGTCAAGCGGGCAAAAACGATCACGGTCAATCACGTACGGTCGCTGTTCGAGCACTTTTAGTAGTGGTTCGATTTACGCCCCCCATGTGGACCGGTGCGCTGGGCCGTACGGCCAGTTCGTACGGCCCGTGACGGGTCAAGCGCGCTCTGCGATGGGAAGGGGGCCACCATGCACTCGGCTAAACGGCCCAAGCGGGTCACCTCTTGGCACGTCATCGGCGCGCAGCTCGCCGTCTTCCGGAACGCGGCACGTTTGACCCAGGCGGAGCTCGCGCGGCAACTGGGCGCGGGGGAGGAAACCATCGCGTCCATCGAGCAGGGACGCAGGCCGCTGAAGCTGGACCTGGCGGAGATCCTGGACGAGCTGCTCGAAACGAAGATGGCGTTGCAGACGGCGGTACGGAAGGTGCCGGAACGGGAGCGGTTTCCGGCGTTCGCGCAGGACTTCGTGGACCACGAGCAGGAGGCGCTTACCTTGCTCTGGTACGAGAACCAGGTCGTACCGGGACTGCTCCAGACTGAGGAGTACGCCAGAGCAGTCTTCGGCTGCCTCTATCCGCCGCTTGACGAAGAAGAGCTGGAAGAGTGGGTCTCCGCCCGCCTCAACAGGCAAAGAATCCTTGAGCGCAAGCCCCGGCCAATGGCCAATTTCCTGCTGGAGGAGGCCACTTTGCACCGCCCCATCGGGGGCCACTGCGTACTGCGCAACCAGATCCGGCACCTGCGGCAGTGCGCCGAACTCCCTTTTCTGGGGCTGCAGATCATGCCGACCAAACGAGAGAAGCACGCAGGGCTAGCGGGCCCCATGGTGCTCTTGGAGACTCCCGACCACGACCAACTGGCCTATATCGAAGGGCCCCTGGTCAGTTTCCTACATGATGATCCAGACAAGGTCAGTGTCCTTCAGCAGAAATATGGGATGCTGCGTTCGCAGGCCCTCTCCCCCGCGGAGAGCATGGGCCTGCTGGACGAACTGCTAGGAGAATCATGAACTGGTTCAAGTCCAGTTACAGCAGCGATCAAGGTGGAGACTGCGTCCAAGTTGCCTACGACTGGCGGAAGTCGAGCTACAGCAGCGACCAGGGGGGCGCGTGCGTAGAGGTCTCCGCGCACCCCCTCGCCGTCCACGTCCGCGACTCCAAGAACCCCACCGGGCCCATCCTCACCGTGACCCCGGACGCCTGGGCCGCCTTCGTGCCCCAGGTGTCGCGTTCAGACCAAACAGAGTAGAATTCGCCCTGATTCGAGCTTTTTTGAGCCGAATGACGCGCATACGTTACGACCGTAACGGTCCCTCAACGTTTTCACACTCATGCGTGCACCAAGTGGTGATTCTCCATGCGACGCGTATTTCTCCTCATATCTGCTGTGCTGCTCGGCATCGCGGGTATGTTCGCTCCGAACGCCTGGGCCGGTAGCGCCCACTTCGTTTCTGTTGACGGTTCAAGGTCCGGCAACACCTTGACTGTTACCGGCAAGGAAGCCGGGCTGGGCAACCTGGAACAGGTCAACATCACACTGGACGCCACCGCCAACTGCATCAATCCTGGTGGTCACGGCCCCAAGGCTGCCAACAAGCAGTCCTTGAACTCGTCGGTAGACGTCCCGGTGCAGAACGGCAAGGCCATCTTCAGCCTGTCCGTTACTGCCTCGTTCAGCCCTGAATGCAGCCCGCCGATGACTGTCACCTTCACCAACGTCGTGGTTACCGACACGACCAACGGCATCTCGAAGAACCTGGGCAACTTCTAGAGCCGACAACAGCAACAGAACGACCCGCGACGCGACCACGCTCGCGGGTCGTCCGTTGCTCGCCCACAAGCTCAGGCGCGGAGGTGATCCACCCGCTGGCCGGTGTGGGTCTCGATCTCCGATGCCGCTTCGTGCAGCAGCCGATGAGTCACCTCGCTGAGGGCACGGGCCACGGCCAGTTCGTCTCCGATGTGCGGGACGTTCTGGTCCGCACGATTACGGTGCGCCGTGCCCTCCCCGAGGATCAGTTCCGAGTTCTGACCTCGCAGCCTGGCCTCGGCCTTGGTCAAGTGGTCGTTCTCCGTGATGACGATCTCGACATTCCACTTCTTGGTCTGCATCAGAAGCCACCTCCTCCGTCGAATCCGCCCCCGCCTCCGAAGTCTCCGCCGCCACCCCAGTCGCCTCCGCCGAAGTCGGAGGAGCTGAAGTCGGCCCCGGAGTAGTCACCGCCGCCGTAGTCGCCGCCGCCGTATTCCGCCGCGTACGCCGGGGTGGAGAGCGCGCTGCCCAGCAGCGTGCCGACGAGCAGGCCGGGCAGGAGGCCGCCGCCGAAGTAGCCGCCCGCCCACGGGCCGTAGGCGGGGCCCGCCTCCCAGTACGGGCGGCGGCCGGACGCCGTATCGACCGTGCGGGCCATCGGGTCCTCGCCGTCCTCCAGACGGGCGGCGTCGGCGGCGCAGACCGGGACCTGGCGGGGGAAGCCGCCCGCCGGGGTCCAGGTCATGTCCGCCGTCGAGGGGCCATGGCGCGGGTCGAAGAAGCACGGAGACCGGCGCTCCGGAATGGCCTCGCCCGTACGGCGGGCGTCCAGGACCGCGAGTGAGAACCGGCCGTCTTCGAGGGCTTGCGTGACCGGGCGTACGTCACTGGGGTGTTCGGCCGCGCCCATCAGGGATTTCGCCTTGTCGTACGAGTCGAGTGCGCGCTCGTAATCGGCGCGCATGGCGTCGTCCGCGCCCTTCTCCGAAGGGTGGAAGTCGAGCCGGTCGAGCTCCTCGCCGAAGGCGGTGATGTCCTCGTCGACGACCACGCGCAGCTTGTCGAGCGCGGCCCGCTCCTCGGCGGCCTTCCTCTGGCGCTTGCGGCGGACGATCGTGTACGCGCCCGCGCCGCCGGCGGCCACGACCGCGCCGAGCACGATCAGGGTTCCGTAGTTCGAGCTGTCGTCGGGGCCGGTGCCCCAGGAGGACGGGGCGCTGCCGCGCAGCTGGGGCAGGGCCTGGTCGACGAAGTTGTTCAGCTGGGTCGCGGCGTCGGCGCCGGGGGGCGTCTTGACCGCGGTGACGAGGTTCTGCACGGCCTGGTTGGACATGACGCTGCGGTCCGCGCCCGCGTTGAAGCCGTTGCCGAGGCGGACGGCGTACAGGCCGGTGATGCCGGTCTCGGTGCGGAGGTTGCGCAGGACCGAGTCCGGGGGGAACTCGGCGGCGTTGGGAAGGACGGCCACGAAGAGGGGCTTGTCGGCGTCCTTGATCTTCTGGGTGAGGGCGTCGGCGTCGGCCTTCGAGAGCTGGCCGGAGGCGCGGGGATCGACGTAGACCGGGCTCTTCTTCAGCGCTTCGGCCACGGTCTCGGGGCCGGTGGCGGCTTGCGCTTCCGTCGCCGCAAGGAGGGCGGTGGCGGAGAAGGCGAGCAGCAGACCGGACAGTGCGGTGAGCAGCCGGGTCTTCATACTTCGACGCTACCCGAATCAGGGCGAATCTGGGCAAGCACGGGCCTTACGGAACCGGGACGCGGTCCCGGGGCCACCGCCCCGGCCCCCTTGCGGAGGCTCCGCCCCCGAACCCCTGCGCCTGCGCCTGCGGCGGGCCTGTTCCCCTACCCGCCCCTTCCCGAACCGGGGGCGCTGCCCCCGGACCCCCGCGCCTCAAACGCCGGCGAGGCTGAATGTGAGGCCCCGCCGCACATTCAGCCCGTCCGGCGTTTGAGGACATGCGGCCGAAGGTCGCATACGGGGTCCGGGGCGAAGCACCGTCGGGGGTCTGGGGGCTTGCCCCCCGTTACGGGAAGGGGCGGGATTGGGGACTAACCCGCCCTGAACGCCGCCGTCAGCTTCGCCACCGCCCCCCTCACCTCACCCCCCAGCGCCAAGTGATCCGCCTCCGCGAACGGCTTCGCCGACGCCGGCGTCACGTGCTGGCCGATCTTCTGCTGGGCGATCAGGCGGGCCTGGGAGACGAGCGCCCGGGCCTCCGGGGAGTCGCCGCGGCCCGTCGCCTCCAGAACCCTTGCCGCGAGGGCGATCGCCTTGAGGGTGAGCTCCCCTCCCGACGGGGGCTTGCGGAGCGTGGTCAGGCCCCAGCCGTAGGGGTACTGCGGGTCGTACGCCGCGTCGCCGACGTTGATCGGCAGCTGGTCGGCCGACTTGGGCCAGGTGACCGGCAGCTGCCCGGTGAAGGGCCGCTTGCCGTAGAGGACATCGGCGACGCCGTCGCCCTCTGTGCCGGGGAGCCAGGAGGCGACGAGCGCGTCGATGTCGCCGAGACGGTCGCCGATGAGCTGGGGGCGGCCCGAGACGATGAGGACCGCGCACTTCATGGCCCCGCAGACCTTGTCGACCGCCGCCTTGTCCGCGGCGCCGAGCTCCAGGTCGTGGCCGTTGCCGACGTCGCCGATGCCCTCCGCGTACGGGGTCTCGCCGACGACGACCACGCCGACGTCATGGCCGTCCGTCGGCGCGGAGGCGTCCTTGGAGTAGGTGAGGGCCGCGTCCGGCGCGGCCTTCTTCATGGCCTCCAGGATCGTCGTGCCGGTGGTGATCTTTCCTGAGGAGCCCTGCCAGGTGACGGTCCAGCCGCCGGCCTGGTTGCCGAGGTCGTCGGCGTTGGACCCGGCGACGTACACCTTCTGCGACGGCTTCAGCGGCAGCACCGCGCCGTCGTTCTTCAGCAGGACCTGGGACTTGGCGGCGGCCTCGCGGGCGACCGCGCGGTGTGCGGCCGAGCCGACCGTGCCGATGTTGGCGGTGTCCGCGTACGGCTTCTCGAAGAGGCCGAGCGTGAACTTCTGGGTCAGGATCCGGGAGACCGCGTCGTCGATCCTGGCCCGGCTGATGCGGCCCGCGTTCACCTCGTCCAGAAGGGTCTTGTGGAAGTCGGGGTACGCCGTCGGGACCATGATCATGTCGAGTCCCGCGTTCACCGACGTGCGGACGTCACTCGCGTAGTCGCCGGGAATCTGGTCGATCGCCTGCCAGTCGCTGATGACGAAGCCCTTGAATCCCATCCGGTCCTTGAGCACGCCGTTGATCGTCTCGGCACTGGCGTGCATCTTCACGGGGCCCTGGTCGTCGCCGACGATGTCGAGCGAGGAGTACGAGGGCATGACCGAGCCGGTACCGCGCTTCACCGCTTCGGCGAAAGGCGCGAGGTGGACCGCTTCCAGCTCCTGACGGGTGACCTTCGTAATGCCCTGGTCGATCGTGTACGAGCCGGTGGCGGACGAGCCGTACTCCGTGCCGCCGTCGCCGACGAAGTGCTTCGCGGTGGTCAGCACCTTGTCGTTGCGGTCGAGGTCCTTGCCGGAGGGCGGTCCCTGCATGCCCTTGATGACGGTCTCCATGGCGGTGACCAAGGCCGGGTCCTCGCCGAAGGCCTCGTACGAGCGGCCCCAGCGCTCGTCGCGGGTGACGCAGAGGCAGGGTGCGAAGTCCCACGGAATGCCGGTGGCGCGTACTTCCTTCGCCGTCACCGCTCCGGTCTTCTCGGCGACGGCCGGGTCACGGGTGGCTCCGATGCCGATGTTGTGCGGCATGATCGTCGACCCGATGACATTGTTGTGGCCGTGGACCGCGTCCACGCCGTAGATCAGCGGGATCTGGAACCGCGTTGCCTGGGCGCGCAGTTGGTAGGCGTCGACCATCCTGGCCCAGGCCTCGGGGGCGTTGGGCGTGGGCACCGAGCCGCCGCCGGAGAGCAGTGAGCCGAGGTCGTACCGTGCGATGTCACCCTGGGACTTGAGGGCGTTGCGCTCGGCCTGGGTCATCTGGCCGGCCTTCTCCGCGAGTGTCATCCGGGAGAGGAGGTCGGCGACGCGCTTCTTCACCGGGAGCCCGGCGTCGAGATACGGCAGTCCGTGGGCGTCGACGACGACCTGCGGGGTCTCGGCCGGCGGCTTGGCGCCGGTGACGGTGAGTTTGAGCGGGATCGTCTCGGCGGACTCGGCCGCGGAGTCCTTCTTGGTGGCGACTGTGACGGTCTTGGACGTACCGGAGACCGATCCGGCCGGGAAGGTGACGGTGCCGGAGACCGGGGCGTAGTCCGTGCCCGCTTCGGCGCTGCCGCCCTCGGTCGTGTACGCGACGGTCACGGGCTCGTCGATCGGGCCGGAGCCGGTGGTGGCGACGGAGATCTTCACCTGGGCGGTGCCGCCCTCGTCGACCGGGTACACGGCGGCGTCGGTGATGACCTTCGCCTTCAGGGCCGGGTCGGCCTTTCCGTACAGCTCGACGCCGTCCATCGCGAACCTTCCGGGCTCGCCGGGCGGCAGGGTGAGCGCGTATCCCCACATCTCGTTGAGTCCGAGGATCTGGTCGATGCCGCCGACGGGCTGGTAGTCGGCGCGGTAGACGAAGTCGGCGAAGGGGATCTCGACGAGGTGCCAGCCCTCCCAGTCGTCGGTGAACGACGTGGTCCACAGCTCGGACGCCTCGCCGTTGGCGCCGCCGTCCTTGAGCTCGAAGTTGATGCGCTTGCCGGAACCGGGCGGCAGGGGTGCGGTGTTCTGGCCGTACCACCAGAAGCGGATGCCCTTGTGCACCGTCCAGTCGTGGGCGGGCTTGTCGAAGGCGAAGTCGTGGGTGAGTCCGCCCCAGCCGCTGATGTCGTAGCTGCCTTCGAGGACCTTGGCGCCTTCGGGGGCGTCGGCTCGCTCCTTGAGTTCCAGCCTGGGCTGGTCGTCGGCGTCGCTGCCCCAGGTGAAGATGCCCTCGGCGGGCGGGTTCGCGAAGGGGACCTCGCCCTCGAAGCGGTCGACGGCGACGGGGGCGGGGTCGTCGGCGGCGGCACTGGGGACGGCGGCGGCCAGCAGACCGGCGAGCACGGCGGTCGCGGCGAGCACCGCGGTTGTGGTCCTGGTTCCGGTTCCGGCTCTGCTTTTGAAGCGCGTGCGGGTGCGGGGTGGCATTGCGGCTCCTTCGTAGGTCATGACGCAGGAACAGGTCAGGGAGCGGCGACAGGTCAGGGAGCGGAGCGGCGGACGACCAACTCCGTTGGGAGGACGACCGGTTCGTCCGGCGCCGGGGTGCCGCCGAGGTGGGCGAGCAGCATCCGCGCCGCCGTTTCGCCCATCTCCCGCATGGGCTGGCGCACGGTCGTCAGGGGCGGTTCGGTGTGCTGCGCGACGGGGAGGTCGTCGAAGCCGACGACGGCGATGTCGTCGGGCACGCTCCGGCCGGCGGCACGCAGGGCTCTCAGCACGCCGACCGCGCTGAGGTCGTTGTGCGCGAAGACCGAGTCGAAGGGGGTGCCGTCGGCGAGGTGCCGTTCGACCGCGAGCTGTCCGGAGAGCTCGGTGAAGTCGCCCTCGGCGATCGTGCCGGTCGGCAGGACGTCCCGGAAGCCGTCCAGCCGGTCGCGTACGCAGCCGAAGTGGCGGCGGCCGGTGACGATCAGCGGGCGGGTGCGGCCCGAGGCCAGCAGATGCCGGGCAGCCGAGGCTCCGCCCTCGCGGTTGGTGGTCGCGACGGAAGGGAATTCGGGGTGGTGGCCGCGGTCGTCGATGAGGACGACCGGGAGGCCCTCGCGGTGCATCGCGGTGATCGTGCCGAGGGTGTTCTCCGGTTCGATCACCAGCAGTCCGTCGAAGGCGCGGGCCGAGACCTGGCTGGTGAAGCGCTCGACGGACTCGGCGCCGCGGTTGCAGGTGAAGAGCAGCAGCCCGTATCCCGCGGCCTCGACGGTGTCGACGACTCCCTGGAGGACCTCGCCCATCCAGGGCCAGGTGAGCGGGGGCGTCAGCATCCCGACCGTACGGCTGGTGCCGCGGGCCAGGCCGACGGCGCCGCTGCTGGGGACATAGCCGAGGCTTGCGATCACTTCACGAACACGGGAAGCGGTGCCGGAGTCCACCTCGCCCTTGGTGTTGAGGACGCGGGACACGGTGGTCTTGCTGACCCCCGCCTCACGTGCGACGTCGGCGATCGTGACTCGCATCGGGGGCCTCCGCGTCGAGGGCTTGGGCGGGTGCTGGGACCGGTTCCGGAACCGGTCCCGGGGTCTGGGCGGTGAGTTAACCCCTGGCGAAGAGTGCCGTCAATACTTCACGCCGAGATTGGTCCGAACCCAACTTCTGGGCGGATCTTGGCCGTTGTGCGTTCAGATCCTGAATGCGCAATCCCTTGACGGCCATACCCAACGGCAGTTCACTCTGGCCTCGACCCCCACACCACTGCCGGAGAGGGCCCCAGCCCATGGCACGACGCAGAAGAACGATCAGGATCCTGCTCGCATCCGCCCTGGCCGCCGCCGGACTGACCGGTCTGACGACCGGCTCGGCGCAGGCCGCGGGCGAGCAGGTGAACATCTGGCTCACCACCACCGACGACGCCGGCGGCAGGCATGTCACACGAGGGCTCCAGCAGCAGACGCCCCTCACCTTCCAGGCGGGCAGCGGCGGTTCGGGAACCAACATCACCGTCGACGAGAGCACCCGCTTCCAGACCTTCACCGGCGGCGGAGCCTCCTTCACCGACACCGCGGCCTGGCTGATGAAGAGCAGCGGCGCACTCTCGCAGGCGACCCGCGACGAGACGATGAAGAAGCTCTTCTCCCCCACCGAGGGCATCGGGCTCTCCTTCGTACGCAATCCGATGGGCGGCTCCGACCTGGCCCGCTTCGGCTACACCTACGACGACGTCCCGGCAGGCCAGACCGACCCCTCCCTGTCGAAGTTCTCCGTCGCGCACGATCTCGCCGACGTACTGCCGCTGACCAGACAGGCCAAGCAGCTCAACCCCGCGCTGACGACGGTGGCATCGCCGTGGACCGCGCCCGCGTGGATGAAGGACAGCGGAGAGCTCAACGGCGGCTGGCTGAAGTCGGAGTTCTACGGCGCCTACGCCGACTACTTCGTGAAGTATCTGAACGCCTACCGCGACCAGGGCATCCCGGTCGACTACGTCACCGCTCAGAACGAGCCGACCTGCTGCGCCGGTTATCCGTCGATGAGCTGGAACGCCTCGGGTCTGGCCTACTTCACCAAGAGCGAGCTGCTGCCCAAGCTCCAGTCCGCGGGCCTGCCCACCAAGGTGCTCGCGCACGACTGGAACTGGGACACCTACGACGCGTACGCCGCGGCGACGGTGAACGACGCGGCGGTGCGCAGCCACCCGAACTTCGGCGGGATCGCCTGGCACGGCTACGGCGGCAATGTCTCCCGGCAGACCGAGGTGCACAACCAGTACCCGCAGCTGGACGCCTTCCAGACCGAGCACTCGGGCGGCACCTGGATCGGCAACCAGCAGCGCGAGGACATGCTGAACATCGTCGACTACACCCGTAACTGGGTGAAGTCGGTGACCAAATGGTCCCTGGCCGTCGACCAGAACCGGGGTCCGCACAACGGCGGCTGCGGCGGCTGCGACGGGCTGATCACCGTCCACAACGGGGACAGCCGGCACGGCCAGGTCGACTACATGATCGAGTACTACACGATGGGCCACCTCACGAAGTTCGTCCGGCCCGGCGCCCAGCGGATCGCCTCCACGGCGAGCGCGGCCGTGCCGAACGTGGCCTGGCGCAACCCGGACGGCTCGAAGGCGCTGATCGCGTACAACGACTCCTCGTCGGCGCAGTCCCTCACCGTCAACTGGGGCGGGCAGCACGCCACGTACTCGCTGCCCGGCAAGACGTCCGCGACCTTCACGTGGTCGGGCACGCAGGGCGGCGGTACGGACTCGACGGGGAGCCTCGTCGGGCTGGCCGGAAAGTGCCTCGACGTGGCGGGCGGCTCCGGCGCCGACGGCACGGCCGTACAGCTGTGGGACTGCAACGGCACGGCTGCCCAGCGCTGGACGGTCCGCTCCGACGGCACCGTCCAGGCGCTCGGCAAGTGCCTGGACGTGACGGGAGGATCGACGGCCGACGGCACGAAGGTCCAGCTGTACGGGTGCAACGGCTCGGGCGCGCAGCAGTGGCGGTGGCAGGCGTCCACCGGCGACCTGGTGAACGCACCGGCCGACAAGTGCCTTGACGTGACAGGCAATTCATCGGCGAACGGGGCCCGGGCGCAGATCTGGTCGTGCACCGGAGCCGCCAACCAGAAGTGGCGGCTCCAGACCTGAGCCCTCAGCCCTGACCCGGCAGCGCTGAACCTGTCCGGCCGCTACTCGGCGGGCTCGACCCCGGCGCGCAGCAGGCCGTAGGTGTACGCGTCCTCCAGTGCCTGCCAGGAGGCGGCGATGACATTGTCGGCAACGCCGACCGTGGCCCACTCGCCGCCTCCGTCGCCCGTGGTGATCAGGACGCGGGTGGTGGACTCGGAGCCGTGGCGGCCTTCGAGGATGCGGACCTTGTAGTCGATCAGCTCCAGCTTGGCGAGCTGCGGATAGATCTTCTCCAGCCCGACCCGCATCGCCCGGTCCAGCGCGTTGACCGGGCCGTTGCCCTCGGCGGTGGCGACGATGCGCTCGCCCTTGGCCCACAGCTTCACCGTGGCCTCGTTGGCGTGCGTGCCGTCGGGGCGGTCCTCGACGATGGCCCGCCAGGACTCCGTACGGAAGTAACGGCGCGCCCGGCCCTCCGCCTCCTCGCGCAGCAGCAGCTCGAAGGAGGCGTCCGCGGCCTCGTAGGTGTAGCCCTTGAGCTCGCGCTCCTTGACCCGCTCGACGACCCGGCCGACCAGCGCGCGGTCGCCGCCGAGGTCGATGCCGAGCTCTTTGCCCTTGAGCTCGATGGAGGCGCGGCCCGCCATGTCGGAGACGAGCATCCGCATGGTGTTGCCGACCTGCTCGGGGTCGATGTGCTGGTAGAGATCGGGGTCGACTTTGATGGCGGAGGCGTGCAGCCCGGCCTTGTGCGCGAAGGCCGAGACCCCGACATAGGGCTGGTGGGTCGAGGGCGTGAGGTTGACGACCTCGGCGATGGCGTGCGAGATACGGGTCATCTCGGCCAGCGCGCCCTCGGGCAGCACCTTCATCGCGTACTTGAGCTCCAGCGCGGCCACGACCGGGAACAGGTTGGCGTTGCCGACGCGCTCGCCGTAGCCGTTGGCGGTGCACTGGACGTGCGTCGCGCCGGCGTCGACGGCGGCGAGGGTGTTGGCGACGGCGCATCCGGTGTCGTCCTGGGCGTGGATGCCCAGGCGCGCGCCGGTGTCCGCGAGGACGGTGGAGACGACGGCCTGGATCTGGGCCGGGAGCATGCCGCCGTTGGTGTCGCACAGCACGACGACATCGGCGCCCGCGTCGGCCGCGGCGCGGACCACGGACTTGGCGTACTCCGGATTGGCGCGGTAGCCGTCGAAGAAGTGCTCACAGTCCACGAAGACGCGGCGGCCCTGTTCGCGCAGGTGGGAGACGGTGTCGCGGACCATCTCCAGGTTCTCTTCGAGGGTCGTGCGCAGGGCCAGCTCGACATGCCGGTCGTGCGATTTGGCGACCAGGGTGATCACCGGAGCGCCCGACTCCAGGAGGGCCCTGACCTGCGGGTCCTCAGCGGCCCTGGCGCCGGGGCGGCGGGTGGCGCCGAAGGCGACGAGCTGGGCGTGCTGGAAGGTGATCTCCTGCTGGGCACGGGAGAAGAACTCCGTGTCCCGGGGGTTGGCACCGGGCCAGCCGCCCTCGATGAAGCCCACGCCGAATTCGTCCAGGTGCCGCGCGATGGTCAGCTTGTCCGCGACGGTGAGGTTGATGCCCTCGCGCTGGGCTCCGTCGCGGAGCGTCGTGTCGAAGACATGGAAGCTGTCGTCGGTCTCCGTGGTCATGGCTGAGTTGACTCCTGTCGGATTCGTGGCTCCGGAAGTTCTGGCTCCACTTGCCCCCATCTTCGCGCGGTTCGCTCCTTGGCCGGGGTGGGGCCGTAAAACGAAAAAACCTCTCGCGGGTGCGAGAGGTCTGCGCGCGGGTCTGGGGCACGGTGCCGCTGCCGCGGGGGGTTACTGTCCACGGGTCAGCGGTCACTGCGGACCGGCGCGCTCTTGCCGATAATCATGGCGAATGAGAGCACGGTGGCAGTGTGCCACAGCCCGGGCGGGTGTGGACGACAGTCTCACGATGCGGTCGCCCACGCGCCGGGGCAGCCCATTTCAGCCCGTCCGGCGTTTGAGGACATGCGGCCGAAGGTCGCATACCGGGGGTCCGGAGCGAGGCCCCGTCGGGCGCAGCGGCCTCCCGAGGAGCTGCGGGGCCTACGCTCCCGAGAAGAGCGAGTCGTCGAGGAACTCCCTCACATGGGCCAGAACCTGGGGCCGCCCGGTGCCCGGTATGCCGACGGCGACATGCACGCTGAAGCCGTCGAGGAGGGCACGGAGCCGGGCGGCGTAGCGGTCGGCGTCGACCGCGCGGAACTCGCCGCGCGAGATCCCCTCGGCGAGCAGCGCGACCAGATCCCGGTGCCAGACCCCCTCGATGGCGGCCTGGCGGGCCCGCGCGTCGGCGTCGGCGCTCTGCGAGCGGTTCCAGACTTCGAGCCAGAGCGTCCAGTGGGGGTCGCGCGGCCCGTCGGGCACGTACAGATCGACGTATGCGTCGAGCCGCTCGCGCACCGGGCCCTGCCGGGAGAGCAGCGCACCGCGCTCGGCGCCGAGGCGGCCCTCGCTCCACTCCAGTGTCTGCAGCAGCAGTTCGTCCTTGGTGCGGAAGTAATAGAGCAGATGCCCGCTGCTCATCCCGACCTCCCGCCCGAGCCCGGCCATCGTCAGCCCGTCGAGCCCGCGCTCGGCGATGGTGGCCATGGCGGCTGCGAGCACGGACTCTCGGGGCGGCGCGATATTGCGGCGGCGCGGGGCGGGGGTCATACGGCGGCAACCGCACTCAGGAACACGTTCACCCGTATGTTCTACCGGATCGCGAACCGTCAGGAGGGCGGACGATCAGACCCTCGGCTGCTGCTGCGTGATGCAGTGGATGCCGCCGCCCCCGGCGAAGATCGTCCGGGCGTCGACCAGCGTGACCGTGCGGTCCGGATAGAGCCTGCGGAAGATGCCCGCGGCGATCTCGTCGCGCGGGTCGTCGAAGGAGCACAGCACCACACCCCCGTTGCAGACGTAGTGGTTGATGTAGGAGTAGTCGGCCCAGCCGCCGTCCTCGTCCCGTGTGACCGTGGGCGCGGGGACCTCGATGATCTCGATGCGGCGGCCGCGGGCATCGGTCTGGAGCCTGAGCATCTCCACGTTCTCCTTGCAGAGCTCGTGGTCGGGGTGGGCCGGGTCCGGCTGGGTGTGGGCCACTATGACGCCCGGCCCGGCGAAGGCGGCGACGATGTCGACGTGGCCCAGGGTGCCGAAGCCGTGCGGCGGGTAGTCGGCACTCAGTCCGCGCCGCAGCCAGATCGCCTTGGTCGTGCCGAGCTTCCCGTGGATCTCGGCCTCGACCTCGTCCTTCGTCCAGCCGGGGTTGCGCTCGGGGCCCAGCTGCACCGTCTCCGTGAGCAGCACCGTGCCTTCTCCGTCGACGTGGATGCCGCCGCCCTCGTTGACGAGGGGCGAGCCGTGCACGGGCACCCCGGCGAGGTCCGCGACATGGCGGGCTATCTTCGCGTCGTGGTCCCAGCTGGCCCAGTGCTGCGCGCCCCAGCCGTTGAACACCCAGTCCACGGCGGCCAGTTGCTTCCCGTCGGTGACGAAGGTCGGGCCGATGTCGCGCATCCACGCATCGTCCAGTTCACGCTCGACGAGGTCGATGTCCGGGCCGAGGAGCGCGCGGGCTTCCGTCGCCTGGCCGGGCCCGACGACCATGGTGACCGGTTCGAAGCGGCGTACCGCCTGGGCGACGGACGCCCAGGCGTGGCGGGACTCGGCGAGGTCGTCCCCGGTGAAGGTGACGTTCGGGCCGGGCCAGGCCATCCAGGTGCGCTCGTGCGGGGCCCACTCGGGCGGCATACGGAAGGTCATCGGTGATCCCTTACAGGAAGTAGAGGCGGTTGAGGGAGATCGATTCGGCGGGCTCGGACCGCAGCGGTTCGCCGTCGAGCGTGACCAGGCCGGTGCGGCCGTCCACCCCCACGTCGCCGGTGCGGGAGTTGAGCCGCAGGTCGGCCGGGCCGATGCCGCGGGTGCCGCGCACCGCGACCCGGCGGCGGCGCGTCGGCATCATGTCGGAGCCCAGTTCGGTCGCGGCCCCGGCGACGAAGGCGACCGAGATGTCCGCGGCCGTTGCTCCGTACGACCCGAACTGCGGCCCCAGGACCAGTGGTTCACAGGTGTCGGTGGCGGCGTTCGGGTCGCCCGTAACCCCGTAGGCCGGGAAGCCCGACTTCAGTACGAGCTGCGGTTTCGCCCCGAAGTACTGCGGCTTCCACAGCACGATGTCCGCGAGTTTGCCGACCTCGATGGAGCCGATCTCGTGGGCGAGCCCGTGCGCGATGGCGGGGTTGATCGTCAGCTTGGCCATGTAGCGCAGTACGCGCGCGTTGTCGTCGTGGGCGCCGTCGCCCTCCATGGGGCCCAGCTCGGCCTTCATCTTCCCGGCCATCGCGAAGGTGCGGCGTACGGTCTCGCCCGCGCGCCCCATGCCCTGCGCGTCCGAGGAGGTGATACCGATCGCGCCGAGGTCGTGCAGTACGTCCTCCGCGCCCATCGTCCCGGCCCGGATCCGGTCGCGGGCCATGGCGGCGTCGCCGGGAAGGTCGGTCTTGAGGTCGTGTACGGAGACGATCATCCCGTAGTGCTCGGCGACCGCGTCCCGGCCGAAGGGCAGGGTCGGGTTGGTGGAGGAGCCGATGACGTTCGGCACACCGGCCATCTTGAGCACGTTCGGTACGTGGCCGCCGCCGCAGCCCTCGATGTGGAAGGCGTGGATCGTACGGCCGTCCAGGACCTTCAGGGTGTCCTCGACGGACAGGCATTCGTTCAGGCCGTCGCTGTGCAGGGCTACCTGGACGTCGTACTCCTCGGCCACCCGAAGTGCGGTGTCGAGGGCGCGGGTGTGCGCGCCCATGTCCTCGTGGACCTTGAAACCGGACGCGCCGCCCTCGGCGAGCGCCTCGACGAGCGGCGCGTCGTTCGAGGACGAACCGCGGGCGAGGAAGCCGATGTTGACGGGCCAGGCGTCGAAGGCGTTGAAGGCGTGCCGCAGGGCCCACGGCGAGTTGACGCCGACGCCCCAGACCGGCCCGAACTCCTGGCCGATGACGGTGGTGACGCCGGAGGCGAGCGAAGCCTCCATGATCCGCGGCGAGAGCAGATGGACATGGGTGTCGACGGCACCGGCCGTGGCGATCATGCCCTCGCCGGGGACGATCGAGGTGCCCGTGCCGACGACGACGTCGACGCCGTCGAGGGTGTCGGGGTTCCCGGCCCGCCCGATGGCCGCGATACGGCCCTCGCGGATGCCGACGGACACCTTGCGGATGCCCTGCACGGCGTCGATGACCAGCACGTTGCTGATCACGACATCGCAGGTCTCCTGGACGGCCGCGGCCTTGAGGTGCAGTCCGTCGCGCGCGGTCTTGCCGAAACCGGCGAGGAATTCGTCGCCGTGCTTCTGGGCGTCCGACTCGACGCGGACGACGAGTCCGCTGTCGCCCAGGACGACGCGGTCCCCGGCGCGGGGGCCGTGCACGGATGCGTACTCGTACGGGTCCATCAGGTGCCCTCCGCGCCCAGGTAGCCGCATGCCGCCGCGCGTCGCAGGGCGTCTTCCTTCGCGCCCGGCCCGTCCAGCGGGCCGTCGACCAGTCCGGCGAAGCCGATCGCGATCCGGTCACCGCCGATGGGCAGCAGGCCGACCTCGGCCTCGCCGCCCGGGTCGAAGCGGACGGAGGATCCGGCGGGAGCGCACAGGCGCATGCCGTAGGCCGCGGCCCGGTCGAAGTGGAGCCGGGGGTTGGCCTCGAAGAAGTGGAAATGCGAGGTGACGCTGACGGGGACGGCCGCGGTGTTGCGCACGGTGAGCCGCAGTGCGGGCTCGGGCTCGGCGTCCGCGGGGCCGGGTAGGAGGGCGCCGGGTGCGCCGGCTCCCAGACCGGCGCCGCCGATGGGGTCGGAGACCACGGCGAGCCGTGATCCGTCGTCGAAGACGGCCTCCACATGGACCTCGGTGACCACGTCCGCCACACCGGGAAGAACGTCGTCGGGGCCCAGCACGCCGCGCGCGGCCTCGATCGCCTCGGCGAGCCTGCGTCCGTCGCGCGCCGCCTCGCAGACGGTGTCCGCGATGAGCGCGGTGGCCTCGGGGACATTGAGCCTCAGGCCGCGGGCCCGGCGGGCCCGCGCAAGTTCGGCGGCGCCGAAGATCAGCAGCCGGTCCCGCTCGGTCGGGGTCAGTCGCACGTCACCACACCTCCAGTTCGAACGACACTCTAACGGCGAGTTTCCTTTCACGGAAGCATTGACGTACCACCATTGCCTCAGTCACATTGAGCGTCACTCAAACAGTCGCCGACCGAGCAGGGAGTCCCCCATGCCGATAGAACAGCGCGGAGTCGACACGATCCCCGACGAAGAGCGCACAAGTGGGCCCCGCGACCTCGTGTCGATCCTTCTGGGCTCCAACCTCTGCCTGGGCGTCATCGTCTTCGGCTGGCTGCCGCCGTCATTCGGGCTCGGCCTGTGGCCGTCGGTGACCGCGATCGTCATCGGCACGCTGGCCGGCATCCTCGTCACAGCGCCGCTCGCCCTGATCTCCCTGCGCACGGCGACCAACCTCTCCACGTCCAGCGGCGCCCAGTTCGGCGTACGCGGCCGGCTCGTCGGCTCGGTCGTCGGTCTGCTGCTCTCGCTCGGGTACACGGCCCTGACGCTGTGGATCGGCGGCGACGTCATGGTCGGCACCCTGTCCCGGCTGATCGGCCTGCCCGAGGGCGGAGCGACCCGCGCCCTGATGTACACGCTGCTCGCGGGCTGCACCGTCGTCGCCGCGATCTACGGCTACCGGCTGCTGCTCCGCCTCAGCAAGGTGCTCTCCATCGGCATGGTCGCCCTCCTGCTGCTCGGAGTCTTCGCCTACGCGGGCGACTTCATCACGGCCGCGCCGCCCGACACCCCGTATCTGCTCGGCTCCTTCTGGCCCACCTGGCTGCTCGCGGCCGTCGCCGCCGGGCTCAGCGGCCCGGTCGCCTTCATCACGCTGCTCGGCGACTACACGCGCTACATCTCACCGCGCCGCCACAGCACCCGCACGGTGTATTGGGCGAGCTGTCTCGGCCTCCTGCTGGGCCTGCTGGTACCGCAGCTGTTCGGTACGTACACGGCGCTCGCCGCCCGCGCAGGTCTCGAGTACGCCGGGCCGCTCGTCGACGCCGCGCCCTTCTGGTACCTGGCGCCGCTGCTTCTCGCGGCCTCGGCGGGCTCCGTCGGCAACGCCGGTCTGATGCTGTACTCGATGGGCCTCGACCTGGACGCGATCCTGCCGAAGGCCACGCGCACCAGGGCCACGGTGATGGCCGCCGTCGTCGCGACCACCTTCGTGTTCCTCGGCTCGTTCGCCTGGGACGTTCAGTCGGCCATGACATCGTTCGTCCTGCTGCTGACCGCCATCGGCACCCCCTGGGCGGTCATCACGCTGATCGGATACGTGCGCTGCGGCGGCCGGTACGACCCCGACGCCCTGCAGGTCTTCAACCGCCGCGCCCGGGGCGGCATCTACTGGTACCGCGCGGGCTGGAACATCAGCGCCACGGCCTCCTGGGCCCTGGGCGCGGCGGTCGGCCTGGCCGCGGTCTCCACGACCGTCTACGAAGGCCCGCTGCTCGCCCTGACCGGCGGAGTGGACTGCAGCTTCATCCTCTCGGGCCTGGTCGGCGGACTGACCTACCTGCTGCTGACCCTGCGGGCTCCGGTTACGGCCGCAGTCGCCGCGCCGGAACCGTCCACGGTCGAGGCGTCCGCCTGACGGCGGCGGCCCCCGGGACCACGAAGGCCCGCCACCGGTTCGAACCCGGGGGCGGGCCTTCGTACGTACCGCACAAGCCGGCGTCAGCCCAGCTGGTGGGTCCAGCCGTGGATGTCCTCCGCCTTGCCCGTCTGGATGTCCAGCAGCGCCTTGCGCAGCTTCAGCGTGACCTCGCCCGGCTGCCCGCCGGACTGCTTCCACTCGCCGCTCGCGGACTTGACCAGGCCGACCGGGGTGATGACCGCGGCCGTGCCGCAGGCGAAGACCTCGGTGAGCGTGCCGTTCTCGGTGTCGGCCTTCCACTGGTCGATGGAGACGCGGCCCTCCTCGGACTTGTAACCGAGATCCTTGGCGAGCTGCAGAAGCGAGTCACGGGTGATGCCGGCGAGCAGCGAGCCGGTGAGCTCGGGGGTCACGATGCGGTTCCCGTACACGAAGTACAGGTTCATGCCGCCCAGTTCCTCGACCCACTTGTGCTCCACGGCGTCGAGGTAGGCGACCTGGTCGCAGCCCTTCGCGGCGGCCTCGGCCTGGGCGAGCAGGGACGCGGCGTAGTTGCCGCCGGTCTTGGCGTCGCCCATGCCGCCGGGGACGGCGCGCACGCGGTCCTCGGACAGCCAGATGGAGACCGGCTTGACGCCGCCGGGGAAGTAGGCGCCGGCGGGCGATGCGATGACGATGAAGAGGTACTCGTTGGCCGGGCGCACGCCCAGGCCGACCTCGGTCGCGATCATGAACGGGCGCAGGTACAGCGACTCCTCGCCGCCGTGCGCGGGCACCCAGGCGCTGTCCTGCCGGACCAGCGCGTCACAGGCCTCGATGAAGGTCTCGACCGGCAGCTCCGGCATCGCCAGGCGGCGGGCCGACCGCTGGAAGCGCTCGGCGTTGGCCTCCGGGCGGAAGGTCACGACGGAGCCGTCGGGGCGGCGGTAGGCCTTGAGGCCCTCGAAGATCTCCTGCGCGTAGTGCAGCGTCATATTGGCCGGATCGATCGACAGCGGCGCGTACGGGACGAGCTGTGCGTCGTGCCAGCCACGCCCCTCCGTCCACTTGATCGTCACCATGTGGTCGGTGAAGTGGCGGCCGAATCCGGGGTTGACCAGCATCGCCTCGCGCTCCGCGTCGGACAGCGGGTGCGAGGAGGGCTTGAGCTCGATCGTGGGCGTCGTCATGAGTGCAGTGTCCTTCACCGGTTGTTGTGACGGACCGCGCTCACGCCGCTGCGACTGCTAGGACGTCCGAGCTTTCCCGCATGCCGCGGCCCGCGTTCGATTATCGCCCGCGGGGCACCGTGCACGAAACGGGGTGAATGCGGTCCAGGGATGAATGGTGGCACCCGGAGGCCGCACAGGAGAAGCCGCCGGGTGCGGTTGCGACCCGGCGGCTTGGTGGAAGCGTCGGGTCAGCGCGCTACTCGTACCGCGAGCGCGTCGCCGATCTCGTCCGTCGTACGGACCGTGCTGCCGTCGCGTCCCGCGAGGTCCCCGGAGACGGCCTCCTCGATACGCACAGCCTCGGCCTGGAAGCCGAGGTGGCGCAGCAGGAGGGCGACGGACAGGATCGTGGCCGTCGGGTCGGCCTTGCCGGTGCCCGCGATGTCGGGCGCCGAGCCGTGGACGGGCTCGAACATCGACGGGAAGGTCCCCGTCGGGTTGATGTTGCCGGACGCGGCCAGGCCGATACCGCCGGTCACGGCAGCGGCGAGGTCGGTGAGGATGTCACCGAAAAGGTTGTCGGTGACGATGACGTCGAAGCGCTCCGGCTGGGTGACGAAGAAGATCGTCGCCGCGTCGACGTGCAGATAGTCGGTGGTGACCTCGGGGTATTCCGTGCCGACCCGGTCGAAGATGTTCTTCCACATGTGGCCGGCATAGACGAGGACGTTGTTCTTGTGGACCAGCGTCAGCTTCTTGCGGGGGCGGGCGCTCGCCCGCTCGTACGCGTCACGGACGACACGCTCGACACCGAACGCCGTGTTCAGGCTGACCTCGGTGGCGACTTCGTGCTCGGTGCCGGTACGCAGCGAACCGCCGTTGCCGGTGTACGGGCCCTCGGTGCCCTCGCGGACGACGACGAAGTCGATGTCGGGGCGGCCGGCCAGCGGGGTCGCGGTGTTGGGGAACAGCTTCGACGGACGCAGGTTGACGTAGTGGTCGAAGGCGAAACGGAGCTTGAGCAGCAGCCCGCGCTCCAGCACACCGGACGGCACGGACGGGTCGCCGATCGCGCCGAGCAGGATCGCGTCGTGGTTCTTGAGGGAGTCGAGCTCAGCGTCGGGGAGGGTCTCTCCGGTGCGGTGCCAGCGCTGGGCGCCGAGGTCGTACTCCTTGGTCTCCAGCTTCACATCCTGCGGGAGGACGGCCGTCAGGACCTTCAGGCCCTGGGCCACGACCTCCTGGCCGATGCCGTCACCGGGGATCACTGCGAGATTGATGCTGCGAGACATGTCGGCACCCTAACTCCGCGTCCCATCCAATGACACTTGATGTCCACCATCTGGACGACCCGGGCTCCACGGATCAACCAGCTCCGGTTTGACTTTCGTTCATCCGGCGTCTGGCGGGGAGTCGTAAGTTACTGGCAAGTTTTCGGCCATGACTGAGGACACCCCCCACGTCGGGATTCCCGAGCAGCTGGCCCGCCGGATGAGCATGCCGGAGCAGCACGAGTACCTGCGCGCCCGGCACGCCCGCCCCAAGCTGTCCCGGCGCGGCGCGCTGGCCGGCGGGCTCGCGGCCGGCGTGGCGGGCGGCGCCGGACTGCTGCTGGGGCGCTCGTCCACCGCGAGCGCGGCGTCGCCCGAGCTCGCATCGGCCCCGGCGACCGCGCACGTGGACGGTTCGGTGGTCGCCCCCTTCGGACGGCATCTCGCCTTCGGCGCCGACCCGAAGACCCAGATGCGGATCTCGTGGCAGGTGCCCTTCGCGGTGAAGAACCCGTATCTGCGGGTCGGTGTCACCCCCTGGGAGCTGAGCCGCAAGATCGAGGCCGAGGTGCGCGCCCTGCACACGCCGTCGCTCTCCAGCAAGCTGCCCGCGGTCGATCAGTACTACCTGCATGTCGGCCTGGACGGGCTGAAGGCGGGGACGACGTACTACTACGGGATCGGGCACGACGGCTTCGACCCGACGACGCCCGAGCGCATGTCCACCATCGGGTCCTTCCGCACGGCTCCGGCATCCCCCGAGAAGTTCGTCTTCACGGCCTTCGGCGACCAGGGCGTGAGCTATCACGCGCTCGCCAACGACCAGTTGATCCTCGGTCAGAACCCGTCCTTCCATCTGCACGCGGGCGACATCTGCTACGCGGACAGCAGCGGGCAGGGCAAGGAGTCCGACACCTACGACGCGCGGGTGTGGGACCAGTTCCTGGCGCAGACCGACAGCGTGGCCTCGCGGGTGCCGTGGATGGTGACCACCGGCAACCACGACATGGAGGCGTGGTACTCGCCGAACGGCTACGGCGGACAATCGGCCCGCTGGTCGATGCCCGAGAACGGACCGGATCCGGCGAACGCGCCCGGCATCTACTCGTTCGTGTACGGGAACGTCGGCGTCGTGGCGCTGGACGCCAATGACGTCTCGTACGAGATTCCCGCCAACAAGGGCTACACAGAAGGAAAGCAGACGGCCTGGCTCGACAAGCGCCTGGCCGAACTGCGGGCGCAGCCGGGGATCGACTTCGTGGTGGTCTTCTTCCACCACTGCATGTACTCGACGTCGACCCACGCCTCCGACGGCGGGGTGCGCGACGCCTGGCTGCCGCTGCTGACCAAGCACCAGGTCGATCTGGTGATCAACGGCCACAACCACGTCTACGAGCGGACGGACGCGATCAAGGGCGGCGAGGTCGGCAAGCCGGTGCCTGTCGGGGCGTCGACCGACCCGACGCGGGACGGCATCGTGTACGTCACGGCGGGCGGCGCCGGCAAGGAGCTCTACAGCTTCGGGCTAGGGGTCAAGGACAGCTACGAGGGCAATGTCCATGACCACGACACCATCCTGACCTTCCACTGGACCAAGCTGCGGCTGCCGGACCCGGACACGGTGGAGTGGTCGCGGGTGCGCTACACCGGCTTCTCCTTCCTCGCGGTGGAGGCGGAGTCCGGTACGGCGCCGGTGCTGAAGGTCTCCGCGCTCGCCGAGAGCGGCAAGCGCATCGACTACTTCGAGGTCAAGCGGTCCTCGAGCTGACGGCGCTTTAGTGGACCGACGGCTTTTCTAGTGGCCGGTGGAGCCGCCGTTGTCCCTGCGGTCGAGGGCTCGCTGCAGGGCGGCGGCGGCATTCTTGCGGTCGGACTCGCTCGTACGGGAGGAACGGCGGACGCGGCGTGCGGTCTCAGCGGGCATGGTGATCGACTCCTTGGAATCACACTTTGATTCGAGGCGCCGGAAGGGGCGGGGAGCGGTGCCGCAGGGGTTGCCTGCTTGGGGGCACGTGCTCACGACCGCCATTCGCTGGATCGAGCGAGACGTTCGGCTTCTACAAAGCTAGGACAGGTACGCGCTTCTGTCTCCACAGTTAGTCGGACTTCCTACTATCTGAGACGGCGATCACCTGAAGAGCGCCCTCAGCTCGCGGATCACGGCCCTGACGGCGACACTTCTCGGTTACGCCGACCGGCAATCTCGACCGGCCACATGACTCAAACCAGCTCGGGCTGCGGTTCGCGTCGCGGTTCCGGCACATGCGCCGACGCCGCCTGCCGATCCCACAGCTTGGTGGTCCGTACGTAGCCGTAGACCACTGAGGTCATCGCCAGAATGAGCAGCGGCCCGAACACCCACGGATATTCGGCCATCTCCATCGACAGATAGCGATACGACGCCAAGAGCGCAGCGAAGACCACGGCACCGTAGACGACCAGCTGGATTCCCGTCCGGTCCCAGCCGCGGTCTCGCGAGCGCAGCGCCGTCTCGATCGTGAGCGTGAACACCACACCGGCGATGATGTCCGCGCCGTAGTGGTAGCCGAAGCCCAGCGTTGCGCCGAGCGTGGCGATCAGCCAGAACGTGCCTGCGAATCGCAGCGCCCGCGGGCCCTTGCGGGAATGAATGAAGATCGCGGTAGCCCACGCCGTGTGCAGACTGGGCATGCAATTGCGCGGGGTGATCTCGTCGAAGGGCATCGGGTGTGGGGTACCGACAGGCGGCGGCGTGTCCGGCCACAGGTTGGCCACCGCCCAGTGCCCCCCGTCGGCACCGTAGGCGAAGATCGGTCCGACCACCGGGTAGATCATGTAGATGCCCGGCCCGAGCAGGCCGATGACCAGAAAGGTGCTCACCAGGTGATGGCCCGGGAAGCGGCGCTCGACCGCCACGTTGCGCAGCTGGTACACCGCGACGACGACGGCGCCCACCGCGAGCTGAACGTAGACCCAGTTGAGAACCTGGGCGCCGACCGTGCCGGTGGCCGCGACAATCCGGCCTACCAGCCACGACGGATTGCCCAACGCGTGATCGGCGGCTGCCACGTACTGGTCGAGCACCGCCGGGCGGGTCTTCGACGTGATCAGCAGCCAGGTGTAGCCGGTCTTGCGGCCGGCCACCAGCAGCAGGGCCAGTCCGACGCCTTTCAGCAGCAGGACGCGGTCCCGGCCGGTGCGGCGCGTGAGGGCGATGACGGCACAGGCCAAAGTCACCCACAACGCGCCGTTGCCGTACATCATCTCGGCGTCGACGGCTCTCCTCACGAGCCAGAAGACGACATCGATTCCGATCGCGGCGCCGACTGCGATGAACCGCTGCCGCCAGGTGAGCACCACCATCATCAGCGCCATACTGACGTACAACACCGTGCCCGATTTGGGGGCGAATATCACCTCTCGCGCCTGGTCGGTGATCGGCCCCCGCTCGCCGTACCGACGCGCGGCGATCTCCAGTGCAACGAGGAATCCCAGGCCCACCACAGTCACCGCGCCCCACAGCATGACGCGTGGTTGACGCCATGCAGCCAACCGAAGGCTGCCCTCTATTCGCTCTCGCGTTACCGCAGATATCAATTTTCAGCCGATTTGTCATATTTCATGTGATCGTTTTGTGAGCTCGAACATGCTAGCGGAGCGGGTGAGTTGCACAGATCCCGGGTATGTCGAATAACCGTCGGTGCGGACGGCGCGGGACGCCGGCGATCTGAGCCGCTGCCGGATCAGAGGACGTCGCCGTCGCGCCAGTCGAAGAGCAGCGCGGCGGACGGGTCGGGCAGCGGCCGGGCGGCGGACGGCCGCAGGTAGGTGGTGCCCTCCTCGTCCGGGAGGTGCACCACTCCGCTCGGGCCGAGCGCTTCGATCCGGCCCCGCCACAGCTGCCAGCCGCGCGCCCGGTACAGCTCGGCCCCGTCGTCGGAGGCGGAGAGCGCGCCGAAGTCGTACGCCCCGTCGATCACCCGCTCCAGCATTTCCATCACCAGGCCGCCGAGCCCGCGCCGCCGCCGGTCGGCGCGTACGGCCACGGCCTCGATGTATCCGATACGCAGTGAGCGGCCCCGGTGGATCACCCGGCGCTGGATCACGCTGCCGTGCGCGACGAGATCCCCGTCCTCGTGCACCAGCACATGGACGCCTCCCAGGCCGTGGTCCCAATCGTCGTCGCTGAAGTTCCCGTGGAACGCGTCCGTCAACAGGGTGCGGATCTCAAGGAGTTCGGCGGGGCTGAGTTCGAAGGTGTGGCCGGTGCGCAGCGTCTCACTCATGCTCGGCACCCTCCCAGGCCTCTAGTGCAACCGAGGGGTTGCACGAGCCTCCGGGACGTGCAACCATTGAGTAGCACGTTACGGCCGAACAGGAGGCAGGGATCATGAGCAGGGATCGCATCGAACGAGAGATCACCATCGCCGCACCGGTGGAACGCGTGTGGGCCGTCCTCACGGAGCCCGAGCACGTCGGCTCGTGGTTCGGCCAGGGCAGGCCGACCCCGGTCGACCTGCGCCCGGGCGGGACCATGCAGCTCGACCACGGCGAGTACGGGCAGTTCCCGACCACGATCGTGAAGGTCGACCCGCCCCACCACCTCTCGTACCGCTGGGCGAGCGCCTTCCCCGGGGAGCAGGCCGTCGAGGGCAACTCCACGCTGGTGGAGTTCACCCTCACCCCGGACGGCGACGGCACCCATCTGCGCGTGGTTGAGACGGGCTTCGCCGCCCTCGCCATCCCCGAGGACAAGGCCGCCACCGCCGGATACGACAGCCACTCGACGGGCTGGACCGAGGTGGTCGGCAACCTCCAGAAGTACGCGGAGCAGCTCGCCGCATGACAACGGAATCGAGCCAGGACGCCGTGACGGAGGTCCTGTCGGCGCTGGCCGACCCGACCCGCCGCCGGATACTCGACGCCCTCGCCGCGCACGGCGAGGCGACCGCCACCGTCCTGGCGACGGAACTGCCGGTCAGCCGGCAGGCCATCGTCAAGCATCTCGCGGTCCTCGCCCGGGCCGGCCTGGTGGCCGGACACCGGGAGGGCCGCGAGGCGCGCTATACGGTGCTGCCCGCGCGGCTGGGTGTCACGGCGCGGTGGATGGACCGTGTGGCCTCGGAGTGGGACGCCCGGCTTTCGGCGATCAAGCGCCTGGCCGAGGAAGCCGCCGAGGCCACCGGCGACTGAGCCGGATGCCCTGTCCGGCAGGGCATCCGGCTCGGCCGGATCGCCGACCACGGCTCCGGTCGAGCGCCACCGGGCGTTTCGGGACTGCTTCCTGACGCGCCGGACTTCCCCGGGGCAGCTCAGGCCTTCACCCTGCGGCTCAGCTCCCGCGCAAGCCGGTCGACCCACTCGGTGAACTCCTGCCGGTGCTGGACCTGTCCGCCGCACAAGGCGCTGACCTGCGCATCAGTGAGCCGGTTCGGCCCGTCCACGGTCAGCAGACCGCTCAGCTCCCGCAGTACGGAGGCCAGCCGCACCGCGTCGGTGTGCTCGATCGGATCGACTCCGTGTCCGGCCTTCAGCGTCGTTGATCCCGGCATCACGCCCTCCTTCCGGCGTCCCTTCCAGCAGCGTAGACCCGCCGAACGTGAGCCGCCCCCGGCCGGGCGGGGGGCCGGGACGGGGGCGGCGTACAGGGGGGCGACGCGGAGGGCGTCAGCCCATGTGCGGGTAGGAGTAGTCCGTCGGCGCGACCAGCGTCTCCTTGATCGCGCGGGTCAGCGTCCAGCGCATCAGGTTCTGCGGGGCGCCCGCCTTGTCGTTGGTGCCCGACGCACGGCCGCCGCCGAAGGGCTGCTGGCCGACCACCGCGCCGGTGGACTTGTCGTTGATGTAGAAGTTGCCCGCGGCGTACCGCAGCTTCTCCATCGTGTGGGCCGCCGCCGCACGGTCGTTGGCGATGACCGCGCCGGTCAGGGCGTACGCCGACACCGACTCCATCTGCTCCAGCATCGCGTCGTACTGGTCGTCCTCGTAGACGTGGATCGCGAGGAACGGGCCGAAGTACTCCGTCGTGAAGACCTCGTTGGCCGGGTCCGAGCACTCGACGACCGTCGGGCGGACGAAGTAGCCGACCGAGTCGTCGTACGTCCCGCCCGCGACGATCGTGCAGCTCGGGTCCGCCTTCGCGCGGTCGATCGCGCCCTTGTTCTTGGCGAAGGCCCGCTCGTCGATCACGGCGCCGATGAAGTTCGACAGGTCCGTGACATCACCCATCTTGATCCCGTCGACCTCGGCCGCGAACTCCTCCTTGAAGCCGGAGTTCCAGATCGAGGCGGGGACGTAGGCACGCGAGGACGCCGAGCACTTCTGGCCCTGGAACTCGAAGGAGCCACGGGTCAGCGCGGTCTTCAGCACGGCGCGGTCGGCGCTCGGGTGGGCGACGACGAAGTCCTTGCCGCCCGTCTCACCGACGATGCGCGGGTAGGAGCGGTACTTCTCGATGTTGGTGCCGACCGTCTTCCACAGGTGCTGGAAGGTCCTGGTCGAGCCGGTGAAGTGGATACCGGCCAGGTCGGGGTGGTTCAGCGCCACCTCGGAGACGGCGATGCCGTCACCGGTCACCAGGTTGATGACGCCCTTGGGCAGGCCCGCCTCCTCCAGGAGCTGCATCAGCAGCACGGCGGCGTGCGTCTGCGTCGGGGACGGCTTCCACACCACGACATTGCCCATCAGGGCGGGCGCGGTGGGCAGGTTGCCCGCGATCGCGGTGAAGTTGAAGGGCGTGATCGCGTAGACGAAGCCTTCGAGCGGGCGGTGGTCCAGACGGTTCCACACACCCGGCGAGTTGGCCGGCGGCTGCTCGGCGAGCAGGTCGCGGGCGTACTTGACGTTGAAGCGCCAGAAGTCGACGAGCTCGCAGGGGGTGTCGATCTCGGCCTGCTGCACGGTCTTCGACTGACCCAGCATGGTGGAGGCGGCGAGCGTCTCGCGCCACGGACCGGCCAGCAGCTCGGCCGCGCGCAGGATGATCGCGGCACGGTCGTCGAAGGACATCGCGCGCCAGGCCGGGGCGGCGGCGAGCGCGGCGTCGATCGCGTCCTGCGCGTCCTGCTGGGTGGCCCCGGCGAAGGTGCCGATGACCGCCTTGTGGTTGTGCGGCTGTACGACGTCGAAGCGCTCGCCGCCGCCCATCCGCCTGACGCCGCCGATCGTCATCGGCAGCTCGATCGGGTTCTCGGACAGCTCCTTGAGCTTGGCCTCCAGACGGGCGCGCTCGGGGGAACCGGGGGCGTAGCCGTGCACCGGCTCGTTGACCGGGGCGGGGACCTGGGTCACAGCGTCCATGAGTTCCGTTACTCCTTTATGAGGGGTGGGAGGGCTCAGCCCTTGGTGATCATCGACCGGACGAAGAACAGCAGGTTGGCCGGCTTCTCGGCGAGACGGCGCATGAAGTAGCCGTACCAGTCGGTTCCGTACGCCGTGTAGACGCGCATCCGGTGGCCCTCCGCCGCGAGCCGGACGTGCTCGTCGCTGCGGATGCCGTACAGCATCTGGAATTCGTACTCGTCCAGTTTGCGCCCGGCGCGGCGGGCGAGCTCCTGGGTGACGGCGATGAGGCGCGGGTCGTGGGACCCGATCATCGGGTAACCCTCGCCCTCCATGAGGATCTTGAGGATGCGGACGTACGCCTTGTCGATCTCGGCCTTGCTCTGGTACGCGACGGTCGCGGGCTCCTTGTACGCGCCCTTCACGAGGCGGACGCGGCAGCCGGCCTCGGCGAGCCGGCGAGCGTCGTCCTCGGTGCGGAAGAGGTACGCCTGGATCACACAGCCGGTCTGCGGATAGTCCTTCCGCAGCTCCTCGTGGATGGCGAACATCGAGTCGAGGGTGGTGTGGTCCTCGGCGTCCAGGGTGACCGTGGTGCCGATGGAGGCGGCGGCCTCGACGACCGGGCGGATGTTGGCGAGCGCCAGCTCGTGTCCGCCCTCCAGCGACTGGCCGAACATCGACAGCTTGACCGACATCTCGGCCTTCGCGCCCAGGCCGAGGTCTTCGAGGTGCTCGATCAGTTCCATGTAGGCGTCGCGCGCGGCGTAGGCCTGCTCGCGGGTGGTGATGTCCTCGCCGACGACGTCCAGGGTGACCTCGAGGCCCTTGGCGACGGTCTCCCTGACGATCGGGATGACCTGCTCGACGGTTTCACCGGCGATGAACCGCGAGACGACCTGCTTGGTCCCGGGGGCGGCCGAGACGAAACGTCGCATCTTGTCGCTGCGGGACGCGGCGAGGATCACGGGACCCAGCACGGGGCACCTCCACGGAAACAGGGGCAGAAGGAGGCCGGAACCGAACGAATCGGGAACGGCACGAAGAACCACCGTGAAACCTAAGGATCGCTCCGATCCTCTGCCATCGACAGCTGTCACGCATCCGTGGTCCGGATCTCAGACATATGTCTGAAAGAGGTGCGAGAATGTGCGGATGAAGGGCGATTACCAAGACCTGGTCGACGAGATCTCGGCGCTGCTGGCCGTCCCCGCGACGCTGGAGAACCGCGACTTCGGGCTGATCGCCTTCGGCGCGCACGACAGCGACGACGACACCGCGATGGACCCCGTCAGGACCCGCTCGATCCTGACCCGCAAGTCCACACCGGCGGTCCGCGCCTGGTTCGAGGGCTTCGGCATCGCCCGCGCGACAGGCCCGGTCCGCATTCCGGCGGCTCCGGACGCGGGGGTCAACCGGGGCCGGATCTGTCTTCCCGTACGCCACCGGGGCATCGTGCTCGGTTACGTATGGCTGCTCGACGCGACACCCGGCCCCACCGAGGCGCAGCTTGCCGCGGCCATGGAGGTCACGGCGAAGATCGGCACGCTGCTCGCGGACGAGGAGCGGGCGGGGGCGGATCTGTCGCGGGAGCTGCGCGCGGTCCTGACGGCGGAGCGCGGCTGGCAGTACGACATGGCGGTCGCCGCGCTGCGCACGGCTCTCGGGGACGCGGGCGCGGACGGGCTGCACACGGTGGTGTGCGTGAGCCCGTGGGCCGCGGCCGACGCCCCTTCGGCCCGCTCCCTGCCGGGGACGGCGGCGCTGTGCACGGTGCGATGGGGCACCGGCTCGCCGGGCGACGGCGCGGCTTCGGGTACCGAGGTGGACGCTGCTGCGGTCGGCGGCCCGAAGGCGGCCCCCGACGGGGGCGACGTCCCGGGCGCGTCCGCGCTCGCCGTGCTCGTACGCCTGCGGTCGGCCGACGCGCTCTCCCCCGTCCGCACCTCAGCGGACCGGCTGCGCGCCGACGCGGGCGCGGCCGGGGCGACCGCCGGGCTCGCGACCCCACGCCGCGGGCTCGCCGACCTCAACACCGCCTGGCTGGAGGCGACTTCCGCGGCCCGCGCCGCACGGGCGCAGCCCGGGCTCGGCCCGGTGGCGCAGTGGTCGGAGATCGGCCCGTTCCGCATGCTGACCGCGCTCCCCGCGGACCGCCCGCAGGACCCCGCCGTACGCAAACTGCTCGACCGGTCCCACACCGAACTGGCCCGCACCGCCGAGGTGTTCCTCGACCACTCGGGCCAGGCGGGCCGCACGGCGGCCGCGCTCGGCATCCACCGGCAGACGCTCTACTACCGGCTCTCCCGCGTCGAGCAGCTCACCGGCCTGGACCTGGCGGACGGCGAGGACCGGCTGCTGCTGCACATGGCGCTCAAGAGCGCGCGGCTATGAGGACTCGCCGGCCGCCTTCATCAGGCGCCGCAGCCCCTCGGTGAGCTCGTCCGCCCGTGTGGCCGTGCCGGGGTCGAAGGTCCACTGGGCGATCAGGCCCATCATCAGGGTCATGTAGAACTTGCCGAGCGTGTCGACGTCCTTCTCGGAGACGTCAGCCTCCTCACCGCCCATCAGCATGGGGATGATCCCTCGTGCGCCCTCACGCTGGGCATGGGCCAAGTGATCGCGCACCGCGGGCAGTTGGTCACCCATGACAACGATCTCCATGCTGAGGCGCCACAGGGAGTCGGGCCCGGACATGGTGGCGATGACGTTCGTCCAGACCTCCTCGAACCTCTCCAGCGAACCCGGTCGCGTCCCGGTCGTCGCCCGCTCCGTCGCGTCGAAGTCGTCCGAGACGCCCTCGACCAGGGCGATGTACGCCTCGGCGAGCAGCGCGTCCTTCGAGCCGTAGTGGTAGCCGATGGACGCCAGGTTCGTCCTGGACTCCCTGACGATGTCGCGCGCGGTGGTGCGCACGAAGCCCTTCTCGACCAGGCAGCGCTTTGCGCCTTCGAGTAGATCCTCGCGATGTCCCATGTCAGCAGCGTACCGCCGCGCCATACGGCTGTCCTATACCTACGTTTTACACAAGCGTTCTAGACGGACGTTTAATACAGCCGTACATTGCTCTGCATGACGCTTCCCACCACCTCCGCACCGCGTGCGGGCCGCCGGGAATGGACCGCCTTCGTGGTCCTCCTGCTGCCCCTCCTCCTGGTCTCGATGGACGTCTCGGTCCTCTACTTCGCCATCCCGGCGATCAGCCGCGAACTGGATCCCAGCAGCACCCAGCAGCTGTGGATCTTCGACATCTACGCCTTCGCCCTCGCCGGGCTCCTGATCACCATGGGCTCGCTCGGCGACCGCATCGGCCGCCGCAGGCTCCTGCTGATCGGGGCCACGGCCTTCGGGATCGCCTCGGTCGGCGCGGCGTACGCGCAGAGCGCCGAAATGCTCATCGCCGCACGGGCGTTGCTCGGCATCGGCGGAGCCACCCTGATGCCCTCGACCATGGCCCTGGTCCGCAACATGTTCCACGACGACAAGCAGCGCGGTCGGGCCATCGGCATCTGGTCGGGTGCCATGGCCGGTGGGATCGCCCTCGGTTCGGTGATGAGCGGCGTCATGCTCAACCACTTCTGGTGGGGCTCGGTCTTCCTGATCAATGTGCCCGCAATGCTGCTTCTGCTGATCCTGGTCCCGGTGCTGGTGCCGGAGTTCAAGGACCCCGCCCCCGGCCGTTTCGACCTGTTGAGCGTGCCGCTGTCGATGGGAGCCGTCCTGCCGGTGGTGTACGGCCTGAAGGAGATCGCGGCCGAGGGCTTCAGCCTCGCCATGGCGCTGTACATCGCGGCCGGACTGGCCGTCGGCGCGCTCTTCGTACGCCGCCAGCGGAGCCGTACCGACGCGATGATCAGCCGGGAGCTGTTCCGGGACCGCGTCTTCGGCTCAGGGATAGCGCTCAACACCATCGCCGCCTTCGCGATGATGGGCTCGGCCTACTTCACCACCCAGTACCTGCAGTCCGTGCTCGGCATGGGCACTATGGAGGCCGCGCTGTGGAGCCTGGCCCCGTCCCTGGCCGTCGGTGCCGCGGCCCCCACCGCGGCGGCGGTCGGCCAGAAGATCGACCGGGCGTATGTCATCGCCGCCGGATTCCTCATCGCCGCCGTCGGGTTCGTGCTGCTCACCCTCACCGGCACGGACTCGCTCTGGATGCTGCTGGCCGGCGCGGCCGTCATCGGCTGCGGCATCGTCACCGTCATGGCGCTGATCTCGGACCTGGCGCTGGCCTCGGCCCCGGCGGAGAAGGCCGGTTCGGCCGCCTCGCTGCTGGAGACGGGCCAGGAGTTCGGCGGAGCCCTGGGCATGGCGGTGCTCGGCTCCATCGGTACGGCGGTCTACCGCGCGGACCTCACGGACTCGGCGCCCCAGGGTGTGCCGGCCGGGGCGCTGGCCACGGTCCGCGAGACGCTCGGCGGCGCGACGGCGGTCGCCGGGCAGCTGCCGGGGAAGCTCGGCGATTCGGTACTGGGCGCCGCGCGGGAGGCGTTCACACACGGGATGCAGCTGGCCTCGCTGGGCGCGGGGCTGCTGCTGGTGGGGGCGGCGATGCTGGCGGGGGTGCTGTTGCGGGGTAACTGGGGCTCCGCCCCAGACCCCGAATGCGACCTTCGGCCGCATGTCCTCAAACGCCGGACGGGCTGAATAACTCAGCCCCGCCGGCGATTGAGGCGCGGGGGTCCGGGGGCAGCGCCCCCGGCTCAGTCCGTCAGGTTCACCGATCGCGCCGACGCCGCGCCGATCTCGTCCGCGATCTCCGCCAGCACCGCCGGCGGCACCGTGTCGTCGACCGTGAGCACGACGACCGCCTCGCCGCCCTCCTCCGCGCGCGAGACCTGCATGCCCGCGATGTTCAGCCCGGCCTCACCGAGGATCCGGCCGACCGTGCCCACGACGCCGGGACGGTCCATGTACCGCAGGACGACCATGTGGTCGGCGAGCGCCAGGTCGATGTCGTAGTCACCGATGGCGACGATCTTCTGGAGGTGCTTGGGACCGGCCAGCGTGCCGGAGACCGCGACCTCCTCGCCGCCCGAGAGCGTGCCGCGGACGGTGACGACGTTGCGGTGGTCCGGGGACTCCGAGCTCGTCGTCAGCCGGACCTCGACACCGCGCTCCTGCGCGAACAGCGGGGCGTTGACATACGAGACCGTCTCGTCGACGACATCCTCGAACACGCCCTTGAGCGCGGACAGTTCGAGCACCTTGACGTCGTGCTGGGTGATCTCTCCGTACACCTCGACGTCGAGACGGACCGCGACCTCGCCCGCCAGCGCGGTGAAGATCCGGCCGAGCTTCTCGGCGAGCGGCAGACCCGGGCGCACGTCCTCGGCGATCACGCCGCCCTGGACGTTCACCGCGTCCGGCACGAGCTCACCGGCGAGCGCGAGACGCACCGAGCGGGCGACGGAGATGCCCGCCTTCTCCTGCGCCTCGTCGGTGGACGCGCCCAGGTGCGGGGTGCAGACGACCTGGTCGAGCTCGAAGAGCGGGGAGTCGGTGCACGGCTCCTTCGCGTACACGTCCAGGCCCGCTCCGGCGACCCGGCCCTCCTTGAGCGCCGAGTACAGGGCCTCCTCGTCGACGATCCCGCCACGTGCGGCGTTGACGATCCGGACCGAGGGCTTGACCTTGTGCAGCGCCTCGTGGCCGATCAGCCCGAGGGTCTCGGGGGTCTTGGGCAGGTGGACGGTGATGAAGTCGGAGACCTCGAGCAGCTCGTCGAGCGTCAGCAGCTTGACGCCCATCTGCGCGGCGCGCGCGGGCTGTACGTAGGGGTCGTACGCGACGATCTTCATGCCGAAGGCGGACATCCGCTGGGCGACCAGCACGCCGATGCGGCCGAGGCCGACCACGCCGAGGGTCTTCTCGCTCAGCTCGACACCGGTGTACTTGGAGCGCTTCCACTCGCCGTTCTTCAGGGCGGTGTTGGCCTGCGGGATGTTGCGCGCGGTGGCGACCAGCAGACCGCAGGCGAGCTCGGCGGCGGTGACGATGTTCGACGTGGGGGCGTTGACGACCATCACGCCGGCCTTGGTGGCCACGGAGACGTCGACATTGTCCAGTCCGACGCCCGCGCGGGCGACGACGCGCAGCTTCTTCGCGGCGGCGATGGCCTCGGCGTCGACCTTGGTGGCGCTGCGGACGAGGATCGCGTCGACATCGGCGATGGCGGGGAGCAGCTCGGCGCGGTCGGCGCCGTTGCAGTGCCGGATCTCGAAGTCCGGGCCCAGCGCGTCGACGGTGGCGGGCGACAGCTCTTCAGCGATGAGTACGACAGGTTTCGAGCTCACGTGAGTCCTCACAAATCCAGTGCGGACGGCCGTCCCGACGGCCGCAGGCGGTGGAGGGGGCTAGCCGCGTGGAAGACGCACGACACTGTGGGCCTGACGCGTATGTGGTTTAGAAGTGTAGTGGTGCCAAGCGGTACGTCTTGCGCCTCGAAGGCAGGATCACCCGTCCGTGGCTGGACAGGGTGGAGAAGCACCCGATCGCGGCGGAGCACGGTGGCGGGGGGCCGGAACACTCCGGTCCCGGCCCCCCGGCCCACTGGCTTACGCCTCTTCGTTGTCGACCCAGCTCATGAGCTTGCGAAGCTCCTTGCCGGTGGTCTCCAGCAGGTGGTTCTCGTCCTGCGTCTTGTACTCGTTGTACTTCTTCAGACCGCCGTGGTACTCGTCCATCCAGTTCTTGGCAAAGGTGCCGTCCTGGATCTCGGAGAGGACCTTCTTCATCTCGGCCTTGGTCTGGTCCGTGATGATGCGGGGGCCGGTGACGTAGTCGCCCCACTCGGCGGTCTCGGAGACCGACCAGCGCATCTTCTCCAGGCCGCCCTCGTACATCAGGTCCACGATCAGCTTCAGCTCGTGGAGGCACTCGAAGTACGCGATCTCCGGCTGGTAGCCGGCCTCGACCAGGGTCTCGAAGCCCGCCTTGACCAGCGCGGACGTGCCACCGCAGAGGACGGCCTGCTCACCGAACAGGTCGGTCTCGGTCTCCTCGGTGAAGGTGGTCTTGATGACGCCGGCGCGGGTGCCGCCGATGGCCTTGGCGTACGAGAGCGCCAGGGCGAACGCGTTGCCGGAGGCGTCCTGCTCGACGGCGGCGATCGCGGGGACGCCGCGGCCCTCCTCGTACTGGCGGCGGACCAGGTGGCCCGGGCCCTTGGGGGCGACGAGGGCGACGTCCACACCGGCCGGGACCTTGATGAAGCCGAAGCGCACGTTGAAGCCGTGGGCGAAGAACAGCGCGTCGCCGTCCTTCAGGTTGTCCTTGATGGACTCCTCGTACACCTGGGACTGGATCGGGTCCGGGATGAGGATCATGATGACGTCGGCCTCGGCCGCCGCCTCGGCGGGCGTCACCACGCGCAGGCCCTGCTCCTCGGCCTTGGCCTTGGACTTGGAGCCCTCGTGCAGACCGACACGGACGTCGACACCCGAGTCACGCAGCGACAGCGCGTGGGCGTGGCCCTGGCTGCCGTAGCCGATGACCGCGACCTTGCGGTTCTGGATGATGGACAGGTCGGCATCGTCGTCGTAGAACAGCTCGGCCACTGGGATATCTCCTTGGTGTGCAGTGTTGCGTCCCACCGTACGGCGGGAGGGGTGAGGAAGGTGAGGGGTCTCGCTAGGCGGAACGGTCGAGGGCCCGCAGGGACCTGTCCGTGATGGACCGGGCGCCGCGCCCTATGGCGATCGTGCCGGACTGGACGAGCTCCTTGATGCCGAACTGCTCCAGCATCTTGAGCATGGCGTCCAGCTTGTCCGCACCGCCGGTGGCCTCGATCGTGACCGCCTCGGGAGAGACGTCCACGGTCTTGGCGCGGAACAGGGAGACGATCTCGACGATCTGCGAGCGGGTCTCGTTGTCGGCGCGGACCTTCACCAGAACGAGTTCGCGCTGGATCGCACCGGCGGGCTCGAGTTCGACGATCTTCAGAACGTTGACGAGCTTGTTGAGCTGCTTGGTCACCTGCTCCAGCGGCAGGTCCTCGACATTGACCACGATCGTGATGCGGGAGATGTCGGGGTGCTCGGTGACGCCGACAGCGAGCGAGTCGATGTTGAACCCGCGGCGCGAGAACAGCGAGGCGATCCGGGCGAGGATGCCTGGCGTGTTCTCGACCAGGACGGAGAGCGTGTGCTTGGACATGGTCGTCGTTCCTCTTCCTACGGCTCTCAGTCGTCTTCGTTGTCGCCGAAGTCGGGGCGGACGCCGCGCGCCGCCATGACCTCGTCGTTGGAGGTGCCCGCGGCGACCATCGGCCAGACCTGCGCGTCCTCGTGGACGATGAAGTCGATCACGACGGGGCGGTCGTTGATCGCATTGGCCTCGGCGATGACCTTGTCCAGGTCGTCCGGGGACTCACAGCGGATCGCGTGGCAGCCCATGGCCTCGGACAGCTTGACGAAGTCCGGGACGCGGGTGCCCTTGCGTGCCGTGGTGCTCGCGCCGACCTGGGAGCCCGCCACATGGTGGCCCGTGTCGTCGGCGTGCAGGACGGTGCTGGAGTAGCGCTGGTTGTAGAACAGCGTCTGCCACTGGCGGACCATCCCCAGCGCGCCGTTGTTGATGATCGCGACCTTGATCGGGATGTTGTTCAGGGCGCAGGTGGTGAGCTCCTGATTGGTCATCTGGAAGCAGCCGTCGCCGTCGATCGCCCAGACCGTGCGCTCCGGCATTCCCGCCTTGGCGCCCATCGCGGCCGGGACCGCGTATCCCATCGTCCCCGCGCCGCCGGAGTTCAGCCAGGTGGCGGGCTTCTCGTACTGGATGAAGTGCGCGGCCCACATCTGGTGCTGGCCGACGCCCGCGGCGTAGATGGTGTCCTCGGGGGCCAGTTCGCCGATGCGCTGGATGACCTGCTGCGGCGAGAGGCTGCCGTCGTCCGGCTGGTCGTAGCCGAGCGGGTAGGTCTCGCGCCAGCGGCTGAGGTCCTTCCACCAGGCGCTGTAGTCGCCGGTGTGGCCGTCGCTGTGCTCGGCCTGGACGGCCTGGACCAGGTCGGCGATGACCTCGCGGGCGTCCCCGACGATCGGGACGTCGGCGGTGCGGTTCTTGCCGATCTCGGCCGGGTCGATGTCGGCGTGGACGATCTTCGCGTACGGGGCGAAGCTGTCCAGCTTTCCGGTGACGCGGTCGTCGAAACGGGCTCCGAGGGCGACGATCAGGTCGGCCTTCTGCAGCGCGGTGACGGCGGTGACCGCACCGTGCATGCCCGGCATTCCCACGTGCAGCGGGTGGCTGTCGGGGAACGCGCCCAGCGCCATCAGGGTGGTGGTGACGGGGGCTCCGGTGAGCTCGGCGAGAACCTTGAGCTCGGTGGTGGCGCCGGCCTTGAGGACGCCGCCGCCGACGTACAGGACGGGGCGCTTGGCCTGGACGATCAGCTTGGCGGCCTCGCGGATCTGCTTGGCGTGCGGCTTGGTCACGGGCCGGTAGCCGGGCAGGTCGGTCTGCGGCGGCCAGCTGAAGACCGTCTGTGCCTGCAGCGCGTCCTTGGCGATGTCGACCAGGACCGGGCCCGGCCGTCCCGTCGAAGCGATGTGGAATGCCTCGGCGATGGTGCGCGGGATGTCGTCGGCCTTGGTGACCAGGAAGTTGTGCTTGGTGATCGGCATCGTGATGCCGCAGATGTCCGCCTCCTGGAAGGCGTCCGTGCCGATCGCCTTGGAGGCCACCTGGCCGGTGATCGCGACCAGCGGCACGGAGTCCATGTGGGCGTCGGCGATCGGGGTGACCAGGTTGGTGGCGCCGGGGCCCGAGGTGGCCATGCAGACGCCGACCTTGCCGGTGGCCTGCGCGTAGCCGGTGGCCGCGTGGCCGGCGCCCTGCTCGTGGCGGACCAGGACGTGGCGGACCTTGGTGGAGTCCATCATCGGGTCGTACGCGGGGAGGATGGCGCCGCCGGGGATGCCGAACACCGTGTCGGCCCCCACTTCCTCAAGAGAACGGATGAGGGACTGCGCGCCCGTGACGTGCTCAACTGCGGCGGACAACTGTCCGCCGGTACGGGCCCGCGGCTGCGGATGGTGGGCCCCGGTGGCCTGCTCGGTCATCGGCATTCTCTTCTCGAAGCTGAGGGTTTTTGCGAGGGTTTGGGGTGTTCCAGTGCAACAAAAAACCCCTCGTGCCATGTGGCAAGCGAGGGGAGCGCGTCGGGAGGGGTCTGCAGGGTTTTCATGAGGCCCTGCTCAGCCGACGCGCTTTCCAAGTACGAGAATTCGGGTGCGCATGGCACTGACCCTCTCCCCGGCGCACTGTCAGTGTCAAGTGGGTGGGACGCGCGTCTCACTATTTGAGCCATTGCGGGCAGGGAACGCGCCACCCGTCAGCGCGGGCAGGGCGATTCCGCCGGGCACCGGGAACTCGCCGCGGACCAGGGCGCGGCGCAGCCGGTACTCGTCCAGTGCTCCGGAGAATGCCATGCCCTGGCCGTGCGTACACCCCATGGCGCGCAGGGCGAGCACCTGCTCCGGCACATCGACGCCGTCCGCCACGGACTGCATGCCGAGATCGCAGGCGATCCGCAGCAGCCCCGCGGTGATCTTGTGCAGCCGCGCGGACTCGACGACACCCTCCACCAGACCCCTGTCCAGTTTCAGTACGTCCACGGGGAGCCTGCGCAGTGCGTTGATTGCGGCGTAGCCGCTGCCGATGCCGTCCAGCGCGATCCGTACGCCGAGTCTGCGCAGCGCGACCAGACGCTGCTCCAGATCGTCGAAGGAGATCCGCGGATCGCTGTCGGCGAGCTCGATGATCAGGGCGCCCGACGGCAGCCCGTGCCGGGTGAGCAGGGCCTCGATGGAGCCGAGCGGCAGCGACTTGTCCAGCAGCCGTGGAGCCGAGAGCCGGACGGACACGGGCACCCGGTGGCCCAGCCTGCCGCGCTCGGCGGCCTGCTCCACGGCTTCCTCGAGCAGCCAGCGGCCGAGTTCGGCGGTGCGGATGCCCTCCTGGGTCTCCGCAGCGGCGTCCGCGACCCGCAGGAACTCGGCGGGCGTGAACAGGATCCCCTGGGCCGAGCGCCAGCGGGCCTGGGCGGCCACGGCGGCGACGCGCCCGGTGGCGAGGCTCACCACGGGCTGGTGCAGCAGCGCGAACTCGCCCTCGTGCAGGGCGCTGCGCAGCCGTGCGGCCAGCTCGCTGCGCCGTACCACCTCGGCCTGCATCTGCGGGGCGTACAGCTCGACCCGGTCCTTGCCCGCCGCCTTGGCGCGGTACATGGCGAGGTCGGCGTTGCGCATCAGGTCGGTGGGTGTGATGCCCGGCTCGGCGAAGGCCACCCCGATGGAGGCGGCCACCCGCACTTCGCTGCCGTCGATGCGGTACGGCTGGGAGAGGGTCAGGCGCAGCCGGTCGGCGATCTCCCGCACCTGGTACTCACGGGCCGACGCGTCGCGGGAGCCGTCGCCGACGATGAGGGCGGCGAACTCGTCGCCGCCGAGCCGGGCGGCCGTGTCCCCAGTACGTACCGAATCCTGGAGGCGGCGGGCCGCCTGGATCAGCAGCTCGTCGCCCGCCTGGTGGCCCAGGCGGTCGTTGACCCCCTTGAAGCCGTCGAGGTCGATGAAGAGCACGGCGGTGCCCGAGTCGCCCGCGCGGCGGCCGGTGAGCGCCTGGCGGACGCGCTCGGTGAACAGCGCACGGTTGGGCAGGTCGGTGAGCGGGTCGTGCTCGGCGTTGTGCTGCAACTGCGCCTGGAGACGGACCCGTTCGGTGACATCCCGGCTGTTGAAGATCAGGCCGCCCTGGTGGCGGTTGACCGTGGACTCCACATTGAGCCAGTCGCCGGTGCCGGACCTGAAGCGGCACTCGATCCGGGTGGTGGGCTCCTGGGCGGGAGGAGCGGCCAGAAACCGGCGCACTTCGCGGACCACCCGGCCGAGATCCTCCGGGTGGATGAGACAGGCCAGCTCGGATCCGATGAGCTCCTCCGCCTCGCGGCCGTAGACACCGGCGGCGGCCGGGCTGACATAGCGCAGAATCCCGGTGGGAGCGGCGATCATGATGACATCGCTCGATCCCTGCACCAGCGAGCGGAAGTGGTTCTCCTTCTGGGCCAGTTCATGGGTCAGGGCGATGTTGTCCAGGAGCATGATGCCCTGGCGGACGACGAGTGCGAGGACGACGGTGCAGCCGGTGAGGACGACGACCCGGTCCACACGGCGGCCCTCGATGACGTTGTAGAGGATCCCGAGGGTGCACACGGCGGCCGCGAGATACGGCGTGAGGGCGGCCAGCGAGCCCGCGACGGGGCGGCTGGGGTGGCGCGGGCCGCGCGGCGGGCGCGTCGCCTCGACCGGACGGCGGGCGCCCCAGGGGGCGTATGCCAGCAGCAGCGAACCGGCGAACCACCCGGCGTCGAGGAGCTGGCCCGAGCGGTAGCTGTCCTGCAGCAGCTGCGAGGTGAACAGCGCATCGCACAGGACGGTCAGGGCGAGCGCGGCGATGGCGGTGTTCACCGCGGCGCGGTTGGCGGCCGGGCGCCGGAAGTGCAGCGCGAGCACCATGCTGACCAGCACGATGTCGAGCAGCGGATAGGCGAGCGCGAGGGCGGCGGGAGCCACGCTCTCGCCCTGCACGTGTGCGGTGTGGGCGAGCGCGAGACTCCACGACAGGGTCAGCAGCGAGCCGCCGATCAGCCAGGCGTCCAGCGCGAGACAGACCCAGCCGGCTCTGGTGACCGGTCGCTTGGCGAGGACGAGGAGGCCGACGATGGCCGGCGGTGCGAAGCAGAGGAAGAACAGATCGGCGATGGAGGGGCTCGGTACCTCCTGGTGCAGCACGACCTCGTACCACCCCCAGACGGCGTTGCCGCCGGAGGCCATCGCGGAGGAGAGCGCGAACAGCAGCCAGGCGGGCCGAAACCGGCCCTTCCCCGGGCGGGCGTAGAGAAGGCAGGAGACGGCGGCGATCAGGGCCGCTGCGCTCAGCCCGAAGTCGCCCATGATCAGAGCGACTTCGGGCGAGCCCCAGCCGAAGGCGGCGCCCACGCCGTACCCGGTGCAGACCCCGGCGAGGAGGAGCCGGGGCAGCAGTCCCGTGCCGCCGCCGGGAACCGTCTGCCGCTCCAGGAGCGCACTCGGGGCGCTCACCGGGCTGCCCCGGGGAGCACCGCCGTCTGCCTGACCGTCGCCGGTTCGACCGGCGCCGTATCGGGTCTGTCCTCAGGAGCGTGCGGGGGTCGCCGTCGGCAATCCTGCCGCGTCGGATCGTCTCTCCAGTGGCCGTGCATCACCCGTCGCCCCCCTCAAAGTCTGATCGGCACTCAGGTCGCGTTGCAGCACCGCCCCTTGCTTGGTGCAGCCCCCAGGTCGGGACGATACACCAGGATGGTCACTCAGGGACATAGGTCCTCTACTCTCCGTGACGATCAGCGTCATGAACGGCACGCGGCGCATTCGAGTGACTTCACAGAGTGCCCGAAGTGGACGGCCCAGGCAGCTATTCGGTGGTGAACACCACGTTGCGAACCGGCTCGCCCGCGGCGAATCGCGTGAGTTGTCCGGCGAGCAGCCGCTTGGCGCGCGGCATGAACGCCGAGGTGGAGCCGCCCACATGGGGGCTGATGAGCACACCCGGGGCGTGCCACAGGGGGTGCCCCGCAGGCAGCGGCTCCGGGTCGGTGACATCCAGCGCGGCGGTGATGCGTCCGCGCTCCACCTCGGCGAGCAGCGCCTTGGTGTCGACAACCGGGCCGCGCGCGACGTTGACCAGCAGCGCACCATCCTTCATCCGGGCCAGGAAACCGGCGTTCGCGAGGCCCTTCGTCTGCTCGGTGAGCGGGGTGGAAAGGATCACAATGTCTGCTTCGGGCAGCAAAGCGGGCAGATCGGCGAGTGCGCGCACTTCGCCGCGCTCCGTAGTGCGGGCAGAGCGCGCGACGCGCGCCACCCGCGCGCACTCGAACGGCGCGAGCCGGTCCTCGATCGCGGCACCGATCGACCCGTAGCCCACGATGAGCACCGACTTGTCGGCGAGCGCCGGATAGAAGCCCGCGCGCCATTCCTCCTTGTCCTGGCCGCGCACGAAACCGGGGAGGCCGCGCAGGGAGGCAAGGATCAGGGCGAGGGTGAGCTCGGCCGTCGAGGCTTCATGGACGCCCTTGGCATTGCACAGGCGTACGCCGGAGGGAAGCGAGCCCAGTCCCGGCTCCACATGGTCTATCCCGGCGGAGAGGGTCTGGACGACGCGTACGGACGTCATCGCGGCCAGCGGACGGACCGCGATCTCCATGCCCTTCATGTACGGGACAGCGTAGAAGGCGCAGTCGGAGGGGTCGGCGGGAAAGTCCGGACCGCCGTCCCAGAACCGGTATCTGAGGCCCGAGTCCGAGGGGTCGGGAAGTCCCTCGATCTCGTCGGCCGGAATCGGGAGCCACACGTCTGCAGTCATGGTCAGGAGGCTATGCGAAGGGCCGCGCTCCGCATTGGTTAGTTTGGTCGGCCGGACGGGCCTGAGGAGGGGTACGGGCAGGTGGAGCGCAGGACAATCGGTGCGGCGGCGCTCGAAGTGGGTGCGATCGGGCTCGGCTGTATGCCGATGAGCTGGGCGTACACCGGCTCGCAACAGCGCGGGGACCGCTCGCTGCGTACGGTGCACGCCGCACTCGACGCCGGCTCCAGCCTGCTGGACACGGCCGACATGTACGGGCCTTTCACCAATGAGCTGCTGATCGGCCGCGTGCTCAAGGAGCGGCGACGGGACGCGTTCGTGTCGACGAAGGTCGGGCTGCTCGTCGGCGATCAGCATGTGGTCGCCAACGGGCGGCCGGGGTATGTGAGGCGGGCTTGTGACGCCTCGCTGCGACGGCTCCAGACGGATGTGATCGACCTCTATCAGCTCCACCGGGCGGATCCGGAGATTCCGGTCGAGGAGACCTGGGGCGCGATGGCGGAGCTGGTGAGCGCGGGGAAGGTACGGGCGCTGGGGCTGTGCGCGGTGGGAGCGCGCGCCTCGCGGCGCGGCCGGGCGGACCTGTACGACGGAACGATCCGCCAGCTGGAGCGGGTGCAACAGGTGTTCCCGGTGAGCGCGGTACAGGCGGAGCTCTCGGTGTGGTCGCCCGAGGCGCTGGAGCGGCTGCTGCCGTGGTGCGAGGCGCGGGGGGTCGGCTTTGTGGCGGCGATGCCGCTGGGCAACGGCTTCCTGACCGGGACGCTCACTCCCGGCCATGGCTTCGAGCCGGACGACGTGCGGGCGCGGCACCCGCGGTTCACGGCCGAGATGATGGCGGCGAACCAGCCGGTCGTGGCGGGGCTGCGGCGGATCGCGGAGCGGCACGGCGGGGGCACGACTCCGGCACGGGTGGCGCTGGCGTGGGTGCTGGCACAGGGACGGCATGTGGTGGCCGTGCCGGGGGCGAAACGGGAGGAGTGGGCCATGGAGAACGCGGGTGCGGCGGGGCTGGAGCTCACCGGGCGGGATGTGGCTGAGATGGCGGGACTGCCACGGGCGAGGGGATCCTGGGACTGAGTGCAACGCAATGTTCCGGTGATCGGGAACCTATGAGGCGGCTGCGGTGTAAGAACAGTAGTCAGGCAGCCGACAGCCGTCGAAGGGATCAGACCTGTGCAACGTCCTGCTGTGACCGCCGTGTTGGCCGCTGCCGCGCTTCTGCTCGCGGCCGGGTGCTCGTCCGGTGACGACAAGGCACCGGCGGGCCGGACGGGGGCGGCATCGGCACCGGCTGCCCCCTCGTCCGGCGCGGGCGGCTCGCCGAGCCCCACGAGCCCGCCCGCGAAGGGCTCGGTGAAGGTGGTTTCCACACTGACCCAGGGCCTGAAGTCTCCATGGGGCGTTGCCCCGCTGGCCGACGGCGATCTGCTGGTCGCCTCTCGCGACGAGGGGACGATCACCCGGGTCGACTCGGAGAGCGGCAAACAGACTCAGATCGGCTCTGTGCCGGGAGTCTCGCCGGGCGGTGAGGGCGGGCTGCTGGGCCTGGCCGTCTCCCCGTCGTTCGCCTCCGACCACCAGGTGTACGCGTACTTCACCACCGAGTCGGACAACCGCATCGCGCGCATGCTGTACGACGAACAAAAACCGGCCGGTCAGCAACTGGGCGCGCCGGACACGATCTTGAGGGGCATCCCCAAGGGCAGCATCCACAACGGCGGGCGGATCGCGTTCGGCCCGGACAAGATGCTCTACGCGGGCACGGGCGAGACGGGTGACATGTCGCTCGCCCAGGACAGGAAGTCGCTGGGCGGCAAGATCCTTCGGATGACCCCGGACGGTCGGCCGGTCCACGGCAATCCCGAGGCCGACTCCATCGTCTACTCCTGGGGCCACCGCAACGTGCAGGGGCTCGCCTGGGACTCCGACAAGCGGCTGTGGGCGGCGGAGTTCGGCCAGAACACCTGGGACGAGCTCAATCTGATCGAGCCGGGAAAGAACTACGGCTGGCCGGAGGTGGAGGGCAAGGGCAGCAAGCCCGGCTTCGTGGACCCCGTGGCCCAGTGGCGGACGGCGGACGCGTCGCCGAGCGGCATCGCGTACGCCGAGGGCTCGATCTGGATGGCCTCGCTGAGGGGCGAGCGGCTCTGGCGCATCCCGCTGGCGGGCACGAAGCCGTCGGCGCAGCCCCAGTCGTTCCTGCAGGGGACGTACGGCCGACTGCGCACGGTCGTCTCGGTGGGTGGCGCGAAGCTCTGGCTCGTGACGAGCGAGACGGACAACCGGGGCACACCCGAGCCGGGCGACGACAAGATCCTCCAGCTGGAGGTGAAGTAGGGCCCGTCCGGCGTTTGAGGACATGCGCATACGGGGTCGGGCCCCCCAAGCAGGCGCCTCCGCGCGTCACGCCGACGCCGCCACGCCCCCCACGTCCGGAGGCGGGAACAGCCGCAGCCGGTGCGCCAGCGCCGCCGCCTCGCCGCGGCCCGAGACGCCCAGTTTCGCCAGAATGTTGGAGACATGGACACTCGCCGTCTTGGGCGAGATGAACAGCTCCTCGGCGATCTGACGGTTGCTGCGGCCCGCCGCGACCAGCCGCAGAACGTCCTCCTCGCGGCGGGTCAGCCCCAGCGCCGACCCTGGGGGCAGCGCGGCCGGAGTCGGCGGGGACGGCTCGTCCGTCAGGGAGACGCGGGCCCGTTGCGCGAGCAGCGCGATGTCCTCGGACAGCGGCCGCGCCCCCAGCTCGCGGGCCGTCGCCGCGGCCTGCCGGAGCAGATCCGTGGCCTGTGCCCGGTGGGACTGGAGCAGGGCTTCCGCCCAGCGGTGGCGGACCCTCGCCAGGTCGTACGGCCGCTCCAGCGCCTCGAAGGCCGTCGCGGCCTCGGCCCAGTCGAGGGCCGTGTCCTCGCCACCGGCGCGCAGCAGTTCGGCCCGGGTCCAGCGCTCGTGAGCCATCCAGACGGGCACCGCGGTGGCCATGGACCTGGCCGCCTTGCGGATCCGGTCGAGCGCCTCGGCGCGGCCGGGCTCCGCCGCGGGCAGCCCGCGGGTGTCCGCCTCCAGCGCGGCCGCGGCCCGCAGCAGCGGCCAGCCGTACCGCTGGGTGCCCGGCGGGAAGCCCGCCGTCGCGGCCCGCTCGAACTCCGCCCGGGCGTCCAGCACACGCCCCTGCGCGGCGGCAATGCTCAGTGCCAGCGTGTGCATCGGTATCGAGCTCTGCGGCATCGGGTCGTGCGGCCCGAAGTGCTCGCGCGCCGCCTGAACATACTCGTCCGCCTTCGCCGCGTCGCCCCGCTCCAGGGCCAGAGCGGCACACTTGAACGCGGCGAATCCCCGCGGCTTGGGGCTCAGCGCGATCCGCGCCGCCCGGCCCGCCACCTCGGCCGTATCGGTCCAGCGCCCCAGTGAGAAATACGATTCGGCCAGGTTGTTCAGGACCCAGGCCTCGGTGTCCAACAGGCCATACTTACGGGAGAGTTCGACCCCTTCGCTGAGGACTTCCACGGACGCCCGCGAGCGGCCGATGCCCTCCAGCACAGACGGCAGATTCACATGGGTGCGCCCCACCAGTGAGGCCGTGCCGAGGGCGACGACCCGCTCCTTGACCGCGTACATCTCCGCGAGCCCGGCCTCGACCTGGCCCGCGTCGACCATGAGGCTGCCGAGGATGAGCCGGGCGCGCAGTTCGTTGTCCTCCTCGCCGACCATGCGCGCGTATTGCACCGCGCGCTCGGCCGTCGCCAGGCTCCCAGGCCCGGGATCGTGCACCATGCCCCAGCCCGCCGCCTCCGCGAGCACCTGCGCGTGGACTGCCGACGGCGGCAGTCCGCGCACCAGTTCCTGCGCTTCGGCGAGCTCCGCCCAACCGTCGCCGCGGCCGAGTGCGGAGGCCAGCAGGGAGCGCTGGAGGGTGAACCAGGCGGTGCGCAGCGGATCGTCCTCCGCCTCCGCCAGCCGCTGGCCCCGCTTGGCGATCTTCAGCGCGCGTTCGCGTTCACCGCTGAGCCGGCCCGCGACGGACGCCTCGGCCATCAGGTCGAGGAAGCGCAGCGGTGTGGTGGCGGGGTCGCAGCCGCAGGGAGGGTACGCCTCGGCGTAGTCCACGGGCCGCAGCGCCGCCCGCACCTCGTCCGGAGCGGTGTCCCACAGTTCCATCGCCCGCCCCAGCAGGCTGAGTTGCTCGGCGTAGGCATGCCGCCGCCTGGCCTCGACCGAGGCGCTGAGCACGGCCGGAAGGGCCTTGGCGGGGTCGTGTGCCTGGTACCAGTAGCTGGCGAGCCGCGTGGCCCGCTCCGCGTCCCGTACGAGGGAGGGATTGGCCTCCAGCGCCTGCGCGTACCGCAGGTTGAGCCGGGAGCGCTCGCCGGGCAGCAGGTCGTCGCTGACGGCCTCGCGCGCGAGGGAGTGCCGGAAGCGGTAGCCGTCCCCGTCGGGCGTGGCCTGCAGGATGTTCGCGCCAACCGCGGCCCGCAGCGCCTCGATGAGGTCGTCCTCGCCCATCCGGGCCACGGCGAGCAGCAGACCGTACTCCACGGTCGAGCCGCCCTCGGCGACGATCCGTGCGATCCGCTGGGCGTCCTCCGGCAGTGCCTCGACGCGTACAAGAAGGATGTCGCGCAGGGAGTCCGACAGGCCCGTGAGGCAGTCCTCGACGATGCTGCAGGCGAGCTCCTCGACGAAGAAAGCATTGCCGTCCGAGCGCTCGAAGACCCGGTCCACCAGGGCCGGTTCGGGCTCGGTGGCCAGGATTCCGGCCATCTGGCGGTGCACCTCGCCGCGGTTGAAGCGGGTCAGCTCTACGCGCTGCACGGTGCGCATCCGGTCGAGCTCGGCAAGGAAGGGCCGCAGCGGATGGCGCCGGTGGACGTCGTCGGAGCGATAGGTCGCGATCACGACGAGCCTGCCGCGGCGCAGCGTACGGAAGAGATACGCGAGCAGGTGGCGGGTGGAGGCGTCGGCCCAGTGCATGTCCTCCAGGACGAGGACGACCGTGCGGTCGGCGGCGACGCGCTCGAGGAGACGCGCGGTGAGCTCGAAGAGGCGGGCCGTGCTCTCTTCGTCGTGCCGGATGTGGGCCGCCGGCGCTTCCCCCAGCTCGGGCAGCAGCCGCGCCAGCTCGTCCTCCTGCCCGGCCGCGGCCGCCGCCAGCTCCTTGGGCAGCTGACGGTGGAGCGCGCGCAGGGCGGTCGAGAACGGCGCGAACGGAAGCCCGTCCGCGCCGATCTCGACACATCCCCCGACCGCGACGACGGCCTGGCGCCGGCACGCCTCGGTGAGCAGCTCCTCGACGAGCCGGGTCTTGCCGACCCCGGCCTCACCACCGATGAGCAGCGCCTGCGGCTCGCCCGCGGAACCCGTGGCGGCGCGGGTGAGCGCGTCGCCGAGCACGGTCAATTCACCGGCACGGCCTACGAACACGGGGCTGACGGACCTGGTCTCCACGCTGCCGAGCATCGCACAGCCCTCTGACAACGCGGCACCGTTGATCGGGACGACCGTCATCACGCGCGGCCACGCCTCATCACGCGGCGCGCTCGTAGCGGGTGCTGTCGTGACTCACCCGGCCCTCCCCCGTGTCCTTGGCGGACCGTCTGGCGGCGCGGCGGGCCTTGCGCACCTGCCGGACGAGGCGCGCGGTCTCGGCCTCACGCAGCAGATCGGCCAGCCGGAGCTCCTGCATCTCGTACTCGAACATGTCGTACTCCCTGGTTGCGAGTTGTCTCGGCGTCTTGCGATGCCTCAACTTTCGTCTCCCAGGGGGGTCCGCCACATCGGGAAGGTTCCGCATCTCGGCGGCGGCGGGGTCCTTAGACGTGCCCAGGTAGGCAAGTCCGCGGCCTAAGGCCCCTGCCGGCGGGGGCCTCAGGGCTTCGGGCCACTGCTCGTCGACGTCTCGTAGACGTACGGAGTGGTGGTGCTCAGCGCGGCGAAGCCGAGCCGCTGCAGGATGGGACGGCTCTGGTCGGAGGCGTCGACCTGAAGGAAGCGGTAGCCGTTCGCGGCGGCGATACGGGCCCGGTGGGCGATCAGTGCCCGGTAGATGCCGCGGCCCCGCCAGGCGGCCACGGTGCCGCCGCCCCACAGACTGGCGAAACCGGTGCCCGGGTGGAGCTCCATGCGGGCCCCGCAGACCGGACGGTCAGCGGCCATCGCGACGGTCATGAGGACGGTGTCCGGGGTCTGCGCAAGCTGGGTGAGGAGCTGCTCACGCAGCCGGGCGCCGCTGGTACCGAAGGCCTGCTCGTGCACGTCCACCAGCAGTTCCACGCCCGCCGCGTCGGTGACCGCCTCCAGCCGGATGCCGTCCGGGAGTTGGACGCCGGTGGGCAGATCGGCGATCTCGGCGACCATCACCGTCTCCTCGGGCTCGGGCGTGAAGCCCGCGGCCCGCAGCCGGGTGCCCAGGTCGTCCGGCTGGTCGTACCCGTACAGCTTCCACTCGAAGTCACGCCCCAGGGCGGTGAAGTACCGCACCTGCCGGGCGATCGCCGCGTCGGCCGTGGCCGGGTCCAGGCCGGACCAGACGATGCCGTTCCAGTCGCCCTCGGCGCCGACCTGCCGGACCACGTCGCCGATCCGTTCGCCCCCGTCTGCGTGTTGTCGCATCCGGCGGTCGAACAGGGTGAGCACGTCGGCGTGATCCATCCGCTCATTGCAGCACCGCGCGGAAGGAGGCACCAACGAGTTTTCGGGGCTCCCTAGGTGTATTGATCACGAGCGTTGTTAACAGTGGTGGGTCTTGATCATGGCGAAGACCTCCGGTGTGGTGGAGGTGTCTAGGCTCCACACCACGCACGGAGGTCTTCGTGTCCCACCGTAATGCCCGGCTGACTGTCTTCGGGAGGCGGCTGCTGGTCGAACGTGTCCTGGCTGGCAGTCCGGTTGCTCATGTGGCGGCCGAGATGGGTGTCTCGCGGCCGACCGCTCACAAGTGGATGCGTCGGTGGCGGACGGAGGGCGAGGCGGGTCTGCACGACCGCTCCAGCCGGCCGCATACGACCCCGCACCGCACAGCGCCCGAGGTGGAGGCCCGTGTCTGTGAGCTGCGGCAGGCCCGCAAGCTGGGCCCGGCCCGCATCGGCCCCATCATCGGGCTACCCGCCTCTACCGTGCACCGCATCCTGACCCGGCACGGCTTGCACCGGCTGGCCTGGCTGGACCGGCCGACCGGCGAGCCGATCCGCCGCTACGAGCGGGCCCGGCCGGGTGAGCTGGTCCATGTCGACATCAAGAAGCTCGGCAACATCCCCGACGGCGGAGGGTGGCGCACGGTCGGCAGGGCAGCCGGCGACCGCAACCGGCAGGCCGCCACCGACCAGCGCAAGAGCTGCAAGCCGGTGATCGGCTACAGCTACATCCACTCCGCCGTCGACGACCACTCCCGCCTCGCCTACAGCGAGGTCCTGGCCGACGAGCGCAAGGAGACCGCCGTGGCCTTCTGGCAGCGGGCCCACGCCTTCTTCACCGGCCACGGCATCACCGTCGAACGGGTGCTGACCGACAACGGCTCCTGCTACAAGTCGTTTCTCTGGCGGGACACCCTGTCCGCAGCAGGGATCGCGCACAAGCGCATCCGGCCCTACCGGCCGCAGACCAATGGCAAGGTCGAACGCTTCAACCGCACCCTGCTCGACGAATGGGCCTACCTGCGGCCCTACACCAGCAACACCGAACGGACCGCAGCCCTGGCAGACTTCCTCCACACCTACAACCACCACCGCTGCCACACCGCACTCGAAGGCAAGCCACCCATCAGCCGCGTAAACAACCCTGCAGGCCAATACACCTAGGGAGTGTCTTCAAAGTAGCGTCGTCCGCCCGAAGGGCGGGCCCGGCGGCGTCTGGTGCGTGCGATCGCAAGGCGGAGGAAGGAGTCCATGCGGAGCATCGGCGACTGACGACAACGCGGCGAGCGTGCGTGCCAGGCGTCGCCGGGCAGACGGGACTTTGAAGACACGACCTAGGAGCCGGTGGTGGGCAGTGACAGGAGGAGATCGAAGTACATCCCGGCGGAGACGATCATCCCCAGGACGCCCAGTGCCACTCCGGCCACGGCGAACGCACGTACCCAGCCAGCCTTCTGCGGCACGGCCAGCACGGCCACGCCGACGATCAGGGCGAGCAGCGCGAAGACGCCGTTGACCAGGGCGGTGGTGTGCCAGGCGTCGCCATAGACCGCGGCGATCTGCTGGGCGGGGGTGCCGCCCTGCGAGGTCTTGATCTGGCCGATCAGGGTCTGGCGCTCGGCGGCGACCTTCCCGACCCAGGTGCCGCTGAGCGCGACGACGCCGAGACCGGCGGCCACCACGGCCGCGGCGGCGGCTGCGATGCCGGACGAAGCACGCGGAGTGTCCTCGGCGTCCTCGGTCTCGGCGCCCTCCGTCTCGTCGTCGAGGGCCTGGGCCTCGGACGTGGCGTCGGCGTCGGTCCCGACCGGCTCGGCGGCCGCGCCGTCGCCCTCGTCCTTCACCACGGTCGAGGTGGTCGCCTCGGTCGGTTCGGTGGTCTTTTTGGTCTCGGTGGAGTTCATGCGCCGCACGCTAGGCGGCCTGTCTGAGAGTCCCCTTAACGAGTCCCCTCAACGACGAGAGGCGCTCTATCGAGGGGAGGCCGCGTCGGCCGCCCGCAGCTCCCGCCACTGGGGCGCCAGCACGGACCAGACCTCCATGTCGTGCCGTACGCCCCGGTACGGATAGGCCTCCCGCAGCACCCCGTCGCGCGTCATCCCCAGCCGCTGCGCCACCTTGAGGCTCGCCGTGTTCCCGGCCGCGGCCATCCACTCGACGCGGTGCATCCCCCGCTCCAGTACCGCCCAGTCGATCAACACGCGTACGGCACGGGTGACCAGACCGCGGCCCGCCCCTGAGGGCTCCAGCCAGCAGCCGACCTCGCAGTACTCCAGGGCGGTGTCGAAGACCCGGAAGAGGACCCCGCCGACGAGGGTCCCGTCCAGCCAGATCCCGTAGATCCGGCCGCCGTCGGCGGCCTGCTTCTCAGCGTGCGACTGGAGGAAGCCGCGCGCCGATTCGATGTCGGTCGCGGCGGCCGCAAGGCCGATGTACTGGCCGATGAATTCCCGTCCGCGGTCGATGTGGGCCAGGAACTCCTCGGCCCGCCACGGCTCCAGGGGGCGCAGTTCCGCTCCGTCGTCGCCCAGGGATATCGCGAACATCGTTTTCCTCCGGCCCGTTGACGCCCTACGGCACGAGCTGGGATTCCTCGCTCGCGCGCTGCCCAGGGATCTTCGCATGGACGCGGCACTCGGGCGGTTCGATGCTGATGCGGGGCAGCCTGCGGTCGAGCCAGCGTGGCAGCCACCAGTTCGCGCCGCCCAGCATGTGCATCAGGGCGGGCACCAGGAGCGTACGCAGCACGAAGGCGTCCAGCGCGACCGCCGCCGCGAGCGCTATGCCGAACATCGCTATGACCCGCTCGCCGCTGAGCACGAAGGCGAGGAAGACCGAAATCATGATCACGGCCGCGGAGTTGATCACCCGGCTGGTCTCGGCGAGGCCGACCCGAACCGCCCGGCGGTTGTCGCCGGTCTCCAGCCACTCCTCGTACATCCGGCTCACCAGGAAGACCTGGTAGTCCATCGAGAGCCCGAAGAGCACCGAGACCATGATCACCGGCAGGAAGGGCTCGATCGGGCCGGCCCGTCCGAGCCCGAGCAGCTCGCTGCCCCAGCCCCACTGGAAGATCGCGACGACGATCCCGAAGGAGGAGGCGACGGCGGCCACATTCATCAGGGCGGCCTTGAGCGGGATACCGATCGAGCGGAAGGCCAGCAGCAGGAGCAGACAGCCGAGGGCGATGACGACACCGACGAAGAGAGGGAGCTTGCCGATGATGATCTCGGCGAAGTCGTCGTAGCTCGCCGTCACCCCGCCGACGTGGACCTGCAGCGATGTGCCGTCCGTCGCGGTGGGCAGGACGTCGTCGCGCAGCCGGTCGACGAGCTCGCTGGTCGCCTTCGACTGGGGCGCCGAGTCCGGTACGGCGGTGAGCACCGCCGTGTCGCCGCTGCCGTTGTACGTCACCGGACCGACGGACTCGATGCCCTTGGCGCCTCGCAGGGCGTCGGGCAGCTTGTCCATCGCCAGCCGGTCGTCGGCGCCGTCGAGATGCGCGACCAAGGTGAGGGGGCCGTTGACGCCGGGGCCGAAGCCTTCGGCGAGCTGGTCGTAGGCCTGGCGGGTGGTGGAGGTGGCGGCGCCGTTGCCCTGGTCGGAGGTGCCGAGGTGGAGCGAGAACGTCGGCAGGGCAAGCACCAGCATGACCACCGCGGCGACGGCTCCGAGCAGTTTCGGATGGCGTTCGACGAAGGCGGACCAGCGGGCGGCGAAGCCGGTCGGCAGCTCGGGCTGCGGGCCGTGTTCGGCGAGCCGGCGCCGTTCGCGCCTGCTGAGGGCCCGCATACCGATGAACGACAGCAGTGCGGGCAGCAGCGTCACCGAGGCCGCCACGGTGAGGACGACGGTCAGACAGGCAGCGATCGCGACGCCGTTGAGGAAGCTGAGCTGCAGGATGAGCATGCCGAGCAGGGCGATACAGACGGTGGCGCCCGCGAAGACGACGGCACGGCCGGTGGTGCGTACCGCCTCCCGGGCCGCTTCGGCCACCGGCAGTCCGCGCCGCAGTCCCTTGCGGTGTCTGGTCACGATGAACAGCGCGTAGTCGATGCCGACGCCGAGCCCGATGAGCATGCCGAGCATCGGGGCGAAGTCGGCGACGCTCATCACATGCCCGAGCAGCACGGTGCCCGCATAGGCGGTGCCGACCGAGACGAGCGCGGTGGCTATGGGGAGCAGGCTGGCGGCGAGCGAGCCGAAGGCGAGGAAGAGGACGACGGCGGCGACGACCACGCCGACGATCTCGGCCACATGGGCCGTGGACGCTTCGGTGAGCGCGATGGCGCTGCCGCCGAGCTCGACCTGGAGCCCGCCGGTCTCGGCCGCCTTCGCGGTGGCGACGACCGCCTCGGCCTGCGCCTCGGGGATGGCGTCGGCCTGCTGGTCGAAGGTGACGGTGGCGAAGGCGGTGTGCCCGTCCGCGCTGGTCTGGCCGATGCCCTCGTTGCCGTACGGGCTGGTGACGGAGGCGACCCCGTCGAGCCCCGCGACCTTGTCGAGCATCTGGGAGACGGGCTGCTGGACGCCCGCGGCGCGGACGCTTCCGGTGTCCGTGTGCCAGACGATGGCGTCGCTGTCGCCGCCCTGGCCGTGGAAGCCCTCCTGCAGGAGGGCGGTGGCACGGCCGGACTCGGTGCCCGGGACTTCGTAGTCGTTGGAGTAAGCGGTGCCCGCGACGCCCGCGGCGACTGCGACGCCGACGAAAGCCAGCAGCCAGAGCACTACTGCTACGAGTCGGTGCGTGATGCACCACCGTGCGATTGCTGCCAACGGACTGCTCCCTGGGTGGTTCGTGGATCTTTGATCGGGAACAGCCCGCAAAGAACTCATGACCAACGAAACCTACGAAGGGACACTCTTGCAGCAGAACCTGATCCTTTGCCCCTTTCGTGGCCTTCCTCACAGCAGCTCCAGGGGGCCCGGATTCAGCTCCCGGACCCCCTTTTCACCTGCGGTTACGCAGGCTCTGCGTTCAGCCCGAGACGCTCGCTCGCCCGTTCTCTATGTGACCCATCAAACGGCGACGGAAGCCGGATTCGCGGTCGGCGGTCACCTCGATGTCGTACCAGCCGTGCGCGTCGGCCGCCGAGTGGACGACGCTGCGGCTGCGCCCCGGCTTGACCGTGACCGTGCGGGTCCAGTCCTCGAGGTCCGCCTCGTCGACGTAGGCCAGCGGCCGGATGGTGAAGGTGACCGGCTTGCTGCCGTCGTTGCGCAGGGTGAGGTGGAGATCGCGGTCGTGGTGGTCGATGGACGAGGACACTTCGGCCGCGCCGCCCACGCTGCCCGCGAACTCACGGCGGAAGCCGTTCGGCCCGGTGATCGTGAAGCGGTAGGCGTCCTTGGTAAGGGGCACCGACCATTGCGCCTTGCCCCTTACGTCCTTGTGCTGGGGCATGGGGAACTCACCGGCGTACGGATAGAGCGCGAAGTGCGCGCTCCCCCCGCCGCTGTTGCCGAGGAAGACCGTGAAGGTCCTGCCACCGCCGGTGATCCTGCCGTGCGCGTCGGGCTGGTACGGCAGCGGCCGCGCGGGCCGTGTCCCCTCCTCCTGGACGGGCATGTGCTGCACCAGCGGCGGCACGGGCCGCCAGCGGCCGGTGAACGGCGGGATCGCGCCGGGCTGGTCCACATCGGGCTGCGGCCTGCCGCGCCGGAAGTCTAAGGCGGAGGTCAGATCTCCGGTGACGGCGCGCCGCCAGGGGCTGATGTTGGGCTCCTCGATGCCGGTCCACTTCTCCAGCAGCCGGATCACCGAGGTGTGGTCGAAGACCTCGGAGCAGACGTAGCCGCCGACCGACCAGGGCGAGACGACCAGCATCGGCACCCGCACGCCCAGCCCGGTGGGCTTGCCGTTCCACTGCTCGTCGGTGACCTCGGGCGGCGCGACCGGCGGCGGGACATGGTCGAAGAAGCCGTCGTTCTCGTCGTAGTTGATCAGGACGACGGTGTGCCGCCAGACGTCGGGGTGCGAGCCGAGGGCGTCGAGCACCTTGTAGACAATCGTCGCGCTGTGGATGGGCGAGGAGACGCTGGGGTGCTCGGAGTCGACAGCGGACGGCACCAGATAGGAGACGGCCGGCAGGGTCCCCGCCGCGACGTCCTTGGCGAACTCCTCGGCGAGCGTGCCGGTGGGCACACGGCGCAGCCCGCGCTCGAAGAGCCGTCGCTCGGCGGGGGTGAGGCCCGCGACCCCTTCCTCCAGCAGACCCAGCAGCCGATCGCGCTCGGCGGTGTCCTGCGTGTCACGGACGGCCGCGTAGAACGACTCCATGAAGGTGTGGCCGCCGGTTTTGACGAGCGCCTTGCGGGCGATCGCTTTGAAGGTGGTGAAGAACTCGATCTGGTTGTCGGTGAAGTTCTCCCACTCGGAGTACGTCTTCCAGCTCCGCCCGGCCTTCTCCAGCCGCTCGGCGTAGGTGCACCAGTCGTAGCCGGGATGCGTGCCCTCGTCGTAGGCATCGTTGTCGACGGCGCGCTTGCCGTCGGCCTCGAAGCCGGTCTTCCCGCTCCACAGGTGGTTGCGGTTCGGGCTCGTCGACGTATGGATCGAGGAGTGGTAGGCGTCGCAGATGGTGAAGGTGTCCGCGAGCTCGTAGTGCAGCGGAATGTCCCGGCGGTCGTAATAGGCCATCGTGGCGGCCGACTTGGCGGAGACCCAGTTGTTCATCCAGCCGTCGGCCCAGGCCTTGGCGCCGCCGTTCCAGGAGTGGTCGAGGGCGCCGATGTACTGGAGGTCCTTCTTCTGCGTCTCGGCGGCGCCCCGGACGGGGAAGGGCAGCACGCTGCTGCCGAGCGGGCCGGGCTGCTCGAAGACGGGCCTGCCGGAGGGGAGTTCGACGGCGTTGCGGTCACCGAAGCCGCGCACGCCGCGCAGGGTGCCGAAGTAGTGGTCGAAGGACCGGTTCTCCTGCATGAGGATCACCACGTGCTTGACCGCGTGCAGCCCGCCGGGCGCGGGCTCGGCGGCCAGCGCTGCCTGGAGGGACGGGGGCAGCAGCGACCCGGCCGCCGCGGCGCCGAGCGTGCCTCCGCCGAGTGCGAGCAGACGCCGCCGTGACATGTCCGTGGTCAAGTGATCCTCCCGATTCCGCTGTTACCGCCCGGAACGTAATGAAGCCGGATGACTTGAGGAAGTCCCATGGAGGGCGCAGCGGTGAACGTCCAAGAGTCCGTGCGAAGAGTCCAAGACGCCGGGACTGCCGGGGGCGTTACCGGCCGTTACCCACCCCCAGCCGTCCCGAGACTGTGCGCCTGCCGTACCCGTGCTGTTCCGGGGCCGTAAATCCCCATCCGTACGGCCGGCGTTGTCGGTGGCGGCTGGCACGATGGGTGACATGGAAAACACGGGGACCAACCAGCCGATCGTTTGGCCCGGCGACGCCGCGGAGTTCGCCCTGACGCTCCATGACACACCCGATCCGTACTTCGACCGGGCTCCGGTTCCGGTGCTGGCGTACGACCCGGGGGCCTCGCTGCGGGACCGGCGGGAGGCCTTCCGGGAGGTGTACGCCGCGATCGTGGCCCGGATCGGCGAGCCGACGCTCTACGGCGGCTCGGCGGAAGGGCCCAATATCCGCTGGCGGGACAGCAGAAGGGTCGTGCTGCTCGCGGGCAACCGCCACCGCGCGCAGCTGTCGGTCCACGACACGGACACCTTGGAGAGCGACGAACGGCGCATCTTCGACTGGGGCGGCGCCTGGTCGGCGGACGAGCAGCACGACTTCGCCTTCCTGCCGTACGTCTGGCAGCTGGACCGGAGCGGGCCGGGCGTTCGGCCCATCGAGCGGCCGGGCGGGAGGATGGCCTCCAGCCTCGAACACTTCCAGAGCGCGCTGGAGTTGCTGCTCACGGCCTGGGTGGAGCAGCTTTCGGTGCAGGTCGGCGGCGACTGGGCGAGCTTCAGCGTGACCAGCGGGGCGGACCGCGGCCGTCAGCTTCAGATCTCGTACGCGCTGGAGGACGGGCTGCATGTCTCCGTCGACGACCGCGACGGCGAGGACAGCCCGGAGCGGGCGGGCTTGATGCGCTCACGCGGCTGGCAGTCCCGCGACCGGGGCTGGTGGCAGACGGACTTCCCGGAGCCGGAGCGCCCGGAGGTGGCGGCGGTGGCCCGACTGGCGGTCACGGAACTGCGGGCACGCGGCACGAAGGAGCCGGAGGAACTGCGCGCGAGGGATGTCAGCTGCAAGGACCGCGGCGAACTGTGGCTCCCGGGCCTGGGCATACGCCACTGATCCACCGGGCAACGCCGCGCCCGAGGCGGGTGCCTCCGCGTTGCCCGAGCCCCGGCGCCCCCGTCCCCTCGTTCGGCACCCGGGCCTCACCGCCAGGCACGCACGCCGTTTCTCGGCGCCCTGCCTCCCGGCACCCCGGCCCGAGCTCCCCGCGTCCGGCACCCGGGCCTCGGCACAGCCCGCCGTTTCTCGGCGCCCTGCCTCCCGGCACCCCGCCCTCAGCGTGGCGCGTCCGGCGCCCGTGTCCCGGGGCGCCCCCGGTCATAGCTTCCCGGGTCTCGGCTCCCGGGCCTCGCCGGCCAGGCGGGCCGCCGCATCCGGCACGTCGGTGGCGCGTAGGGCGGCGGCGCTCGGAACGCCGGAGGCGGCCCGCACCCGCAGGTGCGAACCGCCTCTCGTTGCGCGAGCGTCAGCCCTCGACGCCGAGCTTCTGCAGGATGAGCTCCTTGACGCGCGCCGCGTCCGCCTGGCCGCGCGTCGTCTTCATGACCGCGCCCACCAGCGCGCCGACCGCCGCGACCTTGCCGCCGCGGATCTTGTCGGCGATCGCCGCGTTGCCCGCGATCGCCTCGTCGACCGCCGCGCCGAGCGCGCCCTCGTCCGAGACGACCTTGAGGCCGCGCTTCTCGACGACGTCGTCGGGGCCGCCCTCGCCCGCGAGTACGCCCTCGATGACCTGGCGGGCCAGCTTGTCGTTGAGGTCGCCGGACGCGACCAGCGCCGCCACCCTGGCCACCTGGGCAGGCGTGATGGGCAGCGAGGAGAGCTCGACGCCCTCCTCGTTGGAGCGGCGGGCGAGCTCGCCCATCCACCACTTGCGCGCGGACGCGGCATCCGCACCCGCGTCGATCGTGGCGACGATCAGGTCGACCGCACCCGCGTTGAGGATCGACTGCATGTCGTGCTCGGAGACGCCCCACTCCTCGCGCAGCCGGTTCCGCCGCACCCGCGGGAGTTCGGGCAGCGTGGCGCGAAGCTCCTCGACCCACTCGCGCGCAGGCGCGACGGGGACGAGGTCGGGCTCCGGGAAGTACCGGTAGTCCTCCGCCTCCTCCTTCACGCGGCCGGACGTCGTGGAGCCGTCCTCCTCGTGGAAGTGGCGGGTCTCCTGGATGATCGTGCCGCCGGACGAGAGCACCGCCGCGTGGCGCTGGATCTCGAAGCGGGCCGCTCGCTCGACCGACCGCAGCGAGTTGACGTTCTTCGTCTCGGAGCGCGTGCCGAACTTCTCGACGCCGTGCGGCCGGAGCGAAAGGTTCACGTCGCAGCGCATCTGGCCCTGCTCCATGCGGGCCTCGGAGACACCGAGCGCCTTGATGAGCTCGCGCAGTTCGGCGACGTACGCCTTGGCGACCTCCGGCGCGCGCTCGCCCGCGCCCTCGATCGGCTTGGTGACGATCTCGATCAGCGGGATGCCGGCGCGGTTGTAGTCCAGCAGCGAGTGGGACGCGCCGTGGATACGGCCGGTGGCGCCGCCGACGTGCAGAGACTTGCCGGTGTCCTCCTCCATGTGGGCGCGCTCGATCTGCACGCGGAAGACCTCGCCGTCCTCCAGCTGAACGTCCAGATAGCCGTTGTAGGCGATCGGCTCGTCGTACTGCGAGGTCTGGAAGTTCTTCGGCATGTCCGGATAGAAGTAGTTCTTCCGGGCGAAGCGGCACCACTCGGCGATCTCGCAGTTCAGCGCGAGGCCGATCTTGACGGCCGACTCGACGCCGATCGCGTTGACGACCGGGAGCGAGCCGGGCATGCCGAGACAGGTCGGGCAGGTCTGCGAGTTGGGCTCGGCGCCCAGCTCGGTCGAGCAGCCGCAGAACATCTTGGTCTTGGTGCCGAGTTCGACATGGACCTCGAGGCCCATGACGGGGTCGTAGGCAGCGAGGGCGTCCTCGTACGACACCAGTTCAGTGACGGTCACGGTGAAACTTTCCCTCTCAGCCCAGCAGGACGTCGTCGTCGCCCAGGCGCCTCAGCTCGCGGTAGAGCAGGGCCAGGCCGGTGACGATGGCGGCAGCGGATACGGCGGCGTCGATCAGCCGGAGCGTGTCGCCCTCGTTGCGGGCCTTCTTGGCCTGCTTGGCGACGCTGATCGCACCGAAGGCGGTGGTGCCGATCGACAGATACGTCCCGGTCTTGGACTTCTTGAAGCCCTTTGCCTTGGTCAGTGCCTTGGTCACAGCGACGGAGCCTCCTCGAGCAGCGGGTGGCCCCACTTTTCCACGAAGGCCGCCTCGACGGCCGCGCCGACCTTGTACAGCCGGTCGTCCTTCATGGCGGGGGCGATGATCTGCAGTCCGACCGGCAGTCCGTCCTCCGGCGCGAGGCCGCAGGGCAGCGACATCGCGGCGTTGCCGGCCAGGTTGGTCGGGATGGTGCACAGGTCCGCGAGGTACATCGCCATCGGGTCGTCGGCGCGCTCGCCGATCGGGAAGGCGGTGGTCGGCGTGGTCGGCGAGACGATCACGTCGACCTGCTCGAAGGCCTTCTCGAAGTCCCGGGTGATGAGCGTGCGCACCTTCTGCGCGGAGCCGTAGTACGCGTCGTAGTAGCCGGAGCTGAGCGCGTACGTACCGAGCATGATCCGGCGCTTGACCTCGTCACCGAAGCCGGCCTCACGGGTGAGCGCGGTGACTTCCTCGGCGGACTTCGTGCCGTCGTCGCCGACCCGCAGGCCGTAGCGCATGGCGTCGAAGCGGGCCAGGTTGGAGGAGCACTCGGACGGCGCGATCAGGTAGTACGCGGAGAGCCCGAGGTCGAAGGACGGGCAGTCCAGCTCGACGATCGTCGCGCCGAGACCGCGCAGCAGCTCCACGGACTCGTCGAAGCGCTGGACGACACCGGCCTGGTAGCCCTCGCCGCGGAACTGCTTGACGACGCCGACGCGCATCCCCGCGACCGAGCCGTTCTTCGCGGCCTCGACGACCGGCGGGACCGGGGCGTCGATGGACGTCGAGTCCAGCGGGTCGTGACCGGCGATGACCTCGTGCAGCAGGGCCGCGTCCAGGACCGTGCGGGCGCAGGGGCCGCCCTGGTCGAGGGAGGAGGAGAAGGCGACCATGCCGAAGCGGGAGACGCCGCCGTAGGTGGGCTTGACGCCGACCGTGCCGGTGACGGCGGCGGGCTGGCGGATGGAACCGCCGGTGTCCGTGCCGATGGCCAGCGGTGCCTCGTACGAGGCGAGGGCCGCGCTCGACCCCCCGCCGGAACCGCCGGGGATACGGGTGAGGTCCCAGGGGTTGCCGGTCGGGCCGTAGGCGCTGTTCTCGGTGGAGGACCCCATGGCGAACTCGTCCATGTTGGTCTTGCCGAGGATGACGACGTCCGCCGCCTTGAGCTTCTTGGTCACCGTCGCGTCGTACGGCGGGATCCAGCCCTCGAGGATCTTGGAACCGACGGTGGTCGGGATGCCCTCGGTGGTGAAGATGTCCTTCAGCGCGAGCGGCACACCGGCCAGCGGGCCGAGCTTCTCGCCCGCCTCGCGCTTGGCGTCGACGGCGCGGGCCTGCGCGAGCGCTCCCTCACGGTCGACGTGCAGGAAGGCGTGCACCTTCTCGTCGACGGCCTCGATCCTGGCCAGGTGCGCCTCGGTGACCTCGACGGCCGTGAGCTCGCCGGAAGCGATCTTCGCGGCGATCTCTGCGGCGGTGAGCCTGATGATGGTGACGTTGGTGTCCGTCATGGTGATTAGTCCTCCCCCAGGATCTGCGGCACCTTGAAACGCTGCTGCTCCTGGGCAGGGGCGCCGGAGAGCGCCTGCTCGGGGGTGAGCGACGGACGGACCTCGTCCGCGCGCATGACATTGGTCAGCGGCAGCGGGTGGGAGGTCGGGGGTACGTCTTGGTCGGCGACCTCGGAGACGCGGGCGACCGCGCCGATGATGTCGTCGAGCTGTCCGGCGAAGTGGTCGAGCTCTTCGTCCTTCAGCTCCAGACGCGCCAGTCGGGCGAGGTGGGCGACCTCCTCGCGCGTAATGCCAGGCATGCAGCGATCCTCAGGGGTGAGTGTGTGGTTTTGAGCCCAATCCTATGGGGCACCGGCCACTCCCCACGAAACGGTTGTGCGGTGGGGACCTCCCCGGGCCCTGCTCCGGCGCCGCCCGGGACCGCGCCGGATCAGGGAACGACCTGGCCGGAGGGCTCGCTGGTCGGGCTCGCGGGAGGGTGCGTCGCCTCCGTGGCGGGGGGAAGTTCCGCCGCCCGGTGCCAGCCGCGCTCGCCCCGCGCCCGCAGCCACGCCGTGGTCTCCTGCGGCGGCATCGCGGCCGCGACCAGCCACCCCTGGACGGCGTCGCAGCCCAGATCGCGCAGCCGCTCCCAGGTCTCGTCGTCCTCGACGCCCTCGGCGACGACGAGCAGACCCAGCGAGTGGGCAAGGTCGACGGTGCAGCGGACGATCTCGGCGTCCTCGTTGTCGACGGCGAGCCGGGCCACGAACGAGCGGTCGATCTTGAGCTCGCTCACGGGGAGCTTGCGCAGATGCACGAGGGAGGAGTAGCCGGTGCCGAAGTCGTCCAGGGACATCTTCACGCCGTGGTCGGTGAGCCCGGCGAGCGTGTCCGCGGCGCGCTGGGGGTCCTCCAGGAGGACGTGTTCCGTGATCTCCAGCTGGAGGGAGCCGGCCGGGACACCGTGGCGGGCGAGGCGGGCGGCGACGGATCCGGCGAATCCGGGGGTGTGCACGTCGCGCGGCGAGACATTCACGGCCACCGGCACGTCCAGCCCCTGGGCGCGCCACTTGGCGACCTGCCCGAGGGCCGTGTCCAGCACGTACTCCGTCAGATGCGGCATCAGGCCCGAGGACTCGGCGATGGCGATGAACTCGTCCGGGGGGACCCGGCCGCGCTCCGGATGGACCCAGCGGACCAGCGCCTCCAGTCCGGCGACGTGGCCGTCGAAGCGGACCTTGGGCTGGTAGTGCAGCTCCACGTCACCGGCGTCCAGCGCCCGGCGCAGGTCGCCCAGCAGGCCGAGCCGGTCGGGGGTGTTGCTGTCCCGCTTGGACTCGTACACCTCCACGCCCGTGCGGTCCCGCTTCGCCTGGTACATCGCGACGTCCGCGCGCCGCAGCAGTCCTTCCGCGTCCAGTGCGTGCTCGGGGAAGACGGCGACGCCCGCGCTCGCCTCCAGGACGAGGGTGAGCCCGTCGAGATCGAGCGGCGAGGACAGCTCGGCGACCAGATGGCGGGCGACGCGCTGGGCGCTGGTGGTGGAGTCGGCCGTCGGGAGCAGTACGGCGAACTCGTCGCCGCCGAGCCGGGCCGCCTCGGCGCCCCGGGGCAGGGCGAGCCTCAGCCGGTCGGCTATCTGGAGCAGCAGCCGGTCCCCCGCGAGATGGCCGAGTGTGTCATTGACGGAACGAAAGCGGTCCAGATCGATCAGCACGAGAGCCGAACGGGCACCGCTGCCCTCCGCGTCCGCGAGGGCGGACCAGGTCCGCTCCAGGAGCCACTGACGGTTCGGCAGGCCCGTCAGGGGGTCGCGCAGCTGCTCCTCCGCTCTGGCCCGGGCGATCCACAGCGTGGAGTCGAGGGCGATCAGCGGTACGGCGAACAGGGGCAGCAGCAGCGGCAGGGCGACGGCGACAACACAGATCAGCGGGGCGATGCCGAGCAGGGCGACCGCGACAAGGCCCTGCCGAAGCAGGGCCGTACGAGCTGCTGTGGGCAGACCGCCCCCCTGGGGGGCCAGGACATACCACAACAGCAGCCGGGTGACCACGAGATAGGCGGTGGCGGCGAGGATCACTTCAGGGGCGGCCTCGATGCCCCATTCGAGTGGCGTCCAGGGCGCCTCGACGCTCGGCTCCACCCCGAACACCTCGAGGACGAGAGCGGCCGCGCCGATCCCGAGGATGTCCACGGAGCCGTGCAACACCCCCTGGCGCCAGCGGTGTCTGCGGGCGACGCCGACCAGGGCGACGACGGCGAGGCTGACCAGCCCGGCCGGCACCCAGCCGAACAGAAGCAGGACCGCGAGGGTGAGGGCGGCGCCGGACCCGGTGCCGCCCCACCAGCGATCGCGGCCGAGCGCGACAAGATGACCGACGATGATCCCGGAGAGAACGGCGAGCGACCAGCCCGCCGTGGAACCGGGGAAGAGCGCTCGCCCGTCCCCCACGGTGCTGAAGACTCCGAAGACGAGCAGTGCGGCGGCGCATACGACGACGGCGACAGGCAGTAGTCCCGGCGTCATGCCCGCAAGAGCCGCGAATCCACGCGGCCGTGAGACCGGGGCGGCGCTCTCGGTCGGTTTCATTCCCGTCCCTCTCACAGCCGGCGGTGCCGATGCCTCGCGATGGCTCCCGTTGTCATGCCACCACGACTGGAATCCCACCACGCAGCCGTGCACGACAGGCGCACGTCTCAACAGTAGGCCGCGGTGGGCTCGCACGGGCAGCGCTCTACTGCTCTTGCCCGAATGAGACCTGGCCACCCTTATCCATCTGGTATGCGCTGAACGGGTGACCTGTACCGGTCGTTCCGAGGCGGAATCCGGCGTCCGATTCCCGCCCTGTGCGCCCCCTCTTGGCCCTTTGACGAGCCCCTCCCAAGCCCCGCGCACGCCCCCTCCGTCACGCCTCTGGAGGCGCTGCGGCCTCACGGGCCGCGTCCGGGCCCTGTTCGAGCAGTACGGCGAAGCCCTCCTCGTCCAGCACCGGCACCTTCAGCTGCATGGCCTTGTCGTACTTGGAACCGGGGTTGTCGCCCACGACCACGAAGCTCGTTTTCTTCGAAACGGAACCGGCCACTTTCGCGCCACGGCTCTGGAGGGCTTCTTTTGCGCCATCCCTGGTGTAGTCGGCGAGGGTGCCGGTGACGACGACGGTGAGTCCTTCCAGCGGCCGCGGGCCTTCCTCCTCGCCCGCGCCCTCTTCCTCCATGCGCACGCCCGCCGCCCGCCACTTGCGCAGGATCTCGCGGTGCCAGTCCTCCTCGAACCACTGCTTGAGGGAGGCTGCGATGGTCGGTCCCACGCCGTCGACGGCCGCGAGCTCTTCCTCACCGGCCTGCTCGATCCGCTCGATCGACCGGAACTCCCGGGCCAGCGCCTCGGCCGCGACCGGGCCGACATGACGGATCGACAGACCCGTGATGATCCGGGCCAGTGGGCGCTCCTTGGCGGCCTGGATGTTCTCCAGCATCGCGAGGGCGTTCTTCTTCGGTTCGCCCAGCTGGTTGGCGAAGACCGTGACGACCTTCTCCTCGCCGGTCTTCGGGTCGCGCTTGGGCAGTCCGCTGTCCTGGTCCAGGACGTACGCCGTGATGGGCAGCAGCTGCTCGATGGTGAGGTCGAAGAGATCGCCCTCATCGCTCAGCGGCGGCTCGGCGGGCTCCAGGGGCTTGGTGAGCGCCGCCGCGGCCACATAGCCGAAGTTCTCGATGTCCAGCGACTTGCGGCCGGCGAGGTAGAAGAGACGTTCACGCAACTGGGCCGGGCAGGAACGGGCGTTGGGGCAGCGCAGATCGACGTCGCCCTCCTTCATGGGGCGCAGCCCGGTGCCGCACTCGGGGCACTCGGAGGGCATCACGAACTCCCGCTCGGTGCCGTCCCGCAGGTCCACGACCGGGCCGAGGATCTCCGGAATGACGTCGCCCGCCTTGCGCAGCACCACCGTGTCGCCGATCAGCACGCCCTTGGCCTTGACCACGTCCTGGTTGTGCAGGGTGGCGAACTCGACCTCGGAGCCCGCGACCGTGACCGGCTCCACCTGGGCATACGGCGTGACGCGCCCGGTGCGGCCGACGCCGACCCGGATGTTGACCAGCTTGGTGTTGACCTCCTCCGGGGCGTACTTCCACGCGATCGCCCAGCGCGGCGCCCGCGAGGTGGAGCCGAGCCGCCCCTGGAGCGGGATCTCGTCGAGCTTGACGACCACGCCGTCGATCTCGTGCTCCATGGAGTGCCGGTTCTCGCCGTAGTAGGCGATGAACTCCCGCACGCCCTCCAGCGAGTCCACGACCTTGTAGTGCTTGGCGGTGGGCAGGCCCCAGGCGCGCAGCAGGTCGTAGGCCTGGGACAGGCGGTCGATGTCGAAGCCCGCACGCGCGCCGATGCCGTGCACCACCATGTGCAGTGGCAGGGTCGCGGTGACCTTCGGGTCCTTCTGGCGCAGCGAACCGGACGCGGAGTTGCGCGGGTTGGCGTACGGCTGCTCACCGGCCTCCACCCGCCGGGCGTTGAGTTCCTGGAACTTGTCCATCGGGAAGAAGACCTCGCCGCGGATCTCGACGAGATCCGGGACATGGTCCCCGTGCAGCCGGTCCGGAATGTCCGCGATCGTACGGACATTGGGGGTGATGTCCTCACCGACGCGACCGTCGCCGCGGGTCGCCGCGCGGGTCAGCCTGCCCTTCTCGTACGTCAGGTTCACGGCGAGGCCGTCCACCTTGAGTTCGCACAGGAAGTGGTAGCCCGGGGAGCCCACATCGCGCGCGACGCGCTCGGCCCAGGAGGCCAGTTCCCCCTCGTCGAAGGCATTGTCCAGGGAGAGCATCCGCTCGCGGTGCTCGACCTTCGCCAGCTCCGTCTCGTACTGCCCCGCGACCTTCTGGGTCGGCGAGTCGGGCGTGCGCAGCTCGGGGTACCGCTCCTCCAGCGACTCCAGCTCGCGCAGCAGCTTGTCGAACTCGCCGTCGCTGATGACGGGGCTGTCCTTCACGTAGTACCGGAAGCGGTGCCCCTCGACCTGCTCGGCCAGCCGGGCATGCTTCTCCCGTGCCTCGGCGGGCACAGACCCTTGCTGTTCGACAGCCACCGTCTCGTCCTCCCGTTACTCAGGGTTGTCTGCGAGCGATCTCGCGGCCCGGACGCAGTGGGCGAGCGCCGCGCGTGCGTATGCCGGTGAGGCACCCGCGAGTCCGCATGTCGGGGTGATCACCACGGACTCGCTCAGAGTCCCCGGACTCAGCCCCAACCTGCGCCACAACGTCCTGACACCCATGACGCTACCGGCAGGGTCTGACAATGGAGCGTCGCTGGACGGCACGACGCCCGCAAACAGATGCGTACCGCCTTCGACGGCCTCACCGATCTGATCCTCGTCACGCTCGGTGAGCAGACCGAAGTCGAACGAGACTCCCCCGGCCCCTGCCCGGCGCAGCAGCGCGAACGGCACGTCCGGCGCGCACGAGTGGATCGTGACGGGCTCGTCGCTCACCCCGATCACATCCCGCAGCGTGCTCTCGACGACCTGGCGGTCCACCGCCCTGTGGGTGCGATACCCACTGGCGGTCCTGATCTGGCCCCGCAGTACAGCGGTGAGCGACGGCTCGTCGAGCTGCAGCACCACGCGGGCGCCGGGCACCCGGCGGCGTACGTCCGCCAGATGCGAGCGCAGCCCCTCGGCGAGCGAGTCCGCGAGGTCCCGTACGGCGCCCGGATCGCCCAGCGACGCCTCGCCGTTGCGCAGCTCCAGCGAGGCGGCGAGCGTCCACGGCCCCACCGCCTGGACTTTGAGCGGCCCCTCGTAGCCCTGGGTGTGCTCCTCCAGCGCGTCGAGATCCTCGCCGAGCCAGGAGCGGGCCCTGCGGGTGTCGCGCCCCGGCCGGTCGCTGATCCGCCAGCCACTGGGCTCGACATGCCCGTACATCTCGACGAGCAGCCCGATGGTCCGCCCGATCATGTCGGCTCCGGGCCCGCGGGCGGGCAGTTCGGGCAGATGAGGAAAGTCGTCGAACGATCCGGCGACGGTCTTCGCGGCTTCGCGGGCGTCCCCGCCGGGCATCGATCCGACGCCGGTCGCGGGGCCCCATGGGAAGGTGTTCATCGCCCGGGCCGCACCGTCACGTCGTTGATCTCGGCGTCGCGCGGCAGGTCGATCGCCATGAGGATCGTCGTCGCGACCGACTCTGGGTCGATCCAGCGGGACGCGTCGTACTCCTTGCCCTCCTGGGAGTGCACCTTGGCCTGCATCGGGCTCGCGGTGCGGCCCGGGTAGACCGAGGTCACCCGGACGCCGTTGCCGTGCTCCTCGTGGCGCAGGGAGTCGGCGAGCGCCTTGAGGCCGTGCTTGGAGGCGGCGTAAGCGCCCCATTCCGCATGGGCGTTGAGGCCGGCGCCGGAGTTGACGAAAACCACCTGGCCCCTGGCGGCCCGCAGGTGCGGAAGGAAGAGCCGGGTCAGCTCGGCGGGTGAGATCAGATTGGCGTTGAGCTGCTGGTGCCAGGTCTTGGGGCGCAGCTCCGCGATCGGGCCGAGGTCGAGAATGCCCGCGATGTGCAGCAGCGAGTCCAGATGCTCCGGCATGGGCTGCATGCCGAGAGACTTGGAAATGCGGTCGGGGTCGGCGAGATCGGCGACGAGGGTACGGGCGCCCTCGTAGCGAGCGGCGAGCTCCTTGGCGCGGCCGGCGTCGCGCGCCAGCAGGATCAGCTCGTCCCCGCGCGCGTGCAGGCGGCGCGCGACGGCCCCGCCGATGCCGGAGCCTGCCCCGGTGATCAGATGTGTAGCCATACGGGACATGCTCGCACTACGGCGGGAACAGGGAAGAAGTGCGGCCCTGCCGGTGCTGTCCCCGGTATGGCCAAAGGACACACGATCACCATCGAGCAGAGCACGGTCCATGTACGCGTCACACGCGGCGACGACATCCTCGCGGAGAGCCGGCGCCCGCTCGTCCTGCGCGAGACGGGCTCCCCCGTGCGCTACTACCTCCCCGAGGAGGACGTACGCACGGACCTGCTGAAGCCCTCCGAGACGCACACCTACTGCCCCTTCAAGGGGACGGCCTCCTACTGGTCGCTGCCGGACGCGCAGGACCTGGTGTGGGCATACCCCGAGCCCAAGGACGAAGTGGCGCAGATCAAGGGGCACTTCTGCTTCTACGACACCGAGGTCGTCGACGCCTGAGCGTTGGCGTTCAAAGGGAGAGACGACGCGTAGATCCGGCCGATCCGGCCGGATCTACGCGACCGACGCGGTCCCCGCCCGCTCGGTCGTCGCGATCGTCGCCGAGCCGACCACGCGGCTGCCGTCGTACAGCACGATCGCCTGGCCGGGAGCCACGCCCCGCACCGGCTCGGTGAACGAGACCTGGAGCTCGTCGTCGACCAGCTCGGCGGTCACCGGCGTCTCGCCGCCGTGGGCGCGCAGCTGCGCGGTGTACGTTCCGGGGTCCGCCGGGGCCACTCCGCACCAGCGCGGCTTGATCGCCGTCAGAGCCGTGACGTCGAGGGCCTCGACCGGGCCCACCGTCACCGTGTTGTTCACCGGAGAGATGTCCAGGACGTAGCGCGGCTTGCCGTCGGGAGCAGGGTGGCCGATGCGCAGCCCCTTGCGCTGGCCGATCGTGAAGCCGAAGGCCCCGTCGTGGGTGCCCAGCTTCGTGCCCGACTCGTCGACGATGTCGCCCTCCGCCGTGCCGAGGCGGTTCGCGAGGAAGCCCTGGGTGTCGCCGTCGGCGATGAAGCAGATGTCGTGACTGTCGGGCTTCTTGGCGACGGCGAGGCCCCTGCGCTCGGCCTCGGCGCGGATCTCACCCTTGGTGGTGAGGGTGTCTCCCAGCGGGAACATCGCGTGCGCCAGCTGCCGCTCGTCGAGCACACCGAGGACGTAGGACTGGTCCTTGGCCATGTCGGAGGCCCGGTGCAGCTCGCGGCTGCCGTCCTGGCCCGTCACGACCGTGGCGTAGTGGCCGGTGCACACGGCGTCGAAGCCGAGCGCGAGCGCCTTGTCCAGCAGCGCCGCGAACTTGATCTTCTCGTTGCAGCGCAGACAGGGGTTGGGGGTACGGCCCGCCTCGTACTCCGCGACGAAGTCCTCGACCACGTCCTCGCGGAAGCGCTCGGCGAGATCCCACACGTAGAAGGGGATGCCGATGACGTCGGCGGCGCGGCGGGCGTCGCGGGAGTCCTCGATGGTGCAGCAGCCGCGCGCGCCTGTACGGAAGGACTGCGGGTTCGCGGAGAGTGCGAGGTGCACACCGGTGACATCGTGGCCGGCCTCGGCGGCCCGGGCGGCGGCGACGGCGGAGTCCACGCCGCCCGACATTGCGGCGAGCACACGGAGGGGGCGCTGGGGAGTCTGAGGAGTCATAGCTCTACCAGGGTAAGGGGACCTGGGAACCGAAAGCTCGCGCGTATGCGTTGGGCATCTCATGGGGAGTGAATCGAAGCGCGGCGGCGAGCAGGGCAAGGGGCGGGGCGTGAGCCGGCGGGCCGTGCTGATCGGGGGCGGTGCCGCGCTGGTGGGCGCGGGTGTGCTCGCCCGGGACGAGCTGCGGCGTGCCTGGTGGCGGCTGCCGGGGATGGCAAAGCCACGCAAGGAGGGTGAGCTCGACCACCCGGGCGCGGAGTGGACGGCTGCGTCCCGGGCGAACTGGCGGCTCGCGGACCGGCCCGACGACTACGGCATCGACATGGTGGTGATCCATGTCGTCCAGGGCAGCTATCCGACGGCACTGAGGGTCTTCAAGGACCCGGGGCACGGGGCCGCGGCGCACTATGTCGTACGCAAGGACGGGCATGTGGCCCAGATGATCCGCGAGCTGGATGTGGCCTTCCACGCGGGCAACCGCTCGTACAACGAACGCAGCATCGGCATAGAACACGAAGGCTTCGTGGACCGCCCGGGCGATTTCACGGACGCGATGTACCAGGCGTCCGCGCAGCTCACGGCCGGGATATGCGCGCGGTACGACATCCCGGTCGACCGGAAGCACATCATCGGTCACGTCGAGGTGCCGGGGACGGACCACACGGACCCGGGGCCGCACTGGGACTGGAACCGCTATCTCGCGCTCGTACGCAAGGCGCTACCGAGGGCGCGGGAGGCCGCGAAGTCCGCCGAGGCCAGGTCAGGGACGGGCTGAGCCCGAAGTCCCCAAGCCCCGCCGTGCCCTAACTGAGCCCCGCTGTACGGGCCCGTTCCACCGCGGGGCCTATGGCCTCGGCGACCGCCCTTACGTCGGCCTTGGTGGAGGTGTGGCCGAGGCTGAAGCGCAGGGTTCCGCGGGCCAGGTCCGGGTCGGTGCCGGTGGCCAGGAGGACATGGCTGGGCTGGGCGACGCCGGCCGTGCAGGCGGAGCCGGTGGAGCACTCGATGCCCTGCGCGTCGAGCAGCAGGAGCAGGGAGTCGCCCTCGCAGCCCGGGAAGGTGAAGTGGGCGTTGGCGGGCAGCCGGTTGTCCGGGTCGCCGCCGAGGATCGCGTCGGGGACGGCCGTGCGCACGGCGTCGACCAGCTCGTCGCGCAGGGCGCCGATCTCGCGGGCGAAGTCCTCGTGGCGCTCGGCGGCGATGCGCCCGGCGACGGCGAAGGAGGCGATCGCGGGGGCGTCGAGGGTGCCGGAGCGCACATGGCGTTCCTGGCCGCCGCCGTGCAGGACGGGGACGGGGGTGTACTCGCGGCCGAGCAGCAGCGCGCCGATGCCGTACGGGCCGCCGATCTTGTGTCCGGAGACGGTCATGGCCGCGAGACCCGACGCGGCGAAGTCGACGTCGAGCTGGCCGAAGGCCTGGACCGCGTCGGCGTGCAGCGGCACGTCGAACTCGCTTGCCACTGCCGAGAGTTCGGTGACCGGCATGACCGTGCCGATCTCGTTGTTGGCCCACATCACGGTGGCGAGCGCGACATCGTCGGGATTGCGCTCGATGGCCTCGCGCAGCGCCTCGGGGTGCACCCGCCCGTACGCGTCGACCGGCAGGTACTCGACCCTCGCGCCCTCGTGCTCGCCGAGCCAGTCGACGGCGTCGAGGACGGCGTGGTGCTCGACGGGGCTGGCGAGGACGCGGGTCCTGGCCGGTTCGGCGTCGCGTCGCTGCCAGTACAGGCCCTTCACGGCGAGGTTGTCGGCCTCGGTGCCGCCGGAGGTGAAGACCACCTCGCTGGGGCGCCCGCCGAGGGCGTCGGCGAGCGTCTCGCGGGCCTCCTCGACCGTACGTCGGGCGCGGCGCCCGGCGGCGTGCAGCGCGGAGGCGTTGCCGGTGACGGTGAGCTGCGCGGTCAGCGCCTCGACGGCCTCCGGCAGCATGGGAGTGGTCGCAGCGTGGTCGAGGTAAGCCATGGTGGCCCCGATTCTACGAGGCCTTGTGGGGGCGCGGACGCGGCGCAGGGGTGCACGGGCGTGCGGGTGCCCTTTTTCTCCCGCTGCGGGGCCGTCCTCCGCGGCTGCAGTGCCGCTTCTGCGGCTGCCCGCGTCAGCTGCCGAAGCCCCAGGCGACGGTTCCGTTCACGGTGACCAGTACGGCGAGTACGGCCAGGTCGGCGACGCCGAGGGCGAGTCCCAGCAGGGCGCGGCCGCGGCGTGCGGTGCCCCGCCAGAGGGCGATGGCGGACAGGACGATGGCGATCGGGCCGAGCACGATGTTCATGACGAGCAGACCGACGAGGCCGAGGACGAAGGCGGCGACGGCCATACCGTCGGTGTCGCGCATGCCCACCGGCTTGGCGTCGGAGGTGGTGTCGGGCCTGGCCCCGGCGGTCTCCCGGACGGCGGCATCCCCGTGGGTGCTCTCGGTCCGTGCGGTGCGCGCGGAGCGTGCTGTGGCGGTGAGCTGCATGGCGGTTGGCTCCTTCCGGGTCAGTGGTGGTGACGTGCGCGGCGCTCGCGCACGGCGAAGACGAGCAGCCAGGCACCGATCAGGGTGCAGGCCACGAAGGTTACGGAGAGGGGAAGTTGGGCCACGGCGCCCAGCATGATTCCCAGGAGGAGAAGCGCTGCGACGAGGGCGATCATCGTCTTCCTTTCGAATTCCCGGTGAACACTTGGGAGTACGACTGTTCACTGACTCCTGAGTCTACACTTCCGTTCTTCGGAGAACGGTTGTTTACTGAATGGTATGAGTCACACCACCGGGATCCGTCAGGCCCAGAAACAGAAGACCCGTCAGGCCCTCCTGGACGCCGCGCTGCAGTTGCTGGAGGAGCAGAGCCTGAGCAGCCTCGGCCTGCGCGAGGTGACCCGGGCCGTGGGTGTGGCGCCGACCGCGTTCTACCGGCACTTCCGGGACATGGCCGATCTCGGCGTCGCGCTCGTCGAGGAGGCGCTCGGCAGCCTGCACGCCACGATCGGCGAGGCAATGGCCGAAAACGGCGACGATCTGCGGATCGACCGCACCGTCGCGCTCATCGCCGACCTGGTGCGTACGTCCCCCGGGCATGTCCGCTTCATCGCCCGCGAACGGCACGGCGGTGTGCAGCCCGTGCGCGAGGCGATCGGAGATCAACTGCGCCGGTTCGGCGACGAGGTGGCGGCAGCGTTCGCCCGGGAGCCCGAGACGGCGGGGTGGAGCGAGGCGGATCTGACGATGCTCGCAGGCGTGTACGTGGACCACATGGTGATGACGGCCTGCACCTTCCTGGAGGCCGGGCCGGACGGCGAGGAGCGGGTCTCCTCGGTGGCGCGCCGTCAGCTGCGGCTGATCAGCGTCGGCCGCCGTCACTGGCTGGACTGACGGAGCCGTCCCCGTACAACTCGACGACCGCGGCGGCCGCGCGGGCCAGCTCCGCGCGGGCCTCGGGCGGCGAGAGCACCTCCACACTCTCGCCGGAGGCGAGCAACGCGCGGGCCGCCATGAGGGCCGGGAGCGCGAGCTCGACATACGTCCACTCCCCCTCGGTGACGGGCTCGACGGCCAGCCGGCCCGCGTGGATCCGCAGAAACAGGTCCAGGTGATCGGCCCGCACCCGCGCCGTGACCCGTACGTCCGCGGGACGGTCCTCGACCCGACGGCGCAACACCGCCCAGACGTCCGCCAGTTCCTGGCCGGCGCGCCGCCGCACCGGCGCGTCGGTGAGCGTGGCGGCGACAACCCGGTCCGCGCGGAACAGCCGGGGCCGGGTCCGGTGGTCGGCGACCAGATACCAGACACCTGCCTTCACGACGAGTCCGTACGGATCGAGGGTGTACGTCCGGGGCTCGGTCGTCCCGCTGTGGCGGTAGCGCAGCCGCAGCCGCCGGTCGGTGAAGACGGCGGAGTTGAGTACGTCCAGGTCCACGGCGGGCCGGGGCGTCCTCATCCAGCGTGCCGGATCGACCAGGATCCGCCGGCTCGTCAACTCGGCCGCGGGCCGGTGCGGTTCGGGCAGCGCGGCCATCACCTTGCGCAGCGCCGAGCCGAGCGCCTCGTCAAGGCCGAGCGCAGCGTGCGCACCCTGGGCCGCCAGCACGAACAGGGCGCGGGACTCGTCGGCCGTCAGTCCGGTGACGTCGGTACGGAAACCGGGCAGCAGCGAGATACCGCCGTGGCGGCCGCGCTCGGCGTAGACGGGAACGCCGGAGGCGGAAAGCGCCTCGATGTCGCGGTAGATGGTGCGTACGGAGACTTCGTGCCGCTCGGCCAGCTCGGCGGCCGGGACGAGACCGCGGGTCTGGAGGAGCAGCAGGATCGAGAGCAGCCGGTCGGACTTCACGGGTCTGAGGGTCTCCGGAAAACATGACGGGGGATGTCAGGTTATCCGTGCAGAGTGCGGTTCGTCAGCGAGACCGATGTTGAGGAGACGGACACCATGAACGATCCGCGCCCCCTGTTCGAGCGTGCGGCCGAGCAGTTCGCGAGCCTGCTGAAGCTTGCGACGCCGCAGCGGCTGGGAGATCCGACGCCGTGTACGGAGTACGACGTACGCGCGCTGCTGTCCCATGTCGTGGGGGCCACCCACCGGATCGCCCTCATCGGCGAGGGCGGAGACGGCCTCTCCCTGCCGGCCCGCGTCGACGGCGTCGCCGACGACGGCTGGCCGGCGGCGTACGAGGCAGCCCGCGCCCGCTTCACCTCGGCATGGGCGGACGACACGAAGCTCGGCCGCGAGGTCACGGTCCCCTGGGGCGCGGTGCCGGGAGCCGGGGCGGTCGGCGGCTATGTGATGGAGACGGTCACCCATACCTGGGACCTCTCGCAGGCGCTGGGCCATCCGATGGCCCTGGACGAGGAGTTGGCCGAGATCATCCTGCCGATCGCTCGTGAGGTGCTCCCGGCGGAGGCGCGGGTGGAGGGGCTGCCGTTCGGGGTGGTGCGGGAGGCGCCGGAGGGGGCGGATGCGTATGGGAGGTTGGCGGCGTGGCTGGGGCGGACGGTGTGACGGTGCGGGTTCCGCTGCGCGGGGCTTGTCCCCCACCCCTTCCCGTAACCGGGGGCGCTGCCCCCGGTTACCCGCTCCTCAAAGCGCCGGAGGGGCTGAATTTCGCGTCCAGGACCACGCCTCAAACTCCCCCAGACTTCGTCCGGGGGGACCCCCACGGGGCTGGATTGTGCGGCTGGGCCGCACAATCAGCCCGTCCGGCGTTTGAGGACATGCGGCCGAAGGTCGCATACGGGGTCTGGGGGCTTGCCCCCAGTTCGGGAAGGGGCGGGGAGGGGAACAAGCCCGCCGCAGGCGCACCCCCCGCACCCCGGCTCAGCCGCGCGGCGCCTTCGCCAGTTGGCGGGACTGTGCGACCAGGCGGTCCGCACTGTCCCACACCTCCGCGTCCTCCTCCAGGAAGCCGCCCGCCAGGTTCCGCGTCCTGATCGACACCCGCAGCGGTCCCGGCGCCGGGCGGCAGCGGATGTGCGTGGTGAGTTCGACCGTCGGGGTCCAGCCCTTCAGGCCGAGCTCGAACGACGTCGGCGGCAGCGCGTCGACCGTGAGCAGCAGCGAGAACGGGTCCGGGTCGCGGCCGTCCGCGAGCGAGAACCAGCCGCGCATCTCGCCCTTGCCCGAGGGGGCACCGACAGCCCAGCCGACGGTCGCCGGGTCGAGCTTGATGTTCAGCCGCTCGGTGATCGCCGAGCTTCCGGGGATCGCCGCGGGGCCGTCGGACGGCCCGAGGCAGTTCTGAAGCGCGGGCATGGCGGGCGGGTTGGCGGTCGTCTGTACGTCGTCGGCCAGGTCGTCCAGATCGCCGTACGTCGCCAGCACGCGGATGCGCTCGACCTCGACGCCGTCCTCGTCGTACTGGAAGAGCGAGGCCTGGCCCGTCGAGAGCGTGCGCCCGGTGCGTACGGTCTCGGTGCGGACGACCGCAGGTCCCGGCTGCGACGCGCTCAGATAGTGCGCCGAGACGGTGAACGGGTCGGGGTGCGGCAACGCGTCGGCCAGCGCCCGGCCGAGCAGGGCCAGCAGGTAGCA
>NZ_JAPEPT010000003.1 GCF_026339995.1 Streptomyces sp. NBC_01481 | reverse complement strand
TCCCGTTCTGCCTGCGCGGGACGGGAAGGGCGTGCGGAACCGCCGCCGGTCTCTCCGCCCCCCTTCTCAACAGCTTGCCCAACATGCCGCGCCCTCCCCTGATCCCGCGTGATCGTCCGGTGCAGCATAAACGGCCCCACTGACACTGCTTCCACAGGGTTTTCACCGGTGCTTCACGGTGCCGGGCCCGGTCCGACCCTCTCGCCCCTCCCGGTCCCCGCCGACACCTCCTGGCGTGGCTCCACGACCGGCTCGGCCGCCCGGATTACGGACCCGGCAGGTCGCAGCCGTACAACGCGGCCGGCTTCGAGGTGGCGGACCTGGCCTTCGTGGCCGTGCTGCCGCAGGGCTGGGCATCTCCCACCACCTCGCCCCAGCGCTGCCGGGCCTCGTACCGCCAAGCACCGGTCGCCGCTTCGCGTTTGCCCGGATTCCTGGCCGAAGGGCCCTCCTCCCGGCGGGCCCCAGCCCCGACCATGGACTCTTCTTGTCCGGACAGGCCGGGAGGGCTGATGACGGCACAGCGTCCCTCGCACGAGCGTGAGCAGGACCACGGCGGTGTTCCCCCGGCGCGTCGCGCGCTCCCCTCCTCCTCCGACGGTCGACTGCCGGCTCCGGGTCGGCTGGGATCCTCGGATCCGGCGGGCCTGCTCGGCCTGCAGCGGCTCGCCGGGAACGCCGCCGTCGGGCAGGCCGTCCAGCGGGAGCGTACGGCGGACGACGGGGAGGCGGACACGGCCGTTCAGCGGTCGGTGCACAACGTGCTGCGCAGTCCCGGCCGGCCGCTCGACACCTCGACCCGTACCGACATGGAGGCCCGCTTCGGGGCGGACTTCTCCGACGTACGTCTGCACACCGACGGTGCGGCGCGGGAGTCCGCGGCCGAGCTCGGTGCCCAGGGCGTCGGCGACCCGCAGAGGCGGGACCCTTCAGCAGAGCTGGCAGGTCGAGTACCAGACCTCGTTCTTCATCTACCGCGTGGAGCTCATCAACAGCCCGCGCAGTTCCACACTGATCGACACCGACGCGCCCTTCCGCATCGTCAGCACAACCGTCAAGGGGTCGGGCGGCCGGTCGATGGGACGGACCTTCCGGTTCGGGGACTACTGGGCTGTCAACCCGGCGTACAACGGCGGCATGGACGTCGACGTACTCGCCGACCTGGCCGTGGAGCGGGAACTGACGGAGGACACCCACATCACCGCCGGCGGCGACGATTTGGTGCGGCTGCCCAGCCACCCTCCACTCCTGTGTCAGGAGCCGAGCGCCCTGACCTGGGTCGTCTGGTTCATGGTTGACCATCAGGGCTCCGGCTCGGTAGGCATCCACCGCTTACGGAAGGCTTACGTGGCGCCGGCATGGTCACGCGCCATGGCGGTCCCCAGGACATCCAGGCCGCGGCCCTCATGCCCGTCAGACGCCTTCGCGTCACTCACTCACGCTGAGGGGAGATTTACGTACTCCCTGACGGCTGTGAATGTCCTTACCGGGACATGAACAAATGCACCGGCAGACGATCTCACTCACTGAGCTGCCCTAAGCTGACCTCCCAGTTGACGGCCGACAAGGGGGAGAGAATGGCGGGGGCACGCGAACTGCCGCCGGACGAGATCCTGGTCGAGCGGCTGCGTGACGGTGACGAGGGGACGTTCGGCCTGGTGCTGGACGCCTGGTCGGGTGGCATGCTCCGGCTGGCCATGTCGTTCGTGTCGACCAAGGCCACCGCGGAGGAGGCCGTCCAGGACACCTGGCTGGCGGTCATCAGGGGGATCAGCGCCTTCGAGGGCCGTTCATCCCTGAAGACATGGGTGTACCGGATCCTGGTCAACACGGCCAAGGCACGCGGCGCAAAGGAGAGCAGGACCGTTCCCTTCGCCAGCCTGCTGCCGGAGGAGGAAGGGCCGACGGTGGACGCCTCGCGGTTCCGCGCCCCCGGCGAGCGATACGCCGGACACTGGGCCGTCGGGCAGGAACCGCTTCCCTGGCACATTCCCGAAGACCACGTGCTGCGCGGCGAAGTCCGCGAGGTGATCGCGGAGGCGCTCGACGAACTCCCGCCCCGGCTCCGCACGGTGATCACGCTTCGCGATGTCGCAGGATACGGCTCCCAGGAAGTGTGTTCCCTGCTGGAGATCTCGCCCGGAAACCAACGCGTCCTCCTCCATCGGGCCAGGGCCTTCATGCGCCGTAAGCTGGAGGACTACTTGTCCGGTGCCCACGACGTCGCAGGCGGGAGGGGACGACCGTGAACTGCATCGACTTCGTCGAGTTGGTGACCGAGTTCCTCGAGGGCGCCCTGTCCAACGAGGACGAGCGGCGCTTCATCGAGCACCTGGCGGAATGCCCCGGGTGCGAGAGCTACCTCGATCACTTCCGTCAGACGATCGCCACGACGGGCGAGCTGACCCCGGACAACATCTCACCGGACGCCAGGCAACAGCTGCTCACCGCTTTCAGGGACTGGCAGCAGCGGTGATCCTCTGCGTCAAGTAGGGCCTGTCCAGCGGCCCGAGCGGGAGCCGGTCACGCTCAGGCGGGGACCAATGTCGGACCCCGAGCTGATCGCGATTCGCCGATCGGCATCACACGCAGCACCCCAAGGGCTCAACTCGCCACGCCCGTAGGGGTTCGCTGCTGCGCCACCACCTCGCCTTCGCCACGCCTGCCATCTCCGGGCTGACGGGCCCGCCGGCGGTATCTACGCCCTCCGTGGGGCCCCTCTCGCCCGCCGCCGCGGTTCCGCCCGTGGGGACTTGCAACGCTCCTGGGGCGCACCCGCACTGAGCGTCTGAAGCGGGCGCTGGAGCCCCATGAATCTCGCATGGCCTTCGCCCCCTTCCCCTGGGCGGAGGCCATGCGACTACCGGAGACATCCATGACTCTGCTCAGAAGACTCTTGTTCGGCATCATCGCCGGACTGCCCGGTGGCGTGATCGTGGCGGTCGTGACGAACCCGCCATGGATCCCGTGGGCGGCGCACACGCTGGTGCTGGGAGCCGTGCTCGGCCTCCTGTTCGGCGAGCACAGGCAGAGCAACGGCTCGGCCTTTTCCGTCGGTCTGCTCATCGGCCTGCTGGACTGGGTGACTTGGACACTCACCCTGGCTCCCGCGCTGGAGGGGAGGACACCGTCGTGGTCGATCGCGGTGGCCGTGTCGCGCTTCCCCGAGCTCGTCGGCGCCGCCCTGTTCGGCGCGATCGCCGGACTCGCCTTCCACGCCCTTTCGGTCTGGCGCCCGCCTCGTCCGACGCCCCCGCGGGCCAAACCCCACGTGGTGATCGTCGGCGGTGGTTTCGGCGGGGTGGGGGCCGCGCGCGAACTGGACCGGCGTGTCGCCCGCGGGCTCGACGCCCAGGTGACGCTGATAAGCGACTCGAACTTCCTGCTGTTCACCCCGCTGCTGGTCGGCGTCGCCTCGAGCACGGTGGAGGCCAGGCACGTGAGCGCTCCGGTGCGTGCCGGGCTCAGCCATGCCTCCTTCCTGCATGGGCGGGTGGTCTCGATCGACACGCAGACGCGCAATGCGTACATCTCCGCCGGCAAGGAAGGGATGCTCCGCGTGCCGTACGACGAGCTGGTCCTGGCAGTCGGCGCGGTGCCGCACTTCTTCGACCTTCCGGGAGTGGGCGAGCACGCCTTCCCGATGAAGTCCGTCGAGGACGCCACCAGGCTGCGCGACCAGGTGCTGAGCGCGCTGGAGCGGGCCGACCTCGAGCCTGACCCGGCCGAGCAGGCCAGGCTGCTGACGTTCGTGGTGGCAGGCGGCGGATTCGCCGGGACGGAACTGGTGGCCGAACTGTTCGATCTGGTGCATGACGTGCTCCACTTCTATCCGCGCCTGCACGGGCTGCGGCCCAGATTCGTGATCGTGCACGCGGGCGAGCGGCTGCTGCCAGAGCTGTCGCCGAGCCTCGGCCTCTACGCGCAGCGCAAACTCCGCAGTCGCGGCATCGAGTTCCGCCTCGGCGCGCGCGTGAGCAAGGCCACCGCCGAGGACATCACGCTCGACTCCGGCGAGACCGTCCCCACCCGCACCCTGGCCTGGACGGCGGGCAACCGGCCGAACCCGCTGGTGCAGCAGGTCACGCAGGCGCCTCTCGTCGTGGATCCCACCATGCAGGTACCGGGCATGCCCGGCCTGTGGGCGCTGGGCGACTGCGCGAGGATCCCCGACCCGGCGGGCGGGGTCTACCCTCCGACCGCGCAGCACGCGATCCGTGAAGGCAAGGCAGCGGCGAGGAACATCGCCGCGGTCCTCGGCGGACGCCGTCCCGTCCCCTTCCGCTTCGGCGGTCTCGGCGTGCTGGTCTCGCTCGGGCACCGCACGGCGGCCGGCGAGATCGGCGGGCGGCGGGTCTTCGGCTTCCTCGCCTGGGTCCTGTGGCGCTCGGTCTACCTGAGCAAACTGCCCAGTGCGGAAAAGCGGTTGCGCGTGCTCGCCGACTGGACCCTCGACCTGGTCTTCCCCAGGGACATCGCCCTCTCGACCAAGGATGACCGTCATGCGTAACGCTGGATTCGGAGCCCTCGCCGGCCTCGCAGGAGGGCTGGTCTTCGGCCAGGTGATGGCAGTGATCGGGTTCCTGCCCACCGTCGCGGCGATCGTCAGAACCGAGTCGCCTGTCGTGGGATTCGCCGTCCACTTGCTGATCGCGGCGATCATCGGGAGCGTCTTCGGCATGCTCGTGGCGCGGCAGCGCGAGCTGCTGTTCTGGGGACTCGCGTACGGCATGCTGTGGTGGTTCCTCGGGCCGTTGACGCTGCTGCCGATCCTGCTGGGCAGGCCGGTGGCCTGGGACGTGGCGACGGCGCAGGCGCTGATCCCCAGTCTGCTCGGCCACCTGGCCTACGGAGCGGTCACGGCCGCCGTCCTCGCCCTGCTGTCACGCGGGGAGCGGCAGTTCAGGCCCGGTCTCCTGGTGCGCGCGCCGGCCGCCGGGCTGCTCGCCGCCGCGGTGCTCGGGCTCGGCTGGAACGGGCTGATCGTCGGGGCGCTGGTCGGCGCCTCCTACGCGGTGATCTTCGGCGACCCCGACGAGGGCAGCGGCCCCGCCCTGATCCGCGGCGCCGCCTTCGGCTTCGTCTGGTGGGTGCTCGCGGCGGTGACGATCTCGCCTCTGCTGGACGGCCGCGGGCTGGAGTGGGCGCCGGCCGCGGTGCGCACCGCCGTGGCGTCGCTGCCCGGCTATCTGTTGCTCGGTGCCGGTACGGCCCTGCTCACCTGCTGGCTGGGCGCCATGTCGCGGGCGGTGTTCTCCGATTGATGTACGGCACGCCCTGGAGGGACGCCTCGCCGGTGGGCGGGTGATCTCGATCTGGCACGGCGTCATCGCCGGGCTGGCCGGCGGCGTGATCTTCACCGGTGTCATGGTCGCCGTGGGATTCCTCCCGGTCGTCGCCGCCCTGATCGGCTCGGAGTCCGCGGTCGTGGGCGTCGTCATCCACCTGCTGATCTCCCAGGCAGTTGGCGTCACCTACGCGGTCTTCTTCCGCCGTCGCAGCTTCGACCCGGCCTCGGGGATCGGTTGGGGTGTGTCCTACGGCTTCCTCTGGTGGGTCCTGGGCAACCTGACGCTCCTCCCCCTGCTGCTCGGCACAACACGCCAGTGGAGCGCCGCCGCGCTGGCCGTTTCCTTCCCCTCCCTCGTTGGCCACCTCGCCTACGGCGCCGTGCTCGGCCTGGTGTACCAGCGGCTGGAGGAGCGGGTCGGCCCCTGGCACCTGACCCGCAATGAGGCGACTGCGGCCCGCGCGGCCGCGCGTCACGAGCAGACGCTGAGCGCGGCACCCGCGCTGTGGAGCCTGATCACTTGCGTGGCCCTGCTCATCCCCATCCTGGTGTCCTAGGAAGTCGGGCGGACAGGACCTGGAAAGCCGTGGAGCGGGTGGCGACGCCACCCGCTCCAGTTCTCCCGCGCGGCCTGGTCCGTCAGGCGCGCTGCTTCAGCTCGGCCGCGCCGAACGACACGCTGAAGCGCTCACACCAGATCGTCACCGTGGAGAACCTGGTCAGGTCGGTGCCTGCCGGGATCGCGTAGTTCTGGTTGCCCTCGTTGCCCTTGAGGCTGCCGAGGTCGACGTGCTTGCCGTCGTCGAGGTTGCCGCCGCCGTCCTGCTTGACCCCCTGGTCGCTGAGCCACACATGCAGGGCCGGGCCGTCGGAGGTGCGCAGGCTGGTCAGGCGCAGCGTCGCCTTCCCGTCTCCGAGCTGCTGGATCTCCACCGAGCCGCTGGTCTCGTGCTCGTGGGAGATGAACGTACCGATCGCCAACTGCTTGGCCACGGCTCCCGGCTGGTTGGCGGCCACGGGGGCCGCCTCATCCACGCGGACCGTGGTGAACAGCCGCCAGGGCTGGAAGAGGTAGAGCCCGACGGCCGCCGCAAGGGCGACCACCACGGTGGTGATCCAGAGGACGGGGCGCTTGGTTCGGCTCATGAGGATTTCCGTTTCTCTTGGTGTTCACGCCGGACCGGTGGCCGGACGTGGCGCCGAGGCACATGTCGGCGATGGCCTCGACGTCTTGGCCACATCGCACTCAGAGACGGAGAGAGCGGCGAACGTTACATGTAACGTCCGGCGCCCTTCATCGCACTGAGCCGCATGAACAAAAGAGAGGTTCTCTTCCCGGGCTCCAGTGGGGAACTGCTGGCCGGCCGCCTGGAGTTGCCCGCCGGGCCGGTGGTGGCGACGGCCCTGTTCGCCCATTGCTTCACCTGCGGCAAGGACTCGGTCGCCGCCTCAAGGATCTCCCGTGAGCTGGCGGCGCGCGGCGTGGCCGTCCTGCGCTTCGACTTCACCGGTCTCGGCCGGTCGGGCGGCGACTTCGCCGACACCACCTTCACCTCCAACGTCGCCGACCTGGTGTGCGCGACGGAGTATCTGCGCGACACGATCGGAGGGCCGAGCATGCTCATCGGCCACTCCCTGGGTGGCGCTGCCGTCCTGGCAGCGGCGAACCTGATCCCTGAGGCCAAGGCCGTCGTCACCATCGGCGCGCCGGCCGACACCGCTCACGTCGAGCACCTGCTCGGCTCCTCGCGAGCCGAGATCGAGGCGCACGGCGTGGCCGAGGTGGTGCTGGCCGGCCGGCCCTTCCGGATCAGCAGGGAATTTCTCACCGACATCAGGCAACAGAACCAGCAGGAGCGCATCGCCGGGCTGCGCCGTGCTCTGCTGGTCATGCACTCACAGCAGGATGAACTGGTGGGCGTGGAGAACGCCAGGCTCATCTACGACTCGGCACGCCACCCCAAGTCCTTCGTCTCGCTGGACGGAGCCGACCACCTGCTCACCGATCGGGCGGACGCCGCCTACGTGGCAGAGGTCCTCGCCGCCTGGGTCAGCCGCTACCTCGACATCCCGCACGACGCGGGCGGCGAGCCGGGAGTGGTCACGGTGGCGGAGACCGGCATGGGGACGTTCCAGCAGTCGGTCACGTTGGGCCGGCACCAGCTGATCGCCGACGAACCCCGCTCCTTCGGCGGCGCCGACACCGGGCTCGGCCCCTTCGACCTGCTCCTGGCCGGACTCGGCGCCTGTACGTCGATGACGGTCCGCATGTACGCCGACTCCAAGCAACTCCCGCTTGAACAGGTCACGGTGTCGCTGCGGATGAAGGGCAAGGACACGATCCTCAAGGACCTCGTGCTCAGCGGCGACCTGACCGCCGAGCAGCGGGAGAAGCTGCACGAAATCGCCGACAAGTGCCCGGTTCACCGCACGTTGACCGGTGACCTGACGATCGAGACGGCAACGCCGTGAAGTTCCTTCCAGGCAGCCTCGGCGGTTCGCGCGAGGCGGCGGCCAAGCTGAGGAAGGCGATGTTCGGGTCCGTGTGATTCACCTCACGCGAGGGGATGGCACTCACCTCCGTACGCGAACGTGTGCGCTCATTCATAGCGCTCAACAGCCGTCCCCAGTCGTATCGGTGACTGTCCGTCAGGGTGCCGGCGGCCATTCCCGCAACCCCGGGGGCCCCTCGCGGCCACCTGCTCACCAAGCGTGATCGCTGGATAGGTTGTGCCGGTGCGCAGACCGGGAGGGTGGGCGGGGCGGGCCGGGAGGGGTCTGCTCGCCGCTTCCGCATGTCTGCTCCTGGGTGCTTTGAGCCATGTCTCAGCGGGTGGCCGGCTGCCGAGCTCGGCCGCGTTGGGTCTTCTCTTCGCCGCTCTGGCCGTCCAGGGCACGCTGCTCTTCGGTGGCGGTCGGCGCCGCTTCGACGTGACGGCGCTGGTGCTGGGCGGGACTCAGTTCTCCCTCCACCTGGCGCTCCACCACCTCTCGATGCCGGACGGCGGCACACGCTCGATGTCCGCGGGCCACGCGGCACACCACATGCCCGGGCACATGACCGGCCGGCACATGGGCATGGCCGAGGCAGACATGGCGGGCACCGGCGCCGGGCCTCCCATGACCCCCGCCATGACAGTGGCGCACGCGGTCGCCACGCTCGGGACAGCTCTCTGCGTCATCTACGGAGAGCGTGTGCTGCGACGGCTGGCCGCCTTGGTCGTGCCGTACATCTGCTTCCGCTCTCCCCTGTCACTTCCTGTCACGCCGCGTCTTCGGCCGCTGCCCGCGGCGGTTGGGCATCCCCGGTTCGGAGTGCTGCTCGCGCGTTCGCTGCCCAGGCGGGACCCACCCCCAGTGGCCCCGGCCTGACGGGCCGCTCTCGCCATTCTCTCGCGCCGGCTGTGCACAGGCGCCCATGAGGCATGCGTACGGGCGGAGCCGGGCCGGGGCTGTCATCACGTCACACCGCCACCCCGGCGGAATCTCTTCACCGACTTCGCCTGCATCCCCGGCCCGTCCGGCCGATGCTGCCCCTTGAGGAATGCACATGTCTTCCATAGCCGAAGAATCACCACAAAACGACCGCGAACCATCCGACGCTTCTCCCGCTGAGGCGGCGACCGCTGTCGCCGTGGCCGACCCCGCCACCGCTGCGCCGGAACGCCGACCGGGTCGGTCCTGGCAGGGCGTACGGGCCCTGCTGGTCCGACTGCACTTCTACGCCGGCGTATTCGTCGCCCCCTTCCTGCTCGTGGCCGCCCTGACCGGGCTGGCCTACACGTTCACACCGCAGCTCGACCAGCTGGTCTACGGCGACCAGCTGCGCGTCGAGCAGGTGGGCGACAAGCCGCGTCCGCTGACGGAGCAGATAGCCGCAGCCCGGGCCGCCCACCCGGAGGGCAGCCTGGCCTCCGTCATCACCCCGCCCGGACCGGAGGACACCACGCGCGTGGTGCTGTCCGTGCCGGAACTCGGCGAGAAGCAGCGCACGGTGTTCGTCGACCCGTACACCGCCGAGGTGCGGGGCGAGCTGACCACGTGGTGGGGCTCGACACCGCTCACCACCTGGCTCGACGATCTCCACCGCAATCTGCACCTGGGCGAGACCGGCCGCCTCTACTCGGAGGTCGCCGCGAGCTGGCTCTGGGTGATCGTCGCGGGCGGTCTTGTGCTCTGGCTCGGACGCAGCCGGGGGCAGCGGGCCAAGTCCGCACGCGGCGTTCTGGTGCCCGACCGTTCCGCGCGGGGCGTGCGCCGCACCCGCAGCTGGCACGCGGCCACGGGTGTCTGGCTGGCCCTCGGCCTGCTCTTCCTCAGCGCCACCGGCCTGACCTGGTCCCACTACGCCGGTGAGCGGTTCGGCCAGTTGCTGGACGCGGCCAAGGCCCACGCGCCGGAGCTGGACACCACCCTTCCCGGCGCTGAGCCGCCCGCCGGGGAAGAGGGCGGGGAGCACGCCGGGCACGGCGCCGCCGGGGAGTCCGCCGCAGCGGATCCGGCCGACTTCGACGCGGCCCTGGCCGTGGCTCGGGACGCAGGGCTGGGCGGCACGGTGGAGGTCACACCTCCCGCCGACAGCTCCGGCGCATGGGTCGTGGCGCAGAAGGACAACGTGTGGCCGGTGCACTACGACCAGGTCGCCGTTGACTCCGAGAAGGCCGAGGTCACCTCCCACAACCGGTGGGCGGACTATCCGCTCCTGGCCAAGCTCAGCAAGCTCGGTGTGCAGGGGCACATGGGTGTGCTCTTCGGGATCGTCAACCAGCTCGTGCTGGCCGTGATCGCGCTGGGCCTGACCGCCATGAGCATCTGGGGCTACAGGATGTGGTGGCAGCGCCGACCGACCCGCGACGACCGGATCGCCGTACTCGGCAAGGCCCCGGCCCGCGGTGTCTGGCGCCGGCTGCCGCTTCCCGTGCTGATCCTCGGCATACCGGCCGTCGCCGCTCTGGGCTGGGCGCTGCCGGTGCTCGGCGTCACCCTGGCCGGGTTCCTCGTCCTGGACGTGGTCGCCGGTCTCGTCCGGCGGGCCAGGGCCGCGTAGCCGAGGGCGGGAGGGAACGCACCACACGTTCCCTCCCGCTGCTCGACAGGCAGAGGGGCCGGCCGACGAGCCCGGCCCCTTCAGCCGGCGGTCGGTCAGATGCGGTCAGCTGCAATCAGGAGGTACTGGAAGGAGCCGTCCTTATAGGAGTTGATGAACGCCTCTTCGATGCCGGTGACCAGCGAAGACGTGGCCCGCAGCTCCCAGTACGGGAGGGTCGCGGCAGTCAGGTCGATGACGGTCTGCGGTACGAGACGGTTGTCGGCCATGGCGCGCAGGTATTCCCGGCGGGAGTGGATGTTGCACTCGAAGTGCGCGTTGATCTGGGAGACCCACTTCGAGGGCTGTCCGTAGCGCGGGTTCCAGCAGCCGGTGATGGTCACGTAGCGGCCGCCGACCGCAAGGATGCGGGAGTGCTCGGCGAAGAGGTCGTGCAGGTCGACGTACATACTCGACTCGTTGTTCCACGAGGCCGCGGCCTGCCCCGTCTTGAAGGGCACGTCGAGCATGTTGCATACGCGGGCGTGAACATGGTCCTCGATGCCGAGTTCATGGGCGCGCTGGTTCGCGAAATCGGCCTGCTTGGCCGAGAGGGTGACGCCCTCGACCTTGCATCCGAACCGCTGGTGGGCCATGACCATCGAACCGCCCCGGCCGCAGCCGGCGTCCACGAGGGTGTCGTCGCGCCCGATGGAACCCAGGTGGTCCAGGAGGACTTCGGCCTGCGCCGACTCCAGGCGGTGGAGTTCGGCGATCAGCTTCTTCTCGTACTCGCTGTCACATGCGTCCCCGAGGGCGGCGTGGTCGACGTCGCCGATGCCGTAGTGGTGGTGGTAAAGCCCGTCGACGTCGCCGAGACGCAGGTTCACGGGCCTGGCCTCGTGATCCCAGTAACGGGCGATGTCACCCTGGTAGGGCGACGCCGGGGCGGGAATGAACGCGGAGGTGCCGTTGACGGTGAGCTCGGTGCTGGTCACAGATGAGTCCATTTCTTACCAGAAATCGGGCAGGCTGTATCGATAGGTGTTGGTCTGGTGCCAGTAGTGGTTGCCGTCGACCCACACGGCCACTCCCCGCAGGAAGCGCAGCATGCTCGGGATGGGACAGGCGGCGGCCAGAGCGGCGGCTTCGGCTTCGAAGTCGTGCATGAGGTCGTTGTGGACCTCGACCGCCTTCAGATAGGCCTCCCGGTCGGCGATGCCCTCACGTTCGGCGATCACCACGGGCAGGTTCAGATGCCGACCGGGGGCGGCGAGCTCCTTGGTGTACGAGTACAGGTCGTTGACGATGGTGCTGGCGTTCCCGGCGAGCGCGAGAACACGCTGCATGGCGGGCTGGGCATGCAGGTCTGTCGGCAGTTCGTAGCCGCCGACTGTGTCGGTGATGGTGGGGCAAGGCCGGAAGTTGTTGAACTGCCGCATCACCAGGTACTCCCACACCTCGGGCGTGTGGTCCGTCTGTGCCCATGCGGCCTCCGCGAGATACCCCAGGTGCAGACGGGCCATGTCGTGCCGGAACCGGTCGGCCTGGGAGGGGGTGGCGTGCTGGACGAAGTACTCCATGGCGGAGCGGTAGGCGCGCCGCGGGGCGTCCGCGTGGAGCGACTCCGCCCACTGCGGCTGGTATTCCTTCGTGGCGTGAAGGGGGTCGAGAGCGGTGTGCGCCAGAAGAAGACGTCCACCGAGGCCGATGGGCGAACCTCCGTGGTCCTCGCAGTAGTAATCGTCGACCGCGTTCTCGGCGACCATCAGCCGCGTAGCGATCATCAGGTGGTCGACGGTCGCAGCGTCCGGATGGCAGGCAACCATGTAGCGCCCGACGGAGAAGCCGTCGAACTGGCCCTCCCACTCCTCGGGGTACAGCTCGACCTCGTCCACCGCCCAGTCCTTGATCCTTCGACAGACCTCCTCCACCCGAGCCGGATCGGGCTCCGGCACCGGGTGGTAGTAGAGGCCCGGGATCGGTTTGCCCTCCGCCGGTTCGGACGCCGGAGACGCCGACGACGCCTCGCGCAGGCCCAGGTACAGACCCGACGTGCCGAGACCTGTGGGGCCGCGCAGGATCCGGTCCAGGGCCGGGCTCGGTTGCCCCGCCTCGGCAGCGCCGTCGCCACCCGAGCCGTCGGCGGGCACGGCCCCTGCGGCAGGGAGGGGAACAGAGGGCAGAGCGGGCAGGGCGGGCAGGGCAGCCAGGGCGCCGGTGGCATTCGTGAGGACATGCGCCCCGAAGCGGGCCGCAGCGTCAGGCAGGCTCGACTGCAGAGGGGAAAGCCCAGGATCGGGCATCCGTAGCTCCTTGGTGAGGTGGGTGGGCCGTCCCGAACCCGGGCGTGCTCGTCCGGCCCGGGAACGTGCGGGCTGTCATGGCCGTCGGAGGGTCTGCTAGTCGCGCCTGCGGGCGATCTGCACGTTCTCCAGCACGCCGAGCGCGTTGGGCACCAAGATGGCGGCGGAGTAGTAGGTGGTGACCAGGTACGAGATGATCGCCTGCTCGCTGACACCCATGAAGCGCACCGACAGGCCCGGCTCGTACTCCTCCGGCAGGCCGGTCTGACGCAGACCGATGACGCCCTGGTTGTCCTCGCCGGTTCGCATGGCGAGGATCGAGCTGGTGCCCTCCTTACTGATGGGGATCTTGTTGCAGGGCAGGATCGGGACCCCGCGCCAGGCCGGGACCTGCTGCCCGCCGAGGTCGACGTGGCCCGGACAGAGCCCGCGGGCGTTGAACTCACGTCCGATCGCCGCGATCGTCCTGGGGTGAGCGAGGAAGAGCCTGGTGCCGCGGCGGCGGCAGAGCAGCCCGTCGAGGTCGTCCGGGGTGGGCGGGCCGGAGTGGGTCTGGATCCGCTGTTTGAAGTCGGCATTGTGGAGCAGGCCGAACTCCCGGTTGTTGATCAGCTCGTGCTCCTGGCGCTCGCGCAGCGCCTCGATGGTGAGCCTGAGTTGCTCCTCGGTCTGGTTCATCGGCCCGTTGTAGAGGTCGGTGACCCTCGTGTGGACCCGCAGAACGGTCTGGGCGACGGAGAGTTCGTACTCGCGCGGCTTGAGCTCGTAGTCGACGAAGGCGCCCGGCAGTTCGACTTCGCCGGTGTGGCCGGCCGACATCGCGATCTCGGCCTCGCCGTGACGGTTCTGCCGCTGCAGGGGAAGCGAGCTGAACTGCCGGATGTGGGCCTGGAGGCTCGGCGCCGAGGACAGCACGGCGGCGAAGTCGGCGCGGGACAGGGTGAGAAGGGTGCCGGAGGTCTCGGCGGTGGCGGTGTAGTCCCATGTGGCGTCGGCGTCCAGAAGGGCGTTCTCACCGAACCGGTCGCCGTCGGCCAGTACGGCGACGGCGGCCTCGTCGCCGTACTTGCCGACGGAGGTCTGGTTGATCCGGCCGTGGGCGATCAGATGGATCTGCTCGGCGGGGGTACCGCGCTCGGCCAACACCTCGCCGGCGCGAAAGTCCCGCTGGACGCACCGGCCGGCGATCGCGGTCAGCACCTCCACGTCTTCGAAGCCGCGCAGCAGGGCCAGTTCGCCCAGCTCGCGGGGGATCACCCGGACGTCGGCACCGTCCTGGACGAACTCGATGCGCCCGTCGCCGACGGTGTAGCTCAGCCGGCGGTTCACCCGGTAGGCGCCGCCCTTGGTCTCCACCCAGGGGAGCATCCGCAGCAGCCAGCGAGAGGTGATCTCCTGCATCTGCGGAGCGGACTTGGTCGTGGTGGCAAGGTTGCGGGCAGCCGCGGTGCTCAGGCTGGACTGCCGGGGCGGCTCCAGCTGTGCTTCCGGGCCGGTCTCAACGGTCATCGGGCGAACTCTCCTTCGCAAGGCTGGTGATCGGCGTACGCGCACGCCAACCGGTGAAGAGGAAAAGGAGGGTCAAGCTCTGGGCATCCGTCCAGATCCCGGTGAACAGTAACGGCCGATATGCCCTGGTCACCCCATGAGACGGTGGGCATTACCTCGATGAAGTGACCTTGTTCCGTACGGGGTTTATCTGGACGACCGACGACATCCGAGCCATCCGACGGAGAGCCGCCCGGTGCGCGGAGCGGCCGCCTGCCCCTTCCCTTCTTCGGCGTCCACGGCCTGATCTGACCGATCATCAGGGAGTGATCAGGGGGCACCGGGAGGCGAACGCGCGGGCCGCTGCAAGGGAAGACCGCCATCGACTCCGAGGCTGGCGCCGGCCCCGGCATCAGGCGGCCGCCCGTCGTCGTCCGCGATCGCGGGAACGCCGTCCTCGGCTCCCGGGCAGAGGTAAATCCAGTCAAGTTCGCCGTCGGCATGGCCCCTATGGCCGCCTCACCGCCTACGGGCTCACCGACATCTCCGACGAGGCCAAGCGCGCGAGGCCCCAGGGGCGACCCGTCAGCGAGACCGGCGGGCGTTGAGCCGGGCGGCCTGGCGCGTCAGGTGGTCGCGCTCGGCGAGGTTGGGTGCCTTGTGGGCCGCCTCGGCGTACAGCCGTGCCGCCGTCGCCAGGTCGCCGTCGCGCTCGTGGAGGTACGCCGCCACCGCGGCGTGGCGGGGCAGGGAGTCGTCCAGCGCCGCGAGCGCCGCCAGGCCGGCGCGCGGTCCGTCGGCCTGGCCGACGGCCACCGCGCGGTTGAGCCGGACGACCGGGCTGTCGGTCAGGCGCGCGAGCTCGTCGTACCACTCGACGATCTGCACCCAGTCGGTCTCCTCGGCGGTGGGCGCGTCAGCGTGGAGTGCCGCGATGGCGGCCTGCGCCTGGAATTCGCGCAGCCGGTCGCGGGCGAGGGCCGCCTGCAGGATCTCGACGCCCTCGGCGATCAACTCGGTGTCCCACCGGCGGCGGTCCTGCTCGGCCAGCGGCACCAGGCTGCCGTCGGGCGCGGTCCGGGCGGCACGCCGGGCGTGGTGGAGCAGCATGAGGGCGAGCAGCCCCGCCACCTCGGGGTGGTCGATCGCGGCCGCGAGCTGCCGGGTGAGCCGGATGGCCTCGGCGGCGAGGTCGACGTCGCCGGAGTAGCCCTCGTTGAAGACCAGGTAGAGGACGCGCAGCACGGTGGCGACGTCGCCGGGCTGGTCGAACCGCACGCCGGAGACGGTGCGCTTGGCTCGGCTGATGCGCTGCGCCATGGTCGCCTCGGGCACCAGGTAGGCCTGGGCGATCTGGCGGGTGGTCAGCCCGCCGACGGCGCGCAGCGTGAGCGCGACCGCGGACGACGGCGTCAGCGACGGGTGGGCGCACAGGAAGTAGAGCTGGAGTGTGTCGTCCACGGCGGGCGCGGGCCCGGGCGCCGGCTCCTCGTCGAGGCGGTCCTCACGCCGGCGGCGGGCGGTGTCCGCGCGGGTCGCGTCGAGGAACCGGCGCCAGGCCACGGTGACCAGCCAGCCCTTCGGGTCCCGCGGCTGGTCGGCCGGCCAGACGCGGACCGCCTCGACCAGCGCGTCCTGCACGGCGTCCTCGGCCGCCGCGAAGTCGGCTCCGCGGCGGACGAGGATCCCGAGCACGCTCGGCGTGAGGCTCCGGAGCAGGACATCGTCCACTTCGGAGGTCACTCCGTGATGGTGGGCGGCGCGGTAAGGAACGGGCGCAGCTCGAGCCACTCGTGGATCGGCTTCCCGCCCGCCCCAGGGGCGGCTGACAGGTCCCCGGCCAGCTCGACGGCGCGTTCGTAGCTGTCGACGTCGATCACCATCCAGCCGGCGATGAGGTCCTTGGTCTCGGCGAACGGGCCGTCGGTGACCGGGGGGCGGCCCTCGCCGTCGTACCGTACGAACGTCCCCTCGGGGGCGAGCGCCTGACCGTCGACGAACTCGCCGGTCTTCTCGAGCCGGGCCGCGAAGTCGTTCATGTACTGCACGTGGGCCGAGATCTCCTCCGGCGTCCACTGGTCCATGGGCACGTCGTTGACCGCAGCCGGGGCGCCGCGGTAGTGCTTGAGCAGCAAGTACTTGGCCATGGTGTTTCTCCTCGGTGCTGGTGCGACCCATTGTGGTCGCGTTCACTGCGGGGACGGACCCGGCCACGGGTTCTCGACATCGCCGCCCGAATTTTTTGGCTCTCGATTCCAAGATCTTCTCATCGGGCCGCGCTCAGCGGCCCTCTATGCTGGGCCCGTGACACTGAAGGGCGAGCAGGGGCCGACGCTGCGGACGGATGCCGCGCGCAACCGCGCCCGGGTGTTGCAGGTCGCCCGCGAGCAGTTGGCCGCCGGTGACGACTCGCTTCAGCTGAACACCATCGCCCGGCTCGCCGGCGTGGGCGTGGGAACCGTCTACCGGCACTTCCCCAACCGCCACGCGCTGCGGGAGGCGCTGTCGGCCGAGCGCTTCCGAGAGCTGGTGGCCGAGGCCCAGGCCGCGGCCGCCGACGAGGACGCCCTTGGTGGGCTGCACCGCCTGCTGCGTTTCACCCTCGCACGCGCGCTGGACGACAGCGGATTCGCCGCCGTGCTCGAATCCGCCAGCGATACCGAGGAGCAGACCTCGGCACTCAAGGCCGAGCTCGACCTGGCCGTCGCGCACCTGCTTGACCGCGCCCGCGGGATCGGCGCCATCCGGCGCGACATCGAGGCCGACGACGTGCGCCGCCTGCTCTGCGGCATCGAGCACGCCCTACGCTCCGGCGCCATCGACTCCACCCGCACCGAGGTCTACCTCGGTGTCCTCCTTGAGGGCCTGCGCCCCCCGCGCTGACCGCGGCCGGCAACCGGGCCCCAGGCACCGTTCACCCTCACCTTCACCCTAACCGGATTACTATCCGGTTGTGCTAGCGTGCCCTCACGGAAACGGATACCTATCCGATTCTGTCAAGCGAAGCGACGGAGGGCACAGCCGTGGAACAGCGGGCAGTGGTAACGGCAGGAACCGGGGGAATCGGCCTGGAGACCGCAATGGGACTGGCGGCGCACGGGCTCGCCGTCACCGTGGTCGGCCGCAACGCCGAGCGCGGCGCCCGCGCGGTCGAGCGCATCGCGACGGTCGCGACCGGAGGCGATCCGCGATTCGTGGCGGCCGACCTCGCGTCACTCGGCGACGTACGAGCGCTCGCCGCCCGACTGGCGGCCGAGGGGCCGCTCAAGGTCCTGGTCAACAACGTGGGCGCGATGTTCGCGGACCGGCAGCAGACCGTGGACGGCATCGAGGCGACGTTCGCCGTCAATCACCTCTCGCCCTACCTGCTGACCGAGCTGCTGCTCGATCAGCTCCGGGCCGGCGGGCCGAGCCGGATCGTGAACGTCAGCTCCGGCGCGATCAGGGTCGCCAAGCGCACCTTCGACGCCGTCGAACCACCGGGCGGCTACTACGGCTTCCACTGGTACGGCCGCGCCAAGCTCGCCAACCTCGCCTACACCCTTGATCTGGCCCAGCGCCTGCGCGGCAGCGGCGTCGCGGTCTTCGCGGCCGACCCCGGCGGTGCGGCGACCGACATGACCAACGGAACCATGACTTCACCGAGGATCGTCTCGCCGGGGCTGCGCCTGCTGTGGCCGCTGGTGCGGCGGACCTTCGAACGCTCCACCGCCGGCCCCGCGTCGGTGGCCGCCCGGCCGTCCGTCTTCGCCGCCACCGACGCCTCGCTCGACGGGCAGACCGGCTTGCTCATCGGCCCCCAGGTTCGCCCCGTCCCCGCCTTCCGCGGGAGCACCGACCCTCGGACGGTTCACCACGTGCTCAGCCTCAGTCAGCGCCTGGCGCCTCTCTGAGGCGGCTGGTGATTGTCTGAGCGGGGAGCCCGCAGTGCGGAAGTCCGGCTCCCGTACCGGACGTTCCAGCCGGTGCGGTCCGCCCTCCCGTTCTCAGAGCATGGCGGTGCGGGAGCTTCGCGTATTGGTCACGGTCACCGTCGCGACGTCCGAGCGGTAGCGGTCGTCGGACCACTCTATGGGCGTGCCCTGGGAGTCGGTGGTCAGGCGCCGCTCCCGCAACAGCGGCGTGCCCTCGGGAACTTCGAGGAGCTTGGCGTCGAGCGGATCCGCGGGGATGGCGTCGAAGGTATGCCGGGCCGAGCCTCGACGGCGCCCTGGCGACGCTGTGGATCGGTCTGCTCGGCACCACCCTGTCAGTGCCGTTCTCCCTCGCCCTGGCCCTGCTCGCGGCGCGCGGCACCGCCCCGTCCACCTGGGTCTACCAAGCGGCCCGCTCCCCGCTGTCGTTCCTGCGCGCGGTGCCCGACGTGGTCTTCGCGCTGGTCTTCGTCACGGCCGTCGGGCTGGGTCCCTTCCCTGGCGTGCTCGCTCTGCTGTGTCACAACGTGGGCGTGATGGGCAAGCTGTGGGCCGAGGCCCTGGAGGACGCCGATCCCGGACCCGCCCAGGTTCTGCGGTCGGCTGGCGCCGGCCGGATCCAGATCGCCGCGCACGCCTTGCTGCCCGCGGTGACCCCGCAGTTGGCGGGATTGCTCCTGTACCGGCTCGACGTCAACGTGCGTTCGTCGCTGGTGCTCGGCCTGGTGGGCGCGGGCGGCATCGGTTTCCTCATCAACCAGTCCATCAAGCTGTTCCAGTTCGACGAGATGCTGACCCACATCCTGGTGGTCCTCGTCCTGATCGTGGCGGTGGACCGGGTGTCGGCCGCCGTACGGCGTCGCCTCACCTGACCCCAGCACACCGCCCGCACTCAACATGTCCGCTGTCGCCCCCCGTCGGCCTGATCCACGGAGCAGGTCCGGGTGGCGCAGCGGCGCCGCGCGCCGTCGGATACCGGCCGAACTGGTCCGCGGAGGAGCGGATCGACGGCCCGCGCGCTACCCTCCGCCGCATGATTGGCATGAACATGTTGCGACCGTGGTCGCGTGTCCGCAGGCGCGGCGGCCCGGCGTCGCCCGGCCCGCGGACCGTTCGCGCCGCGGTCCTGCGAAGAGCCCGCCGGCACTCCTTCGTATGCCTCCTTCTCCTGGCCCTCATGGGCGCGGCGACCGCCTCGGCCGCCTCGGCCGCGGGCGGCACCACATCCACCGTCACCGTCTCCGCGGGCACGGACGCGTCCGACGCCGCAGCCGCGCGCTGGGGCGATCGCCGACTCGACGAGGTCGCCTTCCTGACCACCCACAACGCCTTCACCAACTACGAGGACTCCCGCTGGAGTTCGGCGAACCAGGCCGAGTCGGTGCGCGCCCAACTCGACAACGGCGTTCGCGGCCTGAGCCTGGACACGCACTGGTACGAGCGCAGCACCTGGCTGTGCATCATCAGCTTCGGGAGCGACTGCTATCCCAGCGACGTGTACCTGTGCCACGGCGACTGCAAGACCTTCGCCGGTGCCACGTACGCCCTGCCACGGCAGTCCTTCCACGGCACGATGCAGACCGTGGTGGACTTCCTCGCCACCCATCCACAGGAGGTCGTGACCGTCTTCCTGGAGGACTACGTCAGCGCGGAGCAGCTGCGTCAGTCCCTCGGCAGGGTCAACGGGCTGTCCGAGCTGCTGTTCCGGCCCGACGCGTGGGGCGTACGACAGCACGGATGGCCGAAGGTTGCCGACCTCGTCACCGCCGGAAAGCGCCTGCTGATCCTCTCCGACCGGTCCGACCGCGAGAACCTGGGCGTCATGTACGACAAGTCCTGGACGGTGAGCAACTACTGGAGCCTGGGGGACCTGGGCAACGACCTGGCGTGCGTCAGCCGCTGGTCCGACGTGCCCCTGGACCGCCAGGAGCCCGGATTCCGGCGACTGTTCACCATGAGCCACCACCGCAACGTACCCACCGTCCTCACGGCGGCCCTGGACAACGGCACCAAGCTGAGAAACCGCATCGCCGACCAGTGCCGGACCGCGGCCGGGGGCCGCAACCCGAACTTCGTCTCCGTCGACTTCCACCGCCTGTCGGACGGCAGCGGCCACACCCCCGCCTCGATCGTCGCGGAGCTCAACGCGAGCCCCTGAGGGCGCGCCCCGGACAGGGGGAACCGCCCGCCGGGGTGCCGTGGGTTCACGTCACCACGGACCGGCGGGCGAGAGCACGGCCTCCAGCCGCGATGGTGAGCGCGACCACGATCAGCATCGCCGCGACTGCGAACGTGATCCGCATACCGGTGGCAACGGCCCCCGGGTGCGCCGTTGTGATGTCGGTCGTCGCCGAGGCGAGCGCGAACACGGCGCCCATGACGGATGCACCGGTGATAAGCCCGAGATTGCGCGACAGGTTCAGCATGCCTGAGATGACGCCCCGCTGGTCCGGGCGGACATCTGACATGACGGCAGTGTTGTTGGCCGTCTGGAACATCGCGTAGCCGGCGGTGATGACGACGATGGGGGCGATGTAGCCGGGGATTCCGACCGTTGTCGGCATCGCGGAAAGGACGAAGCAGCCGGCCGCCATCCCGATGAGCCCAAGGAAGGTTATGCGTTGTGCGTCGAGGCGGTCCACGATGCGACCGGCCGGCACGCCGGTCAGCGCGGCCACAAGCGGACCGACTGACATGACGAGGCCAACGAGTGCCGCGTCGAGCCCGAGCGCACGCGAAAGATAGAACGGCCCGACCACCAGCGTCGCCATCATCACCGTCGAGACAAGCGCGCTCATGGCGAGGCTCGCACTCAGCGCGGGATCGCCGAACATCGCCAATCGGATCAAGGGTGATGCTGTCTTCGACTCGGCGAGGACGAAGACGCCGACTCCAATGACGGCAGCCAACAGCAGAGCCATGTTGAGCGGACCAAAACTGCCGTGCCCGATCGTCATGGCGAGTGCGTAGGCCGCGAGCGTCAGAGCGAGCAGCAGTGTGCCCACTCTGTCGAAGCCGGTCCGATCAGTCTTCGGTTCCCGGCGGTCGACGGGCAGGTAGCTATGCGCGAGAAGGAAAGTCAGGATGCCCAGCGGTACGTTGACGAGGAAGACTGCCCGCCAACCGAGTCCGGCGATCAGAACGCCGCCGAGCGATGGACCGAGAGCGGTGCCGATCGCGGACATCGTTCCGAGCAGCCCCATGGCGCTACCGGTCTTTGACTTCGGAACCGTCTCACCGACAAACGCCATGGTGAGGGCCATCATGATGGCCGCTCCGAGCCCCTGCGCCGCCCGGGCGGCAATCAGCATCCAGAGCGTGGGCGCGACGCCGCACAGGACCGAGGCCACCGTGAACAGGACGATTCCGGCCAGGAGGAGCCGTCGGCGGCCGGTGATGTCGCCGAGCCGTCCGACGCTGACGATCAGGGTGGTGATGGCGAGGAGATAGGCGAGGACGATCCACTGGACTTCCTGGAAGGAGGCGGTGAACGCCTGCGCCAACGTCGGCAGGGCAACATTGGCGATGCTGGTGCCGAGCGAGGACAGCAGCACGGACAGCGAAAGGCCGGCGAGCGCCCACCGGACCGAGGCCGTCCGTTCCGGGTTTCCAGCTACTGGTTCATCTCGTCCAGCGACAATTGGCTTCAACATGAGCTCCGTTGAGTGGCGGCTTGAGCCGTGCCGGGTGTTGTGGGGGCCGTGATCTCACCGTCGGCCGGCCCTGCGCCCACAGTGCGCCCGACTGCCGTGGCGGCAAAGTTGGTTTGCTGATACGGCAAACGACGCACCACCGCGCTCTTTCACGCCTCGAATCCGGCGCACCCTGGAATTGGACGGACCAGCGGCGGTTGTGGGCGGATCGGCCTAGGGCCTGTCTTTTGGATCAGGCCGGATCAGTGAGCGGGGTCTGGTGCGTGCGATCGCAAGGCGGAGGATGGAGCCGACGCGGAGCGTCGGCGACTGACGACAACGCGGCAAGCGTGCGTGCCAGGGCACGCGAACCCGGCAAGATCCGAACGACAGGCCCTAGCGTGATCCCCGTGGCATGAGCCCGTCCGAGCAGCAGAGGAGATCGTCATGACCACGCTGTCAGATCGACCCCACACCGCCTTGATGGTGATCGACGTCCAGAAGGGCGTCGTGGCCGATGCGCACCAGCGCGACGCGGTCGTCGCCAACATCCGCACGCTCGTCGACAGGGCTCGCGCAGAGGGTGTCCCGATCGTCTGGGTCCAGCACTCCGACGATCACCTGGAGAAGGGCAGCGAGGCCTGGGAGTACGTCCCGGAACTGGCACGCCAGGAGTCGGAGCCGTTGGTGCACAAGACGTTCGGGGACTCCTTCGAGGACACCGACTTGGAGGAGGTGCTGGCCGAGGCCGGAGTCGGACGCCTGGTCGTGACCGGCGCGGAGACGGATGCCTGCGTCCGGTCCACGATCCATGGCGCTTTTGTGCGTGGCTACGACGTGACACTCGTCGGTGACGCGCACACGTCGCAGGATCAGAGCGCGTGGGGCGCTCCGCCGCCGGACAAGGTCATCGCGCACACGAACCTGTATTGGCAGTACGAGACTGCGCCCGGTCGCACCGCCGGCGTCACGGAGACGAAGGACGTGACGTTCGGACAAAGCACGTGACGTTCAGCGGCTGAGCCGACAGGTCGAGAACCTGAGCTGTCAAAACGCCCGCTTGCCCGCCCGCCACTCCGGTGCCAGCACCGACCAGACCTCCTCGTCGTGCCGCTGCCCCCGGTACAGGTAGCTCTCCCTCAGCACGCCGTCCTTCGTCATTCCGAGCCGCCGGGCCACGGCGATGCTGGGCTCGTTCGCCGCCGAGACCCACCAGTCCACGCGGTGGATGCCCCGCTCCTCGACGGCCCAATCGATGATCACGCGCGCGGCCCGGGTCACCAGCCCCTTGCCCACCGCCGACGGCTCCAGCCAGCAGCCCGCCTCGGCGGTGCCCTGCTCCGCGTCCATCCTCCGGAAGAGGACCGCGCCGACCAGCTTGCCGTCCGTCCAGATGCCGTGGAGCCGCCCGGCGTCGGCCGCGGCCTTCTCCGCGTACGCCTGGAGGAACGCCCGGCTCGACTCCAGGTCCGTTACGACGTCGGGCAGCGCGTTGTACTGCCCGATGAACTCCCGTCCTCGGTCCACGTGGGTCAGGAACTCCTCGGCCTGCCACGGTTCGAGCGGTCGCAGTTCGGCGCCGTCGTCGCCCAGGGATATCGCGTACATCGTCACCTTCCGCGGCCGGAAACCAGCGCACACAGCGCGAAGGGATCTTCTCACGGGCGGCAATCACAGGCGGCATCACGGGCAGCGTCACCGGCGGCATCACGGGCAGTGTTACGGGCGTCCGCGACGGAGCCGACGACCCATCAGGTCATCCGTCCCGGACTATTGACTCCGAGTCTCACAGCCGCGATTCTCGTCGCATCGTTCGCGTGGGACATGACAATCACGTCAGGTCTCCGGACGGTCTTGCTCCCCGACCCGCGCAATCCTCCGACCGAAGGCGTGAGTGATGACCACGACTCGACGCTCGCACCGCCGACGCAGGCCCCTCGCGGTTCTGTCGTTGCTCCTCACCGTCGTGGCCATGGTCCTCGGCACTGCACCCAACTCCTCGGCCGAGTCGGGCTGGTGGACACCGGCCGCGCGGCCCGCGCCCGACTCCCAGATCAATGTCACGGGCGAGCCCTTCAAGGGAACCGACGCCCAGGGGCAGGTACGGGGCTTCGTCGACGCACACAACCACCTGATGTCCAACGAGGCCTTCGGTGGCCGGCTCATCTGCGGCAAGACGTTCTCCGAACTGGGCATCGCCGACGCTCTCAAGGACTGCCCCGAGCACTACCCCGACGGCTCGCTCGCGATCTTCGACTTCATCACCAAGGGCGGCGACGGCAAGCACGATCCCAACGGATGGCCGACGTTCAAGGACTGGCCCGCCCATGACTCGTTGACCCACCAGCAGAACTACTACGCCTGGGTCGAACGGGCCTGGCGCGGCGGTCAGCGGGTGCTCGTCAACGACCTCGTCACCAACGGCGTGATCTGCTCGGTCTACTTCTTCAAGGACCGCAGCTGCGACGAGATGACCTCCATCCGCCTGCAGGCGCAGAAGACGTACGACCTGCAGGCCTACGTCGACAAGATGTACGGCGGCCCCGGCAAGGGCTGGTTCAGGATCGTCACCGACTCCGCTCAGGCCCGCGAGGTCGTCCAGCAGGGCAAGCTCGCCGTCGTTCTGGGGGTCGAGACCTCCGAGCCGTTCGGCTGCAAGCAGATCCTCGATGTCGCGCAGTGCAGCAGGGCCGACATCGACCGCGGTCTCGACGAGCTGTACAAACTGGGCGTACGCAGCATGTTCCTGTGCCACAAGTTCGACAACGCCCTGTGCGGCGTCCGATTCGACTCGGGCACCCTCGGCACGGCGATCAACGTCGGCCAGTTCCTGTCGACCGGCACCTTCTGGAAGACGGAGAAGTGCGCAGGCCCGCAGCACGACAACCCCATCGGCCTCGCAGCTGCGCCCAACGCGGAGAAGGAGCTGCCGGCAGGCGTGCACGTCCCGTCGTACGCCGCGGACGCGCAGTGCAACACCCGCGGTCTCACCGAGCTCGGCGAGTACGCCGTGCGCGGCATGATGAAACGCAAAATGATGCTGGAAATCGACCATATGGGCGTCAAGGCCGCGGGCCGGGCCTTCGACATCTTCGAGTCCGAGTCCTACCCGGGCGTGATCTCCTCGCACAGCTGGATGGACCTCAACTGGACCGAGCGCGTCTACCGTCTCGGCGGCTTCGTAGCCCAGTACATGAACGGCGCCGAGGCCTTCAGCGCCGAGGCGAAGCGCACGGACGCGCTGCGCGACAAGTACAACGTCGGCTACGGCTACGGCACCGACATGAACGGCGTGGGCGGCTGGCCGGGCCCCCGCGGCGCGGACACCCCGAACCCGGTGAAGTACCCCTTCCGCAGCACCGACGGCAGCGCCGTCATCGACAGGCAGACCACCGGCGAGCGCACCTGGGACATCAACACCGACGGCGCCGCGCACTACGGCCTGGTCCCTGACTGGATCGAGGACATACGGCTCGTCGGCGGCCAGGGTGTCGTGGACGACCTCTTCCGGGGCGCCGAGTCCTACCTCGGTACCTGGAAGGCGTCCGAGAACCACAAAGCCGGGGTGAACCTTGCCGCGGGCTCGTCCACCTCGGCCAGTTCGTCGGAGTGGAGCCTGTTCACGAGTTACGCACCCGGCCGGGCCGTGGACGGCAACGCGGACACCCGCTGGGCGAGCGACTGGAGTGACGACCAGTGGCTACGGATCGACCTCGGCGCCCAGAGCCTGATCAAGCGCGTCACCCTCAACTGGGAAGCGCCTACGGGAAGGCGTATCGCATCGAGGTCTCCAGCGACGGTACGAACTGGCAGTCCGTATGGTCCACGACCGCCGGTGACGGCGGCCTGGACACGGCGCAGTTCACCGGTACGCCGGCCCGCTACGTCCGCGTCCACGGGCTGGAGCGCGGCACCAAGTGGGGCTTCTCCCTCCGCGAAGTCGGCGTCTACAGCAGCTGACACCACCCATGGAGTCCCCAACGGCCGGGGCCGGCCGGATCAGTTCTCCTGATCCGGCCGGCCCCGACCGCTTGCTTCCGCGCGGCACAAGAACGAAGGAAACGACATGGCACGCATGCCGTCGGCCGAGCGGCGTCAACAGCTGATCGAGGCAGCGATCCGCGCGATGACCCGCGACGGCGTCTCCAGGACGACGACCCGGTCCATCGCCGCCGAGGCGGGAGTGTCACTGAGCGTCTTCCACTACTGCTTCGACTCCAAGCAGGCCCTGATCGAGTCCGTCATCACGGCGATCACCGATCACGGCGTCACGGTGGCAAAGGAAGCGATCCGGCCGAAGGCCACCCTCCGGGAGACCATCCGGGCGGGTTTCCAGGCCTACTGGGACCATGTGACCGCCAACCCCGGCGAGCACATGCTCACGTACGAACTCACGCAGTACGCGCTGCGCCGCCCGGGGTTCGAGCATCTGGCACGGCGGCAGCACGCGCTGTACTGCGACACCTACGGCGAACTCATCGAGCAACTGCGTCACAGCATGGGGTTCGAACTCCGCGTGCCCGTCCCCGTGCTGGCCCGCTATCTGGCCGCCATGACCGACGGACTGACCCTGAACTTCCTCGTCCTCGGCAATGACACCGCCTGGGCGGACATCCTCGACATGATCACCGACCACGTCACCGGCCTCGTATGCGACCAAGTCCAACCGGCGGCAATGGACTGAAGCGGTCCGCCGGGCCCGCGAGCGAGCCCGGCGGGTGGTCCTAGGCGCCGTCCGGCTCGTCCACCGACGGCCCCGCCGCACCCGTGGGGGCGACCTGGGCCGGTACCCCGGCGGGTGCAGGAGCGGGATGAGACGGGGCGGCGTCCGCCCCATCCACGTCCGTCACCACACCGCCCGCCACCACCGGCTCGCTCTGCGGCTCCTTCGGGCCCAGGCGATTGAGGACCAGGTTCAGCAGGATCGCGGTGCTCGCGCCGAGCGTGACGCCGCTGTTCAGCAGCGAGGCGAGGTCCGCGTTCATGTGCTCCTTGAACAGCACAGGGACGGTGGACGGCAGCAGGGCCATCGCCAGCGAGACGCCCACCACCAAGGCGTTCTTCTCCTCCTTGAGATCCACCTTGGCCAGGGTCTGGATACCGGCCAGGGCGACCATCGCGAACATCACGGTCGCGGCGCCACCGAGCACCGGGTGCGGCACCGAGGCGACCGCGGCGGCGGCCTTCGGCAGCATTCCCAGCACGATCATGAAAACACCGGCCGCGACGACCACGAAGCGGCTCTTGACCTTCGTCATCCGCACCAGGCCGACGTTCTCCGCGAAGGCGACGTACGGGAAGGAGTTGAGCACACCACCGAGGGCGGTCGCGGCGCCATCGGCGCGCAGGGCGCGGGCCACGGTCTCGCCGTCGATCTTCTTGCCCACAATGTCGCCGATGGCGTACGTGTCACCGGTGGTCTCCACCATGGTGATCAGCATGACGATCAGCATCAGCAGGATCGGGAACCACTGGAACTGCGGGACGCCGAAGTGGAACGGGGTGGTGACGCCCACCCAGTCCGCCTTGCCGACGTCGGTGAAGCTCGCGTCACCCAGCAGGAAAGCGGCCGCGGTGCCGCCCACCAGCCCGAGCAGGATGGCGATGCTGGACAGGAACGGCCGGCCGATCTTCATCAGCACCAGAATGAAGGCCATGGTGCCGCCCGCGTAGGCGAAGTTCTCGGGATCGCCGAAGTGGGGGCTGCCCACCCCGCCCGCCGCGTCGTTCAGCCCCACCGGGATGAGGACCAGCCCCAGGACGGTGATCACCGTGCCGGTGACCACCGGCGGGAAGAGTCCCAGCACAGCCTTGAAGGCCCGGGCGGGGAGCCAAGCGAAGGCGAACGTGGCGACGCCCGCGGTGATCACCGCGCCGTAGATCACCAGCAGGGCGGCTGTGCCACCGCCGGCGCCGAGGCCGATCGCGATCATCGGGGACACCGCGGTGAAGGTGACCCCTTGGATCAGCGGCAGCCGCGCGCCGATCCGGCCGATGCCGAGGGCCTGGATGATCGAGGCGATACCGCAGGTGAACAGGTCTGCGTTGATCAGATAGACGAGCTCTTCGCGGCTGAGCCCGAGGGCCCCGCCCACGATGATCGGGACGATCACGGCACCGGCGTAGAACGCCAGGACGTGCTGGAACCCGTAGAGAGCCAGTTTCGGGAGGGGGAGCACCTCGTCGACCGGGTGCTCACTTTGCTTTCCAGCGGAAAGCGGGGCGACTCGTGCCATCTCCGCCTTGCCCTTCAAGAGGTAGGTAGTGAGAGGTCCTCTGGTTATCCCTGGCGCGACGACGATGGCGCACCCTGGTTTCAGCCAGTCGCAGGGGGCTCGAAGGCTCGCGGTGTCTCCGTCGGCTCTTCGTCCTGTGTGACGCATATCCAACGCCAGAGAGGAACTCGGCGAACATCGTAGACTTCTCCAAAGAAAGAGCCGCCCTCGGGGCCTCTACCTGGGCAAACCTCCAAAGCCAGGGCAGCGCGCCCCGGTCCCTGATACGGCAAGTCCCCCTGAGGCGGGGCCATTTGGAGCCACGATTCATACGATCACGAGTGCGATGATCACGAGGGGGATGACGAGCCTTCCCGGCCCCCGGCCGTCCGGAAGGACAGGCGCATGACCGTCCCGCCGTCCTTCGCGGGCTCGGCTGTGGCTGTGGCACCGTGCAGGGCCGCGGCCTGGGCGACGATGGACAGGCCAAGGCCCGAGCCGGGGCGGGCGCGGGCGGCCGGGGCGCGGTAGAAGCGGTCAAAGATGTGCGGCAGGTCGCCGGGGTCGATGCCCGGACCGTGGTCACGGATGGTGAGCTCACCATCACGCAGCCGGACTTCCACCACGGAGCCGTCGGGGCTGAACTTGGCCGCGTTGTCGAGCAGGTTCGCCGTCGCGCGAGCCAGCCGGGCGCGTACGCCGAAGATCAGCGTCGGCTCGGTCTCCACCGTGAACACCGTGGCGGGCCGATGCGCACGCGCCCGGTCCACGCACTGGGTCACGACCGCGTCGAGCCGGAGGTCATCGGCCGGTTCGTCCGCCCCTTCGTCGCCCCGCGCCAGCTCCGCCAGATCCTCCACCAGGTCCACCAGCTCGCTGATCTGCCGGCCCAGAGCCGTCGTTGCGCGTTCGCGGCGGCGGACGTCGTCGGGGGCGATCCTGGCCAGGAGTTCGGCGTTGGTGCGCAGGCTGGTCAGCGGAGTGCGCAGCTCGTGGGAGGCGTCCGCGACCAGGCGGCGCTGGGCGGTGAGCGAGTCGTGCAGAGCCATCAGCATCGTGTTGAAGCTGCCCGTCAGCCGGGCCGCTTCGTCGTGGCCGGTGACAGCGATGCGGTGCCGGGTGTCACGGGTCGTGGCGATCCGCTCGACGACGGCCGTCAGCCGGGCCAGCGGGGCGAGGCTGGTGCGGGCGACGAGGTACCCGAGAAGGCAGGCGAGGAGCACGCCTGCCGCTCCGGCTTCGATCAGTACCGTACGGACGCGTGCCACACCGCGCTCCACCCCGTCGGAGCGCACCCAGACCTGCACCGCCCGGCCCTCGGCGACCGGCGCGGTGTAGACGCGGACCGGGTGGCCCTGCAGCCGGGCGGTGCTGAAGAACGCGGTCTTCCTGCCGCCTGCGACGGCCCGCGCGTCACGGGTGTCGAGCGCCCCCCGCTCGGTCGCGCCCTCGGCGCTCACCTCTCCGTCGGAGCCCACGAGTTGCACGCAGGCAGGGGCGGACAGCCAGGCACAGGGGCCGGCCGCCGACCAAGTACCGCTCTGGACCTGCCGTTTGATCCGGTTGGCCTCGCGGACCAGCCCGAGATCCAGCTCGCGATGGGCCTGGCGGTCGGCGGCGACATAGCCGACCACGGCCATCGCTGCGACGGCGAGGGCGACGGCGAGCGCCGCGGTGCCGGCCATCCGGCTGCGGATCGACAGCCGCCGCCAGACAGTCACGAGTTCCGGTTTCATTCCAGAGCCAGCCGGTAGCCGAGCCCGCGCACCGTGTGCACCAGGCGCCGTTCGCCGTCCGCTTCGAGCTTGCGGCGCACGTAACGGATGTAGACCTCCACGGAGTTGGAACCGGGCCCGAAGTCGTAACCCCAGACGCGGTCCATGATGACTTCACGGGTCAGTACATGGCCCGCGTTGCGGACCAGCAACTCCAGGAGAGCGAACTCGGTTTGGCTGAACTGGATCAGCCGGCCTCCGCGCCGCCCCCGTCGCGTCTGCGGGTCCAGGGTGAGGTCCGCGAAAGCCGGCGTGTCGCCGTCCTCGGGGTATGCGCGCCGAAGCAGGGCCCGCAGCCGCGCGAGGAGTTCCTGCAGTGCGAACGGCTTGGCGAGATAGTCGTCGGCCCCGGCGTCGAGCCCGCCCACCCGGTCCTCCACGGTGCCGCGCGCGGTGAGCACCAGGATCGGCGTGCGGTCGCCGAGCGCCCGCAGCCGTCGGCAGAAGGCAAGCCCGTCCATACGGGGCATGAGGACGTCAAGCACGATGGCGTCCGGCGGGCGCGCCGCCACGCTGTGCAGTGCCTCGGCGCCGTCGGCTGCCAGCGCCACGGCATAGCCTTCGATCTCCAGGGCCTCGGCGACGGCCTCGCGCGTGGCCGGCTCGTCATCCACGACCAGCACCGACACGGCTCCCAAACGTACCTCCCGCGGATTGTTCCGACGCGCGTCCTCTGCCGTCTCTCACGTCACGCCGCGCCCAGGGCGTGTTTTAGAAGTTTCGCCTGCCCCGCGACGCCTGGCACGCGCACTCGCGGTGTTGTCGGAGTCGCCCAAGTACGTCCAGTACGAGGGCAATCCTCCGCCTTGCGATTGCACGCACCAGACGCCGCGGGGCCCGCCCTGCGGGCGGACGGCGCTACTTCTAAAACACGCCCTGGTGGTTCTCATCTGCCTCTCACCTTTGAGAAAGACGGTGACTGCCATGTTGCCGTTCACCAAGAAAACAAAGCATCGTTGGCCGGGCTCGCCACGAGTCCGGGCCCTGACCGCGGCCGCCGTGTCCGCAACGCTCCTCGCCGGCGCCGCCTCCCTCATGCCGGCCGGCTCGGCATCGCCACCGGACAACCGTGCCCGGCTGGACGGCGGCACGGTCGTGGTACCGGTCAAAGGCGGCCAGGCGCGCGTGGATCCGGCCACGCTCGGCGTCACCGCCCGTGCGGCCGACGGGACTTCGCTGGTGTTCTCCGCCAAAGCCGCGCAGGATCTCGGCCCGGCCGTGGACGTTGCCCTGCGGGACTCGGCGGCGACCTGGCACTACCCGAAACGGGGTCTGACTGTTACGGCCCGTGAGCGCGCCGGCCGGCTGGTGGTCGAGATGCGCAGTTCACGCGACGCGGAGCTGACCTGGCCGGTCAGCGGGGTGGACCCCCAGGCGTCGGCCGTACAGGTGCCGCGCGGCGAGGGACTGTCGATCCCGGCGGCGGACCCGTGGTGGAACTCGGAGCGGGCGAAGCTGGCGGGCGGCGGAGCAATCGCGCTCACCGACGGGCTGACCATGCCGTTCTGGGGCTGGACGATGGGGCGCCACGGCGTCAGCTATGTGGTCCCGACCGATATCGGGACCACGCTCGAGTTCGCCTCGCGGGCCGGCCGCCTGCGCACCGCCACCACCCATGCCTTCAGTGAGAAGGAGGAGACCCGCCGCTACACGGTCGCATTCGCCCTGACCGACGTGTCGCCGGTCGCCGCGGCGAAGGACTACCGGCGGTGGCTGGTCGAGCATGGACAACTCGGCAGCCTGGAGCGCAAGATCGAGGAGAACCCGCAGGCGGGCAGGCTCATCGGCGCCTTCCACGCGTACCTGTGGGGCGACGGGCGGAGCAAGGAGTCCGTCGAGCGGATGCGAGCACTGGGCCTGGACCGGATGTGGCTGGGCTACGACGCCGACGCCCGGCCCATGACGCGGGAGGCCGTGAATACGGCCAAGAAGGCCGGGTACCTGGTCGGCCCCTACGACTCGTGGTCCAACGCCCAGGATCCGGCGACGGCTGACGCCCCGTCCTCCACGTGGCCCGCGCCGGTCTGGCCGGACGCGTGTGTGCGCGGCGCGGACGGCAAGGTGAAGACCGGCTTCGGCGGCCGGGGCTGCTACGTCAGCTCACAGGCCCTGGCGCAGGCCGAGCCCACGCACCACTATCTGGCCGACCGGACGAGGTCGATGACCGCCAACGGCGCGAACAGCTACTTCCTCGATGTCGACGCGGCGGGCGAGCTCTTCCGCGACCACTCCCCCGCGCACCCGGCCACACAGGCGCGCGACCGAGCCAATCGGCTGGCCCGTATGGAGATGCTGTCACGCGAGCGGAAACTGGTGCTGGGCTCGGAGTCGGCGGGCAGTTGGGCGGGCGGCGTCCTGGCCTACAGCCACGGTTCGAGTACGCCCGTGTCGGACCACCTGTGGGCACTGGAGCGCGACCGCGAGACCTGGGGCGGCTACGCCCCCCAGAACGCACCGGATCTCTTCTTCAGGCCCGCGAAGCTCACCTCCGACGCCGCCCGCGCGATGTACGACCCGCGCTACAGGGTGCCGTTGTACGAGACCGTGCTGCATGACTCCGTGGTGAGCGTGGAGCGGTGGGAGCTGGGGTACTACAAGCTGCCCGAGCAGCAGACCGTCCGCGCGCTGCTGGCGATGCTCTACAACACGCCGCTCAACTTCACGCTGGACGGCGCGAGCCTGAAGAAGCACGGCCCCGAGATCGCAAAGCTCCAGCGTTTCTTCGCTCATCTCCAGAAGGCGGCGGGTACCAAGGCGATGACCGGCTTCACCCGGCTCACCGCCGACCACCGGGTGCAGCGCACCACCTTCGGCGACACGGCGCTGACCGTGACGGCCAACTTCGGATCCTCGCCGTACCGGGGGCTGCCGGGCGGCTGCGTACGAGCCGAGGTGCCGGGCGGCCCGGACCGCACCCTCTGTCCGTAACGTCCGAAGCGACCCTCTCACCGGCGGTCGGCCCGTGCCGGGTCATGGCGACCGCGCGCGGACTCGCGGAAGGCGATCGGGGTCTGCCCGGTGCGCTGGTGAAAGTACTTGCTGAAGTTGGTGGCGCTGGAGAAGCCGAGCTGGGCGGCGATCCGTACCGCGGGCAAGTCGCTGTGCGCGAGCAGGCGTTTGGCCTCCAGGACGACCCTGCGGTCGATGAACTCCTTTGCCCCGACACCGGCGGCGGCGAGAGTGGCACGGGAGAGCGTACGCGCGGAGTAGCCGAGAGCATGGGCGTAGTCGTCCAGGCGGCGGGTGGAGGCGAACTCGCGCTCGACCGCGTCACGGAAACGCAGATACGTCGATCCGGGCTCGGGCGAGGGACTGCCGACGGACGAGGCCAGGTGCGTGAGGCGCAGGACGAGTACGGCCAGCAGGTGGCGCAGCACCGTGACGTGGATGTCGACCGGCAGCTGCATTGCCGCCTGGAACTCCCGGTCCAGGTGGTGGGCTGCCGTGTGCAGTGCTTCGATGTCGTCGCCGCGCGGCACTCGTACGACCGGAGCGTGCGGGTCGTCCAGGCGAGCGGCGGTGGTGGTGGCCGGGTCGGGGAAGTCCCGCTCGAAAATGATCACTGTGCCCTCGGCCTGGGTGATGTCACCCCATTGGTACACCTGACCCGGCCGCGCCCACAGCCAGGAACCGGGCCTGAGGGCGTACCCGGTGAAGTCCACCGTCTGCCACAGGGAGCCGCTGGTGAGGGTGAGCAGATGGTGGAAGTCCGGCCGTCCCGGCGCCGCGATCCGACGCTGCTCGGGTCCAATACGTGAGCGCAGTTCGGCCAGAGAAAGGACCTCGACCCCGGCGGGGGTGCCGACGGGGGCGGCGAAGGCGACCTCGGGGATCACGCGCGAGGCCGGTTGTCGGTTTCTGACCATCGTGAGTCACCAGCCTATCCGGATGGGTCCCAGTTCCGCCCTTAGCGTTGAGCAGGGTCACCACGGCAGAGCAAGGAGCGGGTGACGGAATTATATAAGGACCTCGACCAGCACCCCGGCCTCTGCGGCACCTGACCCGACTGCGCACGCCACGAGTACCAGGAGATGTTCAGTGCCCCCTGAGCCCGACGCTGAGCAAGCAGCCCGCGCCGTGGAAAAGGTGGGGCTGGGGGCGATGATCCCGCCGGACCGGCAGCTTGAGCGCCTGAAGCGGTACGGCAAGCGGCGGACGCCCGGGACCGATCCTGAACTCGACCAGCTCCGGCCAAATAGCGGCTCGAATCTGTAGATTGACACTACAACTACCAGAGAGCGACTACCTACAATGACTGACATGACTGATATCCATCTCGAGCACAACAAGGCCACGGCCAAGGCGTTCTACGACCTGCTGTTCAACGAATGCCGTCCGGCGGAAGCTTTCGACAGGCACGTGGGCGACACCTATATCCAGCACAACCCGCTTGCCAGTGACGGCAGGCAGGACTTCGTCGACTATTTTGAACGGATGGCTGCCGAATACCCGGGCAAGCGCGTGGAGGTCAAACGCGCCATCGCCGAGGGCAGCCACGTCGTCCTTCACTGCCACCAGGTGTGGCCGAACGAGGAATACGCCGGCATCGACATCTTCCGTTTCGACGACAACGGAAAGATCGTTGAGCACTGGGACGTACTCCAACTCATCCCCGCCACTTCCAGGAACCCCAACACCATGTTCTGACGGCACGCTGGGTCAGACCCCGCAGAGGAATCGTTCACGAACACCCTCGTGTCAGTCGGCTACGCCGCTGAACGCCAGGACCTTCACGATGGACACCCGCACCAGGAGAACCCCCGGCACGCTGTTACGGGCGGCGTACTGTGCCGCAAGGTCCTCTCCCACGTAGCGGCCGGCGATCCGGGCCGCCCAGTCGCGCACCTCTGGCAAATCCTCGCTCACCTGCGCCCGGCCGTCGATGACGACGAAGGAAAACGGCGGCCGATCGTCGTCCACACAGAGGGAGAGTCGCCCGTCGCGGATCAGGGTGCGGCCCTTGACGGAGTTCTTGCCGGTGTTGAATACGAGGTTGTCGCCGTCCAACAGGAACCAGACGGGTGCCACGTGTGGGCGTCCGTCGACACGGGTGGTGGCGATTTTCGCGGTGCGGGTGCCCTCACTGACGAAGGCGCGCCATTCAGCGTCGGTCATGGGTGCGGCCATGAGTCCTGGGTTTCCTTACGAATGGGTCGGTTGCGGTCTGTGGTTGTCCTGTTGCTGCTGTCGGTCAGAACAGGCCGTTGCCGTGCGGCAGTTCGGCGGGGATCGCCTGGATGACGTCCCAGTGCTCGACGATCTTCCCGTCGGCGAGGCGGAACAGGTCGTAGTAGACGACCGGCTCGCCGAACTCGCCCTCGGCCTGCACCAGGACGAAGTCACCCTCCGCGATGACCTTGTGGATCGTCTTGTAGACGACGTTCTTGCCCTGCTCAGCCCACTTGGCTGCGGCCACCCCGAAACCGTCCAGCCCGTCACCGGCCTCCGGGTTGTGCTGGTGGTAGGTCTCGGCGGAGGTGTAGTCGGTCGACGCCGAGTAGTCGGCGCCCTTGAGCACCTTCTCGGCGTACTCGGCGACCAGCTCGCGGTTCGCCTCGGTGATCTCCAGGTCGCCGACCTGGGTAGGGCCGTCGGTCTGGGAGCGGCCGCTGACGGTGTCCTCGACCACCGGCACCAGGGCGTCCCAGTGCTCGGCAAGCTTGCCGTTCTCCACCCGGAAGATGTCGAAGGCGACCAGCGCCGTGGGGCCGAGGCCGTGGTAGACCCCGTGCAAAGCGACCAGATCTCCGTCGGCGATGACCCGGACGCCCTCGTAGCGAAAGTCCGCAGAGAGCGAGTCGACCAGCTCACGCAGAGCCTCGGGGCCGTCGGCGGCCAGCGCGCTGTGCTGCTTGTACGTCGGGGAGACGCAGCGGTCCACTGCGGAGGGGTCCTTGTGACCGAACAGCTCACCTGTGGCCTTGAGGACCAGATCCTTGTTGTTCATGACGCGCATCCGTTCGACCGGGGGGCGGCGGACCCGGTGTCCGCCGACTGCTCCTCCAGCGTCGTCGGAATTGATCCGGCACACGAGGTGAGATCCTGAACAACCATGGTCAAAAATAGACAGCTACTCAATGGGTCATCCTCCCTGAGGTCGGTTAAAGCAATCCGACCGACCGCACCCGGGCTTGGAAGAACACAGGCTGATGAGCCGACTGTCTGCGCAAACGCTCGCGATGCCGTACCGGCCGGACTCCCACCGGATCACCCTGGTGACTGGCGGCGTCGGAACGGTGATGGTTGATTTCGTCGACGGCCCCAAGGCGGCGACGCTCCCGGCCCGACACTCGTGCGTGTTCAGCCCCGCTTCAGGTGCCGGGGGCCACAATCGGGGCATGCGGGTACTGGTCGTCGAGGACGAGGAGCGATTCGCCGAAGGGCTGCGCATCGGTCTGGAGGCGGAGGGCTTCGCCGTCGATGTCGCCTTGGACGGTACGGACGGCCTGTGGCGTGCCCGCGAGAAGCCCTATGACGCCATCGTCCTCGACATCATGCTGCCGGGCCTCAACGGCTACCGCGTCTGCGCTGCCCTGCGCGCCGAGGGCAACTGGACGCCGGTCCTGATGCTCACCGCCAAGGAGGGCGAGTGGGACGAGGTCGAGGGGCTGGACACCGGTGCCGACGACTATCTGACCAAGCCCTTCTCGTACGCCGTGCTCCTGGCCCGGCTGCGGGCACTGCTGCGCCGTGACCCGCGCGAGCGGCCCGCCGCACTCACCGCCGGTGATCTGCGGCTCGATCCCGCGGCCAAGGAGGTCTCGCGCGGCGGGGAGCGGGTCCAACTGACCGCCCGGGAGCTGGCGTTGCTGGAGTTCCTGCTGCGCAGGCGCGGGGAGACCGTGTCCAAGCGGGAGATCCTCGCGCATGTCTGGGACGACGACTTCGACGGCGATCCCAACATTGTCGAGGTCTACGTCCGTCATCTGCGCAATAAGCTCGACCGGCCTTTCGGGCGGGCCGCGATCGAGACCGTGCGTGGCTGCGGCTACCGGCTGGCCTCCGATGGCGGTTAGGCACGGGGTCAGGTTCCGGTCGACCGTGGCGGCCGTCGTCGTCGTCGCGGTGGGGCTGGTCGCGGGGGCGGTGGCGCTGGTCGCGCTGCTCAGGGCCGAGCTGACCGACGACGTACGGCAGGCGGCGCGTGCTCGTGCCGAGCAGGTGGCCGCCGTCATCGAGTCGGGGCGCGGGGTGCCGTCCCTGGCGGTGGCCGATCGCGACGAGCAGTTCATCCAGGTCCTGGACGCCGACGGCGATGTGGTGGCCGCCAGCGCGAATGTCGCTGAGCTGCCCCCGCTGGCCCGCCCGGGCGGGGACGGCGAGAGCCGCATCACCACCCCGCTGGACGAGGACGAGTTCCTGGTGGTGGCAACGGTCGCCGACGCGCCCGACGGGCAGAGGACGGTACTGGTCGGGCGGGCGCTGATCGCGGTCGCGGAGGCGACGCAGATCGTCACCAGGCTGCTGCTCGTGGGGCTGCCGCTGCTGCTCCTGCTGGTCGGGGCGGCCACCTGGATGGCGGTCGGGCGTGCGCTGGCCCCGGTCGCCGCCATCCGCACGGAGGTGGAGGCGATCTCCTCCTCCCAGCTGCACCGCCGGGTGCCGCTGCCCCGCGGACAGGACGAGATCGCGGGGCTCGCCGCCACCATGAACCGCATGCTGGACCGCCTGGAGCGGGCCCAGAAGGCGCAGCGGCGCTTCATCTCGGACGCCTCGCACGAGCTGCGCTCCCCTGTGGCGTCCATCCGCCAGCATGCCGAGGTCGCGCTCGCCCATCCTGGCCGGGCGACGCAGGAAGGGCTGGCGGCGACCGTACTGGCGGAGAATCTGCGCATCCAGCATCTGGTCGACGATCTGCTGCTGCTGGCCCGCGCCGACGAGCAGGCGCTGCGCCCGGATCGCCGGCCGGTCGACGTCGACGACCTCGTGCTGGACGAGGCGCGGCGGCTGCGGACGGCGGCGACGGGGCTGCGGATCAGCACGGCCGGGGTGTCGCCGGCGCGGCTGGCGGCGGATCCGCAGGGCCTGCTGCGCGTGCTGCGCAATCTGGGCGACAACGCGGCCCGGCACGCCCGGCACCGGGTGGCCTTCGACCTCACGGAGGAGGAGGGGCGGATCGTGGTGGGGGTCGAGGACGACGGGCCCGGGGTGCCCGCCGCCGAGCGTGAGCGCATCTTCGAGCGGTTCGTACGGCTCGACGACGCGCGCTCGCGTTCCGTGGAGGACGGCGGCGGCAGCGGGCTCGGCCTTGCGATCGTCGCGGAGCTGGTCGCGGCGCACGGCGGTGCGGTGACGGTGTCCGGGGGCGCGCTGGGCGGGGCCCGTTTCGAGGTGTCGCTCCCGGCTCGCGAGGACCTTGTCTGAAGGCTGGTTCAGTTTGGTTCAGCGTCCCTTCAGCGCCCTGCTGCCACGGTCTGCGTACGAGACGAGGAGGCGCGTCATGAACAGCGGGAAACTCGCGGGAGCGGTGGCGGTGGTGCTGGGCGCGACGCTCGCGACCGGCGGCTGCGGCAGCGGTTCGGGGAACGCCCAGGCGCGTTCGGACTGCGTGCAGATCATTGACGAGGCCACCGGAGAGAAGACCGGAAAGTGCATGCCGCTGGCACCCGAGAAGGACCGGGTGGACCGGGTCAAGCCCGTCTTCTCTCATTCGACGACCATCAACAATCCGTTGCATCCCAGCTCACAGGTCCAGCAGGTGATCTACGGAGGCCAGGTCGGCGGCAAGCCGTTCCGGACCGAGTTCACCCTGCTGCCTGGCACCACCTCCATCGCCATCAAGGGAGAGCAGGTGAAGGTACGCACGCTGCAGTACATGGCTCTGTCCGACGGGCGGATCGAAGAGGTCGCGCTCGACTGGTTCGCACAGGCCGACGACGGTTCCGTCTGGTACCTCGGCGAGGATGTCTTCAACTATCAGAACGGGGTGGTGGCCGACACCGACGGCACCTGGAAGGCCGGAAAGACCGGACCGGCCGCGATGATCATGCCCGCGCACCCGAAGGCCGGGGACGTGTACCGGCCGGAGAATGTGCCGGGCGTCGTCTTCGAGGAGGTCAGCGTCAAGGCCGTGGGCCGGACGATCGACGGCCCGTACGGGCCCGTCAAGGGTGCGATGACCGTACGCGAGCTGCACATGGACGGCAGCCGCGAGGACAAGGTCTTCGCCCCCGGATATGGGGAGTTCTCGACCGGGAGCCCGGACGGCGACCTCGAAGCGGTGTCTCTCGCCGTGCCCACCGACGCGAAGCCCGGACCCGTCCCCGCCGCCCTGAGCGCCCTGTCGGACTCCGTCCGCGCGGCACAGAGCGGTACGGCGGACCCGGAGGCAGCGCGGAAGGTGCGGACCGCATGGGACGCCTACCGGACCGGGGACAGGGTGCCCCCGCTGCTCGCCAAACAGATGAACCGCGATGTCGACACGCTCACCGCGGCGGTCAAGGCCGGCGATACGAAGCGGGTGCACAGCGCGGCGCTGAGGGTCGCGCAGAACGACCTCGATCTGCATCTGCGCTATGAGCCGCTCGCAACGGTCGAGGCGGCCCGGATGTCCTTGTGGGCACGGCAGTTGGCGACCGATGCCGCCACCGGCGACCCGGGTACGGTCGCCGGGGACGTCACCGGTCTCGAACTCACCTGGGCACGAGCCCGCCACCACACCGAGGCCGGGAAAGCAGCACAGATCGACGACCGGTTGCGCGAACTGCGGGACGCGGCCGACCACAAGGACACTGCCGCAGCGGCGAAGTCGGCGCCCGGGCTGCAGGCCGCACTCGCCAACGCTCAGCCCTGACCAACGCCTTCACCCCACCCCCCCTAGGTCCTGTCCGGCTCGAGGACGAACACCGGGATCACGCGCTCCGTCTTCCTCTGGTAGGCGGCGTAGTCGGGGTAGGCCGCGACCGCGCGCTCCCACCACAGCGCCTTCTCCTCCCCCGTCACCTCACGCGCCGTCATGTCCTGGCGCACCGGTCCGTCCTGGAGCTCGACCCGCGGGTCGGCCACGACGTTGTCGTACCAGACCGGGTTCTTGGCCGCGCCGCCCAGCGATGCCACCGCGGCGTACGTGCCCTCGTGCTCCACCCGCATCAGCGGGGATTTCCGGATCTTGCCACTCTTGGCGCCGCGGGTGGTCAGGACGATGACGGGCAGGCCCCGCAGCGTGATCCCCTTCGTGCCGCCGGAGCTTTCGTACAGGTCGACCTGGTCGCGTACCCACTTCTGGGTGCTCGGCTCGTACTCGCCCTCAAGAGGCATGGCATCCATCCCGTCGTCGAAGAGTCGAAGACTTGCTTCTCGCCTCAACACCTGGGATCCGGGCAATCATCCCGCCGGACGCTCGTAGCGGAGCAGCACGGTCCGTGCGTCGAAGGACCGCGATTCGACGAACTGGAGGTTGAGCCGGTCCTTGCCCTGGAGGAACAGCGGCTTGCCGCCGCCGAGGACCACCGGGTGCACGACGATGTGGTACTCGTCGATCAGACCGAGGTCCGTGAGGGCGGCCGGCAGCGTCGAACCGCCCATCAGCAGCAGGTCCTTGCCCGGGCTCAGCTTCAGGGTGGTGACCTCTTCGGCGAGATCCCCGCCGATCACGCGGACGTTGCCTTCGGGCGCTTCCAGCGTCCGGGAGAAGACGATTTTCGGAGTCCGGCGCCAGACGGGCGCGAAGGCGAGGTCGTGCGGGTCGTCGGAGATCGACTCGGCGTGAGGCCAGTAGCCCGCCATCATCTCCCAGACCACGCGCCCGTAGAGGAAGGTGTCGGCGCGTTCCTGCAGGCCGTCGCCGTACGCTGCGAGTTCCGGTCCGAGCAGCGTCCAGTCGAAGGCCCCGCCGGGGCCGTCGATGTGTCCGTCGAGCGACGAGTGGACGAAGTAGATGATCTTCCTCATGGCCGTTCCTCCTGCTTCCGTGGCGCACCCGTCTCGCGCCCTCATCCGTATGTCGAACGGCAACTCGCCCGATCGACGCCCCAGGGAAAGATCTTCCGGGAAGGCGCTGCAACGGCGTTGCAACCTCGCCGGTGCTCTGCTGGCGGGATGAGTGATGCCCCGCGCGTGGAGCTGACCCCCGCAGCCGCCGATCTGCTGAGGCGGCTGCGGGCCGCCCACGGTCCGCTGATGTTCCACCAGTCCGGCGGCTGCTGCGACGGCAGCGCGCCGATGTGCTACCTGGACGGAGAGTTCCGTACGGGCGAGTCCGACGTGCTGCTGGAGGATCTCCGGGTGGAGGGCGTCGAGGAGCCGGTCTCGTTCTGGATCTCCAAGCGCCAGTACGCGGTGTGGAGCCACACCAGGCTCGTCGTCGATGTCGTCGAGGGCCGGGGCAGCGGCTTCTCGCTGGAGGCGCCGGAGGGCGTGCGATTCCTGATCCGCTCGCATGTGGTGGACGGCGGCTGACGGCTCAGCCCGGGCGACGTCACGGCCTGAGGCTGCCGACCACGTTGGCCGTGGCCGCGATGCCCTCCTGGATGGTCGGCGCCATGCTGGTGCTCGCGAGGTAGAAGCCGAGCAGGGCGCAGACAACCGCGTGGGACAGCTTCAGTCCGCCGTTGCGCAGAAAGATCACTGCGAGAACGAGCAGAAGCAGCACGATCGAGATCGAAATGGCCATCGCCAACCTCCTGCGCCGCGCGGGGATCGCGGCGTACGGCGGTCAGTCTGGCGCAGTGAGGGGCCCGTACGGCCGACTGGCGTGTCCGCCGTACGGGTGTTGTCTGCGGGTCAGTTCGATTACTCGCCGCGGGCGCGCAGGAAGCTCTCCAGGCCCGCCAGGTCGTCGGTGTTGATGTGGTCGACCCGGGCGGCGAGCAGCTCGCTCCACATCGCGTCGCGGGCGGGCCCCGCCGCGTCGGGGGTGGCCCAGAAGCGGACCCGCTGACCGTGATCGTGGGCCTCGCCGACGATCGCGTGCAGCTTCTGCCGCTCGGCGGCCGGGAACGGGCCCGTACCCAGCCAGGTGAAGCTCTGCGTCCAATTGCTGGAGATCAGCGGGACGAAGGAGGCGGGGGTGGCGGTGCCGAGGTCGTCGAGGCGGCCGTCGTAGAAGGCGTACCGCTGCCGCTGCGCCTCCATGGGCACGCGGGCCGCGCGGTCGCCGGAGATGACGGGCGTGACGGCGCCGAGGTGGACCCGGCCGTGGGAGTAGCTGCTCAGCATCCGCCGGTAGTGCCGCAGCTGGCGGTCGAGTTCGAGGTAGGCGTTGACGCCGTCCGTCTTGATGTCGATCAGGAGCTGTACGGGTCGCCGGTAACCGCGGTACACCGAGCCGTGGTTGGCCTTCACGCGGGCGAGCAGCGGGTCGAGGTAGAGCGAGCGCAGGGTGCGGGTCGGGTCGAGGTCCGCCGGCTCGTGGGCGACGAGCAGCTCGCCGTTCACGAGGAAGATGTCCGCCTCCACGCTGGTGAAGCCGTGCGACAGGGCGTCGTGCAGGGGCCGTTGGTGCAGATAGTCGTTGTGGGCATGGGCCCGGCGCAGCGGCTTGGGGCGGGTCTGTCCGCCGTGCTGCTGCGCGGCCTGCGCATAGGCGGGCGCGGCGACGGTGGCGGCCAGTGCGGCGGCGATGGTGGTGACGGCTCTGCGACGGGTAGTCAGCACGATGGTGCCTCCGGGCTCTGCGGGTCGGGAGGGACATCGGCGAGTATCCGTCGCGGGCGGCCCAATGGGCAGTGCAGCGCGAAGAGTTCGGCCATCCGTCACCGGGTCGTCAGCGGTGACGGACCGTCAGTGCGGATGGCATACGACGGCCGCCGCGCTGATGGTTCAGCGCGGCGGCCGGGGGCGGGCGGGGTAGGGCTACGGAGCCCGGAGGTCCACCAGTTCGGCCAGTTTCTCCTTGTGGCGGCCCGGCGTGCCGAGCGCGATCTCGTCGGACTTGGCGCGCTTGAGGTACAGATGCGCCGGGTGCTCCCAGGTCATGCCGATGCCCGCGTGCAACTGCACGCACTCCTCGGCGGCGTGCACGGCGACCCGCGAGCCGTACGCCTGGGCGACGGCGACCGAGAGGGCGGCCTCCGGGCTGTCGGTGGCCAGCGCGTCGGCGGCGTTGCGGGCCGCGGCGCGGGCCGAGACGACCTCGAGCCACAGCTGCGCCATACGGTGCTTGAGCGCCTGGAACGAGCCGATGGGGCGGTTGAACTGATGGCGTTCGCGGGTGTGGCGGACCGTCTCCTCGAGGCACCACTCGGCGAGACCCAGCTGCTCGGAGGCGAGCAGCCCGGCCCCGGCGAGCAGCCCGCGCCGTACGGCCCGCTCGCCGGTCGCCGCATCGGCGAGAAGCGTGCCGCCCGCCGTGTCGCCGATCGTGACGGCGCAGAGCGGGCGGGTGAGATCGAGCGGGGTCAGCGCCTCGACCGTGACGCTCGCCGTCTCGACCGCGTACAGCCCGTCGGACTTCAGGACGAGCAGCAGATCGGCGACGGTGGCGTCCGCGACCCCGGTGATCCTGGAGGCCCCGGCGGGGAGCGGACCGTGCGGGGATGCGGACAGCGGCACGGCGAGCACGGCGGTCTTCCTGCCTGCCGCCAACTCGCCGATGAGCTCCGCCACTTCGGCTGAATCCACGTCAAGTCCGAGCAGCGTCTCGGTCGCGATGACCGAGCTCGTGAGATACGGCGCGGGGGCGACGGCGCGGCCCAGCTCCTCCAGGACGACCGCCGCCTCGCGGTGGCTCGCGCCCTGGCCGCCGAGCTTCTCGGGCACGAGCAGTCCGGCCGCGCCCATGTCCCCGGCGAGCGCCTTCCACAGTCCGGGGTCGTACGGCGCACCGGCCTCGGCGCGCGCAAGGACGGACGGAGTGTCATTGCGGTCGGTGAGAAGGGAGCGTACGGCGGCGCGCAGGTCGTCCTCGGCCTCGGAGTACAGCAGGTCAGTCATCGCGCGAGATCCTTCCAGGCGACGTCCTTGTCGTTGCGTGGCTCGGAAGGCAGTCCGAGTACCCGTTCCGCGATGATGTTCAGCAGCACTTCGCTGGTGCCGCCCTCGATGGAGTTGCCCTTGGAGCGCAGATAGCGGTAGCCCGCGTCGCGCCCGGTGAAGTCGACGAGTTCGGGACGGCGCATGGTCCAGTCGTCGTACAACAGGCCTTCCTCACCGCGGAGTTCGACCTCCAGGCCGCTGATCTCCTGGTTGAGGCGGGCGAAGGCGAGCTTCATTCCGCTGCCCTCGGGGCCCGGCTGGCCCGCGGCGAGCTGCTGGCGCAGCCTTTCGCCGGCCAGCCGGGCCACCTCGGCGTCCACCCACAGGGTCAGCAGCCGCTGGTGCAGATCGTGCGTGCGCAGGTCGGGACGTTCGCGCCAGGTCTGCGCGATGGGGCCGATCATGCCGCCCTCGCGCGGGATGCGGCTGCCGCCGATGGAGACGCGCTCGTTCATGAGGGTGGTCTGCGCGACCTTCCAGCCCTCGCCGATCTCGCCGAGGCGGTGCGCGTCGGGGATGCGCACATCGGTCAGGAAGACCTCGTTGAACTCCGCCTCGCCGGTGATCTGGCGCAGCGGGCGCACCTCGACACCGGGGTCGCTCATGTCGCAGATGAAGTAGGTGATGCCGCGGTGCTTGGGAAGGTCGGGGTCGGTGCGGGCGATGAGGATCGCCCAGCGGGCCACATGGGCGCTGGAGGTCCACACCTTCTGCCCGTTGACGATCCAGTCGTCGCCGTCCCTGACGGCGCGCGTGCCGAGCGCGGCGAGGTCGGAGCCCGCGCCGGGCTCGCTGAAGAGCTGGCACCACACTTCCTCGCCGACCCACAGCGGCCGCAGGAAGCGCTGCTTCAGCTCGTCGGAGCCGTACTTGAGGATGGTCGGCGCGGCCATGCCGAGGCCGATGCCGATCCGGCGCGGGTCGTTGTCGGGTGCGCCCGCGGCGGTCAGTTCGGCGTCCACGACGGCCTGGAGTGTGCGGGGCGCTCCGAGGCCGCCGAGACCCGTCGGGTAGTGCACCCAGGCGAGGCCCGCGTCGAAGCGCGCCTTCAGAAAGTCCGTACGGTCCGTGCTCGCCGGCGGATGTGCGGCCAGCAACTCCTTGGTACGGGCGAGCAGTTCGGCGGCGTCCGTCATCGGGCATCTCCTTCCGGGATGACGACCAGGCGGCCGGTGGTCGTGCCGTCGGCGACGCGCTGGACGGCGTCTGCCGCATCCTTCATGGCGACGCGTCCGCTGATCAGCGGCTTGATCACGCCCTGTGCGGCGAGCTTGGTGAGCTCCTCGTGGCAGGCGCGGATCGCGACGGGATCCATCTGGTTGTACAGGCCCCAGTGCAGGCCGACGATCGAGTAGTTCTTCACCAGGGCGTGGTTGAGGGCCGGGCTCGGGATCGTGCCGCTCGCGAAGCCGACGATCACGATCCGGCCCTCGAAGGCGACGCACTTGGCCGACTTGGCGTAGGCGTCGCCGCCGACCGGGTCGTAGACGACGTTCGCGCCGCGGCCGCCGGTGGCCTCCTTGACCGCGGCGACGATGTCGTCCTCGCGGCGGTCGATGACGACGTCGCAGCCGAGCTCGCGCGCGATGCGGGCCTTGTCCGCGCCGCCGACGACTCCGATGACGTGTGCGCCGGCCGCCTTGCCGAGCTGGACGGCCGCGCTGCCGACGCCGCCGGCCGCCGCGTGGACGAGCAGTGTCTCGCCCGCCCGTAGCTGCGCGCGACGGTGCAGTCCGAACCAGCCGGTCTGGTAGCCGATGTGCAGGGCGGCCGCCTCGGCGTCGTCGAGCTCGTCGGGCGCGGGCAGCACGGCCGCGGCGTCGGCGACGACATAGTCGGCGAATCCGCCGTTCGGCAGTGCGGGGTTGGCGATCACGCGGCGGCCGTCCTCACTCTCGCCGCAGATCTCCACGCCCGGTGTGAAGGGCAGCGGGGGCCGCACCTGGTACTGACCGCGGCAGAGCAGGGCGTCGGGGAAGTTGATGTTCGCCGCGCGGACCCTCAGCAGCAGCTGCCCCTCACCGGGCGTGGGCCGGTCCACCTCTTCGAGCCGCATCACCTCGCTCGGCTCGCCGTTCCGGTGTACTCGCCATGCCTGCATCTCGGGGCCTCCACAAACCGTCGGCAGTACCATGCTCGTCGCATACTAAGCGGTCGCTTGCCACTCCGGAAGACCCCGTCAACCGCGCTTGGGTCTCGCCCGCACATGCATCCGCTCGCCCTGCGGACCGAACAGACTCAGGAACTCCACGGGCGCGTCCCCCGCCGGCCCGAAGGCGTGCGGCACGCGGGTGTCGAACTCCGCCGCCTCCCCCGCGGTCAGGACCACGTCGTGGTCACCGAGCACCAGCCGGAGCCGGCCGGACAGTACATACAGCCATTCGTACCCCTCGTGCGTCCGCGGCTCGGGCACCGGGGCACCCGCCTCCTGGACCACCTTGTACGCCTGGAGACCACCCGGCTGCCGGGTCAGCGGCAGCATCGTGCGGCCGTGTCGGACGATGGGCTTGGCCCGCACCCGCGGATCGCCGACCGGCGGCGCGCCGACCAGCTCGTCGAGCGGAACCTGGTGCGCCCGGGCGATGGGCAGCAGCAGCTCGAGACTGGGCCTGCGGCGCCCGGACTCCAGACGGGACAGGGTGCTCACGGAGATCCCGGTCACCTCGGACAGCGCCCCGAGCGTGGCCCCTCGCTCCCGCCTGATCCTGCGGAGCCGGGGGCCCACCTCGCTGAGTACGGCATCGAGCTGTGTGTCGTCGTCCATGCCGTCCATTGCAGAAACGGCAAGCGTGTTTGTCAATCGGGCGAGAGTGGGCCGATCGTGCACGCCTATGACGGTCCGAGCCGGAAACGGCCGCCGGTATCAGCGGCCGAACAGCTCGAAGGTCACGGCGGGCCTGCCGCCGAAGAGTGCCGCCGCCTGCTGGGCGTACCCGGTCAGAAAGGCCCTGCAGTACTCCTCGGGATCCTGGTCCGTCAGCACCTCGATATAGGTGCGGTGCTCCAGCAGGGAGAGGACGGAGCGCTCAAGACCCGGCGTCGCGTCGACGGCGTGGGTGGGCGTCGTGGTGCCCGCGACCGCCACCCAGCGCACCCCGTTCCAGGGCTGAAGGCCCTGTTCGGCGATGAGTTCGGGGAAGATCCAGCGGTTTCCGGCGTCCGCGGCGGCGTCCAGGGTGGCCCGGCCGACCGCGCGGTGGTCGGGGGTGTTCCAGGCGGTGCCGCCCCAGGTGTCCCGGTGGTTGAGGGTGATCACCAGCTCGGGCCGGTGGCGGCGGATGGCGGCCGCGATGTCCCGGCGCAGCTCGGTCCCGTACTCGATGACACCGTCCCTGTGGTCCAGGAACTCCACGGAGGACACTCCGACGACGGCCGCGCTCGCCCGCTGCTCCTGCTCGCGCAGCGGGGCGCACGTGGCCGGATCCATCGTGTCGATGCCCGCCTCGCCACGGGAGGCGAGAAGGTACGAGACCTCCCGTCCGCCGTCGGTCCAGCCGGCGACGGCCGCGGCGCAGCCGTACTCGAGGTCGTCCGGGTGCGCGACGACCGCCAGCGCGCGCTGCCAGTCGTCGGGCATGGGTTCCAGCTGCTCGGGCGCAGGCTCGTTCATGCGGGCAGGATACGACGCTGACCGGGCGTCATACCTCTCCGTGGGCCAGCGAGAGCAGCCGGTCGAGCACCCGCTGCCCGCTCGCCCGCACCCCGTCGTGCTCGTACTCGTCGGTGACCCAGGTGCGCAGTCCGCGGATGGTACGGGCGGTGCGCAGCGAGTGCTCGGTGTCGACGTACATGTCGTCGTGGTAGACGGCCGCGGCGACGGGCACCTGGTTGGCGGCGAGCCGTGCCGCGTCGTACAACGGGGTCCAGTCGGTGCGGGCGGCCAGCAGTCCGGCGCTCTCGCGCAGCGCTCGCAGGGCGGGGTCCACCTCGAAGTGCCAGGGGTGGACGCTCTCCCCGGTGAACAGCAGCGGGACGTCCCCGTCCAGGGCGGTCGCGACGTCGAACTGCGGGAATTCTGCCCTGACCCGCTCGGCGGCCCAGGCGGTCGGCCCCGCGCCCTGGGCGTAGATCGCCTCGTGCAGCACGGCGTACAGCGGATGTCCCGCGTACGAGAGGGTCCCGAGCACGGCTTCCTGGAACGCGTCGGACAGTTCGTACCCCGCGCCCGTACGGACGAAGGCGTCCTCCAGCAGATAGTGGAGCTGGTGGCTGCCGTCCCCGCCGCCGAGCAGAATGCCCAGCGACTGGAAGGCCTCGGGGGTGAGCAGATAGCCGCCGGGCAGCTCGGTCTTGTGCTCGGCGAGGTATTCGGCGATCCGGCGCGCCCGGCGCACGTCCTGCGGATAGCGGGCGTAGTGCGCCTCGACCTTGCGCTGGATGCGGGGATACGCGGCGCGGTAGACGTCATCGGCACAGGCGTCCAGGGCGGGCAGACCGCCCGTGACGAGTACAGTCCGCAGCCCTTCGGGGGCGGTGGAGAGATAGTGCGTGGCGCAGAATCCGCCGAAGCTCTGGCCGAGCACGGTCCACGGCGCGCCGCCGGTGAGCAGCGGCCGGATGGTCTCGCAGTCGCGCACGATGCTGTCGGCGCGGAAGAGGGCGAGGTGGTCGGCCTGGGCCCGGGGCCCGCCGCGCAGGGGCAGGGTCTGCCGGTTCAGGGGGGAGGACCGGCCGGTGCCGCGCTGGTCCAGGAGGAGGACCCGGTACTCCTGCACCGCCCGCCCGAGCCATGCCTGCTTGCCGACGAAGCGGCGGGCTCCGAAGCCGGGGCCGCCCTCCAGATAGACCAGCCAGGGCAGATCGGCACCGGACCGTCCGCTCGCGACGACCTCGCGGCCGAACAGGTCGAGCTGCTCGCCCGCCGGGTCGGCGTGGTCGAGCGGGACGGTGAAGTGCCGGTCGGTCAGGACGATTCCCGGCTGGCGATAGCTGGTCACTGATGCTCCTGTTCTGTGTCCCTGCCCGCCCATGGGATCACATGGGGCGGGCAGGGAGACACAGGGAGTCCTGGTCAGCCCGTCGGGAAGTCGTCCGGGGTCCTGGCGCGGTCACGGACCCAGACGCCGGCGGGCTTGAGCGGCCCGGTGCCGGTCCAGGGACCGTTCCCCTCGCAGGTGCCGCCCTTGAAGACGGCGCCGGAGCGTTCGTCGTCGGAGTAGTTCCAGTTGGACCAGCTGATCTTCTTGCTCGCCATCAGGTCGATGTACTGCTGGGACCTGGTGAAGTTGTTCCCGCCGTCGCCGGATGCGGTCTGGGTGCCGAACTCGGTCACGAACATGGGGAGTTTGTCGGCGGCACGGGAGAGGGTGCTGAGGTACTCGGTGCCGTGAGATGCCGCGTAGAAGTGGAAGGTGTACATGATGTTGGACGCCTTGACCGGGTTGTTCACGATCTCGGTCTCGTCCGAGTCCTCGGAGACACCGAGGGAGGACCAGGCGCGGGTGCCGACGAGGACCGGGGTGTCCGGGTCGTGCTGCCGGATCACCGGGATGAGCTGCTCGGCGTAGCTCTTGATCTTCGACCAGCTCACGCCGCTGGGCTCGTTGGCGATCTCGTACAGCAGGTTGTTCTTGCTGGCGTGGCGCTGAGCGATCTCGGTGAAGAAGGTCTTGGCGCGGGAGAGGTTGTGGTTCGGGTCGCCGGGGCTGAGCATGTGCCAGTCGACGATGGCGTACATACCGCGCGCGGTGGCCTGTTCGATGATCGAGTGGACCAGGTCGGTGAACTTGCGCGGATTGGTCTCGTAGCCGCCCTCCTGGATGTACATGGAGATGCGCAGGACGTCGGCGTTCCAGTCGGTGGCCAGGGCGTCGAGTGAGCCGGAGGTCACGCACTGGCTGTACCACTGCAGACCGTGGGTGCTCATGCCGCGCAGCTGGATGGGCTTGCCGTACTGGTTGCAGAGCTTGGTGCCGCAGACCTTGAGCTGTCCGTTGATCTCGACGGGCGTCTTGCCGCCGGGCGCGGGGCCGCCCGCGTCCGTGGTGAGACTGTCGACGTTGGGACCGCCGTTGGCGGTGGTGGCGGTGGCCCGGACGGTGTTCGCACCCGCCTTGAGAGTGGCGTTGACAGTGGTCGTCGACCAGGAGGTCCAGGCGCCTGTGCCGGGGAAGGCGCGGGCCGTGGCGGCGACGGCGCCGTTGACGGTGATGTCCATCGGGCGGCTGGTCGTGGTGCCGTTGGCGAAGCGGATGGTCAGCGAGGTGGTACCGGCCTGGGCGGCGTTGACCGTCCACTCGACATGACTGCCGGAGAGGTTGTTGTAGTTGACGAATCCGCTGCCGGTGAATCCGGCATGATTGGACTCCACTGCGCCTTGCGAGACGACCGCGTTCTCGGCTTCGTGGATGACGGCGGCGGCCGGAGCTTCGGCGGCGGGGGCCGACGGCGCGCCGGTGAGGCCGAGGAGCAGAGCGGTGACGGCTGTGCCGACGCCGCCGAGCGAGCGTAACCAGTACTGTGCCCGTCTCATGGGGGTCTCCATTGCCTGTACAGAGAACTGAAAGGAAACTTTCCTAACCGATGGAATAGCAGCGCCGACCCCTCCCTGCAAGGGTCATGACAAGAAAGCCGACGGCGGGCCGCTCGACGCCGGGCGCCGTCGGCCGCAGCTGCGGTCGGCTACGGTGCTGCGTGTGGTGATCAACGAAGGGGACACGGCAGAACCGGGAACGGCGCTGCTCATCGCGGCCGCCCCGGTCGGCAAGGGCCGTCTCGTGGACGCGAGTTCCGTACTGCCCACGCTCGCAGCCGTCCCGCCCAGCGCGCTCACCGGAACCCCGGCGGCGACGGTCGTCGAACTCGCCGATCCCCTCGATCCGCAGACCGTCCTCACCCGGATCCGGGCGGCGGCGACCGCGGCGGGACCGCTGTTCCTCTATATCGCGGGCCAGCTCCAACTGGACCGCAAACAGCGGCTGTTGCATCTCGCCCTCGCCCGGACCACGCCGACGACCATGCGCTACACGGCGCTTCCGTGGCACTGGCTGGCCGCCGAAACGGCGATCCGGCGGCCCGGCACCACCACCCTCGTCGTCGACCTCGTCGCCGACGCCGATGCCTGGCAGCACCTCGCTTCGCACGGCCTCGGTCTCGGACCGGGCATCCGTCTCTACGGGCGCGTCTGCCCGGCTCTCCGGCGCAGCCGGGAAGCCGCAACTCCCGCCTATCTGAAGGCGTGCGCGGCGATCTGGCGCAGCGGGGCACGGCCGGACCCGGCCACCCTGCACGAGCAGGCCGCGGCCCGAGCGGGTGATGAGGATGCCCTGCTGCTGGCGATCGGCGCTCCCCCGCCCGTACAGGCCACAGGGCCGGCCAGTGCTCCGGAGCCTCGCGAGGATCCGCACCCGGCGATTCTCGCCGCCGCCGGGGCCGGGCGGCACACGGAGGCTGCCGCCGCTGCCGCCGCCTGGGAGCAGCGGGAGCTGCGCACCCACGGCCCCGGATCGGTGCAGGCGATCCACTGGCTGGAAGTCCGGGCCGATCTCGCGCGGCTCGCTCAGGATCCGGCCCTCAGCTGCGAGTTGTGGATGGCTGCGGCGGAGGCCCGGCTGACGCGCCGGCAGGCCACCGACGACGCCGATGTCGAGGGTGCGGTCGACCGCGCTCATCACCAGTGGGAACAGATCCGGGACCTGCCCCGGGCGCGGGCGCTCGCGCCTGCGCTGGTCCGGCTGCGCCGCAGTGTTCCGGGCCGTCAGCGCGGGGCGCTGCAGGTGCTGCAACGGCGCCTGGAGAGCCTGCACACCGGCCCGGTGGCGTAAGAGCCTCGGGCGCCCGCGTTCAGCCGCCGGACTCGGGGAGCAGCTTCTTCGACTCAAGATACTTCCTGGCCACGTCCTTGGGCGGCCGACCGTGGCTGTCCACCTGCTCGTTGAGCCGGGCCAGATCAGCGGTTGTCAGTGCGGTGTTGAGCCTGCCCAGTGCGCGCGTGACCCCTTCGCCGCCCGCCCCGGCCCGGTTGACGACGGGCACGATGTAGTCGGCGTTCTGCAGGTGTTTGTCGTCCGCGAGCGGGACGAGACCGAAGTCGTCGAGCGTCGCGTCGGTGGTCGTGGTGAGCAGCATCTGGTCCCGGCCGCTCTGGACGGCCTGTTTGGCAGGGGTGGTGCCGACACCCAGGGGATCGACCGCCGTGATGTCGATTCCGTACGTCTTCTTCAGTCCGGGTGCGCAGTCAGGACGTTGGACGCACTCCTCGTCCGCCGCGAGCCGCACAGGCAGCTTGGTCTTCCCCAGGTCGCTGAGCGTTGTGAGCCCGAGCTCCCGGGCGAAGGACGCACTGACGGCGAAGGCGTACTGGTCGGCGGCCTTGCCCGCGTCGAGGACGGTCAGACCGCGTGGTGTCGCCAGCTTCCGCAGGGCCGCCATCGTCTTTGCGAGGTCGGGCGAACCGACCGTGCCCGCGCCGGGGCCGTTGACCTTGGCGTTCAGCCAGTCCGCGAAGGCGGCGGCGTACTCGGGCACCACATCGATCCGGCCGCTCTCCAGCGCCGGCTCGTAGATCTCCCGGCTGGGGACGGACTGGATCCGGGTGCGGTATCCGGCCTCGCCGAGGAGCAGCGCGTACATCTGGGCGAGCAGATCGCTCTCGGTGAAGCCCGCGGAACCGATCGTCAGATGCTTGGTGGCGCCGGGCGACTCCGTGACAGCACCCAGGTTCGCGGGGGACGGCCCGGCCGAACAGGCGACGACGGTCACCAGCACGGCGGACGCGAGAGCGTGCCGCGCCCTCGTCCAGATCTGCCTCGCCCCGGTCACCCGTCCATTGCAGCGCGGGCGCGGGGCGGGCGCGCGTTTTCCATGCGCACGCCTACGGCCCGCCGGCACCCGACAGGCGGGCCATACACGCTGGGTCGCGGCCGCTCGTCGTGCGGTGTGCGGCCTGCCGGAGCACCCTTGTCCTGGAGAGCTGCCTGCCCCCGGCCGGCAGCCGGCCAGGAAGGGTTGGCAGCCATGTTCGTGAGGCTCAGCACGTACCAGGGTTCACCGGTCCCGGCGCAGGGGGACCTGACCGCGAACTGGGAAGCGGTTCTCAAAGATGTGCGGGAGGCCCCCGGCTTCCGGGGCGTGTACTACCTCGTCGACCGGGCCTCCGGAAAGGCCAAATCGCTGACCTTGTGGGACGACGAGAAGACCATGTACGCCAGCGAGGACCAGGCGAACCGGCTTCGCGACCAGGTCGCCCAGCGGGAGGGCCAACGGGTTGTCTCGGTCGAACGCTTCGAGGTGGGATTCAGCCATCTGGAGCCTTGACAGCCCGGCGCATCCAGGGAGCGGTGTTGCGCCATTCGTGTTGTGATCGATGGCAGAGGACACAACGCTCTCGAGGACGGGAGGAAATCATGGCTGAGAAGCTGCGAGCCCGGGACATCATGTCCGGCGGCGTGCAGTGCGTCGGGGCGCACCAGTCGCTCTTCGACGCGGCGAAGATGATGCGCGACCTGAACGTCGGTTGCCTGCCCATCTGCGGCGACAACAACAAGCTCACAGGCTTGATCACCGACCGTGACATCGTCGTCAGGTGCTGCGCCGAAGGCGTCGACCCGGCGACCGTGCAGGCCGGATCCCTCAATGCCAAGGTGCACTGGATCGACGCCGAGGCGGAGGCGACCGAAGTCCTGACGACCATGGAGGAGCACCAGATCAGGCGGCTCCCGGTGATCGACGTCAAGGGTGGTCACCGTCTGGTCGGCATGATCACGGAGGCCAACCTTGCGAAGAACCTGAGCGACGAGCAGATCGCCGAGTTCGCGACCCGTGTGTACGCAGCGGCCCCGATGTCGGGTCAGTCCCAGGGCTGACCCGACAACCTGGGCCGAGTCGTCTCGTCGGGCTTTCACGAGCGGCCTCATGGCCCCGTCCCCTGCCCCGGGGCGGGGTCTTCGCCTCGCCCCGCGGGGCGGGAATACCCGAGTTGGACGATCCGGACGCCAATCTCCCTTGTCAGCGGGCGAGTTGACCCTCGCGAACCGGCCATGACAGACACCGGCAGAGGGTAGTCTCGCCACGGCGGAGCGGGGCTCCGCGGACGGAGAGGCGGAGAACACGCATGGCCGATGACAGGCAGTCCGGCACGACCTCGATACCCTTCGACGTGCCCACCTCGGCACGAGCCTATGGGTGGATGCTGGGAGGCAAGGACAACTACGACGTCGACCGTGCCTTTCTCCTCTCCACGCTGCCGTCGTTCCCCGAGTGCGTGGACATCGCACGGCAGAACCGCCAGTTCCTCTTCCGGGCCGTGCGCTATCTGACGCAGGAGGCGGGCATCCGCCAGATCCTCGACATGGGGTGCGGCCTGCCGACCGACAACAATGTCCACCAGGTCGCCCGGCGCTTCGCACCGGACGCACGCGTCGTCTATGTCGACATCGACCCCATCGTGCTGGCACACGGCCGGGCGCTGCTCGCCGACGACGACTCCACGACCGTCATCACGGCCGACATGCGGGACCAGCAGTCGGTACTCGACCACCCCGAGGTCCGGCGGCTGATCGACTTCCGCGAGCCCGTTGCGGTGCTGTTCCTGTCCGTGGGCCACCACCTCACCGACGCCGACGATCCGCGCCGGGTCCTGCGCACCGTCATCGACGAGGCGGCACCGGGCAGCTATCTGGGTCTGTCCCAGGTCGTCTCCGACGATCCGGCCAGGGGCGCCCAGATGACCGAGCACATCTCGGAAAGCGGCATCCCGTGGCAGACCCGCACCCCTGCCGAACTCGACGTCTTCCTGGACGGGCTGGACCCGGTGGAGCCGGGACTGGTCAACCTCGCCGACTGGCGCCCGGACCCCGACCAGCCGGGCCTCGCCCCGGTGCACGAGGCGCTGGCCCCGTACCTGGGCGCCACCGAGAAGAACACGGGCATCTACGAGTACGGCGGGCTGCTGCGCAAGTCGTAGGGGGCCGCCGCACCGGCAACTCCCGCTTCAGCCGGACCGCTTCAGCCGGCTCGCTTCAGTCCGCGACGTTGTCACACATCCGGACGAGGACCCGCTCCACAGCCGTGAGGTCCTCGTCCGCGATGCCTTCGCGCAAGGGCTGGTCGAGCTCACCGCCGCGCTGCGCATCCGGTGAAAGGCCGCCTTACCGTGGCCGCCGCCTGGGGCGCGGGCATTCTCGCGACCGCCGCGGTTCTCGCCGCCCTCCTGGTCCCACCCGCGCCCGAGCGCGAGGACGCCGTCGAGGTGTGAGGCTCCGTGAAGCACCGGCGGACGCCGGGGAGATCACCTCACGACGTCCATGACATCCTGTGATGTCACAACTCGCCGGACGGGATCGGCGGACGTCCGGGGGTTACGGGGAAGGTCGATGAGGCTCTGCTTCCTGGTGGAGGAGCACTACCGGCACGACGGCATGCCGGTCGAGGTGATCCGCCGGCTGACCTCCTGGGGGCACCGGGTGGACGTGCTGCGGCCCGGCGGTTCCCTGCTGCACATGACCGAAGTGGTGCAGGCCGGTACTCACGACGCGTGGGTTCTCAAGACGGTCTCCGGAGGCCCGGGGCTGACCCTGCTCGAAGCCGCGGCCTCGGCGGGGATGACGACCGTCAACGACGCCCGGGCGATACGGGGTGTACGGGACAAGGCGCTGGCCGCCGCGATCGGCCGCAGCCGTGGGCTTCCGCTGCCGCCCACCTACGCGGCGGCGCGGCCCGAACTGCTGGCGGAGATACCGGCGTCGCAGTACCCGCTGGTGGTCAAGCCCGCCGACGGCAGCTCGGGACGGGCCGTGTACCTGGTCCCGTCGCCGGACGGGCTCGCCGCGATGGTCCCCGAACTGGCGGGGGAGGGCATGCTCATCGCCCAGCCGTATGTGACCAACTCGGGCATCGACGTCAAGGTGTACTGCGTCGGCGGCGAGCTGTACGCGACCGAGCGCCGCTCCCCGCTCCACCCGGACCGCTCGGTGCCGGAACGCCGTGTGCCGCTGTCGGCCGAGGTGGCCGCGATAGCCGCCCGGGTCGGGGCGGTCTACGGCCTCGATCTGTACGGCGTGGACGTGGTGCTGGGACCGGACGGCCCCGTAGTCGTCGATGTCAACGACTTTCCGAGCTTCCGTCAGGTCCCCGACGCCGCGGCCCGGGTGGCACGAGCCGTGCTCGGGCTGGCCCGCACGGGCGGGTCCTCCAGAACGGCCGTGCTGCACTCGGCCCGTCCGCATCCCGTGCAACTCCCGGCTCAGGCTCCGGTGCAGGTTCCCGCGGCGGCGGGCGAGAGCACATGAGGATCGGCCTGATCACGCCCGAGCCCGGGCATCCGCTGCTGGCCGCCGCCACCGCCCTGCTCACGCCCGTGCATCAGGTGGAGACGCTGGATCCGAGAACTGTGGCGGAAGTCCCCGGGCCGCTCGCCGACGTCTACCTGCTCAAGTCGCGTACGCCACGCGCCCTGGCCCTCGCCCGCGATCTGGAGCGGCGCGGCGCCGCGGTGGTGAACTCGGCCGCGGCGACCGCGCTGTGCCAGGACCGTACGGCGATGGCGCACAAGGCACGTCGGGCGGGCCTCCCGTTCGCGGCCACCCGCACCTTCGCCACGCTCGCCCAACTGGCCTCCGGACCAGGGCTCCCCGGCCCGGTGGTGGTCAAGAGCCGCCACAGTCGACGGCACGACCTGGTGGCCCGTCTCGACAGCGACGTACAGCTGCGGGAGCTGGCCGCCGCGCACCCCCTGGAGCCGGTCGTGGTCCAGGAGTTCGCACCGAACAGCGGCTGGGACCACAAACTGTGGGCGGTCGGAGACGGGCTCTTCGCCGCACTGCGCCGTTCCGAACTTTTCCCCGGGGGCCGGGGTCCCTCACTGCCGCTCGCCCCCGAAGACCTGCCGCCCGGCTGGCCGGCCTTGGTGCGCCGGCTCGGCGAGGTCTTCGAACTCGACGTCTACGGCGTGGACATCATCGAGACGGGGGACGGCGCGCCGCTGATCGTGGACATCAACGCCTTCCCCGGAGTCCGGGGCCAGTCCGGCGCCCCGGAGGCGCTGGTGGCACTGGCCCTGGACCGTGCAGAGGCGAGCCGCTCGGCGTCAGAGGCGGATCGTCCAGCCGGTGGTGGACTTCAGCGTCCCGGCGATTTCCGGGTCGCGCACTGAGGCCGTACGGTCCTCGGCGGTGACCGACAGCGAGTGCGGGCGCCGGTCGATCAGCCGCGGGGCCAGCTCCGACACCCGTATCTGCTTACGGCCCTCGAAGAACCTCAACTCCCTGCCGTCCAGGTACCAGCGGATCCTGAGCTGATGCCCGTCCGCGCCTGCCAGCCGGGGTACGGCGATCTTCGCGGTGTTTCCCGCCCGGAGGGTGGGGGCGGTGGGAGTGACGGCGGTGACGACCCTGGCATGGCGGTAGAAGCCGGCGATCATCGCCTCGACACCGGGCAGGTTGAAGGGCTTGCCGAGAGAACGCATCAAGGAGTTGTCGGTGGGCCGGTACAGCCCCTTGACGTAGAAGCCCCCGCCTTCGTACGTGCCGACCGTACCGCCGTCGGGCGACTGTTCGCCGAGCCAACGGTGCCACTTGGCGCCCTGCCCCGACATGTCGTCGGCGGCCAGGGTGGAGATGTTGGGTTCGGCGGGCTCGGCCCCCGTGTACTCCTCGTAGCCCGGGTAGCCGGGGTAGTAGTACTCGTCCGCGAGCTTGCCCAGCGAGTGGCCGGTCTCGTGGATGGCGACCTGGCCGGACTTGTCGTTGCCCGCCGATGCGGTCGAGATGCCCTCGTAGCCGAGGCTCGCGCTCGGCTCGTTGTAGCCCGCGCCGCCGTACTTGGCACTGTTGGCGAGGACGAGCACCAGGTCGGCCTCGGGGGCCTTCGCCACATAGCCGTCGACCTTGTCCTGGTCGATGCAGAGCAGCCGCTCGATGTCGTCGCACCAGAAGTACGAGCCGAGGGCGGTGTCGCGGACCGTCTCAGGACCGGGGTCGCCGGAGACTCCGGACTGGTTCGACACGGCGTCGACCGCCCAGACGTTGAAGAGGCCCTGGTACGTCGTGTACGGCTCGACGGCCGCCACCTCGGCCCACTTCTCCTTGGCGTCGATGTGGAACTGCGCGATCTCGGCGGCGGTATAGCCGTCCCCGACGACGACGATGTCCAGCCGGTCGGCGGTGGAGCCGTTGTCCACCAGTTTGGTGACCTCGCCGTCGGCGGCCTCCTCGACCGCCGAGAGCCGGGAGGCCGGCCGGCCTTGGCCCTCCTTCGGTACGTGCGTGTGGCCGGATCCGGCGGCTGCGCCGTGCTCCGGCCCGGGTATCTCGACCTCGACACCGCTCCTGCCCGGCGTCGGCGCACCGGCGGCCGCGCTGCCGGGTGCGGCCGCCAGAACGGCCGCGAGGACAGCGGCCACGCCGGCCGCCGCCAGGGCACTGCCCCGTGCTGAACGCATGAAGTGCTCCCCCTGTCAAGGAAGTTAAGTCGTCGATTAAGTACGGTGAACTGGCTGCTTAAATTAGGGGGACGTACAGGAGATGCGCAATGCCTACGACCCCTGAATACTGGGGAGTTCAGAAACCAGAGGGGGTCCCATGGACGAACCGGCCGAGATCGGTCGCCGGGTGCAGCGTCTGCGTAACCAACGCGGGCTGACACAACGACAGTTGGCCGAACCCTCGTACACGCCCGCGTATGTCTCGACCCTGGAGTCCGGCAAGGTCCGGCCCTCCGAGACGGCGCTGCGTTTCCTCGCCGGACGGCTCGGCACGACGTACGAGGAACTGGCCACCGGACGGCCCGCCCATGTGGCCACCGAGCTGCGGCTCGCCCTCACCGACGCCCAGCAGCACCTCGCCACCGGCGCCGCCGACGAGGCCGCCGTCCTCTACCGCCGTCTCCTGACCGACGCGGAGCACCTCGACCTGGCTCCCGAGCAGGCCGAGGCGCTGCTCGGGCTCGGCGAATGCGCTCTGGAAACCGGCGAACTGGCCAACGCCGGACGGCACTTCGAGGCGGCCGAGCGGCTCCTGGCCGGTGAGCCGCTGCCCCGCCGCGCCCGCGCGATCCGGGGCCGCGCCGTCGCCCACCTGCTCGCCGGGGAGCTGCGCTACGCCTGCTACCTCCTCGAGTCCACCATCGACGAGCTCGGCACCAGCGGCCTTGCCGACCCCGAGGCGCTGGTGCTCCTGTACGCCGCCGTCATCGGCCCGTACATCGACATGGGCGCCCACGCCCGCGCCGCACATGCCGCCGAACTCGCCCTGGCCCTGGCACCGCAGGTCAGTGATCCGGCACTGGTGGCGGGCATGCACCGGCAGGTGGCTCGTACGTTCCTGGCCGAAGGACGCACGGCGGACGCCGACGCCTCGCTCGCCAAGGCTCAGACGATCTACCGCCAGCTGAGACTGCGGACCGACCTCGCGCACTGCCACTGGATGCGCGGTTACGTCCAGGCACAGAACGGCGAACTCGCCCTCGCCGAAAAGGAGTTGCGAAGGGCCAGGGACATGCTGACCGCCAAGCGCGCCGTGCTCTACACCGCCCAGGTGGAGGTGGAACTCGCCGACGTACTGCGGCGGCTCGGGCGGCACGATGAAGCGGCCGGTCTGCTCTCGGCCCTCCTGGAACTCGGCGACCGGCACGGCGCGGTGCACGCGGGCGGCGCGCACCGGCTGCTCGGGCTGATCGCCGAGGAGCGGGGCGAGACCGAGGCCGCCGAGGAGCACTACGTCGTGGCGCTCGCCATGCTGGAGCGGAGCGGAGCCAGCGGTGACCTCGCCGATCTCTGCCGTCTGCTGGGCGACCTGCTGCGCCGCGCCGGCCGCACCGAGGCCGCTCTGGACGCGTACCGGACGGGACTGGGGCACCGGGCGGCCCCCGGCACCACGACCCTGGGACCGGCGCCGGCGGCTCCGTCGTTCTAGACCATCTGGTCAACGGCGCCCGCGCAGGGGCCCACCGGCGCCCTGCGCCGTCCCCGCATCGCGCAGGCGTCGGGCCCGCAACACCAGCTCCAGCTTGAAACGCCGGTCCGGATCGTCCACCTCGTCGCCCAGCAGCGCGCGGATCTGGCGTAATCGGTAGCGCACGGTCTGCGGATGGACGCCGAGCCGATCCGCCACCTCGGGGGCACCGCCGCGTGTCTCCAGCCAGGCCAGCAGCGTCTCGACGAGTCGCCTGCTGTGCGCGGGGCCGCACTGGTCGAGCGGTGCCAGGCAGCGCCGGGCCAGGTCCTCGATCAGTTCCTCGGGCGGGAGCAGGACCAGCGCCTCGGTGTGCTCCGTGCACTGCAGCACCTGGCCGGCCGGGAGCAGCCCGCGCTCCATCAGGCGTACGGCGGCGAAGGCCCAGTGCAGCGACTTGGCGGCCTCGGCGAGCGGAACCGGCGGCCCCATCGCGCCGGACCAGCCGGTCATCGCGCGCTCCAGGAGTTCGGGCCGCCCGGCCGCGTGCGGCTCGGGGACGACCATGCGCGGCTGCTCGTACTCCATGTCCAGCAGCACGTCCTGGCCCACAGCCGGGGCGACGGACTCCGGGGCGGGCCGCAGCAGTACTCCGACGGCGACCTGTTCGGGCAGCGGCCAGCCGATGCGCCCGGCATGCTCGGCCAGGGCATCGGTGGGATCGGTGCGGTGCTCGCTGAGCAGCAGGCTGATCAGCCGCCGCTGCAGCCGCAGCCGTTCGCCGGCCTGGCGGGCCGCTGCTTCGACGTAGCCGCGTACGGACTGTGCCACGAGCCCGTCGAGATACTCGAAGCCCGACTCCACCAGCTCGTACATGGCCGGCGGCGGAATCTCGACCTGCTGCCCGATCTCGGCGAGGCGACGCCAGGCGAGCCGCACGCCGAGCCGGTAGATGGCCTGGAGCGAGTCCAGGCTGCGGCCCTGCAGCACCTCGCCGCGGCCGAACTCCTGGAAGACCTCCAACTGGCGCCCGTGCGGCCGGTGTTCCTCCACCACGAGGTGACCCACGAAGTCCTCCAGCGCCTCGCGGATGCCGATCAGGGCCATGGGTTCGCCGGATTCGTCGACGACGAGCGGCAGGCCGGGGTACTCCTGGCGGATCTCGCCCAGGATGGCCTGGGCGAGCGCGGGCACCTCGGCCATGGCCAGGGCGGCGAATCTGCGTGCCCGCAGGCGGGGGACGTCCCGCCAGGCCGTGCGCACGGGCATGGGTTTCCTCCCTCGCGGCTGATGGAGCCCCTACGGCTGCGGGGACGCTGTCGGCCGGCCCGTCTCGAAGGAGACGAGAGGCACGTTGGGCTGCTCGGGTGTGGCGTTCAGGGCGGCGACGATGCCGAAGGCAGCCCCCACGGCGAGGGCGGCTGCGGCCATGGTGGTCAGCACGGCGGCGGTCAGTCTGGGCATGGTTCAGCGAGCCTTTCGGTCGGAAGGCACCCCGCCCCCGCGGCCACCGGCTCGGCGACTGCCCAGTCTGTGAGGGGCATTGACACTTCGTCAAGAGGGCGCTTACGGTCCCGGCCCGTACAGACGCGCACCGTTCCTGATTTCCCCCACTGTCCGGGAGTGCCCCAATGCGTCGTACCGCTTCGCCGTTGTCGCTGGTCCTGCTGGGCACCGGCGTCTTTCTGCTCGTACTGGCCCCGCTGCTCGCCTGGTACGTCGAGCCGCGCGCCGAACGCACCCCGACCAGTGTCGATGTCACCACGGTGTTCACCGGCACCGGCGCCTATTTCGACACCGGGAGCCTCAGCCCCGTGCAGGGGAAACCCATCACCATCACCCGGCGGGTGCTGGGCGATGTCGCGGCGAGCGAGCGCAGCGGGCGGGCGGTGTGGGACGTGTCCACAGCCATCGACACCCCGGACACGCTCGCATTCCGCGATCCGCGCAGGTCCTACCAGTGGACGCTGGAGCGCTGGGTGACCGACCGCCGGACCAACGCTCCGGTGCACTGCTGCGGGGAGACGCCGCAGTATCAGGGCGAGGCCTACCTCAAGTTCCCCTTCGACGTGCAGAGGCGCGGATACCTCTGGTGGGACAACACGCTGGGAGCCACGGTCCGGCTGGAGTTCAAGGGCACCAAGAAGGTCGCGGGCTACGAGGGTTACCGCTTCACCGGATCCGTGAAGGACACCAGGACGGGCACCCGCCAGGTACCGGGGCGGCTGGTCGGCCTGCCGAAGCAGGGCCAGGTGCATGCCGAGGAGTGGTACGCCAACCACGGCATCGAGCTGGTCGTCGACCGCCGGACCGGCCGCATCATGAACGCGAGGATCGCTCCGCGCAAGACGCTGCGGGCACCCGGTGGCGACGAGGCGAAGGTGGTCCTGCTGGACAGCGCCGGGCTGGAGTTCACGCCGGACACCCAGCGCGAGCAGGTGGCGCTGGCGAAGACCGACAGCGGCAGACTGCGAGCGGTGGGAGAACTCGTGCCGATCGGTGCGGGAGCGGCCGGGCTCGTCCTGGCGGCCGTGGGTGTCGTACTCGTCGTGCGCGGCCGGGAACGCCCGAATCCCCAGTAATGCGCACAATGTGATGGAGCGTCAGGCCCACAGCGGGCCAAATTTGTCACCACCGTGAGTAGCGGCGTCGAACAGGCGGGCGGACACTACCAACCCACCCCGCCCCGCCGACCGCTCTCGCGCACCCGACATTCCCCACCGTCCCGCACCCCGAGGCGAGTTGGAGCTCGAATGCCCCAGCACGTACCCCCCACGTTGCGCGCGCCACTCCCCCACCATCCGCGACTGTCCCCGCGGCACGACCCCGAGTCCGGCCCTGCCCCGCATCCCCGCCGGATCGTCTTCCTTGCCCGACGCGACCTCGGCAACCCGGCCGCGGGCGGTTCCGAACTGCTCATCGACCGCATTGCCGACGGGCTCACCGCTCACGGCCACCAGGTCACGCTCCTGTGCGGCGGTCCCGCCGCCTACCGCGACTACCGCGTGGTCTCGGCGGGCGGCGACGCCGGGCACTTCCTGCGGGCCCGCCGCGCCTTCGAACGGCAGGTCGGTGACTGCGACCTGTTCGTCGAGGTGTGCAACGGCATGCCCTACCTCGCCCCGCTGTGGCACAGCGGACCGACGCTCTGCCTGGTCAACCATGTCCACACCGACATCTGGGGAGAGCGTTTCCCCGGCCCGGCCGCCCGGCTGGGCAGAAGGCTCGAACGCTGGGCACTGACCCGTGCCCACAGCGGCAACCTGCTGGTCGCCGTCTCCCCCTCGACCGCCGACGCGCTCCACGGCCTCGGTGTCCCGCGCGAGCGGATCCGGCTCGTCCACAACGGTGTCGAGGAGCCGGGACCGCTCGCCCCGACCTCGGCCGAGCCGCTGTTCCTCGCCGTGGGGCGCCTGGTCGAGTACAAGCGGATCGAGCTGCTGCTGCGCCTGTGGGAGAGGGTCAGACCGGTTACCGGGGGCCGGCTCGTCATCGTGGGTGACGGACCGGAACGAGCCAGGCTGGAATCTCTCGCCGGGCCCGGAGTGACCTTCGCAGGCCGGGTCACGGAGGCGGAAAAACACCGGCTGCTGTGCGCGGCCTGGGTGTTACTGCACCCCTCGCTCGTCGAAGGCTGGGGGCTCGTGGTGACCGAGGCGGCGGCCCGGTACACCCCGGCCATCGGCTTCGACGTACCCGGACTCAAAGACTCGATCGAGGACGGAGTCACCGGTGTGCTCGCCCGCGGCGAGAGCTCGTTCGCCGCGGCCTGGTGCACGCTGGCGCTCAGCCCCGAGCGGCGTGAGGCGCTCGGCCGAGCGGCCGGGCAGCGGGCGGCGCAGTTCCGCTGGGGCGCCACGGTCCGGCAGTTCCGGGCGGCGGCCGCGGAGGCCGCGCTGCAGCGGAGGTGATGCGGCCATGAAGGACCCCTCCATCCGCAGGTCGTTGACTCTCTTCCGGGCGTTCATGGGCGAGCAGTCCGACCCGGACCGGTGTTACACCCTGCTCGCCCAGGACGCGGCCGACCAGCTGGAGCGGCAGATGCCGCTGAACGGCAGGATGGTGGTGGACGTGGGCGGCGGACGCGGCCACTTCACCGAGGAGTTCCGGCGGCGCGGTGCGCACAGCTATCTCTTCGAGCCCGATCTGCGCGAACTGGGCGCCCGGGGCACCGTCCCCGCGGGCTCGGTTGTCGCCGACGGCTATCTGCTGCCCCTGGCCGACGGCGTCGCCGACATCTGCTTCTCCTCCAACGTCCTGGAACACGTCGCCGACCCGCAGACCTTCCTCAGCGAGCTGATCCGCGTCACCCGGCCGGGCGGGCTGATCTACGTCTCGTTCACCAACTGGCTCTCCCCCTGGGGCGGTCACGAGTGGGCGCCCTGGCACTACCTGGGCGCGGACCGCGCCCGCGCCCGCTATCTGCGGCGGACCGGGCGCCAGGCCAAGCACACCCTGGGCGAGAACCTCTTCGCGATCCACATCGGTCCGACCCTGCGCCAGGTGCGCGCCCGCGAGGACGTCTCGCTCGTCACGGCCCGCTCGCGGTACTGGCCGTTCCTCGCCCAGGCCGTCACCCGCGTCCCGGGCCTGCGCGAGATCGCCACCTGGAACCTCCTCCTCGTCCTTAGGCGCCGAACAGAAACGGCAGCAGCGATGACCAGCCCCCTGCGAGTCACCCGTGGCTGAGACGACGTTGACCCTCCCCCCGGGCAGGCCGGGCCGTCCCCGGCCCACCGCTCCGCCGCCGTCCCCGCCGCCCGCCGGCCGGCCGCGCCGCAGATCGTGGCTGCTGGCCTTCTGGGCGGCGGTTTTCGTCGCCTTCCTGTCCGTGTCACCGGGCAGGATGACCTTCGAGACCAAGCTCGGCGTGGTCGCCGACCCCTGGAAGTTCATCGGCGACCTCGGAGAGCTGTGGCAGAGCCGCGCCGGCTTCGGCGGGCTCTCCAACCAGTACGCCGGATACGCCTTCCCGACCCTGCCGTACTACGCGCTCACCGACCTCGCGCACATCCCGGTGTGGCTGGCCGAACGGCTGTGGCTCTCGCTGATCGTGACCACCGCGTTCTGGGGTGCGCTGCGGCTCGCCGAGCGCCTGGAGATCGGCAGCGCACGGTCCCGGCTGCTCGGCGCCGTCTGCTACGCGCTGTGGCCGACCTTCACGATCGTCGTCGGCTCCACCTCTGCGGCCGCGCTCCCCGGGGCGCTGCTTCCGTGGGTGCTGCTGCCGCTCACCGGCACCCGGACCACACCGCGGGTGGCCGCGGCCACGTCCGCGGTGCTGATCCCCTTCATGGGCGGCGTCAACGCGGCGTCGACGCTCGCCTCGCTGCTGCCCGTTGGGCTCTATCTGCTCAGCCGCCCCGCGGGTCCGCGCAAGCGGGCTCTGATCGCCTGGTGGATGCCCGGCGTCGTGCTCGCCACCGCCTGGTGGGTTGTCCCCCTGCTGCTTCTCGGCGTCTACGGCGAGGACTTCATGCCGTACGTCGAGCAGGCCGACACCACCACCGGGACGATGTCCGCGACCGAACTGCTGCGCGGAGCCGGCAACTGGGTCGCCTACCTCCACTTCGGCGAAGCCTGGCTGCCCGCCGGCTGGACCGTGGCGACCGCGACGGTCACCATCCTCGGCACGGCGTTCGCGGCCGCGCTCGGGCTCGCGGGTCTGGCCCGGCGCGATCTGCCCGAGCGCCGCTGGCTGCTGCTCACCGTCCTGGCCGTCGCCCTGATCGCCCTGACCGGATACGCCGGGTCCTTCGGCGCCCCCTTCCACGAGGCGGTCAGGGACTGGCTGAACGGACCGCTCAAGCCCTTCCGCAGCGTCTACAAGTTCCAGCCGGGGCTCGCCCTCGCGCTCGCCTTCGGGCTGACGCACCTGGTGGCGACGGCGGGCAAGAGCCGCGGGGCCCGGCCCTTCCCCGCGCGCCGCCATGCGCCGTTGATAGCCGCGCTGCTGGTCCTGCCCGGTCTGGCCTGGCCGTATGTGAACGGGACGATCCTGCAGCCCGGCGCCTTCAAGAAGCTGCCCAGCCAGTGGACGCAGGCCGCCGACTGGCTGGAGAAGAACTCCCCCGACAGCCGTGCCCTCGTCGTTCCCGCCACCGCCCACGGCCTCTACACCTGGGGCTCTCCCATCGACGAGCCCCTCGACGTTCTGGCCGACTCCCGCTGGGCACAGCGCGACTTCGTGCCCCTCGGCACGCCCGGCTCACGGCGTGCGATGGACGCGGTGGACCAGGCGCTCATGAGTGGCGGCGAAGTACCGGGCCTGCGCGACTACTTGTCACGCGCCGGCCTCTACTTCGTCGTCGTACGCAACGACCTCGACCCGGACCAGCTCGGATACGTCCCGCCGATCACCGTGAAGCGCACGCTGGAGGCCTCCGGCTATCGGCGGGTCACCGGTTTCGGCCCGCTGCTCACCGGCGGCCGCATCCCGAGCGACACACCCGTGCAGGTCCAGGGCATCTTCCCGCGTATGCAGGCCGTCGAGATCTACGAGCCGACCGGCAATACCCGGCGGCCCGGACAGGTCGGTCTGCAGGCGATCGCCGACACCGCGGTGGTCAGCGGCGGCCCCGAAGCGCTGCTGCAACTGTCCGCCGATCCCAGTCTGCGGGGCAGGCCCACCGTGCTCACCGGCGACAACCACCCGGGCCTCGCTACGCCCGCGGCGCAGTACGTCGCGGACGGGCTGCGCCGCGCGGACACCCGCTTCGGACTGGTCAACAGCAACACCTCGTACACGTACACCGCGGACGAACGGAACCCCACCGGGAGCCTGCAGGATCCGGGCGAGCGGCCGCGGCAGATCCTGCCGAACAGGGGCGCCGGACACCAGACGACGGCCGTCCTGCGCGGCGCCGCCTCGGTGACCGCATCCAGCAGCGGCAACTGGCTGTTCCATCTGCCGCAGTACGACCCGGTGAACGCCTTCGACGGCAACCCCGAGACGGCGTGGGCCGAGGGCAGCGCCGGGAACGCCGTGGGCCAGTGGCTGCGTATCGGCTTCTCCTCGCCCACCGACGTCCCCGCGTCGCTTCAGCTCACTCCCCTGCCGGGCGACGGCATGCGGGCCGCCCCCACACTCGTACGGGTCGAGACCGACCAGGGCTCCGAGGACAGCCCGCTGACTCCGAACGGCAACCCGCAGCCCGTCAAGGCGCCGGCGGGGCAGGCCAATTGGCTGAGGATCACGGTCCTGGCGGCCCAGTCGCCCAAGGCCGGACTGGGCGGCGCGGGCTTCAGCGAAGTCTCGGTCCCCGGCGTCCAGGTGACCCGGCTGCTGCGGCTCCCCACCGACGCGGGCGACACCGAGGCGGGCGCCGAGGTGTTCTCGCTCCATCGCGGCAGCGACCCGGGCGGCCTCTCGCCGGTCTCCGCCGAGGAGGGGCTGCACCGCCGGTTCGGCGTCGGCCGGGGCGGAGACTTCGCCGTCACGGCCAAGGCGCTGCCGGTGCCCGGCGAGGCGCTCGACCGGCTCATCACGGCCGCCGATCCGCGGCAGGGGCGACGGATCACGGCGACCGCGGACTCGACCAGCCGGCTCGACAACGGCCTCAGCCCGCGCAATCTCGTCGACGAGGATCTGACCACCGCATGGATCGCGGGCGACAGGCCGGTCATCCATCTGCGCTGGCCCGGCCGGAAGACCATCGACAAGATCGTCCTCGCGGCGGCGGGAGGCCTGTCCACCCGGCCCGAGCAGATACTGATCAGCACGCCGAACGGCGGTGTGACGGCCGCGGTCGACGAGAACGGCCTGGCCCGCTTCGAGCCGATCACCACCGACGGGCTCGACATCACCGTCAGCCGGGCGGCACCGCTCACCGTCCACAACCCCGTTGCCGACAGCCGGATGCAGTTGCCGGTCGGCCTCAGCGAGGTCTACGTACCGGCACTCGCCGACCTGCGCACACCGCCGCCCGCCGCGGAGCTGAGGTTCTCGGTGCCGTGCGGCCAGGGTCCGCCCGTCGCCGTCGACGGCACACTGCACGCGACGAGCGCGTCGGGAACGGTGCGCGATCTGACCGAGCGCAGGCCCGTCGATGTGAAGCTCTGCCGGACTGAGCAGGGCACTCTTCCGCTGGGCCGGGGGCTGCACCAGGTGGAGGCGGGCGACGAAGGTCCCCTCGCGCTCACCGACATCACACTGACCCGCGGCGAGCTGCGGCCACCCGCCGTCAGCGACCAGCGGGAGGCGTCCGCGGTCGACTGGCGCGGCGACCGGCGGTCCGTGACCGTCGGCGGGGGCGAGGCCGCGTACCTCCAGATGTACGAGAACGCCAACGACGGCTGGAAAGCCACCCTGAACGGCAAGACGCTGATCCCGCTGCGGATCGACGGCTGGCAGCAGGCCTGGCTGATTCCCGCGGGCGCGGGCGGCACGGTCGAGTTGGAGTACGAGCCGGTGCTGCTCTACGACATCGGGATGATCGGCGGTGCGGTGGCGGTGGCGCTGCTGGCGGCTCTCGCACTCGTACGCCGCCGGAGCGCCACCCCGGCCGCCGCGGTGATGACCCCGCCGGAGCCCGGGTGGGTGCTGGGCCTGGTCGCGCTGACCCTTGTGGTCGCGGTCGTGGCGGGTCCCTTCGCGCTGATCGTCCCCGCGCTGGCGGTGGTTGCCCGTCTGCGGCACTCCCTGCTGGTGCCGATCGCCCTGGTGGCGATGGCGGGCGCCGGGATCGCGGCGGCGACGCAGGCGGGCGATCCGGTCTCGGCCGGGCGGGGCGCGTTCGGTCCGGCGGCCCAACTCCTGGCGCTCATCGCGCTGTGCGCGGCGGTGGTCACCGTGGACCGGCGCACGCGCGAGCGCACATCGGGCGCGGTGGATCCGGATCCGCCGCCCCTGCCGCAGCGGGTGCGGTCGGCGAACGGCCCTGCCGGGCACCCCGATCCGGCCCCGGCGCCCCGCCCCGATCCGCCCGGCAGCGCACCGATCGACCTAGGTCCTGTCCGGTCGATCAGGCCGGATCAGGGAGCGGGGTCTGGCGTGGTGCATCGCAAGGCGGAGGATGGAGCCCACGCGGAGCGTAGGCGACTGACGACAACGCGGCGAGGTGCCGTGCCAGGGCCCGCGAGCCCGGCAAGATCGACCGGACAGGACCTAAGGGAGGCTCCGCCGCGATGACCGCTCTGCAACCCGCGCGGCCGGGGCCACCGGCCGAGCCCGCTGCTTCGGGCCGGATTCCGTTTCCGGTCGTCGACGAGATCTCCCGGCACTGTGTGCGCGAGGACGAGCCCGAGACCGTACACATCGAGGTGCACCTGCCCCGGCAGCCGGATCCGGAGCGGCTTCGGGCCGCGTTCGGCGAGGCCTTGCGCAGACACCCGCGCATTCTGGTCCGCGAGGCACCCCGCCCCTGGTATCGGCGGCGCTACGAATGGGAGCTGACGGGCACCCCGGACGTGGATCCGACTCGCTTCCCGGAGCCGGGGCCCGGCGCGCTGGAGCGGGCCAGGGCCAGAGCGCTGGCCGAGGCTCCGCCGCTGTCCGTTTCCCCGCCCGTCCGGCTGGAGGTGGTCAGGCCCTCGCCGGCGGGCGGCTCGTGTGTCCTGCTTCTGACGCTCAACCACACCGCCCTGGACGGGCCGGCGTGTCTGCGGGTGCTGGCCACCGCCGCCGAGTTGTACGGCGGCGCCCTCTCTCCCGTACGCAGTTCCGTCGCAGCGCCCGGGCGGCCCGGGCCGCCGCCCGCCCGCACCGGCGGCGGCGCTGCCCGGCCCGCTCGTGTCGCACCGGCAACCGACGCCCGGGGACGCGGCGGCAACGGCCTGCTGCTGGCCGAACTGCCGGTGCCGGGCCGGCCGGCCGGAGCCGGCTACACCGTCAACGATCAACTCCTCGTCGCCACCTGCCTGATGATCGCCCGCTGGAACCGGCTGCACGATGTCCCGCCGCGCCCCATGCGTATCACCATGCCCATCGACGAACGGCCCCGCGGTGCCGAGATGCCCATCGGAAACGGCACACGTCTCGTCGAGGTCGGATTCGCGGCGAGGGAGTACGCGCCCGAGCCCGGCCCCGACGCTCTCGCCGCGCTGCTGCACCGCACCGCGGAACGCACCCACGCCCTCAAGTCGGCGCCCCGCCCTCAACTCGGCCATGCCGCCGCCCTCCTCACCGCACCCGCCGTGCCCGTCGGGATGAGGGCCGCCCTGACCCGTGGCCTGCGGCGGGCTGCCGCACCCTGGACCTCGACGACTCTGCTCAGCAACATCGGACGCATCTCGTATCCACTGGACTTCGCCGAGGCGGGCCGCGCCGAGGCCGTCTGGTTCTCGGCTCCAGCCTCGATGCCGCGCGGGCTGACCGTGACCACCGCCAGCACGGGCGGACGGCTGCATCTGGCACTGCGCTGGTCGCGCGCGCTCCTCGACGACGCGGCGGGCAGGCGACTGTGCGACTTCTTCACGGAGTATCTGGCGGCCATGACGGACCTGTCGGCCGATTCAGGAGGTGACGGGCCGTGACGGGAACTCTCCCGGCGGGACTGCGCGAGTTCTACGAGAACCCGGCCGTCCCCGTCGCCTCCGGGGACGAGCGCAGCCGCCGGCAGGCGGTGATGCTGGCCCGGGTGCTGCCCGCCGAGCCCTGCGTCGTCGTGGACGTCGGCTGCGGTGACGGCTCCGCGGCCGCCACCGCGGGTCCGCTGCTCGGCGATCACAGGATCGTCGGTATCGACTGGTCCCAGGACGCGCTGCGCCGGGCCGCCACCCGGATGAACGATGTCGTGCGGGGTGAACTGACCTCGGGCGGACTGCCGTTGGGCGACGCGACCGCCGACGCCGTGCTCTTCAGCGAGGTCATCGAGCATCTGGTGGATCCCGACAGCGCCCTGGACGAGCTGCGCCGCATCCTCAAACCGGGCGGTCATCTGATGCTCTCCACCCCGAACCTGGCCGCCTGGTACAACCGGGTGCTGCTGGCCCTCGGGGTGCAGCCCGTGTTCTCCGAGGTCAGCCTGCGCGGCATCCACGGCCGCCCCGGTTCCCAAGTGGTGGGCCATCTGCGCCTGTTCACGGCCCGTGCGCTGCGGGAATTCCTGACCGCCGCGGGCTTCGAGGTGGTCACCCTGACCGGCGCGCCCTTCCACGGCGTGCCGCGCCCCCTGCGCCCGGTGGACCGTGCCGCCTGTGCCGCGCCGTCTTTGGCCTCCATCCTCCTGGTGCACGCCAGGCGGGTGTAGCGCCATGTGGTGGGGGGTGGCATCCGCTCTGCTGGCCAACGTCTTCTACAGCACGGGCTTCGTACTGGAGAAGCGGGCTCTGTCGGGCCTGCCGCGACTGAACACCGGACAACCGGCGCGCGTCGTACGCCTGCTCATCGGCAGCCCGTTGTGGCTGGGCGGTTCGTTCGCGCTCGCCGCGGGCTTCGCCGCGCAGCTCGCCGTCTACCGCACCCTTCCCATCGCGGCCGCGCAGGGCATCTTCGTCTCCGGTCTCGTCCTGCTGCTTCTGCTCTCCTCGGTCGTTCTGGGCGAGCGCCCCAGCGGCCGCGAGCGACGGAGCGTGGTCGTGATCACCCTCGCGCTGCTGATGGTCGTGGCCTCCCTCCAGCACTCCGACTCCGTGGGCGGCCATGCCTCGTACGGCCGTGTGCTGCTGATCTGCCTGCCCGCGCTCGCGGCGGGGCTGTGGCTCTACCGGTCCGTGGAACGCAGGGCGCGCCGCCGTCACCGGCTGCCCACCGCGGGCGTCGAATACGGCGTTGCCGTCGGGCTGTTGTACGGAGTCAGCTCTCTCGCCATCAAGGGCGTCTCCGGCCATCTGACGACCCGCGGGGTCCAGGGCGCGGCCTTCGGCCTGCTGAAGTCCCCGTATCCCTACATCCTGATCTTCACGGGAGTCACCGGCCTGATCCTGTCCCAGACCGCGCTGCAGCGCTGCCGTGCCTCGCTGATCGTGCCCGTGTGCACGACCGTCACCTGCCTGTTCACGGCCGCGCTGGGCACATTCGTCTTCGGCGAGTCCCTGCCCGAAGACCCGCTGCGGCTCGCCCTGCGGCTCGGCGGCACGGCGCTCGCCGTCTGTGTCCTGCTGATGCTTCCACGTCATGACGAACCACCCACGCCGACAAAGGAGTTGGCCCATGAAGCCTGACGATCCGCTGCTCCGGATCATCGCCTGCCCGATCGACAAGGGACAGCTGACGCTGCTTCTGCCCGAGGAGGTCCTCTACAACCCGCGGCTGCACCGGCGCTATCCGATCATCGACGGGATCCCCCAGCTGCTTCCCTCCTCGGGAACGCGGGTGCCCGACGATGAGCACGAGCGGATCCTCAGGCGGATCGGTCCATGACACTGGCCGCCCGGATCGCCCCTCGTCTGCCGCCCGCGCTGATCGCCACGGGCGTCGCTCTGCTGTATCCGCGGTACGAGCCGGAGCTGCGGCGGCTGGCGGACTTCTGCCCGGGCGGCGGCACGGCGGTGGATGTCGGCGGCTGGTACGGCCCGTGGTCCCGGCGGCTGGCCCGGCGGGCCGACCGGGTGGTGGTGATCGAGCCGGTGCCCCACCTCGCCCGCGTGCTGGCCGCCACCACACCGGCTCATGTCGACGTGGTGAACGCGGCTGCCACGGACCACGACGGCGGCACGGCGCACCTGTGGCTGCCGGCGGGCGACCGCGGCAACCGCGGTGTCTCCTCACTCGTCCGCAGAGACATCCACAGCAGGTCGATACCAGTACCGTGCGTCCGCATCGACAGTCTCGGCCTGACAGGCGTCACCCTGATCAAGATCGATGTGGACGGCAGCGAGCTGGACGTGCTGCGCGGCGCCGAGGAGATCCTGGTCCGTGACCGCCCGGCGCTGTTCGTCGAGCTGGAGGCCCGGATCGGACCGGTGGACCCGGTACTGAACCGGCTCGCCCACCACGGCTACCGGGGCTGGGTGCTGCCGGGCCGCGACTGGCTGCCGCTGTCCGAGTTCGACCTGCCGGGCCAGCAGTTGCTGACGGCACACGTCGCCGAGCACGGACTGCTGCGCCGCAGCCTGAGCCCCTTCCGGCGGCGGTACGTCAACTCGGTGCTCTTCCTCCACGGATCCCGGCGGCCGGGCGGCGCGGAGGCGGCGGGCCGGGGCCGTGGCGGCCGAACGGGTACCGATGTTGGGCCGACCGGCCCTCTGCCGGCTGCCCCCGGTTCGGCGATGCTGAGGGGACAGAGGCCGGTCCGCGTGACCGTGCCGCCCACCGAGCACGGAGGCAGCCCCATGACCCGCGCGATCGCTGTAGGAGTGGACGGATCCCCGGAAAGCCTGGCCGCGGCCGCCTGGGCAGCCCGCGAAGCGACAATTCGGGGGCTGCCGCTCCGGATCGTGCACGCCTGGCTCTGGCAAACCATCGACGTGCCCGTGGTGCAGGACAGGGACGCGCAGACGCAATCGGCCAACGCCGTCGTACGGGAAGCCGAGACGCAACTGGCCGGCCGGTACCCGGACTTGCCGGTGTCCGCCGAGGTGGTGCCCGACACCGCGGTCGCCGCGCTGCTCGCGGCGAACGAGCAAGCCGAGATGCTGGTACTGGGATCGCGAGGGCACGGCGCCCTCGTCGGCTTCATGCTCGGCTCGTACGGTCAGCAGGTGATCGCTGCCGCCACACGTCCCGTGGTCTCGGTCCGGGCCCACGCGGAGGACGCGGGCGAGCCGGAGGGCGCTGAGATCGTCGTAGGGCAGCAGGGCGGGGCGGAGGACAGCGACGCGGTGCTGGGATTCGCCTTCGAGGCCGCGGCAGTACGGGGAGCGACGGTGCGAGCGGTGCGGGCCTGGAGTCTGCCGCCCGTCTTCGCCTACAGCCCTGGTTCGATGTACCTGGCCGACGAGGCAGGGGGGCTGGAACCCTTCGAGAAGAAGGCACTGGAGCAGGCGCTCGCCCCCTGGCGCGAGCGTTTTCCCGACGTGCCGGTGATCGAGCATGTCGAAATCGGGAGCGCGGGGGAGGTCCTCCTGTCGGCCGCCTCTCGTGCGCGGTTGCTCGTTGTGGGCCGCCGCGTACGCCGCTCCGCCATCGGTACGCGCATCGGGTCCGTCGCCCATGCGGCCCTCCACCATGCGACCTGCCCCGTCGCGGTGGTTCCGCACGCTTGAGAGCCGCGGGTCGGCGCGGAGCCGGGAAGGCGTCCGGCCCGGGGAGCGCCAACGGCCTCTTGGAGGGCGCGGACAGTCACCTGTCGGACCTGGTGATGCGGCGACCCGTGAGGCGCGTGGGCCGGATCGACACCCACAGGTCGCGTTCACCTGCCCAGGGATCGGTGTGGGCCCGCTCGGCCAGCTGCCGCATCGCGTCGGGCTCGGTAACCGCCTGTGCGGGGCCGACGGCGAGCACACTCCAGCCCTGGCTCATGGCCTCGTCCACATGGTCCACCTCGAAGGCGACGTCTGCTCCCACAGCCGCTGCCGCATCGGAGCCAGGGGCGGTCCTGAAGACGATCGCATCGTCGATGACCTCGTAGTTCACCGGAACCACCGCCGGGCCGTCGGGCGTCGACACCGCGACACGTCCGACGCCGTGCGTGGAGAGGCGGGCGCGGCATTCTTCGGCGGTGAGGTCCTCCAGCATGGGGTGGCGGAGCGCATGTCCCTGTCCGGGAGGCAGGTCCACCCCGCCTCCCCGCAGGTCGGCGACACCCGTCCCCAGGGCGTCGGCCAGCCTGATGAGAGTCGCCGGGCTCGGGTGGGCCGACCGCTCCTCGAGATACCTCAGGTATTCCGGGGCGATTCTGGCGCGGCGAGCCGCTTCCGTACGGGTCAGTCCCTGGCGCTTTCGTTCGAGGGCCACGCGCCGTCCGATGTCGCCGGGGTCAGGGGCTCGCCGGGTCGTGTCGTCGGTCCCCCGGCGGGACACCTGCCGAAGGCTCTCCAGCCTGTGCTCACTGTGCCGGACATGCGCGTCGGGGCCCGGGAAAACCAGCGTGATCTGTTCGGTGTCGGACCAGCGGACGTCGTAGGGAGGCGTGCCGTCATCGTGGTGGAGTCCGACGATCTCGCCGTCCCGCCGGGTCGAGCCCGTGGTCGGGCTTTCCACCACGAGTTGATCACCAATGTGGGCTCGCATGACCATCACCGCCTTCCGGCCCCCCTAGGTCGTGTCTTCAAAGTCCCGTCTGCCTGGCGACGCCTGGCACGCACGCACCAGACGCCGCCAGTCCCGCCCTTCGGGCGGACGACGCTACTTTGAAGACACTCCCTAGCACCCACCGTGCCACGCCTGGCGGGGGGACGCATGGGGCGAGTGCTGTTTCGCGTGCGGTCGAACCGGGTGACCCGTACCGGATAGGTTCCGGCCGCGACCGGGCCCTGAAGCAGGGCGTCGGGATCGGCATAGCCGGGGTTCTGCGGTGTGGGCCGCACGGCCGGTGACTGGGGACATTCGGCCCCAGCGGCGCCGGCAGGCACGACCTGATGCTGGAGACGAGCCACGAGGCCGGCCCGGCACAACGAACCCGATCCCGCCTCGCAGGCGCCCAGCGCTCCGCACGAAGGGAGGCCGTCGTGTCCGTGCCCGCTCTCGACACCACGACCATCGCCGCACTGGTGAAGGACGCCACCACCGCGCCGTCCATGCACAACGCCCAGCCGTGGCGGTTCCGGTTCCTGCGCGACTCCGGCACCGTCGAGCTGTACGCCGATCATGAACGTGCGATACCGCACGCCGATCCGGCCGGCCGCGCTCTCCACATCGGCTGCGGCGCCGCGCTGTTCACGCTGCGTGTCGCCGCCGTGCACGCGGGCCGGGAGCCGCATGTCCGGCTGCTGCCCGACCCCGAGCGCCCTCACCTCCTCGCGACGGTGGACCTGTCCGCGCCCGCCCAGCCCGGCGGCACTCTCGCCCGGCTGTACCCCGCCATCGCCCGTCGGCACACCAGCCGCTACCCCTTCGCGGACACGCCGATCCCCTCCCCCGTACGCGACGACCTGCGCGAAGCCGCACGGCTGGAGGGGGCCGCGCTGGACTTCCCAGGGCCCTGGCACGTGCGGTTTCTGCTGGACCTGGTCGAGGACGCGGAGGGGCTCGACCTGATGGACCCCGACCGCGTCGCCGAGGTGGAGCAATGGACCCGCATCGGCGCGGAGACGGCTGCCGACGACGGTGTTCCCGAGTACGCCTTCGGGCCGCGGCGGCGCAGCGGCGGGGCACCCGTCCGTGACTTCGCGGGCCGGCGCCACCCGGCGGACCTGGGCACCACGGACTTCGAAGAGAAGCCCCAGCTCGCCCTGCTGGGAACGGAGAGGGACCGCCCCGGCGACTGGCTGCGCGCGGGCCAGGCCCTGCAGCGAGTGCTGCTCCGGGCCACCAGCCACGAGCTGGTCGCCTCCGTCACCACCCAGGCTCTCGAATGGCGCGACCTGCGCTGGGCGGCACGCGAACCGCTGTCGACGATGGCGCACGTCCATCTGACGCTCCGCCTCGGCTACGGCCCCGTGGGCCCGACGAGCCCTCGTCGGGCCGTGCGGGACGTACTGGACTTCGTATGACCCGCCCTCGAGTACCCCATGAAGGACTCCAACAAGAGGCACGGCCATGAATACGACCACGATGATGCAGGCACTGCCCGCCGAGCACCGCAACCAGCTGCTGCGCATCGCGCGCGAGGTCAACTTCCCTCAGGGGACCCGAATCTTCGAGGAAGGCCGCCGGGCGGACAATTTCTGGATCATCCGCTCCGGCACGGTCACCCTCGACATGCATGTGCCGGGCCGCCGGGCGGCCATCATCGAGAATCTGGGCCTGGGCGAGCTGGTCGGCTGGTCCTGGCTGTTCCCGCCGCACACCTGGCAGCTGGGCGCCGAGGCGATGAGCCCGGTGCGGGCGTACGAGTTCGACGCCACTGCGGTGCGCCTGATGTGCCAGACCGATACAGAGCTCAGGGCAGCGGTCGCCGAGTGGGTCGGGCAGGTCATCGCCCACCGGCTGCATGCGGCCAGGACCCGGCTGCTCGACCTGTACGCCCCCTACGGCAGCGGCAGCCCGCGATGACCGCGCACCCCGGCGAGGCCGATCGGGACCTCCACCGGACGCACATAGGGCCGGTCGGCCCTGGTACTCCTGCCCGGGCAGGGCGATGATCGTCTCAGCAGTGCTCACTGCGGGAGACATCACGACCGAGGGGCGCGTCATGACCGAGGCACGGACATTCACGGCGGAGGATCCGGTACGGGTGTTCCTCGTCGACGACCATGAGGTTGTACGCCGTGGACTGACCGATCTCCTCGACGCCGAGGCGGACATCACCGTGGTCGGTGACGCGGGCAGCGTCGAACAGGCCCTGGCGCGCGGTCCGGCACTGCGCCCGCACGTGGCCGTGCTCGACGTACGCCTGCCCGACGGCGACGGTATCGGCGTGTGCCGCGAACTACGCAGCCGTATGCCGGAGTTGGCCTGTCTGATGCTGACCTCGTTCGACGACGAGGACGCCCTGCTCGACGCGATCATGGCCGGTGCGGCGGGCTACGTACTCAAACAGATCAAGGGGTCCGATCTGGTGACCGCGGTGCGTACGGTCGCTTCGGGCCAGTCCATGCTCGACCCGGCGACGACGGCCCGGCTGATGAGCAGCCTGCGCGCGGAGCCCACCGGCGCGGAAACCGTGGCGCCCGCGCTGGCGGGCCTCTCTCCACGCGAGCGGGACATTCTCGCGCTGATCGGGGAAGGGCTCACCAATCGGCAGATCGGCAAGCGGCTGTATCTGTCCGAGAAGACGGTGAAGAACCACATCTCCCGCCTGCTGTCCAAGCTGGGCGTCCAACGCCGCGTCCAGGCCGCGGTCCTCGCGACCCAATGGGAACAGCCCGACGCCACGGACCGCCCCTCCCGCTGAAGCGCGCGGTCGGACCTACCGCGACGATCCATCGTGGCGCACCGGCACCCGCCAGCGCAGCTGGGTGCCGCCGCCTTCCGGCCGTTCACCGAGCGACAGCCCGCCGCCGAGTCCGGCGGCACGCTCCTGCAGGTTCTTCAGTCCGCTGCGTACGACGTCCGCCGGGACGCCGCAGCCGTCGTCCGTCACGGTGAGCGTCAACTCCCCGTCGGCGCACCGCAGATGGACATCGACGGCCCCTGCGCCGGAGTGCCGGGCCGCGTTGCTGAGGGCTTCTCCGAGTACCGCGACCGCGTGATCCGCGACCGCGCCGGGGACGTCGGTGTCGACGAGCCCCTCGATCCGCAGCCCGGGAGAGAAGCCGAACGAGGCTGCCGAGGCCTTCACCGCCGAGGTGAAGCGGCCTCGCAGCCCGCCCTCCCCGCCGCCTCCGGCGTGCGTCCGCAGCCCGAAGATCGTGGACCGAATGATCTTGATGGTGTCGTCCAGGTCGTCGATGGCCCGGGCCAGCCGCTCGGTCGCCTCCGGATGCTCCACGAAGCGCTGTGCGCTCTGCAGCGTCATGCCCGTCGCGAAAAGCCGCTGGATGGCGAGATCGTGCAGATCACGCGCAATGCGGTCGCGGTCCTGGAGCAGCGCGATCTTCTCCGCGTCACTGCGCCGCTCGGCCAGCTCCATCGCCAGCGCCGCCTGCCCGGCGAAACCGAGCAGAGGGTCCGCCTCCGCCTCGGTGAAGGAGGCACGGTCCGGCGTACGGGCCAGCAGCAGCACACCGCGTGCCGCTCCGCCGCTGCCGAGGGGCACCGCGACCACGGGCCCGAGCCCGGCCCACTGCGGCTCGTCACGGCCGGTGCGCGGATCCTGCCCGATGTGGGCGCTGATCACCGGCTGCGACGCTGCGAACGCCGCTCCGATGAAACCGTCCTTAGTCGACAGCACCATCCCGCTACGACGCCCCGCGGCGGGCCCGGCCGCCAGCGCCGGCCGCAGACTGCTCTCCCCCGCGTCACGCTCCGCGATCATCCCCATGTCCGCGGACGCGATCTCCCGGGCCTGCTCGACGATCAGCTGCAGCACCTCACCCCGAGGTGCTCCCGACAGCAGGGTGCTGGTGACCTCCGCGCTCGCCCGCTGCCAGCGCTCCCGGAGCCTGGCCTCCTCGTACAGCCGCGCGTTCTCGATGGCGACCCCGGCGGCCACGGCAAGCGTCGACAGCACCGACTCGTCCTCGGCGTCGAACTCCTTGGCGCTGCGTTTCTCGGTGAGGTAGATGTTCCCGAACACCCTGTCGCGGACCCGGATGGGTACACCGAGGAACGAGTGCATGGGGGGATGGTGCGCCGGAAATCCGTACGAGGCCGGGTGATCGGCGAGTTCGGCCAGCCGCAGCGGCTGCGGGTGCCGGATCAGCTCCCCGAGGATCCCGTGCCCGCTGGGCAGGGCCCCGATCTTTGCCCACCGCTCGTCGTCGATGCCGACCGGCAGGAACTGCGCGAGCTTGTGCTCGTCGCCGATCACGCCCAGCGCGCCGTACTCGGCGTCCACCAGCACCACGGCCGCCTCGACGATGCTCCGCAGCACCTGCGCCAGATCCAGCTCCCGCCCGACCGACAGCACCGCCTCGAGCAGGCCGCGCACCCGGTCGCGCGTCCCACGCACCGCGTCGATGCGCACCTGGAGCTCTTCCAGCAGCTCGTCCAGCCGCAGCTTGGGCAGCTGCTCGGCCCCCGTGTGCCCTTCCCTGCCCATCATTCCTCCGGCCGCCGAACGCAGACGGGGCGCTGGTGTGACCCCGTACGCAACCGTAGTCGCTCCGCAGGCCGCGCAGCAGGCCGTCGGACCTGTCACGGACGGCGCAGAACGTGGTGGGATGGCGCCGTGAGCCGCGCCGCAGAAGCGACCAACCGCCGCATGCTCCGGGCACGGGACGCGATGGACCGCGCCTACGCGCAGCCGCTGGACGTCCCTGCCCTGGCCAGGATCGCCCATGTGTCTCCGGCGCACTTCACACGTACCTTCCGGGCCACGTTCGGCGAGACGCCGCACCGCTACCTGCAGCGCCGCCGTGTCGAGCGTGCGATGTTCCTGCTGCGGGAGACCGACCGCAGTGTGACGGACATCTGCTACCAAGTCGGCTTCGGCAGCCCGGGAACCTTCAGCCGCACGTTCCGCGACATCGTCGGCCGGTCACCGAGGACCTACCGCAAGGAGGCGGCGGCCACGGGCGTACCGACGTGCTTCACGATGGCGTGGACGCGGCCGAGCGGCTGACCGTCCGCACTGCCCGTACCGTCCGTCGACCGAGCAGTTTTGGATAAGTTTTCGTGCCGCCTTCCCACTAGCGTGATGCACATGTTGAACGCCATCACGCACTCACAGATCTACGTCCTCGACCAGGACCAGGCCCTCGACTTCTACGTCGGCAAGCTCGGCCTGGAGGTCAGCGCCGACGTCGACATGGGCTTCATGCGCTGGCTGACCGTCAGCATCCCCGGTCACCCCGAGCGCCAGATCCTGCTGGAGAAGCCGGGCCCTCCCGCGATGTCCGACGAGACGGCGCAGCAGGTCCGCGAGCTGGTCACCAAGGGCGTCATGGGTGGCCATCTCATCTTCAGCACGGACGACTGCCGCAAGACATACGAGACGCTGCTCGGCCGGGGCGTCGAGTTCACCGAGGAACCCACCGATCGCCCCTACGGAACCGACTGCGGCCTCCGCGACCCCTTCGGCAACCACATCCGCCTCACCCAGCCGAAGGCCTGAGGACAGGTCTCGCCACGGGATGACGGTCCGCCGGCGGAAGAGATGCCGGCCGGCGGACTGCCTCCTGGTTCATCCCGCGGGCGCGCCCGCGGGGGCCGTGCCGTCGGCCCCTTCGTCCTTTCGCCAGGTCAAGGTGACTTTGAGATCCGCCGCCGCGTCGGCCGAGACCAGCAGACTGGTGAGGTGACCGGCCTTGGCAGAGACGTTGATGCCGAACTCGACGGTGACCTCGGCCGGGTTGACGGCTCGCACTGCGTTGAGCACCCCCTGCGAGATACCTTGAAGCGAATCCATGACGTCGCGGAAATGGCGGGTCGAGTCGGCGACGTCCCTGGACTCGCCCCCGCCCATGTCGTTCCGCACCTCGATGACAGCGTCGTTCGGCAGCAGGACTTGCGTCGTATTCAGGCCCAGTTCGTCCATGGGATTCCTTTGCACCTCTCGTGTCTCGCGGTCAGGTTCTTCGATTTCTTCGATGCGTGAGCGGACGGACTACGTGCGGGTCCGGCCCGCCGGGCGCAGCAGGCCACCACGGCTGATGGACGACCCCGGGTATCCCGGCAGTGGCTCCCGCTTCCCCCGGCGGCGCAGCTCGACCGGATGGCTCGGCGTGGTCACGACACCGCGGCCCGACGTGCCGTTCGGCCAGACCGTCACGTTGAGGGGGCCCGCACCGCGCAGTGCGCGCAGCGGTGACCAGTGAGTGACCACCAGATTCTCGTACGCCGCCGAGCCCGGCCGATGCGTGGTCGCGGGCCACCACACACGCAGGGGAAGCGGTGGCCGGCCCGTTTGTACGATCCACAGCGTCGAGGGCAGGCCGAACAGCCTGACCAGCAGGAGCAGCGCGAGAGCCGCCAGGACGGCGAGTTCGGCCAGCCAGGTCGCGGCCGCGGGAATGCCGAGGTTCGCCGTCTCCGTGTGCCGCTTCGGCTCGAACCGGTTCGCGGGCTTCTCGGCCCGGGACATCTGCCGGCTGTAAGGGCTGGTCAACCGGTAACCGATCGTCAGTTCCTCGTCGCGCGACGGTGGCGCGAGGGCGTACCACGGTTGGGGGACCGAGTCCCACGTCACCTCCAGCGCGGTGGAGACGGAGGCGCCGTTCTTGCCCTCGCCGAGTTCGATGTGGTCGCGGCCTCGGACCTCTCTGACCCGTAGCCCGCCCAGCCCGGAGCTGCTCACCGTGAAGTCGTTGACCCACAGGGGCAGCGCGTCGGTGCGGGAGGTGAAGGTCGCCGGAATCCGTGCCGAGAAGCCGTCGTCCGCCATCTCGGGACGGCCGAGTTTCAGCTCCACCGCGTCACCGGCCCTCACTTTCGCCGCGTCCGGCGCGAGCGCCGCCTCGAACTGGCGGTGCCCGAACTCGTCCGGGAGCCGGCGCAGAAAGTTCGCCGCGTCCTCGGGACGCACCTCTTGAGTCTCCTCGCGGGAGAAGAGGCACCCGGCGATGGCCACACTGTCGGACGCCCGGCACCCCGAGGAGCCGACGGGGAAGGGCCGGGTCGTGTCGGAGCCGCCCCAGGCGAGCACCGCGCTGCGTACCAACGGGTGGATCCTGCCTTCCTGTTGGCGCTCCCGCAGTCGCTTGATGCGCTCACGGATGGCGTCCCATGCCCGGGCTGTCGTCGCCGTGTGCTCGGTCTGCTGCGCGTCGGTCACCAAGATGACGGCCGCGGGCCTGATCTCGTTGCTGCTCTCCAGTTCGGACAGGGCCGCGGCGAAGCCACCGCTGATGTCCGTACCGCCGCTTTCGACGGGCAGCCGGCTCACGACGGCTTCCGGGTCGGTCACCCGTTGCAGCGGGAAGACCGCGGTGGCCCGGTCGGGCGCCGCGCGGAAGGACACAAGAGCGGCGCGGTCCCTGTCCGTCAGGCCGGACAGCAGCGCCCGCAGGGCGCTTTTCACCTGGCCTCGGTGCTGTGCCATGGAACCGGAGCTGTCCACGACGACGACATAGTCGCCCCCGGCGGTCAGGCCCATGGACCGCTTGGCCTGTTCCCAGCTCGCCTGGGGCGGCTCCACTGCTGTCACGGCAGGTGATGCCTCCGTGCGGGATGCCGCCGCTGTGCGGGACCAGTCCGCCCCGGACACGCTCGCTTGCGAGTAAGCGGCCAGGCCGACGACGACGAAACCCGTGGCCGCCAACCGGGTCAGGCCGGCGGCCATTCGTCTCCTACGTGTCACAGCGCCCCTCCCGCCGACTGGTTCGGCTCTTCTCCCAGCCGCATGCTGCGCGTACGCACCGCGCGTGCCTCCAGGTGCATCCGCAGCGCGTCGTCGATCCCGGCGAGACCCCGCCGATGCCGTTCGAGTGCCGCAAGGACGTCGGTGGTGTCCGGATCGGAGCGCGCTGCCGCGACGGCTCTCACGAGCTCGGCGTCCGCCTTGGCGTACAACCGCAGATCCTCCCTGGTCCGTTCGGTCTTCTCCGCCGCCGCGCGATGGCGCTCCGCGACGTCCTGCGCCTTGTGGGTGAGGCTGGTGAGATTGGCCTCCGTGTCCCGCAGCCCGGCCAGGGACTCACGCAGTTCGGTACGGAGTTGCCGCGCGCGGTCGTACGTCTCCTCCACCTTGGGCCGCAGCGCCCCTGCCAGTGCTTCGGCCGGTTCCAGCCAGGAGTCCAGGGCCACCGCGAGGGTGTCCTCCTCCGCCTCGGCGTCGGCGTCCGACAGTGCTGAGGCCGCTTCCTTCAGCCGGGCTGCCGTTTCCCGAACGTGCGGCAGTTCCTGGGCCAGTTGCTGTCGCCGCTCCATGGAGGCGATCTCGGCGATCAGCCGGGCGTGCTCCGCCTCGACGGCAGCCTCGTCCTGGGCGGGGTACTTCGCGTCGTACGCGCTCTTGAGCTCCGCGAGCCCACGGGCGAGGGTGATGTTCTCCTCCGCCCTCTTCCGGAATTCGGCTCGCAACCGGTCGTCGAGGGCGGCCGCGTCGAGCAATCGGGAGATCCCGGCACCGACCCGCGGCATCGCGGCCATCGGTTCGCTCAGGGCGATGACCGCCTCGAAGGCCGTGTCGGGGCGCTCGGCCGCCTCCGTGAGTGCGGATTCCAGTGTCCGGTATGCCGTGTCGAGGGCCTGAAGCGCCTCGGCGAACGTGCCGGTCATAGGCCGTGTCCCGCACGGGAGCCGCCCGGCGAAGGGGGCGCGGCGGACGCCGACATGGCGAGCGGCGCCACCTCGGTCAGCGGGCGCGAAACGGTCGCTCCGTCGCTCACGCTCACGAAAACCAGGACCGGCGCGGCCGGGCTGTCCAGCCGCAGGCCGATCCGGTAGCGCCCGGGTGTCAGCGTGAGCCCGGCGGTGTCCACCGGCAGCGGTGCGTACGGCGCTGTTCCCCCACGGCTGATCCACAGCGCCAGCGCGGCACTGCCCGACAGCTCGATCTCGGCGTCCCGGTCCCGGTCGGGGTCGTAGACGAATGCGGCCTCACCGGTGTGTGGATCGGCGACGAGTGGCGCCAGCCGCTCGACCAGTTCCGTTCCCGACCTTCGGTGCACCAGCAGTGCGAGGAGGTGCTGGAACGCGTCGTTCAGGGTGATACGGCCTGCCGCGCTGAGCGCCGCCCCCCTGGCGGCCGCATGCTGCCTGACCGGATCGTCGTAGGCGGGCCGAGGCTCCGGGGAACCGTCGGCCTGCCCGGCGACGGGGCCGGTGCGGCCCAGGCCGCGCAGCAGCGCCTCGCGGAGCGGACCGAAGCAGGCGCCCGCGCCGAGCAGCACCAGCTGAGCACCGCCGGCTTCCGGGCATGCCCGATGCAGCCGGCTTGCCACCGCTTCGATGGCGTCCGCGCGTTTCTCCAGGATGTCGAGCGCGGGGCCGACCGGGAGATCCGGCTGCGCGTAGAGGCGGAAGTCCTGCCAGACTTCCGGATCGCCCGCCGCCCGTTTCTCCTTCGCGTGCCGCAGGGCGGCGTCGGCGTGCCGCAGCTGACCGTATTTCAGGTCAAGCAGCAACTCCCGTGCGAATGACAGCAATTGCGGGTGAGAGGCACGGGGGTTGGCCAGTTCGGCCAGGGCCCACAGCGGATCATGGGCGGGGTCCGGGGCTCCGGTGCTCGCCCAGGTGCGTGCCCGGGGCCCGTTGTCGGTGAACTCGCACAGCACCACTTCGCTGTGGGTGATGCCCAGATCGGCGACCACGACCCAGCGCCCTTCGGCAGAGATCGTGTCTCCGTCGAGGAGTCCCGCGAGGGCGGCGACAGGTGCGGACACGACGTCCACGGGCGCCTTGGTGACGCTGCTGAGCAGTGCCCTGAGCCCGGCGGTGTGAGCGTCCAGCGGGGTGCCTTCCACACCGGGTGCCAGCCAGGACTGCGGTACGGCGGCGGTGACGCGGGCCGCGTTGCCCAGCCGGGCCCGGAGCGCGCCGCGTACGGCATCCGTGTCGAGTGTGCCGCGCCCGGGTCCTCGGGCGTCCACGGGTGTGTCCTGCTGCTCGAATATGGGGGCGCCTTCCCCGCCCATCACGGCCACGCGAATGCCTCCGTGACCGATGTCGACACCCACGCTTCTGCCCGTACTCATCGCGCCGCTCATCTCGGCTTCTCCCCCTCGTCGTTCAGTAGGTCCCTCAGCGCTTCTGCTCTGACGAGACGCTCGGTGCTCTGCCGCAGCTGCCTGTTGTGTTCTTCTTCGGCCCGGTCGAGTTCGGCGTGGATCTGCGAGCCAAGGCCGGACAGCACCGTCGACATCTCCTGGGGGGCCTCGGCGTCGCCGACCGCTCGGTCGAGCAGAGCGAGGATGCTCGCCATCCGGTTTAGGTCCGCGCCCAGCCGCGGACCGGTCGGCGGGGCTTGCCTGCCGGGCTGCGTTGCCGGTGGCTGCCTGACCAGGGCACCCACCTTCCATGCGATGTGCGCGTCCAACCGGTTGTCCTCGCCCACGAGGCACAGCAGCCAGGGCAGGGCCGACCAGGGCGCGGCTGGGTCGCCGTAGCGGTCCCCGACAGCCGCCACGAGGTCTTTGCGGTCGCCGGGCCGGGCCGTGTCGAGGAAGGACCGCAGCAGAACTGCTCTCTGATCGGGGGCGCCGTCCAGTGCGTCCACGAGTGCGGTGATCTGCCGCTGCGGGACCGGCCGGGCGTGCTTCGGAGAGCCGCCTACCGGTTCCGCTGCGGGCCTGGGAGCCGGTTCACCGTGGGCCGGGCCGGGTGCCAGCACCTTCTCGAGGAGCGGCAGGGCGGCCTCGGGGCTGTGACGGAGGTCGAGCGCCGCCTGTTCCTGTCCCAGTCCGGAGACGACCATGGTGATCCGCTTCAGCAGCTCCGCACGGTTGCCGGCCGCGGGACCGAAGCACTCCAGCAGCCGGGCGCGGTAGCCGTCGCTGATCACCGACTGGGGCAGCGCCGGCTCGGTGTCCTCGAAGTACAGTCCGCTGTCGGAGCGCGACTCGTTGGCAACGGTGAGCTTCGCGCGGACGCCGAAGGGCATGAGTGCAAGCACCCGGTCGAGTTCGTCCAGCTTTTCCCCGCTGTCCAGCCTGCAGCCGTTCAGTGCGACGCTCGTCCGGCCCAGCAGGGCAGCGGCGCAGCGCACGTAGTGCTCGACGTTGTCCGCCAGTGCCTCCGCGATCGTGCTCCACGAGGTGAGTCGCAGTCGCACGCATTCGATGTCCTGCCGAGCCCCACGCACGGCGTCGTACAGCGCCCGGTATCCGCAGAACGACTGCACGCCATTGCGGGCGGTCTCCTCGTACGCCAATTCCACCGTGCGCGCTGCATCCTGGCCGGCGATCGCCACCCGCACGATGACGTCGGCGCTCAGGCCCGGACCGATCAGAAAGCGCTCCACGCCGTCAGGGATTGGGGTCAGAGTGGGCTTGAGGAACCTGAAGCCGATGTAGCGCGACACGTCTCCCTCTGTCATCGTGCCGCCCCTCGTCCGAGGTGCAGCCGGTTCAACACGGCCTTGAACCATCCGACCTGCTGGAGACCGGCATGCGCTCGTGCGATCTCGGCGTGCAGGCCGGCCTCCTCGCTGCTGCGCCTCTCGGCATGGTCACGGAATCCGGCGACGACGTCGCAGGGGAACGCGGAGCGCATCCCGTCTCCTGTCACGACGCGCTTCATCAGCGTTCTGAGCAGCCAGGGGTCACCGTCCGCGATGCCTTCGAGCAGTTCGCGAAGCCGTTCCGCGTCACCGGACCCGTGCCACGCGGCCAGCCGGTCCACCAGTGGTCCCGGGTGGCATTCGTACCGCAGTGCCTCGCGCGCCGCATCTGCGACCTGCGCCTCCGCCGCGTCCTCCAACCCACAGAACAGCGCGTCGAGTTCATCGTGCGTGTCTTCGACGCGCCGCCGCCGGGCAGCGCGCGCCAACTCGGGCTGCAGCCATGGCTCGGCTGCCTTCCCCAGCCGACGGGCGATCGTGCGTACGACATCCAGATAGCCGGGGTGCTCCCGCTCCATGTCCGCGAGCAGGTTGCCGCCCGGCCCCGGCCCGCCGAGCACCAGCGCATACGGAGCCTTCAGCCAGTCGGGGGCAATCCGGCCCCTGGGGACGGCGGCACCCAGCAGAACCCGCAAGGACGCAGCGCTCTGCTGTCTCAGCAGCGCGAGCGGCACGGGCGAGGGATCTGCTAGCTCGGCGCGCAGTTCTCGTGGCTCGTCGGCCGTCAAGTCTCCCAGCCCGCCGAGCACTTCGGCGAACCCGTCCATCGACGCCTCGCAGCGCGGCGTGAGCCGCCTCAGCAGTCCGGCCAGCAACCGGTCCACAAGGCGCGCGGCCCGTGCCTGCCGAGCGTAGTGGAGGACGGTCTCCGGGCCGTCGGAGCTGCCGAGCACGGCGTACAAACCCGCCGTGAGCCGCTCCAGGTTCTCCTCGGTCACCGGGAGTTCGAGATGACGCAGATCGACGGGAGCCAGAGCCACACCGTCCGGCCAGCCGGGCACGATACGGTCCCACAACCGGGCGCGCGCTCCCTCCGCCCCCCGCGCAGGGACCGGCCCCCTGCGTACAAAAGCACGGGCCCGGTGCACCGCGCCTGCTCCTTCCGCGAGATCGTCCTCCAGGCCGGCCAGGCTGGGCAGCGCCCGTCCGGCCCGGCGGATGACCGACTCGGCGTCGTCCACCGCACAGGGGTCCGCCTCGTCCATCAGCGCGGCGAACAGCTCACGGATCCTTTCCGCCGCGCCTTCACCCCTGCCGCTCCCCCGGGTCAGCTGCTGCCGGTAGCGCACTGCGGCTCCGGCCGCGAGGGCGGGCGGGGGCGCGGCCCAGGGCAGTTCGAAGGCGCCCGGGGGCGGGGGATCACCGAAGAAGAGCCGGATGCCGTGCAGCCCGGTGCCCCGGGCGTAGGTGGCAGCGGAGAGCGTCGCGCGGACTCCGTACGGCAGCAGACCGCAGATGGCGTCGAGGCAGAGCAGCTTCTGCTCGACCGGTACCTGTCCTGCGCCGGTGATCACCACGCGCCCCGCCAGCAGAGCCGCGGCCCCCGCCGCGAGCCAGTCCACCTCGCGCACCCGCACACCATCGAGGGCGGCTTCCAAAGCCGCCCCGGCGAGGTCGAGATAGGCCCATTCCTCGGGGTCGGCGGGCATCGAGCGGCCGGCCGCGTCCATGGCCGCGGCCAGATCCCGGTATCCGGCCGCGGTCTGGGCGGCGGGACCGCCGCCGACCAGGTGCCGTACTTCGGCGTTGAAGAACCGCAGCCGGTCGCTGAGCCGTCCGGAAGCGTCGCGCACGTTCGACTCGTCGGCACGGCCGCAGTTCAGCGTGGGCTTTCCCGCCACCGTGTCGGGGCCCGGCCAGAAGACGTAGTACGGCCTCGGAGGTGCCTCGGCGCGGGCGGTCGGCGCCTCGGGCACATAGGGGCGGATCTGCTCGTCGAAGTAGTCCAGTTGGTTGTAGCTCGCCGAGAGCACCCGGTAGTCCCGCATGTCCCCGGGGAGTTTGCCGAAGACGGCCCAGGCCGCTGCGACCTGTCTGCTGTCGGCGGCGGCCTCCTTCACGGTCAGCGCCTCCCGGGCGTGTCGCGGCCCCGGAGCACGGCCAGGGACAGATCGATGACCGGCTCCAGCACATTTACCGGGAAGACAGGGCCGTCGATCCCCCTGACCCGCTTGCCCTCGCTGTCGTACCGGAACAGGTCGCCGTTGTTGACTCGTCGGCCGAAGGGCTTGTCCTTCTCCCGGTGGAAACCGATTGCGGACGTGGCGTAGTAGCGGACCCGTCGCTGGTCGAACCTCCGCTCCAGTGAGGCGCGCACCAGATCGGATGCCTTGTCCTGGGCATGGTGCTGACAGAGCCAGTTGAAGTAGGCGTGGGCATTGGCCTCGCTGATGGTGGGGGTGTGCGGGAAGTCTGCGGCAGGGATCACGAAGTGCCCGTCCAGCGCCGGTTCGTACACATGCTGATGGTCGAACTTGGTGATGCAGACGGCGACGTGCTGGGGCAGTCTCCCGCCCACGAGACCCTCGCTGCGCCCGACCACCTCGTCCAGCATGTGCTGGAAGAACCCCATCGTCTGTTCCTCCTGGTCGTCCCGGTCGATCAGTGGGTTGTGGAGGTAGACGAACGCATCCGCCCGCGCCAACTGCCGGGCGACCGACGGGCGGTGGGGGCTCGGGGTCCGGAAGTCGAAGATGCTTCCCGGCAGATCCTGGAGGTGCAGGGTGAACTGCATCGACTGCTCGGCCTTGCTGCGGGGCCGCAGGAGGGAGGCAGGTATGTCCCGGGGCCTGCGCCGTCCGGGCTCAGGGGTGCCGAAGACGGTCCAGCTCGTGGGCTGCCCCGGGTTCACCGTCGCTATGGGCAGCGAGCGTCCGGAAGTCATGGCGTCGATGACCGCCTGCTTCAGCCGGCGCGACTCCTCGTCCTGGGCGTCGATGAGCCAGTTGCCCTTGAGTTCGGTGCGCAGGGATGCGAGCAGCAGCGCCCACAGAAACGTGGTCTTCCCGGCCTGGGTCGGCGCCCAGAGGGCGATCTTCACCCCGCCGTCGTCGGGCCAGCTCAGCTCGTCCGGCGGTGTGCCCGGCGTCTTGGTCTCCCGCTGGCCGAAATTGAGGTCAGGTCCTTCTGATGTGGTCATGGTGGTCCACCTGTCCTTACGCCGAGGGTGTGAGCGGTGCGAGCGGGAAGGGGACCGGCCTCGCCGTGCGGGCCGACGGCGCCAGCGTGTTGGCGGCGTCCGCGAAGAACTCGGGGTCGGGGTCGGGGTCGTCGTCCGTGCCGAAGACCGCGCTGCTCTGCTGCTCGCCGCTCTCGACGGTCAGCTCGATGACGTCCCAGCCGTCGTCGGCGGCCTGCCGCCAGGTCTGGGCCGCGCTGCGCGCGGCCTCCCGGTCGTCGTAGTCCCCGTCCCCCGGCTCGGGTTCGACCAGCAGTACGGTCCGTCCGAGCCACTCGCCCGCCTCCCGGGCCAGGGTCCGCCAGTCCAGGCCCGCCGGGCAGGGCCTGGGGTAGCCGCCCCACTTCCCGTCCGGGTCGCTGTAGGGTGCCCGGCTCGCGACGACGAGCAGGGATCGGTCACCGTCGTGCCAGCCTCCGAGTTCGGACATACCGTCCAGTGCGTCCTCCAGTGCCGCGGCGTAATAGAGCACGGGCGCGTCGAACTCCTCAAGATCCTTGAGCTCTTCCAGCGCCGCGTCGAAGGACTTGAGCGGACGCTTGGGCGCGAAGGGCCGTGCACCGGGGTCGGTCCGGCCGCTGCGGTCGTGGTCATGGCGCCAGTAGGGGCGCACGCTGACATGGACAAACTCGGCCGGTCTTCCCTCCCTCACGTGCTCCAGGAGCCGCAGCGCTCCTTCGATGCGCAGCGCGTTGCGCTCGCCGCCGATCTCGATGAGGACGACCACGTCCAGCGGCAGCTCCCGCTGTGCGCGGTCCATCCGGTCGAGCAGTTCTCGCCAGGTAAGCGGTGATGTCTGCTGCTGGAGCCTGCCGTCCACCGAGATGCGTACGTCTCCCTCCCCTTCCAGGGTGAAGTCCAGACTCACCGAGGCGTCCGCCCGGACCTCCGTCTCGACGGCGCGGACCAGCTCCCACTCCTCGCGCCGCTCGCCGGTCAGGTCGACCACGGCGATCGCGATATTCACCGCGTGCGAGCCGTCCGGTGCGGGCGGTGTGCGGACCTCGACGTGCTGGGCGCGTGAGGACGCGCCACCCGTCACGGTGAACAGCGGCAGCGGTTCGACGACATACAGGCCGGTGAGCTCGTCGTGACGGGTGAGGGCGAGGGCGTAGGCGTGCTGGGTCGGCAGTCCGCCCAGCAGGTGGTCCACGGCCTCGGCGGGAGTGACCGACGGCTCGGCGAACAGTGTCGCCGCGTTCCGGTGGCGTCGGCGCAGGATGCTCATCAGGCGCTCCGCCGGCGGCCAGCCGGGCAACTGGGAGATCAGCACGACCCTGCCGCCCTCCGCGAGGCGGCCGACCGGCGCCAGAGCCTCTTCGGCGACGGACAGTTCGCCCACCCCCGCGGTTCGTCCGCCCGCGAGCACGAAGCGGGCGTGGACGGGGTCGTGCGGCAGTGAGGGAACCAGCGTCTGCCAGGAAATCGTTCGCGACTCCGCGCTGTTCAGTCGCCCGCCGGGGCCACGGGTGACCGCGACGGCATACAGGCCGTCACAGCCGAGGACGGCAACCACGATCCGGTCGGCCTCACCGTCGGCGAGGGCACGCAGTACGGGTGCGGCGTCGCCGGACCTGGGCACGGGCTCCGCCGCCAGTAGATCCTCGGCCGCGCGGCGTTCCTCCGCGCTGACAGGTGCACCTGAGGAGCCGATGGCGTATGTCATCAGCCGGTCGGTCCACTCGGCGGCCTGATCCCGAGGAGCACCGTGTGCGGCGCGCAGTGCTGCCCGGATGCCCAACCCCCGCCGTGCGCGGTCGAGTTCCGTACGCAGAGCAGCCTGAGACTCACCGGTGACCGGACCGGCGACGAGCGGGCCGGTGATGTCCCAGCCGCAGTGCGCGGTGTCGGGTGAGGTTCCGGGCACACCGCAGACCGGGCACGCGGGAAGGCCCCCGGCTCCGGGGCCGGTGCCGGAACCGCGTCCCGGCAGAAGAGAGGGTGGTGCGGTCATACCGATGGCTCCCGGTAACTCGTCGGTACATCGTCGGCGGTGAGCGGAGCGGTGATGTCGGGCCGGCTGCGGGTGCGCTCGGCGGTTTCGCTGATACGCACGGCCCAGCGCTGATGGGTCGCCTCGGCGAGGTTGCGCATCTCTCCCGCGTTGCCGAAGGTCTTGGCGTCGCGGTTGTCGTACAGATGGGTGACCAGACGCAGCAGGTGGTCGCTCAGCGCCAGGTCCGGGGTGTGACCGATGGTGGCGAGGATGCCCAGCAGAATGGCGTGGAGCTCTTCGGGGGTGTAGTCGGCGAAGTCGAGTTCGTTGCCCCGGCTGAAGCGCCGCCGCAGTCCCGGGTTGCTGGCGAGGAATCTGTCCATCTCCTGCGAGTAGCCGGCAACGATCACCACGAGGCGTTCGCGTTCGTTCTCCAGTCTGCTCAGGAGGGTGTCCACGGCTTCCTGGCCGAATCCGCCGCGGCCCTTGGCGGTGAGCCGGTACGCCTCGTCGATGAGGAGCACCCCGTCGATCGCCGAGTCGATGACCGCGCTGGTCTTCACTGCGGTACCGCCGATCACGTCCGCGACGAGTTCGTTGAGCTCGGGGCTGACGAGGTGGCCTCGCTTGAGAACGCCGAGTTCCCGGTAGAGCTGCCCGATGATCTCCGCGACTGTGGTTTTGCCGGTTCCCGGATTGCCCCGGAAGACGAGGTGGCGCGAGGGCGGCGGCACCTTGACGCCCTTCTGCCGCAGCTGCTCGTCCACGGGCGACAGCGCGATGAGTCCCCGTACGTGCTCTTTCACGCTGTGCAGGCCGGTCAGGGCGTCGAGCCGTTCGAGGGCGCTGCGGTCGTCGCGCTTCCGGCTGAGCCAGTGGCCGATCTCCGCCTCGGTGAACTCCCCTACCTGGGACAGCCGTTTGAGCCAGGAGCCGGCGAGGACGTCACCTTGCGCGGTCATCACGTTGACGAGCCTGTCCACCTGGTCCCAGTGCGGGACGACCAGGCCGTGGCGCAGCCTGGCAAGCTGGACGAGCCGGTGCAGCTCAGGGCGTTCCGGCGTGCGGATTTCTCCCGCGATCTTCGATCCGCTGCGCCCACTGCGCCGTTCCACGTAGTCGGCGAGGGCCGCGGAGCTCCCGTACCGCCTGATCGCTTCGACGATCTGGGCCTGGCTGGACGCCGAGAAGACGAGGACGCACAGGTTGGTGCCCGCCGCGCCCTGGACCCACTCGCCGAGGCGTCCGGCGAACTCTCGCCCGGCTTCGTTGCGGGCGAGAAAGTCCTCGGCCAGCTCGACGACGACCGCCGTGCGTAAGTCAGTGCGTCGCATGTAGGCATTCAGGGTCTGCACGGCAGCGGCGTCGGTGATGGTGCCGCCCGTGCGGCCTGTCGCAGCCGGTGCCTCGTCGCCCTGCCCGTGGGCGAGGTCGGCCTGTTGTCCGGCTCCCCTGCCGAACTGGACACGCCGGCCCTGGGGGCCCACGATGGCGCGCGAGCGGCTTGGGCCGCCGGGCCGCCGGACGCTGAGCGATTCGGCGTCCAGGAAGTGCAGGGGCTCGGTACTGGAACTGAAGACCACGCGCCGGTACCCCGCGTTCTTCAGGAGCAGCAGAAGCGCCTCCTTCAGGGACCGCTGCTGGTAGTCGGTGCAGATGAAGGAGTCCTCGGTGCCGCTTCCGTACAGGACCAGGACGGGGTCGCCGGATTCGAGATGGAGGGCCTCTTCCAGCCGTTCCACGGTGGCGGGTGCCAGAGTTGCCGCCCGGTCGGCCGCGGCGGCGGTCATTCCGCCTCGATGCGCAGCGGGGAGCGGGTGGGCACATAGGCCGTCTGCTCAATCCGGCGCAGGTCGGCGAGGCCGGGTTCCGGTTCGCCGGTCGCTTCCGGTTCGCGCACCTGAATGCCTGCGTCACGCAACCGGGCGGCCAGCGACCGGGCCCTCCCGAGCCGGATCTCGTCCGCACCGACGGCGTCGTGGAAGGTGGCCATCTCCAGTACGCAGTCGGGCCGTTCGCCGGGCAGCTGGGACACGGTGATGACGATCTCGCTGCCGTCCTCGTGGTTCACCTTGGCGGTGAAGGCGCCTCGTTCGTCACCGCCCTGATAGGTCCAGCCGTCCATCTGGTAGCCGTTCTCGATCAGTACGTCAACGGCGGTACTGGCGACATCGGCGCGCACCTGCGAGGCGAGCTGCTCGGCCCCCGCGAGCTGATTGATGTCCTTGAGGTGTTCGTACATCCGCGGCACGCGGTGCTCGAAGACCTGGCGCATGTCCTCGACGGACGAGGGACCCGACTCCTCCCTGACCCGGCGCAGCTCCGCCTCGATCTGGCGGTCGAGCAGGGTCAGGCTGCCGCTGCTCCACCGGTCCACATCCACTTCGGAATCGTTGACTGAGCCGTCGATGTTGACGCCGGAGCGGCGGCGGTTGTGATCGACCTGGTCGGCAAGCCTGCGCAGCGACCCGTCGGCGAGACTGCGCATGGTGCGCCATTCGCGGTCCCGCAGCTCCAACGCCACACGCAGCTCACCGAGTTGCAGCCAGCACTCTTCGGCTGCGGCGAGGGTGGCCTCGGAGAATCCGGCGCCCAGATTGGCCTCGGCGCGCTCGATGCGCTGTTCCAGCTGGGCCAGCCGGCCGGGAGCGAACCGCTCGTGCGGCAGATGGCGGCGGATGTGGCCGGCCACCAGGACGGCCTGCTGAAGTGATTCGGTGGCCCGGGCAGTCGCCCGGTCCCGGTCGCCGAAGAGTTCGCTCATGCCTTCCTGCAGCTCGCTGACCTGACGGGTGCGCTCGGCCCGTTCGGCCGCGAGGACCTCCTCGGTCCAGCGATGTTCCGTTTCGATCAGCGCGTGGGTTTCCGCGCGTACATCGGTGATGCCCGCGTCGATCCTTCCGATGAGTTCGGCTTCCTGCTCCGCCATGCGTCGGGCATGTTCCTCCAGGCGCTTGGCGGTCCGCTTTTCGAGATCGTTCATCTGCTTTCCCGCGGCGGAAAGCGATTTCTCGAATTCGCGCTGCCGGGCCTCCACGGTGGCGAATCCCCGCTCGAAGTCGCGTCGTGTGGTGCGGCGTACGTCGTCGAGAAGCGACGGCAGACTCTGGTTCAACTCCCGTAGGGAACGCGCGGCCTGGTGCAACCGCTGCCATTCGGCCTCGTCAACGACGATGCGCTTTCCTCGGCTCATGTTGTCTCTCCCCGCGCGGCGGAATGTAAGGAAGTACGAGGGGCCCTCGCGGCGGCCACGTCGGCCGCCGCCGGATGACGCACGGAGGACAGCAGCCCGGGGGGCGGTACTCCGATGATCGTCAGTTCGCTGCCCCGCACGGTGACCCGGGCGGAGCGCGGCCCGTCGGCGAGGGCGGACGCCGCGTGGCGCAGCCTGCCGGTCAGATGGTGAACGGTCTGGTTGGCGCTGCCGCGCAACCCCCGGCCGTCGTCGAGCCGGGCGACGTACTGTCCGTCGATCAGCACGTCGAGCCGGCCGAGCAGGTCGGCGACGCCGGGGTACGGCGGCCGACGGCGCAGGCGGGAGAGCCGGAAGCCGGTGAAGCAGATGATGTCCGGCTCGGGGCGCCCGAGCGCGAGGGCACGAGCGCGTGCGTGGGCGGCGAGGGCAGCGAGGCCCTCGGCCTGGCGCATCGGCTCCCCTCCGGAGAAGGTCAGGCCGGTGACCCGCGGGTCGGCGAGCAGCCGCTCGGCGAGTTCCCCGGGATCGATGACCTGAGCGGGCCGGTCCGGGATCCATTCGGGCGCCATGCAGCCACGGCAGTCGAAAGGACACCCCTGAACCCACACCACCCCCCGTAGCCCGGGCCCCAGCACGGTGGTCGTCGCCGCAGCAGCCACATTGAGCGCGGGAGAAACCAAGAGGAACACCCCCCGTTCCACTTCTTTCATCCGGCAAGACAAACAGCCTTACTGGAAACTGGAATTAATCATAGGTCATACGGCAACTGCCGACAGCTCTTTGAATGAATTCCATAAGTCCATCCATCTCCAGGGCATAGCGGATCCGCAAAGCATTGGCCAATGATTCATCCTCGGTGGAGGTCATGCCGAGCTCCCGAAGAATCGCGATCCGCACATTCATGGCGTGCACCAGCCACAGCGCGTTGGTGTCGGCGTCCACGCGCAGCAGTTCATGCCCCAGCGCCTCCGCCTCGTCGGCCGCCTCCAGCGCATCCGTGGGGCACCCGGCGGCCAGCCGGTGCAGAGCCTGGGCGATGAGCGCATCGCGGACACCCCACTGTGCTCCGGCCGTACGGAACTCCGCTTCGGCCACCACGGAGTCGTCCAGGGCCAAAGGCAGGTCCCCCAGAAAACTCCGTACGTACGAGCGGCGCAGCCGCCACTCCGCCGCGAACCCCCTGTTGTCCGCCGAGCCCTCGTAGGCCGCCACCAGCTCGTCGCACAGCGGCAGCGCGATCTCCTGGTGGCCGGCGGCGACATGTGTGTACGCCAGAGCGCCGAGGCTGTCGAGCACCTGCGGATCCCCGGCGGCCGGGCCCGCCAACGTCCGGTAGGAGGCGAGGGCCTGTCCCAGCGGAACCACGGCGTCGTCCAGCCGTCCCTCAAGCCGCATTGCCTCGCCCTGCAGCCGCAACCCCCGGGCCAGCGCGCGCGCCGGATCGTCGATCTTCCCGCACACCTCGCCGACGCGGGCGAGATCGCGCAGGGCGCCCTCCGTGTCCCCGGCGCGGATACGTAACTCGACGAGGTAGAGCATCGGATGCGGCGCGTGCGCCAGGGGCGCACAGACCTCCGGAGCCCCGAAGAACTCCCTCTCGACGCCCTCGGCGACGAACTCGATCGCCTCCGTCAACCTCTCCCGCAGCACAAGGAGTTGGCCGTGCTGGACCAGGGTGGTGGAGATCAGGCCCGGGTTGGTCTCCGCGAGGACCCCGCGAAAGCGCAGATGGCGTGCCTGGAGCCGCTCGGACACTCCCAAGGCCTCCACCACGCGTTCCAGTTCCACCAGGGTGACCATCTGCTGGGACATGGCGCGCGCCACCGGAGACAGCAGCCGTCCGGGCCGGGTCTCCAGCAGTTCGGCACCCACCGTGGAAGCCCGCGCGTACGCCGCCAAGGCGTTTTCCTGTTCCTCCAACGCGGCCTCGATACCGCCCAGGCCGATCAGCTCATCGACAAGCGCGGCCACTTGGCTGGCTCCCGGGTCGGTGTCGGCGAGCGACTGGCGCAGCTCCACCGTTCTGCGGGCGTAATCGCGTGCCTCACGCCAGTGTGTCTTCTCGGCGTCCTCCTGGGGCACCACCCACAGGCTGAGGTCGTGCAGCAGATCGGCGGCCTCGCCCGGGAGCGTGACCCCGTCCTGGTTGTCGCCGGGCTCGGCAAGGGCCAGCGCCTCCCTGGCCAGTTCGACGGCCCGTTGCCGGTCCGTGTCCGCGCACTCCTTGGCCAGCCGGTGCCGTACGAGGACCTGGGAGACCGTGTCGGGCGAGACGCCTTCCGCGATCTCCACGGTCTTGGTCGCCAGGCGCAGCGCGAAGTCGGCTGTCGGCTCGAGTTCGTGGCCCTCGCCGGCCACCAAGTCCTCCGGACGGGGCAGCAGTTCCAGGAGGGATTCGGGGAGTGCGGCACCCATGTCGCGCAGCGAGGCCAGGGCGTGCACAAGCAGAAATCCGGCACGTCCGTAGCCCGCTTCGCGATGCTGGGCTGCGATCGCCGCGGCGCTGCGGCTCATCTCGCGCGCCCGCTTCGTCTCCCCGGCTTCGAAGGCGATGTGTGCGCGAGCCACCAGAAGAAAACACAGAGCCGTGTTCAGTGCCCGGATTCCCTGGCCGTTCAGCCATGTCAGGTGTGCCAGGGCCTCGTTCAGCAGTCGCTCGGTGTTGCGCGTGTCCTCGGCGGCGAAAGCGGTGATCGCCCGCGCGGATGCGACGGCGCCCAGTTCCAGGCCGTACAGGTCCCGGTTCTCCAGCGCTTCGGGCGGCAGGGAATCGTGTGCGGCGTTCGCCGCCCGCTGCGCCCGTTCCACCTGTCCCATCACGACGAGGATCTGCGCCTTGGTGGCCAGCGCCGCCGATACCATGGCCGCGTTGTCGATGACCTCGGGCGGCAGCGTGCGCATGGCGGCGATCGCCTGGTTCACGAGGTTCTCGGCCTCCGCCGCGCGCCCTGCGACCAGCAGAGCCTCCGCCGCCGACAGCAGGGCGACGACCCCCGAGCGTCCCGGTTCCTCGACCGTGCGGCAGATCCCGACCGCCTTCTTGCAGTACGCGACGGCTTCTTCGGCCCGCCCGGAATGGGCGAGTCCCACGCCGAGGGCGCCGTATGCGACGACGATGTCGTCGGTCTGGCTGCCCGGGTTCTCGCGCTCCAGTTCCTCGTACTGAACCACCGCGTCGCGCAGCGCCGCGACCCCCGCGGCGAGGCTGCCCGTGGAGATCAGATCCGCCCCGTACTCCAGCAGCAGCCAGGGAGCCAGCTCGGACGCGTCGAGGTGGCCCATCAAGAAGCTGGACACCGGCGTCAGTTCGACACTGCTGACCGGCATGGCCTCCACGACGGCTTCGATGACGCCCTCGTCGAGTGCTTTCTCGGCGAGGACTTCCTTGATGACGGAGCCGAGGCCTCGGCCCACGCTCGGCGCGAGACGGACGGCGACGGGGAGGCGTTCCAACTGCCGCTTGCTCAGCAGGGTCACGGCAAGCGCTTGTGCCTCCTTGGGGCTGTGCTGTGCGGCGCGGGCGAGCACGGTGAAGGCGTGCCGCAGCCGGTGCTCGTCGAGTCCGGTGAGCGCCTTGTCCGCCATGAACGGCTGCCGTCCGAACTCGACGGCGACATGGTGCTCTCCGATCAGGTCGGGGCGCAGGGGTGCCCAGTACCGCGATCCGTCGGCCTGGCCCACCGGGTAGAGCGAGCTCAGCCACTCCGCGATTTCCAGGCTCGTTCCCGTACGGAAGCCGAAGACCCGGCTGATGAGCTCGACGGCGGACTCCTGGTCGTCCGCACCGACGAGTACGGACAGCGCTACGGCCAGATCCCGTTCGGAGGGTCCGACCTCCTGACTCAGCCGGTTCTTTCCGCTGCGGGTCCAGTAGCTGCGCTCCCGGAGCAGGAGTTCCTTGATGACCTCTGTGCCAGGCGTGACCGTGTGCTCGACCAGGGGGTTCTCCCGCGCTTTGAGGAGGGCGAGCAGGGCCGCAGCGTGTACCTGGAGTACCGGCGGGTGGTCGTCGGGGCACGTCTCCAGGGCAACCTGGGTGGGCACGGGTACACCGTGCCGCTTCGCGAACGCCTCCAGGGCGAAGGTGAACTCCGCCTGCCAGTCCTCGTCGGTGTCCGCGAGGCCGGCCAGCCCCAGCACATGGCGGCTGTCATCCGCCTGGCGCCGCATCGCGCGGTCGGCGAGCTGCTCGCGCAGCGCCTTGGTCCACCAGGCTCCCGCCCTCCGGGCCAGCAGCAGCAGACGCAGGGTGGAGGACTCCTTGAAGTACTGGCCGCACAGATCAAGCAGTGTGCCGAGGTTGGACAGGCTCTCGGCGTAGTCGATCACCACCAGGGTGGGCTCTCCCAGCCCGGCGAGCCGCTTGATCATGTACGCCAGCCGCTCGGGCGACTGGTGGGTCACGGCCGCGCCGAGGGATCCTGCGATCCATCCGGCGCGCCGTCTGTCGTCCAGCAGTTCCAGAGCCGACCGGGTCTTCCCTGCCCCGCCCTGTCCGGTGACGAGCCGCAGGGATACGTCCTCGGCCGACTCGCACCAGCCGATCAGATCCCGTTGCCACTGGTCGCGGCCGTGGAAGGGGACGACTCCGTATTCGGGGCGCAGGGGCCACGAAGGGCTGTCCGCCTCGTCCGGCTTCGGCATGCGCCGCGGCATCGTCAGGAAGTCGTCGAGTTCGGGAAAGAGCGAGCGGCGCCGCGCCGCCCGCCAGCGTCCGCCGCGGTTGACGAGTGTGGCCAGGGTGGGGTCGCGCTCGATGAGGGGCGGGAGCGAGACCGACCATCCTCCCGCTGCAAGGCGCCGGTCGTCGGCGGTGCGCTTGATGACGGCGCAGATCCTCCCGGTCCGGGTGTTGAGGACGGGTGCGCCGCTCATTCCGGGCAGCATCACTCCCTCGCTGACCTGGAGCAGCTCCACCCCATCCAGGACTGTGGTGCCGAGGGCGCGGTAGTCGGCCCGATCCTGCAGGCGACGGGTGCCGTCGAACCGGCTCGTGAAACCGACCGTGCTGAGCTCGCCAGGCCCGCTCCGGGTGCCGGCAGGCTCCGTATCGAGGTCGGCGAACGGATGCCCGGAAAAGTGCGGAGTCTCGACGACGGCCAGATCGGGCAGCGGGTAGTTGCCCCGCTGGGCGGGCGCCGGCAACTCTTCCGGCAGTCTCAGCTTTACGGTTGCGGGCCGGGCCTCGCCCCGCCAGTGGACGGTGCAGTCGTCCTGCTGTACGACGTGTGCGGCCGTCAGGAGCGTCCCGGGCGCGATGAAGAACCCCGTCCCGTTCTGGCCGCCGCAACTGATCCGCGCCGTCACGGCCAGGAGCAGGTCGGGCAGCGTCTCCCGTAAACCCTCGTGCCCCACGAAGCCTCCCCCAAGGCTGGTGTGCTGCCCCGTGTGCACCAGGCGCAGGGCGCAGGCACGGGCCATGGCCGGATTCCGGTCGGAACGGCCACATCTGGACTATAGGTCTGGCTGTATTCGCTATGCCAGGGTCTGACTGGATCCGTCCGGATGGATCGTCAACTCGTCCACTTCTGAAGAAAATTGACACCTGAAGACAGAGCCGGACCGGTATTCCCGTCAGCCCTCATGCCCGCCAACCACCCAGTCCTCGTTGCCGTTCGGCGCGACGGTAACCTCGAAACCGCAACCTGACACCACTTGTCCTGATGGACGCGCTTGACCAGCGCCGACGGGTCGTCGGGGCGCCCTGAGAGCGCTCCACACCCGAGCGTAGATGCACAGTGAGGAGAAAGCCCTGGACGGCGAGGAGCGTCGACGTGCCATTCTCGCGGTTGCCCGACGCAATGGATCGATGGAAGTCGCCGCCGCCGCGGCGGAGTTGATGGTTTCCCCGGAGACCGTGCGGCGGGATCTGCGGGTGCTGGAGGAGTACGGCCTGGTCCGGCGTACGCACGGAGGGGCCTACCCTGTCGAGAGCGCCGGATTCGAGACGACGCTCGCAGCCCGCACCACCCGGTACGTACCGCAGAAGGCCCGCATCGCCACGGCAGCCGTCGAGTTGCTCGGCGAGGCGGAGACCGTCTTCGTCGACGAGGGCTTCACCCCGCAGCTGATCGCCGAGGCGCTGCCCCAGGACCGGCCACTGACCGTCGTCACCGCGTCACTCGCCACCGCGGGCTCGCTGGCCGGGCGGGAGCACACACAGGTATTACTGCTGGGCGGGCGGGTGCGGGGCAACACGCTGGCCACGGTGGATCACTGGGTGACCGGGATGCTGGCGGGCCTGGTGATCGATCTGGCGTACGTCGGGGCCAACGGCATTTCCCGGGAGCACGGGCTGACGACGCCCGATCCGGCGGTGGGGCATGTGAAGGCGCAGGCCATGAAGTCGGCCCGGCGCCGGATATTTTCCGGCATACACACCAAGTTCGGCGCGGTGAGTTTCTGCCGGTTCGCCGAGGTAACGGATTTCGAGGCCATCGTCACCGACACCTCGCTCTCGGCCGTGGAGGCCCAGCGCTATGCACAGCTGGGCCCCCAGGTCATCCGGGTGTGAGCGGTCCGCTCAGCGCTTCCTGGCCCCTGCCGGGTCGGCCCGACAGGTCGTCCGAAGTGACGAAGACACTTCGGAGCTAGGTTCTGTCCGGTCGATCAGGCCGGATCAGTGAGCGGCCCGCCGCGGAGCGGCTGATGTCACTGTGGTGCGTGCGATCGCAGGCCGGAGGATGGGGGTCCCCCCGCCGAAGGCAGGGGGAGAGCCGACGCGGAGCGTCGGCGACTGACGACAACGCAGCGAGCGTGCGTGCCAGGGCACGCGAGCCCGGCAAGATCGACCGGACAGGGCCTAGGCGCAGGATGGGCACAGTCCGCGGTAGGTGACCTCGACCTCGGACACCGTGAAGCCGAACCGTTCCCCTGCCGGGAGGTCGGCCAGCGGATTGCCGGTCGGGTGGACATCGCGGATGGTGCCGCAGTTGGAGCACACCAGGTGCTGGTGCGGATGGTGTGCGTTGGGGTCGTAGCGCTTGGCGCGGCCTTCGGTGCAGACCTCTATGACCTCACCGAGGGAGACCAGCTCGCCCAGGGCGTTGTAGACGGTCGCCCGGGAGATCTCGGGCAGCCGTTGTGCCGCGTGGGCGTGCACCTCGTCGGCCGTGAGGTGCACGTGGTCGCCGTCGAGGACCTCCGCAACGACACGCCGCTGGGAGGTCATCCGCCAGCCACGCCCCCGCAGTCGCTCCAGCAGGTCGCTCATATCGGTTCACCTATTCAGGTTCGGTGGGATACCCGAAGTTTACCGGTGGACATCCGGGTTCCGATGGGATACGGGTTTGGCGCGCTTATTGACTTGGATTCTGTCCATTGTAGGATCGGTTCCGGTGATAGCCAAGGGACAGGAAGACTCCAGTACGGCAGGAGAGACGTGATGGCCGGCCGCCAGGCCCGGTGCGAGGGACGTGTCGTATCGACGCTGACGTCGGCTGCGCGGTCGGCGAGACCCCTGCCTGACCCGGTCCGACGACCCCGGCTTCTCGATCGACGAGGCCGAGGTCACCTACTGGGGCCCGTGCCCCGACTGTTCCACCGCCCGCAGTTCCTGAGCACCATGATCCGCCTGGTCCGGAAGGATTCCCATGTCTGAGAACCACGATGCAATCGTCACAGACGCGAAAACGGAGGATGGAGGTGGCTGCCCGGTCGCGCACGGGCGCGCCCCGCACCCGACCCAGGGCGGCGGAAACCGCCAGTGGTGGCCGGAGCGGCTCAACCTGAAGATCCTCGCCAAGAACCCCGCCGTGGCCAATCCCCTCGGCGAGGAGTTCGACTACGCCGAGGCGTTCAAGACCCTCGACCTCCCCGCAGTGAAGCGCGACATCGAGGAAGTGCTGACGACCTCGCAGGACTGGTGGCCCGCCGACTTCGGGCACTACGGCCCGTTCATGATCCGTATGGCGTGGCACAGCGCGGGCACCTACCGGATCAGCGACGGCCGCGGCGGCGCCGGGGCCGGCCAGCAGCGCTTCGCCCCCCTCAACAGCTGGCCGGACAACGGGAACCTGGACAAGGCCCGCCGCCTGCTGTGGCCGGTCAAGAAGAAGTACGGCCAGAACCTCTCGTGGGCCGACCTCATGATCCTCGCCGGCAACGTCGCCCTGGAGTCGATGGGCTTCGAGACCTTCGGCTTCGGCGGCGGCCGTGCGGACGTCTGGGAGCCCGACGAGGACGTCTACTGGGGTCCCGAGACCACCTGGCTCGGCGATGAGCGCTACACCGGCGACCGGGACCTGGAGAACCCCCTCGGCGCGGTGCAGATGGGCCTCATCTACGTCAACCCGGAGGGCCCGAACGGCAACCCGGACCCGATCGCCGCGGCCCGCGACATCCGCGAGACGTTCCGCCGGATGGCGATGAACGACGAGGAGACGGTCGCCCTGATCGCGGGCGGTCACACCTTCGGCAAGACCCACGGCGCGGGCCCGGCGGACCACGTGGGCGCCGATCCCGAGGCCGCCTCCATCGAGGAGCAGGGCCTCGGCTGGAAGAACACTTTCGGCACCGGCAAGGGCGCCGACGCGATCACCAGTGGCCTCGAGGTCACCTGGACCAGCACGCCGACCCGGTGGAGCAACAGCTTCTTCCAGAACCTGTTCGGCTACGAGTGGGAGCTGACGGCGAGCCCCGCCGGCGCACACCAGTGGGTGGCGAAGGACGGTGCCGGTGCGGGCACCATCCCCCACGCCCACGACGCGTCGAAGAGCCTGGCCCCGACGATGCTGACGACCGACCTCTCGCTCCGGTTCGACCCGGCGTACGAGCAGATCTCGCGGCGTTTCCTGGAGAACCCCGACGAGTTCGCGGACGCCTTCGCCCGCGCGTGGTTCAAGCTGACCCACCGCGACATGGGCCCGGTCGTGCGCTACCTCGGCCCGGAGGTCCCGTCCGAGACGCTGGTGTGGCAGGACCCCCTGCCCGCCGTGACGCACGAGCTCGTCGACGCCGCGGACATCGCCTCCCTCAAGGCTCAGGTCCTCGAATCTGGCCTGTCGGTGTCCCAGCTCGTGTCCGCCGCGTGGGCGTCGGCCTCGTCCTTCCGTGGCAGCGACAAGCGCGGCGGCGCCAACGGTGCGCGCATCCGCCTCCAGCCGCAGAGCGGGTGGGAGGTCAACGAGCCCGACGAGCTGGCGACGGTTCTGCGCACCCTGGAGGGCATCCAGGAGTCCTTCAACGCGGCCCGGTCCGGCGGCAAGCAGGTCTCGTTCGCCGACCTGATCGTGCTCGCCGGCGGTGCGGGCGTCGAGAAGGCCGCCAAGGACGCCGGCTTCGACATCGAGGTCCCCTTCACGCCGGGCCGCGTGGACGCGTCGCAGGAGCAGACCGACGTGGAGTCGTTCGCCGCGCTCGAGCCGACCGCCGACGGGTTCCGCAACTACCTCGGCAAGGGCAACCGCCTGCCGGCCGAGTACCTGCTGATCGACAAGGCGAACCTGCTGACGCTGAGCGCCCCCGAGCTGACAGTTCTCATCGGTGGCCTGCGCGTCCTGGGCGCGAACCACCAGCAGTCGTCGCTGGGCGTCCTCACCACGACGCCCGGGTCCCTGACCAATGACTTCTTCGTCAACCTGCTCGACCTGGGCACGACGTGGAAGGCGACGTCCGGGGACCAGAACACGTTCGAGGGGCGCGACGCCGCCACGGGCGAGGTCAAGTGGACCGGCACCCGTGCCGACCTCGTCTTCGGCTCGAACTCCGAGCTGCGCGCGCTTGCGGAGGTCTACGCGAGCGATGACGCGAAGGCGAAGTTCGTGAACGACTTCGTCGCGGCGTGGGACAAGGTGATGAACCTCGACCGGTTCGACCGCGTCTGATCCCGCCTGAACATGACGTCCAGGCCGGCCCGCGCGGGCCGGCCTGGACGTTTTGGCAAGGCAGGCCACGCGCCATGAGGAAACGCACGCGTACCGCCGCTTCTCGCTGACCCGCCTCGACCGACTGCGCATTGCTTTCGACGCCATGCCCGATGCTCGAACTCTCCAGCAGAGCATGGCCGTTGTCCCCGCCGACGTCTGGTTCGCCGATCCCAACGGGCCCCCCGACCACCGTCGCCACCTGACCTTGAGGCGTTGTCTTCTACGTCGTGACGACCCAGATCTGGACGCTGCCCTGACCGAGGGCTTGTGCCACCGGCGCGAGTTCGCGCGCGGACACCTGGCCCCGTCGTAGCCCCTCACCTCACCTCACCTCAGCGTGACCCGCTCATCCCGTCCGAGCGTGGCCATTGCGGCGGTCCCCCGCGTCCACGCTGAAGGTCGACCCACCCCTGACGAGCCCGACAATCCCCTCTCGCCCGGTCGACACGCTCACTCCCCGCGTTTGCACGTGATTACGCTCTGTGTTCCTATGGTCACCGTCAGTAACATTCGGTCTATTCCGTTTGCATATTCATCACCCGCCCCCAGGGGGAGAGTCATGCATACGGAGGCCGACAGGCCAATAGGAGTCCCATGTCACGACCACGACTGTCCAGGCTGATCTCCGCCTGCGCCGTCATCTCCGCCCTGACCACCCCCCTCGTCACTGTCCTCCCTGCCGCCGCTCACGACGGCGCGTCCGAGCCGCGTTCCCTCCCCCGGGTGACGGAAGGCGACACCGGCGGCAAAGTCACCGTAGACCCGGCCGAGGCCGCCGTCCTCGGCCAGGAGCACGCCGAGACGCACGCCAGGGCCCGCCGGGGAGCCGAGGACCTCGGCGACTACTCACAGCTGATGCGTACGGCACGCCTGGAATCGCTCACCAAGTCCCAGGCGAAGCACAACGCCGCGTTCAGCGCGCGGGATTTCGGCGTCTTCAAGGAGTACTTCCCGTCACCCGACTTCGCCGTGCACGTGGCGCAACTGCCCACCGGCAAGGTCCTGATGTTCTCCTTCGAGAGGATCGAGACCAACCCCACGAAGGAGACCGCCCCCACCCAGATCATCGGCAAGGCGAACGCGGGCCGGGCGCATCTGTGGGACCCGGCCAAGGGCCGCGGCCCGGACGCGTTCAAGGAGGTCACGCCGCCCACCGTGATGATGCCGGACGGCAAGGACGAACCACGTCCCGCGCCGTTCTTCTGCGCCGGTCACGCCTTTCTGCCCAACGGCATGCTCGGCGTCTTCGGCGGCAATCTCGGCGGCAACCACGGCTCCGGTGCCAAGCTGTCCCTCGTCTTCGACCCCTGGACAGAAACCTGGTCGATCAACGAGCAGATGTCCGTGGGCCGCTGGTATCCGAGCGCCGTGACCGGTGCCGACGGGCGGATCCTCATCATGTCCGGGCAGTCGGAGCTCGGCTGGGGCACGCCCACGCCCATCGTGGAACGCTTCCCGGCTCTCAGCCGCCCGGTCCCGACCACAAAGACCGACGTCCCCGAGAACGTGCCCGTGGACGTCTTCAAGGCGGAAGCCCCGTTCAAACACGACTATCCGCATCTGTTCTCCTTGCGTGACGGCAAGATCTACGGCCTCGGCCGCGATCACAACCAGCAGTGGCTCTTCAACCCGGTCACCGAGACCCGCACGAGCCTGCCCGACCGGCCCGGCGTCCTCATGCGCAATTACGGCTCCGCGGTGCCGCTGCCCGCCGGTTTCAAGGGCCCCGACTCGGTCCTCGTCCTCGGCGGCGACCGGGACGACCCGAACACGTACCAATTCGTCGGCGGCCAGTGGAAGACGAAGGACGCCCGTGCCTTCGGCCGTACGCAGGACGACACCCTGATCCTGCCCGACGGCACGCTGTTCACCGTCAACGGCTCCTACGACATCCGCGACTACGGGAACGGGCTTTACAACCCCAACGCCGACCTGAAGTACCGGCAGACCGAGATGCGCGACACCGACGGCAACTGGAAGCTCGGGCCCGCCCAGCGGCTGCCGCGCGGCTACCACTCCAACGCCGTGGTCCTGCCCGACGGACGCATCATGGTCACCGGCGACGAGGCGCAGCAGATCGCCAACGACCCCGACATCAAAGACGACATGGACGGCTCCATCGAGATCTACGAGCCGGCCTATCTGCACAACGGCGAGCGTCCCGACCTCTCCGCGGTGCCCCGGGGCACGGTCGGCTACGACGACCGGTTCACGGTCCTGACCTCGGACGCCGCGGACGTCAAGCGGGCCGTCCTGCTGGCCCCGACGACCGCGACCCACTCGGTGAACTTCAGCCAGCGCCATCTCGACGTCCGCATCAAGAGCCGGAGCGACGGATCCCTCGAACTGCAGGCACCGCCCACAGCGGAAGCCGCGCCACCGGGCTACTACATGCTCTTCCTCCTCAACGAGGACGGCGTACCGAGCGTCGCCAAGTTCGTGTCCTTCGGCCCGCCGAACACAGGCTGACGCCGCCCGCTTCCCGACGCAGGAATTCCATCCCCAACAACCCGAGGAACTGGAGACACGATGACAGACCTGACACTGCGGGAGAGCACGGAGATCCAGGGCGATGTGATCGCCGGCTTCAAGAAGGACCACGTACAGCTACTGTTCCTGAAGTTCGACGACGCGACACGGGCACGCACCTGGCTGCGCCGCCTGAAGCCGCGCATCGCCACGACCCGGCAGGTCGCCGCGTTCAACGCGGCCTTCAGCAAGGCACGCGGCAACACCGGCGGTGACGACCCCAAGGCGCTCACCGCCGTATGGCGCAGCGTCAGCTTCACCCACGGCGGCATGCAGACGCTGACGGGCAAGGACCCCTTCCCCGGTACAGCGGAAGGCACGACGCAGCAGGCGTTCAAGCAGGGCTCCGCCGTACGCGCCGGAATGCTCGGGGACACCGGGGAGAACTCCCCGGAGAACTGGCTCTTCGGCGACAGCAACGCGCAGCCCGTCCATGCGGTGCTCACCATCGCGGCCGACAGGGTCGCAGACCTTCGGGCGGCCCTCGCCCAGGAGCGGCAGGAAGCCTCCGTCCACAAAGTGGTGATCATCTTCGAGCAGGACGGCGGGACTCTGCTCGGTGACCGGAGGGGCAAGGAGCACTTCGGCTTCAAGGACGGCGTCAGCGAGCCGGCCGTCAAGGGATTCGACGAGCCCGACCCCAAGCGTCCGGAGTGGAAGAACGGACACCCGGGCACCCGGATCATCCCGGCCGGCGAGTTCGTCGTCGGTGAGGAGACCGTCAGCGGCAAGCCCTCCGGTCTGCCGGAGTGGGCGCGGAACGGCTCGTTCCACGTGGTGCGCAGGCTCGGCCAGGACGTTCCAGGCTGGTGGGCGCAGATCGGGGCGCGGCTGAAGGAGCTGAAGAACGCGAAGGCCGTGCCCCCGGAGGCCACCACGGAGTGGCTGGCGGCCCGGATGGTCGGGCGCTGGCGTTCGGGCACGCCCGTGGCGAAGTGTCCGCACGCCGACATGCCTTCCGACCCGGAGGCGGCGAACGACAACGACATCAGCTTCGCGAACGACCTGGAAGGGGAGATCACCCCGCTGTTCTCCCACCTCCGCAAGACCAACCCCCGCGACGGGCTCCTGTTCCAGAAGGGCGAGACGCCCGTACCGGAGAAGGGCAATCTCGACGGCCGGCGCATCATGCGCCGCGGCATCCCTTACGGCCTGCCCTTCGACCCGGCGGGAGCGGGCGGGCACGGTCCTGACGCCGCTCGCGGTCTGGTCTTCGTCAGCTACCAGGCCGACCTGGTGAGGCAGTTCGAGTTCATCCAGAAGGACTGGGTCATCGAGACCGGCTTCCCGAAGCGCGATCCAAAGGTCGGCGCGGATCCGATGATCGGCCCGACGACCGATGTCTCCTTCGCCGGCAAGCAGGTGCGGTTCGAGCAGTTCGTACGGACCGAGGGAGCGGTTTACGCGTTCACGCCGTCACTGTCGACCCTGGACCGCCTGGCTGACGGCAAACTGTCGGACGAAGCCCCGAAGATCAAGGTCCGGGTCACGGAGGACGGCAACCACGAGATCTCCGCCGTCTCCATCCTGGACATCGGTGACGAGGTCGACGCGGGCAAGGCGAAGCTGACCCTCCAGGACGACGGCAGGCTCGTGGTCTTCGACGAGAGGGAGAACCCCCGCTGGGCCTCAAACAACCCGGCCACGCGGGGCGCTCGCGCCGTCTTCCAGGAGGACGGCAACCTGGTGATCTACACGCCGGACAACCAGCCGGTGTGGGCGTCGGCGACGGCCGGCAACCCGGGCGCCATGCTCGCGGTCCAGGCCGACGGCAACGTGGTGATCTACACCAGCACGGGTGACCCCATCTGGCACACCAACACCCGGCACTGACCACCGTGAACGGGAGCAGTCCGCCGGAGCACCGGCGGACTGCTCCCGTGCGTCATGCCTCCGGTGTCTGAGAACTACTCATGGCCGCACCGGTCCGTGTGCGGCCAGGGCACGAAGCTTCCGTCCGCACGCTCCACCAGGAGCCGCTTTCCGTGTGCCACCACACCGCGCGGCTGCAGTCCGCACAGGCTTGCGCTCGTGTACGCGGCGCACATGCTGTTCAGGTCGTGGACAAGGCCGATCCTGAACAACGAACGGGTCTCCGCGATGGCCTCGTGGTCACCTGCGCGTATGACCACCCGAAGATCAGGTGCGACCGCCAGCGCGGCCACGGAGACCGCGATGTTGTCCAAGTCGTCCGAGGCGACGGCGGCCATCGCCTGCGCCTTGTTCAGGCCGAGTTCGCGCAGCACGAACCTGTCCGTCGCGTCGGCGACGACCACGGGCACGCCGAGCGCCCTGGCCAGCCTGAGGTTGGGAGCTGCCGGGTCCCGCTCCACGGCGACCACGCCGATGCCCAGGTCCTGCACCTGGGTACAGAGCCGCAGCCCCACCTGTCCCAGCCCGACCACCACCACATGCCCCGCCCGAGGAAGGGCCCGGGGACCCACGATGCCGACCGAACGCGGAGCCAGGAGACGATCGATCAGGCCTGCGGTGAAAACGGCCGTGAACACGATGGTCAGGAGCATCGCGACGCTGGCGAACACCATGTACGCGTCCGAACCGTGCGCGGACACGGGGCCGACGGCCGACACCGTTCGCGCCGCCTCGAACAGAGCCTCGACCGGCCGTCGGTGATGGAGAGTCACGGACCAGAGCCAGTCCAGGAACAGGACCAGGAGAAGCCCGGCGAGGCCGGTCAGCGTGATCCGCGAGCTGCTGTCGTGCGGCCGAAGCTGCCCCCGCATCCTCCCGAGCCGTGCCGTGTACCTCAGGGAGCGCGGTGGCCTGTAGGGCTCGAGGCGGACACTGTCCCCCTCCCGGCGGGCGGCGACGTGGCCGGAAGCGGTCCGCGTGAGGGCCAGCAGGTCGGACTCGACACATGCGGCCAGGAAGGTCGGTGCGACGACGTCCGCCGGGGAGGTGACCCGGCAGTTCGGGACCACACGTATCAGCTGCTCGGCCACCGTCCGGTCGAAGATCGTCACCACCAGCGAGACGTTCGGACGAATGTGCTCCACCGCAAGGGCATAGCGCAGGGACTCGACATCGTCATCGAGCAGGATCGCGACGCCTGCCACCTCCCGGTCCAGCGCCCGGCGCAGATCCTCGTCCGTGGGCTGAGCCAGGTGGCGCACCTGGTGACCGGCCGACTTCAGCGAGCCGCAGACCCTGCGCGCCACGTCGCTCCCGACGACGATGAAGCACTCCTCGGCACGCCTCCCGCCGGGAGGCGTGCCTGCGACCGGGTCCCCCTCGGTAGCGCCGCCGTCGCGCGAACGCTCAGAGTCCGAAGGTGCAGTCATCGGAACGGTAGGGATCGCAATCAAGGCAACGCAGGGCACCGCAACCGTCGCAGCGGACCAACGACTGCCCGCAATGGCATGCGGAGTCGTGCGTGTCCGGGGACCGGGGTGCATCGGCTGTGTTCCGAACGTCCGTCAAAAGCCGCTGTCCGTCGGGGCCAGGGCCGGTCGTGGCCGTCTCTGCGGGATCGCAGGCAATGCTCATCGGTACTCCCGTCACGAGGTGGTATGAGCGTCCCGGCCGACCATGGAGCACAGTGTCCGAGCTGCGTGGCTCGCTCAGCATCCGGGCTCCGGTTCGCCGTCGGGAAGATCTCGAAAGCCCATAACCCCGAGTTATGCGATTGCCGACCAGCACTGCAGCGGCGCCGCCGGGCCGCTGCGCATGGCCGAAGCAGCGGGGGCGGGGACGGAAGCAGGGACGGAGGCTTCGGCCAGGCCCGGAGCCCGCAGTTCGAACCAGACCGTTTTTCCTTGGTGAGCCGCACGGACGCCGCAGCGGTGGGACAGCTCATGGAGCAACCGCATGCCTCGACCGGATTCGTCGTCGGCGCCGGCCGCCATGAGGCAGGGGAAAGCCGGATGCGCATCGGTGACTTCGCACCGCAGTGACGTGCCGCGGACAGTCACACTGAGCAGGATCGGGCCGGCTCCGTGGCGTACGGCATTGGTAACCAGTTCGCTGACGAGCAGCTCGACGGTTTCCGATTCCTCAAGGGGCTGTTCGACCAGGGCGTCGCGGGTGAAGCTCCGTGCGGCGGCCACGGAAGCCGGGTGGCGATCGAACCATTGAGATCTGGTCTCACCTCGGTACGGCCTGGGAACCAGGCGGGTGGGGTGGGCCAGGCCATGGGCCGGGCGGCCGATCAGCGAGCCGTCCACGTCATTGATCGTCATGATCTGCCGCCCTTTTCGCATTCCGGATGACTTGAACATCTGTCTCCACAGAACGCCGGCGGCCACCAAGAGATCAACGCGTAAGCGCACCCATTAAGTGGAGGAAACGATGGGTAGCCCCACCGGCCCCGGATTTCCGGGTTCATAACGCCATGTGATGAACAGGTGAGAGCTGCCCGGGGCGCTGACCGGCCCGCACTATGTCCTCGAACCGACATTCAAGCGGATCCTGCTCAGCGGCAATTCCAGGCGGCACCCGGCCTGGACCGGCAGGTACGCTCCGCGATCGCCCGGAGGATCCGGAGGGTGAACCTCCGATGCCGGCGCGATCCCCGGGGCAGGTGAGAGCTCCTCAGAACGAGCTGTCGACCTGCCCTCCGCCACAGCGCAACAGCTGCGAAACGACGGCGAGCCGAGTCTGCGACCCGCCCACCTGCCCTCGGCAACCGCCACGTCGCCTGCCGGAGGGTCGCAGCTGCCGCGCCCGAGCCCGGACCACTCTCCCCCGGAGGCATACCTTGCGCTCTTCGACCAGGCCGCGGCGCCCACTCCCCGCGGCGCTCCTGATCGTCCTGTCCGCCCTGCTCGCTCTGCTTGCCCTGGTCACCGTCCCCACCGGCCCCGCCCATGCATTCAACGGGAGCACCTCCACGTGTGCGCTCCAGGGGACGACCGGCTACACCGATGAGGGCCAGCAAACCGACTACAACCGGTTCCAGAACCCGGTCGGCACCAAGCGCGTAGGAGTGATCTACGTGGACTTCCCCGACGCCGTCGGGACCACCCTGCCGCTCACCCCTTACTACAACCAGATTTCCGGCGCAGCCAACTGGCTGTGGAATGCCTCCAACGGCAAGACCTGGCTGGACATGCAGGCCCCACACGGCAATTGGGTGCGCATGCCGAAGAACTCCACCGACTACAACTGGGCGCGCGGGTTCTCCTGGGACACGCACCGGATATATGTGAAGGACGCGCTCGCCGGTGCCGCCGACGCAGGCGTCAACCTCGCCAACTACGACACGTTCTACATCGTGCCGACCAGCACCGCGGCCGCGATCACTCACACCCCCACCTGGGTCCAGGACCCCGCCAATACGACCTGGGTCTGGAACAAGGCGACGAACGCCTGGGTGACGATCAAGTGGGCGGTGACCTTCGGACAGGACATGTGGAACTGGGGCTACAAGGTCGCCGCCCACGAGACCGGCCACACCTTCGGCCTGCCCGACCTCTACGCCTTCAACGGCGATCAGCACCAGTACGTCGGCGGCTGGGACGTCATGGGCAACGTGAGCGGCCCGGCCCCGCAGTTCCTCGGCTGGCACGCATGGAAGTTCGGCTGGATCACCGACAGCCAGGTCTCCTGTCTGTCAACGAACGGCACGTACTCCACCACCCTGAACGGGGTGGAGTACGGGGGCAGCGGCTACAAGCTGGCGGTGATCAAGACCAGCGCCACCACGGCCTACGTCGCCGAGTCCCGCAAGGCCGCCAACAACGACTCCAACGCCTGCGCCACCGGCGTACTGATCTACAAGGTCGACACCTCGGTCGCCAGCGGCAGTGGACCGGTCCGCGTGGTGAGCAACCCCAACGCCGCCGCACCCACCGGGAACTGCTCCACGCTGGACATGCAGACCTGGAAACCCGGCCAGTGGTTCCAGGACGACACCGCCCGCATCCGGATCTACGTGAACAGCTCCGACACGTACAACGACACCGTCTGGACCTACAAGTGGTGACCGCATAGCACGGGACGCTTCTCGTCAACGGGCGGTGTGGTCGGCGCGGCATGCGCCGACCACACCGCCTTGGCGTGCCGCTCAGTCCAGCAGCCGCGCCGAGCGCGGATGGCGTTCGAGCCACCGTGCGTACGCCGGGGTGGCGGCGCAGGTGGCCAGATAGCCCTTGCCGACCCTGCGGAAGATCTCGTCGCCGTGCGCGGCGAGCGGGCCGTCGCGACGCCAGGCAAGCACATGGCGGTACCAGATCGGATTCCCGGCGAGAGGGCGGACCGCGACGCCTGGCACCGCGATGAACGTGGCCTGGCAGAGGCTGACGGCCAGACCCGCCCGTACGAGCTCGATCAACTGCCGGCCCTCCGCCTCGTAGGGCGTTTTCGGCTGGCGGTCCGCCAGGGCGAAGACGGACGCCCAGTATTCCCGGGTGCGGTCGGTGTCCGGGTGGGGCACGGCCCAGTCCTCCTCGATGAGCTGGTTCAGGCTCACCTCTTCCTGCTCTGCCAGCGGGTGGGCGGACGGGAGCAGGGCGAAGACGGGCTCGGTGGCCAGCGGGCGCAGTACGACTTCATCGCGTGGCGGGAGCTCCTGGCCAGGGTTGTCACCGAGGACCGCAGCCTCCAGGCGTCCCGCGGCGAGGTCGTCGAGCAGGGGGGACGGGGAGTACTGGCAGCGGACCGTCACTTCCGATCGGGGCGACAACTCCCTTACCGCCATGACGAGATCGGCAAGCATCGGGGCGCCCACCGATCCCAGGCGGACACGGTCGGGTGTGGTTCGGCAGCGTGCGGCGCGGGCGGTGTCGGCCAGCAGGCCGTCGACACCCGGCAGGATGGCACGTGCGCGCGTGAGCACCAGCTCGCCGAACGTGGTGGGGACGGCACCGGCTTGTCCACGGTCGAAGATCGCCCCGCCCAGCATGATCTCGATGCGCCGCAGCTGGGCGCTGAGCCCTGGCTGGGTCATGCCCAGCGATGCAGCGGCGCGGGTGAGACTACCGGCCTCCGCGATCGAGCAGATCACTCGCAAATGCCGTACCTCGAGATCCATGGCGCGGATGGTAGAGACCGGCGGGAGCTCCCGAACAGGGGCGGGAAACCCTCAGTCCTATGTGAAATGTCACATGTAATTCATGCAGACGCCCGATGCAAGCGCGAGGACACTGCGCCGGGCCGAAAGCGACAGCCGTTCAAGGTGGCCACGATCATCCGAGGGTGGTCCTTTCGCGCTTCGCCGGAGCGGGATTAGCGTGGGGTGTACGAGGTTGCGGGTGTGACGCGGGATGTACGGGCAGCCACCCGGCCCGTGGCCGTGGTGAACGGCAGGGTGCGTCATGAAGGTTGGTCCCGATCCCAGCCCCCGCGCCGCGGGCGGCGGAGGTTTCGCCTTTGTGGGCCGCCGGCGGGAGTCCGGCCTGCTGCGGGGCGCCCTGCAGCATCCACCCGCGGTGGTGCTGATCGAGGGAGAGGCCGGGGTCGGCAAGTCACGCCTGGTCAGCGAGGTGACCGCGGACTTGGTCGGCCAGGGCGGGCGGGTCCTGTACGGGTGCTGCCACCCGCTGCGCGAACCTTTTCCCTATGGGCCGGTCATCGATGCCCTGCGTCAGGCCGGCCCCTACCTGCCACCGGCCCCCGAGATGTCTCCGCTGGCCGGCGTCCTGGCGCCGCTGCTGCCGGAACTGACCGACCACTTGCCTCCCGCGCCCGCCGAGGTGCAGGAGACCGGGGCTGAGCGCTACCAGCTGGTACGGGCGGTGCGCGCGGTCCTGGAGGCGTGCGGCACCGCGGTCCTGGTCATCGAGGATCTGCACTGGGTGGACGAAGCCACCCGCGAGCTGCTGCTGCTCCTGGCCCGTGACCTGCCACCGCATCTGGGCCTGGTGCTCACATACCGGCAGGAAGAGCTGGCGCCGCGCGCCCCCGTCCTGGGCGCGGCCTATCGCCGACCGCCGGGCACCAGCGGCGCGGAGATCCACCTGGCTCCGCTGACCGAATCCGACATCCATGACCTGACCGCTGCCGTCCTGGGCCCGCGCGCCACGCACGCACTGGGCCGCATCCTGTTCGACCGCAGTGCGGGCTTGCCCTTGGTGGTGGAGGAGGACCTGATCACCTTGAGTGAACAGGGCCATCGGGCACACCTGAGCGTTGAGGTGGTCGATCCGGTGACCAGGCTCGGCCAAGCGGTGGTGCCTCGAGGACTGCGGGAGGCGGTCACCACACGGGTGCGGGGCATGACGCCGCAGGCGGTGGCGGTGGCGGAGGCCGCCGCGGTGCTGGCGGTGCCCACCGCCGAACCCGTGCTGACCCAGGTCGCCGATCTCGACCCCGACCAGGGCATGGATGCCTTGATGGAGGTGCTGGGGGCCGCGGTGCTGCGCGAGAACCGGCCGATGGAGTACGGGTTCCGCCACACGCTCGCCCAGCAGGCCGTCTACCAGACCATCCCGGGTCCGCAGCGTCGCCGCCTGCATGAGCGGGCGATCGCGGCCCTGCGCATCTTGGACAGCCCCCCGCTGGTGCAGATCGCCCACCACTTCCGTGCCCTGGGCGACCGGGAGGGCTGGCTCACCCAGGCCGAGGCGGCCGCCGCTCAGGCGCTCGCGCTGGGTGACCAGGGCACCGCCGCCGCCGTTCTGCACGCCATCCTCGCCGAACCCGGGCTGGATGAGGAGGTACGTACCCGCGTGGCGCTGGCCCTCAGCCGCACCGCCACCTACAGCGTCGAGTACACGGCGTCGGTGGCGGTCCTGCAACGAATCCTGTCCGACCCCGAGCTGCCCGCCGCCACCCGCGGTGAGATCCGCGTCGGACTCGGTCTCATCCTCACCAGTCAGGCCGGCGCCCCGGCAGGGATCCGGGAGCTGGAGAGCGCCATCGAGGAGCTGGGCGACCAGCGGCCCGAGACCGCCGCGCACGCGATGAGTCATCTGGCCCTGTGGGCGACGTTCAGAGGCCGGCCCGCCGCGGAAGCACTGGCCTGGATCGAGCGCGCAGAACGCGCTGTGCAGGCCAGTCCCGATGAGGCGGCGCGGGCCACGGTGGACGCCAACAAGATCGCGGTGCTGGCCCAGATCGGGCATCCGCAGGTATGGGAGCTGGTCGACCACCTGCCCCGGGAAGGCAGAGACCTGGCCGTACTGAGGCAGACCGCCAGGGCGCTGTACAACGCGGCCGATGCGGCGCTGGATCTCGGCCACGACGACCGGGTGGGCCCGCTGCTCGAACAGAGCCGGGACCTCGCCCACCGCACCGGTGCCCCGCAACTCGACGCCACCTGCCGCATACTGCGCCAGGAACTCGCCTGGTACTCGGGCGCCTGGAGCGACCTGGAGGCCGCCTACGCGTCCTTGTTCGCCCAGATCCCGGACATCCAGATGCTGGAGATCGAGGGATCGCTGGTTCTGGGGGCGCTCGCCGAGGCCCGAGGACAGTGGAGCCAGGCTCTGAAGAGGTACACCACCGCGAGAGAGGCGAGTGACTACGCGGTCTGGAGCGCCGATGCGGCCGCCGGTATCGGCCGGGTGAGGCTTGCCCAGGGTGAGCCGGAGACCGCGTGGGCGATCAGCGCCCCGGCAGCGGACAGCCTGCGCCACAACGGGCCCTGGCTCAGAGCCTCAGCCGTGGTTCCGGTCGCGGTCGAGGCCGCCCTGGCAACCGGGCGGCCCGAGTCGGCCAGGGAGCTGACCAAGGAGTTCGAGCGGGCAATCGAAGGCCAGGACGCGCCGGCCGCGATCGCCCACCTTCACCTCTGCCTCGGACTGCTTCTGCGCGACAACGACCCGGCCCGGGCTCGCGATCACTTCGACCGTGCTCGCGCCACCTTCCAGGGCATCGGCCGCCCCTACCCCGCAGCCCAGGCCGCCGAACACGCCGCCCGCACCTTGATCCCCACCACGCCCCACCGTGCCGCGCGGGACCTGACAGAGATCGACGAGGTCTACAGGCACCTGGGGGCCACCTTCGACGCCGCCCGCTGCCAGCGCACTCTGCGCGACCTGGGCGAAGCCCGCCCCCCGGTCGGACGCCGCGGCTACGGCGAGCAACTCTCCCCCCGCGAGCAGGAAGTCGCCGGCCTTCTCGCCACCGGCGCCTCCAACCGCGACATCGCCCACGCCCTCTTCCTCTCCCCCCGCACCGCGGAACACCACGTGGCCAGCGTCCTCAAGAAACTCGGCGTCACCAGTCGCCACGCCGTCCGCGACGCGCTGACCACCAACAACCCATAGGCCGCCGCGAGGTGGCGAATGCGGGTGCCAACGGGCCCCCTGGCTCAATCGGTACGGCCGGCCGCAATAGGCACACGTGGGGTCTGAACTACGCAGCGTTCCCTGCCACGGGGGGGTACCCCATACCCAGCGATCCGCGGTACGGGCTGCCATCGGTAACCGGACTGTGTTCGTCCGGCCATGGACTTGGCCGCCTTCTCTCCGTCTCCTGGATTAACCGGCCACATACATCCGGGGAAATCCCGTTATGACTGGAGAGTCTGATGGCGGAGGAGAAATTCGCGGGCCTCGACATTACCCAGTACGGCACGGTCAGGATCGCTGGATACCTTCGGTGCTTTCCCTTCGATGCCTGGGGAATGGAAACGCATCGGATCGCACTTCGCAGCTGTGCCGGAGAACTCGGACTGCCTGAGCCCTCGATCTACCTGGACAACGGCTTGCGCTCCCGGGGGCCGTTGCCCGGCCTGGAAAGGCTTATGGATCTGGTGGCTTGCGGCGTCTACAACGTGCTGCTGATACCCGGGCCGTTCGTCTTCTCCGTACATGATCCAGAGGCCTCCTCAATCGTCGGGCGGATCACTGGCTTCGGCTGCACGGTGCTGGAACTCCCGCCCCTTCACGTCCCGCGGCACTCCGGACGGGAGCCGCCCGGTTCGATGGCGCTGTCTTCGATACGCGCCGCCGATGACGCCCTGGCCGACCGGACGACAACGGTCGGGTTCAAGCCATTGACCGATCACCCTAGTGCGATGTGAAATGTCACACGCCACATGGCGCCACAGGGCTCATGTCCCGACCAGGGGAAGAGCCGCGTCCTGAGCCGGCTGCGACTCACCGTGTCGCCCGCTGACGGATCCCCCAGGTCCTCGCACCCGTGACCGATCCGCCCCAGGTCCTCCCACCCGACCGTCCGCATTGCCTCGCAGAGGAGCGTCCCCCCGTGAAGAGACCCACCAGCCCCGTCCTGCCCTCAACCGCCCGCACCACGTCCCGCGTCGTGGCGCTGACCTCGCTCCTCACGGTGGCCGCACTGTCCACCACGGGCTGCAACGGACTGGTCGGCTCCAGCTCCGAGGGTGACAACAAGGGCCCCATCGTGCTCGGGATGGACATCCCGATGTCCGGCAGCAGCGCGGACATCGGCCCGTACATGAAGAACGGCGCGCAGCTTGCGATCGACGAGATCAACGCCAAGGGCGGTGTGCTCGGCCGGAAGCTGAAACTGCAGGCCGAGGATGACGCCTGCGACCCGAAGACCGCGGTCGCGGCGGCCAACAAGCTGCTTGCGGCAGGCACGGTCGTCTCGGTCGGCGGCTACTGCTCGGGCGCCACGCTGCCCACACTGCCGGTCTTCGGCAAGCAGAAGATCCCCATGATCATTCCGGCGGCCAACTCCAACGAACTGGTCGCGCAGCAACAGGATCACGTCTTTCTCATCAACGGCACCGGCAGCCAGCAGGCGGACGCAGCCGTCAAGTGGCTGACCAAGGACGGGGCCAAGAAGGTCGCCGTCATGGACGACAACACCAGTTACTCCAAGGACATCGCCGACCTCACCTCGGTCAAGCTGGGCGTGGGCGGCGCTCCGGCCAGGGCGGGTGAGGATTCGGTCAACCCCGGTGAGAGCGACTACAGCCCGAATGTCACCAGCGTGCTGAAGTCGAACCCCGACTACATCTACTGGACCGGCTACTACCAGGAGGGCGGCCTGCTGATCCGTCAGTTCCGCCAGGCCGGCTACAAGGGCAAGTTCCTCGTCGGCGACGGCTCGGTCGACGCGAAGCTCGTCGAGATCGCGGGCGCCGCGAACGGCAAGGGCGTCTACGCGACCATGACCCAGACCCCCGAAACAACTCCGGGCGCCGAGAGCTGGATCGCCTCCTACAAGAAGAAGTTCGGCTCGGAACCCGGCCCGTACTCGACGCAGTCCTACGACGCCGTGCGGGTGGCGGCCGAGGCCATCAAGAAGGCCGGCAGCACCGACGGCGACAAGATCATCAAGGCGCTCGAGGGCCTGAACGGCTTCGACATGTTCTCCGGCCCGCTGAAGTTCACCGATGACCACACCCTGAGCAACGGCGGATTCGTGATCCTGGGCGTCAGGAACGGCAAGTTCGTCCTGCAGGACTCCCTCAAGTAACCGGAGGGGTTCGCATGCCACAGCTCATCTGGAACGGGCTGTTCGTCGGCTCGTTCTACGCCCTGGTCGCCCTCGGCTACAGCATGGTCTACGGGATCATCAAGCTGCTCAACTTCGCCCACGGCGACCTCTACATGCTCGGAGCGTTCTCGGGATTCGCGCTGCTCGGCACGCTCGGCGCCGTCCCCGGTGGTTCGTTGGCCGCCCTGTTCGTGGTGCTCGTGCTGACGATGCTGGTGACCGGCCTGAGCGGCGTCGCGCTCGAGCGGGTGGCCTACCGGCCGCTGCGGGGGGCACCGCGGCTGTCCCTGCTCATCACCGCGGTGGGTGCGTCGTTCGCGCTGGAGTACGGGGTCCGCATCATCGCGGGGCCGAACCCGCGGGTGTATCCGGTACGCCTCGACGGCACCGCCGTGTCGGTGCTCGGCGCCAGGATCACTGTTCAGCAGCTCGTCCTCATGGTGGTCGCCCTCGGTCTCATGGTGACGCTCAACGCGCTCGTCATGCGCAGTCGCCAGGGCCGGGCGATGCGCGCCATCGCGCTGGACCCGAAAGGCAGTCTGATGATGGGCATCGACGTCGATGCGGTCATCTCCCGTACGTTCTTCATCGGTTCGGCCCTTGCCGGAGCGGCCGGAGTCATGGCGGGCGCCTACTACGGGAAGATCGACTTCCTGATGGGCTTCATCATCGGGCTCAAGGCGTTCACCGCGGCCGTCATCGGCGGTATCGGGAATCTGAAGGGCACGATGCTCGGCGGCCTCGTCCTCGGTCTGCTGGAGTCCTTCAGCACCGACTGGTTCGGAGGCGAATGGCGCGATGTGTTCGCCTTCGGGTTCCTCATCCTCTTCTTGACCGTGCGGCCCACCGGCCTGCTCGGCGCGCGTGTGACGGAGCGAGTGTGATGACCGCCGTCCAGAACCAGAACCCACCGGCCAAGCCGAAGGGCCGCGGCCCCTCGGTCATCACGCGGCTGCTCGAAAGCCGCAGGCTCGGCTGGGCCGGGCTCGCGATCGGCCTGCTGGCCCCGTTCGTGACCGCCACCCCCTATGCCCTGAACGTGATGACCAGCGCGGCGGTCTTCGTGATGCTCGCCGTCGGTCTGAACATCGTCGTCGGCTACTGCGGCCTGCTCGACCTCGGTTTCGCCGCCTTCCTCGCCGTCGGCGCGTACACCGGCGGCATACTCGCGACGCGGCTGAACGTCCCGCTGCTGGCCACCGTGCCGGTCGTCGTTGTGGTGACGGTGGTGGCCGGAGTGGTGATCGGAGGCCCGACGCTACGGCTGCGCAGCGACTATCTGGCGATCGTCACCCTCGGCTTCGGGGAGATCATCCGGATCGTCGCCAACAACCTGGACATCACCGGCGGCCCTTCGGGGATCTACGGCATACCAGGGCTGCTCGGCAACACGCTCTCCGATCCGGTCGTCTTCTACTACACGACCGTGGTGATCGTCTCGGTCGCGGTGCTGTTCGCCGCCCGGCTCGGCCGCTCCCGTATCGGCCGTGCCTGGCGGTTCGTCCGGGAGGACGAGGATGCGGCCGAAGCCAGCGGAGTCAATACGTACCGGGTCAAGCTGGCGGCCTATGTCGCGGGCGCGGTCTGGGGAGGTCTCTCGGGCGTCCTGTTCTCCGCCCAGTTGTCGGCGGTCTCCCCGGCCAGCTTCACGTTCCTGCAGTCCGCCCTCGTCCTGATGGCGGTCGTACTCGGAGGCATGGGCTCCACCCGCGGTGTCGTGGTCGGCGCCGTTGTCATCAGCCTGCTCCCCGAACTGCTGCGGGACCTGGCGGACTACCGGTTCTTCGTGTTCGGCATGCTCCTCATCGTCGTCATGCTGCTCCGCCCCCAGGGCCTGTGGCCGCACCGCGCGGGCGAACCTGACGAGACGGCGGCCCGCGGCACGCCCGGCGTACCAGCGACAGCACTGTCGGCGAAGGAAGACGAATGATGCTCGAAGTCAATGATCTGCGGCTGGCCTTCGGAGGAGTCCGCGCTGTCGACGGCCTCACCTTCTCGGTCGGCGAGAGTGAGATCGTCTCGGTCATCGGCCCCAATGGTGCGGGGAAGACGTCCGCGTTCAACTGCGTCAGCGGGTTCTACAAGCCGACCGGGGGTACCGTCCGGCTGGCCGGTAAGGACCTGACGGGCCGGCGCCCGTCGGCGATCGCCGCCTGTGGCCTCGCCCGTACCTTCCAGAACCTGAGGCTGTTCGGCGAGCTGTCGGTGCTGGACAACGTACGGGCGGGCACTCACCTCTGGCTGAAGCAGAGAGCCGTCGACGCGTTGCTGCACACCCCCCGCTACCGCCGCAGCGAGCGCGAGGCCACCCACGAGGCCCACAGGTGGCTCGACTTCGTCGAGCTGCGCGGCGACCGTGCCGGTCTCGTACGTAACCTGCCGTACGGCGAGCAGCGCCGCGTGGAGATCGCCCGCGCCCTTGCCCGGCGGCCGAAGCTGCTGCTGCTCGACGAGCCGGCCGCGGGGCTCAACCACGGCGAGAAGGCCGAACTGCTCACCCTGATCCGCCGGATCCAGGAACTGGGCATGGCGATCGCCCTGATCGAACACGACATGGGCCTGGTCATGGAGGTGTCCGAGCGGGTGGTCGTCCTGAACTTCGGTAAGGAGATCGCGGACGGCCGTCCGGACGACGTGCGACGCAACCCGGAAGTCATCGAGGCCTACCTCGGCCGGGATGCCGACGACGACGAGGTACACGCCGCTCGCGCGGAACTCGTGGGGGACGGAGCACAGAATGCTTGAGATCCACGGCCTTGAAGTCAGCTACGGAGGAGTGCAGGCGCTGCGCGGGCTCGACCTCACCGTCGGCGAAGGGGAGACCGTCGCCCTGCTCGGCAACAACGGCGCCGGCAAGACCACGACGCTGTCCGCCGTGTCAGGTCTGGTCAGACCCGCTGCGGGCCGGATCGTGCACGAGGGCGAGGACATCATCAGGACGGCTCCGCCGAAGATCGTCGCACGCGGGGTGGTGCATGTCCCCGAAGGGCGGCGGATCTTCAGCACGCTGACGGTGCACGAGAACCTGCTGATCGGCGGTTATCTGGTGCGCGACGGCGCAGAACTGTCCCGACGGGTCGACGAGGTGTACGAACTGCTGCCCCGGCTGGCCGAACGGCGGACCCAGCACGGCGGGACGCTGTCCGGCGGCGAGCAGCAGATGCTCGCCATGGGCAGGGCCCTCGTCGCCCGCCCCCGCCTGCTGATGCTCGACGAACCGTCGATGGGCCTGGCCCCGCTCATGGTCGCCGCCGTGATGGAGGTGATCCGGGACATCAACCGCGGGGGCACGGCCGTTCTCCTCGTCGAACAGAACGCCAACGGGGCGCTGAAGATCGCGCACCGTGCGTATGTGATCGAGAACGGTGAAACGGTACTTGAGGGGACGGCGGCCGAACTGTCCGCCGACCCCCGCGTGGCCGAGGCCTATCTGGGCGGGGTTTCGTGACCGGCTACGAGCGGCTCGGACAGGTCAGGTCCGAACTCCGCCCGCTCGACTCAGGCTCGTGGTAGTCGAGTTGGTCGCGGCAGTCGACGGCCGGTTGGTCATCACCGCGGCGCGCGGGGGGCTAGAGACGTGTCGCAGTCCGGATGAGGTCGGCGACGGCTCTGGACCGGCTGTGCGGTGGCCAGGCGATCACGGTGGTGACTGTCGGCGCGTCCAGCACGGGCACGGCGGCGAGGTCACCGTGCAGTTGGGCTCGGCTCGACTCCGGTGAGATCGCGCAAGCGCGGCCGAGCGCGATCAGCTGTAGCAACTGCGTGTGGTCGCGGACCTGCGGGCCGGGGCCGGGCGGGTAGGTGCCGTCGCGGTCGGGCCAGCGTGGCAGGGGCAGGCCTGGCAGCGCGGTGATGTCGGCCATGTGCACGTGGGCCCGGCCGGCGAGCGGATGCCCGGCCGGCAGGACCACAACCTGGCTCTCCGTGCTGAGCTCTTCGGTGTCGAACCCGGCCGTCGAGTCGAACGGCCGGTGCAGCAGCGCCACGTCGGCCCGGCCCTCGCGCAGGTGTCGTTCCTGCTCGCCCGGCCCGCACAGGGTGACGTCGACGGGGACCGCGCCGGGTTCGGCGGCGTAGGCGTCGAGCAGTTTCGCCAGCAGTTCGCTGGACGCGCCGGCTTTCGTGACCAGGACCAGGCCGGGACGGCCGGTCGCGGCGAGGGCGGCGCGGCGGGTCCGGCGGTCGGCGGCGTCGACCGCGTCGAGGGCCGCCCGGCCCTCGGCCAGGAGCACCGAGCCGGCCTCGGTCAGCGTGACGGTGCGGCTGGTCCGGTCCAGCAGCGCTGCCCCGAGCCGGCGTTCGAGCTGCTGGATCGCCCGTGACAAAGGCGGCTGTGCGATGCCGAGCCGCTGCGCGGCGCGCCCGAAGTGCAGCTCCTCAGCGACAGCGACGAAATATCGCAGTTCTCGGGTCTCCACGCAGCCATCGTATCCCCGGATCAATACCTGGGAGGTATCGTTGCCCACCCGATCAGTGTTGGACCCCTCGCCAGGGTCCGGGCCAGCATTGTCCCTATGAGTGAACGAACGATTGCGCTGGTCACCGGCGCGAACAAGGGAATCGGGTACGAGATCGCGGCGGGCCTGGGAGCCCTCGGCTGGAGCGTCGGCGTCGGCGCCCGCGACGATCAGCGCCGTACGGCCGCGGTGGAGAAGCTGCGCGCGGCCGGCGTCGACGCGTTCGGTGTACCGCTGGACGTGACCGACGACGCGAGCGCGACCGCCGCCGCACGGCTGATCGAGGAGCAGGCCGGGCACCTCGACGTGCTCGTCAACAACGCCGGCATCTCCGGTGGCATGCCGCAGGAACCCACCCGGGTCGATCCCGCCACCATCCGGACGGTCGTGGAGACCAACGTGATCGGCGTCATACGCGTCACCAACGCGATGTTGCCACTGCTGCGCCGCTCCGCCTCGCCGCGGATCGTGAACATGTCCAGCAGTGTCGGCTCCCTCACCCGGCAGTCAGGAACCGCTGCTGAGCAGACGACGGGTCCGGTGGCCGTGGCGTACGCGCCGTCGAAGACGTTCCTGAACGCCGTCACCCTTCAGTACGCCCGGGAGTTGAGCGGCACGAACATCCTGATCAACGCCGGCTGCCCCGGATACGTCGCGACCGACCTCAACGGCTTCCGCGGGGTGCGCACCCCCGAACAGGGCGCGGGCATCGCCATCACACTCGCGACCCTGCCCGACGACGGCCCGACCGGCAAATTCTTCGAGGACGCCGGCGTAGTGCCCTGGTGATGTGCACGGCGGTCATCACCCGCCGGGGTGAGACGGCTTCGCCCGCGCGTCTCGAACAGGATCACCGACTGTGGCGCCCGCCCCGGCCAACGCTTCGGCGCCCGGGGCCAACGCTCCGCACAGGTCAGTAGGAGCACTCCGGTCGGCGAAGCCGAAACCAGGCGTTCCCGCCCGGCCTGGCAGCGGCGTGCGGATCCAGGGAGGGAACCAGGGATTTCCCGGAAGCCCCGGGGCGTCACCCGGCCCTAGCCTCACAGGTGTTGACCAGTCCGGCACACAACTGTCGGGCAGCGTCCGCGCCGTATCCGCACGATCAGGGGGTGATCGCAGTGGGCAGTCCCGATGTGATCGCCGATGTGTCCGACATCCTGCTGAAGGTACTCGCCGCCGCCGTGCGCGAGTCCGGCTCCCAGGCCCAGGTGCGTCTCGTCGACCTCATCGGTCAGCAGCAGGGCGGCAACGCCGGGCTCGGTCTTGAGCTCTTCCTCTACGAGGTCGCCGAGGACCCCAGCGCACGCAACCGCGGCCCCCGCCACACCGTGGTGGAGGACCCGGTCACCGGCGTGGTCCGGCAAGAGCTCCGCAGGGCCGACATGGCCCTGTTGCTGCGCTATCTGCTCGTCCCGACCGGCGGGACCCCGGACGCCCAGCAGCGAATGCTCGGCCGGGCGATGCGGGCGCTGTACGACGACGCCATCCTGCAGGGTCCGTTGCTGGTGCCGGCCGCGGAGAGCAACAGCGTGGCCGAGGCCGGGGAGTCGCTGAAGCTGCGCCTGGCCCCGCTGTCGCTCGACGAGCGGGCGAAGGTGTGGTGGGCGATCTCGCAGCCGTACCGGCTCTCCCTCAACTACGAGGTGCGGGTGGTCAATCTGGCCTCCCGCGACATCACCGCTGAAACGGCCGTAACCGGTGGCGGCGTCGGCGTCGGACAGCGCGTGGGAGCCCGCACGTGACGGCCGGCGGCGCGGCGGTGGACACCGTACGGATCGCACCGGGACCGGTCTGCCTGCTGCCGCTGGATGCCTTCACCGGACGCGCGCCCGTCCTGCAGGTCACCGCTGTGGTCGAGCGGCGGCTGGCCGGCGGGCAGTGGGCTGCCGAGGACGACGTACCGGTGGTGACGACTCCGGGCGGCGCGATCGTGTTGCCTTCCCTGGCGAGTGCGCATCCGGCTCCCGTGCCGGGCGCCGTGCAGCGGCTGCGTATCCGGCTCGTCTCGCCGTACCTGCTGGACGCGGAGCATCCGGGCGGCGTGGAGTTCGACGCCCCGGCGTCGACGGCACCCGCGGTGACGCGCGTACGGCTGTATCCGTTGCCCGCCTATCCGTTCCCGCCCGGAACCCGGCTGCTGCGCGGGCGGGTGCGGCGTGGCGGGCCCGCCGGTGCGGCGGTGGCCGGAGCGGCGGTCAGCGGCCGGGCACGTGCGGACGCGGGCTCTGTGCCGCGGGTCGCCGAGTGGGTGGAGTACGCGGCGACGGCATGGGACGGCGCCTTCCGGCTGCCGCTGCGGCGGCCCGGCAGCAAGCCGCCACTGCCCGCACCGGATCCCGCCGTGCCCGAGGCCGAGTGGTTCACGGTCACGGCGCTCGCCGAGCCCGGCCGGGCCGGCGGCCCCGAGGCGTCGATCCATCTGACCGCGCAGGACATTCGCGGTACCGAGCAGCTCATCGAGATCCCGTAGCGGAGGAAGCCCCGATGCCCGAATATCTCAGCCCAGGCGTTTTTGTCGAGGAGATCTCCACCGGCCCGAGGCCGATCACCGGGGTGGCCACCAGCACCGCCGGCATGGTCGGAGTGACCGCCCGGGGTCCTGACTCGGGCAAACCCAAGCTGGTGACCAGCCTGTTGGACTTCCACCGGCTTTTCGGCGGCTTTCTGCCCCGGCCGAGCGACGCCGACGTGGCCACGGCCGACACGAACGGCATCCGGTGGTGGCTGCTGCCGCTGGCGGTGAAGGGATTCTTCGACAACGGCGGGCAACGGCTCTACGTGAAGCGGATCGTGCCCCCGGCCGTGGCAAGCACCGCGGCTTCCGCGACGCTGCTGGACGATGCCACCCCGCCGGTACCGGTCCTCAGTGCGCAGGCCGCGCAGGCGGGCGAGGGAGGCAACAGCCTGCATGCCGTGCTCCGGATCGCGCGCTCCGCCACCTTCACCGTGGTGGCGCCGGCAGCCCCGCCCGCGGGCGACCCCCCGGCCGCCGTGACGATCGCCGGCCTGGGCGCGATCGAAGACGGCAGCACGGTCATCCTCGTCCCCGCCGACCGTACGCAGCAGCCCAGTCTGCACACGGTCTTGAGCCACGCCCCCGACGGCGTCAACCACACGCTCACCCTGGACCGCCCGCCCGCAGCCGCGGCCGTCGCAGGTGACACTCTCGTCCTGGCCGGCTTCCGGCTGGACATCATCGACGCGCCGCCCGGCGTCGCGAGGCAGACCCGGACGATCCCCTCGGCGCCCAACCCGCCTGCCGCCGACCTGGGGATGCTCGCCACAGCCGTCGGATCGGACCCGGACGCGCTCCTCTCGCTCACGATCGGCGCCGATCCGCTGCCGTTCCTGGGCAGGGGCATCTCCAGGACCGACCCTGGCCGGCCGCTCGCCACACTCGATCTGGTCGGCGGCGTCAGCGGCGGGGGAGGTCTCACGCCCGCCGACTACATCGGCGTGGACGGAGGCAGCGGGAACCGTACGGGCATCCAGGCCCTCGAGGACATCGACGAGGTGGCGATCTGCGCGGTGCCCGGCGTCTGGGAGCCGACCGTCCTCGACGGCCTCACCACGCACTGCGAGATCCTCGGCGACCGGTTCGCCGTGTTCGACGGGCCTCCCACCGCCGATCTCGAAGGCATCAGGGACTTCCGCCAGCCGCTGTCCACCGACCGGGCGGCTCTGTACTACCCCTGGCTCCAGGTGCCGCATCCGGCGGGCGCCGGCACCGCGAAGGCGCCCCCGTCGGGGCACATGATCGGCGTCTACGCCCGTACCGACGTGGAGCGGGGGGTCCACAAGGCACCGGCCAACACGGTACTGCGCGGCATCGTCCCCGGCGCCGGTCTGGCCTCCGACGTCACCCGGCGCGAGCAGGACACCCTCAATCCCGTCGGGATCAACGTGCTGCGGGCCTTCCCCAATCTGGGCCAGCGGGTGTGGGGCGCGCGGACCCTGTCGGACGACACCCGGTGGCGGTACGTCAACGTCCGGCGGCTCTTCCTCTTCATCGAGGAGTCGCTTGACGAGGGGTTGCAGTGGGTCGTCTTCGAGCCCAACGCCGAGCAGCTGTGGGCCTCGGTCCGGCAGAGCATCAGCAGCTTCCTGACCGAGGTCTGGCGGGCCGGCGCGCTGGCCGGCACCACACCGGAAGAAGCGTTCTACGTCGTCTGCGACCGGTCCACGATGACCGAGGACGACCTCGCGCAGGGCCGCCTGGTCTGCCAGGTCGGGGTCGCCCCCGTCTTTCCCGCCGAGTTCGTGATCGTGCGGATCCAGCAGGCGACCCGCGAGTCGAACACGTCCTGAACACCCACACCGCAGCGACCAATCACGACGCTTCAACCGCCGCAAAAGAAAGGGGACGGCTGTGCCACCCGTTCAGCGTGACGATCCGTACGGCGCCTATAACTTCCTCGTGCAGGTCACCGGCGTCGCCGCCAACGGCCAGGACGTCCAGGCGTCCTTCACCGAGGTCTCCGGGCTCACCGTGGACATCCAGCCGATCGACTACCGCAACGGCAGCGAGGACATCCGGGTGCGCAAGATCCCCGGCCTCAAGAAATTCTCCAACCTGACGCTGAAACGCGGCATCACCGGCCATCCGGAGTTCTGGAACTGGATCAAGAAGTCGATGAACGGCCAGACCCAGCGCGCTCCGGGGGCGATCCTCCTCCTCGACGAGAACCGCCAGGAGGTCATGCGCTGGAACTTCGACCGCGGCTGGCCGGTGAAGTACACCGGCCCCTCGCTCGGCGCGACCAAGAACGAGATCGCGATGGAGACGCTCGAACTCTGCGTCGAAGACCTCCAGATCGACGTGTGACCGGGAGACCGCCGTGTCCGCATCCGCCCTCGAACCACCCCTGCCCGCCGAACCGTTGCTGCCGGGACTGACCGCGACGGCAGCCGCGGCGGCGGATCCCGTCCAGCCGCTGCGCACCGATGTGGCCTGCTTCGCGGGGCGCACCCGGCGCGGCCCGGTGGCCACCCCGGTTCGCGTTACGGACTGGGCGGCCTACACCGCAGCCTTCGGCGGCCTGGATGCCGCACTCGATCTGCCCTACGCGGTCCGCGGATTCTTCGCCAACGGCGGCACCGCTCTGTGGGTCCTGCGGACAGAACCGGCGGGCACAACCGCCGCCACGGCCGCCTGGCCCGCCGGGGCACCCTCACCCTTCGCACCCGCGGCGGGCTGCCGGATCGATGCAGTGTCCCCGGGCGGCTGGGCCGACGGCACCCGGGTGACGGTCCGTCATCGTCTGACGGGATCCGCCGGGCACCCCCAGGTGCTGGTGCGGGTCGATGCCCCCGGCGAGTCCCCCGAGTCCTTCGGCTGGCTGCGCCCCACCGAACTCCCCGACGCCGTAGCAGCCGTCTCCCGGCTCATCCGGCTGATCCCCGACGGCCCCGCGCCCACCGGCCGGGCACCGGGCGCCCACGCGGGAACGCACACGGCCACCCTGGGCGGAGGAACTCCCGCCCCCGGCAGTCCCGATGACACCGGGACACTCGCCGACGCCTACGCCGACGCCGTACGGGCCATGGTGGAACTACCGGAGCCCGCCCTGCTGTCGCTGCCCGACCTGGACCGCGGCGGGGTCGGCGAGACCCACCGCGACGAGCTGGCCGATCTGCTGATCGAGGGGTGCGCGGACGCGCTCGACCGGCTCGCCCTGCTCGACCCTCCGCTCACGGGCGCAAGGACCTCCGACCCCGCCGCCGCCACCCGGCAGGTCACCGGCTGGATGGAAGAACTGCGCCGGCGGCATGACATACCGCGCCTGCAGGCGTGCGCCGTCCACTGGCCACCGCTGCGGGTGCCCGACCCACTGGCGACCGCGCTCCCGGCGCTGCGTACGGTGCCCGCCTCCGGCCATGTCGCCGGAGTGGCGGCGCGGCTGGACCGCGAGCGAGGCGTGTTCGCGACCCCGGCCAACGCCTCGCTCGAGGATGTCGTCGACCTCGCCCACGTACTGCGCTCCGATCAGGAGGTGTCGGTCTACGGATCGGGCGCCAATCTGCTGCGCTGCCCGCCCGGCAGAGGCCCCCTCGTGTGGGGCGGTCGTACAGCGGTGCCGCAATCGCAGGCGCAAGGGGTGGGCGACGGCTGGTTCATCGCCCACCGCAGGCTCGTCCACCGGCTGGTGCGGGCGTCCCGCGAGGTGGCCGGGCCGCTGCTCTTCGAGCCCGACACACCCGGTCTGCGGCTGCTGCTCGTCCAGGGGCTGACCGAAGTACTGCTCGGCCTGTTCGAGGCAGGCGCGCTGGCCGGGGACCGGCCCGCGGAGGCCTTCCGGGTGCGGTGCGACGAAGGACTGAACCCTCCGGAGCAGGCGGCGCTCGGGCAGGTGGTCTGCCAGGTGGAGGTTGCTCCGGCCGCCCCCATGGAATTCATCGCGATCCGGCTGCTGATGGGCGGACGGGACCGGCTGGAGGTGGTGGAGGGATGACCGAGCAGGCGCTGGAGTTCTTCGCCGAGCCGCTGCCGAAATACCGGTTCCTGGTCGTGCTCGGCCCGGCCGCCGCCCATCTGCCACCCGCGCAGACGGCGTTGCTGCCGCTCACCGCCCAGGGCGCCTTCCAGCAGATCACCGGACTCGGCGCGCAACTGGAGGTCACCTCGTATCCGGAGGGCGGAGTCAACGACCGGGTCCGGCAGTTCCCGGTACGCCACTCCTGGAACCGGATTGTGCTGCATCGCGGGGTGGCCCGGGGCACGGGCCTGTGGTCCTGGTACCAGGCCGGGCTCGGCAATCCGCTGGGCGCGCGCCGCAGCGGGGCGGTGCTGCTGCTGGACGGAGCCGGTGTGCCCGGCGCGGTGTGGGCCTTCCGGGGCGGCCTGGCCTCGAAGTGGACAGGCCCCGATCTGCACGCGGAACGCAGCGAAGTGGCCGTGGAGCAGCTGGAGATCGCGCACGAGGGTCTCGTGGCGGTGGAGCAGGCGGTGCCGGGGCTGGGCTGACGCACGCGGCAACGGCCGTAGGGAAAAGCACCGCATGTCGTGATCACGGTTCGGGAGAGAACAATGCTGACGATCCATCACCTTTCAGTCGACTTCGAGGTCGGCGGCGATGACACGGCGGTCTTCGCCCGGCTGTTCGCACAGCACATCCGGGAGTGGTCGCAGCGGCAGGAGGATGCCAGGGCCCGCGGCCGACTGCTGGCCAGGGAAGCCTCCCTGACCGGTTGCGAACCGGGCCAGGACCCTTCCGGCGGGTCCGCGGCCGGCTGCTTCGGGGGTGCCTGATGCTTCCGCTGCCCGGCCTCTCGGGACGGGACGCCGCCGCGACGCAGGCGACCCTGAGCGTGCACCCGCCCGGTTCCGTGTCGGGGCCGGTGACCCCGCTGCTGACGCTGCCGGTCAATCCGACGGAGTACGCCGTCTCCAAAGCGGTGACGTTCGCCGAGATCGGCGTCCCGGGCCTGGACGCGCCCCCGCTGCAGTTCGTACGGGGCGGCGCGCGGACCCTCAAGCTGGACGCGCTGGTCGACGCGGCCGAGGAGCCGGTGCGCGGGCGCCGCGATGTACAGAAGCGGTGGCTCGATGACTTCCAGTTCCTGACGGTCCGTCAAGGCACCACCCACGCACCGCCGGTGGTGACCTTCGCCTGGGGCGCCAATCCGTCGTTCACCGGTGTGGTGGACAGCCTCTCCATCACCTACGTGCTCTTCGACCGGGACGGCACACCGACCCGGGCCAAAGTGTCGCTGTCGCTCAAGGAGTTCAGGACGGCGGAGGAGCAGAAGCTCACCACGCCCTTGAGTTCACCGACCGTGCAGAAGGTCTGGACGGTGCGGCGCGGCGACACGCTCTCCTCCATCGCCGCCGCGGTGTACCGGGACTCCGGGCGCTGGCGGGAACTGGCGGCCGCCAACGCCCTCGCCGATCCGCGGGCGCTCGCCCCGGGGATGGCGCTCGTCGTCCCCGCGCTGGACCGGGGGTGAGGTGTGATGGCGCTCCTGGGGAACACGACCGTGACACCGCTGCCGGCCGATATCTACGCCCCGTGTTTCGAGGTCGCCCTGGACGGATCCGAGATCGCCGAGCAGATGCGCAGTTGCGTTCTCGACATCCAGGTGGTCCGTGAGCTGGACAAGACCGGCACGTTCTCGCTGGCGCTGAGCAACTGGGACGAGCTGAATCTGCGGCTGCGTTTCGACGACCCGAAGCACTTCGCCCCCGGCCAGGTGGTGGAGGTCCGGCTCGGCTACACCTCACAGCCCCGGCCGCCGGTAGTGGCCAAGGGCCAGATCACCACGATCCAGCCGGACTTCCCCTCGTCGGGGCCGCCGACGCTGCAGATCTCCTGCCAGGACCGCACGGCTCAGATGAAGGCCCGTAAGCCACGGGCCGACGAGGTGAAGAAGTATCTGGACCTCGCCGACTGGCAGATCGCGCAGAAGGTCGCGGAGCGGCACGGGCTGGAGCTGGTGGCCGAGAAGGAGGGCGTGGTGCATCCGCTGGTGATGCAGAAGAACCAGGACGATGTCGCCTTCCTGCTGGAACGGGCGAAAGGCGTCGACCGGGAGTGCTACGTGGCGCCCGACCCGAAGAGCGGGGTGGAGCAGCTGTACTTCGTCTCCCCCGCCGACGGCAGGGCGGGTTCGACGGCCCGCCGGCCGCGCACCTTCGACCTCTGGTACGCGGTACTGGCCCGCGGCGCCCGCTCCGGACGCCCGGAACAGGGCGAGGCCTCCGGGACCTCCCCCGCACCCAACCTGATCTCGTTCCGCCCGACCCTGACCCTGTCGGGGCAGGTCGCCAAAGTGACGGTGCGCGGCTGGGATCCCCGGACGAAGCAGGCGATCGTCGGCAGTGCGACACAGGCGGATCTGCAGGCGGAGCGCGACGCCGGTCGCAGCGGTCCCGCGGCCGCCGCACAGGAGATGGGCGAGAGGGAAGAGGTCATCGTGGACCGCCCGGTGAGCTCGGAGCAGGAGGCGCGGGCGCTGGCGGTGAGCGTGCTGCGCGGCAAGTCGTATGAATTCGTCACCTGTGCGGGCCAGTTGGCCGGCCTCCCCGACCTGGTGCCGAGCGACTCGCTCCGGATCGGCGGGGTGGGGAGCAGGTTCGGCGGCACCTACTACACGACCAAGGTGACGCACTCCTTCAACTCATCCGGATTCCTGACCTCGTTCGAGGCACGGCGTACTTCCGAGGGGCGGTGACGAAGTTATGACGGGGATGCCGGGATCGACCGCGGACAAGCGGTATTTCGGTGTGGCCACGGGTGTCGTGGAGCGAGTGGAGGACGACCCGGAGAAGGAGTGCCGGGTGCGGTTGAGACTGCCGTGGTTCGACAGCGCCACGATCACCGAGTGGTGCCGGGTGGCACAGCCCTACGCGGGCAACGGATACGGCACGAGCTTCGTGCCGGAGCTGGGCGACGAGGTGCTCGTCGCCTTCGACCAGGGGGACATGCGGTTCCCCGTCGTCATCGGCAGTCTCTACAACGGCGTGGACAAGCCGCCCACACACCGGGCGAGCGGCCGGGACGAAAAGCTGCTGCGGACCAAGCACGGCCACGAACTGGTTCTCGACGACAGCTCCGGCAACGAAGCCGTACGGCTCACGTCGTCCGCCGGGCACCGCATCGAACTGGACGACGCGGGCAGCTCGGTGGTGGTGCGCACCGCGTCCGGCGGCAGGGTGACGGTGACCGCCGACGGCTCTGTGGAGATCAGCGCCGGTTCCGGCCCCGTGAAGGTCACCGGCGGCTCGGTGACGCTGGACGCACCGCAGGTGCGGCTGGGGACCGGCGCCTCGCAGCATGTGGTCCCGTGGGAGACCTTCCTGCCCTGGTTCATCGGGCACACCCACCCGGTCGTCTCGCCCGTCGCCACCGGTCCCGCACTCCCCGCGCCCGGCCCGCCGCCGATGTCGACGACGGTGCAGGTGGCGCTGTGAACGGCGGCGCGCCCGGCGGCGCGGAGGCCTTCCTCGGACAGGGCTGGCGCTTCCCGCTGCTGCCGGACGCCTCGGGGCGACTGGCATACACGGCCGGCGAGGACAGCGTCCGCGACTGCCTGCTGGTGCTGGTGCGCACCGCGCTGGGCGAGCGGGTGATGCGCCCCACGCTGGGCACCCGCGCCCCGGAACTGGTCTTCGCGCCCGGCAGTTCGCGCTCACTGCGCGAGCTCGAGGACTCGGTACGTATCGCCATCCGCGACTTCGAGCCGCGGGCGGCCGTGGACGACGTACGGGCGCAGGCGCAGCCGGGCGAGGAGTGGCGGGTGACGGTCTTCGTCGACTACCGGGTCAGGGCGACCGGTCGGCACGAGACGCTGGTCTTCCCCTACTACCTCGACGGCGGCTCGGGACTGGTGGGCGGCGCGGGCGCGTTCGGGGCAGCCGGACCGGCGGGCGGCGGTGAAGCGTCATGACCCTGGCGCCGCTGCGGCTGGACGATCTGTCCTGGGCCGATCTGGTGGACGCGGTCCGCTCACGGATCCCCGCCGAATCCTCGGGCCGCTGGACCCTGCACGCCCCCGTCGACCCGGGCATGACACTGCTGGACCTCCAGGCATATCTGCTGGAGCAGCAGGTCTACCGGCTCGACCAGGTCCCCGACGCCGTCGTGCATGCGGTGCTGCGGCTGCTGGGCGTGCCCGGACCGGCCCCGGCGACGGCCGCGGTGACCGTGCTGCAGATCGTCCCGCAGGCGCCCGGCACCCGGCTGCGGATCCGGGAGGGCGCGTCGTTCAGCCGTGAACCGGGGCGCGGGAGGGACTTCTGCCTCGACCGGGACCTGGACGTACTGCCGGTGCGCGTGGCCGGGTTGTCGGTGCGGGACAGGACGGGCGACGGGGACCGCACCGCCGACCTCGCCGCCGGACGCCCGGTGCCCCTGGCCGGCGCCTACGGCCACCCGGCGCGGATCCGGATCCGGCTGTCTGTGTCCGGCGACGGTTTTCCGGACGGCGGAACCCTTTCGCTGCTGCTCGCGCTGGAGCAGCCGGCGGGGCCGTGGACCGGGAGCCGGACGCCCGACAGCTGGACCGCCGGGGCCGTACCCGACGTGCCGCCCCCGGCTCGACTCAGTTGGTCCTACGGGGCCGTTGGGGATACCGACCCGCTGCCCGAGGGGGCTGTGGCTGACGGCACCGGCGGACTGCGCCGGTCCGGCGTGGTCCGGCTGGCCCTGCCGGCGACGGCCGCCGGGGCCGAGGTGGAGCTGGTGCTGGCCACGCCCGCCTCCACCTACGCCGCGCCGCCGCGACTGCTGCGGCTGTCCCCCAACTCCGTTCCCGCGCACCATGCGCAGCGCGTCCGCCTGGAGGAGGCTCCCGACGGGCCCGTGGTGGCTCAGCTCTCAGGCCGCCCGCCGCTTCCCGGCCTCACCGTCGTACTGCCCGGCGACGCCGCCGGACGGCTGATCGACGTCGCGCGCTTCACGCTGCGCGAGACGGATGACGCCGGCAGCGGTCGCACGCACGACTGGACGGCCGTGCCGGATCTGGCGTTCAGCGGGCCGCTGGACCGGGTGTTCACCGTGGACCGGGCCTTGGGGGCGCTGCGCTTCGGCGACGGGCTGACCGGGCGGATCCCAAGGCCCGACGTCACCGGGCCGGGGACCGTATTGCGGGCGGAGTACCGGCTGGGCGGCGGGCCGACAGGCAATGGCGGCGCGGACCCGGCAGTGGGTGTCCCCGCACGCGCTGCCCAGCCGGCGGCGCTGCTGGCATTCCCCGCGCTGGCCGGATTCGCCCGCCCGCAGCCGCAGCGCGCGGCCGAGGAGGAATCGCCGCCCGGGGACTGGGTGTTCACCGGCGGATCTTCGGACACCGAACCACCCGATGCTCCCTGCACCGCTCGCGCCCTCGTCCCGTCCACGGGCGGGGCAGAGCCCGAGACCCCGGCTGCCGCGCGCCGCCGGGCCGCCACCGCGCTCGCCGTCGTCACCCGGGCCGTGACCGCCGCCGACCACGAGGAACTCGCCCTGTCCACGCCCGGGGTCGCCGTCGCCCGCGCCCACGCACTGGTCGGCGCCCACCCCTCGCACCCGTCTCGGAACGTGCCGGGCGCCGTGACCACCATCGTCGTCCCCCGGGTGCCGCGCGCCGCCGGCGACAGCACCGCGCCCGACGCCGTACCCATGCCCGTTCCCGACCCCGGCGCGCTGGCCGCCGTACGCGCCCGGCTGGAGGCCGGACGCCTGCTGGGCGCCCACGTGTTCGCAGCGCCCCCGCGCTACCGTCCGGTCCGCGTCCGTATCACCCTCACCGCGGACACCGCCCGGCGGCAGCTCCTCGATGCGGCACTGCGTCGCTTCCTCGACCCCCTGACCGGCGGCGACGACGGCACCGGCTGGCCCTTCGGCGGCGTGCTGCGCCCCTCGGCGCTGCTGAGAGCGGCCGAACGGGCTCTTCGAGCGGCGGGCGACCGCACCCCGGTGCAAGGCGTCGCCGCCGCCCTGGACGACGGTCCCTACGAATCCTGCGGCGATCTTCCGCTGCGCCCCGGTGAACTCCCCGGCCCCGTCGAGATCCTCGTGTGCACCACACAGCCGTCCGGTGCCGCTCCACGGGAGGTACGCGCATGACCGCCCACGGCCCCGACCGTTCCACCGCTCCCGGTCCCTCCGCGAGGCTCGCCCCCGGGGCGGACGAACCGTGGTGGACGCTGTCCGCCGGCGCCGCGCGTACGGCGCTGCTCGACGCGGACGGCCGCCCGGTGCTGCTGGGTGCCGCACGGGACGAGCTGGTCGCCGCGCTGCGCGCCCGGGTCGGCGGCTTCACCCCCGACTGGACCGGGACGGGCCCCGACGACGCGGGGGACGCGCTGCTGCGGCTGTTCGCGCTGATGGCCGAGGCGGTGGCCGCACGCGTCGACCGGCTGCCCGCCAAGCTGCTCGTCGAGCATCTGCGGATCGCCGGGGTCTCCCCGCTGCCCGCCGCACCCGCCCAGGTGCTGCTTCGCATCACCGCAACGGCAGCCGCAGGAGCGGGAGTTCAGGTCCCGGCGGGCTTCCAGGCCGGCGCGCCCGGCGAGGGCGGCGCCGAAGTGGTGATGGAGACCGTGGACGACATGTGGGTGTCGCCCGCCGAGCTCACGTCCCTGGCCGTGGGCCGCCCCGCGACCGGCAATCTGCCGGGCCCCGTGGATGAGGTGACGCTGGGTCAGGACCCCTGGGCCGACGGCTTGCTCCCTTTCGGCGCCCACAGCGCGCCCGGCTCGGCCCTCTGGCTGGGGTTCACCGCCCCCGAGGCGATCGCGGGCGGACTCTCGCTCGCCTTCGTCGCGGCCCCGCGCCCCGGCGGTCCGGCCGCCGCCGCCCGGGGCGCCGTCGCTCCGCCCGAGGCGGCCCCGCCGCAACTGCGCTGGTCCGTACTGGACGGTGACACCTTCCGCGCGGCCGACGTGGTGGTGGACCACACCGGCAATCTCGCCGACACCGGGACCGTACAGCTGCGGCTGCCGACGGGCTGGCGGCCGGGCCGGCCGCCCGGCGGAGCCCTGCTTCCCGAAGCCCGCTGGCTGCGGGTGCGGCTCACCACAGGGACGTACGCCGAGCCGCCGCGGCTCGCCGCCGTCCTGCCGCACACGGTGCTCGCGAGCGCCGTACGGACTGTGCGCGACGAGGTGTTGAGCCCGGCACCCGCGGATCCCCGGGAGCAGGACGGCGGCGCGGGCGTGCGGCTGCGCGTGGCGACGGCGCCCGTCGTTCCCGGATCCCTGACCGTCAGCGTCGCCGACGACCCCGCCGCGCCGCTCTTCCCCGTCGACGGCGCGGCCCCCACCGCGCACGACCCGCTGCCCGTGTGGCGGGAGGTGCCCGACCTGGTCCTCGCGGGCCCCGCCGACCGGGTGTTCGCGCTCGACGCCGACACCGGCGTCCTCACCTTCGGCGACGGGGTGCACGGGGTCGCGCTGCCGCCCGGCGTGGGCAATGTACGGGCCGTCAGCTACCGCACCGGAGGCGGCAGGCAGGGCGCCGTCGCGGCGGACACGGCCACAGTGCTGCGCACCGCGGTGCCCGGGGTGGCTTCGGTGACCAACCCGCTGCCCGGGACCGGCGGAACGGACACCGAGCCGTTCGGTGCGACCGTACGGCGCGGCGCGGCCGAGATCCGCACCGCAGGGCGGGCCGTCACCCCCGCGGACCACGCGCTGCTCGCGATGCGCGCCCCGGGTGCGCGGATCGCACGCGCCCACGCCGTACCCGGGCACCACCCGGACCATCCCGGCGCCCGGCTGCCCGGCATCGTCGGCCTCTACCTGGTGCCGCCCGACGAGGACCCCGCCACCGCCGGTGCGCCGCTCCCCTCGGCGGGCGACCTCGAGGCCGTCACGGATCACCTGACGCGCACCCTCGCCCCGACCGGTATCACCGTCGTCGCCGCGGCGCCCCGGTACGTCCGCGTCGACGCCCGGATCGTGCTGGCGCTCGTCACGGGCGCCGACCGTGCCGCAGCCGTACGCCGCGCCGAGGACGGGCTGCGCCGCTTCCTGCACCCGCTCGCCGGGGGCGCCGACGGCGACGGCTGGCCCTTCGGCGGCCCCCTCGTCCACACCGCGCTGGCGCGCCGGATGCTCACCGACGAGGAAGTGGCGGCCGTGCCACTGCTGACGCTCACAGTGGACGGCCTGCCCGTGCCGCCCTGCACCGATACGCCGCTGCCCGCGCACGCCCTGGTCCGCGTCGGACGGGTGACGGCCTCGGTCGTCACCAACACCGCCGCCAACATCACCGCGCAGAAGGGGAGGTGAGGCATGGACATCCGCACCGACGCACCCGCGCACCTGCTGCTGGACTCCGCCTCGGGCTGGCGCCCGGCCGCAGGAGCGACAGATCCCCTCCCCGAACCCGTCCAGGACGGCGACGCGCTGGTCCTGCCGCCAGGCGTGACAGAGGCGGCGCTGGTCACCGTCCCGCTCGACAGCGGCATCTCCCGGTGCCGCTGGCACCGGATCCGTGTCGACGCCGATGTCCCCTCGGGCAGCGCGCTGGTCGTCCAACTGGCCACCACCGGCGACGATCCCGACGGCGTGCCGGGGCCCGACGACTGGCAGACGGCCGCAGGACCGGCCTACGACGTCCTGGTGGACCAGCCGCCGGGCCAGTACGTCGTCGTGCGGCTGCTGCTCGGCCGTACCGACGCCTCCGCGCCCGGTCCCGCCGTGCGGCAGCTCCGACTTGACCTTCCCCGGGCCACCTCGGCCGACCTCCTCCCGGCCGTCTACCGCGAGGATCCGACCGCCGACGACTTCACCGAGCGGTTCCTCGCTCTGTTCGACTCGGTGGTCGAGACCCTCGACCGGGCCACGGAACGGGCCCCCGCACTGCTCGACCCGGCCGGCGTGCCGGACGGTGTGCTGCCGTGGATCGCGGGTCTGCTCGGCATCGATCTGGGGCCCGACCCCGACCCGGCGCCGGGCGCGAGTTCCGGCGGCGGCCCCGGGAGCGGCACGAACCCGGGCGCCCCGGACCCGGGGACTGCGCAGCTCGCGCCGTCCGTACTGCGCCGACTCATTGCCGCGGCGCCCGAGTTGCGCAGACGGCGCGGTACGCCCTGCGGGCTCGCCCTCGCCCTGGAGATCGTGCTGGGGGTGCGCCCTGCGATCGTGGAACCGGCCGCAGCGCCGTGGGGTGCGGTGGGCCGGGACACGCGCCTGGGTGAGGTGCGGCTGTTCGGACGGTCGGCCACGCGGGTACGGCTCGGCGGCCCAGCGGTCCTCGGTTCGCGGCTGGCAGGACCCGGCGCCCACCGGAGCGGAGCACCGTTGCGATCGCTCGGCAACCCGGACGAGGACCCGCTGACCGGCACCACGTTCCGTTTCCGTGTACTGATCCCCCCGGGCCCGCCGCCGGGCGCCCGGCGTCCCGCGTCGACCGACGGCACGGCCAGGACGGCTGCCGATCTGGTCGAACGGCTCTCCCCCGCCCACACCACGGCGACCGTCTGCATCGGCGGTCTCGGCTTCACCGTGGGCGAGCGCAGCGCGGTCGGCGTGGACACCCTCCTCGTCAGCCCCGCGCCGTCCCCGGCCGGCGTGGCTGTCCTGGGCGCCGACACCGTGCTCGGGGCGGACCGTTCGGGGCGACGCGGCATCCGCCTGGACGGCACGTCAGGTGCGGGCATCCGCACGGTCGCCGTGCACGAGGGCGACACCGGCGCACACCCCGACGAGAAGAAAGGCAGGACCCCATGACGGCTCCCCCGACCGGGCGTGACAGCGCCCCGCGGACCGGCCGGCGGCGGCTGACGTACTTCCACGGCCAGTTGCTGTCCGCACAGGATCTCCGCCAGGAACAGGGGCAGTTCCTCGCACGGCTGCGCCTGCACAACCTCGCCCTGCACGGCTACGGCGTGGCCTACGGGCTGTGGACGCGCCCGGTGCCACCAACCGCCGCCGAGTGCCCCGATCCGGAGCGCACGGCCCCCTGGTTCGAGGTGACCGACGGCCTGGCCGTCGACCAGCACGGCGACGAGGTGATCGTGCCGTGCGGCGTCCGGCCGAGACACGACCTGTGGCAACTGCTCGACGAGGACGAACGGTGCCGCGCCCTGGAGGAGATCCGCTCCGGTCGCGACGGCGTCACCGTCTATCTGACGATCCATCACTGCGAGGAGCCCGTCGACAGCGTCCGCGCCGTCTACACCGAAGCCTGCGACGGCCTCCCGCGCACCGCCTACGCCCACATCCGCGAAGGCTTCGCCCTGCGGGCGACGACCCGGCGGCCCGAGCCTGACTCCTGCGACCCTCCGTGCCCCTGCGAGCCGCCCGCGGAGGGCGCGCCGGAGCGGCACGGATGCGGTGACGGCAGGATCTTCGGCCCCGGGCTGCTGCTCGCCCGCGTGAACCACGTACGCCCCGACCGCGCGCTGGCCCCCGAGCAGATCCATCCCGAGGTCCGCCGGCCCCTCTCCCGGCGTCCCGCGACCGTGATCACCCGCATCTCCTGGCCGCACGGCGGCCGGCTGACCACCCAGCAGGCCCGCGTACTGCTGGGCGAACGCGGCCTGCGGATCCGCTTCTCGCGGCCGGTGCGCACCGCGACCCTCCAGGACCCGGGTATCGCCGACCTGTTCCAGATCACCGGCGGGCGGGGCGTCCACGGCACCGTCATGCGCCTGGAGACCCGGATCGAAACCGACGGGCCGGACGACGAGACCACGGACCGGATCACCATCCGGCAGACGGACATCGAGTACCTCAACGACGGCGACCGGATCCACCTGGTGCTGCGCACCCCGTTCGTCCTCGACATCTGCGGCGACCCGGTGGACGGCACCCACACCGGCGGGCTCGTACCGCAGCCCGGCGGCCCGGTCGCCCACCGTCCGGGGCTACTGCCGCCCGACGGCTGCGGACCCCGCACCTCCGGGACGCCCTCAGGCGCGGCCGGCGTCTTCGAGAGCTGGATCTTCATCGACAACCACCGTCCGGACCCCGACGCCGAGGCCGAAGCCGAAGCCGAAGCCGCGGCGGAACCCACCGAGCGGACGGACAGCGCGGCCGACGACAGCGAGACCCTTGAGGGGCAGCCATGACCACCTCCGGCACGCACACCGCCGGCCCCCGTGACTGCGGCTGCGGTTGCGGCGGAAGCGGCAGCACCGCGTCCACCACCTCACCTGCCGGATTCCGCGCGGGCGGTCCGGTCCGCCCGGTCTTCTCCGCGGGCCAGCTGCTCACCGAGGACGACCTCGGACAGCTCACCGCCTGGACCACCGGACGCATCCGCCTCCACAACCGGCTGCGTTACGTATCGCCCGAAGGACAGGGCGCGGTCCTGTGCGGGCTCGCCGTCAGCTGCGACTCCTGCGCCCGCGGTGCGGTGCGTATCGGCGAGGGCCACGCGGTGGACGGCCTAGGCAACGACATCCCGGTCATCTGCGTCGAGGACGTGGATGTCGTCGCCCTGGTACGGGAGTTCCGCGCCACGGGCGGCGGCTGCCCCGACCCCTGCCCGCCCGGACCCGAGCGCACCTACGGCCTCTTTCTGCGCTACGAGGAGGAGTTCGCCGAGCCTGTCGCCCCGTACGATCCCGGCGACGGCTGCACGCCGGCCGGCTGCGTACCCACGCGGGTACGGGAGGGCCACCGCTTCTTTGTGGGCTGCGTCCCCGACCCGCCCCCCGACCGTCTCTGCGAACTGCTGCGCCGCCGGTTCGGTGACGACCGGGAGTTTCTGGAGGCCTGCCAGAGCGAGAGCCGCCCATCGGCAAGCGAACTCACGGACTGGCTCACCGCCCGCCTCGACGTCAACGGCGACCTGTGCGACCGCACTCCCCTGGCGCTGCTGTGCGACGTACCGCCCAAACCGACCGGCAACGGCGTTCAGCACAACCTGCACCGCAAGGTGGGTGCCTGGCGCGCCTTCGAGGCGTATCTGAGCGCCGCCGTCCGCTCGCTCCTCGTCGTCCCCTGCCCCAGCGGCTGTACCCCGGAGGTGCTGATCGGGGAGGTGACGCTGGACGGCTGCGATGTCGTACGGGCCGTGCCGGCCGGACGGCGTGGCGCCCAGTTGCCCGATCCGGTGGAACAGCGGTGGCGCATCCAGCTGGCCCGGCTCTTCGAACACGACGTCAGCACGGCGCAGTTGCTGGAGTTCCTGCTGGACCTCCTGGACCTCACCGGCTGCCTCCCGCCGCAGCCGACCGAGACATAGGCCCTGTCCGGCCGATCCTGCCGGGTTCGCGTGCCCTGGCACGCACGCTCGCTGCGTTGTCGTCAGTCGCCGACGCTCCGCGTCGGCTCTCCCCCTGCCTTCGGCGGGGGGACCCCCATCCTCCGACCTGCGATCGCACGCACCAGACCCCGCTCACTGATCCGGCCTGATCGACCGGACAGGACCTAGAAGGAGCGCAGACCATGCCGGCACCCCTGCGGCCTGAATTCCACGAGGGCCAGATCCTGGCCGCCGACGACCTGTCGGCCGTGGTGCGTTACGACCGTGACGCCGCCGCGCGCCACCACCGGCACCTGCACACCTGGGGGATCGCCTCGGGCCTGGAGGTGACGGTCCGCGCGCGGGCCGGCTCCGACATCTACAAGACAGTCGTCGTCGGCAGCGGCACCCTCCTCGACCCGTCGGGGCGGGAGATCGTGGTGCCGGCGCCGGTGGAACTCTCCACCCCCGACCAAGGGTTCGTGATCACCGACCCCGACAACACCGCCGCCCGCCCGCTCATGCTCATGTGGAGCGACCAGCCCTCGAAGGGCGCCGCGACCGTGTCCTCGGGCGGCTGCGCCACGAACGGGGCAGCGCGCACCTCGGAGGGTTTCGCCCTGGTGGTGGGCGCCCCCGGCGACGAACTCGACCTCGGCGACCAGCAGCCGCCCCCGCCCGACGCGGGACCCGACTGGCTCGGCGGCGGCGACCGGGGCCGGGTGCTGCTCTCCTTCGTGACCTGGGGCGGCGGCCAGGACGGCGGCTTCACCGCGGTGCTGCCACGGGCGAACGGGGTTGGCCGACGGTACGCCGGCGTCCTCGCCGACCGGGTTTCCGCGCGCGGCGGCACACTGGAACTGGCGGCCGAGCCGCGCCCGGTGGCCGGAAAGGTGGGCGTCCGGATCGGCGGTGAGCACGGCAGTCTGGACATCGGCCGGTTCAACGCGGCCGGAGCACTCGCCCCGGCGCTGCGCGTCCTAGGCGACGGCAGCACCCAGATCCACGGCGACGTGAAGATCACTGGCGGGCTGTCCGTCACCGGCGCCGTCGACAGCCCGCTCGTCACCGGCAGCGTCCTCGTCCAGTCCGGCACCGCGACACACGGCGTCATCCTGCCGCTGCCCCCGCCGGTGACGGCAGATCAGGTGGAGTCGGGCGAGATCGTTCTGCACCTCCAGGTGACGCCGCGGCTCCAGACGTACGGTGGGCCGCACGAAGGCGGTGTCGACGGATCCGGCTTCGGCGCACTGCCCGTGGTGCTGCGCTGCGAGGTGGACTCCCAGCGCCGACTGAGCTGCCTGATCGCCTGGTACGGCGGGTTCGGCCCCGACGAGGCACTCGACTCTCCGTCCGTACTGCCGGGCGCCGCCGACTACTTCGTGCTGGCCACGGCCCGGCCGACCACCTGATGCATCCCCACGGAAGCAACGAGGGAGAGCAACGATGACGATCACCGCGCAGGATCAATCGGTGTCGCAGACACCGGAGTTGACCGTCACGGTCGTCCGCCTCGAACACACCGGCCATGTTCTCGCCGCACTCACCCGCGCCACCACCGGTCCCCCGCCCGCCGTACGGCTGCTGACGCAGAGCGCATTCCCGCTGGCCGTCCCGGGTGCCTCGGGGCTCGTCCTGGTCCCGGCCGAATTCCTCACGACCGAGGAACTCAGCGCGCCCCGGGACATCCTGGCCGCGCCCTGGCGCTGGTACGTCGACACCGGCGGCGAGCAGGCCGCCACCCCGGCAACGCCACAGCTCAAGCCGGTCTCCTGCCCCACGCCCTCCGTCGGCGTCACCGAAGGATCGCTCACCATCACGTCCTCCACAACTGACGGCGCGGCCCCCGTCCTCGCGCTGGTCCATCCGACCGCCCAGTGGGGCACGGGCAGCGCCGTCAGTCTTCAGATCCGCGACGTCCTCGGCCCGGACGGAGCGGCCCTGCTGGGCAATGGCGCCGTCGAGGACAGCGACGAAGCCCTGGTCTTCGTCCGGGGGCGGCCGGTGACCGCCTACAGCCCGGGTGGGATCGACTGACGGAGACCAGCGGACGGACCAGGGCAGGACGCAGGTGACAGGCATGGTGACGGTTCACATGGATGCGACGACCGACGACGGTCTCATCGCCGCCCTCGGCGGCTGCACCGTGCTCGAATGCCGGGTGCGCGTCGTGAGGACCGACGGCTGGAGCTGGGGACCCGATCCCGCCGAACTGGCCCGTGGCGCAGTCGCGATGCTCCCCCGCGTGGTGGAGATGCACCTCGCCGGTGCACTGGCCCGGGCCGGTGTGTCGCTTCCCCCGCCCGTCGCGGGACAAGCCCCGCACTCAGGCCTCATGACGCAGGACATGGAGGTGACCGTCCCCGTGCACATAAGGTCCTTTGCGACTCTCGACGAGCTGGCGGGTGCCGCCCACATGACCGACCGGACCATCGCGCCCGGATCCGGTCCTGACGCGACAGTGCTCCCCGACCGCGGTCACGCGGGCCCATCGGCTCCGGGCGCGACGCCGCTGTCCCGTCAAGCCGGATCCGATGCCGGATCCGGCTCCGACGCCCGTGCCGAAGCCCTGCGGGGGCCCGGCCGACCGGTGCCGGCCCCGCCCGCCTTCGACCGTGACCAGGTGCTGGTCGGCCTCCTCAACGAAGCCTCCGCGTGCGGGGCGTTCGAGACCGTACTGGCCGGGCTTCCGCACGACGCGCTGCTGCTCCTGTTGCGCGCCCTCGATGCGGCGGGCAGCCGCCCGGCGTCCGGCCCCGGCTCTGCGGCCGACGCGGCAACTCCGTTCCCCGGCAGAGCCGGAGCAGTCCCCGGCGAAGCCCGGGACACAGAGAGCGACCCCGACGCCCTCGCCGCCGCCCTCGTGGCGGCCCTGCGGTCCGAGCCACCCGTCGGGACGGACACCACGCTCCATGCGACACACACCCCGCTCACCGCCGCCGGACCCGAGCCCGTCCCCGACGCCGCGCTACCCGCACTCCCCTCGCGGATCCCCCCGGCCCCCGGCCAGGCAGAACAGCACCACACAGGCCCTGCGTCCGGCACAGTGACCGATATCGACCGCGTACTCCCCTTCCTCCTGCTGCCCCCGCTGCACGACCGCGGCTATCTGGAAGCGATGGCCGCCGTCCTGAGCGGTGGTGGCGCACAGGCCCCCGACAGCACGGCCTTCGCCGCCTGCCTCGCGCACAAGGTGCTGCCTCCGCCCGCGCACGGCTGGCTACGCTCACCGCAGGACACGCACGCGGTCGCCGTCTTCGCGGGCACGACGACGACAGGCCACGGCGCACCCGACATCTCCGCTCTGGATCTCGAACGCCATCTGGGCCCGCTGCTGGCCCTGCTCGACTCCCGGCTCGGACTCCAGACCGCCCAAGGACACACCGCCACCAGCCCCCTGCTGCTGCGGGCGGTGGCACCGGGCCGGCTCCTCCTGCTGGACGTCGACGGCCTGTACCCGGTGTGGGACGCGACGAAGCCCGCAGAACTGCTCCGCCCGTGGGAACTGGCCGGGTCGCCTCTCGTGCTGCTGCCCTCCCAGCCCGATGTCCCCGCGGCCGGAGGGCTGACGCTCGCCCTGGACGCCCTGGGCATCGGCTTCGTGACCGATCTGCCGCCGGCCCGCGGCGAGCAGCTCAGCCGGGTGCCCGCTCCGCGCCGCTGCTGGACCAACACCGGGGCACGGCTCCCCTCCCGCTCCGCCGCAGACGACGCGCTGGTCGGGGCCGCACGGCGGCTGACGTACGAGGCGTCCCGCGCCACCCGGTTCACCGAGGCGCTGGTCGAGCTGCGTCCTGCCGTCCGCACGGGCCGGGCTCCTGCGGTCGAACGCACGGTGACGCTGGCCGCCGCGGTCGCGCTGGCCGATCTCTCCTGGAAGCTCTGGTCGGAGCGGGAGCCCTCCGACCCGATGTGTGCCCTCGACCGCTTCGCCGACCTGGGGGCCCGCGTGGCATTCCACGACAGCACCGTCGAGGTGCGCCTTCCGCTGGGTGCCCGCCACTCCGACCTCTACCGCCACCGGCTGCTCGCCGACGTACCGGACGTGCCGTGGTTCGGCGGCCGCACCGTCGTGTTCACAGGAGGGTGAAATGCCGACCCGATCAGGCGCCGCCGCGGCCCACTTGACCCTTCGCTACGGCGCGATCCACCGCGCGCTGCGAGCGGCCGCGGCCCACCGCGCGCAACGCTCCGGCCTGCTCGCCGGGGCCGAGCTGTCCCCGTATTGCGTCACCGACGAGCAGGCCGGACTGCTCCTCGACTTCACCGATCCCGCCGTGGGGCACCCGGCGCCCTGGAGCGGCGGGCCACCCGCCGCAGAGACCCACGCCGAGCGCGAACTCCGCTTCCAGGCGGCCGCAGAGGGCATTTCGCTGCCGCTCGATGAGCTGGCGTCCGCAGCAGACCTTGACCCTTTCGAGTGCGACACGCTGCTGTTGTGCCTGGCGCCGGCGCTGGCCGCGGAGCACGCCCTGCTGTTCGGCTATCTCCTCGACGACCTCGACCAGCGCCGTCCCACCGCCGAGTTGATCCTCACTGTCCTGGCGCCCTCCCCCGCCGAGCGTTACGACCGGCTGCCGGCGCTGGGACCGTACGGGCGGCTGCGCCGCTTCGGTCTGCTGATCCAGGACGGCGACCCGGACACGTACGGCGGACCGGAACCCTCCGGCGCCGATCTGCTGCGCCCGCTGCACATCCGCGCCGAACTGCCCGCCTTCCTCCTGCACGGCCTCGGGGATCCCGCACTCCTCGCGTACGACCCCGGCCGGGTACCCGTACCGCGCCCCGCGCTGCTGGACAAGCCGACCCGCGGCCGGACCGCGCGGCTGGCCGCCCATCTGCGGGCGCACCCCGCCGGGATCGCCGCCCTCTGGGGGCTGCCGGACGGCAGCCAACTCGACGCGGCACACGCCGTGGCGGAGCAGGCGGGGCTCGCGCTGCGCGCCGCTCCTGACCTGGAGCTGTGCCGGACACCCGCCGAGGTACGGGCCGCCACAGGCCGGTCTCTGGCCGCGGCGGCCGCGCTCGGTACCGCACTGTGGCTGCCCATCGACCGCTTCCACGAACCCGACGCCCGATGGGCCACGGCAGCGGCCGCCGACGTGCTGACACGGACCGGCGTCCCGGTCGTCCTCACCGGGCAGACCCCGTGGCGCCCCCTCGATCTGCTCTCCTCGGGCCGCTACGCGGAAGAATCCACGGACGAACCCGGCTACCGGGAACGTCGCACCCTCTGGAGCACCGCCACCGCCGGAGCGGACCCCGAGCCCCGCGCCCTTGACGACCTCGCCGCCCGCTTCCGGCTGTCGCCCGCCCAACTGCGGTCAGCCGTACGGCTCGCCGAGTCCGGCGGCATGCTGCTGGATACGGCGGTGCGCCGCGTCCTGGCCGCAACTCCGGGCCGCCTCGCCGATGTCCGTACTCCCTCCCGTGACCCTTCGGACCTCGTACTCCCCGCCGAACAGGCACAGCAGATCGGCGAACTCGCCGCAGCGTTCCGGGCCTGGCCCAAGGTCTCCCAGGAGTGGGGTTTCGGCGGGCAGCACGGCGGCCCCGGCCTCAAGGCCCTGTTCACGGGCGAGCCCGGTACCGGCAAGAGCCTCGCCGCCGAGGTGATCGCCGCCACGCTCGGAGTCGACCTGATCAGGGTCGATCTCGCGCAGACCGTCTCCAAGTGGGTCGGCGAGACCGAGAAGAACCTCGATGAGGCCTTCAGCCACGCGGAAGCCGCGGGCGCACTGCTGCTCTTCGACGAGGCCGACGCCGTCTTCGGCAAGCGCGGCGCGGTGAGCCGCGGCACCGACCGATACGCCAATCTCGAGGTCGGCTATCTGCTGCAACGCCTGGAGCGCAGCCCCGCGTTGGTCGTCCTCACCACCAACCTCCAGGGAAATCTGGACGAGGCCTTCACCCGCCGCTTCCAGTTCGTGGTGCACTTCACGCGGCCCGGCGACCGGGAGCGGTACCGGCTGTGGCGGATGGCGTTCCCCGACAGCGCCCCGCTGGACCCACAGTTGACGCTGGAAGGGCTCGCGCGGCTCGATCTCACCGGTGCGGGCATCATGGCTGCCGCCCGGGGCGCCGCGCTACTGGCGGCGGAGAACGGAAGCGCGGTCATCGGCCGGGAGCATCTCGCCGAGGCGATTGCGCGCCAGTTCCGCCAGGAGTCGCGGCTGCCACGGTCCGGCGAGCTGGAGTTGGCGCTCGGCCCGGTGCCCGTACGGGACTCCGCCGCGTCAGTGGCGGCAGCAGCCTCCTGCGTGCTGCCATGAGCGCCCACGCGCGGACCCCCTCCACGCCACCTCCCGCCGTGACACAGGCGGGCGCCAGGCCGGCGCCGCCTTCACCCGGCAAGCTCAAGGCGGTACGGAAACGACCGGCCCAGGCGGCAGCCGCTCCGGCGAAGGAGCGCGGAACCACCACCGCCACACCCACCAAGCGCCCAGGCCGCGCGAGGCCCGCCGTCGGCAACGCCGCCACCGCCGCGCTCGCCGCCCGGGGCGCGCAGGCGCCGGCCGGCCACGACCAGGGCAAGACCCCAGGGCGCCCCGTCGTCGGCAAGAAGGCCGCCGCACCGGGGCTGCGCCGGATCGCCGCGCAGGTCACCGCGGGCAAGCGGATCCTCACCCGGCATCCCGCGCCCGCCGCCGAGGCCACAGCCGCCCAGCGCGCGGCCGTGGCGCCACCCGGTGAGCGTGCCGCGTTCGCCGGGCAGGACCAGGCGGCGGCGATCGCCTCGGCACAGGCGAAGCCCTTCGGCCGGGCCGAGTTCATCGCGAAGTTCGAGAAACGCATCAAGGAGCAGCAGCCGGCCACCGCGGACGAGGCCAAGGCACTCGCGGACCCGGCTCGCCCGGACACCCTCACACCCCAGCTCTCCGGCGAGGTGCACGCCGCCGCGGATGCCTCATCGAGTGAGGTGCGGGCGACCGCGGCGGCCCCGCCGGACCCGGCGCGTGTACCAGAGCGTCCCGCCGTACCTCTGTCGCCCGACCGCCCGCCGCCCGTCCCGGCCCCGCCCCGTGCGGCGGACGCCGTACCAACACCGGTGCCTGCCGCCGCGGTGGACGTGTCCGCCCATGCGAGCGGGACCACGACAGAAATGGACAAGGCGGGGCTCACCGACGAGACCCTGCGGCGCGCCAACGAGCCCGCGTTCACGGCCGCTCTGCAGTCCAAGAAGGCCGCGGAGAAGGACTCCGCCGCGGCGCCGGGCTCCTTCCGGGCCAAGGAGGCGGAGCAGCGGGCCGCAGCCGAGCAGCGTGCGGCCGCAGCCGGCAAGACGGCGATGGCCGCCATGGCCGGAGTGCGCGCCGCTACAGGCAAGTCGGTGGCGGGCGGCAAACAGGCCGCCCAGGCACGTACCGAAGCGCGCCGTGCAGAGATCACGGCACAGCTCACCGGGATCTACGAGGAAACCAAACGCAATGTCGAGGCCGCGCTGGCAGGCCTGGACGACACGGTCCGCACGCTCTTCGACGACAGGGCCGGGCAGGCCCGGAAGCGATTCCTCGCCGCGTGCGAGAAGAGCTGGTGGGACTTCTTCTCCGGCGAGCCCGACTATGCGAAGCACTCGGCCGCCTACACCGCCGAGATCCGGGGCGTGGTCGACGAGGTCGCCACCGTCGTGGAGAAGCGCGTCAACGACGCGCGGCAGAAGGCCGCGGACGGCCGGCGCCGGATGGCGGATTTCGTCGCAGGCCTCGAGCCCGCGATGCGGGGGTTCGGGGAGCAGACGGCTGCCGGATTCGCCGCGAAGTTCGACGAGTTGGAAGCGTCCATCGACGAGAAGGCCGACGCGGTCGTCGACCAGCTCGCCGAGTCCTACGCCCAGGCGCAGGAGGCGACGAACGCGGCGCTGGCCGAGGTGAAGGAGTCCAACAAGGGCCTGTGGGAGCGGGCTCGCGACGCCGTGGTCGGCGCGATCAAGATCCTCATCGATCTCAAGAACCTGCTGGTCGGTGTGGTGAAGCGGGCGGCGGGTGTGGCCGAACGGATCATCAAGGACCCGATGGGCTTCCTCCGCAATCTGGGCGCCTCGGTCAAGGCCGGGCTGACGCAGTTCCTGTCGAACATCGTCAAGCACCTCAAGGCGGCCCTGCAGGAATGGCTGTTCGGCAATCTCGCCGCAGCGGGGGTGGAACTGCCCGAGCAGTGGGATCTGCGCGGCATCGTCAAGATGGTGCTGTCGCTGTTCGGGATCAGCTGGGCCTTCATCCGCTCCGAACTGCTCAAGCACATGCCCGAGCCGGTGCTGAACACGGTGATCGACGCCATCAAGATCATCGGGGTGATCCGGGACAAGGGCATCGGGGGCCTGTGGGAGGAGATCAAGGAGAAGATCGGGGACCTCAAGCAGCAGGCCTTCGAGATGATCAAGGGCTTTGTCGTCGAGACCGTCCTCAAGGCGGGCATCACCTGGCTGCTGTCCCTGATCACTCCGGCCGGCGCCCTGGTCAAGGCGGTCATGGCCGTCTACGACTTCGTCACCTTCCTGGTGGAAAAGGCCCGCGCACTGGCCGAATTCGTCAACAGCATCCTCGACACGCTCGAGGAGATCTGCAACGGCGTGTCCCAGAAGGTCGCCACGAAGATCGAGGACTCCCTCGCGCGGACACTCCCGCTCGCCATCGACCTGCTCGCCCGGGTGCTCAAGCTCGGCGCGATCCCGGCGAAGATCAAGAGCGTGCTGGAGAAGGTCGGTGCGCCGGTCCGGGGCTTCATCTCCAAGATGATCGCCAAGGCGGCCGCGTACGGCAAGAAGCTGCTGGCCGGCGGGAAGAAGGCCCTTGGCAAACTCGTCGGCAAGGCGGACCGGCGTACGCCGGAGGAGAAGCAGCGCGATGTTCAGGCTGCCGTCGAGCTCGGTGTCACGACGGTCAACAAGCTGAAGGGAACCGCCCTCGACGAGAAGGTCCTCAAAGCCGTTCTCCTCGCCATCCGGATCCGGTACCGGCTCAAGTCCCTCGAGCCAGTGGACGACGACGGCGTGTGGAGCGTGGAAGGAAGCTTGAGTCCGAAAGTCAAGAAGAAGACCAAGCAGTCCTCCCTCGCGCCTCCCGGCAAGCCCAACTACGGCCCACTGGACAATGCCGACCGCGCCACAGGGATCGAAGCGACGCTGACCAAAGCTTCGATCGGCGGCAGGACCAATCCCTCTGTCGACCCCGCAGGCTGGGAGAGCAACAAGGGCTTCCACCGATCGCACCTGCTCGGCGCCCAGCTCGGTGGTTCCAACAGCGACAAGAGGAACTTCGTCACCTTGTACGCGCGCGCGAACACGCCCGAGATGCGCGGCATTGAAAACGCGGTGAGGCAGGCCGTGGAGGTCGCGGGCCAGCGGGTGGTGTACATCGTCACCCCTGTGTACAAGAAGAAGAACCTGCGGCCCGCCGAGAAGCGCATCAAAGAGCTGCTACGGCCGACCAAGGTGCACATCAAGGCCACAGGAAAGAAGTCCTACAGCGTCAACGAGACCGTGAGAAACGAGCCTTAGGCTCACGCCCCGCCCACCGTGTCATACGTCCGCGCCAGTTCACTGCGCGACCGCACCCCCAACTTCCGGTAGACATTGCCGAGATGAAACTCCACCGTCTTGGGGCTGAGGAAAAGCGCCGCCGCCGTCTCCTTGTTGGTGGCGCCCCCCGCCACCAGCGCGGCGATACGGCCCTCCTGCTCGGTGAGCTGTCCGCACGCCGTCCGGGCGGGGCGCCCTCCCGCCGCGCGGAGTTCGCTGCGGACCGCCTCCTCCCACGGGACGGCGCCGAGCACCCCGAACGCCGACAGCGCCTCCTCCAGGGCGTCGCGCGCCTCCGCGGAGCGTCCCGTACGGCGCAGCCACTGCCCGTGGCAGAACACGGTCCGCGCCCGCTCGAAGACGACGGCACCACGCGCATGCCATTCCAGGGCCTCATGGAAGGCCGCCTCGACGGCACCGGGCGTGCCGTGGCCGTCGGCCTCCAGCAGCAAGGCGCGGCAGCGGGCGCTCACCGCAAGCGCCCAGGAGGGGCCCGAGCGCCGCATTTCGGCGTCGAAGCGGGCGTGTTCGCGCACCGCTTCCCCGATCCGCCCGCTGCGTACGTAGGCCTCGATCAGGTTCGCCGCCCACGGGGTCACCGACGGATCCTCGATTCCCGCGCTCCGCGCCAGGGCGCCCGCCCGCTCGTAACCGGCCACTGCCTCCTCGTACTTGCCCGCACCGAGTGCCAACAGGCCCTCGGCCACTGCGACCTGGCCCATGACGAGTTCGAGGCCGTGCGCCCGCGCCACTCCGGCAGCACGGGCCAGCACAGCTCCGCACTCCGTGACACGGCCCTGCGCTGCCTCGAGCCACCCCACCGCGACCAGCCCCTGGGCCAGCAAAGCGGTCTCCACCTGCCGCTCCGCGCACTCGACCACTTCCATCGCGTCAGAGCGGGCACCGTGCCAGTCCCCGGTCCACAGCCGGATCCAGGCCCGGCAGCCGAGCGCGGCCGCCCGCCGCACCGCGCACGCCCTTCGCTCGGTGCCGGGCTGCTCCCCCAGTACACGGTCGAGGAGCACGCAGGCCGCCTCGTACTCCTCCAGCCGGCCCAGCACTTCCGCCCGCCCCACCAGAGTTCCCGCCGCCTCGCCCGCCATCTGCGCCAACAGCAGTTCACCGGCCTGCGCACGTTCCCCCCGCAGGGCCAAGACCTGCGCGAGATGGACGGCCGCGGCCTCAGCCAGATCCCCGCCGGACAGCCGGGTGAGCCGGTACGCCTGCCACGCGCTGCCCAGTGCGGCACGGCTGTCCGCCGCGCGGACGGCGGAATCGGAAGCCTCCAGCAGCAGTTCAGCCGCCCGAGAGGGCTCGCCCGCCAGCCGCCCGGCCGCATCGCGCAGCACCCGGTGCACGATCCGCGGATGCCCGGTCGCACCGCGCTGCCGTGCCTGCAGGACGCCCAGTTCCCGGCGCAGAGCCGGCTCACGCGCGAGCGCCATCGCCTTTCCCAGCAGCACCGGTACGTGCTCCGCAGCTCCGGCCCGCTGCCGGCAGCCCGCTGCCAGTCCCAGCAGCCGGGCCGCGTCGTCGTCATCGTCGGCGAAGCCCGCGGCGCGCTCGTACAGTTCGGCGCAGGCGTCCGGGTCCGCCTCCGCGGCCGCGCTCGCCGCCGCCTCAATGGCCTGTGCCACGGCCGGGCTCGGGGCGATGTGCGCAGCGGCCAGGTGGCGTGCTGCGGCCGTGCCGTCCAGGACCTGCGCGAGCGCCCCGTGGACGGCGCGCCGCCGCGATGTACAGGCGTCGTGGTACGCGACCAGGCGCAGCCGCCGGTCGGCGAAGACCAGCCGCCCCCGGCGCAGTTCGAGGATGCCGTGCTCTTCGGCGGGCACCAGCGCGTCGGGCTCATAGCCGAGCAGCGCCAGTGCACGCTGTACGTCGCCGCTGCGGCCGTCGCCGGCCGCGGCGGGCACGAGCAGGGCGGCGCGGGCGATCTCAGGGAGCCGGGCCAGTGTCGGCAGATGGGCGTCGCGCAGCCGCTCACCGGGGGCGAGCGGGTCGTCGAGCGGCAGGTTTCCCGCGCACTGGCCCGGCGTGAGGGCGAGCGGCAGTTCGGTGAGTGCGAGTGGATTGCCCTCCGCGACGGCGAGCAGCCGCTCGGCGAGGTAACGCCGGAGCGGATGCGGGGCGGACTGCTGGAGCAGGGTCCGCGCGTCGGCCGGGTCCAGCGGTCCCAGCCGCAGTTCCGGTACGCCGGTGACGGCCGGGCGGATTGCGGACGTGGCGGCGGAGCAGCGGTGTTCGGCGGTGAGGAGCATGGCGATCGGCTCGCCCACGATGCGCCGGGCGACGAAGAGCAGCACCTTCATGGACGGGGCGTCCAGCAGATGCGCATCGTCGATCGCGAGCAGCAGAGGACGCCGGGCGGCCGCGGCGCCGAGAAGACCGAGGGCCGCGGCGCCAACCGCCAGAGCGGTGTCCCCGGGCCGGTGGTGCCCGGTGGCCAAGAGGTGGCCGAGCAGATCGCGCTGGGGGGCAGGGAGCTGCGGCACAGAGCAGCGGTGCGCCTGGACGACCTGGTGCAGGCCCGCGTAGGGCAGTCCTGATTCGGCGGCAGTGCCCGCGAAGTACACCGATCGGAAGGTGGTGTCGAGGGTGAGGATCCTGCGGAGCAGGGTGGTCCGTCCCACCCCCGGCTCTCCTATGATGAACAGCGCACCGCCACGCCCTGATGCCGTGTCACGGAGCAACCGGGCCACGGCTGATGTTTCGGCGGTCCTCCCGAGCACACGCACATTGCGCGCGGCAGTTCGGGTATCAGACGCGACGCCCCGCGTCTCCGATTGCCGCTTCCCCCCTACGCCAGTCTGGCACGCGACGGTTCACCAGAACCGGGAAATTCCAGACATTCACCCGATCTCGCGACGCCTGCCCGACGGCGGACGGGGACTGCGTCGCGCCGATCCGACCAGCCGGGTCACCAAGAGTCTGACGAGTCCTGGCCACAGGCGCCAAGACCCGCACCACTCAGCAACCCGAACCAATGCCCATGACCCGGATCAGCGCACCCGTCCCCGCGGCTTCAGTGCCACCGGCGGCGACCTGGAGGTTCCCACGGAGCGCACACATCGCTCCAGCACCCCGCCATGTCAGCCAAGGGTGCCCCGGTCTTCATCGGGGCACCCTCGCCGTTTCAGACGGGCTACGGCTGGATGGGGTGGTCGAGTCGGCCGGTGCGATCTGCCTCGGCGTACCAGCTCGCGCTGGTCTTCGGCGTCCGTGCGAGCATCATCCGGTCACCGACTGCCGGTGGAGGCGAGGGACTTGCCCCCGGCCGCACGGCGACCCTTGTCAGGACGCCGTACGGCCCAATCGGTAGGCGGAGGCTCTTCAGGCCGACGGCATCAGCACACGCGCCACTCCCTTCTCCTTATTGTGCCTGTCGGCCCAATTGGTGAGGGCCGTGCTGCACGCGTGATCGACATGCCGCAGATCGAGAAGGTCGAGCTCGATGTGCCGGTCCATCGGCAGTCCTTCGAGGGTGTCGAGGATGCGGGGCAGCCGGAGGAAGGTCGCGTTGCCGGAGAGGACCACGCGCAGGGGTCCGTTCCGCTCGGCGCCTTCGTCCACCTGCACGTGGACGTGCGACGTCTCCCAGGCCGTCTTGGCGACAGCGAGCAGCAGCCCCGCCAGCACGCCCTCGAACATGCTGGTGGCGATGATGGCGACCGCGGTCGCCATCAGGATCAGCGCCTCCCCGCGGTGCTCGCGCCACAGCGGCCCGAGTTCCTTCAGCGGGATGAGCTTCCAGCCGGAGTAGACCAGGATGCCGGCGAGCGCGGCGACCGGTATGAGGCCGAGCGCGGCCGGTACGAGCGCCGCGAAGAGCAGCAGCCACACGCCGTGCAGCACCCGTGACGCCTTGGTTCGGGCACCCGCCTGCACGTTGGCCGCGCTGCGCACGATGACGGCGGTCATCGGCAGCGCCCCGAGGGCTCCGCACAAAGCGTTGCCCGCCCCCTGCGCCATCAGCTCCTTGTCGTAGTCGGTACCGGGTCCGCTGTGCAGCCGGTCGACGGCGGCGGCGCTGAACAGACTTTCCGCCGAGGCGATGAGCGTGATGGCGGCGACCGTGCCGATCGCCCCGACCACTCCGGCATTTGTGATGCTGCCGAGGTCGTCGAAGGACGGTGGCCGGATCGCGCCCAGCAGTCCCTGCACATCGACCCGCTTCACGGACAGTCCGAACAGCGCGACGACGGACGTGGTCAGAGCGACGGCGGCCAGCGGTGCGGGGACCACTCGGACCTTCGGCGGCAGATGTTTCCACAGTGCCATCAGCACCACGGTGACCGCGCCGAGACCGAAGGCGGTCAACGCTTCCGGCGAGCGGGCCGTGCGGATGAGCAGCTCGGGCATGCCCATCAGGTTTGCCGGGCCCGAGCCTGGCGCCTTCGCGTCGGCCATGGCGTAGAACTGACCGGCGATCAGCACGAGACCGATACCGGCCAGCATCCCTTCCACCACGGCGATGGAGATGGCGCGGAACCAGCGGCCCAGCCGCAATGCGCCCATCCCCAGCTGGAGAACGCCCGCCGTGAGGACGAAGACGCCCAGGGCCCCGAGTCCGAATTCGTTGACGGCTTCGAGGACGAGGACCGTAAGCCCCGCGGCGGGTCCGCTGACCTGGAGGCTGCTTCCGGGGAGCAGCCCGGTGACGAGCCCGCCGACGATGCCGGTGACCAGGCCGAGTTCCGCCGGGACGCCGGAGGCTACGGCCACGCCCACGCACAGAGGCAGGGCGACGAGGAAGACGACGACGGACGCGGTGAGATCGGCTCGCAGCGTCGAGGCGGACGGTCGCTCCACGCGCTGCGACGCGGCCCGCCGGTGGCGCCCGCGGTTCCCGCGTTCGCGGGTGTCGGCGGCGCTCACAGCGGGAGGAACGCGTCGTCGTGCGACCCGTGGACGAGCACGGCGCCGGTGTCTATCTCGTAGAACCATCCGTGCAGCCTCAGCCGTCCATCCGCGGCCCGGCGGGCGACGCAGGGGTAGTCGCCCAACCTCCGGAGCTGGCGCAGCACATGGTGCTGGACGGCCTGGGCGATGGCGGGGGACGAAGTGTCCGCAAAGTGGGGCGGCGGTGACGCACTCTCGAGCCAGCCGCGAACCGCGGGGACGGCGGAGAGGTCTTCGCGGCGCACCATCGCGCCGACGGCACCGCAGTGGGAGTGGCCGCAAACGACAATGTCGGCGACGCCCAGCACTTCTACGGCGTACTCGATGGTGGCCGCCTCGCTCGAGTGCCGGTCGGGGTCGTGTTCGGGGAGGATGCTGCCTGCCGTGCGGAGTTCGAAGAGTTCACCGGGGCGGGCTCCGGTGATCAGCGAGGGGATCACCCGCGAATCGGAGCACGTGATGAACATCGCTTGTGGGGACTGACCGTCCGCGAGGCGGCCGAACTCCTCGGCCTGGGCGGCGGCCCGCTGCCGGAAGGCGCGGGCATTCTTCATGAGCATGTGCATGGGGGTGTTCCTCCAGCGCGCCTGGGCGCGCGGTGGTGAGCCGTCATGTCGGATCGGATCGCAGGTACGTGATGGGGGCCGTGCGAATTCGACGCATCGATCAGAGGCGGAATACCTGCAGCACGGCGGGCCGCGGTGCAGGGCACTGTTCGGTTGGACCGAGAAGTGGTGCCCCGGGCACCGGGGAGGCGGCGGAGCCGCCGTCACCCGTGGGGGCCGATGAGAGGCGATCGCCTGTGGGCGGAGCCTGGGCGGTCGGCGGGCTGTTGGGCCGGCCGCCCTTGCGTGAGGGGGGTGGCTTGTCCAGGGGATCAGGTTCGCCCTGGGACGAGTTGGCGGGTGAGGCGCTTGAGCCGGGTTCGTCGGTCGGTTCGGATTCGCCTGGTGCCTCGGGCAAGGGGTCGGCGTCTTGAGAAGTCCTTCCGGCGCTCGACTCCCCTCCCCCGGCGGCGAATACAGGCGCCTGGCACTGCGCGAGGACCGCGAGCAGCAGGGTGCACAGCGCGACGAGTGGGTACGATGCTGCGTTTCGCCACGTCACGGTCCCTCCCGACTTCGACCCCTCGACAGTTGGTCCAACTGGTCAGTAACTCCAGCCTCTTCAGTCACTGTGACACCATGGAGCCGCAAAAGTCAGCGATTCGTTAAACATTCGTGAGCGTCACACCTCTTGACAGTCGCCATTTGTCGGGGCTACCGCGAGTCACCCCAGTTGAGGGCGTTGACGACGTCCGGCATCGCCGCAGGACGGCCTTCTGCGTCGGCGGCCGGGGCGGCGGGCCCCGACGGCGGACGTGTCCGGGGCGCCCCCGGACACCCGCGATGAGCGAGCGGGTCCGACCCCTTGGGCTCTCGGGCAGCCGGGCGCGCCATCTCGATCACCGCGCGCGCTCAACTCCCCATCGCGCCAACGCAACGCCGCTCGCTCCCGCGGTGACAGCGTCCCGTCACTGGTCACGAGCCTGGACGGCTTCTCCAAAGCCCTTGCCGAACTACGGGAGAGCCAGCCCGAATCCGCGACCGGTGTCCTCGCGGCCCCGTTGCGGGATGCTGCCCAGACTCCGGCAGGAGACTGGTCCAGCGTGATCGTCGGACTCGGGTGGCCGAGCCATCGCGCCGGCGTGACCACGGACTCACCTGCTTCGAGGATGATCGACGCATAGATGTGCCGGAGCGTGGGATCGCTTCGGAGCGCATGAGGGTCAATCGTGCAGGTGGGTACAGACGCTCACTTCTGCGTTCAGGCGGAGTCGGGCAGTCCGGCCGGTAGTGCGTCGCGTTCCTGCTCGACGACGGGCTCGCCGGAGGAAGGGAGCAGTTGCGGGATGCCGTCGACGATCGGATAGCGGCGGTGCAGGCGCGGGTTGTAGAGAGCGCCCCCGGTCTCGTCGAGGATCAGCGGGCCCTTGTCGAGCGGGCAGGCGAGGATCTTCAGCAGCGGGTTGTCAGGCTTCATGGCAGGGTTCCCTCGGAAGTGGGGGTGGCCGCGTCGTGTCGCGGCATGGTGAGCAGGACCGTCAGGGCCAACGCGGTGCCGCCGAGGCGCAGCAGCAGCCGCAGCGGGTCCTCGGGCAATGGCTCGTCGAACGCGATCGTGCCGCTGACGATGGTGAACACGCAGGTCACCGTCGAGCAGACCGGGACGATCAGCGACGCGCGGCAGCGCTGCAGGGCGGTCTGGGACAGCACCAGTCCGCTGATCCCGGTGAACAGCAGAAGGTACGGGTAGGGGGAGGCGAGCAAGGCCGGCACGGAGCCTTGGAGGTCCGAGGTGCTCAGGTGCCCGGAGATGCCCTTGACGGCGAGCGAGCTGACCCCGTACAGGAGACCGACCGCCACCGCGTAGGCCACTCCGGTGGTCGGCTGCCGGTGACGCCGGCGGGCTCGCCGTTCCGCGGCCGCGTACAGGAGCAGTCCGGCCGCGAGTGTCGGCACGCACAGTGCCAGCAGGAGACCTGAGGGCGCGCTGCGGCTGATCTCCTCGCTGCTCTCGTACAGCGAGGACACCACCATGACCAGCGCCAGCCCGATGACGGCCACCGCGCGCTGTTCACGGCCGGAGGGGCGCTCACCGAGCACCACCGACGAGAGCACCAGCAGGAGGACCAGCCCGGACAGGAACAGGCCCTGGGCGGCGGCGATCGGCAGTGTGCGGTAGACGGCCAGTTGGGCGGCGAACCCCAGGGCGAGCGCCGTGGCCCCGCAGATCCACAAGGGCCTGCCGGCCAGCAGGAGCAGGGCTCGGCCCGGCCGTGCGGCACTCAGCGGCGGCATGCCGGCCAGAGCCCGCTTCTCCAGGACGAAGCCGGTGCTGTACAGGACGTTCGCCGCCAGTGCGGCGGCCACTCCCCACAACACGGGCTACACCTTCCTCGCGTGCACCAGGAGGATGGAGGCGAGGGACGGCAGCCGGCAGGCCAAGCGGTCCAGCGGGCGGAGCGGGCGCGGCACTCCGTGGAACGGCGCACCGGCGACCTTCACCACCTCGAACCCGCACGCCGCCATGAACTCGCGCAGCGCGCGTGCTGTGTACAGGCGCAGATGGCCGACCACCTGGCTGCCCGGTCTGCCGTGGATGTGGCGCAGACTCACCTCGGAGAACACCGGCTGGACTCCGGCGAGCAGCAGCCCGCGGTTGTACCAGGCGGCGAGGTTGGGCGTGGAGAGCATCAGATGTCCCCCGGGTCGCAGCACCCGGTGCAGTTCGTCGAGGGCGCTGTCGGGGTCGACGAGGTGCTCGACGACCTCGCTGAAGAGCACGGCGTCGGCGCTGCCGGAGGCGAACGGCAGCCCACCGCCGGTCAACTCGCCGCGGACGACCTGGCTCAGGCGCGGCGCCGCCCGGCGCAGCGCGCCCTGCGACCAGTCGACTCCCACGATGCTGTGCCCGTTCAGTTCGCCGGCGGCGGTCGCGGCCGCCGAGCCGTCGCCGCAGCCCATGTCGAGCACGGTCGCAGCCGGGCGGCCGGGCCCGACGGGCCCGAGGGCCTCGGCCAGCATCCGGGCTTGGCGCAGAGTACGTGCCTCGCCGGAGGCGACGGGGACGGTGGGGTCCTCGTAGAAATCCTGCAGCCCGGGAACGGGCCGGGCCGGCGAAGGTACCGCCGCCTCCGGCCATTTCATGGCGGCGGAGCAGCGGGGTGCGGGGGTCATGACGGCCTCGCATGGTTCTGCCGGGCGGAGCGGGCTCCACCCGGCGTCGGGTCCGGACACGGTGCGTCGCGGTCGTGCGACCCGCCGGGTCGGCGAGCCTTCCCCCGAGCTCCGGGCGCCTCGGCGTTCGGAGCGGTGGCATCCGCCTCCGGTACGTCGGCTTCCGGCCCAGAACCCCCAGCGTTCGATCCGGGCCGGGTGACCTGTGACGTTGCCGAAAGCGCCTGCTCGAACAAGCCGGCCAGGTACCTGCCCGACGCGTCACCGAGCAGCGCCCGCGACCAGCGCAGCGTCACATGCAGTCGCCCGCCGGTGGAAGCCGCCGCCACGCTCAGCCCGCGCGGCATCCGCGCCGGTGCGGAGAACCACACGGCGTTCGCCCGGCCGGCGTCACCGAAGTCCAGCGCGTACGGAACGCGTCCGACATTGGTGACCAGCACCGTCGATGTCCAGGGCGCCGCCGCCCGCCTCGCGCCACGGGTGAGCGTGCCCCGGATCCCGACGGGCAGAAGCGGCGCGGTCAACAGGCCCGTCCCGGGGCCCAGCGGCGCACCGTGGGCCGACTTGAGCGCGCGGGTGCGCTGAGCGGTGGTGCGCAGCAACCGGGTCACGGCCGCCGGGTCCGGCCGCTCACCGAGCAGCAAGTCCGGGTCGCGCGGGTACTCGGGGGTCATGGCCACCTCGACGAGCCGGGTTCCGTTCCCCATCGGCATCTCTCTGCCGCGCGGACGGTCGTCGACGGGCATGGTGATCCGCACCGGACCGGCCGGCCGGCCCTGCGAGACGTTCCAGCGGCCCACCATCAGTGACGCGGCGACCAGCAGTTGGTCGTTGACGGTCCACGGCGCGAGCCCGCCGGTCCGACCCACACGCGGCGGAACGGGCAGTTCCGCCTGCAGCATGCCGTTGCCCGCGGCGCGGGCTCGCACCGGCTCGGGGCGGGAGTCCGGCGCGACTCGCACGGGCCGCGCCCACACCGCGCGGCCGTCGCGGCCGGTCGCGGCCGGGGCCGACCCCGAGGGGTCCGGCCGAACCGGCCCGGGGACGGGGAGAGCGGACGAGCCGCCGTACTGTTCCGCGGTCGTGGCGAGCACCCGCAGCCCGGACCCTGCGTCCAGGGCCGTGTGATGCATCGTCAGCAGCAGCACGGTCCGGTTCGCCCCCGGCACGCCCGCCTCCGGCGGCTCACCGGCGGCCGTTCCCCCGTCCACCTCGATGACTTCCAGGCGCATCGGCGGCGACAGGGCCAGTGACGGGCATTCCGTCAGCGCCCGCGCGCGGGCGCGGCCCAACGCGTCGGGTCCCGGCCGCGCGAAGCTCACCGGGTCGCTGTCCGGTTCGCCGGTCAGCTCCCACGCGAAGGACTGCCGGTACCGGCGGCCGGGCACTTCACGCATCAGCACCCGGGGGTGCGTCAGCAGCGCCCGCCGGAACGCGGTCCGCAACCGTGCCGGGTCCAGCCGTCCGGGCAGATGGACCTCGATGTGTACGGTCTCCGGCTCGTCGTCACTGAGGCAGTGCCGCGACACCTCATCGGTGGTCGGAAAGGGAATCCGGACCCCGCCGGGAGGGGTTGAGGTCCCCCACCCGGCGGCGGTCCACGACGAGGTCATGACGGGCCACCGCCTCCTGGATGCCGAGGGAGCGGATCAGTCCGGTCCCCGGCACTCGTGCTTCCCTGCCGGGCCGTGACCACCGGTCCGGCTACGGGCGCGTCGGCACCGCCGTCGCTTTCCGGCGCGTCGGCACCGCCGTCGCTTTTCCAACCGGCGGCCGCGGACGCCGGGCTTACCGCCGTCACCAAGGCGGCCGACAGGGCCACCAGTGCCAGTACCTGGGCGAAGGCGCTGAACGCGCCTTGCCCGTCGGCGGCCGGCTCCCCGGCTCCGACGGCAGCGGCGATGCCCGCTCCGGCCATCGCCACCGCGGCGGTCGGCACCAGGACAGCCGGCCGGAACCGGGCCGCCACGGCGAGTACGGGCACCACCAGGGCCAGCGGACCCGCCGCCACCGCGACGACGGCGGTCAGCGCCAGCGTCCCGAGCAGCATCCCGGGGGCCGCTGGTTCGGGCAGCTCCTCGTCGGTTCCGCCGGCGTTGCGCCTGCGGCCCACGAAGGCCAGTGCGGCCAGCGCGGCGAGCGCGATCACACCGCCGATCAGGGCGGCCCCGTACGGCCTGGAGGGCTCGAACTCCAGGTTCACCGTGCCGGACGCCCCGGCCGGGACCACCCAGGCCTGCTGCCAGCCATCGAGCCGCACCGACTCCAGCTCCCTGCCGTCCAGGGTGGCCTTCCAGCCGTCGTTGGCGTTCTCGTAGGTCTGCAGGTACGCGGCCTCGCCGGAGCCGGCCGACACATACACGGTCCGGCTGTCGTCGGTCCACTTGGTGACGGTGGCCTCACGGCCCGCCGCTCCCGCGATCTCCTGCGGGGTGCCCTGGGTCAGCGTGACGTCGTTGATCGCCAGCGGACCCGCGTCACCCGCCTCCACCTCGTGCTTTCCGGCCGGAAGGTCCAGGGTGCCGTCCTTTTCCTCTCCCGCGCAGAGTGCGACGGTGACGGGACGCCGCTCGGTGAGGTCCCGGACGGATCCGGAGGCCTTCGTCTTGTGGAGAACACCGCCGACGGCAAGGTCCGGGCCCTCACCGCACGGCAGCGAGAAGCGCGCGGACGGCTTCGGAGGCGGCACCCGCAGGTCGGCCAGCGCGGGAACGTGGACCTCACTGAGCCCGACCGGCAGCTGCAACTGCGCGTCCGCCACCGGATTGTGGACGGTGAGCGGGGCTACCCTGCTGACGGTGATGTCGAGCCGGTTCGTCTCGATCTCCGGGAAGCGCACCCGCCCGTTCTCGTCCACATCAGCCGTCGCGGCGCCGTGCGGCGAGGTGATCAGCACCTGCTCGGGCCGGGTGGACAACCCGCCCGCCGACGCCAGGATGATCTCGTCGACCTTCTCCTTCTTGGGCCAGCTCAGGTGGACGACCGGCCGGTCGCCTGCGATCCAGGCGGTCGTCAGATCACCGTCGACCAGGTTGCGGGCGCTCAGTGACATGCCGTTGCGGCTGGTGGAGTCCGCGGAGGCCGTCAGCCGGTTCTTCGGTCCCGGAGCCGAACGGTCCAGCAGTTCGTCCAACGGGCCGCCGGGCACGGCGACGGCTCGCGCCGACACCTTGTACTCGCCCGCTTCCTGGGTGCTGAACTGCCGGTGCAGTCCCACCTCGGCCGACACGGGCGACAAGCCGCCCGCGTCGGTGCCGCGGTGCAGGGAGTACACGGTCGCCGCCGCGTCGGTGCGCTTCGCGTCGGCGGGCAGCGCCAGCATGCGCGTCACCTGCACATCCGGGATCGACACCTCGGAGAAGCCGGCCCCGGACAGGCCCGGCCGCGCCTGCTGCGCGGCAAGGACGGTGATCTTCATCCAGGAGGCCTCGCCGACGGGCGCCTTGACGGTCTGCGGCCGGCCGTTCGTCTGCAGCGGGCTTTCGGCCGAACCTCGGTCGGTCTCGATCCGCACCCGCGTGGGCGCGGCCCGCATGCTGTCACCCGGGAGGGGCGTCAGCTGGATGGAGGCCGGAATGTCGGTCGGCCCGGAGAAGTCCACCTTGAGCCACTGACCGGCCGACTTGCCCGGGCTGCCCTCGGCCCACGCGGTGTCCGGGTTGCCGTCGAAAGCGTTCACCGGGTCGTACTGCGGCAGGTGGAACAGCCAGTTGCCGCTGCTGGAGGCCGTCACGGACGTCGCGCCGCGCAGGTAAGCCGTCGTCTGGTGATCGGTGCCCTCCGACGGCAGGATCTGCTTGGGCTTCTCGCCCGGGTTCTGCAGGCTGCCGGAGTGATTGCGCTCGTCCGGGGTGTACGTGTACGAGGTGTTGTTGTTGACCAGGCCGAACCGGGTGTCGGCTCGGCGCAGCCCGTCCGCGACGGCCTTCACCGGTGCGGTGACGCCCTTGGGAAGACTGTCCCCGGCCAGTACGGCCGGCCGGTCGGCCATCGAGGGATCGGCCGACAGCTGGAGCAGCGCCTCGGGTCCGCCACTGACCACCGCCGTGTCGGCCGCGGCCGACACACCGACCCTCTCGGGACGCCTGTCGCGGTACTGCGGCTGATAGATCTCCACGGACTGGAGCCGCGGATACAGCCCCTGCACCTGCAGCGGGGTGTCGGCGGCGATGCGCCCGCCGGTCACGAGCGGGCCGAACCCTGCGACCTTGCTGTAGCCGGACGATTCCAAGGTCCGTTTCACCGTCTGCGGCGGGACATAACCGATCTGGTCGGGGTCGAGGTCATTACGCACGACCACTTCGTGCATGCCGGCCCGTGCCAGGTACGCCTGAAGACCCGGAACCTCGGTGCCGGACAGCAGCGCCTGCTCGACGGCGTCCGTCGCACGGCGTGAACCGGGTGTACCGAAGGGGACGAAGTCACGCTGTGCCCAGGGCGTTTCGGCCAGCACGTCGAACGGCTGGTCGATGGGGGAACCCCAGGTGTAGATGCCGTGCGCCGTCGCCGGTACGACCATGGCCCGGCTGTTCGGGGCGTTGTCCTTGAGCCAGTCGGCAGCCTTCTCCCAGTGGGTGGGCAGCTTGGTGAAGGCGCCGGGCTGCAGGATCGCGCCATTGAGGTACGGCAGGGCCAGGCCGGGCAGTACCAGCACCGCCACCACCGCGGGCGCCCAGCGGCGACCGGGAAGTGCGTGAGGACTTCTGCTCACGGAGAACACAGCCGTCAGGTGGGCCAGGCCGAGGGCGAGCGCGAGGGCCAGTCCCGGCTGGAACTTGTAGACGTTACGGAAGGGCTTCAGCGACCCGTTCAACCACTCCTGCACGACACCGTGGAACGGACCGCCGACGGCGCCGCCGTACCCGGCCAGCGTGATCAGGACGACGGCCAGGACGGTCAGCAGCAGCCAGCGGCGCTCCGGCAGGTCCCGGCGGGCCAGGCCCGCCAGCCCCAGTGCCGCGGCGAACGCCGAACCCAGGACGGTGATGACGGAGGCCGCGACGGTCCAGCCGGCCGGCAGCCATGCCTCACCGAAGTTGAGATACGCCACCCAGTTGCCGGCGCCGCGCAGCAGCTCGGTCGCGGACATGGTGGCGGTGGTGGTCTCGGCCTGCTCGACGTACGGCATGAAGTTCTCGCCGTGCACGGCGAGCAGGAGCAGCGGCACCACCCACCACACGGTGGCCAGCACGACGCCCGGTATCCACCAGCCCAGCAGCGCGCGCCGACGCCGGCCGGCCGGGCGGCTGAGCAGGTACAGACCCACGGGCAGCAGCGAGGCCAGCGTCGAGCCGGCGTTCACGCCACCCATGAAGGGGATCAACATGGCCGAACGTGCGGCGGCCATGCGGGGGCTCAGCGCCGCGGAGGTCAGCGGCAGCAGCACCCAGGGCAGCAGGGCACCGGGCAGCGCGGCGGCGGAGGTCGAGCCGATGACGATCGTGAAGGTGGGCCACAGCGCGTATACCACCGCACCGAGCAGCCGTGTCGCGGGCGTGCCCACACGCAGCCGTTCGGCGAGCCTGAGCGCGCCCCAGAAGGCGGCGGTCACGATGATCGACAGCCAGAGCCGCTCGGCCAGCCACACCGGCACCTGCAGCAGGTCCATGAACGCGTAGTAAGGGAGCGCCGGGAAGGCGTAGCCGATGTACTGGTTGGCTATGCCGCCGAGGCCCACGTTGCCGTTCCAAAGCGAACCGAGGTCGCCGAGGAAGCGCCCGGGGTCGAGGGCGACGCCGAGCTTGGTCTCGAACGTCATCTTCCCCGGTGACACCGCGAGGAAGGACATCAGCACGACGGCCCAGAAGCCGAAAAGCAGACCTCGTCCGCGCGGCGCCCCGGACGCCTCGGACGGCGTCGGGCCGGGCTGCGACGCCCGGGTGGGCGCCTGGACCGTAGTGGTCATGACCGTTCCTCGCTTCGCTTGCTCATGGGCTTCGCCTGAGAATCAGCAGCAGATTCCAGGTGGCGATCTCGCGGAGTCCCGGCACCCGGGTGATCGTGCTCGCGAAGAATGGCCAGTAACGGGACCGCGCCGTGACGACTTGCACGTCGTCGCGGCCGCGGACGTGCCGCAGGGTGGGACCGATGTGGACGGGGAACAGGTTTTCGCCGACCGTGTGCTTTGCCTCGCGGCCGGTGCGCCGTTCGTAGCGTTCGCGGGCCCGGGCGGCCCCGAGGTAGTGCCACGGCGCTGTCTCGTGACCTCCCCAGGGTGAGAGCCAGTTGGTGAACGACAGGTAGATCAGTCCGCCGGGGCGGGTGACCCGCACCATCTCGCTGATGAACGTCCGCGGGTCCGACACGTGCTCCAGCACATTGGACGAGAAGCACACGTCCGCCGCGCCGTCGGCGAGCGGCAGCAGATAGCCGTCGGCGAGCACCGCGTCCTCGGTCACCGGGCCGTGGGCGCTCAGCTCCCGCAGGTCGGGCTCGAAGAGGTAGCTCCGCGCGCCGCGGCGGCGGAACTCCTCGGTGAAGTAGCCGCTGCCGCCGCCGATGTCGACGACGATCTTGCCGGGCAGGTCGATGTGACGTGCCACTTGTGCGACCGAGTCACGGGCCAGCAGGGTGTAGCACCGCTCGGGGTCGCTCTGTTCGCGCATGAACGCCCGGAAGAGGGTGGCCGATCGGCGCAGCGACGGATCCTTGAACACGCGCTCGGTGACGTCAAAAATGGCCGCTCACCTACCGCGTCCCGGGGCGGAGGCGAGCGCCGCGGCCTCGGCGGCGACCGCCTGGAACTGACGGACCGTCGATCTCCAGCGGAAGCGCGTGGCGCGACGCGCGGCGGCGCGTCCCATGGCTGCGCGCCGGTGGGCACTGAGGGACAGAGTGCACCACGCGGCGGCGAACGAACTCTCTCCCCGGGCCAGCACCCCGGTCTCCCCGTCCTCGATGGAGTCGCACAGGCCTGGTATGTCGAAACCGACTGCGGGAGTGGCCCGGGCGGCGGCCTCGGTGACGACCAGCCCCCAGCCCTCGACGAGGGAGGGGTGCAACAACAGCCACGCCTCGCACATCAGCCGGTGCTTCTCGGCCTCCGACACCCGGCCGGCAAACGTCACACCGGGGCCGGCCATGGCTTCCAGCCGCTCCCGTTCGGGGCCGTCACCGACGATGACGAGCCGACCGCCGGTGACCGGACGGACCCGCTCCCACAGCCGCAGGAGCAGATCGATGCGCTTGTACTCCACCAGCCGGCCGACGGCCAGGAACAGCGGTTCCTTCGCCTCGGGCAGCAGCGCGCCGGGGTCTTCGACGCCGTTGTTGACGATCCGGATGCGGTCCGCGGCCACGCCGATGCCGCGAAGCTCGGAGGCGGTCGACTCGGAGACGGCCACCATCAGGTTTGCGCGGTGGGTGCCTGCCAGCGCCCAGTGCTCCAGCCTGCGGCCGAGCCGGGCCGCCGGGCCGGGGTAGCGCATCTGCCAAAGGTCGGTGTGCACATGGTTGACCAGGCACAACGTCGGTCCGTGGTGCCACAGCGGCGCCAGGTACGGCATGCCGTTGCACACCTCGACCAGCAGGTCGCAGTCGCCGACCTCGCGGGCGAAGGTCTTCCTGGCGCGCAGGAAGTGTCCTGCGTCACCGCCCGCGGAGACCACCCGGTAGTCGCGTTCTGCGGCTGGGCCGCCACACACGAGCGTGACCTCGTGGCCGCCGGCGGTCAGACCGCCGGCTATCCGGTCGATGAGCAGTTCCGAGCCGCCGGCGGCCTGGTTGCCCAGGTCACGGCGGGCGAGGAAGGTGATCCGGCGCGGCAGAGGTTCCGCGACGGGTGTGATGTGCGGGTCATCGGCGAGCGAGTCGGTGACTGCGCTGCCGGTGCGGGCTTGAGCGGGGACGGAGTCCTCCTGGCCGGAGGCCAGAGCGGACGCGTGCTGGGGCATAGAAGTGCTCCAACTCGGCGGCTGCGGGAGCAGGCCGGGGTGAGGGATTGCCGGGCTTCCGGGGGCGAAGCGCTGGGCTGGCTCGGTGTGCGGGGTACTGCCGGGGCTGCCGGGGCTACCGGTACTGCCGGGGCGGTGCCGACCGGGATGTGCGGTCGATGTGTGTACATCGGGCCGGTGGCGGACTCCTGGGGGTGGGAGCGGCCTGGCACAAACCGGAATCACTAGTTCCTACTGCGGGGTAACCCAAGTGTTCGTACGAGTGGTTCGTTCCACTACGCACGCGGGTGACAAGTTCGGGCCGACTGGCGGCCCACCTTTATCACTCGCCTGAGTGTTCCGTCCGCCGGCGGCCACGGATCAGCATCACCACACCGGCGGCGGCGAGCAGACCGCCCGCGATCCCGCCCCCAACGGGCACAGTCTCGCCGAGCAGCTTCAGCCGATTGCCGTCGTCCGAGGCCAGCGCCACCTGCTCGCGCCGGGTGGCCTCGGTGAACTCCAGCCGCTTACTGGACAGCAGGGTGACCGCGTCCTTCTTCGAACCCGGGGCCCGCAGCGTCTTCGTCGGCGCGATCACCGCGTTCATGATCCGGCCCGTGCGCTGGTCCACCGCCAGCTCAATCCCCGCGTTGGAGTACCACTCCTCGGCGAGGACCTGGCCCTGCGGGCGGCCCACCAGCACGCCGGGCACCTGACGGGTGCCGGTGCGGGTGGCCGCGACGGTGCCGCCGAAGAGGTAGCCCCGGTGTCCGCGGATCTTGGTGGTGCCCTTGAACTCCAGCGGCACGGTGGCACCCAAGGTGCTGTCCCACCAGGTGTAAACGCGCTTCTCGACGTCGAACGGGAACTTCAGGTAGGCCTCGCCCTCGAAGCTGGGCTTCTCCTCGCAGCAGCGCACCGGCAGGTTGGTCCGGCGGTCGGTGACCCAGCGTTCCGTGGTCCACTGCAGGGATTTCCGCGGGTCGGCCAGCGGCAGCGTCTTCGGGGTGTCGATCTGTGTCGACACGTCCCAGATCGCGTTTCCGCTGCGCTCGCTGCCGGCGACGTCGCCCAGCACCCGGCGCGTGATCGTTATTGTCTGGCCGTCCACCGTGGAGACGGATCCGGTGTCGAAATAACGACCCTCACCTCTGAAGACCGTCGTGGAGTTCACGTCGGTCGGTGTGCGCCTGGCACGCGGCTCCACGTACCAGACGAGCAGCTGAGTGAGTACCAGCAGAAAGACGCCGACACCCAGCAGAATCAGGGACAAACGAGACGTTGAACGGCGCATGCGCGTACTCCAATGCGGGCGGGATATGCGGGGCGTTCATGGACTGTGCGGGAAGGGGTCACACGCACGGATTTCAGCCTGTCCCGGGCCGAGGAGTGGCGTACCCGGGAGTAACAGCGCTGTGACCGGCGAAATTAGGCGGAGCTTGACCACCTGTCAATGCGACTCGCATACTGACCGCGCCGGACCGGGCCGGCGCGCTGGGTGACAACCTCATCGACAGAGAGGCCGATCACCCTCATGCCCAGACTGCTCGCCGCCTTCCTGACCTGCGTCGCCTCCGCCGTACTGGCCACAGGCGCCGCCTTCGGAATCGTCGCCGCCCTCAATGTCACGCCCGAGCAGCAGAATGTGCCGCTCGTCACGTTCCCCGACCCTCCCGCCAATGGGCCGTCCAGCGCACCGAGCCCCAGCGCGAGTTAGGTTGTGAAGATCCAGGCCCGCTGATCGAGCGCATGCGGACCGGACGTCCGGGAGAAGGTGCTGTGGCAGCATCGTCAGCGTGGCACGACGTGCCACGAGAACGGATTCAGCGGTTCGCCGACCGAGCCCTGGAGCAGGTCCCCGAGCTTGCACAGGACATCCTCACCGAGATCCGACGGGAATATCCGGGTCTGGCGTTCATCGCCGACGAGTCCGGAGAGCCGAAGGCCCTGGTGGCGATCCGGCACGCGCTGGAACTCTTCGTGGAGCAGATGACCACGGGGTCGGACCGGCCGCGCGCCCTCCCCGAGATGTTCCAGGACTTCGGGCGCGGCGAAGTCACGCAGGGGCGCAGCCTGGACTCCTTGCAGGGGATCTACCGGCTGGGCGTACGCCTTTCCTGGCGGCGTATGGCAGAGATCGGCCAGCAGGTCGACATCCCGCCCGCAGCCATGTACGAACTCGCCGAGTCCGCGTTCGAGTACCTCGACGTCATGGTGGCCCAGTCGGTACGCGGCTACGCCGAGGCCGTCGCCCGCCAGGCCGGGGAGCGGCTGCGCCTGCAACGACAACTCGTCGAACTCCTGCTCGCCGAGCACCGCACGGATCCGTCCGCCTTCCTCGCCGACCGCGCGGCCGGCGTCGGCTGGCAACTGCCCGAAAAGCTGGCGGTGGCCGTGCTGCTCCGCCCCGCCCAGGAGGCTGTCGCCCCCGCCGTGGGCGACGATGTGCTGCTCGACATGGAGGGCGAGCAGCCGCGCATGGTGGTGCCGGACCCGGACGCCCCCGGGCGCGCGGAGTTGCTGCACCGGGCCTTGGCCAATTGGTCCGGCGCGATCGGCCCGTCGGTTCCCCTGGCGGAGGCTGCCACGTCGCTGCGCTGGGCGGAGGCCGCCGTCGGGATGATCGAGCAGGGCCTGCTGCCGCAAGGGCGGCTCCTGCACTGCGGTGAGCACGTCGAAGCCCTGGTGCTGCTGCCCGCAGGGGAGTTGATCGACGATCTGGCGCGGCGGCGGCTCGCCCAGTTGGGCGAGAGTGGCGGCCCGGCGCACGCCCACCGTCTCGCCGAGACTCTGCTGGCCTGGCTGGAAACGCGGGGTGGCGCGCCGGAGGTGGCCGCCCAGCTCGGAGTACACCCGCAGACCGTGCGCTACCGACTGAGACAGCTCCGTGAGTTGTGGGGCGAGGACCTGGACGACCCGGACCGCCGCTTCGAACTGGAGCTGGTGCTGCGCGCCCGGCGGCTGCGCGGTGATCTCGTCCCGCCGCCTGACTGACCGGGTTTACCCTGACGGGCTGTCGGGCCCGGCCCGCCGAAGAACTCCCCGTCGCGGCCGTACCGTGCGGTCAGGTGGGAAGTGGATGAGTGCAAAGGGTCAGCAAGAGTCTGATCAGACCTGGTTACAGACGCCAACACCTGCAACTCGTTCCCCACGTCGGAGTGGATCGCTCAGAGGCGCCGGCACCCCTGCCGCACGACAGGCCAAGGGCCCCGACACCCGTACCTCTCGAGAACGAGGCCCGTGCCCATAGCACGAGGTCAGCGCACCCGTCCCCGCGGCTTCAGCGCCACCGCCGGGAGTTCGGGAGCGGCCAGCGGACCGCCGCCGTAGCCCTTCACCTCGCCGAAGCGGGAGCCGGTCATCCAGTCCGTGCGGGCCTGCTCGATCTCCTCGTGCGAACGGCCCACGAAATTCCACCACATGACGATCTCCTCCTCGAACGGCTCGCCGCCGAGGAGCATCAGACCGGCGTCGGATTCGGCGCGCAGCGGGAGTTCAGTGCGGCCGCAGCCCAGGTAGAGCATCGAGCCGGGCAGTACGGGTACGCCGTCGACATGGGCCTCGCCCGACATGGCCAGTACCGCGTACTCGAAGTCGGGAACCAGCGGCAGGTTCAGTTCGGCGCCGCGCGCGAGCGCCAGGTCGGCGCCGACGAGCGGGGTGTACGTGGTGCCGGGCGAGGCGGCGCCCGCCAGTTCGCCGAGGATGACCGTGGCGCTCAGGCCGGGCGCGGTGACCGTCGGCAGGTCGGTGTGGTGCTGGAAGTGCGGCTCGACGTTCCGGTGCTCGTCGGGCAGCGCGACCCAGAGCTGGGCTCCGTGCAGGAAGCGGGCGTGCGGCTTGGGGCTCTCCTCGGAGTGGCTGATCGCGCGGCCCGAGGTCATCAGGCCGAGTTCGCGCGGCCGGACGGTGGCGAGGCTGCCGGTGCTGTCGCGGTGCAGCACCTCGCCGTCGTGGAGCCAGCTGACGGTCTGGAGGCCCATGTGCGGGTGGGGCGGGACCTGCATGCCGGGCTCGTCGGCGATGTCGTCGGGTCCGTAGTGGTCGACGAAGGCCCAGGCGCCGACCATCCGGCGGCCCAGGTTGGGCAGGAGCCGGCGGACCACGGTGGACTCGCCGAGCTGGACCCGGCGGGGGCTGAGGAGTTCACGGACGGGCTCGGCGACGACAAAGCCACGACCGCCGCAGACGGAGAGGGCGGCCTGACGATCGAGATTGCTCATGGAGCTCAACCTATTCCTGTTGGGGCGCGAGCCGTCAGTCCCCACGCCCACCTGATAGTGGAATGTTCAACCATCCGTCGGTGTTGAGCTCCATACAAGCAGCAGACCGGGACTCCGAGGAGGAGAGCACGTGAACGAGACGTACTACGAGTTCGGCACCCCCGCCGAGCGGTGGGACCGGGCACAGCTGTTCTTCGACGCCAAGGAGTACGTCACGGCCGCCCGCATTCTTGGTGGGCTGGTCACGGAGGCGCCGGAGCAGATCGCGCCGCGGCTGCTGCTCGCCCGCGCCTACTACCACTCGGCGCGGCTGCGCCTGGCCGAGGCCGAGCTGCGCGCCGTCCTGGAGCTCAGCCCCGTGGAGCACTACGCGCGCCTCATGCTCGGCCGCACGCTGGAGCGCCAGGGGCGGCCCGAGGACGCGGCGCCGCATCTGCGGATGGCCGCGGCGATGTCCGGAGAAGCCTCGCCGGTCTGACCGGCAGGGGTCAGGCCAGCAGCCAGGTGATGAGCGAGAGTGAGCCCATCGACAGCAGCGTGGACAGCAGGACGGTGTCCCTGGCCAGATCCGTGTTCAGCCGGTATTCGGAGGCGAAGATGAAGGCGTTCTGCGCCGTCGGCAGGCCGGCGCAGAGCACCACGGCGAACAGTTCGTGCCCGCCGAGACCGAACCCCCAGCGTGCGAGCGCGTAGGCGAGCAGCGGCTGGACGGCGATCTTGAGGGCCACCAGCACCCGGCGCTCCGCGCGGCCCGCGGCGTCGGGACGCTCCGCCCGCGCGTTCAGCGACATACCGAGGGCGAAGAGCGCCGCGGGAACGGCCGCACCGCCGAGGATCTGGACCGGAGCGGTCAGCTCGGCGGGCAGCCGCCAGCCCGCGGCCGCCACCGTCACCCCGGCGGCGGACGCCGCGATGATGGGGTTGCGCAGCGGCAGCATCAGGATCCGCCCCCAGCGGTCGCGCTCTCCGCGCCGTACGTCCAGATCTATGAGAACCAGGATCAGCGGCGTGATGAACAGCGTCTGGAACAGCGCGGCCGCGATCATGAACGAGGCGTCGTCGAGGACATGGACGGCTATGGGGATACCCAGATTGGCGGAGTTGACGTACGCCCCGGCCATGGCGCCTATCGCCCGGTCGGCCTGACGGCGGCGGAAGACCCACCGCCCCAGCAGCAGTCCCACCGTGAACACGATGACGAGGCTGGCCGCGAACACGGCCGCACCGGGACTGGCCAGCTTCGACACCCGTGACCTGGACAACGTGAGGAACAGCAGCGCGGGCATGGCGAACGCGAAGGCGAACCGCCCCAGCACGCTCTGCGCCTGAGTGCCGAGCACATTGAACCTGCCCGCCGCCCAACCGACGGCGGTGATCGCCCAGATGGGCAGGAAGCCGGAGAGCACGGTCACCCGGCCAGCATGCATGACCGCGATCATCACGCCCCGGCCGCCCCCGAGGGCGCTAAGTACGCGCTCCGAGGCAGCGGGAGTGGGGCCTGCTTTTCACCGTCGGGCGCCCAGGAAATGGAATCCCGGCCGGGGGTGCATCAGGAAGTCGTGGTGGGAGATGTTCCACGCGTACGCCCCGGCCAGCGCGAACACCACACGGTCCCCCGCCCGTAGACCCGCCGCCGGGACCCGGCGGGCCAGGACGTCCTTGGGTGTGCACAGCTGGCCTGCCAGGGTGACCAGTTGCTGCCGGGCCACGGGCCGCGGCCATGAGTGCGGCCAGTCGTCGACCGGAAGGACCACGCAAGGCTGGTCGTGGCCCTTGGTCGCCGGGGTGCGCAGATGGTGCGTGCCGCCGCGTACGACGGCGAACTCCTCGCCGTGGCTGGGCTTCACGTCCAGGACCTCGGTGGCGTACCAGCCGCAGTAGGCGGTCAGCGAGCGGCCCGGCTCGATGCGCAGTGTCAGACCGGGGTGAGCGGCGGTGATGCGGGCGAGGCCGGCGCCGAAGGCGGGCCAGTCGAAGCGCGCTTCGGGGGCGGCGTAGTCGACGGTCATGCCGCCGCCGACGTTCACCTCGGGCAGCTCGATGGTGTGACGGGCGGCGAGGCTCGCCGCCCAGGTCACGATGGACTCGGCGGCGGCGAGCTGCCGAGGGGCGTCGAGTCCGCTGGCCAGGTGGGCGTGGATGCCGAGGAGTTGAAGGTGCGGGTAGGTGCCGTCGGTCAGGAGACGGACGGCGGCGTCCGCCTGGGTGGGGTCCAGTCCGAACGGCGTCGGGCGGCCGCCCATGGACAGGGCACTGGCCTGAAGTGATGCGTCGGCCAGCGGAAGGTTGAAGCGCAGCAGTACGCCGACGGGCGCGGCGCAGGCCCGCAGCAGAGCCAGATCCGCCAGCATCCTGAGCTCGTGGAGGCTCTCCACGTGGAAGCGCTCGACGCCGAGGTCCAGCGCCGCGGTGATCTCGGCGGGCGTCTTGCCGGGGCCGCCGAAGGCCAGCGGACGCTCCGGGACGATCTTTGCGACGTGGGCGAGTTCGCCGCCCGACGAGACCTCGTAGCCGTCCACGTACGGGGCGAGCGCGGCCAGGATCTCCGGTTCCGGGTTGGCCTTGGCGGCGTAGTACAGCTCGACGCGGTCGGGCAGCACCGAGCGGACGGACGCGGCGTGTCTGCGCAGCGCGCCGAGGTCGTACAGATAGGCGGGCAGGGACGGGGCCGGGAGCGACAGGGCACGCTCGCGCACCGGCGGTGTGAGGACGGTCATCGGGCGCTCCAGACATCATCGGTGCGGGTCGCCCCGGAGAACACGTCCCGGGGAAGCGCGTCGTCGCTGAAGGGGGAGGGCAGGCGCACATAGCCCGCGTCACGGTCGGCCGTGCGCTCCCAGCGGGTGAGCAGGTTGGCCTTGGCCGGCAGCGGCGCTCCGGCCAGCAGGGCGGCGAGCCGGGGCGGGCGGCCGTGCTCGTCCGCGTACTCCTCGAGCGCCCGCCGGACCAGGGACCACAGCGCCGCCTCGGTCTCCGGATGGAGATCGGCGAGCGCGGCGAGCATGTCGGACACATGGTTCACGACGAGGCAGTAGACGACCCGGTCCCAGCCGCGTTCGGCGTCGTACGTCAGCGGACCCGCGACCTCCGGCGGCAGCCCGGCCAGGCCCTCGGCGTGGTGGCCGGCGATGAGCTTGGTGCCTTCCAGGTCCCGGAACAGGACGCGGGCAGGTCTGCCGTGGGCGTCGACGCAGACGATGACGTTCTGGAGATGCGGTTCGAGGACCAGGCCGTGGTCGAAGTAGGCGGCGAGGACGGGCGGGACGAGCAGCGCGAGGTATGTCCGCCACCAGCTCAGGGCGCTTGCGGGGTCCGAACCGGCCAGCAGCCGGGAGATGTGGGCGGGGCCCGTGGGGTACTCGTCGGCGACGGCGGCGGCGAGGAGCGGGGTGGTGCCTGGCCGCAGATGGGCGGCGAGGCCCTCGCGGACGATGACGCCGAAGCCTTCGAGGAGTGCGAGATCGGGCCGCCCGTCCGGGCCGGGGAGCGCGAGGCTGCGATAGGCGGGTTCGCGGAGGATGCCGCTGCCGGGGAAGCGGGCGGCCAGGTCGGCGAGGACCGGTCCGAGCAGGCTGGTGAGCGCGACAGCGCCCGCCAGCTCGTAACTGGCGTTCTTGCGCACGCAGTTGGTGATGCGCACATTGAGGCTGAACTTCAGGAAGGTGTCGCCGTCGTAGAGCGTGCGGACGGACGCGGTCGCGGCGAACAGGGTCCGGCCGGTGCCCAGGTCGAGTACGTCGCCCCGGGCCAGGGCCGCCCGCAACGACGGGTGTTCGTGGAGCAGTTCGTACTGCCAGGGGTGCGCGGGCAGCAGCCGGTAGCCCGCGGGGACCGCGTGCAGCCGGTCCAGCGGGTCGGTCGCACCGGGCTCGGCCCACTCCTGGACGACCAGCTCCTCCCGCACGGCGAGCAGCCGGAGCGGGAAGGCTGCCGCGGCCTCGGGGGCGTACGCGGACCAGAGGGCGGGGTCGCCGCTGCGGGCCTTGGGGGTGGGGTGGAAGCGGTGGCCGAGGGTGAGGGACTGCTCGGATGCCAGATAGGCCGACAGCGGGCTCCCGTCCAGCCGCGGACGCGGTACGGCCAGGGCGGCGCCGACTCCCTGGTGGCTCGCGTCGACCTGGGCCAGGAATTCGTCGTTGCGCGCGCCGGTACGCAGCGAGAGCTCGGCATGGGCGTACTCGGCGAGGCGGCGCCAGCCGAGCTCGAACCAGCCGCTGCCGGTCTGTTCGGCGACCGGGCCGCTGAAGCGGTGCGCTCCGATGAGGGACGAACGGCGCAGGGCCACCCTCAGCAGCACCCCGAGCCGTGGCAGACGCAGCAGCAGACGGCCGTCGATGACGGCGGTCTCGTGCTCGGGACCGGAGACCTCGCGGAGCAGACAGTTGAGGAGGGTGTGGGTCACTGCCTCGTCCGCGGTGGGAAGCCCGGCCGGGACCGCGGAACGGCCGGGGGCCGGCACCAGGGGCTCCGGCGGATACGGCGGGTGGCAGGCGGGTTGTGTGCCGGGCACCGGCGCTCACACCTCCCGCGACAGGTAGTTGGGACCGGTGGTGTAGTGCTTGTTGATGTCGGACGCGCCCGAGCGCTCCTTGCTGAGCAGGGTGCCCGCGGTCACCATCGCCTTGACGGGAAGGCGCGCGGCATCCAGGACGTGTTCGCGCAGCACGGCGCCAGGCTGCCCGGGACCGGTCCCGAGCCGCTCCACGGCTTCGGTGAGACGGTCCCGTACGAGACTCAGCAGCCGGTGGAGCGGAGCGCGGCCGTGGCCGGCGAGACCGAAGGCGTACGCACCCGCGCAGAGGTGGACCGTGATGGTGGTGAACAGATCGACGACCGGACCGTCGGTGTCGCCGAGGATCCGGGCATCGTCGAACTCGCAGGCGTCGGGCGCCTGCGCGCCGAGGGCCGAACGCATCCGGACAGCATTGATGCGCGGTCCGTCGTTGTCCTTGAGCAGCAGTCTGATCCGGGTGCGGTTCGCGTGCGTGTCCAGCACCAGCGAGATGTTCTGCTGATGGGACTCCAGGGCGATCCCGTACCCGAAGAGCGTCGTCTGCCAGTCGAAGAGCAGGGCGAGTACGGCGTCGAGGAGGGCGAGGGGATCGCCGCCGTGGAAGCGGTCGGCGAGGTGGTCGATCAGCAGCCGCCCGCCGGTTTCGCTCAGCAGGGCAGCCATCGGGACGACGACGGCGTCGTCCAGACCGGCCGGATACCGGCGGAGCAGGACGGCGAGAAGTTCATGCCCGGCGTGGGCGAAGCTCGTCTCGTCGGTGTGCAGGACGCTGTCCCGGAAGCGGGGCTCGCGGGCGATCACGGTCCCGAGCAGACGCTGGACCGCGGCGCCGTCGGCGAGTGTGCCGGGCTTGATCGTGCGCCGGTTGCGCATGCCCAAGGTGGCGGTGGGCAGGGGCAGTTTGAGATGGACGTGCGGATACGCGGCGAGGGCCACGGTCCGCATCGACAACGTCGGCACGACCTCCAGGTGGGGACGGTCGGACAGCACCGCGCGGCTGTCGAGCCCGGACGTGCGCAGTGCGTCGCGCAGCGGTTCGCCCACGGTGAGCGGATGCACGGGCAGGGCGACGTGGCTGTCGTCGAGCTCCGGCAGGCCGAGCGCCGACACAGTGGGCCAGGCCGGGTCCGACGGACCGGCAGTGCCCCGCATCGTGACCGCGTCCCTCGGCAGCGCGAGCCAGCGCAGCCGGAACCGGGGATGGAACTCCGGTGCGTACGCACGCAGTTGGTCCGTGGTGAGTCCCAGGCGGCCGCGCGCTGTGGGGTAGACGGGGTGGTCGAGGCGGGCGGCGAGCGTGTCGTGCGCGAGCCCGCCCGCAAGTCCGGTCCACTGCGCGGGATCGGTGCCGTACCGGGCGGCGAGCATCGCGCCGACCTCATCGTGCGTTGCGGCGTGCAGCCGAAGAGTGGCGAGCGTCTGGCGGCATTCCTCGGCGAGGGCGTCGAAGCCGCCGCAGTCCTCCGGGTCCGCGAGCGCGCCGAGCGCGGCCAGGATGTCGTCGGCGGTTGTCAGTTCCCTGCGGTCGGACTCCCGGCGCAGCAGAGGCAGACGGGCGCCTCTCTCGTACTGGAACCCGTCCTCGCGTACGGGCAGCTCGAGGGCGTCCCCGTCCGCGGCGTCCAGACGCAGCCAGGTCCCGTCCGGGTGCTCCGTCGCGGTGGAGCGGGTGCGCAGACCGGCGACGTCCTCGCGCAGGAGCGCGCCGAGCAGGCGGAGGACGAGGTCCGTCTCGGCCGGACAGGCGGCTGTGGTCGTGGCGGTCACGGAGTGATCTCCCAGCGCTGGGCGGCGAGGAAGTCGGCAACGGCCCCGTCCACGCTCTCCTGGTCGGTGCCGACGGCCCGGACGACGCCCAGGAGGTCGCGGTTGGTGCGGTACACCTCGTGCCGCTCACCGATCCGCCGCAGGGGCCGGTAGGTCAACTCGACGTCGTCGATGATCAGTTCGGCCGCCTCGGGCGCGGACGTCAGAGTTCCGGAACGCTCGGCGCACGGATAGTCGAGCCGGGCCGCGCCGCCGGACCGGGCCCTCAGGTCCGTCGGCAGGGGCTCGCCCAGATGCGTACGGAGGATGTGCTCGAAGAGCGGGATGCCGAGCAGCCGGGCGAGGAGAAGATCGCACTGGTCCCCGATCGCGCGGTAGTTGACCTCGATGATGCGCGCGCGTCCTTCGTGCACGACGAACTCGGTGTGGCAGGCGCCGAATCCGACACCGAGGGCGTCCAGCTGGGCCAGGACCTGCTCGACCACGGGCTCCGGGTGGGCCGGAACGTAGGTCAGGCGCTCCTCGACGAAGTACGGGGGCGAGGACAGCTCGGTGCGGAAACCGCCGAGCACATGAAGGACCCGGCCGTCACCGAGCGTCTCCAGGGTGTGCAGCTCGCCGGGCAGATACTCCTCGACGACCAGGGCGGCTCCCGGCCGGCGCTCTCGTATCTCCTTGCAGCGCAGAGCAAGGTCCCCGGGCCCTTCGACGAGGACGACGTCCTCGCTGGCGACTCCCTCGCGCGGTTTGACGACGCACGGATACGGCATGCCGGGATCGGCGAGAGCGGATGCGGGGTCCTGTCCGGCGGCGAGTTCCACCGAGCGGACCGTGTCCATGCCGGTGGCGGAGAGGTGGCGGCGCATCTGCGCCTTGTCCTTGGTGCGCAGCGCGGTCTGCCAGCTCTTGGCGGGGAGGCCGAAGTACTCGGCGGCCAGGGCGGTCTGGGTCTGGAGATGGTCGCTGTTGGTGAAGACGGCGTCCGGCGGGCAGTGGGTGGAGATGCGGGTGATGACCGCCCGGAAGTCGCGTACGTCGCAGGCGAGGATCTCGATGTCCGGGCAGACGGCGCGGTGTGCCTCGGGCTGGTCGGTGAGCAGGGTGATGTCGAGGCCGAGCCGGCGGGCTGCGGGGAGGAACCCTTCGGTGACCGAGTCGGTCGGGTTGAGGGCAAGCAGGTACAGCTGCATGAAGGGTTCACTTCCGCGCGCGAGGTCGGACCGTCCGAGGCGACCCAAATTCTTCTGGGACACGAGCGGAAAGCCTAAGTTAGGTATACCTAACACTGTCAATTCGTCGCGGCCCCGGTTCACGGAATGGCGCCTCCATGTGGTTAAGGTGAGCCTTGCCTTACCGCTCGTGAGGCCATTTGTGTGACCTCCCCTGTGTTCGCTCTTGGTATTGAGGAGTACCCGTGACCCTGGCCCCGGCGCTGGCCCCGGCCGGACCCGCCGTGAGCTGCTCCGCCCTGCTCGCCACGACGTACCAAGGGCTCGCCGGGCTCTGCGAGTCCTTGGACGTGGACGTCATGGCTCCCGGCTCGCCGGCCGGCCAGGGGTGGGCCGACGGCGCCGAACTGGCGGAGCGTCCGGAATTCCTCGAAGCGTTCCTCGACGCCGAGGCCCGGCGCATCCAGGAAGAGCACGCCCACACGGCCCGGCGGGACGTCGCCGCGTCCCGTGCGCTGCACGGCTACCTCTGGTCCGTCTGCCTGCTGATGAGCGGCCCCTGGTACCTGGAGCGGCGCGTGCCGCTGATCCGTCCGCGCGACGTCCGCATCAGCCTCACCACCGGAGCGTTCGGGATCGTCCCGGGCGGTTTCGCCTGTCTCCCCGACGATCCGGCGGCCGGCCTTCCCGGCGCCCGCGTAGTGGCTCACGAGGAAGCGCTGCGGGCCGAGTTGCGGGCCGCGGTCGCCGACCACGTACGGCCCCTGCTCGCCGCGGTCGGTCCGCAGATGCGGCGCGGGCCGCGGGCGCTGTGGGGCATGGTCGGCGACGATCTCGTCTCCGGCATCTGGTACCTCGGCCGCATGCTGGACCTGGAGGAGCATGCCGTGCGGGCGGCCGGTGAACTGCTTCCGGGGCCTGTGCCGCCCTTCCCGGGCGGCGCCGACTTCCGGCGGCTGACGGGCCGGGCAGGGCAGTCGTATCTCACGCGGACCCGGCTGGGCTGCTGCCTCTACTACTCGATCCGCCCCGCCGAGGCCTGCGGCACCTGCCCGCGGACCTGTGACACCGAGCGGCTGCGCCGGTTCGGGGGCGACGCACCCGGCAACACCGTCAGTGCAGGTGACTGACGACGTTGACGACCCGTCCGTTGGGATCGCGTACGAAGAAGCGGCGTACGCCCCACTCCTCGTCCCGCAGCGAGTGCACGATCTCCGCGCCCCGGTCCAGCATCGCCGCGTACACGGCGTCCACGTCGTCCACCTCGATGCTCAGGTCGGCCGGCACCGGCGCGGTCGCGTCGTGGGTGGCGAGGGTGAGCTGGGCGGTGGGGTTGGACGGGGACGCGAGCGTCATGACCCAGCCGTGGTTCATGACCTCCTCGAGACCGATGAGGCCGTAGAAGTCCCGGCTCTCCTCCATGGCCTTGGTTCGGATGTCGGGCACGACCCGGCGTACGGACATCGGCGCTTCCTCTCCGCGAACGGACCGTCCACGGTACGTCTCCGGCGGCACGGAGGGCCCGCGAACGGTCCGTTCGGGCGTACTAGCTGAACGGGTCCAGCGTGATGTACGCCTGCTGCGGGTTGCCGTCGTGGACCAGCGACTCATGGGCACCGACGTCGTCGAAGGCGAAGGCGTACGCCTTGCCGTCCACCATCTGCGCGTGGATCTTCCGGGCGTAGTGATTGGTCACCACGTCCTGGTAGAAGTTCGCCGGACCGGTGTCGGGCTGGTTGGGGTTGGTGAGGAGGGTGGAGCGGTTGAATCCGGCGCACAGCGTGCGCGAGATCGGGCCGCGTACCAGGTCGTTCGGCGCGTCCAGCCGCTTGTAGCAGCCGAAGATGCTGTCGGAGTCGGGCTTCTGGAACGAGGTGACGACCGCGCCGGAACCGTTGGTGAAGTTCATGACGCCGCCCGAGACCCTGCCGTAGTACTTCGTGCCCGGCTGGTTGGCGAAGGGTGTGACGGTCAGCGTCGAGGCGGAGTACTTGCTCCACACCCGGTTGACGTAGTCGTCCATGACGCCCGCCGGCAGGGCGCCGGTCTCGATGCCGTGGCCGGGTGCGAGGGCGCGCAGGACGCTGCCGTCGGAGCGCCTCTGGATCAGGTTGCCCCAGCCGCCGGGCTGTCCCCTGAGGGCGTTGTAGAAGCCGTTGTATCCGCCGGGCTTGAGATGTCCGGTGCTCTTGGTGGCTCCGCTCGCCGGCCGGACGCCGACGGCGTACGGGGCCGAGAACATGTCGACCTGGGTGCTGTTGATCCACAGTCCGGCGTCGTTGAGCGTGTACTCGGACCAGTTGAAGAGGATGTTCCGGTTCGGGTCGGTCGGATTCTGCACCGCGGGCTGCACGAGGCCACCGGTGGTGAGCTTGAAGACGAGCTTCTGCCCGTAGGAGAAGTAGATCCTCCCGGAGAACTTCGGTATGCGGATCGTCTTGGACTGGCCGGCCGCCGGTCCGGCGATGGAGGCGTCGGGCGCGGGCGTGGGCGGGTTGCCGCCGGCGGGCCAGGCGTGGAAGGTGCCGTTCGCGTCGGCCCAGCCCTGTTGGCCCGTGGTGAGCAGCGTCCCCAGGTTGTAGATGTAGATCTGGTCGCCGCGCCCGGAGTTGTTGGTGAAGGTGAGGGGAATGGTCGCGGGGACCGCGGCCTGTGCGGGGGGTGTGGGTCCGGCCGCCGTGACTCCCGCGGCGAGCAGCACCGCGGTGACCAGTAACGCCAGGACGTTTCGTTTGGCGAGCACGCTCATCCTCCCAGTCGGGTGGAGCTGTGGGGGTCATTCTGAGAGCGCTCTCAGAGTCATCTCCCACAGCGGGAGCGTCAAGCACCTCGACAAAGCTCGGTGAACTCGCCTCGTCCCGGAGGCAGTTGTCAGTCGGGGCGATCGGCGGCGCCGCGCGGCTCGCTCCGTTCGGCCCGCCCGCACCTTCGCGCAGTGGGCGCAGCGCACTGTCGCGGCGTTCAGGTGACCCGCCCGGTGTGCCCCTGCCCGTTCGGGCCACCGACGTGGACCGCGGCGCCGGGCGGGATCAGGCTGGTGGCGTACTGCCGCTCAGCACGCGCTCTGCTCCCGCCCCGCACGAGGAGACGGCCGATGACCTCGACGACGTACCACTACGACGACCTGCGCGCGGTCTTCATCAACTGCACGCTCAAGCGGTCGCCGGAGACCAGCAACACCGAGGGCCTGATCGACAAGAGCCGCGCCGTCATGCAGACGAGCGGCGTCACGACCGAGGTGATCCGCGCGGTCGACCACGACATCGCGACCGGCGTCTGGCCGGACATGACCGAGCACGGCTGGGAGACGGACGCCTGGCCGCAGTTGCACGAGAGGGTCATGGCCGCCGACATCCTCGTCCTGTGCGGGCCGATCTGGCTCGGCGACAACAGCTCCGTGATGAAACAGGTCATCGAGCGCCTCTACGCCTGCTCCAGTATCCTCAACGACCGCGGCCAGTACGCCTATTACGGCCGTGCCGGCGGCTGCCTCATCACCGGCAACGAGGACGGCGTCAAGCACTGCGCCATGAACGTCCTCTACAGCCTCCAGCACCTCGGCTACACGATCCCGCCGCAGGCCGACGCGGGCTGGATCGGCGAGGCCGGACCCGGGCCCTCGTATCTGGACCCGGGCTCGGGAGGTCCCGAGAACGACTTCACCAACCGCAACACGGCCTTCATGACCTGGAACCTGATGCATCTCGGCTCGATGCTGAAGCGGGCAGGCGGCATCCCGGCCCACGGAAACCAGCGCTCGGAATGGGATGCGGGCTGCCGCTTCGACTTCCCCAATCCCGACTACCGCTAGGGCGTGTTTGAGAAGTCTCTCCCCCAGAGCTTCGCCTGGGAGGTACCCCCACCCCGCGACGCCTGGCACGCGCACTCGCGGTGTTGTCGGAGTCGCCCAAGTACGTCCAGTACGAGGGCGATCTCCCCCAGACTTCGTCCGGGGGTGCCCCCACCGCCTTGCGATTGCACGCACCAGACGCCGCGGGGCCCGCCCTTCGGCGGACGGCGCTACTTCTCAAACACGCCCTAGGCGATCGGGGCATTCAGTCACCGCACTCAGCCGCGGTACGTCTCCAGCAGGCGCAGCCACACCTCGCTGATCGTCGGGAACGCGGGCACCGCATGCCACAGCCGCTCGATCGGCACCTCGCCCGCGACCGCCACCGTCGCCGAATGCAGCAACTCGCCCACGCCCGGGCCCACGAAGGTGACCCCCAGCAGAATCTCGCGGTCCAGGTCGACGACCATCCGGGCGTGGCCGCGGTAGCCGTCGCCGTACAGGCCGGCGCCCGAGACCGACGCCAGGTCGTAGTCGACGGCCCGGACGCGGTGTCCCGCCCCCTCGGCCTCGGCGAGCGACAGGCCGACGGCCGTGGCCTCCGGGTCGGTGAAGACGACCTGCGGGACGGCGGCGTGGTCGGCCGTGGCGGAGTGCGCGCCCCAGCGGTCGGTCTCCAGGAGCGGAACATGCTGTGCCCTGGCCGCGATGGCTGCGCCCGCGATCCGGGCCTGGTACTTGCCCTGGTGGGTGAGGAGCGCGCGATGGTTCACATCGCCCACCGCGTACAGCCAGTCGCTGCCCTCGACCCGGCAGCTGTCGTCGACGGGCAGCCACGAGCCCGGCGCCAGGCCCACTGTCTCCAGGCCGATGCCGTCGGTGCGCGGGGAGCGGCCGGTGGCGAAGAGGACCTCGTCGGCCTCGATCCGCCCGCCGTCGTCGAGGACGAGCGTGACGGGACCAGTGCCGCCCATGCGTTCCACGGAGGTGACGGATGTGTGCGTACGGACCTTGGCACCGGCCTCGGTCAACGACTCGATGACATGCTCGCCGACGAAGGGTTCCATCCGGGGCAGCACTCCCCCGCCCCGTACGAGCAGGGTGACCTGCGAGCCGAGCGCCTGCCAGGCGGTGGCCATCTCCACGCCGACCACGCCGCCGCCGACGACCGCGAGCCGCCCGGGCACCCGGTGGGCGCTGGTGGCCTCACGGCTCGTCCACGCCTTCGCGCCGACCAGACCCGGGATGTCGGGCAGCACGGCACGGCTGCCGGTGGACACGACCACGGCGTGCCGGGCGGTCAGTACATGGTGCTCGCCCTCGGGACCGTCGACCAGGACCTTCTTGGGCCCGTGCAGTCTGCCCGTACCGCGATAGATGCGGGCGCCGATGGAGTCCAGCCAGCGGACCTGGCCGTCGTCCTTCCAGTGGGAGACGTATTCGTCACGGTGGGCCAGCACGGCCTCGGCGTCGAGCGGTCCCTGCACCGCATGGCGGAGGCCGGGAACACGGCGGGCGTCGGCGCGGGCGAGCCCGGAGCGGAGCAGCGCCTTGCTCGGAATACACGCCCAGTACGAACACTCGCCCCCGATCAGCTCGCTCTCCACGACCGCGGTGCTCAGGCCCGCCGCCCTGGTGCGGTCCACCACGTTCTCCCCGACAGGTCCTGCGCCCAGCACCACAACGTCGTACTCCACGGCTTCCGTCATAGGGACAGTCTGGTCCCGGGTGTGCGTCCTGGCCACATGGGCAGGGGCAGGAATAGCACGGCCCCGGGCACCGTTGTCGGGGGCGAGTCCACGGACATCAGGAAGAGGTAGCGCGTCATGAGCACTGTTGAGCTCACCAAGGAAAACTTCGATCAGGTTGTAACAGACAACGACTTCATCCTGATCGACTTCTGGGCTTCCTGGTGCGGTCCTTGCCGTCAGTTCGCCCCGGTCTACGAGGGTGCCGCCGAGCGCCACCCCGACCTGGTGTTCGCGAAGGTCGACACGGAGGCTCAGCAGGAGCTCGCGGCCGCGTTCGAGATCCGCTCCATCCCGACGCTGATGATCGTCCGTGACAACGTCGCGGTCTTCGCCCAGCCCGGCGCGCTGCCCGAGGCCGCGCTGGAGGACGTGATCGGTCAGGCCCGCGCGCTCGACATGGACGAGGTCCGCAAGTCGATCGACGAGGCCCAGAGCGGCAGCGCGGGTGCGGAGACCGCTTCGGAAGCCTGACCGCCGCCGCGGCCGCCTGGTCGTCCCGGTGCGGGACGACCAGGCGTGCCATCGGCCAATAGTGCTCACACCATGGGGACTTGATGGCAATAGCGGGGTTTCAGCGTTCTGCCGGGTCGACGACTCGCGCCGAAAGCCCGTAGTCCAGTTCCGATCCGTCGACCAGCAGTGCCTCGACCGTACGTGTGACCGGGTCGATGTCCGCCTCCAGGCCGTCGCCCGAGAAGCGCGGATATCCGGATGACCCGTACTGACCGGTGGCTACCACGACGGCCGAGCGGATGGCGCTCGCGGCCAGATGGGCCGCATCGCTGCCCTCGACATGCTCGGGCACCAGCAGGATCTCGAAGCGCTGCGGATCTGTGCTCATGCAAGCGACGCTAGACACGCACCGCGCGGCCCGCATGTCGTCGTGCCGAGGCGCGTGGGGCGCGCGGGTCAGCTGGACTCGCGGAGCAGTGCCCGCGCCCCCATCAGATCGTGCCGCTCCGGCTCGACGCCGGGGTCACGCACCACACGGTCGAGGAGTTCGGCGAGCCGCTGACCGGTCACCATGTCGATCTGCACCGTGCTCAGCCGCGGCCGCAGCAGCCTTCCGAGCAGCAGATCGTCCGCACCGATCACGGCAGTCCCTGCGGGGACATCGATGTCCGCATCCTGCAGGGCCCGCATCAGGAGCATGGCGTACTCGTCGTTGTACGCGTAGACGGCGTCGAGACCGAGAACGCGCCAGCGGGCGGCGAGCCCGGCGGCCGACTCCTCGTCGTACGGCAGGGGCAGCGGCTCGATCCTGGCGCCCGTACCCGCCGCGGCCCGCCGGGCACCTTCCAGGCGGGGCTCGGAGAACAGCTCCAGGCCCCTCTCCTGCGGCATGACGACGCCGATGGCACGCCGGCCGCGCCCGACCAGATGGGCCACGGCGCAGTGGCCGATCTCGCTCTGGTCCATGACGAGGGAGTGCGCCCCCTCGACTCGCTGCGGTCCGAGGGTGATGACGGCCTTCGCGCCGGAGCGTTTGAGGACGTCGACGCCGTACGGGGTGAGCGCGACCTCGCCGAGCGAGACGACCGCGACGGGACGCAGTTCGGCCCAGGCCCTGGCCGCCTCGTCGCCGGCGAGGCCGAGGCTGCCGTACTGCACGACGGTGTAGTCGAGGCGGCGCAGCGCCCACTGGAGCTCGTTGAAGAAGCGGCTGTAGAGCGGCCCCACGGGGAAGTGCGCGGTGGGGAGGAGCACCATCCGGGTGTGCCCGGCGCGCAGGCTGCGGGCGGCCGCGTGGGGCACATAGCCGAGCTCTTCGGCGGCTTCGCGGACGCGGCGGCGGGTGGGCTCGCTGATCCGTACGGCGGAGGTGTTGTTGAGCACGTAGGAGACGGTGGCCCGGGAAACACCGGCCAGCCGGGCGACGTCGGCACTGGTCGGAACGGGGCGTTCTGCGGACTGCTTGGGTGACTGGCTCATCGCTCTCGGCATCTTTCCAGAACGGCTCCGCACGGGGTCTGGCAGATGGCCGGAAACGAGTGCCGCACAGCATCGTCCGTATCCGCGGCGGGGCCGAGCATTTCCTCGCGTATCCGGCGTCCGCGAAGGACCGGATCGAGACGGGGACGGTGGTGACGACGGTGGAACGTGTGCCGCCGCGCACCGTCTATGTCTCGGCGGTGTACGGCAGTTGAGCCGGGCCCGATGAGGAGGACACTCCCGATCAGCCGGCGCCGGACGGCACCGGACGAAGGGGGCGAATGCCGATGGCCGTGACGGACGAGCCGAAGGAATGAGGGCGGCACCCGCCCTGCGGGAAGGATCGGGCAGGTCCTACCGTGTGGCGGGTGACGATCTCCCCTGACGCATCCGACAGCCCTTCCGACCTGCCCGGCCAGTCCGGCCCCGCGGCCACCACCGAGGCCGATCCCGCCGAGGTCGGCCCGGTCCGCACCTCGTACGCCCCCGACCGCGACGGCGATCCCGACCCCGGCGAGATCGTCTGGACCTGGGTGCCGTTCGAGGAGATGGACGGACGCGGCAAGGACCGTCCGGTCCTGGTGGTGGCCCGTGAGGAGGCCGGAACGCTGCTGGCCGTGCAGCTGTCCAGCAAGCGCCACGACCGGGACCGTGAGTGGGTGGCGATCGGCGTCGGTCCGTGGGACCGTGCGGGACGCGAGTCCTGGGTGGATCTGGACCGGGTGCTGCGGGTGCACGAGCGGGGTATGCGCCGTGAGGCGTGCGCGCTGGACCGGCCGCGTTTCGACCGGGTCGTGCACCGGCTGCGGGAGCGCTACGGCTGGAGCTGACCGGCGAAGGCCCGGCGGAAGGCCCCGAGCGTCGGCCCGGCGGAGCTACGGTCCAGTACGGCGAAGACGATCTGCTCGAAATGGCCCGCGAAGCGGCCGTCCTCAGTGAGCAGGGCGTGGAACGCGGCCGCGACCACCGCGGGGTCGTTGCGGAAGACCCCGCAGCCCCAGGCCCCCAGCACCAGGCGCCGGTAGCCCTCCCCGGCCGCTGTTTCCAGCACACGCTCGGCGCGCGCGGCGACCGCGGCCGGGATGCGGTGCGCCTGGTCGGGGGTCCGGCTTGTGATCACCCCGGCGTTCGGCGCGGGCGAGGTCAGAAATCCCACGGTGCATGGCTCGTCGAGGAGCCGTCCGCGGTCGTCGCGGAAGACCGGGACGCCCGGTGAGTGGATGACCCGGTCGGTGTAGAAGGGGCTGCGCTCGGCGCGGTGGTGGTCGTAGAACTCGGGGGCGCGCAGGAGCGTGGCGTAGAGCGCCGAGGCCCGGCAGAGCGCCTCTTCCTGGGCCTGCGCGCCGTTCAGATAGCCGCCGCCGGGATTGCGCGCCGAGGCGAAGTTCAGAACGGCGACGGGGCCGCTGTCGGTCGCGGTGAGACGCCGGGCCGCCTCGGTGCTGCTCTCCCCCGTGACCTCGAAGGATGTCGTGCGGTCGGTGTCCGGCACGACGTCCACGGCCTCGGGTCCGTACATCCGGGTCCCCGCCAGTGCGGCGGCCAGCTCCCGACCGATGTCCACCGTCCGGCCGTCGGAGGCCAGGTAGTGGCCGGTCTCGACGATCTCTTCGGTCTGCCGTGCGATCCCCCGCAGTCGTGCACTCATGGCGACATCGTGGGCGTTCTGCCGCGGGCGCGGCAATCGGATTTCTTACGTCCCACGAACATCCAACGGGCACTCTTGTGCGAACCGGCGGCCTTGGCTTTAGGTTGGCAGAGTGCCTTTGAAAGAGGAACCGGACATGCACCCACCCGATGCAAGAAGCTTCGGCCACCCCATCGAGGAAGCAGAGGCAGAGGATCTGCTCCGATGTATCTGCTTCAAGAACGGCCCGCCCCGCTTCGTGGGCGTGGAGGTCGAATGGCTCGTCCATGAGCTGGAGCGGCCCGATCGCCCCGTCCCCGCCGGCCGTCTCGTCGCGGCCCACGACCAGATACGTGCTCTACAACTGAATTCGGCCCTCACCTTCGAGCCCGGCGGACAGCTGGAGCTCAGCTCGCCCCCCGCCGCTTCCCTGATGGAGTGCATCGACTCTGTCGCCGCCGATCTGGACGCCGTACGCACCGCGCTCCGCCCGGCAGGCCTCACTCTCAGCGGAATCGGGCTCGATCCCCTCAATCCGCCGCGCAGGCTGCTCCACGAACCCCGCTATGACGCCATGGAGGCGTACTTCGACCGGACAGGTGCGTCCGGCCGCGCCATGATGTGCAGTTCCGCCTCGGTCCAGGTGTGCCTGGACGCCGGTGCCGAGGAGCCGGGCCCGCTCGGGCACGGTCGTCGCTGGCAGCTCGCGCACCTGCTCGGCGCGGTGTTGATGGCGTCGTTCGCCAACTCGCCCGTACAGGGCGGGCGGTACACCGGCTGGCGCTCGACCCGGCAGGCCGTATGGTCCTCGCTGGATGCCGTACGGCCGCTCGCACCGCCCCTCGGCGTGGAACCGCGCTCCGCCTGGACCGCGCACGCGCTGGACGCACCGGTGATGTGCATACGGGGGGACGGCGACCCGTGGGAGCTGCCCGACGGGCTCACCTTCCGTCAGTGGATACGCTCCGGCGTCGTGCGCCCGCCGACCCGGCAGGATCTCGACTACCACCTGACCACCCTCTTCCCGCCCGTGCGGCCACGGGGGCATCTCGAACTGCGCATGATCGACGCGCAGCCGGGCGACGACGGCTGGATGGTGCCGCTCGCGGTCACCACGGCCCTGTTCGACGACCCCGAGGCCGCCGAGACGGTCTACCGCGTCGTGAAACCACTGGCGGAGTACGCAGGTTCGCGGCCCGCGCCGCGCAATCCGCTGTGGACCAACGCCGCACGGCACGGACTGGCCGACCCCGAACTGCACGCCGCCGCCACAACCTGCTTCGCCGTCGCCCTGGAGGCGCTCCCCCGCATCGGCGCGTCCCCCGCCGTACAGGACGCCGTCGCCGCATTCAACGAGCACTACGTCCTGCGGGGTCGATGTCCTGCCGACGAGCTGCGCATCCCCTCCCTCGGGAAGGAACCGATCAGATGACCGAAGACCTCCGGCTCCGCGCCCTGGACGCGCTGACCGCCGCCCGAGCCCGTACGGCCACGCTCACCTCGTGCGTCGACGACCATGAACTGACCGCCCAGCATTCGCCGTTGATGTCCCCGCTGGTGTGGGACCTGGCCCATATCGGCAACCAGGAGGAGCAGTGGCTGCTGCGCACCGTCGCCGGACGTGAGGCGCTGCGCCCCGAGATCGACTCGGTCTACGACGCCTTCGAGCATCCGCGGGCCCTGCGGCCCACGCTGCCGCTGCTCGCCCCGGCCGAGGCGCGCGCGTACGCCTCCGATGTGCGCGGCAGGGTCCTGGACGTCCTGGAGAGCACCCCCCTGGAGGGCCGGCCGCTTATCGACGCCGCCTTCGCCTTCGGGATGATCGCCCAGCACGAGCAGCAGCACGACGAGACGATGCTGATCACGCATCAGCTGCGCAAGGGGCCCGCGGCCCTCACCGCGCCCGAGCCGCCGGCCGGCAGCGCGCAGGGCCTGCCCGCCGAAGTCCTCGTTCCGGGCGGCCCGTTCACGATGGGTACATCGACCGAGCCGTGGGCGCTGGACAATGAACGGCCCGCGCACCAGCGCGTCGTTCAGGGATTCTTCATCGACACCGTGCCCGTGACCTGCGGCGCCTACCAGGCCTTCATCGAGGACGGCGGCTATACCGATCCCCGCTGGTGGGCGGCCGAGGGCTGGGAGCAGATCCGTCAGCACGACATCGCCGCGCCTCTGTTCTGGCGGCGCGAGGGCGGCCAGTGGCTGCGGCGCCGCTTCGGGGTGACCGAGCCGGTGCCGGCGGACGAGCCGGTGCTGCATGTCAGCTGGTACGAAGCCGATGCGTACGCCCGCTGGGCGGGGCGGCGGCTGCCCACCGAGGAGGAGTGGGAGAAGGCCGCCCGCCACGATCCCGATTCGGGCCGCTCGCGCCGCTTCCCGTGGGGCGACGAGGATCCGAAGCCCCCGTACGCCAACCTCGGCCAGCGCCATCTGCGGCCCGCCCCGGTCGGCAGCTATCCCGAGGGGGAATCGCCGCTCGGGATCAGGCAGTTGATCGGCGATGTGTGGGAGTGGACGGCGAGCGACTTCCTGCCCTACCCGGGCTTCGCGGCCTTCCCGTACCCCGAGTACTCCGAGGTGTTCTTCGGCAGTGCGCACAAGGTGCTGCGCGGCGGGTCGTTCGCCGTCGACCAGGTGGCCTGTCGCGGCACCTTCCGCAACTGGGACCTTCCGGTGCGCCGTCAGATCTTCTCCGGCTTCCGTACGGCACGCGACGCACACGTGCGGGAGGAGTCGGCCTGATGTGCCGCCATATCGCCTTTCTCGGCCCGCCGCTGCCGCTTCGGCAGCTGCTCGTCGAGCCCGCGCACGGGCTGTTCAGGCAGTCCTGGGCACCGCGTCACCAGCGGCACGGAACCGTCAACGCCGACGGCTTCGGCGTCGGCTGGTACGCCGAGGGCGACCCGGCGCCCGCCCGGTACCGGCGCCCTGGCCCCATCTGGGCCGATCTCTCCTTCGCCGATCTCGCCCGCGTGGTCCGCAGCGGCGCCCTGCTCGCCGCCGTCCGCGACGCCACCGAGGCGGGCGCGGACGGTGAGGCGGCGGCCGCGCCGTTCGCCGCCGGGCCGTGGCTGTTCAGCCACAACGGCGCGGTCAAGGGCTGGCCCGGCTCGCTGGCCCAGCTCGCTCTGACCCTGCCCGCGGCCGAGCTGCTGTCGCTGGAGGCACGGTGCGACTCCGCGCTGGTGTGGGCGCTGGTGCTGCACCGGCTGCGCGACGGCGACGAGCTCGGCCAGGCGCTGGCCGACACGGTCCGCGAGGTCGGCGAGGCCGCGCCGGGCTCCCGGCTCAATCTGCTTCTCACCGACGGAGAGACCGTCGCGGCCACCGCGTGGGGCGACACGCTCTGGTATCTGGCCGAGCCCGGGCGCCGCACGGTCGTCGCCTCGGAGCCCTACGACGACGATCCGCACTGGAGCGAGGTCCCCGACCGCACCCTGCTGGCGGCGACCCGCACCGATGTCCTTCTGACCCCGCTCAAGGAGCCACCCGCGTGAGCCCGTTCCTGCTGACCCGAACCCTGCCCGAGGACGCCACCGACGCCGCTCTGCGCGCGGACGTGCTGCACGGTCTGACCCGTACGCCCAAGACGCTGCCGCCCAAGTGGTTCTACGACGCCCGCGGCAGCGAGCTCTTCGAGGAGATCACCCGGCTCCCCGAGTACTACCCGACCCGCGCCGAGCGCGAGATCCTGCTCGCCCGCTCGACCGAGATCGCCGCGGCGACCGGGGCGCGCACCCTCGTGGAGCTGGGCTCGGGCTCCTCGGAGAAGACCCGGCATCTGCTGGACGAGCTGCCTCAGCTGCACACGTATGTGCCGGTCGACGTGAGCGAGAGCGCGCTGACCGGCGCGTCCGAGGCGCTGCTCGCCGAGCGGCCCTCGCTCAATGTCCATGCCCTGATCGCCGACTTCACCCGCGGTCTGACCCTGCCCGGCACCCCGGGACCGCGGCTCATCGCCTTCCTCGGGGGCACGATCGGCAATCTGCTGCCCGCGGAGCGCGCGGCGTTCCTGCACAGCGTGCGCTCGATGATGGACCCCGGCGACGCGCTGCTGCTCGGCACGGATCTCGTGAAGGACGAGAACGTGCTGGTGCGGGCGTACGACGACGCGGCCGGGGTGACGGCCGCGTTCAACAAGAACGTGCTGTCCGTCATCGCGCGTGAGCTGGATGCGGACGTCGACCCCGACGACTTCGAGCATGTGGCGCTGTGGGACCGCGAGCAGGAGTGGATCGAGATGCGGCTGCGGGCGCGCTCCGCAGTGACCGTGAAGATCCCCGAGCTGGATCTCGTGGTGCCGTTCGAAGCGGGCGAGGAGATGCGTACGGAGGTGTCGGCGAAGTTCCGTCAGGAAGGTGTACGGACCGAACTGGCCGCGGCGGAACTCGAGCTGACGAACTGGTGGACGGACACAGAAGGCAGGTTCGCACTCTCTCTGGCGACGGCCAGCTGAGCCGCGCGGGCGAGTGAGCGGCGGTCGGGGCAGCTCCCCGCGGGGATGGCCGGCAGCAGCCGGATCTCCGCGGTGAGCCCGCCCGCCGCCACGACCCGCCACAGGGACGCGGTCAGCGAGTCCTCCCCGACGAAGGCGGCGGCGCCGGTGGGCAGATAGCTGATGCGTACGGGCCGGACGTCCGCGCCCGCGTCCAGTGCGGCCTGGAAGACTGCGGGCCTGAAGCGGCCCTGGGCCCGGCCGCACCAGGTGGAGCCTTCGGGGAAGGCTATGACGCGCGCGCCGCCGTTCATCGCGGACGCCATCTCGCGGACCGTGCCGGGCAGCGTACGCAGCCGGTCGCGCTCCAGGAAGAATGTGCCGCCGCGAGCGGCCAGCGGTCCGAGCACCGGCCAGCGCCGGACCTCGCTCTTGGCCAGCATCCGTCCGGGCAGGGCCGCCGCTATCAGCGGTATGTCCAGCCACGAGATGTGGTTGGCGACGACCAGGGATCCCCCGGTGCTCGGCGTCCGGCCCGCGCCGACGACCCGGACGCGGACGCCGAAGGCGCGTACCACCGCACGCGCCCAGCAGCGGGTAGCCAGATGGCGGAACCGGGTTCCGAGTACCAACGCGAGCAGCGCGACCACCGGCCCGAGCAGAAGACCGGCGAGGACCGTCGCGATGCCGGCGAGCAGCCGGGCGGCGGCCCTGAGCGAGCCCGCCGCCGGGCCGTGATGGGTCGCGCAGCCCCGCGGGGTGCAGGGCGCGCTGGGCAGCCAGACGCTCATCGCACCGGGGCGAGGGAGAGGAAGTGGCGCAGGTAGCGCGGGTTGGTGCGGCGCAGCGAGAGCAGCACATAGAGGTCCGCGACACCGAAGTCCGGGTCGTGGGCGGGCGCTCCGCAGACCCAGGCGCCGAGCCGCAGATAGCCTCGGAGCAGGGCGGGCAGCTCGGTGCGGCCCTCGAGGCGGGCGACGGAGTCGGGGTTCCACAGCTTGTGCGGGGTGACCCAGTACTCCTCGGGGGCGAGGTTCTTGGCCTTCACCGTGTCCCAGGTGGCCGCGGCGAGGGTGCCGCCGTCCGCGAGCGGGATGGAGCAGCAGCCGGCCAGCCAGTTGTGGCCGGTGCGGGTCATGTAGCGGGCGAGCCCGGCCCAGATGAGGGCGATGACGGCGCCGTTGCGGTGCAGGGGGTGGACGCAGGAGCGGCCGACCTCGACGAGGTCGTCGCGGATGGGGGCGAGCCTGGCCAGGTCGAACTCGGTCTCGGAGTAGAGCCGGCCCGCGACCCGGGCGCGGTCGGGCGGCAGCAGGCGGTAGGTGCCGACGACCTCTCCGGTCTCGGCCTCGCGCACGAGGAGGTGGTCGCAGTACGCGTCGAAGGCGTCGATGTCCAGACCCGGCTCGGGCCCCTCCAGCCTGGCGCCCATTTCACCGGCGAACACCTGGTGCCGCAGGCGCTGCGCGGCCCGTACGTCCTCCTGGTCGCGGGCGAGCGAGACGACGTAGCGCTGCTCGTCCCCCTCACGCAGAGGCCCGGGGGCGGGCGAGGCCAGGGGCGCGGCGAGCTGGGTGGGGAGCTGCGCGGGGACGGCGAGCGGGGCGGCGAGTGGGGCGGGGACGACAGCTGGCGATGCGGGCATGACGGTCTCCTGTGCCGGACGGAAGGGGACGGACCGCGGGTGCGGCGGCCCGGCTCCTTACTTCTTCCGTGGCTGGCTGGATTCGACATGACCGCCCGGCGGAGAGTGGATGTGCGACGGCTGAATGCCGGGGAATGGCGTGCCGGGGACCTGGCACGCAGGGTAAGGAGAGCCGTCGGTTCAGTGAGGAGCGAGGGCTTCGGCGATCCGCTTGGGGGCCTTGCACGCGCCGCCCGCCGCAGGTGCCAGGACACGTCAGGCGGCCCGCTCATGCGCGCTACGCGGAGTCGAGATGGGCGAACACCACCACATTCTCGGTGTAGTCCTTCTTCTTTCGGTCGTACGAGCCCCCACAGGTGATGAGACGCAGCTGCGGGTTCGGGGTGTCGGCGTAGACCCGCTCATTGGGGAAGCGCGCCTTGCTGAAGCTTTCGACGGAGTCGACCACGAACGAGGCGACCGTGCCGTCCTCGCGGGTGATGGCGACCTTGCCCCCGGGCTTGAGCAGACGCAGCTGCACGAACACGGCCGGGCCGGTCTTGGTGTCGACATGGCCCGCGACAATCGCAGCGCCGCGCTCCCCGGGCGAGACGCCTCCCGCGAACCAGCCGGCCAGGTTGCTGTCGTTGGCGGGCGGTGCGTCGAGCCGCCCGGACTTGCCGATGGACAAGGTCGTGAAGGGGGCGTTGACGCCGATCTGTGGGATCGAGAGCCGCTTCGGCGCGGAACGGGGCAGCACCAGCTCGCCGACGGGCGACGCGACCGGGCCGTACGTGGGCGGGGCGGCGACCACCGGAGGGACGACCTGGGCAACGCTGTCCGCGGAGGATCCGGAGGAGTTGAGGATGACGATGACGCCCAGCCCGATCGAGGCGATGGCCCACAGCATCGAGCGGCCGAAGGAACGGGGTGCGGACGCGGGCGGGTTCGGGCCGGGGGACTGCAGGGCGGCCATGGGGGCGTGCCTTTCGTGGACGTGGGCCGGTGGGTCGCGAGCGGACGGCCGCGCGGGGGTTGCTGGGGCGTGTTCTGAGAACCAGCCCGGGGAGAACCAGCCACCGCGGCCACCGTCCGGGAAGGACGGCGGCCGCGGCGGGAAGTGACTACGGGTGGCCCGGGCTATCAAGCCACCGCGCCACTCGTCGCGTTGCGGCGGCGCAGCGTGTACGCAGCGAAGCCGATGCCGCCGAGCAGCAGGAGGGATCCTGCGGCCAGGCCGCCACCGGACTCGGCCAGACCGCCGCCACCGGCGTGGACGCCGCCCGCCGGCTTCTCCTTCTTCCAGGAGCTGCCGCTCTCCGAGGAGGAGCCGCTGTCCTGACCCCAGTCCTCGGCCACGAGCTTGGCCAGGGCGCCACCACCGGTGTGGACACCGCCCCACGGCTTGTCCTTCTTCCAGGCTTCCTTCTTCGCCGGCGCCTCGGTCGTCGCCGACTCCTCAGTCGTCGCCGACTCTCCAGTGGCGGCCGCCGACTCCTCAGTGGTCGCCGACTCTCCAGTCGTCGCCGGCGCCTCCTTCTTCCAGGACTCCTTCTTCGCCGACTCTCCGGTCGTCGCCGACTCGCCGGTCGTCGCCGAGTCTCCGGCCGCCGACTCGCCGGTCGTCGCGGAGTCTCCGGTCGCCGACTCCTTCTTCCAGGACTCCTTCTTCGCCGACGGGTCGGCCGCTGTGGAGGAGTCCTGCGCGGTGGAGTCCTGCGCGGTGGAGTCCTGCTTGCCGGTCTTGCCGTAGCCGCTGCTGGAGGAGGAGCTGTCTTGCCCGTAGTCCTCGTCCAACGTGATGGCATTCGCAGCGGGCGCGGTGATGGCGAGGACCGCCGTCACGGCGGCCGAGGCGAACAGTGTGCGGGCAGAGCGCATGAGGCACTTTCCTTTCGCCGCGCTGCGAAGGCTGACACTTCGTCGGCTCATCGGATCGCAGTACGACATGATCCACCGTCAGCCCGATCACGGCTCAGCACCAGTCGACACCACCGCAATCGAGGGAGACCCTGGGCCCTTCGAGTGGCGAAGGCCCGAATATCACTCGTTGGACTGCACAACACGCCGAGGCGATGTTTCAGCCGCGACAATTACGTCTTCACCTGACGGTGCATCACCTTGGAGAAGCTCTGACCTGCGAAGACGAGAAGCCGGCGGTCGGAAACCATGGTCGACGCCTCGCTCTCGCCGAGGACCGGCGTCCCGGCGACGCGATCCCTCCGAGCGCACCCTCGGCCCCGGACTCGGCGCCGACCGTCGCTCCACCGCCGCGCCCGGACGGCGCTCGGCACTGCCTCGGACGACCGTCCGGGCCCCGACGCCTCGCGCGCCGCCTCCCGGTGGGGCACCGTGGAGTGAACGCATCGAGAGGAGTGCGACACACATGTCGAATCACACCTACCGGGTCACCGAGATCGTCGGCACCTCGCCCGACGGCATTGACCAGGCCATCCGCAACGGCATCCACCGGGCGTCCCAGACCCTCCGCGCTCTCGACTGGTTCGAGATGACCGAGGTCCGCGGCCAGATCGTCGACGGGCAGATCCAGCACTGGCAGGTCGGGCTCAAGGTCGGATTCCGGCTCGAGGACGGCAGCTGACAGGCCGGCCGCACGGACACCCGGGCGCCTGAGGGCTCACCCGTACGGACCCTCAGGTGCGGCCCGCGTCGCTCGTGATCCATGCACCTGGGGAATCCTCGCGCGGCGCGGACGTTGAACCCTGTGTGAGCGCATTGATCGAGTCGACCCGCCTCTCCGTACTGGACCGTTCCCGCACCCGCGAGGGGCACGACGAGCCCGCCGCTCTGCGGGACACGGTGCGTCTCGCCCAGGAGCTGGAAGCGCTGGGATACCACCGCTTCTGGGTCTCCGAGCACCACAGCGTGCCCGGAGTGGCGGGCTCCGCGCCGACTGTTCTCGCGGCCGCGGTCGCCGCCGCGACCTCGACGATCCGTGTCGGCACGGGCGGAGTGATGCTCCCGAACCATCAACCGCTGGTCGTGGCCGAGCAGTTCGGGGTCCTCGAAGCGCTCTTCCCCGGCCGGATCGACATGGGGCTCGGCCGCTCGGTGGGCTTCACGGACGGCATACGCAAGGCCCTGGGCCGGGACAAGCAGGACGCCGAGGATTTCGCCGGGCAGCTGGAAGAACTGCTCGGCTGGTTCGACGGCCGGCAGACGGCGCATCCGCAGGTGCATGCCCGCCCCGCGGAGGGCCTGCGGGTCCCGCCGTATCTTCTGGCCACCGGCGAAGGAGCACAGATCGCGGCCGCCGCCGGCCTGCCGCTGGTCATCGGCGACATACGGGGCCGCGACCGGATGCTCGCGGCCATCGACCGCTACCGCCGGGACTTCCGGCCGTCCTCCTGGTCCGAGCGGCCGTACGTGGTCGTCTCGGGCACGGTCGTCGTCTCCGCCACGGAGCGGGAGGCGCACCGGCTGCTGATGCCGGAGGCCTGGTCGCTGGCGTACTCCCGGACGCACGGGGTCTTCCCGCCGCTCTCTCCGCCGGAGCGGATCGACGCAATGACGATGACGGCCCGGGAGCGCCAGTTCTACGAGTCCGGGCTCGCCGGCCACATCGCGGGCACCGAGGAGCAGGTCACGGACGCGCTGGAGGCGGTCGTCAAGGACAGCGGCGCCGACGAAGTACTGGTCACGACGAGTACGTACGACCGTGAGGCCCTGCTGAACTCCTTCCGCAGGCTCGCCCGGATCGCGGGGCTGACCAGCGCGAACGCCTAAAGTCGTCCGCCGTGCACAGCCCCCACGACCCGCTTGGGCGCTGTATCGCCTACGCCGCCGTGTCGAAGGTGTAGTGGCGGGTGTGGTCCAGCATGTCGGCCGGGGTCACGTCGTTCCAGGGGCGCATGGTCTCCCGCAGATCGACGACATTGCGCGTGCCGGCGGCCGGGAGATAGGTCGAGTCGGGGTGGCGTGTCTGCCACTCGGCCCAGAGCTTGTCGATGAAGGCGTGATGCATCCAGAACACCGGGTCGTTGGGCGAGACTCCGGTGGCCATCTGGCCGCCGACCCAGACATGGACCCGGTTGTGCAGATTGACGCCGCGCCAGCCTTCCAGGTGATTGCGGAAGCCGTCCGAGGCGCTGTTCCACGGCGGAGCGTCATAAGTGGCCATGGCGAGTACGGAGTCCACCTCGGCCCGGGTCGGCAGCTGACGGCCCCCGGCGCCGAGGTCCCGGCGCAGATAGTCGCGGCCGTCCACGCGTATGCTCACCGGCCATTTGCCGGCCGCGAAGGCGAACGGGCCGTCCGTCACCCGGCCGTCCCTGCTGCGCCCGGTGCCGCCGAGGAAGTCGGCCGCCCAGAGCGAGGAGGCGGCGGTGCGGTCGGCGGTCCAGTCCCAGTACGGGAGCGCCACGGAGGGGTCCACGGCCTGGAGCTGCTGCTCGAACTGTATGAGGAACCTGCGGTGCCAGGGCAGGAACGAGGGCGAGCGGTGGCCGACCCGCTCGCCGTTGTCGGTGTCGCCCATGATGAAGGCGTTGTGGGTGGTGACGAAGGTGTCGTACTGCCCATTGCGCTTGAGTTCGAGCAGCGCGTCGACGAAGCGGCGCTTCTCGGTGGCAGTGAGCTGCGCCTGGTTCTTGCGTACGGTCATGACGGTGCGGGCTCCTGGATCAGGTGGTGACGAGCGGGACGAGGGCGGCGCCCTGGAGTTCGGCGACGGCAGCGCGGGCCACCGCGCGGGGCGTGGCGAACGTCTCGTAGTGGTTGACGACGCTGATCCAGGTGCCGTCGGCGTTGCGCATCACATGCAGCTCCTTGCCGTCGATGTGCACGGCGAAGCCGCCCCCGTGTCCGCCGCCGTGTCCGCCCCCGTGGTGTCCGCCTCCGTGATGCCCGCTCGCCTCGGAGGGCGCGCCTTGTATACGGCGGCCCTGGAAGACCTCGTCGAACGAGGCGGGTTCGGCCGAGGGAGCGGAGACGGTCCGCCCGGTACGCGCGGCAGCGGCCGTTGTGCCCGCTACGGCCACGGCGGCGGCCGCTCCTGCGACGGCGCCCAGGGCGCGTCGGCGGGTGAGTTCAGGCATGGCAAATACCCCCAGATGTTTCGGTGGTTCGGTTCGGTCGGTCACGGGCGTGGTCGGCACCCGTGACCCGGCTCCATGCCTACCGGTTCACCCGAACTCCGGGGAAATCGCCGGGAATTGGCTCGCTGCTATGCGGACATGTCGCGATACGCAGTGCAGCGTTGAACAAGGTTGATCTTGCTGTCTGCGCGTCCCGTTGCCGCCAGAGACGTAAATTCTGCGGCGGATGTGACAGTTGCGTGAAGAGTTTGTTGCTCACATCGGGAAGACGTGCGCGGCCTCACACCGGGAAGCTGTCCGGATCTCATGGCTCAGCGGCGGACCTTCCGGCTCGCCCGCAGCCACTCCTTGTTCATCGCGGCGATGGACGGCAACGGGATCCCCTTCGGGCAGGCCGTGGCGCATTCGCCGGTCAGGGTGCAGCCGCCGAAGCCCTCCTCGTCCATCGTCGCGACCATGTCGAGCACGCGCGTCTCGCGCTCGGGCGCGCCCTGTGGCAGCACATTGAGATGGTTGATCTTCGCCGAAGTGAAGAGCATCGCCGAGCCGTTGGGGCAGGCCGCCACGCACGCGCCGCAGCCGATGCACTCGGCGTGCTCGAAGGCGAAGTCGGCGTCCGGCTTGGGGACGGGCGTGGCATGGGCCTCGGGTGCCGCTCCGGTGGGGGCGGTGATGTAGCCGCCGGCCTGGATGATCCGGTCGAAGGCGCTGCGGTCCACCACCAGGTCCTTGACCACCGGGAAGGCGGAGGCACGCCACGGCTCGACGTCGATGGTGTCGCCGTCCTGGAAGGACCGCATGTGGAGCTGGCAGGTGGTGGTGCGTTCGGGGCCGTGCGCATCACCGTTGATGACCAGGCTGCACGCGCCGCAGATGCCCTCGCGGCAGTCGTGGTCGAAGGCAACGGGGTCCTCTCCGCGCAGGATGAGTTCCTCGTTGAGGGTGTCGAGCATCTCCAGGAAGGACATGTCCTTGGAGATCCCGTCGACCTCGTACGTGGCCATGGCGCCGGGCGCTTCGGCGTTCCGCTGGCGCCAGACGCGCAGGTTGAGCTTCATGCGTAGCTCCGCTGGGTGGGGTGAACGTACTCGAAGACCAGGTCTTCCTTGTGCAGAACGGGGGCTTCCCCGGTGCTGTGCTCTCCCGGGGGACGACCCCCGGACCCCCGAAATTCCCAGGCAGCCACGTACGAGAACTCCTTGTCACGGCGGGCGGCTTCGCCGTCCTTCGTCTGGGACTCCTCGCGGAAGTGGCCGCCGCAGGACTCGGAACGGTGCAGTGCGTCGAGGCACATCAGCTCGGCAAGCTCCAGATAGTCGACGACGCGGTTGGCTTTCTCCAGGGACTGGTTGAACTCCTGACCGGTGCCGGGCACCTTGATGCGGCGCCAGAACTCCTCGCGGATCAGCGGGATGCGCTCCAGAGCCTTGCGCAGGCCCGCGTCCGTACGTGCCATTCCGCAGAACTCCCACATGAGTTCGCCCAGTTCGCGGTGGAAGGAGTCGGGCGTGCGGTCGCCGTCGACCGCGAGCAGCAGGTTCAGCCGGTCCTCGGTCTCCGCGAGCACCTCTGCCACCACCGGGTGCGAGGCGTCGACGCTCTCGGTGTTCGGGTTGCGGGCGAGATAGTCGTTGATGGTGGACGGCAGGACGAAGTACCCGTCCACCAGGCCCTGCATCAGCGCGGACGCTCCCAGCCGGTTCGCGCCGTGGTCGGAGAAGTTGGCCTCGCCGATCGCGAAGAGCCCCGGGACGGTGGTCTGCAGGTCGTAGTCGACCCAGAGCCCTCCCATCGTGTAGTGCACGGCGGGATAGATCCGCATCGGCACCTCGTACGGATTCTCGGCGGTGATCCGCTCGTACATGTCGAAGAGGTTGCCGTACTTCTCCTGAACCGCCTTGCGGCCCATCCGCGAGATCGCGTCCGCGAAGTCCAGATAGACGCCCTGCCCGCCGGGTCCCACCCCGCGGCCCTCGTCGCAGACGTTCTTCGCGGCGCGCGAGGCGATGTCGCGGGGGACAAGATTGCCGAAGGACGGATAGATCCGCTCCAGGTAGTAGTCGCGCTCGTCCTCGGGGATCTCGTTCGGCGGCCGGCCCTCACCATTCGCCGCGGGCACCCAGATGCGGCCGTCGTTGCGCAGCGACTCGCTCATCAGTGTCAGCTTGGACTGGTGGTCGCCGGTGCGCGGGATGCAGGTCGGGTGGATCTGGGTGAAGCAGGGGTTGGCGAAGTACGCGCCGCGCCGGTGGGCGCGCCAGATGGCGGTGGCGTTGGAGTTCATGGCGTTGGTCGACAGATAGAAGACGTTGCCGTAGCCGCCGGAGGCCAGGACCACCGCGTCGGCGAAGTGGCTGGAGATCTTCCCGGTGATCAGATCGCGGGCGACGATGCCGCGGGCCCGCCCCTCGACGACGATGAGATCGAGCATTTCGGTACGGGCGTGCATGGTCACGGTGCCTGCGGCGATCTGCCGCGACAGGGCCTGGTAGGCGCCGAGCAGGAGCTGCTGACCCGTCTGGCCGCGGGCGTAGAAGGTACGGGAGACCTGGACGCCGCCGAACGAGCGGGTGTCGAGCAGTCCGCCGTACTCCCGGGCGAAGGGCACGCCCTGGGCCACGCACTGGTCGATGATCTCGACCGAAATCTGGGCGAGCCGGTGCACGTTGGACTCACGGGCGCGGAAGTCGCCGCCCTTGACCGTGTCGTAGAAGAGACGGTGGATCGAGTCGCCGTCGTTGCGGTAGTTCTTGGCCGCGTTGATGCCGCCCTGGGCTGCGATGGAGTGGGCCCGGCGCGGGGAGTCCTGGTAGCAGAACTGCTCGACGTGGTAGCCCTGTTCGGCCAGTGTCGCGCCCGCGGCGCCGCCCGCGAGGCCGGTGCCGACGACGATGACGGTGTGCTTGCGGCGGTTGGCCGGGTTGACCAGCCTCGCCTCGAAGCGCCGCCGGTCCCAGCGCTCGGCGACAGGCCCTTCGGGCGCCTTGGTGTCGGCGAGGGGAGCGCCGACCGTGTAGTTGAGACGGCTCATGTCAGCCCACCACTCCTGTCATGACGGCGACGGGTACGGAGATGAACCCCGCGGTGAGCACCAGCGCGAGGACATTGGCGACGGTCTTGAGCGCGCGGTCGCGGGTGGCGTTGCCGACACCGAGGGTCTGGGCGGCGCTCCAGAAGCCGTGGCGGACGTGCAGTCCGACGGCGAGCATCGCGACGATGTAGATGACGTTGCCGTACCAGGTGGAGAAGGTCGCGACGACGTTCTCGTACGGATGGCCCGGCTCGGCGTTCTCGTTCACCGTCAGCGTCGTCAGGTCGAGCAGATGCCAGACGATGAACAGCGCCACGATGATCCCGCCCCAGCGCATGGTGCGGGTGGCGTAACTGGCCCGGCGCCGCTTGTGCGCGTACTGCACCGGCCGCGCCCTGAGGTCCCGCCTGCTGAGCTGGTACGCCGAGACCGCGTGCCCCACGACGGCCGCCAGCAGCACGACGCGGACGATCCACAGACCCCACGAGTAGTGCAGCACGGGTTCGCCCATAGTGCGCAGCCAGTGGCCGTAGGCGTTGAACTCCCCCGCCCCGAAGAAGACCTTGAGGTTGCCCATCACATGCGCGACCAGATAGCCGAGCATGATCAGGCCGCTCACGGCCATCACCGTCTTCTTGCCGACCGTCGATCCCCAGAAGGTGCGCGTGGGCGACGGTTTTCGATCCGTCCGCGTTGCCAGAGCCATACCTGGAACGCTAGGGCCGGGACCCTCCAGAGGTCCAAGACATGATCCGGCTCATCTCCATAGCCCTGGCCTATCGTGGGTCCATGCAGTTCCAGCAGCTTCTCTACTTCGTGGCGGTCGCCGAGACCCGGCACTTCACCCATGCCGCCGAGCGCGTCCATGTCTCCCAGCCGTCGCTCTCCCAGCAGATCAGGGCGCTGGAGAAGGAGCTGGGCGCCGAGCTGTTCAGCCGGGCCCGCGGCAATATCGCGCTCACGGACGCGGGCGAGGCGCTGTTGCCGCTGGCCCGCCGGATCCTCGCCGACGCCGACACCGCCCGGCACGAGGTGCAGGAGCTGGTGCAGCTGCGCCGCGGCCGGGTCAGGCTCGGCGCGACACCCAGCCTCTGCACCGGGCTGCTCCCCGATGTGCTGCGCGCCTTCCACGACCTGCATCCGGGCATCGAGCTGCTGATCGAGGAGAGCGGTTCGCACGATCTCGTACGGGAGCTGGCGCGCGGCTCACTCGATCTGGCCCTGATCGTGCTGCCGCTGCCGCCCGCTTCACCCGCGCTGACCACGGTCGAGCTGCTGCGCGAGGACCTGGTGGTGGTGTCGTCCGCATCGGTGCCCGGACCGCGGAGCCCGGTGCGGATCGCCGATCTGCGCGATCAGCCGCTGGTGATGTTCCGGCACGGCTACGACCTGCGCGAGCTGACGGTGGCCGCGTGCCGCGCGGAGGGCTTCGAGCCGGGCTTCACCGTGGAGGGCGGCGAGATGGACGCGGTGCTCGGTTTCGTACGGGCGGGGCTCGGCGTCGCGGTGGTGCCGAGCATGGTCGCCGACCGGGCCGGCCGCGACCTGCGGGTCACACCGCTCGCCCGGCCGGGACTGCGCCGTACGATCGCGCTCGCGCACCGCAGCGACGTGGCGCCGCCGCGGGCGGCCCGCGAGCTGCAGCGGGTGCTGCTCGGCTCGCGGGCGGCGGTGCGTTAGCTACGGCTACTGGACGGCCAGGTCACACCGCGTCCGCCAGAGACAGCGCGTGCAGCTTGTCCGGCGGGCCCGGGCGGGCGTAGTACCAGCCCTGAGCCGTGTCGCAGCCGAGCTCCCGCAGCTGCTCCGCCTGCGCGCCCGTCTCCACCCCCTCGACCGTGACCGCGAGTTGCAGGCTGTGCGCCAGCGAGACGATCCCCTCGACGATCTTCAGATCGACGGGGTCGGCCGGATGGCGCTGCATTCCCTGGGTGAAGGAGCGGTCGAGCTTGAGGACGCTCACTGGCAGCCGACGCAGGTTCGCCAGGTTCGAGTACCCCGTACCGAAGTCGTCGAGCGCTATGTCCACGCCCATCTCGGCGAGTTGGCGCAGCGGCTTGAGCAGGTCCTCGTCCGCGCCGATCAGCGCGGACTCGGTCACCTCCAGGCACAGCGCTCCCGGTTCGAGGCCGGAGCGTTCGAGGACGTCGACGGTGTCGGCGACCAGGCCCGGGTGGTGCAGCTGCGCGGGCGAGAGGTTCACATTGATCCGCAGCGGACCGCCGTCGGAGTGGCGCTCCTGCCAGTATCTGGCCTGGCGTACGGCTTCTTGGAGCACCCAGCGGCCCAGCGGCACGATCAGTCCGGTGTGCTCGGCGAGCGGAATGAACTGGTCCGGTCCCAGCACTCCGTGCTGCGGGTGGCACCAGCGTACGAGTGCCTCCGCGCCGTGCACGCTTCCGTCGCCCAGGTGCACCAGCGGCTGGTACTCGATGAAGAACTCACCGCGCTCCAGAGCCGCGGGGAGCGCGGTGGTCAGACCGTGCCGGGTGATCGCGCGGGCGTCCGCCTCAGGATCGGCGAGCTCGAAGCGGTTGCCGCCCGCGGACTTGGCCCGGTACATCGTGATGTCGGCGCTGCGCAGCACCTCGGCGGGGGTGCGCTCGCCCGCGGGGCCCTCGACGATGCCGATGCTCCCGCGGACCGTGAACTCCCGTCCGTCGACCCGGATCGGGGATGCGAGCGCGCCGAGGATACGGCCCGCGAGCTCGTCGACACCGATCTGCGTATCGGGTCCGGTGGTCAGCGCCACGAACTCGTCGCCGCCGAGCCGGGCCACCATCTCGCCCTGCGCGGTGGCGCAGCTCTGCAGCCGGTCGGCGACCTCCACGAGGAGCCGGTCGCCCGCCGCGTGGCCGAGGCTGTCGTTGATCGCCTTGAATCCGTCGAGATCGAGGTAGCAGAGCCCGAAGCGTGAGCCCTCGCCGCCGGACAGGGCCTTCTCCAGTCGTTCGAAGAAGAGCGTCCGGTTGGGCAGCCCGGTCAGGGCGTCGTGCGTGGCCTCGTAGCGCAGCCGCAGATTGAGCAGCCGGCGCTCCGTGGTGTCCTCCATCAGCGCCAGCTGGTACTGCGGCTTGCCGTCGGCGTCCCGCAGCAGAGAGACCGTCAGATTGGTCCATAGCACCGTGCCGTCATTGCGGAAGAACGGCTTCTCGACGCGGTAGTCGTCGCGTTCGCCGCGTACCAACTCCCGGTACAGCTCCCAGACATGGGGCCTGTCCTCGGGATGGGACCACTCGGTCACCTTCCGGCCGCGCACATGGTGTTCGAGGCCGCCGAACATCCTCGTCAGGGTCTCGTTGACCTCGAGGATATTGCCCTCGAGGTCGGCGATCCCGATGCCGATCGCGGCTCCCTCGAACACCGCCCGGAAGCGGGCCTCGGTCGCGTGCAGCGCCTGTACGGCGTCGCTGCGGGCCAGCAGCGAGGAGCGGGCGATGGCCTCCTGCTCGGCGAGGGTGCGCTCGCGCAGCCCCTGGGCGAAGCCGGCGGCCAGCGCGTGCTGCAGCTTCGCGCAGCGGGCCCGGCTCTCCTCGGCCGACTGCTCGGGATCACCGCTGCCGCAGTAGAGCACCAGATAGGCGTCGACGACACCCAGCGTGCGGCTGAGCGCCTCCGGGTGGGTGCAGTGGGCATCGATGAGGGCTGCCCCGATCCGCTGGGCGCTCTGCGGGTCGAAGGGGCGCGCGTGCAGCGACTGGCTCAACTTCCGTGCCAGCGGCAGCAGATGCTCCTCGACCTCGGGCCGGGTCAGCGACGTGGCCGTCACCGGGAACACGGCACGGCTCCAGATCGTCGCGAACCGGCGGAGTCTGTCCTCCAGGCTGTCCGGGTCCGCCGGGGTACCCGCCGCCTGCGCCGGCGCCATCACGCCTTGCGCCCCACCCCTGCGAAGCCCGAGAAGGCGTATGGGTCCTCCTGCTCGGTGGGGGTGTCGGGCCGCCAGTGCGGCATGGACACCAGGCCGGGCTGGACCATCTCGTACCCCTCGAAGAACCGCGTGATCTGCTCGTGCGAGCGCATGATCAGCGGGCTGCGTATGTTCCGGTAGACGCCGACGGCACCGCCCGCCTGCTCCTCGGACAGCGGGATGCCCTCGTACGAGGCGTGGGTGACGACGACGAGGCTGCCGGGCGCGAGCGCGTCCCGCAGCAGGGCCACGGCGTTGTACGGGTCGTCCTCGTCCTCGACGAAGTGCAGTACGGCGACGAGGAGCAGCGCCACCGGCCGCTCCAGGTCGAGCAGTCCGACGACCTCGGGGTGGTCGAGTATCTGCTGCGGCTTGCGCAGATCGGCGGAGACGACGGCCGAGCGCTCGTCGCCGTCCAGGACCGCCCGGCTGTGCGCGACGGCGACCGGATCGTGGTCGACGTAGACGACCCTGGCCTCGGCGCTGGCCTGCTGCGCCACCTCATGGACATTGCCGAAGGTCGGAATGCCGGAGCCGATGTCGAGGAACTGGGTGACGCCCTCGCTCACCGCGTAATTCACGGCCCGGCGCATGAACGCCCGGTTCGCCTGCATGATCTTGGGCAGGCCCGGCATGAACTCCATCGCCTTGCGGGCGGCTTCCCTGTCGACCTCGAAATTGTGCGAACCGCCCAGGTAGTAGTCGTAAATGCGGGACACGCTCGGCACCGATATGTCGATGCCCTGCGGGGCCCAGGCGGGACGCTCCATCGATGTCTCCAACAAGTCGCCACGGGGGAGTTCGGCCATGTCCATGGCCAGTGTTCGAGCCGAGGCTACTGATCGCCCGCCTGGAGAGCGAGCCCAAACGGAAATTAGCGGTCCGTTCTTGGTCACACGTGTTGCTCCGCACGGGTGTTGACATAACGACCGGCCCGCCTGCACGCGGGGGGCGTGAGACGGGCCGACCGGGCCGGAGGCGCAGCGTGGGGACTACTTGGGCGCTCCGACCGGCTTGCCCTCGGGAGAAACTGCGTACCAAGTGCCGCCAACGCCCTGACCGTTGGTGTCACCGGGCTTGGCGTCGCCCGCGAAGGTGTAGATCGGCCAGCAGTCGATGGTCTGCTGCTTGATTCCATCCGGGCGGTCGAAGGTGACAAAGCCCTTCTTGAGGATTCCCTCGGTGTTGTTCTTGTTCACAGGGGCGACAACCGGCCACTTCTTGAGGCAGTCGCCCGTGCAGGCGGTCTTCATCGGCCATGCCGAGTCCTTCATGAACCGGTAAACCGTCATCCCGTTCTTGTCGACGATGATCTCGCCGAGCTTGGGGTCCTTTCGGACCGAGAGGCCCGCGAGATCCGCCTGCTCGCCGCCTGCTTCCTCGCCGCCGTCGCCGTAGCCGCCCTCGCCGGAGTCCGAGCCACCGCCGGCGCCGCCCGCGGCCTTCTTGCCGTCGGGGGCGGAGGCGAACCACGTGCCGCCCACGCCCTGGCCCTTGGCGTCACCGGGCTTGGCGTCCTTGGCGTAGCGGTACATCGCCCAGCCGCCGATGGTGAGCTGCTTGGTGCCGTCGGACCGGGTGACCTCGCCGATCAGGGAGGGGTCGACGCCAGGAGCGGCCGAGGCACCGCCGGCGGCCACCACGGGCCAGGTCTTCGCGCACTCGCCTTCGCAATTCGACTTCGGCGGGCTGGCGGTGTCCTTGTCGAAACGGTAGAGGGTGAAGCCCGCGCTGTCGGTGACGACCTTGCCGAGCTCCTTGCTGTCCCACACGGCCAGCTGGCCGGCGGGCTTGGCCGCCGCCTGGGCCGCGGTGCCGGAACCGGCACCGTAGTCGGAGCCGTAGCCGCCGCTGCCGGGCTGGGCGGGATTGACGGCGCCGACGGCCTGGCCGTTGGGGGTCTCGGTGCCCTTTTCCTGACCGCACGCCGTCGTCAGCGCGAGTACGGCCGCCGCAGTCACCGCGAGCGAGGCGTTACGCCAGGTGTTCATGTCCACTCCCGTTAGTCCATCGAACCTGTTGCGACGCCTGGGTGCGCCGTGTTCATGGCCCTAGGTACGGACAGCGGGGCGGGATGTGTTCAACCCGTCGGGAAAAATATCCGAGGTCGCGAACGCGAATCGCCGAAAACCCGCTTCCATCAGGGGAATTCACCCCACAACGGAATGGCTTGATCTCAACTGCCCCACAGGTTCCTTCAGTCACTCAGGGAGCCGAACCGGTCCAGTGCTCCGCGCACCTGCGCCCGCATCGACCGGCTGCCCTGATGCCCGGCGTCGTCGACGACCACGAGTTCCGCGTCGGGCCAGGCGCGCATGAGTTCCCAGGGGGTGTCGAGCGGGCTGCTCAGGTCGAGCCGGCCGTGGAAGAGCACGCCCGGGATTCCCTTCAGCCGGCCGGCGTCGCGCAGCAGGGCGCCCTCCTCCAGCCAGGCGCCGTGCGCGAAGTAGTGGGAGGCGATCCGTACGAGCGCCAGCCGCGCGGCAGGCGGGCGGCCACCGTAAGGGCTGGGCACGCCCTGGGGTTCCATGGACAGCACCGTGTCCTCCCAGCGGCACCACTCGGCGGCGGCCCTCTCCCGTACGCGGGTGTCGGGGTCCGCCATCAGACGCGCGTAGGCGGCCACCGGATTGACCTCGTCGCCGGCGACCGGGGCGAAGGAGCGGAAGCGGTCCCATGCCTCGGGGAAGAACCGTCCGACGCCGCGGTAGAGCCAGTCGATCTCGGACCGCCGGGTCGTGGTGACCCCGTTGACGACGATCTGGGAGACCCTCCGCGGATACCGCTCGGCGTAGGCGAGAAGGAGCGTCGAACCCCACGAGCCGCCGAAGAGCAGCCAGCGCTCGATCCCGAGGTGCTCGCGCAGGCGCTCCATGTCGCCGAGGAGATGGCCGGTGGTGTTGTGGGTCAGATCGGACGCGGGGTCGGCTGCGTGCGGTGTGCTGCGTCCGCAGCCTCTCTGGTCGAACAGGACGACGCGATAGCGGTCCGGGTCGAAGTAGCTGCGTACGCCGGTGGAACATCCGGATCCCGGGCCGCCGTGGACGACGAGTGCGGGTTTGCCCTCGGGGTTGCCGCAGACCTCCCAGTGGACGAGGTGCCCCTCACCGACATCGAGCATCCCCTGCTCGCACGGCTCGATCGGCGGATACAGCTCGGACATACCCTGCGCTCCCTGTCTGTACGGACGGCTACTCCCTGAGCCGCCCAGTACACCCCGGCCCCGGGCCACTGCGCCCCTCCTTTCTCATCCGCCGACCCGGACAACGCCGCGACACCCGCTGGCCGTCCGCCGCACGGGGGACACGGATGCCCCATTCGCGCTACAGCGATCGCGGGGTGTAACCCCCGCTTCTAGCGTTTCGGGCATCGAGGTGCATTCCCCGCATTTTGTGGAAACAGGTTCCGCAGCTGCTCCTCGGAGACCCGGAGGACTGACCATGCGCGCGAAACGTGCCGCATCCGCCGCTCTGCTGGGAGTGGCCTCACTCGCTCTGACCGCCCCCATCGCCATGGCCGCCGACAGCCAGGTGTCGTCGCCCGTCTTCAGCGTCGCCCCCTCGACCGTCTCGCCGGGCGGCCGCGTCACCCTGTCCGCCACCGGGTGCAACACGACCTCCACCGCCTCTTCCGGAGTCTTCGACACCGTCAGCATCAGCCCGGGCTCCTCGGCCACGGTCACGGTCGACCTCGACGCGCGCCCGGGCGCCCAGTACTCGGTCCAGTTCAACTGCCCGGGGCAGGGCACGGGCTCGTTCAACCTCACCATCAGCGGCGGCCGGTCCACGCCGACCATCAGGACCACCTCCACCTCCACCTCGCCCGCGGGTGTCAGGGGCGGGCTCGGCGGCAGCATCGGCGGGCTGAACGCCGGGGAACTCGCCGCGGGCACCGCGCTGGTCGTGGCCGCGGCCACCGGCACCATCTTCGTCGTACGCAGGCGCGCGGAGAGCCGCCGGCACTGACACCCGCCCGCCCCCTGATCCGCCGGACACCCCCTAACCGCCCGTCGCCCCGAGTCCTGGCCAGGACTCGGGGCGACGGGCGGTTACGGCCTACCGGGAGGTTCGGCCGGTCAGACCTTTCCGCTGATCATGCGGCGGCGCCGGACGATGAAGAGGGAGCCGCCGACGGCTGCCGTGGCGACGAGTCCGCCGCCGATCGCCATTTCGGTGCCGCTCGGGCCGACCGAGCCGCCGAGGCCGCCCATCGCGCCGCGGGCCGCCAGCACGGTGAACTGCGCGGTCGCCACGTTCTGGCTGTCGTGGCACCTGACGGCCAGGTTGTACTGTCCCGGCGCTGCGTTGTCGTTGACCCGTGCGCTGGCGGTCGAGATGCCGTTGCGGGGCTGGGAGAGATTGGTCTGCGGGAAGGCGTTGGACGTGACCGTTCCGCCGCGGTTGCAACCCCGGACGGTGATGGTCAGGGTGCCGCCCTGGTGGACAGCCTCCGGGCTGACGGAGAGGACCTGGACTCCGCCGTCGCCCCCCTGTCCTCTTCCACTCTGACCCCCTTGGCCGACGTCGCCGCCCGCGGCGGCCATCGGGGCAGAGAGCCCGACGGCCGCGATGGCGGCCGCGGCCACTGCGAGAGCGCGTGATGCACGCATCGTAGAACCTCCTGTGGAAGACGCCCCAAAGCGGCGCTCCGGGAGATTCGACGAGTACGTCTTCCACGACGAACCCTCACCGGGCCGGACAACCACCGCATTTCGGTATTGGTCCCTTCCGGTGAGCGACACGCCGACGACACGCCGGGAGATCTGACGGAGTCCCAGGTCACGGACCGTCAGAATTTTTATCCGACAAATACGTCGGATGGGCCAGCGCCACCCGGCCCGCCACCCGTTCGCCCCTCCCTCCTCGCCGGTCCCCCTGGGCTCACTTAGCGTGCGTACAGGGCCTACGAAAAGGGAGAGTCATGGGCGAGTTGTACAGCGGCTCGGAGTCGAGGAAACGCTCGCCCTGGGGCGTACTGGCCCTTGTCATGCTCACCGGGTTGGCGATGATGAGGAATGGCGTCGATGTGGGCCTGGGCCCGCCCCAGCCGGCGGCCGCCGCATCGCAGAGCCGCCCCGGCGAGACCTTCGCCCCGCTGGTCGCCGCTCAGACACTGCCGTACGCACCCGCGGAACGCGTGCGCATCCCCGCGATCAAGGTCGACGCGCCGGTCATGAACGTGGGCCTGGACTCCGACGGCTGGATCGAGGCGCCGCCGCCCCAGGACCCCAATATCGCGGGCTGGTACCAGAACGGCATCTCCCCGGGCCAGCGCGGCACCGCGGTCGTCGTCGGCCATGTCGACAATCTGTCGGGGCCCGCGGTCTTCTACGGGCTCGGCTCCATCGACAAGGGCGAGCACATCGAGGTCGCCCGCTTCGACGGTAAGACCGCGGTCTTCGAGGTGTACGGCGTCGAGGTGTTCTCCAAGGCGAACTTCCCCGGTGCCCATGTGTACGGCGACACGGGCTACGCCGAACTGCGCGTGATCACCTGCGGCGGCGGCTATTCGAAGGGCCGCGGCTACGACGGCAACGTCGTCGTCTTCGCCCGGATGGTCAAGGTCCGCTGATACGGGCCCGGATGAGCCGGTCCGCCGCCAGTCCGCCGCCGCTCGCTGCTGCTGCTCAGCGGTGCGGCACGGTGATGCTGTATCCCGCGTCCAGCAGTTCGGGCAGATAGCGGCGCAGAGCAGCGACGCTCTGCGAACGGTTGCCGCCCGCGTCGTGCGAGAGGATCACGGTGCCCGGCGCCGCGCCGCCGAGCACCCTGCGGACGATGGTCGCCGTGCCCGGCTCGGTCCAGTCGCGCGAGTCGAGGGTCCAGCCCAAGGGCTCCATGCCGAGTTCCGCGCCGATTTCGAAGGAGAGCTTGTTCCAAGCTCCGTACGGGGCGCGGTACCACAGCGGCGCGGTACCCAGGATCTGCTCGACAAGCTTGCTGGTGCGGCTCAGTTCGCTGCGGATCTTCGAGGGCGGGAGCCCGGGGATCAGCGGGTGGGACCAGGTGTGGTTGCCCACAATGTGTCCGTCGTGGGCAATCTGGCGCAGCAGTTCGGGGTGGTCGGCGACCATCGAACCGCAGACGAAGAACATCGCGCTCACGTGGTACTGGCGCAGGGTGCTCAGAATGCCGGGCGTGTAGTGGGGATCAGGCCCGTCGTCGAAGGTGAGCACCAGGCTGCGGCCCGGCGCCCGGAACCGCTCGAAGGGTCTGGTGCGCACGGGCGGCAGCGCACGGCGGAATCGCGGTGGGACGTCCGCCGTCATGGGTTGCAGCCGGTACGCCGACTCCCTCACCGGCGGGCCCGCGGCGGCGCCCCTTGCGCCCGCTGCCGGGCCCGGTGCTGCTGCCCTGCCGGGGCTCCGGCCCAGCTCGGTGAAGAGCGTCCCGGTGGTGGCGGCCGCGCCGAGGCAGGCCACGATACGGAGTACAGATCGGCGACCCGGGAGCATCTGATCAGATTTCATGACTAACTGCTCGCACGACCGGGGCCCCTGACACCTCACCAACACCGTTCGGGCGGGTGAAAGCACCCGATGGGAGCAACCCGGGGCCGCGCGCGGGCGCGTCAGTTGCGGCGCACGAGCGGGAAGGGCAGTGTCTCGCGGATGGTCAGCCCGGTGAGGAACATGACGAGCCGGTCGACCCCGATGCCGAGACCGCCGGTCGGCGGCATCGCGTACTCCAGCGCGTCCAGGAAGTCCTCGTCGATCTCCATGGCCTCCGGGTCGCCGCCCGCGGCCAGCAGGGACTGCGCGGTGAGCCGGCGCCGCTGCTCGACCGGGTCGGTCAACTCCGAGTAGGCGGTGCCCAGTTCGGTCCCGAAGGCGACCAGGTCCCAGCGTTCGGCCAGTCGCGGGTCACGGCGGTGCTGACGCGTGAGCGGGGAGACGTCGGTCGGGAAGTCCTTGTAGAAGGTGGGCAGCTTCGTCCGCTCCTCGACGAGGCGCTCGTACATTTCGAGGACCACGTCGCCGCGGGTGTCGTCCGGGGTGTGCGGCACACCCACCCGGTCGCACAGTCTGCGCAGCACGGCCTCGTCGGTGTCGGCGTCGACCTCCTCGCCGAGCGCGTCGGACACCGCTCCGTACAGCGTCCTGACCGGCCAGAGGCCGGAGATGTCGTGCTCCACCAGCTTGCCGTCCGGGCCCGCCTTGTGCGCGATCGGGGCGCCGAAGGCGGCGGTGGCCGCGCCCTGGATCAGCTCGCGGGTCAGATCGAGCATCACGTCGTAGTCGGCGAAGGCCTGATAGGCCTCCAGCATCGTGAACTCGGGGTTGTGCTTGTAGGAGACGCCTTCGTTGCGGAAGGTGCGGCCCATCTCGAAGACCTTCTCCAGACCGCCCACACACAAGCGCTTGAGATAGAGCTCGGGGGCGATCCGCAGATAGAGATCGAGGTCGTAGGCGTTGATGTGGGTGGTGAAGGGGCGGGCGTTGGCGCCGCCGTGGATCTGCTGCAGCATCGGCGTCTCGACCTCGAGATAGCCGCGCTCCAGCAGGCCCTGGCGCAGCGCCTGGACGGCGGTGGAGCGGTGGCGTACGACATCGCGGGCGCCGGGGCTGGACACCAGGTCGAGATAGCGGCGGCGGACGCGTGCCTCCGGGTCGGCGAGGCCGCGCCGTTTGTCGGGCAGCGGGCGCAGGCACTTGCCGGTCAGCTGCCACGCGCTGACGAAGAGGGACAGCTCGCCCTTGTCGCTGGCGCCGATCTCGCCGGTGGCGGTGATGTGGTCGCCGAAGTCGACGTCGGAGGTGAAGCCGTTCAGTACGTCCGCGCCGCAGGTGTCACGCGTGAAGGCGAGCTGGAGGTCGCCGGACCAGTCGCGCAGCACGGCGAAGACGACACCGCCGAGGTCGCGTACGACCATCACGCGCCCGGCGACGGTGGCCTTCCGGCCGGTGCGGGTACCGGCCGAGGGCGCGGGGTTGAGGCCCCGGATCTCGGCGAGCGTGTCCGTGCGTTGGGCGATGCCGACGGGGTACGGATCGATGCCGTCCGCCCGCAGCCGCTCCAGCTTGCGGTGACGGATGCGCACCTGCTCGGGCAGCCGCTGCTCCCCCGCCGCCTCCGCCGAGGCCGGGCCCACCAGGCCGAGGGAGTCGATGGACGGCAGCCCCGCGGTCGTGACGGGGCTGACGACGCCCCGGTGCCGTGCCTTCCCCTTGCCCCAGAGCTCGCGCAGGCTCGGTACGGAGACGAAACCCTCCGCGATCGCCGAGGCCATGCCGACCCGGGCGAGGGAGCCGGCGTCTCCGTAGCAGAGGAAGCGCGGATACCACTCGGGCTGGTACTTCACGTTGGAGCGGTAGAGGGCTTCCAACTGCCACCACTTGGAGAAGAAGAGGAGCAGCCTGCGCCACATCCGCAGGACCGGGCCCGCGCCGATGCGGGCGCCCTCCTCGAAGGCCGAGCGGAAGACGGCGAAATTGAGGGAGATCCGGCGGACGCCGAGTCTGGGTACCTGGGCGCAGAGTTCGGCGACCATGAACTCCATGACGCCGTTGGGGGCGGTGCGGTCACGGCGCATCAGGTCGAGCGAGATGCCGTCCTTGCCCCAGGGGACGAAGGAGAGCAGGGCGATCAGATTGCCGTCGGCGTCGAAGGCCTCGACGAGCAGGCAGTCCCCGTCGGCCGGGTCGCCGAGGCGGTCCAGTGCCATGGAGAAGCCGCGTTCGGTCTCGGTGTCCCGCCAGGCGTCTGCCTTGTCGACGATGCCCCGCATCTCCTCGTCTGTCAGGGCGGAGTGGCGGCGGATCCGGACGGTGGCTCCGGTGCGCTTGACCCGGTTCACGGCCTGCCGGGTGACGCGCATGTCGCGGCCGTCCAGGTCGAAACGGGCGACGTTCAGGATCGCCTCGTCGCCGAGCTGGATCGCGCCGAGTCCGGAGCGCCCGAAGGCCCTGGCGCCCTCCTCCGAGGCTCCCATCACGGCGGGGGCCCAGGCATAGCGCTTGGCGAGGTCCAGCCAGGCCTGGATGGCCGGGGCCCAGGACGCCCGGTCGCCGATCGGATCGCCGCTGGCCAGAGCGACTCCGGCCTCGACGCGGTAAGTGACGGCGCCCCTGCCGCTGGGCGAGAAGACGACGGCCTTGTCGCGGCGGGTCGCGAAGTAGCCGAGTGAGTCCTGGGCGCCGTACGCACCGAGCAGGGCCCGGATCCGGGGCTCCTCGTCGCCGTGCAGAGCGGCTTCCATGCGCTGTGAGCGAAAGAGCGTGGCGGCGGCGCTGAGCAGGGCGATCGCTCCGAAGAGACCCAGCAGGAAGAAGAGGAAGCGGGGCGGGTGGCCGTCGAACTGGTCGCCCGAGGCCAGTCCGCCGAGCACCCGGTTGGCGGCCCACAGCAGGCGCTGGTTCTGCGGCAGACCGCCGGGGAACAGCTCGACAAGGCCCCAGCCGACGAGTACGCCCGCGGCCAGCCCGAGGACCAGGACGAGCAGCGCGTGCCGCAGCGACGCGCGCCGGGACTCGGCGTAGAACTCCCCGCGTGCCGCGACGAGCACCGCCACGGCGGCGGTGCACAGCACCAGATTGGGGATCCACGTCCACTCGTGGTCGACGGCCAGGACCAGTACGTCCGCGATCAGGAGCAGGGCCAGATAGCTGACGACCAGCCACCACGCGGCCTTCTTGCGCGCGCCGATCGCCGCGGCGAGCAGCAGCAGGAAGACCGCGTAGGCGAGGTTCGCACTGACGGGGATCGCGACGCGGTCCAGGAAGACGGCGACGGGGCGCAGCAGGCGCCGCAGCGGAGGGATGAGCGAGAGGATCACGCAGAAGACACCGAGAGCGGCGAAGAACATCGCGAAAGCGCCGGGCACCCTGCTGAGCAATCCGCCACGGGCGGAAGTGGGCTGCTCCACGGTGACACTCATGATCTGCACTTTAAGGAGGCCACCGGCGGGCCGCCTGTTGGAAGGGATGAGGTCCGTTCCGGTTGATCGGGCCCGCAAGATCGGCCGGGCAGGGCATAACCTCGATGCTGTGACAGAGCAGCGGCCCCAGCAGCAGCCTCAGCGCTTCGAGCGCGGTACCGACGGCCCGAAGGTGATCGTCGTCGGCCTGGACGGATCCGATTCCTCGATGCGGGCGGCGGCGTACGCCGGAGGGCTCGCCCGGCGGCAGAACGCCCTGCTCGCGATCGTGTACGTCCAGCAGGTGATGCCAACGGGTGCGGCGTTCGGCGCCCTGGTCGGTGACGCGACCGGGGACGTCGCCGAGGAGCTGGTGGACGAGATCCGCTCGGCGGCCGAACGGGTCAAGGGGATCTGGGACGTCCGCTGGGAGTTCCACACCGTCCGCGGTGACCCGTACAGCGGGCTGGTCGCCGCGGCCGACGAGCTGAAGGCGGACGCCGTGGTGGTGGGTGCTTCGGAGTCGGCGGGCCACCGGATCATCGGCTCGGTGGCGGTCAGGCTGGTCAAGGCGGGCCGCTGGCCGGTGACGGTCGTTCCGTAACGCCGTCAGCCGTCAGCCGTCAGCCGTCAGCCGTCAGCCGCCGAGGGTGAGGCCGTCCCCGGCGGCGCCGCGGCCGAGCACCGCCGCGCGGATCGCCTGTTGTGCCTCGCGAAGCCCGTCCCGGTCCGCCCCGCGTCGCAGCGCCTCCGGGAGATTGATGACGCGTCCGGCGTCGGTGTCCATCAACGTCGGGACGAACTCCGCCTTCTTCACCAACCAGCGTCGACCGGGCTCGGCGGGCGGTGCGAAGGTGAAGCGGCCGATGGACCCGTGGACGGCGCCCATGCCGTAGACGATCCAGGTGCCGTTGACCTTCTCGTACGGCTGTGGCACTTGGGCCCGTGTGCCGAGGACGAGGTCGATGTCGGGGCGGCCGACGCCGGTGGACTCCGTGAGCCGCCTGCCGAGGTTCAGCTGATGCTCGTCGGGCTCGGTCTGCCACCGCGTACCCCAGTCCAGACTGACGACGACCACATCCGCTCCGGCCCTGCGGGCGGCGCGCGCGTCGGCGACGATCTTCTTCTCGTCGATGAGACTGACCGCCCAGGGCCTCTTGTCGGCGGGCGCGGAGCCGTTGGTGCCGGAGGTGTAGGCCAGTTGGGCGACCTTGGCGCCGCCGGCCTTCAGCCAGGCGGGGCGGCGGGCCTCGGCGGCGGTACGAGCCGATCCCGCATGTCTGACGCCCGCCGTGTCGAGCGCGTCGAGGCTCTGGTTCGAGGTGGTGGAGCAGGAGTCGTACCCGGTGGAGCCCAGCGCCTTCGCGAGCTGCGGCAGGGAGGTGCTGATGGGGTAGTGGCAGATCGCCAGATCGGCCCGCGAGACGACGGGCTTGATGCCCGCGAGCATGGGCCGGAAGTCGTAGCCGTCGCCGCCCGCGTCCGCCCTGGCCCGGCCGACGACCGAGTCGTGCGCGAGCATGTCACCGCTGGCGACGAGCGTGAAGCCGCGGGTCGCGCCGGCACCGCCTGCGGCGGAGGGGGCGGGGTGCACGGTCCCCCGGTTCTGCGGGGTGCGGGCGGGGCCCGTCTGTCCCACGCAGCCTGCCGCGGTGGTGAGGAGTAGGAGGACGGCGGCCACCGTTCCCTGACGCGTGCGCTGAGTCATCGGTCAGGGTTGCCGGTCGGGGCACGGTCGAGTCAAGCGACAAAGCCGACATGTCACTGAGACGGAGGTGGGGGGTGTCCGGCCGTTCGATTGCTCCCGGCCGCCCGCTCATCGCACCATTCGCCGCTCCGTGCGACCACTCGCCGACAACCGCTGCACGTCATCTGTCCCTTCGCGCCCTGATGCGTTCGTATACGCCACGTGGCGGCGACCTCTGCACGAAAGGGTGTTTGGCAATGGCGACGGCGACCGAGACGACCGACGAGCGGGCCATGGCGGAGCTGCAGCGTGAGCACGGGCCCGCACTGCTCAGCTTTCTGCTCGGTCTGACCTACGGGGACCAGCAACGCGCCGAGGACCTGCTGCAGGAGACGCTCGTACGTGCCTGGCAGCACCCCGAGGCCTTCGACGGGCCGTACGAGTCGATGCGGCCCTGGCTCTTCACGGTCGGCAGGCGGCTCGCGATCGACGCCAGGCGCTCCCGGATGGCCCGGCCGACCGAGATCGGCGACGGCGTCCTGGCCACCACGCCGGACCCGGCGGACGTCACGGAGACGGCCGTCGCCGCGATGGATGTGCGGGCCGCGGTCGAGTCGCTGAGCCCCGAGCACCGCGCGGTGCTGGTGCACATCTACTTCCATGGGCTGAGCGTGAACGAGGCGGCCGAGGAGCTCGGCATACCGGCCGGAACGGTCAAGTCGCGTTCGTACTACGCACTGCGTGCGCTGGCCCGCTGTCTGCCGGGGTACGCGCGCCGCCGCTGACAACCGGCCCGGCTTTCGTGCCGTTCGTCGCGCCGGGCCGACCGTTCGTCGCGGCTCCCGGTGGCGGCGGGGCGAGGCGGCACGGATGGGCGCACGGGGGGCGGCTGAACCAGGGGGGCGCGCCGTGCGTAATGTCCGAAGTGACCATCGCATGCTTCGACCATCCGAGGACGGTTCCTGTGACCGAGACGCCCTCATCCCGGCGGCCGGCGATCGCCGAGACGGCGCTCGCCGCCCTGGCGCTCAGCCGCTGCCCCGACGCGGCTGCCGCCCGGGCGGCCCGTCGTGCGCGCCGCTGGCTGCGCGGCGCTTCGCCCCAACCGGCGTACTCCACGGCCGGGTTGATCGAAACAGCGCTGCGGACGCTCGCTCTCCGCGAAGGCGAGCCGGTCGATCTCGGTCACCCGCTGCTCTCCGCACCCAACTGCGCCGCCCTCACCCGGATCGTCCACGCGGTCGCCGTCCACGTCGATCTGGCCGTGGTCGGCGGCGCCCCGATCGGCAGGCTGGGCGGGCTGCTGGCCCGCGACATCGCGGCCGGTACGCCGTGCCCCTTCACCGGCCGGCCCGGCTCCCCCGCCCTGCTCGCGGCCCGGCTACTGGTCGAGCATCCGGCGGCGGGCCGCCTGCCGGTGCGCGAGGCGGTGGCCCGTATCGCGGCCTCGCGACGGGACGAGGCGCGCATCGAGGACGAGCCGCCCGCCACGGCGCTGGCTCTGCTCGCGCTCAGCGCGGCGGACGCGGGCAGTCCCGCGTGGCGCAGATGCCGGGCGGGGCTGTTGCGTATTCAGCTCCACGACGGCAGCTGGCGGCATCGGCCGGTCCCGGTGGCGGCCTGACGCCATGGCCCGGGCCGGCCGTTCGTCTGTCCGTCGATCCGTCCGAGACTCAGTCCCGCGCGCCCCGGATGTCCCTGCGGTGTCCTTGTCCCCCTCGGGCCACGACCAAGGAGCGACAGTATGCGAAACCTCACGCGCAAGTTGAGTAAAGACGGGCTCCTGGCCGTGTCTGACGGTGGAGGCTCGTCGTCGTGTCGGCACGAAGTCGTCCGGAAGGAAGGTGGAAAGGGTGCAGCCCGAGAGTACGAACGGAACCAGCGGCGGCAGGCTGGCAGTCCCCATGGCGTGGCTCTGCGCCGAGTACATCGCCGACGAGATGCTGCGGGCGGGCGCGCTCGTGCAGGGCGGTTCGCTCGAATACCGCGCGGGCAGACAGACCCTGGCCCTCACCATCTATCTGTGCGACAGCGCGGACGAGCTGGCGGGCGTGCGGGTGGTCTCCCGGATCGACGAGTGGCTGTCACTGACCTCGTACGGCCATCCCTGGCAGGAGTGGGCGCAGGAGCGGCTGACCGCCCGGCAGGAGCGGGAACGGGACCTCGACGAGGGAGCCGATCCGGACCTGGCACTCGCGCTGGACGCCTGGCGCTGGCTGCGGCAGACGGAGCTGCTCGCCGCCGATCTCGGGGACAGCGAGCCCTGGCACCCGGCCGGTCCGCAGTCCGGCGCCGTGGACGAGTACGCGGAGATATGGACTCCGGCCTGGCAGCTGGGTCTGCCGCTGAGCCACCTGGCCATCCATCTCTTCTGCTGAAGGTCCGGCGACGGCTCTCCTGCCGACCGTCTGGACGGGTTCAGCCGCCTTGCCCCACCGACGAGTCGGACCACCGCGCGATCGCGCGGATTTCTCAGCCCGTGGGCCGGCGGCCTGCCGAGGAGTGCACGCCCGAGTGGTACTTGGGGAGCCGGATCGTGATCTTCGTGCCCGCGCCGACGCCCGTCTCGATGACCAGGCCGTGATCGTCGCCGTACACCTGGCGCAGCCGCTCGTCGACATTGGACAGACCGATGCCCGACGACGCCGTCCGCTCCCCCGCGAGGATCCCCCGCAGCACGGCCGGGTCCATGCCCACGCCGTCGTCCTCGATGGTCACCATGGCCTCGGATCCGGCGTCCTGTGCCGCGATGGTGACGCGGCAGTCGTTCCTGGAGTCCTCCAGACCGTGTTTGACGGCGTTCTCGACGAGCGGCTGCAGACACAGGAACGGCAGGGTCACCGGCAGGACTTCGGGTGCCACCTGGAGCGTCACCTTGAGACGGTCCCCGAAACGGGCACCGGCGAGCGCCAAGTACTGCTCGATGGAGCGCAGTTCGTCGGCGAGATTGGTGAAGTCGCCGTGCCTGCGGAAGGAGTAGCGGGTGAAGTCGGCGAATTCCAGGAGCAGTTCACGGGCCCGCTCGGGATCGGTACGGACGAAGGAGGCGATCGCGGCGAGCGAGTTGAAGATGAAGTGCGGCGATATCTGGGCGCGCAGCGCGCGGATCTCGGCCTCGATCAGCCGGGTGCGGGACCGGTCGAGCTCGGCGAGTTCCAGTTGTACGGAGACCCAGCGGGCCACTTCGGTCGCGGCCCGCACCAGGACGGCCGACTCCCGCGAACCGTAGGCGACGAGCGCCCCGAGCACACCCTCCTCGCCGGTGAGCGGGGCGATCACGGCCCAGCGCAGGGGGCACTCCAGGTCCTCGCACTCGGTGTGGACGCTCTGACTGCGCCCGGAGTCCAGCATGTCGGCGACGCGCACCATCACCCGTTGCTCGTGGTGGTCGGCGCCCGGACCGTCCCAGGCGAGCACGGATTCGCGGTCGGTGAGGCACAGCGCCTCGGTGCCGAGCAGGGAGCGCAGCCGCCGGGCGGCCTTGCGTGCGGTGTCCTCGGTGAGGCCCGCGCGCAGCGGGGGCGCGGCGAGCGAGGCGGTGTGCAGGGTGTGGAAGGTCGCGCGCTCGACGGGTGTGCCCAGGTCGAGGTCGGGTTTGGTGCCGCGCCGTGCGGTCAGTCTGCCGAGTGCGACACCGGCGGCGAGCAGGAGCGCTCCCGCAGCGGCCAGTGCGGCCATCGCAGTCCCGGTCATCGTTCCGCTCCTTCGGGCTGCGGCCTGCCGACGAGGTCTTCCGGCAGATGCAGCCGCGCGAGGATGGCGGCGGCGCCGGGCGGTATGTGGCGCTGGGTGGCCAGGGACACCAGCACCATGGTCAGAAAGCCGACGGGTACCGACCACACGGCGGGCCACGCCATCAGGGTGTGCACCCACCCGGCCGGGGCGAGGCCCGCGCGGGTGGCCATCACCGCGGTGAGGGCGGACCCCCCGCCTGCGACGAGCCCGGCGGCGGCGCCGGGCGGGGTGAGTCCGCGCCACCAGATGCCGAGCACGAGCAGCGGGCAGAAGGAGGATGCCGAGACGGCGAAGGCGAGCCCCACGGCGTCGGCAACCGGCACATTGGTCGCCATCACGCTCAGGGCCAGCGGCACCGCCATGGCGAGCAGGGTCGCGAGGCGGAAGTGCCGTACGCCGCGCGAGGGCAGCACGTCCTGGGTGATGACACCCGCGACGGACATGGTCAGTCCGGATGCGGTGGACAGGAACGCCGCGAACGCCCCGCCCGCGAGCAGCGCCCCGAGCAGGTCCCCGGCGATGCCGCCCACCATCCGCGCGGGCAGCACCAGCACGGCCGCGTCCGCGTCGCCGGTGAGCGAGAGTTCGGGGGCGTAGATCCGTCCGAGTGCGCCGTAGACGGGCGGCAGCAGATAGAAGGCGCCGATCAGCCCGAGGACGACGAGTGTGGTGCGGCGGGCGGCGCGGCCGTTGGGGCTGGTGTAGAAGCGGACGGCGACATGCGGGAGCCCCATCGTGCCGAGGAAGGTGGCGAGGATGAGTCCGTACGTCGCGTACAGGTGGTAACCGTCCCTGCCGCCGGACAGCGGCTGGGACCAGCTGGCCGGATCGGAGCCCGAGGAGGCCCGCTGGGGCACCTCGGCGCCCTGCGGGAAGCCCAGGCTGGTCCCCGCCCCTATACGGTGGGTGCCCCGGTCGAGGGTGACGTTCCCCTTCTCGTACGGTGTGTTGTCGATGTCTCCGGTGACTGTGAGGGTCAGCGGTTTGTCGAAGTCGACGCGGACGGTGTCGTCGATGCGCACGGTGGTGTGTTCGCGGAACACGGCCGGTGCGTCGAAGCGGGCCCGCGGTGTGTCGTCACCGGCCCAGGCCGCCACGAGGAAGAGCGCGGGCACCAGCAGAGCGGTGAGCTTGAGCCAGTACTGGAAGGCCTGCACAAAGGTGATGCTGCGCATGCCTCCCGCCGCGACGGCCCCCGTGACGACGAAGGCGACGACGACGCCCCCCACCCAGTCGGGTGCGCCGGTGAGGATCTCCAGGGTCAGTCCGGCGCCCTGGAGTTGGGGCAGAAGGTAGAGCCAGCCGATGCCGACGACGAAGAGGCTGGCGAGTCTGCGCACGGCCGCGGACTCGAGCCGGGCCTCGGCGAAGTCGGAGAGGGTGTACGCCCCCGAGCGGCGCAGCGGGGCGGCCACCAGCACCAGCAGGACGAGATAGCCGGCGGTGTACCCGACGGGGTACCAGAGCATGTCGGGGCCCTGGAGGAGCACCAGTCCGGCTATGCCGAGGAAGGAGGCGGCGGAGAGGTACTCGCCGCTGATGGCGGCGGCGTTGAGACCGGGCTTCACGGTGCGCGATGCGACGTAGAAGTCGGAGGTGGTACGGGATATGCGCAGGCCGAGCGCGCCGATGAGCACAGTTGCCAGCACCACGACGGTGACGGCGGTCACCGCGTAGGTCTGGTTCATGTCCGGTCACCGACGCGCACGGTCAGCGGCCTTCGACAAGTCTGCTGAAGTCCTGCTCGTTGCGCTCGGCACGGCGCACGTACCAGCGGGCCGTCAGCCACATCACCGGGTAGACCGCCACGCCGAGCGCCACCCAGACGAACGGCTCGGGCGAGGAGAGGGTGCCGCCGAAGGCGGCCGGGAGCGCGAACAGCAGCGGCAGTGAGCCGACGAGCAGGGCGAGCGTCCCCAGTGCGTAGAGGGCGGCCCGGAGCTGGCTGCGCATCAGGGAGCGGACGTAGGTGGCACCGAGTGTCGTCTGCTCGCTGATCTCGGAGCGGGCGGGCGCGTGCCCCGGTGCACGCCGCGCGCCGCGCGGCACGCCGGTGACCACCTCGCGGCGGGGTTGTTGCTCTGCAGACATCGTCGTCCGCTCCAGCGTGGGTAGGCGAACTCTCGGGAGCTGTGGAGTCTACGCAGGCGCGATTACCTGCGGTAGGGGTGTCTTGTGGATCAGGCCGGGTCAGTGGCCGGTGCGCCGGCCGCAGTCGCTCAGCGCGATCTCCAGCTCGACATAGGACTCCTCTGCCCTGCGGAAGGCGACTTCGAGGGCGGCTTCGGCACGCGGGCCGACAAGTCCCTGGGCCGACTCCTGGATCTCGTACAGCACATCCGCCCAGCGTCCGGCGGCGCTCTTGACCGTGGCGAGCCGGGCTTCGAGGTCATCGGCGCCGGCCACCCGGGTCGCGGGCAGGCTCCGGAGCTCCTCCAGCAGTGCTTCGATGTCGGACATCAGGCCCCTTCCCCGCTTGCCGGATCAAGGTTAGGCGGCGGCCGGGGGCGACTGCGGCCGAATGGGAGACCGGTCGGTCAGCGGACGGCGCGCGTCGCCGTACGGCTGTGACCGGTCGACGAGCGGCTGCCCACGGCCGCCGAACGGTCACACGTCTGCGTGTCAGCCCCTGGCGTGCCGCATCAGCAGATCGCGCAGCTGGCGGGCGTGACGGCGGCTGACGGCGAGCTCCGCGTCGCCCACCCGGACCGTGGTCGTCCCGGCGTCCAGGCGCAGTTCGTCGATGCGGGCGAGGGCGACGAGATGGCTGCGGTGGATGCGTACGAAGCCGCGGGAGGCCCAGCGCTCCTCCAGTGTGGACAGCGGGATACGCACCAGATGGCTGCCGTCCTTGGTGTGGAGGCGGGCGTAGTCGCCCTGGGCCTCGGCATAGGCGATGTCGTCGATCGGTACGAACCGTGTGATACCGCCCAGTTCGACCGGTATCTGCTCGGGACCGGAGGTACTCCCGGCGGGGGTGTACTGCGGAGCAGCCGCTGCGGTGTGCGGTACAGGCGTGTGCGCGGCATGGTCCTCCGGCGCGGGCTGCCGAGGCTCGCGCGCCGAGACGACCAGGTCACGGACCCGCCGTACGGCTTCGGCCAGCCGCTCCCTGCGCACGGGCTTGAGGACATAGTCGACTGCCTTGAGGTCGAATGCCTGGACGGCGAAGCCCTCGTGGGCCGTGACGAACACGATCAGCGGCGGGCGCGCGAACCCTGCGAGCAGCCGGGCGACATCGAGGCCCGTCAGCCCTGCCATGTGGATGTCCAGGAAGACGACATCGATGCCATCCTCGCCGTCCGGGCCCGCGTCCAGCGCGCGGCTGATGCGGCGCAGTGCCTCGGTGGCGTCCGTGGCTCCCTCCGCACTCCGGATCCGGGAGTCGGAACGCAGCAGGTAGAGCAGTTCCTCAAGTGCCGGTTTCTCGTCGTCGACAGCCAGTACGCGCAGCATGCTGCGGAGTGTAGGCGCGCCCGGACGGCTGGACTACGGGGTGTCGTCGCCGAGACCGTCGAGCAGGTCGGCGCCTTCGCGTTGCGCTTGTGACACATGGGTTGAGCAGAGCGCGCACCTGATGCGTACTCCATGGCGACAGACCGCAACGAAGTCAGCACCGCAAGAGACGAATCGAGGACGCCATGAGCATGCAGCAGCGACACCGGGACGTCGCCGCCTATGCGCTGGGCGTCCTGGAACCCGCGGACGCCTTCCGCTTCGAGGAGCACCTCGCCGAGTGCGTGATGTGCACCGTACAGCTTTCGGACTTCACCTCGGTTGCCGCTTCGCTGGCCGAACTCGGGGGACCCGAGCGGGTCGAGGCCTCTGTGAGCCCGCGCCTGCTCGACCGGCTGACCGGCGAGGTCGCGGCGGAACGGCGGCGGGGCCGCAGACGCCGGCTTCAGCTGGTGGCGGCGGCGGCCGCGCTGATCGTGACCCTGCCGGTGGCGGCGGTCGCCCTCCGGGGCGGCGGCTCGGGACCGGCCGGTCAGCGGGTCGAGGCGACGGACGCCAAGACGGGCGTCACCGCGTCCGCGGCACTGCAGGACCGGCAGTGGGGCACCGCGGTCTCGCTGCATCTGTCCCATCTCAAGGGGCCGCGCACCTGCTCGCTGGTCGCCGTCGGCAAGAACGGCATCGAACACCCGATCCTCAGCTGGGCGGTGCCGGAGGGCGGCTACGGGATCCCGGGGTCACCCGGGCACGAGGAGCCGCTGGACATCGAGGGCGGTACGGATCTGCCGAGCGGCGAGATCGCCCGCTGGGAGGTCCGCGCGGCCGACGGGCAGCCGCTGGTCACCCTCGGGGGGTAGTCCTTGCCCGAGAGCTCGCTTACTTGAGCAGGCGGGAGAGCCGGCGGTCGGCGAGCGGTTTGCCGCCGGTCTGGCAGGTGGGGCAGTACTGCAGCGAGGAGTCGCTGAAGGAGACCTCGCGGATGGTGTCGCCGCAGACGGGACACGGCTGACCGGTGCGGCCGTGGACGCGCAGGCCGCTCTTCTTCTCGGCCTTCAGCCGGCCCGCCGCCACTCCGCGAGAGCGCTCGACGGCCTCGCTCAGCGTGGCGCGCAGCGCCTCGTACAGGGCGGTGATCCCGGCCTCGTCGAGGTTCTGCACCGGTTTGAACGGGGACATCTTCGCGGCGTGCAGGATCTCGTCGCTGTAGGCGTTGCCGATGCCCGCGATCAGGCTCTGGTCGCGCAGGGCGCCCTTGACCTGCCGCCGTTCCCCGGCGAGGAGGGCGGCGAACGCGTCGCGGTCGAAGCCGTCGGCCAGCGGATCGGGGCCGAGGCGGGCGATGCCCGGCACTTCGGCGGGGTCGTGCACGAGGTGGACGGCGAGGCGTTTGGTGGTGCCCGCCTCGGTGAGGTCGAAGCCGCCGCCGGATTCGAGGACGGTACGCAGGGCGAGCGGCCCCTTGCCGGGGCGCGGCGGAGCGGCCGGGAACTCTTCCTTCCACTGGAGCCAGCCCGCCCGGGCGAGATGGGCGACGAGATGGAGCCCGCCCGCGCTGATGTCGAGCCACTTCCCGTGCCGGTCGACGGCGGTGACCTCGGCGCCCTCGACGGCGGTCAGGGGCGGGTCGTACGTCTTGAGGACGCTGATCGCCAGTGGCAGGACGCGGACGATCCGCTGTCCCACGAGGTGATCGTCGAGGAACTCTCTCAGTGCTTCGACTTCGGGCAGCTCCGGCATGCATCCAGAGTGCCAAAGGCATCAGGGGGCCGCAGGTTCACGGCTAGGGGCTGTCGTTTGGATCAGGCCGGATCAGTGAGCGGGGTCTGGTGCGTGCGATCGCAAGGCGGAGGAAGGAGCCGACGCGGAGCGTCGGCGACTGACGACAACGCGGCGAGCGTGCGTGCCAGGGCACGCGAACCCGGCAAGATCCGAACGACAGCCCCTAACGCAGTCCGTAGACGCGGCGCGCGGTCCCTTCGAAGACGGCCGTGCGCTCGCGCTCGCTCAGCCGATGGGTCAGTGCGCGGGCCGCGGCCACCACCTCGGCATAGCTCGCGGCGAGCCGGCAGACCGGCCAGTCGGAGCCGAACATCAGCCGGTCGGGGCCGAAGGCGTCGAGCACGGTTTCGGCGTACGGGCGCAGATCGGGCGTGGTCCAGGCGGACCAGGCGGCCTCGGTGACCATGCCGGAGAGTTTGCAGACGGCGTTCGGGCGGGCGGCCAGGGCGCGCACCTCGCGTGCCCAGGGCTCCAGCTCCCCGGCCGAGATGGGCGGCTTGCCGAGATGGTCGAGTACGAACGTGAGGCCGGGGAGCCGGGCGGCCGCTTCGGCCGCGGCGGGCAGTTGGTGGGGCCGTACCACGAGGTCGTAGACGAGTCCGGGCGCAGCGACGGCGGCGAGGCCGCGCTGTACGTCGGGGCGCAGCAGCCAGCGGGGGTCGGGCTCGCTCTGGACCTGGTGGCGGATGCCGACGAGCCTGTCCCCGCCGGGGAGTTCACGCAGGCCCGCGAGGGCGCCGGCGACACCGGGGGCGGTGAGGTCGGTCCAGCCGACGACACCCGCGACGAGATCGCTGCCGTCGGCGAGCGCAAGGAGTTCGGCGGTCTCCCCGGTGACGGTGACCGTCTGGACGAGAACGGTGGCGCGTACGCCTTCGGCGCGCGCCTCGGGTGCGAGGTCGTCGAGGGAGAAGTCGCGGCGGATGGGCGCCAGCTCGGGGCCGGTGATCCAGTCCTGGTCGCGTTGGGAGAGGTCCCACACGTGGTGGTGCGCGTCGATGATCGCCATCGGCGGTCACAGCTCCCAGACGACGGGCAGTCCGGCATCCGCGCCGTCCGCGGAGTAGTCGTGAGCCACGTCGAGGAGTTCGGCCATCCGGGCCTGCCAGGCGATGTTGACGGGGAGCCTTTCGAGTTCGGCGAGGAGATGGCCGTAGTCGGCGCAGTCGAGGAGATGGAAGAGGTCCGTGCCGCTGCGCCAGATGGTCCAGGAGGTGACACCGGCGGCGCTGATCGCGGCCGTCAGCTCGCCGGGGACCTCGCGGTGCGCCGCCTCGTACTCTGCGATGCGGTCGGCGCGGACCTTGGTGTGCAGGGCGACTCTCATCGGGGATCCCCGTTCCTCGGCAGCAGTCCTTCGCCGCGCAGGTCGTCCCAGAGCGCGGGCGGAACGGTGAGGGCCAGCATCCTTGCGGCGTCCCGTACTTCACCGGCCGAGCGGGTGCCGACCAGGACGCCCGCGACGGCCGGGTGGGAAAGGGGGTAGTGCAGGGCGGCGGCTCGCAGCGGGACGCCGTGACGCTCGGCGACGGCCTTGAGTCTCAGGGCACGGCCGAGGATCTCGTCGGGTGCGGCGGTGTAGTCGTACGTGGCGCCGGGGCGTGGATCGGCGAGCAGCCCTGAGTTGAAGACCCCGCCGACGACGACGCTCTTGCCCCGGGCCGCCGCCTCGGGCAGCAGTTCGGCGAGCGCGCTCTGGTCGAGGAGTGTGAAGCGGCCGGCGCACAGGACGGCGTCGACGTCGGTGTCGCGCAGAAAGCGGCTGAGCATGGGCGCCTGGTTCATTCCGGTGCCGATCGCGCCGATCACTCCTTCGGCGCGCAGCCGTTCCAGGGCCGGATAGCCGTGGCGGAAGGCGGCTTCCTCATGCTCGTCCGGGTCGTGCAGATAGACGATGTCGATCCGGTCGAGGCCGAGCCGCTCAAGGCTCTCTTCGATGCTGCGGCGTACTCCGTCCGCGCTGAAGTCCCATACGCGGCGGTGGTCCGCGGGGACGGCGAAGCCGTGATCGAGGTCGTCGCCGGCGGCGGGGCAGGGTTCGAGCAGCCGCCCGGCCTTGGTGGAGAGGGTGTACGCGTCGCGGGGGCGGGTGCGCAGCGCCTGGCCCAGTCGGCGTTCGGACAGGCCGAGGCCGTAGTGGGGTGCGGTGTCGAAGGTGCGGATGCCCGCGTCCCAGGCGGCGTCCACCGCGGCGGCCGCTGCCTCGGGTTCGACCGGGGTGTAGAGATTGCCGATGGCGGCGGCACCGAAGGACAGCTCGGTGATCTCGACCGCGCTGTGTCCGAGCGTGCTCCGTCGCATCCGCCTCTGCCCTCTCGCCGTGGCGTTCGCCGATCACGACGAATATTCATCGGATCACTTGAGGGCGTCAACACCCTTGGCGGCGCGCAGTCTTGCGGCGGAAGACCTAGGGGGTGTCTTTTGGATCAGGCCGGATCAGTGAGCGGCCCGCCACGGAGCGGCTGATGTCACTGCGGTGCGTGCAGCTGCAAGGCGGAGGAGGGAGTCGACGCGGAGCGTCGGCGACTGACGCAACGCAGCGTGGGGGCACCTCCCGTGCCCGAAGGGCTACGGGGGAGTGCGTGCCAGGGCACGCGAGCCCGGCAAGATCCGAAAGACACCCCCTAGCTGTCCGATCTATCGGCTGAGCGCGAGGAGCTCGTCGAGCTCCTCCCCCAGGCTGCGAGCGAGCCGGTCGAGGTCCGGAACGGCCTTGCCGTCGGCGACCAGGCCGACATGCACCCGCCCGCCGTACGTCGACAGCGCGATCGCCAGGGACTGCCCGCGGGCGAGCGGCGCCATCGGGTAGATCTCCCGCAGCGGGCAGCCGCCCAGCGACAGGGCCGAGCGCGGCAGCGGCACGCTGGTCACCAGGACGTCGAACAGCATCCGGGCGGCCCCTCCGGCCAGGGGCGCGCCGAACCGGTGTGCCAGTGGCGGCAGTTGGTCGGCCAGTACGGTGAGCGCCCCGGCCCCGCGGGAGGGCCCGGCCGCCTTGTTGCGGTCCATGGCGCTGCGTACGCGATCCAGTCGCGAGCGCGGATCCGGGTCGCCGACCGGCAGTTCGAGCAGATACGCGGAGAATTTGTTGCCCGATCCGGGCGGGCTGCCCGGCCGGCGCCGGGAGACGGGCACCAGGGCACGCGGGCCGACGTCCGGCAGCGGCTCGCCGCGAGCCTCCAGCCAGCGCCGCAACCCACCGGCGACGACGGCGAGCAGCACATCGTTGGCGGTCCCGCCCGCCGCCCTGCGGACGCGCTGGACGTCTTCGAGGTCGAGCACGGCGGTGCCGAGCCGCCGGGTGCCGCTGGAGCCGGCCGAGAGTGCGGGCACGCCGCGCGGGTCGAGCCTGCTGGCCCGTACGACCGAGGCTCCGACACCGACGGCCCGGCCCAGCTCCTCGATACGGCCCCGCGCGAAACCGGCCACCTGCCGGGGTCCCGAGAGCCAGGACGTGGGCTGCACGGCCCGCGCCCGACGGGCACCGATGGTGCGGGCGTCGGCGATCTCGTCGAAGATCCCGGCCCCGATGGCGACCGCGCGCATACCGTCGGCCAGCGCGTGGTGGAGCTTGACCAGTACCGCGAACGGGCCGCCCGCCTCCCCGGTGAGCAGGTACATCTCCCAGGGCGGCAGGCCCCGTTCGAGCGGCCGCTCCATCAGCTCACCGGCGATCGAGACGGCCCCGGCGCCGAAGTCGCCGTCGGGGATGCGGATCTGGTGCACATGACGCCGTACGTCGAAGTCCTTGGCCACGGACCAGGCCGCACCGCCGACGGGCAGCAGGACGTCCCGTACGTGCATCCGCAGCCGGCGGATCGCCGCGGCGCGGGTGGCGAGCAGTTCGAGGACACCCTCGCCGCTCTGTCCTCCCGGGGCCGGGGCGAAGCAGGCGAGGGCGCCGAGATGCATCGGATGTCCGGCGGACTCGAGGTGCCAGAACGCCAGGTCGAGGGGGGCAAGAAGCTCGCTGCTCAAAGGGGTCCTCTTGTCCTAGAAGTGTCCCGGAAGGCCACGGAATGCGAAGTCAACCCCCTGCGGTCGGTTACGGTCAAGTATGATCAGTTCACGGACAGTTAACAACAGGTAATCATCGGCGGACCTGCCTGTCCGCAACGATGAATTCGCACCAGACGCACTTGCCGCTGCCTCTCGATTCGACGCCCCAGGCCTCGGTCAGCCGGTCCACCAGCATCAGCCCGCGGCCCGAAACTCCCGACTCCCCCGCCTCGCGGCGGCGCGGCAGCGCGCTGGAACGGTCCTCGACCTCCACCCGCAGCCGCCGCTCGGGGCCCGCCAGCGCGCGCAGCGTCACGATCGCGCCTCCGTCGGTGTGCACCAGCGCGTTGGTGATCATCTCGTCCGCCGCGAGCTCGATCTCGTCCGACCGCTCGCGCGCGCCCCACGCCCGTACGGCCGCCCGGATCATGTGCCGGGCCGAGCGCAGCGCCTCCGGGTCGTTCTGCCCGACATGCTGCTGGAGCCGGCCGCCCGACTGCGAGGTGAACGCGCCCCTGCGGCGCAACAGCAGGAGCGCCACATCGTCCTCGCCGCCACGCTCCTCCACCACCTCGCACAGGCGGTCGGCGAGCAGCTGCAGATCCCGCGGACCGGAGCGCACCAGCGAGGTCAGCAGCTGCATGCCGTCGTCGAGGTCGACGCCGGGCTGTTCGACCAGCCCGTCGGTGCAGAGCACAAGGGTCTGCCCGGGATCCAGTTCGACGGTGCTGACGGGGTATTCGAGCCTGCCGAACTCCGCCGAGAGCCCCAGTGGCAGCCCGCCCTCCACGGGCAGCCTGCGGCAGTCGCCGTCGGTGTCCCGGATCAGCGGGTCGATATGCCCGGCGCGCACCAGCTGCACCACGCCGGTCGTAAGGTCGGCCTCCGCGTACATGCAGGTCGCGAAGCGTTCGGTGTCCAGCTCATGGAGGAAGACCGAGGCACGCGCCATCACGGTGGCCGGGGTGTGCCCCTCGGCCGCGTACGCCCGCAGGACGATCCGCAGCTGCCCCATCACCGCGGCCGCGTCGGTGTCGTGCCCCTGTACGTCGCCGATGACCGCGCCGACCCGTCCGCCGGGCAGCGCGATGATGTCGTACCAGTCGCCGCCGATGTCCCGGCCCAGCCGCGCGGAGCGGTAGCGCACGGCGATCTGCGCCCCGGGCACATCGGGGATCCGGCGCGGCAGCATCGCCTGCTGCAGCCCCTCGGCGAGGTCGTGCTCCTGCTCGTACAGGACGGCGCGCTGCAGGCTCTGCGCGATGCTGCTGCCGAGCGCGACCAGCAGATTGCGCTCGTCGGGGGTGAAACCGGTCTTGTCGCTGTACAGCAGGCCGAGGGCGCCGATGGGGCGGGCCTGGGCGATCAGCGGCAGATAGGCGGCCGCGCTGATGTCGAGCCCTTTGATGTGCGGCCACAGCCGCGGGTAGGACTCGGCGAAGTCCTGTTCGGACTCGATGAAACGGGGCGCGAGGGTGCGGACCACCTCGCTCATCGGGTACTCCTCGTCGACGCGCGTGTAGCGCGTGCCGGGCACGAAGGAGCTCTCGGGACCTTCCGCGACGAGATGGATCCGGCCCGCCTCGAGCAGCCCCATGACCAGGCTGGTGGCTCCGAAACGCTCCAGGCCCTGCGAGTCCTTCAGTACGTCGATGACGTCATGGACGGTCCTCGCGTGGGCGAGAGCCGCGGTGGTGCTCTCCACGATGCTGGTCTGTCTGCGCCGGTCGCTGTCTGCCGCCACCCGCGCGGTGTACTGCGCGAGCTCTTCGGTGGCGTCGCGGATGATGCCGATGATGCGCAGCGGACGTCCGCTCTCGTCCCGGCGGACGGATGCCTGGGTGTGGGTCCAGCGCAGCTTTCCGTCACGGCGGCGGATGCGGAAGTACGCGCCGTAGCGATCGCTGCCCTTCTTGAGCGCCTGGGTCACCATCGAGTCCAGCCGGGCGGCCTCGTCCGCCGGCACCCGGCTCGAGAGACTTTCCGGGCGGCCGTCGTACTCCTCGGGTCTCAGATCGAACACCTCAAGAGCGGGCCTGTCCATGTGCATGAGCCCGCTGACCAGGTCCCAGTCGAAGCTGCCCATCCGATTGAGGGTCAGGCTCAGATCCGAGTCGGCCGGCCAGTCGTCGGGAAGCGACAGGGCACCCGCTGCCCGATCAACCATGTCGCCACTCTGCCATCATTTGTCGGATTCTTCGACCGATTCGGACCGATCCGCTCAGCCCTGGAAGGTGTCCGGCTCCGCCGGTTCCTCGGAGGGCAGGAGCAGGTCCGGCTGGGACGGAGTGACCCCCTCCTCGGAGGGCACATCGGGCTCGACGGGCGGGGGCAGCTGCTCATTCGGCATGTCCGGCACCGGTTCCACGGGCGGGTTCACCGGCTGCTCGGGCGGGGCGGGGCTGCTCGTGCCGTCGCTCGGCCCGGTCGAGTCGCCCGGCTGTGTCGAGTCACCGGCTCCGGGCGGCTCGGTGAGCGGCGGGTAGGTGAAGATGTCGTCCGGGGTCACGGGCGGGAGCACATCGGGCCGCTTGTCCTCTTCGCCGTCGGTCCCGGCGTTCCGCTCGATCCAGGTGTTGTTGATGACGTTGACGATCACCAGGCTGTTGATGATCTGGACCGTGGGCTTGATGACGACCACCTTGTCGGGCCGGTAGCCGTCCCAGGACTGACCCGTGTGGACCACGGCGCCCTTGACGGCGACCGGGGGCTTCAGCGGGTTTCCGCAGGCGCATCTGACCTTCGGTGCTCCGTGTCCGTCGACGAGGACCGCGGTCCCGGCCTGCAGCACGGCCTGGAAGCTGACGGCGGAGCCGGCGCGGTAGCCGTGGTTGGTGACACGCGTGTCGGCGCGCAGGACGACCGGGGTCAGCCCTCGCAGATAGTCCGGGATGTCGGCCTGGGAGATGCCCGCACCCCGGGCGAAGGCACGCCCCCTGGCCTGGTCGTCGCCCAGGAACATCACCTGCTGCTCGACGTCGCAGCTGCCGATCGACTGCGTGCCGCCGTAGAGACCGGGCGTCGCGCCGGACAGCGTGCGCAGCGTCAGGCCTCTGCTGGGGCTCGGCTCGCTCGACGGTACGGGCGGCGGAGGCGGGGGCGCGCCCCCGGAGAGAGCGGTGGTGGCGGTGTACGGGTCCGGCCCCTGGGCCGCGGCCGGCTGGAGGAGGACTTCCCCCTGCCCGTCCGTCGCCGCGCTGCTGGCGCCGCCGCAGCCGGCGGCCAGGAGCGTGACGAAGAGCGCCGCGGCAACCGCGGCGTACCGACGACGTTTGGGTGGACGCACGAAGATCTCCCGCCTCTTCACCCGCTGTGCTCCTTCGAGCCGATGTGGTTCCTCCAAGTTCTGCCGGACGGCCGCCACCCTCGCGACTTGAACGCGTTCAAGTTTAGCCCTAGTCTCGGAGCGCAGGGAGTTGAACACGTTCAAGCCTGGGGTGGGGTGCGCGATGTCCGTACTGGTCAACGTGATCGTGATGCTCGGCATGCTGGTGGTCGTGCCCGCCGGACTGCGCCTCATGGACGCCGCCGAGCTCGCGTCCATTCGGCGGATCTGGCCGGTGTTCGCGGTCCCGGGAGCGGTCGCGCTCTGGCTGCCGCGCTCGACAACGGCCGCCGTCCTCGCCGGCCTCTACGCACTCGGCACGCTCGCCCTGGCCGTGCAGGCCCCGCGGCGACTGGGGCGTGTTTTAGAAGTAGCGCCGTCCGCCCGCAGGGCGGGCCCCGCGGCGTCTGGTGCGTGCAATCGCAAGGCGGAGGATCGCCCTCGTACTGGACGTACTTGGGCGACTCCGACAACACCGCGAGTGCGCGTGCCAGGCGTCGCGGGGCAGGCGCGACTTCTCAAACACGCCCCAGCCCGCACCCGCTCGCTCGCGCCCGCCGAGGTCGCACAGCTCACCGCGCTGGTGACCCCGTCCGTCGCCGGGCTCGCGCTCGTCGCGGAACGCGCCGGGCACGAGCTCTTCGGTTTCGGCCTGACGGTCCTCGCGCTGACCGTGCCGCACTTCCACTTCGCCGGATTCACCGCTGCCCTGGTCGCGGGCCTGGTCTGCCGCACAACGGCCGGAGCCGCCGGGCGCTTCGCCGCGCTGAGCGTGCCGCTGGGCACCCTGCTCGTCCTGGCCGGGTACTTCCTCGACGACTGGGCCGAACTGCTCGGGGCACTCGTACTGACCGCGGGCATGTGGACCGTGGCCCTGCTGACCTGGCGCGATGTCCGGGCGGGCGGACGTGACGGGGTCACCCGCACCCTGCTCGCCGTCTCGGCCGCCGTCCTGGTGGCGACGATGCTGCTCGCCCTGAGCTGGGCGCTCGGCGAGGCCACCGGCCTGCCCCACCCGAATCTCACCTGGATGGCCGCCACCCATGGCCTCGGCAACGCCCTCGGCTTCGCGCTCTGCTCGGTGCTCGCCTGGCGACGACTCAAGGAGACGACCGCATGAAGGACGACGGCATGAACAGCGTCCGCCCCACCACCTGCCGCGGCCTCAGCTACCCGGAGGTGGGCGCCACCCGGCTCGGCCCGCTGCCCGACGGCTACCACCATCTCCATCACACCACCCGCATCGGCTGCGGCCGCGCCGTCTTCGACGCGGCCGGCGAGGCGGTCACCACCTGGCGGATGCACCGCACTTCGGGGGCACGGGTGCGCAGCGCGGCGGTTCGCGCCGAGCCCGGCGCCCGGCTCCAGGTCTCGGTCGGCGTGGGACCGCTGCGGTTCGCCGCGCCGTGCGAGGTGATCTGGACGGCGTACGAGAGAAACCGCACCGGCTTCGCGTACGGCACGCTGGCCGGGCATCCCGAGCGCGGTGAGGAGTCCTTCGTCGTCGACATCCGCGACGACGGCTCGGTGTGGTTCACCGTCATGGCGTTCAGCCGCCCCGCCCGCTGGTACACCCGGCTCGCCGGCCCACTCGTGCCCGTACTGCAGAAGTGGTACGCCCGGCGGCTGGGTCACACCGTGCGGCGGCTTGCCGCGGACCGATACTGGAGGTGATGGAGTGGTTCACGGACAGCGACTACTGGCTCAGCCGGCTGGTCTTCCAGCGGGCGCTGGCCGCCGTGTATCTGGTCGCCTTTCTCACCGCGGCGCTGCAGTTCCGGGCGCTGATCGGGGAGCGGGGCATGCTGCCGGTGCCCGCGTACGTACGCCGGGTGCCGATGCGGCGCGCGCCGAGCCTGTTCCAACTGCGCTACTCCGACCGGCTCTTCGCGCTCTGCGCCTGGTGCGGGGCGCTGCTCTCGGCCGGCCTGGTCGCGGGCGCCGCCGACGACATCCCGCTCCCGGTCGCGATGCTGTGGTGGGCGGCGCTGTGGGTGCTCTATCTGTCGATCGTGAACGTCGGTCAGACCTGGTACGGCTTCGGCTGGGAGTCGCTGCTGCTGGAAGTGGGCTTTCTCGCCGTCTTCCTCGGCAATGAGCGCACCGGCCCACCGGTGCTCGTGCTGTGGCTGCTGCGCTGGGTGCTGTTCCGGGTGGAGTTCGGCGCGGGGCTGATCAAGATCCGCGGCGACCAGTGCTGGCGCGATCTGACCTGTCTCTACTACCACCACGAGACACAGCCGATGCCGGGCCCGCTGAGCTGGTTCTTCCACCGCCTGCCCAGGCCCTTCCACCGGGTCGAGGTGGCGGCCAACCATGTGACCCAACTCTTCGTGCCCGTCCTGCTGTTCACCCCGCAGCCGATCGCGAGCGGAGCCGCCGCGATGATTGTGCTGACCCAGCTGTGGCTGGTGCTCTCGGGCAACTTCTCGTGGCTGAACTGGATCACGATCGTCCTCGCCCTGTCCGTCGTGGACGGCTCGCTGATCGCCGATCCGCACGCGCTGCCCGGCTCCCCGCTCTGGTACGAAGTCGTGGTCATCGCCTTCAGCGCGCTGCTGCTCGGCCTGAGTTACCGCCCGGCGCGCAATCTCCTCTCCCGGCGGCAGTCGATGAACCGCTCCTACGACCCCTTCCACCTGGTCAACGCCTACGGCGCGTTCGGCACGGTGGGGCGGGTGCGCTTCGAGCTGGTGGTCGAAGGTACGGACGAGAGGACGATCCACCCGGGCACGGTCTGGCGGGAGTACGAGTTCAAGGGCAAGCCCGGTGATGTGCGAAGGCTGCCGCGCCAGTACGCCCCGTACCATCTGCGGCTCGACTGGATGATGTGGTTCGCCGCGCTCTCGCCCGCCTATGCGCACCCCTGGTTCGGCCCCTTCATGGAGCGGCTCCTCGACGGCGACCGGGACACCCTGCGGCTGCTGAGCCGCAATCCGTTCCCGGACGCCCCGCCCGCGTACGTCCGCGCCAGGCTGTACCACTACCGGTACACGACCTGGCGCGAACTGCGGGCCACGGGCGCATGGTGGCACCGGACCTATGTGCGCGAATTCCTCAGGCCGACCCGGCTGCTGTGAACACCCGGGCGATCGCCTCGTTGTTGACCTTGAGCACCGGCTCTCTGACCGTCCGTGCCCCCTGCCTGTGGAGGCAGGGGGCACGGGGGGCGAAACGGTCCGCTCAGTCGATACTGGGCAGGATATGCGGCTCGGCGAGGTCTTCCTCGTAGCCGGCCAGCCGGATCGGGGCCGATCGGGCCCACACTTCGAGACTGCCGAGTTCTTCGGACCGAGTGGTCCGTTCGCCGCTGCGTTCTTGCGGGCGCTTCTCGTGCTTCTTCACTTCTGATGTCACCGCGCACTCCTCTGTGTCGCGTAACTGGGACAGGGCAGTTCGGGTCGCGGTGGCGCCGTTACTCGGGCGGGACCGCAGCCTGGTTGCAGACTTGTCCCAGGACGGCCAAGGGAGTTTCGTGGGTCCCTTGGTGGCGTCCGTTCACCCCAGGGTAACCATATGAGCGGCCCCCTGCTCGATGGGGCCTGTAAATCTCCTGTAAACCAACCCAATTCCGGCCAACGATCTATCTCTGTGCGGGGCTTTGTGGGGTCGTACGCGGATGATTTCCGGGCGGGCAGAGCGCTGCCTCGAAGCCAGAACGGCCCTGGTGACGGGGGCTTCACGGGGTATCGGCCGCGCAGTCGCCGGGGCACTGGCCGCGGCCGGTGCGAAGGTGGTGGTCTCCGCCCGGAACACGGATGGAGTAACAGAAGCGGTGGCCGGGCTGCGGAAGTCGGGCGCGCACGCCGCCGGCTGCGCGGGCAGCGTCGGGGACCCGGAGCATCTCGGCCGGTGCACCGAACTCGCGCTGCGGGAGTTCGGGCGGCTCGACATCCTGGTCAACAACGCCGCGACCAACGCCCCCTACGGCCCGCCGATGGAGGCCGATCCCGACGAATGGCGCCACGCGTTCACGGCGCGTACGGCACCAGCAAGGCAGCTCTGTCGCACCTCACCCAGCAGCTCGCGGGCGAACTCGCCCCGGGTGTACGCGTGAACGCCGTCTCACCCGGGCTATTTCGCACCGAAATAGCCCGTTTCGTCTGGGAGGACGCCGAGCGGCGCATCGCCGAAGGTCTGCCGCTGGGCCGGATCGGCGAGCCCGACGACGTGGCGCGGGCGGTGCTGTGGCTCGGCGGCGGGCACCGGCTCGTACGCCTTCCACGATCAGCTGGGGCGTGTCCGGCCTGATCGACCGGACATGGCCTGAGCTCTACAGCTCTACCAGTTCGCCGGAGCGTAGTCCTTGAGGAAGCAGCCGTAGAGGTCCTCGCCGTCCTCGCCGCGCACGATCGGGTCGTAGACGCGGGCCGCGCCGTCGACCAGGTCGAGCGGGGCGTGGAAGCCCTCGTCAGCCAGGCGCATCTTGTCCGGATGCGGGCGCTCGTCGGTGATCCAGCCGGTGTCCACGGCGGTCATCAGAATGCCGTCGGTCTCGAACATCTCCTGGGCGCTGGTGCGGGTGAGCATGTTCAGCGCGGCCTTGGCCATGTTGGTGTGCGGATGGCCCGCGCCCTTGTAGCCGCGGCTGAAGACGCCCTCCATCGCGGAGACGTTCACCACATAGGTGCGCTTGCCCCGCGAGGCGGCCATGACCGGGCGGAGCCGGCTGATCAGGATGAAGGGCGCGGTGGAGTTGCACAGCTGCACTTCGAGCAGCTCGACCGGGTCCACCTCCGAGACCGTCTGGATCCAGCTGTTGGTGTCGTGCAGATCGGGGACGAGACCGCCGGCGTCGATGGCGGTGCCCGCGGCGATGCGCTCCAGTGAGGCCGAGCCGCTGACAAGTGCCAGCTCTGTGACGTCCTGGGCACTCAGGCCCTCGCCCGCGCCGGAGGGCAGCGCGGCCACGGAATCCACGGCACCGCTGCCGAAGGTGCCAATGACCTGGGCGGGCGGCAGCTCGCCGGCGGGCAGCGGCGCGGACTCGGCGGCGACCAGTTCGCTGTAGGCCCCCGGGGAGCGGCGTACGGTCTGGGCGGCGTTGTTGATCAGGATGTCCAGCGGGCCTTCGGCGGCCACCGAGTCGGCGAGCGCGACGACCTGGGCGGGGTCACGCAGATCGATGCCGACGATCTTGAGGCGGTGGATCCACTCGTCCCTGTCCGGCATCGCCTTGAAGCGGCGGATCGCGTCGTTGGGGAAGCGGGTGGTGATGGTGGTGTGGGCACCGTCACGCAGCAGTCGCAGCGCGATGTACATACCGATCTTGGCTCGGCCGCCGGTGAGAAGGGCGCGCTTGCCGGTCAGATCGGTACGGGCGTCACGGCGGGCGCGGTTCTCGGCCGCGCACTTCTGGCACAGCTGGTGGTAGAAGGCGTCGACCTCGACATAGCGGGTCTTGCAGATGTAGCAGGACCGGGGGCGCTGGAGTATCCCCGCGATCTCGCCGCTGACCGAGGAGGACGGCAGCAGACCTTCGGTCTCGTCGTCGATGCGCTCTGCGGAACCGGTCGCGGTGGCCTCGGTGACCGCCTTGTCGTGGGCGGTCTTGGAGGCCCGGCGCTCCTGGCGGCGGCGCTGCTTCACGGTGCGGTAGATGCCCGCGGTGGCGCGGCGCACCATGATCGCGTCGGGGTGGTCGACGTCCAGCTTGTCGAGCTCGTCGAGCACGCTGAGGCAGACGGCCAGGCGCTCCGGGTCGATGCCCGGGCCGAACGCCGGGCTGTCCTCTGTCACCGTCATTGCCTTTGCCGTTCCTCAGTCACTCGTACGCAGGGGTTTTCAAAAGCGCAACTTTACTGAGCAAAAGGGTGACGACAAAATCCCGTGACCGGCGGCTTCGGGACAGGACCTCGCCCGCGGACCCGGGTCCGCGGGCGAAGGCCCCTGCGAGTTCCCGACCGGGTCACGCGAACAGGCCGGTCAGCCACGTCCGCCAGGCGTCCTCGTTCTTCCCCGCGTCCGCGCCGCTCGCGAAGTCGTGCACGCTGACACCGACCGGCGCACCGAAGTGGTTGCGGCCGAAGAGGCGGTACATCGCCTCGTCCGTGCGCAGCCCGACAAAGTACGGGTTGCGGTAGTCGAGGACCGCGTCGACCTGGCCGGCGCCCGGCACCTCGACCCGTACGGTCGCGCCCTCGGCGGAGTCGTCCGGCAGCCCGAGTCCGCGGCTGACGACCTCCAGGGCGCCCGGGGTGTTCGAGGCGGCGGGAGCGTCCAGGGTGGTGAAGGTGACCGCCCGGCCGGTGAAGTGCTTCAAGTACTGCCGCAGGGTGTGCAGATAGAAGTCCGTGTGCTTGCTCGCACCGTCGTACTGGTTGTCCCAGTCATCGACGAAGATGCCGCTGTGCACATAGCGCACCCAGGAGCCGCCGCCCTCACGCGGCTCGATGACATGGTCGAGCTGGTTGTACGTCTGCTGGGGAATGCCCTCCACGTTCTCCGTGCGCCCGGTCAGCCGGCGGGGCGGATCCCATTCGGTGACGGTGCTGCCGAAGGGCCCGGCGCCGCCTTTCTTGGGCTCGTACTCCAAGGGCCACAGCCAGCCTCCCGTGCCGGAGGTGATCGCCTCCCAGACCTCTTCGGGGCTTGCGTCGACCTCGAACTCGCGGACGATCTCGAACTCCTTGGACATGGTGACTCCAGGTACTCAGGCGCTCTCGGGCGCGTTCTCAATGGCGGGGACGGAGGGTGGTGTTTTCACCGTGGGGTGGAGGGCGACGACGATGCGGTGCTCTCGGCCGCCCGGCGCGTCCTGGTCGTGGTACTTGGCGATCAGCGCGCCGACGCCCTGCGTCAGCTCCTCCACGAACGCGGCCCGGTCGGCGGCCGAGGCGAAGCGCACCTCGCCGTCGAGGGCGTAGGTGGCGAGCCGTTTACGGGCCTTGGCGGCGCCCGTGATCAGCGTGCCCACGTCGCGCACGAGCCGCGCGGCGACCGCGAGCATCCAGCGGGCGGAGAGCTGGTCGCGGAAGCGGCCCGGGTCGGGCTGCACGGCAGCCAGGGCGAGCGGCGAGATGACGTACGAGGCCGCGGTGGCCCGCATCAGCCGCTCGGTGACATTGCCCTTCCTGCGCTCGCCGGCGAGCTCGACCAGGCCGTGCCGCTCCAGTGCCTTGAGGTGGTAGTTCACCTTCTGGCGGGGCAGCCCGACCCGGGCGGCCAGCATGGCCGCCGACGCCGGACCGGCGGCGAGCTCGGCGAGCAGCCGGGAGCGCATGGGGTCCAGCGAGACGGCGGCAGCCGCCGAGTCCTCGATCACGGTCACGTCCAACATGGCTTCACTCTCTCACCGACAACTTTTTTTGTCCAGACTCATTTCGTTGTCGGCGTGCGGCGCGTGGGAGTCGTTCCGTCCAGACCACAGGACTTCACGGCATCCGTACTGGGCAGACCCAACGACTGGGCGAGCGCCGGCTCGACATCCGGCGGCTCGACACCCTGCGCCCGCTGGTGGCAGGGCGCATGGACCTGCCAAGAACGACCTTCCCCAAGTCGCCCAGCTGGTAGGGGACTTCGACTTGGCGGTGAACGAGGAGTGCGCACAGTACGACGACTGTGCGGCGCTGACGCCCTTCGCGAAGGGTGTGGCGTCAGCCGTGCTGAGGCGGCGCCCTTGAGGATCTGGGCCTCAGGACGCGGCGAGCACCGCCTGTACGGTCTTGCCGCCCCCGGGTCCGCCCCGTACCGCGAAGTGCTGCGACAGCTCCCGCACCATCACGATGCCCCGTCCGCCCTCGTCCAGGTCCAGCGGCGAGCACAGCCGCGGGTGTACCGGACTGGCGTCCTCCACCTCGACGGTGACCAGCCCCGGGTCGACGTGCAGCCGCAGCCGGCAGCTGCTCCTGCCGTGCCGGGTGGCGTTGGTGACCAGCTCGGACACGACCAGGGTCGCGTCCTCCACCTGGTCGCCGGACAGCTTCTCGCCGCAGCCCCGGGTGAGGAAGGCAGTCGTCAGGTGACGTGCCCAGCGGGCGGAGTTCTCCGCCTGGGGCAGGAGATACGTCGCGCATGCGGCGCGCCGACCGGAGCGTCTGTGCGCACGCATGTCATCACTCCGTTTCCGGTCGGAACCAGCCAGGAACGCCAAGTGGGGCTTTTGTCCGCGGTCCAGGCGCAACGACAGGCCCCTCACCCCAGTGATTCCCGCGGGGGGTGATCGGCAATCGGCCATGGCGCCGCGTTGCGGCTTCAGAGCACCGGCCGGCCCTTGCCCAGCGCGATGACTCCGTTCTTGGATACGGTGTAAAGCTCCTGGTCACGCTCGGGATTGACACCGATCGTCGCGCCGGGCGGGACATCGACGTTCTTGTCGAGAATCGAGCCGCGCACCACCGCTCCACGACCGATACGCACGTTGTCGTGGAGGACCGAGCCCTGCACCACCGCTCCCTCCCCCACCGTCACACCCGGCGAGAGGACGGAGCGGGTGACCTGTCCGCGGACGATGCAGCCCGGGCTGACGACGGACTCGCTCGCGATGCCCGCGCCGATGAACCGGGCCGGCGGCAGCTGCCCGGGGTGGGTGTAGATGGGCCAGCGGCGGTTGTCGAGGTCGAAGACCGGGCGGTCCGAGATCAGATCCATATGCGCCTCGTAGTACGTGTCGAGCGTGCCCACATCGCGCCAGTAACCGTGCTCCCGGGCGCTCTCGCCGGGCACATGGTTCTCATCGAAGTCGTAGAGCTGCGCCATACCCCGCTCGGTGAGCATCGGCAGGATCGAGCCGCCCATGTCATGGACGGAGTGCGTGTCCTCCGCGTCCCGGTGGAGCGCGTCGACGAGGACCTTGGTGGTGAAGAGATAGTTGCCCATGGAGGCGAAGACCCGGCCCGGATCGCCGGGCAGCCCGGGAGGGTCGGCGGGCTTCTCCAGGAACCTCTCGACGCGGGCGCCGTCGGATGCGGGAGTGATGATCCCGAACGAGGACGCCTCGGAGCGCGGCACCTTGATCCCGGCGCGCCGCCCTCGATGTGCTGCTTCAGCATCTGCCGCGGGTCCATCCGGTACACATGGTCCGCGCCGAACACCGCTATGTAGTCCGGCCGTTCGTCGTTGACGAGGTTGAGGGACTGCAGAATCGCGTCCGCGCTGCCGAGATACCAGCGCCGTCCGAGCCGCTGCTGTGCCGGGACCGGCGTGACGTAGTTGCCGAGCAGGCTCGACATCCGCCAGGTGGTGGTCACATGGCGGTCCAGGGAGTGGGATTTGTACTGCGTGAGCACACAGATCCGCAGGATGTCGCCGTTGACCAGGCTGGAGAGCACGAAGTCGACGAGCCGGTACATGCCACCGAAGGTCACCGCCGGTTTCGCGCGGTCGGCGGTCAGCGGCATCAGCCGTTTGCCCTCCCCTCCGGCCAGTACGATTCCGAGCACCGAAGGTCCACCGCGCATCGCCGCCCCTCTCTGCATGCCGTGTCCGCTACCCCTGCTTGAGCAACTCCTCGTACACCTCGTACGTGCGCCGGGCCACCTGGTCCCAGCCGAACTCGCGCACCGCGCGCTCACGTCCGGCGGCGCCCATCCTGGCGGCCTGTCCGGCGTCGTCGAGTATCCGGTTCACGGACTGGGTGAGACCCGACTCGAAGGCTTCGGGATGATCGGCGTCGTACGGCACGAGCAGCCCGGTGCGTCCGTCGTCCACCACCTCGGGGATGCCTCCGACCGCGGACGCGACGACTGCCGTGCCGCAGGCCATGGCCTCCAGATTGACGATGCCCAGCGGCTCGTACACGGACGGGCAGATGAACACGGTCGCGTGGCTGAGGAGTTGGATGACCTGGGGTCGCGGCAGCATCTCGGGAATCCAGTGCACACCGTCGCGTACTTGCTCCAACTCGTCGACGAGCTGCCGGAATTCACGGCCGATCTCCGGCGTGTCCGGGGCGCCCGCGCAGAGCACCAGCTGAGTTCCGGGGTCGAACGAGCGGGCGGCGCGCAGCAGATGCGGAACGCCCTTCTGGCGGGTGATGCGCCCGACGAAAAGGGCGAAGGGCCGGTCCGGGTCGAGGCCGATGCGCTCCAGGGCGTCCGTGTCGGCGTCGGGGCGGTACATACGGGTGTCGATGCCGTTGTGGACGACGCGCACGCGGTCCGGGTCGAGGGCCGGATAGCAGGCGAGGATGTCGGCGCGCATGCCGTGAGAGACGGCGATCACGGCGTCGGCGGCCTCGATCGCGGTGCGCTCGGCCCAGCTGGACAGCGCGTATCCGCCGCCGAGTTGCTCGGCCTTCCAGGGGCGCAGCGGCTCGAGCGAGTGGGCGGTCATCACATGCGGGACGCCGTAGAGCAGCTTGGCGAGATGGCCGGCGAGGTTGGCGTACCAGGTGTGGGAGTGGACCAGTTCGCGGCCCTGCAGCTCGGCGGCCATCGCCAGGTCGACGGAGAAGGTGCGCAGGGCGTCGTTGGCGTTCTCTAGTCCCGCGAGTGCCTGGTGGCGCAGGACACCTTCGGCCTCACCTTCGCCCCAGCAGTGCACTTCCAGATCGGCCAGGGCTCTCAACTCCCGGGCCAGGAACTCCACATGGACACCGGCGCCCCCGTAGACGTCCGGCGGATATTCGCGCGTGAGCAGTCCCACCTTCACGGAGTCTCACCTCGCGAGGGCGGTCGGTTCAGCCCCGATGGCCTGTCTTTCTGCCGGGGGTCCGGGGGTTGTCCCCCGGGAAGACACAGCACCTCATGATGGTCACTCACATGCGGCGTGCGGGGAAGAGCACGGCCAGGATCACTCCGCTTCTGCCGCCTTCACCGCATCGAGCCGTGCTGCGGCGGGCGGTCGAAGACGCAGTCGCCGCAGAGCCCGCCGCCGGGGCAGCGGTAGTAGAGGCAGCAGGTCCGCCGCCGCATGGCGGGACCTTCGACCGTGCCGGACAGATCGGGGTGGGAGAAGAGCCCGGCGGCGAGGGCCGAGGCTCGCTCGGCGACGTCCGTCCGGCCACCGCGCCCGGCCCAGGCACGCAGTTCGCGCACGGCTCCGGCGAGCGCGGAGCCCGCGTTGCCCCACAGCAGCTGCCGTGAGATGCGGGTGTCGCCGGTGAGTGCGTCGGCGAGCGGTACGAGATGGCCGTACTGGACCACCTCGCGAACCGTGGCCGCGGCGGCGGGCACGGTCCGGGTCGCGGTCAGACAGAGATCGTCGGGTGCGCTGAGCCGCGGGTCCCAGTGCAGCAAGGTGGGGTCGAGATCGGGGAGCTCGCCGTGCAGCGCGGCACAGCCGAGCGCCACCGACCACAGGCGGGCGGCGAACCCGAGGTGCGCGACGGAGGCGGCGACCCGCCGCTCGGGGGTGCGCAGCCGTGCGGCGACCGTGTCGACCCGGGCGGTCAGGGGTGCCGTGTCGCCCGCGTACAGCCGGGCCAGCGGCATATGCCCTTCGCCCGGCTCGCCGGTCCGCAGGGCGAAGAAGCCGCCCACGGACGCCACCTCGTCGAGATCCACACCCACGTTTCCGTCCCTGGTGTCAGCTTCTTGTCAGCCCTGCCGCGGCGCCTGGCCGCCTGCGTCACGGTAGCGATAGCGTCGGCTGTCCCCACGCGCGCTGACCTGCCCACCCGTCGCAAGGGGGACTTTTGACCTAGGCTCGTACTACGTCGGCAGTACGTCCAAGTGCCTGCTCAAGGACGACGACGCGAACGCTGAAGAGGGAGATCGTGGTCTCTATGAGTTCCCTCGCGCTGGCCGTGGTGCTGTCACTGGTCTCCGCGGTCGCATATGCGGCCGGGGCGATCATGCAGGAGCATGTCGCCGCCACCACCTCGGCCCGGCCGTACGCCCCGCTGCACCACGCCGCGTGGTGGGTCGCCGTCGCCCTCAACGGCCTCGGCGCCCTCCTGCACGTCGCGGCGCTGGCGTACGGGCCGCTGAGCGTGGTCCAGCCGCTCGGAGCGCTGACGATCGTCTTCGCCCTGCCGATGGCCGCGCTGTTCGTACGGCGCAGGGCGGGCGCGGCCGCCTGGCGCGGCGCGATCATCACCACGGCCGGGCTCGCCGGACTGCTGGCGCTGACCGGAACATCCGCATCCCAGTCGCTCGACGGCGGGCAGCGCGGACTGCTCGCCGGTGCGACCTTCGGCGGGGTGGCGCTGCTCTTCCTGGTCGCCCAGACCGTGAACCGGCCAATCATCCGCAGTGTGCTGCTCGCCGCCGCGGCGGGTGTGGCCTTCGGTATCGCCTCGGTGTTCACCAAGACCGTCGCGGTGGACTGGACGTGGTCGGCACCGCTCGACCAGTGGCCGAGCCTGGTGGCGATCGCCGTCCTGGCCTGCGGCGGGCTGCTGCTGTCTCAGTCTTCGTACCACGGCGCGGGCCTCGCGGCGCCGCTGGCCACCGTCACGGTCGTCAATCCGGTGATCGCGGCGGCCGTCGGCCTCACGATGTTCGGCGAGACCTTCCGGTACGGCGTGCTGGGAACGGTGTTCGCGCTGGCCTTCGGGGCTGTGGCGGCGGGCGGGCTGATCCTGCTGACGACGGAACGGATCAAGGCCACGAGTTCGGAAGCGAAAGCCCCGGCTCAGGCAGAGCCGGCGGCGCGGATACGCGCGTCGGAGTCGGCGCCCTCGCGACAGACGGCGCGCCACGCGGAGCCGCGGGTGCTCCACGCGGACGGTACGCCGCGGCCCTCTGACCGGCGGGTGCTGTCCTCAGACGCTGACGCCGCCGGACCTGAGGTAGGCGAGGGGATCGATGTCGGACCCGTATCCGGGCCCTGTACGCACTTCGAAATGCAGATGCGGCCCTGAGGTGTTGCCGGTCGAGCCCGAGCGCGCGATCCGCTGACCGCTGCTGACCTGCTGGCCCGAGCGCACAGTGAGCGCCGACAGGTGCGCGTACTGGCTGTACCTGCCGTCCGCATGCCGGATGACGACCTGGTAGCCGTACGCACCGCCCCAGCCGGCCGAGACGACGCGGCCGGAGGCGACGGCCTTCACCGAGGTGCCGGTGGGGACCGGGAAGTCGACGCCCGTGTGGTAGCCGCTGGCCCAGGCGGAGCCCGGCTTGCGGTAGGGCGTGCCGACGCTCGCCTCGACGGGCGCGCTGAATCCGCTCTTGTGCACGGGCTTGGTCGCGTGCGCCTGCTTGGGGGCCTGCTGTTTGGGCTGGGCCTTGGGCTTCGGCGTCTGCTTCTTCGGTGCCTGCTGCTTGGGGGCCTGCTGTTTGGGGGCCTGCTGTTTGGGTGCCTGCTGCTTCGGCTGCGCCGTCGGCTTCGGCTTGCCTGGCACCTCGACGCGGAGGATCAGCTTCTGGCCGGGGAAGATCAGGTCGGGGTCGCTGCCGATGACGGTGCGGTTCTGCGCGTACAGGCGCTGCCAGCCGCCGACGACGTCCTCGGAATCCGCGATCTTGGAGAGCGAGTCGCCGCGGGCCACGGTGTAGCCCTCACGGTGCGTGGGCACGGTCGTCGGCGTGGCCTTGCGGGGTGCGGTCTCCCGCTCGCTGTGCGTCTGTAAGCCCCTGGCCGGTGCGATGTCGGGGGCGTCGCCGCCACGGGTGAGACCCGCGCGGGCAGAGCAGGCGGGCCAGGCCCTCGGGCCCTGGCCCTTGAGTACCTTCTCGGCGATGGCTATCTGCTGGTCCTTGCTGGCCAGATCCGCGCGCGGGGCATAGTGCCTGCCGCCGTACGCCTCCCAGGTGGACTGGGTGAACTGCAGCCCGCCGTAGTAGCCGTTGCCGGTGTTGATCTTCCAGTTGTTGGTGGACTCGCAGGCCGCGACCTTCTCCCAGACATCCACGGAGGCCGCGTGCGTCGTGCCCGCGCCGATGAGCGGCAGGGCCATGCCCGCACCGCCCGCGGTGACGGTGAGGGAAGCACGGTTGATACGGCTCGGCTGGTATCGGCGGTGCCGACCGGTTGCGCCCATGGTGAGACTCCCCCACTGCCATGTAGGTCACGGATGCAGTCACGTCGCAAGCGGTCAACTTAGGTGCTTGGCCCGGACCATGACAAGGGTTCAGGCCCGGCGCACTGTGGCCGGGCGGCTGCCACCGCGCGCCAGGAAGTCGGCCAGCGGAAGCGTCGCAGCGCCGACCGTGACCGCGTCCGGGCCGAGCCGTCCCAGCTCGATGGTGGTGCGGTCGGCCGCGTGCCGCAGGGCGTACTCCCCCGCGTACCGGCGCACTTCGGGAAGCAGATGCGGACCGATGAGCAGTCCTGCCCAGCCGCCGATCAGGATCCGTTCGGGCCGGAAGAGATTGATCAGGTCGGCCACGGCCGCGCCCAGGTACTCGGCGGTGTCGTCGAGGAGGGAGAGCGCCACCGGGTCGGGCTTCGGCCCCTCCTCGCCGGGGAAGGCCGCGGCCAGCAGGGCGGCGAGCGCGGTCTCGTCGTCGGCGTCGGCGGGGAGCGGTCCGCCGGCCTCCTGCCACCGTTCGCGCAGCGCTTCGGCCCCCGCGTACGCCTCCAGGCAGCCGAGAGAGCCGCAGCGGCAGCGCCGTCCCCGGATCTGCACGGTCGTATGCCCCCATTCGAGGGCGCTGCTGCGGGCGTTCTCGTCGGGGGTGGCGGCATGTACGACACAGGCGCCGACTCCTGAGCCGATGAGGGCGACGGCGGCCTCACGGGAGCCGCGCCCGCCACCGAACCACATCTCAGCCTGGCCCAGCGTCTTGGCGCCGTTGTCGATGAACACCGGGACTTCCGCAGGCAGTTCGACGGCGTCCAGGAGCAGCTTCTCGAGCGGCACGGCGCTCCAGCCGATGGTCTGACCGTGGACGATCGCGCCGGTCGCTCCGGCACCTGTGTCCTGCTCGATGATGCCGGGGACGCCGATCCCGATGCCGAGCAGCCTCTCGGCACCGACGCCCGCCTCGTCCAGGACATCGGCTATGCCGGTACGGACATGGGCGACGATGCGCTCGACGTCGTAGCCGTGCTGGGCCAACAGGCGTTCGGTGCGGGCGAGTTCGGTGAGCGAGAGGTCGAAGAGCTCGACGCGCACGCGGGTCTCGCCGATGTCGATGCCGATCAGCAGGCCGCTGGTGGGGGTGACGCGAAGCAGGGTGCGCGGGCGGCCGCCGTCGGAGTCGACCACTCCGGCTTCTTCGAGCACTCCTTCGGCGACGAGTTCCGCGACGACGTTGCTGATGGAACCTGAACTCAGCCCAGTGGCCGGCCCCAGCTCCTGGCGGCTCAACGGGCCGTCGAAATACAACCGTTGCAGAACCCGCGCGCGGTTGCCCCGCCGCAGGTCACGCACTGTCCGTCTGTTGCGCTCCGCCATGGTGCTCCTTCCCTGGAGGGAACATACCCCGGTCACAGGCCTTGACGCGCCCTTCTCTCACCTCTTAAATCACGGCATAAATTAAGTCATGGAGGCCGTTCGGGAACCGAACGCAGCCACCCCCGGGAAGGGGCCACCTCTCATGCGCACGTTCAGAGCCGCAGCAAACTTCAAAGCCGCAGCAAGCCTCGCCGTCGTCACCGCGCTCGCCGCCTCCACCGGCTGCGGCGGTGGCACCTCCGCCGACGGAGCGGGCAGCAACGATTCGCCGAAGACGCTCACCTACTGGGCCTCCAATCAGGGCCCCAACATCGAGGCCGACAAGAAGATCCTCACACCCGAGCTGGAGAAGTTCGAGAAGCAGACGGGTATCAAGGTCAAGCTCGAAGTGATCCCCTGGTCCGATCTGCTCAACCGGATCCTCGCCGCCACCGCCTCCGGGCAGGGTCCCGACGTCCTCAACATTGGCAACACCTGGTCGGCCTCCCTCCAGGCGACCGGCGCGCTGCTGCCCTGGGACCAGAAGAACTTCGACGCGATCGGCGGACGGGACCGCTTCGTCGATTCGGCGGTCGCATCGGCCGGGGCCGAGGGCAAGGACCCGGCGGCCGTGCCCCTGTACTCCCTCGCGTACGCGCTCTACTACAACAAGAAGATGTTCGCCGAGGCCGGGATCTCGCAGCCACCGGCCACCTGGGACCAACTAATCGCGGACGGCAAGAAGATCTCGAAGAACGGGAAGTGGGCGCTGGGCGCCGAGGGCGGGAACCTCGCCAACAACATCCACCAGGTCTTCGTCCTCGGCAAGCAGCACCGCGCGGACTTCTTCGACTCCTCGGCCAAACCGACCTTCACCTCGGACGGCGCGGTCGCGGCCGTGAAGCAGTACGTCGACTTCATGGCCAAGGACAAGATCGTCGCGCCGGGCAACGCGGAGTACGCGCAGAACCAGTCGCTCCAGGACTTCGCGCGCGGCAGGACGGCCATGGTGCTGTGGCAGGCGGCCGCATCCACCTTCGCCGCCCAGGGCATGAAGCCCGCCGACTGGGGAGTCGCTCCCGTACCCGTCCCCGCGGGTGCTCCCGGCACCGGCCAGAACACCAACTCCATGGTCGCCGGGATCAACATGGCCGTCTTCAAGAACACCAAGAACATCGACGGCGCCAAGAAGTTCGTGAAGTTCATGACGAGCGACGCGGAGCAGAGGCTGCTCAACAAGACGTACGGATCCATCCCGCCGGTCAAGGCCGCGCAGCAGGATCCGGCGTTCTCGGCCCCCGACCTGAAGGTGCTGCGCGACACGCTGGCGACCAGTGCCGCGCCGCTGCCGCAGGTGCCCGCCGAGTCGCAGTTCGAAACAACCGTCGGCACGGCCGTGAAGGATCTGTGGGCCGATGCCGCGGCCGGACGGCCGGTGACGACCGAGTCCGTCAAAGCGCGTCTGGCCAAGGCCGAGCAGCTGATGCAGCAGTGAGGCCCTCGCGATGACCGCCACCGTGACCGAAGGCCGCACGGACCGGGCGGGCGGCGGTGAGAGCGTGGGCAAGGGGGAAGCGCGCAGGAGCCTGCCGCGCATCCCCGACCGGATCCGCCGCGGCGGCCTGCCCTATCTTCTGCTGCTGCCCGCCGTCGTGCTCGAACTGCTCGTCCATCTCATCCCGATGGTCATGGGCATCGTGATGAGCTTCCGTCAGCTCACCCAGTTCTACGTACGCAACTGGGGCGAGGCCCCGTGGGCGGCGTTCGACAACTACAAGGTCGCCGTCGACTTCCACGCACCGCTCGGCGAGGCCCTGCTCCACTCCTTCTACGTCACCTGTGTGTTCACCGTCATCGCGGTCGGCCTGTCCTGGCTGTTCGGCGTGGCCGCGGCGATCATGATGCAGGAGAACTTCCGCGGCCGGGGCCTGCTGCGGGCCGTCTTCCTCACTCCGTACGCCCTGCCCGTGTACGCGGCCGTCATCACCTGGGCCTTCATGTTCCAGCGCGACAACGGCCTGATCAATCACGTCCTGCACGACCAGCTCGGCCTCACCGACGAGCCGTCCTTCTGGCTGATCGGCGACAACAGCTTCATCGCGCTGGTCGTGGTGGCCGTCTGGAAGTCCTGGCCGTTCGCCTTCCTCATCCTCATGGCGGGCCTGCAGAACATCCCGCGCGAGCTGTACGAGGCGGCGGCGATCGACGGCGCGGGCATCTGGCAGCAGATCCGCAGGATCACCCTGCCGTCGCTACAGCCGGTCAACCAGGTGCTGGTGCTCGTGCTGTTCCTGTGGACCTTCAACGACTTCAACACGCCGTATGTGCTGTTCGGGCGGGCGGCACCGGAGGCCGCCGACCTCATATCGATCCATATCTACCAGTCGTCGTTCGTCACCTGGAACTTCGGTTCGGGCTCGGCGATGTCCGTCCTGCTGCTGCTCTTCCTGCTGGTGGTCACGGCCGTCTATCTGCTGCTGACCTCGCGAACCTCACGGGGAAGGAGGAGCGCCGATGCCTAGAACGGCCGCCTCTCCCAGTGCACCGCCGCGGTCCTTCGTCTGGACGCGCCGTATCGTCCTGAGCTTCCTGACGGCCTTCGCGCTGCTGCCCGTCTATGTGATGCTCAGCAGCTCGCTCAAGCCGCTGCAGGATGTGTCGGGCACGTTCCGTTGGATCCCCTCCGGGCTCACGATCCGCCCGTACATCGACATCTGGCACACGGTGCCGCTCGCCCGCTACTTCCTCAACTCACTGATCGTGGCAGGCGCGGCGACCGTGCTGTCCGTGGTGATCGCGGTGTTCGCCGCCTACGCGGTGAGCCGCTACCGCTTCCGCGGGAAGCGGGTCTTCACCGTCACAGTGCTCTCCACGCAGATGTTCCCCGGCATCCTCTTCCTCCTCCCGCTGTTCCTGATCTTCGTCAATGTCGGAAACAGCACCGGCATCGCCCTCTACGGCTCGCGCGGCGGACTGATCCTCACCTATCTGACGTTCTCGCTGCCCTTCTCCATCTGGATGCTGATCGGTTACTTCGACTCGATCCCCCGGGATCTCGACGAAGCCGCGATGGTGGACGGCTGCGGGGCGCTCGGCGCGCTCTTCCGGGTCGTCGTTCCGGCAGCGGTCCCCGGCATCGTCGCCGTGGCCGTCTACGCCTTCATGACGGCCTGGGGCGAAGTCCTGTTCGCCTCCGTCATGACCAACGACACCACCCGCACGCTCTCCGTCGGGCTCAAGGGCTACGCCACCCAGAACGACGTCTACTGGAACCAGGTCATGGCCGCGTCGCTCGTCGTCAGCGTGCCCGTCGTCGCCGGGTTCCTGCTGCTCCAGCGCTATCTCGTCGCCGGCCTCACGGCGGGCGCCGTCAAGTGAACCGTCCCCCGACCCCAGCAGAAAGGCAGTCCGTGAACGACCTCAACGCCCTTCCGGCCGACTTCACTTGGGGCGCGGCCACCGCCGCGTACCAGATCGAGGGTGCCGTGGCCGAGGACGGCCGCTCCCCGTCGATCTGGGACACCTTCTCCCACACCCCGGGAGCGGTGGCGGGCGGCGACACCGGCGACGTGACCTGCGACCACTACCACCGCTGGCCCGAGGACATCGCGCTGATGAAGCAACTCGGCCTCGGCGCCTACCGGTTCTCGATCGCCTGGCCCCGCGTCGTGCCGGGCGGCGACGGTCCGGTGAACAAGGCGGGCCTGGACTTCTACGACCGGCTGGTGGACGGGCTCTTGGACGCGGGCATCACGCCCGTCGCGACGCTCTACCACTGGGATCTGCCGCAGGCGCTCCAGGACCGCGGCGGCTGGCCGTCCCGTGAAACCGCCGAGCACTTCGCGACGTACGCCTCCGTCGCCACCGAGCGCCTCGGCGACCGGGTCAAGGACTGGGCGACCCTCAACGAGCCGCTGTGCTCGGCCTGGATCGGCCATCTGGAAGGCCGGATGGCACCGGGCCTCACGGACATCGGGGCCGCCGTGCACGCCTCGTACCATCTGCACCTCGGCCACGGCCTGGCCGTCCAGGCGATCCGCGCGGCCTCGCCCGACGCCCGCGTCGGCATCGTCAACAACCTCAGCCCGATCGAACCGGCCACCGACCGCCCTGAGGACCACGCCGCCGCGGCCCGGGCGGACGGCCACACCAACCGCTGGTGGCTGGACCCGATCCACGGCCGCGGCTATCCGCAGGACATGCTCGACCTGTACGGCGTCGAACTGCCCGAGCGGGCAGGCGACTTGGAGACGATCGCGGCACCGCTGGACTGGCTGGGCCTGAACTACTACTTCCGCCAGATCGTCACCGCCGACCCCACCGGCCCGCTGCCCCACGCCAAACAGATCTACCTCCCGGACGCCCGCCACACGGCCATGGACTGGGAGGTCCACGCGGACGGCCTGGAGCAACTCCTGCTGCGCCTGACCGAGGAGTACGGCGCGGGCCGCATCCACGTCACCGAGAACGGCTCCGCCTACCCGGACGTGGTCCGCGCGGACGGCACGATCGACGACCCGGAACGGGTGCGGTACCTGGAGGAACACCTGGCGGCATGCGCCCGGGCGGCCCGCCAAGGGGCCCCGGTGGCCGGGTACTTCGCGTGGTCGCTGATGGACAACTTCGAGTGGGCGTACGGCTACGAAAAGCGCTTCGGCCTGGTGCACGTGGACTACGCGACGCAGCGCCGCACGATCAAGGCGAGCGGGCACAGGTACGCGGACATCATCCGCTCGGCGGGGAGGAGGGGCCGCAGGGCGGCGTGAATGGGGGAACGAGCCGGCCGGACGACGAAATCCGCCTGCCGACGTCGGTCACCCGGCTCAGATCTTGATCACGCGGACACCGCCGGAGCTGCACAGCATGAGGAGATCTTCGGGATCCGACGTCAGGATGGTTACCGGGGCGGGCGAGGCCAGAGCAGTGGCCGCCACGATTGCATCGAGGGCGTACTTTTGGCCGTGCAGACCTGCCGCGGCAAGCAGTTTGCTCGCGTGGCGGGCGATGGCTTCCGTCGGCGGGACGATGTTCACCCGCGAGACGGCGTAGTCGAATCTGGCCTGGTTGACCTTGGGATCGCGCGCTTCGACCAGCGTGACGGAGCTGGTAATCACGCGTATGTCTTCGGCTTCGGCAGCGGTCAGCCACTCGGTGAGCTCGGGAGAGTGCCTCACGAGTTTGGACAGTCCTTCGCAGTCCAGGACAAGAGTCCCGCTCACGCGGCGTCCGCCGAGCTGGCCGTGTCGCCGCGCAGGACTGCCCGCTTGGCTTCGACCGCCGCCTGGTCGACCGGTCCGTGCTCGGCCTCCGCGTCCTCGATGAGTTCGCGCAGCCGTTCGCGCTCCAGTTGCCGCTGAATGAGAGCTTCGACGTACGCGGACATGCCGCGCTTGCCGGTGCGCTCCCTGAGCGCCGCGATCGTTCCTTCATGGAGGGATACGGATACCGGCCGGACAGGGCCTTCGCCGGGCACGGGATGAGTGGCCATATCGAGAGTTTAACAAGTCGATTGTTATTTGTCGGTGAATTGCCTGCGGTCTTCGGAGGCAATTCACCGGGAGCCGCTCAGAGGGAGGCCTCCGAGGCCCGGCTCAGCCGTTGTCGACCTCGTCGATCCGCCGCCGCAGGCGCCGCATTCCCCGGAGCCACCTGTCCGTGTCGGTCGCCCGGAACGCGTAGTGGTCCCGCACCTCCCCGTGCGGCAGGATCAGGAAGCGCCCGTCCGCGAGTCCCTCCATGACCTCGTCGGCGACCTGCTCGGGTTCGAGGACGTTGCCGCCGAGCACCGCCTTGGCTGCCGCGTCCGTCTTCTCGTACATCTCGGTGCGCACGCCCAGCGGGCAGACGACCTGGACCGTCAGGCCCCGGTCGCCGTACGTGGCCGAGAGCCACTCCGCGAAGGCCAGCGCGCCGTGCTTGGACACCGAGTACGGCGCCGATTCGAGGTGGGTCAGCAGGCCCGCCGCGGAGACCGTGGCCAGGAAGTGGCCGCGTCCCCGTTCCAGCCACGGCCCGACGAGGTGGCGGGCCACCCGCACGTGTCCCATGACGTTCACCTGCCAGACCTGGTCCCACACGTCCTCCGGGGCGTGCAGCCCGCCGCCGGGCTCGATGCCCGCGTTCGCGCAGAACAGGTCGATCTCGCCGAGGTGGGCGCGCGCCGCCGCGACCATGGCGGCCACGCTCTCCTCGGCGCCGGCGTCGCCCGGCACGGCGAGCCCGCCGACCTCCGCGGCGACCCGGGCGGCCGCCGCGCCGTCCAGGTCGTTGATCACGAGCCGGGCGCCCTCCGCGGCGAAGCGGCGGGCGAGCGCCGCTCCGATGCCGGAACCGGCGCCCGTGACGACCACACCCGCGTCCTTGAGATTCATCGCCGCCACCTGGATCACGCGTCCGCGATCTGGAGAACGAGCTTGCCGAGGTTCTCGCCGCGGAACAGCCTCAGAAGCGTCTCGGGGAACGCCTCGACCCCGCCGGACACCACGTCCTCCTTCGACAGCAGCTGTCCCGCCGCCAGCCACTCGGCGAGCTGCGCGACGCCCTCGCCGTAACGGTCGGCGTAGTCGAAGACCACCATGCCCGTCATGGAGGCGCGGTTGACCAGCAGCGACATGTAGTTGCTCGGTCCCTTGACCGGCTCGGTGTTGTTGTACTGGGAGATCGCGCCACAGATGACGATCCGGGCGCCGCGCGCCAGCCGGGTCAGCACGGCGTCCAGAATGTCGCCGCCGACGTTGTCGAAGTAGACGTCGACTCCGTCAGGGGCGTGCTCGCGCAGTGCCTTGCGTACGTCCTCGGTCTGGTAGTCGATCGCGGCGTCGAACCCGAACTCTTCAACCACCGCACGGCACTTGCGCTCACCGCCTGCGATGCCGATGACCCGGCAGCCCAGGATCTTCGCGATCTGGCCGACCACACTGCCGACCGCACCGGCCGCACCGGAGACGACAACGGTCTGCCCGGCCAGCGGACGCCCGATGTCGAGCAGGCCGAAGTAGGCTGTCATGCCCGACATGCCGAGGGTGCCGAGATACACGGGCAGGGGCGCCAGCGCCGGGTCGACCTTGGTGACACCGCGCCCGTCCGAGACGCAGTAATCCTGGACACCGAACGAGCCCGAGACGTGGTCGCCCTCCGAGAAGTCGGGGTGCCGGGAGGCGATGACCCTGCCCACCGCGCCGGCGCGCATCACCTCGCCGATTTCGACGGGGCGTATGTAGGACTTGCCCGCGTTCATCCAGCCGCGCATCGCCGGGTCGATCGACAGGTAGAGCACCTGCACCAGGAACTCGCCGTCGCCCGGCTCGGCGACCGGCTCCTCGACGTGCTCCCAGTCGGTTGGCCGGGGCTCCCCCACGGGACGGGCGGCCAGGCGCAGTTGATGGTTGGTGCGGCTCATCTCGGCGGCTCCTCGGTCGCTACTGAGTGCCAGGGCGGCTAGCACGTACCAACTGGTCGGTACGTCGCTCGTGAGGCTAGATGCTGCCGCGCCGGGAAGCAAGTGGCCCCAGGCCGGTCAGAGGGGAAACGGCCTCCGACTTCGCGGGAGGCGGCTACAACACGCCATCACACACCGTCACAAACCGCCTTCATTCAGTGCGCGTGCGGCTCCACACCTCGAGCACAGGGCCGCTGCCGGAATCGGCCCCGATATCGCCGATCCGCGTCCATCCCCAGCTCTCGAACGCGCTGCGCGCCGGGACGTCCGTCGGCTCGAGGAGCACGGTCACCAGCGCCGTGTCGGCTCGCTCGAGGAGCCGTCGCACGAGCGCTGTTGCGACACCGCGGCGGCGTTGCGCCGGAACGACCATCAGCTCGGCCATTGCGAAGCCCTGCCCCGAGGCAGTGAGTTCCTCCACCTCACGCGGCAGCTCTCCCCGGAAGCCCTGCCACCAGCCGCCCTCCCGGTCGAGCCGGAACCCGTAGGCGCACCCCGCGAGCCGCGCCGTGCCGGTCACCACCATGTCGAAGCCGGGGCGCTGCACATCCTCGGCGAAGCGCCGCAGAAACTCCTGCCGGTCGTGGAACTCCGCCCCGGAGAAGGCGCGGTAGGTCTCTACGTACACATCCGCCACGTTCTCCCGCTGCTGTTCGGCCTGCCACCGGGTGAGACGCCGCACGAACACCTCAGGCATGCATTCCTCCCACACCGGCCCCGGGTTCGGCTTCCCCGTCGCCGGGGAGGCCGCTGTCCGGCCTCCATCGTGAGCGGTGCGGCCCTGCAAGGGAACCACCACGCTCGCCCCGCCGGAGGGGGATGGTCCGGCGGGGCGAGGGTTCACACGGAGGCCGGTGCCGAGGGCTCCGTGCCCGCCTGCGTGACCACCGACGCCGCCACCTGTGCCGCGAACTCCAGCATGCTCACCGCACGGTCCGGGCTCAGAGCGCGCTCCCAGCCACCCGTCGTGGCAAGCCAGGCCAGGACGCCCGCCATGAAGGCGTCACCGGCACCGATGGTGTTGACCACCTCGACCGGGACGGCCGGGACCGAGACGGGCGGGCCGGACGGGGTGTGGGCGGTGGAGCCCCGGGCGCCGCGGGTGAGGATCACCAGGGCGCCCGCGGCCAGCCGACGGCAGGTCTCGTCCGGGGCCGTGTCCGGCCACAGCCGCAGCAGGTCCTCGTCGCTGGCCTTGACCACATGCGCGAGCTCGCACAGTTCACGCAGCAGGGCCAGGCTCCGGCCGGGGTCGATCGTGCGGTCCTCGCGGACGTTGGGGTCCACCACGAGCAGGGAGTGCCGGGCGGCGGCCCGCGCCGTGGACGCGACGGCCCGGGCCGCCGGGTCGACGACGGCCGCCAGACCTCCTGCGTACACCGCGCCGAAGCGGCCCACGTCGGCCGCCCGGTCGGGGAAGCTGAAGGTCGCCGTGTCCTGGAGGTGGAAGTGGTAGCCGTTCCCCGACTCCCCCGGGTCGGCGACCGCCAGCGCCGTGGGCAGGTCGGGGCGGGCGCAGAGGGTGAGGTCGACACCCGCGTCCGTGAGCCGGCGTTCGATCGCCCGTGCGAAGCCGTCGGTGCCGAGGGCTCCGGCGAAGGCGACAGGCATACCGAGGCGGGCCAGACCCGCCGCGACATTGGCGGGGGCGCCGCCGGGCTGGGCGCGCAGGCTTTCCGGCTCGCCCGGCACGGGGACAAGGTCGATGAGCGCCTCGCCCAGGACCAGTACGGAGCCGGGCTTGCCTACGGAATCGAGCCCGCCCACCGGGCCGGGCCCATCCACGGAGTCGCCCACCGGGCCGGGCCCGCCACTCACGGTTCCACCACGATCTTGCGGCCCTGCCCCGCCTTGAACCGGTCGATGGCCTCGGGGTACTGGTCCAGCGGCAGCCGGTCGCTGATGAAGACGGACGGGTCGAGCACGCCGCTCGCGAAGAGCGCCGCGGCCCGCTCGTAGCTGTGCAGCACCGCCATGGAGCCGGTGATGGTGATCTCCTGGTTGTAGATGCGGTATGGCTCGATCACGGCGGTCGTCGCATAGTCGGCGACGCCGAACTGCAGGAAGGTGCCCCCCTTCGCGACCCGTCCCAGGCCGTCCTGGATCGCCCCCGCATTGCCGGTCGCGTCGATGACGAAGTCCCAGCCACCCGGCTGCTCCAGTTCACCGGCGCCGGCTGCCGAGCGGGAGCAGCCGAGCACCGACGCCGTCGCGAGGCGGTCCGGGTTGATGTCGAGTATGTCGACGCTCGCGGCGCCGGTGCGCTTGGCGAGCTCCAGCATCATCAGTCCCATGGTCCCCGAGCCGTAGATCAGCACATTGGCGCCGAGGGTGCTGCTGTTCAGTACGTCGTATCCGCGCACCGCGCAGGACAGCGGCTCGATCAGCGCCGCGTCCTTGACGTCGATGTGGTCGGGCAGCCGTACGCAGTTGGCGACGGGGGCGACGGCGAACTCGGCCGCGCCGCCGGGCTCGGTGACGCCGATGGCGGCCCACCGGTCGCAGAGATTGCCGCGGCCTGCCCGGCAGTAGCGGCATTCGTGACAGTGCAGGGACGGATCGACGGCGACCTTGTCCCCGACGGCGAGCTCGGTGACGTCCCTGCCGATCCCTACGATCTCACCGGCGAACTCGTGCCCGGGCAGGATCGGCAGGGTGGGCGCGAACTCGCCCTGCAGAATGTGCAGATCGGTGCCGCACAGACCGCACGAGGCCACCGAGACGACGACCTCCCGAGGTCCCGGGGTGGGGTCGGGAACCGTCGTGACGGAGACCTTGCCGGGGGCTTCGACGATCGCTGCCCTCATTTAACAGCTCCAAGGGAAAGGCCCTGGACGAGCTTGTCCTGGGCGGCGTATCCGGCGGCGAGCACCGGCAGGGACACAACGACGGACGCGGCGCACAGCTGGGCGAGGAACAGGCCCTGACTGGTGACGAATCCGGTCAGATAGACGGGCGCGGTCTGGGCGACGACACCGGTCAGTACGCGGGCGAAGAGCAGCTCGTTCCAGCTGAAGATGAAGCAGATCAGGGCGGTGGCCGCGATCCCGGGAGCGGCCACCGGCGCGACCACCCGGGCCAGGACCGTGGGCAGGCGCGCGCCGTCGACCTGCGCGGCTTCGATGATCGAGACCGGTACGTCCGCGAGGAAGGACTGCATCATCCACACCGCGATCGGCAGATTCATCGAGGTGTAGAGGATGACGAGGAGCCAGATGTTGTCCAGCATCCCGGCGTTCTTGGCGAAGAGATAAACGGGCAGCAGCCCGGCGACGACCGGAAGCATCTTGGTGGACAGGAAGAAGAACATCACGTCCGTCCACTTGCGTACGCGCCGGATGGAGAGCGCGTACGCCGCCGGGAGGGCGAGGAGGAGCACCAGCAGGGTGGAAAAGGCGGACGCCGTCAGGGAGTTGATCAGGGACGGCCAGGGGCTCGGCCCGCCGCCGGCGCCGAAGAACTCCCGGTAGCTGTCGAGGCTCAGCGGGGCCGCGACGGACGGCGGATTGGTCGCCGCGTCCGCCTCCGAGTGCAGGGAGGTCAGCAGCATCCATGCGGCGGGCAGACAGAATCCGATGCCCGCCACCCAGGCCAGCAGGCCCAGCACGGCGGACCGGCGCCTGGCCCGGCGCGCCGCCGGCGGCAGAAGCCTGGGCGGCTTTTTCGACGGAGCCGGTGCGGCTGCGGGAGCGGGAGCGGGAGCAGTATGAGCTGTCATGCGCGGTTCGCCTCCTCACGGAAGAGGGACGAGACCACCCGGAGCGCGAACGTCGCGATGATCATCGTGCCGATCACGACGACGACTCCCGCGGCGGACGCCAGTCCGTACTCGTGGGCCTGGTAGAAGGTCTGGTAGATCGTGTACGGGAGGTTGGCGGTGCCGAGCCCTCCGGAGGTGATCGTGAACACCGCGTCGAAGTTCTGCACGATGTACACGGAACCGAGCAGCACGCCCAGTTCGAGATAGCGGCGCAGATGCGGCAGCGTGAGATAGCGGAAGGACTGCCAGGCGCTCGCGCCGTCGAGGCGCGCGGCCTCCATCATGTCGGCGGGCCTGCTCTGCAGCCCCGCCAGCAGGATCAGCATCATGAACGGCGTCCACTGCCACACCAGCGCGGCCTCGACCGCGATCAGCGGCATACCGGATATCCAGTCCGGCTGGGCGGGAGTGTCGTCGCCGAAGAGTCCGGCGACCCAGTTCCAGGCCCCGTTGAGCAGTCCGTACTCCGGGTTGTAGAGCGCGTGCTTCCACAGCAGCGCGGCCGAGACGGGGACGATCAGGAAGGGCGTGATGAGCAGGGTGCGCACCATGCCGCGGCCGAAGAACGTGCGGTCGAGGAGCAGGGCGAGCAGCAGTCCGAGCAGCACGGTGGCGATGACGACGCTCGCGGTGAGGAGGACCGTGGTGAAGACCGAGTCACGCAGCTCCGGGTCGGTGACCACGGTGCCGTAGTTGGCGAGCCCGGCGAAGCTGCGCTCGTCGGGGCTGAGGGAGTTCCAGTCGAAGAGCGAGATCACCAGCGTTGCCACGAAGGGCAGTTGGGTGACGGCGATCAGGAAGATGAGGGCGGGAAGGAGCGGGGCCCGGGTGGCCCAGGCCCGTACGCCCCCCTTGCGCCCCTTCGGCTGCCGCGCCTGCCTCGAGCGGACCTGCGGGTTCAGCGGCTGGGTGGTGACGGAGGCACTCACTGCTGCTCCTTGCCGACCTTCTCGGCCAGCTTCTGCGAGTCGGCCAGGGCCTGGTCGACCGACTGGCGGCCGGCGATGGCGGCGCTGATCTCCTGCGAGACCTTGGTTCCGAGGTCGGTGAACTCGGGGATGCCGACGAACTGGATTCCGGCCGCGGGGCGCGGCTGGACGCCGGGGTTCTCCGGGTTGGCGCTCGCGATGGCCTGCTGGGTGATGTCCGCGAAGGCGCCCGCCGCCTTGCGGTACTCGGGGTTGGCGTAGGTGGAGGCCCGCTTGCCCGCGGGCACATTGGCCCAGCCGCTCTTCGCGCCGACCAGAGCCTCGTACTTCTTGCTCGAGGCCCACGAGATGAACTTCCAGGCGCTGTCGGTCTTCTTGGACGCCTTCTGCATGCCCCAGGCCCAGGTGTAGAGCCAACCGGAGCTCTGCGTCTTCTCCACCGGCGCCGGTACGTATCCGATCTTGCCCTTCACCGGGGATCCGGCCGCTTCCAGGGACCCGGCTCCTGCCGTGGCGTCGTACCACATCGCCGTCTTGCCCTGGGTCATGTTGTTGAGGCACTCGGCGTACCCGGACTGTGCCGCGCCCGCCTCACCGTGCTTGCGCACGAGGTCGACATAGAACTGGGTGGCCTTCTTGAACTCCGGGGATGTCAGCTGCGCCTGCCAGTCCTGGGTGAACCAGGTTCCGCCCATGGTGTTGACGACGGTGGTGAGCGGGGCGATGACCTCGCCCCAGCCGGGCAGCCCGCGCAGGCAGATGCCCTTCATCCCGCTCTCCGCGCCGTCCGCCTTGGCCGCGAGATCGGCCACCTGCTGCCAGGTGGGCTTCGCGGGCATCGTCAGCCCCTTCTTGGCCAGGACGTCCTTGCGGTACATCAGGAAGGACGACTCGCCGTAGAAGGGCTCGGCGTAGAGCTTTCCGTCCTTGGCGGTGAGCGAGTCCCGCAGGGGCTTGAGTATGTCGTTCTGGTCGAAGGCGGTGTCCTTGGCCGCGTACTCGTCGAGCCCGTGCAGCCAGCCGTTCTTGGCGTAGAACGGCACCTCGAAATTGCTGATGGTGGCCACGTCGTACTGGCCCGCCTGGTTGGAGAAGTCCTGACTGATCTTGTCGCGGACGTCGTTCTCCGGGAGCACAGTGAAGTTGACCTTGATACCGGTCTCTTTGGTGAAGTTCTCCGCGGTCAGCTTCTGCAGCTCGACCATCTGCGGGTTGTTCACCATGAGTACGTTCACGGCCTCGCCCCCTCCCGAGGACGATGCTCCTGCTCCGCTGCACCCCGCGAGCAGGGCCATGGCGGCCGTGCCGGCCCCCACACTCAGGTGGATTCCACGTCGTCGGCGCTGGAGGGACATGATGTCTCCTGATGATTCGTAGCGGCTCGGTGATCGGTGTTGGGGCGTGGTGGCCCTGCCCCCCGGCCGATTGCCGGGGATCAATGCGCTTATGGGATATGGGAGTCGGCCGTCGGGGGCGCGCCGGGTCAGACGCGGATGATCTGCGGGCCGAGCAGGGAGTAGCGCTGCGCCTCGGCCGAGGGCAGGCCCACGTCGGTGACAATGGCCTCGAAGTCGCCGACCTCGGCGAAGCGGCAGAAGCTCACCGCACCGAACTTGGTATGGATTCCGGCGAAGATCCGTCGGCGTGAACTGCGCATGGCCTGCGCCTTGACCTCGCTGACCGCGGGGTCGGGTGTGGTCAGTCCGTACTCACGGGAGATGCCGTTCGCGCCGACGTACGCCAGATCGATGACGAAGTCGGCGAGCATCCGGGTGGCCCAGTGGTCGACCGTGGCCATGGTGCCGCCGCGGACGCGTCCGCCGAGCAGCAGTACGGAGATCTTCTCGGCGTCCGCCAGGACGGTCGCCACCGCCAGGGACGCGGTGACGACGGTCAGCGGCCGGTCCCGCGGCAGGGCCTCGGCGACGAGCTGCGGGGTGAAGCCCTCGTCGACGAAGACCGTCTCCGCGTCACCGAGGAGTTCGGACGCGGCCGCGGCGATCCGGGACTTCTGCGGGACGTGACGGGTGGTCCGTACCGCGAGCGTGGTCTCGAAGCCGGCGGACTCGACGGGGTAGGCGCCGCCGTGCGTACGCCGCACCAGGCCGTGTTCCTCCAGGGCGTGCAGATCACGCCTGATGGTCTCCTTGGCCACCTGGAACTGCGCGGCGAGCCGGTTGACGTCGACCGACCCGTCCCGGCGGGCCGACTCGAGAATTCCCCGTCGGCGTTCCTCGGTGTCCACGGCACCCTTCCCTGCTTCTGCTTGTGTTCGGTTCTGAGTGCCCGGCGTCCGTTCGGGCCCATGCGTCGTTTGTACAAGCAGGCAAGGCGGCTCGACCAGGCTCTTCACAGGATCCGCTGCGCCCGATCGTGCCCGTTTCGCCGGGGCGTCGGCCCTGGTAGCACCGCCCGTCACGGGTCCCACGCCCGGCGGCGGCGCCCGCTTCCCGCCGTCATGGCGTCCGAAACCTGCCCGTGGGCGGACACTGGAGCCGCGACGGGATTCGGCCGCGACGGAAATACGGAAGCATGGGCAGGGCTTGAGGATCAATGAATGGCCGGCCGCGCGCGTACGTATGCGTAGAGGCCGGATTTTCCGACGGACATCCAGGAGCGCACGTATGAGTGGAACAGCCCAGATCGGCGTCACGGGGCTCGCGGTGATGGGCCGCAATCTCGCCCGTAACTTCGCCCGCAACGGCCTCACCGTCGCCGTGCACAACCGCACGGCTGCCAGGACGCGCGCGCTGGTCGAGGAGTTCGGCGACGAGGGCACCTTTGTGCCCGCCGAGTCGCCCGAGGAGTTCGTCGCGGCTCTGGAGCGCCCGCGCCGCCTGATCATCATGGTCAAGGCCGGCGACCCGACGGACGCCGTGATCGAGGAGTTCGCGCCACTGCTCGAAGAGGGCGACGTCATCATCGACGGCGGCAACGCCCACTTCGCCGACACCGTCCGCCGGGAGAAGGAGCTGCGGGAGCGCGGCATCCACTTCGTGGGCACGGGCATCTCGGGCGGCGAGGAGGGCGCGCTGCACGGGCCGAGCATCATGCCCGGCGGCTCCACCGAGTCGTACGCCTCGCTCGGACCGCTGCTCGAGAAGATCGCCGCGAAGGCTCCCGACGGCACCCCGACAGTCGCGCACATCGGCCCGGACGGCGCCGGGCACTTCGTGAAGATGGTCCACAACGGCATCGAGTACGCCGATATGCAGCTGATCGCCGAGGCGTACCACCTGCTGCGCGCCGTCGCGGGCTACTCCCCCGCGCAGATCGCCGAGACCTTCCGCACCTGGAACACCGGGCGCCTGGACTCGTATCTGATCGAGATCACGGCGGAGGTGCTGGCCCATACGGACGCCGCGACCGGAAAGCCCTTTGTCGACATCGTCACGGACCAGGCGGAGCAGAAGGGCACGGGTCGCTGGACCGTGCAGATCGCGCTCGATCTCGGTGTGCCGGTCTCCGGCATCGCGGAGGCCGTGTTCGCCCGCTCTCTGTCGGGCCATGCCGAGCTGCGCGAGGCCTCACGCACGCTGCCCGGGCCGACGGCGCAGCCACTGAGCCCGGCCGAGGCCGGGCGCTTCGCCGACCGTGTCGAGCAGGCGCTGTACGCGTCCAAGATCGTGTCGTACACCCAGGGCTTCCACCAGATCCAGGCGGGCAGCGAGGCGTACGACTGGAACATCGATCTCGGTTCGGTGGCCGCGATCTGGCGGGCCGGCTGCATCATCAGGGCCGCGTTCCTGGACCGCATCCGCGGCGCGTACGACGCGCAGCGCGACCTGCCCAGTCTGCTCTCCGACAAGCAGTTCGCGGAGGAGATCGGCGCGGCGCAGGACGACTGGCGCGAGGTGGTCGCGACGGCCGCACGGCAGGGCGTGCCGACGCCGGGCTTCTCGGCGGCCCTCGCCTACTACGACGCGCTGCGCGCTGAGCGGCTGCCCGCGGCGCTCACGCAGGGGCAGCGCGACTTCTTCGGTGCGCACACCTACCGGCGGACCGACCGGGCGGGCTCGTTCCACACCCTCTGGGGCGGCGACCGCTCGGAGGTGGGCACCGACTGAGTCCGCGCACGCCAGGGCCTGATCCGAACGACAGGCCCTAGCGCTGAGGCGATCAGCTCGCAGGCCCCGGCTGGGGCTCCGGCTCCGGCGGGGGTACGGGCTCGGGGCGGGGGCCAGGCCCCGGCGGCTGCGGAACGGGGTCCGGCGGGGGTCCCGGCGGCGGTGCCGGAGGCGGCACCGGGCTGGGCAGGGGCCCCGGATCAGGTCCCGGGAGGGGCGGCGAAGGCGGGACGGGCGGCTGGGTCATGCCGGACCTCCTGAGGTACGGAGTCGTGCGTTCCCAATGTCTCCCGTTGCGCGTGCCCACGCGCGCCGGGTCCACGCGTCATGCTTCGGACGCGATGGCCCCGGCGGCGGCCCGCAGTCCGGGCCTCGGGCTGGACAGGACGGGGACGGCGGTCGTCGTACGGACCGCCGCGTCCGCCATCGATGCCTGGGCCAGCACGATGGCATCCGCCTCCCGCACCCCGTCGACGGCGGTGGCCACCGCGTCCAGATAGCCGTCGCGGTCGCCCGCCTCGAACAGCTCCCAGGCGCCCTCGACGAGCAGTGTGCGCACGTCGACGCCCCGTCCCGCGGCCTCTTCACGGATCAGCGCGAGGGTCGGCTCCAGGGTGCTGTGCACGGAGGCGACCACGACGATCCGGTCGGCCGCGGCCGCCGCCGCGGCCATCGGGCGGTCGACCCGCAGCACCGGCACGCCGAGCCCGGCGGCGCATGCCTCGGCAACGCCGCCGATCGTGGAACAGGTGCACAGAACGGCGCTCGCCCCCTCGCCGACCGCCTGTGCCAGCGCGGCGGCGACGGCGGGGGCGACGGCCTGGGGCCCTTCCTCCCGGGCCCGGGCGAGCAGGTCCTCACGGACGAGATGACGCAGCCCGAGGCCGGGATGGTCCGCGTCCCGCAGCCCCTCGAAGACCGGGACATGGACCGGCGAGGTGTGCAGCAGCGCAAGCGTCCCCGAGGGGCCGACGGGCACTACCAGAGCTCCGCGTGGTCTGCTTCGAGCTGCGCCTTGGCCTCCTGCACCAGTTCGGCCGGGGCCGCGGGGGCCTCGTCGGGGTGCCTGGCGGCCCATGTGGCGGCGTACGGACACAGGGGCACGACGGGTACGCCCTCGCGTGCCGCCATCGCGTAGAACTCCCGCACCAGGGCGCTCGCGATGCCCTTGCCCTCGTGTTCCGGCTCCACCACGGTGTGCACGGCGACCAGGGCTGCGGGATCCGCGTCGAGCGTGAAGTAGACGATGCGGCCCGTCACGCGACCGTCCTCGTACGCCTCCAGGAGTCCCATCGGCCTGTTGTCACGGATGTCGCGTTCTGCCATGGCGGCTCGCTCCTTCAGGCGCTGGTGAGTGGTCACACGACGGCGTGCGGACTGCGTTCCGTATCGCTGCCGGGTACGGGCGCGGAGGCGTCCGAGCCGAGCGCGACGATCCTGTTCCTCTCGTCGACATGGACGACACTCGGCACCAGTGTGCGCGCCTCGTCGTTGTCGACCTGGGCATAGCTGATCAGGATCACCAGGTCGCCGGGGTGGACGAGATGGGCGGCCGCGCCGTTGATACCGATGACGCCGGAGCCGCGCTCGCCCTCGATGACGTACGTCTCGAGGCGGGCGCCGTTGGTGATGTCGACGATGTGGACCAGCTCACCGGGCAGCAGATCGGCCGCCTCCATCAGCGCGGCGTCCACGGTGACGGATCCGACGTAGTGGAGATCGGCCTGGGTCACGGTGGCCCGGTGGATCTTGGACTTGAACATGGCACGAAGCATGGAGAAACTCCCGGAATGTCTGCTCCCTGCCTGCTTCCTCCAGGTCAAGGGCGTTGCCCGGGAGCCTACCGCTTCGAATGCCCGAGCAGCGCTCCCCGGGTCTTTCAGGGTTCACCGAACATGATCGGTTGGTTGCTGCTGGCACACGTCGCTGCTCAGGCGTCCGGGTGGCCGGCGATGTTGAGGATGTTGCCGTCGGGTGCGCGGACGAAGAACCGGCGCAAGCCCCACGGTTCTTCGGTGAGCGGGTGGACGATCTCGAATCCGCGCCGTCGTGCCTCGGCGTATGCGTCGTCGACAGCCGCACCGACCTTGACCGAGACGACGGGATCCTGGGGCGCGGTTGCGTCGCGCGTAAGAAGCTGGATCTCGGCACGTCCATCGGGCGACCGGTAGCGGGCGACCCAGCCCATATTGAAATCTTCGACGCTGAGGCCGAGATAGCCGGTGTAGAAGTCGCGGGCGGCCGCGATGTCCGGGACGCGCAGATTCGCTGTGATGCCGGTGGCTTCCATCGTTACTCCTCGAAAGCGACACGCTTGCCCAGTGGCGCGCACCCAGGTACGCGCACCCTCACCCTGCCACCGAACCACAGCGTCTGTCCGGTAACGCACGGATTCGCCGATCAGTGGCGGTTCACTTCCGGCTCGTGAGCGTCGAGGCCTCATCAGAAGCGGGCCGCAGGCGCGAGTGCTGGGGAGCCAGTCGGGTGCAACCGGTGCGCCGACCCGTGGAACACCTGGCGAGCCTGTTTGTCCTGAACCGCCCACGTCTATGGATTGTGTTGCTTATTCGGTCGATGCCTTGCTGTCCGAGTCATGGCCCCAGAAGTCGTCCACCCCGCGCCGAGAACAACAAACGATCACTGCCCAAGGCCTTCTGAAGGAGCCGAACACGATGCTCAGACGATCAAGACGGCGTGTCGCCCTGGCCGCCGCCACCGCAGCCCTGGTTGCCGCCGCTCCGATGGTGCTTGCCGAGCCGGCCTACGCCCAGTACCCACCGGGTCCTCCCCCTCAGCTGAGCGATGACACCGTGGCCCCCGGTGATGAGCTCACCTTCTCCGCGACGGGCCTCGAGCCGGATGAGGAGGTAGTCGCCCTCCTGATCCCCGGCGGTGCCGCCACCACCCGAAGCGGCGCGTCCACGGCCGCACTCAGGACATCGCCGTCGTCCGTGCTGCCCATCGTGTCGCCGACAGTGGAGGGTGGAGACGGTGGCGGACACGGGGGCGGACACGGCGACCCCGTGTACCTGGGCACCTTCACCGCGGACTCCAACGGGGCTGTGAGCGGAACGGTCACCATCCCCGAGGACGTTCGCCCCGGTGACTACCGCTTCACGCTCAAGGGCCAGTCATCCGGAATTTGGCTCTCCGCGCCGCTGACAGTTACCCGCGACGGGGGCGGTCCCTGGGACAACCACGGACGCCCCGGCCACCCGGGCCATCACCACGACCCCTCGCAGCTCGCGAAGACAGGTTCCTCGGATGCAACGGTGGCGCTGCTCAGCGCGGCGGGCGCTCTGGTGCTTCTCGGCGGCGGGTCACTCGTGATCGTCAGGCGGCGGCGCAGTCACACCGAACGCGGCTGAGAGAGGCCAGCGGATGCCGTGGACGACCCGCAAACTCCAAGGCAGCGCGGTTGTGTCCCACTTCACCGGCCTGGTGCGACGGAATCACCGCCGCGCCAGGCCGCTGATGTGGGCAACGGCAGCCACTTTCCTCGCCGGTTCGTGCTGGCTGGTCGTCACGGGCCTGTACGCCCGTAGCGAGCTGCTCGCGGCCCGCGGCGACCTGGAAACGCTGCGGAACTCGGTGACGACGTCCGCCTCGTCGGTCTCAACGACGAAGGACGCTGCGGGCCGCCGGGCACGCAGCGAAGCCGCGGCCCGGTCCGCTGCGGCGCACGCGGACCGGGCGCACCGCCTCACCACCGGACCCGCATGGTCCATGGCCACGTATCTGCCGGGCCTCGGCGGCACGGTCGAGACCGTCCGCGGTACGGCCAAGGCCGTCGACCGGCTGACCGGTGACGTTCTGCCTGCCGTCGTACGAACCGCCGGCAACCTCGCCGACGATGCAGGCTCCGACGGCGGCCACTTGGACCTCTCCGAACTGCGCAGGGCCGCCCCGGCTCTCGAGAACGTCTCACGCCAGGTGGCCGTGACCCGTGCGGAGACCCGCAAGCTACCCAACCACACCTGGCTGCCGGCCCTGGACCGGGTCCGGGACGAACTCCTCGGCCGGCTGGACCGGATGGCGCCCGCAGTGGAGGACGCCGCCACCGGCGCCCGCCTCCTGCCACTGATGCTGGGTCAAGACCGTCCTCGGCGTTACCTGGTGGTGTTCCAGAACCCCGCAGAGGCGCGGGGAACCGGTGGAATGCCCGGTGCTCATGCCCTGATGACAGCCGACAGGGGCAGGCTGGCGTTGACGCACTTCGGACACGACGCCGAGATGGTGACCACCCACCCCAAGGTGGATCTCGGTGCCGAATTCGCCTCCATGTACGGGCAGTACGACGCGCTGAACACATGGCCCAATTCCAATATGAGCCCGCACTTCCCCTACGCAGCACGCATCTGGTCGGCCGCCTGGCTCGACAAGAGTGGCGAGCGTGTCGACGGCGTGCTCTCACTGGACCCGGGCGCGCTGGCCCGATTGCTGGCAGCTTCCGGGCCGACGCGCACGACCGACGGCACCGTCGTCACCGCGGACAACGTGGTGGATCTCAGCGAGCGCACCAACTACACGAGGTACTCGGACCCGCTCAAGCGCAAGGCGTTCCTGCTCGACATGGCCCGGGCCTCTGCTGGGCAGTTGCTGGCCGCCGCCGAAGATCCCCAGCGGCGGCCGGGTCTGCTGCTCGGCCTGTACGACGTCCTGAGCAACGGGCAGATGAACATCTGGAGCGCCCACCGCGACGAGCAGCGGGAGCTGGAGTCACGCCCGGCCGGCGGCGCCCTGCCGCAGAGGCCGGAGCCCTACGCCGGGCTGGTGGTCAACAATGCCGCCGGCACCAAACTGGACTACTACCTCGACCGCACCCTGGACTGGCGTCCCGGCCGCTGCACCGCGGCCGGCCGCGAGGTCACGGTCAAAGCCGTCCTCGCCAACAGTGCGCCGTCTCAAGGACTTCCGACATACGTCACCGACCGCCTGGACAAGCCGCCGTATGCAACGCACGAGGGTGACAATCGCCTGCTCGTGTCCTACTACGCGACCGCCGGGGCGAATCTGATCAAGGCTACGGTCGACGGGCGCACGGCTCTCATGTCACCGGGCATCGAGCGCGGACATCCCGTGTACACGCTCGACGTCGAGGTGCCCGCGGGCAGCAGCCGCACGGTGACGCTGCACCTGCTCGAGCCCCCGGCCGACGACGCGCCCACCCTGCTGCACCAGCGGCTTCCGCGCCCGCTGCACGCCACGGTGCACCCTTCCCCGGGCTGCGACGGGGGACTGAGCGGGGACCCCACCGGTCAGCCCAGCACTGCCGCGGTGATCCCCTCCACCGCTTCCGCGATCCGGGCGGCGCACGCCCTTGCCTCCTCCTCGGACGCACCATAGGGGTCGTCCAGGTCGTCGTCCCACGATCCCCCGCCGCTTGCTCCCCGCCGGGCCGCGGCCCCTCTGGTCAGGGCCGCGGCCCGCTCGACCGGGTCGGTCAGACCGGCCGCGTCGTCCTCGTGCAGCAGCCGCGCGAACTCCCGCAACGTAAAGGCGCGTCCGAGCCCATAAACCGGGGAGAGCCGGACAGCCGCCTCGCGGTGCTCCGTCGCGGCGCCCAACACCAGTTCCGCGTCTCTCACGAGAGACGCGGTGAGCCGTCGGGCGGCGGCTCCGGCGGGGTCCCCGCCCAGCTCGGTGAGCAGGGAGGCTGCGGCGGGGTCCATCGGCGCCCCGTTCACCGCGATGGTTCCCGCGCTCGACACCCGGAACCTGCCCCCGGCCGAGGCGAGTCGGAAGGCCAGCAGACGCTCCGCCAAGGGTGAGCGATGCAGGTTCCCGGTGCAGACGACAAGCACACGGAACGGATCATGCACGGCGGAGCACCGCGAACGTGGTGTGCCCGTACTCGCCCCGGGACGCGAAGCGGCCTTCGGCGGCCAGACGTGCATGACGACGTTCCGACATGCGCACCCGGGCAGTGGCGCGCCCCGCAAACCGCGCCACCCGGGAACCGGTCACCGGACGCAGCGCCGTCCGGACGGATCGTTGGCGCGATGCCCTGGCTTGGGATAGGGAAGGCGGCTGGTACTCGACCAGGACTAGCTCCATGCCCAGGACTTCGGCCACCGCGGTGAACTGCCGGGGACCCCAACGGGACAGGTGGTGCGGTGGGCAGTCATTCGGTTCCAGCCCCTGGCGGAACCGCTCACGGTTCGGCACGGAAAGGAGGATCTCACCGCCCGGCACCACGACCGCCGCCAGCGCGGTCAGAAAGCCGCGTACATCCGCCACATGTTCCAGCACCTGGAAAGCGCAGACGACATCCGCCCGGGCAGGACGTGCCAGAGCGTCGGCGCGGATGTCGTCCTCGCTCACCTTGATGCCGGCCGCACGCAGCACGTCCGCAGCCCGAGGGTTCTTCTCCAGCGCCTCGACGGAACTGCACCGAGTAAGTACGGAGCGCAGGAAGGCTCCTTCGCCCGAGCCCACTTCGACCACTCGCGCACCATTCTCGATACGCTGCGCGGCTCGGTCGAACTCCCAACGCCACGTCTCGTACTTGACCCCACCGGTGAAGAGCTGGGTATAGAAGTCGGCGTCGCCCTCGAGCGCGGGGGCAAACCATTCCAGCTCGCAACGACCGCAGCGGCGCAGGGCTACGGGTCCGTCCCCGTAGTGGGCGATGACATCGTCCGAAAACGAGGTGGCCCACTGCTCCGCGTATGCCCGCCAGACATCGGAGAGATGGATGTGAGACAGCGTCAGGAAGGATGAAGAACCACAAAGAGGGCAGGGATCAGGCGAAGTATCCAGCACCGGAAAATCCTTTCAGGATGCGTGTCTACGTATGGCGTGCACGAAATCGACGTGCTGCGCCACTCCGGAGGCCGTACATGAGTGCCAGAGGAACGGCCAGACCCAGGACATACACCGCCAGATACTTGCTCCACGTCGTGGGCGTGAGGTGCGGACTGTGTACGACGGCCACGGCAGCGATGGCCGCGAGCCACACGTGGATCCGCATCATGGCCCTGGCCGGAGAGAGAGGGAGGTAAAGCACCACCAGGATGAGCAGCATGCATTCGAGCAGGGAACGCTGCCGGTAAAAGGCTCCGCCGAAGGTCGCGATATATGCGGCGGCATAGGCCGAGGCCCCCAGCACTGCGGCGCGGCCGACACCCGCGGTATCCGCCCAGGCCTTTCGCAAAGCGGTGGGGCCAAGGAAGAGTGAGGCGATCCAGATGACGGTGCCCAGATAGAGCCAACGTTCGGGGACGGCGGTCTCCGGCCCGAACTCCCAGGGGAACGGCCCGAGCAGCAAGGTCACCAGATACTGAGGATGATTCAACAGGTTCTGGGAGCCGTATCCCCCGCCGAAGGCGAGACGGGTTCCGTCGTGGACCTCCAGACTGTCCACAAGGCCAAAGAGCGTCATCAGACGAGGAAGAATGAAGACGGCGGCGGCCCCGATGAGGACAAGGGAACCCGCCAGGTACTCACGGCGAAATCTCACCCGGGCGAGCAGAGCAACCCCGAGAAAGAGGGCTGCCGCTGGTCTCAGGTACAGACATGTGTAGATGCTCAGCATCGTGCTGACACAGGCGAGCGAGAAGCGCGCCCGGGTCTGCACGAGCAGGGACCACAGGACGATGCTGGTGATCAGCCCGTCCTTCAGGCCCCAGGCATCCCACAGCAAGAGGGACGGACTCGCGCCCACCATCAGTCCGGCGGCGGCGGCGCGCTTACGCCCCCGCCCGGATGTGAGAGCCAGTCCGTACGCGGCGACCGCGCCGGTGGCCGCGAGAAGAGCCAGAACCGTCTTGGCGGCCAGCCACCCACCACCGGTCAGGAGCCTGCACAGCGCCATGATCGCCGGGTAGCCCCACACCTCGGAACCGACCAGCCCCGAGAGGTTGCGCGACTCCAAGGGGCTCCCGCTGCGCCAGGCAGCGGCAATCATGTCGCTTGCCGTTCTATAGCCCCGAGCATCCGGAAAGAGCGCGTCGCCGTTGGTATGTGAGTGAACGACGACGACAACACCGACGTGGAGAACCGCCGCTGCCGTGAATACCGCCAGAGCCCCCCAGAGGGAACTCCGCGGGGCGTCGGTCGGGTTAGGATGAGGGCTGGCCGGTTTTCTGAGCACGGTCGATGCGCGCATGGTCAACCGGCCCCTTTCGATCTGTGTTACTTCGTTCCACGGACGACATAGAGCCCGCGAATGCGTTCGATCTCGAATTCGCTCAGGCGAAGATCCCTGCACCAGCGATCGAGTCGGCGCCGCGGCTGGGGCCGCTCGAATTGAGGCGAGAGCCAGTCGAAGGTGTCCAGGATCGACCAGGTCCGCAAGGTCTCGGTGTCGGTCAGCCCGAGGTGGCGGTGATTGGCAACGGGAACCAGCCGGGTCAGGTAGTCACCCACCCGTGGAACTGCGCTGAGACGCATGGAAACCGGCAGCAGTCGTGGCGTCATGGATTGGACAACGCTGTAGAGCTTGCCGGGAGGAATTCGCTTGGTGACGGGCCGCAGCAGTTGCCGTAGATGCGGATAGGCGACGATCGCCGCGTACACGTCGATGCAGAACTTTCCACCGGGACGCAGGTAACGGAAGATCGTCTTGAAGGCCCGCTCGACGTCAGGCGTGTGCTGGATGACTCCGAGGCAGACGAGGTGGTCGAACGACTCATCCACCAGGGGGAGTTCGTAAATGCTGGCCTGAAGTAGCCGCAGGTTGGCGAATCGGCCATTGGATGTGGCGTTGGCCTCCACCGCGTTGGAAATGTCGAAGGAGGTTACAGCAGCCCCCATCTGGCAGAGCACCTCCGTGAAGCGTCCGGCGCCGCTTCCGCACTCAAGAACTTCGCGGCTCTTAAGCTCATCAGGAGTCCAGCCGCTCTCCCTCAGGAGGCGATCTCTGGAAACGGGAAGCCCCACATACGAGTCAAGCTGGGTAAGCCGATGCACATTCCATTGATACCCGAACGATTTCCCGTAGTTGTCCTCGGGAACGAACCGTGGGATCCCCTCACGCACCGGATAGACCCGCCTACACCTTTCGCAGGTCAGTGTGGTCTCTCCGTGAAGCCGCGCACGGCAGTTCGGACACTGAAGCGTTTCGAACCAGCCAGCGTCTCGGTTCTTCTCCGCGAGGCCATCGGCCAATCTCCTGTGCATGCAGGACAAGCTAACTGATCGTTCACTTTGCGGCGGGCAAGCACTCGCGTGTCGTGTTCTTGCCGCATATTACGACGAGTTAGGCATGCAACCGACTCATGAGATCCACCAATGGGCAATCAGCGGTGCCCTCCGGGGTGAACGGGGGCCGTGGCTGACGTGAGCCCGTGGGGCTACACCGTGCCTTGCGGAAGATGCGCCAGGACTTCAAGGTCGCGATGGCACCCGCCATCCGAGCCTGACCACCAAGTCGAGGGTGCCCGCCAGAAGAGGTCACCGGTTCAGAGCACACCGCGAAATTTCCCGAAGCGAGGCGCGGGCGTTGCGCGGCAAGCCGGGCGAAATGGCCCCTATCTCTGTGGCCTGTACGAGGAACACGGCGAGGACCCGGTCGGGCATCTGCGGCGGATGTTCGCCTTCGCGATCTGGGACACGGCACGGCGCCGGCCGCTGCTCGCACGGGACCGGGTGGGCAAGAAGCCGCTGTACTACCGGGTCTTCGAGGTTGAGCGGTGCGTCTCGTTTGTGACCTGAGGTGGTGTCACGGTCCGTGACCGCCGCGAGGGTGCCCTGACGCTAATGCAAGGCGCCCGTGGTCATGCGTGATCATTTCTGTTCTTGAGGCAGAGCGATCATGCAGGAGCCACGGGCTTGGTCAACGATACGACGGTGCTGCTCGACCTCGACGGGGTGCTTGTCCAGCGCGCCGAGCTGCTGGACGACGGGAGACGTCGTGTCCACCTCACCACAGCGGACTCGTCGGCGCGGTCCTGTCCGGCCTGCGATTTCCGCCCCTGAAGCCGTGAGCGCGTTTCCGCAGCTCACGGACATCCGATGGTTGGTCACCCTTGCTGAACAGCTACAACGCGGGTTTCACCCCACCGGTTCGTCAGGGTGCGTTTGGTCCGGTGACGATCGGGCCGTCATTGTGGGCATCCACGGGAGCGGCGACGGGGATTGTGGTGACGATGGCCACCACGACACTGCAGACAGCCAGAGCGGGGAGAAGGATCCGGGGGCGCAACGGCGAGGTTCGAACGGGGCGCTCAATCAGTCGGTAGCTGGCCGCGGAGAGGAGGACGGACGCGCTGACGGCTACGGACGCAGTCGTTCCCTGGTTCCACTCCGGGTGGTTGACACCGAGGTAGACCCATACGGGCCAGTGCCACAGGTAGAGCCCGTAGCTGCGGTGCCCGAGCCATAGGAGTGGGCGGGACGTCAGCGTCCTCCGGAATCGATCTTGGTGCGCGGTGGCATCGATCAGCGCGACTGCTGCAATCCCTGCCACAGGCAGCTGCCAGGCGTAGAAGGCGGCCGAGTCGATGTCTGCGGTGCACCACAGCCAGCCGAGGACCGCTACCGCTGGCGAAGAGAACCGGGAGAACAGACCTGGGCGGAACGCGATGACGGCCCCCAGCAATAGCGCTCCGGCCCGGGAATCAGTGCCGAGGTAGGCCCGCTCCGGCATGCCGGGGAGGTAGAGGAGGTGCGCTAGCAGGTAGCAGGCTGCGGCAGCCGCGAGGAGAAGCCGGTGGGGATGGCGGATTTGTACGCTACCCCAGGTGGTGAGCCCGATCAGCAGGACTGGCCAGACGAGATAGAACTGCTCCTCAACGGCCAGGGACCAAAGGTGGTTCAGCGGGGCTTGTTCCTGGGCCACGTCCCAGTAGTCGACGTGTCCGAGGACCGCGTACCAGTTGGAGGTGTACGTGAGGGCGGCTAGCGTCTGGGCGTTCACGGTGGGACGCAGTCCCGGAGGATCCTGCAGGAGCATCCACGCCTGGACGGTTCCGACAACGAGTAGGACGGCGGGGAGGAGTCGTTTGGCCCGCCGGAACCAGAAGCTCCCCAGTGAAGGGCGTGGGGTTCGGGCTCGTTCCGCCAGCAGCAACCGGGTGATGACGAACCCCGAGATGACGAAGAACAGATCGACCCCGAGGAATCCGCCGTCCAGCCCGATCCCGCAGTGGAAGGCCATGACTGCGGCAACGGCGACGGCCCGTAGGCCGTCGATCGCGTCGATTCTTCCGCGGTGAGTCTCGTCTCCGGTTAGGGCCATATGTTCGATAGCCAGCGACACCTCAGGCACCGCTCCTGGTGAACATCGCGTTCAGAGCCCAGATGGCCAGGCGTGCGCGGGCAGGCTTGGTGGGGTGGTCAGTGGGGTCGTAGACCTGTGTCCCTGAGAGGACTTCAGGACACCCATCGTCATTGCACAGCTGGCCGCGCAGATCCAGCAGTCGCACACCGGGATGTTCTGCTGAGGCCTCCCGGAGGATTCGGTTCATCACCAGGGCGGAGGATCGGTACTTTGGGTGGCTGACCTGCTGCGAAGTCATCAGGTACAACGGGGTGTTCCGGCTGGTCAGAATGGAGATTGCCTGGTTCAGCCGGTCCCGGAAGGCCGTCTCGTGGGCCGGCGAGGTGAGGTCGCGGGGCTCTGCGTTGGCTGCCAGCCGCTGCGGGGTGACGTCCCAGAAGCCGACATTTAGCAGGGCGGCATCGGGCTTGTACTTCTGCAGATAGGAGGGCCATTGGGTGGGCCACTTGCGACATGTCTCCGGTGTTTCCTTGCCCATGGGCAGCAGGATTCCGCAGCCGCCGAGTCCCGCGTTTACGATGGTGTTGTGAGAGGCCGCGACTTCACTCATGCCCTGGCCGATGCTGGCGGACCAGGAGTCCCCCACCACCAGCACGGTCTTCCCGGACACCGCGGGTGAGAGAGAAGGGGAGCCGAGAGGGGGAACGGCTGCCCCATAGTGTGGTTCACCGGCTTTGGCAGGGGCTGCTTCGGAGTGTGCGGTGTTCTTCTCCACATGTGGTGAAGTGCAACCGCATGCCAGCACGCTGATCACTCCGGCGACGCAGAGCCAGAGAATTCTTCCTCGCGCCATGGCTACCCACCTTGATTCCCGGGATTCCGTCGTCGTCGGACGCGCTTGCGGAGTCTGCGTACGAAGGTCTGTAATTTGACTGAGGTTCTACAATCGAGCAGGCCGACATCCCGCCCGTCGGCCGAGCGCAAGTTGATTGTCGATCAGGAGATTAGCTGCCGGTAGCCAACGCCGAGTTCTGGCGCGCCCATGAATGCGTCATCCGGAGGTAGCCGTCCGGCCAGCTTGGACCAATCCGGTGAAAATTCGTACTGGTGCGTCGAGTCGGGTGGTTGCTCAGCAGTCCTGTCGGTACGCTCCGAGGTGATCCGGGGCCCGGGGCCTCACGACGAATTGCGTGCTGACTTCCTTCGGAGGGACTGGTGACAATGCCTGCATGTCACATGCTGAAAGGTCTATCCCTGTGCTTGGCGGCCAGCATGGCAGGGTGGTGGGGTGGGAGCCCTGGACTGGTTCGAGAATCTAAGCCCATGCTCTCGGAAATTCCCTGCTACGCCGCTCCGTGCTCGTTCCCTGAAACGTCACCGAATTTGCGTAACACCAGCATCCCTCCGTGGGGGGACCCTGCCCTGCTGCCGGGTGCGGAAGGGAAGAAGGTACTGGTCGTCGGAGATTCCTGGGGACGTGACGCGGGTGACGGCATCGCTTCCGCTCTCGGCAAAAAGGGGCAGGCCAAGAACGCCGCAGTGCTCGCGTGCGGGATCCGTAAACCGCTTCCGATCCCGAAGACTTGCCCGAACTGGGAGGTCGAGTGGCCTGCCCTGATGGACAAGGTGCGTCCGGATGCGGTTTTGATGAGCATCCAGTGGGATGCGGGCGAGCAGCAGATCGATCCGGGCGGGAAGCGAGTGACGATTCGCGATGACGAGGCCCGGCGGAGGTTCGTCACCAATCTTGACCGAGCCATCCGGATCCTCTCCAATAGGGGAACGCCAGTCTATGTCTTCGGGTCGACATTTGCGCATACGCCGAACACGGTGGCGGTCCTGCTGTCCGGAATTCTCCTGGAGTTCAGCAAGAAGTATCCAGGAGTGCATTACCTGGATCTCTACCACCAGCTCTGCAATGACCTAAATCAGTGCCCCAAAGAGATTTCCGGGGTACCTGTCTACGGTACAAGCGTACACATCAGCGTGGAGACCAAGGTGCGCATCGGAAACTGGATTCTCAATTCGATGTTTTACCACCCAGTGATGCGCACAAAAAACACTTGAAAAGATTGGAGCCTGTGGAAATGATTGGTGCGAAGGTCGCGCGAGCGGCCGGTCCGGGACTGCTGGCGGCCGCTCTGCTTGCGCTGCCGGTATCCGCGCATGCGGCTGACGGAGACTTCTATTGGAGCACCTCCGGACTGGGTGCGCAGGACGGAGTGCTGTCTTCCCCGGAGTCGGGTCGCTGCTACTCTCTGCGAGGGGACAGCCCGCCGTTCTATGCGTCGAACTACACCAGCCGGATGGTACGTTCGTATCAGTTCAGCGGTTGCAGGGGCGAGGTCCAGAGCAGCATCGAGCCCGGGTCTGTGGGGCACGTATACAAGTACGTGAAATTCGGGTAGCGCTGGGCCTTCGGCGCTACACACTCCTGGTTCCGCTGTAATTTGACTGGTTCGCTCCAGTGGGCTGGTGATTGTCGTCAGGTGCATCGAATATCTGAAGAGAGTTTGATGCATGGGCGAGACAATCGGGCCTTGAGAGTAGTCTTTGCGCGGGCCCCGAACCTCGATCTTGCATGAGGGTCCGTCAGCTTGCTGACGGACCCTTTCTGCGCGTTCAGGTTCGAGCTTTCTGCTTGTGGGCAGGTGGGTCTTCATAGTTGAGCGGTGCGGAGGTGCCCGCGGGCTCGGCGGGTGGTGACGCAGCGTGTCCGAGGGCGCCGGTTGTCGGCATTGCTGAACCCGAACGCGTTGCGGGCGACGAGCTTGATCACGCGGTTGATGCCCTCGCTCCGGGCGTTGCTGTACCCGGTGTCGATGAACACGGCGATCTCGGTCCACCAGCGGTCGACGGTGACGGCGAGGCGGCGCACTTCGGGGATGTCGCTGTCTGCGCACCAGCTGAGGAACTTCCAGCGGGCGTGGCCGACTTGATGTCGGCTCGCACCGGTGAGGGCGAGGGCGAGGATGTTGCGCAGGGACTCCCTGGCGATCCACGCGGTCAGCAGGGTCTGGCCGACCCTCCCCTCGGCCAGCAGCGGGTTCCACATCTTCGCGAACTGCTCATCGCTCAGGTCCTCGCGGTTGCGGAGCAGCCGACGCCTGGCCTTCCACTCCGGGTCCGTGGCCCGTCCGCGCCGGCCGCGGACCTCGGCGGTGGTGCGCCTGCGCTCCGTGACAGCATCTTGTTCGCCAGCTGCACGACGTGGAAGTGATCGACCACGATGACGGCGTCGGGCGGTCCCGTGCGGATCGCGGCCCGGTAGGTGGACGACATGTCGATCGCGACGTGACGGATGTTCTTCCGCCAGGTCAGCGGGGTGGTCGAGAGCCAGGCCAGGCGGACCGTGACACCACCTCAGGCCACAAACGAGACGCACCGCTCAACCGCGAAGACCCGGTAGTACAGCGGCAGTCCGGGACCTCACTGGCGTTCGCGTCGGAGCTGAAGGCTCTGATGGCCGATCCGGCGGTGTCCCGTGAGGTAGACCCGGCGGCTCTGCATCACTGTCTGACCTACCAGTACGTGCCCGCACCCTGGTCGATCTACCGCGGAGTACACAAGCGGCCCCCGGCCACCTGCTCGTCTGGCAGGACGGGGAGGTGAGCCTGCGACGGTACTGGAAACTGGACTTCACACCCCGGACGATGGGCTGCGAGCGGAAGACGGCAGAGCAGGCAAGGGAATGCTGGACACCACCCGGGTCCGCATGATGAGCGAGCGTCCGCTGGGGTGCCTTCCTGTCGGGCGACATCGACTCCTGCACGTTGGTGGCCACCATGGCACGCCTCTGTGAGAGCCATGGTGACGGCCAGGCTCGTCAGCACGATGACCACCTTGTGAAAGGCGCCTCACGGCCGGGTTTCCAGGACCGCGACAGCGCACGGCAGTGCGGGCAGCAACCACACCCGGGAGCGGTTGAGCCACGGCAGACCGACCGCCGCAACCGGGACGCGCAATTGGAGGCCGCTCACTTGACCATAGGTCCCAACCCGCAGACCGCTACTTTTCGAATACTAGTGTAATTGACGATACATGACGAAGGACACAAAAGGCGATCCAGTCGATTACGGCCCGCCTGGAACGGCAGTAGGATTCCAATCCCCTACGACCGAGCACGGAAGCGATCTTCTGCTGGTAAAGCTCCTGCGTGTACCGGTATGAAAGCTTCAGGTCCGCACGCTTCGACTCCTCTGAGAATTCCTCAAAATATCGGTATGTCGTACCCAGATGCAAATAGGTCGAGATACGTTCGGCGGTTTCCCTGATGTCCCCGGTCCTGTTGTTTCCCACCTTCAACCACCTCCACATACGCGCCATTGCCGCACGTTGCTCATGACCACGAACGCGGTGAATCAGCGGCATGAGGACGTGGCCGTCGCATAGTGCGTTCCGCAGCGGAAAGACGTGCATCGAGCGCCCGCCCGGCACAAGTACACGGCTGAGTTGAGCGAGAAACGGGCGAAGCCTGACGACATGCTCCAATACCTGGTTTGACACCACGATGTCGAAACTTCCGTCCGGGTATGGCCACGCCTCGTGCTGGGATACGGATTGAATACGATCGGCCCATGGCTCGCCCGGCAGCAAGGATTCCAGCCGATCCACAGTCGACTTCGGGAAATCAGGACGATTTGACAATGTGTCAATAACATCGAACCCGTGCACCTCGACGGCGACTCCAGGATTGAGGTCGGTCAGTCCAGCCTGGAGAAACGCCACGAGGTCCCCCTCGCCGCATCCCACGTCTAGTACCCGAAGACTATCCCGCCCGGCTGTACTGGATAGCTCCGTATTTACCGAAGCCAGTAGATGCTGATGCGTGAGGCTTTTCGGCGCCAGGGAGATGCTCATAGTTCCGCACTGTACATGCGCGTCGCCCGGGGAGAAGTGAAACACTCATGGTTCGCCAGATGTTCGGAGCCTCCGCGGAATGAGCTCTGCAAGCTCGCGCATTCAGATCACATCTGATTATGCTCGGTGCCAGCGCCCATCGCGAACCCTTTGGAGTGCCGACATGTTGACGATGCGCGGCCAGCAGATGGGCGAGAACTCGACCACGGGCCCCGGAACGCCCCGATGGGGCTCCGCGACCATATCCCTCCGCCAGGACCCGACGGCGAAATTGGCGGCGCCGCACAGAGGAGGTCACCGGATCAGAGCACACGGCGCGGTTCCCGAAGAGGGAAGAGCTGCCGTTGCGCGGGCGAGGCCCGACGAAATACCCACATATATGTGGTAGGTATCGGCATGCTTTGGCGGTCGGCCTGCGGTGGGAGCGTTTATGTGCGGTGTAGCTGGAATCGTGTCCACCAGCCCTCCCGATCCCGAACAGGTGCGGGCGATGTGCCGCCTCATCACCCATCGGGGGCCCGACGGAGAGGGCTACCACACCGACGCCAACGCAGCGCTAGGGATGCGGCGACTCGCCATCATCGACGTGGTCGGCGGAGGCCAGCCCGTTTACAACGAGGACCGCACGGTCGCGGCGATCTTCAACGGAGAGATCTACAACTTCGTCGAGCTGCGCGAGCAACTGATCGCGCGCGGGCACCGATTCGCCACCGACGGCGACACCGAGGTACTCGTCCACCTGTACGAGGAACACGGCGAGGACCTGGTCGAGCATCTGCGGGGGATGTTCGCCTTCGCGATCTGGGACGCGGCACGGCGCCGGCTGCTGATGGCACGGGACCGGGTGGGCAAGAAGCCGCTGTACTACCGGCAGTCCGGGACCTCACTGGCGTTCGCGTCGGAGCTGAAGGCCCTCATGGCCGATCCAGCGGTGTCCCGTGAGGTGGACCCGGTGGCTCTGCATCACTATCTGACCTACCAGTACGTGCCGGCACCCTGGTCCATCTACAACGGAGTCCGGAAGCTGTCCCCCGGACACCTGCTGATCTGGCAGGACGGGGAGGTGAGCCTGAAGCGCTACTGGAAGCTGGACTTCACGCCCCGGCCGGTGGGCTGCGAGCAGGATGCGGCACAGCAGGCAAGGGAATTGCTGCTGGATGCAACGCGGGTCCGGATGGTCAGCGAGCGTCCGCTGGGGGCGTTTCTTTCCGGCGGCATCGACTCCTCCGCGGTGGTGGCCGCAATGGCCAGGCTCAGTGACCGGCCCGTGAAAACGTTCTGCATCGGATTCGACGACCAGCGTTTCGACGAACGGTCGTACGCGGCGACCGTGGCTCGCCGCTACGGAACCGACCACCATGAGTTCGTGGTGGCGGGTTCGTCCGCGCTGGAAGTTCTGCCCACGGTGACGCGGCATTTCGACGAACCGTTCGCCGACTCCTCGGCCATCCCCTCTTTCTTCGTGGCCGAATTGAGCCGCCGACACGTGACGGTGGTGCTCAACGGCGACGGTGGGGACGAAAGCTTCGGAGGTTACCGGCGCTATGCGTACATGAACAGAGTGGGGCGTATGCAGCCGCCGAAACCTCTGCGGAGCATGCTCACCGGTATCGGTTCGGCGCTGATGCAGCGAACTGCCACACCCCAACTGCAGAGGGTCGGCAGAGGGTTGCGGCTGCTGAGTGAGACACCCCAGCACCGATATGCCACTCTCATGTCCCACTTCACCGGCGAGGCCAAGGACGCTCTGTACACCCGGGCGATGCACGAGCAGGTGGTCGGCGTCGACAGCAACGAGCTGATCAGCCAGGTGTTCGACGCCAGCCCTGCTGACGAGGACGTCAACCGGCTGATGGACGTCGACGTCAACACCTACTTGCCGGGCGACTTGCTGGTGAAGGTGGACATCACCACCATGGCCAATTCGCTCGAGGCCCGTTCTCCGTTCCTGGACCACCATCTGATGGAGTGGGCCGCGGGTCTGCCCGGCCGGTGGAAGGTCGACGGCCGGGTCACCAAGGCACTGCTGAAGAAGGCAATGACTCCGTGGCTGCCGCCTGAGCTGATCTCCCGGCCCAAGGCCGGCTTCGGCGTGCCGATGGCGGACTGGTTGCGCTGCGAACTGCGGCCACTTGCCTTCGATCTGCTCACCGACCACACCGCTCGCTCTCGCGGACTGTTCCGGCCCGAGGTCGTGCGACAACTGCTGCAGGACCATGTGGAGGGACGCGACCGCTCCACTCGGCTGTGGTCGCTACTGCAGTTCGAACTGTGGCACCGCACCTGCGCCGAGTCCTCCTGCGACACCTCGAGTGCCGCTCCCGAACCCGCCGCCCAGGGAAACTGTGGCTGACACCGCGCGACAAGTGCTCAGCATACTGGGCAGCCGGGCCGCGTGCCTGGTCCTGTCCGTGCTCACCAGCGCAGTCATCGCCCGGTCGCTGGAGCCGGAGGGCCGCGGGATCTACTACATGGCGGTCACCGTCGCCACGACCGCCACCATGCTGGGGCACCTGTCCGGCGAGCAGGCGCAGAGTGCGCTGTGGACGGACGCCGGGCGCCGCGAGGAACTCGCCGGCAACTGCGTGCCGCTCGCCCTCGTGCTCGGGACGCTCAGCGGGCTGGCGGGGACAGCCCTTGTGACCGTGATCGGACCCGAAACCCTGGACCTGCCGGGTGGGTACCTGGTGATGGTGTCCTGCCTGAGCGTTCCTCTCGGCATCGCGTCGAACTACGCCAGCAACATCGCGCTGTTGCAGGGCCGCGTCCAGGTGGCGAACTGGTCGATGCTGACCGCCGCGATCGGCCAATGTGCCGCTGTGGCCGTCCTGGCGGCCGGTGAGCGGTTGAACGTAGTGACGGGGCTGCTCGTCTGGGTGGCCACTGGGGCTGCCCCGCTGGTGGTGTTCACCGCCTTCGGGGTGACTGCGGGGCGCCGCCGGGACCTGGAACTGGCGCGCACGACGGTGGTCACCGGCGCCCGGTACCACCTCGGGCCCGCATCGGTGTTCCTTCTGATGAACGCGGACATCTACTTGCTCAGCGCCTTCGCCGGCGCGCGGGAGGTGGGCATCTATTCACTGGCTGTCGGCCTGGCCGGGTACAGCCGGTTGCTGGCGGATGTCGTCTCGCAGGTGATGCTCAAACGACAGTTCACCGCCAGCGACACCGAATCCGCTGATGTCACCGTACGGATCACCCGGTACGCGGTTCTGCTGGCACTGGCCTCGGCGCTGGTGCTGACGCTGTCCGCACCAGTGCTGGTCTCCGTCGTATACGGCGCGGCGTACGCGGATGCGGTACCGCTCGTGATGCTGCTGGCGCCCGGAGTGATGGCGCTGGGCGCAACCCGGCTCCCGAGCGCCTACCTGCTGCGGTTGCGCCGGGCGAAGCTCGTCGTCGTGCCGTCCGTGATCGCCCTGGTGGTGAACATCGTTCTGAACCTGCTGCTGATTCCTGTGTGGGGCGCTGTCGGCTGCGCACTGGCCTCGTCGCTGGCCTACGTACTCTTGGCCGCCTTCCAGACGCGCCTGTTCACCAGGGTGACAGGCATCCGGGCCAGGAACCTTCTCCCTGTGACCGCGGACCTGCTCACACTCATCGCCACAGCTCGTCGATGCGTGCCGGGCAAGCATGCCGCGGCGTCCCTGCCGCCCGGGTAGCCACCCGCCCTCGGTCTGCTGACTGCCATCGGCGGCCCATCACCCGGACGACCGTGCGTCGCGATGGATATCGACGCAAATGGTACTGAGAGCCTGAACCACAAGGAAAGCACGCTACTGCCGTGACGAACTGCCGGCTGGATGGAGCTGATACCAGTGACTGGATGCCGCGAGACCGGCGCCGTACCGATCCCCGGGAGCACCGCCGACGAGGTCGAGCTGTCCCGGGTGTGCCTGATGATCGGTCAATTGGGACTAGGAGGTGCGGAGAAGCAGGTGGCGATGCTGGCCCGCGGCCTCGTGGCCCGGGGCATTGAGACCACGTTGTTCCTGCTCTCCGACCGAGGACCGCGTATCGCAGAGCTGTCCGGTTCCGGTGTGAAGGTGATCGGCCTCGGATGCCGGGGAATCTCCCGGCCGTGGGTCGATCTCGAGGGCGCCGTGAAGGGCACCATCGCCGACGTGAAGGCATACGCGCGGCTCGTGGCTCACCTGCGCCGCGCGCGACCACAAGTCCTGCACGCCTACTTGTTCCACTGCTACATCGCGGCAGCTCCCGCGGCCCGCCTGGCGCGTGTTCCCGTGTGCGTGGCCGGGCGGCGCAGTCTGGGCACGTTCAAGGAGGGGCGCCGCGTGCAGCTGGCCGTGGAGCGGGTGGCCACTGGTATGACCGACTTCGTTGTGGCGAATGCGCATGCCGTCGCCGAGGACGCCCTGCGTCAGGAAGGTCTGCCGCAGGACAAGATCGCCGTCATTTACAACGGCATGGAGGCGCAGGATTTCCGGGCGGTCGCACCGGCTCACCTGACCACAGACCTGCCCGTGGTGCTGTGCGTCGCCAACCTGCGTACGTACAAGGGCCACCAGTATCTGCTGGACGCCGTCTGCCGGTTGCAGCAGCGGGGGCAGCGCTGCACACTCGTCTTGATCGGCGAGGGTCCGCAGCGGCCTGATCTGGAACAACAGGCGGAGCGGCTGGGCATCGACGTACGCTTTCTGGGCCATCGCACTGATGTGGCCGCATTCCTCGCCCGCGCGGACGTCGTCGTACTGCCTTCCCTGGAGGAGGGCTTGAGCAACGCGGTCATGGAGGCCATGGCGGTCGGCCGGCCGGTGGTGGCCACCGCCGTCGGTGGAACACCTGAACTGCTGCGCGACCGTGGGGTACTGGTACCGCCGGCTGACGCCGAAGCTCTGGCGGAGGGCCTGCACTGGCTGCTCACGGATCACACCGCCGCCGCACGACTGGGCAAGGCCGCCCGGGTATGGGCTCTTGAGCACCTGAGTGCGGACACCATGGTGGAGCGGCACATCAGCCTTTACCGGAAACTGCTGGGGCGCCGATAACACCTCCACCGGAAACGGCGGGCGCCGCCCGCGCCTGGCCGTTCGGAACCAGCGCGGGCGAGGGGCCAGCGAGAAGAGCCCGCTGCTGCGGGCATGTACCGCAGGCGCCGGCGCCACCCCCTTGCGCTCGACCCGAGGAGAAACGCGCGTACTGACGCGGTATATCAGACGCCAGTCGAGAAGGGCGAGCGACGCTGCGGCGACGGAGACGAGAATCGACCGAATAGCGGGCTTCCAGCGAACTCCTTGGCCTGTCGAAATATTTCCGAGAGGTTTACCCAAAGCGACGGAAACACAATTCGCGCCCTTGCCGGATACCGGACTGCGCTCGGCTTAATATCGGGCACATGTCGACCACCACGCACCGAAGCACGGGTTCCGGCATTCCACGCCTGCGCGTGATGAGAGTCATCACGCGAATGAACGTCGGTGGTCCGGCAGTTCAGGTCTCGGCCCTCATGCGAGGCCTGGATCCCGACCGATTCGACCATCTTCTGATCACCGGTCAGGTGGGTTCGGGTGAGGCGGACTATCTGGATCAGCGAGCGGCCGACCTGCCGGTCCATCGGCTCGAATGGCTGGGACGGTCCGTGCGGCCTACCGACGACGTGCGCTGCGTTGTCGAACTGGCCAGAGCCATGCGTCGATTCCGGCCCCATATCGTCCACACGCACACTGCGAAGGCGGGCGCGCTGGGGCGGGCGGCTGCCGTTCTGGCGCGTGTCCCCTCAAGGGTGCACACCTTTCACGGCCATCTCCTGCATGGTTATTTCTCTCCGGCAAAGACTCGGGTCCTGGTGCAGACCGAGCGCAGTCTGGCAGCCCTCACTGATCGGTTGGTCGCCGTGGGCAGTCGGGTGCGGGACGACCTCGTCGCCGCCGGCATTGGAAAGGCGAGCCAATACACGGTCACGCCGCCCGGCACCAGGCTTGCAACCGCACCAGAGCCAGCCGAAGCCCGGCGACTGCTCGGTCTCCCGCAGGACTGCCCCGTGGTCGCCTACGTAGGGCGAATTACCGGCATCAAGCGGCCCGATCGCTTTCTGGCCGTGGCCCGCGAAGTACGACGCGCCGTTCCCGCAGCGCATTTCGTGGTGTGCGGAGAAGGTGACTTCGAGCCGGATCCGGAGGCGGTTGCCGATCTCGGTGACTCGCTCCACCGGCTGGGCTGGCGCGCCGATGTGGAGACCGTCTACGCGGCCGCCGACCTGGTGTTGCTCACCTCGGACAACGAAGGCATGCCCGTCAGCCTGATCGAGGCCGGGCTGGCGGGGCTGCCCGTGGTGGCCACGAACGTCGGCAGCGTCGCGGAGGTCGTGCAGGACGGCACGACGGGACTCCTGGCACAGCCGTCGTCCACCGAACTCGCCCGGCACACGGTGACGCTTCTGCGCGACGGACAACTGCGCCAGGAGATGGGGGCACGGGCACAAACGTTCACCACCCAGCACTTCGGCGCGGAACGTCTGGTGGCCGACACGCAGGCTCTCTACACCTCCATCGCGGTTGCCCGCGGCTGGTGGACCACATCCCCGTTCGAAAGGTCAGCACTGTGAACGTCCTAGTCACCGGAGGTGCCGGATTCATCGGTGCCAACCTCTGCCGAGAGCTCGCATCACGTCCGACCGTGAGCAAGGTCCTCGCTCTGGATGACCTGAGCACAGGATTCGCAGCCAACCTGGCGGGAGTCGACGCGGAGCTGATCGAGGGCAGCATTCTCGACCCCGAACTCCTCGACGACATCGTGTCGGGAGTGGATGCTGTCGTTCACCTTGCTGCCCGCCCGTCCGTACCGCGGTCTCTGGCGGACCCCGTCGCCAGTCACAACGTCAACGCGAACGGGACGGTGTACGTCCTCGAGGCCTGCCGACGCCATCGCGTCCCCGTGGTCGCCGCCTCGTCCTCCTCGGTCTATGGAGCCGTCCCTGTGCTTCCCAAGCACGAGGAGCTGCCCACGCGGCCCATGAGCCCCTACGCCGCGAGCAAGCTCGCCACCGAGTCGTACGTCCTTGCCTACGGGGCTTCTTTCGGCCTCCCGGTCCTGGCGTTCCGGTTCTTCAATGTCTACGGGCCGTTGCAGGCGGCGGGCCACGCCTACGCCGCCGTCGTACCGGCCTTCATCGATGCCCTGCTGCGCGGCACGCCGGTGAGAATCTTCGGCGACGGACTGCAGACGCGGGACTTCACCTACATCGGAACCGTCGTCAGGGTGCTGGCCGACGCTGTCTTGCGCAAGGTCACCTGCCCCGGTCCGGTCAACCTGGCCTTCGGTACGCGGGTGCCGGTCATCGACCTGACCCGGCAGCTCGCGGACATCATCGGGTCTCCGCCCGACATCCGGCACGAGGCGGCGAGGCCGGGAGACGTCCGTCACTCCCAGGCCTCGGGCGGCCTCCTGCGCGAACTCTTCCCGGATGTCGCCCAAGTGCCGCTGGAGCAGGGGCTGGCCGAGACCGTGCGCTGGTTCCGTACCCTGCCCGAGTACGAGGGGGCGGTACCTGCCGAGCGCCTCACGGTGGAAGTGGGCTGACCACAGCACTGAGGGGAGCCCCGGCGATGCGCCGGGGCTCCCCTCACCTCTGTCCGCGCCCTCTACGTGTACACAGGGACTCTCAGCAGCAGACCCCACGCCAGCGCGGTCACCGCGGTCACCACGACCACCGCGGCCAGCACCGCGCTCTGCGGGAACACCCTGAACATGACGAGCACCGCCGTCAGACACGACATGGCCGCGAAACCGCCGATGACAACGGTCACCTGGCGGACGGTCAGCCCAAGGCTGCGCAGCCGGTGGGCGATGTGGTCCCTGCCGCCCTGCAGCAGAGGCCTGCCCTCCCTGCGGCGGGCGACCATGACCAGGCCGGTGTCCGCGGTGACCACCAGAGTGATGAGCAACAGGCTGGTGTACCCGGAAAGGGCGGCGGTGTCCCGGTGCAGGGTCACCGTGGCGGACGACACCAGAAAGCCCACGAAGAGCGAGCCCGCGTCACCGAGAAAGATCCGCGCGGGATGCCAGTTGTGGAAGAGGAAGCCCGCGCTGGCTCCGGCGAGGGCAGCCATGACCGGGGCAAGGCCGGCCAGTCCGACGGAGAGGGCGGCACAGCACAGGAATCCCGCGGTGACGGTGGTCACGGTGGACACCACGCCGTCCATGTTGTCCAGCAGGTTGAACGCGTTGGTGGTGAAGAGGATCCACCCGACAGCGACCACAACGTCGAACCATGAACCGAAGAGAACGGGATGGCCGCACCACAGCACCACCGCCAGGGCTGCCGCGGCCTCGACACACAGACGCAGACGAATGCTGAGCGGACGCAGATCGTCGCCGAGGCCCAGCACTGCGATGAGCGAGGCGCTTGCGAGCAGGACGAGGACTGTGGTGTCGGTCCCCGTCACGACGGCTGTCGCCGCACACGCCGAGCCGATCGTGGCGATCGCGACCGCGATGCCGCCGAGATAGGGAGTGGGACGGACATGGACTTTGCGTGCGCTCGGCCGGTCGGTGTAACCGCGCCGCAGGGCCAGGCGTCGCAGGGGCTCGGTCAGCAGGGCGGCGATGAAGAGTGCCCCCACGCCTGCGACCGCCGACACGAGCCACGGACTCAGACCGGACATGGACCCACCAGCGCCGTCCGGCTCTTGGGGTCGCCTGTTCCTCCCTTCGCCGAGCTGTCGGCGGCCCCGAGTGCCTGCCTCCTCACGTCGCTCCGGGCGTCTTCGACGGCATCGACCAAAACGTCGTCGAGGTTCCGACGCGGCTTCCAGCCGGTGAAGTTCCTCAGTTTCGTGGTGTCGGGGACCCTGCGCTCCATGTCCTCGAACTCCGGTCCGTAGACCTCGCTGTACGAGAGCCGGCGCACCGTCGAACTGCTCTTGGCGCACGCGATGATCCGCCGCGCCAGATCCAGAACGCTGATCTCCTCGTCGCTCCCGATGTTGAAGGTCTGGCCCACCGCCTCCGGACGGTCGATCAGCAACAAGAGCGCTTGGACCACATCTGCGACATGGAGGAAGCAGCGGCTCTGCTGTCCGGTGCCGTAGACGGTGAGGGGTTCACCCTTCACTGCCTGACGGGCGAATCTCGGGATGACCATGCCGTAGGCGGCGCTCTGTCGAGGGCCGACGGTGTTGAAGAACCGCACGATGGTGGACCGCAGTCCGTACTCCCGGCGGTAGAGCTCGGCAAGGATCTCATCGACCGCCTTGGCCGTGCTGTAGGACCACCGGGGGACGGAGGTGCTGCCGAGGACACGGTCGGATGTCTCGCTCAGCGGTCCGGACGAGTTCTTGCCGTAGATCTCCGACGTGCTGGCAATGATGACTCTCCGGCCATGGCGGTGAGCGGAACTGAGCACCGTTTCAGTGCCCTTGGTGTTGATGGTGAAGGAATTCAGTGGCTGTTCCACGATGAGTTTCACACCTACGGCCGCCGCCAGATGCACCACGACATCGCATTCACTGACCAGCTTGTCGACGAGCGATGTATCCAGTACGGAACCGTGGACGAACTGGAAGTGACCCTGCTCGCGCGCTCGTGCAAGGTTCACCAGGCTTCCCGTACTGATGTCGTCGAGTGCGACGACCGGCTCACCACGCGCCAGAAGTGCATCGACGAGATGGGAGCCGATGAAGCCGGCTCCTCCGGTGACCAGGTATTTCGGACGTTCCATCACGCCGTCACTCCATGTCTGCGGGTGGGCGTTGCCGGGGGCAAGTGCCCAGCAACGCACGGAAACCATAGCCAGGGATGACGCAAAAAGAATGAATTGAATCCCGCCCTTAGACCATTCGCACTCCTTGGCTGCCGACATGCCCCCATTCGCCTGGCGAGTGTTCACTCGGGAGACGGACAGAAAGCCGCGTCGGGCGAGCACCGGGCATATCCCAACGAAACATTCTGCATGGCCAGCAGAGAGGAGTCCGATCATGTCGGAGGCAACAAAGAAGGTAGTGGTGGTCGGCCAGGGGTACGTGGGCCTTCCACTTGCCGTTCGCGCAGTGGAGGCGGGGCGCAACGTCGTTGGTCTCGATGTGGACGAGATGCGCGTCAAGCGTCTGGCCGGCGGCGAGTCGTTCGCCGAGGACGTGACGTCGCCCCGCCTGCTGGCTGCCCTCAACTCGGGCCGCTATGTCCTGAGTACCGACTACGCGGACGCGGCGGACTTCGATGTCTGCGTCATCACGGTGCCCACGCCTCTGAAGGAGGGCGCCCCCGACCTGAGTTTCGTGGAGAGCGCCGCGCGGGAAATCGCCCTGCACCTTCGGCCGAACGCCACGGTGATCCTGGAGTCGACCACGTACCCCTGCACGACCGAGCACGTGGTGTGCCCGATCCTGGAGGCGGGCAGCGGGCTTCAGGCGGGCAAGGACTTCTTCCTCGGATACAGCCCGGAAAGAATCGACCCGGGAAACCCGACCTGGCGGCTGGAGAACACCCCGAAGGTCGTCTCCGGTATGGACGAGGACTCCCTGCGACATGTGGAGCTCTTCTACGAAGACATCGTGGACCGTACCGTCCCGGTCAGCTCACCCCGCACGGCCGAGCTGACCAAGCTCCTGGAGAACACGTTCCGCCATGTCAACATCGCCCTCGTCAACGAGCTGGCGATGTTCTGCAAACCGCTCGGCATCGACATCTGGGAAGTGATCGACGCCGCGTCGACCAAGCCCTTCGGCTACATGCGCTTTCTGCCCGGGCCCGGCGTCGGCGGACATTGCCTGCCCATTGACCCGTCCTACCTCTCGTGGCAGGTCAAGCAGAGGCTGCGGCACGACTTCCGCTTCGTGGCATTGGCCAACGACATCAACAGCCATATGCCCGACCATGTGGTGCTGCGGGTGGCCAGAGGGCTCAACGCCCGGCGTAAGCCGGTCAACGGCAGCCAGGTTCTGGTCCTCGGGCTCGCTTACAAGAGGAACACCGGCGACATCCGGGAGTCCCCTTCGGTCGCGGTGGCTCTCGGACTCCAGCACATGGGCGCTCACGTCCTCGCCGTGGAACCGCATGTCGACCCTCGTCAGCTGCCCGACGACATTCTGTGCGTCGACCTCACGGAGGAACAAGTCGCGGCTGCCGACGCCGTGGTCATTGCCACCGACCACGACTCCTTCGACTACGCAATGGTGGAGCGTGTCGCCGACTACGTATTCGACGCCTGCAATCGGTGCCGCGTGGAAACAGTTGAGCGTCTCTGAAAGGACGCCGGTGCACTCCATTGGGGTACGAAAGGTCGAGTGCACATGCCATGCGCCCCAAATCCCTGAGCCTGCTCCTAGGCTGACTGCTCACTCACTGCCTCCGACTGGGGAATGGCCTTGGATCTGCGCGACTACCTACGTGTCCTTTCCCGTCGTTGGCACGTCATCGCCCTCGTGACTGTGCTGGGGACGGTGGCGGGCGTCCTGGCGAGTGTCCTCGTCACTCCGGAATACCGGGCGACGACCACGCTCTTCGTGTCCCTCCAGGCCGACACCAACACCTCCCAGCTCAACGAGGGCAACTCGTTCGCCCAGGCCAGAGTCCAGTCCTACGCCGACGTGGCGGAGAGCCCCGCGGTGACCGGACCGGTCGTGAAATCCCTCGGGCTCACGATGACGTCGGCCCAGCTGGCTGACAGGGTCGAGGCCGAAGCGCCGCTCAACACCGTTCTGGTCCGCCTGACCGTCACCGACACCGGTGCGGAACAAGCCGCCCTGATCAGCAACGCGGTCGCTCGGCGCTTTGCCGACGTGATCAGGAAGCTGGAGCGTCCCGAGTCGAGCAAGCTCCCCTCCCCGGTACGGCTCACCGTGACGCACCCCGCCGACGTGCCGACCGCGCCCTCGTCCCCGAACACCGCGGTCAACGTTGCCCTGGGTCTGGCGGTGGGCCTGCTGCTCGGGCTTGGGCTGGGTGTGGCGCTGGAGACGGTGGACACGTCGATGCGTGACTCCAAAGCCCTCGCCGAATGCCTGGCAGCCGCCGGGGGGCCCGCCGTACTGTCCAGCATCGTTCAGGACCCGCGAGCCGCACGGCAACCGGTCTCCCTGCGCGACGACATGCACAGTCCGCGTGCCGAGGGCTTCCGGAAGCTTCGTGTCAACCTGCAGTTCGCGGAGGTGGACCAGCGGCCGAAGGTGATCGCCGTCACCAGCCCGCTGCCACGTGAGGGCAAGAGCAGCGTGTCGGTCAACCTGGCCGCCACACTGGCCGAAGAAGGGGCAAAGGTATGCCTGATCGACTGCGACCTGCGCCGGCCTTCGATTGCTCCGGCCCTCGGCCTGGTCAGGGACGCCGGGCTCACCACCGCTCTGGTGGGCCAGGCCGAACTGCATGAGGTACTCCAGTCGGCCGGTACCTTCTCGGTGCTCGCCAGCGGGAGGATCCCTCCCAACCCGACTCAGCTCCTGGGCAGCACCTACTTCGCCTCCCTGCTGCGCACTCTTGCCGAGCAGTTCGACCATGTCGTGGTGGACACGGCCCCGGTGCTCCCCTTCGCCGACACCACAGCGATGGCACCCGCCATCGACGGCTACCTGCTCGTGGCGCGCGCCGGGCGGACGAGCCGGAGCCAGGTCATCGACGCCCTGCGCATTCTCGAACGCGTCAACGTCCCTGTGCTGGGAGCCGTGTTGAACGCGGCTCCGGTACGCGGAGAGGGCGACGCACACGCCTATGCGTACAGCTACCGGCCGAAGCAGGACACGACAGCCCGGCTCACCGCGCTCGTGTCGTCGCGCTTGGCGGCAGTGGTCCCCGGCCGACGGCCGGCCGACAAGCAGCACGGAGCGCGGGTGCCGTCCAAGACACGATCGTAGAACCGGGCAACGTGAGGTCATGCGTGCTGCACTGACGGTCCCCGTCGTGGTCGTGGCCCTGGTCGGTGGACTGCTGGCCACGTCGTGTGGGACGGGGGGCGGAGCCGGGGAGACCGGCCGCGGCCCAGCGGTGCGGGCCGCGACAGGGATCGAGCAATTGCGGGCCGAGGTCGTCGGAACCCTGCCCCATGACCCGAAGGCCTTCACCCAGGGCCTGGAGATGACCGAAGACGGCACGCTGTACGAGAGCACGGGCGTGGTCGGACAGTCCTCGGTCCGGGCGGGCCCGCTCGACGGATTTCCGGCAGTCCGCGCCGAGTTGGCCCGGCCGTTGTTCGGCGAGGGGATCACCGTCATAGGACCCACTCTGTGGCAGCTCACCTGGCGGAACGGCCTGGCCCTCGAACGGGACGCGCGAACGCTGGCCGAGCTGCGCCGGGTCCCGTACGGGGACGAGGGCTGGGGCCTGTGCCACCAGCGGCATCGCGACCGGCTGGTGACGAGCAACGGCTCCTCCCGGCTCTCCTTCCGGGACCCCCGGACACTCCTGAAAACAGGGGAGGTTGCCGTCACCGCCGGTGGGCGCCCCGTGAGCCGGCTGAATGAGCTCGAATGCGTCGGTGACCTCGTGTACGCCAACGTCTGGCGATCGGACCGGATCATGCGCATCGACGGGAAAACCGGCACGGTCACCGGGGAAATCGACGCCGCGGGGCTGCTCACGCCACAGGAGGCTGCCCGAGCGGACGTCCTGAACGGCATCGCGGCCGTTCCCGGGACCCGCCAGTTCCTGCTCACCGGCAAGTGGTGGCCCAAGTTGTTCCGAGTCGCCTTCGTTCCCCGGTGACCCACACCGTCGGCCGGTGGATCAGCTTCCGGACGCCCTGGCCCACAGATGGTGCATCGCGTACGACCTCCACGGCCGCCACCTCTCCCCATCCCCCGTCTGCGCTCGCACCGTCACGTCGTCCGGCAGCAGGACGTCGGGGTCGCCGAGCGCCCGCATCCGGATGTAGCCCGCCGTCCGGCGGTCGATGCCCGGCAGCGTGAGCAGCTGCTGTTCTGCCTCGTCCCGGTCAGCCCCCGGGTCGAGGATCAGCGAGCCGTCTGCGAGCGCGGTCGCCAGGGTGCGCAGCGCGCGGGGCTCCGCAGCCGCCAAGTCCTCGGCGCGCGGGAAGAGATGTGTCAGCCCGCCGCTCGGCTCGGGCAGCTTCTGCCCGTACGCCGCGACGATCTCGTCGCAGAGCGCCCGCCGGCCCAGCACGGCCCGTACCGCGAGCTCGTGGGGATCGGCCGTGCCCGGCGCGCGCAGACCGGGGCGGGCCGCGACCAGGGGAGCCAGAGCCGGGTCTGCGCCGATGCGTTCGGCGACAGCGCAGGGGTCGGCGTCGAGGTCGAACAGGCGGCGCATCCGCTGGATGGCGGTCGTCAGGTCCCGCAGGTCCGTGAGGTGCAGTCGGCACTCCAACCAGCCCCCCGCGCCCGGCTGTTCGGCGACCTCGGCCACGCCGGATCCGCCGGGCAGCCGCAGAGTGCGCCTGTAGGTCCGGGAACCGCGCTCGCCGACGATCTCCTCGATGCCGGTGACGGCACGCGCGGTGAGGTGGTCGAAGACCTCCGCCGAGGCGTACGGGCCGCGGTAGGCAAGCCGCAGTGGCACCCCGGAGGCGCCGTTGGCCGGGGCGACCGGGCCGAAGCGCGAGCCGCGCCCTGGCCGGGCCGAGCGCAGTTCGCTGGGGGTGGCCGCGTAGATCTCGCGGATGGTGTCGTTGAACTGCCGCACGCTCGCGAAACCCGAGGCGAAAGCGATCTCCGCCGCCTGCAGGGTGGTCGTCTGCAGCAGTACGCGTGCGGTGTGTCCGCGCTGGGCGCGGGCGAGGGCGATGGGGCCGGCGCCGAGCTCGGCGTTCAGCTGCCGCTGGACCTGGCGGGCGCTGTAGCCCAGCCGGTCGGCGAGGCCCGCGACGCCCTCGCGGTCCACGATGCCGTCGCCGATCAGCCGCATGGCCCGGCCGACGACATCGGCGCGGGCGTTCCACTCGGCGGAGCCCGGCACCGCGTCGGGGCGACAGCGGCGGCAGGCCCGGAATCCCGCGCCCTGGGCGGCGGCGGCCGTCCGGTAGAAGGACACGTTCTGGCGCTTGGGCGTGATCGCGGGACAGCTGGGGCGGCAGTAGATCCCGGTGGTGGCCACGGCGAAGAAGAACATCCCGTCGAACCGGGCGTCCCGGCTGCTCACCGCCTCGTACCTGCTGTCCTCAATCCTGCTGTCCTCGATCGTCATACGACCAGTATGGGCACCGCCCGGGGGCCGGGGCTGGCGGAAATCGGACATGGCGTTCGACGTGGAGACGCGCGGCGCACGGCCACCGAGAAGTTGCCCTCCGGCCTCGAACAGGTCCGTCGCGGGGCGCGGTTCATCACCGGACGCCGCGTCGGGACACTCGTCGTTCACGGCACCGACGACGCCTCCAACCCGACGGCGAACGCACCGCTGATCACGGGGGCGTTCCGGCCGCCCCCGCGGTGCGCGAGGATGCAGGGTGTCCGGATGCCGCCGGGCCATGATGGACGGACGCTGGAGACATGGCTGTGCACCCACCGATCGTTGTACACCGGATCTCCCCGTCGGGTGGCCGCCGAGTCACCGTGCGGGATCAGATCATGGGGCTCGCCCACTCCGACGACCAGTTGCTGGAATTCCTCCGCCGGGCCGGGCTGCCCGACGCGGACAATCTGCTCGACGACCCGACCTGGATCGAGTGGGTGGGCGACCGGCCCCATGAGTACGACCCCCTGGAACTCATGCCCTGAACTGCCCCCGCCCTGCGGCAGGACCCGGGCGAACCCGTTGCCCGGCAGGCATTGTCAGTGCCTCGCGAGATGCTTGACGGTCCGACACCTTTCCAAGGGGGCAACCGACATGACCGACTCCGAGCTCGCCGCGGCACAGGCGTACCTACGACTGCTGCAGACCACCCGGGCCGTCCTCTCCGAAACGGAACGGCCGCTGCTCCATCTGCCGCTGCTCACCGCGCCGATCGCCGAGGCGGACGAGGCGCTGCGCGCTCTCGGCATGGCGGGCAACGAGGCCGACTTCTTCCGTCTGGTGTCCAGGCTCCAACCCGCGCTGCGCGAGGACAGGCGGGTTTCCTGAGTGCGGGGCGCCGGTTGAACTGACAACTATCCGCTTTCCGGCGTACCCACCGCCGCCCTACGCCCTGGTCACGCGAGTCGTGGCCGGACAGCGGGCCGCCCCGGGACCGTAGCCCCGGGGCAGCCCGTCCACCTGGCCGGAGACTTACCGTCCGCCCGGCCTCCTCGCCTGGTCGGCGGCCTTCCGCACGGCCTCCTGGGGCGAGCCGGGGATCTGCTCGCCCCGGCCCTCCGCCTGCATGCCCCGGTCGCCCATGGCCTTGCCCGCGGATTCCTTCATCCGACCCTTGACCTGCTTGCCCTTGGCCTTTGCCTTACCCATGACGTGTCCTTTCGGGTTTCTCGGGTGTGGGGTGAAACGCCGTAACCACACTGCGCCCATCGCTCAAAGTACGCAACTGAACACATACCGTGACAATTTGGTGGATCTTGCTCGACCTACGACGCGCTCCAAGGGCTCAGCCGCCGAATTCCGGCAGAAACGTCGAGCAGAACGCCTTCAGATCGGCCGGTCTACGGCTCGTGATCAGCGTTGCCGGGGCGGCGCGGCAGACCGCGACCTCCTCGTCGACCCAGGTCCCGCCCGCGTTGCGGATATCGGTTCGCAGGCTGGGCCAGGAGGTCAGGGTCCGACGGCGGACCACGTCCGCCTCCACCAGCGTCCACGGGGCGTGACAGATGGCGGCCACCGGCTTGGCGAGGCCGAAGAAGCGTTTGACGAACGCGACGGCCGCTTCGTCCATGCGCAGTGCGTCCGGATTGGCGACGCCTCCCGGGAGCACCAGCCCGTTGTAGACCGCGGCATCACTCTCGGCGACCGTCCGGTCGACGGCAAAGGTGTCGGCCTTGTCGAGGTAACGGAAGGCCTGCACACGGCCGGGCTTCGTCGATAGCAGTTCCGGCTCTCCACCGGCGTCGACGACGGCCTGCCACGGCTCGGTCAGCTCGATCTGTTCGACCCCTTGGGGGCCATGAGGAACGCCACTCTCATGGGGCTCACGTCCTTTCGCGCGCCTTGCTCGTGCCGCTGTCGGTCGCCGGGTTCCCATGGCTCGGCGGAGTATCCCCCGTTACGAGTTCGGCTTTGATCACCGGCAACCGGGCGACGAGCCACGGTCCGCAGGGACACCTGCCGACCGGGCGCCCGAGCCGACGGGGCACAACAGCGACGGCTGACGACCTGCCCCAAGGACAGGCCGTCAGCCGTTCACGTGGTGCGGGCACCTACAGGGGGCGAGGGTCCCCGCTGCCCATGCCGCCTTCCTGCTCGCTCTGCTCCTGCAGCTTCCGGGCCTTCTCCTGGAGCCGCCGACGCTCCTGCGGGTCGGTCGTGCGCTCCGCGGCCTCCTGCATCTGCTTGGCCTTCTCACGCATCTGCCGGACTCGGCCACCGGATTCACCTGCAACGCTCATCGTCACTCCCTGGACGTCGGGTAGAGCGGACTCCCTCAGCGAAACAGCGCCCCGACACGCTCGCAATATGAACCGTTACGCGCTGCAACCGCCGCCGGACCGCGTCGCGGACGGTGCCCGTCAGCGGTCCGGGTCCACGAACCGGTCGTTGCTCGGGTGCGCCTCAACTTGCTCGATTCCGCAGGGCACTTTGGACAGGTCGTCGTAATCTGGTAGTAATCACCCTCCCAAGCCTGGGGGAGATCATGGAACTTGCTTTTCTCAAGCCGCTCTTCGATCGTCCAGGCCCCTGGGCCTCCGTCTACATCGACACCTCGCGCGCGACCGAGGAAGCCACAAAGGTCCAGAAGCTCCGTGAGCGCTTTGTGGCGGCGCAGCTCATCGACGCCAGCGCCGACGCCTACACCGTCAAGGCCGTGATCGACACGCTCTCCCATGAGCCGGTCTCCGGGGCGCCTCCCGGCCGGGCGATCTTCGCCGCCGGTGCCGAGGTCGTGCTCGACCTACGGCTCGCCGTCTCTCCCCTCAACACCGAGGCGACGTGGTCGATCCTGCCCCATGTCGCCCCGCTCGCCGGGCTGCGTGGCGACGAACCCCCCTGCCTGGTGGCGTACATCGACCGGACCGGCGCCGATCTGGAACTGCGCGACGCACACCACCGCGAGACCCTGGGCCATGCCAACGGCAGGGAGTGGCGGGGCCGCGGGCATCGCAGCATCCCCGCCGACCGTTACGAGTGGCACTACCGGAACAAGGTCGAGAACAGCTGGAACGAAACCGCCGACATCATCGCGGGCGAGATCGCGAAGCAGTGGCCCGACAGCGGCGCCCGGCTGCTGGTCCTGACCGGAGACTCCCGCGAGCGCAAGGCGGTGCACCACCGGCTGCCCGAACACATCCGGGCCGCTGCCGTCGAGGCCGAGAGCGGCAGCAGATCGCCGGGCGCCTCAAAGAGCGTGCTCGACCGCCAGATCGCCGAGGCCCGCGAGGCGTACTCCCGCGACCGGCTCCAGAGCGCCCTGGAGCGCTTCCGTATCGGACGCGGCCGGCCGGGCGAGCACCGCAAAGCCTCCGTCGACACCGGCCGGGGGGATGCGGCGGAAGGTGTTCCGGCGGTCGTGGACGCGGCCCGCAGCCACCAGGTGGCCACGCTCCTGCTCGCGCAGGACGCGTCGGACGCGGCGCGCGACGTATGGATCGGCCCCGGCGTGGACGACGTCGCCGTACAGCGCGGCCAGGCTCAGGCGATGGGCGTGGCCAAGCCCGTCCAGGCACGCGCGGACGACGCGCTGCTGCGGGCGGCTGCGGCGGCCGACGCCGAGGTACTGCTCGTGCCTCAGGGCATGCACGGTCCGGCGGGCGGGCTGGGGGCGGTACTGCGCTGGAGCACGCCTTGACCGTGCAGGTGGCCGATGTCCAGGCATCTGGGGACCAGTTGGGGACCACCTGTTCTGCGCGATGATCAGGGGCAGGGCATGCTCATGTAGATCGCCTGCTCGCCCTCGGATTCGGTGCCGTGGTAGAGGGCCGTGTCCAGTCCGCAGAAGGCGAAGCCCATCCGCGGTTCACGCCGCCAACTGACGCGGTCAAACCGGTTGTTCCGCAACTCGTCCCAAGAATGATCAAGGGCCGTTTCAGATTGCACTGAAACGGCCCTGATCTGCGACTCTTACAAGTCGGGACGACAGGATTTGAACCTGCGACCCCTTGACCCCCAGTCAAGTGCGCTACCAAGCTGCGCCACGTCCCGCTGCGCGAATCCTCCCGGTTTCCCGGCCGAGCGCGTAGGAGAACACTACCTCACCGCGCCGGGCCACCGGAGCACGGCCTGCGGTCATTCGCTCCCGACCGACGAGTCGGCAGCCGGGGACTCGACGGGTCCGGAGGAATTCCAGCCGGGCGTACGCACGTCGAGCCGCAGATCCTCGGGCACGACCTCCTGGCCGCAGTGACGGCAGCTGTGGACCAGGTCCAGCTCTTCGCCGCACGAGTGGCCGAAGACGGCGGGCGGCTCGTCGACGAGCCACCGGTCGCCCCACGCGCGCAGCGTGGTCAGCACCACCAGCAGGTCCCGCCCGGCCTCGGTGAGGTGGTACTCGAAGCGCGGAGGGTGCTCGCTGTACTGCCGCCGGGTCAGGACGCCGACGGACTCCAGATGACGCAGGCGCGCGGTGAGGACATCGCGGGGAGCGCCGGTGTTACGCGCGATCGCGGCGAAGCGGCGGTTGCCGAAGCTGATCTCCCGCACCGCCAGCAGTGACCACTTCTCGCCGACGGCCTGGAGCGATGCGGCGATCGAACAGGGCCGGCCACGCGAGTCGAGAGCGAGTGCGGGGAGCTTGTGGTCCTCGGTGGTGCGTGCCTTCATGCCACTAGGTTGCCACATCCAACTCACTCCCTGCCGTCTGCCGACGACCCCGCCCGGGCACCGGGTCCGTGGCACGGGGGACAATCGATGCGTGGACAAGGCACGCAGGGACCGCGACACCGAAGGGCGCGCACGCAACGCCCGGCCGCGCGACGGGCTGGGGCGCCCTCTCCCGTACGGGACGCAGGGAGTGGAACGGCAGCCCGAGGGCGTCGTCCGCACCCCAGGCCAGACACTTGCCGATGCCCAGCGGCTGCTCGACGCGGGCATGCCCTTCCACGCGCACGAGGTCTTCGAGGACGCCTGGAAGACCGGGCCCGAGGCGGAGCGCGAGCTGTGGCGCGGACTGGCGCAGCTGGCGGTGGGGCTCACGCACGCTGCCCGCGGCAATACGGCGGGCGGCGCGCGGCTGCTGCTGCGCGGCGCGGACCGGATCTCCGGCTACCACGACCCGTACGCGATCGATGTGGCCGCTCTGACGGCCTGGGCACGGCAGCTCGCGGCCCGGCTCGACGGACCGGTGGACGCGGGCGCCGAGGCACCGCGGCTGACCTCGGTCTCGTAGCAGGCTCAGTCCCGTAGCAGAACGACCTCAAGCGTGCGGGGGCCGTGGACGCCCTCGACCCGGTCGAGCTCGATGTCGCTGGTGGCCGAGGGACCGGAGATCCAGGTCAGCGGGCGGGTCGGGTCGATGCGCGGCATCGCCTGCGGTACGGAGGCGACGATCTGCCCGGGGGCCCTGACGACGCAGATGTGCAGATCGGGAACGAGCGTCAGCGCCCGGCGCCCCTGCCCCGGGCCCGCGTCCAGGACGATCGTGCCGGTCTCGGCGATCGCGAGGGCGCAGCCGGTCACCACGGCGTCGATGGCGTCCAGCTCGTACGGAGTGAGCGGACCGTCGTCCGTGCGCTGTTCGGCGGTCGTGTCGGCGAGCCAGGCTTCGGGCAGCCCGTCCGGTACGACGACCGATCGCGCACTGCGCGTGTCGAGCAACTCGGCGATGAGGGCCGGCAGTTCGGCTTCGGTGGCGCGGTGCACGATCGCCCGGTAGTCCGCGAGGTTCTCGTGCAGCAGATCGAGGATCTCGGCCGGATCGTCGGAGGTATGGCTCTCCAGATAGTCGCGGGCAGACTCGGGCGCCTCGGGGGCGTCGGCCACGGCCGCACGGACACGGGCGAGGATGCGCTCGCGTGAGGCGCTCATGTGCGGTTCTTCTTCCACCAGTCACGGAAGGATTGGGCGGGCAGTTCGGGCAGTTCCCGGTCCGCGGTCCAGGCCCCCGCGCCCGGGAGTTTCTTCGGATGCAGTTTGCGGGTCCTGGCGGCGGCCTTTTCCCCGGCGGCGAGCGCGGCCGGATGGTCGAGGATCCACCCCGCCGCCTTGATCGCCGCCTTTTCGACGCGGTGCCCCTTGCCGCCCCGGTCGGCGACCTTCTCCCGGAGGTGGACGAGGACTTCGGGGATGTCGATGGCCACCGGGCACACCTCGTAGCAGGCGCCGCACAGCGAGGACGCGAACGGCAGCGAGGCGTCGATCTCGCTCTGGATACCCCGCAGTTGGGGACTGAGGATGGCTCCGATCGGGCCGGGGTAGACGGAGCCGTAGGCATGGCCGCCGACCCGCTCGTACACCGGGCAGACGTTCAGACAGGCCGAGCAGCGGATGCAGCGCAGCGCCTGGCGGCCGACCTCGTCGGCGAGCGTCTCGGTCCTGCCGTTGTCGAGCAGGACCAGGTGGAAGGTCCGCGGTCCGTCGGCGTCGGCCGTCCCCGTCCACATCGAGGTGTACGGATTCATGCGCTCGGCGGTCGACGAGCGCGGCAGGGTCTGCAGGAAGACCTCGAGGTCGCGCCAGGTGGGGACCACCTTCTCGATGCCTACGACGGAGATCAGGGTCTCGGGGAGGGTCAGACACATCCGCCCGTTGCCCTCCGACTCGAAGACGACGAGGGTGCCGGTCTCGGCGACCATGAAGTTCGCGCCGGAGATGCCGACCTTGGCGCGCAGGAACTTCTCACGCAGATGCAGGCGCGCGGCTTCGGCGAGGTCGGCGGGGGTGTCGGTCAGTCCTTCCGGGGCCGCTCTGCCCCAACTGCCCATCTCCTTGCGGAAGATGTCGCGGATCTCGCCGCGATTGCGGTGGATGGCCGGGACGAGGATGTGGGACGGGCGGTCGTGGCCGAGCTGCACGATGAGTTCGGCGAGGTCGGTCTCGTACGCCGCGATGCCCTCGGCCTCCAGCGCTTCGTTGAGGCCGATCTCCTGGGTGGCCATCGACTTGACCTTGACGACTTCGCTCTGGCCCGTCGCCTTCACCAGATCGGCGACGATGCGCTTGGCCTCGGCGGCGTCGGCGGCCCAGTGAACGGTGCCTCCGGCCGCGACGACTGCCGACTCCAACTGCTCCAGATAGCGGTCGAGATGGCGGAGCGTGTGGTTCTTGATCTGCTTGCCCGCTTCGCGCAGCAGCGCCCAGTCCTCCAGCTCCGCCACGGCTTTGGCGCGCTTGTCGCGGATGGTGTGGGTGGCGTGGCGCAGATTGGCACGCAGCGTCACATCGTGGACGGCGTCCGCGGCGGCCTTGGGGAAGGACGGCATGCCGAGATACGTACCGCTCACAGCAGGGGCTCCTCTTCGGTGCCGGCGAGGATGTCGGCGATGTGCAGGGCGCGCAGCGGGGCGTCCTGGCGGCGCAGGATGCCTCCGATGTGCATCAGACAGGAGTTGTCGGCGCCGCACAGCACCTCGGCGCCGGTAGACAGGGCGTTGCGGACCTTGTCCTGGCCCATGGCGGCGGAGACGTCGGGGTTCTTGACGGCGAAGGTGCCGCCGAAGCCGCAGCACTCCTCGGCACCGGGCAGTTCCCTCAGCTCCAGGCCCTTGACCGCTTCGAGGAGCCTGCGTGGCCGCTCCCCCAGGCCGAGGGCCCGTAGCCCGTGGCATGAGGGGTGGTAGGTGACGGTGTGCGGGAACCAGGCGCCGACATCGGTGACACCGAGGACGTCGACGAGGAACTCGGTGAGTTCGTACGTACGGGCCGGGAGTGCCGTCTCGCCGAACTTCGGATAGTGCTCCCGCACCATCGCCGCGCACGACCCCGACGGCGTCACGACATATTCGTAGCCCTCGAAGGCCTGCGCCGTCCGCCGTACCAGGGGCTCGGTCTCCCGCCGGTAGCCGGTGTTGTACTGCGGCTGTCCGCAACAGGTCTGCGCCGCCGGGAAGTCCACCTCCACCCCCAGCCGCTCCAGGAGTCTGACGGTCGCGATGCCCGTGGCCGGATACACCGCGTCGTTGACGCAGGTGACGAAGAGTGCGACACGCATGGTCGGAGGATATGCCGCGACCGGCGGCCCCGGTAGGTCCCGCATACCGCCGGACGAGGGGTGCCGCGCATAATCGGTGGGGTGAGAAAGATCTATGTGATCGGCATCGGGGCGGGCGACCCCGACCAGCTGACCCTGCAGGCCGTCAAGGCGCTGAACAAGGCGGATGCGTTTTTCATCCTCGACAAGGGAGAGGAGAAGTCGGATCTGATCCGGCTGCGGCGGGACCTTCTCGACGCCCATGTCGAGAACCGCGCCTACCGTCTGGTCGAGGCGCGCGATCCGGAGCGGGACCGGGAAACATCGGACTACTCCCCTGCTGTCGACGACTGGCGCCGCCGCCGGGCCGATCTGTACGAGCGGTTCATCGCCGAGGAGCTGGGCGATGACGAGTGCGGTGCGTTCCTGGTGTGGGGCGATCCCTCGCTGTACGACTCCACCCTCGCCATCCTTGAGGAGATCCTTGAGCGGGGCACGGTCGCCTTCGAGCATGAGGTGGTGCCGGGCATCAGCAGCGTCTCGTCGCTGCTGGCCAGGCACCGCACCGCTCTGAACCGGGTGGGCCGCCCGGTGCAGATCACCACGGGCCGCCGGCTCGCCGAGGGCTGGCCCGAGGGCGTGGACGACGTGGTGGTGATGCTCGACGCGCGACAGGCGTTCACCCGCCATCTCGACCAGGATCTCTTCATCTACTGGGGCGCCTATGTGGGCACCGAGGAGGAGATCCTGGTCTCGGGCAGGCTCGCGGAGGTGTCCGGGCGGATCGAGGAGCTGAGGGCCGAGGCGCGTGCCCGCAAGGGCTGGATCATGGACACCTATCTGCTGCGGCGCGGCTGACAGGTCCGCGGGCGCTGCTTCGCCCAGGGATCGCGTAGGGCATGTCGTTTGGATCAGGCCGGATCAGTGAGCGGGGTCTGGTGCGTGCGATCGCAGGCCGGAGGATGGGGGTCCCCCCGCCGAAGGCAGGGGGAGAGCCGACGCGGAGCGTCGGCGACTGACGACAACGCGGCATGGGGGCACCTCCCGTGCCCGAAGGGCTACGGGGGAGTGCGTGCCAGGGCACGCGAACCCGGCAAGATGCGAACGACAGGCCCTACGTGAGCGTGGAGGTGATCTGTCCGCGTGGATCAGTTCACCAGGCGAGATGCAGCGCCTCGGGCGAGCGGTGGATGAGCGTCGGCCGCATCACGGGCGACGGCCTGTCCTCGTCGAGCCGCAGGCCGGGGAGCCTGCGGGCGAACAACTCAAGGGTCAGGCGCAGTTGTTCGCGGGCCAGCTGTGATCCGGGGCAGCCGTGCGTGCCGTGCCCGAAGGCCACATGCTGCCGCGAGAGGGGCCGGGTGATGTCGAAGACCTCCGGCCGGTCGTAGCGTTTCTCGTCCCGGTTGGCCGATCCGTACGCCACGAACACGGTGGCCCCGGCGGGGAGATCGGTACCGGCGATCGTGACGGGACGGGTGGTGGTACGCCGGAAGCCCTGGACCGCGGTGTCGTACCGCGCCGCTTCCTCGACCGCGGCGGGTATCAACTCCGGGTCGGCGCATATCAGTTCCCACTGCGGCCGGTCGCGCAGCAGATGCAGCAGCGTCGAACCGATGAGAGCCGTGGTGGTCAGATGCCCGGCGATCAGGAAGTTCTGGAGGCTGGACACCAGCTCGTGGCGCTGGTCGAGAGTGAGCTCGCCGCTTCCGGGCGCGAGTGCGGCGACCATCCCGGACAGCAGATCGTCGCGCGGGCTCTGCCGCCGCTCGCGTGTGTACTCGTCCAGCAGCTTCTGGAGCGCGACGACGTCCTCGGCGGCGGCGACCTGCCCGTCCGGGTCCATCGGCCGGAACAGCAGTTCCTCGGCGCGGTGGCCGCCGTGCACCGCGAGCGGCACGTCCGCCGGGTCGAAGCCGATCAGGCGCCCTATGACCTGGCCGGGTAACTTTCGCGCGTACGCCTCCATCAGCTCGACCCGGCCGTCAGGTCCCGCGGCGAAGCCGTCGACGAGCGCCTCGGCTCGCTCGGCGGCGTACGGGACGAGTGCGGCGATCCGCCCGGCGGACAGTCCGCGGTTGAGCGGGGCACGATGGCGCTGATGCGCCGGACCGTCCGTGGAGACGACGGTGGGCCGCTTGCCGAATCCCTTGGACAGCACCTCCAGGGCGGCGGGCAAGGGGATCACATCGGGGAGCAGGGCGCGTACGGACGAGAACTCCTCGGGCCGCCGCAGGACTTCACGTACATCCGCGTCCCGGGCGACCAGCCAGGCGTCGAGCTCGGGAACGAAGGTCAGGCCCTCGGTCCGGCGCGCCCGCGCGTAGAGCGGATAGGGATCGCGTTGCAGCTCGTCGAGCCTGGCGTGATCTTTGCTCGGCACGCGGCGCCTCCGGATGCTCCGGGTCGGACGGATCTGGACGGTGGGCACGCTTGTTCGTCCCGCCATCGTGCCCCAGCCCTGCGACGCCCGAAAGGGCCCCTCGGTCACACGCCTCAGTCACACCCCTCGGTCACGCCGACCGGTCACACCCGGATGACCTGGGGGCCCAGCAGGCTGTAGCGCTGGGCCTCGGCCACAGGAAGTCCGGTGTCGGTCACGATGGCTTCCACATCACGCACCGCGGCGAAGGTGCAGAAGCTGACGGCGCCGAACTTGCTGTGCACGCCCGCGAATACGCGCCGCCTGGCCGCACGTACCGCCTGGGCCTTGACCTCCCCCACCGCCGGGTCCGGGGTGGTGAGCCCGTGCCGGCGCGAGATCCCGTTGGCGCCGATGTAGGCCAGGTCGATGACGAAGCCCGCGAGCATCCGGGTCGCCCAGTGATCGACGGTTGCCATCGTGCGACTGCGTACCCGGCCGCCCAGTAAGAGAACGGTGGTTCTGTCGGCGTCGCCCAGGGCCTGCGCCACGGCCAGGGACGCCGTGACGACGGTCAGCGGCCGGTCCCGGGGCAGAGCGGCCGCGATCAGCTGCGGGGTGAAACCCTCGTCAACGAAGACGGTCTCCGCATCGCCGATGAGCCGGGCGGCGGCCGCCGCGATCCGGCCCTTCTGCGGTACGGAGCGCGTGGTGCGCACGGCGAGTGTCGTCTCGAAGCCTGCGCTCTCGACGGGATAGGCGCCGCCGTGCGTACGCCGCACCAGGCCATGCTCCTCCAGCGCGTGAAGGTCCCGGCGGATCGTTTCCTTGGCCACGCTGAAGTCCGTGGCCAGGGTGGTGACTTCCACGGAACCTGTACGCCGGGCAAGTTTCAGTATGTCCCGTCTGCGCTCTTCGGTGTCCATGGCTCTGCCTCCCACTTCCTGTACGGCTCCGTGCCCGTTCGGGCTTGTGGAATGTTTGTATCCGCACGGACACGGATTCGAACCGACCGTCGGCGGAGCAGTTGCTGCCCGTTCGCGCCCGCTCGGCGAGACACACAGGCGCAGGCGGAACGGGAGATGAGGCGCCGCAGGGAAGCCGCCGCTGCCCGTTTGTGTCCAACACACGCCCATTCGGCGCCCGTTCGACTCGGTGTATGTCGCAACGCTCCGTGCCGCGACTGTGGGTCGTCGGGCCCTCATCCGCGCGTGAACCACTTTCGGGCGGCGTCCGTCAACCGCAGCGCCTACCCATCCGTACGGATTCCTGGAGGGACTTATGACGCGCAGGTGGTCGCTCATCGCCGCGATCGTCGGACTGGCCGTCGCACTGACCTTCGTGATCATCGATATCGGCAGCGGCACCGATTCCGGCAGGAAGAAGAACGCCGCGGCAGCGGGTGCCGCCCGCCCCACACCGCAGACGACCCTGTACGGCGTGGGCTGGTGGCCCGCGCACGAGACCTCCGGCAGAGTGGCCGCGGACGCGGCAGGACGTCATGACGCGACGCTGATCGGCGGTGCGAACTTCATCGGCGGCACCCCCGGTGGTGGAGCCATCCTGCTGGACGGCAACACCGGCTCCGTGGACACCGGCGGCCAGATCATCGACACCGCGACCGGCGACTACTCCGTGGCCGCGCGGGTCCGCATGGACAACAAGGGTTTCCGGTCCGCCGTCTCCCTGGACGGCGACAAGGCCAGCACCTTCTTCCTCCAGTACTCCGGCACCGACAAGCGGTTCGCCTTCAGCTTCGCGAACGCCCGCGCCGTGGCAGACACGGCAGGCGACCCGGAGCTGGGCCGCTGGTACCACCTCACCGGCACCTACACCCAGGCCGACAGCACACTGCGGATCTACGTGAACGGAGTCGCGTCCGGAAGCGTTCAGGCCAAGAACCCGGAGCGGCCCACGGGGCACCTGGTGATCGGCCGCGCCAAGTTCAACAACAGGCCCGTCGACTTCTGGAGCGGAGCCATCTCCGATGTGCACGCCTACGACCGGGCACTGAGCCCCGGCGAGATCGTGTCCCTGGCGGCTCACGAGCCCAAGCGCGGCTAGTCCGTGCCCTGACCGGAACACCCCAGTCCCCCGCGGGGCGGCCGGAGAGCTGCAGCTCCTGCCGCCCCGTTGTCCGTCCCGGAGTGCCCGGATGGGAAACGGGCCCCCGTTCGGGGCGATCGGGCAGAGGACGCGGGCACCGGGCGGAGGTCGGGCGGTCCAGCCAGCGGATCCGTGTTTGCAGAAGCGGTCACATTCGGTCGCGATGTCTCCCATGACGGGCCAACTCAGCCCGCTCGTATACAGGTACAAAGTGATCGGAAGCCCAAACGGGCATTCGCAGCCCCTCGGTTCACAAGGAGGCCCCTCCATGCACTTAGGCGTGCTCGAATCCGTGTCGGCCGGTGCGGCTCCTCCCGTTTCGAATGTCATGCACCTGCCATATGACAGACGGGTGGCCGAGGCTGCGCAGCCGACCGAGGAGTTCCTCAGAGCCCTGTACGAGCAGCACGGATCGGTCCTGCTGCGCTTCGCGACGCGGCTGCTCGGCGGTGACTGGCACCGCGCCGAGGACGTCCTGCAGGAGGTCGCGATCCGGGCCTGGCACCACGCCGCCGACCTGGACCCCACGGCCGAGACCGTACGCCCGTGGCTGTTCACCGTGGTCCGCAATCTGGTCATCGACGGCTACCGGGCCCGGCAGTCACGGCCTCCCGAGGCCGGCGACCCGGATATGACGCAGCTGCCCGTGCCGGACGGTGTCGACCACGCGCTCACCACCCAGGTGGTGGTCGACGCGATGAGGGACCTCGCGCCGTTCCAGCGGGAGGTGCTGCTGCACGTGCACTACATGGGCCGCAGCGTGAACCAGACGGCGAAGGTGCTCGGTGTGCCGCCCGGCACCGTCAAGTCGCGTACGTACTACGCGACGCGGGCGCTGCGCGAGGCCCTGCAGAGCCGCGGACTGCTCGCCGGCTGAGACCCGGCACACCACCGGTCAGGACAGGCGGCCGGCGTGGACGTCGATCCGCAGACCCAGCGGACCGGTGTCGAGCGAGCCGTCGGCGCCGACCTCGAAACGCCAGCCGGAGTCGGCGGCATCGCCCAGCACCAGCAGCGCGTCCGACGCATCAAGGCCCTTCACGGCCGCCTTCTCGTCGGCGAACTGGGCCGCGTCCAGCACGATGAGCCGCGGGGCGCGGCCCTGCACGGTGACCGGGCTGCTGCCTTCGATCAGCCGGAAGACCTGCGTGACCGCGGACGACGAAACGGGCGAGTCCGTATGGGACATGTCGCCTCCCCGGGCCAGCGCCTCCTCCAGCGTGGCGACCGTGTTGAGGCGCGCCGACCGCAGGCCCAGACCGGCGGTCATCTCGGCGCTGGCCGCGGATCCCACCAGGGTCACCTCGGCATGGCGCCCCACCGGACCCGTGATCAGCTCGGTCACGAACGCCCGCACCAACTGCTGTGCATCGCGGCCGCTGCCGGTCACCGCGATCGCCGATGACGCCCGCGACAGATCGACCATCACCCGGTCGCCCTGGTCCAGTCCGACGGTGACGGCAAGGGAGTACGGCTGTGCCGCACCGGCGTCCCCGAAGTCCCCACCACCCAGCCGCGCCGAGTCGACCGTCCACTCCTCGCCCGAGTCGTCCGCGGACCAGGGCTCGGGCGCGTCCGGATCGGCGCCGGCCAGCCGGAGTGTCAGGTGCTCGCCGGAGTAGACGACGGCATACACATCGGGCAGCGCACGGCCGGCCCGGACGCATCCCGCGGCCAGCTTCCGCAGGCCGAGGTCGATGGCGTCCAGGGCCTCACGCCCCTTGACGTGCGCGGACGCGGGACGACGGGGCGGGGCGGCGGCGGGGGTCTTGCGTTCGGTGAGGATCAGCGCGGCGACGGCGCCGAGCAGCGCCAGGCCGAGCACCACGGCCAGGAGAACGGACAGCTTCATGCGGTCACCTTCGTCGGGTCACGGGAGTTGCCGGGAGGGGTCGACGGCGTGCTACGGAGCCGGACCCCGAACGGTTCACGTCTGCTGGGCAGTTCACGAACGACGTGGGGTTCACACCCGCCGCGGCATGGTGCGCCGGGCGGTACGCGGGCGCCGTGAACCACCTGGGCATGCCGTCCGTAGGACGGTGAGCGGTCCGGGCGATCTGTGCGCCTCGTCCGTTCCCGCCACCTCCGCCCCTCGCCCGTCTGGAGAATCCTCGTGCGGCTGATATTCACCGTCGTCGACGATGTCGGCGACGCCTACGACGTACATCTCGACGCCGATCCCGACACGCCGCTGAGCACCGTCGCGCAGGCGCTCGCCGAGACGAACGGTGTCGCGCTGCCCCTGACCGAATCCGGCCTGCACATCGACGGCGAATCCCTGCCGGAGGACATGACCCTGCGGGACTCGCCGCTGCGCGACGCCAGTGTGGTCGGTCTCGGCCGTGCCACCGGTTCGGCCGCGGTCGAGCCCGGCGGTCTGGTGGAGGTACGCGTGGTCGGCGGCCCGGGATCCGGCGCGGTGCACCGCCTGGACATCGGCGCGTACCGCATCGGCCGCGCCGTCGACGGCACGCCGCAGATCGTCCGCGGCACCCCCGACCGGACGGACGCCACCCTCAAGGTCGGGCCCGGCGGGCGCTGCGTACTCATCCCGCGGGAGCCCCAAGGGGCGGACAGATCCCTGCGGTTGGACCGCGAAGACGTCGAGGACGAGCAGTCCTGGCCGATCGGCGGCCAGCTTCTGGTCGGCGACTGCCTGCTCGAACTCGTACGCCCCGAGCGGCCCGACGCGGCCCTGCAGCTGTCCGAGGACGGCACCGGCTGGGACTACAACCGTCCGCCGCGGCTGCTCCCGCCGGCGGCCGAGACCAAGTTCAGACTGCCGGCGCCGCCGACGAAACCGAGCAAGCGGCCCCTGCCCTACTTCGCGGCGATCATGCCGCTCGTGATGGCCGGCGCCGGTGTGCTCATCTTCGGCCGGCTCACCTACCTGCTCTTCGGTCTGCTCTCGCCCATCATGATCATCGGCAACTACATGCTCAACCGCCGTGAGGGCAAGGAGACATACGGCGAATCACTGGCCAAGTACGAGGAGAAGAAGGCCCGGATCGAGAAGGACGCGGAGGAGGCGGTGGTCGCCGAACGCACCTCACGCCGTCGCGGCTTCCCCGACCCGGCCGCCGTACTGCTCACGGCAGTCGGACCGCGCCGCAGGCTGTGGGAGCGGCGCCTGAAGGACTCCGACTTCCTCGAACTGCGGGTCGGCACCGCTGACCAGCCGTCCGAGGTCGTGCTCGAAGACCCTACCGAGGACGAGCACCGGCGCATGGTCGCTGTCGCCGCCTACGACGTGCCGGTGACCGTCGCCCTGCGCGAGCACAAGGTGCTCGGGATCGCCGGACAGGGCCCCGCCGCCCGTGCCGTGGCGCGCTGGGCCGTCACCCAGGCCGCAGTCCTGCACAGCCCGAAGGACCTGCACATCCAGGTGCTCACCACGGCGAACGAGGGCGAGGACTCCTGGAACTGGGTCCGCTGGCTGCCGCACGTACGGCACGAGTCGGGCGACACGCCGGCGAAGGTCGGTACGGACACGGAGAGTTCGGCCCGTCGGGTCGCCGAGCTGACCGGTCTGATCGCGGCGCGGGCGGCGATGACACGCGAGCAGCGCACCGGCCGCGAGCCCGACGTACTCGTCGTCCTGGACGGTGCGCGCCGTCTCCGTTCCCTGCCCGGAGTCGTACAGATCCTGCGCGACGGACCGGCCGTCGGCGTGCACGCGGTGTGCCTGGACACCGAGGAACGCCTGCTGCCCGAGGAATGCCAGGCGGTCGTGGTCGAGGAACCGGGCGGCACACTCCGCGTCGGTCTGTCCCGCTCGGGCACGCTCACCGGGGTGCGCGCGGACGCCGTGTCCGTGGACTGGTGCCGGTCCGTCGCCCGCGCGCTCGGTCCCGTGCGGGATTCCGGCGGCGCGGACGACGAAGGCGCGATACTTCCGTCGGCGGCGCGGCTGCTCGACGTACTGCTGCTCGACCGGCCGACGCCGGACGCGATCGCCGGACGCTGGAAGGCGGGCGGCCGTACGACATCGGCCGTCGTCGGCATCTCCCTCGACGGCCCGTTCGCGCTCGACCTGCGCCGTGACGGTCCGCACGGCCTCGTCGCCGGAACCACTGGTTCCGGAAAGTCCGAACTCCTCCAGACCATCGTCGCCTCGCTCGCCGTGGCCAACCGGCCCGACTCCATGACCTTCGTGCTCGTCGACTACAAGGGTGGCTCGGCCTTCAAGGACTGTGTCGATCTGCCGCACACCGTGGGCATGGTCACCGACCTGGACGCCCATCTCGTCGAACGTGCGCTGACGTCCCTGTCCGCGGAGCTGAAGCGCCGTGAACACATCCTGGCCGGGGCCGGAGCCAAGGACATCGAGGACTATGTCGATCTGCTGCGGCGCGAGCCCCACCGCACCCCGATGCCCAGGCTCCTCATCGTCATCGACGAGTTCGCCTCGATGGTCCGCGACCTGCCCGACTTCGTGAAGGGCCTGGTCAACATCGCCCAGCGGGGCCGCTCGCTCGGCATCCACCTGATCCTGGCCACCCAGCGCCCCGGCGGCGTGGTCTCCCCCGAGATCCGCGCCAACACCAACCTGCGCATTGCCCTGCGGGTGACCGACAGCTCCGAGAGCCAGGACGTGCTGACCTCGCCGGAGGCCGCCGGAATCTCCAAGAGCACCCCGGGGCGGGCGTACGTACGCCTGGGCCAGAACTCCCTCATACCCTTCCAGGCCGGGCGGGTCGGCGGCCGCAGGCCAGGCGCTTCACAGGAGTCGCTCCCGCAGCCCTGGGTCGTGCCGGTGGGCTGGCACCAGCTCGGCCACCCGCTGCCCACGCGTCCGCGCGCCGCACGGCAGGAGTCCGACGACGCGATCACCGACCTCGCCGACCTCGTCCAGGCGATCAGGGGCGCCAACCAGGACTTGAACATCCCACCGCAGCACAGCCCCTGGCTCCCGGCACTGCCCACCACCCTGACCCCCCAGAACCTGCCGCCTCTCCCCGAAACGGGCACCTACGATCTCCCGCCGGTCGCCTACGGGCTGGTGGACAAGCCCGAGGATCAGGCGCAGCAGCCACTGGTCCTGGATTTCACGACACTCGGGCACCTGCACATCGTCGGATCCCCGCGTGCCGGCCGGTCGCAGGCGCTGCGCACGATCGCCGGCTCCGCGGCCCGCGCGTACTCCTCGGCCGATCTGCATCTGTACGGGATCGACTGCGGCAACGGCGCGCTGCTGGCCCTGGAGGCGCTGCCGCACTGCGGAGCCGTCGTCCAGCGTGCCCAGCCCGAGCGGGTCGCACGGCTGCTCTCCCGCCTCATGAGGGAGGTGACCAGGCGTCAGGAGCTCCTGGCCGCACGGGGCGCCGCCGACCTGCCCGAACTGCGCAGGGCGCTGCCACCGCAGGAGCGCCCGCCGCACATCGTGGTGCTCCTGGACCGCTGGGAGGTCTTCGACAAGACGCTGGGTGAGTACGACGGCGGGAGCCTGCTCGATACGGTGATGGCCCTGCTGCGTGACGGGGCGAGCATCGGCGTTCACCTGGTGCTCGCCGGTGACCGGTCGCTCTTCTCGAGCCGGATCGCTTCCACCACCGAGGACAAGCTGGTCCTGCGCCTCAATGAGAAGTCCGAGTACGCCATGATCGGTGTCAACCAGCGCTCGGTCCCCGACGAGATTCCCGCCGGCCGCGCTCTGCGCGGGACAGACAAGTGCGAGGTGCAGATCGCCCTGCTCGGCGCGGACAGCAGCGGGCAGGCGCAGGCCGCGGAGGTGCAGCGGATCGCCGCCGTGTGCCAGGAGCGAGACGCCCACGTCCCGGCCCCGGCACTGCCGTTCCGGGTGGATCTGCTGCCCGACCGGCTCAGCTTCGAGCAGGCCGTGGCGTATCTGCCGCGGCAGCGGCCCGGATCACTGTGGGCCATGGCCGGGGTCGGCGGCGACGAACTCACCGCCGTGGGACCGGACTTCGCGATGACACCGACCTTCCTTGTGGGAGGGCCGTCCCGCTCCGGCCGCAGCACCGTCCTGCTGACGATGGCGCTGTCGCTGCTGGCGGCCGGTACGCCGGTCGTGGTCGCGGCGCCGCGTCGCTCCCCGCTGCGTGCCCTCAGGGGCAGGCCTGGGGTCCTTGCCGTCTTCGACGGGTCCGACATCGATCCCGAGGAACTGGAGGCGGCCATCGGACGGGCCTCGGACAGCGGCGTCGTGGTGATCCTCGACGACGGGGATCTGCTCCAGCAGACCCAGGCCGAGACCGTGCTCAACCGCATCGCGCGCAGCGGGGCCGAGATGGGGCAGGGCCTGATCGTGTCGGGCCAGCTCGAGCGGCTCTCCTCCGGCTACTCCGGCTGGCAGGCGGACATCCGGCGCAACCGGCAGGGGATCCTGCTGAGTCCGCAGAATGTCAGCGACGGCGACCTGATCGGTGTCAAGATCCCGCGCAGCCGGCTCGGTACGAGCCGGGTCGGACGGGCGCTGATGCACCTGGGCGACGGGGTGATGCGTACCGTGCAGATTCCGGAAGCGGTCCTGGCCGAGCCCCAGCCCGAGGCCGAGCCGCAGCCCGGGCCCCAGCCCGAGACCGAGCCCGCCGCGCCCGCGGCCGACGGCACCCTGCCCGGGACGGCGACGCCGAGTACGGACGGCTGAGGCGGACACAAGAGAGGGCTCCCGCGCCGGATTCGGCGCGGGAGCCCTCTTCGCTGTGCCGGCTCTTCGCCGACGGCCGGATCAGGTGCCGTCGTCGTTCCGGTTACCCACCAGCGGAGGCCCGTGCACGGTGCCGTCGAAGGTACCGGCGGTCGCGCCCGGGGCGTAGATGGTGCCGCCGAACGCCGTGCCCGCGCCGATCGCGCCGGGGATGTCGTTGCGGACCCCGTTGGCCATGTTGTTGAAGTACGTGCTGATCGGCCCTGGGCCGCTGCCCAGTGTCGAATTGCTGGAGCCCGGGGTCGGGTTCATCGGCCTCGGCGGGATGCTGTCGACGTCGTCCGCCAACGACCCGCTGGAACCGGATGCACCAGTTGAGCTCGGCGGCCGGTTCTGCCAGGGAAAAACGAAGTCGTCGAGCGGGTTGTTGCTGGGGGCCGGGGTCGGGCTCGGCGGCCGGTTCTGCCAAGGGAAAACGAAGTCGTCGAGCGGGTTGTTGCTGGGGGCGGGGGTCGGGCCGTTCGACCTGGGCGGCAGGTTCGTCAGCGGAATGTCGTCCGCTGCCGTGCCGACGTTCGGATTGCTGCCGCTGCCGCTGCTGCTCGGCGGCGCGACGCTGTCGACGTCATCCGACACGCTGCCCGTACCGCCCGCTCCGCGGCCCCTCCCGATGTTCCCCAGAGCGCCCTTGATGGCAGGCCCGAGCGCTGCCCCGAGGCCCTTGATCACGGAGAACCCACCGAAGGCGGTGCCCACCACGCCGAGGACGATGCCCGCGATGTCCCAGTCCCCGGTCACTGCGCCTCTGGCGATATTGATGCCCAGCGGGACGAGTCCGAAGACCAGGCTGGCGGCACCCAGGGCGAGCGCCAGTGGTTGAAGGCCCGGGATGAACGCGACGACGAACGAGATGACACCGAGTATGGCGCTGATGATCCCGAACGCCGAGCCGATCTTGTCCCAGAGCTTGTCCCAGAAGTTCTTCTCCTTGACCGCCTGGTCCTCGGCGTGCCCCAAGGCGGTGGCGGCGGTCTTGGCGTCAGTCTCCCGCAGACCTTTGGCGTCCAGGGCAAGGCGCTTCGCGGCATCGAGATCGGCCTGGGCCGCGTCGACGGCGCCGTCGGCCGACGTGACGGCGTTGTCGGCATCGCGACGGGCGTTGCGGGCGTTCTCCTGGCCCGTCGTGTCGTCGTCGGCCGGCTTCGGCGCATTGTCCAAGGCAGAAAGGCTCGCCTCGGCGGCGCTCTGCGAGGCGAGCGCCGTGTCCAGCGCCTTCTTCGCCTCTCTGCCGTTGGTCAGGGCCATTTCGGCCTTACGTTGATGATCTTCAAGGCGGGGCACGTAGTCGGAGACGGCCTTCGCAGCCGCCTCGTACGAGTCGCGCAGGGCCCCCACCTGTTTGGGCAGTTCCTTGAGTACTTCCTTGAGCGCTTCCATCGCCTTGCCCTGACCGAGTTCCTGGGACTCGATACGGGTGATGACGGAGAAGGCGGACTCCGCCTCCTCGAAGACCTTCTTGTACTCGCCTGCCAGGTTGTTCAGTACCTGCGTTTCGCCGGGGGTCGGATCCTCAGTGAGATCCAGGACCGCCCAGTCACTCACCGGGGGCCGAGCCATTGCACCGACCTCGCTCTCTGCCGCTCGTCATGGTCAAGGCTGGAATCGCACCGTGCCGCTGATCGCGTCGAACACGTCGAAGAACGCGTCGACCAGGCTCAGGTTGGGTGTGGAACTGGAGACGACCAGGAAGTCCCTGCTGTTCGGTACGGGCACGACCGTGTGCATCAACGCGGTGCGCACGGTGCCACGGCCCAAGTAGTCGACGTCCTCGATGTGGGTGACGCGTCCCACACTGCCGATCCCGGGGAGTTCGATGACCTCCGCCGTGTTCGCGGACGTGCCTTTTCCCAAGGGGTTCTTGGCGTTCTTCAACGCGACCGGAAGTATCAGCTCCGACAGATCGGACGAGTGATCCTCGGGGGTCACCACGCGCATCACGATCGTCGTCGCGGTGAGCGCTTCGGCGTTGTCGGTGAACTGGATCATGCCGGCGGCCTGCACAGCGCCCCGGGCGTGGGCCTCGCGTGCGGTCTTGCGGGCCGAACGAATCATCGTGTCCAGCATGGTGCGCTCGACCTGGAACCCCTCGGCCTGCGCCTGGACGGCACGGCGAATGGCGGCGTCCCGGGTGCCGGGATCGAGATCGAGCTTCCACCACGAGTCCGGATAGCGGATGGTGAAGTGTCGCGGTGCCGCGGCAGGCGGCGCCGTACCGGCCGTTTGTGTCATAGGAGTTGTGCCCCTTACGCGCAGGCCTCGGGCCTGCTTCTGCTAGGTTCTGTCCGGCCGATCAGGCCGGATCAGTGAGCGGGGTCTGGTGCGTGCGATCGCAAGGCGGAGGAAGGAGCCGACGCGGAGCGTCGGCGACTGACGACAACGCGGCATGGGGGCACCTCCCGTGCCCGAAGGGCTACGGGGGAGTGCGTGCCAGGGCACGCGAGCCCGGCAAGATCGGCCGGACAGGACCTAGATGTTCTGGGTCACGTCGGCGTCGGTCTGCTCGAAGTTGTCGATGATGCCCTGGGTGGATTTACTGAACGAGTCCACGTTCTCCTGGACCCGGTCATGGCCCTTGGCCCAGGCGCTGTCGAAGCTGTTGATCGCATCGATGAGCCGGCGATCGCCCACATCCGCTTCGGTGCCGACCCGCTCCAGGCCCGTCTTGTCCTCGACGCGGGAACGGATGTCCGCGAGCTTCGTGAGGGTGTCTCTCAGATCCTCCACCGGGATGTTGATGGAGTCGCTCATACCTGACCTGCCTCTTGGAGTCGTGCAGCGGCGTCGTAGCGCGAGCGGCCGGGTTCCGAGCGCTTGCAGGCGGTCCGGAACCCGGCCATTGCCTTGGGATCAGCCGATTCCGGACGCTGTCTGGTCGTCGGTGTCGCGGAAGGCGTCGGCGGTCTTCCTCAGGTACTCGCCAATCTCCTGCATCGTCTGGATGCCCGTCTCGAGGTCCTTTTGGTACTTGTCCCACATGGGGGCGAACTTTTCCTTGGACTTCGGAGTGTCATAGGAGTTGTCGACGACGTTGTCGATCTTGTTCTTCGCCTCCCTGACGGCGTCCAGCATCCTGTCCTTCTGGTTGTCCATCCAGGTCGCGGCTTCCCGCATCTCCTCCGGGCTGACCTTGATGTTGCTCATGCCGCTTTCCCTCCGCTCGATCGGAAACACGACGGGCTCCCGCCGCCACACGGGGCCCTACGGAGGTGCCGACGAAACGGTTCACGGGCAGACGCGGCGCGACGTCCCGGCTTCGCCACGGGTGCCGCTGCCGCGACGAGCGCGGGCCAGGCCGTGTCTGACAAATCTCGCCTGGCGCGCGACGCCCGGCACGCACACTCCATGCGTTGTCGGAGTCATCCAAGTACGTCCAGTACGAGGATGATCCTCCGCCTTGCGATTGCACGCACCGGACGCCGCGCACCCCGCCCTGCGGGCGGACGGCGCTATTTGTCAGACACGGCCGAGTGCCCAGCTGATGATGATGTCCATGCCAGGAGCGGATGCCATGCCCCCGGAAAACCGGCGAGGTCGTATCGGCAGACTCCGATACGACCTCTGACCTGCATAAACGCTGGTCGGGACGACAGGATTTGAACCTGCGACCCCTTGACCCCCAGTCAAGTGCGCTACCAAGCTGCGCCACGTCCCGGTGCCCGTCTGACCTGGGGTTTCCCTTGGCCGAACGCGCATGAGAACAATACCGCACTTCGACCGGTGGTCACGAACCGCTTTCCCCGGGCGCGCTTGACATCAATCAAAGGTGAGGTTGCACGGAGAGTGTCATGGCAAACACAGCGGTCACCCCGGACCACGACGTCCAGAATCCGCACCGAGCTGATGGCCCAGCGGCGCACGGCCTGGACGCGGGCGGCTTGCGCGACCGGGTCACGGCGTTCGCGGGCCGACCAACTCCGGGTGCGCGTCCTGCAATTTCCGCGGAGCCGCCTGCCGCCACGAGTCCACCAGAATCGCGAACAGCTCCTCCTCGTCCTCCAGCGCGGCCAACCGCACCCGCAGCCACGCGAAGTTGTCGTCGTGCCCCGCCCGTATGAAGAACTTCTCCGGCTCGGCGGCGATCAGCTCCTCCCGGTCCCCCTTCGGGCACTTCACCCCCATCACCTTGTCGTCGTCGTCAAGCGAGGCGAAGATCCTGCCCCCGCTCTCCAGGCGGAACGTCGGCATGCCCCAGGCGAGCTTCTCCATCGCCCCGGGCAGCGAGAGCGCAAGTCTGCGTACGTCGTCGGCAGTGGCCATACGAAGACCGTACGACGCGGCACTGACACTCAGCGGGCACTCACCGGGCGCCCACCTGACCGCTGCCACAGGGGGCGCTCCAGCCCCATTGACCCCCTGCGAGACGCCGCCTACGCTGCGCGACGGAGCGAGAAAGCGCTTTCCACCCGCCCGCGAATGTCTTCAAAGTCCCGTATGCGTGGCAGCACCCCGAGCCACAAAGACGCAGGGGCGTGCGCCCCATGCGCCCCCTTGCAACACTTCGCGCGCCGGGTAGCACCTCCGTGCGCCGGGACTGCTGGCCTCCACGCCTACCTTTCATGCCCGCATGCGTTCTTTTCGGTGTGGGTGTGTGCCATATCGGTTCTTCCGGCGTTCCCGGATGTCGCAAATATGCACGTCTGTGACTCACGCTTGTCCCTCAGTGCCACATGCCCACCAAACCTTTGCCGTTGGCATGTGGCAGAAAGGGGCACAGGGGGAATGCCGTACGACAGGACCGGACAGGCCCGTACCACGCGAACCACATCCTCAATCAAACGTCAACGGCCTGCGTTCAGGCCAAAGTTGGAATCGATCTTGTGCCAGTGAAAAGCGATCAACACCATGAGGTGGTCGGCCTGTTCGGGACGAGATCACTGCCGATGCACCACCTGCTCGAACAACTGCCCGGGCAGGCGTTTCGCAGAGGAGGACTCGCGATGGACGGCTACTTCGCCAGTCGACTGCATCACCAATTACGCGACCATGTCCGCGAGTTCGCCGAGACCGAGGTACGTCCACGGATCCCGGCGATGGAGACCGCCCGCTCGGTCCACCGCGAACTGTCCCGGCTGATAGCCCGGCAGGGCTGGCTCGGCGCGACGATCAGCAAGGAACACGGAGGCATGGGGGTCGGGCATCTCGCCAAGACCATCATCATCGAGGAACTGTCCAGGGTCAGCGGGGCGATGGGCGCTATGGTGCAGGCCTCGCAGCTCGGCGTCGCCAAGATCATCCACTTCGGCAGCGACGAGCAGAAGAAGAATTGGCTCCCCGCCATCGCCGCCGGCGAGTGTCTGCCGACGATCGCCGTCACCGAACCCGAGTCCGGCGGCCATGTGCTGGGCATGAGCGCCACCGCCGTACGGGACGGCGACGACTACATTCTCAACGGCCGAAAAGTCTATGTGGGCAACAGCCATGTCGGCGATCTGCACGGCGTCGTGGTGCGAACCGCTCCGGGTTCCAAGGGGCTGACGGCCTTCCTGGTGGAATCGGACCGCCCCGGGTGCACCGTCGGCGAGCAGCGGCCCGCCATGGGGCTGCACGGCTTCAGCTTCGGCGAACTGCACTTCCACAACTGCCGCGTCCCCGCGCCGAACCGGCTCGGCGAGGAGGGCGACGGACTTGCCGTGGCGTACTCCTCCAGCGTGCTCTATGGACGGGCCAACCTCACCGCCGTGTCACTCGGCATCCATCAGGCGATCCTTGAGGAAACCTCTCGTTTCTGCGCCGAGCGCCAGCGCTACGGCAATCCCCTGCACCATCTGCAGTCGGTCAAGCTGAAGTTGGGGAAGATGCAGTCGCGGCTGATGACCGCACGGCTCGCCGCGTATCACGCGGTGCATCTGCTCGACCGGGGCCTGCCGTGCGACGCGGAACTCATGAACGCGAAGCTGGTCAATGTCGAGTCGGCGATCGACACCGCGCGCAACGCCATGGAGGTGCATGCCGCGGCAGGGCTCTTCACCGACCGCCCCATCGAACGGTATCTGCGGGACGCTCTCCACATGTTCGCCCCCGCGGGCACCTCCGACATCCAGCTGCTCCGCCTGGCGGAGGTGGCGCTGGGCACGTCGAAGGGCGAGTGGTCGGACCGGCTGTCCGACGCGGTGAGGCTGGAACCGGCGGTCTGACCGACCCTGAGCTCCGCCCCGGCCCGGGGTACGCCACCAAGAGGCGTACCCCGGGGCCCGGCAACCCCGCTAGGTCCTGGCCGGTCGATCAGGCCGGATCAGCGAGCGGGGTCTGGCGTGGTGCATCGCAAGGCGGAGGAAGGAGCCCACGCGGAGCGTAGGCGACTGACGACAACGCAGCGAGGTGCCGTGCCAGGGCACGCGAGCCCGGCAAGATCGGCCGGCCAGGACCTAGATCCGGCCATCCTCGCGACGGTGGATCTGCTCGATCAGCTCCGCCGCCAGCGACTTGATCGTCTCCAGACCCGCGCGCCCCCACGGCCGGGGCTCCGTGTCCACGACGCAGATGGTGCCCAGCGCGATCCCCGTACGGTCGATGAGCGGCGCCCCGAGATAGGAGCGGATGCCGATCTCGTCGACGACCGGGTTGCCCGCGAACCTCGGATAGTCGCAGACGTCCTCCAGGACGAGCGCCTTGCGCCGTACGACCACATGCGGGCAGTAGCCGTGGTCGCGCGCCATGAAACGGCTGACCCCGCCGTCCCCCGCCACGGCCGCCGCGCCCAGATCGCTGCCGGTGTGCATACCGGAGGGGGTGTGCAGCCCCGCGAAGAACTGCCGGTGCTCGTCAATGAAGTTGACCATGGAGAACGGCGCCCCGGTCACCTCCGCGAGCTTGTGCGCGAATTCGTCGAAGGCGGGGTCCGGCCGGTCCCCGAAGCCGAGCTGGCGCAGCCGCCGCACGCGGACGGGCGCCTCGCGGTCGACGGGGGTCAGCAGCAGATGGCCGGTCGGGTCGTACGTCATATCTGTGCTCCGTAACTCGGGGCCGGCGCGGCCGGCGCCGGGGTCGTGGTGAGCAGATGCTGGACGAGGGTGACCAGTGTTCCTATCCCCGAGCTGGCGATACGTGCGTCGCACAGGACGACCGGCACCTCCGGCTTGAGGTCGATCGCGGCCCGTACCTCTTCCGGTTCATAGCGGTAGGCGCCGTCGAACTCGTTGACGGCGACGACGAATCCGATGCCGCGCCGCTCGAAGAAGTCCACGGCGGAGAAGGAGTCCTCGAGTCGGCGCGTGTCGGCGAGCACAACCGCTCCGAGGGCGCCCTCGGAGAGCTCGTCCCACATGAACCAGAAGCGCTCCTGGCCGGGTGTGCCGAACAGATAGAGCACATGGCTCCGGTCCAGCGTTATCCGGCCGAAGTCCATGGCGACCGTCGTGGTGGTCTTGGACTCGATGCCGTCGAGTCTGTCGGTCGCCACGCTGACCTGGGTCAGCAGTTCTTCCGTACTGAGGGGTTCGATCTCGCTGACCGCCCCCACAAAGGTCGTCTTGCCCACCCCGAATCCGCCCGCGACCAGGATCTTCAGAGCGGTTGGGAAGAGGTCGTCGACTTCAGAGCCGTCGTCGTAGGCCATCGAGCACCGCCTCCAGCAATGAACGGTCCGTGAGTGAGTCGTTGCAGCGCGGCGCCCGCGCGGTGACCGCGCCGCAGTCCACCAGATCGGAGAGCAACACCTTGGTGACGACCGCCGGAAGCCTGAGATGTGCGGAGATCTCGGCCACCGACGTCGGCCCGTCGCACAGGCCGAGCGCCGTGGCGTGCTCGGGTCCTAAGTGCGTCTGCGGCACGGTCCCGGTCGCCATCACGAGGGAGAGCAGGTCCAGTGCGGCCGTCGGACGGGTGCGGCCGCCGCTCACCGTGTACGGGCGGATGAGCCGGCCGGCCGCGTCGTCGAGCAGTGGCCCGTCCTTGGGGGACGGCACTTTCACTGCCCCGCGGCACTCGGCGCCCCGGCCGAATGTCTGGCGGGCGTGGTCAGATACGGCCGTACGCTCTTGACCAGCATCGCCATCTCGTATCCGAGGACCGCGGCGTCCGCCTCCCGCCCGGCGAGCACGGCGAGACAGGTGCCGGAACCCGCGGTGGAGACGAACAGCAGAGTCGAGTCCAGTTCCACCACCACCTGGCGCACCTCTCCCCCGTCACCGAAGCGCGCTCCGGCGCTGCGGCCCAGGGAGTAGAGGCCGGAGGCGAGCGCCGCCATGTGGTCGGCGCTGTCGGGGTCCAGGCCGTGCACGGATTTCACCAGCCCGTCGGAGGAGAGCAGTACCGCGTTCCGGGTGTACGGCACGCGCTGGACCAGGCCGCTGAGCAGCCAGTCGAGGTCCGAGGCATGGCCGTTCGGCACATCGCTCACCATGGTGATCTACTCCTTGGAGGTGTTGTCGTGGCGCTGCGGGTCAGGCAGCGGCGCGCTGTCCGCGAGGGGCTGGGACTCTGCCAGTCCGATGCCCCGCTGGAAGGCCGCCATCAGGCCCGGGTCGTGGAGGGCGTGATCGTCGTCCTTGCGGGGCGCCGGAGCGTCGCGCAGCTGGGGGACGAGGTGCTCCTGGCTGCGGCGCTTGGGCAGTTGGGGGCGGCCCATGGTGCCGCGCACCACATCGGGGGCCTCGGCGGGTGAGCTCGGCGCGGGTGCCGCGTGGTTGACGCTGCCGTGGTTGACGCCCGCAGGGCTGATGTCCGAGTGGCTGGCACCGGGGGTGGCTGACGCCGGGTTGGGGCGGTCCGCGCGCTCTCCCCGTACGGGGAGGGGGCCCGAGCCGAAGGTGGTGGCGTGCGCCGGCTCCCGCTGCGGTTGCCTCTGTTGCTGCTGTGGCAGCTGCGGCGGGGAGTGGGGCTGCTGCGGAATCGGCGGGCGTACCGCGGTCGCCTGGGTGATGCTCGTCTCTCCCCTCGGGCGCGCCGCGGCTTCGGACGCGGCGGCCGCGGCGTTGTGCTGGAGCGCGTCAGGCTCGGCGCCGAGGAGCCCCTGCGGGAGTACGAGGATGGCCTGGACGCCGCCGTAGATGTTGGACTGCAGGCGTACCGCGATGCCGTGCCTGCGGGCCAGCGCCGAGACGACGAAGAGGCCGATCCGCCCGTCCTGCAGCAGATGGGCTACGTTCACCTGGTCGGGGTCGGCGAGCAGGGCGTTCATCCTGTTCTGCTCGTCCACCGGCATACCGAGGCCGCGGTCCTCGACCTCGACGGCGAGTCCGGCCGTGACGTGCTGGGCTCGCATCAGTACCTGGGTGTGCGGGGCGGAGAACAGGGTGGCGTTCTCGACCAGTTCGGCCAGCAGGTGGATCACGTCGGCGACAGCGTGTCCGCGTAGTGTGCCGTCGATCGGCGGCACCAGCTTGACCCGGGGATACTGCTCCACCTCCGCGATCGCGGAACGCAGCACCTCCGTCATGGTGACCGGGTTGGACCACTGCCGCCGGGAGATCGCGCCGCCGAGGACGGCGAGGTTCTCCGCGTGCCTGCGGATGCGGGTGGCGAGGTGGTCGACATGGAAGAGGCCCTTGAGCAGCTCCGGGTCCTCGACCTCGTTCTCCAGCTCGTCGAGGAGCTGGATCTCCCGGTGGACCAGCGACTGGAGCCGCCGGGCCAGATTGACGAAGACCTCGACCTTCTGTTCGTTGCCGACGCTGCTGGAGAGCCGGGATGCCTGCACCACGGCCGCCACGGCGGCGTCGTGCGAGCGGCTCAGCTCCTGCGTCAGCAGGTCGAACTCGTCGCCGTCGAGGGGCGCGGGCAGGGGGGAACGGCGCGCGGGCGGTCCCTCTCCCCGTCTGAGCTGGTCGACGACCGTCTGCAGATCGGCCTGCCCGCGTGCGGATGAGCGGCGCAGGGCCGCACAGCGGTCCAGTACGGATTTGGCCGTGCGGTCCGCGCCGATGGCCGCCGCGGCGACCGCGGCGATGGCGAGCACGGCGGCACCGGCCAGTACGGCCCAGAGTTCGACGGTGGGCCGCAGACCGGCGGCGTGGATCGTGTAGAGCACGGCAGTCGCTCCGCTGAGGGCGACGATGACCGCCGGCAGCACTGCGGTGCGTTGGAGTTGAGGGCGTATACGGGCTTCCGGCGACGACGGCACGGGTTGCGACCTTCCGGCTGACGGCAGGGAGCGTGCGCCTGGCCGGCCATGGCGCCCGCCCTCCCGGCGGTCCGGCCGCGCGGCGGGTGCGCGTAATTGAGACATCAGCATCCTTGGTACGTGGGGCCCCAGGAATCGGCGTACTGCAATGCAAGTGGTCAGCTTCGGCTCGACGATAGGCTCGGCGTAGGCAGAAAAAGCCCATCGTGGATCACCGGGCACACACGGTAGTCGCCAAGAGGGCACGTGCGGGGGGCAGTTGACAAACTTACCCGCTATTCATTCCCGCTCTGGTATGACCCTTCGCACGGCAGGCCGAAAACGCGCCCCCGCCGGGTGTGTCGGCGGGAGCCCGAGGACGCGTCGGCGATCAGGCGGTCGGCGCCACCTCGGGGCCCCTGCCCTTGTCGCCGGACGCGGCCCAGCCCTGTGCGGGCGCGGTCGCCGCAGCGCGCCACCACAGCTCGGACGGAACACTCGCGGCCGTCGGCTCGAAGGGCTCGCCGGGCCGCGGCAGCGCGACACGGGCGCCTTCCGCAGCGGCCGCGGCGACCGTGCCCTCCCCGGGCTCGGCCCACGGGTGCGGCGCGAGATTGAACGTGCCCCAGTGGATCGGCAGCATCGCGCCGGACGGTTCGCCCCCCTGGAGATCGAGGTGGGCGCGCATGCCCTCGGCGGGTGTCATATGGATGTCCGGCCAGTATTCGCTGTACGCGCCGATCTGGATCATGGTGGCGTCGAAGGGGCCGTGCTCGGCGCCGATGTCCTTGAAGCCGGGGAAGTATCCGGTGTCACCGCTGTGGTAGACGCGGTGCTCGGGGCCCGCGACGGCCCAGGACGCCCAGAGCGTGTGCTGCTGATTGCGGATTCCACGGCCGCAGAAGTGCCGGGCCGGGGTCGCGGTCAGGCGCAGGCCCGCCACCTCCGCCGATTCGTTCCAGTCCAGCTCGCGCAGCCGGTCGGCGGGCACGCCCCAGTGCTCCAGGTGCGCGCCGACGCCGAGAGGCACCGCGAAGATCGTGTCGGTGGAGGCCAGCGCCCGGATGCTGGGCAGATCGAGGTGGTCGTAGTGGTCGTGGGAGATCACGACGACATCGACCGGGCCGAGGGCCGCGAGCGACACGGGCACGGGGTGCAGCCGCTTGGGACCGGCGAAGGGGAAGGGGGAGCAGCGCTCGCCCCAGACCGGGTCGAAGAGCACCCGCCGCCCGTCGATCTCCGTGAGGACGCTGGAGTGTCCCATCCAGGTGAGCCGCAGCCCGGAGGCAGGCGGTTTGGCCAGGTCGGCGAGGGTGGTGGCATGCAGGGGCACATGCCCGACCGGGGAGCGGCGGGCCCGCGCCTCCTTGCGGAAGTAGATCTTGGCGAACTCGATCATGGAACCGCCGGACGGCCTGGTCCTGGCTCCCACGGGGTTCTGGAAGACGCCGTCGGAGAAGTTCGGTGAGCGCTTTATCCGCTCCCACCGCTCGCCGGACGGGTCGGCGCCGAAAGCAGCCGGCCGGAGCGCGCGCAGCCGGGAACTCAGCGGGTTGTGGGGACCAGTGCCAGTCACGGCACCTCCTGAGGTCGGTGTGGTGTCTTCATTATGTGCGTGGGGTCCGACAGTGGTCAGCCTCGGGGCTGGCCGTAGGCCCGTTCCACCCGCAGCCTGAGCACGAGGCGTTTGTCGCGGACCATGGCACGGCGGTAGTCGTCCCAGTCCGGGTGCTCGCCGCTGACGTCGCGGTAGAGCGTGATCAGTTCCTCGACCGTTTCGTCGTACGGATCGGCCGCGACCTCGGAGAGCTCGGCGGTGCCCTCGGCGACGGTCCAGGCCCAGCGGTCCTGGCTCGTGACGTGGTACGAGGCGCGGGGGTCGCGGCGCAGGTTCGCGGTCTTGGCGCGGCCGTCCGTGAGCGACACCCGGATGGTCCGCTCCTGCGGGTAGTAGAAGTGGTTCACATTGGAGAGCTGGGGCCTGCCGTCCCGCTTGAGGGTGACCAGCACCCCGCCTTTGTATTCGGCGACCAGCCTGAGCAAGGCGTCCTGCTGCGCGCTTTCCGTCATGACCAGGCAACGCCCGTCCCGGTGCGGGTGTTCCTGAAGATCTTTTCCCGGCCGCGGTTCGTGATGTCACATCCGGCCGCACCCCGTCCGTCGTAGGCGTGAAAGGACACCGTCCACAGCTCAGGAGGCCCGTCATGGCCCGTATCTCCCTCACCCCGCGCCGTTCGCCGCTCTTCCGCCTCACCGAGTGGTACTCCCGGCGCGTGTACGGAAAGGTGCTCGACCCCGCCCGGGCGCTGGCCCACAACCCACGGGTGCTCTGGAGCGATCTGCGTTTCGAGCAGTCGGTGGCGAAGTGGAAGCACCTCGACGCCGATCTGAAGGCGCTGGCCGAGATGGCGTCGGCCGCGTCGATCGGCTGCAGCTGGTGCATGGACTTCGGCCACTGGGTGAGCCGGGAGCGCGGCATGGACGTACGCAAGCTGCACGATGTGCCGGTATGGCGCGACAGCGACGCGTACACCGCGCTGGAGCGCGATGTCATGGAGTACGCGGAGGCGATGACCGCCAATCCGCCCAAGGTCGAGGACGAGCAGGCCGCGCGGCTGCTCGCGACGCTGGGCGAGGCCGCGTTTGTCGAGCTCACGGCGATTGTGGCGGTGGAGAACCTGCGCTCGCGGATGAATTCGGCCCTCGGTCTGACCAGCCAGGGGTTCAAGGACCACTGCGAGATTCCGGCCCGCGGGGCCGTGCCCGGGTCCGCCTCCGTCTGACCGCCCGCTCGCGGCCCGGACATCCGCCCGGTCCGCCGGGCGGACCACCCGGCAGGGCAGTTGACGATCATGTTGACACGGGAGCCCGCGCCTCCAGATACTGACCGACGGTTCAGTTACTCCGTCCTCATCGTGCCTGGAGGCACCATGTCCGAGCTCCCCACCGAGCTGGTCCCGCTCACGACCGAACAGCGCGACATCGTCGACCTCAGCCGCGCGTTCGCCCGCGAGGGGATCCGGCCGCGGGCGCGCGGTGGACGAGGCGGCGATGGCGAAACTGACGGCCTCCGAGACGGCCGCGTACTGCACCTGGGCAGCGGTCCAGACGCTGGGCGGATGGGGGTACGCCCGCGCGTTCCCCGTGGAGCAGTGGATGCGGGACGCCAAGCTGGAGGAGATCGAGGAAGGCACCTCGGGCATCATGCGGCTGATCATCTCCAGGAGCATGTGACATGGCGTCGACGGCTGTGACGGGCGGCGAGGCCGTCGTCCGGGCACTGACGGCACACGGCGTCACCCAGGCCTTCGGGATTCCTGGCACGCACAATCTGGAGATCTATCGGCATCTCGCCGCTTACGGAATCTCCCATGTGACGCCGCGTCATGAGCAGGGCGCGGGGTACGCGGCCGATGCGTACGCCCGGGTCAGCGGGCGGCCCGGGGTCGCGATCACCACGACGGGACCCGCACTGCTGAACATCGCGGCGGCGGTCGGCCAGGCGTACTCCGACAGTGTGCCGCTGCTCGTGGTCTCGCCCGGGATGCCACTGCGCCACCCGCGCCAGTCGACCGGCCTGCTGCACGAGATGCGCAGCCAGACCGAGGCGCTGCGGGGCGTCGCGGCGTTCAGCCACCGGGTGTCGACGGCCGACGAGATCGGCGCCGCGGTCGCGCGGGCGTTCACGCTCTTCGCCACCGGGCGGCCGCGGCCGGTGCACATCGAGATTCCTCTCGATCTGCTGGAGACCGCGGAAAAGGCGGGTGAGGTACGCGGCGCCCCGGCGGCCGGGACCTTGATCCCCCCTGCAACCGGGCTGCGGGAGGCCGCCGACGCCCTGCGCACGGCGAGCAGGCCCGCGCTCGTGCTGGGGGGCGGGGCGCGCGGCGCTGCCGGTGAACTGCTCGCTCTGGCCGAGGAGTTGAGCGCACCCGTCGTCACCACCGCCAACGGCAAGGGGATCGTGGACGAGACCCATCCACTGTCGCTGGGCGTCTCGCTGCACAGCCCGGCCGTACAGAAGTGGCTGACCGAGCGCGATGTGGTGCTGGCTGTGGGGACCGAACTGGCCGAGTCCGACCTGTGGTCGGAGCCGCCGCCGCTGGGCGGGACGCTGGTGCGTGTCGACGTGGACCCGGCGCAGATGTATGCGGCGCTCCCGGCGGACGTCGCGCTGGTGGGCGACGCGCAGCAGGTGCTCGGTGCGCTGCTGGCCGCGTGCAGGGACGCCGGAGCCGGCCGGGCGGCCGGGGGAAACGTCACCGCGCTGCGTCCGGGGCGGGATGCAGTGCCGCGTGCCGTGGATCTGCGTCTCGTACGGGATACGGGGAGCGGAGCCGACGACGCGGGGGACGGCTCGCCAGGTGCCGCCGAGGAGGTCGCCGCTCTGCGCCTCGCGCGGGACGACGAGACCCGGGAGCGGGACGCGCGCTGGCTGCCGTACCTCCAGGCGATCCGCGGCGTCCTCGACGCCGACGCCGTCATCACCTCCGACAGCGCCCAGTGCTGCTACTACGGGGCCCTGCCCCATCTGCCCATCGGCCCCGGCGCCCGCTATCTGCACCCCACCGGATTCGGCACCCTCGGCTACGCCCTGCCCGCCGCGATCGGCGCCAAGACCGCGCACCCGGACCGCCAGGTGATCGCGCTCAGCGGGGACGGCGGGCTGCAGTTCTCCGTGCAGGAGCTCGCCACCGCCACTCAGCTTCAACTTCCCCTGCCCGTCGTGGTGTTCGACAACGGCGGGTACGGGGAGATCCGCGACGAGATGGCCGCCCGCGGCGACGAACCGGCTGCCGTCGACTTCGCGCCCGTCGATCTGCCCGCCCTCGCCCGCGCCTACGGCGGGCACGGTGTGCATGCCCCCACCCCCGGCGCGCTCGCCACCGCACTCACCCGGGCCCTGGCCACCCCGGGCCCCACCGTGATCACCGTTCCCGAGGAGACCGCCCGATGACCACCACTCCCCTGCTGTCGCTCACCTGGACCGACCATGTCACCGGGCGCCAGGGCCATCTGGTGATCGACCGGCTCGTTCGCGGGGTGTCCAGCGGCGGACTGCGTATGCGCGAGGGCTGCACGCTGGAGGAGGTGACCGGGCTGGCCCGCGGGATGACGATGAAGGAGGCCCTGCACTACAACCCCGACGGGCGCTACATCCCGCTCGGCGGTGCGAAGGGCGGCATCGACTGCGACCCGCAGGACCCGCGGGCATACGGGATCCTCGTGCGCTATCTGCGCGCCGTGCGCCCGTACATCGAGACGATGTGGACCACCGGCGAGGACCTCGGCCTCACCCAGGACATCGTCGACCGCGCCGCCGAGGAGGCCGGTCTCGTCTCCTCCATCCAGGCCGTCTACCACCTCCTCGACGACGAGGCCTCCGCGCGCAAGCGGCTCACGGACGCCTTCGCCGTCGAGGTCGACGGCATCGGCCTCGACGAGCTCGTCGGTGGCTGCGGCGTCGCCGAGTCGGTCCTCGTCGCGCTCGACCGGGCGGGGGTGCCGTACGAGGGAACGCGCGTCTCCGTCCAGGGACTCGGCACCATGGGCGGCGCGACCGCCCGCTTCCTCGCCCGCGCCGGGCTGAAGATCGTCGCCGTCGCCGACATCAAGGGCACCGTGGCCAACCCGGACGGCCTGGACGTCGATGCGCTGCTGGCCGCGCGGGACTCGTACGGCACCGTCGACCGTACGGCTCTGCGGCCCGGTGATCTGGAACTGCCGGGCGACGCCTGGCTGTCCGTCGACGCGGAGGTGCTGGTCCCCGCGGCCGTCTCGTACGCCGTCGACTCGGCCAACCAGGCCCAGATCACGGCTCGCCTGGTCGTCGAAGCGGCGAACATGCCGGTGCTGCCGGACGCCGAGGAGATGCTCGCGCGGCGCGGGATCACCGTGCTGCCCGATGTCGTCGTCAACTCCGGCACCAACGCGTGGTGGTGGTGGACGCTGTTCGGGGACATCGACGCCAACGCGGACGAGGCGTTCGCCTACACCCGCCGCTCGATGAGGGCGCTGATCGGCCAGATGCTGGCGCGCGCCGAGGCGGACGGGACGACCCCGCGCGCCGCCGCGCACGCAATCGTCGCCGACCGGCTGCCGGTCATCGCCGAGCGCTTCGGCCGGTACAGATGACGACGTGGCTCGACGCCCTCTTCGACCCGCGGTCGGTCGCCGTCGTCGGTGCCTCGGACAATCCGGAGAAGTGGGGTTACTGGCTCGCGGCCGGGGCGCTCGCCGGGCGCGCCCCGCGCGGTGCTCCGCCCGTACACCTGGACGCCGCGGCGGCCGCTCTGTGCGCCCTCTCCCGGGCTGCCGCCGAACATCCCGAGCTGTCCGAACTGGAGGTGAATCCCCTGCTCGTGCACCCCGGCGGGGCCGTCGCGCTCAAGCACACGGTGTACGGGCCGCGTCCAAGATCGGCTGTGTAGGGTGAGCACGTGGCCAGAGTCCGGTTGAACGTGGCGGAGAGGCGTGAGGAACTGCTCGGCGCCGCCGTCGAGCAGATCGAGGAACACGGCGTGGCGGCCGTACGGATCGCCGATGTCGCCTCCGCGCTGGGGGTGAGCAACGCCCTGGTCCTCTACCACTTCTCGACCAAGGAGAAGCTCGTCGCCGCGGCCTTCGCGTATGCCGCCGACGGCGATCTCGCCCATCTGCGCAAACTGCTGGGACGCCGCACCACAGCGCTGCGCCGGCTGCGCGCCGCGGTCCGCTGGTACGCGCCGACGGGGACGGCCAAGGGCTGGCGCCTGTGGATCGAGGGCTGGGCAGCCGCACTGCGTGAACCCGCGCTGCGCGAGGTGGCCCGCGATCTCGACCAGCAGTGGAAGGCCGCGCTGACCGAGGTCATCGCGGAGGGCGCGGCGGCCGGCGAGTTCCCGTGCGAGGACCCCGCGGCAACGGCCTGGCGGCTGACGGCTTTTCTGGACGGGCTCGCCGTGCAGATGACCTCGTACGCGGGATCGCTCTCGCGTGCCGCGATGCTGGAGTGGACCGACGAGGCGCTGGCCCGTGAGCTCGGGGTGGAACGCGAGGCGCTGACAGCCGTAGCACGCTGACCCCGCCCGCCGGTACGCCGAACCGGCTGGGCAGTCATACTGGGCGACTGTGTCTCACCCCTCGCAGCATCAGCAGACCGATCAACTCCCCTACAACACACAGGATGTGCTGGTCGTCGGCGGCAGCGGCGTCGACACGGTCGTCCGCGTCGACTCCCTGCCGGTTCCGCTCGCCGACTCCGTCGGCGTCGGCCCGATCCGCGAATGGCCCGGCCACACCGGCGGCAATGTGGCACTCGGCTGCCGGGCACTGGGACTGAAGGTCACGCTCCTCGACTACATCGGCGACGACTGGCCCGGACGCCAGGTCCAGGACCGGATCGCCGCAGGCGGGGTGGACTTCGAGCCACTCATCTCCCCCGCCGGTACCCGGCGCGCGGTCAATCTCGTCGATCCCTCGGGCCGCCGGATGTCGTTCTACGACGCCCGCGATCCTGAGGAGTTGCGCATGCCGCGCGAGGTCTACCTCCCCCATCTGAGCCGGGCCCGCCATGTCCATCTCTCGATCGTGAACTTCGCGCGGTTCCTGTACGACGACATCGAGAAGCTGGGCGTCCCGGTCTCCACCGATCTGCACGACTGGGACGGACTGGCCGACCACCACCGGGAGTTCGCGCTCCGCTCGGACCTGGTCTTCCTCAGTGCGGCGGGCGCGGGCGAGCGGATCGCGTCGGTGATGCGGGAGATCCTGCGCGACGGACGGGCCGAGGCCGTGATCGCGACGGCCGGTGCGGGAGGCTCGTATCTCCTGACCCGCGACGGCAGCAGCACCCCGCGGCCGGTCCCCGCGGTGGCGCCTCGCGCCCGGGTGGTGGACTCCAACGGCGCGGGCGACGCGTATGTCTGCGGCTTTCTCTACGGGCGGCTGGCCGGCCGTGATCTGGAGCAGAGCGCCCGGCTCGGCGCGCTGGCGGGCGCGCACGCCTGTACGGGCGAGGGCAGTACGGCGCTGATCGGCGCGGCGGAACTCCTGGCGGCACAGACCTGACAGCCGGCCGCGGGGCCACCGGACCGACCCCGTGTTCACCCCGCCGCTGTCACAGGGGCAGCAGATTCGGCCGCTTGGCCTCCACGTGGTCGCCGGAGCTCTCGCCGCGCAGCCGGCGGCCGATCCACGGCACGAGATGCTCCCGCGCCCACTGGATGTCGTCGCGGCGCACATCGAGCGTGCCACGGGGCGGCAGCGGCGGCCACGGCTGGTCGGGCTCGGCGGGCACCTCGATGCCGAGGACCTGGGCGGCGCGCAGCGCGACCCGGGTGTGCCCCTCGGGCGACAGATGGAGCCGGTCGGCGTCCCAGGCGCGCCGGTCCTGGACGGACCTGAGCGACCACAGATCGAGTACGGGACAGTCGTAGCGGTCGGCGATGGCCCGTACATGTGCGGTGTACATGGCGATCTTGCCGCGGAGATGGCGCAGCACCGGCACCCCGCGGGTGTCGAAGCCGGTGGTCACCATGACCGTCCCGACGGCGCCGGTGAGGTCGGCGACCGCGCGCTCGAAGCGCTCGGCCACGTCGTCCGGGTCGGTGCCGGGCCGGATGATGTCATTGCCGCCCGCGCAGAACGTCACCAGATCCGGGGCCAGTTCCATGGCCCTTGGCACCTGTTCCTCGACGATCTGGTCGAGGAGGCGCCCACGCACGGCGAGGTTGGCGTACCTGAAGGTGTGCTCCGGCATCCGGTCGTCGAGCAGGACCGCGAACCGGTCCGCCCAGCCGACGTACATCCCGTCGGGGCCCGGGTCGCCGACGCCTTCGGTGAAGCTGTCACCGATCGCCGCGTACGACCCGAATCCGCCGCTGATCTCTGTTCTCGAATCGTCTGCCACAAGTACTGATCCTCCCCTTACGTATGTGACCTACGCGACCGTAAGGAGGGGTTGACGAGGGGTGATCTTTGCCACCGCTCAAGATTTGTCCACGGCGGAATACGCCGCATCCCCCCGCGCCGCGGGCTGCGGCACGAGGGGACGAGAGCGTGATCGCCGCGCCGGACGGGCGTCGGACGGGCGTCAGACGGTGACGCCGTGCTGGCGCAGGTAGGCCAGCGGGTCGATGTCCGAGCCGTAGCTCGGGCCGGTGCGGATCTCGAAGTGCAGGTGCGGTCCTGTGGAGTTGCCGGTGGAGCCGGAGAGGCCGATCTGCTGGCCGCCGCTCACGCTCTGGCCGGCGGAGACGGCCAGGGAGGAGAGGTGGGCGTACTGCGAGTAGCTGCCGTCGCTGTGCTGGATGACGACCTCGTTGCCGTACGCGCCGCCCCACCCGGCGGAGACGACGGTGCCCGGGCCGACGGCCTTGACCGTGGTGCCGGTGGAGGCCGCGAAGTCCACACCGGTGTGGTAGCCGCTGGACCACATGGAGCCCGAGAGGTGGTACGGCGTGATGACGGTCGCGCCGTCGAGGGGGGTCGTGAACCCGGAGCTGCTGGTCTGCGGGGCGCTCTTCGCCGCGCCGGAGTCCGTGGAGGCCTTGGAGACGGCCTTGGACACGGTCTTGGTGGCGGCCTTGGTGGCAGCCTTGGACGCGGTCTTGGTGGCGGTCCGGTCCTGGCTCTTCTCGCGGTGCTGCGACTTCTCGGGAGCCTTCGCCTGCGACTTGGCGCCGAGGGTGAGCTTGAGGCCCGGGTGGATCAGCGAGGGGTTGTCACCGACCCGCTCGCGGTTGTCCTCGTACAGCTTCTTCCAGCCACCGCGGACATTGTGCTCGTCCGCGATCTTGGAGAGATAGTCGCCGGCGACGACGGAGTACGTCGTGGGTGCGGCGGCCGGCTTGTGCGGGGCCTTGTACGCGGCCGGTGCCGCGGCGGCGGTCACCGCCGTGTGCGACGAGGTCGCGACGGGGGCGGTCTTGCCCGCGGCGTGGGCCCCGGTGGCACCCATGAGCGGGATCGCGATGGCGGCGCCACTTGTGCCCGCTGCGACGAAACCGCGGGTGATCGGGCTGGTCTTGGGACGGCGGTGCTTACCCTTTGCGGGCATGGCGCTTTCCTCTCCGGCGCCGGCGAGGTGAGCTGTCGGGTTCGGGCTGGAGATGCCCGGCCGCGCGGTTGCGCTGCTTAACCCCGAGCCGTTCCGGAAGTGCGGAATCGGCGTACTACCTGGGTCCCCCGCTCCTGCCACACGTGGGTGGGTTCGAATTCCGGGCGGCGGCAGGATTTGGCGGTCCGTCCGGATTGCCGTGAACGTAAGCGAGCCGAGCCGATCGGAACAAGCCACCGCAATTACGGATCACGAGTCGGCGTGATATCGCCGGAGAATTCCCGTTACGCTCCGTCAATCAATGATCTTCCCTGTCCCGCCAGGCAACGGATTTCGTATCCGTCACGCCACCACACACCGTCACAAATATGATCCTGCTCACGACGCATGCCCCATCTCCATTGCAGACGGGGCAGGTTATATCGAACCGTCCAATTCGGACAGAAGCACCATTTGATGACTATCGACCGATCGGGCTCACTTTTCCCTCGGATCTGCCATTACCGAGAAATTCCACGGCGGCCGATTGTCCCTTTTCGTGCGTATTCTCCGGACCTGTCAGTCACGGTTGCCTCTGCCCGAGCCGCCGCAGCCGGATCACCGTGGCGTCCAGATCACCCCTGAGTCCCGTGTACAGCCCGTGGTGCAGCAGTACCGACCCACGGTGCAGGGCGCCCGTGTCCGGGCACTCGTAGACCGCCGCAGGATCGAGACCGCGCAGTCTGAGCCGCGGCGGCTGTTCGCCGTAGTGCTGCGCCTGCAGCCAGGCGAGGACGACGGTCTCCTCGCCGCGTACGTACTGAACGGCGCCGAGCCCGCCCTCGGGCGCGCGCAGCCGGTACAGCTCGCCGTGCTGCACCAGCGGCCTGATCTTCTTGTAGAGCTCCACCCAGCCGCGCGCCTCGGCGAGCTCCTCGTCGGTCCACTCGGTGAGGTCGCCGCCGATTCCGAGCACCCCGGCCATCGCGCTGACGAAGCGGAAGCGCAGCGTACTGACCCGGCCGTTGAGCTGGACATTGGGGCTGTCGGTGACCCAGGCGGCCATGACCCGAGCCGGGTGCAGCTGGGTGAAACCCCACTGGATGGCGAGCCGGTCCAGCGGGTCGGTGTTGTCCGAGGTCCACACCTGGTCGGTACGCGCGAGGATGCCGAGATCGATCCGGCCGCCGCCGCCCGAGCAGGACTCGAAGGCGACGGAGGGATGCGCCGCCCGCAGCCGGTCCAGCAGTGCGTACAACGCGTGGACATGCTCGACCCACAGCTTCTGCGGGTACTCCTCACCGGGCCAGCCCACGTCCGTGAAACAGCGGTTGAAATCCCATTTCACATAGTCGATGGGGGCATTGGTCAGCAGGGTGTCCAATTGCTCCCACAGGTAGTCCTGCACGTCCCGGCGGGCGAGATTCAGTACCAGCTGATGGCGGAATTCGGTCCTGGCGCGGCCCGGATGGTGCTGCACCCAGTCGGGGTGCGCCCGGTAGAGATCACTGTCGGCGTTGACCATTTCCGGCTCGACCCAGATCCCGAACTCCATGCCCAGCGCGTGCACTTCGCCCGCGAGCGGCCCCAGGCCCTTCGGGAAGCGCTCGGCGTTGGGGGTCCAGTCGCCAAGGCCGGCACGGTCGCTGGTGCGCCGCCCGAACCAGGCGTCGTCGACGACGAACAGCTCGACACCCATGGCCGCAGCCCGATGCGCGAGCGCCCGCTGCTGCTCCTCGGAGATGTCGAAGCCGGTGGCCTCCCAGGAGTTGTAGAGGACCGGCCGTTCGGTCGCGGCGTCCGGAATGACGTGCGCCAGCTGCCAGGCGTGCCAGGCCCGGCTGGCTCCGCCGAAGCCGCCGTCGCTCCACAGCCCGGCGAAGACGGGCGAGGTGTAGGACTGCCCGGGCGCGAGCCGCACGAGCCCTGCGTTGTCGTAGCCCGCCCCGCCGGTGATCTGCACCAGGCCGTCGGGCAGTTGCTGTACGCAGATCCGCCACGATCCGGACCAGCCGAGCGCCACTCCGTACACCTCGCCGCGCTCCTCGGTGGTCCCCTCGGCGTCCAGCGCCACCCACGGCAGATGCTGATGCCCGGTGTGGCCGCGGCGGCTGCCGATCACCTTCTCCCCGTATGTCAGTTCCGACCGTACGAGCAGGGATTCGGCGGCCCACCGGCCGTGCAGCTGGCTGAGCCGCCAGCAGTCGCGCTGCGGCAGCGTCCAGGCGGCCGCATCGGCCCTCAGCAGCTCCAGATCGGGTCCCTCGCCCTCATGGGCAACGGTGACCCAGCGCTCGATCACATCGGCGTCGTCACGCATCCGGTGGTGCAGGGTGAGACCGAGTCCGTGCACGACGTCCGTGAAGCGCAGGCGCAGCTCGTCGTCGTCCACCGCGGCCCGGGCGAAGGTCCACTCGGTGCCGCGCACCTCGGCCGTACGGACGGACAGCGCCGGGCGTACGAAACGGGGGCCGCCCTCGACCGGATACTCCTCGTGCCCGTCGAGCCGGGACTCGAACGGCCAGTACGGCGGCAGGCCCTGTGCCGCGAGTGCCTCGGCGTCGGAGCCCGTGATCCGTGGCCCCCAGTGCAGATGCAGCAGCTCGTCGTCGTCCGTGAGGTGGAGTGCGTAACTGCTCGTCGGTCCGGAGAGGACCCACGTACGTCCGTCGCCAACGCTCTCGATCATCCCGGCCCCTCAGATACTCACAGGTCCGCACAGGCTCGAACATCATCCGATGGGAGTCGCCGCCCGTGCAACGCCCTTGAGGCGACAGATCGAAATGATTGCCCGCTAAAGCGATGTCGTATCGTCGGGAAAGCGCCATCGTCGGCGAGGAGCGCCGACGGCAGTCACCTCAGGAGCCCACGTGACGCAGCAACTGCCGCAGGCCCCCTCGACAGAGCCCGAGCTGACCGGAGTGCGCAATTTCCGTGATGTGGGCGGCCTGCCGACCGTGGACGGCAGGCGGGTGCTGCACGGCCGGCTCTTCCGCAGCGGTCATCTGGCCCATGCCACCGAGTCGGACGCCTCGTTCCTGGCCACGCTCGGTCTGCACACGATCTTCGACTTCCGCAATGCGGCCGACATGCGTCTTGAGGGCCCGGACGTCGAGCTGGCCGGCGTGCGCAATGTGAATCTGCCACTCACCGACCCGGCCGACGGCGCGGAGTTCTGGAAGATGGTCCGGGACGGCGATCTCGACCAGCTGCGCTCGATCCTCGCGGACGGGAAGGCGGCCGGCCGGATGTCGGCGTCGTACCGGAGGATCATCAAGGAGCGCACCGCCGAGCACAGCAGGGTCCTGCACGCACTGGCGGAGGACAGCGTCCCGGCGCTGATGCACTGCGCGGCGGGCAAGGACCGGGCCGGTCTGTCCATAGCGGTCTCGCTGCTCGCGGTCGGTGTCGAGCGGGACGCCATTCAGGCGGACTACCTCAAGTCCAATGACCCGCACCGCCGTTACCTGGTCCGCCGCGGCGACAACTCTCCGGCCGCGATGTCCCCCGAAGTGATGCAACTGCTCGCCCCCCTCTTCGACGCGCGCGCCGAGTATCTGAACGCGGCCTTCGAAACGATCCAGCAGACCTGGGGCGACACCGAGCGCTACCTCAGCGAAGGCTTGAACGTGAGCGCCGAGACCCGGGAACGGCTGCGCGATCGCCTCCTCGACGAGGCGTGAGCCACTGGCGGACACCTCCTAGCCCTTGTCGCCGAGCGTGAACAGCAGATACAGGAACGCGGCGAACAGATGGCCCGCCACCAGATAGGCGAAGAGCCGGATCACGAGCCCTCGGGGGAACTTCCCCTCTTCGTTGTGCTGGGACATGGCGGGCCTTTCGCGTGTCTCAGGCATGCGGATGGATGTCGGGGCTCTGCAGCAGCGTGTGTACGAACAGGAGCTCCGCCCCTTCGCGTGTGGCCGCGGCGATGCGGTGCGGGGTCTGGGAGTCGAAGTGCGCGCTGTCCCCGGGGCTCAGCTCGTGCACGGCGTCCCCGAGCGCCAGCCTGAGCCGCCCGTGGAGGACGTACAGCCACTCCTCGCCCGGGTGCACCCGCACCAGATCGCCCTGGGATCCGTACGGCACGACCAGCCGCAGGGCCTGCATGGCCCGGCCGGGGCCCCCGGCCCGGTGGTAGGTCCAGCCGAAGGCCGACGAGGGCTCCTTGCGCCCGGCGCGGATGATCGGCTCGCGCTCGGGCGCCGACTCACCGAGGAGCTCGGCGACCGTCGTACCGTAGATGCGGGCGAGGCCCAGCAGCATCGGCAGCGAGGGCTGGCGGCGGCCCGTCTCGAGCCGGGACAGATGGGCGGGGGAAAGCCCCGCGCGCTCGGCGGCGGCCTCCAGGGTGAGATCGCGGCGGCGGCGCAGATCGCGCAGCCTCGGTGCGACATCGGGCAGCCCGTCAGCCGCCACTGCGGCAGGATTGGTCATACGTCCATTGCGCCAGGAGGCTGCCTCTGAGGCAAATTCCTTGCCCCAGAGGCAAAAGGACTAGCGATTCGCGACGGCCTGCTTGACCAGGGTCTTGCCGAAGTCCCACATCAGTCCGCCACCGCCGTGGGCATCGTCCATCACGGCCGTGAACGCCTCCACGAACCGGTCCACCTCCCGCTCGCCGATGGTCAGCGGCGGAATCAGCTTGATCACTTCCAGATGGTCGCCGGAGACCTGGGTCAGGATCCGGTGCTTCTGCAGCAGCGGCACCACGACCATCTGCGCGAACAGGCCCTTGCGGGCTGCCTGCAGCATGGTCCAGCGGCTGCGTAGCTTGATCGAGTCCGGCCGGCCGAACTCGATGCCGATCATCAGGCCGCGACCGCGCACCTCGTGCAGCAGCTCATAGCGGTCGACGAGCGCGGCAAGGCGGGAGCGCAGCAGCTCGCCGGTCACCCTGGCGTTGGCGACGATCTGCTCGTCCTCGATCACCGAGAGCACTGCGAGCCCGGCGGCCATCGCCTGGGCGTTGGATCCGAAGCTCGCCGAGTGCACAAGGACCCGGTCCATCGAGGAGTACACCTTCTTGAAGATCCAGTCCTTGCCGAGCGTGGCCCCGACCGGTACGTATCCGCCCGAGAGCGCCTTCGCGACACAGACCAGATCCGGCTCGACCCCTTCCTCGTGCTGGTAGGCGTAGAAGTCGCCGGTCCTGCCGAGGCCGGTCTGCACCTCGTCGGCGATCAGCAGGGCCTTGTGCTTGTGCAGCAGTTCCTGGGCCGCGTACAGGAATCCGGGCGGGGTCGCGTGCACCCCCTTGCCCTGGACGGGCTCCACCACGAAGCCCGCCACATCGCCGCGCTTCAACTCCCGCTCCAGCGCGGACAGATCGCCCATCGCGATCGCGGTGTCGGGCAGCAGCGGCGCGAATCCGTCCCGGAAGCCCGCCTCGCCGTTGACCGACAGGGACCCGGTGGTGAGCCCGTGGAAGGCGTGGGAGCAGTAGATGACCCTCGGCTTCCCGGTCGCGTACCGGGCGAACTTGAGGGCGGTCTCCACCGCTTCCGTACCGCTGTTGCCGAAGAACACCCGGTCCAGGTGCGGGCTGTGCGCCAGCAGCTTCTCGGCCAGCAGTCCCGGCAGCGGCTGGCAGTCGAAGCGGGTGAGGTCGGCGAGCGAGGCGTCCAGGACGTCGTGCAGCGCCTTGCGTACGACGGGGTGATGCCGGCCGAGCCCCATCACCCCAAAGCCCGCGAGCATGTCGAGGTAGTCGTTGCCCTCTGAGTCCCAGAAGTACGCGCCCTCGGCCCGCTCGTAGACCTTGTCGAAGCCGATGGTGTGCAGCATGCGCGGCAGCTGGTGGTTGAGATGTCTGGCGTGCAGCTCGTAGCGCTCGCCTCCGCGCTCGGCGAGCAGCTGGGCCAGGTCGAACTCCTTGCTCATTGACCGTTCTCCTTGACTGCCATGGCAGCGCTGATCCGTCCCGCGATCTCCACCGGCGTGAGCCCTATGTCGGCGAGCACCTCGCCGCGCTTGGCGTGCGCGAGGAACTGCTCGGGGATGCCGAAGGTACGCAGCGGCACATCGACGTCCGCGTCCCGCAGTGCCTGCCCGACGGCCGAACCGACGCCGCCGTTGCGGCTGTTGTCCTCGACCACGGCCACCAGCCGGTGCTGGGCGGCGAGCGGCGCGAGCTGTTCGTCGACGGGCTTGACCCAGCGCGGGTCCACGACGGTGCACGCGATGCCGCGCCCCCGGAGCAGTTCCACGGCCTGCAGACAGACGGGGGCCAGGGCTCCTACGGACACGACAAGCACCTCGGGCTCGATGTCCCGGTGCAGTACGTCCATCCCGCCGATCCGGCCGATCGCCTCGACCGGTTCGCCCACGGACTCCTTCGGGAAGCGCAGCACGGTGGGCGCGTCACTGACGTCGACGGCCTCGCGCAACTCCTGGCGCAGCCGGTCGGCGTCGCGCGGCGCGGCGATCCGCAGTCCGGGAACGACCTGGAGGATCGACATGTCCCACATGCCGTTGTGGGAGGGCCCGTCGACGCCGGTGACGCCCGCGCGGTCGAGCACGAAGGTCACTCCGCACTTGTGCAGGGCCACGTCCATCAGCAGCTGGTCGAACGCCCGGTTGAGGAAGGTGGCGTACACGGCGACGACCGGGTGCAGGCCTCCGGTGGCGAGCCCGGCCGCGGAGACGGCGGCGTGCTGCTCGGCGATCCCGACGTCCCATACCCGCTCGGGGAAGCGCTCGGCGAACTTCGTCAGACCGACGGGGTGCAGCATCGCGGCCGTTATCGCCACGACGTCCGGCCGCTGCGACCCGATCTCGGCGATCTCGTCCCCGAACACCGACGTCCAGGAAGGGCCGTTGGACGGTGCGAGCGGCTCACAGGTCAGCGGGTCCATGATGCCGACGGTGTGGAAGCGGTCGGCCTCGTCCTCCACCGCGGGCTGGTAGCCGCGGCCCTTCTCGGTCAGACAGTGCACCAGGACGGGCCCGTGGAATCGTTTCGCCCGGCGCAGCGCCGACTCGACGGCCGCGATGTCGTGCCCGTCGATCGGGCCGACGTACTTCAGGCCCAGATCCTCGAACATCCCCTGCGGCGCGAAGGCGTCCTTGAAGCCCTTCTTCGCGCCGTGCAGCGATTCATACAGCGGCTTGCCGACGACGGGCGTGTGCTGGAGAACGTCCTTGCCCCAGGCCAGGACCCGCTCGTAGCCGTCGGTGGTACGCAGTGTGGCGAGGTGGTTGGCGAGGCCGCCGATCGTCGGCGCGTAGGAGCGTTCGTTGTCGTTGACGACGATGATCAGCGGCCGGTCCTTGGCCGCGGCGATGTTGTTGAGAGCCTCCCAGGCCATGCCGCCGGTGAGCGCGCCGTCCCCGATGACCGCGACGACATGGCCGCTGCTGCCGAGCACCTGATGGGCCTTGGCAAGGCCGTCGGCCCAGCCGAGCACGGTGGAGGCGTGGGAGTTCTCGATGACGTCGTGCTCGGACTCCTCGCGCGAGGGATAGCCGGAGAGCCCGCCCTTGCCGCGCAGCTTGGAGAAGTCCTGCCGGCCGGTGAGCAGTTTGTGTACGTAGCTCTGGTGCCCGGTGTCCCACAGGATGCGGTCGACGGGCGAGTCGAAGACCCGGTGGAGGGCGACGGTCAGCTCCACGACGCCGAGGTTCGGTCCCAGGTGGCCGCCCGTTCTCGCCACCGCCTGTACCAGGAACTCTCTGATCTCCTCGGAGAGTTCTTCGAGTTCCGCATCGGTCAGCGCCTTCAGATCGCGCGGCCCCCGGATGTTCTCAAGAATCGTCACGGTCGGACCCCCTTCACTTGCTGGTTCAGCTCACGGTGACGGCGGGCGGACCCGAGGCCGTCCCCGCGTCCTCCATGGATTCGGCGATCTTCATCGCCTCTTCGATGAGGGTCTCGACGATCTTCGACTCGGGCACGGTCTTGATGACCTCGCCCTTCACGAAGATCTGACCCTTCCCATTGCCCGACGCCACGCCGAGGTCCGCTTCCCTCGCCTCGCCGGGACCGTTGACGACACACCCCATGACGGCGACGCGCAGCGGCACCTCCATGCCCTCAAGGCCTGCCGTGACCTGGTCGGCGAGCTTGTACACATCGACCTGGGCCCGTCCGCAGGACGGGCAGGAGACGATCTCCAGGCGGCGTTGGCGCAGATTGAGCGACTCCAGGATCTGGATGCCGACCTTGACCTCTTCGGCGGGCGGTGCGGAGAGCGAGACCCGGATGGTGTCCCCGATTCCCTCGCTGAGCAGCGCCCCGAAGGCGACGGCCGACTTGATCGTCCCCTGGAACGTGGGCCCCGCCTCCGTCACCCCCAGGTGCAGCGGATAGTCGCAGGCCGCAGCGAGCTGCCGGTAGGCGTTGACCATGACGACCGGGTCGTTGTGCTTGACCGAGATCTTGATGTCGCGGAAACCGTGCTCCTCGAAGAGGGACGCCTCCCACAGCGCCGACTCGACCAGCGCCTCCGGCGTCGCCTTGCCGTATTTGGCGAGCAGCCGCCGGTCCAGCGAGCCGGCGTTCACCCCGATCCGGATCGGAATCCCCGCATCCGACGCCGCTCGGGCGATCTCCTTGACTTTGTCGTCGAACTGCTTGATGTTGCCGGGGTTCACGCGGACCGCCGCACACCCGGCGTCGATCGCCGCGAAGACGTACTTCGGCTGGAAGTGGATGTCCGCGATCACCGGGATCTGCGATTTGCGGGCGATGGTGGCGAGCGCGTCCGCGTCGTCCTGGGTGGGACAGGCGACCCGTACGATCTGGCAGCCCGACGCGGTCAGCTCGGCGATCTGCTGCAGCGTCGCCCCGATGTCCGAGGTGCGCGTGGTCGTCATCGACTGCACCGATACGGGCGCGTCCCCGCCGACGGCGACCGGCCCGACGTGGATGCGCCGCGAGGTGCGGCGCATCGCGATCGGCCGGGCCGGCAGCTCCGGGAGCCCCAGCGCTACTGGCTCTCCTTGGGACATGACGTCACCCGCGGTTTCCCGAGACGGTGTCGCGTGCCGCCCGCAGAGACTCCTTGAGGGAGCCCATGGTGGCGAGGACGGCGGTGGGCTCGTAACCGCAGTGCGCCATGCAGTTGGCGCAGCGCGGGTCCTTGCCGCGGCCGTACTTGCTCCAGTCGGTCTCCTCGATGAGCTCCCGGTAGGTGGGGACATAACCGTCGGCCATCAGATAGCAGGGGCGCTGCCAGCCGAAGAGCGAGTAGTTGGGGATCGCCCACGCCGTGCAGGGGAAGTCCGCCTTGCCCTCCAGGAAGTCGAGGAAGAGCGGCGAGTGGTTGAGCCGCCAGCGCCGCCGGTTGCCGCCGGCGAAGGACTTCTTGAACAGCTCGCGGGTCTGCTCGACGCCGAGGAAGTGCTCCTGGTCGGGCGCCTTCTCATACGCGTACGCGGGCGAGATCATCATCTCGTCCACCTTCAGGTCGTCATTGAGGTAATTGAGCACCTCGATGACGGTCTGCGGGGTGTCGGTGTTGAAGAAGGTCGAATTGGTGGTGACCCGGAAACCGCGCTTCTTGGCCTCCTTGATCGCCTCCACCGCCTCGTCGAAGACGCCTTCCTTGGCGACCGATTCGTCGTGCCGCTCACGCAGCCCGTCGATGTGCACGGCAAAGGCGAAGTACCGGGAAGGGGTGAAGTTCTCGATCTTCTTCCGCAGCAGCATCGCATTGGTACAGAGGAAGACGTACTTCTTCCTCGCCACCAACTGGCGCACGATCTCATCGATCTGAGGGTGCATCAGTGGCTCGCCGCCCGCGATGGAGACCATCGGCGCCCCGGATTCCAGGACCGCACCCACCGCCTGCGCGACCGGCATGCGCTGCTTCAGAACCCCTGCCGGATGCTGGATCTTCCCGCACCCCTCGCACTTCAGATTGCAGGCGAAAAGCGGTTCCAGCTCGACGATGAGCGGGAACTTCTCACGCTTGCGGAGCTTCTGTTCAAAGAGGTACGTCCCGACCCTGATGGTCTGACGGAGCGGCATGGCCATCTAGCTCACCTCCTGGGGAGCAGCAAAGAACGGTGCCATTCGAAAAAAGCAGGAAGGACGGCACGAAGAACACGGAAGGCTGATATTCCACCGCGCACCGTGCCAATACGGACCAGCTCATGCTCAGGAGCGTCCACGACCACCCGGACGGCCGCAACCGGGCGGGGCCCGGCGCTCAGAGCGGTGCGGAGTGTGGCCGCGGACTCCATGTCCACGGCGATCGCCCCGCCGGCGCGCAGCTCGGCCCGTTCGTGTCCGCGGATCACATGGTCCGAGCCGGTCAGCGGGCCGGTGTGCACCCTGCGTCCGGGAACCGCCCGGGCCACCGCCTTGACCAGCAGTTCCGTATCCGTACAGACCGTGGAGCCGTCGGCGTGACGGGTCTCGTCGGCGACCACCAGATCCCCGGGGTGCATCCCCGGGGCGAGCCCGGCGCAGAAGCCCGAGGCGACGACCGCCGCGTCCCGCAGTGGCTCTTCGCCCAGCGCCTCCCGCACGGCACGCTCCGCGCTCTGCGGGCCCATGCCGCTGCGGAGCACGGTCACCGGACCGATTGCACCACTGCGGTCGCCGGTGCGCAGGGCGAGTTTCTCGATGCCGAGCGCACAGGCGATCAGCAGCGGCGCTGCGGAGCCGGACGGCTCCGGGGACCGGTCCATCAGCCCCCCTCTCGGTTGTCCGGGGCGCTGCCCGCACGGTCGGTGAAGGGCTCGCCGTGCACATAGCGGCCGAGCGCCGTGAGCGGGAAGACCTGCCGGTAGAGGTGGTAGTTGATCGAGAAGTCCCAGGGGAAGCCGGTGCCGGTGAAGTACGGCTCGTCCCAGGATCCGTCCGCCTGCTGGGTCTCGGCGAGCCAGGCCACGCCCCGCTCGACGGTCTTGCTGTCCCGCTCCCCCGCGGCGAGCAGCGCGAGCAGCGCCCAGGCGGTCTGGGAGGCGGTGGACTCGCCGTGGCCGATCCACTTGTGCTCGCGGTAGGAGCGCAGGTCCTCGCCCCAGCCTCCGTCGTCGTTCTGGACGGATTCGAGCCAGCGCACGGCACGCCGGATCGCGGGATGCGAGAGGGGCATCCCGGCCGCGGTGAGCGCGGGGACCACCGAGCCTGTTCCGTAGACGTAGTTGACGCCCCAGCGGCCGAACCAGGCGCCGCTGGGCTCCTGTTCGGTGAGCAGCCACTCGATTCCGCGCCGGGTACGGGGGTGGTGGGCCATGCCCTCGTGGGCCAGCATCTCGACGACATGCGCGGTGACGTCCGCCGACGGCGGGTCGATCACTTCGCCGAAGTCGCAGAACGGCAGCCGGTTGGGAAACGCGCTGGTGTTGTCGGCGTCGAAGGCGGCCCAGGCACCGTTCCTGGACTGCATGCCCATGGTCCAGCGCGCGCCCCGGCCGATCGCCGCCTCCACCCGCTTCGGATCGGGGTGCCTGACCCGCCGCAGCGCGAGGATGACCTCGGCCGTGTCGTCGATGTCCGGGTAGTTGTCGTTGTGGAACTCGAACGCCCAGCCGCCCGGGGCGAGCCGGGGCTTGCGTACGGCCCAGTCACCGGGCCGTACGATCTCCTCGGCCAGCATCCAGTCGGCGGCCTTGACGAGTGCCGGGTGGTCGGGTGCCAGTCCCGCGTCGGCCAGCGCGATGGTGGCCAGGCAGGTGTCCCATACGGGCGACTGACACGCCTCGATCATGCGTGCGCCGTCCTCGCGCCAGACGGCGAAACGGTCCAGCGACTCCAGGCCCGCCCTCATCACGGGGTGCTGAAGGTCGTAGCCGAGCAGATGCAGGGCGATGACGGAGTACACGGCGGGCGGCTGGATACCGCCCCAGCAGCCGTCGTTCTCCTGGCGCTCGATGATCCAGCGCGCGGCCGCGTTCATCGCGACCCGGCGCAGCCGACGCGGTGCGACCTTGTGATAGGCGTGCAGCACCTTGTCGGCACGCTGAAAGAGTCCGTCCCAACTCACGGCGGGAGCAAGGGGCTTGACGGGGCTAGGCGTCCGCGCGTCGGTGTGCAGCTCGTCGAGCGCGAACGGCGCGGGCCGCACCGGACGCATCGCCGAGACGACCGTGAGCGGCACTATCGTCTGCCGGGCCCAGCAGCCGAAGTCGTAGATGTTGAGCGGGAGCCACTTCGGAAAGAAGATCAACTCGGGCGGCAGCTCGGGGAGGTCGTCCCACTTCCACCAGCCGAAGAGCGCCAGCCAGATCCGGGTGAAGACCCGGCTCGCGGCGATGCCGCCCCGGTCCCTGATCCAGGCGGATGCGCGCGCCATGTGCGGATCGTCGGGCCGGTCGCCGGCCAGCCGCAGCGCGACGTACGCCTCGACGGTGGTGGAGAGCTCGCCCGGCCCGCCGTAGAAGGTGGCCCAGGCGCCGTCGTCGCGCTGCTCGCCCCGGATGAAGCGGCCCGCCGCCTCGGTGATCCGTGCGTCCTGGATACCGAGGAACTGACGCAGCAGCAGATCCTCGGCGTCCATCGTCACATTGGTCTCGAGGTCGCCCTTCCACCAGCCCTCGGCGTCCTGCCGGCCCAGCAGATGCTCGATCGATCGTTCCGCTGCCCGGGCCGCGGCCCGGGTGACATCGCCGACTTCGTGCGTGATGTCGGTTCGTTCACTGGCCGCGGCTGCCACGGGCCCCGCGGGCCCGCTGCTTCCGTCGGTCGTCGCTGTCATGGCTTCCCCTTCGTTGCAGTGGCTCTCTGCTGTGCTGGGGTCTCCGTCGGCCGGTGCCCGGTCTCCCGGGCGCCGGCCGGCGACTGCATGGGGGTCTGGGGGCTAGCCCCCAGAAGACACGCATATGCTGCAGGCGATAGCGATCATCTCTTTCGTACGACGACGAAGTCCGCGAGCGCGACGAGCTGCTCCCGGACCTGCTCCGGCATGTCGACACCGCTCAGGGCCTCGATCGCGATCGCGTGCTGCCTGCGGGCCTCGTCCGAGGTCCACTCGCGGCCGCCCGCCTCCTCGATCAGGGCCGCCCTGGTGGCGAATTCCTCCTCGGAGAAGGTGTCGAAGTCATTGCTCTTGGCATCGGCCGCGAGCAGCTCCCCGAGGCGCTGCGACGCCGGGCCGCCGGCCGCGAGAGCGGCGACGACCGGCAGGGACTTCTTGCGCTGACGCAGATCGCTCCAGGTCTGCTTGCCGGTGGCCTCCGGGTCGCCCCAGATGCCCAGCAGATCGTCGACGGCCTGGAAGGCGAGACCGAGGTGGTAGCCGTACGCCTCCAGCGTGTCGGCCATCTTGTCGTCGGCCCCGCCGAGCACCGCGCCGATGGAACAGGCGCAGGCCAGCAGCGCGCCGGTCTTGTTGCCCTCCATCTCCAGGCACTCCTCGACGGTGACCCGCTCGCGGTGCTCGTAGGAGATGTCCTGGGCCTGGCCGTCGATCAGCTTGCGGGTGGCGGTGGTCAGCCGACGGGTGGCACGGCCCGCCTCGACGGTGCCGAGCTCCAGCAGCACCTCGCCCGCGAGCGCGAACAGCGCGTCGCCGACGAGGATCGCCTGGGCCGGTCCGTGCACCTTCCACACCGTGTCGCGGTGGCGGCGCTGCTCGTCGCCGTCCATCAGGTCGTCGTGCAGCAGCGAGAAGTTGTGCACCAGCTCCACGGCGACAGCACCGGGGATGCCGACCTCGGGTGCGGCACCGGCGGCCTCGGCGGACAGCAGCGCGAGCGCCGGGCGTACGGCCTTGCCGCCGTCACCGTCGGCGGGCCGCCCCTGCGCGTCGATCCAGCCGAAGTGGTAGGAGGCGACGGTGTCCATGGGCGGCGCGAGCCGGTTGACGGCCGCACGCAGCACCGGGGTGGACATGGTCCGCCCGCGCTCCAGCAGCGCAATGATGTCCAGGCTCTCTCCTCCGGCTGCGGTGTCATCAGCCGGGTTCGCCGAGGGCACAGTCGGCACGGTCTCTCCTCTTGTTCCAGTACTGATGCTCACGCCGCCTCCTTGAGCGGATGTTCATGGTGACGGCCGAGAGCGGAGAGTGCGGCGCCGGCGGCGCTGAAGCCGCTGCGTACGGCACCCTCCATGGTCGCGGGCCAGCCGGTGGCGGTCCACGCGCCCGCAAGGTACAGGCCCGGCGCTCTGGTACGCGCACCGGGGCGCAGCCTGCCGACGCCCGGGCTCGGGGCGAAGGTCGCCGTACGCTCCCGGGTGACGAAGAAGTCGCGGACTTCGGCTCCGCGCGTGGCGGGCAACAGCCGCTCCAGCTCGGGCAGATACCGCTCGCGCAGTGCGGCGACGGGCGTGTCGATCTCGTCCTCGGCGGCCGACTGGGACAGGGCCAGATACTGGCCCTCGGCAAGCCCCGAGGCCTCCGTGCGGTCGAAGACCCACTGGACCGGCGTGCCGAGCGCGGCGAAGAACGGGCGGCGCAGGACCTTGCGGTCGTACAGCACATGGATGTTGAGGATCGGCGCGGTGCCGATGTCGAGCAGCCTGTCGGGGTCCTCCAGAGCCCCCTCGGGCAGCAGCGCATGGGCCTCACGCTGCGGTACGGCGAGCACGACGGTGTCGGCCTCCATCAGCTCGTCTTCCACCTCGACCTGCCAACGGCCCAGATCCGCACGGGAGATGCCGCGGACGCGGGTCGAGAGCTCGGTGCGAACCCCCGCCGAGTCGAGGGCCTTGCGGGCCAGCGTGTCGTGCAGTTCCCCGAGCGGCACGCGGGCCCAGCCGATGTCGGCGGCGCCCGGCTCGGACAGGAGTCCGGTCTTGAAGACCATCGCGGCGAGCCCCATAGAGGCGTGGGACGCGGTGGCGTTCAGGGTCGCCACGCCGACGAGGTCCCACAGGGCCTCGATGGCGCGCGCCGACTGGCCGTGGCGGCCCAGCCAGGTCGCGAAGTCGATGCCGTCCAGCGCCGGGTCGGCGGGGTCGAGCTTCTGCAGCGCGAGGGCGGCGCGCCCGACGGCGGCGCGCTCGGCGAGCGAGAGGTGCGGATAGGTGGCCAGGCCGGCGGCGAGGTGCAGCGGCACGGGCAGCGCGGTGCGGCGCAGCCTGCCGAGGCGCGGTCCGCGCCTCGGCGCCACATCCAGCACCGGTACGTCCAAACGGTCCTGGAGCGGGGCGAGATGAGCGCCGTCGATCCGGTCGAGGAACCAGCTGTACGCGGTGCAGCAGCGCAGATACACATGCTGGCCGTTGTCGACGGTCAGGTCGCCGCGCCGGAAGGAGAAGGCGAGGCCGCCCAGCCGGGTGCGGCTTTCGACGAGTGTGACGCTCATTCCCGCCTCGGCGAGTTGCAGCGCCGCGGTGATGCCGGCGAGCCCTCCGCCGACCACCACTGCGTGCCGGGACCGCATGTCGTCGTCCGTCACGCGACCTCCCCCCGGTCCCGGTCCTGGTCCGATGCAGTCAGGGACGCCGCGTCGGAGCGGACGGTTGCCCGCCGGTTGTACGCCCGCATCAGACACGCCCCCTCAGGGTCTGCCGCGTGATGTGGCGGGCGTCGAGTCCGGACAGTCCGCGCACGGCGACGTACGCCTTCTCGCGCCCCGGCAGCGAGACGCGGCCGCGCAGTACCGCCTCGGGGTCGCGTTCGATGCGGTCAAGCAGGCGACGATAGATCCCGGCCATCGCGGCGACACAGGCCCCACTGCGCCGGTCGAGCATGGGCAGCAGGCGGTAGCCCTCGGCGAACAGGGTGCGGGCGCGCCGCACTTCGAAGTGCACCAGGCCCGCGAAGTCGGAGCCGGGCGGCGGTGTCGCGGTGTGGAAGCCCGCGGAGCAGCCGAACTTGGCGAGGTCGTCGGCGGGCAGATAGGTGCGCCCGTTGGCCGCGTCCTCGCGAACGTCCCTGAGGATGTTGGTGAGTTGAAGCGCGAGCCCCAGCGTGTCGGCGTACTCGGCGGCGCGCTCGACGCCGCGCGCGCCGGGCTGAGTGCCGAACACGCCGAGCGAGAGCCGCCCGATCGCGCCCGCGACACACCGGCAGTAGACCTTGAGGTCGTCCCACGTCTCGTAGGTCTCGCCGCGTACGTCCATCAGCACGCCGTCGATGAGCTCGTCGAGGCCCGCGAGCGGGAGCGGGAAGCGGCGTGCCGCGTCCGCGAGGGCGACCGCGACCGGGTCGGTGTCGTCCTCCTGGACCGTGCCCCGGCGGATCCGCTCCAGCACGTCCCGCGTGCTCTCCAGCCGGTTCCGCTTGGCATCGGGAGCGAGCTCGCCGTCGCCGATGTCGTCGACGCGCCGCGAGAACGCGTACAGCGCCGACATGGCCTGTCGCTTGTCGGTGGGCAGCAGCCTGATGCCGTAGGCGAAGTTCCGCGCCTGCCGGCCGGTGACGGCCTCGCAGTAGCTGTACGCGGCCTGCACCGGCGCCGACGCCTGCGTCGATCCCTCCATCGTCCGGCTCACCCCTCTCTACGCGCTCTTCGCAAGACTGCTCCCACCTCACGCAGCAGATTGGCCTTGGTCGCCTTGGGCGGTCCGGCCAGGACGTCGTGTCCGGCGGCAGCGATCGCGGTGAGGGCGGCGCGCCCTCCGGCCACGAACCCGGCGAGCAGCAGCCGCAGCCTGCCGTGGACGCTGCCCACCAGTGGCGTGCCTTCATCCAGAAGTCGCCGGGCGCGATCCGCTTCGTATGCGATCAGCGCGCGCACCGGCACGCCCGCGTTCGGTGCGGCGAGATCGTCCTCCGTGACATGGAACCGCTGCATGTCCTCGGCGGGCAGATAGATCCGGTCGCGTCCGAGGTCCTCGCCCACGTCCTGGAGGTGCTCGACGATCTGGAGCCCGGTGCAGATCGAATCGGAGAGCCGGACGCGCTCGGGGCTGGCGGTGCCGGTGATCTGCAGGACGAGCCGGCCGACGGGGTTGGCGGACAGCTCGCAGTACGCGGCGAGCTCGTCGTACGTCTTGTAGCGCCCCACCAGCTGGTCCTGGCGGTTGGCCTCGATCAGCCGGAGGAAGGGCTCCGGGGTGAGCGAGCGGCGGCGTACGACCGGCCGCAGGGCGCTCAGCAGCGGGTGGTGCGGGTCGGCGTCGGCTCCGGCGAAAACGCGGCGCAGGTCCGTCTCGAAGGCGTCCAGCATCACCAGCCGGTCATCGGCCTTCGCCGGATCGACGCCGAGGTGGCGGGCGTCAGCGCCGCCGGGTGCGAGGTCGCCGTCGCCGATGTCGTCGACAAGGCGGGCGTAGCCGTAAACCGCCATCAGGTCATCGCGCCAGGCGCGCGGCAGGAAGAAGGGGGCCACGGGAAAGTTCTCGTCCGCGGCCTTGTCGAGTGTGGCGCGCGCGGAAGCCTCGGCGCGCGCCTGCCGGGTGCCCGTCATTCGGAACTGCCCGGTGCGGGGACGGCGAAAGCCTCGCGGAGCTGGAGATTTTCCGTCATAGCCGTCACATCTCCCGTTCTACACTGCCGATCCAACCCATCCTATTTCGGACACGCCGCCGGTCCTCCCGACTCAGCGGAGACCGCCCGGCGGACGGCGCGCCACAGGTCTGGTCCGGCCGTATCGCCCCGATTGGCGCGATTCAGCACCGGTACAGCTTACGTTGTACAACGCGCGGTGATACGTCCGGGTGTTGCGCGCATTACAAGAACACTCCAATCCTTGCCAACCTTCCCCGGCGGCTCGGGAATTGACCTTGGCTTGACGATCCTTGCCCACCTGTCGGCGCGCAGCGCGGTCCGTGTCTCCCTAGGGACGCAGAAGACCCCCGCCGGGATGCGCCGACGGGGATCTTTTCGCGCGATCTTCGTGGTCCGGCTACTTGCCGGTCTCCTTCTCGTACGCCCGCAGGACCTCGTCGGTCGGGCCGTCCATCAGGAGCTCGCCGCGCTCCAGCCACAGGACACGGTCGCAGGTGTCCCTGATCGTCTTGGCGCCATGGCTGACCAGGAAGACCGTGCCCGCCTCCTTACGGAGCTCGCGAATGCGCTCCTCGGAGCGGATCTGGAACTTGCGGTCACCCGTCGCCAGGGCCTCGTCGATCATGAGGACGTCGTGGTTCTTGGCGGCGGCGATGGAGAAGCGGAGCCTGGCACCCATGCCGGAGGAGTAGGTGCGCATGGGCAGGGTGATGAAGTCGCCCTTCTCGTTGATGCCCGAGAACTCGACGATGCCCTCATAACGGTCGCGGATCTCCTCGCGCGACATGCCCATCGCCAGGCCGCCGAGAATGACGTTCCGCTCGCCGGTGAGATCGCCCATGAGCGCGGCGTTGACGCCGAGCAGGGAGGGCTGGCCGTCGGTGTACACCCTGCCGCTCTCGGTCGGCAGCAGGCCGGCGATGGCACGCAGGAGAGTCGACTTGCCGGAGCCGTTGGTTCCGATCAGTCCGATCGCCTCGCCGCGGTACGCGGTGAAGGAGACACCGCGCACGGCATGGACCTTGCGGATACCGCGGGTCTGGCTCTTGTCCCGGCGGAGTATCCGGCTCAGGGCCGCGGTGGCACTGCCCTTGCCGCCACTGCCTCCGTGCACTCGGTACACGATGTGCACGTCGTCGGCGATGACAGTGGGGATGCGCTCCTGCGCGATGTCCTGCGCTGTGATGTCCTCAGCCACGGCCATATCGCTCCTCCGCCTTCCAGAAGTACACAAACCCGGCGACGCCGAAGAGAACGGCCCACAGGACGCCTGCGAGCCAGACGTGCGAGGGCAGATTGGACGCGCCGTATCCGTCGATCAGCGCGAAGCGGATCAGGTCCATGTAGATGGCCGCCGGGTTGTAGCTGAGCACATCGCCGATCCAGGCGGGCTTGTCCGCAAGCATCACCTTGATGGAGAACATGACGCCCGAGGCGTACATCCAGGTACGCATGATGAACGGCATCAGCTGGGCCAGGTCGGGTGTCTTGCTGCCCAGCCTGGCCATCATCAGGGCGATCCCGATGTTGAAGACGAACTGCATGGCCAGCGCGGGCAGGATCAGCAGCCAGCTGAGCGACGGGTAGCTGCCGAAGGCCGCCGCGATGACGAAGAGCACGATCATCGAGAACATCAGCTGCTGCAGCTGCTGCAGCGCGAAGGAGATCGGCAGTGCCGCCCGCGGGAAGTGCAGTGCCCGTACCAGCCCGAGATTGCCCGAGATGGCGCGGACACCGGCCATCACGGAGGTCTGGGTGAAGGTGAAGACGAAGACGCCCGTCACCAGGAAGGGGATGAAGACCGTCTTGTCCATCCCGCGGCCCGAGTCCAGGATGAGGCCGAAGATCACGTAGTACACGGCCGCGTTCAGCAGGGGGGTCGCCACCTGCCAGAGCTGGCCGAGCTTGGCCTGGCTGTACTGGGCGGTCAGCTTCGCCGAGGAGAACGCCAGGATGAAGTGGCGCCTGCCCCAGAGCTGCCGGATGTATTCGACGAGACCCGGTCGGGCACCGCTCACCGACAGGCCGTACTTGTCGGCAAGCTGCGCCGCTGTCAGGCCTTCGTCGGCGGATGGCGGGGCGCTCGTCACGATCGCACCGTCATGGGTTGTGTCACTCACAAGTTGAAACTTTCGTGTTCAAGATGCGCAGCCGGTCGGGCGCAGGCTCAGACGTCCAGGTCCCGGGAGTACGCCCGATGCTCTCAGGACCGAGCATGTCAGATGACAGGAGGGCGGCCCAGACGGGTCAGGCGCCACACCGTACGCCACCTGATGGGCCGACGGGGACCACAAGGAGTTTGCCAGCCTTCCTTGAATCCGCCGAACCAGGCCTTCAAAGCGGGCAGCGAGGGCCGCCGCAGCAGGGTGAGCAGCACCCAGACTCCGAGGTAGACGGGGACCAGGGGCGCGGGGAGGTTGCGGCGGGCCAGCCAGACCCGGTTGCGGGCCACCATGCGGTGGTAGACCGCGTGCCGGGACGGCGGCATCGTCGGATGGAACAGCACCATGTCCGAGCGGTAGTCGATCGCCCAGCCCGCGTCCAGCGCCCGCCAGGCCAGGTCCGTCTCCTCATGGGCGTAGAAGAACTCGTCCGGCAGCGAGCCGACCTCGGCGAGGACCTCCGTACGCACGGCGTTGGCTCCGCCGAGAAACGTTGTCACTCGCGAGGAGCGCATCGGGTCGGAGGCGCGCAGCCGCGGGACGTGGCGGCGCTGGGTGAGCCCGGTCTCCGGGTCGGCGATACGGAAGCTGACGATGCCAAGCTCCGGATCGGCCTCGAAGGCCTTGCGCACCAGCTCGCCGGTGTCGCTGTTGGGGAGCAGACCGTCGTCGTCCAGGAAGAGCAGCGCGTCGACGTCGGAACCGGAGGGGCCGAAGGCCTCGATGCCGACATTACGGCCGCCCGGAATGCCCAGGTTGTCGGGCAGGTCCACGGTCCGTACGCCCTCGGGGACATCGATCACCGGGGCGCCGTTGCCGACCACGACCACCTCGATCGGGTCGCCGTCCTGCTTGGCGACCGAATCGAGGAGCGCGCGCAGATCGTCGGGGCGGTTGCCCATCGTGATGATGACCGCGCCGAGCTTCATCGGCCTCGGGGGTTCGGAGGTCGTCCCCCGGGAGGACACAGTCATTTGAGCCTGCTCGAAGCCAGGATGGACACCAGGTGCAGCAGCGTCTGGAGCAGCGCGATGCCGGCAAGCACGGCGACGCCGAGGCGCGTGAAGAACAGGTCGCCCTGGATCGCGTCGAGGACGGCGAGCACCAGGATGAGCAGGGACGCCTCGATGCCGAGGACGAGCCGGTGGAACTTCAGCGCGGCGGCGGCCCGGCGGGCCAGTGCCATGCCGGACGAGCGCGGCTCGGCCGCCGCCTCCTTGACCGGCGGCAGCCCGCCCTGATGGCGGGCGACCCCGACGAGGTCTGTCTCGGCCTTGATCAGGATCGCGCCGAGCGCGGCGAGGGTGCCGAGGAAGGCCCACAGCCAGTCGATCGGCCCGGGGCCCCACAGGTCGGCGGCGCGCAGGCCGAAGCCGACCAGGACCGCCGCGTCGCACAGGTAGGCACCGACGCGGTCCAGGTACACGCCGGAGAGCGAGAACTGCTTCTTCCAGCGGGCGACCTCGCCGTCGACGCAGTCAAGCAGCAGATAGAGCTGGACCGCCACGACGCCGAGGACGGCGCCCCAGATGCCCGGCACGAGCAGGGCCGGGGCCGCGAGGACGCCGCAGATGGTCATCAGGTACGTCAGCTGGTTCGGCGTGACGTCGGTGGTGACCAGACGGCGGGTGATGCGCAGGGAGATCTCGCGCATGTACAGGCGGCCGCCCCAGTGCTCGCCGCTTCGCCGGTCCTTCACTCCCGCCGGGTGAACGACCGGACGGAGTTCAGCTACTGATGGTCTTGGCATAGTCGGCGTACGCGTCCCTGATCTGATCGGTGGTGAGGTCAAGGTGCTCGAGGATGGTGAAGCGGCCCGGACGGGTCTGCGGTGCGTACTCCACGGCCTTGACGAACTCGTCCGTGGAGAACCCGATTTCCTCGGGCAGCACCGGCAGGCCGTGTCTGCGCAGCACCTCGGCGAAGAGTGCGGACTGCTCGTGCGCACCACGCAGGTGCATCGCGAAGGCGGCTCCGATGCCGACCTGCTCGCCGTGGCTCGCGGCCCGCTTGGGGTAGAGCAGATCGAAGGCGTGGCTGATCTCGTGGCAGGCGCCGGACGCGGGCCGGGTGTCCCCGCTGATCGAGATCGCGATGCCGGTCAGCACCAGCGACTCGGCGAGCACGGTGAGGAAATCGTCGTCGCCGACACCTCCGGGGTGGCGCAGTACGGCTTCGCCGGCGGTACGGGCCATCGCGGCGGCGAGGCCGTCCACCGGTTCCTGGTTGACCTGGTGGGACAGCTCCCAGTCCGCGATCGACGAGAGGTTGGAGATGGCCTCGCCGATGCCGGAGCGTACGAAACGGACCGGGGCGTCGCGGATGACGTCGAGGTCGATGACGATCGCGATCGGACCGGGGACACCGTAGGAGCCGCGGCCGTTGTCGTTGTCCAGCGTCGCGACCGGGGAGCACAGGCCGTCGTGCGAGAGGTTCGTCGCGACGGAAACCATGGGCAGGCCGACTCGCGCCGCGGCGTACTTCGCCACGTCGATGATCTTGCCGCCGCCGAGGCCGACCACGGCGTCGTACCGCTTGCCCTTGATGTGGTCGGCGAGTTTGACCGCGGAGTCGATGTTTCCGTCGGCGATCTCGTACCAGGCGGCACCGGGGAGTACTGGCGCAAGTCGCTCACGCAGCGCCTGGCCGGAGCCTCCGCTGATGGCGATCGCCAGCTTTCCGGAACCGGAGATTCGCTGGTCGGCCAGGAGGCCGGCCAGATCGTCCAGGGCACCGGCACTGATGTCGACGACGACGGGCGACGGGATCAGGCGGGTCAGTACAGGCACGCGATCTCACGGCCCTTCGCGAGGTCGTCGTGGTTGTCGATCTCGACCCACTTGACGTCGCCGATGGGGGCCACGTCCACGGTGAAGCCGCGGTTCACGAGCTCCTGGTAGCCGTCCTCGTAGTAGAGGTCGGGGTCGCGCTCGAAGGTGGTCTTCAGCGCGTCGGCGAGCTCGTCGGCGGCCTCGGGCTCGATGAGGGTGACGCCGATGTACTCGCCGGTGGCGGTGGCCGGGTCCATCAGCTTGGTGATGCGCCGCACACCCTTGTCGCCCTCGGTGATGACCTTCATCTCCTCGTCGGCGAGGTGCTTCACCGTGTCGAGCGCGAGGATGATCTTCTGGCCGTTGCCCCGGGCGTCGAGCAGAGTGCGCTCGACGGAGACGGGGTGGACGGTGTCGCCGTTGGCGAGGATTACGCCCTGCTTGAGGACGTCACGCGCGCACCACAGGGAGTAGGCGTTGTTCCACTCCTCGGCCTTGTCGTTGTCGACGAGGATGAGCTTCAGGCCGTACTTCGCCTCCAGCGCCGCCTTGCGCTCGTAGACGGCCTCCTTGCGGTAGCCGACCACGATGGCGGCCTCGGTGAGGCCGATCTCGGCGAAGTTCCCCAGGGTGAGGTCGAGGACGGTGGTGTCGCCGTCGACGGGCACGAGGGCCTTCGGAAGCGTGTCGGTGTAGGGGCGAAGACGCCTTCCGGCACCGGCTGCCAGTACGAGGCCGATCATGCGGGTTCTCCTTCGTCATGTACGGCGGGTGCTCCGGAGGACACCCAGAAGCGGATGCTCTCCGCGAGCACCACGAGTGCGACGGCCACAGCGAGGACCGTCAGCGCGATCGTGAAGTGTTCGTTGGTGACCAGGGCGGCGAGCACCGCGACTGCCAGGGTCCGCCCCTCGTGCCCGCCGATGACCCGCACCAGCCAGTTCGGGGGCGCGCCCGTACCGCCGCGGATGCGGTACACCGTGTCGTAGTGATGGTAGGCGACAGCCGCCACCAGGCCGAAGGCCGCGGGCAAGGCTCCGTTCACCTCGGCGCGGGCGGCGAGCGCCAGGACGGTGCAGTACTCGGCGGCCCGGAACACCGGCGGGACGAGCCAGTCGAGGGCGCCCTTGAGGGGGCGGGCGACGGCGATGCCCGAGGTGATGACATACGCCACAGCGGCGACGGCCGGCCAGGGCGAGCCGTAGTCGGTGAACGCGGCGGTGGCCACCACGGCGGCACCGCCCGCCAGGGCGATCAGGAACGGAGCGAACGCGGGGAGGCTCGGCGCGCGCTTGGTGAAGCCGCCCGCGACCGCTTCGGCGAGCGGGCCGGAGTCGGTCAGGTCGGCGAGCGCCTGAGCTGCGCGGTCGGTCCTCTTCCAGAGCTTCGCCTGGGAGGTGCCCCCAGCCTTACGGGTCAGCGAGCGCAGGACACGGCCGGCGGTGGTGTAGGAGGCGGCGAACGCGCAGCCGATGAGCAGTGCGTAGAAGACGATCCGGGGCGTGGTCACGGCGGTCAGCACAGCGATCATCGCCCAGCGCTCGCCGATGGGCAGGACGATCATCCTGCGCACCCAGACGGTCCAGCCGACGCTGTCGAGCTTGTCGGAGAGCGCGGCGGTGGGGCTCGTGTTGGACACGGCGTCGTGGTTCGCCTCGTTGAAGGAGAAGTCCACGACATGGCGACAGGTCTGCAGCACCATCGCGCCGAGCGCCAGCGCCCATACGTCGTCACCGCCGCGGGCCGCGCCGAGGGCGAGGCCCGCGTAGTACGCGTACTCCTTGGCGCGGTCGAAGGTCGCGTCCAGCCAGGCGCCCATCGTGGAGTACTGCAGCGAGTACCGGGCGAGCTGCCCGTCGGTGCAGTCCAGGACGAAGGAGAAGAGCAGCAGCACGCCGGCCGCGATGTAGCCGCCGCGGGTTCCGGTGGCCGCCGCACCGGCCGCGATCAGCGCGGTCAGCAGCGAGGCGGTGGTGACCTGGTTGGGGGTCAGTCCCCGGCGTGCGCACCAGCGGGCGAGATAGCGGGAGTACGGGCTGATGCAGAACGTGGTGAAGAAGCCGTCGCGGGCCTTCACGGCCGAGCGCAGCCGTACGTCCTCGTCGTCGACCGCGGTGACGGCCTGCCGTGCCTCGTTACGGGCCTGGGGGTCACCGGGCACGGTCGCGACGAGCGATCCCAGCTCGGGCCGGTGCACGGCGGTGCCTTCGGCATCCAGCGCGTCGGCGAGCACGTCGGGCAGCACCACGGCCCGCACCGCCGACAGGGTGTCGCTGTCATCGGCCGCGCCGGAGGGCGTGCCGGTGCCCGCGGCCGACAGTGCCCTGGTCAGCGCGGTGCGCGCCTCGGGCTGCGCGGTCAGCGCGCCGGGCACCGCGGCCGCCGGGAAGCGTGGGTCCGTGAGCGCCAGCCGCAGCGAGTGGACGTGCCCGACGAAGCGGGGGTCGACGACGGCGACGCGGTCGGCGCCCGGGACGGCGGCGATCAGCGCCGCGGTGTCCTCGGCGCCGGAGGCGATCCGTACGTCAAAACCCAGCGACCGCAGATCGCCCTCGAGCGACGATCCGGGTACCGGCGGACCGGTGAGGATGGCGGTCGACAGACGAACTCACTCCTTGGAGCTGAGGGTGCGGATGCGCGGCGGCTCGGCCCGTATACGGTCGGCGGCTCGTCGGCAGAGGCTATCGGATGTGCGGAAGCGGGAGTTCACTGGCCGTTCACGGCCCGCTCGCCATGGACATGACTTGCTGGGTCCCGCCGAGATCATCATCGTCGATGGGAGGCCCGCTCAACAAACCGCGGGCCCGGCATGATCCGCAGGACACCCCCTAAGGTTGCGGTCATGACTTGGCTGATCACAGGTGGAGCGGGGTACATAGGAGCGCACGTCGCGCGGGCCATGACGGCGGCGGGTGAGCGGGTCGTCGTCCTCGACGATGTCTCGTCCGGCGTCGCCGAGCGGCTGCCGCAGGAGATTCCGCTGGTGCGGGGGGCGGTCCTGGACCGCGAGCTGCTCGACCGCACGCTCGCCGAGCACGCCGTCACCGGCGTCGTACATCTCGCGGCGAAGAAGCAGGTCGGACAGTCCGTCGAGCAGCCACTGCTCTACTACCGGGAGAATGTGCACGGCCTGACGGTGCTGCTCGACGCGGTCGTCGAGGCCGGTGTGAAGCGGTTCCTGTTCTCGTCGTCGGCCGCCGTGTACGGGGTGCCCGAGGTGGAGCTGATCCCCGAGTCCTCTCCCTGCGAGCCGATCAATCCGTACGGCGAGACGAAGCTCGCGGGCGAGTGGCTGGTACGGGCGACCGGCAAGGCGCACTCCATCTCCACGGCCTGTCTTCGCTACTTCAATGTGGCCGGATCGGCACGGCCCGAACTTGCGGACACCGGGGTGTTCAACATCATCCCGATGTTCTTCGACCGGATCACGCGCGGCGAGGCTCCGCGGATCTTCGGCGCCGACTACGCGACGCCGGACGGCACCTGCATCCGGGACTACATCCATGTCGCGGATCTGGCCGACGCCCACCTCGCGGTGGCCCGCAGGCTCGCGGAGCAGAACGACGCGGGGGATCTCACGGTCAACATCGGCCGCGGCACCGGGGTCTCGGTGCGTGAGCTCGCCGATCTGGTGGCCGAGGTCACGGGTGACGAAGCGGAGCCGGTGATCGAGCCGCGCCGCCCCGGCGACGCCGCCAGGGCCGTCGCCTCGGTCGATCTGATCACCAAGGAGCTCGGCTGGACGGCCTCGCGCGGGGTTCGCGAGATGGTCGAGTCGGCCTGGGACGGCTGGTGCGTCCGGCACCCCGAGGCACGGGCCAACTGATCTTGTGAGTGCCTGACCTGCGGGTCGTCCTGTAGGTCGTTTCCGCAGGTCAGGCGATATGACAACGGTGTTCAGTGCCGTGTTGCCCGATACCCCCCACCCGTAGTTCACTGAGGTCTCGGCAGTCACTTCCGAGGACCAGGAGGCGTCTTTCATGGGGGCTGGGCACGACCACGGGCATTCGCACGGCGGACCGCCGCCGACCGGCACCGCGGCATCGGCCTACAAGGGACGTCTGCGCATCGCCCTGTCGATCACGCTGGGCGTGATGGTCCTGGAGATCGTCGGCGGCATCCTGTCCGACTCGCTCGCGCTGATCGCCGATGCCGCGCACATGGCGACGGACGGAGTCGGGCTCGCCATGGCTCTGTTGGCGATCCACTTCGCCAACCGGCCTGCGGAAGGGAACCGCACCTTCGGCTTCGCGCGGGCCGAGATCCTGGCCGCGCTCGCCAACTGTCTGCTGCTGCTCGGCGTGGGCGGCTATCTGGTCGTCGAGGCGGTGCAGCGCTTCATCACCCCGGCCGACACCAGGGGCGGACTGACGATCGCGTTCGCCATGGTCGGTCTGGTTGCCAACATGGTCTCGCTCGCCCTGCTCGTACGGGGCCGACAGGAGAGCCTGAACGTCCGCGGGGCGTACCTGGAAGTCCTCGCGGACGCGCTCGGGTCCTTCACCGTGCTGGTCTCGGCGGGCATCATCCTCGCGACCGGCTGGCAGCAGGCCGACCCCATCGCGTCCCTGGTCATCGGCCTGATGATCGTGCCGCGCACCTTGAAGCTGCTGCGCGAGACGCTCAACGTGCTGCTGGAGGCGGCCCCCAAGGGCGTGGACATGGGTGAGGTGCGCGCGCACATACTCGCCCTGCCCGGGGTCGAGGACGTACACGATCTGCACGCCTGGACGATCACTTCGGGGATGCCGGTGCTCTCGGCGCACGTGGTGGCGCACCAGGACGTCCTGGACACGGTCGGGCACGAGAAGATGCTGCACGATCTGCAGGGGTGCATCGGGGACCACTTCGATGTGGAGCACTGCACCTTCCAGCTCGAGCCGGTCGGCCATGCCGAGCACGAGGCCGGGCTCTGTCACTGAGGGGTTTGCGGGGCCGGTTCTGATCCATCCGGTCTACTGCCCGGGGGTTCGACTTCGAGCGGGCTCCGCACCGTGGGATCAAGCCGGTTTCCGAGGTGCCCGACGAGGCCATGATGGCCCTTGTGTTCAACGACTCCGGGGGGCGTGCCGCGGGACACGGCCGAGCGCCCCGGAGCCTTCGGCATGTGACGAACAACGTCGCCGCGCGCCGCGTCCCGGCGCGATGGAGACGGACATGCCCGGACTGCCGAAGTGCGGACAAGCCGCTTTTGTACGGCAGACTGGGCAGGCCACCCAGGGCCGCCGAGGACCGATGCGAAGGATGGTCATGCCGACCTCACCAGCCACCGCGACGAACAGTTCGTCGAAGGGAACCACCCAAGCGATCCTGCTCGAACTGGTCGACGAGCACGGCAACACCATCGGCACCGCGGAGAAGCTCGCCGCCCATCAGGCGCCCGGGCTGCTGCACCGGGCGTTCTCCGTCTTCCTCTTCGACGAGCACGGGCGACTGCTGCTGCAGCGCCGCGCGCTGGGCAAGTACCACTCCCCCGGTGTCTGGTCGAACACCTGCTGCGGTCACCCGTACCCGGGCGAGGCCCCGTTCGCGGCGGCCGCCCGGCGTACGCACGAAGAGCTGCGGATCTCGCCCTCGCTGCTCGCCGAGGCGGGCACGGTCCGCTACAACCACCCCGACCCCGACTCGGGCCTGGTGGAGCAGGAGTACAACCACCTCTTCGTGGGACTTGTGCAGACTCCGCCGCGGCCGGACCCGGACGAGGTCGGCGAGACGGCCTTCGTGACACCGAAGGAACTTCAGGCGCGGCATGCCGAGAGTCCGTTCTCGGCGTGGTTCATGACCGTGCTCGACGCGGCTCGCCCGGCGATCAGGGAGCTGACCGGTCCGTCCGGCGGCTGGTGACCGGCGGGCACGGCGACCTACGGGACGGGCCGGGCGACATACCGGCCCGGACAGGGCACCTAAAAGACCGAGGAGCCGCCCGGTCTGAGCGGCAGCGCGGCCCAGATGATCTTCCCGCCGCTCGCGGTGTGCTCGACGTCGCAGGATCCGCCGGCTTCCAGGGTGATCTCGCGTACGAGAAGCAGACCGCGGCCGCCGGTCTGGCCGTAGTCCGTCTCCAGCGCCTTGGGCCGGTAGGGATGGTTGTCCTCCACCGACACCCGGATCCACTCCGTTCCGATGGCGACCTCGACGGCGATCTCGGGCGAGAGCAGGGCGGCGTGCCGTACGGCATTGGTGACCAGCTCGGAGACGATCAGCAGAAGTCCTTGGACGAGGTCGTCCTGGGCAGGGACGCCTTGACGGTTCAGCAGGTCCCGCACGGCGTGCCGGGCCTGCGGTACGGACACGTCGACCGCTGGAGCGGTGAATCGCCAGACGCCCTCGTACGACAGGGGCCGGGCCGGGACGCTCCCGCGGCTCTCCATAGTCCGGCACCCACCCTCGGCTCGACTGCCACTGACCATCGAGTAATAAGTGTTGGTGTCCGTTGGTCCGGACCCGGCGGCTGAACACAAGTCAGCGTCTATCGACGCCTTTTGACCGAGTGCGTTTGGCGCAGTCAGCCGTGCGACCGTTCCTGATCTTCTTCTGGCTGATTGGTGGGCTCGGGGGCGGCGGATAGCATCCGGCGCATGGAGCCGCAGCTGGAACTCACCGTCGCGGACGGGGTCGCCACCGTCGTCATCAGCAATCCCGCCAAGCGCAACGCCATGACCGCGGGGATGTGGCGCGCGCTGCCCGGACTGCTCGCGGAGCTGGCCACGGACCCTTCGGTACGAGCGCTCGTACTGACCGGCGAGGGCCCGACCTTCTGCGCCGGCGCCGACATCTCCTCGCTGCGGGAGCCCGGCGAGGCACCCCAGACCCTCGCCGTACAGGCCGAGGAGGCGCTGGCCACGTTCCCCAAGCCGACGCTCGCCGCGGTGCGCGGCTACTGCGTGGGTGGCGGCTGCCAGCTCGCCGCGGCCTGCGATCTGCGGTTCGCGGAGGACGACGCGCTGTTCGGGGTGACCCCCGCGAAGCTCGGGATCGTCTATCCGGCCTCGACCACCCGGCGGCTGGTCTCGCTGGTGGGCCCGGCGACGGCCAAGTACCTGCTCTTCTCGGGCGAGTTGATCGATACGGAGCGGGCGCTGCGCACCGGACTGGTGGACGAGGTGCTGCCGAAGGGCGAACTGGGCAAGCGGGTAGCGGAGTTCACGCGGATCATCGCCTCACGCTCGCAGCTGACCCAGGCCGCGGCGAAGGAGTTCGCGACCGGCCGCACCGACCGGGACGCCCACTGGGAGGAGCAGGCACACGCCGGCGGCGACACCGCCGAGGGTGTCGCCGCCTTCCTGGAGCGCAGGGCGCCCCGTTTCACCTGGACTGTGTGACCTTCTCCTCCTGCGCCCGCGGCGTTACGTTTGTGCAGGCCGCACCCGGGGTTTCATGACGTACCGACCAGTCGGTAACATCTCTCGTATGAGCACTCTGCCCGCGCGCTCCGGCCGCCACTGTCACCACGCCCTCAATCCGATGCACTCGACGCTCTACTTCTCGCCGGACTTCGCGGCCGAGTACGCGCGGCTCGGCATCGAGGACGAGCGCGCCGCCTACTTCGCCGCGCGCGCGGCCGCGATGGGGGCCGTCGGCCCGGGCGCGGTCGCGGCCACCTTCTACAACTTCAATCACGAGCTGATCGCACAGCATCTGCCCGCCGTGTGGGACACCGCCTCGCCCGAGGCGGTGCTCGACGCCCGGCTGCGCATCGTCGACCGCACGCTGCGGCGGCTGCTCGGCGACGAGGTGATCGCCTCCAAGGAGCTGGCGGAGGCCGCCGAGCTGGCGCTGCGCGCCACCGAGGCCTGCACCCGGCACGCCCGGCCGCTGTATGCCGCGCACGCCGATCTGCCCGTGCCCGCCGAGCCCCATCTCGCGTACTGGCACGCCGCGACCCTCCTGCGCGAGCACCGCGGCGACGGCCATCTCGCCGCCCTGCTCTCGGCCGGGCTCGACCCCCTCGAAGCGATGGTGAGCCACACGGCGACCGGAAAGGGCGCGGCGCCGCGCTGGATCCTGGCCACGCGCGGCTGGCGGCGCACCGACTGGGAGGCCGCCCAGGACCGGCTGCGCGAGCGCGGACTGCTTGACGCCGAGGGCGAGTTGACCGAGGCGGGCGCAGAGCTGCGCGCCGGGCTCGAAGACCATACGGACCGCATCGACCAGGCTCCGTACGCGCATCTGGGCGCCGAGGGCGTCGAGCGGCTGACCGAGCTGGCGCGCGGCTTCCTGAGCCTCGCGGTGGCTGCCGGTGCCTTCCCCGCGGACCTCAGCAGCAAGGACTGACACCTGCGGGCGCGGCACGATGGCCGGATCGGGTCCGAGGCGGCGCGCGACACGGGCCCCGGCCACCCGGCACAATGCACTCTCAAGCACAGCCAGCACGACCAGCATGAGAAGGCGAGTCGGGGAACCGTGACGACGTCCGTCGAAGGCAGGATCGCCGAGGAGCTCGGCGTACGCGAGCGGCAGGTGAAGGCGGCCGTCGAGCTGCTCGACGGCGGGTCGACCGTGCCGTTCATCGCGCGCTACCGCAAGGAAGCGACCGAGATGCTCGACGATGCGCAGCTGCGCACGTTGGAGGAGCGGCTGCGCTATCTGCGGGAGCTGGAGGAGCGGCGGGCCGCGATTCTTCAGTCCGTAGGCGAGCAGGGCAAGCTCACCGGCGAGGTCGAGGCGCAGATCCGGGCGGCCGACACCAAGGCGCGCCTCGAGGACATCTATCTGCCCTTCAAGCCCAAGCGGCGCACCAAGGCGCAGATCGCGCGCGAGGCCGGTCTCGAACCGCTCGCCGAGGGGCTGCTCGCCGATCCGTCGGTGGAGCCGCTCGCGGCCGCCGCCGCCTTCGTCGACGCCGACAAGGGCGTCGCGGACGCCGCCGCGGCACTGGACGGCGCGCGGTCGATTCTGACGGAGCGATTCTCCGAGGACGCCGACCTGATCGGCGAACTGCGTGAGCGGATGTGGACGCGCGGCCGGCTGTCGGCGAAGGTGCGCGCGGGCAAGGAGGAGGCGGGCGCCAAGTTCGCCGACTACTTCGACTTCGCCGAGCCGTTCAAGGAACTGCCCTCGCACCGGGTGCTCGCCATGTTCCGGGGCGAGAAGGAAGAGGTCCTCGACCTGGTCCTGGAGCCCGAGGAGCCGTCCGAGCAGCCGGGTCCCTCCCTCTACGAGTCGATGATCGCCCGGCGCTTCCATGTGGCCGATCGCGGCCGTCCCGGCGACAAGTGGCTCGCCGACACGGTGCGCTGGGCGTGGCGGACCCGGATCCTGGTGCACCTGGGCATCGATCTGCGGCTGCGGCTGCGCACGGCCGCCGAGGACGAGGCGGTACGCGTCTTCGCCGCGAACCTGCGGGACCTGCTGCTGGCGGCCCCGGCGGGCACCCGGTCCACGCTCGGGCTGGACCCCGGCTTCCGTACGGGTGTGAAGGTCGCCGTCGTCGACGCGACGGGCAAGGTCGTCGCGACCGACACGATCTATCCTCATGTCCCCGCCAACAAGTGGGACGAATCGCTGGCGAAGCTGGCGCGGCTCGCCAAGGAGCACTCGGTCGATCTGATCGCGATCGGCAACGGCACGGCCTCCCGCGAGACGGACAAGCTCGCCGGTGAACTGTGCGCGAAACACCCGGAGTTGGGACTCACTAAGGTGATGGTCTCGGAGGCGGGCGCCTCGGTGTACTCCGCGTCCGCGTTCGCCTCGCAGGAGCTGCCCGGCCTCGATGTCTCGCTGCGCGGCGCCGTCTCCATCGCCCGCCGCCTCCAGGACCCGCTGGCCGAGCTCGTCAAGATCGACCCCAAGTCGATCGGCGTCGGCCAGTACCAGCACGACCTGTCCGAGGTGAAACTCTCCCGCTCGCTGGACGCGGTCGTAGAGGACTGTGTGAACGGCGTCGGAGTCGACGTCAACACCGCGTCCACGCCGCTGCTTTCACGGGTGTCGGGCATCGGCACCGGACTCGCCGAGAACATCGTGGCGCACCGCGATTCCAACGGCCCCTTCCGCTCCCGCAAGGCGCTGAAGGATGTGGCGAGGCTCGGCCCGAAGGCGTACGAGCAGTGCGCGGGCTTCCTTAGGATCCGCGGCGGCGACGACCCGCTGGACGCCTCCAGCGTGCACCCGGAGGCGTATCCGGTGGTGCGGCGCATGGTGAAGACGGCGGGCGAGGAGGTCGCCTCGCTGATCGGCAACGCGCCGGTGCTGCGCTCGCTGAAGCCGGCCGACTATGTGGACGAGACCTTCGGTCTGCCGACGGTGACCGACATTCTGCGGGAACTGGAGAAGCCGGGGCGCGACCCGCGGCCCGCGTTCAAGACGGCCACCTTCAAGGAGGGCGTGGAGAAGATCGGCGACCTGGCGTCCGGGATGATCCTGGAGGGCGTGGTCACCAATGTGGCCGCCTTCGGTGCCTTCGTGGACATCGGCGTCCACCAGGACGGCCTGGTGCATGTGTCGGCCATGTCGAAGACCTTCGTCAAGGACCCGCGGGACGTGGTGAAGCCGGGCGACGTGGTGCAGGTGAAGGTCCTGGACGTCGACATCCCGCGCAAGCGGATCTCGCTCACGCTGCGCCTCGATGACGAGGCCGCACCGAAGGAGGCCGGCGGCCCGAAGCAGCGGGAGCGCACTGAGCGCGGCGGCCGTCCGCCGCAGCAGCGCGGCCGGCAGGGCGGCCGCGGGGACCGCGGCGGCGATCGCCAGGCTCCGCCCCCGGCGAACAGCGCGATGGCGGACGCGCTGCGGCGCGCGGGTCTCACGGATCCCGACCGGCGTCGCTGACAACGCGTCAGGGCCCCGTCGCCTCCTCATAAGGGCCCGGACGGTCTGCCTACCGTCCGGGCCCTCATCTTGTTCGTCACGCAGAGACTCGCTCAGCACCAGCCGCTGCAGGCATTGGCGAAACGCTTGAACGCGGCCTGGGTCCCCGACCCGGCGATTCCGTCGATCGCGCCGGTGTAGCCCCAGCTGTCCTTCAGCAGGCGTTGCAACGCCTTCACGGTGCCGCTTCCGACGATTCCGTCGATCGCGCCGGTGTAGCCCCAGTGCGTCTTGAGGTTGCGCTGGAACGCCTTCCAGCTATTGGTGCCCAGCTGACCGTCGATCGCGCCGGTGTAGCCCCAGTTCGCCTTCAGCCAGCACTGGACGTACTTGGCTTGCGTAGTGCTCAGGCCGAGGTTGACCACCGCGAACGGGACGACAGCCTCGGAGCTCACCGCCGGCTGCGAGGCCGGCGCGGAGGCCGCGAAGCTCGCGCTCGCACCCGCCAGGCTCCCCGCGGCGATCCCGACTGCGGCAGTGACACTGACGAGTGTCCTCGCCAAAATACTCGGTCGCATTCATTTCCCCCTTCGGGTCGTAGGGCGGCACCTGACGCGGCCTCAGGCGCTCACAATCGTCGCGTCGATGCGCCCTCTCTTGGTCGCAGCGTGCAGAAATGACCATGGTCGTGGTAGACCCGCCCACTTCAGCGCGGTACGGGCAGAAGCTACCGCTTCAGCCGTATTCAGCTAAGTCCGTAGTGAGAACTGGCGAATAAAGGCTGCAGGCTGGCTTGTCCGCCTCACCGGCCGACACGATTCCGGACCACACCGCAGCCGTGAGCCGACGGTCCTCGGCATGCGCCGACGGCGCCGGGTTGACGAGACGTCAGCCTTCTGTGACCTTGCCGGCCGACACGTCGATACGCCGCGTGGTGCGGACCGAGTCGAGCATCCGGCGGTCGTGTGTGACCAGCAGCAGCGTGCCGGTGTACGAGTCGAGCGCGGACTCCAGCTGCTCGATCGCCACAAGATCGAGATGGTTGGTCGGCTCGTCGAGTACGAGGAGATTGACACCGCGGCCTTGGAGAAGCGCCAGTGCGGCGCGGGTGCGTTCACCCGGCGAGAGCGTGGTCGCCGGGCGCAGTACGTGCTCGGCCTTGAGCCCGAACTTGGCCAGCAGGGTGCGCACTTCGGCCGGTTCGGTGTCGGGGACGGCGGCGCAGAACGCGTCGAGCAGGGTCTCGGTGCCGTAGAAGAGACCGCGGGCCTGGTCAACCTCGCCGACCACGACGCCCGAGCCGAGCGAGGCATGGCCCGCGTCCAGTTCGATGCGGCCCAGCAGGGCGGCGAGAAGCGTCGTCTTGCCCGCTCCGTTGGCTCCCGTGATGGCGACCCGATCGGCCCAGTCGATCTGGAGCGAGGCCGGGCCGAAGGTGAAGTCGCCACGGCGGACCTCGGCGTCGCGCAGGGTCGCGACGACGGAGCCGGAGCGCGGGGCGGATGCGATCTCCATCCGCAGCTCCCACTCCTTGCGGGGCTCGTCCACAGCGTCGAGCCGCTCGATCATGCGCTGCGTCTGGCGCGCCTTCGCCGCCTGCTTCTCGCTCGCCTCGCTGCGGAACTTACGGCCGAGCTTGTCGCTGTCGGTCGCCTTGCGGCGGGCGTTCTTGACGCCCTTGTCCATCCAGGACCGCTGCATCTGGGCGCGCCCTTCGAGCGCGGCCTTCTTGTCGGCGTACTCCTCGAAGTCCTCGCGGGCGTGGCGGCGGGCGGTCTCCCGCTCCTCCAGATACCCCGCGTATCCGCCGCCGTACAGGGTGATCTGCTGCTGTACGAGATCGAGTTCCAGGACCTTGGTGACGGTACGGGTCAGGAACTCTCGGTCATGGCTGACGACGACCGTCCCGGCGCGCAGTCCCTGCACGAAGGTCTCCAGACGGTCCAGGCCGTCCAGGTCGAGATCGTTCGTCGGCTCGTCGAGCAGAAAGACGTCGTAGCGCGACAGCAGCAGGGAGGCGAGGCCCGCGCGGGCAGCCTGGCCGCCGGAGAGCGCGGTCATCGGCAGGTCGAGCCCGACGGTCAGACCGAGGCTGTCGGCGACCTCCTCGGCGCGCTCGTCGAGGTCCGCGCCGCCGAGAGCGAGCCAGCGCTCCAGGCTGTCGGCGTACGCGTCGTCCGCGCCGGGCGCGCCGTCCACGAGCGCCTGGGTCGCCTCGTCCATCGCGCGCTGGGCGGCGTCGACGCCCGTCCGGCGAGCGAGGAAGTCCCGCACGCTCTCCCCGGGCCGCCGCTCGGGCTCCTGCGGGAGGTGCCCGACGGTGGCCGTGGGCGGCGACAGCCTCAGCTCGCCCTGCTCGGGCCGGTCGAGCCCGGCGAGCAGACGCAGCAGGGTCGACTTGCCGGCGCCGTTGACTCCGACGAGACCGATCACGTCGCCGGGCGCGACGACGAGGTCGAGCCCGGAGAAGAGCGAGCGGTCGCCGTGCCCGGCGGCGAGTTCTTTGGCGACGAGGGTTGCGGTCATCAGGGGGCTGATCCTAGCGGCGGGGGGTGGGGGTGGTTGTGGGGCGGTGGTGCGGCGGCTGCTGCACGGCGTCGGTCCCCGACCCGCTCCCTCCCGAACCGGGGGCAGGCCCCAGCGTGCCGGGGCGCTACTCGTCCCGCGTCACGCGGGCATGATCAGTCACGACTCGACGGAAGAGGTCATGGCCCGTGCGGCCGGTGTGGCGTAGACACCAGTCCTGAGCCGTTTCCTGCGCCTCTTGAGGGCCGGATGTCTCGCCGCAGCCGGACGTGACACAGAACGCTTGGTACATGACTCCGCCCTCGGGCTCGTGCCGGATCGTGTGGCGCACGTGGCGCAAAACGGCACGGCTCATCCGAGCGCCTCAGCGTGCCGGGCGGGGCCGCCCTCGGTGTCGTCGTCGGGCAAGGCCTCGGAAAGTGCGTTCAGCAGCTTCACCGCCGAGCCGAGCGGAAGCGCCCCGACTTCCACGTACGCGCGTCCCTTGCCGGTCACCAGGGCACGCACCTGCGCAGCCCCACCCTCGGGGATTCCGGCACGCATGAGGGCTGCACGCAACAGCGCCGCCGTGTGCTCCGCCTCAGCGCGTGAACCCTTGTACTGCGCCATGGGGATCATGAGCAGCGCCCTTCGTGCGGGTGGCTGCGAATCTCGACGTTACAGTCAGAGACCTTCGACCCGTTACCCACGGCGCGTGCATCCCTGCGTTCCCTGTCCAGTGCCTCGCACACATCGCAGCCAGGAACCGGGGGAGGATCGGCGTCGAGTCTCAGCGGTAGTTCAACAGGCGGACCGGGATACGTCGTTGGGTGAGTCATGGGGCCGTCCCCTCGCGGGCGTCGTCTTGATGGCGACAACGCTAGGAACGACGGAGAGCCAACCTCAACGAACATGCACGAACTTGCGCACGCTCACCCGAGAGAGTCGATAGCCGATGTGATCAGCGCGCGTGCAGCGGCACCGTAGACCGCCAAGTCGGCCAGATCAGCGAAGGTATGGGCGTACATGCCGACCTCGTGCGGCTGCGTGACCGTCAGGAATGCCGAGACCAACTCAACGTTGACCTGGGCGTCATCAAAGATCCAGAAATCTTCGACAGGCCACAGTGCAATGCGGTCCGCGCTGAGCGGGATCACGCCCAGACTCACGTTCGGCAGCGTGGCCAGAGACAGCAGGTGACCGAGTTGACCGGCCATGGTCGCGGCGCCGCCGATCCGGTGCCGTAGGGCGCTCTCCTCCAGGATCACAGCGAAGCGGCGGGGTCCTTCGTGCAAGATGCGCTGCTTGTCCACGCGGATTTGAACGGCTTCTTCCAGGTCGTCGGGCAGCGCGCGCCGGTCCCGAATCGCTCTGAGCAGTGCCTCGATGTATGCGCGTGTCTGCAGCGGACCGGGGATGAGCCATGACGAGTAGGCCCGGAAGTGCCGCGTTCGCTCCCACAGCGGGATAACCGACTCCTGCGCACGGCGCAGCCCGGACCGTTCCATGCGCCGCCACTCGACGTATGCGCCGTCGATGTTGCGCGCGGTCGCGATCAGGTCGACCGTCTGGTCTGCTGCGCCGCAGTGCAGCGTGTACGCGCGCAGGTCGTCGTCTGACGGTGGGGTCCGGCCGTTCTCGATACGGCTGCACTTGCTTTCATGCCAACCGGCCCGAGAGGCAAGCTCCCGAGCTGTCAGTCCGGAATCCTTCCGAATCTCACGCAGGCGCCTGCCGAGAGCCTCTCGGGCTTGCTGGACGCTGGACGATGAAGTCACGTTCGACTGTTCCAGGGGTGTGCTGTCAGACCGGCCGGTACTCCTCATGCGGGGTTGCGCGTTCCCAGACAGCACCGAACGCGGACGCGCAAAGCTCCACCACGGCAGGGTCAGTGACCAGCTCTTCGCCGGTCATCCTCCCGTCGCCTGCGAAGTGGTTGAACAGGACCGACGTGCCGTCGAACAGCCAGAAGTCGTTACCGGGCAGCGCCAAGTCGGAGGCTCTCCGGCGAGGTAGCCAACGCACGTCCTCACCGGCTTTGACGTTGTGCTTGCTGGTCAGCTCATACTCGTACCGCACGTATGGGGAGATCGGTTCGGAGACGATGCGAGCACGGTGCACGGCCACGCCACGGGCCACCGACGCGGCGACGAGATCGATCCACCAGTGCCAGCGCTCGGCAGGATCGAACCGGTCGCCGGAAGTCCAGTCCTGGTAGTCCTCATCGAGCCCGTAGGCGTCCCTCATCTCCAGGTGATACGCGCCGTGTTGAGCGGAGCGGAACAGATCCTCAAATGTCGGCTCCGTCGCCACCGCTCACCTCCGGGAAGAACTGCATCATGCGCCTCGGGAACTCGATCACGGTTTCATGATCCGGGACGTTCATCTGCGCCAGCCGCTCGGCGTCCGTAACGCGCCACCCTTGGAGGATGTAGTTCCCGGTCTCATCGTCCAAGTACACCGTCGGAGAACCGTTGTTGGGGCTCTCCGGGTCCTTGCCCAGCCGGTGCAACGTCATGGTGCCCTCCACAGCCTCCGGTGACGATCGACATGGCCGAGCTTGCATCGCAGGGCACGCTGCGCACCAGCAACTTGCACGAACTTCTACGTGATGTTCGAGTATGACGAAAGCCAGCCGCGCCCGCCGCTCTCATGAGGGTGACGAGCAAGGGGGCTCTGTGGTGGGGTCGCCGTTCAACACTCCGGACCGCCGAGCGGCGTCCTCCCGCACAAAGCCGCTCTGCAGATCGGTGACGGCGGATGGCCGCTCCAGGCTGGGAAGGTAACCGCCCAAGGCAGTTCACCATCGTCGGCGTTCGCGAGCAGATTCGGCAACTGGGCAGCGATCTGCCAGAAGGCCGCAGGTGATGCGCGCCCGACACGGCAAGGCAGGGAGCATGAATTGCCGCCAGATCAATCTCGGCCTCGACCCGCTCGAACTCCCCTGCGGCGGCCAGTTGCAGCTCAAAGGCGCGCCTCTGCATCTGGCGTACCGCCTCCCGGGCGGCCTCGCCGGCGTCCGGGCCCAGCCAGGTTCGACCATCAGTTCCACCGCTCTGGCGATGTCCCCCGCCTCGATCAGCACGTCCTCGCGCTCACCGAGCGCACCCAGTTCGCCGGAAGGCTCGTGCCCGGGAAGGGCGGAACAGAGCAGCGCCATGGCACTCACACGGTCCGGCCAACCGCGGCGATTTCCAAGGCGACCTGCCCGCCGTAAGAGGATCCCACCAGTGCCGCCTGCGCGATGCCAAGATCGTTCAGGAGTTCCAGCACATCCTCGGCATCGCTGTGAGGCCGGTCCGGCACAGGAGTTCCACCGAAGTCCCGGAAGTCGCAGCGCACCAACCGGTAACCGACGCCACCGCCTCCGCCACACGCGGTCGACGTCGTGGGCGGTGGCGATCTCGGCCGAACGCCTCCGCGGCGTAGCCGGCGAGGCCGGTGTCGGGATTGCGAGCACCGGCATCGATCAAGGCCGGCCACTGCGCATCCCACATCCGTCGGTCACACACCCCGGAATGCAACAGCACTAGGGACTGTCTTGAGTTCTGGTCAACAGGCTTGCAGGAGGCTGGCGATCCAGATAGTGGGCGGCCAGCCCGCCGACCAGCAGGGTAAAGGCTTGGTCGAGGTCTGTCACCGCCTCGGGGTGGACCTCGGCAGCGCTGCGGCCGGCCGAGAGTTTCTGCCAGTTCGTCTCGGCCAGAAGCTGGTGCACGGTGACGATCTGGGCGGCGGCGATTCGGGGGGTCACGCCCGGCGGTGTGTCCGGGGCGGCTTCGTACAGGGCGTCCGCCAGCGCGTCCTGGTCGTGGGCGGTGTACTGCCTCAGGCGCGCGACCAGACTCGGGGCGGAGTACACAAGCCCGTGGAAGGCCATGACATCCGGGGTGTCATCGAGGCCCGTGACAGGGTCGTGCCGGTCCAGGGCGGCGCGGGCATGGCGGTGGAGTGCCGTTAGGGGCGCTTCGCCGGGGAGCCGGTCGCGCACGACCCGGGCGAACTCGCCCTGGTGGTCGGCGAAGCGGTGCAGCACCAGGTCTTCTTTGCTGGGGAAATAGCGGAAGAGCGTCGGCTTGGAGACCTCGGCCGCGGCGGCGATCTCGGCGACGGACACCTGATCGAAGGACCGCTCCAGGAACATCTCGATCGCCGTGGCGGAGATGGCCTGGCGGGTGCGCTCCTTCTTGAGTTCCCGCAGCCCGGCCAGGGGCACCTCGCTCCGGCCGTGCCCCTGGCCGGGCCGCTGACTCTCTCGATCGTCCATGTCGCACACCCTAACAAATCTGAACCTGGTCTCTAAAGTTACCAGGTTGCATTTATGACCGAGTTGCGTTTTCATGGTGCTTACAGAGACGGCGGAGAGGGCAGCGAGATGATCAGCAACGAAGCGGCCACCGAGAGGACCGGCGTACTGATTGCGGGAGCAGGGCCGACCGGACTGACCCTGGCCTGTGAACTGGCCCGACGCGGTACGGCCGTGCGGATCATCGAGAGGTCCCCGGAGTTCCACAGCGGTTCACGCGGCAAGACACTCAACCCCCGGAGCCTGGAGGTGTTAGAGAGCCTCGGCATCCTCCCCGAACTGCTCGCCAGCGGACGTACGGACCTGCTGCTGCGCAAGTACCGCGACGGCAAGATCGTCACCGACACGGACCCCTTCGCCGTGCTGGTGCCGACACCGGCGGCTCCCTACGTACGGGGGCTGTTCATCGCCCAGTGGCAGGTCGAGAAGATCCTGCGGGCCCGGCTCGCGGAGCGGGGCGTGACCGTCGAACTCGGCACCGAGCTGACCGGGTTCGAGCAGACCGATGAGAGCCTGATCGCCACCACGGCCACGGGGAAGCAGATAGCGGCGGAGTATCTGGTGGCCTGCGACGGCGGGCGCAGCACCATCCGCAAGTCGCTGCAGGTGACCTTCGACGGCCGTACGGAGGAAGACCGGCCGATGATCCTCGGCGACGTCGAGGCCGACGGGCTGAGCCGCGACCACTGGCACCAGTGGATAGACGAGGATGGTGCGATTCTGCTCTGCCCGCTGGGCGAGCGGTCCTTCCAGCTCCAGGCGCTTCCGGAGCGCGATGAGCTGGGGCAACCGGTCGCGCCGTCGCTGGAGACCTTCCAGCGGATCTTCGACCGGCACTCGGGAATGCCGGGCATACGGCTGGCGAACCCGACCTGGATCTCGACGTTCCGGGTCAACGAGCGCATGGCCGACCGCTACCGGGTCGGCCGGGTTCTGCTGGCCGGCGACGCCGCGCACGTTCACTCAATCGCGGGCGGCCTCGGGATGAACACGGGTGTTCAGGACGCCGTCAACCTCGGGTGGAAGCTCGCCATGGTGGTCGCGGGGACGGCAGGTCCCGCCCTGCTCGACACCTATGAGGAGGAGCGGCTGCCTATCGCCACCTGGACGCTGGACACCAGCGGTGAGCGGTGGCGCAGCGTCCAGCAGAATGTCAAGGAGGCCGGACGCGGGACCGAGGACGTGATCAGGCCGGAGACCCTGGCCCTCGGGCTCGGTTACCGCTGGAGTTCACTCGCCCTCGAGCTCGACGGTCGGGGGAGCGAAGACGCAGTGGGCGGTGGTGAAGGCGCCGGTGGCGAACGTGCGAGGGACGACGGCCTGCTGAGGGCCGGCGACCGCGCTCCCGACGCCCCCTGCCTGGATGCCGGTGGCGCGGTCATCCGGCTCTTCGACTTCTTCGCCCGACCGCACTTCACCCTGCTCGGCTTCGGGGCGGGCACCGCCGGCGTCCTGCGGATCACCGCGGCGAAGTACGGCGACACCGTGCAGCCGTGTCTCATTGCGGACGTCCCCGACGGGCTGAGCGACCATGAGGGGCATGCGCGCAGGGCGTACGGAGTCACCGGGGACGCCGTGGTGCTGGTCCGCCCCGACGGGCACGTCGCGCTGACCGCACCGGCGGACGCCACCGGGGCCATACTCGACTACCTGGCCACGCTGGGCAGCCCGGGGCTGTCTTGAGTTGTGATCAACAGGCTTGCAGGAGGCTGGCGATCCAGATCGTCGCTGCGCGGAGAGGGAGCCCGGCGAGGTAGCTCTCGGGCGTTTTGTCGTAGCGGGTGGCGATGCCTCGCCAGGCCTTCATCCTGTTCAGGCCTTCATCCTGTTGATGGCTCGCTCGACGGTGTTGCGGTCGCGGTAGAGGTCGGTGTCGTGGGTGATGTGGCGGCCGCCCCGACTGCCCTTCTTCCTGCGGTTGGCGGCGGGTGCGGGGACGGCCGGCGGGCAGGCCTACCCGCACCTTGCTCCCCCTTGAGCGAGGCCGCCTCCTCGAGTGCGGCCAGGGTCTCCTCACTGACCCGTATGCCGGCCGCGTCCTGATGAGCCCGTGCCGTGGTGGAGTCCGCGCAGACCCTACGAGCCGCGGGGGAAGGTGTGTGCGAGGGCCGGCCGCCCCACACCCAGCGGCGCGAGCTTCGTGGCGCAGTGATGCGGCGCCGGGAGCCCCCCCTCACCCCACCACCTGCGCCACCACCACGCCCCCCATCGTCCGCCCCACCAGGAACGACCGCCCCCGCACCGCCCGCCCATCCACCGGAATCCGGTGCTCGCCCGGGTCCAGCACCCCGTCGAACACCTCCCTCGTGTGTGTGCGGTACAGCCGGTCCAGGCGGTACGCGACCAGCTGTACCCGGCACGTCGAGGTCACCTCCACCTGTGCCACCCCCGCCGACGCCGTCAGGCTGATCAGCCTCCGGCGTTCCGGCGGGCTGCGGTCCAGCGCGTGTTCTATCTGGGCGACCAGCAACGGAATGATGGGGGCGAGTCCGTCCACGTACGCCATGTCCGCGCCCGCCGCCTCGAACGCCGCCCGCACCGCCGCGCGTTCGGGCTCGCCGACCGCGCGGCCGAAAGCGACCGCGCCGTAACCGAGGAGCTCGTCCGCGTGGATCCCGGTCGCGTCCTGGGTGATGTCCGCGCCGATGCCGATGGTCCGCAGGGCGGCGGCCAGCTTGGCCAGTACGTCGACGCGCGCGCCGATGAGCAGGACCCGGCGGCGCGGGGGCGGCGCGGCGTCGCCGTCCGGCAGCAGGCGTTCGAGCTCCGCGCGGTACGCCTCGCCGCGGAAGCGGAACGGCCCTGTCCCGCGGTAGCCGTTGAGTTCCAGGTCCGCCGCCTCGGACGTCTGCCAGGCGAAGTCCCGCCATACGACGTCGTCACCGTCGCGCTCGATGACGGCGGTCACCGCGCCGCACTCGATGCTCTCGCACTCGGGGCAGCCGTAGATCACACAGCGCCCGTCCGCCAGCGGCGCCGGCGCTTCGAGCAGCAGAGTGCGCAGCTGGGCCGTGAATATTGCCGGGGGCACGTCGGAGGCCAGCGGAGAGACGGCGTCGAGGTCGCTGAGCTGGAACAGCAGCGGCCGCCCGTCGACGATGAAGTCCATGAAGTCCCGGTGCACTTGGTGGCCACCATCCGCGAGGACTCCCCCGACCCGCGTCGCCGGCGACAGCTCGAAAGTCGCGTACACGGCAGACATGTCCTGAGTATCCCCACCTATGACCCGTTCTGAGCACGGCGCCCGCCATTGGGTACGGTCCCGTCATGAGCGGCGACGTGTTGGTGGTGGGTGGCGGGGTCATAGGGCTGACAACGGCGATCGTGCTTGCGGAGAGTGGCCGCCGCGTACAGGTGTGGACGCGGGACGCGCCGCAGGAGACGACATCGGCTATGGCGGGCGCGTTGTGGTGGCCGTACCGCGTCGAGCCGCTGGAGTCCGTCGGCGCATGGTCGCTCGCCTCGCTGCGGGTGTACGAGCAGCTGGCGGGCGACCCGGAGGAGACGGGCGTGCGCCTGGTCGCGGGCGTGCACGCCCATGAGCGGCTGTCGGGTCTGGGACCGTGGGCCGCCGAGGTGGCGGGCCTGCGCGAGGCGCGCGCCGACGAGTTGCCCGAGGGGTACGGGAACGGGCTGTGGGCCAGGCTTCCGCTGATCGACATGCCGGTTCATCTGGGCTGGCTGCGACGGCGGTTGGAGACCGCGGGCGGCACGCTCGTGACGCGTACGGTGAAGACTCTGGCCGAGGCCTCGGACCGGGCGCGGGTCGTGGTCAACTGCGCGGGGCTCGGCGCGCGCGAGCTGGTCGGGGACGCCCGGCTGAGGTCCGTACGCGGGCAGTTGGTGCTGGTGGAGAATCCGGGCATCGAGGAGTGGTTCACCGCGGCCGACCACGCGTCCGCGAAGACGACGTATTTCTTCCCTCAGCCGGGCCGGCTGATTCTGGGCGGCACGGCGGAGGAGGACGACTGGCGGCTCACGCCGGATCCGGCGACGGCCGAGGGGATCGTGGAGCGGTGTGCGCGCATTCGCCCGCAGATCGCGGGGGCACGGATCCTCGGACACCGGGCGGGGCTGCGGCCGGTGCGGACGAGCGGCGTGCGTATCGAGGCCGAGGAACTGCCCGGTGGCAGGCTGCTTGTCCACAACTACGGCCACGGCGGCGCCGGAGTGACGGTCGCCTGGGGTTGCGCGGAGTCTGCGGCGGCGCTGGCCGCACGGTGACCGGAGTGGGGCGCACAGCCGCATCGCCCGCCCCGAAGTGTCCCGGGGCGGCGATGTCGATATGAGACCGCTTGGCATCAGCCGCCCGGCTGATCAACCGGCCTCAGCACGTGGCCACCGCCAGCCCGGATGTGAGGTGATATGTCGCACGGGAATCGAGCAGCAGCGGGATCAGCTCGCGCTGCGCCTGCCGCAGCGGTACGAACGCCCCGTCGCCGTCCGGTCTCGACGCGACGCCGTGCAGGGCCAGTTCGTCCTTGACGTCCGCGTACTGCGCGCCGTCGAGGCGGTAGCCACAGGGCGGGTCAACGAGGGTCTCCTCGGGGGTCGCCGGATCGTTGTCGGCGCCGCCCAGATAGACCGGCCCGCGGTCCTTGAATCCGGCCAGCCTGGCCCCCGCCGTCACCGCCCCGATCCGGCCACGTCGTTCGTCGGCGAAGGCCAACAGTCCGCCCAGGGCGTCCAGTTGGCTGGTGACACGGCGGCGGTTGTTCAGCGCGGGATCGGCCTTCTCCTCGGGTGTCATGGGATCGACGCGGCTCTCGATGAGCAGTCCCAGTGCGTTCTTGACGCCCGAGGCATTGCGCAGGATGCGCTCCTGGCCGTCGCCCGCGGTCTGTTTGACGGGGTCGCCGGTGACCGGGTCGGTCCAGATGCCGTAGGTGCCCGTACTGAAGCCGCCGTCGTGTGCGGCCGGGCGGACATAGTCCCGCGAGAGCGTCTGCGACTCCTCGTGGACCTTGGCGTCGGTGTTCAGATTGCGCGGCCAGAGGTCGAACAGGTCCTTGTCGTAGTACGGAGGGGTCGCGCCGTACTCGTGCAAGTCGTAGACCACATCCGGGCGTTGGTCCCGGATCACCGCGGCCATCGCCCGCGCCTCGACGGACTTCAGGGCGATGTGGTCGCGGTTGATGTCCAGGCCGTCGGAGTTCTCGCGGGTGTCGGCGGCCCGTCCGTCCGGGTTGGCGGTGGGGACGACGAGGATCCTCGTACGGGACAGCAGTCTGCGGGTGTCGCGGTCCCTTGCGTACGCGAGATCGCGGATCGTGGTCAGACAGGCCTCCCGGCCCGAGGGCTCGTCCCCGTGCTGCGTGCAGATCAGCAGCACGGTGGTCGGCGTGTGCCGGGAGCCGATCCGTACGAGCTGGAGCGGTCGGCCCTGTTTCGTCGTACCGATCCGGCCGACCGAGACCCGGTCGCTGCCCCGGTCGACGGCGGCGAGGAAGGTCTGTTCCTCGGGCTGCCCGGTCCAGCGCGCGCCCTTGCTGGTCTCGAAGCCGGTGCGCGGCACGCTGTGCGCCGCCTCGGCCGGGGCGGAGACGAACGGCAGCGCGAGCGCGGCGGCCGTGACCGTGAGGGCCAGGGTGCGGGCACGGGAGATCATCGGCCGCTGCCTCCCGGGATCGGACGGATCCTGCGCGGCTCGGCCACACCGCTCAGGCGCGACTCGCTCGGGGCGGCGGACGCCGTGGAGCCCGCGGTGGCGCGTACGAAGGCGGGGGCCCCGCCGACGATCGGCAGCTTCGCCGAGGTGCGGGCCAGATCGAGGGTGAGCGTCGGAGTGCTCGCGGGCGGGTCGATCAGATCCCTGTCCGTGCCTCCGACGATCAGCGCGAGCCGGTGCCCGGCCGGGACGACATGGTCACTGGCATGCAGGTCGAGAGTGATGGTGTACGCCGTGCCGGGGGTCAGCGGGCGGCCCTTGGCGTCGGAGGCGTAGTTGCCCAGATCGGCCCAGCCTCGGCTGAACACCGTGTAATCGACGGCGGCAGTGCGCGCCTTGGTCTCCTTGAAGCAGGGGCTGTCGCCCGGCGTGCTCGCTCCCCAGCAGGTGCGGTCGGTGAGAGTGGTGATCCCCTCGCCCGCCGCCGCGTAGTCGCGGATGGTGTCGGGACCCAGGTCGACGAGGACCGCGGAGAGATGGGCACTGGTGGTGGACGGGGTCGCGGTGATCGTCACCTTGGAGGAGCCGGAGATCCGCAGATCGCGGCCGAGCGGCTTGGTGAGGAATCCGGCCTTGGCGGGCGTCGACGTGCCGATCGCCGCGGCCCAGTCGGTCTCGTCCAGCGTCCGGTCGTCGGTGAACGTCTCGGTCGCGCCCGGACGTGCGGGGGTCAGCGCGAGGGTGCCGACGCCTGCCGCAGTGCCCTTGCCCGGCCGGAGGCTGGTGGTGCCGGTGGCCCGGGGCGGCCAGACGCGGTCGGTGGACCACTGGTCGGGGGCGCGCTCGATGTCGGCCATCGGCTCGCGGTCGATGCCGTTGTCGTAGCCGAGGAGGTAGTGGTCGAACCAGCGGTGCAGGGTCCTGGTCCACTCGGCCCGGCGGAAGTCGAACGGGTCGACGTGCCCGGTCTGCGAGAGCCAGACCTTGCGCTCCACGCCCCGGTCGGCGAGGGCGTCCCACCACTGGCCGAAGTGCTTGCTGCGTACGTTGAGGTCCTGCATGCCGTGGACCGCCAAGACGCTGGCGCGGACGTTGTCAGCGGTGCGGACGTAGTCGCGCTCGCTCCACAGCCGGGTCAGGTCACCGGTGCGCGGGGCCTCGTCGACCAGCCGCTTCTGGACTGCCTGGCAGCGGGCGCGGGCCTCGGGGCTCTCGACATAGTCGGAGAGCCATTCGGGTCCGGAGTCGTAGAGCGGGGCGCCCTTGGCGAAGTAGTAGTCGTACCAGGAGGAGATGGCGGCGATCGGGACGATCGTCTTCAGCCCCTCGACCCCCGTCGCCGCGACCCCGTTGGCGATGGTGCCGTCGTAGCTCTTGCCGATCATCCCGGTGTCGCCGGTGGTCCAGCCGGCCCGGGCGGGTTCACTGCCGGTGCGGGTGGTGTAGCCGCGTGCCCGGCCGTTCAGCCAGTCGACGACGGCCTTCGCAGACTGGACGTCGGAGCGGCCGCCGACATCGACGCAGCCGTCGGAGCGGTTGGTTCCGGCCAGGTCGACGCCGACGAAGGCGTAGCCGCGCGGGACGAAGAAGTTGTCGTAGTAGAGCGGCATCTGTACGACGTTGCCGTTCGCGTCGTAAGTCTTCTTCTGGCTCTCGTTGCCGCGTCCGCAGCAGGAGTAGTACGGACTCGCGTCCATGATCACGGGAATCTTCCGGCCCTGCTGGGCAGGCTCCCGCGGCCGGACGATGTCCACGGCGACGCGGTCGGTCCGGCCGTCTCCGTCACCGTCGAAACGCGTGTCCACCCACACCGACTCGCGTATCGCGTTCTCGTACGAGTAGACGGGCCTGCTCTCCCGCAAGGGCGTGCTCTGGGCGCCCGTCGGGGCCAGGGTCATGGCCATCAGGGCGGCCGAAGCCGCCACCACCAGCGATCTGCACGTCAAGCGGGTGCCCCGCGCGCGTATCGGCATGGGCGGAAGGTACTCCGGCCAACTCCCTTACGACAGAGGGCCATCAGCGCATCAAAGTGACGACTGGGACACCCGGGTTCATGTCGGCCGAATGGCGATCCCGTGAAAGGCCGAGCTTCGCTCCTGACTGAGGCCCGGGCTCTGCATAGGGTCCAAGTGATCATCACCCCCCACGACTTGGAGCATCCGTGCACCGCAGACTCATCGTCCCGAGCGCGCTCGCAGCCTCTCTCGTGCTGGCGATCCCGGCATCGGCCGCGGACTTCTCGCCGGGCGCACCGGGCATCGGCGACCCCTACTACCCGGCCAGCGGAAACGGCGGATACGACGTATCCCACTACGACCTCAGGCTCACCTACCAGCCGAAGACCGATCTGCTGGAAGGCACGGCGACGATTCTCGCCACCACCCAGCAGAACCTGAGCCGCTTCAACCTCGACTTCGGTCTGAAGGTCAAGGAGGTCCGGGTCAACGGCAAGAAGGCGACATTCGCCAAGGAGGGTGACCAGGAGCTGGTCATCACTCCTGTCGCACCGCTGGAGAAGGGCAAATCTGTCTCGGTGGTGGTCCGTTACGCGGGCAAGCCCTCCGAGCTGAGCATCGGCGGATACACCGCCTGGCACCGCACCCCGGACGGCGGCGTCGCGGCCCAGGAACCGGACTCGGCCGTGTGGTGGTTCCCCAGCAATGACCACCCGCTGGACAAGGCGACGTACGACATCTCCGTCTCGGTGCCGGACGGCACCCAGGCCATCAGCAACGGCGTACTGCAGTCGCAGAGTTCGAAGCTCGGCTGGACTCGCTACAACTGGCGCTCCAACAAGCCGCAGGCGTCATATCTGGCCACGCTCGCCGTCGGGAAGTTCGACATCACGACGGACAAGACGGCCGACGGGCTGCCGATCCTCAATGCGTACAGCAAGGATCTCGGCGACAACGCGGGGGCGGCGCGGGCGAGCGTCGAGCGGACCGGTGAGGTCGCCGAGTGGCTGGCCGAGGTTTTCGGCCCGTACCCCTTCAACGCGCTCGGCGGCTATGTCCCCAACGTGAAGAGTGGCTACGCGCTGGAGACGCAGACCCGCCCGTTCTACAGCCCGCGCCAGTTCGCGAACGGCGCGAATGTCTCCGTGGTCGTCCACGAGCTTGCCCACCAGTGGTACGGCGACAGCGTCTCCGTCCACGGCTGGAAGGACATCTGGGTCAACGAGGGCTTCGCCCGGTACAGCCAGTGGCTGTGGTCGGAGAAGGAGGACGAGGGCACCGCGCAGCAGCTCGCGGACTGGGTCTACGCACAGCACCCGGCCGACGACGCCTTCTGGACGGTCAAGCCGGGCGACCCGGGCGCTGACAAGCAGTTCGACATCGCCGTGTACGACCGGGGTGCGCTGGCGCTGCAGGCGCTGCGCAACGAGGTCGGCGACAAGGACTTCTTCGCAATCCTCAAGGGCTGGCCGGCCGAGCACGCCTACGGCAACGCCGAGGTCGGCGACTTCGTGAAGTTCGCCGAGGGGATCTCCGGCAAGCCGCTGGCCGGGCTCTTCGACACCTGGCTCTATCAGCCGTCGAAGCCGGGCGCTCCTGCCGCGGCCGGGGCGCGGATCGCGCGGGCGGGCGTGAAGCCCGCCCGGCCCGCGTCGTGGAAGAAGATCGCCGCGACGAACTCGATCCACGATCACGATCACGACCACAACTGAGGTGCCCGCGTGCGGCGTCGCCGTCCCAGGCCGGGACTGCGACGCCGTTCACCTCGGGACACCGCGGGTGGGAGCGCTCTCAGCAGATCGCCGGGACCGGATACCCTGTACGTCCCACGCGGCTGAACGACGCAGACGAGGAGCACCCGCCTTGCCCGAGCAGACCACTGGCTCCCGCCCCACTCTGGAAGCCGTCGCTGCCCGCGCCGGTGTCTCCCGGGCCACGGCATCGCGGGTCGTCAACGGCGGCGCGGGGGTCAGGCCGCCGCTGGTCGACAAGGTGCGTCAGGCGGTCGAGGAGCTCGGTTACGTACCGAATCACGCGGCCCGCACGCTGGTCACCCGGCGCAACGGCGCGATCGCGGTGATCATCGCCGAGCCGGAGTTCCGGATCTTCTCGGACCCCTTCTTCGAACAGCAGGTGCGGGGCATCAGCCGTGAACTGACGGCGTACGACTCCCAGTTGGTGCTGCTGTGGGTGGAGGGTCCCGGGGACTACGACCGGATCGCCCGCTATCTCGGCGGCGGCCATGTCGACGGCGCGCTGGCCTTCTCGCTGCACAACGACGACGAACTGCCCTCCATCATCCACCGGGTGAAGGTCCCGACCGTGTTCGGCGGCCGCCCAGGCTGGCCCGGCGCCGCCGCCGAGTCCGCCGTCCCCTATGTCGACTGCGACAACCGGGGCGGCGCACGCGAGGCCGTGCGGTATCTGGTCTCTCTCGGCCGCGAGCAGATCGCACACATCGCGGGCCCCCGCGACCAGACCTCCGCGACGGACCGGATCGACGGCTACCGCGATGTTCTGCTGGACGCCGATCCCGGTCTTGTCTGCCAGGGCGACTTCACCGCCGAGAGCGGCGCCCGGGCGATGGCCGAGCTCCTCGACCGTCGCCCGGAGCTGGACGCCGTCTTCGCCGCGAACGATCTGATGGCGTCGGGTGCCCTGCGGACGCTGCGGGAGCGGGGGCGGCGGGTGCCGGAGGAAGTGGCGCTGGTCGGTTTCGACGACATGGCCTCGGTGGTCGAGTCGACCGATCCTGCGTTGACGACGATCCGTCAGGACATCGAGGGCATGGGCCGGTTGATGGTCCGGCTGCTGATGCGCGTGCTGAACGAGGGCGAACCGGGCTCCGGCGCCCCCGCCTCCGTGATCACCCCGACGACACTGGTGCGGCGGGCCTCGGCCTGACGCCCGCCGCGGCGTCCTGCCCTCGACTTCGCGACCCAGGGCCTGTCGTTTGGATCAGGTCGGATCAGTGAGCGGCCCGCCGCGGAGCGGCTGATGTCACTGTGGTGCGTGCGATCGCAAGGCGGAGGATGGAGCCGACGCGGAGCGTCGGCGACTGACGCAACGCGGCATGGGGGCACCTCCCGTGCCCGAAGGGCTACGGGGGAGTGCGTGCCAGGGCACGCGAACCCGGCAAGATCCGAACGACAGGCCCTAGCGCCGTACCTTCAAGGACAGCGCCCGCTGGTACGCGGATGTCATCGCACGCGGCGGACTGGCCGACTGAGTCCGACGGCACGCCGCGCCTCGCGCGCGATCGGCAGGTAGCGCAGTCGCTCGGGGAGTACGGGAACCACGGCCCGTACGACCCGGGCGAATCTGCGCAGTGCGCGCTCCTGCTCCGCGGTCCACTGCAGACCGATCGCGTCGCGCGCCTCGGGTGGCATCAGCCCGATGGTGAGGAAGCGGCGGAAGCGGACGAACGACGGAAGCAGCATCGGCCACAGCATCGCGAGCAGCGCTTTGACGGGCCGCGGCCCCCGGTCGGGAGGCGGCAAGGTCACGTCGAGGGCGACCAGTTCGCGTACGACGGCCGTCTCCTCCACCTCCTCGGCGAGCCTCTTGCGGAAGTACGGCCAGAACTCCTCGACCGTCTGCGGCATGTCCCGCTCGTCGATGCCGAGGATCCGGCCGACCTGGAGCCACTCGGCGTACAGCTGTCGCTCCTGCGCATCGGTGAGCGGGCGCGCCAGATAGCGCAGCGCGTGCCGGAAGACGGGGAAGCCGGTGGCGTGGACCCAGGAGTAGCACTCGGGATCCAGCGCCCGGTACCGGCGGCCGTGGGAGTCGGTGCCCCGGATCGCCTTGTGGAGCTCCCGGAGCCTGCGCCCCTCTTCGGCCGCCGCCTCACCTCCGTACACCCACAGCTGGAGCGAGCGCAGGGAGCGCTCGCCGCGGCCCCAGGGGTCGGTACGGAAGACGGAGTACTCGTCGACCCCCGCGGCGACGGCCGGGTGGGCGACCTGGAGGGCGAGGGCGGCGGGCAGCATGAGCAGCTCGCGGATGTCGCCGACGACGGACCACAGCACTCCGCCGGGCGGTGGCGGTACGGGATCTGACACGGCCCCGGTCATGTTCACCATCGTAGTGTCGCGAGCCGGGCGCCGGGGAGTTGGTGTGATCGTTCGGTTGTGGAAAGAAAGTGGGCACCTGGTCATTACCAGGAGGTAACTCTGGCTGATTTGATGTGCCGCGCCGGTCGTACCCCCCACCTGAATTGGGAGTTCCTGTGCCGCACTCCGTGCTCCGCCGAATCCCTGGCGCAGCTCTGTCCACCGCGCTCGCCGCCGCCGTCCTGACCGGGACGGCTCCGGCGGCTTCCGCCGCCGAGGCGGCGACCCCGCCCCTGAAGGTGCTGACGTACAACACCTTCCTCTTCAGCAAGACGCTGTACCCCAACTGGGGCCAGGACCATCGGGCCGCCGCGATACCGCGCGACCTCGTTCTTCCAGGGCAAGGACGTCGTCGTGGTCCAGGAGGCCTTCGACAACTCCTCGTCGGACGCGCTCAAGCAGAAGGCCGCCGCCCAGTACCCGTACCAGACCCCGGTGATGGGGCGCAGCAAGGACGGCTGGGACGCGACGGGCGGTTCGTACTCGGCCACGACGCCCGAGGACGGCGGCGTGACGATCCTCAGCAAGTGGCCCATCGTGCGCAAGGAGCAGTACGTCTACAAGGACGCCTGCGGTGCCGACTGGTGGTCCAACAAGGGCTTCGTGTACGTCGTGCTGAACGTGAACGGCACGAAGGTCCATGTCGTGGGCACGCACGCGCAGTCCACCGACCCCGGCTGCGACGCGGGCGAGGCGGCGCAGATGCGCAGCCTTCAGTTCAGGGCGATCGACGCCTTCCTCGACGGCAAGAACATCCCCGCCTCCGAACAGGTCCTGGTGGCGGGCGACTTCAATGTCGACTCGCGGACGCCGGAGTACAACACGATGCTCGCGGACGCCGGGCTCACGGGGGCGGACACCCGCACCGGGCACCCGTACTCCTTCGACACCGAGCAGAACTCGATCGCGAACTACCGCTACCCGGACGACCCGCGCGAGGACCTCGACTACGTCCTGCACCGCGCCGGGCACGTGAAGCCGGCCGGCTGGACCAATGAGGTGATCAAGGAGCAGAGCGCGCCCTGGTCGGTCTCCAGCTGGGGCAGGACGTACACGTACACCAATCTCAGCGACCACTACCCCGTGATCGCGTCCGGGCAGTAGTCGCGAGCCGTTCGCAGCTGGTCAGAGGCCGCTTTTCGGCAGTGGCTGCAAGCTAGTTGATGTGTCACGGTGGTGACCATGACGGGGTTCGGACACGTCCGTGGTCACCACCATCACGCTCCGCACGACCGCATCGACGCGGCCCTGGAAGGGTCGGCGCAGGGGCTGCGCACGCTGTGGTTCTCCTTCGGTGTGCTCGCCGCGACGACCGCCGTCCAGGCGGTGATCGCGGCCGCCTCGGGCTCGGTGGCGCTGCTGGGCGACACCGTCCACAACGCGGCCGACGCGCTCACCGCGCTGCCGCTGGGCCTCGCCTTTCTCCTCGGCCGCCGGGCGGCCACCCGCCGCTACACCTACGGCTTCGGACGTGCCGAGGATCTGGCGGGCGTCTTCGTGGTGCTGGTGATCGCCGCGTCCGCGTTCTTCGCCGGGTACGAGGCGCTGCGACGGCTGTTCGAGCCGCAGGAGGTCAGTCATCTGGCCGCGGTGGCCGGGGGCGCGCTGGTGGGCTTCGCCGGCAACGAGTGGGTGGCCCGGGCCCGCATCCGGACCGGCCGCAGGATCGGTTCGGCCGCGCTCGTGGCCGACGGACTGCACGCCCGCAGCGACGGGTTCACCTCTCTGGCTGTACTGCTGGGCGCGGGCGGAGCTGCACTCGGATGGCGGTGGGCCGATCCGGTGACCGGGCTCGCGATCACCGGGGCAATCGCCCTGGTACTGCGCGGTGCGGCCCGTGAGGTCTGGCACCGGCTGATGGACGCGGTCGACCCGGCGCTGATCGACGAGGCCGAGCACGCGTTGTCCCATGTCGAGGGCGTACGGGCCGTGGGGGACGTGCGCATGCGCTGGCTCGGGCACGGGCTGCGGGCGGAGACCTCGATCGTGGTCGACCCCGCGCTGACAGTGATGCAGGCACATAAAGTGGCGTTGGCCGCCGAGCACGCCCTGATGCACGGGGTCCGGCGGCTGAGCACGGCCACCGTGCAGATCCATCCCTGACCCCCCCTTGCCGGGAGGGTGCTCCGGTATTCCCACACTCCTGTACACATGACAGGGCCATGCCACATCGACCGACCGGACTGCTTCATTCCGCATCACTTCTCGGCACTCCCCCACAGCGCACTCGTACGAAGGAGAAGCCCCCCATGAGACGCACGCTCCGCGCGCGCATCTGCCTTTCCGTCCTCATCTCCCTGCCCGCCGTCGGCCTGGGCTCGGGCACCGCCGGTGCCGCCCCGGAACCCACACCGGGCGTCACCGCCTCCGCCACCCAGTACGCCATCGACAGCAGCCTCGAACGCGCACTCGACGACGACAACAGCGCCGGGTCGTATCTCGACGCCGCGACGGGCGAGTTGGTCGTCGCCGTCACCGATACGGCCGCGGCCGAAGCGGTGAAAGCCGCCGGCGCGCGCCCCAAGCTCGTGGAGCGCAGCACCACGGAACTCCGGGCCGCCATCGACACCCTCGAAACCCAGGCGAAGATCACCGGCACCTCATGGGGCATCGACCCCTCCACCAACCAGGTCGCCGTCGAGGCCGACGCGTCGGTCTCAGTGCGCTCCATGACCCAGCTGCGGAACGTGGCAGCAGAACTCGGCGAGGCAGTACGGATCAAGCGCGTGACGGGCGTCTTCAAGAAGGAGGTGTCAGGAGGCGACGCGATCTACGGCGGGGGCTACCGCTGCTCGGCCGCCTTCAACGTCGCCAGGGGCACGGCCCGCTACTTCCTGACGGCAGGCCACTGCACCAATCTGGCCTACAGCTGGTCGGCGACGTCCGGTGGAATGCCCATCGGCATCCGCACGGGCACGAGCTTCCCGACCAACGACTACGGCATCGTCCGCTACTTGTCCGCCAGCCCCCAGCCCCCCGGCAGGGTCAACCTGTACAACGGCTCGTACCAGGACATCGTGACCTCGGCCAATGCCATCGTCGGCCAGGCCATCAGGAAGAGCGGCTCGACCACCCATGTGACCAGCGGGAGGGTCACCGCGGTGAACGTCACGGTGAACTATCCCGAGGGCCCCGTCTACCAAATGGTCCGCACCACCGTGTGTTCGGCCGCCGGTGACAGTGGCGGCGCGCACTTCGCCGGTTCCGTGGCACTGGGCATCCACTCGGGCAGCTCCGGCTGCTCCGGCACCAACGGCTCGGCGATCTTCCAGCCGGTACGGGAAGCGCTGAGCGTGTACGGCGTGAACGTGTACTGACGCACGACGTGCGATGACGGGCGTGCCCACCGGGGTGGGCACGCCTGTCGCGCCACCGGCGCGGGCGCGCGCCACGCCGACCCAGCCCTGCGCCCGGGACGGCGTCCGGTCACCCCTGATGGTCGTACACGGTGACCGCTGTTCCCCGGCCCGTCAGCCGCTGTGCTATCAACGGCTCGACGCGGGACCACTTTCCGCCCGCCAGCCCGCAGCCGATCCTCGGCATATGAACCGAGGCCTCCAGCTCCGCGGCCTTCTCGGCGAGCGCGCCGAGGGCGGTGTCGATCGCCTCGTACCGCACCGGGACGCCCTTGCTGCCGGTCCGCATCCCCCGCTGCCCCACCATGTTCGCCACCCACAGATACGGTCCCACCTGGACGTACTGCACGGCGCCGAGCCCGAAGTCATTGCCCGCACGCTCGCGGTGCCAGCGGCGGTACGCCGCCTCGGGCGCGGGCCAGCGACGCGATATCGCCAGCACGAAACCCTTGCCCCAACCGCCCAGGTCATTGCAGACGTGCGCGATCAGCTTCACGCCCTTGCCCCGCGGCGTGGTGGCGTCCCCCTGTACGTATTCGATCTCGAGCATTCATCCACCATAGAGACGGTCACTGACAATCGGCCTTCGCTGTACAGCGCCTTTCACAACAATGGTGAGACAGCAATACTGTTGCACCGGATCGATGCCCAGGAGAGGCGAGGCAGACCATGGCGACCGAGACCGAGGAGCCGACGCTCACCGTCGACGAGCTGGCTGCGCGTGCCGGGGTGACCGTGCGGACCATTCGCTTCTACAGCACGCGCGGGCTGCTGCCGCCCCCGGTCATCGGACCGCGTCGCGTCGGGCACTACGGGCAGGGGCATCTGTCCCGGCTCGCCCTCATCGAGGAGCTTCAGCACCAGGGCATGACGCTCGCCGCGATCGAGCGTTATGTGGAGCAGCTGCCGCCGGATCTGAGCGCGCACGATCTCGCCATCCACCGTGCGCTGGTGGCCTCGTGGGCCCCGGACTCGGCCGAGGAGGCGACCCGTGCCGAGCTGGAGCGCCGCGCGGGACGGCCGCTCGGCGAGGAGGACATCGACCGGCTCGCGGCGATGGGCGTCCTGGAGCGCGAGGCCGCCGGGGGCGGCTACCGGCTCGACCCGGGGCTGCTGCGGCTCGGTGTGCAGCTGCTCGACGTGCCCATCGCGCACGAGACGATCCTCGCCGCCCGTACCGTCCTGCTGGAGCACACCCGCTCGGCCGCGCACGAGCTGACCCGGCTGTTCCGCGACGAGGTGTGGAACCCGTACCGGGAGCGGGAGTCGGACCCCGAGCATGTGGCCGCGATGAAGTCGCTGTCCGCCCATATGCAGCCGATGGTCGTGCAGGCGCTGGTCACCGCCTTTCAGCGGTCGTTGAAGGAAGAGCTGCGGGCCGCGTTCGGCCAGGAGGGCTGAACGCGGCCCGGGCATCGGGCGTCACGCGTCACGCGTCGGTGAAGACCTCGCCGCGCTCCGCCTTCTCGACGAGCAGCGCCGGCGGCTCGAAGCGCTCGCCGTAGCGCTCCGCGAGTTCACGTGCGCGTGCCACGAAGCCGGGCAGCCCGCCCTCGTAGCCATTGATGTACTGCAGCACGCCGCCCGTCCAGGCCGGGAAGCCGATGCCCATGATGGAGCCGATGTTGGCGTCGGCGACCGACGTCAGCACGTTCTCCTCCAGGCAGCGGACGGAGTCCAGCGCCTCGGAGAAGAGCATCCGCTCCTTCATGTCGGTGAAGGGGACATCGACGTCCGGCTTCGCGAAGTGCTCGCGCAGGCCCGGCCACAGTCCGGCCCGCTTGCCGTCCTCGCCGTACTCGTAGAAGCCCGCCCCGCCGCTGCGGCCCGTACGCGCGAACTCGTCGACCATCCGGTCGATCACCGCGTCAGCCGGGTGCCCGGCCCAGCTGCCGCCCGTCTCCTCGACCGCGCGCCTGGTCTCGTTGCGGATCTTGCGCGGCAGGGTCAGCGTCAGCTCGTCCATCAGCGAGAGCACCTTGGCCGGGTATCCGGCCTGCGCCGCTGCCTGCTCGATCGACACGGGGTTGACGCCCTCGCCGACCATCGCCACGCCCTCGTTGATGAACTGCCCGATCACACGCGAGGTGAAGAAGCCGCGTGAGTCGTTGACCACGATCGGGGTCTTGTTGATCTGACGGACCAGGTCGAAGGCGCGGGCAAGCGCCTCGTCGCCGGTGCGCCCGCCCTTGATGATCTCGACCAGCGGCATCTTGTCGACCGGCGAGAAGAAGTGCAGACCGATGAAGTCGGCGGGTCGCGAGACGCCTTCGGCGAGCTGGGTGATGGGCAGGGTCGAGGTGTTGGAGCAGAGCAGCGCATCCGGCTCGATGACGTCCTGGATCTCCTGGAACACCTTGTGCTTGAGCGCGGTGTCCTCGAAGACCGCCTCGATCACGGCGTCGCAGCCCGCGAGATCGGCGGGGTCGGCGGTCGGCGTGATCCGGGCGAGCAGGGCGTCGCGCTTGGCCTCGGTGGTACGGCCCCGGGAGAGGGCCTTGTCGAGCAGCTTCTCGGAGTACGCCTTGCCCTTCTGGGCCGACTCGGCCGTCACATCCTTGAGGACCACGTCGATGCCCGCGCGGGCGCAGGAGTACGCGATGCCCGCGCCCATCATCCCGGCGCCGAGGACGGCGACCTTGCGGACCGGCCGCTGCTCGATGCCCTTGGGGCGGTTGGCGCCGGAGTTGACGGCCTGGAGGTCGAAGAAGAACGCCTGGATCATGTTCTTGGAGATCTGCCCGGTGACCAGCTCGGTGAAGTACCGGGCCTCGATGGTCAGCGCGGTCTCGAAGTCGACCTGGGAGCCCTCGACGGCCGCGGCCAGGATGTTGCGCGGCGCGGGGTACGGGGCGCCCGCCGTCTGCTTCTTGAGGTTGGCAGGGAAGGCCGGGAGGTTCGCCGCGAAGCGCGGGTTGGACGGGGTGCCGCCGGGGATCTTGTAGCCCTTGACGTCCCAGGGCTGCTGGGAGACGGGGTTGGCGTCGATGAACGCGCGCGCCTTGGCGAGCATCTCCTCGGGCGTGGCGGCGACTTCGTGGACGAGCCCGTTCTCCAGGGCGCGCTGCGGCGAGTACTGCGTGCCCTGCAGGAGCACCTTCAGCAGCGCGTCGGCGATGCCCATCAGCCGTACGGTACGGGTGACTCCGCCGGCCGCAGGGAGCAGTCCGAGCGTGACCTCGGGCAGGCCGATCTTGGAGCCGGGTGCGTCGAGCGCGATGCGGTGGTGGCTGGCGAGCGCGATCTCGTAACCGCCGCCCAGCGCCGCGCCGTTGACGGCCGCGACGACGGGCTTGCCCAGGGTCTCGATACGGCGCAGGGCGTTCTTGATGGCTCTACCGGCGTCGAAGGCCTGCTGGGCCTGCTCGGGGCCGACCTTGATCATGTCCTTGAGGTCGCCGCCCGCGAAGAAGGTCTTCTTGGCGGAGGTGTAGATGATGCCGCGGATCGAGTCCTTCTCGGCCTCGGCCCGGTCGGCGATGACCGCGAGCGAGTCCTTGAAGGCCTGGTTCATGGTGTTCGCGGACTGGTTGGGGTCGTCGAGGACGAGGGTGACGATCCCCGTCTCGTCCTGCTCCCAGCGGATGGTGGTGCTCTGGGTCATTGCGAAGTCTCCTGAGGGTGTGGTGAGGACGCGGGCGGACCCGTCGCGCGGCGACGGTCACGCACAGGTCCGCGCGGCTGCGCCGCAGCGGCCGGCGGGCTCGCGCACCGGACGTACGCGTGCCCCGGGAGTGTGCGCGCAGCGCTACACCCGCTCGACGATCGTGGCGATGCCCATTCCGCCGCCCACGCAGAGCGTGACGAGGCCGTACCGCTTGTCCTGGCGCTCCAGTTCGTCGATGACGGTGCCGAGGATCATCGCGCCCGTCGCACCGAGCGGGTGGCCCAGAGCGATCGCGCCACCGTTCACGTTGATCTTGTCCAGGGGGAGGTCCAGATCGCGGGCGAAGCGCAGCACGACACCGGCGAACGCCTCGTTGATCTCGACGAGATCGATGTCGTCGATCGTCAGTCCGGCCTTGGCGAGCGCCTTGCGGGTGGCGGGCGCGGGGCCGGTGAGCATGATGGTCGGCTCGGAGCCGGAGACCGCGGCCGAGACGATGCGGGCGCGCGGGGTCAGGCCGTAGCGCTCGCCGACCTCCTTCGTACCGATCGCGACGAGCGCCGCTCCGTCGACGATGCCCGAGGAGTTGCCCGCGTGGTGGACGTGGTCGATCTTCTCCACCCAGTGGTACGTCTGCAGCGCCACGGCGTCGAAGCCGCCCATGTCGCCGATGCCCGCGAAGGAGGGCTTGAGGGCGGCGAGGCTGTCGGCGGTGGTGCCGGGGCGCATGTGCTCGTCGTGGTCGAGGACGACGAGGCCGTTGCGGTCGCGCACCGGGACGACGGACCGGTCGAAGCGGCCGTCCTTCCAGGCCGCGGCGGCACGCTCCTGGGAGAGGGCGGCGTACTCGTCGACATCGCGCCGGGAGAAGCCCTCGATGGTGGCGATGAGGTCGGCGCCGATGCCCTGCGGGACGAACCCGGTGTCGTAGTTGGTCATCGGGTCGGCGAACCAGGCGCCGCCGTCGGAAGCCATCGGCACCCGCGACATCGACTCGACCCCACCGGCGAGGACCAGGTCCTCCCAGCCCGAACGGACCTTCATCGCCGCCATGTTGACGGCTTCGAGACCCGAGGCACAGAAGCGGTTCTCCTGTACGCCGGCGACGGTGTCGGGCAGTCCGGCCGCGATGGCCGCGATACGGGCGATGTCGGAGCCCTGGTCGCCGACCGGTCCGACGACGCCGAGCACGATGTCGTCGACGGCCGCCGGGTCGAGGCCGGGGAAGCGGCCGCGCAGTTCATGGATCAGGCCGACGACGAGGTCGATCGGCTTGGTCCCGTGCAGGGCGCCATTGGCCTTGCCGCGCCCGCGCGGGGTGCGGATCGCGTCGTACACATACGCTTCGGTACTCAAGACAGCAGCCTTTCCATAAGTGTCAGCCGAGAAGAGAACGGCCGATGATTTCCTTCATGATCTCGGTCGTGCCGCCGTAGATCGTCTGGATACGGCCGTCCGTGAATGCCCTGGCGACGCGGTATTCGGTCATATAGCCGTAGCCGCCGTGCAGTTGGAGACAGCGGTCGGCGACCCGCTTCTGGAGTTCGGTGGCCCACCACTTGGCCATCGAGGCATGGACCGCGTCGAGTTCCCCGTTCGAGTGATCCACGATGCAGCGGTCGAGGAAGGCACGCGTCACGGCGCATTCCGTGGCCATTTCGGCGATCTCGAAGCGAATGTGCTGAAGCTTGGAGAGCGGCCGCCCGAAGGCCTCCCGCTCCTTGACGTACTGCGTGGTGATCTCCAGGAGATATTCGGCGGCGGCGATTCCGGCGACCGCGATACCCATCCGCTCCTGCGCGAGATTGGTCATCAGATGGATGAAGGCGCCGTTGAGTTCCCCGAGCAGATTCTCTTTGGGGACGCGTACGTCGTTGAAGAACAGCTCTGCCGTGTCCTGGGACTTCTGGCCGATCTTGTCGAGATTGCGGCCGCGCTCGAAGCCTTCCGCGCCACGCTCGACGACCAGCAGCGAGAGGCCCTTGGCACCGCCCTCGGGCGTGGTCTTCGCGACGACGACCACCAGGTCGGCGAGGATTCCGTTGGAGATGAAGGTCTTGGAGCCGTTGAGGACCCAGTGGTCTCCGCGGTCCTCGGCGCTGGTGCGGATGCCCTGGAGGTCGGAGCCCGCGCCCGGCTCGGTCATCGCGATGGCGGTGATGATCTCGCCGCTGCAGAAGCCGGGCAGCCAGCGCCGCTTCTGCTCCTCGGTGGCGAGCCCGGTGAGGTACGGGCCGATGACGTCGTTGTGCAGCCCGAGCGCGAGTCCGGCCGCGCCCGCGCGCGTGAACTCCTCCGCCAGGACGGCGCTGTAGCGGAAGTCCTCGTTCCCGCCGCCTCCGTACTCCTCGGGCACGGCCAGACCGAGCAGCCCCTGCCTCCCCGCCGCCAGCCAGGCCTCACGGCTGACGATGCCGTCCTTCTCCCACTGCTCGTAGTGCGGAAGGACCTCCTTGGCGAGGAAGGTGCGCACGGTCTCGCGGAAGGCGTCGTGCTCGGCGGTGAAGATCTGGCGCTTCAACGGTCCTCCTTGGTCAGCCCGGGCAGGTCCTCGTCGGTGAGCCCGGGCAGGTCCCAGTCGCGGGCCACCTCGGCGGTGTCGGCGCCCGGCTGGGCGGGTCCCCGGTACACGGAGCCGGGCGTGGCGGAGAAGCGGGGCGCGGGCGCGGGCTGGGTGATTCCGCTGTGGTCGACGAAGGTTCCGCGGGCCGCGAGATGGGGGTGCGAGGGAGCTTCGCGCAGCGAGAGCACCGGTGCGACGCAGGCGTCCGAGCCCTCGAAGACGGCCGTCCAATCCTCGCGGGTCCTGGTCTTGAAGCGGGCGGCGACGGCGGCGCGCAGTTCGCCCCAGCGGGCGAAGTCCTTACGGGCCGGTGCCTCGTCCTTGATGCCCAGCAGTTCGATGAACTCGTTGTAGAACTGCTGCTCCAGCGCCCCGACGGCCATGTACTGGCCGTCCGCGGTCTCGTAGTTCCCGTAGAAGGGGCAGCCGCCGTCGAGGAGGTTCGCCCCGCGCCGGTCCTGCCAGCCCCCGGCCGCCATCATGCCGTGGATCATCGTCGCGAGATGGGCGGCCCCGTCGACGATCGCCGCGTCCACGACCTGGCCCGAACCGCCTTCGGTCCGGGCGTGGTGCAGGGCCGCGAGGACTCCGACGACGAGATAGAGCGAGCCGCCCGCGTAGTCGCCGACGAGATTGGCCGGGACGGTCGGCGGCTCGTCGGGCTTGCCGATCATGCCGAGCGTGCCGGTGACGGCGATGTACGCGATGTCGTGCCCGGCTCGCTGGGCGAGCGGTCCCTCCTGGCCCCAGCCGGTCATCCGCCCGTAGACCAGCCGCGGATTGCGCTCCAGGCACTCCTGGGGTCCGACGCCGAGCCGCTCGGCGACGCCGGGCCGGTAGCCCTCGATCAGTACGTCGGCCCGCTCGACCAGGTCGAGGACCCGCGCGGGGCCGTCGTCGGCCTTGAGATCGACGAGTACGGAGCGCTTGTTGCGGTTGGTGAGGTCGTACGCCGGATCGATCGCGAGCCCCGAGCCGCCGGGCCGGTCGACCCGTACGACATCGGCGCCCAGATCGGCCAGGAGCATGGCGGCGAACGGACCGGGCCCGATGCCCGCCAGTTCGACCACACGCACCCCGGCGAGCGGGCCGTTCCCCGTCGCTGCCATCGAGCCCCCAGCCCTGCCTGTGACACAACTGATGTAACACCGATGATGGTAAGAACGCGTTCCACCCGGCACAAGGGTCTGGGCCGAGCAAGCGCTTAGAACCGGCCGCAGCCTACACGCGGATTCCGACCTAAATCATGGCTTTCCGGCCGATGCCGTCAGGGTAGGTCGGTCGCTCAGCGCGCCGGGGCGCCTCTCGCCCTCACCTGGCCCGCCGCCGTGCTGACCGCCGTCGACACCTCGCCGGCGCGCGAGAGTCCAGGGGCCAGCCAGTGGTAGGTGCCGACCGCTATGACTCTGGTCCGTGAGCCGTCCGTCAGCCGGATCTCCACCGCGCCGTGCCCCGGCGCGGCGGAAGCGACCTCCGCCAGCGGAATGTGCCGGTCGGTGGACAGATTGCGGACCACGACCTCGCTGTCGGTCAGGGACACCCGGCGGTTGAAGGCGAGCAGCAGCAGATAGGCGGAACAGGCGATCACCACCCCCGCCATGCCGTACAGCTGGCCCGCCCCCTCGTCGGTGGTCGCGGCGAGCGCCACCAGTGCGGCGCCCGCGGCGAGCCCGCACACCGCGAGCGCGGTGTGGAACCACCGCACCAGGCGGTGGGGACGCCATGTACGCATGTCTTCACGCTAGATCCGGCCCCGGGGCCCGGCATGTTACCGATGGGAAACGCATCTTCTTCCCAGGCCCGTTCGCACGCTAGCCTCAGCCACCGACATGACCGCGGGGGCAACGGCGGAGGGGCCATTGAACAGGCAGAACGGGACCGATCGCGCACAGCGCCCGTACGACGTAGTGCTCTTCGGGGCGACAGGTTTCGTCGGCGCGCTCACCGCGGAGTACCTCGCGGCGCACGCGCCCGAAGGCTGCCGCTGGGCCGTCGCGGGCCGCAGCCGGCAGAAGCTGGAGCAGCTGCGTGAGCGTCTTGCCGCCAGGCATCCCGGCTGTGCCGGGCTGCCGCTGATCGAGGCGGACGTGAATGATCCCGAAGCACTTCGCCAACTCGCCGAGTCCGCCCGTGTGGTGGCCACGACGGTCGGCCCCTACCTGCTGTACGGCGAGGCGCTGGTCGCCGCGTGCGCGGAGGCCGGGACCGACTATGTCGACCTGACCGGCGAGCCCGAGTTCGTGGACCTGATGTACGTACGCCATGACGCGCGGGCCCGGGAGACCGGGGCCCGGCTGATCCACGCCTGCGGCTTCGACTCCGTCCCGCACGACCTCGGCGCGTACTTCACCGTCCAGCAGCTCCCTGAAGGCGTTCCGCTGCGCGTCGACGGGTTCGTACGCTCCAACGCCACCTTCTCCGGCGGGACTCTCGCCTCCGCGCTGAACGCCATGGGCCGCGGGCGGCAGATGCTGCGGGCCGCGCACGAGCGGCGGCTGCACGAGCCGCGGCTGGTGGGACGGCGGGCCCGGGCCCCGCTCGGTTCGCCGCGGTTCAGCCGCGAGACGGGGGCCTGGGCGCTGCCGCTGCCGACGGTCGACGCGCAGATCGTCGCGCGCTCGGCGCGGTCGCTGAAGCGGTACGGCCCGGACTTCCGCTACCGGCACTATGCGGCGGTCCGCACCCTGCCGATGGCGGCGGGCGGTGCGGCGGCCGTCGGCGCGCTCTTCGCGCTGGCCCAACTGCCGCCTGCCCGGCGCTGGTTGTCTGAGCGGATCAAGCCGGGCGAGGGTCCGGACGAGCAGCGTCGGGCGAAGAGCTGGTTCTCGGTGCGTTTCGTGGGCGAGGGCGGTGGCCACACGGTGTTCACGGAGGTGTCGGGCGGCGATCCGGGCTACGGCGAGACGGCGAAGATGCTCGCCGAGTCCATGTTGTGCCTGGCCCACGACCAACTGCCCGACACCTCGGGGCAAGTGACCACGGCGGTGGCGATGGGTGATGCGCTGCTGGAGCGGCTTCAGGCGGCGGGCATCCGCTTCCGGGTGGCCGCCACGCGCTGAGACCGGAGCCTGCCGATCACGATCCGCTGGTGATCTCCGCAAGTGCGCGCCGGCACAGGCGGTCGGCCAGCCGCGTCGATTCGGGGAGCCGGTAGCGGGACGCGAGGTGGATGGTGTGCGCGCAGGCGTTGTCGAGCGTCGTGCGGTGGCCGACGGAGACGAAGACCGGCTTGATGTCGTCCTGGGTGCGCAGCGCCCGGCCGACCTCCTCGCCGTCGTCGGCCCGCAGGGCGGCGAAGTCGCCGCGCCGCGGGCCCAGTTCGCCGTAGCTGAAGACGAAGGGGTTCTTGGCGACGCCGATCACGGGCAGCCCGGTCAGCACTCCGAGATGCGAGGCGAGCCCGAATCGGCGGGGATGCGCCCGGCCGTAGCCGTCGCAGACGACTAGACCGGGATCCGACGTGAGGGATTCCAGGACGGCGAGCACGGTCGGGATCTCCCGGAAGGCCAGCAGCCCGGGAACGTACGGGAAGGCCACCCGCCCGACCGCCGTGGCCTCCTCGACGACGGTGAACGTCGCCGCGTCCAGGACGACGGCCGCCGCGGCCACGACGTCGCGGTCGTCGTCGTAGGCGACGTCGACGCCCGTCACCAGGCCGGTGGCGGGCTGCGGCCCGGGCTCGTCCGGGACGACGCGCGTGCGCAGTTCGTCCTGGACGGCCAGGGCCGCGGCCTCGTCGGCGGGCCAGTGCGGGGGCGTCTCGATGATCTTCATGGTGACGCCCAGCCTACGACCCGGCCGGCTCAGCGCCAGGGGATCTCGGCCTGCCGGTGGCCGTTGCACCGTGTCGCGTAGCCTGACGATCATGTTCGTACTGGAATTGACCTACACCGCACCCCTTGAGCGCGTCGACGAGCTCCTCGACGCGCATGTGGCCTGGCTGGACGCGCTGTACGAGGAGGGCGTGTTCCTCGCGTCGGGACGCAAGAATCCCCGCGACGGCGGGGTGATCCTGGCCGTGGGGGACGACCGCGCGACGATCGAGAAGACCGTGGCGGCCGACCCCTTCGCGGTGGGCGGCGTGTGCGAGTACCGGATCACGGAGTTCATCGCGACGAAGACCGCGCCCGAACTCGCCCCGTACCGGCAGCAGTTGTCCTCCTGACGCGATCGCCGAGCGCGGCTCAGAACTCCAGCCGTGCCACGCGGCCCTTCTCGCCCGAGGCCCAGCAGCCGAAGTCGGCAGTGCAGTCGACGGTGTCGTACGAACCGGTGTCGACGGTGCGCCAGCTGCGGCCGCCGTCCAGGGTCAGATCGGTCCCGGTCGGGCCGACGGCGAGCGCCGCCGAGCGGCTGTGCGGGAGCCAGGTCACGCCCGAGCGGTAGGCGGGCGGCGGTGTCTTGGACTGCTGCCAGCTGTGGCCGCCGTCCCCACTGACCGCTCCGGCGCTCGGGGATGTCTGGTCGGGCCGGTAGTCACCGCCGACGGCGATGCCGTGGGCACGGTCGCGGAAGGCGAGCGCGAAGACTCCGCGGGCCGGGTCCCCAGCCGGGATGGTCGCATCGGCGACGGTCCAGTGCAGGCCGCGGTCGGCGGAGTGCAGCACGCGGGCGGTCGCGCCGCCGCCGGTCGCCAGCCAGACGTCCTTGCGTCCCGAGCTGACCAGGCACTGGCCGCTCGCCGCGAAGGCCGCCTCGCCCGGCAGCGCGTCGGGCATCCCGGCGCTCGGCAGCACCTTCCACGACTTTCCGCCGTCACCGGTCGACAGGATGCGGTACTTGCCGTCCACCGGATCGCTCATCGCGAGGCCGTGGCGGCTGTCGAAGAAGGTGATGCAGTCGTAGAAGGCCTTGGGGTCGGTGTTACGGAAGGACTCGGTCCAGCTCGCGCCGCCGTCGTCGGTGCGGAAGACCCGGGAGGCCTCGCCCTCGCCGATGGCCAGCACCACGGCCCTCCTGCTGTCGAAGGCCTCGATGTCGCGGAACTCCAGCCCGCCCGCCCCCGGCGGGGAGACGTTCAGCCAGCTCCGCCCGCCGTCCGCGGTGCGCAGGACCGTGCCCTTGGAGCCCGCCACCCAGGCGGTCCGGCGGCTGACGGCCGCGAGGCCCCGTAACCGTACGTCGGTGCCGGTGTTCTTCAGGCTCCAGGCGGGACCACCTTTCTCCGCCGCTTTCTCCCCGGCCGCGCCGCCGGTCTGCTGGGCCGCCTGTGCCGGTGCGGCCAGCGCGGCGGCGACCGCCGCCGCGCACAGCCCCACAGACACCATTCGTCTCGTCTTCCCCTTGGACGTCATGGCGCTGGAAGCTAGCCCACGGGCCTGAGCCCGTCCAGGGTGCGTTCCGGCGGCTCTTAGGTCGTCAAAGTCCCGTTTGCCGGGCGGTGACACAGGTCACTCTGCTTTCCGATGCACGGATTCCGTCGTTCCGACGTCTCTGACGGTGTCAGCGAGACGTCAGCGAGCCGCGCACGAAGGAGCAGGCCTTGTCCACCGTCATCGAGCAGGCCGTGCAGGCCCGCCTGGTCGCCTCGGCGCCCCAGATGGAGTCTGTTCCGGCCACGCTGCGTTACGACCGCGAGGATCCCTTCGCCGTACGTATGGCCTTCCCGCCCCCGGCGACGCTGGAGGGCAACGAGGTGTCGTGGGCGTTCTCGCGCGAGCTGCTCGCGGCGGGGGTCGACGGACCGGCCGGCGTCGGCGACGTACGCGTCAGGCCCTTCGGTTACGACCGTACGGTCCTGGAGTTCCACGCCCCGGAGGGCGTCGCGATGGTGCACATCCGCACCAGCGAGGTGCGCCGTTTCCTCAAGCGCGTCCAGGGCTTGGTCCCCACCGGCCGTGAGCACCTCTATCTCGATCTCGACCACAATCTGGCCGAGCTGCTGCGCGACGCCTGCTGACGTCTTCCCTCTTATTCCGTTGACGGCCACCGGGCACCTTCCTACGGTGTACAGCGGTTCTGTTGCCGTTGAATAGGAGAAGGACGTTGCTCGTCTGAGGTCTTGAGACACCGTGCGTCGCAGCTGCTTCGGTCAAGCTGCGCGCTTCGCGTGCGACCTCGGCATTCGAGCCGTCCTCCCCCGGCCGGGACCTCTTCCATCCCTGTGTCCCCCGGCGGCCGTCGCCCGCGCCGCGGTGTCTCCACCCGTTGCCCAACCCCTTCTTCACGCAACCGGGAGACCCGTATGTCTACTGCCCCCACGCACATCACCTGCTCCTCGCTCACCTTCGCCTGGCCGGACGGCACCGGCGTCTTCGACGACTTCCATCTGGCGGTCGGCCCGGGAAGAACCGGGCTGATCGGCCTCAACGGGTCAGGAAAGTCAACGCTGTTGAAGCTGATCGCCACCGAACTGGCGCCGACGGAGGGATCGGTCCGCACCACCGGCGAAGTCGGCTGTCTCGCGCAGCACCTCGTACTCGACACGGCGCTGCGGGTGGACGAGGTGCTGGGCATCGCCCGCACGCGCGCCGCGCTGCACGCCATCGAAGCGGGCGACGCGAGCGAGGAGCACTTCACGGCGGTCGGCGACGACTGGGACGTGGAGGAGCGGGCACGCGCCACCCTCGACCAGCTCGGGCTCGGCCACATCGGGCTGGAGCGCACCATCGGCGAAGTGTCGGGCGGCGAGGGCGTCCTGCTGCGGCTGGCGGCTCTGCTGCTGGCCAGGCCCGGCGTGCTGCTGCTCGACGAGCCGACCAACAACCTCGATCTGTACGCGCGCCGACGGCTGTACGAGGCGGTCGCCTCCTGGTCCGGCGTGATGGTCGTGGTCAGCCACGACCGTGAACTGCTGGACCTGGTCGACCAGATCGCCGATCTGCGCGACGGGGAGGTGAGGTGGTACGGCGGAAACTTCTCCGCGTACGAGGAGGCGCTCGCCGTCGAACAGGACGCCGCGGAGCGGATGGTGCGCGTCGCCGAGTCGGATCTGCGCAAGCAGAAGCGCGATCTGGCTGAAGCGCACATGAAGTTGGCGCGCCGCAAGCGGTTCGGACAGAAGAGTTACGACAACCAGCGCGTGCCGAAGATCATCGCCAATGCCCGCAAGGCCGAGTCCCAGGTCTCGGCGGGCAAGCACCGCATCCTGCACGAGGAGAAGCTCGCCGAGGCCAGGGAACGGCTCGACGAGGCCGTGGACGCGGTGCGCGACGACGACGAGATCCGCATCGAGCTGCCGTTCACCACAGTCCATCCGGGCCAGGGCGTTCTGCGCCTGAGCGAGCTGCGGCTGCGCTACGGAGCCGAGGTGAAGGGAGAGTTCGAGATCCGCGGCCCCGAGCGGATCGCGCTGGTGGGACGCAACGGAGCGGGCAAGACGACACTGCTGCGTACGATCGCCGGCGAGCTGGAGCCGCTCGCGGGTGAGGCCGTGGCGGAGGTCCCGCTGCGTTTTCTGCCGCAGCGGCTCGATGTGCTGGACGACGAGCTGAGCGTGGTGGAGAACGTGGCGCGGTTCGCGCCCGAGGCCACCAACAACCGGATCAGGGCGCGGCTGGCCCGTTTTCTCTTCCGGGGCGCGCGGGCCGACCAGCCGGCCGGGACGCTCTCGGGCGGGGAGCGGTTCCGCGCCGCGCTCGCCGCGCTGCTGCTCGCCGATCCGGCGCCGCAGCTGCTGATGCTCGACGAGCCGACGAACAATCTGGACATGGCGAGCGTCCGGAAGCTCACGGCGGCTCTTGAGTCGTACGAGGGCTCGCTGATCGTGGCGAGTCACGATGTGCCGTTCCTGGAGTCGATCGGGATCACGCGCCGACTGCTGCTGGACGGCGAACTGCGCGAGATCACGGCGGACGAGGTACGGGAGGGGGTGCCGGCTCGCTGACAGTGCCCCAGGGCACCCGCCGCGAGGCCCAGCGACACGGGTGCCGCACGTCCCCATACGCGACATCCCCATACGCGGCCCGTCAGGGATTCCATCGGCCGAGCATGGCGGGACATGATGGGCGCCACCAGACCCGTAACCCCTGGAGAACCCCTCGTGCCCAGCAGGAAAGCACTGATCCGCCGCCCCAGCCCGCGTCTCGCCGAGGGCCTGGTCACCCATATCGAGCGCTCCCCGGTCGATGCCGCGCTGGCGCTGGAGCAGTGGGAGACGTACGCCGAGACCTTGCGCGAGCACGGCTGGGAGACCGTCGAGACGGAACCGGCCGACGACTGCCCGGACGGTGTGTTCATCGAGGACACGGTGGTGATCTTCCGCAATGTCGCGCTGATCGCCCGCCCGGGGGCCGAGTCCCGCAGGCCGGAGACGGCGGCCGTCGAGGAGACCGTCGCCCGTCTCGGCTGCTCGGTCAACTGGGTGTGGGAGCCCGGCACGCTCGACGGCGGCGATGTGCTCAAGGTCGGCGACACGATCTACGTGGGCCGCGGCGGCCGTACGAACGCGGCGGGCGTACAGCAGCTGCGCGCCGCTTTCGAGCCGCTGGGCGCCCGGATCGTGGCGGTTCCGGTGACCAAGGTGCTGCATCTGAAGTCGGCGGTGACCGCGCTGCCGGACTCGACCGTCATCGGCTACCCGCCGCTGGTGGACACCCCGACCGTCTTCCCGCGCCATCTGCCCGTGCCGGAGGAGTCGGGGGCGCATGTGGTGCTGCTGGGCGGCGGCAAGCTGCTGATGGCGGCGAGCGCGCCGAAGACGGCCGAGCTGTTCACGGATCTCGGCTACCAGCCCGTGATGGTCGACATCAGCGAGTTCGAGAAGCTCGAAGGCTGCGTGACCTGCCTCTCCGTACGTGTACGTGACCTGTACGCATAACGGAATGTAACCGGACATCTGTCATCCGGGCTTGGCCAGGGGCTTACTGCGGCTTTAACCTACGGTCTCGTAACCTACGAATACGTAGGTAACTCTCCCGTCCCCCAGGAGCACCCGTGACGATCACCTCTCCCCACCTCGGCAGTTCGGAAGCGTGGAGCGACGCCCGACTGCTGTTCGCGCTGGAAGAGGTGGTGGAGAAGGAACTCAACCGCCATCTCAAGGTCGCCAAGGACTGGATGCCGCACGAGTACGTCCCGTTCAGCGACGGCCGAAACTTCCCCGGCTACTTCGAGGACGGCCAGGCCTGGGAGCCCGAGCAGTCCAAGGTCACCGACATCGGCCGGATCGCGCTGGTGGTGAACCTGCTGACCGAGGACAACCTCCCCAGCTACCACCATGAGATCGCCTCGCTCTTCGGCCGCGACGGCGCCTGGGGCACCTGGGTGCACCGCTGGACCGCGGAAGAGGGCCGGCACGGCATCGTGATGCGCGACTACCTGCTCACCTCGCGGGCCGTCGACCCGGACAAGCTGGAAGAGTTCCGGATGGCGCACATGGCGGAGGGCTTCGAGTCCGACAACCGCCACTCGATGCTGCACTCCGTGGCGTACGTCGCCTTCCAGGAGCTCGCCACCCGCGTCTCGCACCGCAACACCGGCCATCAGTCCGGCGACCCGGTCTGCGACCGGATGCTGGCGCGGATCGCCACCGACGAGAATCTGCACATGGTCTTCTACCGCAACCTGCTGGGCGCGGCCTTCGAGCTCGCCCCCGATCTGACCATGCAGGCCGTGCGCGACGTCGTCGTCAACTTCCGGATGCCCGGACACGGCATGCCCGGCTTCGAGCGGGCCGCCGCGCAGATGGCGATCGGCGAGATCTACAACATGCGCATCCACCACGACGACGTGCTGCAGCCGGTGCTGCGCTTCCTCAAGGTGCTCGACATCGACGGTCTGGGCCCGGAGGGTCTGAAGGCGCAGGAGGAGCTCGGCCTCTACATGGGCGGGCTGGACTCCGAGGCGGCGAAGTTCGACGAGAAGCTCGCGGCCCGCAAGGCGCGGATGCTGGCGCGCGCGGCGGGCTGAGGTCCGCCGCGATCGGGCGGCCGGCTCACCAGTCGGCCACCTTGTAGTCCTTGAGAAAGACACCGGCGACCGGTGTGCCCGCCTCACCGCGCACGATCGGGTCGTAGACGCGGGCCGCTCCGTCCACGATGTCGAGCGGTGTCCGGATCCCGGCGGCGGCGATACGCGCCTTGCGCGGCGCCGGGTTCTCGTCGGTGATCCAGCCGGTGTCGACACTGCACATATGGACCCCCTGGGCGGCGAGCCCGGCCGCGCTCGTGCGGGTGAGCATGTTGAGCGCGGCTTTCGCCATGTTGGTGTGGGGATGGCCGGACGTCTTGTTGCGTACGGCGAACCTGCCCTCCACGGCCGACACGTTGACGATGTAGCGGCGCGGCCGGGGTGAGGCCAGGAGCAGCGGAAGCAGCCGGTCGGCGAGCAGCGCGGGGGCGAGAGCGTTGACGAGCTGGGTCTCCAGGAGCTCGGCGGGGTCGAGCTCGCCGAGCCGGGCGGACCAGGAATTGGCCGGGGAGAGGTCGGGGAGCAGCCCAGCCTCGTCCACCTCGCCGAGTACGAGCGCCAGGCCGCGTGTCCCTCTTTCGAGGGCAGCCATGGGCGCGTAGCCGGGCGCGGCCAGCACACCGGGCGGCAGCGCGCCGCTCTCCCCGGCCGCGAGCAGGGCGTACGACTCGGGCGGTCGGCGGATGGTCTGCGCGGCATTGTTGACGAGAATGTCGAGCGGCTCCCCGTCCGCGCGCAGCCGCTCGCACAGCCCGAGCACCTGGCGCGGGTCGCGCAGGTCGACGGCCACGACCGTCAGCCGGTCCAGCCACTGCCGACTGCCCTCGACCACGGCGAAACGGCGCAGGGTGTCCTGCGGGAAGCGGCTGGTGACGAGGAGCTCGGCGCCGTCGCGGAGCATCATCAGCGCGAGCTGGAATCCGATCTTCACGCGCCCGCCGGTGAGCAGGACGCGCCGTCCCGAAAGGTCGGTGGACAGGGCGCGGCGTGCGGTGTTGTCGGCGGCGCATCCCGGGCACAGCCGGTGATAGAACCCGTCGGTCCGCCGATAGAGCGTTTTGCAGACATAGCAGTGCCGGGGCCGCAGGAAGACACCCGCACGTCCCTTGCCGGTCAGCGCCGCGTCCTCACGCCGGTCGAGCGCACCGGTGGCGGTGCCCGCCGTCACCGCGGCGTCAGCGTCGCTCTCCAGGCGCCTGCGCGCCTTGCGGCGCTTGTTGCGGCTCTCGCGCGCGAAGGACGCGGCGATCTCCTCGCCCCGTATGCGCAGGGGATCGGCCGTCGGCAGAGCCCGCAGCCTGCGGACGGTGCGCTCGAAAGCCGCCAGTTCGTCGTGAGTGACCGTGTCGTCCTTGTGCCCTGCGCCCCCGTTGTTTCCGGGCGATCCTAATGACCGGGCACGGGGTCGGCATCCGGATATCCCACGGTGTTTGTCGCATGCGCGGGGTCGGCTCACTGAGGTAATCGAGTCGGCGGGGATGCGCCGTCCCCGAAGGCACCTCCCGAGGACGACGCGCTCGCGCCCCGCCATACAGGGTCAGCCCTGGTTTCGCTTGAGGCGGTACCGCTCCTTCTCCGACAGCCCGCCCCACACGCCAAACCTCTCGTCATGCGCCAGCGCGTACTCCAGGCACGGCACCCGTCCCTCGCACGCCCCGCACAGCTGCTTCGCCTCCCGCGTCGACGAGCCGGGCGCCGGGAAGAAGAATTCCGGACCCGCCTGGGCGCACAGCGCGTTCTCCTGCCAGGAGAGTTCCTGGTCCGTGGTGGTGTTGATCGGCATGCCGCACACATTCCCCGGCCGCGATAAACACCGCATCAATGAAGCATCAACGTCCCCACGGGCACCCCGGCGACGGGCCCTTCCGCCGCGCCACTACGAAGACGGCCGGCTCAGTCGTCCTGCTGCACGCCCTGCATCAGAGCGAACCGCGCCCCCGCCGGGTCCGACAGTTTCGCGAAGCGGCCGACGCCTTCCATGTCGACCGGGGCCATCCGGACCGTGCCGCCCAGGCGTTCCGCCGTGGCCACCGCCGCGTCGCAGTCCGTCACTTCGAAGTAGGGCAGCCAGTAGGGGCCCTCCGTCTCGACCGGGTCCGCGGCCAGCGGGACGATGCCGCCGAACATCGCTTCGGCGCCCGCGCCCGCCGGGTTGATCATCGTGTACGAGCCCGTGCCGTCCGGCAGCGGCATCGTGGAGGTCTCCCAGCCGAACACGCCCTGGTAGAAGCCGAGGCCCGCGCCCGGGTCCTCGGTGTACAACTCGGCCCAGCACAGCGTGTTGGGGTCGTTGACGGCGTCCAGGCCCTTGATCTGGCCCGGCTGCCAGGTCGCGAAGGCCGCGCCCGCGGGGTCGGAGAAGACCGCCATGCGGCCGAGTTCGAAGACGTCCATCGGCTCGAACAGGACCGCACCGCCGCCCGCCTGGACCGCTTTGGCCGTGGCGTCGGCGTCGGGCGACTGGAAGTAGAGGGTCCAGCCCGGGCCACCCTGTTCGGGGGTGACCGTCATGGCGCCCGTGACGGTCTTGCCGCCCAGCTGGTACATGCCGTAGCCGCCGGCGTCGGGACCCGCGGACTGGAAGGTCCAGCCGAACAGTCCGCCGTAGAAGGCGGTCGCCGCGTCGAGGTCGGGGGTGCCCAGGTCGATCCAGTTCGGGGAGCCGGTGACAAAACGGGTGCTGAGCATGGTGCGCTCCTTCGAGGTGATCCCGTCGTCCTGCCCTGCCCTGCCGAGTCTCCTACCGATCCCCCGGGCGCGCACTCAGGCGGCGTTCGTCACGAAGCGGTCGAGCAACGCGGCCAGGCCGGCGGCCAGCCCCTCGGGTCCGCCGTGCTCGGCGAGAGCGGGCGCGGTCCTGCGAAGCCTCGGAAGTTCCTGGACCGGCATGCGGTGCAGCCCGAGCCGGAACGCGGGATCGGACTCTTCGGGGTTGTCGACCATCGCTCGCAGCTCCACGAAGATGTAACCGAGCACCCAGCTGGTGAACGCCCGGAAGGCCATCGAGGCCTTTTCCTCGTCGAGTCCGGCCTGTTCGAGCAGCTCCAGTACGCGCTCGTGGTCCATGAGGACCGCCAGCGGGCGACGGGCAAGCGGGACCGCCAGCATGCGGGTGGCCAGGAGGGGGACCACCTGCGGGTGGGCAAGGGCGACCTGGTAGGTCGCCTGGGCGATGCGGTGCAGCTCGGTGCGCCATTCCGGCCCGTCGGCCAAGGAGCCCGCGGCCGTGGCCACCGCGTCGTCCGGGCCGCCGGCCGCGGCGTCATCCAGGTATTCCTGCAGCTCGATGAAGAGGGCCTCGACCAAGCCGTCCAGGAGTGCGTCCTTGCTGGGCGCGTACCGGTACAGAGCCATGGCCTCCACGCCGAGCTCGGCTCCCACCCTGCGCATGCTCAGCGCCGAGAGCCCTTCACGGTCGACCAGCTCCAGAGCGGTGGCCAGTACGCGTTCCCGGCTCAGCCGCCCGTAGTGGCCGCGATCGCCGGACCGTCGGCCGCCCTCCTTCCCCCCGCGCTCGGCGCCCTTGCCCTTCTTCGCCATGTCGTCCCTCCAGTCGCCTGAGCAAGCCGCCTTGGCCTCCCTCTTGACCGTAGACGCAAAAGGGACAAAAGTGTATGTATACAGCGTAAATATATAGCGTCGGGGCGCTTCATGAGAATCCAGGCGCCCACCCGGTCCCGGGCCCGCCCCTTGGACGGCCGGCTGAGACCTCCCCCTCGGCACATCGCGTCCAAAGGAGAAGAGTCCATGCCCGAGCCGTCAATCGTCCTGGTCACTGGCGGCGCCGGTTTCATCGGCAGCCACACCTGCGTCGAACTTCTCGACCACGACTACGAGGTCATCGTGGTCGACGACTATTCCAACAGCTCACCCCTGGCCTGCGTACGTATCCAACGGGTCGCCGGCCGCCCCCTGAGAGGCGTGTACGCGGTCGATCTGCGCGACCGGCGTGCGCTCTCGGCCATATTCCACCAACACCAGGTGGATGCCGTGGTGCACCTCGCCGGAAAGAGGTCCGTCCACGAATCCCTGCAGATGCCGGTCGAGTACTACGACGTGAACGTCGGCGGCACCACGTCCCTGCTGAACGCCATGCAGGAGCACGGTGTACACCAGCTGGTCTTCTCCTCCTCCTGCTCCATCTACGGCGATGGCGACAGAGTGCCGCTCGCCGAGAACGCCCCGGCCCATCCGGCGACACCTTCCGCCGCGTCGAAATGGGTCTGCGAGCAGATGCTCGCCGATGTGTGCCGACTCCGCCCGGAGTTCACCGTTCTGACGCTGCGCCACTTCAATCCGGTCGGCGCGCATCCCAGCGGACTGCTCGGCCAGGACTCGCACGGCGAGCCCGCCAATCTGATGCCCCGAGTGGCCCGCGTCGCGGCCGGAAGGCATGTGCGCCTCAGCGTCTTCGGCGGCGATTACGACACCGCCGACGGCACCGTGGTCCGGGACTACATCCACGTCATGGACCTCGCCGATGCCCACCGCAACGCTCTGGAGCATCTCGCCGACCGCACGGGTATGCGCGTCTTCAACCTCGGCGGCGGATCGGGCACCTCGGTCCTCGAACTCCTGGCGGCGTTCGGCGAGGCATGCGGCAGGTCCATCCCGTACGAGGTCGTGGACCGCCGCCCGGGCGATGCGAGCGAACTCGTCGCCGATGCGAGCGCGGCGGCGCGGGAGTGGGGCTGGCAGCCGACCAGGGATCTTGCCGCGATGTGCCGCGACGCATGGCGCTTCCAGCAGTTCAACCCGTCCGGCTACACGTCCGACACTTGACCAAATGTCCGATATAGTTAATATGTATATATACGGTGTAAACGTACAGAGGACACGGAGCCCTCCCCGACTCGAATCCGGAGACATCATGACCACGAACCAGACGCATCACCCGGCCACAGACCTGGCGCCGTCCCCCACCGCTCAGCCCGCCCGCCGCGCCGGCGACGCACCCGCCCACCCGATGCGCCGGGCCGGCGACACAACCGCCCACCCGATGCGCCGGAGGGAGGACAACCTCCCGCCCCGCGCGTCCGTGAGCCTGGTCGTTCCGGCCCTCAACGAAGCGCGCAACATCCCCTGGGTCTTCGAGCAGATCCCGGACTGCGTCGACGAGGTCATCCTGGTCGACGGCAACTCCATTGACGCCACGGTGCCCATGGCGACCCACTGCCTCCCCACGGTCCGCAGCGTCAAGCAGAACGGCCCGGGCAAGGGAAACGCCCTGCGCACCGGGTTCCTCGCTGCGACCGGCGACTACGTGGTGATGATGGATGCCGATGGCAGCATGTCGCCCGCAGAGATCCCGCACTTCCTGCACTTCCTCGAGAACGGCTACGACTTCGTCAAAGGCTCACGGTTCGTCGCCGGCGGCGGCTCCCTGGACATCACCCGCTTCCGGCAACTGGGCAACCACGTGCTGCTGGCAGCGGTCAACCGGCTCTACGACGCCTCGCTGACCGACCTGTGCTACGGGTTCTGCGCATTCCGGCGCAGCTTCCTGGACCAGTTGGACCTGCATGCGGCCGGCTTCGAGATCGAGGCCGAGATGATCGTGCACGCGCTGCGTTCCGGACTGCGGATCGCCGAGGTCCCCAGCCTCGAACTGCCCCGCCGCAGCGGCCGTTCCAATCTGCACGCCATCTCCGACGGCCGCCGCGTGCTGCGCACCCTGCTGTCCGAGCGCCCGGGCGCACGGTCCGCGTCGACCGGACGGAGCGCCGGGTGAACGCCGCCGGCCCCCGTTTCCCCACCCCGGACACGGCAGCCTCCGTGCCTGCCGCCCCGCCGTACACCCCGGCAAGGATCGTCGACATCGATCTGGCCGAGCCCGGCGAGTTCTGCCCGCCCGGCAGCCGTGAGCGGATTCGCCCGGAGGGCCGGGTGCTGGCTCTGGTACGGCTGCACGGCCACCCGCTGGGCATGGTCTCCACGACCGGCCCCGGCCCCGTCGAGTTGTGGCAGGCCCTGGCCAATGCCTCCCACCGGGAGCTCACCACCCCCGTCTCCCGACACCTGGCAGCCGACGGTCCGAGCACGGCGTTCGGGGATTCCTCCTGGTCGTGGGACGAACCGGCCGCCCTGCACTGTCAGGCCGCCCGGCTGCGCGCCCTCCAGGAGGCCACCGACATCAGCGTGATCGTCGCCACCCACAACCGGCCCCAGCAACTGCGCCAGTGCCTGGACTCGCTCCTGCAGATGGAGTACCCGCGGTTCGAGGTGATCGTGGTGGACAACGCCCCGGCGGACGGCTCCGCCGAGCAACTGGTCCACGAGGTCTACGGCCGGCGCGTCCGCTACGTCCGCGAGCCCGTGGCCGGTCTGGCCCGCGCACACAACCGTGGCCTGGCCGCAGCGCGCGGCCGGATCGCCGCCTTCACGGACGATGACACCCTCGTCGACTCCCGGTGGCTGACCGAACTCGCCGCCGCCTTCGCCGGCGACCCGCGGATCGGCTGTGTCACCGGCCTGATCGTGCCCGCCGAACTCCAGACCGGAGCCCAGGCCGCCCTGGAGCGGCACGGCGGATTCGCGAAGGGGTACACCCCTCGCACCTGGTCGCTGCACAACCCGCCGGACGACCCGCTGTTCCCGTTCACCACCGGACGCTTCGGCTCCGGGGCCAACATGGCCTTCCGTACCGATCTGCTGCACGCCATCGGCGGCTTCGACCCGGCCACCGGAACCGGAACGCCGGCACACGGCGGCGACGACCTGCTCGCCTTCTTCCGGGTTCTGATCGCCGGCCACACACTCGCCTATCAGCCGGGCGCGATCGTCTGGCATCGCCATCAGCGCACCGAGGACGCCCTGAAGACACAGGCCTTCGGATACGGCGCCGGGCTCGGGGCCTATCTGACCGGCGCACTCGCCCACGAGCCCAGGATGCTGCCCGCCCTGCTGCGCAGGCTCCCCGGCGGTATCCGCTACGCGGCGACGAAGGCACGCGGCCGGACAGAACCGGGCGACAGATGGTCCCGGCAGCTGGCCTTCCTGGAGATCAAGGGTCTGCTCTACGGGCCGCTCGGCTATCTGCTGAGCCGCTGTCTCGGCCGCCACGACCGCGACGGAGACTGAGGGAGAAGCCGTGTACACACGCTTTGTTCGGACGACCGACTCGGCGGGATCGACAACGTCCCCGGGCCGGGCCGCCTGGCACCCCTTCATGACGGTGGTACGGACGGGCGTCGCCGCGCTGCGGTCCCGCGACCCGCTGCTGCGCAACGGGCATCTCCTCGCCATCAGCTCCCTCATCAACGCCGGGCTGGGGTCCCTCTTCTGGGTGTTCGCCACGCACTGGTACGACGAGGACGTGGTGGGCCTCAGCTACTCCGCGCTCTCCGTCACCCTGCTGCTCGCCAGCATCGGCCAGCTCAACCTCAACGACTTCCTGATCCGCTTCGTACCGTCCGCCGGGCGGCGCACGCGCAAGATGGTGCTCACCTGCTATCTCGTGAGCGCCTCCTTCAGCACCCTGGTCGCCCTCGGATTCCTGGCACTGGTGCCCAAGCTCTCGCCCGGCCTTGACTTCCTGCTGACTCCGGTGACCGGCGCATGCTTCGTGGCCGCCACCGCCGGTTACGCCATCTTCGTCATGCAGGACGGTGCGCTGACAGCGGTCCGCCGCCCCGGCTGGGTGATCGGGGAGAATGTGATCTTCGCCTGTGTGAAGATCCTGCTGCTTGCCATGGGTGCCGCTCTGACGCTCTTCTCCGGCATCCTGCTCTCCTGGGCAGGGGCCCTCGTGGTCTCCCTCGTCGTGGCCAACATCTATCTGCTGCGGCGGGCAGTGCCTCACCACGAGAAGGCCGCCCCGGAGAAGGCTGAGCCCCCGCCCAAGATGGTCGGGTACGCGGCCACCGACTACTTCGGCTCACTGTTCCGCATGGCCGCGTACACGCTCGTCCCGCTTCTGGTGCTGAACAACCTGGGCGCGGAGCAGAGCGCCTACTTCTCCCTGGCGTGGATCGTCGGCTATGTGCTGTATCTGGTGGCACGCAACATGGGAAGCTCGCTGGTGGTGGAGGCGGTGACCTGCCCCGAGCGGCTGGTTGAGCACGGACTCCGGGTACTGCGTCATTCGGCTGTGCTGCTGGGCGCCGCAATTGTGGTGATCGTGGCCGCAGCCCCGCAGATTCTCTCCTTCTTCGGCGCCGAGTACGCCGAAGAAGGCAGCACACTCCTCCGGCTGCTGGCCCTGTCCGCGCTCCCGAACATCCTGGTGAGCCTGGCCATAGACGTCTCGCGTGCACGTCGGCGGCTGCGCCTGGCCGTAGGGCTGCAGATAGCGATGTGCGTGCTGGTGCTCGGTCTCACCAAGGCCCTGCTTCCGGTGCTGGGCATCAACGGGGCAGGCGTCGCCTGGCTCGTGACCCAGTGCCTGCTTGCCCTTCCCCTGCTGATCTGGCGGTCGCGATGGCTGACCCCGGTCCCTGTGAGGTCGTCATGAATACCGCACCGAGTCTGTCCGTCGTCGTCTGCGCGTACACCCTGGACCGATGGGAGGACATCCGGGCCGCGATCGCGTCGGTGCGCGCCCAGGACCGTCCGGCGAACGAGATCCTGCTGGTCATCGACCACTGCGAGGAGCTCTACGAGCGGGCCTCCACCTCGATGCCCGGAGTACGGGTGATACCGAACCGCGAGCGCAAGGGCCTGTCCGGTGCCCGCAACACCGGGGTGGCCGCGGCCCGCTGCGACGTGGTGGCTTTCCTAGACGACGACGCGGCAGCCGACCCGGACTGGACCGACCGCATGCTGGAACGCTACGACGATCCGAACGTCGTGGGCGTCGGCGGGCTTGTCCGGCCGTGGTGGGGCACGGGCCGGCCGGTGTGGTTCCCGCAGGAGTTCGACTGGGTGGTCGGCTGCTCGTACCGGGGACTGCCCGAACAGCCCGCCCCGGTACGGAACTTCATCGGCGCCAACATGTCATTCCGCAGGGCCGAGGTGGTCTCGGCCGGCGGCTTCCGCACCGACCTCGGACGGGTCGGAACCCGGCCCCTGGGGTGCGAGGAGACAGAGCTGTGTCTGCGGATCGCGGCCCGCCGGCCCGACGCCGGCCTGCTGTACGAGCCTGCCGCGGCCGTACGCCACCATGTCCCCGAGTCGCGTACCACCTGGGCGTACTTCCGTTCGCGCTGCTATGCGGAAGGGCTCTCCAAGGCGCTGGTCGCCCGGCACAGCGGCAGCAGAGCCGCGCTGGCCAGCGAGCGCACCTATCTGCGGTCCACCATCCCCCAGGCCTTCGTCCGATCGCTGCGGCCGGGCCGTCCCGGCGCCCTGCGCACCCTTGCGGCGCTGACCGCGGGCGTCTGCGCCACCGTCGCCGGGTACGTAGTCGGCCGGATTCACTCGCTGTCGTCCGTCTCCGCCCCGCACCCCCCGCACCCCCCGCAGCCGCCCCTGGAGCTGCCGGGCACCGACGGGGCACCGGAGCCCTTCTGGGGGTCCCCCTACGCACTGCGGGGGTGGGGGCACCATGGCAGGAGAGGCTGACCCGTTGCCGCTCAGTGCTGCCAGACACGTACCCAATCCACTCGCATCCGCGCCGAATCGACAGAAGGGGGCGGGGGACCGGGCACGCCGACCGCCAGATTGACCAGTAGTTCCATAGGGACGTGCGGGATCCTGTCGGCTTGTGTCACCCGGAACCGTTTGACGCCGTCCACGTACCAGGTCAGCTCGTCTCTCTCCCAGAGGAGCCCGAACACGTGGTACCCGGCGGGGAAATCTACCGGTCCGTAGCTTCCTCCCTCCCGGTGTTCGGCCCCCTCACCATCCCGCCAGTGCACAGACATCTCCACTTGCTGCGTGGTTTCGAAGGACTCCATGACGTCCAGCTCGGGAGGTGTGTACCGGGACGCGGGCATCATCCAGAAGGCCGGGAACATGCCGGCCTCAGGGGGAATACGGATCGCCGCTTCGAAGTAGCCATAAGTGAAGGTCCGCCGGGGACGGCCGTCCCAGTGGTCACGCCCCGTGGAGATCATCCCGGAGGTCCACGGGTAGGTCTCGCCGTCGCTCCCCTCGGTGCTACGGCGCTCGGCACTGAGGGTGAGCTCGCCTGCGCCCACCGACACCTGGCCAGGGACGTACCACTGCAACTCGTCGTTCCCGCTGTTGGTGCACCCGTCGTCGTTCCAGTCGTAACAGGTGACCCAGCGATCGGTATCGAGTTTCGAGCCGTCGAAGTCGTCGTAGAAGACCAGCCGCCAGGTGCCCGCGGCAGGCGGGCCCGGGGCTGCGGTGCTGCTGCCGCAAGCCGTCACCAGGAGCAGCACGCTCGCGGCGACTGCCCGCCAGGCCCGCCGGGCCGGGCCCGCTGTCACCGGTTCCCGGCTAGGACCGCCCCGGCGACCTGCCGGGCGGCGAAACCCGTACCGCAGACGAATCGCAGAACCGGCCCGAAGCAAGGGGCCGCGGCCAGCCCGGTGAAGTAGAGGCCCGGCACCGAGGACTCGAAGCCGGCCGACAGTCGCGGTGCACCGCCGAACGTTCGCACCGCCTGACGAAGTGTGGGCTCCAAGAGGTCGAGGCGGTCCACGTCCACCCGGTAGCCCGTGGCCATCAGGAGATGGTCGGCGCGCAGCAGTTCTCTTCCGCCGCCCGGGTCCGCCAGCTCCAGGCGCACCTTCCCGTCCTCCGGTGCGGCGGAGACCAGCGTGCGCCCGCTCAGCACCGGTACGCGGCCCGCCACACGATCCCGCAGCCACCAGGCGCCGGACGGCCCCAGCACGCTGTGCAGCAGGCGCATCCGCACCGGCGTCGGCAGGTGGCGGTAGGCGGCGGGGCCACGGCTGACGGCCCACAGCGACCAGCCTGGGCCGAGCGTGGAGGCGGGCTTGCGAAGCCGCGTGGCACGGGGACGGGTGACGGGCAGGTCCGCCTGAGGACGGTCGCCGAAGAGGACGGACCGGGCGCGGGCGACGACGGTGGGGCGGGCACCTGCCTCGTGCAGCAGTGCGGCGCTCTCCAGCGCCGACTGCCCCGCACCCAGGACGGCCACCTGCTGTCCCGCGAAGCGGGTCATGCTCCGGTGCTCGCACGTGTGCGAGGTCAGCCCGGCCGCGGCGAGCCCACGCAGTTCCGGTGGCTCATGGGCGAACGGCACGAGGCCGGTGGACACCACCACGGCCGCGGCGAGGAACTCCTCGCCGGAGTCCAGCGTGATTCCGAACCCGCTGTCGACGGCCCGCACACCGCGCACCATCGACCGCTCCACTTCGGGCACACGGCGTTTCTGGAACCACCGCCCGTAGTCGATGAACTCCTCGACCGGGATCGGGTAAAGATCGCCGACCGGTTTTTTGCCGTGAGCCGCGCGGAAATCAGCGAACCCGTGGCCGGGCTCCGGCGCGGAAATGGACGACGCCGCCGGGACGGACTTCAGAAACATGCCTTCGGGCATGTAGGCGTGCCAGCCTTCCATCGGCTCGCCGAAAATCCTCAGTGGAACCCCCGCGGCGCTCAGCCAGGCAGCGGTGGCAAGCCCGTACGGGCCGGCTCCGACGACCACGACCGGATCCCGTTCGCGGTGGGTCCCGGTCGTTCCCGTGGCGGCACTGTTCCTGGCGGCTGCGCTGAAATGCGGGGGCATTCCCGTACCTCCTCGTCCGAGGAAAGGGTCTTCAAACCAGGGTGCACCAGCTTCCCGAAGGCAACCATTCGCGGACCCCTGTATGCGCAGCGCCCTTCCGTCGCGACTCTCCTGATGGCCACGGGACCCGGAAGCCTGACGGGCATGACTCGGATTTCAGCTTTTCGACTCGATGGGCGCCGTGGTGGCTCGCCGGTCCTTGAACCGCTTCCTGCCGCGCCGCGGCATGAGTGCCAAAGCGGAGGTGAGGACGGCGAGTGCCAGCAGAGCCCACCTGGCGGTGAACGTGCCACCGAGGAAGAGCGCCTCCGCCACGAGCACCGACAGCGCGAGGCTCACCACCACACTGAGCACGGCGGCCTCCAGGACCTCGGCCGGAACCCGGCCTCGTCGCGCCGCCGGTCGCAGCGACTGTACGGCCGCCAATCCAGGACAGACGAGCAGGAAGACGGCCGTGACCAGCACCCGCAAGGGGTGGGCGGCCGGCAGAGCGGTGACCGCCAGAGCAGCCCAGCCGGACAGGGCGAGCCCCCAGCGCAGCGAAATCATCAGCGTGTCCCCTCCGCTGGAGCGTCGTACCGATAGACCACTGCGTCGCGGTTCCGGTAGATGACAGTGAAGTTCGGTGCTTTGGCGAGCGCCGACTGCAGCCGCGACATGGTGTCGGCGGGAAGCGTCCCGTCGAGGTAGCTTTCGGCGGCCTGTGCACGGCTGAGGATGACGTAGGCGGGCACCCTGGCGGTGGCCACGTCGACGAGCGGTTGCAGACCCGCCAGCGGGTCCCTCGCCACCAGCCGCATGTCACTGAGGTCCTGTTCGCTCACGGGCGAACGTTCATGCAGCTCGTAGTCCTCGTCCCCGCCGGGCATGGACGAAGTGAGGGAGACGATCCGTGACCCCGGTGGAGCGGTGTCGATCAGATAGCGGACGGCAGCGGCCTCCTGGGAAGTGAAGTGATTCATCCCCTCCTTGCCGTAGTAGCCGAAGACCAGGCCGCCGAGCATGGCCAGCAGAACGGGGTAGACGGCGAGCATCCGCCGACGCGGCCGCGTGCCCTCCCGCAGGAGCAGTGCCGCGATCAGGAAGGCTGCGGCGGGCAGTGCGAAGAGGTATGCCCGGAAGATCATCTCTCCGCCGTAGGCGTTCGCGGCCAGGAGCAGCATGGGGGAGAGCACGAGCAACGGGAGACCGGTACGGCGTGTCCAGGGGCGGCGTGCGAAAGCGATCACGGCCAGCAGGAATACGGCCCCGGACAGACCCCGGTCGACCCAGGACACGATGACCTGTCCAGGAGCCGCAGGCCCCAGCCTGGCCAACCCGGAGACGACGTTCGCATCAGGCTCGAGAAGACTGTTCACGAGGCTGCTGAGGTTCTCCGAGATATACGGCCGTGCCACGGTGGCGTCCCAGGCGACCGTGAGCACGACCGCCCCGGCCAGCACAGGCAGCACAACCCGCCGGTTGCGGCGCGGCAGCGACAGCACCACCAGCGCACTGAGCAGCATCAGCGGGGTCAGTGGATGCGAGGACACGATCGCGGCCACGATCACCAACACCAGGAGCAGCAGTCCCGGAGGCCAGGATCCTCGTCGCTGACGGCTCGGCCGCGGGAGCGCGGAGGACGGCAGCTGCCGCAGGACCAAGGCGATCACGGTCACGAACAGCAGAAAGGCGAAGGCCTGTGGCGCGAAGTAGTCCTGCCCCACCCAGGAACAGGAGTAGTAGATCCAGGCGGCCCCCCAGATCAGCCTCCGGTCACGTGCGACCGCTCGGTACGTCAACAGCAGCGGGCCGAGCAGCAGAGCATTGGCCAACGCCTGCGTCCACGATGCGTAGCCGAGGGGGGACTCAAGACCGGTGGCCCGCAGGAACAGCGCGTTGAGCTGGAAGAAACCCGGCCACTGGTTGTAGATGGAGAATTCTTCGGCGTTCGGCACCTCGCCGCCGTGCCGCAGCATCGCGTCGATGACCGCCACGTGCTTCCACGCCCATGAGTAGCGCAGTTCCGAGTACAGCAGCGAAGGGGTGGCGTGGATGACCGCGATCAGCGCCAGGACGTACGCCGCGAACCAAGCGTTGCCGGTGCGCCGGTTACTCAGGGCGACGCAGAAGCCCAAGGTGAGCAGGGCCATCGCGATCCAGAAGAGCACCGGCAGCACCTGCAGCAGACCGAGGTCGCCGATCTGGTCGAGGTCGACATTGCGCAGCGACAGCAGCCACAGGGCGAGCGCGGTCGGCAGCACCACCCGGACCGCCCAGCGGCGGGTGGCATCTCGCCCTGGACGGTCTTCGCGGGTCGCGGATGTGCCGGGCGGCGCCTCGGCCCCCGAACGAAGCCACGTCGAGCCGCCTGTCAGCGTCGGGCGCTCGCCCATCGGGACGCCTCCTCAAGGACCGGGGCGACGGTGTTGGCCACCCACCAGTGGCTTCGCCCGAACTGCGGCGCCTTCTGCACATTGCTTGCCACGTGCCACAGCCACATGAGCAGGGGCAGCACCGCCGGGTCGCTGTCGCCGAGATCAACGGCGGCTGTCGAGAGCAGCGCACGGTCTGCGGCGGGCAGCCCATCGGCATGAAGGGCGTCGGCGACCAGCCTCCCCAGCGGGCGGCCGCTCAGCGCACCCCGGACTGCCAGGACGAAGGTGCAGGCGTCGATCTCCGACGGGCCGTCGATCCGCGCGCTCCCCCAGTCGTAGACACCGGTGACCCGCGTGCGCTCCTCGCTCAGCAGCACATTGCCGGGATAGAAGTCCCCGTGCGTCCAGCCCTGCGTCATCACGGCTCCGGCAAGGCCCTCCTCCAGGCGTCGGCGCACGGCATCCAGTCCAGCCGCTCCCTCGCCCGCTCTGCACCATCCGATCTCTGTCGACAGGACCTCCAGCTGCGGTTCGACCCAGTCGCCGACGCGTTGTGCCACCGGCTGCCGGTGGCCGGTCGCACGCCGCACTTCCGCCAGGAAGGAGAGTGCGGCAGTGACCGTACGGTGCAGGTCCTGCGGCCGGTGCGAGGCCAGGTGACCGGCGGGGACGCCCGCGAGCCAGCTCTGGGCCAGCATCCGGGTCGGCCCCTTCGGCCGGTAGCCGACCGCTTGTGGAAGCAGCTCCCGCCAGGGATCGAGCCGGTCGTCCGCGGCCAGCTGCCGCAGGACCTCCCACTCACGGGCGAGCCCGTCGGCCGCCCGTTCGTTCCGTGGGTGCTTGACCAGGACGACCCACGTGCCTCGCTGCAGCCTGAACACCAGAAGGTTGGTCTGCGGGTAGGTGTTTCGCGGAACCACGGTTACATCGCAGGGACGCATCCCGCGCACCAACCAATGCGCCCTCAGACGGTCGGTCAGTCCGCCGAGTACACGTGGAGAGCGGAGCGGCATCAGCCCGAGCAGGGGATCCCACAGCGAACGGTCGCTCTGGTGACCGGACGGATTCGTGGGATGCGCGACGTGCTCGGTCTCAAGCCCCGTCATCGCTTCGGTCGAGGTCGCGAAGGTCTGGACATGGTTCATGGTCAAACTTCCGTAGACGTCTCCTCACAGACACGGCCTGCGCCTCGCACGAGCGGCCGTACCGATGGGGCCGGATGGCGGTGCTGGGTCCGTCCGAGATCGCCCGGCGCCCGGCTACCGACGGCCGATTTTCGGGATGAATCTCGCTCACCATGACATCAATGATCCATAGAAGCGGCATATGGTGCATTTCTACGCTTCTCCTGTTGCCAGTCTTGATGGACAGCAGGAGGAGCCGGGTAACGGTGCGTCACGAAGGCCGCAGGAGGCAGATCCGCGTCCGACGAAGGGAGAAGCGGTGACGCGACGAGGCACGTGGGCGAGGCATTTCCCGGGTGGCGGGCCGGGGCGCACGAAGAGGAAGGCCGTCGCGCTTGCGGCCGTCACGGCAATTCTGCTGCCGATCGCGGCCTGCGGCACCTCGGGCGGCGATCGCGGGGTGCCCAGGCCGGACCACATCGTCGTGGTGGTCGAAGAGAACCGCTCCTACAGCAGCATCATCGGGAACTCGGAAGCGACTTACATCAACGAACTCGCCAGGTCGGGCGCCTCCCTCACGAATTTCACCGCCATCACCCACCCGAGCCAGCCCAACTACCTGGCGCTCTTCTCCGGTTCCACCCAGGGTGTGAGCAACAACTCCTGTCCCTACACCTTCACGGCCCGGAACCTCGCCTCCCAACTCCTGCAGGCAGACCTGACGTTCGCCGGGTACTCCCAGAGCATGCCCAGCGTCGGCTTCACGGGCTGCACCAGCGGCGCGTACGCACGCCGCCACAACCCCTGGGTGAACTTCACCAACGTGCCGGCCTCCGCCAACCTCCCCTGGACCTCTTTCCCCCGCGACTACGCGGATCTGCCCACGGTGTCGTTCGTCATTCCCGACGTCGAGAACGACATGCACGACGGCTCCGTCCGTCGGGCCGACACATGGCTGCGGGACAACCTCGGCGGCTACGCGCGCTGGGCCATGACCCATAACAGCCTGCTGGTGGTCACCTGGGACGAGGACGAGAACGAGGACGGCGGGACCAACCAGATCCCGACCGTCCTCGTCGGCGAACAGGTTCGGCCCGGTGACTATCCCAGGCCGAACAACCTCTACGGGCTGCTGCGCACCTTGCTGGACGCCTACGGCCTGCCAAGGATCGGCCACGCCGCCGAGATGGAACCCCTCGACATCTGGAGCAAATGATGGATGACCTGTGTGGCGGACAGGGCACCGGATGAGTCCCGAACCCCTCGACCCGGAGATGCCCGCACTGCTCGTCAAGATCGGTCGCTATCCCCAACACCATGGCGGCCTCGGCGTGGTGCGCACGATCGGCCGGGCGGGCGTGCCGGTCCATGCCGTCGTCGAGCACCGGTTCACTCCGGTGGCGTTCTCACGCCATGTCACCAGCAGGTTCGTCTGGCCGACGACCGGCCTGGAGGAACCGCAGTTACTTGCCGACGGGCTGCTGTCGATCGGCCGGGCAATCGGCGCGCGCTCCATCCCCGTACCGACCGACGACGAAGCCGCCATCCTGCTGGCCGAGCACTCCGACCGGCTGTCGGAGTGCTTTCTACTCCCACGGACACCCTCCGGGCTACCGCGTCTGCTGGCCAGCAAGGCGAGTCTGTTCAGGCTCTGCGAGAAGCTCGGCGTGCCCACCCCTCGCACGCGGGCTCCCGAAAACCGCGACGAGCTGGTGGACGCCGGGCGTGAACTGGGCTTTCCGCTGGTGCTCAAGAACCGCGACGCATGGACCAGGCTGCGCATGCCGGCCGTGGGCAACACCAAGATGATCCGCGACGAGGAGCATCTGCTGGCCCAGTACCCGACGGACCCGCTGCCCCCCGTCGTGATGCAGGAGTACATCCCGAGGGAGCAGGCCGAGGACTGGATCACCCACCTCTACTGCGGTGCGGGCGGCACGCCGCGCGTCGTTTTCACCGGTCTGAAGCTGCGCTCATGGCCCCCGAATGCAGGGGTGACCACCCGGGCCGTCGCCCTGCACAACCCCTGTCTGGCGAAGCTGGCCGGGGACCTGTGCCGGCGGATCGGCTACAGCGGGCCGGCGGATCTCGACTGGCGTTACGACCGCCGCGACGGGCGTTACAAGCTGGTGGACTTCAATCCGCGCACCGGTGCGCAGTTCCGGCTGTTCGAGAATGTCCACGGAATCGACGTGGTACGGGCGATGCATCTGGACCTGACGGGCCGTGATGTGCCGACCGGTCCGCAGGACGAGAACCGTGTGTTTGTCGCCGGTCCACTCGATCTGCCATCGGCGACTGCCTGGCTGCTGGAGGAGCGCCGACTGCCGCCCGCCGTGCTGTGCGGACGGGGAACCGAACGGGCATGGCTCAGCCGGGACGATCCGCTGCCCGCCGTGGTCGAGGCAGTCTGGTTCGCGCAGACAGTGGCGCACCGCATCAGGTGCTCCGTGCGCGCCCGGCTTGCCGAACGCGGGAAGGCGCCACCCCCCTGACCGCACCGCTTCCAGCGGGTCGGTCACGAATGCTCCAGCCAAGCGGCGAAGTTGGGCGATTCCCCCGCTTATTGGACTCTTGCCCATGATTGCCCTGTATAAAGCCTGATAGGGACGGGCGCGTGCAGCGGTACGCCACCGTAGTCACCGTCGACCCGGGCGCGGCAAGCCTCAGCCCGATCGCCTCGACTATTACATATGGTGATATCACGCGATATGTAAATCTATCTGACGGAGGGTTTGTGGAAGACGCCTTCCCTCTCGCCAATACGTGGGGATCCCGCTTCCGCGGCCTCCTGCCGATCCGGCCCCGCGGCCTGCTGACCCTGCCCGCCGATCTGCTGACTGCCCGTCGGCTGGCGAACCGGCTGCGTGCGGACACCGTCGGCTTCCGCGAACTGCACCGGCTGGAGCGGACGGTCTCCGATCTCCTGGTTTTCCAGTTGGAGGGCAAGGCCATGCAGCCTCCTCTGGTGGTCAAGCATCCCCGCAGCAGCCGAGCTGCCACGTCGCTCGCCCTGGGGTGTGAGGCCGTGCGCGTGCTGACCCGGGACGACCGTCTGGAGGAGTGGCGGCGGCTGTTGCCTCCGGTGGAGGCGTGCCGGCTCCAGGAGCGGCTCCCTCTGGTGGCGGAAGGCCGTCTGCCGGGTGTCGAAGGGGACGCGCTGCTGCGGCGCTCCCCCGGGCGCACCCGGCTGGTGGCGGTTTCCGCTCTCCGCGCGGTCGGCGACCTGCACCGGGCGACCGGCCGCACGGAGAGCGTCACCGGACGTATCCGGGAATGGGTGGACCCCCAGCTCTCCGTCCTGGCCGAGGAGATCCGGTGGTGCCGCGAAGGCCGTGGAGCTGCCGCCACGGAGGCGCTGCGAGAACGCCTCGTCCGTGGACTGGCCGGGCGCACACTGACGGTCGCGTGGACCCACGGGGACTTCCACCCCGGAAACATTCTGCTCAACGAGAAGCACGGCACGATTACCGGGGTGATCGACTGGGCGAATGCCCGTCCCGACGGCCCTTGCGCCATCGATTCCTACATATTCGTCCTGACGCTCCGGCATCAGCGCGGCGGGCGGCAGCTGGGGCGGATCGTGGCCGATGTCGTACGACGCGGCTCACTGCTGCCCGAGGACCGCCGGCTCCTCGCCGAAGCGGATGTCCCGCCGCCGGACGAGGACCCCGACGCGGCGGTGCTGCCGCTGCTGACCTGGCTGTGGCATGTGGCGGGCAACGTGGCCAAGTCGGCTCGTTACGGACGCAGCCATCGCTGGGTCGCGGGCAATGTGATGCCGGTGCTCCAAGAGGTGGCCGGACGGTAGCCGCCGACACGCGCGCCACTAGCGCACGGCGTCGGCGGCCGGCGCGGTCCCGAGAGGCCTCGCGCCCCATCCCCGCCTAGGCTCGGATGAGGCGGCACGGTTTGTGCACTCCGTCCCCGGTTTCTCGTCCCGCTCTCTCACACGGTCAGCAGGTGGAGGCCATGAACTCAGCCGTTGTGCTCCCGGTGACCACGGCGTCGGGCCCCGTGCGGGTGACCAGCCCCGCGCCGCGGGAGGTCTGGTGGCAGCTGGCAGACGCCGATGAGAACGCCCTGGTCAGCCAGACTCCGACGTGGCTCGACTGCATCTGCGCGACCGGACCGTACGCGGACGCCAGCCGACTGTACGAATTCCAGGACGGGCGCCGGCTCGTGATCCCCCTGGCCCGGCGGCGGGGCCGGCCGCCATGGCTGGCCACCGAGGACTCGTGGCCGTCCGACTGGGGCATCGGCGGACCACTGGTGTCCCCGGGGGTGCCCGACGAGACGGAGGCCCGCGTCGTCTTCGACGACCTCGCGCGGCGCCCGGCACTCCGGGTCGGTGTCCGATTCGGACCGGACGCCCACCCGGTGTGGGCAGCGGCCGCACAGCGCACCTTCCAGGCTGAGGACCACATGACACATGTGCTGGACCTGGACGGCGGCTTCGATGCCGTCTGGGACCGGCGCTTTCGCAGGCATGTCCGCCGCGAAGTGCGCCGGGCCGAGCGGTCGTCGGTCGACGTGGAGGTCGACCGCACGGGCCGACTCGTGCCTGCTTTCTACCAGTTGTACGAACAGGCCATGGTGCGCTGGGCCCAGCAACAGCACGAGCCGATGGCCCTCGCCCGGTGGCGCCGGAGCCGGGACTTCCCACGGCGGCGGCTGGAAGCCGTTGCCGACCGGTTCGGTGAATCATGTGCGATCTGGCTCGCGTCGTGCGCCGGGGAGCCCGCCGCCGCCATTGTGGTTCTCCGGCACGGCGCTCATGCCAGGTGCTGGCGCGCCGCTATGAACCGGGATCTCGCCCATCCCGTGAAGGCGAATCCCCTGCTGCACCGCCTCGCCATCGAGGACGCGTGCGCGGCGGGCTGCCGGTACTACCACTTGGGGGAGTCCCGGCCGGGGTCCTCTCTCGCGGCTTTCAAGGAGGGTTTCGGGGCGGTCGGCTTCTCGTCTCCCACCTACCGCCGCGAACGACTTCCGATCTCAGCGGCCGAGCGACGTGTTCAGGGCACCGTCAAACGCCTGGTCCGCTTCCAGGACGCGTAGAGGGTCATTCCGAAGCCTCGCGCCCACCTGTGCCAACGCGGGATCGGCCACACCATCCCGGGCCGCGCGGCCCCCCTACTGCGGTTCCCGTATCACGGCAAAGAGCGCCCGGTCCGTCGGGAGTCCGGCGGCGTCGAAGGCGCGATGGCGGCCGAGGTGTTCGATTCGCGCCCCGGCGCAGTTCTTCTGCAGGTACTCCGTGAGCCAGGCGTCCGGCGTCGGCACCATACGAGGAAGACCGAACGACTCGGGCATCTCGTCCTCGCCGGTGTCGAAGAACATCACCTTGCCGGTCCGGGCCCAGAGCTCCTGAAGCAGGTGGGTGGCGGTGTCGAGGCCCTGGTCCCGCACCAGGTGATGCCAGAGGGACAGCAGGAGGGTGCAGTCGGTCACCGGCAGAAGGTCGAGTGTGTCGGGTCGAAGCTCGAGCTCCATCACCGCCACGTTGTCCAGCTGGTTTCGTCGCACGGCTGTCGTCGTTGTCCGAACGAATCTCGGATCCGACTCGAGCGCGACCGCGGGTACCCCACGACTGGCGAGCTTGATCGGGAAGTATCCGACATTTGCGCCGACATCCATCGCGCTCTTCACGCCCAGCCGCTCGATGACCGGCTCCATCGCCGCCCATCGCGACCCGCTGCCGGCCGCCCGCCTCGCCTTCCGCACTGGTAGGCCCGGGACCGGCTGATACAGGCCCTCGGGCAGGACATCGAGCCTCAGGCGGATCAGATCGATCGTGTCGTCGAGTATGCGACGCGCGCGCGGCATCAGCCGAAGCGACGCGATCCTCTGGTGGAGGCGCACCACGCGTGTGGAAGCCTGTGTTCCGTCCAATTGGCCCACGGGTCACCTCTATTGACTGCGAACCGACCACCCATGCCGCACTTACGCAGCCGCCCGCGAATGCCCAGGACGGCACAACGAGTCATAGGCGGCAACGCCTTCCGTGACTCATGCTATGGGCACGTCCTCGCCCCTGCGACCGGTGAACCGGACCGGACATGGGCGTGCCCGGCCGCGAGGTACACGGCCGGGCACGTCGGGTCTCCGGGTCAGTGCTGCCAGACCCTCACATAGTCGGTCATCATGTCGGCCGGGGTCACGGTCGTCGGACTGCTGTAGACGCCGTTGTTCAGGATCAGGAACATCGGCGACGAGGTGATGCCGGTCGTGATCTGGCCCACCTGCTTGCCGTCGTAGTAGTACGTGACGACTCCGGATTTCCACTCGGCTCCGTAGGTGTGCCATCCCGTGAAGTCACCGGGGGCGCAGCCGCCCGGACCGCCCGCCGGGGAGTGGAAGTGGTAGCAGGCCTTGCCGCCGCCGAGGGCCTCCATGATGTCCATTTCGCCGTCCTCGGGCCAGTTCTGCCCGTCCGTCCAGAAGGCGGGCCAGTTGGCGATCGCCCCAGGGGACGCCGCGGGGGTGTAGATCCTGGCCTCGAAGGCTCCGTAGGTGAACTCGGCCTTGCCGTCACTCTCGACCAGGCCGGAGCGGTAGGCGTAGGTCTTGCCGTCGGCTGCGGTGGTCTGCTGCTTCTCGGCCTTGAGGTGCAGGGAGCCGCCGCTGACGCTCACCTGGGACGGGGCATAGGCACCCAGCTCCGCCGAATTGACCGGCTTCGTGGTGCATGTGGGGCAGCCCAGCCAGTTCGGGTTCCACTTCGAGCTGTCGAGGCTTGTGCCGTTGAATTCGTCCCCGAAGACCTGACGCCAGCTGCCCGGGATACCCAGTGGCGCGGCGCCGGTCGTCGACGTGGTCTGGCTGGGGGACGGAGCCGTCGGGGCCGACGCAGTCGGGGTGGGGCTCGGGCTGGGACTGGAGCTCGGGCTGGGTGATGCGGAGGCGGAAGCCGTCGGGCTGGGCGTCGGCGTACCCGTGGCGCCGGAAGTGAACGTCTTGACCGGCGAGAGGTTGTGCCAGGTGTCGCGGTACTTGTACGCGACGAAGGCGGTGTACGTGCCGGCGGGGAGTGCGGCGCTGCCGGAGGTGAATGTCGTCGGCGAGGGGCTCAGCTTCGTCGCGGTCGCACCGGGGAAGTCGAAGTGGGAGCCGCTCTCGGAGCGTACGGCGACGGTCAGGGCCTGCACCCGGAGCGTACGAGCGGAATGAACCTTCGCGGTCGCCGTCAGCCCGCCACTCGGTGCCGCAGAAACGGTCAGCGAGTCGACGACCACCTCGGTCGACGTCCGCGACTGGCCCGCCCATGCGGCGCTGCCCATGGCAAGGGTCGCGAAGGAAAGCACGAGGGCGGAAATCTTCGTCCGGGTGGTCAGCTTGCGGCGGTGTCTCGAATTTCTGGGCATGAATGGATGACCTTTCGCCCCCCACATCAGGCAATAGGCCTGCCATTGCGCGGGGCAAAAGCGGGCTGAAGGCTTGGACTCTGCGCGAGCCGAATCGGGCACGCAACCGCCTTCGTTGTCCTGTCACCCGTATCGCCGAGTTCACTGACCCTCAGGACGTATGGCACAACGCCGAGTTGGCGAGACTCGGCGCCTTTTGTGTGATATCCGCCATAGCGAATTACATTTCACCCAAATAGGACGAACGCGGCGAGAAGGAAACGTCCCATTTATGCCGAAGATGAAGAAATGCCACCCCAACCGAGAACCGGCGAGACACCCCAATGAAGGCCGACCGGCGGAGAAAGATCTCGACGCCTGGCCCGGGGCATCGCTAGACCTCCGGTCGCCGCCCATCCAAAGCCGACATACCATCGAAAAAGCCAACGAACAGGCCGACGTTGCCCAGCAGACAACGGTGCAGTACCGGGTGTCCGAAGGTGGTAGGAGGCGGTTCGCATTGACCCGGTTCCAGCGCCTGATGGCCGGCTACTTCGCACTCGTGATCCCGCTCACCGTCGTGTACCTCACGATCCCGAGCAGTCACACCGTCACCTGGGCCGCCATCGGCCTCCTCGGCGTTTGCGCCATTCTCCTGGGCATACGGATCAACCGGCCGACCCACAGCTGGCCGTGGCTGGTACTCGCCGCCGCCAACTTCACCTTCACCGCCGGCGACACCACATACAACATCCTCAACACCTTCTTCAACCAGCAGAATCCATTCCCCTCGCTGGCCGACGTCTTCTATCTGGCGACGTATCCGCTGTTCGCCATCGGGCTGTTCGGATTCATCCGGTATCGCGCAACGGGGCGGGGCCTCGTGAATCTGCTGGACGCGTTGATCCTGGTGTCCGGCCTGGCGCTGCTTTCCTGGGTCTACCTGATCACGCCTTATGCCCAGGCCGCCGACATGACCTGGATTCAGCGAGCGATTTCGATCGCCTACCCGCTCGGTGACGTACTGATGCTGGCGATGCTCGTGCGTCTGCTCGTTCCCGGCGATGTGCGCAGCCCCGCGGTCCAGCTCCTCACCGTCGGCACGCTCGGCATGCTCGTCTCCGACGTTTTCTACGGACGTCTCCAGCTCAATGGAACCTGGCAGGCCGGCACCCCGATAGATCTGGGCTGGGTGGTCTTCTTCACCGCCTGGGGTCTGGCGGCGCTGCATCCCTCCATGGTGGAACTGACGACACGAATGCCCGAGCGGCAGCCGGTCATCCGCATCCGGCGGCTCGTCATACTCGCCCTGGCCGCGCTGGTCGCTCCCACGATGCTCCTGTACGAAGCCCTGGGCGGCTCAGTCCAGGACGGGGCTGTCATCGCCGTGTTCTCGGCCGTTCTCTTCCTGCTCGTACTGGCCCGTCTTTCCGGCCTGGTCCCAGTCCACTTGAAGGCAATGAGCCGCGAACGGGGCCTTCGGGAGGGGGCCGCGTCGCTGGTGGCGGCGGCCAGCGTGAAGGAGATCGCGAATTCGGTCCAGGGAACGGCGGACCTGCTCTTCCGAGCGCGGACGCCCCACGAGGCCGTCCTGCTGACCACCGACACCGGCGAGTCCAGGCTCCACAGCGTGCGTACGACATCGCGCCTCTGGGACTGGCGCCTCGACTGGGCCGACGAGACGGCCGAAGCGTGGCTGCCCGCATTCCTCGCCCGTGAGACGCAGGTCGTGAAGCTCGAGGACCTCGGTCAGTCCGCAGCCTCCGAGTTGGGGGACCTGCCGAACGCCCTGCTGTGTCCCCTGTCTTTCCCCGACCGTCCGACCGGTGACGCGCTGGTCGGTGCTCTGGTCGTGGCGGGGCCGGAGCAGAGCCTGGCGGAATTGTGGGGGTCCTTCGAGACCCTGGCCTCGCAGGTCGCGCTGGCGGTCGAACGCGTCGCGCTCGGCAAGGAGGTCAACCGCCGTAACAGCGAGGCGTACTTCCGCACCCTCGTGCACAACGCCTCGGACGTGATCCTGATCCTCGACGACGACAACACCATCAAGTACGCGAGCCCGTCCGCCGAGGGGATGTTCGGCCGGTCCCCCCTTTATGGGGTGGGACTCGGCGAACTCGTGGCGGACCAGGACAGCGAGCGGGCGATGGAGTCCCTGGCGCGGATGCGCACCGAGGACGACCTGGACAGCCGCAACGACTGGCAGGTCCTGCAGCAGGGCGGGGGACGCATCGATGTGGAGGTCCGATGCAGCAACCTGCGGCACGACCAGACCGTCCACGGACTGGTCCTCACCCTGCGCGACGTGACCGAGCAGCGCAAACTGGAGCAGGAACTCACCTACCGCGCCTTCCACGACGCGCTCACCGGCCTCCCCAACCGTGTGCTCCTGCTGGAGCGGATCGAGCGGGCACTGCTGCGCGGACGCCGGGCTTCCACCCTCACCTGCGTACTGTTCGTGGACCTGGACGACTTCAAGGTGGTCAACGACACGAGGGGCCACTCGGTCGGGGACGAACTCCTCATCGCCGTGGCACGGCGGTTGACCGGAACACTGCGGGTCAGTGACACGGCATCGCGCCTGGGGGGTGACGAGTTCGCGGTGCTCATGGAGGGTGCGAAGGAACCGGCAGCCGCGGAAGTGCTCGCCCAACAGATAATCCAGAGTCTCACCCAGCCGTTCCGGCTCTCGAGCGGAATGATCAGCCTCTCGGCCAGCGTGGGCATAGCCAGCGCGCAGGACAGCGCCAACGCGGAAGAACTGCTCGAACATGCCGACTTGGCCCTGTATGCGGCGAAAACGGCCGGGAAGCGGCAGTGGCGCACCTACCGGGCGCAGTTGTACACCGGAATGCTGGAGCGGCACGAACTCCAGGCGAGCCTCGAAAGCGCCATCGCCGCCGAGGCGTTCCATGTGCGCTATCAGCCCATTGTCGAGATCCCCACCGGCGAGGTCGCCGGCTTCGAAGCGCTGATCCGCTGGCCGCAGGACAGGCGCGGCCTCGTGCCTCCCGACCAGTTCATCGCGCTCGCCGAGGAGACCGGGCACATCATGCCGCTCGGCGCCTGGGTGCTCGAACACGCCGCCGCCCACGTGGCCCACTGGCAGCAGGCGGTGCCACGTCCGGAGCCCCTGAACATCAACGTCAACGTGTCCGCCCGCCAGTTCCGCGACCCAGGGTTCCTCGATCAGGTGCGCCGCGTCCTCGACACGTCCGGCCTGGCGAGCGGTTCGCTGGTGCTGGAGTTGACGGAGACCGTCCTCATGAATCGGGACGATCAGATACGTTCGGTGATGAGGACGCTGAAGGAACTCGGCGTGGGGATGGCGATCGACGACTTCGGCACCGGCTTCTCGTCGCTCAGTTATCTCCGCGAATTCCCGATCGACGTGCTCAAAGTCGACAAGTCCTTCATCGACGACATCGGCGTCGACGACCAGCAAGTCGCTCTGGTCGAAGGCATTGTGCGCATTGCCGACACCCTCGGCCTTCAGGTCATAGCCGAAGGTATCGAAGAGGTGGAGCAGCGAGACCGGCTGGCAGCCATGGGCTGCCGGTTCGGGCAGGGATATCTGTTCGCCCGCCCGATGACAGCGGACCAGGGCGAACAACTCCTGAGAAGCGCCAGCGAACACCAAGCACCACGGCTGATCAACAGCACGGCGACGCGTCGGACGACCCGCATTCGCCAGAGCACCGCCGACGTCAGCCCGCGCTCGTCGACCGGTGCCGAAGGCCCGGTGGACGAGGATCCCGCACGGAAGACACTGACACCCAGCGACGTGCGACGCGACCCACGTTGGGGAGATCTCGAACACCTGCGGCGTTCCAGCCCGATGTGCGATGCGGTCGTCGACGAGGTCCGCGGCCGGCACGTGCGCTGCGGTGACCACTGGCTCATCGACTTCGCGTCATCCAACTTTCTGGGCTTCGACCTCGACCCCGAGATCATGGACGCGATCGAGCCACAGATTCAGCGTTGGGGCACCCACGCGAGCTGGTCGCGGCTGGGCGGCAGTCCCAGCCTCTACCCGGAGATCGAGGAGCGGCTCACCGAACTGCTGGACGCGCCGGACACGTTGCTGCTACCGACCATCACCCTCATCCACGCCTCCGTGATCCCGGTGATCGGCGGCGAGGGCCACATCTTCATCGAGGCACGCGCACATCGCACGGTCTACGACGGATGCCTGGTCGCCCGGGGACACGGCGCCACGGTGCAGCGGTTCCACGCCGACCGGCCGGACGAACTCGATGCTCTGCTGCGCGCCGCCCCGACGGATTCCTCCCGGCTGGTGTGCCTGGACGGGGTCGACGGCATGACCGGGAACGTGCCCAATCTGGCGGAACTGGCAGGCGTCTGCCGGGCGCGGGACGCATTGATGTACATCGACGACGCTTACGGCTTCGGGGTCATCGGCGAACGCCGCGCCGACGAGACGTCCCCGTACGGCTCCCGCGGCAACAGCATCGTCCGCCATCTCGGCGAGACGTACGACGACGTCATCCTGGTCGGCGGATTCTCCAAGGCGTACTCGTCGCTGCTGGCGTTCCTGGCCCTGCCGACATGGCTGAAGGACCATCTCAAGGTCGCCGCCGCACCGTATCTCTACTCCGGCCCCTCACCGACCGCCTCGCTGGCCAGTGCGCTCGCCGGCCTGGATGTCAACGACCGGCGGGGCGACGCCATCCGCGCCGATCTGCACCGCAAGACGATGCGCGTCCTGGACCATGTCAACGCCCTTGGTGTCTTCACGCCCAACACCAGCGGGCTGCCCGTCATCGAGATTCCCCTCGCCGACGGCTCGGACCTGGATGCGGCCGCGCAATTCCTCTGGGACCACGGGATCTACGTCACGCTGGCGGCGTATCCGCTCGTCCAGCGCGACCGGGTGGGAGTCCGCATCCAGGTCACCGCCAAGAACAGCGATGAGGACATCGACAGGCTCAACGAGACGCTTTCGGAGTTCGTCGAGCGGTTCGAACTGCACATGCGGCCCTGACGCCTGGGACGCCTGGCCCTATCCGGCTACTCTCCGGCCGGACTATGACCCTGTGCCGTCTCCCGCAGGGTGAAGGCCGTGTTGACCAGCGCGATGTGGCTGAACGCCTGTGGTGTGTTGCCGAGTTGGCGGCGGGTCACCGGATCCCACTCCTCGGAGAGCAGCCCCACGTCGTTACGCACGTCCAGCACTCTCTCGAACACCGCGCAGGCCTCGTCCTGGCGCCCGGTGACGGCCAGCGCATCGGCCATCCACATCGAACAGGCCAGGAACGCACCCTCCGAGCCACGCAGCCCGTCCACGTCGTTCACCTCGTGGTCCCTGCTGGCGTAGCGACGCAGAAAGCCGTGGTGATCCAGCGTCCTGACCGCCTCGACAGTGCCGAGCACCCTGGGATCGTGAACCGGAAGGAAGCCGACTCTGGGGATCAGCAGCGCTGAGGCATCGAGCACATGGGCCCCGTAGTACTGCACGAAGGACCCCTTCTCCTCGTTCCAGCCGTCCCGGCACACCTCCCGGTGGACCTCTTTGCGCATGGCCCGCCACCGCTCGACGTTGTCGGTGCGCCCGGCCAGCTTCCACATCCGCAGGGCGCGGTCGGCGGCCACCCAGCACATGATCTTGGAGTGGACGAACTGCCGCCGTGGCCCGCGTACCTCCCACAGTCCCTCATCGGGCTCGCGCCAGTGCTCTTCGAGGTACCTCATGAACGCGTCGACGAGGCTCCAGACATGGCGTTCCATCGGAACACCGGAGCGCAGAGCCATGTACAAGGCGTCCAGCACCTCGCCGTAGACGTCGAGCTGGAACTGCCCCACCGCCGCGTTCCCGAAGCGGACCGGCTCCGAGCCCTCGTAGCCGGGCAGCCACAAGGCCGACGATTCTTCCGGCAGCCGGCGCTGCCCCCCCACACCGTAAAGCGTCTGCAGGTCCGCCGGATCCCCCGCGATGGCGCGCAGCAGCCAGTCCCTCCAGGACACGGCCTCCTCCCGGAAACCGCTGCGCAGCAGGCAGGAGAGGGTGAGAGTGGAATCGCGGAGCCAGCAGAACCGGTAGTCCCAGTTCCGCTCTCCGCCGATGCTCTCGGGCAGGGACGTGGTGGCCGCGGCGACGATACCCCCGGTGGGGGCGTAGGTCAGCGCCTTCAACGTGATCAGGGAGCGCACCACAGCGTCCCGCCAGGGCCCCTGGTAGCGGCACTTCGCCGTCCAGCGCTCCCAGAAATCGAGCGTTTCCAGCAGCGCGGTCGCCGGGTCGACGAGCGGCGGGACCGGCATGTGCGAGGGTGACCAACTGAGCATGAAGGCGAGAGTCTCGCCTTCCCGGACGGTGAAATCGAAATAGGTGCAGTCGTCGGTGGCGCGCACATCCACCCGTTGGTCGGCGCTCAGCCATGCGGAGTCGGGCCCGGCGACCGAGACGACGTAGGTGCCGCGGGTGCGCGTCCAGGGAACGACACGGCCGTGGTTGAACCGGAGCCTCAGTTCTCCGCGCATGGCCACGGTCCCGGAGAGACCTTCCACGATGCGCACGACATGGGGCAGATCGGCACGCGGAGGCATGAAGTCGGTGACGCTCACCGCGCCGTCGACCGAGTCCCAGATGGAATCCAGCACCAGGGTGTCGCCGCGGTACGACCGGCGGTTGCACTGACGCCTGCCGACGGGCGCGATGCGCCAGAACCCGTTGCCGGGGCCCCCGATAAGCGCGGCGAAGCAGGCCGGAGAATCGAAGCGGGGCACACACAACCAGTCGATCGCCCCGTCGCGGCTGATGAGGGCTGCCGTCTCCAGATCACCGACGACGGCATAGTCCTCGATCATCCCGGCCATGACGCACTGCCACTGTCGGGGGCGCCCGGCGGACGGGTGACCCGTCGTGCACACCTCCGGGCTGCCACGACGCCGACGCTGAATGCCCAGATGTTCCAAGCTCTCACGATGGCCGCCACAGTCGCTGGAGTATCAGCCTTTCCCGGTTCAGTTCGCCTTGGATGCAGCATAACTCCGGCTTTGCGACCCCGCGCGGCGTCGCAAAGCGGACGAACACGGAAGGCCCGTACGGCGGAGACGTCAGCGACCGCGTTCACCCATATGGCGCAGTCTTAGTGGCTGTGCCCGCCCGCCTCGGCGTCGGAGTCGGCTTCCCGCCCGGCACCGACCGGGTGGTGCGGCTCGTACCCGGGAATCGTCCCGTCCGGCTTTGCCACCAGGAACAGCCCGGCCATACCCATGTCGGAGTGGCTCTGGACGTGGCAGTGGTACATCCACGCGCCCGCCCCCACGCTTTCGCCCGCGACAACCTGGAAGCCGAAGGAGTCCGCCGGGCCCGTGATCTTGTTGTCGATGACGCAGCTGACATCCTCCGGACCCTCCAGCAGACCGGTCCTGTTGTCCGCCCAGCGATGGCCGTGCATATGGAAGGTGTGGTAGTACTCGCCGTGCGTGATCATGATGATCTCGACGCGATCGCCCACCGTGGCACGGAAGTTGGGGCTCGCGCTCGCCGGCTTGTTGTTGATCGTCATGTCGTTGAAGACGATCGTGAACTGCTTGTCCGGGAGGATGTCGCCCTTCCTGCGGACCACCAGCGGACCGTAGAGACCCTTGCGGATGCCGCCGGTGCCGTGGTCCGTGCCCACCACATGGTCGTGGTAGTGCCAGTAGCCCGCGCTGCCGGGGCGCCAGGTGCCGTCGGCGCGCCTGCCCGGGGCGTGCGTGCGCCAGGTGTACGTGCGCGTGGCTCCCGGTTCGACATGGCTCTTGCTCATCCGGGTGCCGTCGTTGGCGATGTCGTAGTCCACGCCGTGGGGGTGCAGGCTGACCGGAACGTCCATGGTGTTCTCGAACTCGATGTGCAGCGTGTCGCCCTCGATCAGCTCGATGAGCGGGCCCGGGATCGAGGCCTTCCCCTTCTCCAGGCCGTAGCCCATCTGACCGTCCGTCAACTTCTCGGCGTACAGCTTGAGATGGCGTATCTGGCCGCCCGCCGGGGCGGTCCTCGGTGCGCCCGGCGCCGACGGCGCGCTCGTCGCGCTCTGGGCGGAGGCAAGGGATAACGATGTCACGCCCGTCGCCGCCACCGCGCTTCCCGCCAGCAGCCGCCGGTTGAAGCTCCGTCTGTCCATGCCGAACTCTCCAGTCCTGTACGGAGATTGACGGGGTACGGATTTGGCACAGGTGACCCCGGGGACGGCGCCACGGTAACCCGGTGATCTTCGTTTATCCACGCCCAGGACAAAGTTCGTGCCATTGCGGTCTTTTCTCTTGGCGAACCACGAAAAGGGGTCTAGTTTCCAAGGCTGTTGTTGTGACCACAGAGGGGTGGGTGACCACATGCAGCGCACACCACATCACAGGTCGAGATCCCGAAGAAACGGTCTGGCGGCGGCCCTTGGGGTCGGCGCACTGACCGTGTCCCTGCTCGGCGGCGGCGATGTCGCCTCGGCCAGGACCGATCCGGAACCGCCGTCGACAACGTTGTCCTTACCGTCGCCCCCGGGCGGCCAGAACGTGAAAGTCCTCGTCTTCCACGCCTCGGCCACCGCCGAGTCGCCGACCGTCGACGCGGGTATCGCGGCGATCGAGACCATCGGCCGGACCGGGCCCGACGCGGGCCGGTTCACGACCGAGGCCACGGACGACGCCGCCGTCTTCACCGATGCCACCAGGCTCGGCAAGTACAACGCGGTCGTCTTCCTGACCGGCGGCGGCGATGTGCTCGACCCGGAGCAGGAGGCCGGGCTGGAGTCGCATCTGGAGGCCGGCGGAGGCTTCGTCGGCATTCATGACGCGGCGCGCACCGAGCCGTACTCCGACTGGTTCACCGGGCTGATCGGCGCCCGGCCGGCCGGCGCACCGAGCACGGTGCAACGCGCGGTCGTCGAGGTCGGCGACCGCCGGCATCCGGCCACCGCGTCGCTTCCGCTGCAGTGGAAGCGGCCCGACGCCTGGTTCAACTGGGCGGTGAACCCGTCCGGCAGCGTGCACACCGTGGCCCGGGTCAAGGAGAGTTCGTACAAGCCCGCCGCCGGCGCCAACGGCTGGGACCACCCCGTCTCCTGGTGCCGTGACTACGACGGCGGCCGCTCCTTCTACACCGGCATGGGCGGTACGGTCGACAGCTTCGCCGAGACCGACTTCCGCGACCATCTGCGCGGCGCCCTCGCCTGGACCACCCGCCTCTCGCGCGCCGACTGCAAGGCCACCATCAACGCCAACTACACCGCCGAGCGTGTCACCCGGCCCAACCAGCCCGGGCAGAACGACCAGATCGGCGAGCCGCACGGCCTGGTGACGGCCCCCGACGGGCGGGTGCTCTACATCGGCCGCGGCGGGGCCGACTCCAGCAAGCCCGTCGTCACCGACTGGAACAACCCCGACATCGGCAAGGGCCTGGGCGAGATCCATGTCTACGATCCGAAGACCAGGAAGGTCACCCTCGCCGGGGCGCTCACCGTCTTCGGCAACAAGGGCGGCGGCGATGAGCTGATCAAGGTCGAGGAGGGGCTGCTCGGTATCGAGCTGGACCCCGGCTTCATGACCAACGGCTGGGTGTATCTGCACTACACGCCGCATGCGCAGATCAACCGCGACACGCATATGGCCGAGCGACGCGTCTCGCGCTTCACGCTCGACCTGGCTGCCGACAAGCTGGATCTCGCCTCCGAGAAGGTACTGCTCAAGTGGCCGGTGCAGATCCACAGTTGCTGCCACGCGGGCGGCGGTATGGCGTGGGACTCGAAGGAGAATCTCTACATCGCCACCGGGGACAACAACTCCTCGGGTTTCAGCGGCGGTTACTCCGGCAACAACCCCCAGCCGAACTTCAAGGGCGTGTCCTTCGCGGACGCGCGCCGCACCGCGGGCAACACCAACAACCTCAACGGCAAGATCCTGCGGATCCATCCCGAGGACGACGGGACGTACACGCTCCCGGCAGGGAACCTGTTCACGGGCAGGGAGCAGGACGAGGGCGGCGGCAAGACCCGCGGCGAGATCTATGTGATGGGCGTGCGCAACCCGGCACGTATCTTCGTCGACAAGTCGACGGACATTCTGTACGCGGGCTGGGTCGGTCCGGACGCGGGCGCACCGAGCACGACCTGGGGCCCGGCGAAGTACGACACCTTCTCCGCCATCACCACGTCGGGCAACCACGGCTGGCCGTACTGCATGGGCAACAAGCAGCCCTACCGGGACCGCAATCTGCCCGATCCGGGCAAGCCGCTCGGCTGGTACAACTGCGACGCCCCGAAGAACGAGTCCCCGAACAACGACGGCCTGGTGAATCTGCCGCCGGTCACCTCCAACACCATCTGGTACTCGCCGCAGGGCGGCGGTGTGGACTATCCGCGGGACGCCAATGGCATTCCCAGCTACAAGACGGAGGAGCAGAAGATCCTCATGCCGTGGCTCAAGGGCGGCGGCCAGGCGACCATGAACGGCCCGGTCTACCGCTATGACGCGGCGAGCACCAGCAAGGACAAGTGGCCCTCGTACTGGGACGGGAAGTGGTTCGTCGGCGACTTCTACGACGGCGACCAGCCGCGGCACGCGGTCCTGACCGACCCCAAGACCGTCGGCAAGGGCGGGATTCCGGTGCACGCCGAGTCCCTGAAGAAGATCATCCCCGTCGGGACGGACGGCATCCGCAATCTCATGGACTGGAAGTTCGCCCCCGACGGCTCGCTCTATGTCCTGGACTACGGCCGCGGATTCTTCACCTCCGACACCAAGTCGGCACTGTGGCACGTCACCTACAAGGGCGGCGAGCCGACCCCGTCCGCCGACAAGCTGGCACGGAAGGCGGCGCGGTGAGACCCGTGAAACACAGAACGGCGAGTTTCTGGACGGCCGTGGTGGCCGCGCTGACGATGGTCCTCGGCCTGATGTCGGCGGTCGCCTACGGGCAGAGCGACGATGTGGCCGCGGGCCAAGTCCTCACCTGGACGGCCGGCGACTCGATCGAGAAGTACGCGTCGTTCCCGGCCACTGCCGTGGCGGGCAGGACGACCATCGTCTTCGAGAACAGCGCGGCGACCGGCAACACCATGGGAATGCCGCACACGCTGACCTTCGACGTCTCCGATCCCGAGTACAACAACGACGTACCGCTGAACATCCTCGCCAACCCCAACGACGACCAGGGCGGCAAGCACACCGCCGAAGTCACCCTCACCCCCGGCCGGTACCGCTTCCACTGCACCATCCCCGGCCATGGCGCGATGCAGGGCATCCTGACCGTCACCGAGGGCGGCGGCGAGGACACCACGCCGCCGGAGACCTCCGCGAAGGTCGACGGTGACAAGAACGCCGACGGCGCGTACGTCGGCCAGGCCACCGTGACCGTCGCCGCGACCGACGCGGGTTCGGGTGTGGACAGGACCGAGTACGCGGTCGGAGCCGACGGCCCCTGGCAGCCGTACACCGCGCCCGTCGTGGTGAACAAGGTCGGCACGCACAAGATCCGCTACCGGGCCCGTGACAAGGCAGGCAACGTCGCCGCGGAGAAGGCGGTCGACTTCGCGGTCGTCGCCCCGCCGACCGACGACAAGACCCCGCCCGAGACTTCGGCGACGGTCAGCGGCGAGAAGAACGAGCAGGGCCAGTATCTGGGCATGGCCACGGTCACCGTGACCGCGTCCGACACCGGCTCGGGCGTCAACACCATCGAGTACGCGATCGGCGCGAGCGGGGCCTGGCAGCCGTACACCGCCCCGGTGATGGTGCACGATGCGGGCACGCACAAGGTCCGCTACAAGGCCACCGACAAGGCGGGCAACGCGGCCCCGGAGAAGTCCGTGGACTTCACCGTCGTCACACCGCCCGCCGAGGACAAGAATCCGCCGCAGACCGCGGCCGCGGTGAGTGGCAGGCAGAACTCCGACGGCGCGTACATCACGAGCGCCAAGGTGACCGTCACCGCGAGCGACGCGGAATCCGGGGTCGACAAGGTCGAGTACTCCCTCGACGGCGGTCCCTATCTCGCGTACTCCACGCCCGTCATCGTCGACCGGGTCGGCTTCCACACCCTCCTGCACCGGGCCACCGACAAGGCGGGCAACACCTCGGCCGCGCAGAAGGTGACGTTTACGATCGCCGAGGGCGGCGGCGTCCCGGCGCCCAACTGCCCGGAGTTCGACGAGCGGTTGACGGTGATCGTGGGTACGGTCGACACGGGTGTGCCCAACCGTGTCACCCGCAGCCGCTGCACCATCAACGAGCTGATCGAGGACGAGAAGGACTGGTCCTCGCACGCGCTGTTCCTCAAGCACGTCGACAAGGTCCTCGACCAGCTGCTCGCCGACGGCGTGATCGACCAGCGCGAGCACACGAATATCTACCGGGCGGCCAAGCAGTCCGGCATCGGCAAGCCGGGCCAGAACACCGGCTACCGCGATTTGTTCGACGGCACACAGGCCTCGTTCGCCAAGTGGCAGCACGTGGGCGGCGGTTCGTTCGGGCTGGGCCCCGACGGGTCGATGACCAGCGGCACCACCAGAGGCGGCCTGGGCATGCTGTGGTTCCCGCAGCGGCGGTACGGGGACTTCTCGCTGAAGCTCCAGTGGCGCGACGACGCGCCGGGCACCGGCAACGCCAACAGCGGTGTCTTCGTGCGCTTCCCGTACGTCCACGACAATCCCGAGGAGCCGCGTCCCGAGTGGGTCGCCATCAAGTACGGCCACGAGGTGCAGGTTCTGGACCGGCCGGACGGCGACATGTACAAGACCGGCTCGGTCTACGGCTTCGACCGGGTGGGCCTCGGCGGCGCGGGTGTGACGCCGAAGGGCACCTGGAACGACTACGAGATCCGGGTGGTCGGCCAGCACTACTCGGTCTACCGCAACGGCGTGCTGATCAATGAGTTCGACAATGCCGGAGGCCAGGAGTTCGTCCCGCCGCGGGGCGACGACCCGGGCACGGACGGCCGGCGGTACGCCTCCGGCTACATCGGACTCCAGGTCCACGGCACGACCGATGTGATCTCCTACCGCAACATCCGCGTCAAGGAGCTGTAGCCGAGGGGCCCGGCGCGGCGCGCTCAGGCGTCGTCGTGCCGGGCCCTGCTGGGCTGTACGCGCTTGGGCTCGCCCGGCATCTTCGGATACTCCGGCGGGTAAGGCAGATCGCCGAGGCCGTGCTCCGCCTCGTCCTTGCGGGCCACCTCCAGCAGACTCTCCAGGCTGAACCGGTGGTCGTCCATGTCCGCGTGCACATCGCCGACCTCGACGTACCGCGCGGGCATCGTCCTGATGTCGAAGTCCTGCGGCACAGCGTCGTCGATCTCCTCCCAGCGCAGCGGCGCGGAGACCGGGGCATGCGGGCGCGGCCGCACGGAGTAGGCGGAGGCGATGGTGCGGTCCCGGGCTGTCTGGTTGTAGTCGACGAAGATCCGCTCGCCGCGCTCCTCCTTCCACCACTTGATGGTCACCCGGTCCGGCATGCGGCGCTCCAGCTGCCGGCCGACGGCGATCGCGGCCCGCCTGACCTGGGTGAAGGTCCACAGCGGCTCGATCGGTACGAAGACGTGGATGCCGCGTCCGCCCGACGTCTTGGGCCAGCCGCGCAGTCCGGCCTCGTCCAGTACGGCGCGCAGTTCGTGGGCGGCGCGCACGGCGTCGGCGTAGTCGGTGCCGGGCTGCGGGTCGAGGTCGATCCGCAGTTCGTCGGGGTGGTCGGTGTCCTCGCGGCGTACGGGCCAGGGGTGGAACGTGACGGCCCCGAGGTTGGCCGCCCACAGCACGGCGGCGGGTTCCGTCGGGCACATCTCGTCCGCGGACCGGCCGCTGGGGAAGGTGATGTGGGCGGTCGGGATCCAGTCGGGCAGGTACTTGGGGGCGCGTTTCTGGAAGAACGACTCGCCGGTCACCCCGTCGGGGTAGCGCTCCAGGGTGGTCGGCCGATTGCGCAGGGCGCGGGTGATGCCGTCGCCGACGGCGAGGTAGTAGCGGACCATGTCCAGCTTGGTGTAGCCGGGCTCGGGGAAGTAGATCTTGTCGGGATTGGACACGCGTACGGTCCGCTCCCCCACTTCCAGCTCGATAGCTCCGGCCATGCCCGCCAGCGTAGGCCGTGCCGAGATTCCCCGCATACCGGACAATCGCCGTATGGATCTGCCTGTGATGCCGCCCCTGAAGCCGATGCTGGCCAAGTCGGTCAAGAAGATCCCGCCCGGCATGCAGTACGAGGCCAAATGGGACGGCTTCCGGGCGATCGTCCACCGGGACGGCGACGAGCTGGTCATCGGCTCCAGGACCGGCAAGCCGCTCACGCGCTACTTCCCCGAGCTGGTCGCCGAACTGCTGGCCAACCTTCCGGTCCGCTGTGTCGTCGACGGCGAGATCGTCATCGCCCACGAGGGGCGCCTCGACTTCGACAAGCTCACCGAGCGCATTCACCCGGCCGATTCCCGGGTGCGGATGCTCGCCGAGCAGACGCCCGCGAGCTTCGTCGCCTTCGATCTGCTCGCGCTCGGTGACGAGGCCCTGCTGGACGCCCCGCTCGCGGTGCGGCGCACCACGCTGGCAGCCGCGCTGGCCGATGCCGCACCGCCGGTGCATCTGGCGCCCGCCACCACCGACGTCGCGCTGGCGCAGGAGTGGTTCGAGCGGTACGAGGGCGCGGGGCTCGACGGGATCGTCGCCAAGCCGCTGGATCTGCCCTACCGGCCCGACGCCCGGCTCATGTTCAAGATCAAGCACGAGCGGACTGCGGATGTCGTCGTGGCGGGCTACCGCTTCCACAAGAGCGGACCGATCGTCGGCTCGCTGCTCCTCGGCCTCCATGACGCATCGGGCGCCCTACAGCACGTCGGCGTCTGCGCGGCGTTCTCCATGAAGGTGCGCGAGGAGCTGATCGAGGAGCTGGAGCCGCTGCGGATGGATCCGCCGGAGGGCCATCCGTGGGCGGCGTGGGCGGAGGAGAGCGCCCATGAGAGCGCCAGGCTCCCCGGCGCGCAGAGCCGCTGGACGGGCAAGAAGGATCTCTCGTGGGTGGCGCTGCGGCCCGAGCGGGTCGTCGAGGTCGCGTACGACCACATGGAGGGCGACCGCTTCCGGCACACCGCGCAGTTCCGCCGCTGGCGGCCGGACCGCGAGCCCGCCGACTGCACGTACGCGCAACTGGAGGAGCCGGTGCGCTACGACCTGTCCGAGGTGTTTTCGGCGCCCTGAGGCGGTCGTGCACTCAGCCTGCGCGCGGTCCATCGCGACCGCCTCGGCGTGCTCCGCGCTCGCGGCGATCAGGTGACGTGCACCACTGCCCCGCACGATCCTTTCGATCCGATCCGGCGACGAGCCCGCGTCGTTGGGCACGCTCCGCCCGCCCGCCTCCCCGACCGCGAAGTCCGGCCAGGACCACTCGTACCTGGTCCGGGGCATGATCGCGATTCAGCCACCGGGCTCGATGCCCGCGATGATCAACGCCTTGGCCACAGGGGTCACTTGGGCCGCGAAGGCGCCGGCCGTGACGGGCCGCTCGTCTCCATTGCGTCGCGCGACGAGCGAGTGGGGTGCCTGGCCGGCCTTCACGTAAGGTGTGTCGGCGGCGCAGCCGGAGGCCGCCGGCCGCACGAGTCGCACGCTTCTGGCACCACACCGTTGTCCCTGACGATGCAATCGGCGGGTGATCCGAAACGGTTGCCGCACAGAGACATCCCCGACGACGAACGCGGAAGACCGTCCGGTACGTATGAAGGGGTGGGCGCCGGCCTCCGGCGCCCGACAGAGAAGAAGAGAAGGACTACACGTGACCGCGTCGCCCCTCGTACCCGTACCGATCCCCGATCGCGTCGCCGCGCTGATCGGGTCCTGCATGCCGCTCGACATCCTGCAGGCGGAGGTCGACGCCGAGTGCGCCGTACGCGAGGTCAACCGGTTCCGCATACCCCTGTGCAACGAGGACCAGGCGGACCGCGAGCACGCGCTGTCCACGCTGGCTCAGGCCAACAAGATCCTGGCCGCGTACAACCCGCGGCTGATCATCAAGCCGTCACGCGGCTTCTGAACTCACCGGGGTCGTGGTGAGCGTGGGCCAGGGGGCGTTGGTGGTTGCTGCTCGTGGGTGGCCCCGCGGGCGAACCGCAGCAGCCTGACCCGGCACCTTGCCCCTACGCCCCGGACGGCGCCGGGCTCCGGCTGAACGCGCGGCGGTAGGCCTGCGGGCTCGTGCCGACCTGGCGCTTGAAGCGGTCGCGGAAAGCCGTCGGTGAGCCGAAGCCGACCTGCGTCGCGATCCGGTCCACCGAGTGTGCCGTCGTCTCCAGCAGATACTGGGCCTGGCGGATACGCGAGCGGTGCAGCCACTGCAGCGGCGTAGTCGCCGTCTGCTCGCGGAAGCGGCGGTTGAGGGTGCGGGTGCTCATGCCCGCCCGTGCGGCGATCTCGCCGAGGGTGAGTTCGCGGCGGGCGTTCTCCTCCATCCAGCGCAGCAGGGGCTCCAGCGTCATGCCGTCCGGGCTCGGCGGCTGCTCGTGGACGATGAACTGCGCCTGGCCGCCCTCGCGTTCGAGGGGCATCACCGACAGGCGGGCCGCGTCCGCCGCCACCGCCGAGCCGTGGTCCCCGCGGATCATGTGCAGACACAGATCGAGTCCGGCGGCGGCGCCCGCCGAGGTCAGGAACTGACCGTTGTCGACATAGAGCACATCGGGGTCCACGTCGATCTCGGGGTGCAGGGCCGCGAGCGCCGCCGCGCCGAGCCAGTGGGTGGTCGCCCTCAGCCCGTCCAGCAGGCCGGTGGCAGCAAGCACGAAGGCGCCCACGCAGATCGAGGCGATACGGGTACCACGGGCGGCCGCCGCGCGCAGGGCGTCCAGTACCTCCGGCGGGACCGGCACGGCCGGGTCGGCACAGCCGGGCAGGATGATCGTGTCGGCCTCGGCGAGAGCGTCGAGACCCCAGGGCGCGCGCAGCGTGAAGGCCCCAGCGTCGACCTCCTGTGACGGGGAACAGACGCGGACCCGGTAGGCGGCCCGGCCGTCGGGCAGCCGGGTGCGGCCGAAGACCTCCAGCGGGGTGGACAGGTCGAAGGCGATGACGCCGTCGAGTGCGAGGACGGCCACGGTGTGCATGGCCATAATGTATGCCCAGCCCGGTTTCCGGCCAAGTGCCGCCAGGTGGCACTCGTCTGCCGACACCCGCCGTTCACGGGCCTGGCGAGAATCCGGTGGAAGCTGGCATTCACGCCACTGTCCTGTCTCTTCGGCGCTCCATAGCGTCGGTCCGGCGGCCCGGAGGGGGCCGCCCCTCCGCAGACAAGGACTGGTGCCGGATGCTCGCCCAGATCGTTCTGTTCGACGGCTTCGACCCGTTGGACGTCATCGCTCCGTACGAAGTGCTCACCGCAGGCGGCATGGTCGCCGGCGGTGCGCTCACCGTCGAGCTCGTCTCCGCCGAGGGCGCGCGTGAGGTGCCGAGCGGCATGGGCCTGCTGTCGCTGCGCGCCGTCGGCGTGCTGGACCCCGAGCGCGCGGACCTGGTCCTGGTACCGGGCGCGGCGGGCCGTATCTCGGACGACAGGGGCGAGGACACCGTCCCCGCGATCCTCGGCCGGAGCCTGAACACTCCCCTGCCCGGCCTGCTCAAGGCCGCAGTCGAGCGGCCCGAGCTGGTCATGAGCACGGTGTGCGGCGGCTCCATGGTGCTCGCGATGGCGGGACTGATCGCCGACCGCCGTGCCACCACCCATCACATGGGTCTGGACGCGCTGGCCGGTGCCGGGGTCCACGCGGTCGAGGCACGTGTTGTCGACGACGGCGATCTGGTGACCGGCGCGGGCGTCACTTCGGGCCTGGATCTCGCGCTCTATCTGCTGGAGCGGGAGCTCGGCCCGCGGATCGCGCACGAGGTCGAGAGGCTCTTCTCCCACGAGCGCCGCGGCACGGTCTGGAGCGCCCGCGGCACCATCCCCGTATCCGAAGGACTGCCGGCGTGACCAAGTTCCTGCTCATCGTCCATGTCCTGGCGGCGATCATCGCGATCGGTCCGGTGACTGTCGCCGCGAGTGCTTTCCCCGCCGCCGTCCGCCGTGCGGTGGCCGAGCCCGGGAGCGAGCAGGCGCTGGGAGCCGTACGTAATCTCCACCGCATCTGCCGGGTGTACGCGCTCGTCGGCGTCGTCGTGCCGGTCTTCGGTCTCGCGACCGCCAACAGCCTGCATGTGCTCGGCGACACCTGGCTGATCGTCTCGATCGTGCTCACCGCGCTGGCCGCGGCGGTCCTGGGGCTGCTGGTGCTGCCGGGGCAGAGCGCGGTCCTGGAGGATCTCGCCACCGGCGCTTCGGCACGGCTCGCCATGAGTACCGGGGTGTTCAACCTGCTGTGGGCGACGGTGACGGTGCTGATGATCGTCCGACCCGGATCCACCACAGGGGCCTGACCCCACCGGCAACTCCCGCTTCCGGCTCAGTCCAGGAATTCGCCGTCCACGTACACCCAGGCGCCGCCGTGCCGCTCGAAGCGGCTGCGCTCGTGCAGCGCGCCGCGCTTTCCGTGGTGCCGGAAGCGGGCGCGGAAGGTGACCGTGCCGGACGAATGGAACGGACTGCCCTCCTCGGTGTCCAGGATCTCCAGGCGTGTCCACTGCATCCCGGGGTCGATCTCAAGGTGCCGCGGCCGGGTCGAGGGATGCCAGGTACGCAGCAGATACGCCTCGTTGTGGGCGACGAAGGCGCTGTAGCGGGAGCGCATCAGCAGCTCGGCTGTGGGTGCGGTGGCCTCGCCCGAGTGGAAGCGCCCGCAGCACTCGCCATAGGTGGCGGGCAGCCCGCAGGGGCAGGGCGAGATGTCGGTGAGGGCGGGGGCGGAACCGCGACCGGGGCGGGAGCTGCGTCGGGACATGGCTCCATTTTCCGCCATTGAACGAATGGGCCCACGCGTGGCTTCCGGGTCATGCGGGATCTCCGTATGCTCCTGCGCCGGACGGACAGTTACCGTCGGTAAGCGGGATGGGGATGAATCGGGTGGGCAGCACACGACGCACCTTCATGGCGGGGGCGGCCGCGGTCGGCGGCACGGCCGCACTGGCCGCGGTTGGCACAGCCACGGCGGCCGCACAGACGAACGAGGACGGCACCGCGCCAGCGCCCTCGGTCGCCGTACTCGGCGGCGGCGTCGCCGGACTCACCGCCGCACACGAGCTGGCCGAACGCGGATTCCGGGTCACCGTCTTTGAGCGCAGGGCGCTCGGCGGCAAGGCCCGCAGCATAGACGTCCCGAACAGCGCGAAGGGCGCCCGCCGTCCGCTGCCCGCCGAGCACGGCTTCCGCTTCATCCCCGGCATCTACCACAATCTGCCCGACACGATGCGGCGCATTCCCTTCCCCGGAAACGCCAACGGCGTCTGGGACAACCTGGTCGCGCCGCCCGAGATGTCGTTCGCCCGCACCGGGCGCGAGGACTTACGGATCCCGCTGCCCTGGCCGGGACACAAACCGGCCCAGCTCACGCTCGACGAGATCCGCCGCGCGCTGACCGCCGCGCTGGACACGCTCAGGGGCATCCCCGCCCACGAGACGGCGTACTTCGTGAACCGCGGCCTGGTCTTCCTCACCAGCTGCGACGAGCGGCGCGACCAGGCCTGGGAGCGCACACCCTGGTGGGAGTTCATCCGGGCCGAGCGGATGAGTTACGACTACCAGCGCATCCTGGCCGTCGGACTGACCCGGAACATCGTCGCGACCAAGGCCGAGGAGGCCAGCACCCGTACCGTCGCCACGCTCCTTGAGGCCTTCGTCTTCAACGCGCTGGGCCGGGGCGCGGACGGTCCCCTCGACCGGATCCTCAACGCCCCCACCAATGAGGCGTGGATCGACCCCTGGGTGGACCATCTGACAGGGCTGGGCGTGGACTTCCGGATCGGCTGGACGGTACGGGAAGTGAAGTACGGCGGCGGGCGGGTCACGGCAGCGGTGATCGAAGACCGGCAGGGGTTACGCCGGTCGGTCACCGCGGACCACTACGTCTCCGCGATGCCGGTCGAGCACGCACGCCGGACCTGGGGCGCCGAACTGCGCGCGGCCGACCCCCAGCTGGCCCGGTGCGACAAGCTGGAGACGGACTGGATGACGGGCATCCAGTTCTATCTCACCGAGAAGGCGCCGCTGCTGCACGGCCACCTCAACTGCATCGACTCCCCCTGGTCCCTGACGGCTATTCAGCAGGCCGGTCACTGGCCGTCCCGCGACTTCCCCGCCGACTACGGCGACGGTGTCGCGGTCGACTGTCTGTCGGTGGACATCTCCGAATGGGACAGGACCGGCATCCTGTACGGGAAGACAGCCAAGCAGTGCACCCGTACCGAGGTCGCGAGGGAGGTATGGGCACAGCTCAAGGCGGCCGTCAATGACACGGGCCGCACGGTGCTCAAGGACAGCGCCCTGCACTCGTGGTTCCTGGACCCGGGCGTGGACGGCCTCGGGACACCCAACCCGACCAATGAGGACGAGCTCCTGATCCACCCGGTCGGCACCTTCCACAACCGTCCGAGGGCCGCCACCGCGATCCCCAACTTCTTCCTGGCCGGAGACTATGTCGCCGTCGACATCGACCTGGCGACGATGGAGGGCGCCAACGCCTCTGCCCGCGCGGCGGTCAACGCCCTTCTGGACAGGTCCGGTTCAGCTGCCTCCCGCTGCACGGTGAAGCCGCTCTTCCGCGCCCCGGAGATCGAACTGCTGAAGCGCCACGACCGCACCCGCTACCGGCTGGGGCTGCGCAACGCCTTCGACCTGGGGTGACGGCCGCGCCGCTACAGGGCGGGCATGTTATCGGCGGGCCGCTGCGGACGTCGGGGTGAGCTCCCCCGAGCGGCCTAGTCAAGTCCTTACGGACTTGTGACGGCACGGCGCGCAAAGGCGATCAGTGCGCTTGTCGGCCGTAGCGTCGCCAGTATGCGTGTACTTGTCACAGGAGGCGCGGGCTTCATCGGCTCGCAGGTCGTCGCGGCTCTCGCCGCCCGCGGCCATGACCCGGTCGTGCTCGACGCCCTGCTCCCGGCGGCCCATCCCGTACCCCCGCCGCTGCCCGACGCGGAGTGGATGCTCGGGGACGTACGGGACCGGGAGCTGCTGGCGCGGGCGCTGCGCGGCGTTGATTCCGTCTGCCACCAGGCGGCGATGGTCGGCCTCGGCAAGGACTTCGCGGACGCACCGGAGTACGTCGGCTGCAACGACCTCGGCACGGCCGTGCTCCTTGCGGCGATGGCCGAGGCCGGTGTGCCCGAACTGGTGCTGGCCGGCTCGATGGTGGTCTACGGCGAGGGCCGCTACGACTGCCCGCGCCACGGCAGGGTCCGCCCGGGCCCTCGGGCCGCGGGCGATCTCGAGGCCGGGCGCTTCGAGCCCCTGTGCCCCGAGTGCGGCGCGGAGCTGACGTCGGGCCTGGTGGACGAGGACGCGCCGACGGACCCGCGCAATGTGTACGCGACGACCAAGCTGGCCCAGGAGCATCTGGTCGCGGCCTGGGCCAGGGCGACGGGCGGCCGGGCCGTCGCCCTGCGCTACCACAATGTGTACGGGCCGGGGATGCCGCGCGATACCCCGTACGCGGGCGTTGCCTCCTTCTTCCGGTCCGCTCTCGAACGGGGCGAGGCGCCGCAGGTCTTCGAGGACGGGCGGCAGCGGCGGGACTTCGTCCATGTACGGGACGTCGCCGACGCGAACGCGATCGCCCTGGAGGCCCTGCGCGGCCGGGAGCCGGGTGTGCTCGCCGCGTACAACACCGGCAGCGGGACCCCGCACACGGTCGGCGAGATGGCGGACGCGCTCGCATCCGCCCGCGGCGGTCCCGCACCCGTGGTCACCGGGGAGTTCCGGCTCGGCGACGTACGCCACATCACCGCGGACTCCCGGCGGCTGCGGGCCGAACTGGGCTGGAAACCGCGGATCGGCTTCGCCGAGGGCATGGCGGAGTTCGCGGCGAGCAGGCTGCGGGGTACGGCGTCATGACGGTCGATGTGATCCTTCCCTGCCTCGACGAGGCGGAGGCGCTGCCCTGGGTACTGAGCCGGATCCCGGCCGGATGGCGCGCGATCGTCGTCGACAACGGCTCGACGGACGGCTCCGGCCGGATCGCCCGCGACCTGGGCGCGACCGTCGTGCACGAGGGACGGCGCGGGTTCGGGGCCGCGTGCCATGCCGGGCTGCGGGCGGCGGAGGCGGAGTACGTGTGCTTCTGCGACTGCGACGCCTCGCTGGACCCGGGGCTGCTGGTCGATTTCGTACGCCAAGTCGCCGACGGCGAGAGCGATTTGGTACTGGGGCGGCGTCGGCCGCAGGGGCACGGAGCCTGGCCGCCGCACGCCCGGGCCGGGAATCTGGCGCTAGCGCGGATGCTGCGCCGGCGCTCCGGTCTGCGACTGCACGACCTTGGCCCGCTGCGGGCGGCGCGCCGCGAGGAGCTGCTGGCCCTCGACCTGACGGACCGCCGCAGCGGCTATCCGCTCCAGATGGTGGTCCGCGCGGCGGACGCGGGCTGGCGGGTGACGGAGGTGGACGTCCCGTATCTGCCGAGATCGGGAAGGTCGAAGGTGACGGGCACGTGGCGGGGCACCTGGCAGGCGGTCCAGGACATGCGGGCGGTCCTGGCGGAGCGGCCCGCGGGCCGGGTCGGCGTCATGGGTGGTGTGCGATGAGCGGGGAACGCGCCGAGGAGCGCGCCGGCGCCGGCGCACCGTCGCCGGACAGGCCGACGGCGAGGGGCCGCGCGGCGCGCGCACGTTGCGCGGTTACCGCGGACGCCGCGGGCGACCACGATCGGGGTGCGCAGCACGGCACCGGGCTGCCCGGGCCGTCCGACGGCCCGATGACCGCGCCCCACACGTCCCCCGCCCGGCAGGAGCGGCCCGGCACGCTGCTCGTCATCGCCAAGGCCCCCGTACCCGGGCGGGTCAAGACCCGGCTGTGCCCCGCGTACTCCCCCGAGGAGGCGGCCCGGCTCGCCGAGGCCGCGCTCGCCGACACCCTGGATGTCGTGCTGGCCACGCCCGCACGCCGCCGGGTTCTGGTGCTCGACGGTGCGCCCGGCGACTGGCTGCCGGACGGTTTCGAGGTCGTGCCGCAGTGTCCGGGTGGACTCGACGAAAGACTCGCGCATGCCTTCGGGCTCTGCGAGGGGCCCGCGCTGCTCGTCGGCATGGACACACCACAGCTCACCGTCGAACTCCTCAGCACCGGACTGGAGTTGAGCGAGGGCGAGGCAACCTTCGGTCCCGCCGACGACGGCGGATTCTGGGCGCTGGGCCTGGCCGAGCCGGATCCCTCGCTGCTGCGAGGCGTACCGATGTCCGTGCCCGAGACCGGCGCGATACAGCGGCACCGGCTCCTGCGTGCCGGTCTCGCGGTGCGTCAACTGCCCGTGCTGCGGGACGTGGACACCGCCGACGATGCCCGTCTGGTCGCGGCCCAGGCCCCGCACGGCCGGTTCGCCGCGGCGATGGCCGCGCTCGCCGGGACCGGGGCGCGATGACCGCGCCGGCCTGGCAGGCCGATCCGTACACCGACGCCCTGCGCACGGGCCGGGGCCCGCTGTTTCTGCGCCGCCCCGACGGCTGGCTGCTGCCCCTGGAGGTCGAGCGGTGGTGCGCCGATCCGGACGACGCCGATCGGACCGTGCTGGAGCGCTGCCGGGGTGCGGTGCTCGACATCGGCTGCGGGCCCGGCCGTCTGGTCGCGGCGCTGGCCGCACGGGGGCAGCCGACGCTCGGCATCGACGTGAGCCCCGCGGCGGTGGCCCGCACGCTGCGGCTCGGCGGAAGTGCGCTTCACCGTTCGGTCTTCGATCCGCTTCCCCTCGATGGGAGTTGGAGCACCGCTCTGCTCATGGACGGCAATATCGGCATCGGCGGAGATCCCTGGGTGCTGCTCGCCCGGGTGGCGGCTCTGGTCGCCCGTGACGGCGTGCTGCTTGCCGAGACCGCGCCGCAGGATGTCGACGAGCGCGTGCAGGTGCGGGTCTATGACGGCAGTGCGCAGGGCTCGGCGTTCCCCTGGGCCCGGGTGGGTACGCAGGCGCTGCTCGACTACGCGGAATCGGCGGGCTGGGCGGCGGACGAGGCGGAGCTCTGGACAGTGGCCGGGCGCGCGTTCGTGGCGCTGCGCCGCTCATAGGCCCGAAAGCCTCAGACGCCGGAGCGGACCGATGTGAGACGGGGTGTCGTGAAGACCGGCGGCTGGCCCGCCGGGACCGGCTGTTCCGGCTGGTCCACGGCGCCCTGCCACAGCAGCACCCGGTGCCGCCGCTCCCAGCGGGCCGCCCGTTCGGCCCGCATCAGCGGGTCCACCGCCCAGACGAGGTTGAACGTCACGACCAGCGGTTCGTAGACGGCCAGTGCCGTGCCCAGCAGGAGCCAGAGGGCAAGCCTCATCCCGTAGGTCCTGATCAGCCACAACCGGACCTGTGCCGGGGCGGACAGCGCCCTGGCCGGGTCCGCGATCGGGACTGCGGCCCGGAACAGCGGGAGGTCGCCTTCCTTCAGCAGACCGCTCGTGGAGACGACCCCCCAGAAGACGCCCCAGGCCAGTATCGCCGCGATGAACCACCAACCGGGCAGTCTGACGGGGCCGTTCACCGCGACACCGACCGTCGCGGCGATCAGCCCCGAGACCCCTATCACCAGGGCGCAGGCCAACTGTTTGTGTACGAACCTGACCATGACCGCGTCCCCCTTGTACGCCACGGACGGGCACTCGGTGTCACTATGCCCAGGCGGACACGGTCACCGACCGTCCGGGCCGATGCGTTCGCCAAGAGTTCAACGCCGCGGCACCCGCCGCCTGATCCACCGCGCCGCCAGCAGCACACCCGTGAGCACCGCGACCGCCGCGAGCGCCAACAGCCAGTTGCGTACGTAGTCCAGCGGCAGCACGGTCGGGTTCTTCGGCGTTCCCGGCCGCAACAGCACCGGCAGGGCGACCACCGTCAGGCAGCCCGCCACGATCAGCGCGCCCCGGACCGTTCCGCGCGCCGGGACCGCCGCGAGGAGCAGGCCCACGCCGAGAACCAGCGGGGCGACGATCCCGTCGTGCAGAACGATCGCGCCCGCCAGCCACAGCGCCACGTCCTTCAGCTGCCCGCCCGTCAGCAGCAGTACCGCGCCGACGGTCATCAGGGCGAGGCCCAGCGCACCCGTCACGATCCGCATCAGATGACCTCCATCCGGGCGACCCACTTGGTCTGCAGCACACCGGGCCGGTTCGGGGCGATGATGCGCGCCGGGAAGCCGTGGTCGAGCGAGAGCACCTGGCCGTTGAGGCGCAGGGCGAGCAGGCTGAGCGGATCGTCGGCGTAGTCGGCGCCCATCTCCATCACGCGGTAGGTGCCTCGCCGCTCCAGCGACACGACCCGTACCGCCGTGCCGGGCCGGGCTCCGGCGCGCTCCAGCAGGTCCCGTACGCGGACGCCGGTCCACTGGGCCGACTTGCTCCAGCCCTCCACGCAGGCGATCGGAAGGGTGACGGTCGTCTGGGGCAGCGCCCTGAGTTCGTCGAGGGTGAGTTCGTAACTGCGCTTGCCGACCACGGTCAGCCGCCAGTCGGCGACGGTCAGCGCCGTCACCCCCGCGGTGGATGCCATGCGGTTGATTGGCAGCCCCTGCGTGCCGTGGTCGGGATGTCTCGGCGCGAGCAGGTCGAAGCGCTTGAGGGGAGTGAAGGACTGACCGACGGTCGTCAGCGTGACCGCGCCGACCGCCGCCGCGATGCCGGTCAGCAGGGAGCGCCGGTCGGGCCCCTCCCCCGCCGGCAGTTCGAGGGTGCCCGGTGAGCGGCTGGTCCAATGGGCTCTGATCTCCGGGTACTTGACCGCGATGTGCAGGATCAGCGCGCCGAACAGCAGCCATGCCACGGCGAAGTGCGTGGGGACGAAGGAGAACGGCCACGGGTACCACTGGACGGTATTGAGCAGTCCGGTGAACAGCTGGAACACGGCCGCTCCGACCAGGACCGCCACCGAAAGACGCTCCAGCGCATGGCGCACCGACGTCAGCGCGGGCCACACAAACAGCCGGGGATACACGGCCCACAGCTTGGCGAACAGCAGCGGGATCGCCGCGATACCGCTCGCCACATGCAGCCCCTGCGTCACCCGGTAGCCCCAGGACGGACGGCTCGGCAGGACGTTCACGAGATAGTCCGGCGGGTGCTGGAGGTAGTGGCTGATCACGCCGGTCACAAAGCACACGGCGATCGCCAGGCCCAGCCAGCGGCCGATCGAGGTCGCCGTGCGGGCATCGTGCAGCTTGCCCGAGAAGGACGGCAAGGGGGGCGCGGACAGTCTGGGCAGTCGGGGCGGCTTGATCTTCATGTCTTCCATGAGACCCCCGCCAGGGTCCCTGTGGGGCGGCGTGACACCTTACGGAATGCGGACATCAGGAGGTGGCGCGGCGTCCGGACCCCTTCCCGGTGCCAGGCTGAGCCTGTGATCAACCCGCGTACGCTCACCGCCGGCGTCCTCCTGGCGGCCTTGACGGCGGCACTCGCGCTGACCGTCCGCAAGGACGGCTATTTCACCGACTCCATCGGCCTTTCCTGGTGGTACGCCGCCTGCTGGGCACTCTTCGCCGCGGCGGTCTTCGCGGTGCGCAAGGTGCCGGTGCGCCAGGCCGTGGTCCTGGTGATGGCGGGCGGTGTCGCGGTCGCCGCGACCGGGCTGCTGGCTCCCCCGCGCACCAGTACTGACTCCTACCGCTACGCCTGGGACGGCAGGGTGCAGGCGGCCGGGATCTCGCCGTACGACCACGCCCCGGCCGATCCCGCGCAGGGCGGCCTGCGTGACGACTGGCTGTTCCCGAGCGGGGCCGCGTGCGCCGGGCCCGACCTGGTACGCATCGCGGGGCCCCAGGGCGAGGTGCGCTGCACGCGGATCAACCGGCCGCAGGTGCACACCATCTACCCGCCGGTGGCGGAGGGGTACTTCCTGCTCGTCGACTCCCTCGCGCCGGACGGTTCACGGCACAAGGCACTGCAGGCCGGCGGTGCGGCGCTGTCGCTGGGCACGACGGCGGCGCTGCTGCTCGTCCTGCGCAGGCGCGGCGATCCCCGCAGTGCGGCGTACTGGGCGTGGTGCCCGATCGTGCCCATCGAAGCGGTGAACAACGCGCATGCCGATGTGCTCGGGGCGCTGCTGACCGTGGTGGGCCTGGGAGTACTGATACGGCGCCGCATCGCGGGCGGGGCTCTGCTCGGGGCGGCGATCGCGACCAAGCTGCTGCCGGCCGTGGTGCTGCCTGGCGCCCTGTCCGGGGTGCGGCGGGTGCGGGACGCGGCGGCGGTCCTGCTGCCCGCGGCCGCCGTGGTCGCGCTGACGTATCTGCCGTACGTCCTGGTCTCCAACAGCTCGGTGCTCGGCTATCTCAGCGGCTATACGGAGGAGGAGGGCTACGACGATCCCTCGGCCCGCAACCGCTACGCCCTGGTGCGGCTGGTACTGCCGGACGACTGGGCGCTGCCCGCCGTGATCGTGACGATGCTGGCGGTCAGCGCCCATGTCCTGCTGCGCGGCGATCCCGAACGCCCGTGGAGCGGCGCCCTGCTGGTCACCGGATCGGCCTTCCTGCTGCTGACGCCCGGCTACTCCTGGTACGCGCTGCTGCTGGCCGCGCTGGTGGCGCTGGACGGACGGTGGGAGTGGCTCGCGATCGCGGTCGCGGGCGCGGCCAAGTACGTGACCGTGAGGTCGGACGCCGACCCTCAGAGCATGGGGACCTGGGTGTACGCGGTGGCGGCCGGCGTGGTGCTCACCGGCTGCGTACTGCGCCGTCGTGGGCCGAGGCACCCGGCGCCGCGCGGTGGCCACGACCGGCAGGTCGGCAGTGTCACCACAGGCGGTCGCTCACCCCGAGCGAGATGACCTCACCGCGACGATCTGTTGGTCGAATTGGATCCGCAAAGGATTCGTCCAGTGCACAATCCTCCTTGTGGACCAGGGACTTGCGGTGCTGCTCGGGGCAACGGTGGGCGTTCTCGGGACCATCTCGGCATCTGCGATATCCGGTTGGTCGACCCGCCAACAGGTGCAGAGCCAAGCGAAGGTAGAGCATGCCCAGTGGCGCAGGCAGGCGCGCCGTGATGCATACAGTGCCTTTCTGGCTCCAGCCAACGAAGCACGCAGCGCGCTGAAAATCACTGCACGCGCGCTGATTGGCGACAGCCCGGACATGACGGAAGCCGATCGCAGGCTCCGAGTTGCCCAAGAACAGCTGGATGTCGTGCAGGCCGCTTGGGCCAGCCTGGCGGTAGAGGGACCGGAACCGGTGGAGCAGGCAGCCCGCAGTGTTCACACGGGGCTCCACTCAATGCGCACAACTCTTCTCGCGTGGCGCGACTCCGCGGGCGCCCCAGACCGCAACGTCTCGTTTGTGGAGCGCCACGCTGTTGAGGTCACCAGAGTCTCCGAACGCATCGGCAGGTTCACCGCGGCAGCACGGGCTGCCTTGGATGACACTGACGCCCCACCAGGTAGAGCCTGACAAGGGCTCTATGGGTCCCCCGGGATCGGCGGCAACCACATGGCGCGCATGGCCAACTCTGCGGTCTTTACGGCCCGTTGGGCACCGCCCTACGCTCCGGCCCCATGACCACACCCGGTACCCGTTTACGAAGAGCAGCCGCGCTCGCCACCGCGGGCGCGCTGCTCGCCGGCGGACTGCTGGCCGCCACGCCATCGGCGGCGGCCGACAGCCCCGTGACCGAAGCCGCCACGGTGGTGCCCGTGCAGACCACCGGCCCCGCGGACAAACGCTTCAACATCATCGTTCTCGGCGACGGCTACACCGCCGCCGAGCTCCCCAAGTTCCGCGCCGACGTCGACAAGCACCTCAATGTGCTCTGGTCCACCGAGCCCTTCGCCTCGTACCGCTCCTACGTCAACGTCTCGGCCGTGGAGGTCCCTTCGGCCGATTCCGGCGTGGACTGCGACCCCGGTCTGGACTCGCCGCGCCGCAACACCGCGCTGGGCATGGGCTTCTGGGGCGGCTGCAACCCCGGCAGCGTGCAGCGCCTACTGACCGTCGACAGCACATCGGCGTCCGCTCTCGCCGATCTCGTCCCCGGGTCGGCGAGCGCCAACCGGCAGATCGTGGCGCTCGCCAACAGCGAGACCTACGGCGGCGCGGGCGGCACCTTCGCCACCGCGTCCGGCGGCAACGCGCTCTCCTCGCTGATCACCCCGCACGAGATCGGCCACTCGCTGGGCAGTCTCCAGGACGAGTACGACTACTACGCGCGAGGCGTCCCCGGAGCGGCGTACGAAGGCGGTGAGCCGTCGTCCGCCCATCACACCCTGCTCACCGAGGAGCAGATGAAGCAGCGGCGGGCCAAGTGGTGGCGCTGGCTGGGAGAGAAGAGCGAATCGGGCGGGGTCATCGGCCGGTTCGAGGGCGGAATGTACAGCACCAAGGGCGTCTGGCGACCCAGCAAGCACTCGATCATGAAGACCCTCGGGTACGCCTTCGACCAGGTCGGGCGCGAGGTGATGACCCAGAAGATCTCCGCCAAGGTCAGTCTCGTCCAGGACCACACCCCGAACAGCGCCCCGATCGGCGACGACCGGACGGTGTGGGTGGACACCCTGCATCCGGTGGGCGGTGAGCTCGATGTCGTATGGCGGCTGGACGGCCGTCCGCTGCGTGCGGTCGGCGATGCCCGGACGGTGGATCTGCGAAGGCTCCAACTCCCGCGCGGCGCCCACTCCTTGACGGCCACCGTCACCGACCCGACGCCGTTCGTACGGGACCCCGCGATCCGCGCGTCCGCCGCGCTGACCCGCACGGTCTCCTGGAGTGTGGACACGGAGGTCACGACCCCGCGGGAGCCGGTCGCGGCCGCCTTCACCGGTCACACCGACACCGCGGCCCCGGTGGGCTCGGCCTCGGTCGTGTACGCGGACACCACGCACCCCGCCGACCGCACGCACTCCGTGCGCTGGACGCTCGACGGGCGGCCGGTGGCCAATCCGGGCAACGACCGCGATCTCGATCTGGGCGCACTGCGACTGTCTCCCGGCACCCACAGCCTCAGTGCTCGTATCGCGGGTACGAAGACGTCGCTGACCTGGACGGTCGATGCGGCACCTGCGGCCGGAGCGTACACACTCTCCGAGCCGCTGCGCATCGTGCACCGGCCGGGCAGGCCCGTTGAGTACGTCTACGACGGCCCGTTCACGATGAAGCTGACGGCCCGCGACGACCAGGACGGCTCCGTGGTCTCGCAGTTCCGGGTCGACGGGGACGGCTGGCAGACCTACTACGGCTGGCCGACGGACGCGGACGCGCCGTACCGCTTCACCCCAGGCGGCACGGTCATCGACAGTCTCGTCTTCGGCAAGCTCGGCCGTACGCGCGCGGTGCCGTGGGACGACGCCACACCCGACTACGGGACCCACACGATCGAGTACCGGACGATCGACGCGGCAGGCAATGTCTCGCCGCCGAAGACGTTCCTCGCGACGCTGCTCCCGCCGGGGGCCGCGAAGGGCTGAGCCGGCACCCGAGCCGACGGCCGAGCCGTCAGGTGAGCAGGAAGTCCGCCTTCCCGGACTTGGCCCCCTGGATGAACGCCTCCATTTCGTTGGAGGTGTAGATGAGGGCGGGGCCGTCCGGGTCGGCGGACTGACGCACCGCGACCCGGCCGTCGGCCAGCTTCATCGTCTCGAAGCAGTTGCCGCCGTTGCCGCCGCTCCACGGCTTGTGCCAGCCCTCTTCGCCCAGTTCGGCCGCCGGCATCCCGTTGTATATGTGGTGATTCATTACAACTCCTTGCGGAGATCCTTGAGAATCTCCTTCGTGCGTTGCGCAGTCGCGGCCTGAGCCGCCATGCGGTCCAGAACCTCCAGATGCGAGGCGACCTCGGGGCGGGCGTCCAGGTAGACGGCGCCGGTGAGGTACTCGCTGTAGACCATGTCCGGGAGCTCGGGGACGGCGAACCGGAAGAGGACGAACGGCCCGTAGGTGCCGGGGTGATGTCCGGTCGCGAACTCCGCGATCTGCAGGGTGATATGGGGCAGCCGGGACCATTCGAGCAGCTTGTCGATCTGCGCTCGCATGACGCCGGGGCCACCGACGGGCCGGCGGAAGACCGTCTCGTCCATGATCACCCAGAACTTGGGTGCGTCGGGTCGGGTGAGCAGAGCCTGGCGTTCCATCCGCAGCGCCACATGGCGCTCGATGTCGGCCGGGTCGGTCTGCCCGACGGCTCCGCCGATCATGATCGCCCGGGCGTAGTCCTCCGTCTGCAGCAGACCGGGCACGAAGTGCGGCTCGTAGGTCCGGATGAGGGCGGCGGCACCCTCCAGACTCACGTACATGCTGAACCAGCCGGGCAGAACGTCGTGAAAGCGCTGCCACCAGCCGGGCTTGTTGGCCTCCTCGGCGAGCTCGATGAAACCCCGGGCCTCGTCGTCAGTGATCCCGTAGGCGTTCAGCAGCAGCTGGACATAGGGGATCTTCAGCGCGACCTCGGCGGTTTCCATCCGGCGGATGGTGCCTGCGGCCACGCGAAGGACCTTTGCCGCTTCCTCGCGCCTGAGTCCGGCCCGCTCCCGCAGATCCTGCAAGCGCTTGCCGAGAACGACCTGGCCCACCGTGGGGGCGGACCGCGGTTCACTCACTTCGAGACCTCCCCACGTGCTGTTGCGTGCAGTGTGCCACGCTCCCGCAAGGATGAATATGCCCACTCTGAATATTTCAAAGTGGGCCTTGCCAAGCTGACCATTACAGCGGGAGAGTGGTCGGGTGAACCGTGACGCGCTCACCGCCCCGCTCGTGGACCCGTGCTCGGGGGCCGACCACCACCGGTACGGCTTCGAGCTTCCGGCGCGCGTCGAATTCGTCGCGAGAGCGCGAAGACTCGCGCGCGAGCGGCTGCACTTCTGGGGCATAGGCGGGGACGTTCACGACACGGCGATGCTCGTCGTGTCCGAACTGGTCACCAACGCGGTCGTGCACACCGACGGCCAACTGGTGGTCTGCGAACTCCTCAACGACGCCGAGCGCCTGCGTATCACCGTGCAGGACCAGGGGTCGTCCCCCGCCGGCCCGCACGTGTGCCACACCCTCGAAGAGGAACGCGGGCGCGGCCTTCTGCTGGTCGAGGCCGTCAGCAGCGCCTGGGGGGCGTACGACTCGCAGCACGGCCCCGGCCGTCTTGTCTGGGCGGAGCTGCCGCACGCCCGCACGTCCCGGGAGAGCGGCATTCCGCACGCCCGCACGTCCCGGGAAAGCGGCATTCCGCACGATCCGCAGAGGCCATGCTGAAAAGCCTGGCGACGCTCCTGTTCTTCCGGAGCTTCTCCCGGAGGTGCTCCGGGAACGCCCGCCGCGGCACCGTCCGCACCGAGACCCCGTTGACCCGGCTCGACCTTCCGCCCACGCTCTCGGCCCATCTGGGCTGTGACGCCGTGGGCTTTCCCGCGCGCCACGGCTTCCGGCTGCTGGGCGGACTGCCGCGCTGCGGCTGCGTCTTCGCCGACACCGACTGGTGGTGGTGGATCGTGCCGGCCGGCTCGGACCTGGAGCTGACCTGGCCGCTGCCGTCGCACTACGCCCGCGGCGCGTACGTACCGGCGGTGAATCCCCAGCTGATCCGCCGGCCCGACGACACCAGCCCGTACACCCCGCCGATCCCCCTCTATCTGATGGTGTGCCAGCTCACCGGAACCGCTCCCCGATGGACAGCCGGTGTGGGCGGCGCGCGCAGCGCCTGAGCCGATGCAGGGGCGCACGGAAGATCAGCCCCGGCAGCCCGAAAGCCCCCGGGACCGCATAGGCTTTGATGCATGTCAGAAGCCAATTCGAGCCCGGAGCGGCAGGGGCTCACACCACGCCAGGCGCGTCATGTACGGATAGCTCTCTCCGCGGTCATCATGATCGCCGTGGGTGTCACGCTCGTGCTGCGGCTGGGCAGCACGCACTCGGTGCTGACCATGGGCTTCTACGGCATCGCGCTGATCCTCTCGGGCAGCGCGCTGGTGCTCAGCCGCCAGGGGCGTACGCGGGTGGCCACCGCGGTGCTGGGGGTCGGGGTCGCGGTGGCACTCGTGTCGGAGTGGGCCGTGGCGTCGATGCGTTGAGCTTGATCTTTACTGCTCGTAGACCTCGGCCAGGCGATCCCTCAGCCGCGCATGGCGGAACTGGTAGACCGCGCCGACCTGACGCAGCACGCCTCGCTGGTAGGCGTCGTCCAGGAAGGCGTTCACCGCCCACGGGAGCCGCCCTGTCAGGGGGAGCCAGACGCGGACCAGGACCACCCACCGGCCCCAAGCGGTCAACGTGCCGACCCCGAGCCCGACCGTGAGCCCGGCCGCGAGCCCGCTCGTGACCCCGAGTGCGGACCCGTTCAGGAGCGCGACGACGATCCCGAACCCGAGCCCGAGCGCCAGCCCGACCGCGAGCATTTGGGCGAGCACGGTCGTGCGGTTCGTGTTCAACAGGTCCAACGGGCTGACCGAGGATTTCGTCTCGATGACTGCCTCAAGCCCGGCCACGAGCGCGAGTACGATCCCGACCGCCAGTCCGAGCGTGAGCCCGGCCACGAGCCAGTTCCCGAACACTGAGGCGATCACGGTCCAGGGGTAGGCCAGGAGACCCGCATAGACCGCGATTCCGAGCCCGAACACGACCCCGAAGACCAGCCCGCCCGCGAGTCCGCCCCGAATTCTGGGGAGGAAACTCTCCTTTACTCTCTTCGTCCCGCCGCGGATCTGTATGCGCATGCGCGACGGTTCAAATGCTCCGCCGACCTTGAGTTTTGACCCGAATCCGTGCATGAGCCCAAAGACCAGCCCGATCCCCAGCACGTTCAGAAGCACGTTGAGCGATGCCTCTCGTGATTCGCGCGTGAGCCCGTAGACGAGTCCGAGCACGGTCCCTGACATGAGCCCGATCGTGACCCCTGAGACGAGCATGCGCGAAGAAAGGCTCATGGCGGTTCCCAGTCGCCACCATTCGATGTCGTGTGTGTCGAGTTTCTTCAGGTGTGTGGCGAGGTAGCCGAGCCAGTGGCGGGCGCGTTCGGCGGGCCAGGGTCGGCGTTTCGCGGCGGGGCGGTTGCTGAGAAAACGGTCGTAGGCGGTGGGGATGAAGTTGTCCAGAAGATGGTCTTCAAGTTCTCCTCGGGTGCTGAACTCCTCGATTTCCAGCAGCTTCACCGGATCGCGGCCTGATTTGTAGACGGTGTGGGCGAGGGTGACCATCAGGGGGGTGGTCAGCACGGCGGCCAGATTGGCGCAGGCCGGTTTGTCGGGGTTACGGCGCACCGTGTTCAGGACGTACTCCCACCCGGTCGGGGTGGTGGTGTCCGTGCCGTCGCAGGAGGTCGTGTCGGAGGCGGGCGTATTGGTGGCGTGCAGCAGGTGGTTGACGGAGTCGTCGAGGGTGAGGTCGGTCAGTTCGATACCGGCGAAGAGCGCGGTTGTTCCGACGGCGGCTTCGAGTTCGGCGCGGCGACTCGTCATCAGCAGCGGCACGGTGGTGGCCCTGAGGTCCAGCAGCGCGGCCTCGTGCAGGCCGTCGGCGATCTCGTCGAACCCGTCCAGGATCGCCAGCACGCGGTCGGCACCGACCAGCGCGGCGGCCCACGTCGATCCGTCGGGGCCGGCCCCGGCCAGAAAGGGGTGGTCCCGCTCCAGCCGGTCGATCAGCCAGTCCCGCAGTGGAGTCGTGGTGGGATTCCACGATCCTAAACTGAAGATCACCGGTACCGGTGCTTCGCCGGTTGGCGTGCGAGCTTCCAGCCGGGCCCTTGCGAAACGCCGGACCAGGATGGTCTTTCCCGAACCCGCCCGGCCCAGCACCATCAGTCTGCCGGGCTTTGTCCCCTCGTAGACAGCCGCGATCTTTTCCAGCGGACCGGTCAGGTCCAGCGGGAGAGTGGCCGCCGCCTCGGCCGACACGTCGAGGATGCTGTTCCGACGGCCGGTCAACGTCTCAGGTGCCGGTCGACAGCGCACAGGCAGCGGAGCCGGATCCCATAACCGCTGCTGCTCCTCCTCACGCTTCAGGAAGGCGCTGACCCTGTCCGCGAGCAGATTGGCCTTCCCTGCGAGCGAGTTGTCGGCGGGGCGCGCTGCGGGAAGGATGAGCACGTTGTTCGCGTTGTCGCCGGTGCTCACGATGCCGTGGTTGTCACCGCCCACGGTCACCGACCGGTCGCCGCCCGACCGGTCGGGCTTGTGTTCGGCGGGGTCCGGCTTCTGCAGACCCGGCCTGCCGCTCACTGGTGCAGGGTGTTCTTCGCACCGTCGCCGGTGGAAACGATCCCGGAGTTGTTTCCGGCGATGGCGACACTGCGCTCGCCGCCGGCTGAGTCCCTGAGCGCCTCGCGCGGGGCGATCCCCAACTCCGCGCGCCGCAGGGCGAGCATGTCCCGGTCCGCGTTCGCGTCCGCCGGGCTGGTGACGTTGACTCGATCGGGGTCGGCGTCGGCGCCGCGGTTCAGGACCCTGGCGAGCAGCCGCTGCCTCTCGAGCAGCGCATCGATCTCGGGCACAGGCGTTCCCCCTGTCGCGCAAGCGAATTCAGGTTTCATTTTAGCCACGCAGGCACCTTCGGTCAGCGGTTCGGCCACGAAATTGATCCCAGGTCAGGTTTCACGGGCGACGCCCGCGCCTCAGCCGCTGGAGACCGCTCGCAGATGCGACTTGCCGCGCCGCACGTCGGGCGAGACGGCGGACCGTCCCTCGCGCATGACCAGCGTCAGCCGGGTGAATCCCCGGTCCTGCAGGGTTCCGGGGGTCTCGTCGAGGATCCGGCACTCGGTGCGCCCCCACCGGGGATCGGGGTGGTAGAGCGGCCGTACGGCTCCGTCGTGATGCACGGCCGCCGCTCCCATGACACGCATCCAGTGCGGCAGTCCGAAGCGGTAGGCGGCGTCCATGATCGGGTCGATTGCGATGTCGCCACGAATGGCCTGAAGGACTCGGTCCTCCGGGTAACGCTCCAGGGCCGCGTCCAGCTGCGCCAGCAAGGGAAGGCACCAGCTCGTCTCGCGGTCGCCGAGCACCGCACCGGCGTCCGGGTGGAACAGCACGAACCTGAGGAAGTTGTCGCCGGGCATGGCTGTGGGGTGCGGCGCGATGCCGTGGAACAGCGCCGCGAAGGAGTGGTTGGCGTGTGCCACGTCCCAGCGCCGGTCGAGCAGCACCGAAGGCATCGGCACGGCGTCCATCATCACGGCATAGTCGTGCAGGTAGGCCTGGGTTTCTGGGTCCGGCGCAGCACCGGGGTCCGGCTCTCCGGGCGCCGCGGGCAGGGCGGGCAGCGCGGGTGCGGTGACGGGCGCGAACGGGCGTATGGGCCCGGACGGGAAGGCCGGACCCGAGGGGCGTGCGGGTCCCAGCGGAAGCGCGGACAAGGACGCTGCCGAGGGCCTGTTCCAGGTGGCAGGCGGATCCCGGTCGACGGCGAGACGGAAGAGCCAGCCGCCCTGCTGGTCGCTCATCTCCAGGGCCTTGACCAGGGCACAGAGCCTGTCGTCGGTCCAGTCCTGGGCGGGGGTGCACTCCCAGTTTCCGTACGCGCCGGTGCTGATCTCGAGCCGGGCGGCCACGTCCTCCACGCTCAGCCCGAGCTCTTCGCGGCGCCGCCTGATGACATCGGTGACCCGCCTCGCCCGGACCGCGCCGCGAGCCGTGCCGGAGTGGCCTCGCCGCCCATGGGCACCGGGTCGTTCCACGCCTGCCTCATATGTCATCGAGAACGCCACCCTCTCGAAGTCCAAGTGCGGCAGGGCCATTTGGATCATCACCGCGTGGGCGATCCTGCTACCCGCACACGGCCATGTCAACTATCGTGGCATTGGCCGCCGCTGAGCGCTCAGATCGCGCCACAGCTGTGGCAAGGCCTGGTTACACTTCCCTGAAACAGTTACTCTCCCGGCAGCCCCCTGTGTGCGGAGTGACCTCGCGTGATCTAGGAGACCTACTGGTGACAGACGGCTTCTTGGTTCCGGGCCCGACAGCCGCAGGCCCCCTGACGGCATCGATTTCCCGTCTGGCCGAACTCGCGGGCAAGCTCGGTGTGCCTCACAGCGAGGTCTTCGACGTACATCAGCTCTCCGAGGCCTCCGGCGTCCCCGCCGATGTGGTCGGGGACCTCCTCGACGGCCGGCCCGCCGGCGAACCCGACCTCCAGGCGCGCTTTCTGCAGCGCTTCGATCTGTTGCGCAGGACGCGGCTCAAGCCCAACGGCCGCCGCTACACCCAGCAGGAGATCGCCGACGGCGCGGCCATGTCGCGGCAGCAGGCGGGGGCTCTCATCAACGGCGACCGCCGACCGACCATGGAGCACTGCGACGCCATTCAGCGCTTCTTCAAGGTCCACGCCGGATTCCTCACCGCCGAGGACGCCGACGCGCTCGACGGCGCCCTGCAGCGCACCGAGCAGACGCTGCTGCACGACTACGCCGGCGACAGCGACCCGCTGGAGCGTCTGCTGCAGGACCATGGGGTACGGGGCATCGCCTGGCGCGCGGCCCAGCTTCCCACCGACAAGCACCGCGACAAGGTCGCCGAATGGCTCGACATGCTCCTGGAGAGCGTCAAGCCGACGGAGTCCTGAAGTGAACCCTGCACCGACGGGAGAACGGTGAACAAAGGCAAAGAGATGCGGCGGTTGTGCGGCGAACTGATCGCCGGAATCGACCTGCCCGTCCCCGCGGAACCGACGGACCTCTACGCCACCCTGTGCGCCAGGATGAGCAGCCGACGCGGCCGGCCGGTCCAGTTCCGCATGGCCTCTTTCCCCCCGGGAACCGCGAGCGGGCTCTGGCTCGACATGGCGGACCAGGACCTCATCGTCATCGAGGAGCGCACCGCCCCCGACCACCAACTGGTCATCCTCGGCCACGAGTTGTGGCACATGCAGGCCGGTCACTGCAGCCACCACGTCGAAGGCGCGGCCGTCGCGGCACGACTGCTGAACGACGGAGCCGACCTGCAGGACACCGTCCTGAAGGTCGCGGCCCGTACGCACTTCGACGTCGCCGAGGAGAACGAGGCGGAGAGCTTCGGTCTGCTGCTGAGCTCCAAGTGCCGTTCACTGCTGACGAGTTCGCCCGCCCACGGTCCCCTGCCCGGTCTGGATGTCATCGAGGGCCGTATCGAGGCGTCGCTGGGATACCGAAAGCCGCAGGGCTGATGCGTGGACGGCCTGGACCTCTGCATACCGGGCGCGGCGCACGCCGTCGCGTTCGCCTGTCGGCCGCGGGGATTCAGCCGCAGCCGGCGTGACCCGCTGCTGCGGTCCGTGAGCGCACTGCGCCCGGTGGCAGAGCTCGAGACCGATCCGGCGGGCGCGTGAGTGGGAACGGCCCCGGGAACCATCCACCGCTGGAGCCCAAGGCCGACCGGGAAACGGTACGACGTCACAACCTCAGCCTGGTGCTGCGGGCGGTCCGCGACGCGGGCGAGGTGACCCGGGCCGGGGTCTCGGCGCGAGTGGGGCTGACCCGCGCGGCCGTCTCCTCCCTGGTCGAGCAGCTGCTGGACAGCGGGTTCCTGACGGAGTCGGGCAAGACCTTCAGCGGTCAGGCGGGCCGTCCGGGCACGGTGCTGAAGGTGGCCCGTACCGGAGTCGCGGGCATCGGGGTCGAGATCAACGTCGACTATGTCGCGGTGTGCGTGGTCGACCTGGCGGGCACCGACCGGGTGCGGCTGGTCGAGCACATCGACAACAGGGGCGCGCCGCCCGAGCGGGTGCTTGACCGGGCCGCCGTGATCGCCGCCCGGGCGTTGGTGTCCGCGGCCGAGCAGGAACTGCACCCCGTCGGCGCCCAGTTGGCGCTGCCGGGCCTCGTCTCGGCCGGAACCGTCCGGTACGCGCCCAACCTCGGCTGGACGCGCGTCGCGGCCGAGGGCCCCTTCGCCGAGGCGCTTGCCGCGCTGCGTCCCGCGCAGCCCGTCCTGCCGGTGCGGTCCGAGAACGAGGCCAATGTGGCGGCCTTGGCGGAGCTGTGGTTCGGGGGCCTCGGCGATGTACGCAGCTTCCTGTATCTGACGGGCGAGATCGGGGTCGGCGGCGCGCTGGTCCTGAACGGTGAACTGCTGCGCGGCGCGCACGGTTTCGCCGGTGAGATCGGCCATGTCGTGGTGTCCCCGGACGGGCCCGAATGCCGCTGCGGCTCGCGCGGCTGCCTGGAGCAGTACGCCGGGCAATCGGCGCTGCTACGGGCCGCGGGCCTCGACGAGCACAGCGGCGCGCGGGGCGTGGCCCAGCTGGAACGCCGGGCCCGCGCGGGCGACGAGCACGCGGTGTCGGCCCTCCGCCGGGCCGGGCTGATGCTGGGCCGGGTGCTGTCCGGCGCGGTGAACCTCTTCGACCCGGACGCGGTGGTGCTCGGCGGGATCTACGGGCCGCTGCTGCCGTGGCTGGCGCCGCCGGCCGACGGCGAGCTGTCGGCCAGGGTGGTCTCGGGCCTGTGGCCCGAGACCGCGGGCCGCCTGCGCGCCGCGTCCCCGGCGGCGGACGCGGCACGGGGTGCGGCGGCGCTGGTGGTACGGGACGTACTGGGGGACCCGGTGCGGTACGCGGCACGGGCAGCGGGGTAGGCGGCGGGGCCGCACATCCAGCCTCTCCGGCGTTTGAGGAGCGGGGTCTGGGGCGGAGCCCCAGTTCGGGCCTACACCCGCACCCCCAGCAAGTGGTCCAGCGCCAGCTGATCCAGCTCCTCGAACGCCATCCCCCGCTCCGCCGCCGCCTCCACGTCGAACTCCTCGAACGCGGACCGGTCCGCCAGCAGCCCGGACAGCCCGTCCTCAGCCGTGGAGCGGCAGAGTTCGTCCAGGCGCGCCGCCCGCAGCGCCTCCCTGACCGCAGGGTCCTCGCGGAACGCCGCAGCTCGTTCCCGCAGAATCAGATAGTTGCGCATACAACCCGCCGCCGACGCCCACACCCCATCCGCGTCCTCCGTCCTCGGCGGCTTGAAGTCGAAGTGCCTCGGGCCCTCGTAGCCGCAGGTCTCCAGCAGGTCGACCAGCCAGAAGGCGGACCGCAGATCGCCCGCGCCGAAGCGCAGGTCCTGGTCGTACTTGATGCCGTTCTGCCCGTTGAGGTCGATGTGGAAGAGCTTGCCCGCCCACAGCGCCTGGGCGACGGAGTGCGTGAAGTTCAGCCCGGCCATCTGCTCGTGGCCGACCTCGGGGTTGACTCCGTACAGCTCTGGCCGCTCCAGCTGTTCGATGAAGGCCAGCGCATGGCCGACGGTCGGCAGCAGGATGTCGCCGCGCGGCTCGTTCGGCTTGGGCTCGATGGCGAAGCGCAGCTCGTAGCCCTGCTCGGTGACGTACTCCCCCAGCAGGTCGAAGGCTTCCTTCATCCGGTCCAGCGCGGTGCGCACATCCTTCGCCGCGCCCGACTCCGCGCCTTCGCGGCCGCCCCAGGCGACATAGGTGCGCGCCCCGAGCTCGGCGGCCAGGTCGATGGTGCGGATGGTCTTGCGCAGCGCGTACCGGCGTACATCCCGGTCGTTGGCGGTGAAGCCGCCGTCCTTGAACACAGGGTGGGTGAAGAGATTGGTGGTGGCCATGGGCACGACCAGGCCGGTGGCGTCCAGCGCCTGCCGGAAGCGTTTGACGTGCGACTCGCGCTCGGACTCGGAGGCGCCGAAGGGGATCAGGTCGTTGTCGTGGAAGGTGACGCCGTACGCGCCGAGTGAGGCGAGCCGCTGTACGGACTCGACGGGGTCCAGTGGCGGGCGGGTCGCGTCCCCGAACGGGTCTCTGCCCTGCCAGCCGACCGTCCAGAGGCCGAAGCTGAATTTGTCGTCGGGGGTGGGAGTGAAGCCTTGCGCCATGGCCATGACCGCCTTCGGACCCTGGTTTGTTTGCTGACCTTACTAATGATGCATACCCCATCCCGATCGCAGTAGCCCCCAACACCTGTTCGCGCACGACCGCTTGACGTAATTTGTTCGGCGAACGGCCAAATAGGCCGGGAGGGAGAGGTGGGGACCATGCCCGCGCAGCAGGTGGTCATCGGCGTGGACAGCTCGACCCAGTCCGCCAAGGCCGCGTTCGTCGACGCCGCCACCGGCCGCACGCTCGCCGTCGGCCGGGCCCCGCACCAGGTCGGCGGCGAGGGCGGCGCACGCGAGAGCGACCCCGAGGTGTGGTGGTACGCGCTGCGCGAGGCCGTTTCCGCCGGGCTCAAGGAGTCGGGCCTGCCCGCGTCCGCCGTCACCGGTATCGCGGTGGCGGGCCAGCAGCACGGCCTGGTGGTCCTCGACCGGGCCGGACGTCCGGTCCGTCCCGCGCTGCTGTGGAACGACACCCGTTCGGCCCCGCAGGCGGCCGCCCTCACGGAGGCGCTCGGCGGGCCCGATGCCTGGACCGCCCGCACCGGATCGGTGCCGGTCGCCTCCATGACGGCCGCCAAGTGGCAGTGGCTGCGCGAGAACGAGCCACGGGCCGCCGAGGCGGCCGCCGCCGTACGCCTCCCCCACGACTTCCTCACCGAACGGCTTGCGGGCACCGCGGCCACCGATCCCGGTGACGCCTCGGGCACCTGCTGGTACTCCACCGCCACCGGCGCGTACGACCCGGAAATCCTTCACCTCATCGGCTTGGACGCCGACTCGCTGCCTCCGGTGGCCGCGACCGGAGCCGTACGCATCGGCTCGCTGACCGACACCGCAGCAGCCGACCTCGGCCTGCCCGCGGGCATCGCCGTCGCCGCGGGCACCGGCGACAACATGGCTGCCGCGGTCGGCCTCGGGCTCGGCGGCGCGGGGCTCCTCGACCACCCGGCCCTCAGCCTCGGCACCTCGGGCACCGTCTTCGCGGCCAGCCGCACCCGGCCCGCCTCCCCGGGACTCGCCGGGTTCGCCGCCGCCGACGGTACGTATCTCCCGCTGGCCTGCACCCTGAACTGCACGCTCGCCGTCGACAAGATCGCGACCCTGCTGGGCCTCGGCCGTGACGCCGCCGAGGCGGGCGGTGAAGTCGTGCTGCTGCCCTACCTCGACGGGGAGCGCACCCCCGATCTGCCCGCGGCTTCCGGTCTGCTCACCGGTCTGCGCCACACCACCACCCGCCAGCAGCTCCTCGGCGCTGCCTACGAGGGCGCGGTGGTGACGGTGCTGCGCGCGCTGGACGAAGTGCTCCGCGCCTGCGGCCTCGACCCGGCCGACGAGGAGGTGGCGGCCCGCCCGCTGCGCCTGGTGGGCGGCGGCACCAAGGGGCGGCACTGGGTGGAGACCGTGCGCCGCCTCTCCGGCCGCCCGCTGCTGATCCCTCAGAGCGGCGAGCTTGTCGCGCTCGGCGCGGCGGCCCTGGCGGCGGGAGCCGCGACGGGCGAGGACCCGGTCGCGCTGGCGAGTAGCTGGGGCGGCGGCGCTGTCGAACTCCCGCCGGTGGAGCGGGACATGGCGACCTGGGAGCGGGTCACCGCCGTACTGAAAAAGGCGGCGCCGACGCTGCTCGCCTAGGTCCTGCCCATTTGGGCGGTCAGCCGATCACCATGCCCGCGGCGCTGATGAAGATCCACAGCACGGCGAGTGCTGCGATCACGCCGAGGGCGCCGAGGGCGACGACAACGGCCTGTGCTCCCTTGGTATTTGCCATGGTCTCCATTATCCGCCTCCCCGTGTCCAGCGGGTCCGGCGGGTTGCCGATCGGCACCTGCACTGTGCTCTCTCCCATCAGACAGGTCCAAGCGTTCGAGGGGACCTCAGCCCATGACCAGCAGGACTCCCGCGTACGAGACCCCCGCCACGACCACCCACGCGCTCAGCCCCAGAGCCGCGACCCGCGCCCCCGTACGCGTCAGGGACGGCAGGTCGACCGCGCTGCCCAGACCGAACAGCGCTGCGGCGAGCAGGAGTTCCTGCGCGTGCTGGGCCACGTCGATGGCCGACGTCGGCAGCAGACCCGTACTGCGCAGAGCCACCATCGCCAGGAAGCCGACCACGAAAAGCGGGACGAGCGGCAGCCGCTTCCTCGCCGTCGCAGCGCCGCGCCGTCTGTGTCGTACGGACAAGGCCACCGCCGCGACGAGCGGTGCGAGCAGCGCCACGCGCATCAGCTTGACCAGGACCGCCTCAGCGAGCGCGTCGGGGCCCGCGGTCTGCGCGGTGGCCACGACCTGCCCCACGTCGTGGACGCTCGCGCCGACCCAGCGCCCGAACTCCGCGTCGCTGAGCCCCAACGGCTGCTGCAGCAGCGGCAGTACGGCGATGGCGAGGGTTCCGCACAGTGTCACCAGCGCCACGGACGTCGCGGCGTCGCGCTCGTCGCTGTCCGTCGCCTCGCTCACCGCGCCGATCGCGGACGCCCCGCAGATGGAGTATCCGGCGGCGATCAGCAGCGGCTGATCGCCAGGGAGCCCCATACGGCGGCCCAGCCACCAGGTGCCCAGGAAGGTCGCGGCGACGACACCGAGCACCATGGTCACCGTCGCCCAGCCGAGGCCGAGGACGTCGTCCAGGCTCAGCTTCAGCCCGAGCAGCACGATGCCGACCCGCATCAGGCGCTTCGCGGCACACGAGAGTCCAGGGCTGGCCGCTCCCCGGACCAGGGCGCGTGCGCCCGGCAGATGCGCCGCCACGATTCCCAGCACCACGGCGGCGGTCAGCATCGGTATGTCCGGCAGGAGTTGGTGTGCGGACCAGGCGACGGCAACAGCGGACGCGGCGAGGGCAAGGCCGGGCAGGGTACGAGGTGCGGCCGCGGAAGGGGGTGCCTTGGCCGCCCGTTCCCTCAGCATCGCCATCAGCGGTCGGCCGGCAGCTCGTAGACCCGCCGGACGCTGGTGCCCAGACGCGAGATGTCCGCCCCGTACACATGAAGGGAGATCGCCCTGCCGGGTCCCGCGTTCCAGACCCGGTGGATGTCGCCGGGCGGCGCGAATCCGCAGACCTCGCCCTGCCCGTTGACGACATCGCCGGTGGCGACAAGGCGCGCGGCCGCGCCGGTGGCCTGGGACGGGAGGAGGCGGTAGCGCCGCTCGTACTCCTCGCCCTCGTGCACACCGGTGGTGCACCACGACACATGGTCGTGCACGGACGTCCCCTGGCCCGGCAGCCAGACCAGCGCGACGATCGAGAAGCTTCCGTCGTGTTCGGCGTGCAGCAGATGCTGGCGGTAGCGGGCGGGGTCGCTCTCGCACTGCTCGGAGGTGAGCAGATCGTCCGCACCGAGATGCGGTGCGAGGCGCTCGCCGACCAGATACGCCGTCAGGTCCGGCGGCAGGCCTCTCCCGACGGCCTCGCGCACGTCGGCGATCAACACGTCGAGGCGGTCGGTCGTGCGGGCGGCCGTGAAGGCGGTCGTTCTGGTCGAGAGGGTCATATGCGCAGCGTCGAGCCGCCCGACCCATCACGTCCAACGACGGTTTCTTGGTGACTTCCCAAGCTCCGCTTATCAGTGGGTCGCCGCTGTCTCAGCAGCCGATCTTGTTTGCCGCGACCTTCTTCAGCTCCTCGAGTACCAGCGCCGTCGCGGGTATCCGCAGATGCTCTTTCAGTACATACGCCGAGATCTGCCGCCGGGACGCGGGTTGGAGCGGCCGTCCGGTGACTTTGCGGTGGCAGAGGAAGTTCAGTACGAGCGCCGGGATCATCGCGACGCCGAGGCCCTCCGCCACCAGGCTCTGCACCACGAGATTGTCGTCGGTCGTGAACGCGATGTCCGGCGCGAACCCCTGCTCGCCGCATTCGTGAAGGAGATTGGCGCGGCAGCGCAGACACCCGGCTATCCAGCGCTCCTGCGCCAGATCCGCCAGCTGCACCGCTCTGCGCCGCGCCAGCGGATGCCCGGTCGGCAGCAGCACCGTCAACTGGTCCTCCAGGAGCGGGATCTCCACCAGCTCGTCCGGCACCTCTTCATGCAGGCCGGGATAGGTGAAGGCGAGCGTGATGTCGCACTCCCCGCGTACCAGGCGATGGAGCGACTCCGGCGGCTCGCTCTCCAGCAGGTCGACGCGCACACCGGGGTGGGCGGCGGCGAGGCGGGCCATCGCCTCGGGGATGAGGGTGGCATTGGCGCTGGGGAACGCGCAGACGCGGACCCTTCCCGCGCGCAGCCGGGTCAGCGCGCTCATCTGCTGCTGGGCGACTGACATGCTGTCCAGGATGACCGTGGCATGCCGCGACAGGGCCTCACCCGCTTCGGTGAGACGCATAGTGCGGCCGACCCGGATGAACAGCGGTGTGCCGACGTCCCGTTCGAGGGACTTCATCTGCTGGGTGATCGCCGGTTGCGTATAGCCCAGGGTGCGGGCGGCCGCCGAGTACGAACCGGCCCTGACCACTTCATGGAAGGTTCTGATGTGCCGGGAATCGAACACATCCGAATCATAAGCAGAATTTGGGTACCCAGGAATCCCGACCGCTCCTTTGGCCGGTATACGCCGCCGATGTACCCCGCCGATATGCGCCGCCGACGACCCCTACTTCCACGGCTACGCCTTGCGCGCCACTCCCGCGTAGAGCGAAGCCGCCTCGTTCCCCTCGGTGACCTCGTCCACGCCCAGCTCGGGGTGCCACCGCGTCAGCTGGACGATGCCGGGCTCCGTCAGCTCAAGCCCCTCGAAGAAGCGGCCGACCTCGTCGCGCGAGCGCGGCACCAGGGTGACGCCGCCCGCCGCGTACATGTCGACGCCGCGCTGGACGGCGAGCGGGTCGAAGTCGGCGGTGAGCTGCGACAGTACGAGATAGCTGCCGGACGGCAACGCGTCCAGGAGCTGTCCCACCAGCTCGTACGGACTGGCCTCGTCGGCGACGAAGTGCAGCAGCGCCACCAGCGAGAGGGCGATCGGCTGCTCGAAGTCGAGGACCTTTCTGGCCTGTTCAAGTATGCGCCCGGGCTCGCGCACATCGGCCTGGATGTAGTCGGTCACGCCCTCGGGGGTGCTGCGCAGCAGCGCCTCCGCGTGGGTAAGCACGATCGGGTCATTGTCGGTGTAGACGACGCGGGACTCGGGCGCCAGGCCCTGGGCTATCTGGTGCAGATTGGGCTCGGTGGGGATGCCGGTGCCGATGTCGAGGTACTGGCGTATGCCCGCCTCGCCCGCCATCCATCGGGTGACGCGCTGCATGAACCACCGGTTGGTCTGGGCGACATGCTTGGCGCGGTTGTCGATACTCATGATGTGGCGACCCAGTTGCTCATCGACCGGGTAGTTGTCCTTGCCGCCCAGGAACCAGTCGTACACCCGGGCCGGATGCGGCTTGCTGGTGTCGATCCTGGGGACGGCCGGCTCGCTCCCGGTCATGAGGCGCTCCCTAGATGGTCAGGAATTCTGCGTCGTCGATCATGTGATCCTCGCAGGAGGAGGGACCACGGGCAAGCAACTCTTCGCCCAGGGCGAGCAGTTGGGCGCGGGGTCGGGCTGGGGGCAGTTGCGCCGTTCCAGGAGGTGAGAATCGCCGGTACGGCCTGCTCCGGCTTCGTAGAATGCTCGTCGATCTCCGCACGCCCGGCAGGAAGGACGACGATGTCCCACGAGCCCCCACCCTTCCGGCTTCTTCCCGGCGCCGACCACTCCCCTGTCCTTCTGCATGTCCCGCATTCCGCACGGGCCATCCCCGCGCCGGTGCGCAGCGGCATCGAGCTGGACGACGCGGCGCTTGAGCGGGAACTCGACCACATCACCGACGCCCACACCGCGGAGATTGCCGCCGCCGCGGCAGAGGCTGCTTCCGTCGCCCCCTGGCGTTTCGTGAACGGTCTTTCGCGACTGGTGATCGATCCCGAGCGTTTTCCCGATGAGCGGGAGGAGATGCTGGCCGTCGGCATGGGCGCGGTCTACACCCACACCACGCACGGCGAGCAGCTGCGCTCACCGGATGTGGACCCGCAGCCGCTGATCGACCGCTACTTCCGTCCGTACGCGGAGGCGATGACCGCGGCGGTCGGCGAGCGGCTGGCGGCCACCGGACGCGCCGTCGTCGTCGACATCCACTCGTATCCGACCGAGCCGCTGCCGTACGAGCTGCACGGCGAGGGCCCGCGGCCGCCGATCTGCCTGGGCGCCGACGACTTCCACACTCCGCCGGAGCTCGTCGCCCTGGCGGAGAAGGCGTTCGCAGGGTTGGGCGGCACTGCGGTCAACACGCCCTTCGCCGGTACGTATGTGCCGCTGAAGTACTACGGCAAGGACCCTCGCGTCAGCGCGCTGATGATCGAGATCCGCAGGGACCTCTACATGGCGGAACCGGGCGGCCCCGCCGGCCCCGGCCTCGCGGCGCTCGCACGCGCGGTGGCCGACCTGGTCGGTCACACGGGCGGGACGAGGGTCCCGTAGCGGTCGGGGCCATCCCGCTCGCCCTTGGCCGATCGCCGGCCTCTTGCGCAGCAACCCCCTTGGCGGCGCTCCAAAATTGCCTGGTGACTCTGCTGCGTCTCGGGCAGGCTCCGCATGGATGAGCAACGAATCAGCGGGTGACCAGGCTTACGCAACGGTGGACTCGCTCAAAGGTCTTCTGCAACGAGGTCGGGGTCTGGGCGCGCTACGTGCGACGGACGATCCGGCGACAGCAAGCGAGTTGGTGTACGACGAGGTCCGGCAGGACTGGCGATGGGACTCGGTGGACGACCGCCACCTCTATCTGGCGCGCTTGATCCAGGAATTGGGACTGGCGCTGGATCCGGTGGTCGCCGTGCTGGCAGGTGACGAGGACGACTGCGAGCGGGCCACCGGCATTCTGGAGCTGCTGGCCGTGTCGGGTTCGGCCGAGGCCCGCGATGCCCTGCGGGCCTACATCCGGGAGGGCGAGCACTGGGTGGACGTCCTCCAATCGGTGGCCGGAACCTGGCCGATGGAGTGGTGGAACGACCTGGCCGACGTCGCGCGTGCCCGGCTGAGCGGGGAGGAGCCGCTGCTGTGGCGCTCCGAGCCCTGGGTGTCCTGGGGGACGGGGTACGGGACGTCCGCGCATCCGCGCCCGCAAAGGACGCACACCGTCGAGCTGAGTCCGAGCCGTCGCCGACTGCTGTCCGTACTCGCCGACGCGGACACGGCCGACGGTGCAAAGGCCGAGGCCCTGCACACATTGGCCGGTCGCCCGCCGGAGCCGGACCTGATCCCGCTGGTGCCCGGACTTGGGACGGTGGACGGCAGGTGGTCACTCCCCTGGCTCGCCCGTGCGGTCGAGCGACTCGGCGCCCTCGCCGTACCCGCGGCGCGCGCATGGGCGGCGGACGAGCGAGACTGGTTGTCCTGGACCGGAATCCGGGTTCTGGCCGAACACGGCGAAACCCAGGACCTGCCTGCGCTGATACGGGACCTCGCCGCCCACGACGAGGCGCGCCAGTGGTGCGGGCCCGACCGGCTGGCCGCCGGCCTGGCCCGCTTCGGGCCGGCGGCCGCGGAAGCCACGCCGGTACTGCGCCGATTCTGGCTGCACACCCCGCACTCCTACGAACGGCCGGCCTACCTGAAGGCACTGGCGGCCATCGACCCGGCCGGGCTTGACTGGGCGTACACCGAGTCGCTCTGGGACTGCGAACCGAACGCCCGTCTGCTGGCCGTCGCCTCCGCACCCGACCATCCGCGAGTCAGCCAGCGGCTCACCCAGCTCCGCGACGACCCGATGGAGGAGCTCGAGGTCAGAACCGCCGCGGGCGGCCGCCTCGCAGCGGGCAGGCGTTGATCGTCCAGGCATGCCGGTTGTCACCTGGATCGCCAGTCCTTGCCCGGCTTTTGCCGCCGGGCTGGAGTCCGTTGCGGTGCCTCCGTCAACCCGGCCGCAGCCAGGGCCGATTGGTCAGGACTCCTGGAGAGCGGCGTCCACGCCCCGCGTGACGCCGGTCCAGTCGTCCAGTTCGCGCAGGCGTGCGGCGAGGGCGCCGCGAATGTCGTCCTCCGCCGCGCGTCCCAGGGCGAGACGCGGGGGCGGCTGCTTGGCGTCGACGGCGGTGATGACGGCCGCGGCGACTCGGGCGGGATCGAGGAAGGCTTCAGGGGACAGTTCACCGAGCGAGCTCTGGACGGCGCGCACGGTCCGGTCGTAGTCAGGGGTGGGTTCGGTGAAGACCAGGTGGGACAGGAAACCGGTCCCCATGTAGCCCGGCTCGATCAGCGTGAGCTTGATGCCCAGGGGGGCGAGCTCGGCAGCCAGTGCGTCGGAGAGTCCTTCGAGCGCGTACTTGCCGGCGGCAAGCAGACCGACGCCCGGGTGCGCCAACTGCCCGTAGAGCGAGGATCCCTGGAGGATGTGGCCCGATCGCTGCCCTCGCAGGACGGGCAGCGTCGCGCGCAGCACGTTCAGCGGGCCGAAGACGTTGGTGTCGAAGATGGCCCTGGCCTGTGCGTCGGTTGCCTCCTCGACGGCGCCGAACAGTCCGTATCCCGCGATATTGGCGACCACGTCGATGCGGCCGAAGGCAGCGAGGGTCTGCTCGACGGCGCGGTGGGCCGCGCTTTCGTCTCGGACGTCGAGTTCGAGCGCGATGGCCTGGCCGGGGTAGCGGTCGACGAGGTCGGCGAGCGACTCCGTGCGGCGGGCAGTGGCCGCGACGCGGTCGCCGCGGTCGAGGGCGGTGATCGCCAGTGCACGACCGAGGCCCTGAGAGGAGCCGGTGATGAACCAGGTGCGGGCAGTGTTCGAGGTGTCACTGTCGTTCGTCATGGTTAGGACCATAAGCACTTAACTCATAACTGGCAAGCAAACTGGCACCCAGATGTCTATGCCTGACAGCAATGACGCCTCACTCGCCTCGGGTACTGTGGGCTTCATGGCCATGGATGCAAGCCGAACGACGCTCAGCCCTTCGGCGGCGGCGGAGGTCGTACTCACCTTCGTCAACACCCGTGCGATCGACGGCAGTCGTGAAGAACTCCTCGACGGTGCCGCCTTTTCGCGGTGGCTGCGGAAGGAGGACCTCATCGACTCCGCGTCGCTGGTCACGGATGCCGATGCCGCCGCCGCCCGTGAGCTGAGGGACGCCTTGGTCCTCGTCCTGCTGGCCCATGCGGGCGAGCAGGACGAGCCGGGCCGAGCCGGAGCCGAGGAGTATCTGCGCCGTAGCGCGGAGCTGTATCCCCTGGCTCCTGTCATCACCGCCTCCGGCGTACACCTCGCGCCCACCCAGAGCGGCGTACCGGGCGCGCTCGCGAAGATGCTCGCCGCAGCATCCGACGTAGCCCTGCGCGGCTCCTGGATGCGACTCAAGGCATGCCGGAACCCGCCGTGCCACCTCGGGTTCTACGACCGGACGCGCAACTCCTCCGCGGCTTACTGCAGCCCGAATCGATGCGGAGCCCAGGTCGCCATGCGCACCTACCGCAGCCGCAAGGCGAAGGAGGAAGGCCGCTAGGGCCTGATCCGAACGACAGGCCCTAGCCGGGCACATGGGGCGCGCCGCGCTCCCGCAGCCCCGGGCAGCCACTTCGTGGAAGCGGGATCACCGCCGATGCCTGCACCCGCTCAGCGAGCGCGGTTCTTGATCCGGCTGTAGTAGTGCTCGCCAACGACCAGGACCGGGGTGACGTGGACGGGGAGACCGTCGGGGGTACGTGGGACCTCCTGGGAGGTCTGGCGGGTGAATCCGAGCGAGACGCCAGGGCAATTCTGCTTGTGATCAAGAACCTGCTGCGCGGCTTCAGCGTGCTCGCCCTCGTTCCCCCGTGCGCCGGGAAATTCACCGTCGCGCGGGTCGGCGTTGACGTACAGTGGTCCCACCAACGCGGGGTGGAGCAGCTCGGTAGCTCGCTGGGCTCATAACCCAGAGGTCGCATGGTTCAAATCCTGCCCCCGCTACCAACTCCGGCCCCTTCGAAGCCCAGGCGACGAGGGGGCCGGAAGCATCTCTGGATACCCGAGCAGACCGAAACGGTGCCGCTACCCCCTGGCCCTCTCCCTCGGCCGACGGCCGCTGCTCAGATCGTTCCCGGACTCCCGTGCGGTGCTTCCCGGACGGGGAGAAGGGGGTCAACGCTCGCGGGCGGCCTGTGGTCGAGGCTGGGCGCTGCTGTTGGTGTTGGGCACGCAGGGTCCTGGGGGAAGGAAGTACCCGCGGTGGTGGTCGCGCAGGACGCCCGAGCGGACCGAGGTGCGGGCGGCTCTTACTTTTCTGGCCGGGGTCGAGAGTCCGCTTGCTGCCATGCGGCCTGATGGGGGCTCACTGGAAGCTGAGACGGTGTGGGTGGGTTGGGTCGGTCGGGCAGGTGTGGACGCGCATCTGGCCGCGGCCGAGATAGACACCGACGGGATCGATGACTCCCGGGTCATCGTCGGCGCCCTCCTCGACAGGCAGCCAGCTCCGTGAGCCGCCGTCGCACTCCCATTTGTCGACGGTGAGCAGCGGCGGCATCGGAGTCCCGCACTGGGGGCAGTCGACGGGGGCGGGGTCGGTCAGGTGCCAGGAGGCGTAGCCGCCGACTTTCCAGCCGGGGGCGATGGAGAGGTCGCTCATGTAGTCGATCTCGTCCGGTTCCTCGGAGCGGGCGGCGGCCATGGCCGCTTCGTACTCCTCGTAAGTGGCGTAGCTCGCCGGAGCTGAGGAGTCGTAGGCGTCCTCGGCGTCTTCCTCGTCGAGGAGTCCCTCTTCCCACTCGGCGATCTCCTCCTGGAGTTCCTCACCCAGCAGGCCGAGGTACTCGTGCTCCACGACCTGCTCCGGGTGGAGGACGCACGTGGTCGGGACGCACTCCTCGCGGCCGGCAACCGGCGGTTCGGGCTGCGGCGTCAGTGCGGTGCCGACATCCTCCGCACGCCGCCACTTGAGGACCACGTCGATCGTGCGGTCCGGGCCGTGTACCTCGAAGGGGCACCAGAACACCTGGAGCAGGTCGCATTCGTCGGGCCCGACGAGGTCCGGCACGTCGCGTGTGTAGAGCTGGGCCACGGCCAGAAGCGGCAACGGGTCGGCGTCGCCCAGATCCGGGACGTGGAGTCCGGACGTCATGCCCTCCAGGAGCAGCTGCTCCTCGTCGGTGTAGTCCCGTCCTCGCGCCTCGTCCTGGATGCGCCGCCGCAGGTGCACGTCGGACAGGAGGTGGCCCGTGCCCTTGGAGTGGACGGCGGTGCAGACCGGCCACGGTTCGTGGGCCGGCCACAGCAGCGGCCCGGCGACCGAACTCTCCTCCGCCTTGGGTGCACCAGGGCGCGGGTGCAGCCGTGTCGCGGTCCGCCGGTGGGCGGCGAGTGCGGGGAAGACCGCCTCGACGTCGACAGGGCGCGGTGGCGTGGTGCGCGTCAAGCAAGTCCTCCAAGGCTGTTCTGCGCCGATGCTATATGCCGGTTAGGACGTTGCCGGCGGCGTTCTCCAGGCTGTGGGAGAAGCTGAAGCCCTTGTTGCCGAACGCGGTGAATTCGATTCGGATCGGAATGGGTACTACTCGGTTCCCAGCCGACGTGTATGAGCGCTGTTGAGGATCAGGGACGGGTGGCCGAGGAACGGTCCACCAGCAGTGGAGCAAGCAAGGGAGCTGCCGAACAAGGTCTGTTGCCCAGCAAAGAGGTGCGTTGCGTACCTGAAATTGCAACTGGGCAGGCTTCGGGGCGAGGAGTGATTGAGGCGAGCCTCAGTCGAGCCCCGCCGCCCACCCCGCCAGTTCCGCCCGCGCCGCACTCAGTAGCTCCGCCGAGGGCGCCGTCGCCCCGTTGGTGACGAGCGCGTAGTGCAGGGCGTCGGCGCTCCCGGCCGTGAGCAGCAGGCGGCGGCTGCCTGTTCCGCCCGGTTCCGGGGCCACCGCGATCGGCACATCCGACCCGTACGACGGCAGGCCGCTGACCGTGCCGAGGTCGGAGACGACGGTGGTCCGGGCGGTCTCGAAGGAGGCCGGGAGGTGGAGTTCAGTGGGGGCCGAGCCGCCGTCCGAGCGCCACAGCAGGAGGCCGTACTGCCCGGAGCCGACGAGCTCTTGGACGCGCGGGAGCGACTTCGGCACGGGATTCCAGGTGAGGGTGGCCGATCCGTCCCGTGAGCGGTCCTCGTACGTGAAGGCGAGGGCGCGGCCCGCGGTGGCGCTGGGGTAGAGGCGGTCGAGCAGTCTGGCGTCCTGCCGCAGGACCGGCGTCCCGGAGTCGTCGAGGCGTACGGCGGAGAGGTCCTCGTCGTTCCAGGCGTCGCCGGTGGTGCGGACCTTGTCGGGGTTGCCGTTCATCAGCTCGTGGTGGCGGCCGTTGTAGATGTCCCACTGCCATTGCGTACCGGACAGGACCGGGCCCGAGTCCTGTGGCCGGGACCACCAGGAGGCGCCCGGCAGCCGGGAGTCCAGGGCCTGGTACATCGCCTTGTAGACGGTCGGGGCCTTGTCGGAGACCGTTCCGGTCAGGGGATGGCCGAACTCGCTGACGACCGCCGCCGTTCCCGCGCCCGCCGCGCGGTCCCGGACGGTGCCGAAGTCGCGCGCGTACTGCCCGTCGGCGGCCTTGCCCCACATGAAGATTCCGGAGATGGCCTTCTGGTCGTAGAAGTGGGTGTTGAAGGCATAGCGCGGGCCGAGGGTGCCCGCGTCGAGGAGGCCGCCCTCCTGCTTCTGGAAGGAGAGGTTGGCATTCCAGAAGAGGTTCGGTTCCACGAAGACGGGCTTGGACTGCCATCCAGCAGCGTCCATGCGGGCGCGGAACTTCTCGTAGAAGGGCCAGAGCAGGTCGCGCTCCCACGTGCGGCTGGTCTGGCCGGTGTCGTACGAGCCCGCGTGCGGTTCGTTGTACGGGTCGAAGCCCGCGACGGCCGCGAACTCCGCGTCGGTGAGGTGGTCGGCAAGGTAGGCCATGGTGGTCCGGGCGGTCGCGAGGAAGGCGTCCTGGACACCGCCGCGGTTGTGCCAGAAGTCGTACGCCGCCCGCTTCACGGCCTCGTTCTGGGTGATGTTCTGGCCCCAGAAGAGGCAGATCCCGCAGGACTCCCGTGGATAGCCGCCGGCCTCGACCGCCCACTTGGGGGCGCCGTCGCCGGTGTACCAGCTGCCCGGGTTGAACAGATACCGCGAGTACAGGTCCTGGTGGAAGTCGGGGTAGACGCGGATGCCGGCGGCGAGGAAGGCGCGCATCTGCGCGGTGACGGCGGCGAGATAGGCGCTGTCCACCTGGCCGCGGACGGGTTCGGCATGGGCCCAGGACAGCAGGAAGCGGACGCTGTTGGCGCCGCCGAGCGTGCGCAGGGCTGTCGCGGACTTCTCGGCGTCGGCGACGGACGCGAAGGGCAGTCCGCCGTTCTCCTCCAGCTTGGTCTCGCCGGAGACGTTGTATCCGCGCAGCACCACCTCGCGGCCGAGCCCGTCGGTGAAGCGGCCGTGGTCGACCGTGAACGCGGCGGCGGCCTGCTCGTCGAACCAGAGCGAGCCGGGCGGGGTCGCGGCGGCGGACGTGGTGCCCCCGGTGGTCAGGGGCGCGGTCATGAGGGCGAGCAGACCGATCAGACGCGCACGCATCATCGCCATGCCCATCACCGTTCCTGACGTGCCGTCAGACGTCAATGGCCCAAGCCCGGTCGAGTACCGCCAAACGCCGTGGTATACGCCGGAATCGACCATTCCGCTCGCGTCGGGCGCACCTCCGTTATACGGTTATCTCCGCTTCTACCGGGGGCCGGACCATTTCCCCCGTAATGCCGTGCCGATTGCAGCGCTGAACACCCTGTGAACACCCGAAGGAAACACTCCCTACACATGGACGTCGGCGGTGCACGCACCACCTGACACGAGGAAGCGTTCTTCGGTGAATCTGCACACCGAATACCCAGGCGCCACACAGTCCCCGGCGCCGCAACCCGGCGCTGACCTGCTGGTCCGTTGTTTGGTGCGGAATGTCCTCCCCTCGGCCAAGGAGGCACCCGGGCATCGGAATTGAGGCGCGGCGAATACGTGAAGAAGATGGCACCAACCCATGGACGACCGTGCACGCGACGTAATTCAGCGGACCGGAAGCGCCTTGATCCGACGCTGTCCGATTAGCTGCGCAACACGCCTGCGTGCTTTGATCCTTCGCACTGCGGGAGAGTCGAAAGACCCGGTCGCAGAAATTCGAGTTAGCCATGCGAAGGGAAGCTCATCATGAACTCCACCCCCCAGGTTGAGACCCAGGTAATCTCCGACGCCGACCTGGACAACGTGTCCGGCGGCCTGGTGGGCCAGGCCGCGGGCGCCGTCCTCGGCACCGCCGACTCGCTCGTCCCCGTCTCCGGCATCGTCGACGCCGCGTCCGGCACCGTCGGCTCCCTGGTCGGTACCGCCGAGGGCGTCACCGGCCTGAACACCTCCGGCATCACGGGCCTGGCCGCCGGTCTCTGAGCCGGTTCTGTGCCGCCGGGCGGCACAGGCAGTTGCGGTGACTACGGCAAGTCGGCTTCCCCTCCCTGTCGACCGGCCGGGCCACGTGCCCCGGATCCCCCACGGGTCCGGGGCATTCGGTCGCCGCCCCCCGAGGAGTGTCCGTGCAGTTCCGCCAACAGGCCCTTTCCAAACTCCAGTCGCCCGAGGAAATCGATCTGCCGGTGCGTTTCGCCCGGCCGCGCGGCCGGCTTGTCCTCGCCGTCACGGTCGTCGTCATGATCGCCGCGGCCGTATGGGCCGCGACCGGCACCGTGACCTCGACCCTTCGCGCGCCCGGAATCCTCACACACGCCCAGGGCAGCTATGTCCTGCAGAGCCCCGTCTCGGGCCAGGTCACCGAGGTGCTTGCCGAAGAGGGCGCGAGGGTTCCCGCCAACGCTCCCCTGGTGAAGGTCCGTACGGCCCAGGGCAGCACCGTCGTCCGTACTATCGCCGCGGGCCGGCTGACAGCGCTGGTCACCACGATCGGCTCGGTGGTCACCACCGGAGCGGACATGGCGGCCGTCGAACGCGTCGAGAAGGCCGACGACCCCCTGATGGCGGTTCTGTATGTCCCTGCCGACAGCGCGTCCCCCGTGCGCGTGGGTGCGACGGTGGATCTCACGGTCCAGTCGGTGCCCACACAGCAGTACGGAGTGCTGCGCGGCCGGGTGAAGGCGGTCGGCCGGACCGCCCAGACCCGGCAGCGGATCACCGGCTTTCTCGGCAGCAGCCAGCTGGGCGAGCAGTTCTCCAAGGCGGGCCAGCCCGTCGAGGTCCTGGTCAGGCTCGATGCGTCGTCGGGCACCAAGTCCGGCTACTCCTGGTCCACTTCGCAGGGCCCTCCGTACGCCGTGGACTCCATGACCCTGGCCACCGGTTCCGTCCGCCTGGCCCAGCAGCATCCGATCGATTGGCTGCTTCCATGACCACGCAGCAGCAACTGCCGTCGGCGGGCCGAGGCCGGCACCGCCCGGAGAGCGCGCCCGCTCCGCGACGTGGCGGCGCTCGCCGGGGAGCGCCCAAGCCCAAGAAGCGGGTAAAGCAGAAGACCGTTCGCACGCCGACCGTGCTCCAGATGGAGGCTCTGGAGTGCGGCGCCGCCTCGCTCGCCATGGTGCTCGCGCACTACGGACGGCATGTGCCGCTGGAGGAACTGCGGATCGCGTGCGGAGTCTCGCGGGACGGTTCGCGGGCCAGCAACATCCTCAAGGCCGCGCGCAGTTACGGACTGCAGGCCACGGGCATGCAGATGGAACCCGCGGCACTCGCCGAGATGCGGGCGCCCGCGATCCTGTTCTGGGAGTTCAACCACTATGTCGTCTACGACGGCATGGGCGGGCGGTTCGGCCGCCGGGGCGTGCACATCAACGACCCCGACAAGGGCCGCCGCTTCGTGGCGACGGAGGACTTCGACACCAGCTTCACCGGTGTCGCCCTGATCTTCGAGCCCTCCGGCAGCTTCCGCCGCGGCGGCCGCAAGCCCGGGATCATGCGCGCGATGCCCGCGAGGCTGCGCGGCACGACGGGCACCCTGCTCGCGGCGCTGCTGGCGAGCCTGCTGCTCGTCGCGGTCGGCGCGGCGGTGCCCGCGCTGAGCCGTACGTACATCGACATGTTCCTGATCGGCAATCAGACCTCGCTGCTCGGACCGCTGTTCGCGTCGATGGCGGCGATGGTGGCGCTGACCGCGGTGCTGACCGGACTGCAACAGGCGAACCTGCTGCGCGGCCGCATCATCTCGTCCACGCTCAGCAGCGCCCGGTTCCTGCGGCACCTGCTGCGGCTGCCGGTCACCTTCTTCGCGCAGCGCAGCCCGGCCGATCTGGTCCAGCGCCTCCAGTCCAACGACGCGGTCGCCGAAACACTCGCCCGGGACCTCGCCGCGGCGGGCGTGGACGGCGTCGTCGTGATCCTCTACGCCCTCCTGCTGTGGACGTACGACCCTCAACTCACCGTCATCGGCATAGGGATCGCCCTGCTCAACGTGGTCGCGATGCGCATCGTGATCAGGCTGCGGGCCACCCACACCCAGAAGCTGCGCGCCGACAGCGCCAGGCTGACCAACACCTCGTACACCGGTCTTCAGCTCATCGAGACCATGAAGGCCACCGGCGGCGAGAGCGGATACTTCCGCCGCTGGGCGGGCCAGCACGCGACCACACTGGAGGAACAGCAGCGGCTCGGCGTGCCGAGCGCGTTCCTGGCCGTCGTCGCGCCGACCCTCGCGACAGTCAACAGCGCGCTGATCCTGTGGATCGGCGGTCTGCGGGCCGTGGAGGGCCATATCTCGATCGGTCTGCTCGTCGCCTTCCAGGCGCTGGTGACCCGCTTCACCGCGCCCATCACACGCCTCAACGGCGTCGCGGGCAGAATCCAGGACTTCGCCGCCGACGTGGCCCGCCTCAAGGACGTCGAGAGCTTCCCCGTGGACTCGCTCTACTCGCGCCGGGAGACCGACGCGCGTACACGCAGGCTGAAGGGCCATGTGTCCCTGGAGAACATCACCTTCGGCTACAGCCCGCTCGACAAGCCGCTGCTCAGCGACTTCTCCCTGACGGTCGGACCCGGCCGGCAGGTCGCGCTCGTCGGCGGGTCCGGCAGCGGCAAGTCCACCGTCTCGCGGTTGATCTCCGGTCTGTACAGCCCGTGGGAGGGGACGATCCGCATCGACGGGCAGCGACTCGAGGACATCTCCCGCAGCTCGCTTGCCGCATCGGTCTCCTTCGTCGACCAGGACGTCTTCCTCTTCGAGGGCACCGTCCGGGACAACGTGGCGCTGTGGGACCCCTCGATAGCGGACGACGCCGTCGTCACCGCCCTGAAGGACGCGGCACTCTACGACGTGATCGCACGGCGTCCCGACGGCATCCACAGCAGGGTCGAGCAGGACGGCCGCAACTTCTCCGGCGGGCAGCGGCAGCGACTCGAGATCGCCCGGGCACTGGTGCGGCGGCCCAGCATTCTGGTGCTCGACGAGGTGACGAGCGCCCTGGACGCCGAGACCGAGCGGATCATCATCGACAATCTGCGGCGCCGCGGGTGTGCCTGCGTCGTCATCGCCCACCGGCTGAGCACGGTGCGCGACAGCGACGAGATCGTGGTGCTCGACCACGGTTCGGTCGTCGAACGCGGCCGTCACGAGGACCTGGTGGCCGCCGGGGGCGCGTACGCCCAGCTGGTCAAGGAGCACTGACGTGGCATCCGTTCACCCGGCCGCGGTCGTGGGACCGGGCGAGAGCGACGCCGTGACCCATGCCCTGGGCGGCCTGGGCACGCCCGTCGACTGCACGGGCCTGCGCAGTCTGCCGCTGGAGGGGCCGCACGTGCTGTGGCTCGTCGTCGGCGGCACCCTGGATCTCTTCGCGGTCGACGCCGTCCAGCAGGGGCACTGGCACTTCCTCGGCCGCCTGGAAGCGGGCACCCTGCTGCTGGGCCCGGTCGAGGGCCCCCGGCACACCCTGCTCGGCAGGCCCTCGCAGGACTGTCTGCTGCGCCGGATCCCACTGCGGGAGCTGTACCGGCCGGAGTACAGCGGCGAGTACCCGGCGTACGGGTCCCAGTATCCGACGGGGTACGAGACGGGGTACGGGACCGGGTACGAGACGGGGTACGAGGCGCCGACCCCGCTGGAGCACGCCTTCGCCCTCGGCACCGGACGTGGCCTCGGCGTCCTGTTCCAGGCTCCGCTGGAGGGCCGGGCCACCGACGAGGCCATGGCCGACGACGACATCCTGTGGATGCCGGTCCCTTCCGGCAGTGTCCAGTACGGCGCGATGTACAGCGCGCAGGCCGCGGGCGATCTGCTCGTCGACGCCGCACTGTGGCAGCAGATGGTCAACCAGCAGTACCGGCTGCTGTCCGCGGTGGACCGCTGGATCGAAACCCTTGAGCGCGCCCACGAGGACCGTACGGCCGCAGGCATCAAGGCGGGCGAGACCGTCCGGGCCCGAGCCGACCAGGCGCTGCTGGCCTCCATCGGCAGGCCCGAGCGGGCCGGGCGGGCTTCCGCCGGAGCGGACGGGGCCGACGACGACGCGACCTTCGCCGTCTGCCGACGCGTCGCGGAAGCCGCCGGGATCACGCTCACCGAGCCGCCGAAGAGCGGCCCGGTCAACGACCGCATCAGTCCCGTCGAGCGGATCGCGACCGGCTCCCGGATCCGTACCCGCGCGGTCCGGCTGGAGGGACGCTGGTGGCGTACGAACACCGGTCCCCTGGTAGGCCATTGGGCCAAGTCCGGCGCCCCGGTCGCCCTTCTGTGGCGGCGTGGCCGCTACGAGGCGGTGAACCCGGCCTCCGGCCTGCGCATCCGGATCGGCGAGAACCAGGCGGAGGAACTCGAGCCGCGTGCCGTGATGTTCTACCGCCCGCTGCCGGAACGGCCCATGACCCCCTGGCGCCTCCTTCGCTTCAGCCTGCGCGGTGCCGCATCGGACGTACGCAATCTGGCGATCGGCGGACTGGTGACCGTCGCCCTCGGCGCGCTGGTGCCGATCGCGACCGGCCAGGTGCTCGGCGTGTACGTACCGACCGCCGAGAAGAGCCTCATCGTCCAGGTCGCCCTGGCCGTGATGATCGCCGGCATCGTCTCGGCCGCGTTCATGCTGCTGCAGAACCTCACGGTCCTGCGGATGGAGGGCCGTATGGAGAGCGCGCTCCAACCGGCTGTGTGGGACCGGCTGTTGCGGCTGCCGACCAGGTTCTTCACCGAGCGATCCACCGGGGAGCTGGCCAGTGCGGCGATGGGCGTCAGCGCCGTCCGGCGGCTGCTCTCCGGCATCGGCCCGGTGGCCCTGCAGGCGGGCACGGTCGGCGGGATGAACCTCGTACTGCTGCTCTGCTACAGCGTGCCGCTGGCGCTCACGGCCATCGCCATGCTCGTCGTCATCGGAGCCGTGTTCCTCGGGATGGGACTGTGGCAGCTGCGCTGGCAGCGGGAGCTGGTCGAACTCGGCAACAAACTCAACAACCAGGCCTTCCAGACCCTGCGCGGACTGCCCAAGCTGCGGGTCGCGGCGGCGGAGAGCTTCGCGTACGCCGCGTGGGCGCGGGAGTTCGCCCGCTCCCGGGAACTCCAGCAGCGGGCGGGGCGGATCAAGAACCTGACGACGGTCCTCGACGCGGTCTATCTGCCGCTCTGTTCGCTCACCATGTTCATGCTGCTGGCCGGTCCCGCGCGCGGGAGCATGTCGGCGGGTGAGTTCCTGACCTTCAACACCTCCGTGACCATGCTGCTGACCTCGGTCACCCAGCTGTCGGGGGTGCTGGTGTCGTCCGCCGCCGCACTGCCGATGTTCGAGCAGATCAGGCCGGTCTTCGACGAGGCCCCCGAGGTCCGCGGGGCCAGCGCCCAGCCCGGCACCCTGTCCGGCGGGATCGAGACCAGAAAGCTCAGCTTCCGCTACGCCGACGACGGCCCGCTCGTCCTCGACGACGTGTCCCTCCAGGTGCGGCCGGGCGAGTTCGTGGCGATCGTCGGCCCCAGCGGCTGCGGCAAGTCGACGCTGCTGCGCCTCCTCATCGGCTTCGACCGGCCGACCTCGGGCAGTGTCCTGTACGACGGCCAGGACTTGGCGGCCCTGGACCAGGCCGCCGTACGCCGCCAGTGCGGAGTCGTCCTGCAGAACGCACAGCCGCTGACCGGATCGATCCTGGACTGCATCTGCGGCACCGAGGCCTTCACCCAGGAAGAGGCCTGGGAGGCGGCCGAGATGGCGGGCCTGGCCGAGGACATCAGGCGCATGCCGATGGGCCTGCACACGATGATCGCGGGCGGCGGCGCGATATCGGGCGGCCAGCGCCAGCGCCTGATGATCGCCCAGGCCATCGTCCGCCGCCCCCGCATCCTCTTCTTCGACGAGGCCACGAGTGCGCTGGACAACGAGGCCCAGCGCATCGTGATCGAGTCCACCCGCCGCCTGAGCGCAAGCCGCGTCGTGATCGCCCACCGGCTCTCGACCGTGATGGACGCCGACCGCGTGATCGTGATGTCGGACGGCCGGATCGTGGAGCAGGGCCGGCCGTCCGATCTGCTCGCCCATGCGGGCGGGCATCTTCACGAACTCGTACGGCGCCAGATGACGTGATTCAACAGCAGTTCGGGACCGGGCTGGACCGGCGACGGTGCCCGATGCCGCGTTGTTCGGTGAGGTGGCCGCGGGCGGTGGTCTCAGCCCGCGTGGAGGCGACAAGGCTGAGACCACCACCCGCAGCCACCTCACCCCTAGGTCGTGTCTTCAAAGTCCCGTCTGCCTGGCGGCGTCTGGCACGCACGCTCGCTGCGTTGTCGTCAGTCGCCGACGCTCCGCGTGGGCTCCATCCTCCGCCTTGCGATCGCACGCACCAGACGCCGCCAGGCCCGCCCTTCGGGCGGACGACGCTACTTTGAAGACACTCCCCAGGGCCTGATCCAAACAACAGGCCCTAGATGGCTCGCCAGACGTGCACCGGCCCGGGGGACCGGCCGGGGCTATGCGGCCGCCGTGTTGTCGGCGAGCAGCAGGTCGGCCAACTGCTCCTGGGTACGGGCGTATGCCGGGTGGCTGGTGATCGTCGCGCGGTCCCGAGGACGCGGGATCGGCACCGGGATGATCGTGCGCACCGACGGCTGCGGCGGATTGGACATGACCACGATCCGGTCGGCGAGCAGAATGGCCTCATCGAGCCCGTGCGTGACCATGAGCACCTTCTCGGTCTCCGACTCGCTACCCCACAGCTCGACGAGTTGTTGCTGCAATCGCGAGCGGGTGAGCGCGTCCAGCGCACCGAACGGCTCGTCCAGCAGCAGAGTACGGGGTCCCACGGCGAAGGCCCTGGCGACCGCGGCGCGCTGAGCCATGCCGCCCGACACCTGGCCCGGGCGCTTGTCGCGGTGCTCCCACAGCCCGACGGCGGTCAGATACCGCTCGACCATGTCGTCGGCCTTTGTCCGGGACCAGTCCGGCCGTGCCGCGCGGACGGCTTCGCGCACATTCGCGAGAAGGCTCAGTCTGGGCAGCAGTGAGTAGTTCTGGAAGACCATCGCCCGTTCCGGACCCGGCCCCGTTACGGCCTGACCGTCCACGACGATCTCACCCGCATTTGGGCGGTCAAGTCCGCCGACCAGATTGAGCAGCGTCGACTTGCCGCAGCCCGAGTGGCCGATGAAGGAGACGAATTCCCCTTCCTCGACTGTCAGATCGATCCCTCGTAGAACGTGCTGAGCGGCTGATCCCCTTCGGCGGAACGACTTGTGCACCCCGCGGATCTCGACGGTCACGACTTAACCTCCTCGATGGCCACCTTGCGCGAGAGCCGTACGAGGATCGCGTCAAGGATCAGACCGACAAGACCGATGAGGACGATCGCGGCGACGACCGAGCTGAGGTTGCCGGCGTTGTACGAGTCCCACACGAAGAACCCGATCCCGGAATTGCCGGAGAGCATCTCGACCGCCACGATGACCATCCAGGCGATGCCCATCGACAGCCGCAGACCGGTGATGATCGACGGCAGGGCGTTCGGCACAAGCACATGCCTCAGGTAGGCGATGCGACCGAAGCGGAAGACCCGCGCGACATTGCGGTGATCGTGAGGGATGTCCGCCGCACCGGCCGCGGTGTTGATGAGCGTGGGCCACAGCGCGGTAATGAAGATCACGAATATCGAGGCCTGGGAAGCGTCCTTGAACACGGCCAGCCAGATCGGAAACCAGGCCAGCGGCGACACGGGACGCAGCACCTGCACCACCGGGTTGAATGCCAGCCAGGCCCGGCGGCTCGCGCCGAGGAGCAGCCCTGCCAGTACCCCGACCACGGCGGCCAGAGCGAAGCCGGTGAACACCCGCTGCAGCGAGGTGGCCAGCTGAAGACCTACCCCCTTGTCGTTCGGGCCGTTGTCGTAGAACGGATCCCCCAGGAGGTCGACCAGCGTCCGTGCCCCGTCGAGCGGGGCCGGGACGTCGGTGGACCGGGATGCGGCCAGCTGCCACAGCAGCACCACGATTGCAGTACCGAGCACGGCCCATCCGATGCCGCGGCCCAGCTCGGCAAGCCGACTCCCCCAACCGCCGCTGATGGGCGACCGGGAGGCGGCGGGGGGGCCGGGCGGCTCGGGCTGGGCATCCGTCTCAGCCGGTTCTGCCCGGTCCGTATGCGTCAGCGAGCTCGTCATGGCCGCTTCGCCTCCTCCTGCGGCTTCTTGGGGTCGAACATCGTGCCGTCGAGCTTCACGTGGAACGGGCTCATATCGTCTGCCGGGACATCGATGCCCTCCTTGGCGGCGACCTCCTCGTAGAGGTCGCGCAGGATGATCTCGTCAGCGATCTTGGTGTACGGAGGCGCCTCCTTGAGGAGCCCGAAGCGCTGGTACTGGCTCATGAACCAGATCGCGTGCCCGCGCCGGGGCGCGCAGGTCTGTCCGTCGCGGAAGAACATCATCTGGTCGCCGCTGAACTTCTTCTCGCCCAGGTCCGCCCCCAGCTCGTAGCTGCCGAGCAGTCGGCCCTCGATCTCCTTGGCCGGTGCCTTCACGTACTGAGGGGCGCCGATCGTCGTCGCCGCCTTGGCCCGGTTGTCCAAGTCGTCGAGCCACTTGCACGCCTTGAGGACGGCCCCCATCACATCGGCCAGGACGTCCTTCTTCTCCGCGGCGAACTTGGCGCCCGCGACCAGGGCCTTCTCCGGGTGGTGCTGCCAGATGTCCTGGGTCGTGATGTGGGTGAAGCCTATGTCCTGCTTGACGGCGACGGCGTTCCAGGGCTCGCCGACGCAGTAGCCGTCCATGTTGCCGACCTTCATGTTGGCGACCATCTGCGGCGGCGGGATCGGAACGATCTTGACCTTCGAGGAATCGGCCTTGGTCGCCTTGAGCCAGTAGCGCAGCCAGGTGTCGTGCGTACCACCGGGGAAGGTCATGGCCAGGGTCGGGGACTTCTTCTCAAGGAGTGCCTTGGCGGCCTTCAGGTCCGCGTAGCCGGCGTCGGCGAAGTCCTTCTTGAGGGTGATGGCCTGGCCGTTGTTGTTCAGCACCATGGCGATCTTGAGGTCGGTGGAACCCTTGCCCGCGATCTTCGTTGCAACGGACAGAGGGAGGCTGAAGAGGGCATGTGCGGCATCGATCTGCCCATTGAGCAGGTTGTCCCGGGTGGCGGGCCAAGATGCCTGCTTGATCAATTCAACATTGAGGTCACGCTCGGCGAAGTACCCGAGTTCCTCCGCCATCACCAGGGGCGCACAGTCGGTCAACGCGATGAATCCAAGTCGCACGGTACGGCCGGGCTTGGCTGATGAGGACTTCTTGTCGGCCGATCCACACGCGGTGAGCGCGCTGCCGAGCGAGGCGGTAAGGGCGGCTGTTCCAGAGAGGCGGAGGAAGCCTCTACGCCCGAGGTTGTTTTCCATGGCCAGAAGGTATGGGTGCCCGGCGACGGTGGAATTGCGCGTATGTCAAGGACGCAAATCACACATCTCGCAGTCCCGTGGGCACGCAGTGTGAGGTGGACGAAACGAGCCGGAGCCTTCCAGAGCACGCTCCGGCGCCGGGAGAAGGCGGGGTCTTGTCCCCCACACCGGGCGGCCTGCCGACGCCTCGCGCGAGCATCAGCAGGTGCCGATCACCCCGGCACACCTCGCAGCCCTCCGGGAAATGGCCTACGCGCTGGGCCAGTTGGGCCGCCACTTCGAGGCACATCAGATGTGCACCACAGTGCGCTCGACGCGCGGGAGCGCGCCATGGGCCCCGACCACCCGGACACCTTGCGCTGCCGTCACAGCCTCGCGTTCAGCCTGTTCGGGCTCGGGCGCCCGGAAGACCCGTACCGCATGGCGCGCGATACAGCGATCTCCTGCGCGGCCAGGCCGCCGCCGGTCGTGGTGCAATCGGCATTTTCACGCCACCTTGCCAACCACGGTCGGCGGCTGACCACACGGCCTCGAGACTAGTCGGCCACGCCGTCCAGGTGCGGCAGATAATGATCGAGGCGGTCCCGCTTGGTCCAGAGATAGGACCTGTTCTCCGCGCGCGGCGGTATCAGCAGGGGTACCAGATCGGCGATCTTGATGCCGTGCCGCAGCAGCGCCTCGCGCTTGAGCGGGTTGTTCGACAGCAGCCGCACCGACTGGACGCCGAGATCGTGCAGGATGTCCGCCGCCACCTGGTAGTCGCGGGCGTCGACGGGGAGCCCGAGGGCGATGTTCGCCTCGACCGTGTCGAGGCCCTCCGCCTGGAGCTTCATCGCCCGGAGTTTGGCCAGCAGGCCGATTCCGCGCCCCTCATGGCCCTGGAGGTACACGAGAATGCCGTGCCCTTCCTGCACGATGGCGCCCAGCGCGGCGGACAGTTGATCGCCGCACTCGCAGTGTTTGGAACCGAAGACATCTCCGGTCAGACACTCCGAATGCACGCGGGTAAGCGCTCCTTCTCGCTCGACATCGCCGAATACCAGCACCATTTGTTCCTCGCCGCTATTGCGGTCCAGGTAGCCGATCGCGACGAAATCGCCGTGCACGGTGGACAGTTGGACATCCACCACTCGTTCGACACCTGATGGACGAACACTTCCGCGGAACGCGCCATCACTTTCTGTCATGCGCCCGATCCTATCTGGCAGACTGCGGGTGGTGTGAGGGAAAATGACGAAGGGCACAACTGGGCGCCCGATTCATCACGTTCGACCATCGGCGCGCAGAGCGAACGACGAAAGGCCGGAAAGACATGAGCAGTTCGGGAACGCCACGGCAGGCAGCGGGACTGTTGCCGTCGCACTCCACGGAGGATGTGAGGGCCGAGGGGGCCGACATCGCCATCCTTCCCATCGGCAGCTTCGAGCAGCACGGTGCGTACCTTCCCTTGGTGACCGACACGGTCGTCGCCTGCACCATCGCGCGTGAGGTCGCCGCAGCTCATCCGGTACTCCACCTTCCTCCGCTGACCGTCTCCTGCTCCCACGAGCATGCCGCCTGGCCGGGCACCGTCAGTATTTCCGCCGCGACCCTCAACGCGGTGGTACGGGACATCGCCGACTCGCTGAGCCGGTCCGGTATCGGCGCCCTCATTCTGCTCAACGGCCACGGCGGAAATTACGTACTGCGCAATGTGGTTCAGGAATCCGAGAGCAACGGTATCCGCATGGCGCTTTTCCCGGGCACGGCGGACTGGGACGCCGCCCGGGCAAGAGCCGGTGTGCAGACCCCGTCGCACAGCGATATGCACGCGGGCGAAGTGGAGACTTCCATCCTGTTGCACGCGCATCCCGAACTCGTCCGCCCCGGCTTTGAGACATCCGATTTCCTTGCCGACGAGCGTAAGCATCTCCTCACTCTCGGTATGGAGGCATACACGGACTCCGGAGTCATCGGCCGTCCGTCCATGGCATCCGCCGACAAGGGAAAGGAACTGCTGGCCTCGCTTGTCGAATCCTTCGGTGAGTACGTCTCGCTGCTCTCCGGGCGGGGGACGCGATGAGCGGCCCCGGTGGTGTGCTGGACGCGGCGGAGGCCTGGAAGCGGCTGCGAGCCGTACGGTCCGGGGCGGACGCGGAGGCCGCGGGACTGGTCCTGGACCCGAAGAGCGGCGGGCGCTGGACGCAGGACGCCTCGCCCGAGGCCGAGTGGCTCGCGGAGCGCTATCTGCCGCTGTGCCTGGCCGGTCCGCGCGTGGCATTCGCGCAGCTCGGGCAGAGCCTGGACGGTTTCATCGCGACCCGTACCGGCGACGCCGACTATGTCACCGGCGAGGAGGACCGCAGCCATCTGCACCATCTGCGTGCCCTGGCCGACGCGGTGGTCGTCGGGGCGGGCACGGCCGTTGCGGACGATCCTCAGCTGACCGTGCGTGCCTGCGCCGGGGCCAACCCGGTGCGCGTCATTCTCGATCCGCGCGGCCGGGTGCCGCTGGGGCGCCGGGTGTTCACCGATGGGTCAGCCCCCACTCTGTGGGTGGTGGGCGCCGGCAGTGGCCGCGACAAGGCCGTCCCCGACGGTGTCGAGGTTCTGACCCTGCCGGACCAGGACGCGTTCGCCCCGGGGCGCCTGCTGGACTCGCTCGCGCGACGCGGCCTCGGCCGGGTGCTGGTCGAGGGCGGCGGCGTCACCGTGTCGCGCTTCCTTCACGAGCAGGCGCTGCACCGGCTGTACGTCACCGTGGCGCCGGTCCTGATCGGTGACGGCATCCCCGGGCTGCGCTTCGCCGGACAGCCGGTGATGCGCGACGCGCTTCGCCCACCGGTCCGACGCGCCTTCCTCGGCGAGGACACGCTCTTCGAGTTCGACCTGCGGGCGACGTAGACGGGCGAGCCAGGGGCCGAGGAGCACGCCGATACCGGGCAGGCTTGCGGCGAAGGTGAGGACTCCGTAGACCACGGCGACGGTCAGGCCCTGGGCGGCGCCCAGTCCGGCGGCGCCGAAGGCCCAGGCGGTGACGCCTTCCCTCGGCCCCCAGCCACCGACGTTCAGCGGCAGCGCCATGGCGAGCAGAGCGAGCACCATCAGGGGAGCCAACTGGGCGAACGGAGCCGTTGACCCCGCTGCCCGGGCGGCGAGCAGGAACATGCCCAGATGCCCCGCCAGCACCGCGACGGACGAGATCACCACTCCCGGCCAGCTGGCGCGGGCAAGCAGTCCGAGGCGTGCTTCGGCCAGCGCGGTGCGGGTCGCCCGGTGCCATCGCGAGGTGCCGGGCTTCCCGCGCCGCCGGACGGCGACCGTGATCATCAGCGCGCCGACGACGGCGACGGCCGCGGCGAAAACCGGCACGGTGGCGAGGTTGCGGGCCGCTGTCAGCGCCGGGGACGGCTGGACGAGCAGCACCACCCCGCCGACGGCGATGAGGACGACCTGACCCGCGGTCCGTTCGAGGACGACCGCGCGGACGCCCCGGCCGATGTCACCGGTGTTCTGCCCGTGCCGTACCGCGCGGTGCACATCGCCGAGTACGCCACCGGGCAGCGCCGCGTTCAGGAACAGGGCCCGGTAGTAGTCGGCGACGGCGCTGCCCAGCGGCAACCGGATGTCCATGCCGCGGGCCACCAGGCGCCAGCGCCAGGCGCTGAACACGGTGGTGAGCAGGCCCAGCCCGAGGGCGGCCAGAAGTGTCGGTCCGTCAATCCTGCGGAGTCCGTCCAGGAAGGCGCCGGTGCCAAGACGCCACACCAGCACGGCCAGGATGCCCGCTCCGGCGAGCGTGCCGATGCGGGCCCTCGTCCGCCCGCTCATGAATTTCCGCCCGTCGCGCTGGGCAGTGCCAGCAGATCGCTGTGCTGCACCACCACTGTCAACTCGCCCGCCGCGCAAGCCGCCAGGCGGCGGCGCAGATACGCCTGGGCGCGGGGTGCCAGGGAGGGGCGCTGCTCGCAGGCGGCGCCGACCCAGCCGCGCAGCCACTGTGCCGTCAGCAGCGCGTCGTCGGCGCCGAGCTGCCAGGGGCTGGCGTGCATCCGTACCGTCGCGCCCTGCCGTACGAAGGCTTCGGCGGCGAACGTGACGGCGTCGGGCCCCAGTCGACCCTCGCGTTGCTGGTGTTCGTTGAAGGCTTCGGCGATCTGGTCGTCCAGCGGCTCGGCCGGTGTCAGCTCGACGCGCCCCACCACGGACAGCGCCAGCAGCGCCGGGCAACGGGCCCCTGCGCAGGCCCGGGCGAGCGCCGTCACCTCGTCCCGGGTGAGTACGTCCAGCAGCGCGGAGGCCGTCACCAGCGAGGCACTGGCCAGGAGGTCAGCCGTCAGGTGGGCGATGTCGCCGCGTTCCGTGGTGACCGTGACGCCGCTGCCGTCGGCTGCCGTACGGGGAGTGTGAGCGGCCGCCAGGCGGAGGAGTTCGGGGTCGTGGTCGTGCAGGATCCAGTGCTGGGGGCCGGGGAGCCTGGGTGCGAGCCAGCGCCCCATGGAGCCGGTGCCGCAGCCGAGATCGCGGATCACCAGACCGCCGGCCTTGTGGTCCGCCAGCCGGTCTCGCAGCGGATCGAGGAGTTCGGTCGCGCGGGCGGCGGCGTCGGCGCCCTCCCGCAGCTCGAGCCACTCGGGGGCGTAACGGGGTGCGTCGGTCGTATTCACGCGGCCCTCCGGGGATCGAGTCGGACGTGTTCCAGAGCGCCCGCCAGATTGCGGGCCGTGGTCTCCCACCCGTCCAGCGCGGCGCGCCGGGCACCCGCGGCCGCCCTCAGCCGACGGCGCAGGGCGGGGTCGCCGAACCAGCGGCGCAGCGCCGTCGCGAGCGCCCCGGCGTCTTCCGACCGTACGAGCAGGCCCGGCACAGTGCCGTCGGGCGCGTGCCCGACGGCCTCCGGGAGCCCGCCGACGGTCGTTGCCAGTACGGGAATGCCGCGGGCGAGCGCCTCGGTCACCGCCATGCCGTACGTCTCCGCGTACGAGGTGAGCACCAGGAGGTCGGCATCGGCGTAGGTCGCGTCCAGCTCCGCGCCGCTCTGCGGCCCGACGAGGTGCACCCGGCCGTCGAGGCCGGACTTTTCGATCAGGGCGCGCAGTTGGGCGACGTATGCGGGGTCCTGGCCGAGGCCTCCGGCGCACACGAGCGTCCAGGGCAGGTCCGCGACGTCGGCCAGAGCCTCCACCAGCCGGAGCTGCCCCTTGCGCGGGGTCACCGAGGCGACGCAGACCAGCCGCGAGGCGCCGTCGGTGCCGGAGGCCTGGGGCCCGATGTCGGCGCCGGGGGCCGCGACATGGACCCGGCCGGGGTCGAGCCCGTGGTGGGCCACAAGCCTGCGGGCCGCCCATTCGCTGGTCGCCACGACCGCGGGCACGGAACGCAGGGTCCTGCGCTCCAGAGCGTCGAGCTCGGTCACCCGCGATGGTGCGAGCCCTGTCTCGTCGCCCAGCGGCAGGTGCACCAGTACCGCGATGCGCAGCCGTCCGGTCTCGGGGACGACGATGTCGGGAACGGCGCAGGCGACGAGTCCGTCGAGGAGGACGACGGCGCCGTCCGCGGCCCTGGCCAGGATGCGGGCCAGCTCGGCCCGGGCGTCCGCTCCGGGCTGCGGCCAGCTGCCCGCGACGGTGTGCTCGCGGACCTGCCAGCCGGTGCCGGGCAGGTCCCGGCACAGGCGGCGGTCGTAGACGTTGCCGCCACTGGGCGCGGCCGGATCGTCGACCCCGCCCGGCATGACGATGTGCACCGAGCGGCTCATAGCGATCGCTCGTAACTCGCCCAGGCGACATGCGACTCATGCAGGGTGACCGTGATCCCGGCCAGGCCGCGGGCGCCCTCGCCCAGGGCCCCCGCGTGCACCCGGTCCGCGAGGCGGTCGGCGATGACCTTGGCCAGGAATTCCGTACTGGTGTTGATGCCGGCGAAGTCGGGGTCGTCGTCGAGATTGCGGTAGTTCAGCTCGCCCACGACGGTGCCGAGTTCCTGGGTGGCCAGGCCGATGTCGACGACGATGTTGTCCGCGTCCAGTTCGGGGCGGCGGAAGGTGGCGTCCACGAGGAACGTAGCTCCGTGCAGGCGCTGCGCGGGTCCGAAAACCTCCCCGCTGAAGCTGTGAGCAATCATGATGTGATCACGGACGGTGATGCTGAACAAAGGACGACCCTCCAGGTGCGGTGGCACATCTGACCTGTAGTACGGCCGAACGGTCCGCCCTGTTCAGCGGTCGTACCGTACGCGCAGACACAACCCCGGAAGATCGCCCGAAGCAAGCCTCGGCAGCACATCCGGCAACTCGTCGAAAGCACACTCCGCAGTGATCAGCGCATCGAAGGCGGGATCGGCGAGCAGATCGAGCGCGAGAACGAGCCGGTCGTCGAAGGTCCGGCGCGAACCCCTGGCCGGGGACACCGTGCCGACCTGGCTGCTGCGTACAACGAGGCGGCGGGAGTGGAAGGCCTCCCCCAGCGGCAGGCTGATGCGCCGGTCTCCGTACCAGCTCAGTTCGAGGACCGTGCCCTCCGGAGCGAGGAGTTCCAGTGAGCGCGCCAGTCCTTCCTCGGTGGCACTGGCGTGGACTACGAGATCGCAGTCGCCTGCGGCCTCCTCGGGGAGCGCGAAGTCGACGCCGAGCGCCCTGGCGATGTCCGCCCGCGCGGGATTGGCGTCGACGAGCTGGACGCGGACGGCGGGGAACCGCGCGAGTACGGCGGCGACACTCGCGCCGACCATGCCCGCGCCCACGACTGCGATGCGGTCGCCGAGCATCGGTGCCGCGTCCCACACGGCGTTCACCGCCGTCTCCACCGTCCCGGCCAGCACCGCCCGGGAGGCGGGGACGCTGTCCGGCACTGGAGTGACGGCACCGGCGGGGACCACGAACCGCGTCTGGTGCGGATAGAGGCTGAAGACCGTACGGCCTACCAACTCCCGCGGCCCCTCCTCCACAAGACCCACGTTGAGATAGCCGTACTTGACTGGCCCGGGGAAGTCGCCTTCCTGGAACGGCGCGCGCATCACGCCGTACTGGCTCTCCGGCACACCCCCGCGGAAGACAAGGGTCTCGGTGCCGCGACTCACGCCGGAAAAGAGCGTGCGCACCAGCACTTCGCCGGCGGCGGGGTCCGGAAGGGCGACCTCCCGGACCTCGCCGTGGCCGGGAGAGCGGAGCCAGAAGGCACGGGCGACGCGCTGCATCGGCGTCCTCCTGAACGATCGCGCGGTGATTAACGTACTGGTCACTGAAGCCGCGGCCACGGTACGCGGGAATGATCGACTCTGTCACTCACCCGGAGGTTGCGCACGGTGGCCTTGAACAACGCGTACGACATGAGGCCGCTGCGGCACGAGACGGCTGTGGGAGCGGGCGCACAGCTCGCCCTGCTGGGTCTGCTCGGCATGGTGATCGGCCTGGGGCCCGCGGGCTGGCTGACGGGCCTGGCCTTCGGGGTCGCCACCTGGGCGGCCCTGACCCGCGCCCTGCGCCGCTCCTGGCTCGAGTCCTTCGGACCGGCCAATCGTGTGACCCTGGCCCGCGCGACGCTCGTCGGCGGCGTGACAGCGCTGGTCGCGGACTCCTTCGAAAGCCCGCCCCCGGTCACGGTCCTGGTCGCCCTCACCACGGTCGCCCTGATCCTCGACGCGGTCGACGGCAAGGTCGCCCGGCACACCGGCACGTCGTCCCCGCTGGGGGCACGCTTCGACATGGAGGTCGACGCGTTCCTCATCCTGGTGCTCAGCATCTACGTCGCCATGTCCCTGGGCCCCTGGGTGCTCCTGATCGGCACCATGCGCTACGCGTTCGTCGCGGTGGCGCGGGTCCTGCCGTGGCTCAACGGAACCCTGCCGCCGAGCACGGCCCGCAAGACGGTGGCGGCGCTGCAGGGGATCGTGCTGCTGGTGGTGGGCGCGGGGATCCTGCCGGTCCTGCCTGCCTTCGCGGCGGTACTTGTGGCACTGATGTTGCTGGTGTGGTCCTTCGGACGGGACATCAGGTGGCTGTGGCAGGTGCGGGACGGGGAGGCGGCTACGGACGTCAGCCGGTCGCCCGACCTGTCCCCCGCCTCCAACCGCCCGCAGGCGCTTCAGACTCCGGCGAACTCGATGAATGCGACCCACGCAGCCTGAGAAACCGCGAACCGCGGCCCGTCCTTCTCCTTGGAGTCACGGACGTGGACGGCGTCCGGTCGGCACGCGACCTCTACGCAGCTGTCACCCTGGGAACCGCTGTAGCTGCTCTTGAACCAGTCCAGCTTGTCGTTGGTGCTCATCGCGCTCCTCGCATCCGCTGCAACAGCTCCGCCGAGTCCGCTGGGGACAGGGCCTGTGAGCGCATCTTGGCATAGCGCATCTGCATCAGGCTGACGTCTTTCGGGCCAGAGTTCAGCTGTCCGGTCTGCTGGCCCTCCGAGTAGCCCAGCCACTTGTTGTCGGGCGTCTCCAGGAGCTGCATCGGGCCGTCCGTACCAGCGTGATACGGCTGCCGCAGCGGCATGATCTGCAGCTCGACATTCCACAACTCGGCGCAGGCGATGAGGTGGTCGAGGAGTTCCCGTGTGACACCCTCACCGCCGGTGTGCCGCAGCAGCACCGACTCCTCGACGATGAAGCTGAACGCGATCGGTGGCGTACGGGTCAACAGCTCCTGCCGCTCCATGCGCGCGGCGATCCGCTCCACGACCTCCGCCTCGGTGGGCGGCGGTGGGACGTTGAGCATCACGGCACGCGCGTACGCCTCGGTCTGCAACAGACCGGGCATCACCCGGCATTCGTATGTGCAGAGGCTGACGGCCGCGGACTCCAACTGGGCCCACAGCCGGAACCACGCGGCCAGACCCGGCCGCCGCGACACATGTTGGGCCACCGCCCGCAGCACGCCGAACGAGTCCAGTGCCTCCTCCGCCCGCTCGACGAAATCACCGGGCGGCATGCGCCGCCCCTGCTCGATCGAGGCAACGCACGCATGCGAATAGCAGACCAGCGGCGCAAGCTGCTCCTGCGTGAGCGAGGCCCGTTCACGGAAGACCTTGAGGACGGCTCCGAACGCCTTGAGGCTGTCGGACTGTTCGGGTGCACTGCTGTTCGCCATGGGTGGCGACCCCCTTGTCGCGCTTGTCGCACTCGTTGCACCTGTACAACGACCCCATGTTCACGTTGGGTTACTCGTACCGTCCAGAGGGTGAGGTCGTACAGCACGCCTGCGTACGGGCAGCCGCCCACGCAAGGCGCTGGTGCAGAGCGCCACCTGCTGATGTGTCCGAAAGCTAGGCAGCAACTACTCCCTGCATGTACCTTTCGCTCCCTATGTTGCACAGCGCGGCGCCCCAACACGGGGAAGGGAAGGGCGATATGCAAGGAAACGGTCCTCCCCTCCGTACCGAACGGCTTCGGTCAGGCGGCCTCGCCGACTCGGTGTACAAGACCGCCGAGCGCGACCCCTCCCTGGTGCAGCTCTCCCGACTGACCGACATGCGGCCGGAGACCTGGGAACCGGTCAGCGCGCAGCAGTTCCGCGACGACGTGATGGCCGTGGCCAAGGGATTCCTGGCCAACGGCATCCGCTTCGGCGACCGGGTCGCGCTCATGTCCCGTACCCGCTACGAGTGGACGGTTCTGGCGTACGCACTGTGGTCCATCGGCGTCGAGATCATTCCCGTCTACCCCACGTCGTCCATCGAGCAGGTGCGCTGGATCCTGTACGACGCCCAGGTCCGGGCCATCGTCGTCGAGCACGAGAACCATGCGATGACCGTGGCGGCGGCCACTGACACCGAGACGCCGCTGTTCGCGATCTGGCAGATGGACCTGGGCTGTGTGGAGTCCCTGATGGACCAGGGCATCGATGTGGACGACGAATTGATTCACCGTCACCGCGCTGCCGTGATGTCCGACCAGGTCGCCGCGATCAGCTACACCTCCGGCACCACCGCCACTCCCAAGGGCTGCCTCATCACGCACGCCAATCTGGCCGCGGAGTGCGACATCCTCCTCGAAGGCTGGGGCGGGATCCTCGCCGAGCCCGGCGTGCAGCCGTCGATCCTCAACTTCCTTCCCGTCGCGCACATTTACGGGCTGGCGGTCGTCGTCTGCTGTCTGCGCGGCGGCATCCGGCTCGGCCACCAGCCCGATCTGACACCCGAGACGCTGCTCCCGGCCCTGGCCACCTTCCGGCCGACGTTCCTGTTCGCCGTCCCGTACATCTTCGAGAAGATCTTCCACAAGGCCCGCCGCGCCGCCGAGGACGCGGGCAACGTCAGCCTCTTCGACAAGGCCGCCGCCGTCGCGGTGCGCTACGCCGAAGCCGTGGAACGCCACGCCACCGGCTCGGGCCACGGCCCGAGCCCGTCGCTGAAGGTCCTGCACTCGGTGTACGACCGCCTGGTGTACGGCAAACTGCGCGCCGTCCTGGGCGGCCAGGTGCGCAACGCGGTCTCCGGCGGCTCCACGCTCCGCAGGGAACTGGGGCTCTTCTTCGCGGGCACGGGTATCACGGTCTACGACGGCTACGGCCTCACCGAAACCTCCGGCGCGATCACGGCCCAGCCCCCGGGAGCGGTCCGTTTCGGCACCGTGGGCCGCCCGATCCCCGGCTCCGCGGTACACATCGCGGACGACGGTGAGGTATGGGTCCGCGGCGACACGGTCTTCGCCGGATACCTCAACAACCCCAAGGCCACCGAGGCGGTCCTGCGCGACGGCTGGTTCGCCACCGGCGACATGGGCCATCTCGACGACGAGGGCTACCTCGTCATCACGGGCCGCAAGAAGGACATCATCATCACCAGCGGCGGCAAGAGCGTGGCCCCCCTCCCCCTGGAGGAACAGCTGCGCCACCACCCACTGATCTCGCAGTGCCTGGTCGTGGGCGACGACCAGCCCTACATCGCGGCCCTGATCACGGTGGACCCGGAGGCGCTGGCGCACTGGCAGAGCCTCAAGGGCAAGCAGCCGGCGGACGTCTCCGCGATGACGGACGACGAGGAGCTCCGGGCCCAGATCCAGCGGGCGATCTCGCGGGCGAACACCCGGGTCTCGAGGGCGGAATCCATCCGGGCGTTCCGGATCCTACCGAACGAGTTCAGTCAGGACGACGGCCTGATGACGCCGACACTGAAGCTCAAGCGACGAGCGATTACAGGGGCGTACGCGGCGGACATCGACGCGCTGTACATGCGCTGAGGCGGGTGTGGCGTCAGTTGAGCGACCTGAGTTCCGGAGCGAACGGAACCAGTCAGCATCATGCGCTGCAGGTCGGCTCACCGGAACCGAAGGAACCGCCGCTCACGCCGCTGATCAATCGTCACAGGTAACGGTTTGACCCGCTCACTTCAAGCCACTACCTTCTGCGCACCGGCTTGCTCCAAGAGGACAGGCCCCATCGCGGTCCTTTGGGGGGACGCAGTGAACTGGTACGTGGACGTACTCAAGAAATATGCGGTATTCAGCGGGCGTGCGCGCCGGCAGGAATTCTGGATGTTCACCCTTTTCAGCGCCGTCATCAGCCTCGTGCTGATGGTCCTCGACCGGGTGCTGGGCACCAGCTTCCTCCAGCTGATCTACGTGGTCGGCGTGTTCCTCCCGAGCCTCGGCGTCACGATCCGCCGACTGCACGACACGGACCGCTCGGGCTGGTGGGTCCTCTTCGGGCTGGTCCCGCTGGTGGGCTTCATCACCCTGGTGGTCTTCCTGGCCACCGAGGGCAAGTCGCACGACAACGCGCACGGCCCGGACCCGAAGGCCGTCGCGGCCTTCTGACGCTGACACCCCGACCGGCGGGACCGCTCCCTGCCGACCGGTGGACTCACCGTCCGCCCGATTGCCCGTCAGCCCCGGCTGACGGGCAATCGTCGTCATGCGCGGTACTGGACGGTGCGCCCCACGGCGCCGTCGCCCGTGGGGTGGCCGACGGCGATGCTTCCACCGTTGACGTTGAGCCCGTCGGGGTCGATGCCGAGCCGGTCACGGCAGCGCAGCTTCGGCGCCGACCGGTCCCTCGTGGATCAGCCGGTCCAGCGAGACTCGCCAGAAGCTTTCGCGATGGCGGGGTTTGTCACCATGCCGAGGGCCAACTCGGCGTAGAACTCACCAAGTTGCTCGGGCGAGTCCGGACCGTCGAGCCGGTACCAGCGGACGAGGTCGACCGCCAGGGACAGCATGGCCCGCACGACCCGGTTCACGTCGACCTTCACGAAGGAACCGTCCGCGATACCCCGAAGGACTGCCTTCCGGAACACTTCGGTGGTCTGCTGACGGATGCCGAGCACCTCCTCGTAGTGCTCCGGGGTGAGGGAGAACATCTCGTACTGGTTGACCCGGCCGGCCACATGGTGGCGGGCGTGCCAGGCCACGAATCGCGAGAAGACCGACCGGAGATGCGCCGCCGCGTCAGGGTCCTCGGGGCCCTGCAGTGCCGCGAGGGCCCGCTCGTGTCCGAACCGGGAGATCGTGAACAGCACGTCCTCCTTCGAGGCGAAATGGACGTACAGCGAGGCTGGGCTCAACTTGGCGCCCGCCGTGATGTCCCTCGTCCTGGTGGCCTGGAAGCCCTTCGCCGCGAAGCATCGCACCGCTGAGGTGAGCATGCTCTGGCCCACCTCACTGAACCCCTGCCCCCACAGCGTCGGCGACTCGTCCTCGAGCCGGGCATCACGCGCCTCTTCCGCATGGGACAAACCGGAGCGCTCCGCGACCGACATCCTGTCTCCTCCACCACAGGCCCCGAACCGCAGAGCCCGTACTCCCGTGACCACACACTGGCCATCCATATTAGTGACTATGCGCTCAGCCACGGACCTGGCTGCCCTTGCGGCAGGGAACATGCAACGAGGGCCGCAACCCTAAGGTCGCGGCCCTCATCGCCGTATTGTCATTGATGGTGTCCGAGGGGGGACTTGAACCCCCACGCCCGATAAAGGGCACTAGCACCTCAAGCTAGCGCGTCTGCCATTCCGCCACCCGGACAAGGTGACCGCGGTCTCCCGCGGCGACAGGGACAACAATACCAGGGGTTTGAAGCGCCCCTCACCTATATATCCGGTGGTCAGCGGGGTGCCGGAAGCTCGATGAGAGCCCGTTTCCCGCACCCACCAGGCACAGCTACCGCGTGTACCCGTACGCCTGCGCACCGTAACGCTACCGTCGGCTGCGTGAGTGATCGCAGCTATCGACGACCCCGCGTCCTCTCGCAACTGCGCGAGCATCTGCGGGACACCTTCTGGTTCGCGCCGACCGCGGGGCTGGTCTGCGTCCTCGTGCTGTGGGGTGTGGCCGCGGAGCTGGATGCGGAGATCATCTCGTCTCTGCAGGACCAGCAGGAGTACGAGATCATCAAGGATCTCATCGAGCTCGCCAATGATGCCAAGACGATCGTCACCACGATCAGCTCGGCAATGATGACCTTCATCGGCGTCGTCTTCAGCATCTCGCTGGTGGCCGTCCAGATGGCGAGCGGGCAGCTCACTCCCCGCGTGGTGCGGATCTTCGTACGGAGCCGGATCACCAAGGCCACCTTCACGGTGTTCCTGGCGACGTTTCTGCTGTCGCTGCTGGTGCTGACTTCGTTCGAGAGCAAAACCGATCCGCGCCTCGTCACCTCGGTGCCGTTCGTGCAGGGCGTGCTGACCATGGTGATGGTCGGGCTGAGCGTGCTGCTCTTCATCGCCTTCGTGACGTCGATGCTGCGGCTGATGCAGGTCGGGCCCGTCGTCGACCGCATCGCCCGGGAGGCCATGCACGCGGTGGTGAGACAGCCGGGCGGTGAGCGGGAACCGGCACCGCTCGCGGTGGAGAGTGCGTGGGTTCCGTACAACGGGCGGGCCGGGGTGCTGCGGGATGTGAATGTCGCGCGGCTCGTACGGATCGCGAGGCGGCAGGGGGTCGTGCTGCGGCTGATCCCCCGGATCGGGGACTTCGTCGTGCCGGGGACGCCGATGCTGGCGGTGCACGGGACGGCGGAGCTCTCGCGGCGAGCGTTGAGTTACACCGTGTCCGTGGGGGTCGAGCGGACCTTTCCTCAGGATCTCGGGTTCGGGCTGCGGCAGTTGTCGGACATCGCGCTGCGCGCCCTGTCCGCCGCCGTGAACGATCCGACGACCGCGGTGCAGTGTCTGGACCGGATCGTGCAGTTCCTGACCGTGGTGGCGAAGAAACCGCTCGGGGCGGTGCACCACCGGGACGGCAAGGGCGAGGTGCGGCTGGTGCAGGACGTGCCCGGGTGGACCGATCTCGTGGATCTCGCTCTCGCCGAGGTACGGCTGCACTCGGCGGGCAATCCACAGGTCAGCCGACGGCTGTTGGCCGGAATCGACGATCTGCTGCTGATCGCGCCCGAGGAGCGGAAGGAACCGTTGATCAGGCATCGTGCGCTGCTGGTTCAGGCGGTGGAGCGGACCGTGCCCGAGGCGGCCGAGCGGGAGTTCGCGCTCCTGCCCGACCGCCAGGGGATCGGCTGAGGCATCACGGACTTACGGACTTACGGACTTACGGCATCAGGTGGTAGTCGGGGAAGTTGCCCGGCAACCGCTCCCCCGCCGGACCGTCGGTCACGGCCCGCACCAGCAGTTCGCCGCCGACGAAGGCACCGCGCCACGACGCCCCGAAGCCGCCGAAGAGTTCGTCGCGGTCGCCGCGCGAGCGGGGCTTGCCCTGGCCGACCTTGAAGGCGCGGATCTGCGGGGCCAGACGCTCGTACGTCTCCGGGTCGTCGGTCGACAGGGTCGCCACGAGCGCGCCGTTGGAGGCGTTCATCGCGGCGAGCAGTTCGGCCTCCGTGTCGACGAGGACGATCGTGTCGACCGGGCCGAACGGCTCCGCGTGGTGCAGGGGCGAGGAGGGCGGCGGGCCCAGGAGCGTCACCGGCGGGACATACGCCGAGGTGTCCTGGCCGGACAGGAACGCGCCGTCGGACAGCGTGCCCCGGTGCAGCGGCACAGCCCCGCGGTCGATCGCCTCGGCGACCTGGTCGCCCAGTTCCTTGGCCTTCGCCGCGTTGATCAGCGGGCCGAAGTCGAGGTTCGGCAGCGGGTCGGACGCTTTCTCGACGGCAAGGGGGTGCCCCGTACGGATGGAGCGTACGGCGGGCAGGTAGGCCGCCAGGAAGTCGGCGAACAGCTCGCGCTGGACGACGAATCGCGGGTATGCGGTGCAGCGCTGCTTGCCGTAGTCGAAGAGCTTGGGGATCACGGCGGTGAGTGAGTCCCAGTCGCTGAAGTTCCACAGGCCCCAGGTGTTCAGGCCCTCCTGCTCCAGGATGTGCCGCTTGCCGAGGTCGGCGACCGCGGTGGCGATACGGGCCCCGGTGTCGCGGCCGCCGACGAAGGAGACGCAGCCGATCTCCGGGGAGCGGACCAGCGCTTCGGAGAGCTGGCCGCCGCTGCCGCTGACCAAAGTGATCGGGATGCCCTCGCGGGCGGCGAGCGCGGAGGCCAGGGTGAGGCAGGCGACGCCGCCGTCGGTCGGGGTCTTGGCGATGACCGCGTTGCCCGCCAGTGCCTGCACCAGCATGGCGTGGACCAGCACGGACATCGGGTAGTTCCAGCTGGCGATGTTGGAGACCGGGCCGGGCAGCGGAGTGCGGCCCTGAAGCATCGGCTCGATGCCGTCGACGTACCAGCGCACGCCATCGATCGCACGGTCGACGTCGGCCTGGGCGAGCCGCCACGGCTTACCGATCTCCCAGACCAGCAACAGGGCCAGCAGCTCGCGGTGTTCGGTGAGGGCGTCGAGCGCGGCACCGACGCGGGCCCTGCGCTCTTCGAGGGGGACGTGCCGCCAGGCGCGGTGCTGGTCGAGCGATGCGCGTACCGCCTGTTGGGCGGTCTCGGCGTCCAGGCGCGGCGGGCCCGCGATGGGGCTGCCGTCGACGGGGCTGGTGGCGGACAAGGCGCTGCCGTCGGCCTGCCACTGCGCGGACCAGAGGTTGAGCACGCGCTCGTCCCGGAAGGCCTCGGGGGCGACGGCGAGAGCGCGCTGCCAGGCGTCGGACCAGGCGGTGCCGGGCTTGAGGATGAGGGTGGATGCTGCGGTGAGGGTGGGTGCCATGAAGGTGGTCTCCGCTCGAAAGGGGGCGGGAGGGGCCGGACGGTGGGCCATGAGTGTGTGGCACGCACTCGGCGTCATTGGGCGGTGACGCCAACGGGACCACGGAGTGCGGGACTGCGTCAACGCGGCCGCGTCACGACGTCAGCGGGACGTCAACGCGACCGCGTGGCCCTGTCAGTGAGGTCGGCGATGTGCGCCGCGCCGATGCCGACGTCGGACGAGAAACCTATGTCCCGCAGCTCGTACATGAGTTGACAGTCAGCCGAAACCGCGGCCGTGGCGCGTCGCCGCTGTGCGAGGAGATGTCCGCCCGGAGCGGACGATCAAGGGAAAGGGGAGTACCCACTCCTTTCCACTCTCAACATATAGCGCACCGGGGGGCTTGCGGCAAGGCCCCGGTCGTGCCGCAGAATCGCTGGCCTAGGGCCAGGACCTGCGGAAATGGGAGATTCACAAAGTGCGTTTGTTGTTGTCGGTTCATAGGTCGTGCGGTGACGTCGAGCCGGTGGTGGGACCCGCGCTGCGGTCGCGGGCACTCGGCGCCGACGTGCGGGTGTGCGCGCGGCCGGACTTCGCGGGATCTACCTCGGATCGGAGCTGATGACATGAACCCTCTGACCACCAGCGCGTTCGACCTTCCCGACCGCCTCTCCCCCAAGGCCGACCCAACGCTGATCGCCGGCGACGAGCAGCACTTCGCGGCCGTCGCGGAGTGCCTCGAGCAGTCGATCGCAGAACTGTCCGACCGCCTCGAGGCCACGCGTAAGGCGCCCGGCGGCGTAGGCCAGCAGGCGATGGACCGGGACATGGAGATCCACCGCCTTACCGCTCGCCTGCGCACACTGCGGCGCTTCCGTCTGGACCTGTGCCTCGGACACATGGTCGGCGCGGACGACCCCGAGCCCGTGTACGTCGGACGGCTCGGCCTCACCGACAGCGCGGGCCGTCGGCTGCTGATCGACTGGCGCTCCCCCGCGGCCGAGCCGTTCTTCGGAGCCACCCATGCCAACCCGATGGGTCTGACAAGCCGCCGCAGGTATCGCTGGACCCGCGGCCGGATCAGCGACTACTGGGACGAGGTGTTCACTTCGGACGGGTTTGCCGGGCACGCCGCGCTCGACGACCAGTCAGCCTTCATCGCCAGCCTGGGCAGCAATCGATCGCCCCGGATGCGAGACGTGCTCGGCACCATCCAGGCCGACCAGGACGCCATCATCCGGGCGGGATCCCGCGGCGCTCTCGTCGTCGACGGCGGTCCGGGTACAGGGAAGACCGTCGTCGCGCTGCACCGCTCCGCCTATCTCCTCTACTCCGACCCCCACCTCGCACGCCGCCGGGGCGGCGTGCTCTTCGTCGGTCCGCACCGGCCCTACCTGGCCTACGTCGCCGACGTCCTCCCCAGCCTCGGCGAGGAGGGCGTGCAGACCTGCATCCTGCGTGACCTCGTCGCCGAGGGAGCCGCAGCGGCGAGCGAGACCGACCCGGATGTGGCCCTCCTGAAGTCGTCCGCGGACATGGTGAAGGCGATCGAGAAGGCGGTCAGGTTCTACGAGGAGCCGCCCACCAAGGGGATGACGGTCACGACCGACTGGTCCGACATCTGGCTGAGCGCCGGTGAGTGGGCCGTGGCGTTCGAGGCACCAGGAGCAGGTACTCCGCACAACGAGGCACGCGACCAGGTCTGGGAGGAGCTGGTCACGATCCTGATGGACAAGCACGACGGCGACGTCCCGCCCGAACTGTTCCGCAAGTCGCTGCTGCGGGACAACGAGCTGGTCACGACCCTCAACAGCGCGTGGCCGCTGCTTGAAGCGGCCGACCTCGTCGGAGACCTGTGGTCGGTACCCGCCTACCTGCGGATGTGTGCTCCCTGGCTCGGCCCCGATGACGTCCGCAAGCTGCAGCGCGCGGACGCCCAGGCATGGACGGTGTCCGACCTGCCGCTCCTGGACGCGGCACGGCAGCGGCTCGGCGACCCGGAGGCGTCGCGGCGCAAGCGTCGGCACGACGCCGCTGTCGCCGCCGAACGCGAGCGCAGGGCGGGCGTCATCGACAACCTTCTGGAGGCCGATGCCGACGGTGAGGGTGCGGTGACGATGCTGCGCGGACAGGACCTCAAGGACACCCTGATCGACGAGACCGCACTGCCCGGCACCGAACCGGACCTGCTAGCCGGCCCGTTCGCGCACGTCGTCGTGGACGAGGCTCAGGAACTGACCGACGCAGAGTGGCAGATGCTGCTGCTCCGCTGCCCGTCCCGGAGCTTCACCATTGTCGGGGACCGCGCCCAGGCCAGGCACGGGTTCACGGAGTCGTGGCAGGAACGGCTCGAGCGGATCGGGCTCGACCGGATGAACCTGGCCTCCCTGAGCATCAACTACCGGACGCCGGAAGAGGTCATGTCGGAAGCCGAGCCGGTCATCCGAGCCGTGCTCCCGGACGCCAATGTGCCGGCCTCCATCCGCAGCAGCGGCGTCCCCGTCGTACACGGATCTGTTGCGGATCTGGACTCGATCCTCGACACCTGGCTCGCCGCACATGCCGACGGGACCGCCTGCGTCATCGGCAGTGGTGACATCGGAGAGGGCACGTTCCGGGCGACGTCCCGCGTCCGGTCGCTGACCCCGGAGCTGTCGAAGGGGCTCGAGTTCGACCTGGTCGTCCTCATCGACCCAGAGGCGTTCGGCAAGGGCATCGAAGCAGCGGTCGACCGCTACGTCGCGATGACCCGAGCGACCCGGCAACTCGTCATCCTCACGAGCTCCTGACGTCGGCCAGGACAACGTGATCTCCGCCCGCCGATCATGAGGACCGGCGGGATAGGGAGCGGGGCACGTGTGACAGCATCGCGGTGCGGTACGACGTCAGGGGCGACCTTGCAAGCTGCACGCGCTGTCCGGGCAGGACGAACGCAAGGGCAGCCACTTCCTCGCCTTCTGGGCCTCGCCGCCGCGCTGACCTGCTACAAGAAGCTCGCCAAACTCACCATGCGAGACAAGGGGCTGAAGATGCGCATCCTGGTCGTCGGGGCAGGGCTGTCGATGGGGTCGGCGGCCAAACGCGGAAGTGTGGGCGTGGTGTCACTTGGCCCGCGGCTTGTCCATCTGTATGCGGGTGCGCCTGGCGATAGCGTATGCGGCGCCCGGCAGGGTCAGGAGGACTGAGGCCCACAGGGCTACGTGGAAGAGCGGCTCGTCGCCGGCCAGCCACTCGGTGAGGATCAAGACCGGCAGGCCGGCGCCCACCGCAACCAACCATCCTTTGCCCAGGCCCAAGGTCCCGCGCCGTATTTCCACCGCGACGGTGACCGAGCTGATGGTGAGCCAGAAGGCAAGGCGGCCCGGGGTGACGGGAATTGCTTCCTCCCACCGAATAAGGTGCGCGACGAGCAGGAGTCCACCCATCGCGGACGGCACCAGCACCGCCATCCGCAGCAACCGTAGGCGCAGTGGCATCCTGGCCCGTGCCCAGGCCGCGGCGAACGCCTTGACGTCGTCGCCCACGACATCCTGGGGTACACGTCCCGCAGCCGCCGCGTCCTCGAGGTGCGCGGAGAGCTCGGCCAGCATGTCCCGGACGGCCTCGTCATCGACGCCCCGGTACTCCCAGTTGCTGCGGCAGATCGCAAGGATCCGTTCGGTCGTCATGGTCTTGCTCTCCCCGTGGATGGCTCGGTGTTGGTCAGGATCGCGTTCACATGGGCCGTGAAGTCTCGCCAGACGGTGCGGCCACGTGTCAGTTCCGCTCCGCCCGCCCGGGTCAGCCGGTAGTACTTGCGCGGTGCCCCACCGCTGGACGACGGCGCACGATGGGACTCGACGAGTCCGGCCCGCTCCATCCGGGCAAGCAGTGGATAGATGCTGCCCTCGCTGACGAGCTCCAGCCCACATTCGGTGAGCGCTTCCACGAACTCGTATCCATAGCGTGGACGTTCAGCGATCAGAGCGAGCAGGCAGATGTCGAGCGCTCCGCGCAGGAGCTGACTGCGTCGCGGGTCGCCGGACGTCCCCTGCTCCTTTGTCATGCGGTACATGATAGTCAGCGACTACCTTGCACCGCAAGATAAATGAGCAGACGTTCCCGACGTTGAAGTCGGACTCCGGGGTCTGTGCGGACACAGGAGGGAGACTCGGGAGTCAGCATCAGCGGAGCTCTTCAGTGCACCGCCGACGCCATCGCCGTGAACACGGCCCGCTCATCGCACGATGCGGTGCCGCCGCCCTGCGGATGGGGCTCGAACGGCGGCAGCAATGGGGCAACCAACTGACGTCGACGGTGAACGCGGCTGTGCTCTCCGGGTCCGCCGAGCCGGTGACGCTCTCCGCCACCGGCGCACCGTCCGGGGTCGGTGTGAGCTTCGATCCCACGTCGGTCACACGCGGGTCGACCTCGACGATGACGATGACCGCATCGGCTACGGCGGTGGGCGGCCTGATGTCGATGTTCGACGGCAAGACGCTGGACGGCTGGACGGCCTCCAAGGCAGGCGGCTCGACAGTGAAGCAGGGCACTATTCCTGGGGTCTGCGTTGGCCGACCCGGACGCGGTGATCACGATGAGGTGACCGCCGCCCGGTGGCGGGCCTTCGCCTCCTCTAGCAGTTCTCGCGGAGCGAGTGGAGGTGCTCGCTGGACTTGCGGGCGAACGCGAACGACTCGACGGGGTTGTCGTGTTCGGTCTGCCAGTGGTGCTCGCGGTAGCCGCCCGGGGTCTGGTTCACCGAAGAAATGAAGCGCTTGTAGTCGATGTCGCCGTCCCCGACGTCCACCATCCGGTAGCCGTCGCGGGCGGCTTCGTCGTGGACGCCGTCCTTGACATGGAAGAGCGGGTAGCGGTGAGGCTGCTTCAGCACATAGCGCAGGGGGTCGAAGGGCGCGGGCGTGCCGTCGACGCGCTTGCTGAAGCGGAACTGGCCCACATAGGCCCAGTAGATGTCCATCTCAAGATGGACCAGTTCGGGGTCGGTCTCGGCGAGCAGAACGTCATAGAGGCGGACGTTCGGCTGGTCGGTGGCGAAGGAGAACTCCTCCGCGTGGTTGTGCTGGTAGAACTTCATGCCGCGGGCACGGGCCGCGGCTCCATAGCTGTTGAACTCCTCGGCCGCCCGCTTCCAGGCGTCGACGGTGGCGCCGTAGCGGAAGGGGCCCGAGGCGGTGCCTATGTGCTTGAGGCCGAGGGCCTGGGCGTCGTCGAGGACCTGGGTCAGGTTCTGCGCGAAGGTGTAAGCGTACGGGTCGCTCGAGTAGTAGCCGACGTGGCTGCCGATGGGGTTCAGGCCGTGGTCACAGGCGAGCTGCTTCAACTGGGCGAGCGTGATGGGGCCCGCGGAGCCCTGGGTGTACCCGGCGAACTCGATCTCGTCGTAACCGTAGCGCTCGAGCTCGGCAAAGACCGGTGCGAAGCCGAGCGTGGAGACCTTGTCGCGGAGAGAGTAGAGCTGGGTGCCGAGGCGGCCGGGGGGAAGAACGGGGCGGCCCCGGGCGGGGGCGGCGGTTGTCGTCGTCGGGGCGGCGGCGGCCGGGCCCGCGGCGGCGCCGATGAGGGCGGCGGCGGTCGCACCGGCGGCGACGCCGAGCATGCCGCGTCTGCTGAGCCTGTGAGCGAGTTCGGGGTCGCTGTTCGTGGTGGAGCGGCTCATGTGGATAACTCCTTGATGTCCGTGCCTGGTTGTCAGTGGCGTCTGCTTCAGTGGAATCCAGCGAGGTGAAGCAGCAGGGACTTCACTTCGGTCGCTTTCACGCGGCCGCTTACAGCGCGGGGGGTGGAGCACACAATGAGCGGACCTTCGTCGTCGCTCGTGGGGAGGCGGCCATGGCTGCCGCGAATAGGTGAGGGGTCCAGGGGTACGACCGCGAGGCGGTAGCGCATGCCGAGCTTCTTGCGGGCGATCGCCTTCGCGGCCTTGACGCGTACGTAGGGGTCGAGCGGGTCCATGAACAGCTCGGCCGGGTCGTAGCCGGGTTTGCGGTGGATCTCGACGAGCTGTGCGAAGTCGGGGGCGCGGGTGTCGTCGAGCCAGTAGTAGTACGTGAACCAGGCATCCGGCTCGGCGACGGCGACGAGTTCGCCGGAGCGGGGATGGTCCAGGCCGTGGGTCTTCTTGCCCTCGTCGTCGAGAAGTTGCTCGATGCCGGGCAGGTCCGCGAGGGCTTGGCGGGCGGCGTCGAGGTCTTCGGGACAGCGGACGTAGATGTGGGCGAGCTGGTGATCGGCCACGGCGAAGGCGCGGGAGGTCATCGGGTCGAGGTATTCCATGCCGTCCTGGGTGTGGACCTCGAGGAGGCCCGCGCGGCGCAGCGCGCGGTTGATGTCGACGGGACGGCTGACGGGGGTGATGCCGTACTCGGACAGCGCGACGACCGTGCGGCCCTCCTGCTGGGCGTCGTTGAGGAGGGGGGCGAGGGCGGCATCGAGGTCGGTGGCGGCCTGGTGGGAGCGGGGGTCGTCCGGTCCGAAGCGCTGCAGGTCGTAGTCGAGGTGGGGGAGGTAGCACAGGGTCAGGTCGGGGTGGCGGGTGCGCATGATGTGCCGGGTGGCGTCGATGATCCACTGACTGGAGACCAAGTCGGCGCCGGGACCCCAGAAGTGGAAGAGGGGGAAGGTGCCGAGTGTGCCGGTGAGTTCGTCGTGGAGGGCCGGGGGCCGGGTGTAGCAGTCGGGTTCTTTGCGACCGTCGGCGTAGTAGACGGGGCGGGGGGTGACGGTGAAGTCGGTGTCGGCGCCCATGGCGTACCACCAGCAGATGTTGGCGACGGTGTAGCCGGGGTGGGTGCGGCGGGCGGCGTCCCAGAGTTTGTCGCCGCCGACCAGGCCGTTGTGCTGGCGCCACAGCAGCACCTCGCCGAGCTCGCGGAAGTACCAGCCGTTGCCGACGATGCCGTGCTCGGCCGGCAGTGCGCCGGTGAGGAAGGTCGACTGGGCGGCGCAGGTGACGGCGGGCAGCACGGTGGAGAGGGGGGCGCTCGATCCCTTGTCTGCGAGGGCTTGGAGGTGGGGCATGTGGGCCAGCAGCTGGGGGGTGAGACCGACGACGTCCAGGACGAGAAGGGGGGTGGGCGCTGGCTGTTCGGCGACGGTCACGGCAGCTCCTTGAGTCCGAGGTCGGTCAACAGATCACGGGCAAGAGCGAGTTCGGCGGCGATGCCGTCGGCGAGCTGGGTGCGGTTGCGCGGGCGCAGCTCGGGAGGCAGCGCCTGCCAGGTGTAGGTCTCGACCTCGAGGTGCCGGGTCAGCGGGACCGGGCCGCCGACCAGCAGGGTCAGCGTGTCCCGGAGCACCGGGAGGGTGGAGGTGAGCGGAAGAGCGGGCCGGGCGTGCAGGGGGACATGGAAGTGAGCGCGCCAGGGGGCGGCCTCGGGCAGCGTCTGGCCGGCGAGGGCTTCGTCCAGGTCGTCCGTGCCACGCAGACCTGCGGCGGTGCGGGTGCGGGTCTGGTGCAGGAAACGCGGTTCGGCGAAGGCGGCCAACGCCGCCCGTACTTCGGGAAGGTGGGGTTCTTCGGCATGCAGCGCGGCGGACAGCTGCGCTTTGGGGATGGCGATGCCCGCCGCGGTGAGTGCGGCCAGGGCAGTCTGTGGATCTTCGAAGGAGGTTGCGAGATGGCAGGTGTCGATGCAGATGCCGATGCGGCGGGAGGCGATCGCGGCCAGGGGACGTATCGCGTCCGCGGTGGTCTCGACGATGCAGCCGGGCTCCGGCTCCAGACCGATGCGTATCGACTTCCCGGTCAGCTCCTCCAAGGCGTCCAGGCGCTCGGCGAGGGTGACCAGTGCGGTGTGCGCGGCCCCGGCCGCCGTGTCGCCGAAGGGGGTACGCCAGGCCAGCGGCAGGGTGGAGATGCTGCCCTCGGTGACATCTTCGGGAAGGAGGGAGGCGAGGAGGCGGGCCAGGTCGGTGGTGTGGGCGAGCCGTTCGGGATCGGCCCAGTCCGGCTTGTAGACCCGGTACTTGACCTCCTCGGCGCCGAACCCTTCATAGGGAAAGCCGTTGAGGGTGACGACTTCCAGGCCGCGGCGGTCGAGCTCGGCAGCCAGTCCCCGCAGCGCCGCCGGGTCGCCGACCAGGGCGCCGGCCGCGTCTTTGGCGAGCCACAGGCCGATCCCGAGGCGGTCGCGGCCGAGGCGTTTGCGTACCGGCTCGCAGTGGTCGCGCAGTTGGGCGATGACGCCGTCGAGGGTCTCCGCGGGGTGGACGTTGGTGCAGTAGGAGAGGTGGACGGTGGTGCCGTCGGGGTGGCGGAAGCGCATGCGTCGGCCTCCTCATTCCCCGCCGCGGAGGATGGAGTTGCCCTCGTGGAGGGACTCCGGTTCGGGGATGTCGAGCTGGGGGCGGCCGCTGAGGCCGTAGAACGCGACGGGGTTACGCCACAGGACCTGGTCCACGTCGTCTTCCGTGAAGCCTGCGGCGAGCATCGCGTCGCCGACCCTGCGGGTCTTGAGCGGGTCGCTCTTGCCCCAGTCGGCGGCCGAGTTGACCAGCACCTTCTCGGTTCCGTATGTCTTGAGGATCGCGACCATCCGGTCCTCGTCCATCTTGGTGTCCGGGTAGATGGAGAAGCCCAGCCAGCAGCCGCTGTCAGTGGCGTGCTTTACGGTCGTCTCATTGAGGTGGTCGAGCAGCACGCGGTCCGTGGGCAGCGCGGATTCGCGGATGACGTCGACCGTGCGGTGGAGGCCCGCGAGCTTGTCGCGGTGCGGGGTGTGGACGAGGGCGGGCAGGCCGTGCTCGGCGGCGAGCTGGAGCTGGGCGGCGAGTGCGGCGTCTTCGGCGGGGGTCATGGAGTCGTAGCCGATCTCGCCGACGGCGACGACGGAGTCCTTGACGAGATAACGGGGCAGCGCGTCGAGGACGGGAGTGCAGCGGGGGTCGTTCGCTTCCTTGGGGTTGAGGGCGATCGTGCAGTGGTGGGCGATGCCGTACTGGGATGCGCGGAACGGCTCCCAGCCGAGCAGGGCGTCGAAGTAGTCGAAGAAGCTGGCGGGCGAGGTGCGGGGCTGGCCCAGCCAGAAGGACGGTTCGACCACCGCACGCACACCCGCGTCGTACATCGCCTGATAGTCGTCGGTGGTACGGGAGGTCATATGGATATGGGGGTCGAAGATACGCATCAGAACTCCTCGGACTGCTCGCCGGTCAGGGTCAGCACGTGGTTGAGGTCGGGGGGCACTGCGCGGCCGGCGGCGGTGCGCTCGGCGGCGTAGTCGGCGAGCATCCTGGCCAGCTCGTCGTCGCCCGCGGCCCGGCTGTCCAAGTCGGCGACGGCATCGACGGGCACACCGGTGAACAGGCACTTGAGGACGGCGTGCCGCCAGGCGTGCGGATCGAGGTGCTCGGCGGCGTACGGGCCCACCGCGGCGGCGACCAGCCGCGTGTCGTTGGTACGCAGCGCGTCCTCGACGAGCGGAAGGGCGACGGGCCCTTCGAGGAGTTGGTGCAGGGCGAGGAGCACGGCACGACGCTCGGCGGCGGTGCCCTGCTGATAGAGGCGGGTGAGGGTGGCGCTGTCGGCGCGGGCCTCGACGAGGAGCAGGGTGCGTACGGAGTCGGCGTAGTGCTGGCCACAGGCCCGGCCTGCTGAGGCGAAACGGAGCTCCCAGAGGGGTACGGCGTACGGGGACGGCTCGGCCGGAGGCGTCTCGGCGCCGGGACGCGCGGCCCCGGCGGCGGGACGTGCGGCCTCGGCTTCGGCGGCCTCGGCAAGTGCTTCGTCGAGCCAGGCGCGTGCGTCGTCGGGGAGCTGCCGGTCGAGTTCCTTGTGGGTCGGCGTCACGATGTCGGTGCTCCCTTCAGTGGGGCCTGCGAGCGGAGGAACTCGATCGAGGCGCGGGCGAGTTCGGGTCCCGCGTGCGAGTGGCGGGGCAGTTCGACGACGGTCAGGCCCTGGTGGCCGGTGGCGGCGAGGGCTTCGAGTACAGGCGGGAAGTCGATCTCCCCGTCTCCGAAGGGGAGGTGTTCATGGACGCCGCGGCGCATGTCCTCGATTTGGACATGGCGCAGCCAGGGGGCGGCGTCGCGCACGCAGTCGGCGGGCGGGGCCGGTTCGAGGCACTGGCAGTGGCCGATGTCGAGGGTGAGACCGAGAGGTTCGGGGTCGCCGAGGATGCCGCGGAGGCGGTGGAAGTCGGCGAGGGTGGCGAGGAGGTGTCCGGGTTCGGGCTCGATGGCAAGGGGGACGTCGGCGTCGGCGGCCGCCTCCAGGACGGGGGTGAATGACTCTTCGAGCCGCTTCCAGGCCGTGTCGGGCGTGGTGTCGGCGGGGGTGATGCCGCTGAAACAGTGCACGGCGTGGGCGCCGAGGTCGGCGGCGACCTGCACGGCGGTGGTGAGCAGGGCGGTACGGGCCGCACGGCCGTCGGGGTCCGGGTCGAGGAGGGAGGGGCCGTGTTTGCGGCGGGGGTCGAGGACGTAGCGGGCGCCGGTCTCGACGGTGACGCCCAGTCCTAACTTGCCCAATGTGGCGGCCACTTGGCTGGTGCGGGAGGCCAGGTTCGGGGCGAGCGGGTCCAGGTGCATATGGTCGAGGGTGAGACCGACGCCGTCGTAGCCGAGGTCCGCGAGGAGGGCGAGGGCGTCGCCGAGGCGGAGATCGGTGAGCCCGTTGGTGCCGTAGCCGAGGCGGATGGGGGCGGGGTTCATGTGACGCTGACCTTCCGTGCGAACTTGCGGGCGAGCGGGACCAGTGCCATCACCGCGAGGGCCGTGGCACCGGCGCCGGTGCGGGCGGCGAGGGTCGCCTGCAGTGGGATCATGGCCCGGATGCCACCACCGACGGCCCGCTGGGTGAGGGGCGGGGAGGGGTTGAGGGCGGCGTGCAGGAGGGGCTTGGCGGCGGTACGGATGTAGGCGGCGGCGAACGCGGTGGTGGCGAGGTGGGCCGGGGTGAGCGGGGCCCGGGGTGCGGGCGGTCGCGGTGACCGCTTGAAGCTCTCCCCTGACCCGCCCCTTCCCGGCTGTGTCGATGTGCGGCTCCGCCGCGTGGGGGGCAAGCCCCCAGACCCCCGGGGCGGGAGGGACAGTCGGGGCAGCCCCCGCCCCCGACCGCGCCTGCTTCGCGGCGCGGGGTCTGGTACCTCCGGCACGGCATGGACCCCGCCACCCCACGCGCCTCTCGTCGCGAGGGCGCCCAGCCCGATGGTCGCCGTGAGCGCCGCAAGCGGCACCGCAGTTGATCCTCCCTGCGCCTCGTGACGGGACACCGATGTCACCGCATATGTGTGGGCGCTCAGCACGGCGGCGGACGGCACCGCGGCGAGAATCCCCGGCCGGCCGCCGCCCGCGGCGAACGCGCCCCACGACGCGCCGGGGACCCCCGCCTCGCGAGCGTCGCCGAGCCGGGCCGCGCCCGATCCCGTCGCGACCGCGCCCAGCACCAGATCCAGCCCCCGCGCCGCCGCCATCGCCGCCGGGCCACCCGCCGTGTGCTTGAAGTAGAGGTCGTACGACCAGACGGTCACCGACAACGCCGACGCCACCGCCAGAGCCGGGCGGCCCGCGCGGGAAGCCAGCACCAGGCCCGCGCCAGTCAGCGCACCCGCCGCCCCCAGCGCAGCCCCGGCGCTGAGGCGCCCCGACGGAATCGGCCGGTGCGGGCGCTCCACCGCGTCCACCTCCCGGTCCGCCCAGTCGTTCAGCGCCATGCCCGCCTCGTACAGACACAGCGAGCTGCCGACGGCCAGCAGGGTCCGGCCATTGGGTCGCAGCCCCACCGCCGCCGCTCCCGCCAGCGCATCCCCCGGCACCGTGAACAGCGCCGACACCCGCAGCAGTTCCGCCCAGGCCCGCCAGGTCATCGCGCCTCCCGCAGCCGGTCGGCGAAGGAAAGCAGCGCCTCGAACTGCTCCCCCAGCGCCGCCGAACCGCCGTCCGGATCCTTGAAGTAGAAGCCCAGTTCCGGCAGCGGGCCCGCCAGGCCCACCTCATGCGCGCGGGCCACCAGCCGTGCCAGATCCAGAACCAAGGGGGCCGCGAGCGCCGAGTCGCAGCCCTGCCAGATCGTCTGGAGGATCATCCGCGAGCCGAGGAAACCCTCGAACGCGATGTGATCCCAGGCCGTCTTCCACTCGCCGAGCGCCGGGACGTCGTCGATATGGACCTCGCCTTCGGGCACGATGCCCAGGGTGTCGCTGAGAACCCGCTCCTTGCCCGCGTTCTTCGCGGCCGCCGCGCCCGGATCGGCCAGCGCCGCTCCGTCCCCGCCGCCCAGCAGGTTGGTGCCCGACCACGCCCGTACCGTCAGGGCGCGCTGCACGAACATCGGGGCGAGCACGGAACGGAGCAGCGTCTGGCCCGTCTTGCCGTCACGGCCCGCGTGGGGAAGTCCACGTGCCGCGGCGGCGTCGGTGAGGGCCGCGGTGCGCAGCCCGGTGGAGGGGGTGAAGTTGACGAAGGGGCACCCTGCCCGCAGCGCCGCGGCAGCGTAGATCGAGCTGGGCGGCAGACGTACAGCGTCGGGCTCGGGCACCGGCTCGGTGGAAGAGACATTGACGACGACGACGCGGGCGAGCCCGTGCCGGTCCCGGAAGTCGCTCATGTCCGAGGCGAAGGCGGCGATCAGTTCCTCGTCGGTCCGCGCGTCGCCGGACTGTGGCCCACCGGGGCGTATCTCCGCGTCGGCGGCGGCCAGTTCACCTCGTACGGCAGCGGTCAGCCCGTGCGGCAGCACTCCCCCGGCCGCAAGCGCCTCGGCCCGCTTGGGCAGCGGGCCGTGCGCGATGTCGTGGCCGCCGAAGACCAGCGACGACAGGGGAGGCAGCCCCGATCCGGCGAACGGCCTGGTTTCCGTGACCATGCCGTTCGGGGGATGCAGTCCGGCAGCGATCGCCGCGCACCCCGCGACGGCCGTGGTGGCCACGGAACCACGCGCTCCCACGAACCAGACTCCGGTGCGTGTCGTGCGGTCATTCCCGTTCGTCACGGGCTGCCTCCCTGCCTCTCGGTGTGGTGGGGACGGCGGGCGGGGGGTACGGCGCCTCCCCGCCCGCCGTCGTCTCGGGGGACGCCTATGAGGGCAGCTCCCTGAGTTGGATGTCGCGGAAGGACACCTGATCGTCGGCGCCATGATTCTGGAGGCCGATATAGCCTTCCTTGAGGCTGCGCGCCGGGTCGGTGTTGATGAAGTCGTTGATCTTCACACCGTTGAGGAAGACCTGCAGCCGCTCCCCCTGCACCCGGAGTTCGTAGCTGTTCCACTGGCCGGGCGGTCGCAGGACACGGTCGCGAGCCGCGAGGTCTGCCGACTTGAAGCCGTAGACGGCGCCTGTCGTGCGGTCGGGTGCGTCGGTCGCGTCGATCTGCACCTCGTAGCCGTTGTTCACCGCCGACCAGGGGTCGTCGGAGGCCGGGAAGCCCACGAAGACTCCGGAATTGTCGTCGCCGTCCAGCTTCCAGTCGAGCTTGAGCGAGTAGGACTTCAGCTCCTTGGCCTGGTACGAGAGCATGCCCATGCCGCCCTCGGTGCGCAGTTCACCGTCGACGACAGTGAACTTTCCGGGCCCCGCCTGCTTCCAGCCGTCCAGGGTCCTGCCGTTGAAGATCGGCCGGTATCCGGTCTTCGGCCTGCAGTCGGCCGCGACCTGTCCCGTGGCGTAGCGCAGTCCGCCGAGCAGGTGCTGTCGGAAGGCCGGTTCGGCGTACGACTCCTTGGTGTGGCCGCCTCCGGTGTAGAAGGCGCGGCCGCCCTCGTAGGTCTGGCACCAGGCGATCGGGTGGTCGCCCTTCATGGTGCCGCCCTGGTAGGTGGTTTCGTCGAGGGTGGCGAGGATCCGTGCCTGTGCACGGGGGTTGGTGCGGTAGTTGTACCACTCGTCGGTGCGCTCCCAGGCGTCGTCGAGATGGCTGGTCGAGGGATGGGTGTGGTCCTCGACCCGCACGGTCGCGGGCTGGATCTGCGGGTGCGACTGGAAGTACGCGCCGACGAGCCCGCCGTAGAAGGCCCAGTCGTACTCGGTGTCGGCCGCGGCGTGCACGCCCATGTAGCCGCCGCCTGCGGCGACATAGTTCTCGAACGCCTTCTGCTGGTCGGCGCCCAGGACATCCCCCGTGGTCGACAGGAACACCACGACGTCGTAGCGGGCGAGGTTGCTGGTGGTGAACTGGGCCGCCTCCTCGGTGGCGTCGACCGTGATGTTGCTGCTGGCGCCGAGTTCTTTGAGAGCCGCGATGCCCGTCGGGATGGAGTCGTGGCGGAAGCCGGCGGTCTTGGAGAAGACCAGGACTCGCTTGGCGGTCCGGTCGACGGGCGTGTTGGAGAGCTCGAAGTCGTCCACGTCGTACAGCGCTCCCTGTCCGCCCTTGAAGGCCAGGAACAGTTCGGTGGTCTTCCTCGGTACGGCCCGCAGCGGGATGTCGACGTCCTGGAAGGTCTCCCAGCTGCCGGTGACCGGCACGGGTACGGAACCGAGAAGCGGACCGCTCGCCGATCCGGTGCGCACCTCCAGGATGCCGCCCGCTCCGCCCGAGGAGATCCGGGCGGTGAGCTTGGTGGAGCCGGTCAGGTTGTACGGCTTGAAGGCGATCCAGTCGCCGTTGTCGATGTCGCCGACCGTCTTGCCGCCGTGGGCGGTGGCCTTGTCGTAGAGCTTGATGCCCGAGGAGGTGGTGAAGTGCTCGGCCTGCCGGTGACGGGGCTGGAGCTGCGACTGGTCGTGGCTGGTGAGCGCGGCCTGGCCGCCGCCACCGCCGTCGGTGTACTCGGCGTCGAAGACCCCGAAGATATTGGCGTTGGGGTCGTGTCCGCCATCGGCGGAGGTCTTGATGGTGCCGGTGCAGCCGTGGGCCGAGGTGACGGGGTGGCCGTGGCTGTCATGGCCGAGGACGTACGTCACCTTGACCTTCGCGCAGTCGATGGTCCCGTCCTCGGGATCGGTGACCGTGACCTTGAAAGGGATCTCGTCGCCGAAGCTGAACAGCTGGCCCTCGACGGGGAGTTGCAGGACCACCTTGGGTGCGGTGTTGCCGACCACGACATGGACGCTCGCGGAGCCGGTGCGGCCGCCGGGGTCCTTGGCGGTGACGGTCGCGGTGTAGTTGCCGTTCTTCTTGTACGTGTACGTGGGGTTGGCGTCGGTGGAGGTGCCGCCGTCGCCGAAGTCCCAGGCGTAGGTGAGCGCGTCGCCGTCGGCGTCCGAGGTGCCTGCCGAGGAGAAGCCGACCCGCAGCGGTGCCTGGCCCGACGTCTTGGTGGCGGCCGCCTCGGCCACCGGGGAGCGTCCGCCGGTCGCGTTCTCGATGCGGTAGAGGCCGGAGTTCTTGTCGCCGCCGAAATAGGCGGTGCCGTAGTCGAGTACGTACAGCGCGCCATCGGGACCGAAGGCCATGTCCATGACCTGGGTGCCGGTCCACGGGAGCGGGTTGATGGACTGGACCGCGCCGTCCTCGCCCTGCTTGATCCGCTTGATCCAGCGGCGGCCGAACTCACCGGCGAAGAAGTCTCCGTCGTACGCCTCGGGGAACTTCACCGGGGACGTGGATGCCGCGTCGTAGCGGTAGACGGGCCCGCCCATCGGGGATTCGGAGCCGGTGCCGAACTCCGGGACGGAACCGCCGTCGTAGGGAATCCAGGCCGGCTGCGCGGGCGGCAGGTCGACCAGGCCGGTGTTGTACGGCGACTCGTTCTTGGGGGCCGCGCAGTCGAAGGTGGCTCCGGATGTCTTCGTCGCGAAGTCGTAGTCGACGTATGGGTCGTTCTTGCCTGTGCAGAAGGGCCAGCCGAAGTTGCCGGGCTTGGTGATCCGGGCGAACTCGACCTGGCCACCGGGGCCGCGCTTGGGGTCGGCCGCGCCCGCGTCGGGGCCGTAGTCGCCGACGTAGACGATCCCGGTCTTCTTGTCGACGCTGAACCGGAAGGGATTGCGGAAGCCCATGGCGTAGATCTCGGGCCGGGTCTTGGCCGTCCCCGGCGCGAAGAGGTTGCCGTCGGGGATCGAGTAGCTCGCGTCGTCGTTGACCTTGATCCGCAGGATCTTCCCGCGCAGGTCGTTGGTGTTTGCCGAGGTACGGCGTGCGTCGTACGCGGGATTGCGTCCCGGGCGTTCGTCGATCGGGGTGTATCCGTCAGAGGCGAAGGGGTTGGAGTCGTCGCCGGTCGACAGATAGAGGTTGCCCTGCGCGTCGAAGTCGATGTCGCCGCCGACGTGGCAGCAGATGCCACGGGTCGCGGGAATGTCGATGATCTTCTTCTCGCTGGCGTTGTCGAGGGTTCCGTCCGCCTTGAGGACGAAGCGCGAAAGCCGGTTGACGCCGTCGAACTTCGCGAAGTCCTCGGCGGTGCCCTCATTGGGGGCATCGCCCGCGGGGGTGCTCAGCGGGGGCGCGTAGTAGAGGTAGACGAAGCGGTTCTCGCCGAACTTGGGGTCGAGACCGATGCCTTGGAGGCCTTCCTCGTCGTGCGAGTAGACGGGGATGGTGCCGACGACGCGGGTGTTGCCCGCGCTGTCGGTCATCCTCAGCTCGCCGTTGCGGGAGGTGTGCAGCACGCTGCGGTCGGGAAGGACCGCCAGCGACATGGGTTCACCGGTCTCCTCAACGCCCTTGGCGAGGGTGACCTGCTGGAATTCCTCGGCGGCCGGGGCTGCGTCGGCGGTGGGTGCAGCCTGCGGCGCGGTGAGGGCGAGCGAGCCGGCGGCGAGAAGGCCGCCGGTGAGGAGTGCGAGTGCCTTGCGGGCTCTGTGCAGTTTCCTGTGCACGAATGTCCTCCGGGATAGCCGGTCGAACGGGCTGGCTGTGCCCTGCCCCCGGTCGCGGGGCGGGCCTGTCCGTGGAACCGGAGTGCGCCGTCACACCGAGACCACCTTTGTCCTGTACACCTCATGGACCGTAGTCGGGTTCGTCCGGGACGGAAAGCCCTTGTGCAGTAGAGAAGTTCAACTTCTTCCTACCGCAGGACAAAGGCGAACCCGAGCAGCTGGGACCGGCCCGGCGACGGATCCGCCGCCGGGCTTGGAGCTGCGGCAATGTGCCCTACAGCGTTAGTCGTTGCCTCCGAATGCCGCATCGAAGGACGCGGTGGGCGGGTCGAAATCGAAGCGCTTCAGGCCGGCAAGCGCTTGTGGAGCACCCGTAAGGCGGTCCATGCCGGCGTCCTCCCACTCCACCGAGATCGGACCGTCGTATCCGATCGAGCGGAGCATCCGGAAGACGTCCTCCCAGGGGACGTCACCGTGCCCGGCCGAGACGAAGTCCCAGCCGCGCCGCGGGTCTCCCCACGGCAGATGGGAACCGAGCCTGCCGTTGCGGCCGTCGAGACGCTTGCGCGCCTCCTTGCAGTCGACGTGGTAGATCCGGTCCCGGAAGTCGTACAGGAATCCGACCGGGTCCAGATCCTGCCAGACGAAGTGGCTCGGGTCGAAGTTGAGCCCGAAGGCCGGCCGGTTGCCGACGGCCTCCAGCGCCCGCTGGGTGGTCCAGTAGTCGTAGGCGATCTCGCTGGGGTGCACCTCGTGCGCGAAACGGACGCCCTCCGCGTCGAAGACGTCCAGGATCGGGTTCCAGCGCTCGGCGAAGTCGTCGTACCCACGCTCGATCATCCGCTCGGGCACCGGCGGGAACATCGCCACCAGATGCCAGATCGAGGAGCCGGTGAAACCGATGACGGTACGCACCCCGAACGCGGCCGCGGCCCGCGCGGTGTCCTTGATCTCGGCCGCAGCCCGCCGCCGTACGCCTTCGGCCTCGCCGTCGCCCCAGATACGGGCGGGCAGGATGGCCTGGTGGCGTTCGTCGATGATGCTGTCGCAGACCGCCTGACCGACCAGGTGGTTGGAGATCGCCCAGCAGGTGAGGCCGTACTTCTCCAGAAGCGCGTGGCGCCCGTGGAGATACGAGGGGTCGGCGAGCGCCTTGTCGACCTCGAAGTGGTCGCCCCAGCAGGCGAGTTCGAGGCCGTCGTAGCCGAAGTCGCGGGCGAGCCGGCAGACCTCCTCCAGCGGCAGATCTGCCCACTGGCCGGTGAAGAGCGTGAACGGGCGGGGCATGCGGACCTCCTAGGGCTGTGTCTGCACGGATGTCGGTACGGGGGTGTAGACGGCGTTCTTCCCGGCGCTCTCCTCCGCCGCCGCGAGCACCCGCTGCACCTGCAGCCCGTCCGCGAACGACGGCGCCGGGTCGGTGCCCGCCGCGATCGCCTCGACCAGATCGCGGGCCTGGTGGGCGAAGGTGTGCTCGTAGCCGAGCGCGTGGCCGGGCGGCCACCACGCCGCCAGATACGGATGCTCGGGCTCGGTGACCAGGATGCGCTTGAAGCCGGCTGACGCGGCGGGCTCGGTGTGGTCGTGGAAGAACAGCTCGTTCAGCCGCTCCAGGTCGAAGGCGAGCGAGCCGAGCTCGCCGTTGATCTCCAGTCGCAGGGCGTTCTTGCGTCCCGACGCCATCCGGGTGGCCTCGAAGGAGGCGAGGGCTCCCGAAGCGAGGCGCCCGGTGAACACCGCCGCGTCATCCACGGTGACCGGCCCGCGCTCGGCCCCGCCCGTCACGGAAGGACCGCCCGCCGCGGAAAGACCGGCCGACGTCCCCGCGAGCAGCGGGCGTTCCCGTACGAAGGTCTCCGCGAGCGCCGAGACGCCCACCAGCGGCTCCCCCGCCAGATACTGCGCGAGGTCCACGATGTGCGCGCCCAGATCGCCGAGCGCGCCGGAGCCCGCCTGCTCGCGCCGGAGCCGCCAGGTGAGGGGGAACTCCGGGTCGACCAGCCAGTCCTGGAGATAGGTGAAGCGCACATGCCGCAGGGTGCCCAGCCTGCCGTCGGCGATCAGCCGGCGGGCGTACGCGATCGCGGGCACCCGCCGGTAGTTGAAGCCGACCATCGCCAACTGACCGCGCTCCCTGGCCGCTTCGGCGGCCGCGACCATCGCCTCTGCCTCGGCGACCGAATTGGCCAGCGGCTTCTCGCACAGGACGTGTTTGCCCGCCTCCAGAGCGGCAACGGCGATCTCCGCATGGCTGTCCCCCGGCGTGCAGATGTCGACCAGCTGCACATCGTCGCGGGTCACGAGGTGGCGCCAGTCGGTCTCCGCCGCCGCCCAGCCGTGTCTGTCGGCGGCGGCCCGCACGGCCGCTGCGTCACGGCCGCCGATCGCGGCGAGGACCGGCCGCAGCGGCAGGTCGAAGACGCGTCCGGCGGTGCGCCACCCCTGCGAGTGGGCGGCGCCCATGAACGCGTATCCGACCATGCCGACGCCTAGGTCCTGCGCCGGCGGACCGGCGGCCGGCGGACCGACTGTCGTTGCGGCCTCACTGTCCCTCTGTTCCATACGGGTTCCTCCTCGTCGGTTGCTCGGTGGGGCGGGCAGGCCGGTCAGCTGAACCCCGTGGGCAGGTACTCCTCGACGTTCTCCTTGGTCACGACGGCGGAGTACAGGGTGATCGAAGCGGGGATCTCCAGTTCCGACATTCCGCTGACGCCCTTGGCCTGGCCGAGCGCGCGGGCGAGGTCGATGGCGGACGCGGCCATGGTCGGCGGATAGAGGACGGTGGCCTTCAGGACGCTGTTGTCGGCCTTGATGGCGTCCATCGCGGACTTGGCTCCGGCGCCCCCGACCATGAGGAAGTCCTTGCGGCCCGCCTGCGCGATGGCCCGCAGTGCGCCCACGCCCTGGTCGTCGTCGTGATTCCACAACGCATCGAACTGGCTCTGGGCCTGGAGGAGTTGTGCCATCTTCGCCTGGCCGGACTCGACGGTGAAGTCGGCCGCCTGGCGGGCCACCTTCTTGATGTTGGGGTAGTTCTTCAAGGCGTCGTCGAAGCCCTGAGTGCGCTGCTTGGTGAGTTCCAGATTGTCGAGTCCGGCCAGCTCGATGACCTTGGCATTCGGCTTGTCCTTGAGCTGCTCGCCGATGTAGTTCCCGGCGTTGAGGCCCATGCCGTAGTTGTCGCCGCCGATCCAGCAGCGGTACGCCTGCGGGGAGGCGAAGATCCGGTCCAGGTTGATGACGGGGATGCCCGCCTTCATGGCCTGCAGGCCGACCTGGGTGAGGGCCTTGCCGTCGGCGGGGAGGATGACGAGGACATCGACCTTCTTGTTGATCAGCGTCTGGACCTGGCCGATCTGGGCGGCGGTGTCGTTGGAGCCCTCGGTGATTTCCAGCGTTACTTCGGAGTACTTCTTGGCACGCGACTTCGCGTTCTCGTTGATCGCGTTGAGCCAGCCGTGGTCGGCCTGCGGTCCGGCGAAGCCGATGGTGACGGCCTTGCCCGGCTTGTCGTCGGCCGCGGGCACGTTGTTGCTTGCCGTCTGCGACTTCTTGGGCTCATTGCTGGTGCAGGCGGTCAGCAGCGCACCGGCGGAGACGGCGGCAGTGCCGAAGAGCAGTCCTCTGCGGCTGGTGGCTGGGATTTCTGGCATGACGGATCAACCCTTCGGCTGGGGGGCGACAGATGGGGAGGGGGGAAGTGGTGGGGGTGCGACCGGGGTCAGTGTTCGGCGCCGCGCAGGGTGCGGTGCTGCACGAGAACGGCGGCGACGATGATCGCGCCCTTCGCGATCTGCTGGACGGCGCTCTCCAGATTGTTGAGGGCGAAGATGTTGGTGATCGTGGTGAAGACGAGGACGCCGAGCACCGAGCCGACGATGGTGCCCCGGCCGCCGCTGAGCAGCGTGCCGCCGATGATCGCCGCGGCGATCGCGTCGAGTTCGTAGAGATTGCCGTTGGTGTTCTGTCCCGAACCGGCCAGGACGATCAGCATGAACGCGGCGATGCCGCAGCACAGCCCGGAGAGCAGATAGAGATAGAGCCGCTGGCGGCGTACGTCGATACCGGCGAGGCGGGCGGCCTCCGCGTTGCCGCCGACGGCGACGGTCCGCCGCCCGAAGGTGGTGCGGTTCAGCAGCAGCCAGCCGACGACCGTGACGGCCGCGAAGACGAGCACGAGCGGCGGGATACCGAGGATGTACGCGTCCTTGATACCCAGGTCCAGCACGGAGTTGACGGTGACCATCTGCGTCTTGCCGTCGGTGATCTGCAGGGCGAGCCCGCGCGCCGATGCGAGCATCGCAAGGGTCGCGATGAAGGGCACCATCCCGCCGTACGCGATGAGCAGACCGTTCACCAGTCCGCAGCCCAGGCCGACGATCACGGCGGTGAAGAGGATGCCTGTGAAGCCGTACTCCTGCGTCGCCACCGTCGTCGCCCACACGGAGGCGAGTGCCACGATCGCGCCGACCGACAGATCGATGCCGCCGCTGGTGATCACAAAGGTCATGCCGACGGTGACGACGCCAATGATCGACGCCTGGGTGAGGACGAGCTGAAGATTGCTGGTGGCGAGGAATTCGTCGGGCTTGGTGATGCCGCCGACGGCGATCAGTACGGCGAGGACGCCGATCAGCGAGAGATTGCGGACATCCGCGCGCAGTCCCAGCGGTCGACGCCAACCCCCGCCTGCGGGTGCGGACTTGGCGGTGGGTATAGGCGCGTCCTGCCGCGCCGGAGAGGCTGGCTGCGTCATGCCGTCGGGCTCCCTTCCATCACAAGGTCGAGTACGCGGTGCTCGTCCAGCTCCCGGGCGTCGGCCCGGTGCACGACGCTGCCCTCGCGGAGCACCAGCACCCGGTCGGCGAGGCCCAGGACTTCGGGCACCTCGCTGGATACGAGCAGTACGGCGAGCCCTTCGTCGGCCAGCCGGCGGATCACGGCATACAGTTCGGCGCGCGCGCCGACATCGACGCCGCGGGTGGGCTCGTCGAGAAGCAGCACCCGGCAGCCGCGCAGCAGCCAGCGGGCGAGCACGGCCTTTTGCTGGTTGCCGCCGGAGAGGGTGCGGATCCGGGCGTCGGGGTTGTCGGGGCGCAGGGAGAGCTCCCTGGTCGCCTGCTGTGCCGCTGCTCGTTCGGCGCGGCGGTCGAGCCAGCCGCCGCGGGAGAAGCGGGAGAGGGAGGAGACGGAGACGTTGCGGGTGACGGACTCCAGCATCAGCAGGCCCTGCGCCTTGCGCTCCTCGGGGGCGAGGCCGATTCCGGCGCGTACGGCGGCGCGTACGCTGACGGGGCGCAGCGGGCAGCCGTCCACGAGAACACGTCCGGCGCTGGGTCTGCGGGCGCCGTAGATCGTCTCCAGGATCTCGGAGCGCCCGGAGCCCACGAGTCCGGCGAGCCCGACGATCTCGCCGGGGCGCAGTTCGAGGTCGACGGGCGCGAACTCCCCTTTCCTGGCGAGACCTTCGACCGTCAGGACCGGCTGCCGGCCCGCCGCGTGTGCGGCGTGGGGGCGGTCGGGGAAGACGTACTCGACATTCCGGCCGGTCATCATGGCAACGATGTCGCGGGTGGGGGTGTCCCGCGCGGGCAGTCCGACGGCGACGGCCCTGCCGTCCTTGAGGACGGTCACCCGGTCGCCGATGCGACGGATCTCTTCGAGGCGGTGGGAGATGTAAACGACGGCGACCCCGTCGGCGGTCAGATCGCCGACGATACGGAAGAGGTTGTCGACCTCGTCGGGGTCGAGTGCGGCGGACGGCTCGTCCATCACGATGAGGCGTACGTCGTGGGAGAGCGCGCGGGCCATCGAGACAATCTGCTGCTGGGCGGCCGAGAGCTCGCCGACATGACGGCCCGGCTCGATCTCGGGGTGACCAAGGCGCTTGAGAATGGCGGCAGTTGCGGACCTGGCCTCTGTGCCTCGTACGACAAAACCGGCCGAGGTCGGCTCGTGTCCGAGGAAGACGTTCTCGGCGACGGAGAGCCCTTCGACGAGATCGAGCTCCTGGTAGATGGTGGCGATACCGAGCCGCATGGCGGCGATGGGCGACTTTAGGGAGACCGCCTCGCCGCGCCAGGTGATCTCTCCGCCGTCGGGCTGATGGGCTCCGGCGAGCACCTTGATGAGGGTGGATTTGCCGGCGCCGTTCTGGCCGAGGAGGCAGTGGACCTCGCCGGCCTGGACCTCCAGGTCCACTCCGTCGAGCGCGCGGACGCCGGGGAACGACTTGGTGATGCCGGACATGGTGAGCAGGGGCGGTTCTGGTGCCATGACGAAATCCCCTCGGCGGGTGCGGCCGGTGAGCGGGCAGGGCGGTTCCAGGTGCACGTGCGGGTCGTACGTACCGGCCTGCTGGATCAGGCCGGCGAGAACAGGTGGTCGCTGATGAGCCGGGCCGCGCCGATCACTCCGGCGGTCGGGCCCAACTCGCCCAGCACGATGGGCAGATTGCCGGTCGCCAGCGGCAGCGACTGGCGGTAGACCTGGGTGCGCACGCTCGCCAGCAGCGTGTGGCCGAGGCCGGTCACCCCGCCGCCGATCACCACGAGCCCCGGGTTGAAGAAGCTGACCAGTCCGGCGATGACCTGGCCGACGCGGTTGCCGCCCTCACGGATGAGTGCGAGCGAGGTGGCGTCGCCCGCGGCCGCGGCTGCCGCGACATCGATCGCCGTGAGCCGGCCCGCCGTCTCCAGTCTGGCGGCGAGTTCCTCCGACCGGCCGCTGCGGGCCGCGTCCTCGGCGTCGCGGGCGAGCGCGGCACCGCTGAAGTGGGCCTCCAGGCAGCCCTTGTTCCCGCAGGCGCAGGCACGACCGTCCGGTTCGACCTGGATATGGCCAATGTCGCCGGCGCTGCCCGTCGTACCGCGGTAGACCTCACCGCCGACGACGATGCCGCAGCCGATGCCCGTGCCGATCTTGACGCAGAGGAAGTCGCCCACGGAGCGTGCGACGCCCGCGTGCTGCTCCCCCATCGCCATCAGGTTCACATCGTTGTCGACCATGACCGGGCAGCCGAGGTCCTGGCTGAGCGCCTCGCGTACGGGGAAGCCGTCCCAGCCGGGCATGATCGGCGGAGCGACCGGCACGCCCTCGGGGAAACGGACCGGACCGGGGACGCCGATGCCCGCGCCGTCGAAGCCCTCGGCGAGTCCGGAGGCTTTGAGCTTCGCCGCCATCGACAGCACCTGCTCGAAGACGGCGACCGGGCCCTCGCGGACATCCATGGGGTGGTTGAGGTGGCCGAGCACTTCTAGCTCGGCGTTGGTGACGGCCACGTCGATGGAAGTGGCGCCGATGTCGACGCCGAGGAAGCGCAGCGCGGGGGCGAGCCGGATGTTGTGGGAGCGACGCCCGCCGCGGGAGGCGGCGAGGCCGTCGGCGACGACGAGCCCGGTCTCCAGCAGCCGGTCGACCTCGACGGCGAGCTTGGAACGGGACAGATCCACCTGGTCGCCCAGCTGGGCACGGGAGTTGGGCCCGCCGTCGCGCAACAGCCGGAGCAGTCGCGCCTGGTGCGCGTTCGCGGGTCGAGCGGTCATGCGTCTCACGTGCACTCCCCGCCTTCTCGGCCGTGTCCGTCCTTCTTTCGAGGGGAACGTAGCAGCGCTTTCTCCAACTGGGAAGAACTTGCGCGGGGTTCTGGTACAACTTTCTCCACACTCGGGACAAAGATCTGATCGTCGAGGTCGTCGAGAAGCTGCGAGAAGGGAATCGCATGATCCTGGTGACAGGTGCCACGGGGAACGTGGGATCGGCGCTGGTCCGCCGGCTCGCCGAGGCGGGCGAGCCGGTGCGCGGCCTCAGCCGCGGCGGCGACCCCTCGAAGCTCCCGCCGGGCGCGGAGGCCGCGGCGGGCGATCTCAACGACCCGAAGTCGCTGCTCCCCGCCCTCGCCGGAGTACGAGCGGTCTTCCTGATGCCGGGCTACGCGGACATGCCCACGACGCTGGCCGAGATCAGGGCGGCCGGGGCCGAACGCGTGGTGCTGCTGTCGGGCAGCTCCGCCGGAAGCAGCGACCTCGACAATGCCATCTCCCGCTACATGGTTGAGTCCGAGACCGCGGTACGGGAGTCCGGGCTGCCCTGGACCTTCCTGCGGCCCAGCGCCTTTATGACCAACACGCTTGAGTGGGCACCCCAGTTGCGCGCGGGGGATGTGGTGCGCGCGCCGTGGGCGGGCGTACGGATCGCGAACATCGACCCGTCCGACATCGCGGCGGTCGCGGCGGCGGCACTGCGCACCGGCGACCACGAGGGCCGCGTCTACGCCCTGTCCGGGCCCGAATCACTCCTCCCGGCGGACCGGGTGCGGATCCTGGGCGAGGTGCTCGGCCGTGAACTGCGCTTCGAGGGGCAGTCGGACGAGGAGGCGCGGGCGGAGATGAGCGCGGCGATGCCGGAGCAGTACGTCGACGCGTTCTTCAGCTTCTACTCGGCGGGGGCGCTGGACGAGTCGCGGGTGATGGGGACGGTGCGGGAGGTGACGGGGCGGGAGCCGGGGACGTTCCGGGCGTGGGCGGAGGCGCATGCGGGGGCGTTCGGGTAGGCGGGAGGTTCCGCTGCGCGGGGCTGTTCACACCCCGCCCTCCCCCTACGGCCTGGCGGCCGTGGGAGGTACCCCCATCCCGAACTGGGGGCAAGCCCCCAGACCCCCGTATGCGACCTTCGGCCGCATGTCCTCAAACGCCGGACGGGCTGAATAATTCAGCCCCTCCGGCGTTTGAGGAGCGGGGTCTGGGGCGGAGCCCCAGCGATCGGCTCACGTCAGGCCGGATTCGAGCAGCTCCTCCAGCCGGTCGATGAAGACCCGCTGCCCCGTCACCAGCTTCTCCCTGGCCTCGTCCAGGCCGAACCACTCGGCCCGGTCGATCTCGGGGAACTCCTGCATACGGCCCGAGCCGCGCGGCCACTCCATGGTGAAGGTCCCCGGCACCACGAGGTCCGTGTCGAGGTCGCCCTCCAGCGCCCATGCGGTGACGATCTTCCCGCTGGTCTGGCGGGCATCACCGAGCGGCTGCCAGTCGCCCTCGGGCGGCGCCAGGCCCAGTTCCTCCTCGAACTCCCGCCGGGCGGCAGCCATCGGCTCCTCCTCCGGGGTGTACTCCCCCTTCGGCACGGACCAGGCCGCGGCGTCCCGCCCCTCCCAGAACGGCCCTCCCATATGGCCGAGGAGCACCTCGATGTCCGGACTCCGCCTGCGGTACAGCAGCAGGCCCGCGCTTCGTTTCGCCACCATGCCGTTCAGTGTGCCCGGCTCAGGGACAGCGGATGACCTGACCCGCGTACGAGAGGTTGCCGCCGAAGCCGAAGAGCAGCACCGGGTCGCCCGAACGGATCTCGCCGCGCTCGACGAGTTTGGAGAAGGCCATGGGGATCGAGGCGGCCGAGGTGTTGCCGGACTCCACAACATCGCGGGCGATGACGGCGTTGACCGCACCGATCTTGTGGGCGACGGGCTCGATGATCCGCAGGTTCGCCTGGTGGAGGACGACCGCGGCCAGTTCCTCGGGGGTGACGCCCGCCCGCTCGCAGACCTTGCGGGCGATGGGCGGGAGCTGGGTGGTGGCCCAGCGGTAGACGGACTGGCCCTCCTGGGCGAAGCGGGGCGGCGTGCCCTCGATCCGTACGGCATGGCCCATCTCGGGGACCGAGCCCCACAGCACCGGGCCGATCTCCGGTTCCGCGCTCGCCTCGATGACGGCCGCGCCCGCACCGTCGCCGACGAGCACGCAGGTGGAGCGGTCGCTCCAGTCGACGATGTCCGCCATCTTGTCGGCGCCGATGACCAGCGCACGGGCGGCGGCCCCGGCCCGTACGGCGTGGTCGGCCGTGGCGAGCGCGTGCGTGAAGCCGGCGCAGACGACATTGAGGTCCATGACGGCGGGCGAGCCCATGCCGAGACGGGCCGCGACGCGGGCGGCCGTGTTGGGCGAGCGGTCGATCGCGGTGGAGGTGGCGACCAGTACGAGATCGATGTCGGCCGGTGTGAGACCGGCGGAGGCGAGCGCCTTCGCGGCGGCGTGCGCGGCCAGCTCGTCGACCGGCTCGTCGGGTCCTGCCACATGCCGGGTCTCGATCCCGACGCGGCTGCGGATCCACTCGTCGCTGGTGTCGACCATCTCCGCCAGGTCGGCGTTGGTGAGCACCTTTGCGGGCTGGTAGTGGCCGAGCGCGACGATGCGTGAGCCGGTCATGAGCGGTCCCCCTGGGTGCGGACAGTGGAATTACCCAGTCTTGGCGGCTACCACCGGGTACGACGGCATGTGATCCCACAGGATTCGGGGGCCGGAATTTGGAGCTTCCCGAAGGGTGCTGAGTCGCTGGGCCCTGTACATGCAGGAGAATGAGATCTCCAGGTCACCTCGCCGCACGACCGTACAGAATCGGAATTGATCGCCATGGGACGGGTCACCGAGCGCCGCCGCACCATCCGCATCAGGGACGGCGCGGTCTCGTCCCGCCCGGACACCCTCGTGGCCGAGGAGCCCCTGGAGATCCGTCTCAACGGCAAAGCGCTCGCGATCACCATGCGCACCCCGGGCGACGACTTCGCGCTCGCGGCGGGCTTCCTGGTCAGCGAGGGTGTGCTCGGGTCCGCGGACGAGCTGCAGTCGATCGTGTACTGCGCCGGGGCCACGGTGGGGGCACCCCCAGCGGTAGCTGGGGGAGGCACCAACACCTACAACGTGGTGGACGTGCGGCTCGCGCCCGGTGTGCCCGTGCCCGACATCACCCTTGAGCGCAACGTCTACACCACGTCCTCCTGCGGTCTGTGCGGCAAGGCGAGCCTGGACGCCGTACGCACCACCGCCCGCTTCCCGATCGCCGACACACCCCCTGTCCGCGTCGAGCCCTCGCTGCTCGCCGCCCTCCCCGACCGGCTGCGGGCGGCACAGCGGGTCTTCGACCGGACCGGCGGTCTGCACGCCGCGGCGCTCTTCTCCGAGGAGGGCGAGCTGCTCGACATACGGGAGGACGTCGGCCGCCACAACGCCGTCGACAAGCTCGTCGGCCGGGCCCTGCAGGACGGGCGGCTGCCGCTGTCCCGGGTGATCCTTCTGGTCTCGGGGCGCGCGTCGTTCGAGCTGGCGCAGAAGGCGGTCATGGCCGGGATCCCGGTGCTCGCCGCGGTCTCCGCGCCGTCCTCGCTCGCCGTCGACCTGGCCGCCGAAACGGGTCTGACCCTGGTCGGCTTTCTGCGCGGCGCCAATATGAACGTGTACGCGGGCGACGAGCGCATCGCCCTGGGCACCGGGGTCTGAAACGCCCCCGCCGGCCGGGACAAGGACCCGGCCAGGCGGGGAGCGCCCGTGCGCGGGCCGGGTCCCTTCGTGTGCTCTTCGTCAGCGGACGACGTCCACGAAGACCGGGTTGGTGTAGCACCAGGTGTCCGCCCACGCGTCGCCGTTGCCCGGCTCGTGCGGAATCGGTCCGTGCGGGTCGATCGCCGCGCCCAGGAAGCCGGGGCCGTTGCGCTTGCCGTCGCTGCCGCGCAGCCGTACGTAGAAGGACTCCTCGGCCTTCCCCAGCGGGATGCGCAGCGTGTACCGGCCCGTGCGGCCAGCGACATCGGCCGTGTGCACGACCTTGGTGTCGGGTGCGCGCCACTCGTCGCGGTCGGCGGCCGGGCCGCACACCGCGCCGCGGATCACGTCGAGGTGGGCGAGCCGAGGCACTTCGCCGTGGTGGTTGGGGCGGGTGGCGGTGGTGACGGTGACGTTGAGGACGATCTTCTCGCCGCGGCGTACGCGCAACCTGCTGCCCAGAGTCACGCCGCGGCCGATGCCGTGCTCCCTGTTCACCCGTACGTCGACGCCGTCGAGCAGCTGGCCGTGGTCGACCCAGACCCGGCCGGCCCGCAGCCCGGCCATCACATGGCGGTAGCCGTAGCGGGTCACACCCACGTGCGTACGGCTGAACTGGCCCGGCCAGAAGTCGCTGCCGGGCTGCGGCTCGGTGGTGTCGACCGGGTCCGGGAGACGGCCTTGACACCCCTGGCCCAGGCGAGCGAGGCCGCCGAGGGCCGCCAGTCCAGGGCGAGGACCAGCCATTCGCGGCCGGCGGCGCGGAAGAGGTGGTACGTGTTGTAGCCGTCGGGCGTGGCGCCGCCGAAGGTGGGGAGCCGGCGCAGGCGCTGCGGGCCGAAGGCGTCAAGGTAGGGGGTGCGGCCGCGCTGGTCGTCGGTCGAGGACTTGATGTCGTGGTTGCCGGCGACGACGCTTAGCCGACGCGGCGCCGGTCCAGGAGCTCGAACGCCTCGCTCAGCGGCCCGAATTCGCCCGGCTGCCCGTTCTCGGTGAGATCGCCCAGGTGGGAGAGGAAGACGATGTTCTCGTCGCGGCCGTGGTCGAGGATGTAGCGCAGGGAGGCCTTGACGGGGGCGGCGTGGATGCTGGCGCCGTCGAAGAGGTACTGGGTGTCCGGCATGACGACGAAAGTGAATCTCTGACTGTCCGGGTCGGGACGCCAACTGGCAACGTTGTCAGCGGACTTCTGCTGGGGAAGCGCCGCGGCGGGCGTGGCGGTGGCGAGTCCCGCTGCCGCGGCCGCGGCGGCCGCGCCCGTGAGTCCGGTGGCACGCAGGAACGTGCGACGGCTGGCGGCGGGGAGGGGACCGTCGGGCTGGTGGAGGGGACTGGACATGGACGTCTCCGCGGTGCGTTCGTCGGGGTGAACGGTGAGCACGCTAGGCGAAGGGGTCGGGCACGGCGGGGCCGGAGCGGGGACGTCCGGACGAAGACTGGGTGAACGAGGCGGCGGGCCCGCGTGTGACGGTGGGTCAGCGGGCCCGGCGACGGGCCTCGGAGGGCGGCGGGATCATCTGGAGCGCGAGGGTGGCGGGGGGTTCGGCCACGCCGGGACCGCCGGCGGCGACCCACTCCAGCACGTCGTCCGTCGCGTCGTCGTCGAGCGCCCAGCCGATCCAGGCCGCACGGGCTCCCCGGCGGCGGGCCTCGGTGGTGGGCTGGACCACGATCACGTTCGCCTGACCACAGGGGCCGAGGCAGTCGCTCGTACGGACCGCGAGTCGCCCACCGGAGCCCGCGGCGGCTTCGCGCAGCCGAGCCAACTGCCCGTCGTGGTCGGTGCCGGGGTTCTTGCGGGGGTCGCCACAGCAGCACCCGCGGCATACGACGAGGGTGCAGGGGCGGGGGCGGTGGGGGCGTGTCGCGTACGTCGTCACCTGGCGATCTTGCCAGTCGGGGGGTGGGGGGTGCGGTGCGGGGTTGCCTGGTGCGGATTGGGTACGGGGTGCGGCGTTACCCGGTGCGGTTTCCGTGCGGGGCGCGGGGTCACCCGGTGCCGCGGGGTGGGCGTCCGGCGGCACGGGGTGCGGGGTTACCCGGTGCGGCGGGGTGGGCGGGTCCGTGGTGCCGGCCGCGACGCTGCCCGACGCCGCGCGGTGGCCGTTTGGGGTCCGCTCCGGGGTAGAGCCGGGACGCTTACATCTCCCTCCGCCCGCCACCGGCGGACCCACTTGTGGGCGGTGGCCCCCGAGATGCCCATTTCTGCGGCCACGTGAGCGACCGGGCGGCCGGAACGGACGTTCAACCAGCAGCCACCTCCCGAAGACGGTCAGCCGGGCATCAAAGTGGGACACGACCTCCGTGCGGTGAAGATTCGACACCTCCACCACACACGGAGGCCTTTGCCATGATCAAGACCCGCGAGTGCTAACAACGCGTCGCGATCACTACACCTGGGACGACCAGGGGTCGTCCGGCGCGGCGGTTGTCCGTCCGCCGCCCGGCCGTTTTCTTCCGCCCGTGTGACAGACCGGGGGAATGGCCCCGCTGAGCCGGGTGGAGCAGTGGGCTGGCGGGGCCGCGAGCCCGTTTCGAGACTGAGCCCCATGAATCACCGACAAACAATCCCTCGGATCGCGCGCCCGGTTGCTGGCCGCCCTCGTGGCGGGACTGTTCCTGCTGGCGGGCGCACCGAGCGCGTTCCCGCTCTCCCGCGACGGCGCGAGCGTCGCCGCCGGCTGCGTCTCCACACCGGGCGCGTACCGGGCCGCGTGGGAGGCGCGCGAGGTCCGGTGCGTGGCGCCGTCCCTCTTCGGGACCACGTACGCCCGGGGCCAGACCTCCCTCTACCCGAGCGGCTTCCGCTACGCCTGGGCCGGCTCCAGCACCAACCTGGAGCAGTACCTGAAGCTGCGCGCGCGGTACGGCGACCAGCCGGCCAAGGTCGGCATCGGCGTCCTGTCCTACGTCGGCTACCCGGGACTGGACGACTGGTCGACGCCGACCGATCTGGAGGTCTACACGCTGCCGTCCGGCGTCCGTGCGCAGGTGCCGGCCTTCGAGACCTGGTTCCGGCTGCTCGACGAGGAGTTCGGTACGACGGGGGCGTATCCGCTCGCGGCCCAGCGCGACCTGGTCGTCGCGTACTCCCGGCTGGACCGGGGTGAGGACGTCGTCGGGGCGTTCGAGGAGGTCACCGGCTGCCGCCGCGACGCACTGCTCGCGGGTGAGGCTCCCTCGGCGGAGATCGGCTGCGACCGCTCGTTCCTCGGCGCGCTGGCGGCTGGCCCGTCCCCGTACGACGGCGGCGACTCCCGGACGTGCTTCGCGAACTTCCAGACGCGCTACCGGGGCCACCGGGACGCTTCGGCGCTGCGGGGCGCGCTGTTCCAGTGCCAGGACGCCGGGTTCCTCAACACCGGTGTGGGGCTGGGGTACAACACGTACGCCAATCCGTTCATGTGTCAGCCCGCCGACCGGCAGAGCGTGCGGGAGAGGTACACCGGCCGCGAGTTCATCCTGCCGAACGCCCCCTTCACCGCCCTGCCGAGCCATGTCACCATCCCGCTGGACCTGGGGGCACCGGGCCGGCGCGGCTTTCTGCACGCGGGTTACTGCTAGGGCCTTTCCTTTGTCTGACTGCCCCAGTTTCGGGAAGGGGCGGGGTGGGGGAACGGCACCGCGGTCACCACGTCCCGCGCCCGCCGCTTCGCGATCACCGCGCACACCATCAGCTGCATCTGATGGAAAAGCATCAACGGCAGCACCGCCACAGCCGCCTGCGCCCCGAACAGCACGCTCGCCATCGGCAGCCCCGCCGCCAGGCTCTTCTTCGAGCCCGCGAACTGGATCGCGATCCGGTCCTCCCGGCCGAAGCCGAGCCGCTTCGCGCCGTACCAGGTCAGCGCGAGCATCGCCGCGAGCAGCAGCGCCTCGACCAGGAGCAGCGCGCCGAGGCGCAGGGGCGTGACCTGGTGCCAGACGCCCGCGACCATGCCTTCGCTGAAGGCGGTGTAGACGACGAGCAGGATCGAGCCCCGGTCGACGTAGCCGAGCGCCTTCTTGTGGCGGAGCAGGAAGCCGCCGATCCATCGTCTGAGCAACTGCCCTGCCAGGAACGGCACAAGCAGCTGCAGGACGATCTTCAGCAGGGAGTCCGCGGAGAAGCCGCCCCCGGTGCCGCCGAGCAGCAGGGCCGCGAGGAGCGGGGTCAGGACGATGCCCGCGAGGCTGGAGAAGGAGCCCGCGCAGATCGCCGCGGGGACGTTGCCGCGGGCGATGGAGGTGAAGGCGATCGAGGACTGGATCGTCGACGGGACAAGGCAGAGGAAGAGCAGGCCGCTGTAGAGCTGCGGCGTGAGCACCAGCGGTTCGAGGCTTCGGGCGGCGATGCCGAGGAGCGGGAAGGCCAGGAATGTCGCGCCCAGCACGGTCAGGTGGAGCCGCCAGTGCCGTAGCCCGTCGAGGGCCTCGCCTGTGGACAGTCGCGCGCCGTACAGGAAGAAGAGCAGCGCGACCGCCCCGGTCGATGCTCCGCCCGCAATGTCCGCCGCCGCTCCCGACGCCGGGAGCAGTGCCGCGAGGACCACCGTCCCGAGCAGCGCCAGGATGTACGGATCGACCGGCAGCCAGGACGGCAGCTTCGTGCGGCGGCTCATGTGCTCCACTTGCTCTCGGGTCGGGACGGGCCCTCTCCATGCTGCCGCCGAGAGGGGCGATCGGGAATCCCGTATACCGCTCTGACTGTCATCACGTATCGCGATGACGCGTAGCCTCGAAGGATGTACGACCCGGCCCAGCTGCGTACCTTCCTCGCGGTCGCCCAGACCCTGAGCTTCACCCAGGCCGCCCGTCGGCTCGGTCTGCGTCAGTCGACGGTGAGCCAGCATGTGCGGCGGCTGGAGGAGGCGACAGGGCGCCCGTTGTTCACCCGGGACACGCACAGCGTGGAGCTGACCGAGGACGGCGAGGCGATGCTCGGTTTCGCCCGGACGATCCTGCAGGCGCACGAGCGCGCGTCCGCGTTCTTCGCGGGGACGCGGCTGCGCGGACGGCTGCGTTTCGGGGTCTCCGAGGACTTCGTACTGACCAGGCTCCCGGAGATCCTGCAGGCGTTCCGGCGCGATCACCCGGAGGTCGATCTGGAACTCACGGTCGAACTGTCGGGCACCCTGCACGAGCGGCTGGAGGCGGGCCGGCTCGATCTGGTGCTGGCCAAGCGGCGGGCGGGTGACACGCATGGCGAGCTGGTCTGGCAGGACACCCTGACCTGGATCGGCGCCCCGCAGCTGCGGCTGGACCCGGACCGCCCGGTCCCGTTGATCGTCTTTCCGCCGCCGGGGATCACGCGCGCCCGCGCTCTGGAGGTCCTGGAGGCCGACGGCCGCGCCTGGCACATCGCCTGTACGAGTACGAGCCTGAGCGGTCTGATCGCGGCGGCGCGGGCCGGGCTCGGCGTGATGGCCCACACCCGCGGGCTGATTCCGCCGGGCCTCGTCCCGGTTCAGGCCCGTGCGGGTCTGCCCGAGCTCGGCGATGTGGACTTCGTCCTGCTGCACGGCCGCCGCGCCGGAGCGGACCGGGAGGCGCGGGGGGCGGCGGACGCTCTGGCGGCGTCGATCCTCGCGGGCGGGGACCGGCTGCACCGCGGTGGGTGACAGCGGGCTGACGAGGGCTGCGGTGTCGCGGCCGACGGCGTTCGGCGCGGCGGCTTTCGGTACGATAACAACCGTCCGGCCGACCGCATCGACGGCGCAGGTACGGACCAAGGCCCGGCAGGCGTAGAGCGACGGTGAGCGCACCGTACAGATTCGGTGGAGATTCCGGCCCGGCGTACTTACCGTGGGGTCAGAACCCCGCCCGGGCCTGCACCATGTTGCCGGACATCTGCACCTGACCTGTGGTGATGCCATTCGTCCACAGTTCATGAAGCCTCTCCCGCCCCGCGGCGGCGTGGGGTAGCGTCACGGCGCTGTGCGGGGAGCGCCACAAGGAGCAGGCCATTGCGCGAGTTCACTGTCCCACCCATGGCCGCGGCGCCTCAGGTAGGCGGACTTGCGGACGCGGTCTTCGACCATGCCGAGGACGATCCCGAGCGGGTCGCCCTCGGACGCAAGGATGCCTCGGGCAACTGGCAGGACGTGAGCTCCGCGCAGTTCCGCGACGAGGTGCTGGCCCTGGCCAAGGGGCTGCTCGCGCACGGTGTGCGGTTCGGGGACCGCGTCGCGATCATGTGCCCTACGCGCTACGAGTGGACGCTCTTCGACTTCGCGCTGTGGACCGTCGGCGCCCAGTCGGTGCCGGTCTATCCCACCTCCTCCGCCGAGCAGGTCTTCTGGATGCTGCACGACGCCGGGGTCTCGGCCTGCATGGTCGAGCACGAGGACCACGCCATGACCATCGGCTCGGTCATCGACCGGCTGCCTCAGCTGAAACGGCTGTGGCAGCTGGACGCCGGGGCCGTCGCCGAGCTGCTGGAGGCGGGCGCGCACATCGACGACGAGGTGGTGCACCGCCACCGGCGGGCGGTGACTCCCGACTCGATCGCCACCGTGATCTACACCTCCGGCACCACCGGCCGCCCCAAGGGCTGTGTGATCACCCACGCCAACTTCATGTTCGAGACCGACACCCTGATCGAACGCTGGGAGCCGGTGTTCCACTCCAAACCCGGCGACGAGGCCTCGACCCTGCTCTTTCTGCCGCTCGCCCATGTCTTCGGGCGGATGGTCGAGGTCGCGGCGGTGCGCGGCCGGGTCAAGCTCGGCCATCAGCCGGTGCTGCAGGCGAGCGCGCTGCTGCCGGACCTGGCGGCGTTCCGGCCGACGTTCATCCTGGCTGTGCCGTACATCTTCGAGAAGGTCTTCAACGCCGCGCGCCGCAGGGCGGAGGCCGACGGGAAGTCGGGCCCGTTCGACAAGGCCGTCGACGTGGCGGTGAGATACGCGGAAGCCATGGAGCACCGGGCCTTCGGGCTCGGCCCGGGACCGTCGGCGGGGCTGCGCATGCAGCACCAGTTCTTCGAGAAGGTCGTCTACGGCAAGGTTCGTGACGCGATGGGCGGCCGCGTACGGCACGCGATGTCCGGCGGCTCGGGCATGGACCGGCGGCTCGGGCTCTTCTTCGAGGGCGCGGGCGTCACCGTCTTCGAGGGATACGGACTCACCGAGTCGACGGCGGCGGCAACCGCGAACCCGCCGGAGCGCACGCGCTACGGCACGGTCGGCCAGCCGATCCCCGGCACCACGGTGCACATCGCCGAGGACGGCGAGGTGTGGCTGCACGGAGCGCACATCTTCGGCGGTTATCTCGGCGACCCGAAGTCCACCGATGCCGTACTGCACGACGGCTGGCTGGCCACCGGCGATCTCGGGGCGCTCGACGAGGACGGCTATCTGACCATCACCGGGCGCAAGAAGGAGATCCTGGTGACCTCGGGCGGCAAGAGCGTCTCACCCGTGGGCCTTGAGGAGCGTGTGCGCAACCATCCGCTGGTGGCGCAGTGCATCGTCGTCGGCAACGACCGTCCGTACATCGCGGCGCTGGTCACCGTGGACCAGGAGGCCGTCGACCACTGGCTCGCCATGCAGAACAAGGCACCGCTTGCGCCCGCCGACTTGGTGCGCGACCCGGATCTGGAGATGGAGATCCGCCGGGCCGTGGTGGCCGCCAACACCCTGGTGTCCAAGCCCGAGTCCATCCGTACGTTCCGGATCCTGGCGCATCCCTTCAGCGAGGAGCACGGTCTGCTCACACCCTCGCTGAAGCTCAAGCGGAAGGCGATCGAGGCGGCTTACTCGGTCGAGGTGGACGCGCTCTACCACTGAGGTGAACTGCCCGGCGCGGGGCAGGAGTTCCGCGCCGGGCAGCGGTCGGCGAAGGCTCGTGCCGCCGACGGGGTGTCAGCCCCCGTACTGGGCCACGATCTTGGTGTAGGCGTAGGGGGACTGAGAGACACCGCTGCAGGCGTCCGCGTCCCCGCCCGAGCCGCAGCTGCGGTCGCGGTTGACGGACCAGAAGGCGTAGCGCGCGATGTGGTGCTGCTGCGCGTACGCGAGGATCGTCCTGAAGTCGTTCAGTGTGACGGTCTCCCCGGCCACGTCGGTCTTGCCGTTCATCGACGAGACGCCGATGTGCTGGTAGGCGGCGGAGTCGCTGTATCCGTATGCGCTCTTGACCGCGCTCTTGAGGCCTTCGAGTGCGCTGACCGAGGCCTGGCCCATGGTGCCGCTGTGGCCGCCGAAGTCGAAGGGCATGATCACCCAGGCGTCCGCGGCCAGACCCGACCTGGCGCCGCGCTTGATCAGGTCCTTGCCGGTGGCGTCCGGGCCGCTGGGGGTCGTGCCCATGGTGATGTAGGTGACGATGCCGGGGTTCTTCTGCTCGACGATCTTCAGCGCGTCGACGACGCGCTGGCGCACGGTCGCGTTGCCGAATTCGCTCGCCTCGATGTCGATGTCGAAGGCTTTGAGCCTGTACGCGTCGATCACCTTCTGGTACGCCCCGGCGAGCGCGGTGGCGCTGGAGCACTTCTCGCCGAGCTTCGCACCGCTCCAGCCGCCGACGGAGACGACGATGTCGCCGCCCGCCGCGCGGATGGACTTGATGGCCGACTCGTCGGAGCCGCCCTTGAGGGCGCGGCTGCCGTCCCACTTCGGGTTGCAGCCGCCGTCGGAGAGGATGAAGGCGAGCGTGAACCACTTCACGCCCGTCGCCGCCATGACGTCGGTCGGCTTCTGGGGGCTGCCCCAGCCGAGGTATTCGTACGGTGCCGCGGCCATCGCGCCCGGCGCTTTCGGGGCGGCATCGGGTGCCGCGCCGGCGACCGCCGGGGAGGCCGCCATCGCCAGGGAGCCCAGCAGTCCGGTGACTGCGGCGCCGATCGCGGAGTTACGGAGCCGTTTGGTGGGGGGTCGCACGTCGGTTATCCCCTGTCGAGGTAGTCGATGTTGGGTGCGCCGTTCGCCGTGGTGGCGGTGACGCGTACGGTGTTCGAACCCGCCTTGAGCGGGACGGTGAGGGTGGAATCGGCCCAGGTGGTCCACGCGCCGGTGGCGTCGAAGGCCCGGCCCGCGGAGACGACGGCGCCGTTGACGGATATGTCCATCGGCCGGCCCGCCGTGGTGCCGTTGGCGTAGCGGATGGTCAGTTCGGCATCCCGGGCGGTCGCCGATTCGACCGTCCACTCGACATACGCGCCTGCGGCGTTGGCCGTGTTGACGAAGCCCGTGCCGCTGAAGCCGCCGTGGTCGGTGTCGACGCTCGCCCCGGTGCTGTAGGAGGCGTTCTCGGCCTCGTACCGGACGGTGGTGCCCGACTGCGGGGTGGCCCGGATCAGCCGGGTCTCCCCCGGTCGCAGGGTGACGCTGTACGAGCCGTTGACGAGGCCACCGCTCTGGCCCGACCAGAGGTCGGTGACGGCAGCGGCTCCGGAGAAGCCGACCTGGGACCAGTTCACGGCGACGCTCTGGTTGCCGGAGGTGCCGGTGTTGAAGAGGGCGACGATGTAGTCGCCATTCGGCTCGCGCTTGCTCCAGACCTGCTGGGGGCCGGAGTTGACGATGCGTCTGGCGGCGACACCGTCCTGGTTGACCGCGATCAGCCGGTCGTTGGTGAGCATCGCCTTGTCGGTGGCGTTGAGCGCGGTGAGGTCGGTGCCGAGCAGCAGCGGGGAGGCGGCCATCGCCCACAGCGTCATGTGCGAGCGTCGCTGGTCGGCGTTGAGGCCGACCTGGTCGCCGTTGCCGATCTCGAGTGAGTCCAGGTCGTTCCAGCCGCCGGGTCCGGCGTACTGCTGCCAGTTCGCCGCCGAGTTGAACCGGGAGGTGATGTGGTTCCAGTCGGTGAGCGGGAAGCCGCTGCCGTTGGGTCCGGGGCCGCAGTAGCACTCGACATCGCCCTGCGTGCGCCAGCTGTTGGCGAGCTGTCGCCAGGTGGGGGCGTCGGCGATGGCGAGGTTGTTGGAGAGTGCGTAGTTGATGGGGCGGCCCGATGCGCGCAGAGCCTTGTCCCAGGCACGCACGTCGGGAATGTCGTGGCTGCCGACGCCGTCGATCTTGAGGTAGTCGACTCCCCAGGAAGCGAACTGGCGGGCCCAGGAGTTCACGAACTCCTGGGAGCCGGGCTTGCTGTAGTCGATGTAGTACATGTTTTTGCAGTTGTAGTTCTTCTCCAGCTTGGACGTGTCGGCGATGTCCTTCGCGTGGTACGAGGTCCCTTCGATCGGCGTGTTCTTGGTGACGGCGTTCTTGGCGATACCAGGCGTGACGTAGAAGCCGAACTTCAGCCCCTTGGAGTGGATGTAGTCGGCGAGCGCCTTGATGCCCGAGGGGAATTTCGCCGAGTCGACGGCCCAGCGCCCGTACTGGTCGACTGTGAAGCCGTTGGAATCGCACTTCTGGTAGAAGTCGTCGAGGTTGACGTAGAGGTAGCCGTGGTCCTTGAGACCGCTGCTGACCAGGGCGTCCGCCTGGGCCTTCAGCTTGGCCTCGGTGGGCTGGCGGCGTACGAAACTCCAGCTGGACCAGCCCATCGCGGGCCGGACGGACAGGCCGTTGTCGGACGCGGCGGCCGGTGGCGGGGCCGCGGTCAGTCCGGCGGCGGCAAGGGGTATCGCGAGCGCTCCCACCAGCAGGGCTCTCAGGGGCGGGGGGGTTGGGGGGCGTCCCCCCATTAGACGCAGCATGGCGCCTCCACATCGAGGTGGTCGAGGTTGGGTGCGCCGTTCGCGCCGGTGGCGGTGACGCGTAAGGAGTTGGCCCCGGCGGCGAGCGGGACGGTCAGGGTCGAGTCGGCCCAGGTGGTCCAGGAGCCGGTGCCGTCGAAGGTCCGGTTCGGGGAGACGACCGTGCCGTTGACGGAGACATCCAGCGGGCGGCCGGTCGTAGTGCCGTTGGCGTACCGGATCGCGATCGAGGCGCTGCGGGCGGTGGCCGACTGCACCGTCCACTCCACATACGCGCCCGCCGCGTTCGGCGTGTTGACGAAGCCGGTGCCCGTGAAGCCGGTGTGGTCCGAGTCGACGGTCGAGCCCGTCGAGTAGGCCGCGTCCTCGGCCTCGTACCGGCTGGGCGTCGGAGTGGTGCCGCCCCCTGCGTAGGCGCTGGCGATCCACGCCTCGTCGATCCGCAGCCGCTTGTATCGGGTCGAATCGCTCGATGCCGCATGGGTGTTGACCACTTCGAGACGGACATGGCGGTTGGTCGTCGCGGGGATGTCGATGACGGCGACGCCTCGGCGGCTGGGCAGGGTGCCGGTCCTGACCGGGCTTCCCCAGGTGGTGCCGTCGTTGCTGACGTACACCCGGTAGTCCCTGATCCGGGCGGACTGCTCAGTGCCGGAGCGTGCGTAACTGACCGAGTCCTCCCGCTGGTTGACGCCGATGTACTGCACCCGCTTCGCGGATCCGAGGTCGAAGCGGAGCGAGACGGGCGTGGTCTTGTTGCTGTCCCAATAGGTGCGGTAGTCGCCGTCGGCGGCGGCCGCGGCCCCGTGTCCGCCCGCCGACGCGCTGGCGCTCATCGTGTACGAGGAGGCGGGGATGATGCCTTCGCGTCCGGCCGTGATGACCTTGAAGACGGTGTCGTACGGGTCCCAGCCGCCGAGTCCGGTGAGGCTGAGGATGCCGCCGCTCTGGCTGTACGCAAGGGGCGCACCGGTACGGAGGTTGGTCACGCCCGTCACCCGGTAGCCGTTGTCCCGCAGCCGCAGGGTGGAGGCGGAGGGCGGGGTCAGCACATGGATGTAGTGCTTGTCCGGGTCGGCCCTGCTGACGGTGGTGACGCCGTGGGAGCCGTCGTTCCAGAACCCGGGCGCGAGGCCGCCGTGCAGGTAGCCGCCGCCCTCGGTGCCGTGCAGCGACTCGGCGATGGCGTCGAGATAGCCCTTGGCGAAGTTGTTGAACGCGACCTGGTTGCCCGGGAGTCTGCCGTTGACCATCGCCGTCTCGGCCATCAGCGCCTTCACCGAGGAGCCTGCGTTGGTGATGAGCCGCCCGAGGGTGAGCTTGCGGTCGACGGCCGGATCGGAGCCGGTGTACCACCACGATCCGGTGGAGGGGAGCTTGAAGTCGGCCTCGACCAGCCGGGGCGCCGCCGTGTAGACGGCCTGCGGGTAGTCGTACGACGGGCTCATCCCCGTCTTCTGCTCATTGCTGATCATGTCCATGATCGGCGTGTCTTCGTTGTTGTTGCTGATCGTGTAGTTCGGGCGCTTCTGGTACACCTGCGCGTAGAGGTTGCGGCTCTCCCAGTACGCGTTGTCGTTGTCGATCCAGAAGCCTCCGAGGTCCGGATAGCGGTCCATGACCTCGAAGAAGTTGTCGTAGCTGAACTCCCCGAAGCCGTCGCGGCCGGTCAGGTCGACGGTGCGGCCCTTGTACGTCGAGTACGCCGCCGAGTCGAGCCATTCATGGCCGCCCTCGTCGTGCCACTGAGGGTCGTCGGTCATGTAGAGGATCGTCTTGAGGCCCTTGGCCTTGGCGGCGGTGATCAGCTCACCGAGGAAGTCGCGCTTGGTACTGCAGCTTCCGGGGATCTTGGACGGCCAGGGGCGGGCGTAGCCGAGGCGGCTGTGGAACGTGGCGAGCACGAGGTACTGGGTGTGCAGCTTCTGCGCTTCCTGCACCCAGTAGTCGGGCGTCCAGCCGCCGCCCGTGACATCGGACTCCCACTGGCTGCAGCTCGTGTGCGAGGGGGTGGTGCGCTGGCCCCAGTGCAGGAAGAGACCGCCGACGGAGGAGCGCAGGAAGTCCTGGCGCGGGTGTTCCAGATCGGCGCGGGCGGGGCCCTGCAGGGTGAGCGTGCCGAGGAGCAGCGCGCCCACCAGCACCAGCCGCGCCAAGAGGCGTCTGGTCATGCCGGGCCGTCCAGACAGTCGAGGTTGGGTGCGCCGTTCGCGGTGGTGGCTGTGGCGCGGACGGTGTTGGCTCCGGCCTTGAGCGCGACGGGCACGGTGACCGTGCGCCAGGTGGACCAGGCGCCGGTGCCGGCGAAGGGGGAGGCGGCGGCGACAGTGACTCCGTTGACGGCGATGTCCAGCGGGCGGGATGTGGTGGTGCCGTTGGCGTAGGCGATGACGAGGTCGGCGCTGCCCGCCTCGGTGGCGTTCACCGTCCACTCCACGTACGCGCCCACGGTGTTGGGGGTGTTGACGAAGCCCGTGCCGGAGTAGCCGGTGTGGTCGGAGTCGACGGTCGAGCCGGTGGAGTACGCGGCGTTCTCGGCCTCGTACCGCATGGGCGAGGGTCCGCCGCCGCAGTTCTGGCTGGAGCCGGTCTGGCTGACACGCAGAGGGCCGCCGCTCGTGTTGGCGCTGCCCGCGACGCAGTAGCCGTTGACCGACTGGAAGAGCAGATCGGACGGGCTGTTGCTGCCGCGCTGCGCGGTGAAGCGGTCGAAGCGGACGCCGGTGCTGTTGTTGGCGATGACGGAGGGCCTGCCGTCATTCGCCGCGAAGCGCACCTCGCTGTCGGTGAAGCGGACGTTGTCGGCGTTGCGGATGTACCAGCCGTAGGCGGGGCGGGTGCCGATCGCCTTGGGGTTGTAGTCCTTCGGGTCGTTGCTCGGCGGGTTGGTGGACATGGTGCCGTTGCCGCCGGGCACGGTGATGTCGACGTCTGTGAAGGTGATGTCGTGGATGCGGCCGCTCCCGGACTCGCCCCACAGGGTCGGCGAGAACGACGGGGTCGTGCCGTTGGCCTTGATGTTGGTGTACGTGATGTTGCTGATGGAGCCGACGCCGGGGTTGCTCCCACACCGTTTTCTCGTACCGACCTTCTGCATGATCGGCGAACGGACGTCGGTCATGGTGATGTCCTTGTAGTGGACGTCGGAGATCTTGGCGCCGTCCATGGAGACCAGACCGAGGCCGGACTTGTCCGAGCCCTTGATGGTGATCCGCTCGAAGCGGTAGTCGGTGAAGTCGCCGCAGGTCTCGGAGCCGAACATCAGCGCGTTGCAGCAGCCGGCGGAGAGATGGGAGTCGGTGACGGTGACATGCCCGTTGTTGAGCTTGGCGCCGAGCGCGTAGTCGCTCTTGAAGGCGAGCGCGTCGTCGTTCGCCTCCAGATGGGCGTTTGTGATCTTGACGTTGGTGGTGGAGATGATGTTCCAGCCGTCGCGGTCCATCGCCGTGTCGATGGTGAGACGGTCGGAGACGACGTTGTCGCAGTTGTTGATGAGCGCGGCGAAGTGGCCGCCCTCGCGCAGGGTGATGCCGCTGAGCGTGAGGTTCTTGCAGCGCGTCAGTGAAATGATCTTGTCGGCTTCGCCCGGCTTGGGGTTGCCGGTGATCAGCGCGCCGTCGCCGTCGATGACGCCGGAGCCGGTGAAGCCGATATTGCTGAGGTTGTCGCCGTAGATCATGGCGTTGTGGAAGTGACTGTGGCCGTAGTCCTGGTAGTCGTCCCACTGGTTCGGCTCGGGCGGGTCATAGGTGTCAGCGCCGTTTCCGCTGATCGTCGACCCCGCGTCGAGCTGCAGGGTGACATTGCTCTTCATCCTGATCGTGTTCTTGGACTCGTACGTCCCCGAGGGGAAGCGCACGATTCCGCCGCCCGCGGTGTTGGCGGCGGCGATGGCCTTGTTGATGGCCGCGGTGTCGTTGGTGGAGCCGTTGCCGACAGCTCCGTAGTCGCGGACGTTGAAACTCGGCCGCGGCGGGTGCGGGTGTCGTCGCGGCCGCGGTCCGCGGCGTTTCGGGCTCAGCCCCCGCCGGAGGCTGGGCGATGCCCAGCGCGAGCGCGAAGCCCAGTAAGGCGGTGGCGGCGGTTCTCCGTAAGCACTTCATGGTCGTCCTCCTCAGACGAGCTGGTAGCAGCGCATATTGGTGAGGAGCAGGTGGCAGTTCTGCAGCGAGCCCGAACTGTCGCCCAGGGAGCGGTAGATGCCCCACTTGGGGCGCACCCGGTCCGCGAGAAAGGTGTCGACGCCCGACTTGGACTTGTCGATCACCGTGGTTCCGCCGCTCTTGAGGATCCAGCGGACCGAGCCCGACGTACCGTTGCCGATCTTGATCTGGAAGTCGACGTCGGTCCACTTGTTGTGCAGCGGCTCCAGGTTCGTACGGCCGACGAGGACATCCCCCTCGATGACCTTGAGCTCGATGGTCTGTACGCCGTCGACGCGGCGCAGCGACTGCACGACGATCGGCGACGAGCCGGTGCCGGGCTGCTTCATCTGCATGATGTGCGTGAAGCTGGTGGTCGCCTTCAGCGTGCTGGGGATGTACATCGAGTACGTGACGCGCCAGGTCTGGCCGGACTTCCACTGGAGGAAGGAGCTGCCGTTGCGGCAGCCGGTGACCTCGTGGCGCTGCCGGTCCTTCATGGTGTCCCGGTCCACCGTGTGCATGGTGAACCGGAAGTTGTCGCCCTCGGCGGAGATGTGCGGCGCCCCGGCCGGGTGGGAGTCCGCCCGGTCGTCCTCGATCGTCTCGAAGGCCTTGAGCTTGTCGCTGCTCGCCGACGGCGACCAGCGCAGCTGCCACGATGCGGCGCTCGCCGTCGCGGCGGGCATGCCCGCCGCGACGGCACCGCCCAGCGCGGCGCCCAGAACGGTCCTTCTGGTGGGGGTCATTTGTTGTCACCTGGCCCGGAGTTGTTCGTTCATGATGAGAAAGGCACCGAGACCGTGGAAGTCATTGGTCTTCCGGTCGCGGTTGATGTAGTAGCTGTAGTTCCCGACATTTGTCCCGATGGAGATGTCGGTGAGATGGGTGAGACCGTCGCCGCCGGTCGAGATCTTTTCCAGCACGCCCTGATATCCGCGCTGCGCCACCTGTGCGTAGTGCGCGTCGACATATCCCTGCTGTGCCGAGCGGGAAAGGGCGAAGGTGAACATGCTGGAGCAGGAGGTCTCGGTCCAGTTGTCGCCGTGCGCGCCCTTGTCGACGACCTGGAACCAGCGGCCGGTGGCCTGGTCCTGGTATGTCTCGATGCCCGCGGCGAGCTTTCGCAGCACGGTCAGCAGCTGGGCCCGGCGGGGATGGCCGGCCGGGACGGCGTCCAGGACGTTGACGATCGCCATCGCGTACCAGCCGATGGCGCGGCACCAGTGCTCGGGTGCGAGTCCGGTCCCCGGATCGGACCAGCTCGCGTCGCGCGACTCGTCCCAGGCGTGCCTGAGCAGTCCGTTCGCCACCTGCAAGTGGCTGCCGTAGACGGCGAGTTGCGAGGTCGCCTCATTACTGGTGTACGCCGAGTCGCCGAATTCCTTTCCGTACTCGACGAGGAAGGGGTTCACCATGTAGACGCCGTCGGCCCACAGCTGGCTGCGCCGGGAATCCGAAGTCGAATGCCAGAATCCGCCGTCGGAGGTACGCGGATAGGTGGTGAGCCGATCCCGGATCTTCTTGGCGGCTTTCTGGTAGCGCGCCTGGCCCGTCTCGTGGTGGAGGATGTTCAGCAGCCGTCCCGCCTGCATGCTGTCGAGATTATTGAAGTTCTGCCCGATGTTTCCTCCGCTGTCGACGAAGCGGTCGACATAGCTTTTGATGTAGCTGAGGTAGCGGGCGTCGTGGGTGCGCTGATAGACGAGGTACTGGCCGTAGAGATACAGCCCCACGGGGTAGGACCAGCCGCCGATGGCGCTCGGGGAGTAGCGGGCCATCGTGGACTCGATCATGGCGATCGACCAGTCGGCGGTGGAGGCGTCTTCGCCGACGGTGAGCGAGTCGAGATTGGGGCCGCCGGCCGCGCCGGCGGAGGTGGCCCGTACGGCGTTGGTCCCCGCCTTGAGCTCCGCGGTGACGTTCTTGGTCTGCCAGCCGCTCCAGCTGCCGGTGGGGCCCAAGGCCAGGTCGTCGGCGACCAGTCGGCCGTTGACGGTGATGTCGAGCGGGCGGTTCGCCGTCGTGCCGTTGGCGAATCTCAGGGCCAGGATGGTGTTCGTCGTCTCGGCGGAGTCCACCGTGAACTCGACATGACTTCCGGCCGCGTTGTCGTAGTTGACGAATCCGGTTCCGGTGAATCCGGCGTGGTTGGCCTCCACGGCGCCCTGGTGGATGAGGGCGCTCTCGGCCTCGTACCGAACGGCCGCGGCCGAGATCGCGGGGTCCGCGCTCGCGGGCACGGCGGACAGGGTGCTGCCCGCGAGAGCGGCCGCCAGCAGCAGGGGAGTTGATCGCTTCATGATCCTTCCTTGCGGTAGGCGTACGCGGGTGCGGCCACCGGCACGGGGAGGCGCGGGCGGTCGACGAGATCGCGTACGAACGCGTGTTCCGGCGAGAGACGGCAGGCCGGATCGGTGCGGGTGGCGTCGCCGGTCAGGGCGTACGCCTGGCAGCGGCAGCCGCCGAAGTCCTTGGTGCGCAGCTCGCAGCTGCGGCACGGGTCCTGCATCCACTCCTCGCCGCGGTAGAGGTTGAAGGTCCTCGACTCGTGCCAGATCCACTCCAGGGAGTGGTCCTTGACGCTGGGGACGTCCAGGCCGGGCAGGGACGCGGCCGCCGGGCAGGGGTGGACCGTGCCGTCGGGTGCCACGGTGAGCGAAAGAGCGCCCCAGCCGCCCATGCAGGGCTTGGCGATGCCGTCGACGTAGTCGGGCACGACCCAGACGAGGTCCAGCCGGCCCGCCAGCCGGTTCCGCCATCGTTCGACCGCGGCGCGCGCGGCGGCGATCTGCTCACGGCCTGGCAGCAGGGCGTCCCGGTTGCGCAGGGCCCAGCCGTAGAACTGGGCGTTGGCGAGTTCGATCCGCTCCGCGCCCCAGTCCAGGGCGAGTTCGACGAGGTCGTCGAGCGCGTCGAGATTGGCGCGGTGGAGTACGACATTGAGGCCGAGGGGCAGATCCGCCTCGCGTACCAGCCGTGCGGCGCGCTCCTTGGCCGCGAAGGAGCGGGCTCCGGCGATGAGTTCGGAGGCGGCCCGGTCGGCGTGCTGGACGGAGAGCTGGACGCTGCGCAGCCCGGCGTCTATCAGCATAGCCAGTCGCTTCTCGTGCAGGCCGACCCCGCTGGTGACCAGCTGCGTATGGATTCCGGCGCCGTCCGCCGCGGCCACGATCTCGGGCAGATCCCGCCGCAGCAGCGGCTCTCCGCCGGAGAGATGGGACTGTACGACGCCCAGGTCGGCGGCCTGCCGGAACACCTCGGCCCACTGAGCGGTGGTCAACTCATCTGACCGACCGACCAGTTCGACGGGGTTGGAGCAATAGGCGCAGTGCAGCGGACAGCCGTGGCTGAGCTCGGCGAGTAGCGCCCAGGGCGGGTCGACGGATGTCACTTGAGCCAGCCCTCCTTGCGCAACCGCCCCAGAAACTCCGGGACTTCCTCGGCCACGGGCGCACCCGGATGCTGCTCGGCGAGCTCGGCCACGATCGCGCCGACGTCACGCACGCCGTCGCAGAGCCGCACGATGGATCCGGCGTTGCCCTGGAGCACGACCACCCGCTCGGGAAGTACGAGCAGATCGGCGCCGCGCACCCGGTCGTGCCGGAACACCACCGACCGCGAGAGCACGGGTTTCCAGGTGTCGCTTGTCGAGGTATCGGTCATGGCCGCTCCCCCGCGCCGTCCACTGCGTCGAGCAGCGACCAGAGCACATCGCACTTGAAGCGGAGGGCTGCCACGGCCGCCTCCTGCTCCCGCCGGGTCGCCGCCCAGGCAAGGACCAGGGCGAGGGCTTCTTCGCTGTCCCGGGCGCCCTGTCCGATGCGGCTCTGGAAGTAGACGAGTCCGTCGGCCTCGATCCAGCGGTAGTGGCGTTCGAAAGCGTCGATACGGGTGCGCATGATGGTCGGCGCGGCGAGTTCGGTGAGGGAGGCGGCGACGGCTTCGAGCGGGGAGCGCAGCCGGCAGAAGTTGACGTATCCGTCGACCGCGAGCCGTACGCCCGGGAGTACTTCCGCGCCCGACAGCAGCCGCTCCCGGTCGATCCCGGCGGCTTCGCCGAGCCGCAGCCAGCGCTCGATGCCGCCCTCGCCCTCCACCCGTCCGTCGTGGTCCTGGATCCGGCGCAGCCAGGAGCGGCGCAGCGAGGAGTCGTCGAACTTGGCGAGGATCAGCGCGTCCTTGACGGGGATGTGGCGCTGGTAGTGGAAGCGGTTGAGGATCCAGCGGCGCAACTCGTCGGGGCGCAGGGCGCCTTCGTGCATGCGCAGGTTGAAGGGGTGGCGGTCGTGGTAGCGCTCGGCGGGCACGGCGCGCAGCCGCGCCGTGAACTCCTCGGGGCTCCACAGCTCACCGGCGCCCGTTGCGGGCGGAGCGACTGTGCTCACAGCTCGATCACCATTCGGTCGGCGGCGACCTCGAGTCCCCAGTCGCCGAGCAGCGCATGCTGCGGGGCGTCCGGGTCCGCGAGGGGGTTGGTGTTGTTGAGGTGCGTGTAGAGACAGCGGGCGCGCAGCCCGCTGAGGCGGCGGGCGGTGCCGTTCGGCCCGGCGATGGGCAGATGGCCCATTCCGGTCGCGGTCCCGGCGGAAACTCCGGTGCGTACCGGCTCGTTGTCGTCCCAGAAGGTGCCGTCGAGGATGACGCAGTCGGCTTCCTCGACGGCATGCTGGAACTCGTCGCTCCAGTGGGCGAGGGCCGGTGCGTAGAGCAGGCTGCGGCCGGTCGTGGTCTCGCGCAGCCGGAGCGCGACGACCCAGGTGCGCTCGTCCTCTCCGGTGCCTGCGGCGTAGCGCGGCCGTTTGGCCGAGAGGGGTACGGCAGCCATCTCCACGGTGCCGCTCTTGGTCAGCGGTTCCGCTACGTGGCTCAACTCCCGCCACTCGATGCGGGTGTAGGGGGCGAGCACTTCGCCGAGTCTTAATCGTCCGAGCAGTGCGTCCCGTACCGGCCGGGTGGCGAGGATGTCGAAGCCGTCGGCCTCGCGCAGCCGGGCGATCCCGAGCGTGTGGTCGAGTTCGGCGTCGGTGAGGATCACTCCGGCCACGGGGGACTCGCGCCGGCCCGGCCCGGCCCGCAGCGCGTGGCAGTCCTCGATCTGATCACCGATGTCGGGGGTGGCGTTGACGAGAAACCAGCGGCTCTCGTCCGCGCGCAGGGCGAGTGAGGCGTGACGGCGGCGCCGGTGCGGGTGTGTGCGTGCCCCGGCGCAGCCGGGACACGCACAGTTCCACTGGGGCAGTCCGCCGCCCGCCGCGGTGCCGAGCACCTGCAGCAGCATGGCGGCGGGGTCTACCGGTCGGTGAGGGCGTAGGCGGTGACTTCGAGTGCGGTCTCGACGACCATGTACTCGGGGGTCTGCCAGGTGGCCGTCTCCTCCGATGTTTCCTTGCTGTCCTGCATGAGCCGTACCTGCCTTCCTGAGATGTGGGGGTCAGGAGTGATTCAGGAGTGATTGCCCGGTGACGCATGGTGGAGCAGGACTGAAACTTCCGTTCACATGAGTGTCCGGCGTTCAGCTATGTGCCATAGAGTTGCGTCTTGAGGAGACGTGGTCAATGGTCCGGACCGATAAGGTCGGAGCTGTATCAGGCCAACTTCGGCGTCGGGAATGCGTCTGCGAAGGTGATCGTTGACGATGGGCGTACCAACCGACGACGTAAGGATCGACCGCTCGTGAGCAAGGTCCCCTCCCTCACCCTCAACAATGGCGTCGCGATGCCGCAGCTCGGCTTCGGTGTCTGGCAGGTGCCTGACGACGAGGCGGCGAAGGCGGTTGGCACGGCTCTGGAAGCCGGCTACCGCAGCATCGACACCGCGGCCATCTACGAGAACGAAGAGGGCACCGGACGTGCCGTGGCCGCCTCCGGAATCGCCCGCGAGGAACTCTTCATCACGACGAAGCTGTGGAACGGCTCGTCCGTGACGTGGACGCGTGACGCCGTCCTGCGCGAATTCGACGCCTCGCTGAAGAAGCTGGGCCTCGACCATGTCGACCTCTACCTGATCCACTGGCCGCGCGCGATGCGCGAGGACTACCTCACGATCTGGAAGACATTCACCGAGATCGAGCAGAGCGGCCGCGCGAAGGCGGTCGGCGTCTCCAACTTCAAGGTGCCGCAGCTCAGTCGCGTCATCGAGGAGTCCGGCGTCGTACCGGCCGTCAACCAGGTCGAGCTGCACCCGCAGCTCCAGCAGGCGGAGCTGCGCGCCTTCCACGCCGAGCACGGCATCCGCACCGAGGCCTGGTCCCCGCTGGGACAGGGCAAGGGCCTTCTGGAGGTCCCCACGGTTGTCGCGATCGCGCAGAAGCACGGCAGGACGCCCGCCCAGGTAGTGTTGCGCTGGCACCTGCAGACGGGGAACGTGGTCATTCCCAAGTCGGTTACTCCGTCCCGTATCGCCGAGAACTTCGATGTGTTCGGCTTCGAGCTGGACGACGAGGACATGCTGGCGATGGCCGCCCTGGACGAGGGCAAGCGACTGGGCCCCGACCCGGACGGCTTCGACTGGAACTGACGTCCCTGATCGACGCAAAGGGCGTGCCCCTGGCTGCTGTTCAGCAGCCAGGGGCACGGTCAGGAGGCAGCACGTGTCACGTCCGGTCACCATCGTCACAGGCGGCAGCCGGGGCATCGGCGCAGCGACATGCGCCCGGCTGGCTGCCGACGGCCACGACCTCACCCTGGCGTACGTCAGCGACAGCGCGGCGGCGGACGAGGTCGCAGCCGCTGTACGTGCGGCGGGCGCCCGCTGCGTCACGGTGCGGGCGGACGTGTCGGAAGAGGCCGACGTGGAGCGGCTGTTCGACACCGCCGCACGCGAACTCGGCCCGGTGACCGGCCTGGTCAACAACGCCGGAGTGACCGGGCCGCTCGGCAGACTCACCGACACCCGTACCTCGGACCTGCGCCGGGTGGTCGAGGTGAACCTCCTGGGCTACCTGCTGTGCTGCCGGCGGGCCGCCCGCGACATGGCCGCGCTCGGCTCCGGCGCCATCGTCAACATCTCCTCCGCGGCGGCAACGCTGGGCAGTCCCGGCGAGTACGTCCACTACGCCGCGACGAAGGCGGCCACCGACGCCCTGACAGTCGGCCTGGCCAAGGAACTCGGCCCGGACGGTATCCGGGTCAACGCGGTCGCACCCGGCGTCATCAACACCGACATGCACGCGACCATGGGCGACCCCGACCGCCCGGCCAAGGCGGCCACCACGATCCCGCTCGGCCGCCCCGGCGAACCGGAGGAGATCGCCGCTGCGGTCGCCTGGCTGCTGTCGCCGGACGCGTCGTACACGACGGGCACGGTCTTGAGGGTCTCCGGCGGCCGGTGACCGGCATCATGTCCGAACGGGTGGACGCCCTGACGCCGGACCCGCGGGAGATCGCGTGGCACGCCTGGCTGCCCGAACCCGCGCTGCGGGAGGCACTGGATCAGTGGCCTTTCGTTCCCGACGGCCGGGAGGCATTCGCGAGGTATGCCGCACTGCCCGGGAGGCGACCGGTCGAGCGAGGACGCGACTGACCCGTAACGCAGCCGAAGGCCGTTTCGCGGCGAGCGCGTCGATTCCTCATATTTACGCCCCATATGCCTAGGGTTGGTGATCCGCAGTCCCCCTTCCCCTGGAGTGATCCCATGGAGCGTTTCAAGCGTGCGTCGGTGACCGGAATCGCGACGGCCGCCGTGCTGGCCGGTTCGGTCGGAGTGGCCATGGCCGTTGTCTCCCCCGCGCCACCGGCGACGGACACCGGCCGTGACAGCGCGAGACCGGCCCAGGAACGACCCACGCTGACGGCGAGAGCCACGACCGACGGCGTCCGGGCGTGGCAGGAGTTCCGGGTGTACGGCAAGGCCAGGCATCTGGCGCCGGGTACCCGGGTCACGCTGCAGCAGAAGCAGAGCGGCAAGTGGGTCACCCTGCCCGCCTCCATGAACCTCACGCAGAGGTCGACCTACAAGATGCGGGTCTACCTCGGCCTCAAGGGCCGCAACACGCTCCGGATCGTCGGCGGCGGCACCGTTTCGCCGCCCCTCAAGGTCCGCGTGCACTGAGGCCGGCACGGCCTCACCGGAAGGCGTCGCCCTCGCCGCCGTCAGGCGTCCGGCGAGGGCTTCGCCCAACCCCTCTCGTACGATCGGTCAGCGCGAACGCGACAGGCCGACCGAGAGGTACGAACATTGAGCGGGGCATTGGCACCAGGGCTCTATCTGGTGCGCAACATCGGCAGCGGGCTGCTCCTCGAGGTGTACGGCGGAGCCAAGGGCAGCGGTGCCAATGTCCAGCAGGGCAAGGACAGCGGAGCCCCGGCCCAGCAGTGGCAGATCGATCCCGTGCCGGGTGGCAGCGGGCTCTACCACTTCGTGAACGCCGCCAGCGGAAAGCGGCTGGACGTCGCGAACGCCTCCACCGAGAACGGCGCCAACATCCAGCAGTGGAAGGCCAACAACTTCGGCGCCCAGGAATGGATCGTCGAGCAGCACCTGGACGCGCCGGGCACCGTCACCGTCGTCAGCTTCATCAGCGGTCTGCTGCTGGAGGTCGAGGGCGGCAGCACCGAGGACGGCGCGAACGTGCGGCAGTGGGAGGACACCGACTGCCCCGGCCAGTGGTGGCGCCTGGAGCCCTGCTCCTGACTCAGTCCCGCCGTGCGGTGTGCACCGTGCGCGCGGTGAGCAGGTACGCGTCCGGGCGGTGGAGCAGGCCCTGCGGGTCCTCGGGGTCGAGCAGCCGGTCGAGCACCGCGACATCGTCCGCCGCCAGCCGTCCGTCCAGCATCTTGCGCTGCCAGTCGAGGGCGCCGACGAGATGTTCGCGTACGGCGTCGGGCACCGGCGCGGGGATGTCGAGCAGGAACGAGCGCGTCCCGCTGGGTGTGAGGCCCGCGGCAGCCATCAGCGCCCGCCAGTCCTCGATCTCGTCCTTCGCTCCGGGCAGCCCGGCCCGCATCTCGATGAACCACTCGCCCTGCGCTGCCTCGAGCCTGCTCTCCAGACCCGGCCGGCCGATCCCGATGTCGCGCGGCAGCTGACGCGTGGGCAGTCCGCCCTCCGCGATCGCGAGGAGCCCGCCCGGGCGCAGCAGCCGGGCGAAACCGCCGAGCGCGGCGCGCTGGTCGCCGATGTGGTGCAGCGAGTTGCCCGCCCAGATCAGATCCGCCTCGCCCAACTCGTCGATTCCGTCGGGGAGTTCGGCATGGTGCGTACGGACACGGTCCCCGAGCCCGGCGCGCTCGGCGCGGGCGCGGGCTCGTTCGAGCAGCGGCTCGGTGGCGTCCACGGCCACCACTTCCGCGTACGGGAACGCCCGAGCCAGCAGCAGGGTCAGCACTCCCGGGCCGCTGCCGATGTCCAGGACCCGCCGGACCCCGGCCGCCGGCAGCAACTCACCCAGCCAGTCCCCCACCTGCTCGTACAGGGGGCTCTGGAACTGCGCGTTGCGTTCGAGCAGCCCGCTCATCTCGTCCCAGTCGATATGCGTGGTGTCGTGATTGTCGTGGTGATGACTCATGCCCCCAGCGTCGCGCCGCGGTGCCGTCAGCGCGAATCTTGTTGCCGTTCCGGCAAAGCTGCGCCGGTGCGGTGTTCCTGCGGGCTGACGCCCCGTACCCGCTTGAAGGCGGCGCTCAGCGCGAACGAGCCGCTGTAGCCGACCTTTCTGGCCACCGCCTCGACCGTCGCGTCGGTGTCGCGCAGCAGATCCGCTGCGAGCGCGAGCCGCCACCCCGTGAGGTACGCCATCGGCGGCTCCCCCACCAGATCGTTGAAGCGGCGGGCGAGCCCGGCCCTGGAGACCCCGCACTTCGCGGCCAGCGAAGCCACCGTCCACGGGTGCGCCGGGTCGTCCTGAAGCAGCCGCAGCGCCCGGCCCACCACCGGGTCACCCATGGCCAGATACCAGGCGGGCGCCTCGGCGCCCGGACGCGAGAACCAGGCCCGCACCACGGCGATCAGCACCAGATCCAGGATCCGGTCGAGCACCACGCTCTGGCCCGGCTCGTCCCGGGTGATCTCGTCGTCGAGCACCGGCATCAGCGGGCAGTCCCAGATGTCGGCGGGCAGATGGAGCAGTTGGGGCAGCGCGTCCAGCAGGCGCGCGCTGACCTCGCCCTTCATCTGGTACGTCCCGACCAGCATGGTGGCCGAGCCGTGCGGGTCGTTGCCCCAGCTGCGTACGCCCAAGTGCATGGACTCCGCGAGCGGTTCGCCCTGGAGGGTGTGGCAGGTGCCGCCAGGACCGATCAGCGCCGTCGGCTCGCGGGTGACCTGGTCCGCCGCGGTGTACGGTCCCGGGCCGCGTGCGATCGCGACATCGCCGGGACGCAACAGCACCGGGTCACCGTCGTCGGGCATGATCCAGGCCTCGCCGGCGGTCATGCAGAGCAGGGACAGCGGGGCCCGGTCCTCGATGCGTACGGACCACGGCGGCTCCATCACCATCCGCAGGAGGAAGGCTCCCCTGGCGCGCGGTCCGTCCAGAAGTCCGGCGAGAGCGTCCATGGTCCTCAGCGTAGACGGACGCATATGGCATTGAGTCTTGGGAGCATGGAGAGTCCAGACCGTGGCCGCGACCCTTGAGGCATGACAGAGAACCTGAAGCAGGAAACGGTGTTGGTGACAGCGGCCACGGGCAAGACCGGCCGGCGGGTGGCAGAGCGCCTCGCGGCGCGCGGCGTGAACGTGCGGGCCGGATCGCGCAAGGGATCGGTCCTCTTCGACTGGGAGGACGAGTCGACCTGGGGACCCGCACTGCGCGGCGCGGACGCGGCCTACGTCGCATACTTCCCGGACCTCGCGGCCCCGGGCGCGCCCGAGGCGATGCGGGCCCTCGGCCGGGTGGCGGCCGCGAGCGGAGTCGGGCGTCTGGTGCTGCTCTCCGGCCGCGGTGAGCCGGACGCGGTGGTGGCGGAGGAGGCGCTGCGGGAATCGGGCCTGGACCTGACGGTCGTACGAGCCAGCTTCTTCGCCCAGAACTTCAGCGAGGGCGCGATGTACGAGGGGGTCCTCACCGGAGAGATCCCGTTCCCCGCGGGCGAGACCGCCGAGCCCTTCATAGACGCCGACGACCTGGCGGACGTGGTGGTAGCGGCGCTCACCGAGGACGGTCACGCCGGACAGGTCCATGAGCTGACGGGACCGCGGCTGCTCACCTTCGGCGAGGTGGCGGTGGAGATAGGCCGGGCGTCGGGCCGCGAGGTGCGGTACGTCCCGGTGTCCGGGGTGGAATACGCCGAGATGCTGCAGCAGTTCGGCTTCCCCGGACCGGAGTCGGAGTGGCTGTCGGACCTGTTCACGATGTTGCTCGACGGCCACAACGCGTCGCTGACGGACGGGGTCCGGCGGGTACTGGGCCGCGAGCCGAAGGACTTCGCGGCCTTCGCCCGGGACGCGGCGGGCGGGGGTGCGTGGGGGTAGGGCCCCGGGGGCTTCGCCCCCTAGGTCCGCGTATGCGACCTTCGGCCGCGCTCGCCGATGAACAGCATCAGGACGAAGTCGGTATGACGCTGCTCTCACCTGGAGGACCGACGACCGTGCAGGCACGAGCCACCCATGGTGCGGCCTGCAAGCGCGAAGCCGACCTGGTGGCGGTCCTGCGGGGGGGGGCTGAGGGGTTGACCCTGGCCCCGCCACCCCTATGGTGGGGCCTCCGGTGAGGAGCCCGGGGGAGCGGGGGACAGCGGAGGACTTGTGGGCAAGAGAAGGCGCGCCGCGCGCAGCAGAACGAACCCCGCCCTGATCGGCGGGGTGGTCGCGGTGGTCGTGGGCGGTGCGGGGTTCGCCGGGTACAGCATGTACAGCGGCGACGCGGCGGGCGAGGACAGCACGGCCGACCGCACTGCGAGGACACTCGCAGCAGGCCCGGTGAAGGCCGCGGAGGTCCAGGCCACGGCCGACGGGTTCCTCACCGCCTGGCAGCGGGGCGACGCCGCGAAGGCCGCAGCGTTCACGGACCGGACAGCGGCGGCACGGGCCGCGCTGTCCGGGTACCGCAAGGACGCGCACATCGACGAGGTGACGCTGACCCGCGGTAAGGCGTCCGGGCCGAAGGTGACGTTCAGGGTCTCCGCCACGGTCTCGTACAAGGGGAAGAGCAAGCCCCTCACCTACGACTCCGAGCTCACAGTCGTCCGGGCCGAGGACGGCAAACCGCTCGTCCGCTGGCAGCCGTCCGTCGTGCACCCGGACCTCAAAGAGGGCGACACGCTGGTCACGGGCGAGGCCGACCCGCCGGTCAGGGCACTGGACCGCAATGGCGCGGAGCTCACCACGGCGAAGTACCCCTCGCTCGGCACCGTCCTGGACGGCCTGCGGGAGAAGTACGGCAGAAAGGCCGGGGGTAAGGCAGGGGTCGAACTGCGGGTGGTCCGCGGGGACAGCGCGAAGAAGAGTGAGCAGGGGGCGGAGGAGAGCGAGGACCAGCCCCCCAACAAGACGCTGCTGACGATGTCCAAGGGCATACCCGGAACGCTGCGGACCACGCTCAGCGCGACCGCCCAGGCGGTCGCCGAGCGCGAAGTGGGCGAACGCGAGCGGGCATCCGTCGTCGTCATGAAGCCGTCGACGGGCGAGATCCTCGCGGCGGCCAATTCGAGCCATGGCTACAACACGGCGCTCCAGGGGTCCCTGGCACCCGGCTCCACGATGAAGATCGTGACTGCGTCGATGCTGCTGGAGAAGAACCTCGCGTCGATCGACAAGCAGCATCCGTGCCCCAAGTACGCGTCGTACGGCGGCTGGAAGTTCCAGAACGTGGAGAACTTCGAGATCAAGAACGGTACGTTCCGTTCGAGCTTCGCGGCGTCCTGCAACACCGCCTTCATCACGCAGGCCGGGAAGCTCGACGACGACGATCTGACCAAGCAGGCCCAGCAGGTCTTCGGGCTGGGCCTGAACAACTGGTCGACAGGGGTGTCGAGCTTCGACGGCGCGGTGCCGGTGCAGAGCAACGCACAGATGGCGTCATCGCTCATCGGGCAGGGCGGGGTACGGATGAACCCGCTCAATGTCGCGTCCATCATCTCCACGGCCAAGACCGGCATCTTCCGGCAGCCGTATCTGGTCTCGCCCGACGTCGACGACCGGTCGCTCGCGACGGCCCAGCGCAAGCTGGACGCTTCCGCGCAGACGCAGCTGCACGAACTGCTGAGCTACACCGCGACGTCAGGCTCCGCCGCCGAGGCCATGGCGGGCCTGGGCCCGGACATCGGAGGCAAGACGGGCTCGGCCGAGGTCGACGGCCAGGAGAAGCCCAACGGCTGGTTCACCGCGTGGCGCGGCGACCTGGCTGCAGCGGCGGTGGTGCAACAGGGCGGGCGCGGAGGCAAGTCGGCGGGACCGCTGGTGGCAGCGGTACTCCGGGCCGGCGGCTGACGCCCGCACCGGTGAGCAGGGGAGCCGGTCCGCGTGCTGAACCGGCAGCCGCTCGGCCTTCACCTGCGCCCGCTGGCCGGCCCGTTGGCGGGGCGGCGCGCCGGTCGCCGTCGACGCGACTCTCTGGCATGAGCGCCTGGGGGCCAGGGGTTCAGGTGTGCTCGCTCAGGCCGTTTCCGACCCGCCCGCGTTGCTGAGCAGTCTGTCCACGAGGAGTTCCGGGTAGCCGGTGGCCGGTGGTTCGATGCCGAAGATCGCTCGTAGGTAGAGCGGTGCGATGAGCTGATCGAGGATCTGTTCGAGGGGCGGGGGGTTCTCGCCGCGGGCCGCGGCTCGCTCACGGATGCGTTCGATGGCGTGGATCCGGCGTTCGAAGTGTTGCGCGCGCTCGCCCTGCGCCTGGGCGCTGCCCGGCATCGACAGGGCGACGGCCCGCACGAGGAGCCGGCCTTCGGGCTTACGGATGCTCGCAACAGGCCGGGCCGGGCGTCCGGCCACGCCCGTCAGCCCGCGCCGTGGCCCGCGGCGATCTCTTCCACGCGCTGGGCCAGCTCGAAGTCCTTCTCGGTGACCGCGCCGCCCGCGTCGTGACTGTTCACCGACAGGGCGACGGTGTTGTAGCCGAGCGTCAGATCCGAGTGGTGGTTCAGCGCCTCCTGGATCTGGGCGATGTGCACGACCATCGCGGTCGCCGCGAAATGCGTGGAGAGGCGGTAGGCGCGGGCGATGCGGTCGCCCTCCTGGGACCAGCCGGGGAGCTCCCGCAGGCGGTCCTCGATCTCCTTCTGCGACAGCGGCTCTGTAGGCATGACCAGGATCCCTTCTGAAAACGGCTCAGGAAGCGGCTCAGGAAACGGCGGCGGCTTCGGCCACCATAAATGGGATGCCCGCCCGAACGCGCTCTGTGTACCTTCCACCGGTGGAAGCACTGACCGAAAAGCAGATACGCGGATCCTTCGTCAACTGTACGAAGGGCGAGGCCACGCGCATGAAGCTGCCCGCCGATTTCGCCGAACTCCCCTGGGACGACCTCGACTTCCTCGGCTGGACCGATCCCGGTGCTCCCCTGAGGGCGCACATCGTCCTTCCCCGCGAGGACGGGCCGGTCGGCATCACCCTCCGGGTGCCTTCCACCGGACGGACCAGCGCCGTGAAGTCCAGCATGTGCCAGGTCTGCCTCACCGGGCACGCCTCGTCCGGGGTGACCCTCTTCGCCGCTCCCCTGGCCGGCGCGGCGGGCCGGGACGGCAACACCGTGGGCACGTATCTCTGCGCAGACCTCGCCTGCTCGCTCTACATCCGCGGGCGGAAGCTGCCGAAGCTGCGCGGCGGTCTGCACGAGGAGACACTCACCCTGGACGAACGGATCACCCGCACGGTCGACAACCTCACGGCCTTCGCCGACAAGGTGATGGGCCTGCGCTGAGCCGACCGGGGTTCAGGCGCGGGAATCCAGGACCTGTTCGATGGTGTCGGCCTGCTCGGCGGGCTTGTCGGGGCGGTGACGCAGTACGCGCGCGAAGCGCAGCGCGACGCCGGCCGGGTAGCGGGAGGAACGCTGGACTCCGTCGTACGCGATCTCGACGACGAGTTCGGGACGGACGGTGACGGTGAACCCGTCGTCCCCGGTTGCCAGTTCGCCCAGCCGCTCCGTCTGCCAGCGCAGCATCTCGTCGGTGAGGCCCTTGAAGGTCTTGCCGAGCATGACGTACGTACCGTCGGCGGCGCGTGCGCCGAGGTGCAGGTTGGACAGGAGTCCGGTACGCCTGCCATGGCCCCGCTCGACGGCCAGGACGACGAGGTCGAGCGTGTGGACCGGCTTGACCTTGAGCCAGGAGCGGCCGCGGCGGCCTGCCGTGTAGGGCGCGTCGAGAGCTTTGACGAGCACGCCCTCGTGGCCGCGGCGCAGAGTCTCGGCGAAGAACTCCTCTGCGTCGGTGATCTGCCCCGCGTCCGCCGGGTCCTCGACGACCGTACGACGCACACGCATCGGCTCCTGTACGAGGCGGGCGAGGACGGTGTGCCGTTCGGCCCCGGTGAGGTCAAGGGTCGGCTCCCCGTCGGCGGCCAGCACATCGAAGAAGACGGGCGAGAGGGGGAGAGTGGCCCGGGCGGCGTCCACATCGACGCGCGAGCCGACGCGGGAGGCGATGTCCTGGAAGGAGACGGGGCGTCCGCTCCTCGCGTCCAGGGCGATGACCTCGCCGTCCAGAATAAACTGATCACTGGTCATGGCCCGTGCTGCGGCGGTGACTTCGGGGAGCCGGTCGGTGATGTCGTCGAGGGACCTGGTGTACACACGGATGTTCTCACCGGCGCGATGCACCTGGACGCGGATGCCGTCGAGCTTCTCCTCGACGACGCAGGCCGTCTCCAGCGCCTGGACGGCTTCGGTGACCGACTTCGCCGTGTGAGCGAGCATCGGGAGGACGGGGGTACCGACGCGCAGCCGGAACCGCGCCAGGGCGGTCGGCCCGTCGGCGAGCAGGGCGCGGGCGACGCGGGGCAGCGACCCGTCGAGCATGACGGCCCGGCGCACATCGGCGGCGGGCGCGTCGGCGGCCTTCGCGACGGCCTCCAGCGCGACTGCGTCGAGCGCGCCCTGGCGGACCTCGCCGATGAGCAGCCGCATCAGAAACTCCTGCTCCGCGGCGGTGGCGGCGGCCATCAGCTCCCGCACGAGCCGTTTGCGCTCGGCCTGGGACCCGGGCCCCGCGACGCTCGCGAGCCCGGTCAGGGCGGCGTCCGTGTCGGCGACGGTGAGGCTGGGGGCCTCGGCGGGAGGTACGGGTTCCTTGAGCACGCTCCAGCCGATGCCGATACGGCCCTGCGGGAGGCGCCCGGCGAGGTAGGAGATGACGAGCCCGACGTCATCGGGCTCGGCCTCGGCGAACAGCCCCGCGAGCGCGGCGATCTTCCGCGAGCGGGCGGAGGTGGCGGCGACGTCGCGCGACACATCGGCGACCCGTACGAGAAGCATGCGGCCATGGTCCCTCGCACCGAGGTCGAGCGCACGCGGTGCGACGGGGTACGGGCGCGCCGGGGCCTACCCGGGAGTGGTGAAGCGGGCCCGCCACAGGTCGCGGAGCAACGCGATCTCGGCCATGTGGTGGATGAGTTCGAGGTTGGCCCCCGAAAGCACGGTGATGAAGGGGTGGTCGGCGTCGTTGCTGTACGGGTACTGGGAGAAGCCGACCGTGTCGAGCTGCTCGTCGGTGACGGCGGCGACGCTGTCGCGCCAGCGGTCGATCACCGCCCAGAACCGCTCCAGCGTCAAGGCGGCGGAGGGGACGAAGTCGACCATCAGCTTCGGATCCTGCCGCCGTTCACCGAAGGTCCACTCCCATCCGCCCGCGAATTGGAAGTGCAGGTGCGCCAGCCGCCACGCGATGGTCGTGATCGGCGTCGCGTCGGGCTCCGGCGCACCGGTGTGGGTGAGGATCTGCTCGACCCGCTCGACACTCACGCTCCAGTCATCGGCGATCTTGGCGACGGTCATGCCGCCGGCGGCCTGCCGGGCAACCTCGGCGTACTCGTTTGCCGGGATGTCCGGGGCGCCCAAGTCGAGCACCCACTCGCCCGGCCCGAACGCCCTGGGCGTCGCCGCCTCGCCCCGGCGCCGGATCGACCAGCAACCGGGCACCGGCTCCCACAGGTACTCCTCGTCGCTGAGCCCCGTCAGCCGCACCTGGGCCATCTCCCTGGCGTGGTCGAACTGGTCGAGCAGCAAGCCCAAACGGTCGGTCCGCGCGCCCTCGGTCCCCATGCCTGGCTCCCCTTCGCCTTCGCGCCTCGTGCCTCGCTGCGCTCAGGCAGAAGTTAACGGCTCACCTCACGAGGCGCGACCGATTTCCCCCCGCACACATCCGCCGCATCCGTAACGGCCGGTCCCCGTCTCCCCCCGGTTCACTCAACTCCCCTACTCTTCCGTCGACTTGATCGCATCGACCCAATCGACGCAAAGGCAGGGGACCATGGGGAACCTCAAGCGCGCCGCCCTGACGACCACCGTCGCAGCCGGGCTGTTCGCGAGCGCGCTCGCGCCGGCAGAGGCGGCCACGCCCGGTTCGGTGGATCCGGGGCAGCTGCCCTACTCCTCCGCCACCTGGGTGGGCGTCCACAACGCCTACGAGAAGGCCAAGTACCCGTACTTCGCCGACGCCCTCGACTCCGGCGCCGGGATGCTCGAACTCGACGTCTGGACCAATGTGTTCGGCCGGTCGTGGCGGGTCTCGCACAGCAATCCCCTTGGCAACAACAACAATTGCGAGAGCGCCTCCAGCCCCGCCCAGCTGCGCACCAAGGCCAGAAACCAGGACCTCGGCGGCTGCCTCTCGGACATGAGGGCGTGGCACGACGCCCACCCCGGTCACCGGCCCATCCTCATCAAGGTCGAGATGAAGGACGGCTTCCAGAACAACAACGGCCGCGGCCCCGCCGCGCTCGACGCACTGCTCTCCGCCCGGCTCGGCGACGCCCTGTTCCGTCCAGCCGATCTGGCGGGCGGCCTCCCGGAGCTCGACACGGCTGTCAGGACGAACGGCTGGCCCGCCCGCTCGGCCCTCGCGGGGAAGTTCGTGGTGGAGCTCATCCCCGGCACGGTGGAGGAGAGCAACCCGGCGGACTCACTGTGGACGGACCGTGAGTACGCCATGCATCTGCGTAATCTCGCCGCCGCAGGGCGCCTCCGGGACGCGGCCGCGTTCCCGGCCGTCCATGGCGCCGCCGCGGGTGATCCCCGCACCCGGTACGCCGACGCGGGCATCCGCCCCTGGTTCGTCCTCTTCGACGGTGACGCCGGTACGTACGCGGGCGGGAGCGTCGACACCTCGTGGTACGACCGGAACCACTACCTCGTCGTCATGACGGACGCACACAACGTCGCGCCCGCGATCGACGGCACGAACCCGACCGAGACGCAGGCGCGGGACCGCGTCAACCTACTGGCGGGCCGTTACGCGAGCGTGGTCTCGGCCGACTGGTACCCGCTGCCGTCGGTGCTCGCGACGGTTGTGTCGAGGGGCAGCGGACAGTAACGGAACGTTACGTCCATCACAGGCCTGACCCCCGGTAACAGGGAACGGGCCGGGACGGTTTATCGTTCACCTATACGTGGAGACGCGATGCGTCCCCACCCTGTGCCGCCCCGGCCGGAAACCCCCGTTCCGGCCGGGGCTTCCCTTTCGAGCGCCAGCAGCGCGGGGCCGACCAGCGCGGGCAGCCGGTCGTTCACGCAGGTCAGCAGGGCCAGCCGAGCGCGACAGTCCGCGCAGTCCTCCAGGTGGAGGCACAGTCCCCCGGCCTGTCGCGGTGACTCCGGGGCCTCGCCCACATGGGCGGGAATCCGCTTCCAGTGCCTCTCGCACGCAGGGTCGTCCGGTATCCCGGGATGCGCGCGCAAAAACGCGTGCCGCAAACCCTCCTGCGCCCGGTGCAGCAGCACCGCCGTCGCTCCGTGCCCGGCGCCCACGCGGTGTCCGACCACGTCGAGAGGGTGATCCTCGACCTCGGCCAGCCAGAGCGCTTTGACCCAGCGCTCCGGCAGCTGCCGCAGGACGCGTGACAGGAGTCCGACGTACGCGATCCGGCGGCTCGGATCCCCGTCCGCGTCGGCGAGATTACGCACAGTGGTCGCCAGAGAGGCGGGCACGTCGTCGACCGAGCGTCCCGAAGACAGCCGCCGCCAGACCCGGAAATGCGCCTCGGCGACGAGATCGTCGGCCAGCCAGGGATTGCCGGTGAGGGAGCGGGCGTACGCGACGAGCCGCGGCTGCTGCTCTGAGCACAGCCGCGCATAGGCGTCCGAGTCCAAGGCCGAGGGACTCTCGGACATAAGCAGACTCCTGTCCTATTTGTGATGAATGCGAAGCTGCCGAGCCTAACCAGCAAACCCCCAAGCCCCCCAATTTTGTGATGCAGGTCACATTGACCCGCTCGCCGTCCGCATGAACTGCGCACGCCGTCGACGTGCCGTACTACGGTTTCGGGTATGACAACTGTCGCGTCCGGCACCGGAGTAGGTCCGCTGCTGCGCGGCTGGCGTACTACGGGCGTGCCGTGAGCTCACATGACATCGCTGAGCGTGTCCGCCAGCCTGCGCCGGGAGGCCCTCGCGGCCGGCAGGGTCGAGACGGCGATCGCCCCGGCGACGGCGGCTCCGCCGAGCAGGAGCAGCATTCCCGGGGAAGGAGGCTGGGCAATGCCCGCGCCGAGCCCGCTCGATCGCCCCTGCAGGTCGATCAGCCACGTCGATACGTACACGCCCAGGATGGTCCCCGTCAGGGCTGCTGCCGCAGCGATGAACCCCGTGCTTGTGACGATCACCGCGGTGATCTGACGGGGGGTCAGCCCGATGGCTTTGAGGGCGAGAAGGTCGCGGCCGTGTTCGCGAAGTCCCGCGGCGATGACGGTGAACAGTTCGGCCAGACCGATGAAGGCGAGCACTCCGACGAGTCCGATGATGACCCCGCGGGCGGCCGAGAGCTGGTCGGCGGGATTGGTGTTCTTCCGCACCTCGAGACCACCGTCGGAGGACTCGGCCAGTGCACTGCTCACAGCTTCGGGGTCGGCCGCATGCGTCAGGACCAGGTTGTAGAACTCGGGCCGCAGCGAGGCGTCCCCCTCCCGCAGCGTGTCGACGGTTGTGGAGATCACGCGGCCGCCGTCTTGTGGCTCGATACTGCGGCCCACGATATGGAGGACCTGCGGGCTGCCTCCGACGGTCATGCGGACCCAGTCACCGACCTCCGCTCCCAGGAGGTCGAGAAGTCCCTGGCCCGCCACCGCTTCGTCCGAGTTCTGGATGGTGCGGCCCTCAGCAATGGTGAAGGGGTAGGGGTGCCCTATGGTGCCCAGGCCGCGAAGCGTGATCGTCCTGGTCTGGCCAGGGACGAGCGCAGCAACCTCGACGCCCGGGTGGGCGGCGGACACGCCCGGTTGATCGGACAGCAGCCTGCGTGCCGTCGCGTCGTCGATGCCCTCCGGCTTGGCGCGAAGTTCCGCGGCGAGTCCCACGTCCTCGGGTCGGCTTTCGAAGCGGTCGAGGGTCGACCAGGCTCCCAGAGCGATCGTGATCATCAGCAGCGGGAGCGCGAGCCGCCCCACGGCCGCCGCGGCGCGCGCCGGGCGGTGGAATGCCCCGCGCCAGCCGAGCACGAGTGCGGGCGGCGTTCTCAGCTGCAGAGCGAATCTGGCGGTTCTGGACAGCCGGCGGCCGCTCTTGATGGCTCCTCGGGCGATGGGAACGGGTGAGACGCGACCAGCACGCCAGGCAGCAAGGACGGTGGCTGTCGCGATGACGAGAACCGCCCCGAGTGACGTGGCAAGGACTCTCCAGGCATGCTCGGGCAGGTCGCGCCACAGCACCATCGCGTCCCCGATGCGGCCGGGAATCCGGGGGCCGAGCGTCTCTGTGACGATCGCCCCGAAGGCCACGCCGATGAGCGCGAATGCCGCGTGCTCGACCAGGAACGCGCGGACGACCTGACCGGGGGTGAAGCCGATGGCTTTCAGGACGGAGATGTCCCGGAGATGTCCCCGAACTCGGGTGCTGATGGCTCCGGTTACCGCGAGGGCGGCAGCCAGCAGGGCCCCCAGGCCGAAGGAGCCGAGCAGTAGTCCCAGGAGGCGGTTGTCGCCCTCCGCTTCGTCCCGCGCCTCCTCCCAGGTGGAGACTTTGGCAACCTGGTCGGCACCGATCAATGTCACCGCCTGCTGCACGGCGAAATCGGTGTCCTGGGGATCGGCCAGGCGAAGGCCGACCGTCTGCCCGACTCGGCGGGTGTCGGGTTCGACCCGGTGAAGCTGTGAGGGCAGCATCCAGGCGACGCCGGGCACCACACCACGGACGAAGCGCGGCTCCGCGGTGTCCGCGATCCCCACGACCTGAAGAGTCGTATCTCTGCCGTCGCTGCCGCGGACGCGCAGAGTGTCACCGGGCTTGACCCAGAGCGCATCGGCGGCCGATCGCTCGAGCACGATGCCGTTGGGGACGTCGTTCTCCAGCCAGTGTCCGGAGTCGACCAGTGGGCGAGCCGCTTTGGGCGGTTCGGTTGGGGCACCGCGCAGCTCCAGTGACACCTTCGCGCCGCGGATTTCGGCGGTCGCGGGGGCAGTGGGGAAGGGCCCGGAGAAGGCTGCGACGCCGTCGATGTCAGTCAGCTTCTCGGTGGGCGCGTCTGCCCTGGTGTGGATCCATACGTGCGCGCCGGAGGACTCGGTGAAGACGCGCTGCCATGGGTTGGCCGCATAGAGCAGGAGCGCGCCCGCCAACAGTAGCGAGGCGATGATGCCTGCGGTGGCCAGGATGATGAACAGTGCCTCGCCGCGGTTGGCCCGAAGGTCGGCGCGCGCCCACCGCACGGTGGCCCGCATCGGTCAACCCTTGATTCTCAAGATGTCGGCGACACTCCTCGGCACATGCTCAGGACCGCCGAGGACCGCGTCGTCGACGACCTGGCCGTCGAAGAAACTGATCACTCGGTCCGCCGTGCTGGCAGCCCTCGCGTCATGGGTGACCAGCAGGATGGTCTGGCCGCGCTGATGGAAGCGGGTGAGCAACCGCAGGACATCGCGGCCTCCCTTGCTGTCCAGGCTGCCGGTCGGCTCGTCGGCGAGGAGCAGACGTGGGTGGTTGACCAGGGCACGAGCCAGCGCCACCCGCTGCTGCTCGCCTCCGGACAGCTCGCCGGGCATGCTGCGCTGCTTGCCTTCCAGGCTCAGCTCAGCGAGCAGCTCCTCGCAGCTCGCCCTTGCCTGCCGTGGACTCTTGCCGGCCAGGAGCGCCGGGAGCTCGATGTTGTCGGTCACGGTCATGTTGGAGACCAGGTTGAAGAACTGGAAGACGATTCCGATGCTGCGCCGACGCAGCACTGCCCAGCGAGCCTCGCTCAGCGAGTCGACCTGTCGGCCGTCCAGCCAGATTTTCCCGCTGTCCGGGCGGTCCAGACCGCCCAGCAAATGCAGGAGGGTGGACTTGCCCGCGCCGGAGGGCCCGGTGACGGCGACGAATTCGCCCGGCTCGACCTGCAGATCGACGCCCCGCACGGCCCGTGCCTCGGCGCCTTCCGCCTTGTAGGTCTTGACCAGGCCCTGCGCCTTCACCATCGGCGGGGGATCAGCAGCAGACTGGGGATCAGCAGCAGAGGAGGCATCGCGGCTCATTCCAGCTCCTCCTGACAGCGTTCCAGCCAGTCGAGGTCAGCCTGTAGGTGCAGCATCGCACCCTCGATCAGCAATTGCGAGATTCGCTTGTCACGGTCTTCCGAGGCCGCGAGCCTGGACAGATCACGCATGGTGTTCAAGCAATGGCGGCGCTGTTTGTTGATCAATCCGATCCGGTCGGCCGCTCCCGTCTCGTGGGCGAGCGCGAGCTTCATGAAGAAATCATCCCGGATCTTCGGCTCGGCCGGCTCCTCGAACCAGTCAGCCACTGCTTCCCGCCCGGCTGCGGTGAGCCGGTAGATGCGCTTGTTCGGCCGACTGGCTTGAGTGATGTCCTCCCCCTGGATCAGACCCGCATTCTCCAGGCGACTGAGAGTGACATAAATCTGCCCGATGTTGGGCTGAGAGTAAGCTGCACCCATGAGCTTCTCAAGAGCTTGCTTGAGCTCATATCCATGAGCCGGCCCCTTGAACAAGAGCACCAGCAGGGCGAGACGCACTCTGTCTATTCCCCTCGCCGCGGATCAGGGAAGCGATTGTGACTTCCTCCGGCTTCGTTTCCCTTTTCGACCGGTTCCGCTATCCGTCATGGCTAACAGGTATGCATAGAGCATACGCCGGGAGAGCGACCGACGCGGCGCGCGAAGGAGGCATCCATGCGGTGGGCGCGGGCCGCAAGTGGAGGGCTCATGGCCGGAGCCCTGCTCCTCGCGGGCTGCACCGGGGACGGCGGCGGACAACGGCCCGCTGACACCGGTCCGATGACGTTCGTGACCGGCGGCGACCTGACGGATTATCTGCGCAACGTGCTGAGCGAGTGGAACCGCTCGCACCCCGCCGAGAAAGTGAAGGTCATCGAGCTGCCGGAAGCCGCGGACGAGGTACGCGCACAAATGGCAACCGGCTTGGCTTCGGGCAGTGGCCGCTTCGACGTACTCAACATCGACGTGACGTGGACCTCGGAATTCGCCGCCGCCGGCTGGATCACCCCGCTCGACGCCGACCGGTTCCCGCTCGACGACTTCCTGCCTCCGGTCGTGGACACGGCAACCTTCCGGGGGGAGCTCTATGCCGTCCCCTACGTCACCAACGCGGGGCTGCTCTACTACCGCAAGGATCTACTCCAGCGAGAGGGCAGGCAGCCGCCACATACCTGGCGCGAACTCGAGAGTATGGCGAAGTCGATCGCACCCAAGTACGGCCTCGACGGCTATGCCGGCCAGTACCTTCCCTATGAGGGTCTCACCGTCAACATCGCCGAGGTCATGCAGTCCGCCGGGGGCCAGATCCTCAGCGACGAGGGAGCACGGGTCACCGTCGATTCCCCCGCCGCCCGCGAGGGCCTTGATTTCCTCGCCCGCGGCGTTCGCGACGGCTGGATTCCCCGGAATGCTCTGACGTTCAAGGAAGAAGAATCCCGGCGCGCCTTCCAGAACGGCGACCTGCTCTTTCTGCGCAACTGGCCGTACGTGTACGACCTGGCCAACGAGAAGGGCTCCGAGATAGCCGGGAAGGTCGGCGCCGTCCCGCTGCCCGGACCGAACGGCCAGGGTTCGAGCATCCTCGGAGGCTCCAATCTCGCCGTCAACGCCAACTCACGGCATCAGAAGTCGGCGAACGAGCTGATCGCCTACCTCACGAGCGAGCGCGTCCAGCGCCAGGTGCTCACCCAGGGGTCACTGCCGCCCGTACGCGCGGCCCTGTACTCCGACCCCGCCTTGGTACGCCGGTTCCCCTACCTGCCGACGCTCAAGCAGAGCGTCCTGACGGCCAAGCCGCGCCCCAAGAGTGCGCACTACGAGCAGGTGAGTCTGGCTGTCCAGGCAGTCGCCCACGACGCCCTTGCGGGTCGGCAGACCTCGGATGAAGCGGTCGCCCGCCTGGCACACGAGCTGCGGGCCATCGTGCGCAGGGGCTGAGCTGCGCGGATCGGTCGCGATGCCCGACATTGCCGGACATAACATCTTGATCCTTCGCCTGGAGCCATTGACACGCCCCCTACACACCTACTTAACATGTATGCATAACTCCAGGTTCCGGCTCAGAGGTGCCCCCTCCACCGCCGACACCGCACGGTCCCAGCCTCGCTCTTCTCCGCGGGACATCAGGCCGATCGCGATCCACCACACTCCAGTCCGACACAATTCAGGACGGTCACTGGAAATGTATGCAACCCAGATTCACAGCAGCCGCTCAGATGGTGTGGCGGCACAGGAGTCGCTGATGCAGCCCCTGAGCGCCCCGCGGTTCCGCTATGAAATGACCTTCCAGACCCACGATCGTTCTGTCCCCGCCACCCGGCGCGCGGCCAAGGCCATCCTTCTAGGGGGCACTCCGGGCATGAAGGATGACTGCCTCGACCGTGCGCTGCTGATCATCACCGAGCTGGTGGCCAACACCGTCCAGCACGCCGCCCGGCTGTCCCCCCGCGCCGAGCTGACTCTCGTGACCGACGACCACTGTCTGACGATCGCCGTCCACGACCGCGACCCCCGCCTCCCCCGCGTGCTGCCCCCCTCGCACCCGGATGACATCGGAGGACGGGGCCTTCGGCTGGTCCACGACCTCGCCGCCGAGGTCGACGGCACCCTGGAAGTCCGCTGCGACCCCGATCGGCGGGGCAAGGCTGTACACGTCTCCTTGCCCCTCTGACCTACCCGGGGTTCTCCCTGTCGAGGGAGACGTCCGGCCTCAGGAAACCCGTTTGATCGTCCAGGTGTTGGGGTCATGGCTGGGCACTGCCGAGTACTGGCAGGCGCCGCTGTAGAAGCGGTTCACCAGCACCCAGCCCGCCGGGGGCAGGGTGGACATGCAGGCGTTGACGGTGGTGCCGATGGGCATGCCGGACACCTGCTTGATCTTCTTCATATTGGGGTTGAACGTGGTGCCGCACGCCCAGCTGTTCCACCACTGCACATCGACCCAGCCGGACGGCGTCAGATTGCTGTAGCACATGGACGCGGTGTCGCCGGGTGCGGCCGAGGCCGACAGTCCGGGGAGCGCGACGCATGCGGCAGCGGTCAGCAGAGCAAGCGAGGCCGAACGGAGACGGACCATGGTGTACCTCCAGATTCATCGTTCTCTCTACGCGAACTCCACAATCAGTACCGTTTCTCCGCATATGAAAAGTAGTCAGTTATCGGACTGAGCTGATAGTGACCGAAAACTGGGCGCCGCTTAGCACCCCGCCAACGCACCCGCAACAGTCCCCACGCCGCCGTGCGCCCCCCGCGCTATAGGCCTCGTCACCATTCCTCCCCCACCGGCCCCGTTCCTACTGTGACCGCACCTCGGTACGCCTGCGGGAGGCCCTGATGCGGTTGCGTGAACGCCTGTCCAAGTCGCCCGGCCGTCTGGCCGTCGTCCAAGTGCTCCTCGCGGCCGCCCTGTTGCTGGCGCCGGCGCCCGCCGCCCAGGCGGCCGTACCTCTGGAGCGAGTGAGCAGCTTCGGCGCCAATCCCGGCGCCCTCAACATGTACGTCTACCGGCCCGCGGGCCTCCCCGCGCACCCTGCCGTCGTGGTCGCGCTGCACGGCTGTACGCAGAGCGCCCAGGTCTACGCCGACAATTCCGGTCTCACGACCTTCGCCGACCGGCACGGCTTCCTGCTGGTCTTCGCCGAGACGACCTCCGCGAACAACGCGAGCAGCTGCTTCAACTGGTTCCAGGCGACCGACAACCGGCGCGGACAGGGCGAGGCCGCCTCCATCAGCCGGATGGTCGCGCATGCGGAGAGTGCCTACGGCGCCGATGCGGCGCGTACGTATGTCACCGGTCTGTCGGCCGGGGGAGGCATGACCGCGGTGATGCTCGCCGCCTATCCGGACGTCTTCGAGGCGGGCGCGGTGGTTGCGGGGCTGCCGTACGACTGCACCAAGGACACAGGCGCCTTCACCTGCATGAACCCGGGTGTGGACCGTACGCCCGCAGTGTGGGCGCAGCGGGTGCGGGGCGCCTATCCCGCGTACTCCGGGCCCTGGCCGCGGGTGGCGATCTGGCACGGCGACAACGACCCGACGGTCGTCCCGAGGAACGCCAGTGAACTGAGGGACCAGTGGACCGCGGTGCACGGTGTGGACCAGAGTCCGGACCGTACGTCCACGATCGGGCCGAATCAGACGCGCCGGGAGCAGTATCTGGCGGCGGACGGCAGCGGGACCGTCGTCGTCGAGGTCGACCGGGTGCCCGCGATCGGGCACGGGACACCGGTGGATCCGGGCAGCGGGCCGCAGCAGTGCGGGCAGACCGGTACCGCGAACTTCATCGACTCGATCTGCTCGGGCTACTGGATCACCGAGTTCCTCGGCCTCGACGGCTCCACGCCGGGCCCGGGTCCCGGCAGTCTCCCGGCACCGTCCGGGCTGGCGGCTGGTGGTGTCACCGACACATCAATCTCCTTGACATGGACGGCAGTTGAGGGTGCGTCGAGTTACGCGGTGTACCGGGACAGGACGCGTATCGCCACCCCGGCGGCCGCGTCCTTCACGGACACGGGTCTGAGCCCCGGCACCGCTCATGGCTACAGCGTGGCCGCCCGGGATGCCGCCGGAACCGAGGGCGCGCGCTCCGGCACAGTCGCGGCCACGACCACCGGCGGGGCGACCGCCGCCTGCTGGACCACCGACAACTACCACCAGGTGCAGGCGGGGCGGGCCAACACCGACGGCAGCCATGCCTACGCCAAGGGCTCCGGGCAGGACATGGGCCTCTACAACACCTTCGTCACCCACACGCTCAAGGAATCCCCGGTCGGCCACTACGTCGTCGCCGACGGCAACTGCCCCTGACCCCACGGTCCGTACCCCCAGGAGGTCTCTCCGTGCCCCTGCCCCACGCCGTTCCCTACGTGGCCGCGCTGCTGCTCTCCGTCGCCGCGCTCCCGGCCGTCGCCCATCAACCGGGCACCTCGGCGTCCGGCCACTGCACCCGGATCGCCCGGCTGGACGTGCCGGGTGCCGAGCACCAAGAGGCGTCCTGCCTCGATGAGTTGACCACCGCGGGGACGGTGGCGTCCGGTCACACCGACCTGGCCGACTGGGCCGGACTGACCCCGGCGGGCCTGGCCACACCCATCGGTGTGCCCGGCATCCAGATCGACGGCTACTTCCCCGAGACGTCCGCTACCAACACCAACCATGGCTGGAAACACGACGCCCAGTTCGTCGTCCGGCTGCCCGACCGCTGGAACGGCGGCCTTGTCGTCGCGGGCTCCCCCGGCGTGCGCGAGCAGTACGCGAACGACCGGGCCATCGGCGACTGGGTCCTCTCCCGCGGCTATGCGTTCGCCGCGACCGACAAGGGCAACACCGGGGCGGCCTTCTACCGTGACGGCGAGGCGCCCGGCGAGGCGATAGCCGAATGGAACGACCGGGTCACCGAGTTGACCAGGGCGGCCCGCGCGGTCGTCGCCCAGCGCTACCACCGACCGCCGTCCCGCACCCTCGCCACAGGCATGTCCAACGGCGGCTATCTGGTGCGCTGGCAGCTGGAGAACCATCCCGGGCTGTACGACGGCGGTGTCGACTGGGAGGGGACGCTCTGGCGGGCGAAGGGTCCGAACCTGCTCACCTTCCTGCCGCCCGCGCTGCGCCACTATCCGCTCTACGCATCGGGCGGACCCGGCGCGGACGAGGCGCACCGGGCCATGGTTGCCGCCGGATATCCGGCGGGGTCGGAGTTTCTGTGGCCGTTCCACCATCGGTACTACTGGGATCTGACCCAGCGGATCTACCGCGAGGAGCTGGACCCGGGCTACGACGGGTCCGCCGAGGCGGGCACCCCGTACTGCGCGCCCGGCACGCCCGCGTGCGACGCGGACTATGTGTACTCCTCCCGGCCCCCGGAGGTCCGCCGTGCTGTCGCCGCGATCGCACTGACCGGCCGGATCGGAAAGCCGTTGATCACCCTGCACGGCACTCTCGACGTCCTGCTGCCCATCGGCCAGGACTCCGATGTGTACGCCCGCATGGTGCGCGACGCGGGCCGCGGCGGGCTGTTCCGCTATTACCGGATCGAGGGCGGCACGCATGTCGACTCACTGTACGACGTCTTTCCGGACAATCTCCGGCCGTTGACACCCTGTCACCGCTCGGCCTTCACGGTGCTGGAGGCATGGATCGGACACGGCAGAGCGCCGGTGCCGAGCCGCACCGTGGCCCGCCCGGAAGGTGCCGGTCCGGGCACGCTGCTCAAAGAGTGCTCCCTCGCGGGCAAAGAGACCGGATTCTGAGCAATCCCGGGCCTCACCGGCGCCGAATGACAGTCGTGTGGCGGCGCACCGGTCGGCGGTGCGGCGGACCGGCTCTGGGGGCGCAGGTGCGAGCGACGATACGGGTGCGTGTACTGGCGGAGGACGGGCCACAGGTGTGGCTCGCCGTGAGCGGCCGGCTGGCCCGGTCCACCGCTCCGATGCTGACCGGGGCGCTGCGCCTGCGGGAGGCCGAGGGCTTCACCGTGCTGTTCGTGGATGTCGGCGCGCTCGCCGACGACCGGGAGCTGACCCTCCAGGAGATCCGTGACCTGTTCCCGGGCGGCAGGCGGCTGGCGTTCCACATCATCGGTTCCGCCGATGACCTTCGATTGCAACCCGGCCACGATCGCCGGTTCGTCTTCCATCCGGGACCTGCTTCGGCGTGGACTGTGTGGGTACGCGGCCCTTCGACGATGCCCTCGACGAGGGGCCGCAAGACAGTACTCCCGTCCGTCCGCACTCGTAGCCGCAGGAGTTCCCTTGGCAGCATCACCTGAACACGGCCAGTCCGTCGCCGACTTCACCCTCCCCGGCGGGATTCTGGTCGACGACGTCTTCGAGCGCCGCGAGTTCACGCTGAGCGGGCAGCGGGGCCGCCCGCTGGTCATCGCCTTCTATCCCGGCGACGACACCACCGTGTGCACCAAGCAGCTCTGCTCGTACTCCAGTGGTCTGGAGACGTTCACGGACTGCGGCGCCGAGGTCTGGGCGGTCAGCCCGCAGAGCGTGGACAGCCATGAGTCGTTCGCCCGCAAGTACGGGCTGCGCATGCCGCTGCTCGCCGACACCGACAGGGCCGTCTCACGGGACTTCGGCATCGCGGCGCCGGGCATCGGGCTGCGGCGTGCCGTCTTCGTCATAGCGGCCGACGGGACGCTGCACTGGAAGCATGTGGCCCTGTTCGGGGCGACGTTCCAGTCGAAGGAGACGCTGGCCCGACAGCTCTCGGCGCTCCAGGACGCGTGACGTACGCGCTGCTGGGTGGCCACGGCATCGCTGCCGTGGCCACCGTGTTCAGGCCGCGGGCGGTACGCGCGAGGGGCGTCCGGATCCGCGGGTGAGGGAGTAGCCGCCGATGGCCGCCAGCGCGCCGAGCAACCCTCCTGCCGCGGTCCAGAGCCACCGGTCGGACCACCAGCCCGCCGACCAGCCGCCGTCCGGCTCGCTGATGGTGGCCGCCGCCTGCTTCGGCGTGCTGCCTTCGCCGTCCCGTGCACGGTTGACCGTGCCCGGCACCAGCGGGGCGGAGAGCGAACCGCCGCCCGCGTGCGCGCCGCCGGCGTCGACCGACGTGGCCTCGACCTCTGCCTTCACCGGCAGGCCGAGGTCTTCCGCAGGCAGATCGGTGACGGTCAGCCGGATGTAATAGCTGCCAGGCAGGGGGTCGTTGTCCCACGGCTCGGCCCAGGAGCGGACCGTACGCAGCGTGCAGGACAGTTCGACCGACGCGGCCTCCTTGGCCGCGCCCCTGCTCTGCATGCCGTACATGCAGGACTGGCGCCTGCGCAGCCCGTCGTACACATCGAGCCGCCAGGTGGACGCGCCGTGCCGGGCCGCCGGCTCGGGGAGCGTGACCGTGGCGTTCACGGTGGCCCGGCGGCCCGCGTCGGCGGGGAACACCCAGTAGAGGTAGTCGCCCGCGGACGCCTCGGCGGTGGCCTTGTGGCCCTGCTCGACGGCGGTCGCGTCACGGAAGCCGGTGCCCGCCCTGGTCGGTCCGGCCGTGTCCGAGCTCTTGTCCGGGCTGGGCGACGGGTCGTCCGCCACCGCCGAGCCGGCCGTGCCGGTCAGCGCGGTCGCGGCAATCAGCGCAGTCGTCAACACACGTGCGATACGCATCAGTTGGTCCTCCATACGGCGAAGCGCCAGCGTGAGATCCAGCCCCACAGCAGACCGGCCACCAGGCCGGTGAGCACCAGGACCGCCAGCAGCCACCAGCCACGGCCGAGACCGAAGGCGGCCACGTCGGACGCCTCGTCGGGCGCGTCCACGACGTCGACAGTGAGCTCGACGGGCAGGCCGGGGTCCGTCTTCACCGACGCGGGCGCCGAGAAGGAGTTGCTGACCTGCAGGCAGACGGTCTCCGCGGCGGGCTTCACGCCATCGGAATCCTCCAGCTCGTCCTTCGGATAGCGCAGCCCGGTGGAGATCACATCGGTGCGTCCGTCGCCCGCCTCCGAGCCGCGGACGATCTCACGGCCGTGGACGGTCACGGCCCGCAGCAGCACGCCGTAGTCGTTGTTGACTGCGCGGTCTGCCGCGACGCTCACCGAGGCGCGCAGCTCCTGGCCGGGCAGGACGTCCACCCGGTACCAGCGGTGCTCGCCGAACTTCTCGCGGTCGCTGTAGAGCCCAGCCTTGAGCTGCGGGGCCTTCGCGCACTCAGTCGCGCCTTCGGTGGCGACCGGCGTGACCACCGGCTCGGCGGCCCGGTCCACCAACTGGCTCACCCGGTCGGAGAGTTCGTCGGTGTGCTGCACGGAGGTGTACGTGCCACCGGTGGCCTCGGCGATGCAGCTGAGCTGGTTGCGGGTCTTGGCGTCCGGGACCAGGCCCAGCGTGTCGATGACGAGATGGATCCCCTTGGCGGCGATGTCGCGCGCCACCTCGCACGGGTCGAGCGGGGCGCAGGTGTCCTCGCCGTCCGTGATGAGGACGATCCGCCGGGTCGCGTCACCGCCCTTGAGATCCTCGGCCGCGCCGAGCAGGGCGGGACCGATCGGGGTCCAGCCGGTGGGGGCGAGGGTCGCCACGGCGGTCTTCGCCTCGGTCCGGTCCAGCGGCCCGACGGGGTAGAGCTGCTTGGTGTCCTTGCAGCCGACCTTCCTGTCCTTGCCGGGGTAGTTGGCGCCGAGGGTGCGTATGCCGAGCTCGACCTCGCCCGGGACCGCGTCGAGCACCTCGTTGAACGCCTGCTTGGCGGCGGACATGCGGGTCTGGCCGTCGATGTCCCTCGCGCGCATCGAGCCACTGACGTCGAGTACGAGTTCGACCTTGGGGGACGGGGGCTTGGCTGCCGGTTCGTCGGCGGCGGCGACGGGTGGGGGGAGCGCGGCGGCCAGGGCGGCGAGGAGGCCGCAGGTGGCGGCCGCCAGCCGTTTTCTTGTGATCATCACCGGATGGTATTGATGATTGCGGAGCGAGCCAAAACGGGGCGGGGGGTGGGGGGTTGGCCGGTGAGGGGTGCGCCTGCGGCGGGCCTGTTCCCCACCCGCCCCTTCCCGTAACCGGGGCTCCGCCCCGGACCCCTGCGCCCGCTTCGTGGCGCGAGCCGGGGGCTCCGCCCCCGAGCCCCCATACGCCCTTCTGGGGGTCCCCCCACGCCCGCAGGGCGTAGGGGGAGTGTCCTCAAACGCCGGACGGGCTGAAATCGGCGGCCGAGCCGCACCTTCAGCCCCTCCGGCGTTTGAGGAGCGGGGTCTGGGGCGGAGCCCCCGGTTCGCGCCGCGAAGCGGGCGCAGGGAGGTTGGGGGTCCCCCCGGACGGAGTCTGGGGGAGGGCGGGTAGGGGACAAGGCCCGCCGCAGGCGCACCCTTACCCCATGCGCGGCGCTATCACCGTCACCCCGGTCCCCGCCCCCAGCGCCGCCAGCGCCCCCGGAGCCTCCGCGAGGCCGATCGTCCTTGTCACCAACAAGCCCGGCCGCAGCGACCCCGACGCGACCATCGCCATCATCTCGGGGTATGCGTGCGCCGCCATGCCGTGGGTGCCGAGGATCTCCAGCTCCAGCGGGACGACCCGGTCCATCGGCAGGTGGACGCCTTGGGGCAGCAGGCCGATCTGGACGTGGCGCCCCTGGCGGCGCAGGCTCTGGACGGAGTTGACGCAGGTCACCGGCGCGCCCAGCGCGTCCAGTGACAGATGCGCACCCCCGCCGGCCGCGGAGCGGACCGCGTCCGCGACGCCCGCGCCGAGGGCCGACGCGTCCACGCACACCTCCGCGCCGAAGGTCCGCGCGAGCTCCAGCGCGTCCGGCGAGACATCGACCGCGACGACCCTGGCCCCGCAGGCCGCCGCGATCATCACCGCGGACAGGCCCACGCCACCGCACCCGTGGACGGCGACCCACTCCCCCGGCCGCACCCTTCCCTGCGCCACCACCGCGCGGAAGGCGGTCGCGAACCGGCAGCCCAGGCTCGCTGCCGTGCTGAACGACATCGCTCCGGGCAGGGCGACCAGATTGGTGTCGGCGTGGTGGACGGGGACGTACTCGGCGAAGGACCCCCAGTGGGTGAAGCCGGGCTGCTCCTGGCGCTCGCACACCTGCTGGGCGCCGCGCGCACATGCCGCGCACCGGCCGCAGGCGCAGATGAACGGCACGGTGACCCGGTCGCCGGCTCGCCATTCGGCGACGCCGTCGCCCACCGATTCGACGACTCCGGCCAGTTCGTGCCCGGGGACGTGCGGGAGCGTGATGTCGGGGTCGTGGCCCATCCAGCCGTGCCAGTCGCTGCGGCACAGCCCCGTCGCCTCGACCCTGATCACCGCGCCACCGGGGACCGCCACGGGATCGGGGACCTCGCGTACGTCGAGCGGCCCGCCGAACTCCTCGAACACCACAGCACGCACTCGGCACACTCCCGGTTCGCCTGACCTTCTACGGCGTCAACGTATCCGGAGGGGAGGCTTCTGCGGCAGACCCGATCGGCACCTGCGGCACCTTGCACTCGCGCAGCCAGCGCCGCAGCACGTGGTGCACACGCTCGGCGCCGACCAGTTCGGCGCCGGGTTCGGCCGGTGCCGACAGGTCGAGTGGCGAAAGCAGGAAGGGCTGGGACTGTTCGCCGCCGAGCCCGCCGTGCGAGCCGATCTGTTCCTCGAAGGCATGCACGGTGCCCGTCTTCGGGTCGTACATCGAGTTGACCATGATGTCGGCGACGTGCGGGAAGGAGTCGGTGCGCCGTACCGCCTCCGCGGCGCCGGTGCCGAAGACACTCAGCGGGCCGTAGTCGTTCAGCCGGCTGACGGGTACCTCTTCGCCGTCGGGGCCGAGGACCAATGAGCCGTACTCCTCGCTCCGTACCAGCAGGAAGCCGATGCCGGGGTGGCTGGCGAGCGTCCGGAGCAGCGCCGGGTGGCGGCGCTCGATCTGCTCGCGGCTGAGGCGCTCCTTCGTGTCGGGGAAGGAGATCAGCGCGAGGTTGCCGGAGGCGAGCACGATGGGGTCGGAGCCCGCCTGCGGATGTTCGTCCGCTCCTTCGGCGCGCTGCCGGTGCAGCGCCATGCGCAGGGCGTCGCCCGCGGCGTCGCGTGCCTCCGCGCCGCTCTTGGAACGTTCCGCCCGGCGCGAGACGGGCATTCCGCACCCGGCGCGCACGAGATCCTTGAGGGTGAGTCCGTACACGCTCTCGAAAGTCTCTCCGGGGCTCTGGCCGTGGTCGGACAGCAGCACGATCCGGTAGTCGCGGGGCGCGTGTTCGGCGACCTTGGCCATCAGCGCGATCGACTGGTCGAGGCGTTCGAGCACCAGCGAGGCGTCCTTGCTGTGCGGTCCGGAGTGGTGGGCCACTTCGTCGTACGCGACGAGGTCGGCGTAGACGGCGGTGCGCCCGGCGAGCATGTCTCCCATCACCGAGGCGACCACCACATCGCGCTCGATGACCGTGGCGAACGCCCGGATGAAGGGGTAGAGCCCGCCGCGTCCGACCCGCGGCCGGTCGCCGCGCAGGCGTGCCCGCGTCGACTGCCCGATCTCACGGGCGACTTCGGCGACGAAGGACAGTGCGGTACGCACGGCATTGGCTGGGTCGGAGAAGTACGCGAAGTAGCCCGCCCTGGAGCGGTTGGCCTTGCCTCGTCTGGCGGCCATGGACAGGACGAGCGCGAGCTGGTCCGCGCCGCCGCTGAAGAGGTTGCCGCGGCTCGCGCCGTCGACGGTGAGCAGTCCGTCGTCGCCGGTGCGCTCGATGGCGCGGCGCTGGAGTTCGGCGGCGCTCGCGGGCCGGTTGCTGACCATGACCCGGCCGCTGTCCTTCTCGTACCAGCGGAAGGCGGGGACGTCGTGGTTGGAGCCGTGCAGGATGCCGAGCTGGCTGGCGCCGGTCTGGCTGGACCAGTCGGTGCGCCAGCGGCTGAGCCGGTGGGTGGTGCCGATCCATCCTGCGACGGTCGGCATGACGCCGTCGTCGGCCGCGTTCCGCAGGACTTCGTATCCGACCCCGTCGAGCTGCAGGAAGACCGTGCCGGGCGTCCGAGGGGGCCCGCTGTCCTCGCCGCGTCTGCGTCTTCGGCGGTCGGCGAGCCGGGAGAGCCGGCGGCGGTAGGCGTTGTCGTCGCGGACGGCGAGAGCGGTGGAGGTCGCCGACGCGACGGCGGACATCACGGCGGCGACGACGACCGCGGTCTCCGGGTTCGCCGCGCCGCGCCCGTCGGGGATCAGCCAGAGCGCGATCAGCAGCAGCGAGCCGTTGAGGAAGAACACCAACAGGCCGAGCACCAGGGCCGGTACGAGCAGCAGCGCCCGTACGACGACGGGCCAGACCAGCGCGGTCAGCAGACCGAAGGCGCCCGCGCCCCAGGCGGCGGTGACGGCGGTCCTGGTGATGGAGTCCCCGTCGTCGGACTGCAGCTGGAAGTCGGGCAGCAGCCCGGCGAGCGCCAGCATCGTCAGTGTGGACACCGCCCACACCACGATCACCCGCACCAGGGCTCTGCCGGCCGTACGCCATCGCCCTTCGCCCACGCCGCTTTCACCTCACCCTTGGATCAGGTCTCCAGCCTGGCACAGGGGCTCAGTTTGTCCGGCGGGGTTATCGGCAGGGTCATGGGCGGGGCCGGGCGGGGCGTCAGCAGCCGTCGTATCCGGCGGTCGGCATGGAGAGCCTGCGATGCACACTGGCCTTCATCGCCGCGTCGTACACGGGCTCGTCGAGGTTCGCCGTCTCCAGCGGTACGCCTCTGCGTTCGCACTCGGCGAGGAAGTCCGGCAATGACGTCAGGGCGCGGGCCAGCACCCGCTCGTTGGGGGCGACGAACAGATCCACATTTCCCGCCCCGACGTCGGCCCACAGCGCGCAGTGGTCGGGGCGCAGTCCGTAGAAGAGGAGCTGCCGGGTGACGACATAACCCTCGTCGGCGGCCCAGCGGGCACACATCGCGTGCTGGCTGCGGGTGTCCACCAGGAAGGGGTCGCGGTCGAGTTCCTCAAGGGGGGTCAGGCTGGCGATGGCCGCCACGCGTAAGCCGTCGATGGACATGGGCTCCCCCTGCACTCTCGGTCACTGGCCGATGACCCTACTCCGGACAGGACCTAGGCTCGTAGGCGTACGGGTGCAAGGAGGAGGCGCGCGTGGAGGTCACCTGGTGGGGTCATGCCACCTGCACGGTCGAGGACTCCGGCGTCCGGGTGCTGACCGATCCGCTGTTCGTGCGCCGGCTCGCGCATCTGCGCAGACGGCGCGGTGAGCTGCCGCCCGCGGAGGCGGCGGTCGCCGAGGCGGTCCTGGTGTCGCATCTGCACTCCGACCATCTGCATCTGCCCTCACTGGCGCGGCTGGCTCCGGGCACCCGGCTGGTGGTGCCGCGCGCCGCGACGCGGTCCGTGCCGGGGCTGGCCCGGCTGGGTCTGCGGGTCACCGAGGTGGCGCCGGGTGACGAGGTACGGGTCCGGGACCTGGTGGTGCGGGCCGTGCCCGCGCTGCACGACGGGCGGCGGCTGCCGCTCGGGCCGCACCGTTCGCCGGCGCTCGGCTATGTGATCAGCGGCGAGTCGCGTACGTACTTCGCCGGGGACACCGGGCTCTTCGACGCGATGGCCGACGAGGTCGGGCCGGTCGATGTGGCGCTGCTGCCGGTGGGCGGCTGGGGGCCGTTTCTCGGCCACGGGCATCTGGACCCGGGACGGGCGGCGCAGGCGCTGGCCTCGCTGGCGCCGCGCGCGGCCGTGCCCGTGCACTACGGCACGTACTGGCCGATCGGGATGGACGGGATCCGGCCGCACGAGTTCTACGCCCCGGGCGAGGAGTTCGTACGCAAGGCGGCTCGGCTGGCTCCGCAGGTGGCGGTGCACCGGCTGGGGCACGGCGAGCGGGTCAGGCCGGAGGCTGCCCGGTGAGTTCGAAGCCCTGGGAGTCGCTCGGGCAGCTGTCCGAGATCGTCGGGAAGCTGCCGCCGGAATCGACGCAGCAGGCGGTCGGCTATCCGTCGCTGTTTCTGCTGGTGGTGCTGGGTGCGCTGGTGCCGGTGGTGCCGACGGGGGCGGTGGTCAGTTCGGCGGCGGTGGTGGCCTTCCATCAGACGGCCCCGCTGTCGCTGCTGTTCGTGTTTCTGGTGGCGTCGCTCGCGGCGTTCCTCGGGGATGTGACGCTGTACTGGCTCGGCCAGCGCGGGTTCCGCTCCAAGAACGGCTCGCGGTGGCTCGCGGCGCTGAGCGACCGTGCCGCGCCGGACCGGCTCGATCAGGCGCAGCGCAAGCTGGATGAGCACGGGGTGACGGTGCTGGTGCTCTCCCGGCTGGTGCCGGCCGGGCGGATCCCGGTGATGCTGGCCTGCCTGCTGAGCCGGATGCCGCTGCGCGCCTTCGTGCGCGGCGACATCCCCGCGTGCCTGGCCTGGGCGGCGACGTATCAGCTGATCGGGATTCTCGGCGGCTCGCTGTTCGACGAGCCGTGGAAGGGCGTGGTCGTGGCTGTGACGCTGACCGTGGTGATCAGCGGGGCGCCGACGCTGTGGCGCCGGGTCCGGCGCGGGTCGCGCCCCGGCTCGGCGGGCTCAACCGGCCAGCAGGCGTGAGCCGCCCACCGGCAGGTCCCACAGCCGGTCCCGCGGCCGGCCGGTGCGCTCCCAGGCGGCGCGAACCCTGCTGAGCGGCTCCAGGACGGGTTCGGCGGAGAGCACGAACGTCGCCCAGTGCATCGGGGCCATATGGCGCGCGCCGAGATCCTCGAAGGCGCGTACCGCCTCTTCGGGGTCGGTGTGCACATCGCTGAGCCACCAGCGCGGGTCGTACGCGCCGATCGGCAGCAGCGCCACATCGAGGTCCGGGTGGCAGCGGCCGATCTCCTTGAACCAGTGGCCGTAGCCGGTGTCGCCCGCGAAGTACACGGACTGGCCGAGCCGGTCCGTCAGCACCCAGCCGCCCCAGAGCGAGCGGCAGGTGTCCAAGAGAGTGCGCTTGGACCAGTGGTGGGCGGGGACGAAGTCGAAGCGGACGCCATCCAGCTCCGCGCACTCCCACCAGTCCAGTTCGGTCACGCGGGTGAAGCGGCGGCGCCGGAACCAGCGGGCGAGGCCCGCCGGGACGAAGACGGGGGTGTGGCGCGGCAGTCGCTTCACGGTGGGGGCGTCCAGATGGTCGAAGTGGTTGTGGCTGATGACCACCGCGTCGATCGGCGGCAGGTCCTCCCAGCGCACTCCGACGGGCGTGATCCGGGCGGGGGTGCCGAAGATGCGGCGGGACCAGACGGGGTCGGTGAGGACGGTGAGCCCACCGATGCCGAGCACCCAACTGGCGTGTCCCGCCCAGGTGACGGCGACGGTCGCGGTGTCCACGGCGGGCAGCGGCCCCGGCGCGAAGGGCAGCAGCGGAATGTCGCGCAGCCCGTCGGGGCCGGGGCGCACGGCGCCCTCCGTGGCGAGGCGGGCCATGGCGCGTACGCCGGGCAGGGGCGCGGTGAGCCGGTCGGCGAAGGTCCTCGGCCAGGTGCGGGTCTCTCCGAGGGGGCGGGGCCGGGAGCGTACGCCGGGGTGGTTCGGCGGTGCGGGGTGAGTTGGCTGTGCGGGCGCGGTCGCCTGTGCCGAGGCGTCTGCGTGTGCGGGGTCGGTCGCCTGTGACCCGTCGGTGGCGTGTGCCGCGTCGTCTGCCTGGCCCGAGTGCTCCGCCTGCTCCGTCTGTTCCGTCATCCGGGGCTCCGTTCAACGCAGTTCGTCGAAGGCCGTTCCAAGAATGCTCAACGCCCCCGCCACGTGCGGCAATTCCAGAGGTGCCGGTGAGGTGAGTGATTCCTGCCGCTGCTCGGGAGTCGAACCCAGCAGCGGCCCGGTGGCCAGCCGTACCCGCAGCGCCCCCAGCTCGTCGTCGAACCGGTGTCCGCCGGGTACGGGCGTCCCGATGCGGTCGCTCAGATACTCCTCGAGCTCCATGGAGTCGTTCACACCCCGGTCTGCGAGTTGCGAGCGCAGCGGCCCGAGGTCGGCGTACAGATGGCGGCCCGCCTGCGGCGGCCGGGACAGGGCCCCGGAGGCGAGCACCGCGCGGTGCACTTCCGCGGCCACGCGCGCGTGCAGGGCAGCCGCCCGCTCGGCCCTTTCGGTGACCGGACCGGGCTCGTCGAGCGCGTGGGTCGCGGCCACCGCGATCGGTTCGGCGACGACCGCGCCCAGCGCGGTGAGGAAGTCGAGGGTCCTGGCCCGCCTGAGCGCGCCCTCGTCGGTGCGGGGGAAGCGGGCGACGGCAACCGGCCAGGATGGGGGCGTGAGCGCTCCGGCCAGATCGCTGATGATGGTCACGTCCTCGGGGCACATCTCCGCGGGGCTGAGCAGCACCGTCTCGTGGGGCCGGTGCAGGGTGTCGCGCCAGGTCTCGTCGCTGATGATGTGCAGCCCCTCACCGACGGCGGCCTCGCACGCCTCGCGCACGGTCTCGGGCGGGGCGACGGTCGCGGTGGGGTCGTCGGCGACTGAGAGCAGCAGCAGCCGGGGCATGCCTCCCTCGGCGCGGACTCTGCGTACGGTCTCGAGCAGGGCGAACGGGTCGGGCACACCGCCGCACTCCGCCGGGGTCGGCACATGGTAGGCGGGCCTGCCGAGCAGCCGGACCTGCGGAGTCCACCAGGCGGGGCACGGGCGCGGCATCAGCACATCGCCGTCGTGCGCCCCGATCAGGGCGAGCAGCAGGGGCTGCGCGCCGGAAGCCGCGGCCACCTCCTCGGGCCGGGAGCGCAGCCCGCGCCGCCACCAGTAGCCGCAGGCCGCCTCGCGCAGCTCGGGGCCGCCGCCCGGCGGCTCCCCCACGGCGCGGTCCGACGCGGCCGCGAGCACATCGACGAGCTCGGGCAGCACGGGCAGTCCGGACTCGGGGGCGGGCGGTCCGTAACGGACACGGCCACGGTCTTCCGGTGCCGTCCGCTGCATGTGCCGTCACCTCCGCGTGTCCCCAGGACCGGTCACCGGCCCACGAGCCCTTTATACGGAGGTTTGCGCGAGCTCGCCGCGCGGGAGTCGCGATCTGCCGGGCATTGGACGACGGTGCCGGGCGACGCTGACCGGGTGGCGGACCACCGGCTCGACACCCCGCACGGGCCGCCTCCTGGTGGGTGAATGGGTCCCCTCCTGCGTGGCGGCGCCGTCCACCGGGTACCCGCGTTCCATGTCAGACGCTCACGCACAGGCTCAAACACAGGGAATGTCGCAGGTCCGCGCCCGGGTCACGGCGCTGCTCGGCGCGTGGGACCGGCAGGTCCACCACGCCGTCGCGGCCCGGCACTGGCCACTCGCGGAGCCGGTGCTGCCTCGGCTGAGCCGCAGCGCCAACCACGGGCTGCTCTGGCTCGGCACGGCCGCCGGGATTGCCGCGCTCGGGCGCGTAGCGGGCTCGCTCGCGAAACCACCCACCGGGCAGCAACCACCAACGCCCCCTGGCCCACGCCGGCCACGAACCCTGGAAACGCGCTCTCGGCGAGCCGCGGTACGGGGCGTGGCGTCTCTCGCGCTCGCCTCCGCCGCCATCAACACCATCGGCAAGCGCTCGGTGCGCAGAGCACGGCCGCTGCTCGACGCGGTGCCCGTGATACGGCAGCTGAAGCGGCAGCCGTTCACGACGTCCTTCCCCTCCGGGCACGCCGCCTCGGCGGCGGCCTTCGCGACCGGCGTGGCGCTGGAGTCGAAGAGCTGGGGCGCGGTCGTCGCGCCGGTGGCCGCGTCTGTCGCGTTCTCGCGCGTCTACACCGGCGTGCACTATCCGAGCGACGTGCTGGTGGGCGCGGCGCTGGGAGTGGGTGCAGCCTTCGCGCTGCGCGGCGCGGTGCCGACCCGTTCGCAGCTTCCACCGCCCGGCCCGCCGCATGCCGACGCACCCGCGCTGCGCGACGGCGATGGCCTGGTGGTCGTGGTCAACCGGCAGGCGGGCTCGGCGGATTCGGCCCGGCTGGTGCATGAGCTGCTACCGCTCGCCGAATTGGTGGAGTGCCGCCCCGACGAGCTGGCGGCGGAGCTGGAGAAGGCGGCCGGACGCGGCCGGGTGCTGGGGATCCTCGGGGGCGACGGAACCGTCAACCGGGCGGCGACTTTCGCCGCCGCGCGCGGTGTGCCGCTCGCCGTCTTCCCGGGCGGCACGCTCAACCACTTCGCGTACGACCTGGGCATCGAAACGGTCCAGGACACCTGCCGTGCCCTCGCGGGCGGCGAGGCCGTCCGCGTCGACCTGGGGCGCTTCACCCCGGGACCCGGGGGCGGCGCCGAACCGGGCCACTTTCTCAACACCTTCAGCCTGGGCGTCTATCCGGAGCTGGTGCGCATCCGTGAGCGCTGGTCGCCGCGTATCGGCGGCTGGCCGGCCGGGGTGCTCGCGGCGGCACGGGTGCTGCGCGGCGAACACCCGCTGGAGGCCGAGGTTCAGGGCCGCCGCCGCCCGATGTGGATGCTGTTCGCCGGCAACGGCATCTACCAGCCGGTGGGCCCGACGCCCGGCAACCGCCAGTATCTGGCCGACGGCCTGCTGGATGTGCGCGTGGTGCACGGCGGCCGCTGGCCGGGGCTGCGGCTGCTGGCCGCGGCGCTCGCCGGCCCGCTGAGCCGCTCGCCGGTGCACGCGGCGCAGAAGCTGCACCAGCTGCGTATCTCCGGGCTCGCGCCGGGCACGCCGCTGGCATACGACGGTGAAGTGACCGCAGCGCCACGGGAGTTGGTGGTGGACAAGCAGGTCGAGGTGCTGACCGTCTACCGCCCGCAGGCCCTGCTCTGAAGCCCGTCCACTCGCGGGACTCGCACGGAAACCGGATCGACGGGCTCGGCCTGCGTCCCGCACCATGAGCACATGCAGATCCGCCGCGCGCAGACGCATGACGCACCGGGGATCGCCGCGGTCCACGTACGGTCCTGGCAGGCGGCGTTCTCCGGTCTCGTGCCTCAGGAGCATCTCGATTCGCTCGATCCCGCGCGTGAGGCGCTGACCTGGACGGGACGGCTCACCCAGCCCCGAAGACCCGGCGCCGGTGTGCTGGTCGCCGAGACCCTTGAGGGGATCGTCGCCTTCGCCTCGTACGCACCGGGCCGCACCGCGGGCACCGCCGAGATCGGCATGCTGTACGCGCTGCCGGAGGTGTGGGGCTCCGGAGTCGGCTCAAGCCTGCTGGCGGCCGTCGTCGACGAGTTCACGGAGGCGGGCTTCACCCGGGCCACGCTGTGGGTGCTGGAGGCCAATGACCGGGCACGCCGGTTCTACGAGGCGTCCGGCTGGCGCCAGGACGGCGCCGTGGAGGTGGACACGAGCTCCGGCCTCCCGCTGATCAAGCTGCGCTACCGGCGCCCGCTGCTGCCACGCCTCGCCTCCGAGCTCATCCGCACCGAACGGCTGGTGCTGCTGCCGCTCGCCGTCGAGCACGCGGACGAGATGGCGAAGGCCCTGGCCGATCCGTCCCTGCACACCTTCATCGGCGGTGCGCCCGACACGGTCGAAGCCCTGCGTTCGCGGTACGCCCGCATGCTGGCAGGTGCGCCCGATCCCGCCGTGTCCTGGTGCAACTGGGTCATCAGCCTCCGGGCCGAGTCCTGTCTCGCGGGCACCGTCCAGGCGACGGTGCGCCCCTCGGGACACGGCCGCACGGCCGAGGTCGCCTGGGTGGTCGGCACGCCCTGGCAGGGCCGGGGTGTCGCCACCGAGGCGGCACGCGCGCTCGTCGGCTGGCTCGCGGACCGGTCGGTGCACACGGCCGTCGCCCATGTGCACTCGGACCATCTCGCGTCGGCGGCGGTCGCCGCAGCGGCCGGCCTCAGGCCCACCGACCGGGTGCGGGACGGCGAGGTGCGCTGGCAGGCGGACCTCGCCATGAGCCCCCGGCCTTCCTGACGCAGGCTCGTCCCACATGACAAGACACGGGTCTCGTCATGCGGGACCGCGGCGTACGGTTGCCGTACCCGCTTCCGGAGAAGGAGTTCGGCCATGCCGAAGGAGACCGCCGTCTACACCCATGGGCACCACGAGTCGGTGCTGCGTTCTCACCGCTGGCGGACGGCCGCGAACTCCGCCGCATATCTCATCGGGGAACTCCGGCCGGGTATGGACGTGTTGGACGTGGGCTGCGGTCCGGGCACCATCACCGCCGATCTGGCCGAGCTGGTGGCGCCGGGCCGGGTGACAGCCGTCGACGCCGCCGAGGACGTACTGGTCCAGGCGCGCGAGACCGCCGCCGAACGGGGCCTCGACAACGTCCGCTTCGAGGTCGCCGACGTCCACGCACTGGACTATCCCGACGACTCCTTCGATGTCGTCCACGCCCATCAGGTGTTGCAGCATGTCGGCGATCCGGTGCAGGCGCTGCGCGAGATGCGGCGGGTCTGCCGCCCCGGCGGCATCGTCGCGGCGCGCGACAGCGACTACGGCGCGTTCACCTGGTTCCCCGAGCTCCCCGCGCTCGACGACTGGCAGCGGCTGTACCGGCGCGTCGCCCGCGCGAACGGCGGCGAGCCCGACGCCGGCCGCCGGCTGTTGTCCTGGGCCCGGGCGGCGGGCTTCACCGAAATCACCGCGTCCGCCGCGGCCTGGTGTTTCGCAGGGCCCGACGAGCGCGCCTGGTGGAGTGGCCTGTGGGCGGACCGTACGACCGCGTCGGTGTACGCGCGGCTCGCCGTCGACGGCGGGCATGCGACTGCGGAGCAACTGGCGGCGGTCTCCGACGGCTGGCGGGAATGGGGCCACCAGGACGACGCCTGGTTCATGGTTCCGCACGGCGAAGTCCTCTGCCGGGTATGACAATCCGGCAATCGATTTCGCCGCCCGCCGCCGCGAACTACGCTCGCTCGTATGGAGATCCTCGGAACCACGCTTCGCATCTGCGTCGACGACCTGGAGGCCGCGGCTGCCTTCTACGAGCGGCTCACCGGAGCCACGCCCCTGCGCTTCGAGCGCGGCGGGGTCTCGGTGGCGGCCGTCGGCTGCTTCCTGCTGATGAGCGGACCGGAGTCGGAGCTGGAGGTGCTGCGCAAGGTGACGGCGACGATCGCGGTGAAGGACGTGGACGAGGCGTACGCCACGCTCTCCGAGACCGGCGCGAGGGTCGTCGCGGGTCCGGTGCCGACCCCGGTGGGCCGCAATCTGATCGCCGTGCACCCGGACGGTGCGGTGTTCGAGTACGTCGACCGCAAGGCCGCCGAATGACCTGCGGTCGCCGCCCTCAGCCCCCTGACGGACGCATCCGGTAGTCGTACGCCTCGGGCAGCGGCTCGTCGGTGATCCGGGACCACACCTCTTCGAGGATCTCCGCGCCCTCCCGCAGGTCCGCCACCTCGAAGCCCGCGTCGAAAATCGCGCGCGCCTCGCCCTTGCGGCCCTCGGCGACGAGGAGTTGGGCTTCGACGAGCCGGAAGCGGCCGCGCTGCTGGACCGCCGGACGCAGCCGGTCCCAGACCGCGCGGGCCTCCGCGGTGCGGCGGGCGGCGAGCAGGGCCGCGATGGCTTCGCGGCCGAGCGCTGCCGTCGCCGACGTCCACGTCGCGCCGTCGTCGCGGCGCTCCTGGCACAGGTCGTCGAAGGCTTCGGCGTAGCGGTCGGCGGCGCGCGTCGTCTGGCCGCCTTCCAGGTCGGCGACCGCGAGGCAGCGCAGCAACGGCCAGCGGGAGGGCGCGAGTCCGAGGCCGCGTTCCCAGCTGCGTACGGCCTGGGCGAGGTCGCCCGCGTGCCACTGGGCGACACCGAGGTGGTACTCGGTCAGCGGTTCGGCGGGCGCGGTCTCCAGCATGTCGCGCCAGTGCGGTGCCACGAGCGAGGGGCCGGGCGGAACGACCCTGCGGGGCGCCGGGAAGACGCCGGTCCTCAGCAACTCCCGCCAGGGCGCCTGCTCTTCACCGAGCGTCGACTCGTCGAAGGGCGTGCCGGGCAGTTTGTGTCCGCCGCGCAGCACCTCCAGGGCTCCCCAGCCCGATCCGGTGGCGAGCTGCTCGCCCGGCTCGGTGTCCGCGCACGGCCGCCACGCCTCGTACGCGGCGTCCACCGCCTCCCGTGGCAGCGCCTGTGCCAGCCGGGTCTCCACCTCGGCGCGCGCCGCGTCCCAGTCCTCGCCGTGGACGGCCGCGGGGTCGGCGGCGAGCGGTCCGTACGACTCCAGCCAGCTGAACTCCCCGCCCCCGTCGAGGCGTACATGCTCCAGCTGGGTGCGCGCGAGCCCCGCCTGGATCTCCGCGTAACCTCCCGTGCCGGGCTCGGTCAGCCACTCCTGCCAGCGCCGTCCGCCGCGACCCGAACCCCAGAGGAAGAGCTTGCGACCGCGCAGCGCGTCGGTCGAGGTCTGGACGAGGCCGTGGCCGTCCGCGTCCAGCGAGGCGATCCATTTGCGGGCCTCGGCGGGCACTTCGTAGAAGTAGTCGGCGGGATACTCGCTGCGCAGGGGGTACGTCCGGTCCGCGCCCCGGAATTCGGGCACGGGCACCCGGCGCAGGCTGCGCTCGTATCCGAAGTGCCAGGCCTCCTCGGCGGGTGCGAGCACCCGGGTCGTCTCGTGCTCCTCGACGCCGACGTTGGACCACCAGTAGACGGGCGCGGGCCGCTCGTGAGGATTGCGTATCCGCACGCCGGCATGGAGGAAGTCGGAGCCCTCGGGCAGCCACAGATCGACCTGGAACGGCAGATCGCGCAGCCTCTCCCACTCCCAGAGCCTGACCATCTCGCCCCCGTCGGGCGCGGGTACGACGGCGGCGTGCAGCGGTGCGCAGGACAGCGTGGTGTGGCCGGTGGCGCCGATGTTCCACTCGATGCCGCCGGAGTACCAGGCGCCGTTGAGCGCGAAGTCGGCGGGCTGGAACACGGGGTTGCGGTAGAGGAGTTCACGCCCGGTCGGCTTGTGGTGCAGTGAGTGGATACGGCCGCCGAGGCCCGGCAACACTGTCGCCCGCAACCGCTCGTTCTCGATCACGATGGCGTCGAGTGGGGTCTCGGTGCGCCGGCGGCCGTACCCGTCGAGCACCCGCACCGGCAGCAGCGTGCGCAGTGGCTCGTACCCGATCTGCCGAGCCATCTCGCGCGGCAGCTCCTGCTTGGCGCGCTCGTCGATGGCGTGCATCTCATCGAGGGGACGCAGTGCGGGCAGCGGATTCGGCGGCCCCACGGGGGCGGCCGGCAGGGTCAGTACGGTACGCCGCACGGTTGTCATGACGACCATGGAACACGGAGGTCGCCGCCCTGACCAGGGGCTCCGCAGGTCAGACTTCGGTCAGGCTTCGGCAAAGTCAGCGGTCGAGCATCTCGCTGGTGATCGCCCAGCGTTCGTGGTCGCGCCAGGCGCCGTCGATGAAGAGGAAGGCGGGCGAGAAGCCCTCCAGGCGGAAGCCCGCACCGCGCACGAGCCCGATGGAAGCCGCATTCAGCGGTTGGATATTGGCCTCGAGACGGTGCAGGCCCATGACGCCGAAGGCGTATCGCACGACCAGGCCGAGGCCCTCGCCCATCAGGCCGCGGCCGACGGCGTGCGCGAAGGCGCCGTAGCCGATCGCCCCTGAGCGGAAGCCACCCGCGACGATGTTGTTGATGTTGATGAAGCCCGCGATCCCGCCGGACTCCCGCTCGCAGACGAGGAATCCGGCCTTGGTCGGGTCCTCGATGAGCTTCTGCGCGTACATGGCGTAGGTCTCGGCCGTGGCGGGCGGGAAGAGCCAGGGCCGGTGGTATTCCGTGCTCCGGCGCACCAGCTCGGTGAATTCCTCGCCGTCCTCGTATGTGTAGGGGCGGATGCCGACCCGTGGGCCCGTGGTGAGGTACGGGGAGGCGGAGGAGGTCTCGGCCATCACGCCAGCCTAATCGGGTCCTGGTCCCATGAGGGTGGCGGAGCGGGCCGTACGGGTGATGCGATTCGATCTTGTCTGACAAGTTGGGCCGCTGCAGATGGGGACCTACAGCCGCATGACGCGGCGGTGACGTTCACAGAACCGCGAAACCGCAGCTCGCCCAGGATCCGTTGAACATTGCCACGCCGCCGCGGCTCGCATAGCTTGCTGACAAGTGAGCCGAGGAGGGTCAGTGGCAGTCAGCGGGCAGCAGCGGAGGCCGGTCGTCATTCTGTACGAGCGGATCGCGGACGCCATCCACGAAGGCACCTATCCGCCCGGCTCCACCCTGCCGTCCGAGCCCCGGCTCGCGGCCGAGCTGGGGGTCAGCAGACCGGCCCTGCGCGAGGCCCTGCTGCTGCTCCAGGAAGACGGGCTGCTCTCGGTACGCCGGGGAGTGGGCCGGACCGTCAACGACCGCCCGCCGCGGCGCGGTTACGAGCACATCCAGCCGCTGGAAGAGCTGCTGTCCACCGGCTCACCGCTGCGGGTGCGGCCACTGCTTCGAGCCGTGGAGGAGCCCACCGACTTCACCACCCAGCATCTGCTCGCCCCGGCCGGGGCGGAGCTGCGCTTCTGGGAGTCGCTGCTGGCCGGGGAGGGCACAGCGGCGGCACTGAGCCACGAGTGGGCGGCCGCCGAGGGGGTGCTGGATCTGGTGCATCCGGCCTTCGCCGATGCGCTGCGGGCCGCGCCTGCTCCGGCCGTCTCGATGCTTGCCGTCCTGGTCGGGGCATCCCGCGGGGTGACGCTCACCGGTCACAGCGGGGTGAGCGCGACGCTGCTCGGACAGCGGCGCGGCGAGCAGCTCGGCCGGGCGGCCGAGACCCCTGCGGTGCTGGTCACCCAGGTGGTGCGGGTCGACGACACCCCGATCCTGGCGGCCAAGCACATGCTGCCGACCGGGGCGCCCGCCCTGCCCGTCCTCCAGTCGAACTGAGGGTGGCCGAGCGCGGGAGACGCCCGTCACGGCACCCTCCCGGGACGTGCCGTACACTCCCGGGATGCACTTGTCTGACATCCTCCGCGCACCCAAGGCGGTCCTCCACGACCACCTGGACGGCGGTCTGCGCCCCGCCACGATCATCGAGCTGGCCCGGGAGTGCGGCTACCGCGAGCTGCCCACCGAGGACCCGGCCGAGCTGGCGGTCTGGTTCCGCGACGCCGCGGACTCCGGCTCCCTGGAGCGCTACCTGGAGACCTTCGCCCACACCTGCGCGGTGATGCAGACCCGCGAGGCGCTGGAGCGCATCGCGGCGGAGTGCGCGGAGGACCTGGCGGCGGACGGGGTCGTGTACGCAGAGGTGCGCTACGCCCCCGAGCAGCACCTGGAGCGCGGCCTGACCCTCGACGAGGTCGTCGACGCGGTCAACGCCGGCTTCCGCGAGGGCGAGCGCCGCAGCGGCGGCCGGATCACGGTCCGCGCCCTGCTCACCGGTATGCGGCACACCGAACGCTCTCTGGAAATAGCCGAGTTGACGGTCGCCCACCGCGAGCGCGGGGTGGCCGGCTTCGACATCGCGGGCGGCGAGATCGGCAACCCGCCGTCCCGGCATCTGCCCGCCTTCCAGCATCTGAAGCGGCACAACTGTCACTTCACGATCCACGCGGGCGAGGCGGTCGGCGCCGAGTCCATCCACGAGGCGGTGCAGATCTGCGGCGCCGAGCGTATCGGCCACGGCGTCCGCATCACCGACGACATCACGGTGCACGACGACGGCACCGCGGACCTGGGCCACCTGGCCGCGTACGTACGCGACAACCGCATCGCTCTGGAGGTCTGCCCGACCTCCAACCTCCAGACGGGCGCCGCCAAGGACTACGCGACGCACCCCATCGACCTGCTGCGCCGCCTCGGCTTCCGGATCACGCTGAACACGGACAACCGGCTGGTCTCCGGCACCACGATGAGCCAGGAGTTCCGGCACATGGTGCACGCGTTCGGCTACGGGCCCGAGGTCTTCGAGGAGTTCACCGTGGCGGCGGTCGAGTCGGCGTTCCTGCCGCTGCCGGAGCGGCGCCGCCTGATCGACGAGGTGATCCGTCCCGGGTACGCGGCGCTGTCGGCGGGCTAGTCCGCGTCCGGGGAGCGTGGCGCCTGCGGCGGGCTTTCCCCACCCGCCCCTTCCCGAACTGGGGGCAAGCCCCCAGACCCCAACGGGGCTTCGCCCCGGACCCCATATGCGACCTTCGGCCGCATGTCCTCAAACGCCGGACGGGCTGAATATGCGGCCCTGCCGCACAATCCAGCCCCGCCGGCGTTTGAGGCGCGGAGAGGTTGGGGGTCCCCCCGGACGGAGTCTGGGGGAGGGCGGGGAGGGGAAAGCCCGCCGCAGGCGCACCCCCGCACCCCCTACCCCTCACCGCAGCGCCGGCTCGTCCAGCGTCAGTGTGCGCGCCTCCGCGTCCAGCACCGCTGCCACCCCGAACGGCATCGTCAGCGCCGGCGCCCCGTGCCCGAAGCCCAGGTGCTCCACGACCGGCACGCCCAGGCCGCCGAGCCGGTCCAGCAGCACCGCCCGTAGCTTCTCGTACGGACCGCACTCCTCCCACGATCCGAGAGCGACGCCCGCGACGCCCTCCAGCCATCCGGAGCGCAGCAGTTGGGTGAGGATCCGGTCGAGCCGGTAGTCCTCCTCGCCCACGTCCTCGATCAGCAGCAGACCGCCGCGGGCCGACGGCCGGGCGTGCGGGGTTCCGAGTTCTGCCGCGAGCAGGCTCACACAGCCGCCCAGGGTGACGCCCCGGGCCCGGCCGGGGACCATGGTGCGGGCGGTCTCGAGGCCCAGGGTGCGTACCGACTCGGGCTCGAAGAGCGTGGCGCGCAGCGACTCCCGGGTGCGTTCGTCCTTGAGGAAGGTGAGCGCGCCGGCCATCGGCCCGTGCAGTGTGGCCAGGCCCGCCCGGACGGCGAAGGCCTCATGGAGTGCGGTGACATCGCTGTAGCCGATGAAGATCTTGGGACCGGCCGCGCGCATCGCACTCCAGTCGAGCAGGTCGACCACGCGCTGCGCGCCGTATCCGCCGCGTGCGCAGATCACCGCCGAGACCGACGGATCGCACCACGCCCGGGTCAGATCACGGGCGCGGTCCTCGTCGGTCCCGGCGAGATACGGGAGCCGCAGGTGCCGGTCCCGGACGTGTGGCATCACGACGGGATCCAGGTCCCAGCCGCGAAGGATCTCCAGGCCCGCTTCGAGCCGGTCGCCGGGGACGGGACCGCTGGTGGACACGACGGCGACCTTGGCCCCGGGCCTCAGTCGCTCCGGCCGGGTCAGGGGCCTGAGGGTCACTTCTTCAGCTCCAGCAGCGGGACATCGGGGCGGACGATGCGGAAGGTCTGGGCGTAGAGGGACAGTTCGGACTCGAGCGCACGGACCATGGTGTCGGCCCGGCGGAAGCCGTGGCCCTCACCCTCGAAGGCGATGTAGGCGTGCGGGATGCCGCGGCCCGCCATCTGCGCCAGGAAACGTTCGCTCTGCACCGGCGGGCAGATCACGTCGTCGAGCCCCTGGAGCAGCAGGAACGGCACGCCGATGCGGTCGGTGTGCTGGAGTGGGGAGCGCTCGCGGTAACGGCCGGGCACCTCGTCGGGCGGGCCGATCAGCGACTCCAGATACCGCGACTCGAAGTCGTGGGTCTCGCCGTCCGCCCAGCTCACCAGGTCCAGAACTGGATAGATGATGGTGCCGCAGGCGTAGATGCCGGTGGTGGCGAGGGAGGCCGCGGTGGTCCAGCCGCCGGCGCTGCCACCGCGGATGGCCAGGCGCGCGGGATCCGCCGTGCCCTCGGCGGCCAGGGTCTCGGCGACGGCCGCGCAGTCCTCGACATCGACGACGCCCCACTGCTCGCGCAGCCGTTCGCGGTACTCGCGGCCGTACCCGGTGGAGCCGCCGTAGTTGACCACGGCGACGCCGATGCCGCGCGAGGTGAAGTAGGCGATCTCCAGATTGAGGACGAGCGGTACATGACCAGTGGGGCCACCGTGCGCCGCCACCACGAAGGGCGGCAGTTCGTCGTCGGGAGCGATCCGGTCGGGGCTGTGGGGCGGGTAGATGTGGGCGTGGATCTCGCGGTTGTCGGGGCCGGTGAAGGTGCGGATCTGCGGCTCCGGGTAGTACACCGGGTCCACCGGGTCGTCGTGCGCCGAGCCGATGACCCGGGTCCGCCCGGTGCGGGTGTCGAGCTCCACAACCTCGTACGCGCTGCGCGGGCTGGCCGCGACTCCGATGACCCGGTCTCCGTGCACGGCGAGGGTGGACGCCCACTCGGTCCAGGGCCCCGCGGCGTCGACGAGCTCACCGGTCTCCGGGTCGAGCAGCCCGAGGGCGGTGGTGCCCTTGCCGTGGATGACGGCGATCAGTCCGTTCTCCAGCGGGTGGAACCACTTGAGGCCGATCTTCCACAGAGGCCCGCCGAATTCCTCCCCGCGGCCGGGGCACAGGCCGGTGCCCGGCACGAAGCCCGGCCCCGCGCCCGGCCGGAGCGCGTCCGGCCGGACCCTGTGCAGCTCCCACCAGTTGCTCACGTCGGAGACGAAGAGGAGCGAGCCGTCCGGGGCCCAGTCGACCTGGCACACCGATTCGTCCGTGTCTCCGACGACCGGCCGGACCTCGCCGAAGGGACCGTCGTCGCTCACCTCGCCGAGCATGACGACGGTGGCGTCCCAGGGCATCTGCGGATGGTTCCAGGCGATCCAGGCGGCGTGCCGCCCGTCCGGTGAGAGCCGCGGCCCGGTGACGAAGCGGTGCCGGTCGTCGCAGAGTTCCCGTACCGCCGCACGGTCCATTGCCGCCGAGCCGTCCAGGGGCACGGCCGCGATCACCCGGCGCACGTCGGTGGGTCCCTCGCCGGTGAACTCCTCCAGCACGCACCAGACTTCGCCGCGCTCCGGGAGGAGCTGGGGGTCGGCCCAGCGCAGTCCGCCGCCGACCGGGGACAGGGGGGTGAGCGGGCGCGGGGCGGCCTCCGGTGCGTCCGGCTCGTACGCGTACAGCCGCTGGTCGGGGAAGTGCACGAAGACGACGAGGGGCCCGCCGTCGGGGCGCCGGGCTCCGGCCCAGGGGTGCCCGCCGTACTCGATGACCCTGCTGCGTACATTCCACGGGGCAGGGAGCACCGACTCCTCCGCGCCGTCGGCCCGTCGGCGCACCAGGGCACGTCTGCCGCCCTCGGTGGGGCGCGGCGCGGTCCACCACACCTCGTCGCCGATCATGCCGAGGAACTCAGGTCGCCCGTCGTGCGAGGCGGCGAGTGCCGCGTCGATCGGCGACGGCCAGGTTCCGTAGGCTCCCGTGGGTACCATGACCGACTCCCCCTATGCGGACCGCAGATAGTGGTCGAGAACCTTGACCCCGAAGTGCAGCGCCTCGACCGGGACGCGCTCGTCGACCCCGTGGAACATGGCCGCGTAGTCGAAGCCGACGGGGAGCTTCAGCGGCGAGAATCCGTACCCGGTGATGCCGAGGCGGGAGAACTGCTTGGCGTCGGTGCCGCCCGGGGTGCAGTACGGCACGACATGGCCGTCCGGGTCGAAGAGTTCGACGGCCGCGCGCATTTTGGTGTACGCCGGGGAGTCGAGGGGTGACTGCAGTGCCACCTCGCGGTGGTGGAACTCCCAGTCGACGTCCGGACCGGTCAGCCGGTCGAGGGTGTCCTTGAACTCGTCCTCGCCGCCGGGCACCATCCGCCCGTCGACATAGGCGGTCGCGTGTCCCGGGATCACATTGAGCTTGTAACCGGCTTCGAGCATCGTCGGGTTGGCGCTGTTGCGGACGGTGGGCTCGACCAGGGCGGCGGCCCGGCCGAGCTTGGCGATCAGCGCGTCGGCGTCGAAGCCGTCCGCCTCGACATCGACGTCGATGCCGTGCAGCCGGGCGAGCTCGGCCAGCGCGGCCCGTACGGTCGGGGTGAGCCGCAGCGGCCACTCGTACTCGCCGATCCGCGTGATGGCCGCGGCCAGCCGGGTCACCGCGTTGGCGCGGTTGATCTTGGAGCCGTGTCCGGCCGTGCCGTGCGCGGTGAGCTTGAGCCATGCCGTGCCGCGCTCACCGGCGCCGATCGGGTAGAGCGTCATCCCGGGTCCGGCGTGGAAGCTGAAGGCCCCGGATTCGCTGATTCCTTCCGTACACCCCTCGAAGAGGCCGGGGTGGTGGTCGGCGAGGAAGCCCGAGCCGTCGACCGCGCTGGCCTCCTCGTCGGCGGTGTACGCGATCACGATGTCGCGCCGGGGCCTGATTCCGGCCCGCGCCCAAGCCCGGACGACCGCGAGGATCATCGCGTCCATGTTCTTCATGTCGACCGCGCCGCGGCCCCATACGACGCCGTCGCGGATCTCCCCGGAGAAGGGGTGCACGGCCCAGTCGACGGGTTCGGCGGGCACCACGTCCAGATGGCCGTGGACGAGCAGGGCGTCGGCGGAGGGGTCGGTTCCCTCGATCCGGGCGACGACATTGGTGCGCCCCGGGGTGCGCTCCAGCAGGGTGGGCTCAAGTCCGGCACCGGCGAGGCGCTCGGCGGCGTACTCGGCGGCGGGCCGCTCCTGGCAGTCGCCGCCGCCTTTGTTGGTGGTGTCGATCCGGATCAGCTCGGAGGTGAAGGTAACCACCTCGTCGAGCGCTTGACAGTCGATGGGCGTTGTCACGTCAGCCATACTGCTCCTCCACTGCCGCCGATACGATCGTCGTGACCGCTTTAAAGGTACGAATGCCCTCAAACATCGTCTCGCTGGTGTACGCGACCCTGCGCTCACCGCTGCCCGCGACTCCCGGCACGACGGTGGCCGCGGCAGCGAGATGTTCCGCGTCGAACTCCAGCTCCACGGTGAACGGGCCGCCGCGCACCGGCTCGTCGCGTCCGGCCAGGGCCGTCGCCTCCTTGGCCGCCGCGCGGATGTCGGACGCGGTCCGGCCCGGCGTGCGGCACACCGCCGCATAGCGGGACACGTAATCCTTCACCGCGACCTTCCTGGCCTCGGGCGCATAACCGTCGGCGTCCACGCAGGTCAGATCGTCTCCGGTGACGAGCACCACCGGCACGCCGTACTCCGCGACCACATGCGCGTTGAGCAGCCCCTCGCTCGCTCGCATGCCGTTCAGCCACACGCCCGTGATCGAGTTGGCGAGATAGGTGTGCGCGAGCACACCCTCGGTGCCCGCGCCCGTGTGGTACCCGACGAAGGCGATGGCGTCCACGTCGCCGTGCTGCACACCCTCGACCATCGACAGCGACTTGTGCTTGCCGGTGAGCATCTCGACCCGGTCGTCCAGCCGCTCCAGCAGCAGATTGCGCATGGACCAGTGCGCTTCGTTGATGAGCACGTCGTCGGCGCCACCGTCGTAGAAACCGAGTGCCGCGGCGTTCACGTCCGAGGTGAACATGGCCCGGCAGCGCTCCCACTGGGGCGTGCCGGGCAACACGTCGGCAGGCCAGGTCACACCAGTGGCGCCTTCCATGTCGGCGCTGATGAGGATCTTCACGGCATCACGGTACGCGTCGTTCAACAACCGGGCCAGGACTGATGGACGTGCCAGTGGTCCGGTCGACGGAGGCCCGGTCGCCGATCCCCCGGCTACTTTCGCTTCGGCGGGACGAGGGTGCGCGGGAAGAGGGCGGTGCGGCGCTACCCGTTCCGCCCGACGATCAGCCACTTCGAGGGGAGTTCGATCCGGGAGCCGTCCGCCGCGTACTCCGTTGTCGTCAGGGGCAGGTCACCGCTCGCGAGCACGTCGAGACCGGCGGTACGGAACAACTCGGCCACTTCCGCGTCGGCCACCGCTCCGGGCACGATGCCGTGCTTGAAGACCGGCTGGAGCTTCGGCGGCGGGCCTGAGGGCAATTTCGCGAGGCCCATCAGCTTCTGGCCGGCCGCCTCGGCGAGTTCCACCACGAAGGCGCGTCCGCGCTCGCCCACGAGTGTGGCGATGGTGTCGACCAGCGGCTGACGGTCCTCGGGGTCGCACTGGTGCAGGACACCGCGCATATAGACGTTGGCGTCGCCCAGTTCCGTATGCAGCTGCGCCACCTGGTCCCCGTCCACGGCGTCGATCACCCGGAACAGCGCATCGCCTTGTTTGTCCTGCCTCCTGGCGAGTTCGATCGCGGCGGACGACAGGTCGACGCCGAGCACCTTCGGGAAGCGGTCGGCCAGGAAGAGCGTCTGGGTGCCGTTGCCGCAGCCCAGGTCGAGGAGCGTCAGCCCGGGATGGTCCACATGCGGTTCGTAGAGCGCGAGATGCAGTCCCGCGGTCAGCGCCGGCTCCGCGTCCCAGAAGACCGATCCGGGCTCCCCGGAGACCTCGCTCCAAAAGCCTTCCCAGGCGTTCTTGTACCGACTCGTCACGCTCATGACCAGCTCCCCAGGGGTATGACACAGCGTCAAGATCGGTCTACCGCTCCCGGGTTGCGGCGACAAGCACCCCGCCTATTCCTTCACGTGGCGTTCGAGCGACGGGCCTGGTGCCTCTCGCAATCGCCTACGGCAGCGCCAGCTCGAACCAGACCGTCTTGCCCTCGGTCGTGCGGCTCGTGCCCCACTCCCGCGCCAGGCTGCTCACCAACCGCAGTCCGCGCCCGAGCTCGTCGGCCGGGCGCGCGTCCAGCATGGCCGGCAGGTTGTGGTCCTCGTCGGCCACCTCGCACAGCAGGGATCCCGCCCGGACGAGGCGAAGCTCCGCGCTCCGGCCGCTCGCGTGCCGTATCGCATTGGTGACGACTTCGCTGACCAGCAGTTCCACGGTCTCGGTCAGCTCCGCGAGCCCCCAGGAGCGCAGCTGCCCGAGGACCAGGCGCCGTGCCCTGGCCGCCTCGCGCGGTTCACGGGACAGTTCCCAGACAGCCACGTCCTCGGGATCGATGCCGTTCAGCCGGGCCATCAGCAGAGCCACGTCGTCCTTGCGTCCGCCGCGAGTGTTCAGGGAGCGGATGATGGTGTCGCAGGCGTCGTCCATGGAGGCCGCGGGGTGCGCGGCCGACTCACAGAGCGTCGCGAGCCCGACGCCGATGTCCTCGCCCCGCACCTCCACCAGGCCGTCCGTGCACATCACCAGGCGGTCGCCGGGCGCCACCGGCACGCGGACGCATCGGAAGGGCACTCCGCCGACACCGATCGGCGCTCCGGTCGGCAGGTCGAGGAGTTCGCTGCGCCCGTCGGCCGCGCGGACGATCACGGGCGGTACATGGCCCGCGTTCGCCATCTGCAGCTCATTGCCGATCGGGTCGTACACCGCGTACAGACAGGTCGCGAGATAGTGCTCGCCCAGGCGCTGCGCCAGGTCGTCGAGATTGCGCAGCAGCTGCTCGGGCGGCAGATCCAGCGCGGCCATGGTCTGCACGGCCGTACGCAACTGGCCCATCATCGCGGCCGAGTTGAGGCCGTGGCCCATCACATCGCCGACCACCAGCGCCGTACGCGAGCCGGGCAGCTTGATGGAGTCGAACCAGTCGCCGCCGACCCGGCCGAGCAGGGTGCCCGGCAGATAGCGGGTGGCCGTGTCGCATCCGGCCATCCGCGGGGTCACTTGCGGCAGCATCGAGTCCTGGAGCGTCTCGGCGACATTCTCCTGGTAGGTGTACATCCGGGCGTTGTCGAGGACGAGCCCGGCGCGCGCGGCCAGTTCCGCCCCCGTGACGCGGTCCATGTCGTTGAACAGGGCGCGCTCGGGGTGGCGCAGCAGAATCATGAAGCCGAGCACCACATTGCGCGCCTTCAGCGGAACGACCAGCATGGAACGTCCGCTGATGAGTGGCCGTATGTCACGCTTCTCGAACTGCGAGGCGATGGCCGTGCCCATCTGCTCGCTGATACGCGGCACCAGGACCGGGTCGCCGGTGGTCATGCACTGGAAGAACGGGGTGTGTTCGGGAAACGGCATGGATTCGCCGACCGGCACCACATCGTCCCAGCGGCCCGGCTCGTCCACATGCTCGACCGCGACGCGGTGCCACATCGTCGTCGCGTCGGGCGGTCCGTCCGGGAAGCCCTCACCCGCGATGACCTGTTCGCGCAGATAGGTGCCCGCGACATCCGTGAAGCGCGGCACGACGGCGGCGCTGACCTCCTGGATCGTGCGGGCGAGGTCGAGGGACGAGCCGATGCGGCCGCTCACCTCGTTGAGGAATTCCAGCCGTTCACGCACCGCGGCGTATTCGAGGTCCTGCTCGAGATCGGCCGTGTCCACCGCCCGGCCCGCGGCGGCCGCGGCTTCGGCGGCCTCCTGCCGTGCCTTGCGTTCCGCGCGGCGGGGCACTCCCCAGTCGGGTGTGACCGGCACCCGATCGTGATGGCTGAACTCGAGCACCGGATAGCCCAGATCGAGGACCTGGGAGACGATCCGGGTCGACTCCTGGACGCTCATGCTCGGCAGAATCTCCGGGAGCCTGCGCGCCAGTTCGTCGGAGCCGGGGAACTCGGTGTGCAGGGCGAAACCCGGAGCTATCCGCTCGACGCTCTGGTCCTCGCCCACGAACTGCGCGGCGTCCGCGGCCAGTACGAGCAGCCGCTCCTCGCCGGGGCCGACCATGGGATACGCCCACCACAGCACATCGACCCGCTCGCGTCCCGGCTCGGCGAGCCGGGCCCTGCCCGCCGCCGGATAGGAGGTGAGGCCGTTCAGGGAAGCGTCGAGTCCGGGGCCGAGGCCGCCATAGCCGTCGTACGAGTCGTACTCACCCTCGGCGGCCAGCGCTCCGGTGACCGGGAGCAGATCGACGGCGAGCCTGCCCACCGCCTCCTCCCTGGTGGGACCTAACAGCCGCCGCGCACCGGTCGACCAGTGCGAGACCAGGCCGTCGCCGTCCACGACGACCACGGCAAGCGGAATCCGGCCGGCCACGGCGTACTGCTGTGGCGGTGTCGGCGGAACACCACTGTCCATGGGTGGGAGGCTCCTTCCCCGCCGCAGTTCCTGCGGCCTTACCCCACGGTACGGCCCCGCGCACGCCCTGCGCCGGGCAACGGCGGAATAGGTTGTGCGCCCGCTCGCAACTGACGACGGATCAGTCCTCGTGTCCCAGCTGGAGATCGCGCTCGGTGCGCCCCCCGCCCGCGACCTGCAGGACTGTGGCGACCGGCGGGTAACCTGCGGCGATGACCGTGTACTCGCCCGAGGACAGGTCGACGAATCGGAAGGTGCCGTCGGGGCCCGTGGTGAGGGTGTCCACCACATTGCCCGCCACGTCGAGCAGAGTGACCCGGGCATCCTCGACCGGCCGCCCGCCACCGGCCCGTACCGTGCCCTTGAGCACCGCACCCCCCGCCAGCTCGACGTCCTGCCTCGTCTCGCGGGACGCCTGGACGCTAACGGGGAGCGCGGCGGGACGGAAGGCGGGGGCGCTCGCCGCGAGGGTGTACTCCCCCGCCACCAAGTCCGTGAACTGATAGCCGCCTTCGCGGCCGCTGCGGGTCGAGGCGACGACATCGCCGCGTACGTCGGTGAGCGTGACGGCCGCGTCCCGCACGGGTGAGCCGTCAGCGGTGACGACGGTCCCGGCGAGGCGTCCGGCACCGCCGAGGACCACATCGAGCTCAACGGGCCGGTCGCCGACGGTGACAGTGACCGCCTGCGGCTGATGCCCGCCCGCTGCCGCGATCATCACGTACGAGCCGGAGCCCGGCACGCTCAGCGCGTACCGCCCGTCCTCGCCGCTCGCCCCGCGCCCGATCTGGCTCCCGTACACGTCGATCAGGGTCAGGGCTGCGCGCGGGACGCCGCTTCCGTCGTGGTGCTGGACGGTTCCGCAGACCGGCACGCCGGAGGTGTACGCGGGCGCGGTGCGGGCCTTGGGCACGGACGCGGTTTCGGCGGAGGCGATGTGGGACACCAGCGGTTTCTCCTTGAGGAAGAAGGCGATGAACAGGCCGAGCGCGAGCACCGGCACGAGTAAGAGGAAGATCCGCGGCATCGCGTCTGCGTAGGCCTGGACATAGCCGTCGCGCAGGGCGGGCGGCAGGGCATGGACGAGCTCGGGAGTGATGGACTGCGGGTCCGGCAGGTCGGCGCCGGCCGGGAGGCGGTCGGCGAGGGCGCGGGTGAGGCGGTCGGCGAAGAGGGTGCCGAAGACGGCGGCGCCGACACTGCCGCCGATCTGCCGGAAGTAGTTGCCGGCGCTGGTGGCGGTGCCGAGGTCGGCGGGCGGTACGGAGTTCTGCACGGCCAGGATCAGTACCGGCATCACCAGTCCGATGCCCACACCGAGCACGGCCTGCCCGATGCTGTGGTCCAGCCGCGGGGTGTCCCTGTCCAGGCGGGACAGCAGCCACATCCCGACGACCGAGACCGCGCTGCCGAGGACCGGATAGATCTTGTAGCGGCCGGTACGGGTGATGAGCCGGCCCGACACGATCGAGGCGACGACGATGCCGCCCATCATGGGCAGCATGAGCAGCCCGGACTCGGTGGCGCTGACGCCGTCGACCATCTGGAGGAGAGTCGGCAGATAACTGGCCACGCCGAAGAGCGCGACGCCGACGACCGCGCCGACGAGGCTGGTGACAGTGAAGACCGAGTCGCGGAACAGCCGCAGCGGGATGATCGGTTCGGGGGCGTAGTTCTCAACGACGATGAAGAGCAGGGTGCATCCCGCCGCCCCGGCCGCCAGTCCCAGGATGACGCGCGAGCCCCACGCGTACTGAGTGCCGCCCCAACTGGTCAGCAGAACAAGGAAGGTGGAGGCGGCGGTGAGGAACAGGGCACCGAGGACGTCGAGCCGGCCGCGTGCCGCGGGCTTCGGGAGCTTCAGCACCGCGGTGATCACGAGCAGGGTGACCAGGCCGAGGGGCACGTTGAAGTAGAAGCACCAGCGCCAGGAGACATGGTCGGTGAAGTAGCCGCCGAGCAGGGGTCCCGCGACGGAGGCGAGTCCGTAGGCGGCGCCGATGAGTCCCATGAAGCGGCCGCGCGCTCGGGCCGGGACGATGTCCGCGATGATCGCCTGCACGCCGATCATGAGGCCGCCGGCGCCGATGCCCTGGATGGCGCGGAAGGCGATGAGCTGGTCCATGCTGCGCGACCGGCCGGCAAGTGCGGAGCCGATGACGAAGACGACGATCGCGAACTGGAAGACGCCTTTGCGGCCGAAGAGGTCGCCGAGCTTGCCGTAGAGGGGCAGGCCGATGGTGGCGGTGAGGAGATAGGCGGTGATCGCCCACGGCATCCGTTCCAGGCCGTGGAGCTCGCCGACGATCTTCGGCAGGGCGGTGGCGACGATCATCTGCTCCAGCGCGGCGAGGAGCATCGCGAGCATCAGGCCGGTGAAGACGAGGCGTACGCGGCGGGGGCTGAGAGCGGTGCTCTCGGCAGGTCCGGGGGGTGGCGGCGGGGCCGCGGCCGGAGCGGCCTGTTCGTCCTTCACCAGAGTGATCCCGCCCACGTCAACTGCTCCCCTCGTCGCGACTGCGCGGCGTAATTCTTCGCATTACACGCCAACGGGGAGCAAGCGGGACGTTATTGAGAACGAGGGCGCGTCGTGGGCCCAACTCGCCCTGGCGGGGCGCACGTCGGGCGCTCATCAGGGGCTTTCCCGCGACCCGTGGCGCGCGGGCGCATCACGGAGCCGCGGGGAAAACCACTCGAAACGGTGAGAGTTGGAGTCGATTCCTTCTCGGCTGCTTCTCGACTCTTCTCGGCTCTTCTCGGCTACTTCTCGACCTCGGCGGCCAGCTTGGCGAGCACCGCGTCGTAAATGCGCCCAAGTCCCTTGGGGGCGAAGGTCCTTTCGAAGAATCCGCCGATGCCGCCCGCGCCGTTCCAGACACTGCTGACGACGACCTTGGACCGGCCCTCACCCGCCGGGGTGACCGTCCAGGTGGTGACCATAGAGGAGTTGCGGTCCTTCTCGACCAGCTGACCGTCGGTCGGCTCGGTCACTTCGAGGAGGCAGTCACGGATGCGCTTGCTGGTCGCCTGGAGCTTCCAGTGGACGAGGGTGCCCTCACCGTCGCCGCCCTCGCGGACCTCGTACTCACTGAAGTGTTCGGGCAGGAGCTTCGCGCGGGTGTTCTCATAGTCGGCCAGCGCGTCGAACACCTTCTCCGCGTCCGCCGAGATGATCCGTTCCGTGGTGGCCTCGACCTGCGCCATTCCTGTTCCTCCAGCACTTCGTTCTTCGGGGGTGACCGCTAGCCAATCACCTCGCATGCGGCCGCCCAAATCCGCCTCGGGTCCGGTTCGGGTCCAGCCCGGATCCGGTTCAGGGAACAGGGTTGCGGTGATCAAGGGAACAAGTGTTCTATTCTGTGGTCAGTGCTACCGAGGAGGCGTCCATGCGCTGGGACAATCTGGTCGAGAACCCCCGGGCGGCCGGGGACACCGCGCTCTTCGCGACGTCGGCGGTGACCACCCGAACCTTCGACACACCCGAATTTCGCGGCATCACCTTTCATGAGATCCGCGCCCGGTCGATCCTGAACCGGGTGCCGGGCGCCTCACGCATGCCGTTCGAGTGGACCGTCAACCCGTATCGGGGCTGCACGCACGCGTGCGTCTACTGCTTCGCCCGCAAGACCCACAGCTATCTGGACCTCGACACCGGGCTCGACTTCGACTCCCAGATCGTCGTGAAGATCAACGCGCCGGAGCTGCTGCGCCGGCAGCTCGCGTCCCGGCAGTGGCAGGGCGCGCATGTCGCAATGGGGACGAACGTCGACTGCTACCAGCGGGCAGAGGGCCGCTACCGGCTGATGCCCGGCATCATCGCCGCCCTGCGCGACCACGCGAATCCCTTCTCGATCCTCACCAAGGGCACGCTGATCCTGCGCGATCTGGAGCTGCTGCGGCAGGCGGCCGAGGTGACCGAGGTGGGCATCTCCGTCTCCGTCGGCTTCACCGACCGCGAACTGTGGCGCACGGTCGAGCCCGGCACGCCCTCGCCCGAGCGCCGCCTCGACGTGGTGCGCACGCTCACCGACAACGGCATCGGCTGCGGGGTGCTGATGGCGCCGGTCATCCCGTTCCTGGGCGACCACCCGGACCAATTGCGCGCCACGGTCCGGGCGATCGCCGCGTCGGGGGCGACATCGGTGACCCCACTCGTGCTCCATCTGCGGCCCGGCGCACGTGAGTGGTTCATGGCCTGGGTGGCGCAGCATCATCCGCATCTGGTGCAGCGCTACGAGCGGCTGTACGCGGAGGGGGCGTACGCGCCGAAGTGGTACCAGCGCCGGATCACGCGCCATGTCCATGAGCTGGCCACGGAGTTCGGGATAGGCCCGGCGGACCGGGGCATGCCCCGGCGCATTCCGGTGCCGCAGGAGCCGGATCCGGCGATTCTTCCGCAGCCGGAGCAGCTGACGCTGCTCTGATCAGGGTTGTCAGTGGCGTACGCAAGGATGGACGCATGACTTCGCGACTCACCCGTGTACATGCCCCTGAAGGCGTCGCCCCCGGCACCGGATACAGCCATGTCGTCCGGGCGACCTACTTCGTCCTCGTCGGGGAGAGCGAGTGATGGACGTCCGGGTGCGGGACATGACGCTGGAGGACGTCGAGGCCGTCGCGACGGTCCGGGTGCGCGGCTGGCAGTTCGCCTACGACGGGCTGATGCCGGCGTCGTATCTCGACGCGATGAGCGTGGAGGAGGACGCGGCGCGGCGCCGCGAATTCCTCACCAAGGGCGGCGGCGTGATGACCAATGTGGTCGCCGAGCAGGACGGCGAGGTTCGCGGCTGGGGCTGCTTCGGACCGAGCAGGGACGAGGGCCAGCCGCCCGGGGTGTCCGAGCTCTACGCGATATACGTGCTGCCGGACCGGGTCTCCACGGGGGTGGGACGGGCGCTGATGGACGAGCTGACGGGGCGGGCCGAGGGGGACGGTTTCGAGCGGATGCTGCTGTGGGTCCTGAAGGAGAACGACCGCGCCCGCCGCTTCTACGGCAAGGCGGGCTTCGCACCGGACGGCGCGGAGGAGCGGTTCGAGGTGGCGGGCGTCGAGGTCCCGGAAGTGCGGTACGCCCGGCGGCTCAACGGCTAGGCCGTTGCCGGGGTTGTCCCCCACCCCGCCCCTTCCCTGAACTGGGGGCAAGCCCCCGGACCCCCGACGGGGCTTCGCCCCGGACCCCGTATGCGACCTTCGGCCCCCCGGTTACGGGAAGGGGCGGGGTGGGGAAAGCCCGCCGCAGGCGCCGCGCGCGTCAGGCCAGCCGCGCCAGCGCCGCCTCCGCCGCCGCCGTCAGACGCGGATGCGCCCGCGCCGACCTGAGTATCTCCCCCGCCCGCTTGTCGCCCAGCGCGCCCAGCCCCTCGACGCACGCGAGCGCCAGCCTCCAGTGCGGGTCGCCCGGGGCCAGCCTGCGCCGCAGGACCGTGATCAGGGCCGGTACGGACTCGGGTGCCCTCAAGCGCGTGAGCAGGCGTACGGGGAGCAGCGCATAGGCGACCCGCAGCTCGTTCGTGGCGAGGGCTGCCGCGGCACGCGGCGTGCGGGGGTCGGCCAGCCGGGACAGGGCGTGCGCGGCCGAGACACAGCGATCGGGGTCGCGGTGGTTGAGGAGCAGGACCAGGGCCTCGAAGGCCCGCCCGTCCCCAGCGCAGCCGAGCCGGAAGGCGGCCATTTCGCGCGCCCACAGGGGCCTTTCCTGTCCCGTGAGGACGCCCGCGAGCTCCTCCCGGTCCTCGGTCGTCAGCAGTCTTTCGTATGCCACCGAGCCGCCCGACTCGCCCCGAAGCCGCTGCGCCAGTACCCGTAACTCCTCATCCATGGCGGCCAGGGTAGCGGCGCGGCGTCGGCGATCCAGATCACATTGCCTCACCCCTGGCGCGCTCGTTACTCGCGAGTTAATCTCAAGTGAGCGGGTAACCCCCGCACAGCTCACGGTGGCCTGGTGACGCAGCCGCCGCGAGTGTTTGTCGGTTCGGCAGTTCCTGCACGACGTACGACGCGACTCCGGGACAGAGTCCGTCGACCCGCACCACGACACGTATGTCATCCGGTGCGGCGAATTCTCCGTGCGCCCCGCGCCCCTTGGCGTTCCGCCCGCGTTCTCGCCCGCGCTCCGCCTGCGCGCTCCCCTCATCAGTCGTCACTCATCCCTGGAGTCCCCCGATGGACACCCCTCTCCACACCATTGCCGTCGTCGGCCTCGGCACCATGGGCACCGGCATCGCCGAGGTCCTTGCCCGCGCCGGACGCGAGGTCATCGGCATCGACATCAGCGACGCCGCCGCCCGCCGGGCCGTCACCGCCCTGGAGGCCTCCACCGCCCGCGCCGTCGAGCGCGAGCGGATGACCGAGGAGGAGCGCCGGAACACCCTCGCCCGTTTCCGCACCTTCTCCGATCTGCAGGCCGCCGCCGATGCGGACCTCGTGATCGAGGTCGTGTCCGAGTCGTACGAGGCCAAGCAGCAGGTCTTCCGCGCCCTGGACGCAGTCGTCCGCCCCGGCACCATCCTCGCGACCGGCACCAACGCGCTGTCGGTGACCCGGCTCGCCGCCGACTCCGAGCACCCCGAGCGCGTGCTCGGCCTGCACTTCTTCAACCCGGCCCCGGCGATGAAGCTGGTCGAGGTCGTCTCCTCGGTGCTGACCGCTCCGGCCGCCGTCGAAGCGGTCACCGTGCTCGCCCGTGAGCTCGGCAAGGAGCCCGTCGCGGTCGGCGACCGGCCCGGTTTTGTCGCCGACGGGCTGCTGTTCGGCTATCTCAACCAGGCTGCAGCGATGTACGAGGCCAAGTACGCCTCACGCGAGGACATCGACGCCGCGATGAAGCTCGGCTGCGGACTGCCGATGGGCCCCCTCGCGCTGCTCGACCTGATCGGCATCGACACGGCCCGTACCGTGCTGGACGCGATGTACGCCGAGTCCCGCGACCGGCTGCACGCTCCCGCACCCATCCTCAAGCAGCTCAGCGAGGCGGGCCTGACCGGCCGCAAGTCGGGCCGCGGCTTCTACACCTATGCCGCGCCGGGCACCGGAGACGTGGTGCCGGACGCGCTCACCCCGCAGCCGTCGGCCGAGGCGTCGGGCGGCCGCGAGGTCAGCGCCGTCGGCGTCGCCGGTTCCGGCACGATGGCGAGCGGCATCGCCGAGGTCTTCGCCAAGGCCGGTTACGACGTGGTGCTCGCCGCCCGCGGTCTGGAGAAGGCCGAGACCGCCAAGTTCCGTATCGCCAAGTCGCTTTCGCGCTCCGTCGACAAGGGCCGGATGACGGCCGAGGCGCGCGAGGAGACGCTCGCGAGGATCACCCCGGCCGGTTCGCTCGATGCCTTCGCCGAAGTCGACCTCGCCGTCGAGGCGGTCGCCGAGGACCTGGAGATCAAGCAGCAGCTCTTCGCCACCCTGGACAAGATCTGCAAGGCGGGCGCGGTGCTCGCCACCACCACCTCCTCGCTGCCCGTCGTCGCCTGCGCCCGCGCCACCTCGCGCCCGCAGGACGTCATCGGAATGCACTTCTTCAACCCGGCCCCGGCGATGAAGCTGGTCGAGGTGGTCCGTACGGTCCTCACCTCCGACGACGTCCACGCCACGGTCCGCGAGGTCACCACGAAGATCAGGAAGCACCCGGTGGACTGCGGCGACCGGGCCGGTTTCATCGTGAACGCCCTGCTCTTCCCGTACCTCAACAACGCGATCAAGATGGTCCAGGAGCACTACGCCACCCTGGACGACATCGACACCGCGATGAGGCTGGGCGGCGGCTATCCGATGGGCCCCTTCGAGCTGCTCGACGTGGTCGGGCTCGATGTCTCGCTCGCCATCGAGAAGGTGCTGCACCGCGAGTTCCGCGACCCGGGCCTGGCCCCGGCGCCGCTGCTGGAGCACCTGGTGGCCGCGGGCTGCCTCGGCCGCAAGACGGGGCGTGGTTTCCGCGAATATGCCCGGCGCTGATCGCGAAGCGGGCTGGGGCGGGCTGCTCGATCCCTCGGACGGCCCGCCAGATGCCTCCGGGGCACCGCACCCGCAGGCGCGCTCGGCTGCACGAATGCAGTACGTTCAGCTCATGCCCCAGCCCGCCAAGCCCACCCGTACCAAAGCCACTCCCGACGCTCCGGAAAGTGCCGCGGGCTCTCGCGCCGCCGCCCAGCGCCTCAAGATGCGGCGGGAGCTGGCGGCCGCGGCCATGGAGCTGTTCGCGACCAAGGGCTACGAGGCGACGACCGTCGACGAGATCGCCGCGGCGGCCGGGGTCGCGCGGCGGACCTTCTTCCGCCACTTCCGCTCCAAGGAAGAGGCGATCTTCCCGGACCACGACGACACGCTCGTACGCGCCGAGGCTGTGCTGAACGCGGCTCCGGCGCACGAGCATCCGCTGGACACGGTGTGCCGGGGCATCAAGGAGGTCATGCGGATGTACGCGGCCTCCCCCGCGGTATCGGTCGAGCGCTACCGCCTGACCCGTGAAGTGCCCACGCTGCGGGAGCGGGAGATCGCTTCGGTGGCCCGCTACGAGCGGCTGTTCACCCGCTATCTGCTGGGCCACTTCGACGAGCGCGATCACCACGACGGCAACGACGACCCGCTGCTGGCGGAGGTGGCCGCGTCCGCGGTCGTCACCGCGCACAACCACGTGCTGCGCCGCTGGCTGCGGGCGGGTGGCCAGGGGGACGTCGAGTCCCAGCTGGACCACGCCTTCGCGATCGTCCGCGACGCCTTCGGCACGGGCATCGGCGCGGGCCGCGCGCCGCAGGGCGAACGGACGGGGCCGGCGGCGGTGGCGACGCGGACGAGTGACGACGTGCTGGTGACGGTGGCACGGACGGATGCGCCGCTGGACGAGGTCATGCGCACGATCGAGCGCGCACTGCGCGGCTAGCCCTCACCCCGCCCTCCCCCAGACTCCGTCCGGGGGGACCCCCCAACCTCCCCGTATGCGACCTTCGGCCGCATGTCCTCAAACGCCGGACGGGCTGAATGTGCGGCCCCGCCGCACATCTCAGCCCCGTGGGGGTCTCCCCGGACGAAGTCTGGGGGAGTTTGAGGCGCGGGGGTCCGGGGGCAGCGCCCCCGGTTACGGGAAGGGGCGGGTAGGGGAACAGGCCCGCCCCAGGCGACCTGCACACAAGCGAACACAGAACGCGACGGCCCCGCACATAGCGGGGCCGTTTCGCGTGTGCGGCGCCCAGGTGACATCCGCGAGACACCTTTGTTTCAAAGTCTTGGCACGCAGTGTCTTGCGAGCTGGCACGGCGTGCCATACGTTGAGAGAGTCCGGGCGGCCGGCGTGCAGAGACCACTCGTACGCCGGCTGTCCCCGCAAACCATCGGTTTGTGCGCCCGGACGCCTGCGTCACAGGCAACCTCCCGCGCCAACCAGCGCTGCCAACAGCACCACCCCCGCCGAACCGACGGCACACCTCCACAGCAGCATCCCGACGTTCCCCTCAGCGTTCCCCGAAACGCGCTTCGCCGGAGGCACCCCGTGAAGGAAATCCTGGACGCGATCCAGTCGACGGACAGCACGTCCGCCGACTTCGCCGCACTGCCCATCCCCGACTCGTACCGCGCGGTGACCGTGCACAAGGACGAGGTCGAGATGTTCGCGGGTCTCGAGACCCGCGAGAAGGACCCCCGCAAGTCCCTCCATGTCGAGGACGTGCCGGTGCCCGAACTCGGGCCGGGCGAGGCCCTGGTGGCGGTGATGGCCAGCTCGGTGAACTACAACTCCGTCTGGACCTCCATCTTCGAGCCGATGGCCACCTTCGGCTTCCTGGAGCGGTACGGAAAGCTCTCCGAGCTGACCAAGCGGCACGATCTGCCGTACCACATCATCGGCTCCGACCTGTCGGGCGTCGTGCTGCGCACGGGCCCCGGCGTCAACGCCTGGAAGCCGGGCGACGAGGTCGTGGCGCACTGTCTGTCCGTCGAGCTCGAGTCGAGCGACGGCCACAACGACACGATGCTCGACCCCGAGCAGCGCATCTGGGGCTTCGAGACCAACTTCGGCGGTCTGGCCGAGATCGCGCTGGTGAAGTCCAACCAGCTGATGCCCAAGCCGCAGCACCTTAGCTGGGAGGAGGCCGCGGCTCCGGGCCTGGTCAACTCCACCGCGTACCGCCAGCTCGTCTCGCGCAACGGCGCGGGCATGAAGCAGGGCGACAACGTGCTGATCTGGGGCGCGAGCGGCGGACTCGGTTCGTACGCCACCCAGTTCGCGCTTGCCGGCGGCGCCAACCCGATCTGTGTCGTCTCCAGCCCGCAGAAGGCGGACATCTGCCGTGCGATGGGCGCCGAGGCGATCATCGACCGCAACGCCGAGGGCTACAAGTTCTGGAAGGACGAGCACAACCAGGACCCGCGCGAGTGGAAGCGCTTCGGCAAGCGCATCCGTGAGCTCACCGGCGGCGAGGACGTCGACATCGTCTTCGAGCACCCGGGACGCGAGACCTTCGGCGCGAGCGTGTACGTCACCCGCAAGGGCGGCACGATCGTGACGTGCGCCTCCACCTCCGGCTACAACCACGAGTACGACAACCGCTACCTGTGGATGTCGCTGAAGAAGATCGTGGGCTCGCACTTCGCCAACTACCGCGAGGCATGGGAAGCCAACCGCCTGGTCGCCAAGGGCAAGATCCACCCGACGCTGTCGAAGGTCTACTCGCTCGACGACACCGGCCAGGCCGCGTACGACGTGCACCGCAACCTCCACCAGGGCAAGGTCGGCGTGCTCGCCCTCGCCCCGCGCGAGGGTATGGGCGTCCGCGACGAGGAGCTGCGCGCCAAGCACATCGACGCCATCAACCGCTTCCGTAACGTCTGAGAGACGCACACATGACAGAGCGTCAGAAGGACCGGCCGTGGCTCATGCGGACGTACGCCGGTCACTCGACCGCCGAGGCGTCCAACGAGCTCTACCGGCGCAACCTCGCCAAGGGCCAGACCGGCCTGTCGGTCGCGTTCGACCTGCCGACGCAGACGGGCTACGACCCGGACCACATCCTCGCCCGCGGCGAGGTGGGCCGGGTCGGGGTCCCCGTCTCGCATCTCGGTGACATGCGGCGGCTGTTCCAGGACATCCCGCTGGAGCAGATGAACACCTCGATGACGATCAACGCCACCGCGATGTGGCTGCTGGCGCTCTACCAGGTGGTCGCCGAGGAGCAGGGCGCCGACGCCAACAAGCTCCAGGGGACGACGCAGAACGACATCGTCAAGGAGTACCTGTCGCGCGGGACGCATGTCTTCCCGCCCGGCCCCTCGCTCCGGCTGACCACCGACATGATCACGTACACGGTGGCCAACATCCCCAAGTGGAACCCGATCAACATCTGCAGCTACCACCTGCAGGAGGCCGGGGCCACACCGGTCCAGGAGATCTCGTACGCGATGTCCACCGCGATCGCCGTGCTGGACGCCGTCCGCGACTCCGGTCAGGTGCCCGCCGAGAAGTTCGGCGATGTGGTCGCGCGTATCTCCTTCTTCGTGAACGCGGGCGTCCGCTTCGTCGAGGAAATGTGCAAGATGCGCGCCTTCGGCCGCATCTGGGACAAGGTCACCCGCGAGCGGTACGGCATCGAGAACGAGAAGCAGCGGCGCTTCCGCTACGGCGTCCAGGTCAACTCGCTCGGCCTGACCGAGGCCCAGCCGGAGAACAACGTCCAGCGCATCGTCCTCGAAATGCTGGCCGTGACGCTCTCGAAGGACGCACGCGCGCGTGCCGTCCAACTGCCCGCCTGGAACGAGGCCCTGGGCCTGCCCCGCCCCTGGGACCAGCAGTGGTCGCTGCGTATCCAGCAGGTGCTGGCCCACGAGAGCGACCTGCTGGAGTACGAGGACATCTTCGAGGGCTCGCACGTCATCGAGGCCAAGGTGGACGCCCTGGTCCACGAGTGCCTCGCCGAGATCGCCCGGATCCAGGAAATGGGCGGCGCGATGGCAGCCGTCGAATCCGGCTATCTCAAGTCGCAGCTGGTCTCCTCGCACGCCGAGCGGCGCGCCCGGATCGAATCGGGCGACGAGAAGATCGTCGGCGTCAACATCTTCGAGACCACCGAGCCCAATCCGCTCACCGCGGACCTGGACGAGGCGATCATGACGGTCGACCCGGCCAACGAGGCGCGGGTGGTCTCCAAGCTCCACGAGTGGCGCGACAACCGCGACGAGGCCCGGGCGACCGAGGCGCTGGCCGCGCTGAAGAAGGCGGCCGCGGGGTCCACGAACCTGATGGCCGCCACCGTCGAGTGCGCCCGCGCGGGTGTCACGACCGGCGAGTGGTCCTGGGCGCTGCGCGATGTCTTCGGCGAGTTCCGCGCGCCGACGGGTGTCTCCAGCGCACCGGTCGCCGTGACCGCCGAGGCGGGCACGCCGCTCGCCGTCGTACGCGAGAAGGTGTCGCGTACCGCCGACGAGCTCGGCGCGGGACGGCTGCGGCTCCTCGTCGGCAAGCCCGGCCTGGACGGGCACTCCAACGGCGCCGAGCAGATCGCCGTACGGGCCCGCGACGCGGGCTTCGAGGTGGTCTACCAGGGCATCCGGCTCACACCCGAGCAGATCGTCAACGCGGCCCTCGCCGAGGACGTGCACTGCGTGGGCCTGTCGATCCTGTCCGGCTCGCACGCCGAGCTGGTACCGGATGTACTGGAGCGGCTGCGCGAGGCCGGCGCGGCCGATATCCCGGTGATCGTCGGCGGGATCATCCCGAACGCCGACGCCGCCGATCTGAAGGCGGCGGGTGTGGCCGCCGTGTTCACCCCGAAGGACTTCGGCATCACCGAGATCATCGGCCGTATCGTCGACGAGATCCGGAAAGCGAACAAGCTCGACCCTCTGGAGGTCCCCGCATGACCGTCAACCGTCTCCGCCCGCGTCGCTCGTGCCTGGCGGTTCCCGGCTCGAACCCGCGCTTCCTGGAGAAGGCCCAGGGCCTGCCGGCCGACCAGGTCTTCCTGGACCTGGAGGACGCCTGCGCCCCGCTGGCCAAGCCCGAGGCCCGGCACACCATCGTCAAGTTCCTCAACGAGGGCGACTGGACGGGCAAGACCAGGGTCGTGCGGGTCAACGACTGGACCACCGAGTGGACCTACCGCGATGTCGTCACGGTCGTGGAGGGCGCCGGGCAGAACCTCGACTGCATCATGCTGCCGAAGGTCCAGGACGCCCAGCAGGTCGTCGCCCTCGACCTCCTGCTGACCCAGATCGAGAAGACCATGGGCTTCGAGGTCGGCAAGATCGGCATCGAGGCGCAGATCGAGAACGCGAAGGGCCTGGTGAACGTCGACGACATCGCGGCCGCCTCGCCGCGCGTCGAGACCATCATCTTCGGCCCGGCCGACTTCATGGCATCGATCAACATGAAGTCGCTGGTCGTGGGCGAGCAGCCGCCCGGCTACCCGGCGGACGCGTACCACTACATCCTCATGCGCATCCTGATGGCCGCCCGGACGCACAACCTCCAGGCGATCGACGGCCCGTACCTGCAGATCCGCAACCAGGAGGGCTACCGCGCGGTCGCCCAGCGCGCCGCCGCCCTCGGTTTCGACGGCAAGTGGGTGCTGCACCCGGACCAGGTCGCCGCCGCGAACGAGATCTTCTCGCCCTCGCAGGAGGACTTCGACCACGCCGAGCTGATCCTGGACGCGTACGAGTACTACACCTCCGAGGCGGGCGGCAAGAAGGGCTCGGCGATGCTCGGCGACGAGATGATCGACGAGGCGAGCCGCAAGATGGCGCTGGTCATCTCCGGCAAGGGCCGCGCCGCCGGCATGCAGCGCACCTCGAAGTTCGAAGCCCCGGAGGCCTGATCATGCAGTTCGGACGCACCTACGAGGAGTTCGAGGTCGGCGCGGTCTACAAGCACTGGCCCGGAAAAACGGTCACCGAGTACGACGACCACCTCTTCTGTCTGCTCACCATGAACCACCACCCGCTCCACATGGACACCAACTATGCGGAGAAGACGACGGACTTCGGCAAGAACGTGGTCGTCGGCAATTACATCTACTCGCTGCTCCTCGGCATGTCGGTCCCGGATGTCTCCGGCAAGGCCATCGCCAACCTGGAGGTCGAGTCGCTGAAGCACGTCGCGCCGACCTTCCACGGCGACACGATCTACGGCGAGACCACCGTCCTCGACAAGACCCCCTCCCGCTCCAAGAGCGACCGCGGAATCGTCTATGTCGAGACGAAGGGTTACAAGCAGGACGGCACCCTCGTCTGCGTGTTCCGGCGCAAGGTGATGGTCCCGACCGAGACGTACATCAAGGAGCGCGGCGGCGAGCAGCCCGGCCGCCCGGAGCTGAAGGCACAGGAGAAGTAGCCATGGCGCGTCTCGCCCAGACCGCAGGTCTGACCGACATCCAGCAGGAAATCCTGGCCACCGTCCGGGACTTCGTCGACAAGGAGATCCTCCCGGTCGCGACCGAGCTGGAGCACCGCGACGAGTACCCGACGCAGATCGTCGAAGGCCTCAAGGAACTCGGCCTGTTCGGGCTGATGATCCCGGAGGAGTACGGCGGCCTGGGCGAGTCGCTGCTCACCTACGCCCTGTGCGTCGAGGAGATCGCGCGTGGCTGGATGTCCGTCTCGGGCATCATCAACACGCACTTCATCGTGGCGTACATGCTCAAGCAGCACGGCACCCAGGAGCAGAAGGACACCTTCCTGCCGCGGATGGCGCTCGGCGAGGTGCGTGGCGCGTTCTCGATGTCGGAGCCGGGTCTTGGCTCCGATGTGTCGGCCATCACCTCCAAGGGCGTCAAGGACGGCGACGAGTACGTCCTCAACGGCCAGAAGATGTGGCTGACGAACGGCGGAACGTCCACTTTGGTCGCCGTCCTGTGCCGGAGTGACGAAGGACACCCGGAGGGCACCGCCCCCCACAAGTCGATGACGACCTTCCTCGTCGAGAAGGAGCCCGGCTTCGGAGAGGTCCGTCCCGGTCTCACCATCCCCGGGAAGATCGACAAGATGGGTTACAAGGGCGTCGACACGACCGAACTCATCATGGACGGACTGCGCATTCCGGCCAATCGGGTACTCGGCGGCACCACAGGCCGAGGGTTTTACCAAATGATGGACGGGGTGGAAGTCGGCCGCGTGAATGTCGCGGCACGTGGCTGCGGCGTCGCACAGCGTGCCTTTGAACTGGGCGTCTCCTACGCCCAGCAACGTCACACTTTCGGCAAGCCGATCGCTCAGCACCAGGCGATTCAGTTCAAGCTGGCCGAGATGGCTACCAAGGTCGAGGCCGCGCATGCGATGATGGTGAACGCGGCACGCAAAAAGGACTCCGGGGAACGAAACGACCTGGAGGCAGGGATGGCGAAGTACCTCGCCTCCGAGTACTGCAAGGAAGTCGTCGAGGACGCCTTCCGTATCCACGGCGGTTACGGCTTCTCCAAGGAGTACGAGATCGAGCGCCTCTACCGTGAGGCTCCGATGCTGCTGATCGGCGAAGGTACCGCCGAGATCCAGAAAATGATCATCGGTCGTCGGCTGCTCGAGGAGTACCGATTCCAGGGTTGATTGTCGCGTTTGAGCCGGTTCGGCCGCGAAGACGATCACAGCCTGTCATCGTCTTCCGGCTGCCGACTCGGGCTCTGGCTTTCCCAGTTGCGGCCCGCAACCGATAGCATCGCCCGAAAGCCGCCGTCCCCCCGTTGCCTGCGCGGCATCATCCGCTACGAAGGTCATCCATGCCCCACAGCCAAACCTCTGCACCACGCGGCCGCGTCCGCCTTGCGCGCGGAGCATCGCCGTGGCTTCTGCCGACCGTCGCCACCGCTGCACTCAGCCTGGCCCGCTCGCGCCGCTCGCGGCGTGCGGCGGCCATCGCCGTGCCCACCACCGCGCTCGCGGCGGGCATGCTGTGGTTCTTCCGCGACCCCGAGCGCGAGATCGCCGAGGGCCGCGTCATCTCCCCCGCCGACGGTGTGGTGCAGAGCATCATGCCGTGGAAGGACGGACGTACCCGCGTCGCGATCTTCATGAGCCCGCTGAACGTCCACGTCAACCGCGCCCCCCTCGCGGGCACGGTGACGTCCGTCGAGCACGTACCCGGCGGCTTTGTGCCGGCGTTCAACAAGGAGAGCGAGAACAACGAGCGCGTTGTCTGGCACTTCGACACCGAGCTCGGCGACATCGAGATGGTGCAGATCGCGGGGGCTGTCGCCCGGCGCATCGTGCCGTACATCCCCCAGGGGACGAAGGTCGAGCAGGGCGAGCGCATTGGTCTGATCCGCTTCGGATCGCGCGTTGACATCTACCTGCCGGAAGGTGTCGACGTCGCCGTCGAGGTCGGTCAGACCACGACCGCGGGGGTGACTCGAATTGACCGTGATTGATCCCGACACACAGGCGGGCTGGGTCGCCGAGGCAGAGGCCGAGGACGACGCGGAGGAGATGCCGCTCTCACTGCGGCTGTCGATAGCCGACACCCTCACGCTCGGTAACGCCACGTGCGGCTTCATGGCGGTGTACTTCACCACCACCGGGATCCTGATCCCGCACCTCACCGGCAGCAACGAGAGCGGCATGGCGCGCAACAGCGCGGCGACCGCCGTGATCCTCATGCTGCTGGCCGCGATCTTCGACCTCTGCGACGGGCTCGTGGCGCGCAAGCTGCGCAGCTCGCCGATGGGCGCGGAGCTGGACAACCTCTCCGACCTGATCAGCTTCGGTCTCGCCCCGGCCTATTTCGTGCTCGTGTACGGAATGGTCGCGGACGACGCCCAGCAGAAGGTCTCGGCGGTGGCCGCGATCGTCGTACTGCTGGCGGTGGTGCTGAGGCTTGCCAGATTCTCGTGCGTGACCATGAAGGACGGCATGTTCCAGGGCATGCCGAGCCCCTTCGGAGCGCTCACGGTCGTCTCGATCGTGCTGCTGGAGCTGCCGTTCATCCCGACGCTGCTGGCGATCATCGGCACCGCATGGCTGATGGTGAGCCGGGTCGAGTACCCCAAGCCGCGGGGTGTCCTCGCGGTGGCGATGCTCGGCTGGATCGTTGCCGCGATGGGGATGCTGGCGGCGTGGGCCTTCGACGCCCCGGGCGGCCAGGTGCTGCTCCAGACCGGCTGCGCGCTGCAGATCGTGATGGCGGCGACGATTCCGCTCTTCGCGACGGCGCGACGTGTGAACACGTTCCGTGACAACCGGCGCGAGAACCGCGAGGCAAGGGCGGCGCAGCTGCCCTAGCGCAAACGCACGGTGGGCCCGGATGCGATCTGCATCCGGGCCCTCGTCATGTGCCGTCCCTTCTGGAATGATCGACGGCCATGTCAGGGGGAACGCTTCACCAGCTGTTCGAAGACAGGGTACGGACCGAGCCGGACCGTACCGCCGTGATCACCGACCGCACCCGGCTGACCTATCAGCAGCTGGACGCCAGGGCCAACCGGCTGGCCCGGCATCTTGCCGAGACCGTCCGTCTGCCGACCGGACATCTGGTCGCCATCCGCACCTTGCGCACCCCGGATGTGCTTGTCGCCGTTTTGGCCGTGCTCAAGGCGGGCGGTGCCTATGCCGTCGTCGGGCCCGACCAGAAGGCACACCCGGTCGTCGCCGATGCGCGGGCCGTCATCACTCATCAGCGACACCTGGCCCGGATCGACGACGGCAACGACCGGCCCGTCATCACTCTGGACGGCGACGCCGCGGCCATCGGGGCTCACTCAGGCGAACCGTTCGACGAGCCCCCCGCCACGGGCTGGCGAGCCGGCGTGCTGCTCACGGCCGGGACCACAGGTGTGCGCCGCCCGGTGGGCATCTCGCACGAGCGGCTGAGGGCCGCGTACGACGCCTGGGCCGAGGTCTACCAGCTCGACGCCGAGGGCCGGGTGCTCGTCACCGCGGCGCCGGACACCACCGAGTTCGCCGCCGGTTGGATACGGGTCCTCGGCTCCGGCGCGACGCTGGTGCTGTCCCGGCGCGAGGCCTTCACCGTCGCCGACACCGATCCGCTGACGGTGGCGCGGCTGCTCGACGACGCCCGCAACGTCTCGGGGCTGCGGCTGGTCGCGGTGGGCGGTGAACAACTGCGGCTCGACGAGCAGGTGCGGCTGGAGCGGCGGCTCGCCCCCGGCGCGCGACTGATCAATGTGTACGGTCCGACGGAGGTCGCGGGATGCGGCACCTGGTTCGAGACCGGTCAGCTCGGCGGTCCGGTGAACTATCCCGAGCGCCACGCCTATCTCGGACGACCGTTCCCGGGCTGCAAGGCACAGGTCCGCAAGGGGCAGATCTGGCTGACGCCGCCCGGCGGCGGTGACGCCGTGCCCACCGGGGATCTCGGGCGGCAGGAGGGCGAGGGACCGCTGGAGTTCCGAGGCCGGATGGCACACCGGGTCAAGGTCGCTGGACGAACCGTCGACACCTACCGGGTCGAGGCTGCGCTGGCCGGGCATCCGCGGGTCGGCGAGGCGGTCGTCGGGGAGGACGGCGGGCGGCTGATCGCTTATGTCCTGCCGGCCCCGAGGAGTGCGTCGCCGGGGGCAGAGGCCTTACGGAGCCATCTGACCGGCGTTGTACCGGCCGCGGACATCCCGCGCACGGTGGTGCCGATCACGTCGCTGCCGCGCAACAGCGCGGGGAAGGTGGACCGCAAGGCGCTGGTGCGCCCGCCGATCCGGTCCGCCACGAGCAGGTCGGCCGGCAGCAAGGGTGGCGGCGTTCCGCTCACGGCCGAGGACCGGGTTGTCGCCGGCTGGGCCATGGCGTTCCCGGTCGCGATCATGTCGTTCTTCTTCACCGACACCATCTGGCCCGGCTCCACCGATCTGTCCCTGGTGCCCGACCCCTGGGCATGGTTCTTCCGCGGCCTGTACGTCGCCGAGAGCCTGGCCTTCGCGGCCGGAGTGGGATTCCTGATCGGCGGGCGGAGGCTGATGCCGAGCCTGGGCAGACCGAAGGGACTGACGACCGCGGCCCATCTGGCCATCGTCTATCTGCTCGCCTCCTGGTGGCCGCAGGACAATCTGTACCGGCTGGCGGCCAAGCAGGACTGGCCACGGCAGGCGGCGCTCGTCTACACCTTCAATGTGCCGCTGATGATCGCGGCGGGTGTGGTGGCGACCTGGGCCGTGTGGGGAGCGCTGAAGTCCGATCCGGAGGACCAGAAGTGATCAGGGAAGATCCGGCCCAGGTCGCGACTCGCGGCGCGCACCAAAGCCTCGGCCGCATCCAGCCGCTCTGACGTACACGCCGCGATGAGCACACCAACGTACGGATCGGGCTCATAGCCCGCCGTGGGGATCGACGGGACGAGAACCGCGTCGATCCCGGCGCACCGCTCCGTCAAATCCCGTAGAAATGCGATCAGTTCGGGCGCGGGAAGGCGTGCGCCGAGCGGTACGCGGTCCAGTGACCGTACGAGATGGTCGCCACCGCGGAGCTCATCGAGGCGCAGTTTCACCATGAACGCGGCCGAGGGGCCCGTGAGGCGCAGATTGGTCTCGGTCGGGGCGAGCCGCCCCCCGGGGCCGGTCACGAAGTCGACGTCGAACCAGCCGCGGTATCCGCTCGCGGCGAGCTCCCGGCCCACGGCGTGGCCGAACCGCAGGGCATGCGCGGCAAGGTCGTCCGGTACGGCTCCGGGGCCCACGGTCGCCCCGCGGTAGACCGTGCCCTCGACGTCCATCGCCGCGACGCCCACATCGTGCACCTGACCCTGGGCGTCGATCAGCCCGTCGTACGTCGGATCGCCCGTCGTCCCGTCACCCGCCACATACTCCTCGAGCAGCAGCGGGCCCCTCGGCAGAGAGCCCGCCCGGACGCGGTCCGTCACCACGCGGGTACCCGAACCTCCGGCGCCGTGCTCGGTCTTGACGACGGTGGCCGCACCGGCGCGGGCCCTTGCGGCGATCAGCCGGGCCGCCTCACGGCGGGTGGCGGGCGTCCACCGCTCGGGCACCACGATGGCGGGATGCTCGGGGGCGAGCTGCCGGAAGAGGGTGTGGGAGGCCCGTTTGGACTCGTAGCGCAGGGCGTCCGGCGGGAGTCGGCGTCCGGAGAGCTCGCCGGACGCCTCGGTGTGGCCCCAGGGCACGAAGGGCAGACCGAGCGCGCGCAGATTCCGTACCAGGGCGGGGCGAGCCAGTACATCGGGGCCGGTGAGGTCGGCGTACACCTCTACCTGGCCCCAGCACAGCTGCCGGGCCACCATGGTGATCCACCCGCCGGGTACGGACCCGGGCAGAACGAGCGCCGCCGGGTGCGGGCTCGCGAAGGCGGCCAAGCAGGCGTAGTGGTCGGCCGCCCGCCGCGCCTCGTCCGTCACTTCCCCCAACTGGCCCTGGAACTCCGCGACATTGCCCAGATGCACCGCCCGCCGCCCGTCCGTCCAGGCCTGCGCCCAGTCGGCGCGCGGGGTCAGCGTCACCTCCAGGCGCGGCAGCTCCCGCCCGGCTTCCGGGACGGGGCGTGCGCCCATCGCCCGGTAGAAGGGCTCGGCGTTCCGGTCGGCGTCGATGGCCAGCCGCTTGAAGCCCAACTGCCGTGCGGCGTCGAGGACATACGCGTAGAGGGTCCTGCCGACTCCGCCGCCGATCGCCCAGGGTTCGACGAACAGCAGGCCCAGCTCACCGTCGGGTGCCTCGCCCTCCAGAGACGCGACGCCGAGCACTGCAGTGTCGTTCTCGGCGACGACGATGCGGCGTGCCACCAACTCCCCCGCCCGGATGGCGAGTTCGTCGCGGCACGCCGCCAGGAATGCCTCGTCGTAGCCCCAGTGCGCTTTGGAGCGCAGGACCAGAGCGGTCAGGGCGTCGGCCTCATCGGGACGGGCGTCACGTATCCACACGCCACGACCCTAGGCGTCCACCCCGAGCCTCAATCGCCGGGAGCCTCATGTTCAGCCTGTCCGGCGACTGAGGACACTCCCCTCAGCCACCCGCCTTGTACGACTCCGCCGCCTTCGCGGCGGTCGCGGGCCGCACCACCTTCAGACCGCCCGGCACCTTGAGGTCCGGCTTCATGATCAGGCTCTGCCGCGTCGACGGTGCCGCGGGGTCGGAGAAGTTGTTCGTGATGCCGAAGCCGTTGTCGTACGAGGAGATGGTGAGCAGTGCCTTGTCGATACCCTCCCGCGTCAGGTCCTTGGCCGCGCAGGCCTTCTTCAGCACCTCGCCGTAGACGCTCGCTGCCGTGTATCCGGCGACCACCCCGTTGTCGAGGCCGTCCTTGGGGTACGCGGCCTTGTACTCCTTCGCCAGCTTCGCCGGACCCGCGCCCGGGTCGCCGATGGGGAGGGTGGAGGCGGCGACGTAGTAGTCCTTCGTCAACGCGGGCGCAGCCGGGGTGCCCAACAGCTGCGGAGCGAAGGCCGAGTTGTTGCCGACCATCGGGACGTTGAACCCGCCCGCCGCGGCGACGCCGACCAGCGAGGCCGCCTGGCGCGGCCCGGCGCTGATCAGGACCGCCTTGACGCCCGCCTTCTTGAGCGCCGCGACCTGCGCGGACATGTCGTTGTCGGTCGGCTTGATCTTCTGCTCGACGACGGTCAGACCGGCCTGCTGCGCCGCGTACTTGGAGCCCTTCAGCGCGTTCTCTCCGAAGTCGCCCTCGAAGTAGACGTGGCCGATCTTGTCGCCCTTGGCTATGCGCTTCTGGCTGAGGAGATAGTCGACGGCGTTGATCGTCTCGATGTCGTACGTCGCTCCCACGACCCGGATGTACGGGCTGCCCAGCAGCGATGCCGACCAGGCCTGGGGCACCACGAGTGCCTTGTCCTGGCCGTCGATGCGGCCCTTGACCGCGGCGACGAAGGGCGAGCCGATGAACTGCGAGAAGCCGAGCACCTTCGGTTCGAGTTCGGTGTACCCGGCGACGGCCTTCTGCGGGTCGTAGCCGTGGTCGCGGATGGTCAGTTCGATGCTGCGGCCGCAGATGCCGCCGGCAGCGTTGGTCTGCTTCGCCCACAGCTGCTGCGCCTGGGTGACGCTCTTGCCGAGCGAGGCGTAGACGCCGGTCATGTCGGTGAGCACGCCCAGGTTGATGGTCTTGGCCGTGACGCCTTCGCCGGTCTTCACACCTCCGGCGTCCTTCTCGTCACCGCCGCCTTCGGTGGCCTTCGAGCTGCATCCGGCGAGGGCGGAGCTGGTCAGGGTCAGGGCGGCGGCCAGCGCCGCCAGGTACAGACGTGGCTTCATGTCTACTCCCGTGGGGTCTTGCGTGAGGTGATGAGACGGGTGAGTCCGCCGGGCAGGAAAAGGACGACCGCGACGACCGCGGCGCCGTACAGGTAGCGCGATGCCTCCCCGGGTGCGACGCCGCCGGTGCCGGGGGCGGAGACCAGCGGGAGGGTGTCGCTGTAGTGGGTGAGGATCTGGGGCAGCAGGGAGACGAAGACCGCGCCGACGACGGCGCCGGCGACCGTGCCGAGGCCCCCGATCACGATCATGGCGAGGAATTCGAGGGACAGGATCACGCCGAAGTACTCGGGGACGGTGCGTTGGAAGACCAGGGCGATCAGTACGCCGGCGAGTCCCGCGTACATCGAGGACAGGACGAAGACGGCGGCCCGGTAGCGGGCGACCGGTACGCCCATGACGCCCGCGGCGATGCGATGGTCCCGGATGGCGTTCATGGCGCGGCCGGGGCGGCCCCGTAGCACTCCGCGGGCGAAGAGGCCGCAGCCGATGAGGGCGAGCAGTGCCACGTACCAGAGCTTCTCGGCGGACTGGAAGGGGACGGCTGCGATGACCGTCTCGCTGTCGTCGAAGTCGATGCCGAAGAGCGAGAGGGGTGGCACGGCCCGGCCGTTGAACCCTCCTGTCAGGTCACGGGCGTTGAAGAGGACGTGCTGGCCGATGAAGATCAGCGCGAGCGTGGCGATGCCGAGATACGCGCCGCGCAGCCGCCCCGCGATGGGGCTGAACAGGCCGCCTGCCGCGCCCGCGACGAGCACCGCGAGTACTGCGGCGAGCCAGGTCGGTAGGCCGAGGCCAGTGAGGCGGTGGCCGTTCTCGACTCCGCTCTCGCCCGCCAGGACGGCAGCTGGCCGCACGCGCCCGCCTGCGAGTGAGCACAGGCGCGGCCGCCACCTCATGGATTGCAGCCGTCCGGTGGCACCGGCAGAGGAGGTGTTGATGCCGATCTGCGCCGGATCGCGAGGCGGCCATTTCGCTGGAAGAGTCGGCTTGCAGCCAGAAGAGCGGTCGAGATGGAAGGGCAGCGCGAGGAGCAGGACGTTGCGCCGCGATCCGAGGTGCGGTGTGCCCGGATTCTTCACGTACGCCCTGCGGCTGGCTCGCACGCTCGAAAGGCCTCGCTCGTCACGTCTCGCCTCGGGCGTCTTCAGCGTCGCGATAGCCATCGGCAGCGCTCCTTCAGTACCGAAGAGACCGGCGGGCCTGGAGTACAGCACGACGAAAGCGCGCGATCACCGTCGATACGGCGCGAGATCGCCGATCCCCCGGCCCAGGAAGGACAGTTCGTCCTGGTAGCCGGTGGCGAACGACTCGGTGACGCCGACGATCAGACCTCCCGCGAGCGCGCCGGTGCGTGGAGTCGAGCCCGCCGAGGATCGCCGCCGGGAAGGCCTTGAGTGCGGCGAGCGAGGTGGCGCGTTCGAGCCCCGGCGTCGGGAAGACGGTGAGGAAGAGGGCGGCGACCGCGGCGAGCGCGCCCGCGACCGCCCAGGCGGCGAGCGAGACCCGGCCCAGGCGTACCCCCATCAGCGCCGCGGTCTCCGGATTCTCGGCCGCCGCGCGCATCGACACGCCCCACGAGGTGTACCGGAACGCGAGCAGGAACACGGTGATGAGCAGGGCCGCCGCAACGAAGGCGGCGATGCGGGTCTGCGCGATGGTGATGTCCCCGATGGTGACGACGCGATCCCCCCACGGGTCACCGAGCGCGAGGACGTCCGTGCCGATACGGCGGGTGAGTTCGGTGGTCAGGAGAATGTCGACGCCGATGGTGACGATGGCCAGGACGCTGCCGTACGGGAGCCCCGGCGGCGGCGCACGACGAGGTACTTGGCTTCCCGGCCGCGCCGGACCAGCAGCGGCCGCTCAGCGCGATGCCGACGGCGAGCGCGGCCCAGAAGCCGATGTCGTCGTGGAGTACGGCGGTGACATAGCCGCCCGCGAGCAGCAGGGACGCGTGGGCGAAGTTGACGACTTCGGTGGCCTTGAAGATGACGACGAAGCCGAGCGCGATCAGCGCGTAGACGGAGCCGATGGAGAGCTCCGCCGAGGAGTAGTTCGACGAAGGTCGTCATGCCTGCGCCTCCGTTCCGAGATAGGCCTGTACGACGGCCGGGTCGCTCTGTACCTGGGCGGGGCTGCCGTCGGCGATCCGGCGCCCGAAGTCGAGTACGGTCACGGCGTCCGCGAGCCGCATCACCACCCCCATGTCGTGTTCGACGAGCACGATGGATATGCCGAGGCTGTCTCGTACGCCCGCGATGACGGAGGCCGTCTGCCGCCGCTCGTCCGCGGTCATCCCGGCGACGGGCTCGTCGAGGAGCAGCAGCCGGGGTTCCATGCACAGGGCGCGGCCGAGTTCGACGAGCTTCTGCTTGCCGTACGGGAGTGCTCCCGCGAGCCGGTCCAGATCGCCGCCGAGTCCGGTGAACTCCGCGATCTCCCGTACCCGGTCCAGATGTTGACGGGCCTCGCGGGCGGCGGACGGCAGCCGCAGCCCGGCGGCGAGGAACCCTGCGCGGGTGAGCCGGTGCCTGCCGAGCAGCAGGCTGTCGGCGACGGTGGCGTGCGGCGGGAGCGCGAGGTTCTGGAAGGTACGGGCGATGCCGAGGGCTGCGATGCGGTCGGGAGGGAGCCCGGTGAGCTCCCTCCCGCCGAAGCGGACACTGCCGGAGGTGGCCCGGTAGACGCCCGACAGGACGTTGAACGTGGTGGACTTGCCGGCGCCGTTGGGGCCGATGAGGGCGTGGACACTGCCGGGTGCGACGGTGAAGGAGGCGGAGTCGAGGGCCGTGAGCCCGGCGAAGCGGACGGTGAGATCGGTGACGGTCAGGGCGGGGACGGCGGGGGCGGGGGGTGTCGCCGCGCCTTCCAGGTCGGTACGGGGTGCGCTCATGCCGACCACCTGCTCAGCGTCGGCGCCGCCGCTTCCGCGCTGACGGCGTCGGCCGCAGCCGTCTCGTCGACGACGCCCAGGTAGCGGCGGCGTACCTCGTCCGAGGAGGCGAGCTCGTCCGCCGGGCCCGAGAGGGCGACCTCGCCGACGTCGAGTACGTACGCCGTCGAGGCCAGCCGCAGCGCGATCGCCGCGTTCTGCTCGACCAGCAGGACCGATGTACCGGCGGCGTTGATCTCCTGCACGGTCTCAGCGATGCGCGCCGCCATGAGCGGGGCGAGGCCGAGCGACGGCTCGTCGAGCAGCAGAAGCCGTGGCCGGGCCATCAACGCCCGTCCCATCGCCAGCATTTGCTGTTCGCCGCCCGACAGCAGTCCGGCACGCTGGTGCGCGCGGTCGGCGAGGACGGGGAAGAGCTCATGCACCCGGGCGAGAGCCTCGGCGCCGGAGCGGCGCCCGCCGGTCGCGCCCAGTGCGCCCGCCCGCAGATTGTCGGCGACGGTCATCCGCGCGAAGACTTGCCGTCCCTCCGGGACCTGGACGACGCCCGCGGCGACGACCGCGGCCGCGCTCAGCCCTTCCAGCGGACGGCCGTCGTAGCTGATGCTGCCGGACGTGACGCGGCCACGCTGAAAGCCGAGGGTGCGGGAGACGGAGCGCAGCAGGGTCGATTTGCCGGCACCGTTGCCGCCGAGGACGGCGACGATCGCGCCCTCGGGCACATCGATTGAGACGTCCCGCAGTGCCCGTACCGGCCCGTAGCCGACGGACAGCGCACGCACTTCGAGCGACGTGGCAGCCATGTGGACCCCCTTTCCGGGCTTGTTCGAAATTGCCCTGTGGGGGCACACACCAGCACCGGCCGGGCGTACCGTCCAGGCGGTATGCTCGAATCGCTGCGCATGACCAGCGGTGCGGCGCGCGCATTGTGCACCGGCACAAGGGCTGGCATCCTCCGGTCATGGGTGGCCACAGAGCACGCACCGAGCATGAGTGGTCCGTCCTGGTGAGCGCCTCCAAGGTGCTGCTGGAGCGCGTGCCCGGACTGACGGACCTGCTCATCGACGAACTTCAGGCCCATTCACCGCAGTTCGATCTCGCCGTGCCGCGGGACGAGCACTGGCAGCAGATCAACGAGGCGATGCGGTACGGCATCGAGGCGCTGGCCGCATCGCGTTCGGCGCCGCGGCGGGACCTGCTGTACGCGGAACAGCTCGGCCGGCAGCGCGCCGAGCAGGGGCTCCCGCTCGACCTCGTCCTGTACGCGTACCGGCACGCGGGCTATCTCGTCTGGGACGAGCTCCTGGAGATCGTCACCGACAAGAACCCGGACGCACTGCCTGTGCTGGTGCATCTGGCATCCGACGTGTGGGCGGGCGTGGACCGGCAGGCCTCCACGGTCGCGGACGCGTACCGCGACACCGAGCAGGAGATGCAGCGGCGCAGCGACGAGCGGGTCCAGGCGCTGCTGGACGCGCTCCTGGAGGGCCGCTCCACGCCCGGCCTGGCATCGAGCGCGGCGGCGGGCCTGGACCTGCCGGAACAGGGGCGGTACGCGGTGGTCGTGGTCCGGGTGGAGCGCGCGGCGGGGCGCGAGCCGTTCCGCCGGGTCGCGATGGCAGAGGGGCTGCGGTTCTTCTGGCGGATGCGTACGGACTACGAGATCGCGGTGGTCGCGCTGGAGGCGGGGGTGGGGCTGGCGGAGCTGTCCGCTGTTCTGCACCGGCGCTGCCAGGGCCCCGGCGGGATCAGCCCGGTGGTGCCGGGCCTGGCCGACCTGGGCCTGGCGCGACGCCTGGCGGAGACGGCCCTGCGCACGTGCGGCCCGGACGCGCGCGGGATCGTGCGCCTGGACGAACACCTCCCCACGGCCCTGGTGGTGAGCCAGCCGGAACTGGCGGCCCGCCTGATCGCGGATGTCTTCGGCCCCCTGCTGGACCTGGACCCGGCGGACAGGGCGTTGCTGCTGGAGACGCTGGACGCGTGGCTGGAGTGCGGGGGCTCGGCGGGCCGGGCGGCGACGCGGCTGTACTGCCACCGGAACACGGTGTTCAACCGCCTGCGCCGCCTGGAACAACTGACGTCGAGATCCCTGGGCCGCCCGCGAGACCTGATCGAAATGACGCTGGCGCTGGACGCGTTTCGGCTGGGGTGAGGGTGGGCGCGGCCGTCCGGGGTGCGGGGTGTGGGGTTGCCCGGTGCCGCGGGGCGTTTGGGGTGCGGGTCGCGGGGTTGCCCGGTGCCGCGGGGCGTTTGGGGTGCGGGTCGCGGGGTTGCCCGGTGCCGCGGGGCGTTTGGGGTGCGGGTCGCGGGGTTGCCCGGTGCCGCGGGGCGTCCGGGGTGCGGGTCACGGGGTTGCCCGGCGCCGCGGGGTGGGCGCCTGGGGTCCGCTCCGGGGTGGAGCCGGGACTGCATGATTTACGGCGCGTCTCAGCCGTACCTAGGGGCGCGGGCGTCCCCGCGCCACAAATCACGCTCTACGTCCCGACTCCACCCGCTCCGCGGCCCCCTTGCGGGATGACGCTTCTCGGTCCCCGCACCGCGGAGACGCGGGTGCTTTGCTCGCGCCGCGGGAAGCGGATGCCCGGCTTGCGCCGCGAAGCTGGCGCTCGGGGGGTGTGGGGCGCCAGCCCCCACGTCCCCCTCCCCCTCGGGGACCCGGAGGCCTGCGCCGCGCAGCCGGCGCAGTGCGGGTGACGGGCGCGGCGCGCCGGGAAGCCGGCGCCCCGGGGGTGTGGGGGCGCCAGCCCCCACGTTCCTCCCCCCTCCCCGGGGGTCTGGGGGCCTCGCCCCAGTTTCGGGAAGGGGCGTGGTGGGGGAACAAACCCCCGCGCCACGAAGCCCGACGCCCAAGCGGGTCCCCGGGCCGCCGGGGTTCGCCCGCGAAACCACCCATGGGGGACAACCCCCTACCGCAGGAAATCCCGCGCAATACCCTCCGCCACCCGCTCCAGCAGCGGCCCCGCCTCCGCCATGCACTTCCGTGGGTCCGGTTCCAGCGCCGTCAGGGGATACGCCCTGCGGATCCCCGCCCGGCCCAGCGCCTCGGGCGGCAGCGTCAGGCGGCCGCAGACCGCGACGACCTCGATGTTCCGGGCGCGGGCCGCCGCGGCGACGCCCGCGGGGGCCTTGCCGTGAAGGGTCTGTTCGTCGAGGGAGCCCTCGCCGGTGATCACCAAAGTCGCCCGGGACAGCGCGGCCGCGAAGCCGAGCACGTCGAGCATGACCTCAATGCCGGGCCGGAAGCTCGCCCCGAGGGCGACCAGCGCGCCGTAACCGATGCCGCCCGCCGCCCCCGCGCCGGGGAGCTGGGCCTGCTCGGGGCCGAGGATGGACGCGTAGTGGGTCAGCGCCGCGTCCAGTGTGGCGACGTCCTCCGGGGTCGCGCCCTTCTGCGGGCCGTACACCGCGGGCGCGCCCTTCGGCCCCGTCAGCGGGTTGTCGACGTCGCTGGCGAGGACCAGCTCGACGTCCTTGAGCCGGGGGTCGAGGCCGGACAGGTCCGCGGACGCGAGGTCGCGGAGGCCGCCGCCGCCGGGGCCGACCGGCTCGCCGTCCGCGTCCAGGAAGCGCGCGCCGAGTGCGGCGAGCATGCCCGCGCCGCCGTCCGTGGTCGCGCTGCCGCCGACGCCGAAGACGATCGTCCGGGCTCCCGCGTCGAGCGCGGCGCGCAGCAGCTCGCCGGAGCCGTACGTCGTCGAGGTGAGCGGCGCGAAGACCCCGTCGGGGAGGTGCTGGAGCCCGGAGGCCTCCGCCATCTCCACGACCGCGGTGCCCTCCCGCAGGGCGTACGCCGCGGTGAGTGGTTCGCCGAGCGGCCCGGTCACCGGGACCTCGCGTCGTTCGAACCCGGCCGCCACCGCCGCGGCGACCGTGCCGTCGCCGCCGTCCGCGACGGGCAGGGTCTCGACCGCCAGACCGGGTACGACCCGCTGGAGACCTGCGGTGACCCGTTCCGCGACCTGTACGGCCGTGAGCGAGCCCTTGAACTTGTCAGCCGCGACGAGCACACGCGCGGACTGAGTAACTGCTCCGTTCGTCACCTTGCTATCCCTTGCTTTCGAACAGGCAGTCGCGCCGCCCCGACCCTATCCGGACGTTCAGACGGTCTGCCACCTCATCATGGCTTGATATTTCGGACCATACCGGGGCACTGCCGCGCGGACCCGGCGCCGATTCGGTAAACCGGACGTATGGGCCAACAGCAGGTCGACCTCGCCGACCGGATTCTCGGCGGCTGGCTGGGCCGGGTCGCCGGCAACATGCTCGGCAAGCCCGTCGAGCGTGGCGACTACTGGACCCGCGACCGCATCGACCGGTATCTGCGCCGCACCGACGCGCTCCCGCTCACCGACTACCTGCCCGGGCCGCCGGCGGACGCGCTGCCCGGCGAATTCGAGCTGCGTCCCGAGTGGCGTGAGTGCGTACGGGGCCGGATCCACGGCAGTTGCCGGGATGACGACGTGGACTACACGGTCCTCGGGCTGCATCTGCTGGAGAGCCACGGTTTCGGATTCACCACTGAGCAGGTGGGCGAGGCATGGCTGCTGCATCTGCCGTTTCTGCAGACGTTCACCGCCGAGCGGGCCACGTACCGCAATCTCGCGAACGGTCTCAAGCCTCCGGTCAGCGCCACGCGCGACAATCCCTACCAGGAGTGGATCGGCGCGCTCATCCGCGCCGACATCTTCGGCTGGACCTGTCCCGGCGACCCGCACCGAGCCGCCGCGCTCGCCCGCCGCGACGCGGTCCTCTCGCACACGGGCAATGGCGTGTACGGGGCGATGTGGGCGGCGGCCCTGATCGCCGCCGCGTTCACCGCGAACATCCCGCGCGATGCGGTCGAGGCGGCTCTGGAACGTATCCCCGCGGGCTGCCGGCTCGCGCGCGCGGTGCGCCACACCGTGGCCCTGCACGCCTCCGGGACGTCCTGGTCCGACACGCTCGGCGAACTGGCCGACGAGACGGGCGGCCTGGGCTGGATCCACACCGTTCCGAACGCCGCCGTCATCACGGCCGGACTGCTGTACGGCGCGGGCGACTTCACCGCCACCATCGCCCTCACGGTCCGCGGCGGCCTTGACACCGACTCCAACGGGGCGACGGCGGGCTCGGTGGCGGGTGTGCTGAGCGGAGCGGCCGCCATCCCCGCGCAGTGGACGGAGCCTCTGGAAGACCGGCTGCGTACAGCGGTGTTCGGATTCGACGGCGTACGGATCAGCGAACTGGCGGAGCGTACGGTGCGGTTGGCGGCGTTCTCCGCGAGTTGACGCGAAACGGCTGCCGCCGGGGGTGCTTGATCGGCACAATGGCCAGATGCCTGAGTACATGGAGCTTGCGCTGTCGGACGGTTCGCAGGTGCGCCTGGAGCTGTCGGGGGCCGGAGAGCCGCTCGCCGTACCGTCTCAGGGCACCGGCACTGCCGATCTGCCGGAGGGCTTCGGTGCGGCCAGGCCGGTGGCGAGCGGCCCCGGCCGGGCGGCGGCGCTGGCCGCTGACGCGCTGCGTACGGCGCTGCGCCCGCTCGGTCCGCTGCTCGACGAGGTCCACGGCGCGGTGTCGGCGTCCGAGAACCCGCCGCAGGAGATCACCGTCGCGTTCGGCGTCGAGATCGGCCAGGATCTGAAGCTGGGCATCGTCGGGGCTAACGGCAAGGCCACTATGAGCATTTCGGCTACCTGGCAGAGTGGGACACCGCGGAACTGATGGGCTGGTTCAGAAGGCCGGCGGCCGCCGCCGCGCCCCGCGTCTCCGTGCTGCACGGCGGCGCGAAGACGGCGGCGGGCGGCGCCGCACTGCTCTCCGCCCGCCGTGTGGTGACCTGCGCCCATGTCGTCAACGACGCGCTGGGCCGCGAGCTGTACACCACGGCCCCGCCCGCCGACGACGCGCTGCACCTGGCCTTCCACGGGCCCGGCGCGGCCCAGCACCGCACGGCCAGGCTCGTGGTGTGGGTGCCGCCGCAGTGGGGCGCGTCCGCGATGGTCTGGCAGGGCGATCTCGCCGTACTGGAACTCGAAGAGCCCGCGCCGCAGTGGCTCAGCCCTGTCGTCTGGCGCGACATGGCCGAGGGGCAGAGGCTGCGGGCGTGGCACGGCGGCGGAGAGGCCATCGCGTTCGCCGACACCGAAGTGAAGCTCCAGGAAGGCCGGTTCGGCTATCTGGACGGGCAGCTGTCCGGCGCCGCGATCGGGCCCGGTTTCAGCGGCGGGCCGCTGTGGGCGACCGAGGACGCGACGGTGGTGGGTCTGGTCGTGGCCCATGTGATGCCCGGCGAGGGGCCGATGAGCCCGCAGGCGACGGTGCGGCGCAGCTGGGCCGTGCCGTGGCAGGCGATCCGGGACGAGCTGGAGCGGGCGGGGGCGGCCGACACCGTCGCCGAGTGCGCGGTGCGTGGACGGTACGGCACGGCGGCGTGCGCAGACGGCTCCACGGCCGCCGGCTTCGCCGCCGAGCTGTGGTCACTGCTCGGCGATCCGGCGCGCCGGGCGCAGCACGCCCGCACCCTGGCCGCCCTGTTCGGATACGAGCCCCCGCCCGGGGAATCCGCCCCGGCCGTGGAGGAGTTGGCGCAGTTGCTCGCCTCCGAGGAACGCGCACTCGCCTCGCTCAGCGAGTCGCTCGCCCCCACCCTCCAGGACGGCCACGCGCGCGCCGGGCTCGACCGGCTGCTCGCGCTGGGCAGGCTGACCGGTACGGCGCGGCTGCTCTCCCTCGACGAACACCGGTCGTTATTACGGGAGTTGCGACCGGCTGTCGTCGCGGACGCCGCGCTGCTGCCGCGGGCGGCACGCGAGGCACTGCGGTACATCGCCCCTCCCCGGTCGCTGAGCGGCGCCAGGCTGGATCCGCGCGACCTGGATGCGGCGGTGACGGAGCTGGAGGCGTACCGCGACGGCGGGCGGCCCGCGGACGGCATCTCGCCGGTGCCCGCCCTGCTCACGCTCGTCGAGTATGCGGCCGCGGCCACCGCGCCGCCGGTGCGCGCGGCCCTTCACGCCTGGTCGGAGCGGGTCGCGGCACGGCTCGGCTGCCATCCGGCCGCCTTGCAGCTGCGCCGTGCGGATGCCACGGCCTGGGCCGCGTACCGCCCCTCCCCCGTCGTCCGTCTGGTCGCCGAGATCTCCGGTCCGCCCGACCGGTACGCCTGCGCGCTGTGGGAAGTGCGCCAGGACGGTGCCACGGCCTCGCTCGTGACCGCGGACGAGCCGCGCAGCGGGGCCGAGATCGCCCGGCTGATCCGTGAGGCGGCCGAGACCGCCCGGGACGACGGCGGTCAGGGCGTCACCCATGTCGACATCGTCGTCGACCGTGACGGGCTGCAACTGCCCTTCGACGAGTGGGAGGCGGCCAGTTCGGTGGAGTTCCTGCCGCGGATCCCGCTCGGGGTGAAGTTCCGTATCGCGCTGCGCTGCCCCGAGGTGAGCGCCCGCGCCCCGCGCCGCGAGGCCGAGCTGCGTCGCCGCTGGGAGAGCGCGCACACCGGGCCGCTCGTCGTCGACGAGAACTGTGCGTCGCCGGAGAAGGTGTACGCACTGCTGGAGACCAGCCACCGGGACACCGCGCAGGTCGTGCTGCACGGCCCGCCCGCCCCGCGGGAGGCGCTGCTCCAGCTCTGTCTGGCCCTCGGCGTCCCCGTGGTGCTGTGGGACCGGGCGGCCCAGAGCCACGAGCACGCCGACCGGCTCGACGGCATCGCACCCTCCGGACCGCTGCACCAACTCCCCGAGCGCATCCAGCACTTCAGAGCCGAGCAGTACGGCGCGAGCGTCCCGTCGCCCGCCCGGCCCTCACTCGTGTGGGAGAACACGGAGCTGCCACTGCCCGGTGGGCTCGAACTGCTTGACCCCGCGGAAGGAGCGGACATCCGATGAACCCCGCACAGGACCACCAGGGCAACGGCGACTGGAGGCTGTTCCGCGGCGACGGGCAGGCGCGTACGGTCGACTTCCCCGAGGCTCCGCCGTGGCGCCGCTTCGACAACAACTCCTCGGTCTCGGCGAGCACGCCGCGCCCGCTCCCGTATCTGATCGGGCAGGCCGAAGCCGATATCGTCAACGCCGCGCTGCATCTGCGCCGCCCCCTGCTGGTGACGGGCCGGCCAGGCACGGGCAAGTCGTCCCTGGCGTACGCGATCGCGCACGAACTGCGGCTCGGCCGGGTGCTGAACTGGCCGGTCAACAGCCGGGCCGCCCTGCAGGACGCCCTCTACCACTACGACGCGATCGGCCGGCTGCGTGAGTCGAACCTCCGCAACGAGGCCGGCGAGGTCTCCGGAGAGCTGGACGTCGGCTCGTACGTGCGGCTGGGAGCGCTCGGTACGGCGCTGGTTCCCGGCCCACGCCCACGGGTTCTGCTCGTCGACGAACTCGACAAGGGGGACGTCGATCTCCCCAACGATCTGCTGAACGTCTTCGAGGAGGGTGAGTTCGAGATCCCCGAGCTGGCCCGGCTGCCCGAGGACCAGGCCTCGGTCCAGGTGATGACGGCCGACCCCGAGTCCTGGACGGAGGTGGTCAGTGGCCGGGTGCGCTGCTCGGAATTCCCGGTCGTCGTCATCACCAGCAACGGCGAACGCGACTTCCCGCCCGCGTTTCTGCGCCGGTGCGTACGGCTCGCTCTGCCGGAACCGGACCCGGACAGGCTGCTCGCCATCGTCCGCGCCCACCTGGGATCGGCGGATCTACCCGGCGTCGACGAGCTGCTGCGCGCCTTCCTGGCACGGCGGGCCCGCGGTGAACTCGCCACCGACCAGCTGCTGAACGCCGTCTTCCTGCGCAAGGGCGGCGTCGACCTGGACGCCGACGGCCTGCTCGACGCCGTACTGCACCGGCTCGGCGGGACGGTGTAGCGCCGGTGTGGAGCAAGCTGCGGCGGATCCTGGCGGACTGCGGGGCGGAGCTGTCCCACGAAGAGCTGCTGGATGCGCTGTGGCTGGCCGGGCGGCTGCCGGCGGGAGCGTCGACGGTACTGGCCGGGGCGGGCGCCGACGCCGAGCCACCGCCGGAGGGGCAGGAGGCACCTCCTTGCGCGGACCCGGCCGCCGACCCCCGCCCTCCCTGGCCGGAGGCCTCGCAGAGGCCCGTGCCCACAGCGCCGGACGCGCGACTCTCGCCGGACGCGCGGCCCGGCATGGGACGCGGCTCCGACGTTCACGGCGCACCCGCCCCACGGCAGCGCCCGCGGCACGACCGGCCCGCCGTCCCCGTACGTGCCCCGCAGGACAAGGCGCTCGGCTCCGCCGAACTGCCCCTCGGCCGTGCGCTGCGCCCGCTCAAACAGCTGCGCCCCGACCGCAGGACCGCCGAGCTGGACGAGCCCGCCACCGTGACCGCGATGGCCGAGACCCGGTTGCCCGACGCGGTCCTGCGCCCGGGCCGCGCCCGCTGGCTGGATCTGGTGCTCCTCGTGGACGACGGGGTGTCGATGCTGTTGTGGCAGCGGCTCGCCGGCGAGACACGGCTGCTGATGGAGCGCAGTGGCGCCTTCCGTGACGTACGCGTGTACGGGCTGGACAGCCGGAGCCCTAAGGCTCCCCTGCTGGGCAGGCGCCCCTACGAGCAGGACAGCGCCCCGCTGCCCGCGTCCGCCGTCACGGACCCCGCCGGCCACACCCTGCTGCTCGCCATCAGCGACGGCGTCGGCGCGGCGTGGCGGGACGGCCGGATGCACACAGCGCTGGAGCGCGCCGCGCGGGTCGGCCCGACGGCCGTGCTGCACGCGCTGCCCGAGCGGCTGTGGGAGGGCTCCGGCATCCGTACCGAGGAATGGGAGGTGACCACGCCCAGGCGTGGCGCGCCCAACCACACCTGGCGGGTCGTGGACCCGGTGCTGCCGCCCGAAGTCGCCCCGTACGACAGGGTTGCGGTGCCGGTGCTCGCGGCGACCCCCGAATCCCTGGGCGCCTGGGCCCGGTTGGTCGCATCGCCCGGCACCTCGGCGGTCCTGCCGCTGCTCGCGAACCGGACCCCTGCCCGCCCGTACGCCGCGACGCGCACGCCCGGCGGGGACGGCCTGCTGCGTTTCCGCACGGCGGCCTCCCCTCAGGCGTACCGTCTCGCCGCCCATCTCGCGGCGGTCTCCCCGCTCTCGGTCCCCGCCATGCGACTGGTGCAGGACGCGCTGGGCCCCGAGATCGACACCGGGCATCTGGCGGAGGTGTTCCTGGGCGGCCTCATGCGCCCTGCGGGCGGGGACGATCTGCTGCCGCAGCACCGGGGCTTCGACTTCGCCGAGGACACCCGGCGCATCCTGCTCGACACGCTCCCGGCCGGCGAACTCGTACGGGCCACCCGCGCGGTCAGTGCACGACTCGCCGAACTCGCCGACCGCCAGGCGGACTTCCCTGCCTGGCTGCCGCATCCCTCGGGGACGGACCGGCTGCCCGCGGGCGGGCGCCCCTTCGGGTGGATGGACGAGCGGCTGCTGCGACGGCTCGGGGTTCCGCGGGGCCCCGCGGTTCCGCCGCCGTCGTTCGTCGACGCTCCCGGTTCCGACTGGCAGTCGCCTGCCCCGGGGAACCCGCGGACTGCGGGTCCCTTCCGGCTGATCGCCCGGCATCGGTACGGCTGGCCTCATATGGGGCTGTATCTGGGGACCTCCGAGCAGCATGCGGGGATCGCCGTGATCCGTATCCCGGAAATGGAGCGGTCGTGGAGCGCCGCGCTGATCTCAACGGAGGCGGAGGCCCTGTCCCGGATGGGCGGCGTGTACGCGCCACGGCTGCTCGGCCATGACGCCACCGCCGTGCCCGCGTGGATCGCCACCTCATACGCCCAGGACCAGCGCGCCTCCGGTCCGGCGCCCAATCTGCGCACGTTCGTCAACGAACGGGGTGCCCTCCACGGCATGGAGTTCGTGTCCGTCGGGAGGCAGCTGGCGAACGGTCTCGCACGGGCGCACCGCAAGGGCGTCATCCACAGCACGCTGATCCCCAACTGCGTCCTCCTGGCGGGACAGGAGGTCGAGATCACCGGGTGGATGGCCGCCTCCCTGGACGGTGTCCACAGCCCCTACCGGTGGGTCCTGCGCCAGCAGGAGGAGTTCCGGGCACCGGAACTCCTCAGCGACGACGATCCGCCGAGCAAGGCGTCCGACATGTACGCGGTGGGACGGATGCTGCTGGCCGCGGCTGCCGGCGACTGGCGCTACGATCCGGCCGCGGATCCGCGCCTTCCCCCCGCGACGGGCCGCGGCCACCAGGCACTGCTGCGCCGCTGCGTCGCGACCGATCCAGCCGACCGGCCCACCGCGGACGAGTTGCTGCGGGCCTTCAACGCCAGAGCCCATGATCAGCCCGACGTTCCCTTGCTGGCCGCACAGTTCGGCGTGGGCGAGGGCGGCCGACCGGTCCTGCTGGACCTCAATGAGCGGGTGTACGGCGGCGACGGCCCGCACGGACTGCTGACCGGCACCGACGTCCGGGACCGGCACCGGATGCTCGCCGCGGTCGTCCGGGGCCTGGCCGAGGCGAACCCCGGGGGTGCCGTCACCTTCGTCTGCGCCTGGCACGGCGACTCGGAGCACCTCTCCGCGCTCGCCGCGCTGCCAGAGGTGAAGTGGGCCCAGGATCTCACCGCGCGGCCGGAGGCAATCGGTGAACTGCGTGACCTCCTGCACACGCAGTTGGACCAGCGAAGGCGATTGCAGCGCCCCTGGCTCGTGGTGGTCCTGGACGATTACGAACGCATTCGCTCCGGCCCGGAGCTGGGCATTGTCGACGAGACGATCAGAACCGCTCGCTACCAGGGCGTCCACATCCTCCTCGGGGACGATCGCGTCCGTCGCCGGTCCGGGACCGGCACGGCGCATCTGACCTGCCGTATCGAACTCACCGGCCCCCGCGGGCACGGCCTCTTCCATGACGGCGTGTTCCAGCCCGTCCCCTTCCGCCCCACCCCGCGGTCCGCCGAGGAACAGGCCGCCGAACTCGACGCCGAGCACAGCCGCGGCGTCGGGCATCTACGGCGCAGCGAATGGGCCGAGGCGCACGCCGTGCTCAGCGGCGTCGCATCCGCCCGGCTGGCGCTGCTGGGCCGGGAGCATCCGGCCACGCTCATGTCACGGTGGGAGCGGGGGTTCGCACTGCTCGCGCTGGGCCAGTACCGGGAGGCGCTGGTCGAGTTCCAGACCGTCGAGGAGGGCAGGAGCGCGGCCTTCGGCCCGTACCACCCCGACACGCTGGACGCGCGCCAGCAGACCGCCTTCACCCTCGGCCTGCTGGGCCGCCACAGGGAAGCCCTGCCCCTCTACAACGAAGTACTGACGCGACGGCTGCAGATGCAGGGCGCCCGGCACCCCGACGCACTGCGCTGTCAGCACAACGTGGCCTTCACCTTCAGCGCCCTCGGCCGGCATCAGGAGGCGTACCACCTGGCCTCCCAAGTCCTCACCGCCCGGATCGGGGTGCTCGGCGGCGACCACCCCGACACTCTGGTCACCCGCCATGAGGCGGGCCACTTCCTCGCCCGCATGGGTCAGTGGGCGGGGGCGCTGGAGATGTACGAGGTCGTGGCAGGGACCCGTACGCGAGTCCTGGGGGCCGACCACCCGGACACGCGCGCCGCCCAGCACGATGCCGACCAGGCCCGTCTCCGGCTCGACGGCCCACCCGCCGGAAACCGCCCGCCGGGCACCAAGGGCTGACGCCCGCACCCCCGTTACGCTTCCCCAAGTGACTACCTCTGACTACGCCACGTACATCGCATCCCTGCCCCGCATCCTCGCCGGTGCCGCCGTTCTCATCCGTGACGGTGAGGGACGTGTGCTGATCGTCGAGCCCAACTACCGCGAGGGCTGGGCGCTGCCCGGCGGGACCATCGAGTCGGATCTGGGCGAAACCCCGCGGCTGGCCGCCCGCAGGGAGACGCTCGAGGAGATCGGACTCGACGTGGAGCCGGGCGCGCTGCTGGCGGTGGACTGGGTGCAGGGCACCGCGCGGCCGCCGATCGCGGCGTATGTGTACGACGGCGGAGTGCTGACCGAGGCGCAGTTCGCGGCGATCCGGCTGCAGGAGGAAGAGCTGATCTCCTGGCGGCTGGTGTCGCGTGACGAGATCCCGGCGCACTTCCTGGGCTCGCTGGGTCACCGGGTGCTGGCCGCTCTGGACGCCCTGGAGAAGGGCAGCGGAACGGTGGAGCTGGAGAACGGGCTGCCGCCCGCGTAGGTCCTGTCCGGTCGATCTTGCCGGGCTCGCGTGCCCTGGCACGGCACTTCTCCCCCGTAGCCCTTCGGGCACGGGAGGTGCCCCCATCGCCAGACCCGCTCACTGATCCGGCCTGATCGACCGGACAGGATCCCCCTCAACGATCAGATGCCAGAACGTCACAGGGTGGCCGTCGACCAACAGCGGCTGCTCCAGGTCCTCCACAGCTTGCGCGGCAGGGAACCCCTCGCCGTTCAGCCAGCGCGAGACGGCGACTTCCGTGCGTGCCTTCGGCAACCACTCTTCCCCGCGCGCCACACGCACGATCACCGGCGCCGAGGCCAGCCGGAACAACGGGTTCTCTCCGAGGCGGATCAACTCCGCGCCTCTGTCGTGGAGCCCCGTAGCCTGGCACGCGGCAACCATCACCCGCGTCGCCCCCGCCGATGTGAACCCCTCTTCCGATCGGGCAGCGTCAACCGCCATGCCCGTACCAGCTCCCCTAGTCTTGCGCGATCAACTGACGCACGCCAACGGGTGACCAACCCGACGCACGTCAGACACGACCACGACCGTACCGAGGTTTAGGGGTGACGACGAGAGAGCCGGCCCCGCACCGACGTAGTCGTCTGCCCTCGGTCACGCGCGTACGTCTCTCCCTGATAGTGGGCCCACTCCGCCGCACAGCGACAGCCCTGGAGGGCTCCGCCTCCCGTCACGGCGTTTCCCATGTAGTGAACTAGCCGCTTTGGGGTGGTGGCCTGAGAGGCGAGCGGCGGGAGTTGCGCGAGAGGATCCGACTGGTGGCCGTCGAGCGGTGCCACCCGAAGAAATAATAGGGATCCAAGCTGGATCAATCTGCCGAATGAATATCCGACACAACGTGCAATTCTTCCAAATCCACGAAGCGCGAAGCCAGGCGCATAATGTCGCGTGCAAGATGACGGAAGTCGCGCCCACCGCGCAACGGAACCTGGCCAGCCACTTCTATCGCCCGAACGAAATCGCCCCAACCTCGACGAACCGCTTCGCGATCTCGTCGGCATTCAGCTCGATACACCTCAGTTGCGATTTCATAGAGCCAAGGCATGATTTCACGAAATGGACTCGCAAGGATGAGAAGGCTAATACCCTCTCCTCCCTTTCCGGCTCTCGTCATTTCGGCAATATCTCCGAGCGCCCTCGGATTCAATATTTCACCACGCAGGGGCTGCAGGCCGCTATTAACGATACTCGACTCTACCCGAAGTGGCAATTCTTGGAACATTGCTTTTATTTCCTCGAAGAGCTGTGCGTCCCTTGCTCCCTCACCGTCCGGGAATGCGTCGTCTTCCGCCTCCCCTTTGAAGGCTTCCAGAAGCTCGTCAACGCGCTCCTTGAAGCTTTTCACCTGAACTTCGACCATCTCGCGATCGGGATCAGCGTTTGGCAGGCGCTTGACGAGCTGAATAATCAGTTTTGTGATCGATTCGACATCGTCGCCACAGTTCTGAAACTGAGCAAAGGGGCCCGTGCTCGCTTTCTTGAGCGGAACACCTAGCGCAAGTCCATGCACAGTTGCACTAATCTTCCCTTTTGCAACCCCAGCCTCATATAGAATCCAGGGACGATCCAAACTCCGTTCCGTAAGAAGGCAGACAACGTCACTAGCATCTCCAATTTGCCGCATCAGCTCAGGAAACCACTCGACCCCGTATTCGAAGCCCTGAGAACCCCTCCGATCAGACGACCTAAATGACTTCAGCAGTCCTGCGGTGACACTATTCAGAAGCCTACTGAACGCTTCAGCGACATTAGCGTCCCGCGAGTCATGACTGATGAATACCAAAGGTCCATGCGGAAGCGGAATCTCCTCGGTGGCCGATGGGCGCGAGCCGTTATCGGACTGGGTTGAACGCGAGTCACTTGCATCGTTCATGGTCGTCCCCCTTTACGGCCCTTGGAAGACGAAGGTTCAACGAAACGCCAAACCAAAAGTCAGGTGAGGTGAAACGTCACTCTGCGTGCTAGATCAGACAGTCAAGCAACAAGGTTTCAACCATCACCGACCCTTTCCATACCTCTATACGTCCATCCTTGCACCGTAGCTTCTGTCCCGCCAGTTGCGGACGGGACGCGGGGCAGCGTCGGTCAATCTGCCCTGCACGTTTGCGGTTGGGGACCATGGACAGCCACGGGTAGCACAAAGGTGAATCAGCAACCTTCTAACCAGGAGGCTGCAACGAGACCCCGGAGGTGTTATCTAGTGACCTTCCAGGGCCCCGCCAAGGGCCGAGCGCGAGCGTCACGGTGTGAGCCTTGGCGGCCCCCCGCTGCCCGACCGAGGAGGGATCCCTGGCGCCCGGCTTTACGAGACTGGTCCTCAAGTCGCCAGTCTTCTCGTATCGTCGCATGCTGGGAATAGCGGTGCCGTGGCGCTCTTCCGCTCAGCTTCGATGGTTGCAGCTTTGAGCAAACGCATAGCCGACACGGAACGTGGGGAATCCTATGCCCGTCAAAACGAGCACCTTCGCTGGCCATCTGCTCCACTTCGCCCAGTCCGTCGACATAGTAGACGACAAAACTTTCGATCGCGTGCGCTCGGTCGTTTACAGATATCTCCGGGATCAACTCGACGCGCAATACTGCGAACTCCTGCGCGAATCGAGGTTTCTCAACGGAAAAGAGCAAATTACTCTAGATACCTTTTGGAGCTTGGACGACCTGAACCATCATTGGGATCTCCTGACTTCAAGCGGGTCGCCCACCAACGCGGCAACACAGGCCTTCTCAGATGGCCATCCGATCTGGATTGCCAGCCGAAATAGTGAGGATCTGCTCAATCCCAGCACCCTGGCTAATCAGTTCACATCCTCCAATGGCGAGATCGCTCAATACACGCCGTGTACCGAGAATGCACATACCGTGATAGTCGTACCACTGCGCTTCAAGCACTCCGACGGAGTTCTGCTCGTCGAATCCGGAATGTACATGGAAGCGACAGATATCGCCAAAACGGAAATCTCGCGACTGGGAAATGCATTGGCCATCCTATATGAGCTCTACGAATCCAACACTGCACAGGATAGGAACACACTTTACGCAATCCAAGACCTTGAGGACTTGCTGAAGGCTTCAGAATTCCCCAGGGTAGCAAAACCACACTTCTTCGTGGCCTTTTCGCAGAGGGCAGACAGGCAGGTGGTGGGCGCAATTTTGGATATTCTCGATGAGTTCAAAGACAGAGCCGAGTTCACCGACTGGTCCCAAATGAAGGAATCCGGATCGATCGCCTCTCAGATCAGTCGTGAAATAAGTGAATCAAAGTTCGGTGTTTGTTACTTTTCGGAGCCGTATGAGTCTGACAGGTCCAGCCCAGGCGCCGCGGATGTAAAGTATTTCGATAACCCAAACGTCGTCTTCGAAGCGGGGATGCTACACGCTCGGACTAGCGCTGGCGAGGAAAGGAAAAGTGGCGAGCCCTCTGGCTGGATACCGATCCGCGAATTGAGATCGCCACCAGCGCCGTTCGACTTTTCTGCGCTGCGCACTCTCCAGGTGCCGCGTGTGAAAAGAAGCCATGAGCTACTCGAAGTTGATTTCAAAGACGATCTAAGGCAGCGGGTCAATGTGCTGCTCGGTGCAGAGAGGCAGTCCAAATAATCGGTGGTGGACCATGCACGTGGCGAACGAAGTTAGTAGACGCCAGGCCATGCAAGATGCGCCAACTTATTGGTGGGATCGCCAGAATGTATGGTCGCAGGCAGCTACCAAACTGAAGGTGAAAATTCAGAGAGCTCGCCGATTTCTGCTAGCACTGGCCGTAGTCGCCGCCATAACAGGGACCGCGAGTGCACAGATGGAAATCTGGCGCAACGATTCAGGACGCTATGCAGCATTCGCTGCTGCAGTGGCCGCCGGTTTGACGCCTTTGGCTGGCCGCGGCTCAAGGCCTTCTCTGATCCGAGATTGGACTCGAATACGTTCCGTTTCTGAAGCCATAAAGGCAGAAGTTCTTACTTATCTAGCGCATGTCAGTCCCTACCGGGAAAATTCGGCGGCGGAAAACTTGTGGGACAGATGCTCCCGATTCGAGCAGGAAGCTGCAGACTTGATGGGCCACGCGATCGGAATTCTACCAAAAGAACGACAACTTCCCCCAGTCGGCGACGTCGACACCTACTGCGAGCGACGAATCCAAGGGCAGATAAGAGATTACTATCGCCCGCAGACCTTGAATATGAAGAGGCGAGAAAATGCCGTCCACTATGTCGCCTCATTTTTTGCCATCGCTGCAACAGTTCTTGCTGGAGTATCTGGCGCTTTGGGAATAGAACACGCAGCAGTATGGGTAGCGACTGCAGCAACAATGGGGACCGCGGTGATCGCATACGGAACAGCGGCTCGCTACAGCTACCAATACCTCGAATATTCACGTACAGCTGACGAGCTTCAACGCTTGCTTGCTGGTCGGCAGTTGGTGGGTGGGGCAGCCTCTCATCATGAAGATGATCGATTTGTGGCGCAATGTGAAAGGATTATCTCTGCCCAAAATGAGGCATGGATGACTTCCTGGAAGAGCGAAGAATGACACTCGATTACCTCGGTATCCGCCTCAGAGAATCGTGTGTGCGGTCGCTACGGCCAGCTGATGCAACAGGCGTCCTACTCTTGACCCATGAACAGGTCCCTCGTCGCCATCCTCAGTGGCGCAGGTATATCCACTGATTCCGGTATCCCTGATTATCGCGGGCCCAACGGGCTGTGGCGGCGGAATCCGGAGGCCGAGAAGCTCGTGACGTACGAGTACTACATGGGCGATCCGGAGATCCGGCGGCGGTCCTGGCAGATGCGGCGGAAGAACCGGACGCTGCAGGCCGAGCCCAACACGGCGCACCGGGCCGTGGCGGAACTGGAGCGGTCCGGGGTGCCGGTGCGGGTGATCACGCAGAACGTGGACGGGCTGCACCAGCTCGCCGGCCTGCCCGCCCGCAAGGTGCTCGAACTGCACGGCACCGCACGGACCGTGGTGTGCACCAAGTGCAACGCCAAGGCACCGATGGAGGAAGCGCTCGCGCGAGTCGACGCCGGTGAGGAGGATCCGCCGTGCCTGGAGTGCGGCGGCATCCTCAAGTCGGCGACGGTGATGTTCGGCGAGCGGCTCGACCCCGCGGTCTTGGGCGAGGCTCTCGCGATCACCAAGGCATGCCAGATCTTCATCGCCGTCGGAACCAGCCTCCAGGTCCAGCCCGCCGCCGGGCTTGCCGGCGTCGCCGCCGACCACGGCGCCCAACTGATCATCGTCAACGCCGAGCCGACCCCTTACGACGACCGAGCCGACCAAGTCGTCCGGGAGCCCATCGGCACCGCCCTGCCCGAACTCCTGCGCCGGCTGGGCACCGAGAGTGACTACTGACGCCCAGTTGGGCCTGGCTCTAAGGGGATGCGACAGGTGCTTGAGGTGCCACGTCCAGCACCTGCCTCGACGTCGACTTCACCACGCCCGTGCCAGCAGCCCGTTTGGTGAGACGTGTGTTGTCAGCTTGAGGACCTCAGCCTTTCTGAAATCCGCGCGGACCAAGTAGGTGTCCACCACGGCGGGCGCCTCCATGAACAGGTCCCTCGTCGCCATCCTCAGTGGCGCAGGTATATCCACTGATTCCGGTATCCCTGATTATCGCGGGCCCAACGGGCTGTGGCGGCGGAATCCGGAGGCCGAGAAGCTCGTGACGTACGAGTACTACATGGGCGATCCGGAGATCCGGCGGCGGTCCTGGCAGATGCGGCGGAAGAACCGGACGCTGCAGGCCGAGCCCAACACGGCGCACCGGGCCGTGGCGGAACTGGAGCGGTCCGGGGTGCCGGTGCGGGTGATCACGCAGAACGTGGACGGGCTGCACCAGCTCGCCGGCCTGCCCGCCCGCAAGGTGCTCGAACTGCACGGCACCGCACGGACCGTGGTGTGCACCAAGTGCAACGCCAAGGCACCGATGGAGGAAGCGCTCGCGCGAGTCGACGCCGGTGAGGAGGATCCGCCGTGCCTGGAGTGCGGCGGCATCCTCAAGTCGGCGACGGTGATGTTCGGCGAGCGGCTCGACCCCGCGGTCTTGGGCGAGGCTCTCGCGATCACCAAGGCATGCCAGATCTTCATCGCCGTCGGAACCAGCCTCCAGGTCCAGCCCGCCGCCGGGCTTGCCGGCGTCGCCGCCGACCACGGCGCCCAACTGATCATCGTCAACGCCGAGCCGACCCCTTACGACGACCGAGCCGACCAAGTCGTCCGGGAGCCCATCGGCACCGCCCTGCCCGAACTCCTGCGCCGGCTGGGCACCGAGAGCTGAGAGTCGTTGCGCAGTTATGCCCACGCGCCGGAGACGGCCAGGTGGCGAACGGATCCGGAATCCCAAATATTCGGGTCAGACGTATTGCTGGACCCATGCCTGGCCGTCGATCGCTGCGGCGGCGAGACGCATGGCGCCTCGGGCAACGACCAGTTCCGTGGCCTGGATTCGGTCGACGCTGCAGACGTCCCACAACTCCGGCAGGGCGTGGGTGCGTGCCGTCGCTACAGCGGTGTCCCAGTAGCCCGCATATCCGAGGGTGCCACCAGCGATCCGCACCACGTCCGGGTTGAGGATGTTGATCAGCGAGGCGATGGCGAGTCCGAGCGCCTCGCCCGCAGCATTGACGATGCACCGTGTCCGAGGGTCACCAGTGGCGAGCGCGGCATGGATCTGCTCCGGAGGCTCGCCGACCGCGCGTACGATCGCTCCCCCGCCGGCGAGGTCGTCGAGCCGCTTGACACCCTGTGGCGTCGGCAGCGGCAGGCTGCCGATCTCGCCGGCCCATCCTCGCGAGCCGCGGACGACCCGTCCCTCGCACAGGTAGGCCGATCCCACTGCGGTCCCACAGACGATCACCGCAGCGGACGAGGCCTGGGAGAGGCCGGCCGACTCCTGCGCGAGAGCGCCTCGGATGTCATTGACGAGCAGCTGTGGGGTTCCGGCATTGTGCAGTCCCTCCCAGCCCGTCAGCTGGGGCAACACGTCGGAGATCTTGACCTGACCGTTCTCGACGAGGCCGGGCACGGCGATCCCCAGTGCCGTCGGCTTCAGGGCGTTGTCGGCGAGGAAGGCCCGGACAGAGGCTTCGATGTCTGCGGGAACGACCGAGGGACCCGTGGCCAGGCGCCGAGTGAGCGGCGCTTCAAGATCCTGCCCCTCTGCGAGCATGAGCACCTTGGTACCACCGATGTCGACGCCTACTGCCGCATGCCGCATTGCCTCACCTCACGCCGCGATCCCGAACAGAAACCTATCGCCCCGTTGGGAAGCCGAGCGGCTGTGAGATCGCCGGGGCCCGGCCCTAGAACAGCGCGTCGTCGGGTGTGCCGGACTCGAACGCCAGCAGCCGTTGCTTGCGGTCGAGTCCGCCGCCGTAGCCGACGAGGCTGCCCGTCGAGCCGATGACCCGGTGGCAGGGGACGATGATCCCGATCGGGTTCTTGCCGTTGGCCAGACCCACCGCGCGGGAGGCACCGGCGTTGCCGAGCGCCTCGGCCAGTTCGCCGTAGGTCCGTGTCTCGCCGTACGGGATCTGCCGCAGCTGTTCCCAGACGCGCTGCTGGAAGTCCGTGCCGTGCAGCCGCATCGGCAGATCGAATTCCGTGAGCTCGCGGGCGAAGTAGGCCTCCAGCTGGCGGATCGCCTCGCCGAAGGGGGCGGGATCCACCTCGCCGAAGGTCTCCTCGTCGGGCCGGTGGCGCTGCTGGGGCATGTAGAGGCCGCTCAGCACTCCGTCGGTCGCGACGAGGGTCAGCGGGCCGTAGGGACTGTCGACGACCGTGTGCTGCTTGGTCATGGCTGAACTTCCTTATGAGGGCAGGCGGTTGATGGGGTGATCGTCGGTGGCCCAGAGGTACTGGACGGCGTACGCCCGCCAGGGGCGCCAGGCCGCGGCGCGGTTGGTGAGCGCTGCGGGGGTCGAGGGCAGACCCAGTTCGGCGGCGGCGCGCCGCATGCCGAGGTCGCCGGGCAGGAACGCGTCCGGGTCGCCCAGGGCGCGCATCGCGATCACTTCGACCGTCCAGAGGCCGAAGCCGGGGATCGCGGTCAGCTGCGCGCGGGCCTTGTCCCAGTCGCTGTCGATGCCGAGCTGCAGTGAGCCGTCGGCCAGCGCCCCGACGAGGCTCATGAAGGTGGTGCGGCGGGTGCCGGGCAGCGCCAGGGTCTGAGGGTCCAGCGTCGCCAGCGCCTCGGAGGACGGGAAAAGATGCGTGAGGCCGCCCTCGGCGTCCTCGATCGCCTCGCCGTGGGCCCTGACCAGGCGGCTCGCGTGGGTGCGGGCCGCGGCCGTCGAGACCTGCTGGCCCAGCACCGCCCGTACGGCGAACTCCGCCGCGTCGACGGTGCGCGGCACCCGTCGCCCCGGCGCCTTGTCGACCAGCGGCGCGAGCAGTTCGTCCGTACGCAGTTGGTCGTCGACGGCGACCGGATCGGCGTCGAGGTCGAGCATCCAGCGGCAGCGGCTGATCGCGATGGTGAGGTCGCGCGGGTCGGTGAGGGCGAGCCGGCAGGCGATGTGGTCGGGCCGCGGGGCGAGGGCGACGATGCCGTGCCCGTAGGGGAGGTTGAGGGTGCGGCGGTAGGCCCCGTCCAGCCACTCCTCGACGCCGGGTACCCCGGTCGCGGCGAGGTGGCCGAAGAGGTTGCTCGGATTGAGCGGCGCGCGGTACGGCAGCCGCAGGGAGATCACTCCGGGGGTCTGCGGGGGTGCGGTACGGCTGCGGATGGCTCGGGTGCGCAGTTCGCCGGGGGCGAGTGCGAAGACCTCGCGGACGGTGTCGTTGAAGGTGCGGATGGAGGCGAAACCGGCCGCGAAGGCGACCTCGGCCATCGGGAGCGCGGTGGTTTCGATAAGGAGGCGCGCGGTCTGGGCGCGCTGCGCGCGGGCCAGGGCGAGCGGTCCCGCGCCCAGCTCGGCGAGGAGCTGGCGCTCGATCTGCCGGGTGGAGTAGCCGAGGCGGGCGGCGAGGCCCGGTACCCCTTCGCGGTCGACGACTCCGTCGCGGATGAGACGCATGGCGCGTGCGACGGTGTCCGCGCGGGCGTTCCACTCCGGGGAGCCGGGGCTGGTGTCGGGGCGGCAGCGCTTGCAGGCCCGGAATCCGGCCTGCTGACAGGCGGCCGCGCTCGGATAGAAGGTCATGTTCTCGACCTTCGGCGGCACCACCGGGCAGCTGGGGCGGCAGTAGATCCGCGTAGTCAGCACGGCCGTGAAGAACCAGCCGTCGAATCGGGCGTCCTTCGCCTGGACGGCGCGTACGCAGCGCTCGGTGTCGGTGTGCATGGCTCAAGCATCCGGCAGCGCCAGGGCCGGTGCTAGCGAGAAAACGACATCAGCCTTGCGCTGCCAGGGCGGTCTCGAATTCCTTGTACGCGTGCTCGTCGAAGAGCACGAAACGTACCTCGGTGACCGGCGCGGCGGCCGCCTCGCGGACCGTACGGACTGCGATCCGCGCGCCGTCGTCCATCGGCCAGCCGTAGATGCCGGTCGAGATGGCGGGGAAGGCGACGGTGCTCGCGCCCAGCTCCCGTGCCACGCGCAGCGATTCACGGTAACAGGAGGCCAGCAGGCCGGACCTGTCCTCCTGCCGGGACCACACGGGGCCGACCGTGTGGATCACATGGTCGGCGTCCAGGCGGCCGGCGGTGGTGGCGACGGCCTGCCCGGTGCGCAGGCCCTTGCCGTACTGCGAGGCGCGCAGGGCACGGCATTCCGCGAGGATCTCGGGTCCGCCGCGACGGTGGATGGCTCCGTCGACACCACCGCCGCCGAGCAGTGAGGAATTGGCGGCGTTGACGATGGCGTCGACACGCTGCCGGGTGATGTCCCCGCGCACGAGCGTGATCTCGACCATGACTTCAGCCTACGCACGTGGACCATGCGGCTTCAGCTACGCAGAGTGCACCCTGCGCAGACTGCGCCAGACCGCCTTCGCGGCGTGGTGGCCGGACATGCCGTGCACACCGGGGCCCGGCGGGGTCGCGGAGGAGCAGATGAAGACGGCGGGGTGCGCGGTGGCGTACGGGACGCGGGCGAGCCTGGGACGGATCAGCGTCTGGAGTCCGGCGAAGGCTCCGCAGGCGATGTCCCCGCCGACGTAGTTGGCGTTGCGCCGGGCGAGCTGGGGCGGGCCCGCGACGGCGCGGGCCAGCACGAGATCGCGGAAACCGGGCGCGAAACGCTCCAGCTGCCGCTCGATGACCTCGGTCGCGTCGCCCTCCCAGCCGGCCGGCACATGGCCGTACGCCCACAGGACATGCTTGCCCGCCGGAGCGCGGGAGGGGTCCACCAGGCTGGGCTGGGCGGTGATCAGGAAGGGGACCTCGGGGTCGCGGCCGGCGACGGCGGCGGTCAGGGCCGCGTCGATCTCGCCGGCGGTGGGGCCGATGTGCACGGTCCCTGCCGCACGGGCCTCCTTCGCGGTCCAGGGCACGGGCCCCGAGAGCGCGTAGTCGATCTTGAAAGCGGCGGCGCCGTAGCGGTAGTGCTGATACGCCTGGCCGAGACCCGCGATCCTGGCGAGCGCGGTCGGCGAGGTGTCGAAGACATACGCACGGGCAGGGGGCAGCTCGTCCAGCCGCTTGACCTCCGTGCCCGTATGGATCACGCCGCCCTGCTCACGCAGATACGAGGCGAGAGCGTCCGAGATCGCCTGCGAACCGCCGCGCGGCACCGGCCAGCCGACCTCGTGCGCGGCGAGCGCGAAGCACAGGGCGACCCCGGCGGTGGCGAACCCGCTGGTGGGGGCGATGGCATGGGCGGCAAGACCGGCGAACAGACCGCGGGCCCGCTCCCCCTCGAAACGGCGCGAGACCCAGGTGGCGGGCTGCAACGCGACCATCCCGAAGCGGGCGAGACGGTACGGGTCGCGGGGCAGGCCGTCCCAGGGGGTGCGCAGGAAGTCCGCGGCGAGGGTGTCCCAGCGCCCGAGGAAGGGCGCGACGAGCCGTCGGTACGCCCCGGCGTCACCGGCGCCCAGCGACATGGCGCTCTCACCGACCGACCTGCTCAGCACGGCTGCGGTGCCGTCCGGAAAAGGGTGCGCGAGGGGCAGTTCGGGGTGCAGCCACTCCAGGCCGTGCCGGGCCAGCGGCATGGCGGCGAAGGCCGGTGAGCCGATGCCGAGCGGATGGACGGCGGAGCAGGGGTCGTGCCGGAAGCCCGGGAGGGTGAGCTCCTCGGTCCTCGCTCCCCCGCCGACGGTGTCCATCGCCTCGTACACCGCCACCGAGAAGCCGCGGCGGGCCAATTCGACAGCTGCGGTCAGCCCGTTGGGCCCCGCCCCCACGACGACGGCATCGAGCATCGACGGCACCTTCGGACTCCTTTGTCAGCCGATGGCCAAGGTCCCCAGGATATTGCGGAGCACCGACAGCGGGGGCGGCGGTACGCTCCACGGCGATGATTTCCCGAATCGAAGCGATGTCGCAGCAGCTCATGGCGGTACGCGGGGTGCGCGCGGTGGCCCGCGGCGGCAGCCGCGCCCGGGGCACGCACCGCCCGGACTCCGACTGGGACCTGGGCGTCTACTACCGCGGTTCGGTCGATACCGGGGCGCTGGCAGCCCTCGCCACGGAGGTAACGGGCACCCAGGTGGACATCGCGGGCCCCGGCGGCTGGGGTCCCTGGGTCAACGGCGGCGCGTGGCTGACGGTGGACGGCGGCCAGGTGGACTGGATCCTGCGCGACCTCGACCGCGTCGAGGCGGTCTGGGCGGACTGCCTGGCGGGCCGGTACGAGACGGGCATGCAGGCGGGCCACCCCCTGGGCTTCTGGTCGCCCGCGTACGCGGGCGAGGTGGCGCTGTGCCGCGTACTGGCCGACGCGGACGGCGAGTTGACGTCACTACGCACCCGGACCCAGGTGTATCCGGAGCCACTGCGCCGCGCCCTGATCGACGCGGCATGGGAGGCGGACTTCTCGGTCGCGGCGGCGCGGAAGTCGGTGGGCGCGGGGGACGTGCTGCATGTGTCGCTGTGCCTGAGCAGGGCGTTCGGCGTCCTGGTCCAGTCGCTGCACGCGCACGCGAGGGTGTGGTGCCTGAACGAGAAGGGCGCGCTGAGGACGGCGACGTCTTCGCCCGCGGCGCCGGAGGACTTCGCGTCGAGGGTGTCGGGGGTGCTGCGGGGCCTGGACGCGGGGGCGGTGGAGTCGGCGTACGCTCTGGTGGCCGAGGCGAGGTCGCGGCTGGGCTAGCGGCGCGGGGTTTGGGGTCCGGTGCGCGGGCGGCCGCGTGGCGCGGCGCCTGGCGGGTTCGTTGCGCGGGCCCGCCGAAGGGTGCGGGGTCGGGGGCCGCCGCAGGGTGCGGGGTCGGGGGCCGCTGCGCGGGGCCTTGTCCCCTCCCCGCCCTCCCCCTACGGCCTGGCGGCCGTGGGAGGTACCCCCATCCCACAACCGGGGCTCCGCCCCGGACCCCGGTCCTCAAACGCCGGACGGGCTTGATTGGCCGGCGCCGGATTGGCGGCGCGGAAGGCCCGCACCAGGCGGCGCGAAGCTGCCGCTCCTGCGGAACAGGGCCCTGGGACCGAGCCGCAAACGTCGCAGCGGGCAGGGGCGGGGTGGGGACACTCACCCGCGCAACAGGTCCCGCACCCTCTCCGCCGTCCCCCCGTCCCTCGCCGCCGTGAACGGCAGCGCATTCCCTCCCCCGATACGGAACCGCTCCCCCGACACCGTCATCTGCGCCCCGCCCGCCTCCGTCACCAGGAGCAGGCCCGCCGCGTGGTCCCATGCGTTCTCCCAGGAGAAGGCCACCGCGTCCAGGTCGCCCCGGGCCACCGACAGGTACTCCAGGCCCGCCGATCCGCAGGGGCGGGCGTGGATGCCCTCGGCGTTCAGGCCGAGCAGCGCGTGCTTCTGGTCCGGGGTTGTGTAGTCCGGGTGGGACATCGCGATCTCCAGCACCGCGCCCGGCGTGGGCGAACCCGACCGTATCGGCGTGCCGTTGAGCAGTGCGCCGCCGCCCCGGAGGGCGATCGCCATCTCCTCCAGGACCGGCGCGTACGTCCAGGACGCGAGCACCTCGCCGTGCTGTGCGAGAGCGACGAGCGTGCAGAATCCGGGCTCGCCGCGGACGAACTGCCGTGTGCCGTCCACCGGGTCGACGATCCAGACGGGCGCGTCGCCCTGCAGCGCCTCGTACACAGACGGGTCCGCGTGGACGGCCTCCTCGCCCACCACGACGGAGCCGGGCAGCAGCGCCGTCAGCGAGGCGGTGAGGTGTTCCTCGGCATTGCGGTCGGCCGTCGTCACAAGGTCGTGCGGGCCGCTCTTCTCGACGATCTCGTGCGCGGCGAGCTGGCGGTAGCGCGGCGTGATCTCGGTGGCGGCCGCCTTGCGGACCGCCTCCTCGACTGCGGAAAGATCACCGTTCAAGAAGTCATCGATCATTTCTCCAGCAAAGCACGGCCCGCTGACATCGCGCTGTCCGGTCCGCGCCCCACGGCGTAACCCTGCATTCCCCTCGGGTTCCATGGGGCACCGACAGTGATGGCGTGACCACGCCGCCGCGGTTTATCGCCCGAGATAGGAGAAGAAGACGTCCTCGGGGTCGTAGCGTGCCTTGAGCCGTTCCAGGCGGTCCCAGTCGGACGGGCTGAAGGAGCGCCGGGCGCGGGAGGGGTCGGCCGTGAGGTCCGCTTCGGCGATGTAATGGCCCGTGCCGAGGGGTTCGACGGCTCGCATGGCGTCGCGCAGCCAGCGGATGTTGGCGTCGTCCTGCGCCGGGGAGTCCCAGATCGCGAACGGGACGACATAGCTGTCGCCGAGCACCGAGAAGGCCATGTCCTGCTGGAGCGCCTTGTCCCGAGAGACCGGTGACACGGGGGCGAGTACGAGGGACTTCTCCGAGGGGGCCGCAGCGACCACTGCGGCGAGCCTCGAAAGCAGGGTTTCGTAGTCCGCGCCCGACCACAGGGTGTCGGCGCCACAGCGGTAGCTCGCCGGCCACAGGGTCCCGGAGGACTCGTCAAGGGCCTCGAGGGAGGCCGGCTCGTCGGCCTGGATGAAGATGGCACGGTCGTCGAGCGGGCAGGCACGCAGCGGCCCGAGAGAGCGGATCGCCTCGTCCTGGCTGTCCGCGAAGGCGGTGGCCGCGACGACGACCACCTTGGGCCTCGGTGTGGCCGCCGACATGGCCGGGTCGGCGGTGCCCATCAGGAAGGACAGTTCGACGGTCGGCGGGAGTTCGGTGGCGGCCTCGCTGGCCCAGCGGGTCACGGGTCCGACGTCCGCCAGCGCAAAGGCGTACGTGGTCGTGACAATCGTCTCCGGACGCGGGTACAGGGCGAGGCGGAAGCCGGTGACAATCGCGAAGAAGCCGGGGCCGGCTCCGCGCGCCGCCCAGAACAGGTCGGAGTTCTCCTCCGCGTCGCATCGGACGACCTCTCCGGCGGCGGTGACGGCTTCTATCTGCTGCACGCTCGCGCAAGCCGGTCCCAGCGCTCCGGAATTCCAGCCGAGACCGCCGCTGAGGAGGTACCCGCCGACAGCGACGGATCCGCAGTGCCCGGTGGGGAAGGCCAGGCCGTGCCGGGAGAGTTCGGAGGCGAGTGCGCCGCCGGTGACGGCGGGCTGGACGGTCGCCGTGGCCGAGTTCGGATCGATGTGGATCCGGTTGAGTGCGGCGAGGTCGATGAGCATGCCCCCGTCGCGCAGTGGCGAGCCGCACCAGCTGTGCCCGCCCGCCCGTACGGCGATGCGCAGACCCTCGGAGCGGGCGAGTGCCACGGCTTCGGGGACATCGCGTTCCGAGGCGACCCGGACGATCAACTCGGGGAACCGGTGGGGCTTGAGCCCGTTCCACAGGATGCCCTGCCGGGCGCTCTCGTATCCGGGGTCGCCCCGCCGGACGATGTCTCCCTCGATACGCCGCGCCCGCGTCTGTCCGCCCACGATGACCCCATTGGTTGACCAGTCGTCAGTAAGTCGGTCCTCGCTCAGTCAGTCAGTGGTCAGGCCGAATACAAGGATGAAGACCGCCCAGCACAGCATCACGACCAGCGCTCCCCCCACCTGCGTACGCGCGGAACGTGCCCGGCTGGGCAGCAGCCAGAACGCGAGAGCTCTGTTGACCAGCGGCATCAGCACCCAGGTCAGGATGGAGACACTCAGCACATTGGAGATGAACAGGCCCAGATACCCGGGTATGCCCCAGTCGTCGAATTCCTTTCCCACCGTCAGATTCAGAACCATCACCGTCGGATAGAGCGCCAGGACGACGGACATCGCCTGTTTCCAGTTGGACGGAATCCCTTCCTCGTCGCCCTCCCCGAAGCGGAACCAGCCGCTGAACGCCGACCCGATCTTGCGTACGTCGTACGAGGAGAAGTACTGACGCCCCTCGTGCAGCAGCTTTTCGCGTTCGGCAGAGTCGAGCCATGCGTCGAGGTTGTCACGAGTGTCGTAACGGAAAACGACCACCCAGTTGTCCTGGATTCCCTCCACCGGCTCGAACAACTCGGTCCCCATGAAACCGGGATGCTGTTCCTGCGCCTTCAGGACCTTGTCCTGCCAGCGCTTGAAGTCGCGCTCTTTCCCCGGCCGTACGGAATGGGAGATGACCGCCGTGACAGCCCGCGGCTCCTGAGGGGCGGGCGCTCCGCCGGCCAATACCTCCTGGGTCGGGGCGCCGTCGAACAGCAGTTGCGCCTCGTCCAGGAGCCTGCGGCGCGCGCCGGAGTCCAGCCATGCGGTCAACTGGTCGACACGGGAGAACCGGAAGACCACCACCCACTCGTTCTCCTCACCGGAGTCCGGTGGATACAGCTCCGCGCCCTCGAAGCCGTCAAAGCCCTCGGCCACGTGGTTGGTCTTCTCCTGCCAGCGCTTATAGGCGTCAACCCGGCCCTCCCGGACCTTCTGGGAGGTCACGACGGTGGCACCGTCGCCGCCCGGGACACGGCTTGCAGTAACACCCATACGGAGTAGCCTACTACGTAGGGGAGTTATCGGACAAATGGGGGAATTATACCTCGGTGTGTGGTGAAGCGGAGGTTCGACATGGGGCACAAGGAGTTTCTGTCGGAGGCGATACGGCTGGCCACCGAGTCCGTGGAAGAGGGCTGGGGTGGCCCTTTCGGCGCGGTCATCACCCGTGACGGCGAGATCGTCGCCCGCGGCCAGAATCGCGTACTCCTCACCGGCGACCCCACCGCGCACGCCGAAGTGGAGACCATCCGCAAAGCGGTTCAGCGGCTCAATCCCGAGGCGCCCTCCATATCGGAGGTTCACCAGAACGAGAGCACGCTCGAATACGTGCAGCGCCCGGCAGGATCCCCCGACCCGGTACCGGAGAGAGCCCGGATGCTCAAGGGGTGCACGATCTACATCAGCGGCGCCCCGTGCCCGATGTGCATGAGCGCCATCTACTGGTCGCGGATCGACAACGTCTATTTCAGCTGCGATCTGAAGGCCACGCGTGAGATCGGATTCGATGACGCCTTCCAGTACGAGGACTTCATGAAGCCCCTCGACGAGCGCAGGATCCAGATCGAGCAGATCCACCCCGAGATGGGCGCGAAGGCCTACGAGGCATGGAGCACAAAGCCCGACCGGCACCCCTACTGAACAGACGGGGTGTCACCTGGCAGCGATACGGGGGCGGAACGCGCCGCGGTCGCTTCGCTCGGCACCTCGAATTCATCGAGTACGAAGGGAAAGTTCGGCAGCCATGCAAGCCAGCCGCCTACGCTTCCCGGCCATGACCCAGTCCCCCGCACCGTCCGCTCGCGTACTCACGGCTTTCGGGGCATCCGAAGCACCCGTCCCGCTCCCCGGTGGCCAGGGTTCCGCCTGGCGTTCAGGACCGCTGGTGCTGAAGCCCGCCGCCTCGGAACCCGAGACGGTATGGCGTGCGGGCGTGCTGCACCATCTGCCGAAGGCCCCCGACTTCCGGGTGGCCCGCCCCGTCCCGGCGGCGGACGGGGGCTGGGCGGCGCACGGCTGGGAGGCCTGGCGGCTGACCGGCGGATCCGCCGATCCGCACCGCGCCGACGACGTCATCCGGGCGGGCGAGGCGTTCCACGCGGCGCTCAGTGACCTGCCCCGCCCGCGCTTCCTCGGCGTACGGGACGACCCGTGGTCCCGCGCGGACCGGCTGGCCTGGCAGGAGACCGACGAAGCCCCGGACTTCCCGCTGCTCAAGCCGCTGTTGGCCGCCCGCCGCCCGGTCGAGGCACCCGCCCAGATCGTCCACGGTGATCTGCTGGGCAACGTCCTCTTCGAGCCCGGCCTGCCGCCCGCGATCACCGACTGGCCGCCGTACTGGCGCCCGGCGGCCTGGGCCTCGGCGGTCGTCGCGGTCGACGCGCTGTGCTGGTCCGCGGCCGACGCGGCGCTGCTGGAGCGCTGGTCACATCTGCCGGACTGGGGTCAACTCCTCGTCCGCGCGCTGATCTTCCGTATCGCGACGCACGAGAGCGTGGACGAGGCGGCAGAGAGCGAGTACCGGCCGGTCGTGGACCTGGTCCTGGCGACCGGCTGACTGGGCCCGGGGGTTCTTTCCCCACCCCGCCCCTTCCCGAACTGGGGCAAGCTCCCAGACCCCCGCATGCGACCTTCGGCCGCATGTCCTCAAACGCCGGACGGGCTGGATATGCGGCCCTGCCGCACAATCCAGCCCCGCCGGCGTTTGAGGCGCGCGGAGGTTGGGGGTCCCCCCGGACGGAGTCTGGGGGAGGGCGGGGTGGGGAACAAGCCCGCCGCAGGCGGCACCGCACCGCCCCGCCTACCTCCCCACCGCCCCCCGCGCCAGCAGCAGCAGCGCGTCGACCAGGTCCTGCGACGGGCCGCCCGTCGCCAGGCGGCGCAGTTGGAGGCCCATCACCAGCGCGACCGTCGTCGCGGCGAGGTGCTCCGCGTCCGGGACGCCGAGGCCGGTGAGGATCTGCGTCGCCAGCCGGTCGTACGCCGCGAAGGCCTCCGCCGCGGCCTCCCGCAGCCGTTCGTCACGCCCGGCCTCGACGTACAGCTCGAAGGGCGCGATGTGCTCGCTGTCGAAGGCGGTGCCGCCAGCCACCTGGCCCGCCAAAGCGGCCGCGCCGTCGATGTCGACGCCGTCGCTCTGGCACTGGTCGGCGAGTTCGGTGAAGCGGCGGGTCTCCTCGCGCACGAAGTGCAGCAGGCTCTCGCGCAGCAGCTCGTGCTGGGTCTCGAAGTGGTACGTGACCGAGCCGAGCGAGACCCCGGCCTCCTTGGCGATCCGCCGGTTGGTGACCGCCGCGACCCCGTCCTTGCCGATGATGTGCAGGACGGCGGTGATGATGCGCTGCCGGGTGGGGGCGGAGCGGGCGGGGCTGGACATGGCGGTCATTGTTCCACCGGCACGCTCCCGGGGATCAGCGGGGCGGGCGGGCGCTTCTCGTACCAGCGCAGGTCGGCCTCCAGTTGGGCCGCGAGTGAGATCAGCCGTTCCTCGCTGCCTGCGGGGCCGAGCAGTTGGGCGCCGAAGGGCAGTCCGTCGGCCGTGAGACCGGCGGGGACGTTGATGCCGGGCCAGCCGAGGACGTTCCAGGGCCAGGCGTACGGGCACGCGGCGGCCATGGTCGCGTCGGTGCGCCAGGCGCTGAGGCCGTCGAAGGTGCCGATGCGCGGGGGCGGGGCCGCGGTCGTGGGCGTGAGGACGACGTCGTACGAGTCGAAGATCGCGCCGATCCGCCGGTGCTGGCGGACTTCGCGGGCGCGGGCGGCCCGCACGACGCGGCCGCCGAGTGTCCGGCCGTGCCGCATGGCGGTGCGGGTGCGCGGGTCGAGGAGTGCGGGCTCGGGGTGGAGGGCCGCGACCTCGGCGATGCCCGCGGTGGCCCGCGGCACGAAGGCGAGGCCGATCAGCCCGTAGCGCGGCCGGGCCTCCTCGACATGGTGGCCGAGCCGGGCGAGTGCTTCGGCAAGTGCGGTGACGCCGCGGCGTACTTCGGGGTGCGGCATGCTGCGGGTGAGGGTGAGCGGGGGCCGCCAGGCGAGGGCTATGCGCAGTCGGCCCGGGTCGCGGCGGGCCGCGGCCGAGGCGTCGATCGCGGCCGGCTGGTGCAGGTCTTCGGCGTGCGGGCCCTGCACTACGTCGAGCAGCAGCGCGGCGTCGGCGACGGTGCGGGCGAGCGGGCCGTTGACGGCGAGGCCCTGGAAGGCGTCGGCGTAGGGGTGGAGGGAGACGCGCCCGCGCTGCGGCTTGATGCCGACGAGATGCGACCAGGCGGCCGGGATGCGGACCGAGCCCGCGCCGTCGGAGCCGAGGGCTGCGGGCACGAGCCCGGCGGCGACGGCTGCCGCGGAGCCGCCGGAGGAGCCGCCCGGGGTGTGGTCTGTGGACCAGGGGTTGCGGGTGGCGCCGAAGGCGGGGCCCTCGGTGAACGGCCACTGTCCGAGTTCGCAGGAGTTGGTCTTGCCGACGATGACGGCGCCGGCCGCGCGCAGCCGGCGTACCGCCTCTCCGTCCCGCTGGGCCGGGGCGAGTTCGCCGGAGCAGCCGAAGAGGGTCGGCAGCCCGGCCACGTCGGTGTCGTCCTTGACGGCGACGGGCACACCGAGCAGCGGCAGCCGCTCCCCTGCCGCGAGCCGCCGGTCGGCGTCCCTGGCTTCGTCGACGGCCCGTTCGCCGCGTGTCCAGCGGAAGGCGTTGATGGTGGACTGGCTGGCCTCGATGCGCTGGAGCGCGTCTCGCACGAGCTCCTCGGATGAGGTGTGACCGTCCCTCAACACCCTTATGTGTTCTGCCAGTCCGCCGAATTCGTCTGTGGACACGACCGCCCCGCCTCCCTATTGTTCGTTCGAACGAACAGAACTGGAGGGTAACCAGATGCGCATCACCGGAGCAACCGTTCTGCTGACCGGGGTCACCGGCGGCATCGGCGGCGCACTCGCCGCCGAACTGTCCGCCAAGGGCGCGAAGTTGGTGCTGACCGGCCGCCGCCGCGAGGCCCTGGAGCCGCTCGCCGACCGCTATGGGGCGCGCACGATCCTCGCCGACCTCGCGGACGACGACGATGTACGGCGGCTCGCGGACGAGGCCGCCGGTACGGACATCCTGATCCCCAACGCCGCGCTGCCCTCCAGCGGTGAGCTGCTGGACTACACGCCGGAGCAGATCGACCGCGCCATCGCGGTCAACTTCCGCGCTCCCGCGCTTCTGGCGCGGCTGCTCGCCCCCGCCATGGTCGAGGCGGGCCGGGGCCACATAGCCTTCGTCGGCTCGCTCTCCGGCAAGGCGGCGACCAAGTCCTCGTCGCTGTACAGCGGAACCAAGTTCGCGCTGCGCGGCTTCTCGCTCGCCCTGCGCCAGGATCTGCACGGCACGGGTGTCGGCGTCTCGATCGTCCAGCCCGGTTTCGTACGGGACCTGGGGATGTTCGCGGCGACCGGCTCGGGGACTCCCGCCGGTGTGCGTACGGTCTCGCCGCGGCAGGTCGTGAACGGCGTGGTGAGGGCCATCGAGCGCGATGTCGCCGAAATCAATGTCGCGCCCCTGGAGTTGAAGATCCTCAGCGCGATCGCAGGCCAGTTCCCGGGCTTCGCCGAACGGGTCCAGCGGCGGTCGGGGGCCGAGCCCACGATCCGCAAGATCGTGGAGTCCCAGCGGCCGAGCCGCTAGGTCCTGTCCGGTCGATCAGGCCGGATCAGTGAGCGGCCCGCCGCGGAGCGGCTGATGTCACTGTGGTGCGTGCGATCGCAGGCCGGAGGATGGGGGTTCCCCCCGCCGAAGGCAGGGGGAGAGCCGACGCGGAGCGTCGGCGACTGACGCAACGCGGCATGGGGGCACCTCCCGTGCCCGAAGGGCTACGGGGGAGTGCGTGCCAGGGCACGCGAACCCGGCAAGATCCGAACGACAGGCCCTAGACCGGCGCGTGGCGCGAGCGGGCACCGATGTGCGCGCTCGCGCCACTGCATGCGCCGTTCAGCCTGCGGTCAGCCGGGCCCGCTCCGGCAGCATCAGCACCATGTAGAGCACGAGCGAAGCCCCCAGCCCCACCGCCCAGCCGTAGTCGGCGAGCGGCTTCAGGAACGGGATGAGGCCGTCCTCGGGGAAGGGCCCCTTGCCGGGCGCGGAGTGCGATCCGCCCACCGCCAGCACACCGCCGACCACGAAGGCCGCGACCGCGCGCGGATTCCAGCCGGAGGCGTACCAGTAGCGGCCGCCGGGGGTGTAGAGACCGGGCAGGTCGAGCACGGTGCGGCGGACGACCCAGTAGTCGGCGATGAGGATGCCCGCGACCGTGCCGAGCAGCCCGCCGACCAGACCGAGCCAGGTGAAGATGTAGAGCTCGGGTGTCTCGGTGAGCTTCCACGGCATGATCAGCACCCCGACGACGCCCGTGATCAGCGCTCCCCTACGGAAGTTGATCACCTTCGGGGCGAGGTTCGCCAGGTCGTACGCCGGTGAGACGACGTTCGCCGCGATATTCACCGAGAGCGTCGCGACCAGCACGGTCACCAGGGCGAAGAGCAGCCCGAAGACATTGTCGGTCTTGGCGGCGAGCTGGACAGGGTCCCAGACGGCAACGCCGTACACCGCCTGCGAGCCGGAGGTGACGAAGACCGACAGCAGGGCGAAGAGTGTCATGGTCGTCGGCAGCCCGAGCGACTGCCCCCAGATCTGGGCCCGTTGACCGGCTCCGAAGCGGGTGAAGTCGGGGATGTTCAGGGAGAGCGTCGACCAGAAGGCGATCATCCCCATCAGGGAGGGGAAGAAGACCGTCCAGAAGTCCGCGCCCCAGCCCAGCTTGGACGGCTGGTCGAGCAGCGGGCCGAGGCCGCCCGCCTTCGTGGCGATCCACACCAGCAGCACCAGCGCGCCGACGATGACGAAGGGCGCCGCCCAGTTCTCGAACCGCCGCAGCGCCTCCATCCCCCGGTAGATGATGGCCAGTTCGAGCGCCCAGAAGAGCACGAAGCACACCCACAGCGTCCACGGCTGCCCGCCGACCTCCGCGGCCTCGGCCCAGCCGCCGAAGATCTTGCCGAGCAGGACGAAGATGCCCTGGCCGCCGATCCAGGTCTGGATGCCGAACCAGGCGCAGGCCACCCCCGCCCGGATCAGCGCGGGCAGATTCGCCCCGCGCAGGCCGAAGGAGGCCCGGGCGAGAACGGGGAAGGGGATGCCGTACTTGGGTCCCGCGTGCCCGGTCAGCAGCATCGGGAACAGCACGATCAGATTGGCCAGGGCGATGGTGAACACCGCCTGTTTCCAGTCCATGCCGAGCGTGACGAGTCCGGAGGCGAGCAGCCAGGACGGGATGTTGTGGGCCATGCCGACCCACAGGGCCGCGAAGTTGTACGTCGTCCAGCGGCGCTGCGCGACCGGTACGGGCAGCAGATCGTCGTTGACGAAGCGGTTGTCGGAGGGTGCCGCGCCGGGCGCAAGCTCGACGCGGCCGTCCTGGTCGATTATGGGTTCTCCGGAGGGGACGGTCGCAGTCACAGGCGGCTCGCCCTTCAGCCGTTGAGTGCCGGGATGATCTCGGAGCCGTACGCGTCGATGGTCGCTTCCTTCGCGTCGTGCATGTTGTAGACGGCGAACTGGTCCACGCCCAGTGCGCGCAGCTCCTTCAGCTTCTCGATGTGCGCCTCGGCCGGGCCGAGCAGACAGAAGCGGTCGACGATCTCGTCCGGGACGAAGTCCGTCGACGGGTTCCCGGCGCGGCCGTGGTGGCTGTAGTCGTAGCCCTCGCGCGCCTTGATGTACGAAGTGAGGGCCTCGGGCACCAGGTCGGAGTGCTCGCCGTAACGGGAGACCAGATCGGCGACGTGGTTGCCGACCATCCCGCCGAACCACCGGCACTGCTCGCGGGCGTGCGGCAGGTCGTCACTGACATAGGCGGGCGCGGCGACGCAGATGGTGACGGATGCGGGGTCGCGTCCGGCGTCGGAGGCGGCCGTGCGTACGGCGGTGACCATCGACGCGGTCAGATACGGGTCGGCGAGCTGGAGGATGAACCCGTCGGCCTTCTGGCCCGTGAGCGCCAGTGCCTTCGGCCCGTACGCCGCCATCCACACCGGCAGCTTCCCGTCGCGCACCCACGGCAGCCGCAGCGGCTGTCCGTCGACCTCGGCCTCCCGGCCCTCGGCGAGATCGCGGATGACGCCCATCGCCTCGCCGAGCCGGGCCAGGGTGTTGGGCTTGCGGCCCGCGACGCGCATCGCCGAGTCTCCTCGCCCGATGCCGCACACCGTGCGGTTGCCGAACATGTCGTTCAGCGTCGCGAAGGTGGAGGCGGTGACTTCCCAGGTCCTGGTCCCCGGGTTGGTCACCATCGGTCCGACGTGCATCTGCTGCGTGTGTTCCAGGATCTGGCTGTAGATGACGAAGGGCTCCTGCCAGAGCACCGCCGAGTCGAAGGTCCAGCCGTAGCGGAAGCCGTTGTGTTCCGCGCGCTGCATGAGCGAGACGACGGCCGAGGCCGGCGGGTCGGTCTGCAGGACAAGTCCGAAGTCCATGATGTGGAGCTCCTAGTTCAGGTACTGGCAGGTGCCGCGGGGGGTGTACTGGCCGTGTCCGGCCCGGCCGGTGAACTCGCGCTGGTCGATGACCACTTCGCCGCGCGAGAGCACGGTTTCCACCTGGCCGGTGATCCGCTTGCCCTCGTAGGCGGAGTAGTCGACGTTCATGTGGTGCGTCTCGACGGAGAGAGTCTGTTCGGCGTGCGGGTCGTAGATGACGACATCGGCGTCGGCGCCGGGGGCGATGGTGCCCTTCTTGGGGTAGAGGCCGAACATCCGGGCCGGTGTGGCGCAGGCGATCTCGATCCAGCGCCGGCGGGTGATGTGCCCGTCCAGGACGGCCTGGTGCAGCAGGTCCATCCGGTTCTCCACGCCCGGCAGCCCGTTGGGAATCTTGGAGAAGTCCCCGCGGCCCAGCTCCTTCTGGCCGCTGAAGCAGAACGGGCAGTGGTCGGTGGAGACGACCTGGAGGTCGTTCGTCCGCAGTCCCCTCCAGAGCGCCGCCTGGTGCTCGCGCGGCCGCAGGGGCGTCGAGCAGACGTACTTGGCGCCCTCGAAGTTCGGCTCGGCGAGATTGTCGGTGGACAGGAAGAGGTACTGCGGGCAGGTCTCGCCGAAGACGTTGAGGCCCTTGTCGCGGGCGGCCGCGAGCTCGGCCACGGCTTCGTCGGCCGACACGTGGACGACGTAGAGCGGGGCGCCGGCGACCCGGGCGAGCTGGATGGCGCGGTGGGTGGCCTCCGCCTCCAGCAGGACCTGGCGCACCTCGCCGTGGTAGCGCGGGTCGGTGCGGCCCTGGGCAAGCGCCTGTTCCACCAGGACGTCGATCGCGATGCCGTTCTCGGCGTGCATCATGATCAGCCCGCCGTTGGTGGCGGAGCGCTGCATGGCTCGCAGGATCTGCCCGTCGTCGCTGTAGAAGACGCCCGGGTAGGCCATGAAGAGCTTGAAGGAGGTGATGCCCTCCGCCACCAGGTGGTCCATCTCCTTCAGCGAGGACCCGTTCACGTCCGAAAGGATCATGTGGAAGCCGTAGTCGATGGCGCAGTTGCCGTCGGCCTTGGCATACCAGGCGTCGAGTCCTTCGCGCAGGGCATGGCCGACCGACTGCACGGCGAAGTCGACGATGGTGGTCGTGCCGCCCCAGGCGGCTGCCCGGGTGCCGGTTTCGAAGGTGTCGGAGGCGGAGGTCCCGCCGAACGGCAGCTCCATATGCGTGTGCACGTCGACGCCGCCCGGGATGACGTACTTGTTGGTCGCGTCGATGATGCGGTCGGCGGTCCAGCCCTCGGCTACGGCGGAGGCGTGCGCCGCGAGAGCGGCGATCCGGCCGTCCTCGATCAGTACGTCGGCGTGGATCTCGTCCGCGGCGGTGACGACCAGGCCGCCGCGGATCAGGGTGCGGGTGCTGCTCATGGTGGTGCGCTCCCTCTCGTGCGTACGGTCGACTACGCCTTGTGCAGGGCCTGTTCGAGGATGACGGCGCCCTCTTCCGCCTCGGAGACGGTCAGTGAGAGCGGCGGGGCGATCCGCAGGACGCTGGTGTTGTGGCCGCCGCCCTTGCCGATCAGCAGGCCGCCCTCGCGCGCGGCCTCCAGGACGGCCGATGCCGCCTCCGGGTTCGCCTCGTCGGTGCCGGGCTTGACCAGCTCGATGCCGATCATCAGGCCGCGGCCGCGTACTTCGCGTACGGCGGCGACGCCCGCCCCGATGGCTCGCAGCCGCTCGATCAGCAGGCCGCCGACGCGGCGGGCGTTGCCCTGGAGGTCGTGCTCCAGCAGATACGAGAGGTTGGCGATGCCCGCCGCCATGGTGACCGGGGAGCCGCCGAAGGTCGAAATGGAGTTGGCGTCCAGGGAGTTCATGACCTCGGCGGATGCGACGACACCGCCGATCGACATGCCGTTGCCGATTCCCTTGGCGAAGGTGAGCATGTCGGGCGGCCCGCTGTCGGCGTGCGCCTGCCAGCCCCAGAAGTGCTCGCCGGTGCGGCCCCAGCCCGTCTGCACCTCGTCGGCGATCCAGAGGATGCCGTGCCGGTTCAGGACCTCGCGGAACGCGGCGTACAAGCCGTCGGGCGGGGATGTGAAGCCGCCGACGCCCTGGATGGGCTCGGCGATCAGCGCCGCGACCGAGCCCCGGGTCTGGCCGAGGATGTCCTCCAGGTCCGCGACGCAGGCCTCGATGAACTGCGCGTCGGACAGCTGGGCGTAGGGGCCGCGGGTGCGGACGCCGCCGTGCACGTACAGCGTCTGCAGCGGGGAGAGACTGGTCGGCGACCAGCCCCGGTTGCCGGTGATACCGACAGCCGAGAAGGACCTGCCGTGGTAGCTGTTGCGCATCGCCAGGACCTGGTTGGACCGGCGGTATCCGGTCGCCAGCAGCAGGGCGGTGTCATTGGCCTCGGTGCCGGAGGTGGTGAAGAAGACCCGGGCGTCGGGGATGCCGGAGAGGGTGGCGATCCGCTCGGCGAGCTCGACCATCGGGCGGTTGAGATACAGCGTGGACGAGTGGACGATCCGCCCGGCCTGCTCGCTGACGGCCTTGGTGACCTCGGGCAGGGCGTGGGCGGTCATGGTGGTGAGGATGCCGCCGAAGAAGTCGAGGTAGCGGTTGCCGTCCGCGTCCCAGACATGGCGGCCCTCACCGTGCGTGATCTCGACAGGCTGCTTGTAGTAGAGGGCGACCCAGTCCGGGATGACGGCCCGGTGCCGGTCGTACAGGCTGGTCACGGCTGCACCAGCCCCTCGTACGCGTCCGGGCGGCGATCGCGGTAGAAGGCCCACTGCTGGCGTACGACATCGATCAGGTCGAAGTCGAGGTCGCGTACAAGCAGTTCCTCCTCTTTGTCGCTGCCGACCTCACCGACGAACTGGCCCCGGGGGTCGACGAAATAGCTGGTGCCGTAGAAGTCGTTTTCGCCGTACTCCTCCTGGCCGACGCGGTTGATCGCGGCGATGAAGTATTCGTTCGCGACGGCGGACGCGGGCTGCTCCAGCTGCCAGAGGTATGCGGAGAGGCCACGCGAGGTCGCGGACGGGTTGTAGACCAACTGGGCGCCGTTCAGGCCCAGTTGACGCCAGCCTTCCGGGAAGTGCCGGTCGTAGCAGATGTACACCCCCACCCTGCCCACCGCCGTGTCGAAGACCGGCCAGCCCAGATTCCCCGGCTTGAAGTAGTACTTCTCCCAGAAGCCCTTGACCTGGGGAATGTGGTGCTTGCGGTATTTACCGAGGTAAGTGCCGTCGGCGTCGATCACCGCGGCGGTGTTGTAGTAGAAGCCCGCGCCCTCGACCTCGAACACCGGGACCACGATCACCATGCCGGTCTCGCGGGCGAGCTCCTGCATCCGGCGGACGGTGGGGCCGTCCGGGACGGGCTCGGCCCAGCGATAGTGCTCGGGCTCCTGGACCTGGCAGAAATAGGGAGCGTTGAATACTTCCTGGAAACCAATCACTTTCGCGCCCTGGCGGGCCGCCTCACGGGCGTGTTCCTCGTGCTTGGCAATCATGGATTCGGTGTCGCCGGTCCAGGTTGCCTGGACAAGTGCGGCGCGTACGACGTTGGCCATGAGCTGCTCCTTCGACGCGGGGTCAGAGACCCTCTACGCACGTAGATGCTTGCGTAGGAGGAGAACGTAAGCCCCGTCACACACTGGGGCAAGACCATCGTCGTTAACCGGCAGAGTCGATCATGTTTCACACCCGAGCGGTCCACACCGAACGGCTTCGGCCCGGGGTGTGTTGATCAGTCGCGGACCAGGCCCGGGGTCAGGCACGGGGCCAGGCACGGGATCAGGCCGCGGTTCAGGCGCGGGTCAGGCGCCGAGATGACCCGCTACACGCAGCGCGTGGACAAGATCGCGCTCGTGCGACGTGGAGATCGCGCGTGCGGCGTCGAGCAGCTGCGGCACCAGCCTGCGCGGGTCGCGGTCGGCGATCCTGACGGCGTCCTCGGCGGAGTGGAGCTGGACGAACGCGGTCAGTAAAGCCCGCGCCTCAAGATCGCGGCCCTCGTCCTCCAGGGCGAGCACGGCCGCGGCGATGTCGTCGGCGGGGCGGGTCACGCCCTGCCGCAGCAGCCGGCTGCTGTCGTCGGTGCGGCCGGCCGCGGCGAGTGCGCCCGCGGCTGCCGCAAGCCTTAAGGCCGGCTGTGATGCGGCCTCCCACAGCAGGGTGGTCCAGTCGGCGGCGAGGCCCGCGCGGTGCAGCTCGGCGGCGAATACGGGCAGCCAGGGGGCGGGCCGGGACGCCGCCTCGCAGATCACGGCGTGCGCCTCGCCGCTGCGGCCCTCGGCCCGCAGGCGCCCGAGCGTGGCGACGGTGTCACGGGCAGCCTGCCGAGCCCCGGCAGGGGGTTCGGGCGCGGTGGGCGCCTGCTGCTCCATGGGCCCGCCGCCGAACCGTGCCCCGCGGGGTGTGTCGCCGACGACGGGCAGCACGGGCACGGCGGCGACCTCGTCCCCGCTCCCCTCGACCCCGGCGAACCGGGCGCCGCGGGGGCGCCGCTTCTTCTTGCCGGCGGCGCGGTCGACGGGGTGCGCGGCCTCCGGAGCCGTCGGGTCCGCCTGGGCGGGCGGGCCGTCGTGGGGTGCGGCGGGCTGGGGCCGGAACCAGTCGTCGGGCAGCGCGGGTACGCCGAGGGCGGGGGCTTCGTGCGCGGGGCCCACGGGCGCACCCGGCTGCGGCGGCACGGTGGCAGCGCTGTTCGCGTCGTACGCCGGGCCTGTGGGCGCGCCCTGCTGCGGCACGGCGGCGTGGGCACCGGCCTCGTGCTGCGAGCCTCGCTCCCGGAGATCGGTCCAGCCGTCGGCTGCGGCACTCGGCGCCTCATACGCCGTACGCGCCGCGAAGCCCGACCACTCCTCCGGCTCCCCGCCGTGCTCGGGTCCAGCCGCCCGCGTCGCGTCCCCGCACAGTGCTGTGTGGCGGGCCCGCAGCTCGCTCACCCGGGCCTTCGCGCGGGCGTAGTCGTCGCGCGTCCACTCCAGTTCGTTGGCCAGCTGTTCCGCCGCCGCGCTGCCCTCCGGCTCCCCCGCCAGGCGGCGCAGCAACTCATCCGCGCGGCCCGTCGCGTACACCTCTTCCCGGAGCATCAGCTCCAGTCGCTCCTCCAGCGCCTCGCGGCCGCCGGGCAGCCGGTCGTGCGCCGCCGCCGAGTCCGCGTGGAGCTGGCGCGCGCGCACGGATTCCAACTCCGCGAACTGCCTGCCGCGCACCCCTGCCAGGTCCTGGAGCAGCGATTCCACCACGTCCCACGGCGGGATCTCGGTCCCGTCCAGACAGGCCCGCATGCCCTCGGGATCACGCGTCCAGAAGATTCCGTACCAGCCGCTGCCCGGGTCGATGAGCGCCGCGAGCCCCTTGAGGTATCGCGCGAACACGCCGGTCTCGACCGGAAGTTGATGCACCGTCATCGCTGCCGCCCCTGCCCCACCGTCGAATGGAACCTTCCAGTCTGGAAGCTTCCAGTCCGTAGGCATTCGACCGCAGCAGTGTTACGACGCTGTCACGCAGTGTTTTCAGATGGTCACCGCGATGCCAGTGTGCGGCCGCTTACCGAGCCGTACGACCATGGCCGGCCAGTCGACGAGCCAGAACTGCCAGGTGTATTTGCGGGAGAGCAGCTTGCGGATGGCGCCCGTCCCCTCGTCGTCCAGCAGCCGCGCCGTACCCTCCGCGCTCGGCGCACCCTCCGATACCCGGCCGCGCGCGTCGCAGACCGTGACGGCGACGCGGCTGTTGTTGCGCAGCCGCTTGACCTTCCAGGAGTCGGACCGGGTCCAGACGAACAGCTCACCGGCGTCCACCGCGAACCAGACGGGTGTTGACACGCCTGTCCCGTCCTTGCGGTAGGTGGTGAGGCTGACGTATCTGGCGCTGGCGAAGTCCTCGGCATTCACGCGGCGAGCCTACGCCGGGCGGCAAGCTGTGGGCCCTGCCGGGGGCTGTTCCCCGACCCGCCCTCCCCCAGACTCCGTCCGGGGGGACCCCCAACCTCCCCGCTCCTCAAACTCCCCCAGACTTCGTCCGGGGGGACCCCCAAGGGGCTGAATTTCAGCCCGTCCGGCGTTTGAGGACATGCGGCCGAAGGTCGCATACGGGGGTCTGGGGGCTTGCCCCCAGTTCGGGATGGGGGTACCTCCCACGGCCGCCAGGCCGTAGGGGGAGGGCGGGTCGGGGAACAAGCCCGCCGCAGGCGTCACGCCGCAGCCCGCGCCCCCGCGCAGCTCACCGCCAGCTCGTCCATGGACAGACCCAGCACCGCCGCCACCGCCGCCACCGTGAAGAACGCCGGAGTCGGCGCGCGACCCGTCTCGATCTTGCGCAAGGTCTCCGCGGACAGCCCCGCCGCCGCCGCCACCTCCACCATGCTCCGATCACCGCGCGCCCGCCGCAGCAACTGTCCGAGCCGTTCGCCGCGTTCGCGCTCTTCGGGGGTGAGAGGGGTACGTACCATGCCGTTATTCTAATGCCGGTATTTCAATACCGGAAGAACCGGTATAGTAATTGGCATGATGGAGATCAAAAGCGATACGTCGATCGACGCGATGCGCGAGGCGGGCCGCATCGTGGCCCATGCCCTCACCGCGGTCCGCGAGGCCGCAGCCGTCGGCGTCAGCCTGCGCGAGCTGGACGGCGCCGCCCGCGCGGTCCTCGCCGGGGCCGGAGCCGGTTCGCCCTTCCTCGACTACCGCCCCAACTGGGCGCCCATCCCCTTCCCCGCCGTCATCTGCACCTCCGTCAACGACGCGATCGTGCACGGCATCCCCGACCACTACCGGCTGCGCGACGGCGACCTGGTGAGCATCGACTGCGGTGCGACCCTCGACGGCTGGGTCGGCGACGCGGCCGTCAGCTTCACCGTCGGCCGCGCCCGCCCCGAGGACGTACGTCTGATCGCCACGGCCGAAGAGGCCCTGCAGGCGGGTATCGCCGCGGCCGTCGTGGGCAACCGCATCGGCGACATCGCCCACGCGGTCGGCCGGGTCTGCCGCTCAGCGGGATACGGCATCCCGGACGGCTTCGGCGGCCATGGCATCGGCCGCCAGATGCACGAGGACCCGGGCGTGCCCAACGAGGGCCGCCCGGGCCGCGGCATGCCACTGCGTCACGGCATGGCGCTCGCGATCGAGCCGATGGTGATCGGCGGCGGCACGGACGAGCACCACACGGCGGGGGACGGCTGGACGATCCGTACGACGGACGGCAGCCGCGCCTCCCACGCCGAGCACACGGTGGCGATCACGGACGACGGCCCGCGCATCCTGACCGCGCTCTAGGCCCTCGCCGCGCGCCAGTTGTTCAGTCAGCCGCCGGACGGATGGACGACCATCGCCGAACCCCCGCCCCTGCGCACCTTCTCCGCCGCGGCCAGCCAGCGCCCGTCGGGCAGTCGCTGAATGCCCGTGGCCGCGCCGATCTCCGGGTTCTGCCGGAAGGCATGGCCGATGGCTTCCAGTTCGGCGCGCAGAGTGCTGTTCCACAGCGCGGGCTCCAGCTCGGTGGTCGTCTGGTTGCGCTGGCTCGCGCGCGGCGCGGCGATCGCCTCGACCAGCGGCAGGCCCCGGTCCAGATGGCCCGTCAGCGTCTGCAGCACCGTCGTGATGATCGTCGCGCCGCCGGGTGAGCCGAGGGCGAGGATCGGGCGGCCGTTCTCGAGCACGATCGTCGGCGAGATGGACGAGCGCGGGCGCTTGCCCGGGCCCGGCAGATTCGGGTCGTGGACCGCGGGGTTCGCGGGGGCGAACGAGAAGTCGGTCAGCTCGTTGTTGAGCAGGAACCCGCGGCCCGGCACGGTGATGCCGCTGCCGCCGGTCGACTCGATCGTCAGGGTGTAGGCAACGACGTTGCCCCACTTGTCGGCGGCCGTCAGGTGGGTGGTGTTCTCGCCCTCGTACGTGGTGGGGGCGGCCGTTCCCGGCGTACCGCATGCCTCGGGCTTGCGCGGGTCGCCCGGAGCCAGCGGGCTGGTGAGCACCGCGTCGTCCTTGATCAGGCAGCCGCGGGAATCCGCGAAGCGCTGCGACAGCAGCTCCTTCACGGGCACGTCCTCGAAAGCCGGGTCGCCGACCCAGCGCCCCCGGTCGGCGAACGCGATCCGGCTCGCCTCGATGAAACGGTGCAGATACTGCGCCTGCGTGGCCTTCGAAAGGTCGCTCCGCTCCAGGATGTTGAGCGCCTCGCCGACGCTCGTGCCGCCCGAGGAGGCCGGCGCCATGCCGTACACGTCCAGACCGCGATAGGCGATCTTGGTGGGCGCGCGCCGGATCGTCTCGTACGACCGCAGATCCCTCGCCGTCAGATCGCCGGGGCGTACCTTGCGCGTCGTGCCCGCGGCCACGGGTGGCGTGCGGACCGTGCTGACGATGTCGTCGGCGATGCCGCCGCGATAGAGCGCGCCGACGCCCTTGCGGCCCATTTCCTTGTATGTGGCCGCCAGGTCGGGGTTCTTGAAGACGGTGCCGACCACCGGCAGCGCGCCGCCCGGCAGGAAGAGCTCCGCCGTGTCCGGGAAGTCCCGGAATCTCGCCTCGTTGGCCTGGGTCTGGGTACGGAAGGTGGCGTCGACGGTGAAGCCGTCCTTCGCCAGTCGCTCGGCCGGCTTCAGCAGCGTCCGCAGGGATCTGCTGCCCCAGGCGTCGAGTGCCGACTCCCAGGTCGCCGGGGTGCCGGGAGTGCCGACGCCGAGGCCGCTCGTCATGCCCTCCTCAAAGGGGATCGGCTTGCCGTTCTCCACAAAGAGGGAGGCGTCGGCGGTGCGGGGCGCGGTCTCGCGGCCGTCGATGGTGTGGACCGTGCGGGACTTGGCGTCGTAGTAGACGAAGAAGCCGCCACCGCCTATGCCCGCGGAGTACGGCTCGGTGACGCCGAGGGCGGCCGCCGTGGCCACCGCCGCGTCCACGGCGTTGCCGCCGCGCCGCAGCACCTCGATGCCCGCGGCCGAGGCATCGGCGTCGACGCTCGCGACCGCGCCGCCGTAGCCCACTGCGACGGGCGTCTTGACCGGGCTCCCGGCCGGTGGGGCGTGCGGGGGCGGAGCTGCCGCTCCGATCGAGACCACGGTCGAGACCATGGCCGCGGCAACGGCCAGAACCGGCACATTTCGTGCGGTTGAGCGACGCATCCGTACCTCCAGTCAACGTACGTCCGCGCACTGTAACTTCACCGCCACTGCCCCGTCAGGACCGCCTCGAACAATGGTCCGCAAACACCGCTAACATGCGCGCCCATGACTGACGACGTACGCAACATCGTGCTCGGCGTGTTGGCCGCCGGCATCAGCGCCACTCTCGGCTGGCTCGCCCGCACCTATCTGTGGCGGCGCAGACTCCGCCGCAAGCAGGACTTCTTCGGGCTGCCCGGGAATTCCGAGTCGCTGCTCGTCGTCAACCGCGAGGCCGGCCGGGACGGTTCCGTGCACCGCTTCGACGTCTTCGCGCTGCTCGAACTCTCCGCGCTGATCAAGGACTGCGGGGCGAACGCGCAGATCGTCTGGCACGACATAGCCCAGCAGGGCTTCGGCGAGCGTACGGAATTCTGCGTCGGCGGTCCGGTCTCGAACCGGCGGATGGCCGCGCATCTGCACTCGCTGCTCCCCGGCGTGAAGATCAACACGGATCCGGAGCCGGGCCCCGACCAGGGCGCGTTCCAGATCGGCCCGGAGCGCTACCGCATGGAGCCGGGTGTCGCGGAGTACGTCCTGCTCGCCCGGCTCACCGCGGGCCAGGACGCCCGGCCCGTCTTTCTCTTCTGCGGCCAGCGCGCCATCACCAACCAGGCGGCCACCCGCTATCGGCGCGCCAGCACGAGAAGCTCGCCCGCAAGCACGGCGGCAACTCCTTCTGTCTGCTGCTGAAGGTCGTCAACTCCCAGGCGTACGGCGCCGATGTGGTCGAGCTGGTCTCCGATGTGACGCGGACGGCACAGACTCCCGTCCCCGCCGCGCGCAGTTCCCACCGCGCCGCAACCTAGACGGTCAGCGGCAGCGACTTCACGCCATTGATGAAGTTGGAGACGAGCCGCCGCGGCGGGCCCGCCATCACCAGCGGCGGCAGCAGATCCATCGCTTCCCCGTACAGGATCCGCAGCTGGAGCCGGGCGAAGTGGGCGCCGAGACAGACATGCGGGCCGTCACCGAAGGAGACATGCGGGTTCGGGGAACGGCCGAGGTCGAGCCCGTACGGCTGGTCGAAGACCCGCTCGTCGTAGTTGGCCGAGGCGTGGAAGACGACCACCTTGTCGCCGCAGCGGATGTGCTGCCCGGCGAGCGTGGTGTCGCGGGTCGCGGTACGGCGGAAGCTGAGGACGGGCGGGTGGCGGCGCAGCAGCTCGTCGACGGCACGGTCCAGGTCCACATCGCCCGCCCGCAGCCTGCGCTGTTCGTCCGGGTGCTCGGCCAGCGTCAGAAAGCCACCGGGGGCGGCGCTGCGCACGGTGTCGTTGCCCGCGACTGTCAGCAGGAAGAAAAACATCTCCAGCTCCGCGTCGGAGAGTTCCGACTGCGCGAGCGAGGTCATGACGTCGTCGGCGGGGTTCCTGCGTTTGTACGCGGCGAGCTCCTGGGCGTAGCTGAACATCTCCTGGAGCATCGCCGGTGAGCGGGGGTTGACCGGACGCCCGTCCGCTCCGAGCACCGGCGGCTCGTCGGGGTCCTGGTAGGCGATGACGCGCTCGGTCCACTTCAGCAGCAGTCCGCGGTCGCTCTCCGGGACGCCCAGCAGATCGGAGAGGTTGAGCAGGGCGTAGTCGTCGGTGACGGCGGTGACCAGGTCGAAGGCGGGGCCGCTGTCCCGTGCGGCGGTGAGCAGTTGGCGGGCGCGGGCCCGCGCGGCCACGCCGAACCGGTCGATCCGTCCAGGGGTGAAGGCACGGCTCACCAGCCGTCGCAGGCGCCCGTGGTCCGGCGGGTCCTGGTTGAGCATCATGCGCCGGATGAAGGGCAGGTCGGCCGGGTCGGGGTCGCGGATCTGGGTGGCGCCGAGGTGGGAGGAGAAGGTCCCGGAGTCCTTGAGGACCCCGACCACGTCGGCGTGGCGGGTGACGGCCCAGAAGCCGGGGCCCGCGGGCCAGCCGAGGACTTCGTACTCCTGCTGCCAGGCGACGGGGTGGCGCTCGCGGAGCTCGCGGAAGGCGGCGTGCGGCAGACCGGCGGCGTAGATCCGCGGGTCGAAGACATCGGGCACGCCCGGACCGGTCTCCCTCGGACCGGGCTCCGTCGGACCGGCCAGACTCGGATCGGGCTCGCGCTCTTCGGGCCTCGTCATTCCTCCATTGTCGTACGCGGACGCCCGTCTACCGCGGCGCTTTATCCGTGATCGTGATCCCTGTCGGCGCGTACTGCCCGATGGCGTCCAGCAGTTCGGCCGGATCGACATCGAAGACCTGCGTCTCGAAACAGAGCCCGTCCCCACCCGGACGCTCCAGCTCGGGGCCGAGCCTGCGGTGCGCGGCCCGCAGTCGGCAGGTGCGCGGAAGCTTCCCGACGGGAGCCTCGCAGTCGACGAAGACGTAGCCGGAGGAGGCGCTCACCCCCCGGACCGCGGACCAGGGCACGGTTCTGGCGGGCCAGGCCGGCAGCCGTACGGTCAGTCCGTCCCCGTCGACCGTCAGCCCGAGCGGCCGCACGAGATGCGTGGCGCAGCTGACGGCGATGAGGGCGAGGGGCACGCCGAGCACCGACAGGGCGATCCCGCCCGCGGTGCCGTTGGGCCCTTCGACGATCGCCGCCACGGCGATGCCCCATACGACGAGCAGCACGAGCGCGGCGACGGGCACCCACTCCACCCGCCGTCTCAGCCGCAGTTGCAGTGTCGTCCGATCAGTCGTCGCGTCCACAGCGCGAGCGTGCCGCTCCGTCCGCCAGAACACCAGGGGCTCACGCGCCAACTGACACCACGTCCAATAATCGTTACCGTCGCGTAACTTACCGAGGAGTTACCTCAAGTAAGTCCTCAAGGTTACCGTCGGGTCACTTTGCAGTGACACGAGTGAGGAGTGACCCGTGGGACAGTCGCGCAAGGCCCTGCGTACGACCGCGATCGGTACGGTCTCCGTCGCGCTTCTCGCCGGACCGGCCGCCGGAGTGGCTCCCGCCGTCCCGATGGCCGGCAACCAGGCCCAATCCGCCACCGCGGACGTACGGTTCGTCGACATCACCGGTGACGGCGGCACCGTACTCAAGGCCAATGTCGTCACGCCCGCGGGCTCCGACGACACGCGCAGATACCCCGTGATCGTGCTGCCCACGAGCTGGGGACTGCCCCAGATCGAATACATCGCGCAGGCCAAGCAGCTCGCCGACTCGGGCTATGTCGTGGTGAGTTACAACACCCGCGGCTTCTGGCAGTCGGGCGGCACCATAGAAGTGGCCGGGCCGCCCGACATCGCCGATGCCTCCAAGGTGATCGACTGGGCGCTCGCGAACACCCCCGCCGACCCCGGCAGGGTGGGCATGGCCGGCGTCTCGTACGGCGCGGGCATCACCCTCCTTGCCGCCGCCCACGACAAGCGCATCAAGGCGGTTGCCGCCCTCAGCGGCTGGGCCGACCTGGTCGAGTCCATCTACAGCGGCCGCACCCAGCATGTGCAGGCCACCGCGATGCTCAGCGGGGCGGGGTATCTCACCGGCCGGCCGAGCGAGGAGTTCAAGCAGATCACGGCGGACTTCTTCTCCTCCAACCTCGCCAAGGAGCAGGAGCTGATCGACTGGGGGAAGAAGCGCTCCCCCGCCACCTATCTGGACCGGATCAACGCCAACGGCACGGCGATCATGCTCGGCAACGCCTGGGGCGACTCGATCTTCCCGCCCAACCAGTACGCCGACTTCTACGAGAAGCTCACCGGTCCCAAGCGCCTAGAGTTCCGCCCCGGCGACCATGCGACGGCGGAAGGCAGCGGTCTGCTCGGTCTGCCCAACGACACCTGGACCAGCGCCCATCGCTGGCTCGACCGCTACGTCAAGGGTGCCGACAACGGCATCGACCGCGAGCAACCGGTCCGCATCAAGTCCCGTTCCACCGGCGGATACGAGAACTACCCCGACTGGAAGTCGGTGGCCGCGACCGAACGGAAGATCGAGCTCGGCGGGTCCAAGCGGATCTTCGCCAATATCGACTCGGGCGCCAACGGCGGGGTCATCTTCCTGTCCAGCATCCTGGACCAGTTCGCCAAGCTGCCCCCGATGGCGTCGATCCCGCTGCTGCCGCGCCTCTTCGCCGCCGTCTGGAAGTCCGAGCGCTACGACTCCGAGCAGCAGATCCGCGGCACGGCCAGGATGCACACCACGGTCACAAGCACCAAGGAGAGCGGCACCCTCGTCGCATACCTCTACGACGTGGGCCCGCTCGGCCTCGGCAAGCTGGTCAGCAATGCGCCGTACACCTTCCACGGCATGACACCCGGGAAGCCGTTCGCCGTCGACCTGGAGCTCTTCTCCACCGCCTACGACGTCCCGGCGGGCCACCGTCTCGCCCTGGTCGTCGACACTGTCGACCCGCTCTACATCGAGCACAACCCGTCCGGCGCGCAGCTGACCTTCTCCTCGTCCGCAGCCGACCCGTCATATCTGTCGGTCCCGCTGCACGAGAAGTGATCACCGGCTGCCGCCGGGCGGGAATGGCCCTGAGCTGCTGCTCCCCCTACGGCCTGGGGGCCGTGGGGGGTCCCCCACCCGGCAGCAGCGTCCCTGGTCCGGCCGGAGCCGGATCCGCGGCCTTGGTATGCGGGGAGATCGCCATCACCACTGGGATGAACGGCACATCGTAGTCGAGATCCGGTGGTCGAAGAGGCTGCCGGTGGCAGGGTTTCCGCGCGGCGCGGGCGAGAGCGCCACGGCGTAGGGCGTGTTTCAGAAGTCGCGTCATGGGTCCTGCACCCCCCGTCAGTCCCGCGGCACGGGCACCTGTCCGTCGTACGTGTTGACGTCACGCAGCTCGATCAAAGGATCGACGACCATACGCTGACCTACCCACTCTCGGCTGTGTCGAGGTCAGCGCAAACTATCCAGCCGGACAAGGGACTTCACACTCGACACGCATAAATAGGGCATAAGCCGTATTAATGGAGTCTGCGCAGCTCAGGCCTCTGCGGCCTCTGCGTACACCTGAGACAGCTGAGGCGCACCGTTGACCGCCCAGTCCAGGCCCGCCTCCACCACGCTGATCTCCCGGCCGGAGGCGAGCTGCACCACGGGATGACCGCCCGGCCAGATGTGCCAGGCCGCCCCGGGGACCGTGCGGACGATCACGGTGCCGAGGTAGAGACCCGCGTCATTGCCCAGCCAGGGCAGCTCCTCGGGGTCGTCGCGCCAGCGCGGCGGGAGCTGGTCGAGGGCGGCCAACGAGGCGGGGCTGTCGTCCAGTTCGAGCCCGGCCTGCCCTGCTCGGACACGCAGCAGCTCACACTCCGAGAGCAGCTCGGCGATGGCCGCCTCGCGCTCCGGGTCGTACTCCGCGGCGGGCTCGCTCTGCACCTGCCCGGCGTCGTGCCGCTTGAGCCAGTTGTCCAAGAAAGGGATGTTCATACCACTCAGCCTCGCATCCCTGCCGCCCGGCGCACCACAGGGCGCGCGTCAACAAACGTCAGATGTCCAGGTCCACAACGACAGGCGCATGATCCGACGCGCCCTTGCCCTTGCGCTCCTCGCGGTCGACGTAACTGTCCTTGACCGCCTGGGCAAAAGGATCATTGCCGTAGACCAGGTCGATGCGCATGCCGCGGTTCTTGGGGAAGCTCAGCTGGCGGTAGTCCCAGTACGTGAAGGGGTGGTCGTACTTGAGGGGGCGCGGCACGACGTCGGTGAGGCCCGCCTTCTGGAGCGCGATGAGCGCCGCGCGCTCGGGCGGGGTGACATGCGTCTGCCCCTCGAAGAATTCGCGGTCCCAGACGTCGTCGTCGGTCGGGGCGACATTGAAGTCGCCGAGGACCGCGAAGGGGCGGGCCGCCGCCGCGTCGGAGGCGACCGCCGCCTTCAGCGCCTCGAACCACTGCAGCTTGTACGCGTAGTGCTCGTGCCCGGGCTCGCGGCCGTTCGGCACGTACACCGACATGGCGCGGACCGGGCCGCAGGTCGCGGCGATCGCCCGGGGCTCCTGCACCCCCTCGTACTCCGGGCCGCCGGGCAGGCCCTTGACCACGTCGTCGAGGCCGACCCGGGACACCAGCGCCACGCCGTTCCACCGGCCCGTGGCGTGGACCGCGGACTCGTAACCGAGCTCGCGCAGCTCGTCGGAGGGGAACTGCTCCTCGGTGGTCTTGGTCTCCTGGATGCACAGCACGTCCGTGCCGCTGTTCTCCAGCCAGGCCAGCAGGCGCGGCAGTCGGGCGGTGATCGAGTTGACGTTCCACGTGGCGATGCGCATGCGAAGAGCCTAGCCGGGCGGTCTGACAGCCGGGCCCGCGGCCGTCACAGGTCGGTCGTCGCGCCCGGTGTCAGCCTGCCGTGGTCCGTGCCGCCGAGCTCGCCGATCTGACGGTCGTAGATCGGCCGGGCGAGATCGGTGAGCAGGGCGTCGTGCACGTCGATGGCACGCCGCGGCTTCACCTCGCGCACGTAGTCGATGACCTCGGAGATCTTGCTCCAGGGGGCCTGTACGGGGAGCAGCAGCGTCTCGACCGGATGGTCGGGGACGGTGAGGGCGTCGCCGGGGTGGAAGACCGAACCGTCCACCAGATAGCCGACGTTGGTGATCCGCGGAATGTCCGGATGGATCACGGCGTGCAGCTCTCCGTGCACCTGCACGTCGAACCCGGCCGCGGTGAAGGTGTCGCCGTGGCCGACGGTGTGGACGCGGCCGGGGAAGGCCGCCGAGATCTTCTCGGCGACGCTGCGCAGGGTCCAGATCCCGGCGCCCGGGTTCGCCTCCATCGCGGCCCGCAGCCGGTCCTCGTTGAAGTGGTCGAGATGCTCGTGGGTCACCAGGATGACGTCCGCGCCGATGGCGGCGTCCTCTTCACTGAAGGTGCCGGGATCGATGACGAGCGTCTGCCCGTCCTTCTCCAGCCGGATGCAGGCGTGCGTCTTCTTCGTGAGCCTCATGGGCCCATCCTGCTACGCCATGCCGTCTCCGGCCGGTCAAGGGCTCAGGGGGTGGTCTCCTCCTGGATGACGGCGTGGGCCACGCGGAAGGCGGAGTTCGCCGCCGGGACGCCGCAGTACACCGCCGCGTGGATCAGGACTTCCTTGATCTCGGCGGGGGTGAGTCCGTTGCGCAGCGCCGCGCGGGTGTGGAAGGCGAGCTCGTCCAGGTGCCCGCCCGCGACCAGCGCGGTGAGCGTCACCACGCTGCGGGTGCGTCTGTCGAGGCCCTCACGGGTCCAGACCTCGCCCCAGGCGTAGCGGGTGATCAGCTCCTGGAAGTCGCCGGTGAAGTCGTCGGCGGCGGCCGTCTCCCGGTCGACGTGCGCGTCACCGAGCACCTCGCGGCGCACCTTCATCCCGGCGACGTACGGATCGGGGCGTCCCTGCTGCACCGCCTCGGGCTGCGCGGGCGAGGCGGGGGCGATCTCCCCGATGGGCGTGACCGGGGCGGACAGGGCGGGCGTGATCGGCGAGGCCGGGATCGGAGTCAGCCCCGTCGTTGAATCGGATGCGTTCTGCCAGGCGGTGGAGAAGTGGTGTACGAGGAGGTCGGTGACCGCGCCGGGCTGCTCGACGGGGGCGAGGTGCGATGCGCCCGGCACGAGCGCGAGCCGGGCGTCCGGTATGCCGGCCACCAGGGTGCGGGCCTCGGCGGGCCCTGTGACCTGGTCCTCTGAGCCGACCAGGACGAGGGTCGGGACGCCGACGTGGCCGAGTTCGCCGCGTACGTCGAAGGCCGCGAGCGCCTCGCAGGCGGCGATGTAGCAGCCGGGGTCGGTGGTGCGGACCATCTGGACCGCCCACTCGACGATGGCGGGCTGGGCGGCGGCGAAGCCGTGCGTGAACCAGTGCTCGGGCGCGCTGCGGGCCATCGGGTCCAGACCGTTGGTCCGCACGATCACACCGCGCTGGCGGAACTCGTCGGCGGTCCCGAACCGCGGCGAGGCGGCCACCAGCGCGAGGGAGGCCACCCGGTGCGGGTGGCGCAGCGCCAGTTCCACGCCGATCGCGCCGCCGATGGAACAGCCGGCGTAGCCGAAGAACTGGATGCCCAGCCCGTCGAGGGTCGCGAGCAGCCGGTCGGCGAGCTCGGCGACGGAGGTCGCGGGGTGGGCCGGGGCACCGCCGTGGCCGGGCAGATCGAAGCGGAACACCCTCCACCGTCGGGAGAGATCGGTTATCTGCCGGTCCCACATGTGCCAGGTGGTCCCGAGGGAGGGACCGAGGATGAGTACGGGTGCGTCGTCCGGACCGTCGATCCGGTACTGCAGGGTCTTCGGGGGCGTCTGCGTCTCACTCACGCGCTCCACGTTAATGACTGGAAGCACGGCCTCCGGTCAGGGGGTCGCTGTCGAGACAACAAAGACCATGGGACGGGAACTGTCGGTCAGATCGACGGTGATGTCCTGGGAGGGACGCGGGTCCTTCTGCGTATGGCTGGTGCCCGCCCACTCGCCCTCGCTCGCGCCGAAGCGCCAGGCGACGGTCTCGGCGTCACGCGCGCCGATGCTGACCCTGCCGTCGTCGAGCTGCGCGCGGCTCGTGCCGACGCCCTTGAGGAACTGGTCGAGCCCGGCGGAGGTCGTACGGAACTGCACGTACAGCCGGCTGGTCTTCCAGTTGCTCGTCTCGTAGTACGCGACCTGCGTGGACTTCTCCGGGATCGGCACCTCGAAGACGCGGCGCTTCATCTGGGAGGGCCAGGTGTTGCGCAGGCCGGTGGCCGAGGACTCCGACTCCTTGTCCCGCCCGCTGTCACGACTCTGCTCCGCGGAGATCACCAGATAGCCGGCCGGGATGCCGACGAGGAGCACGATGGTGATCGCCGTCAGCCAGCGACGGAGCACCATGTGGCGGTGGTTCTCAGGGGGGCGGACGCTCTCGTCCGTTGCGGTGGACTGGCGGGGCACGGTCATGACTACGGTTCCTGGGTGGGGCGGGTGGTGCCGGAGTTACGGATGGCCTGCGCATAGCGTTCGTAACGCTCGTGGCGCTCCACACGGCGCCGGTTGGCCCGGCGGAAACGGCGGGCCACGAGCCGCGCGAGGTCGGCCGCACCGACCATACCTGCCTCCGGGCCGAGCTCGGCCTTGACGATGCGCGCCTCGGGGCGGTAGCCGCGGCCCGTGAGGTGACGGCGGAAGGCGTCCCGGGCAGGGCCGATGAGCAGGTCGTCGGCCGCGCTGACACCGCCGCCGATGACGAAGCAGGACGGGTCGAGGGCGGCCGCGAGATTGGCGATGCCGATGCCGAGCCACTGGCCGATGTCCTGGAAGAGCTCGATGCACATGGCGTCGCCCTCGCGGGCGAGCTCGGTGATGACCGGGCCGGTGATCTCGGGGATGTTCCCGCCGACGCGCTCGATGAGGCCGTGCGCGACCGGGGAATCGGCGGCGGCGAGCTCGCGGGCCTCGCGCACCAGCGCGTTGCCTGAGCTGTACTGCTCCCAGCAGCCGCGGTTGCCACAGGGGCAGCGGTGGCCGCCGGGCACGACCTGCATATGGCCGAATTCGCCGGCGACGCCGTACTTGCCGCGCTTGACCCGGCCGTCCTCCAGGATCGCGCCGCCGATTCCCGTACCGAGGGTGATCATGACCAGGTGGTCCTCGCCGCGGCCCGCGCCGAAGCGCCACTCGGCCCAGGCGGCGGTGTTGGCGTCGTTGTCGACCAGGACGGGTACGGCGAGCCGGGCCGAGAGGGCGTCGCGCAGGGGCTCGTTGCGCCAGGCGAGATGGGGTGCGAAGAGCACCTTGGAACGGTCGGCGTCGACCCAGCCCGCCGCGCCGATGCCCACCGCGTGCACGTCATGCCGGTCGGACAGGTCGAGGACCAGCTCGCAGATGGTGTCCTCGACGACCTTGGGGCTCTTGGACTTGTCCGGCGTCTCCGTACGGACCTTCTCCAGGATCACACCGTCGGCGTCGACGACACCCGCCATCACCTTCGTACCGCCGATGTCGATGCCGACGGTGGGGACGCGCGGCGCAGTGAGGTGCGAGCGCCGCTCGCGGGTGCCGACGGTCTTCAGGACGGTGGCGCGGGCGGAGCCGCGGTGCGCGAAGTCGCGGTAGGTGCTCATGTCCCTGCGGGGTCTCGGGGGCGGGGCCGGTGGCTGTCATGTCCCCGGCGATGGGCAGCGCCCACCGGGGCCGATTCTGCCATCCGTCGGGGCGGGGCGCCGTTTCCTGGGGGCGGGGGCCGCTGCGCGGGGCTGTTCCCCGCCCCGCCCTCCCCCAGACTCCGTCCGGGGGGACCCCAACCTCCCCGCGCCCGCTTCGCGGCGCGAACTGGGGCTCCGCCCCAGACCCCGCGCCTCAAACGCCGGCGAGGCTGAAATTCTCCTGGTCGGCCTGGAAATTCAGGCCGACCGGCGGAAACATCCAGCCCGTCCGGCGTTTGAGGACATGCGGCCGAAGGTCGCATACAGGGGTCCGGGGCGAAGCCCCGTCGGGGGTCTGGGGGCCTACCCCCAGTTCGGGATGGGGGTACCTCCCACGGCCGCCAGGCCGTAGGGGGAGGGCGGGGTGGGGAACAGGCCCGCCGCAGGCGCTACGACGCCCCGCCCTCACCCTTCACCGGGTGGCCCCCCAGATGCGTCGGCACCGGCGCCCTCTCCAGCTCGTGCCTCAGGTCCTCCAGCTCGCTCCCGCCCGCCATCTGGCGCGTCAGCTCGTCCAGCGTCACCGAGCTCTTCGTGTGGCTGGCGGACATCGTGCCGCGCTTGAGCAGGATGAAGCGGTCCCCGACCAGATACGCGTGGTGCGGGTTGTGGGTGATCAGCACCACACCCAGCCCCGCATCCCGCGCAGCGGCCACATATTTCAGCACCACACCGGACTGCTTCACGCCGAGCGCGGCCGTCGGCTCGTCCAGGACCAGGACCTTCGCGCCGAAGTACACGGCCCGGGCGATCGCCACGCACTGCCGCTCGCCGCCCGAGAGCGTGCCGATGGGCTGGTCGACATCGCGCAGGTCGATGCCCATGCGCAGCAGCTCGGACCGGGTCGTCTCGCGCATCTGCTCGACGTCGAGGCGCGTGAAGGGACCGACACCCTTCGTCGGCTCGGAGCCGAGGAAGAAGTTCCGCCAGACCGGCATCAGCGGTACGACGGCGAGGTCCTGGTAGACCGTGGCGATACCGCGGTCCAGCGCCTCGCGCGGGCTGGCCAGGCTCGTCTGCTCGCCCTCGATGAGGAAGGTCCCGGCGTCGTGCTGGTGCAGACCCGCGATGATCTTGATCAGCGTGGACTTGCCCGCGCCGTTGTCGCCCAGTACGCAGGAGATCTCCCCGGCGTGCACCTCCAGCGAGACGCCCTCCAGGGCGCGGATGTTGCCGTAGTACTTACTGACGTTGTCGAGCTCGACGAGGGCCGTCATTTGCTTGCCTCCGCACGCTTGCGGACCCATGCGTTGAGCAGGGTGGCGAGAAGGAGCATCGCTCCCAGGAAGAACTTGAACCAGTCCGGGTTCCACTCCGCGTACACGATGCCCTTGCTGGTCATTCCGAAGATGAACGCACCGACCGCCGAGCCGATCGCCGAGCCGTAGCCGCCGGTGATCAGGCAGCCGCCGATGACGGCCGCGATGATGTACGTCAGCTCGTTGCCTACTCCTTCGCCGGACTGCACCACGTCGAAGGAGAACAGCAGATGCTGACCGGAGACCCAGGCGGCGAAGGCGACGCCCATGTACAGGCCGATCTTGGTCCTGTTGACCGGGACACCGACCGCGCGGGCCGCGTCCGCGCCGCCGCCGACCGCGAAGATCCAGTTGCCGAAGCGGGTACGCAGCAGAATCCACGTGGCCAGGGCGACCAGCGCGAACCACCACAGGATGGTGACCTTGAGGGTGACGTCTCCGAGGGTGAGCTGCGAGGCGAAGATCTTCTTCGCTGAGCTGAAGCCCTCCATGTCGGCGATGGACTTCGTGGAGACCGTGTCGCTGATCAGCTTGGTGAAGCCGAGGTTGAGGCCCGTCAGCATCAGGAACGTGCCGAGCGTGATGATGAAGCTGGGCAGTTTCGTACGTGTCAGCATGAAGCCGTTGAAGACCCCGATGGCCAGCGTGACCAGCAGTGAGACAAAGACGCCGACCCAGACGTTCGCCGTCATCTGGTAGCTGAACATCGAGGAGATCAGCGCGGAGCTGGTCACCAGGACACCGGCCGACAGGTCGAACTCGCCGCCGATCATCAGCAGCGCGACCGGTACGGCCATGATGCCGAGCGTCGATGCCGCGTACAGGACGGTGGACAGGCTGGACGCCTGGAGGAACGAGTCCGCGACGATCGAGAAGAAGATGAAGACCGCGACGGCGCCGACGACCGAGCCCAGTTCGGGTCTGCCCATCAGCTTGCGCAGGGGCGAGGTGCGCAGCAGCCGCTCGTCGCTCTTCTGTGGTGGTGTGGCAGGTGGTGCGGTCGCACTCATCGTGTCCCCCGCTCTGTGTATTCCTGCAGCTCGGCGGCGTCGGCCTTGGTGATGATCTGAGGTCCGGTCAGGACGGGCCGCCCGCCGCCGAGCATGTTGGCGTTGTACTTGTAAAGCCACAGCAGGTCCACGGCCTGGTACCCCTGGAGATAGGGCTGCTGGTCGACGGCGAAGCCGAGCGTCCCGGCCTTCAGTTCGGTGGCCACCTTGGCGTTGAGGTCGAAGGTGTCGACCTCGGCCGTGCTCTCGGCGGTCTTCTTCGCCTGGACTGCGGCGTCCGCGAACGGTGCGCCCAGCGTGACGACCGCGTCGATGGAGCGGTCGGCCTGGAGCTTGGCCTCGATGGACGCTTGGACGTCGGGCATGTTGGTGCCATCGACGTAGAGGTTCTGCAGCTCGCCACCGAAGGTCTTCTTGGCGCCCGCGCAGCGCTGTTCATGCCCGACGTTGCCCTGCTCGTGGAGCACGCACAGAGCCTTCTTGCGGCCGCGCTTGTCGAGTTCGTCGCCGACGGCCTCGCCCGCGACGGACTCGTCCTGCCCGATGTGGGTGAGCGCGCCGTACGCCTTGGACTGCTCTGAGCCCGAGTTGACGGTGATGACGGGGATACCGGCCTTCTCGGCCTTGGCGACGACTTCCTTCATCGCGTCGGGCTTGGCGAGCGAGACGATCAGTCCGTCGACCTTCTTGTCGATGGCCGCCTGGACGAGCTGGGCCTGCTGCTGGCCCTCGTCGTTGTGCGAGTAGAGGAAGTTGATGTTGTCCTTCACGGCTGCCTGCTCCGCGCCGCTCTGGACGATGTCCCAGAAGGTGTCGCCGTCGCCGGAGTGGGTGACCATCGCGAAGGTCCAGCGAGGGGTGGTGACCGCGGACTTGCCGGCCGCGGCCTGCGCCTTGCGGGCGTCGGCTGCGCGCTTGCCGCCCGTGCTGCTGCATCCCGCGAGTGAGGCTCCGAGTACCGCCGCCAGCACCGCGCCCAGCGCGCGTACCCCTGTCCTTGTCCTAGCCACGACGCCGTGCCCTTCTTGCCGTACTCGCTGTGCTTCTCGGTGCGGCCGGGGGGCGTGATGACGCGCCCCGGCCGCCCAAGTATGTGTCACAGCAGGTCGGAGGGTTGGCACCGGGTATACCGCGTACGTCATCGGGTTCCGTCGGCGGTGAGCTTCTCCAGCGCGGGCACATCCTTCTCGGTGACCAAGGCGGGACCGGTGAGGATCGGCTTGCCGCCGCCGATCACATTGCCGTTGACCTTGTTGAGCCACAGCTCGTCGATGGCGAGATAGCCCTGGAGGTAGGGCTGCTGGTCCACGGCGAAGCCGATCTGCTTGGCCTTGAGCTGCTTGACCACCTCGGCGTTGAGGTCGAAGGTGTTGACCTCGGCGCCGGAGCCCGCGCCCTCCTTGGCCTTGACCGCGGCGGCCGCGATGGGGGCGCCGAGGGCGACGACGGCGTCGATGTCCTTGCCCGCCTGGAGTTTGGCCTCGATGGACGAGGTGGTCGCGGGTGTGTTGGTGCCGTCGACATTGAGGTTCTCGACGGTGCCCTTGAAGGTCTTCTTCACACCGGCACAGCGCGCTTCGAGCGAGACGTTGCCCTGCTCGTGGATGACGCAGACGGCCTTCTTCTTGCCGCGCTTGTTGAGCTCCTCGCCGATGGCCTCGCCCGCGACGGACTCGTCCTGGCCGATGTGGCTGAGCGCGCCGAGCGACTTGGAGAACTCGGCGCCGGAGTTGATCGTGACGACGGGTATGCCTGCCGCGACGGCCTTCTTGACGACGTCCTGGACTGCTTCCGGCTTGGCGAGGGTCACGATGATGCCGTCGACCTTCTGGTCGATGGCGGCCTGCACGAGCTGGGCCTGCTCCTTGCCCTCCTTGTTGGCCGAGTAGAGGAATTCGACGTTGTCCTTGCGGGCGGCCACCTTGGCGCCGCTCTGGACGATGTCCCAGAAGGTGTCGCCCTCGCCGGAGTGCGTCACCATTGCGATCTTCAGACGTCCGGTGGTGGCGGGAACGCCTCCTCCACCGTCCTTGGAGGGGCTGTCCTTGGCCTCCTTGCCGCCGGAACTGCTGCATCCGGCGACAACGACCAGGGCACTTGCGGCGAGCAGGGCTGCTGCCGTGCGGGTGGTACGCATGGTGGGTCCGCCTTCTCTCCCGGCCGCCCGATTGCGGCTGGGTGAGTTTTTACGGCGGCCACGCGACCCCGTCAAGACTTTGTCCGAACATTCTTACGCGAAAGACATTCTTACGTGACCTGCCCCGGGCCTCCCGGGGCCGTCAGGGACGCACGAGGAGCTGGAACTCGAAGGCGTAGCGCGAGGCCCGGTAGATGTGCGAGCCGAACTCGACAGCGCGGCCGGTGTCGTCGAAGGTGGTGCGCTCCATCGTCAGCAGCGGAGCCCCGGTCGCCTCGGTGAGCAGCTCGGCCTCGAGCTCGGTGGCGGCCCGTGCCCCGACCGACTGCCTGGCGCTGTGCAGGGTGATCCCCGCGGATCGCATCATCCGGTACAGGCCGGTTGCCTCGAGCCGCTCGGTGTCGCAGTCGAAGAGGCCCGCGGGCAGGTGGTTGCGCAGCCTGGCCATGGGCTCGCCGTGGGCAAACCGCAGCCGCTCGATCAGCTGCACGTCGCTGTCCTCCGCCACCCCGAGAGCGGCCGCGACCTCGGCACTCGCCGGTTCCACGGCATTGCGCAGCACGATGGTGGCCGGGCGCTGGCCGGCCGCCTCCAGGTCGTCGTAGAGGCTGCTGAGCTCCAGCGGGCGCTTGACCTGGCTGTGCACCACCTGGGTGCCGACGCCCCGGCGGCGCACCAGCAGGCCCTTGTCGACGAGGGACTGGATGGCCTGGCGGACGGTCGGGCGGGACAGGCCGAGCCGGTTGGCCAGCTCTATCTCGTTGCCGAGCAGGCTGCCGGGAGTGAGGGTTCCTCTCTCGATGGCGGATTCCAGCTGCTGCGACAGCTGGAAGTAGAGCGGGACCGGACTGGTGCGGTCCACGCTCAGCTGGAGCGACAGGGACGGGTCCGTCACGTGTCTGGGCTGCTTGGGCACGGGGTGAGCGTAGTCGCACGGAATGTTGACGGGAAGTCGTGAAGTTCGGTTGTCAGGACAAAGTCTTGACATGGCGACCGGCCCGCCGCCACCTTTGGGCCATGCGCATCGGATTGATCGGAACGGGACGTATCGGCACTTTCCACGCGGGCGTGCTCAGCCGCCACCGGGAGGTGGGTTCACTGGTCGTGGCGGATACCGACGCGGCGCGGGCGGCCGAGGTCGCCGAGCGCACCGGGTCCACCGCCGCGCCCAGCGCCAACGAGATCTTCAAGTGGGGCGTCGACGCCGTCGTGATCGCCTCCGCCACCGCCGCCCACGCCGACCTCATCGCCCGGGCCGCCCGCGCCGGGCTGCCCACCTTCTGCGAGAAGCCCATCGCCCTGGATCTGCCGGGCACGCTCGGCGCCCTGCGCGAGGTCGAGACCGCGGGCACCCAGCTCCAGCTGGGCTTCATGCGCCGCTTCGACGCGGGGTACACCACGGCCCGCGAGCTGGTGCACTCCGGACGGCTCGGCCGGCTGCACACCGTACGGGCCATCACCTCCGACCCGGCGCCGCCGCCCGCCGCGTATCTGCCGCTCTCCGGTGGCCTGTACCGGGACTGCCTGGTCCATGACTTCGACATCCTGCGCTGGGTGACCGGCCGGGAGGTCGTCGAGGTGTACGCCACCGGCTCGGACGGGGGCCCCTCGATGTTCCGCGACGCGGGCGACGTCGACACGGCGGCCGCGGTGCTGACCCTGGACGACGGGACGCTGGCCACGGCGACGGCCACCCGGTGCAACGGCGCGGGTTACGACGTACGCATGGAACTCGCCGGTGAGCTCGACCAGGTCGCGGTCGGCCTGGACGACCGTACGCCGATCACCTCGACCGAGCCGCAGGGCCCGCCGCCCGCGACCAAGCCGTGGCCGGGCTTCCTGGAGCGGTTCGCCCCCGCGTACGAGGCGGAGCTGGACACCTTCGTCCGGATGGTCCAGGGCGAGGCCGAGAATCCCTGCGACGGCCGCGAGGCGCTGACGGCGCTGCGGATCGCGGAGGCGTGCGAGCTGTCCCGCCGCGAGCACCGGCCGGTCCGACTCGAGGAGATCCCGGCGGACTGAGCGCGCGATCCCGGTGGACCGAGCGCGGCAGTGAGGCCGGACCCGAGCCTGGGCCCGGCCGCGGGCTACCAGCTCACCGGCAGCCGCCGCACGCCGCGCATCAGCAGACCCGGCAGCCAGTCGAGCGGGCCGCCGGAGGGATCCAGCGCCAGGTCCGGGCAGCGTTCCAGCAGGGTGCGGATCGCGATGCGGGCCTCCATACGGGCCAGCGGCGCCCCCAGGCAGAAGTGGATACCGTGCCCGAAAGCGAGATGGCCCCGGGTGTCCCGCCGGATGTCGAAGCTGTCCGGGGCCGGATAGCGGGACGGGTCGCGGTCGCCCGCGGCGAGGCCGACCAGCACCGTCGCGCCGGCCGGGATCACCCGGTCCCCCACCGGGACCGGCTCGGCGGCGAAGCGCGTTGTGCCGTTCTCCACGGGGCCGTCGTAGCGCAGCATCTCCTCGACCGCACCCTCCAGGAGTCCGAAGTCCGCGCGCAGGGCGGCCAGTTGGTCGGGGTGGGTGAGCAGGGCCCGTACGCCGTTGGAGATGAGATTGACCGTTGTCTCATGGCCGGCGATCAGCAACAGATAGGCGAGCGCCCGCAGTTCGGCCGCCGAGAGCCGGTCGTCGTCCTCGGCCCGGGTCCGTATGAGGGCGGAGAGCAGATCGTCGGCGGGCCCGGCGCAGCGCTTGTCCTCGATGAGCTCGTCGAGGTATGCGGCCAGGCCGTGGATGGCGTCCGCCTCGGCATTCGCTCCGGTCGGGGCCACGACCTCGTTGGACCACTTGCGGAAGGCGTCGCGGTCGGCGGCCGGGATGCCGAGCAGCTCGCAGATGACGATGATCGGCAGCGGGAAGGCCAGCGCGTCCAGCAGATCGCCGTGCCCGGCCGGCAGCATCGCGTCCAGCAGATCGTCGGTGATCTGCTGAATACGCGGGCGCAGGCTCTCCACCCGCCGCCCGGTGAATTCGCGCGTCACGAGCCTGCGCAGCCTGCTGTGGTCGGGCGGGTCCAGGACCAGCAGATTCGGTCCAATGACCTCCTCGTCCAGCATCATCGCGCCTACCGTGGCGGGCGACTTGGACAGCCGCGGGTCGGCGAGCGCGGCCCGCGCCTCCTCATGACCGACGATCAGCCAGAACAGCTCGCCGCCCGCCATGCACACCTCGTGGACGGGGCCCGACTCGCGCAGCCGCGCGTAGTACGGATACGGATTCGCAGTGAACTCCGCTCCGTACTCCCCCAGATCAACGATTGTCATCACGCCAGCGTACGTCCGCTACACCGGCTCGTCCTCGTCGAGCAGGCCCGCGTCGTGCGCCAACAGCGCGATCTGGACACGATTGTTCAGGTCCAGCTTGGCCAGAATGCGCGAGACATGCGTCTTGACGGTCGGCACGCTCATATAGAGGGTCGCGGCGATCTCGGCGTTGGACCTGCCGCGGCCGACGGCGACGGCCACCTCCTTTTCGCGGTCGGCGAGCGAGGCGATCCGCTCGGCGGCGGATTTCTTGCGGGTCCCGGGATTGCGGTCGGCGACGTGTGTCATCAACTGGCGGGTGACGGCCGGGGAGAGCACCGGATCGCCCGCCGCCACCCGCCGTACCGCGGCGACGATCTCGGCGGGCGCGGTGTCCTTCAGTACGAATCCGGCGGCTCCCGCGCGCAGCGCCCGCAGCACCTGTTCGTCCGCGTGGAAGGTGGTGAGGACGACGACTTCGGGGGCGTCGGGGCGGCGGCGCAGCTCCTCGGTGGCCGTGAGGCCGTCCATCCCCGGCATCCGGATGTCCATCAGCACCACATCGGGCGCGAGCCGGTCGACGAGTGCCGCGACCTCCGAGCCGTCGGCCCCCTCCCCCACGATCTCGAGGTCGTCGGGTCCGCCGAACATGAAGGCGAGTCCTGCGCGGACGAGAGGGTCGTCATCGACGACGAGCAACCGGATAGTCATGCGGCCCACGGTAGCCAGGCCCGGACACGGAAACCGCCGTCGGCCGTGGCTCCGTGTTCGAGGCTGCCGCCCGCGAGCGTGGCGCGTTCGGTCAGACCGATCAGCCCCTGACCGGAGCCGGGGACGTTCTCGACCTCGCCGATCGGGGCGGGATTGGCGACGTCCACGGTGAGGCCGTGGCCCGGCCGGCCGCTGACGAGGACGGTGACCTCGGCGCCCGGCGCGTGTTTGCGGGCGTTGGTCAGGCACTCCTGGGCGATGCGGTAGACGGTGCGGCCGGTGGCGGCGGGGACGGCCGCCGGGTCGGTGATGCGGTTGTCGAGGGTGACCTTCATGCCCGCCTGCCGGGACTCGGCGACCAGGGCGTCGAGGGTGGCGAGCGTGGGCTGCGGCCGGTCGGCGCCTTCGCCCTCGCCGGGGGCCCGCAGTACGCCGATGATCTCGCGCAGATCCTGCAGCGCCTCGTGGGCACTGTCGCGGATCACTCCGGCGGCCCGGGCGACCTCGGGCGGGGGCGCGTCCGGCCGGAATTCGAGTCCGCCCGCGTGCACGCTCAGCAGGGTGAGGCGGTGAGCGAGCACATCGTGCATCTCGCGGGCGATGGCCTCGCGGGCGAGCCGCTGGGCGTGCTCGGCGCGCAGCTCGGCCTCGCTCTCGGCCCGCCGGGCACGCTCGCGCAGGGCGACGACGAGCTGGCGCTGGGCCCGTACGAGCATGCCCCAGCCGATCACCAGGAGGATCAGGATCACGCCGGTGAGGAGCGAGGCCAGGAACGACATGCCCGGATCGGGGCGTACGAGCGCCGCGGCCGCCGAACCCGCGACGGCCAGGGCCCCGACGACGGCGACGGGCTTGAAGGGGCGGTGCACGGCGAGGCTGAACAGGCTCACCAGCAGCGCCCCTCCCGCGACCGGAGACACCACGCTGACGACGAGCAGGGTGAGCGCGAGCCCGAGCGGCGCGCGGCGTCTGACCCACAGTGCGCAGCAGGCGAGCACGCCCACCATCTGGTCGGCGAAGACGACCAGTTCGGAGTTGCCTGCCTGCCGGCTCGCCTCCGAGGCCAGGATGCCGATGAGCGCGGCGATGACGAAGGCGAAGGTGTCGACGACCCAGTCGCGTACGGTACGGCGCGGCCTGGCCCTGGTCCGGTCGCCCGGCAGGTCCGCGTCCTGCGACATGGCCGAGGGCAGCAGCCAGGGGTACTCCGTGCGCGTCATATCGACAAAGCTACGCAGGCGGGAGCGGTGATACCGCCTCGCGGCGGCGGGAAGCTACCAAAGTCGCACAGGCTCAGACTTTCGGCTCCGCGAGACATCCCGAGGGCCGACGCGACGGCCCCGCGCCCCGGACCACGATCGGCGCATGAAGAAGATTCTCGAAGCCATCGGCATGGTGCTGCTGATCGCGGGCGCCTGCGGGGTGTTGCGCGAGCTGACCGGCTGGTTCCGATTCATGGGCTTCACGCGCTTCGTCACGGTCCATGTCGGCTTCCTCCACGGCCGGGAGATCTTCGCGAACGTGGTGATCGGCGTGGTCGGCTTCGCGGTGCTGATGATCGCGGACCAGTACAGGAAGGCCTAGGCAGCGGCTCAGGCTCGGCCGGCGGCTTCGGTCAGCCGGGTCATCTCGGCGAGGTGTTCGGCCATGCGGTTGCCGACGCTGCCGCTCGTGAAGAGCACGGCACCCACGACGGAGACGGGCACCGAGAGGCCGAGGACGCCTAGGAGTTCGGGCCAGTCCCGTTCGGCGGTGCACCTGTTCTCACCGGTGTACGCCCCCTCATTGGCCGTAGAACGATCCGTGAAGAGCCGCGCCTCGCAGTTGGACCGGTACCCCGCGTCGTACGGCGTGAGCAGCAGAACGCCGAACCACACCCACAGCAGCGCGGCGAGCGACAGGAGGCCGAAACCCCACGCCCGGGTGCGCTTGGCACGCGCGCGGAAGGCTATGTCGTACGTGAGTGATCGCATGGCGCACGAGCCTAGATGTCGACTCCTTGCCCGCGAAGTCAAAAACTGGGCGGTCGTGCCCACCTGCCTGCCGCTCGTTCGCCGCCGTTGCCACGCGTGTGCGTCCGAGCGCTTCCGGGCAAGCGGCAAATTTCGCGTCAACGCCAACCACAAGCTCATCGACGCCTGGCTCCTCGCGCTCTGTACCGCTTGCGGGGAAACTGCAAAGCTCACGGTCCTGGAACGGATGAATGTGCGCTCCGTACGACCTGAGCTGCTGGACCGGCTGCATGACAACGACCCTGCCCTGACAGCGGGGCTGCTCCAGGATCCGATCGTGCAACGCCGTAATCGCATCGCCCTCGACTGGGACAACGCCTGGCGCCTCGACACCGGCGGATCGGATCACCTGGACCGCGAGGTGATCGACGTCTCGGTCCACTTTTCGGCGCGGATCCCTGTCCGGCCGGTGCGACTGATCGCGGAAGGGTGCGGTCTTTCGCGGGCCGAGGTCGAGAGACTGATGACGGAGGGAAAACTCGTCTCGGCAGTCCGGCTGAGCGGCAAGCTCTCCGGCGGCTTCACCTTCACGCTCAAGCGCTGAGCCCTCCTCGGGACCAGGGCCTGTCCGGCATATGCACACCTAGCGCGCCACGCGGTGGCGGAGGTAGACGACTCTCGAGCTGAAGGTGCGGGTCTCGACGAGTTCGAGATCCACACGGCGCTCGTGCTGGGGAAAGAACGGAATGCCACCGCCAACCAGCACCGGGTAGACCATGGCCCGGTACTCGTCGATCAGACCCAACGCGGCCGCCTCGGCGGCGAGAGTCGCGCCGCCGATCGCGATGTCGCCCTCCCCCGGCTCGGCTCGCAACCGCTCGATCTCCTCCGCCAGGCCGTCGGAGGCCAGGCGGGCATTGCCCTGCACCGCCGACAGCGTGGTGGAGAACACCACCTTTGGGAGCGGCTTCCAAAGCGCGGTCCACTCGAGCTCTGAGTCGTCGAGCGATGGATTCTGGTCGGCGGTCTCCCAGTACAGCATCGTCTCGTACAGCCGTCGTCCCAACAGGTGGACGCCGACCTCTCGAATCTCGTTGATCCAGAAGCGAAAGACCTCCTCGCCGGGCACCGTCCAGTCGAAGTCGCCGTCCGGCCCGACGATGTAGCCGTCAAGTGAGACGCTCATCGAATAGGTCACGCTGCGCATCAGACGTCCTCCTCGGTAACGGGTTCGACAGTACGACCGCCGCTCGCGCCTGGAGCTTGGTGAGCAGCCCTGCCCACACGGCCTAGTAGCTGCCGTACTCGGGACGACCCGCCAGCTCGTACGTGTGGATGGCCACGCCCGCGCCCGTGACCCGGGACGCGGTGTGCCGGAAGGCGGTCGGGACGGCGCCGCTGGCGAACAGCTTGCGGCCCGTGCCCAGGACGACGGGGAAGGTGAGCAGATGGAACTTGTCGATCAGATCGTGCGCCATCAGGAAGTGGGCCAGGGCTCCGCTGCCGTGGACCTGGAGCTCGCCGTCCGTGCGTTCCTTCAGCGCGGTGACCTCCTTGACGAGATCGCCGTCGATGATGGTGCTGTTTTCCCAGTCGGCCTTCTCCAGTTTGGTCGAAGCGACGTACTTCGGCAGGGAGTTGAGCTTCGAGGCGACCGGATCGGCGGGGTCGGTCACCTTGGGCCAGTAACCCGCGAAGATCTCGTACGTACGGCGGCCGAGCAGGAAGGCACCCGCCTGCTCGAAGACCTCATTGATGAACCGGCCGAAGTCCTCGTCCCCGTACGGCACGGACCAGCCGCCCAGCGCGAAGCCGCCGCTGGTGTCCTCCTCAGGCCCTCCGGGGGCCTGCATCACACCGTCGAGGGTGACAAAACTGGTGATCGAGAGCTGAGCCATGACGGGTTCCTCTTTCGGGGTGCTCGGGATTGCGGTGTTCCGGTCATCAGCTGAGACCCCCCTCGTACCAGGAAATCATCGGTCGGCTCTGCGCGCCTCGGCACGTACTAGCCGGCGTCCGTGGAGAACAGCCCGCCGGTCGGTCCCTGCTTGTCTCCGCCCTGCGCCTTCCTGAGCGCGTTGGCGAGACCCTCGATGGTCAGCGACTGGAGGATCACCCGCCCCTTGCCCTCCAGGGTGGCCAGGGAGAGGCCCTCGCCGCCGAAGACGGCGTTCATCAGGCCCTGGCGGTTGAGGCCGCCGATGCGCTGGACGCCGTAGCGGATGCCCTCCTCGAAGGCGACGATGCAGCCGGTGTCGACCTCGATACGGCCGCCGAAGTCGGCGGGATCGAGGTCGATGAAATTGCCCGCGCCGCAGATGATGACCGTGCCGCGCCCGGTGAACTTCTCCAGGATGAAGCCCTCGCCGCCGCTGCGGCCTGTCTTGCCGCCCTGGAAGGCGATGCCGAACTCGACAGTGGACTCGGCGGCGACGAAGGCGTCCTTCTCGGCCATCCACGCGCGCGTGCCGTCGAGTTCGAGGGCGCGCATCTCGCCGGGCAGCACGCCCGCGAAGCCCACCGTGCCCTCGCCGCCGGTGGAGGTGAAGTACTGGAAGGCGAGGGATTCACCGGCGAGGGCGCGCTGGCCGGCCTGCATGGCGGTGCCCATGGCCTGGCGCAGCATTCCGCCCATGCCGCCGGAGCCGGAGCCGCCGGCGGACTGGCCTCCGCCTCCGCCGGGGCCGGACAGCCGGGTCTCCATCGTCACGTTGGACGTCTTGAACAGGAACTTTCCGGCCTCGCAGTAGACGGTCTGGCCCGGCTGGAGGGAGACGACCGCCATCTGCATGGCGCTGCCGACGATCTCTTGCTGAAGGGTCACACGGTGATTCAACGTCCGTTCGGCGCGGGCGCGGAGGAGGCAGGGCCGCTTTCCTCGTGTCGGCGGCGCGGCGCCTGCGGCGGGCCTGTAACCGGGGGCGCTGCCCCCGGACCCCCGCGCCTCAAACTCCCCCAGACTTCGTCCGGGGGTACCCCCACGGGGCTGGAGTTCAGCCCGTCCGGCGTTTGAGGACATGCGGCCGGAGGTCGCATACGGGGGGTCCAGGGGGCGAAGCCCCTTGGTTACGGGAAGGGGGCGGGTAGGGGAACAAGCCCCGCAGGGATCAGCCGCCCAGTTCCCGGTGCCGCTTCGCCAGGGCGCCAGCCCCCTCCGACGTCAGCGAACCGAACAGCCGCAGCCGCGAGATCCCCCCGTCCGGGTAGATGTCCACCCGCACATGCGTCCCCACCGCCGGAGCCCCCAGCACAAACCGGTGATTCGTGTCCGGCTGCAGCCGCGTCCGCGGCAGGATCTCCGTCCACTCCCCCGTCTCGCCGTCGCGGAGCGAAACCGCCGCCCAGCCCGCGCTGTTGCCCTTGAGATACGCCGTGTCGATCTCGACCGCGCGGATCTCGCACTCCGCCACCAGCTGGTAGCGGATCCAGTCGTTGCCCTTGTCCCGGCGTCGGCGCGTCTCCCAGCCGTCGTCCATCTTGCGGGAGCGGCCCGGCTGGATGGTGTTGGTCGCCGGGGAGTAGAAGCGGTCGGAGGCGTCCTCGACCTGGCCGCCGTTCTCCAGAGCCGCGAGGTCGAAGGTGCCGAGCACGCCGAGCCACTCGGGGTCGGGCGCGACCTCGCCGTAGACGCGCAGGCGGGCGATGCCGCCGTCGGGGTGCTGGTTGACGCGCAGGTGCGTGAAGCGCTGCTCGACGTCGACGGTGAAGCCGTTCGCCGCGTGGCCGCCGATGACCGTACGCGGCACGAGCGTCGTCCACTTCACGTCGTCGGCGAGGAGTTCCCCGGGCGAGGGGGACCCGGCCACCGCGGTGGCCTCGACCGAGACGGCCTGCGGGTAGTTGCCGCGGAAGTGGGCGGTGTCGATGACGATGCCGCGTACGACGCCGGGCGCTCCGAGGCGTACGAGCGCCCAGTCGTGGTCACCGTCCGTGGGGTGCGGCTGCTCGGCCGAGATGCCGCGGCGGCGGCGGGTCTCCCAGCCGTCCATGATCTTGCCCTTGTGGCCGAAGTGCTCGGGGTCGAATTCCGCGGCCTCGGGCTTGAGCATGTTCTCGCGCTCGGCGAAGAACTCGTCGTTGGCCGCGATGACACCCGCGCCGAGCCGCCGGTCGGCGAGGTCGGCGTAGTGCGTGAAGGGGAACTCCGCCGTGCGGTAGTCGGCGTACGGGTCGCCGCCGCCGAACGGGCCGGCGTCACCGGTGAAGGAAGGGATGGACACGATCAGTTGTTCCTTTCGAGCAGTCGGCCGGTCGGCTCGGCCAGGGTGCCGTTCTCCACGATGCGTTCGCCGCGCAGCCACGTCGATCTGACGACTCCGTGCAGGGTCTTGCCCGCGTACGCCGTCACCTGGTTGCGGTGGTGGAGCTCGGCCGGGTCGACGGTGAAGGTCTCGTCGGGCGCGAGGACCGCGAAGTCGGCGTCGCGCCCGGCCTCGATAGCGCCCTTGTGGCCGAGCCCCGCGAGCCGCGCGGGTGCGGCGGACATCCAGCGGACGACGTCCTGAAGGGTGTGCCCGCGCTTGCGGGCCTCGGTCCAGATGGCGGGGAGGCCGAGCTGGAGGGAGGAGATCCCGCCCCAGGCGGTGGCGAAGTCGGGGGTCTTGAGGTCAGTGGTGCAGGGTGAGTGGTCGGAGACGATGCAGTCGATGGTCCCGTCGGCCAGGCCCTCCCACAGGGCGTCCTGGTTCGCGGCCTCGCGTATCGGCGGGCAGCACTTGAACTCCGTTGCCCCGTCCGGGACTTCCTCGGCCGTGAGGGTGAGGAAGTGCGGGCAGGACTCGACGGAGATCTTCACGCCCTCACGCTTGGCGGCCGCGATGAGCGGCAGCGCGTCGGAGGAGGACAGATGCAGGACATGTACGCGGGCGTCGAGCCGCTTGGCGTGTGCGATCAGGCCTTCGATCGCGGTGTTCTCGGCGTCGCGCGGCCGGGAGGCGAGGAAGTTCGCGTACGCGGGTCCGGACTCCTGCGGCGCCGCGGCCAGATGGTGCGGGTCCTCGGCGTGCACGATCAGCAGTCCGCCGAATCCGGCGATCTCCGCCATCGACCGGGCGAGCTGTTCCTGGTCGAGCTCCGGGAACTCCTCGACACCGGACGGCGAGAGGAAGCATTTGAAGCCGAAGACTCCGGCGTCGTACAGCGGCCGCAGGTCCTTCACATTGGACGGGATGGCGCCGCCCCAGAAGCCGACGTCGATGTGCGCCTTGCTGCGCGCCACCTCCTGCTTGGTGGCGAGGTTGGCGACGGTGGTGGTGGGCGGGAGGGAGTTGAGAGGCATGTCCAGCAGGGTGGTGATGCCGCCCGCCGCGGCCGCACGGGTGGCGGTCCAGAAGCCCTCCCACTCGGTGCGGCCGGGGTCGTTCACATGGACATGGGTGTCGACGAGGCCGGGGAGCAGGACGTCGTCCCCGAAGTCCTCCAGCCCGGCGCCGGGCGGCACCTCGGCGTCGTACGGCAGCACCGCCGCGATCTTTCCGGCGGCCACGGCGACCGATGCGGGCCGTGTGCCGTCCGGGGTGATCACGCGCGTCGAGCGCAGTACCAGCTTCACGTCCACATTGGACACCCGTGCCCCTCACTTCCGTCCGGTACGGCGGACCGTCCAGCGGACCGCACCGCGAAATTCAACGAACTGTTGAAGGAGTCTTCACTCCGCAGTCCTCGCCGTCAAGACCTGCTCGTTCCGGCCGGAGGGCTTGGATATTTCCACAAAGTGGAAGTAGAATTTCGCAAAGCAGAAGGTGGTTTTCACCGAGCAGACCAGCAGGGGACCATGGGAAGTGACTGCCGAGACGTGGACAAACGCCCGCTGACCGGCATGGACGCCCTCACGACACCAGTGTGCCCGACCCGGACGCCCGGTAGGCTGCTCACTTGCCCGCCTGCCCGAAAGGACCGTTGACGTGCCAACGTCCAGCGCCAGCACCACCGACGCCGCCAAGCCCGCATCCAGCGGCGGCGTGCAGTCACTGGAGCGCGCCTTCGACCTGCTCGAGAGAATGGCCGACGCTGGCGGCGAGGTCGGGCTGAGCGAACTCTCCGCCAGCAGCGGTCTGCCGCTGCCCACCATCCACCGGCTGATGCGCACGCTGGTGGCCTGCGGTTACGTACGCCAGCAGGCCAACCGCCGCTACGCACTCGGCCCCCGGCTGATCCGCCTGGGAGAGTCCGCGTCCCGGCTGCTCGGCACCTGGGCCCGCCCCTATCTCGCCCGGCTGGTCGAGGAGACGGGCGAGACGGCGAACATGGCGCTGCTCGACGGCGACGAGATCGTGTACGTCGCGCAGGTGCCCTCCAAGCACTCCATGCGGATGTTCACCGAGGTCGGCCGGCGCGTGCTGCCGCACTCCACGGGCGTGGGCAAGGCGCTGCTCGCACACACCCCGCCGGACGAGGTGCGAGCGCTGCTCGCCCGTACCGGCATGCCCGCGGCCACCGAGAAGACGATCACGACACCCGAGGGCTTCCTCGAAGCGCTCGAACAGGTGCGGCGCGCCGGTTACGCGGTCGACGACAACGAGCAGGAGATAGGGGTCCGCTGCCTCGCGGTCTCGGTGCCCAACTCCCCCACGGCGGCGGCGGTTTCGATCTCCGGTCCCGCGGGCCGGGTCACCGAGGCGGCCACCGAGAGGATCGTCCCGATCCTCCAGGAGGTCGCGAAGGACCTCTCGACGGCGCTGGCGAACACGGCGACGCAAGGCTGATCCCTCAAGGGACACCACCCGCGCCCCGCTCCCCCGGCTCGTTGCCGCAGGAGCGGGGCGTTCGGCTTTCCATGCCCTACGAGCGAGCCGCCTCAAGCAGCACTCGGGCGGCCTCCTTGGCCTGCCCCGCCGTCGCGCTGCTACCCGTGATCGCGGCCGTCGTGATCGCGCCCTCCACCAGCAGCAGGAGAGGCTCGGCCAGCGAGGCGGGACGGCCCGCGGCGGTCACCAGGCCCGCGAGATAGCTCCGTAGCGCGTCGACATGATCGCGGGCCGCGGCCGCCACCGCGTCCGATGTGGCGCCCAGCTCCCCGAAGGAGTTGACGAAGGCGCAGCCGCGGAAGTCGGGTTCCTCGAACCACGACTGCAGCCAGTCGAAGACGGCGAGGACTTGATTCTCGTCCGCAGCGTCCGCGGGCAGGGCGTCGACATGGCTCGCCAGCGAGGCCCGCCAGCGTGCGTCACGCCGGCGCAGATACGCCTCCACCAGCCGCTCCTTGGAGGGAAAGAGCTGGTAGAGACGCTTGAGGGACACCCCGGACTCGTTGCGGATCTCGTCCATCCCGACCGTCTGCAGCCCTCGCCCGTACAGAAGCGTCTCGGCTGCGTCGAGCACGCGGGTCTGAAGTACTGCGGCTTCCATGTCAGCCCTCGCCTTGCGTGAGAATCACCGTTCTCCTACGCTACTGCACACCGGGGAGAACGTACGTTCTCTCCCTTCCGAAGGGGATATCCATGACTGCGAAGAGGCTGCCCGTCCCGCCGTTCACCGCCGAGACCGCCCAGCAGAAGGTCCGGGCGGCCGAGGACGCCTGGAACAGCCGGGACCCCGAGCGGGTCGCCCTCGCCTATACCGAGGACTCAGAGTGGCGCAACCGCGATGTGTTCCTGTCTGGGCGTGCGGAGATCGTCGAGTTCCTGCGCGAGAAGTGGCAGTACGAGCTGGACTACCGCCTTCGCAAGGAGCTGTGGGCCTTCACCGACAACCGCATCGCGGTCCGCTTCGAGTACGAGTGGCGCAATGACGAGGACCGGTGGTTCCGCAGCTACGGCAACGAGAACTGGGAGTTCGACGAGAACGGTCTGATGCGGCGCCGATACGCGAGCATCAACGACGTCCCCATCGCGGCGGACGAGCGCCGCATCTCTCTCTGAGACAGTCGTGGGGGGGGCGGCTCAGCTCGCCACCGGCAGCGCCGCGAGCCTCCCGTCCGCCATCGTGACGGTGCGGTCCGTCCGCTCCAGGTGTGCCCGGTCGTGGGTGACCAGTACGGTCGCCGTCCCCCTCTCCCGGGTCAGGGCGCCCAGCAAGTCCAGTATCGCCGCGCCCCGTTCATGGTCCAGGGCGCTCGTCGGCTCGTCGACCAGCAGGACGGCGGGCTCGTTCATCAGCGCCCGGGCGATGTTCACGCGCTGGCGCTGTCCGCCCGAGAGCTGGTGCGGACGGCGGTGCGCCTCGCGGGCGAGGCCGACCGCGTTCAACAGCTCCAGGGCGCCGGCCCGCGCCTCGCGCGGGCTGTGCCCGGACAGATGGGCCATCACCTGGAGCTGCTCGGCCGCCGTCAGGGACGGCAGCAGATTGGGCTGCTGGAAGACGATGCCGATGCGCTCGCGCCGCAGCGCGGCCTGGCCCGCCCGGTCCAGGCCCGCCGTGTCCGTACCGTCGACGACGACCCTGCCCCGGTCGGGGGTGACCAGGGTCGCCGCGACCGCCAGCAGGCTCGACTTCCCGGAGCCGGACGGGCCGACGACGGCGGTGAGCGAGCCCGCCGTGACCTCCAGCGATACGGAGTCCAGCGCGGTGAGCCGACCGTCGCCGTCGGGGTAGGTCAGGGTCACGTCGTCGAGCAGCAGGTTCGCAGCGGTCATCGGGCGCTCCCGAGGGCGGTCAGAGGATCGACGGCGGTGATCCGCCGGATGGACAGGGCCGCGCCGAGGACGCCGAGGACGATCATCACGGCGGCGGGCAGCAGCACGGTCGGCGCGGCCAGTTCGAACGGCACGTCACCGCCGCTGATCAGCGCGCCGATCACGGCGGCCAGAGCCGTACCGAGGAGCGTTCCGGCGGCCAGCATCGTCACCGCCTGCCCCAGCGCGTCCTTGAGCAGATACGACGTCGAGGCGCCGAGCGCCTTCAGTACGGCGATGTCGGCGCTGCGCTGGATCGTCCAGACGGTGAAGAAGGCTCCCGTGACCAGCGCGCTGATCACGAAGAGGAAGCCGCGCATCAACTGCAGCGAGCCGTTCTCGGCCTGGTAGGAGCCGATCGCGGTCAGCGCCTCCTCGACGCCGAGCGTCTTCGTACCGGCGGCCTTGTCGGCGGCGGCGAGGTGCGCGCCGTTCGCTGTCGTGAGTGCGATGACGGTGGCCTGTTCCTGCGTCGTGGTGCCGGAGTTCCCGATCCGCTGCCAGTCGTCGAGCGCCGTCCACACCACCGGCGTGTGGCTGAAGGAGGCATCGCCTTCGACCGCCGCGACCGTCTCCTCCAGGCCGCCGATCCTGACCCGGTCGCCCGCGCCGACGCCCAGCTCCTCGGCCGCCTTCCCGGAGAGGACGACACGGCCCGGCGCGAGGCCCCGCGGTGCGAGCCCGGAGTCGGGCTCCACGCCGAAGGACGACACGGCGGCGCTACGGTCCCCGGCGGCGGCGTTCAGCGTACGGATGCCGAGGGGGTGGGCTCCGGTGACGTCGGGCTGCCTCGCCCACTTCGCCCACTGGCCCTCGTTCACGGACGAGTTGGTGAAGGACACCGGTCGACCGCCGGGCGGGGCGGCGAAGGCGATGTGGTCGGCGGGCAGGCCGGTGACGGCCGAGGTGTTCTCCCGGGCCAGCCCGGCGGTCAGTCCCGACAGCAGCCCCACAAGCAGCGTGATCAGCACGACCACGGTGCCCATCAGGGCGAACCGGCCCCTGGCGAACCGCAGATCTCTCCATGCGACGAACATGGGCCCAGCCTCGGGGGCGAGGCCCTCGCGAACATCGCGCCGCGGTGCGTACTCACATCAATCTTTTGATTGACCTCGCGCCCGCGCACCCCCCTTACGCTGGGACGACCATGGATTCCCGCCCCCTCACCCCCGTCCTGCGCGTGCTGCGCCTGTGCCTGCACGCGCTGCTGGCCGGGCTGCTCACGCTCGCCGCGATACGGGCCCTGTCGGACGGCACCCCGCACGCCTACGCCGTCGTGGCGGCCGCCGCCGTGATGGCCGCGGTGTACGCGGCCGGTGTGCTGAGCCCGGCCGTGCACCGCTCACCGCGCGCCGCCGCGCTCTGGCTGTCCGCACTCGGGGCGGCCTGGCTGGCGCTGCTCGCCCTCTCCCCCGACGGCCTGTGGGCCGCCTTCCCGCTGTACTTCTTGCTGCTGCACCTGCTGCCGGTGCGCTGGGGGCTGCCCGCGGTCGCCGTGACCGCGGCCGCGGCCATCGGGAGCTTCCTGCTGCACGGCAGGACGATCACTCCGGGCACCTTCATCGGACCGCTGCTCGGCGCGGCCGTCGCCGTCGCCACCGTGCTCGGCTATCGCGCGCTGTACCGGGAGAGCGAGAGCCGGCGCGAGCTCATCGAGGAACTGGTCTCCACCCGGGCGGAGCTCGCCGAGGCGGAGCACCAGGCCGGGGTGCTGGCCGAACGTGAGCGGCTGGCCCGGGAGATCCACGACACCCTCGCCCAGGGGCTGTCCAGCATCCAGCTGCTGCTGCGCGCCGCCGAGCGGACCCTGCCCGAAGGCGCTCCGGCCGCCGCGCATGTACGCCGGGCCAGGCGGGCCGCCCAGGACAACCTCGCCGAGGCACGCCGTTTCGTACGCGCCCTGACGCCGCCCGACCTGGAGCACGGCTCGCTGGCCGGGGCACTTCAGCGGCTGTGCGCCACGGCGCCCGGGCCCGCCGTCCAGTTCGGCATCAGCGGTATGCCTGTCGAGCTGCCCACTCCGTACGAGGTCGCCCTGCTGCGTACCGCGCAGTCGGCGCTCGCCAACACCGTGCGCCATGCCGCAGCGGGCCGGGCCGAGATCACGCTCAGCTTCATGGACACCTCGGTCTCGCTCGATGTGGTCGACGACGGCCGGGGCTTCGACCCCACGACCGCGGCGCCGGTGCCGCACGGGGACGGCGGTTTCGGGCTGCCCGCGATGCGTTCGCGGGCGCGGTCGCTCGGCGGAACGCTCAGCGTGGAGTCGGCCCCGGGCCAGGGCACGGCGGTCGCGCTGACACTGCCCCTTCCCGCGCAGGTCTCCGCATGAAGGCACCGATCCGCCTGCTGCTCGCCGACGACCATCCCGTCGTACGGGCGGGGCTGCGGGCGGTTCTCGACACCGAGCCCGACTTCGCCGTCGTCGCGGAGGCGGCCACGGCGGAACTGGCCGTGGTCCGGGCCGCGGCGGGCGGTGTCGACGTGGTGCTGATGGACCTTCAGTTCGGCCCGGGCATGTACGGATCCGAGGCGACAGCGGCGATCAGCGCGCTCCCGGACGCGCCGCGCGTGCTGGTCCTCACGACGTACGACACGGACGCGGACATCCTGGCGGCGGTGGAGGCGGGCGCGGCGGGCTACCTCCTCAAGGACGCGCCCCCGGAGGAACTGGCCGCGGCGGTCCGTACGGCGGCAGCGGGCCGGTCGGCGCTCGCCCCGGCCGTGGCGCACCGGCTGATGGACCGGATGCGGACGCCGTCGGAGGCGCTGACGAAGCGGGAGCTGGAGGTGCTGCAGCTGGTGGGGGACGGACTGTCGAATCTGCAGATCAGCAAGGAGCTGTTCCTGAGCCAGGCGACGGTGAAGTCCCATCTGGTGCACATTTACGCGAAGTTGGGGGTGGACTCGCGAACGTCCGCGGTGGCAACGGCGAGATCCCGCCGTCTGATCCGCGGCTGAGCCCGTCCCGTTTTCAGCCTGTCCGGCGTTTGAGCAGCAGACTCCCGGACAGGTCCTAGCGCGGCACCTCGCCGAACAGGTCGACCGCCTCCCGCACCGCCATCAGCCCGGGCGCCAGCGCACTCACCGACCCGATCGCCCCGGCGATCAGCAGCAACGAGCGCCGCATCCGGGGGATCTCGGGATCGCCCGCCGCCACCATCGCGGCCAGCACGGCCAGTTCGTCCTCGGCGATCCCCCGGTCGGGGAACTCGCCCGGATGACCGGCCAGTTCGCGGCGGAGCCGGGAGACGGCAGCCCGCAGCTCCGTCTCCCTATGGTCCTCGCCACTCACTGTCACCCGCGTCTGCCCCACGCTCCGCAACAAAGCCCGCCCCCTCGCAGGTCCTTATGGCCGTTCGACGACCGTCAGCAGTTGGTCGGACACTGAGGGTCGCGGGCAAGCTACGCCATCCGATGCGGTACGCGCCACTCCGCGGACGGAATTCAGGACTTCGGCTGTACGGAGTCCATCGCACCGCGCCAGACCGTCACATCGACGGTCATGTAGTGGCTGGGATCCGATTCGGGCGCCCTTCCCTGGTAGGTCACCAGGCCGACGTTCCCCGTCTCACTCAGCACACAGAACTTCGCGCCCTTCGAGAGATTCTTGATCTCGAGCAAAGTGGCGAACCGGGTCTCACTCTTGCAGGTCGCCAGGTCGGCGCTCTGGCCCGGGCCCAGGAGGATCAGCTTTGCGTTCCTGGCTTCGATCGTACCGAGGTAGTACTCGTGCTCGAAGTCGAGGGTGTTGGCGCTTTCGCTCTCAACCGGCTTGACCGGCTCGTCGCCGAGGCTGATGCCGTAGTCGTCCGTCACGTTGAGGCCGTTGTACGTCTTGGGCTTCGGGTCCGCGACCGGCTGGGAGGGCTTGGTGGACTTGTCGCCGCCCCGGCTGTCGGTGGCGCCGTTCCCGCTCGTGTCCGACGTGCTGCCGCCCTGGGACTGGCTGCCCTTGTCCTTGTCCTTGCCGGACAGAGCGACGTACACGCCACTGCCGACGAGCGCGCCGAGCACCAGCGTGATGATGACGGCGGTGGCGAGAGTGCTGCTCTTCTTCTTGGGCGCGCCGGGCGGGAGCTGCCCGGAGGCCGTCTGGTAGGGCTGCACCGGATACGGCTGCGGGGCGCGGACGTGCTGGGGCGCGGTATGAGCGTGCGGGTTGGCATGCGCCTGCGGGTAGCCGTAGGTCGGGTTCTGGGGCGGCGGGCCGAAGCCGGGCGGCGGGGTCGCCGGGGCCGAGGCCGTGGTGGGCGGCGGAACCGGAGCGGGCGACTGCATCTGAGCCGGGCCCGCGGTCTGCGTGGGCGCGTAGTGCGGCGACTGGACCGGCGGCTGCTGGACGGGAGCCTGCGCGGCAGCCTGGGTGGGCGGGTGGGCCGGAGCCGGGGCCTGTCCGGCCGGCGGTGTCACCGGCGGCGCAGGCGCCGCCGTGCGCGTGGTGATCTCGGCCGCCACCGCGCCCGGCAGCCACTCCTCGGGACGCCGCAGCACCGTCTCCGCATTGGCGGACTGGCAGATGGTGAGCAGCTCGGCGACCGACGGCCGGCCGTCCGGCTCCTTCGTCAGGCAGCGGGTCACCAACTCATGCAGCTGGTGGGGCAGTTCGGTGAGGTCGGGCTCCTCGTGCACGATCCGGTAGAGCACGCCGTGCGAAGTGCCTTCACCGAAGGCCGCCTTGCCGGTCGCCGCGAACGCGGCGATCTGGCCGAGCGCGAAGATGTCGGTGGCGGAGGTGACCTGGCTGCCGGCGGCCTGCTCGGGGGCCATGAAGGACGGCGTGCCGATGGTGACGCCGCTGCTGGTGAGCGAGGTGGCGTCGGCGGCGCGGGCGATGCCGAAGTCGATGACGCGCGGACCGTCCGAGGACAGCAGCACGTTGGCGGGCTTGAGGTCGCGGTGCACGATTCCCGCCCCATGGATGACATGGAGCGCCTCGGCGATTCCGGCTACCAGCAGCAGCACGGTCTCCACCGGCAGCTTGCCGTGCTCGTGGACCGCGTCGGCGAGCGAGGGCCCGGGGACGTAAGCCGTGGCGAGCCAGGGCTGCTTGGCCTCGGCGTCGGCGTCGATGACCGGCGCGGTGTACAGGCCCTGCACGCGCTGCGCGGACTGCACCTCCTGGGCGAACCGGCGGCGGAACTCCGCGTCCTGGGCGAAGTCCGGCCGGATCACCTTGATGGCGATGGGACGGCCGCCGGGCGTGTACGACAGATACACCTTGCCCATGCCGCCCGCGCCGAGCTTGGCGGCGAGCTTGTATCCGGCGACGTGCTTCGGATCGTCTTCGGCCAGAGGCTGGAAGACCGTTCCCTCGTGTGCGCGCCCACTCATCGAACTCTCGTCCCCCATGCCGAACTTCAGTATCGGAGGGCACCCTATCCAAGGCTCGCCCCGCTCTCCACGTCGGACGACCGATGGCGCCCGCTCGGTTGCGGAACACGGCCGGCGGGCGGTGAATCGCTCGGCACTTCGACCGGTTATGAGGTAAGGAGTCCTTATGGCACACCCACTTCCCCACCCATCGAAGGAACCGGTCGTCGCCGGACTGCTGCTCGCCGCGGGCGGCGGGCGGCGGCTCGGCGGACGCCCGAAGGCGCTGCTGACGCACCGGGGCAGGCCGCTGGTCGAGCACGCGGTGCGCGCGCTGCGCGAGGGCGGCTGCGCTCCGGTGCATGTGGTTTTGGGTGCGGCTGCCGACCGCGTACGCAAGGAGGCCGATCTGTCCGGCTGCGTACTGGTCGACAACCCCGACTGGGAGGAGGGCATGGGCTCTTCGCTGCGCGCGGGTCTCCAGTCGCTGTCCGCCACGGCGGCGGACGCCGCGCTGGTCTCGCTGGTGGACCAGCCGGGGATCGGCGCCGAGGCGGTGGCCCGGGTGCGGGCCGCCTACCGCTCCCGTCAGTCGCTGGCGGCGGCCGCGTACCGAGGCGAGCGCGGCCATCCGGTTCTCTTCGGCGCGGGGCACTGGCAGGAGATCACGGCGAGCGCGGTCGGCGACCGCGGCGCTCGCGCCTATCTCAAGGAACACGAGTCCTCGCTCGCGCTGGTCGAGTGCGGCGATGTGGCCGAGGCGTACGACATCGACACGGCGGCGGATCTGGCGCACCTTGAGTGAACGGCGTGGCACTCAGCGCCATGGTCTGTCGACCCAGAGAATCTCGATATCAACAAACCATTGAACTTCCACCATGAGGAAACTACTATCCACTGGTCAGAAGCGCCCGACACCCCAGACGGCGCCCGCGACCGCACCTCGGCTCTTGCGGCACCGAGTGCCGTAACCGCACGCCCGGCGGCCGTCAGGCACCGCCCGCTGAAGGAAGTGACAGCTCATGTCCGCACCAGCGCCGTCCCCGCTGGCCATCGTCGAAGCCGAGCACCTGCCCCGGCAGGAAGAGGTCCTCACCGAGGCGGCCCTCGCCTTCGTGGCTGAGCTGCACCGGCGGTTCACACCGCGGCGTGACGAGCTTCTCGCCCGCCGCTCCGAGCGCCGCGCCGAGATCGCCCGTACCTCCACCCTGGACTTCCTCCTGGAGACCGCCGCGATCCGCACGGACGACTCCTGGAAGGTCGCCCCGGCCCCCGCGGCGCTGAACGACCGCCGGGTGGAGATCACCGGACCCACCGACCGCAAGATGACCATCAACGCCCTGAACTCGGGCGCGAAGGTCTGGCTCGCCGACTTCGAGGACGCCTCGGCCCCCACCTGGGAGAACGTCGTCCTCGGCCAGCGCAATCTGATCGACGCCTACGAGCGGAAGATCGACTTCACCGACCCGAAGTCCGGGAAGACATACGCCCTCAGGCCGAACGAGGAGCTCGCGACCGTCGTGATGCGCCCGCGCGGCTGGCACCTCGAGGAGCGGCACCTGCAATTCGAGGGCCGTCCGGTCCCGGGCGCGCTGGTCGACTTCGGCCTGTACTTCTTCCACAACGCCCAGCGCCTGATCGACCTCGGCAAGGGCCCGTACTTCTACCTCCCGAAGACGGAGTCGTACCTGGAGGCCCGCCTCTGGAACGACATCTTTGTCTTCGCGCAGGACTACGTCGGCATCCCGCAGGGCACCGTCCGCGCGACCGTCCTGATCGAGACGATCACGGCGGCGTACGAGATGGAGGAGATCCTCTACGAGCTCCGCGACCACGCGGCCGGTCTCAACGCGGGCCGCTGGGACTACCTCTTCTCCATCGTCAAGAACTTCCGTGACGGCGGCGAGAAGTTCGTGCTCCCGGACCGCAACGCGGTGACGATGACCGCCCCCTTCATGCGCGCGTACACCGAACTCCTCGTCCGCACCTGCCACAAGCGCGGCGCCCACGCCATCGGCGGCATGGCGGCCTTCATCCCCTCCCGCCGCGACGCCGAGGTCAACAAGGTCGCCTTCGAGAAGGTCAAGGCCGACAAGGACCGCGAGGCGGCCGACGGCTTCGACGGCTCCTGGGTCGCCCACCCCGACCTGGTGCCGATCGCGCTGGCCTCCTTCGACGCGGTACTGGGCGAAAAGCCCAACCAGAAGGACCGGTTGCGCGAGGACGTCTCGGTGGCGGCCGGCGATCTGATCGCGATCGACACCCTGAACGCCAAGCCCACGTACGAGGGCCTGCGCAACGCCGTCCAGGTCGGCATCCGCTACATCGAGGCATGGCTGCGCGGCCTCGGCGCGGTCGCGATCTTCAACCTGATGGAGGACGCGGCGACCGCGGAGATCTCCCGCTCCCAGATCTGGCAGTGGATCAACGCGGGCGTGGTCTTCGAGAACGGCGAGCTGGCCACCCCGGAGCTGGCCCGCACGGTCGCGGCGCAGGAACTGGCCGCGATCCGCGCGGAGATCGGCGAGGAGGCGTTCGCGTCCGGCAAGTGGCAGCAGGCCCACGATCTGCTGCTGCACGTCGCCCTCGACGCCGACTACGCGGACTTCCTGACGCTGCCCGCGTACGAGCAACTGGCAGGCTGAATCTATCTGTACGCCCGACGACGCCCCCGGTTTCGCACAGCACCGGGGGCGTCGCTGTTGGTTCGAGGCCACCGCCGGCACCTTGACCGCCGCGGGCCCTACCGCACCGACCGGCCGCGGGCTGCCGGCCCGGCCTGCTCCTCAGGGCGGGTACGCAGCAGGAGCGCGACCCAACTGCGGTAGGGCGCCCAGTGGTCGCTGATTGCGGCGAGCCGGCGCACATCGGAGGCGTCGGGGTCGCTGAGGCCGTAGGCCTCGGCCATCGAGGCGTGGAGCCGGCGTTCATGGCGGGGGAAGACGTCGGGGTGTCCGGCGCCGCGGATGAGGATGAGCTCCGCAGAGAAGGGGCCGATGCCGGGCAGGGTCCGCAGATGAGCAAGGGCGTCTTCCCCTGGCATCGCGCGCAGCCGGGCGGCGTCGAGATCACCGGCGAGAGCCGCGTCGGCGAGGGCACGCAGCCGTTCGACCTTCGTCTCGGGCAGGCCAGGAACACGGCTGAGTCCGCGCAGGACCAGCGGGGTGGGGAAGGCGTGCAGCGACTCCCCGGCAACGGCGACGCGCTGTCCATGGTCCTCGGCGATGCGGGCCTTGATCGCGGCGGCCTGGACCATCCGGATGCGGTGGCCGGTGACCGCCCAGGCCGCGGCCTCGTACGGCGAGTAGAAACACACCGGCCGCAACCCCGGGTACGCCGCGATGAGTTCGGCCACGACGGGATCGCCCTCGGCGAGCCGCGGGAACCCGCTGCCGTCGACGTCGAGCGAGAGGATGCGGGCCAGTTGCGCCCGCACCGCGCTCACACCGTCCGATTCCGCGGATGCCGCGCCCGTCCCGTCCTTGCCCGGATCCCTGGCGAGCACGGTCACATCCGCCTGCACGGTGCCCTCCGAGCCCTGTGCCTGCCTCACCGCCGCGCCCACCGTCGAGCGGCCGTCGTCGGCGGGAAAGGCCAGGCGCAGCACCCTGCCGTCCGAGGCGTCGCGGTACCCGGCGGGTGTAAAGCCCTCCAGGAACCGCATGCTCGCCGCAAGTGAGAACGGCCCGCGCGGGGTGATGGCGATGGCGGTCATGGTCAGCCTTCGTGCGTGGTGATGGCGTAGCCCTCGGGGCCGACGAACGTGAACATCCTGCCGAACGGACCGTCCTCGGGTGCCTTGGCGATGGGGATCCCGGCGGCGTGGAGCTTGTCGTGCAGAGCCTGCGCGTCAGTGGTCGGGAACCACAGGGCGACGCCGAGCCCGGGCCGCTCGACTGAGCCGAGATCCACTCCCGGCAGCGGCTCGCGGACGGCGAACGGAACCGGCTCGGTGGCGAACACCACGGCGCCGGGCGGCGAGAGGGGAGCCCGGCGCAGCCCGAGCAGCTCCTCGTAGAAGGTGGCGGCCGCTTCGACATCGCGCACCTGCAGAGCGATGAAGTCCGGCCCGTCGGCGGTGACAGTCATGAGTACTCCTCGATCGTGTTGCATGTCAGGACTTTGACATACGACGAAGTTAGACGGCGCCGCGGACACATGTCAAACTCCTGACATGCATGATGCGACTCCCTCCAGCCAGGCCCCGCCCGCCACCGACGTGACCGAGCGCCTGGGCTACCGCCTGAAGCGTGCCGCCGCGGCGCTGCGCGGCGCGATGGACAGAGCACTGCGGGAGTACGGCCTGACGGTGCCGCAGTACGCCTGCCTCGAACTCCTCGACCAGCGCCCGGGCCTGTCCAACGCCGAGCTGGCCCGCGGCGCGTTCGTCACGCGGCAGTCCATGAACGTCGTCCTTCGCGGACTGCAGGACGCCGGCCTCATCACCCGGCCTGCCACCACCGACCGCGGCCGCGCTCTGCCCGCCCACCTCACCGATGAGGGCCACCGCCGCCTCGCGGCGGCACGCTCCGCCGTCTACGCCATTGACCAGCTCATGACCGACGCCGTCCCGGAGCAACGTCTCGCCGAACTCCTCACCGACCTCGACCACATGGCGGCGGCACTGGACGGGTGAGAACGGCGGCCCCGCGCCAGGGGCCGTTCACCACTCACTGGTCTCCAGGTTGATTTGAACACCGAATGTGGCGCCGGAAGCCGACGCCGACCAGGCCGCCGCGCGTTCCGCGATCGCGGTCTCGGTGAGCTGGTCCCGATGTGCAGCTCCGACAGCCGCATCGCCTCGTCAACGCGCCCGGCCTTGGCAGCCGACGGCAGTCCGAACCCCGGATCACTATCCCGGGGGCCTTTGGGCACCAGCCGCTTGCCCATCGCCTCTCTGTCACCCCATCGGCGGAAGAATCTCATCCAGCTCCCCGGCACCAGCCCGCTGCCATAGCCTGCTCGGACGATCACCCGCGAAGGAGCCTCATGCCTTCCCTGCCGCCCTTCCTCCCGGCCACGGACACGTTGCCGCCAGGGCGCTTTCCCCTCACCTGGGAAGAGGTGGAGAGCGAGCTGGTGAAGAGCGAGCGATTCGCCGGCTCCGCCACACGAGCGGAGATCTTTAATGAATGGGAGTTCCACTACGCGGCAGTGGAGGCCGTCCTCGGAGCAGTGAGCCGGATATGGCTGGCCGGGAGCTTCGTCAGCGGCAAGATCGACCCCAGCGACGCGGACGTCACCTATCTGATTCCGCACGATGTCTACGATGCTCACGCATCAGACAGCGATGATGCGGACTACCTGGACAACCTGGCAACCCGGGACTGGTGTGTCGGCCAGGGGATGCGAGTGGACGCGTACATCCTGCGGCTGCCGGGGACCACCCACTTCGGCGACCTCGGTGTGACCGGAGCCATGGCGCTGGGAGACCGGGAAGTGTTTTACAAGCTGGGTCTCTACGACGAGATCTGGCAGCGTTGCCGAGCGACACTTGACGGCAGTGGCACAGACAGTCGGCGCGGATATGTGGAGGTACTGCTTTGAACGCCCCGCAGAGCCTGCCCGACCCTTCGGACAGGCAAGCTCTCCTCGCCTGGCTGCAGGCCAACCGGGCAAAGGCAGCCGGTCACGCGCCTGTACATTCGCTGGCCGAGCTGGCAAGCGCTCAGAACCGGCGCCTCCGGAATGCGATCGTTCATGGGCAGCTCATCGATCAGGGACAGCAGGACACATTGCGCCGCTCCCTCTGGCTCGCGCTCGACGGGCCGCCGGTACGCGATCATCGTGTGGAGTCCGCTGTTCTGGGTGGTTGGCTAACGGCGCTTCAGGCAGCCGTCACATCAGTCGCGCACGCCCTTGACGATCAACGCCCCACGCATGATTCGGGCCCGGTCCCCAAGGAGATCCAGCGTGCCACGAAGCTGTATTCAGCAGCTGTCTTCCCCTCGTCCTACGGAATGGTTCTGGAAGAAGCCCCACCGGAGGCTCAACAGGAGCTACGGGATGTCGGCCCGACAGAGTCGCTACTCGACCGCACGATGAGCACGATCCTGGATCTGGCCGATAAGGCCGAATCAGGAGCGGGCTCCGAGGACGCGATCCTCGCCACCGCACTTCCCCTCGGGCGCCGAGCGTCGGGACACCTGTCAACGCTCTCCGGTGTCGTCGCCGACGCAGATGCCAGGGTCAGACTCACCTGGCAGTCACCACACAGCGGGCTGAGGTCTTCGACTCTCAGCAGCGACGGGGCGCAACGCTGTCGGCAGACGCTGCGAGCAGCGGAATTCGAGGATCGCGAAGACACCTTCGTCGGCACCGTGGTGGGTGGCAGCAAGGTGCGCGGAACCGTCGAGGTCGAAATCGCAGAACATGAGGTCATCACGGTTCGTGCCGACCGCGAGGTGACCGCACTAGTGCGTGCCTACGCCGATCGTAGGGTCCGAGCGCGGGTTCTGGTCACCACGGCCCGATCCCCACTGGGCCGTGAACACCACAGTTACCTGCTGCTTGACCTGGAACAGGACGAGAGCTGAGCCCATATGGGCTGCAGCCCGAAGCGCAGTGCTCGACTGCCCGGCGCAACCCATCAGACTCTGTCAGCGCACCGCGTTAACCCGCCCCGGACCGCCCTCCAGCCTCCGCTGCCGGTACAGCTCCACGATGTCCGCCGCCAGGCAGTCGCGGATGTCCTTGCCCATGCGGCGCCAGCCGAAGAAGTCGCACGCCTGCTTGATCAACTCATCTTGTGACATTCCAGGGCATTCCGATGCAAGCTCGCACAATGCCAGATGCCGTTCCTCCGGGGCGATGTACGTGACCTTGCGCGCCATTTCCCCGTCCTCCGGACGCCGGGCCTTCAGCGCTTCCGCCCGCTCCGCCACGTCGAAGAAGGACCCTTCTGAGGCGACGAGGCCCGAGCGGACCAGAGCCCGCGCCACCTCCCGCACGTTGTCCCTGATGCGGTTCCCTGCCCGGCCGAGTCCCCAGGCCTCACGCGCCCGCTGAACCAGCACGTCCTCATGGATAGGGCCCTCGACCTCAATGATCTGCGCCAGCGCCTTACGCAGAGTCGGCCGGGCCTCCGGCGTGTGGAGCTCGTAGTGCACAGTGACGCTGATCGACGCCGTCCGGTACTGGGCGCTCCACTCGCGCGCCAGCTCACTGTCGACAGGCACCCGGTCGTACTCGACCTCGACCCGCGCCTCCGCACGCGGAGCCGGAACTGTCGGCAACGGACCGCCCCCGTCCGGGCCGGTCTCGGACGAGCCGCCCGCTTCCGAAACCCCTGGCGCCGACACGGCCAGCGGTCCCCGAGCGATGGCCTGCTCGACCGCCTCGCGCAGGCGCAGCTCCGCCGCCGCCCGGCCCCGGTACCAGTCCGTTCCCCAGATCCGGTACAGCCGCCAGCCGAGCCCGTTCAGGACCTGCTCGCGCAGCCGGTCTCGGTCCCGGGCAGTCTTCGAGGAGTGATACATCGCGCCGTCGCACTCGATGCCGAGGGCGTACGCACCGGGCAGTTCCGGGTGGCGCAGGCCGAGATCGATGCGGTATCCCGCGACGCCGACCTGAGGCTGGACCGTGTAGCCCCAGTCCTGCAGCACCGTGCGGACGGACTCCTCGAAGGGGCTGTCCGGCTCCGCGTCGGACTGGACGACGTCGCGGGCCAAGACGGCCGGGCCGTTATCTGCATACTCCAGGTAGCGCTTGAGATGCTGAACGCTCTCGTTCGAGCTGTCGGGCAGGCTCGTACCGCGGAAGGAGGCGACGACCTCCATGCGGTAACGGGCGCGGGTGATTGCTACGTTGAGGCGCCGCCAGCCCCCGCCCTTATTGATGGGGCCGAAGTTCAGACCGAGCTTGCCGTACTCGTCGGGGCCGTATCCGACGGACATGATCATGACGTCGCGTTCGTCACCTTGTACCGATTCGAGATTCTTCACGAAGAAGCCGTCGAGGCGCCCCTCGGTGAAACAGTGATCGAGATCGGGGCGCATCAACCGGGCCTGCTGCACAGCCTGGTCGATGGCCGAGGCCTGCGCCTGCGAGAGGGCGACCACACCAAGAGTCCGGCCACGACGGGTGTCGAAGTGGTGGATGACGCGCTCGGCGACGAAGTCGGCCTCGGCGCGGTTGTCACGACGGCCACCCCGGTCGTAGACGCCGTCGGCCTTGCAGAAAGCGACACCGACGTCATTGCCCTCGTCGAGTGCGCCGGGGAACGTCACCATCGAGTTGTTGTAGAACGAGCGGTTGCTGAAGGTGATCAGGTTCTCGTGGCGGCTGCGGTAGTGCCAGCGCAGGGGCAGTTCTCGCATGGCGCCCGCCTTGCAGGCGTGCAGCAGTGACTCGAACGAGTCGGGGACGTCCTCCTCGTACTCGTCCGAATCGTCCTCCACCGAGGAGTCGAAGAACGAGGTGGGCGGCAGCTGCTTGTCGTCACCGGCGACGACAAGCGTGCGTCCGCGATAGATGCAGTTGATCGCGTCGCTGGGGCGGACCTGCGACGCCTCGTCGAAGACGACCACGTCGAAGTGGTAGTCGGCGGGAAGGAACTGGCTTACCGTCAGCGGGCTCATCATGAAGCATGGCTTGATCGACTGCACGACCTCGCGGGTTCGGCCGAGAAGCTCACGCACCGGCATGTGCCGCGTCTTCTTCTCCGCCTCGCGGGTGATCACGGCGCCGCCTCCGCTGCCGAAGCGGCGTGGCCGTCGCTTGTTGCACGCCTCGATCACCGCACCGCCCGCGGCGGCGATCAGGCGGAGGTCGGCTTCCCGATAGTCCGACACCCGTGCGTCGAGGTCGTCCGAGCGTGTCGTGCGCAGCCGGTCGTCGGTGGCGAGGATGCCGTCGGCCCAGGACCGGAGCATTGCCTGTTCGACGATGTCCGGGAGCCGCTCCGGGTCGACACCCCGCTCTGCCGCGCTCGCGACGAGGTCGTCAGCGCCGTGGCGGGCCAGGACAACAAGGCCGCCACGGTAAGCCTGCCATTCCTCGGGGCCGTGCGCGTCGGCAAGCAGCGCGTCGATCACCTGCTGGGCCTGATCGAAGGTGCCGAGTAGTGACGGTGAGAGCTGCGCTCCTCGCGCGGCGTCGAAGATGTCGAGGAGCGCGGTTACCGACGCGGACCAGCGTTCGGTGCGGCGGGTCGCGACCGCGCACCAGTCGCCCAGCAAGCGCCGTACGCTGTCGGCCAGCAGCACGGGCAGGCGGTCCGTGTCGGCGTCGTCGGCCAATTGGTCGGCGAGCAGGTCGCGCCGGTCGGCATCGCGGCTCAGCTCTGCGATACGGTCGGCGGTTGCCAGGGCCATATCGAGCGCGTCCACCGCCTGCTGGCTGCGCGGGGCATAGCGGCCCAGGAGGGTGGCGTGCCCGTCGGCGAGGCGTACCACCTCGGCCGCTGCGTTGCGCCAGGCCAGGGCCTCGTCCAAGCGGCCCGTGAGCGACTTGTGCCATGTCCCGGTGCGGGTGAGTGCGGTCACGGCGGCGCGGTCGGCCTTGTACTGAGCCGAGAAGCGTGCCATCAGTCCACGGTGCTGATCGGTGAAGCGCGCTACCAGATCGGGCAGGTCCGCCTCCTGGAGGACCTGCTCGCCGAAGACGTCCTCGGCCGCCGTCCGGGCCTCGCCCTCGGCGTTCAAGGCCTGGCGCAGCTCCTGAGCTGCCTGATGTGCCTCGCGCAGGGTGTCGGCGTCGAACCAGCCTCGCGGCGGTCGGTGGCCGGTAGTCGTCAGATCGGCGAGCTCGCACAGGGCGAATGCCACCTCGGCGCGGTCCTGCTTCGCCAGACCGAACAGGTCGGCGAGCTGGGCAAGTTGGCCGGAGACGTCCTCCGGCAGGGACGGGTCCGGCGAGCCAATGCCGTCGGGCAGACCCGCTCGCAAGGAACGCACGGTCTGCTGAAGTTCGCGGACCGAGCGGGGCTCGTCCTGCGTGGCAGCGAAGGGGCGTCGGCCGGTCGCGGTCCGCAGGCCGTCGAGAGCGTCGGAGGCCTCGGTGACCACTTGGTGCGCCGAGGTGCCGACCAGCCCGCGCCACGGGAACGACTCTCCTTCGGCGGCGGGACGCCAGGCCCGGCTGATGGCGCCGGCGGCAGCAGCGATCTCCTGTAAAGCGCCTGCGCTCAGAGTGCGGACGGTCTTCGCATTCTGGGCGGACAGCGGCAGTTGCGGGGTGCCCGCCTGCTCCAGCTGAACCAGGCGTCCAAGAACGTCGTGAAGAGTTCGCTCGAGGGGGTCGCGGGTCTGATTCATGGCCGCGGCGTACGCGGACAGTTCTTCACGCAGTCGACGGGCTCGCTCCAGTTCGTGCTCGGCGGCCCCGGTGACACGGGCCTCGGTGGTCAGGACCCGGGCGAGTTCGGTGGCGACCGCCTTCTTGCTCGTATCGCCGCTGTGCAAGGCCATGACGGAGTCGCCGAGGCCGACGCCGCGCAGCCGATTGCGTACAACGTCGAGCGCCGCGGCCTTCTCACTGACGAACAGCACGCTACGGCCGGCGTGCATGAGCGCGGCGATCATGTTGGTGATGGTCTGGCTCTTGCCGGTACCGGGCGGGCCGCTCATTACGAACGACCGGTTGTCGAGGGCGGAGGCGATGCACTGACGCTGCGAGGCATCGGCGTCCAGCACCAGCGGGGTCTTCTCGGGCAGCTGGACGTCGTCGATACGGTCCAGCTCCGGGGGTTCGAAGCCAATCAGGTCGTCAGGCAGCCCCGCGTCGGGCCCGAGAGCGACCGCTCGGACCAGCGGGTGGGCGAGGATCTGGTCCTCATGCTGCTGAAGGTCTTGGTACATGGCCTCGCGGTGCGATTCGAACAGGCTGAGCACCACCCGCTCGTCGACCTTCCAGTCCTTCAGTCCTGCCGCGACCTTGCGGGCGGCCGAGATCACGGCGGCCAGGTCGGTGACGTCAGTGGTGGTGACCGGGCCCCAGTCGACTCCGAGGCGCTCCATCTTCACGGCCAGGGCGGGATTGTGGACGCGGTCCTGGTTGCCGGCGAGGTGAAGCCGGTAGCGGCGGTGGCTGCTGGGGCGGCGCAGCTCGACCGGGACCAGGATCAGTGGCGCCGAGCTGCTCTCATGGGCGTCGTCTTCACACCAGTCGAGCATGCCGACGCCCAGCCACAGCACCCATAGGCCGTAGTCGTTGAACATCTGACCGGACTTCTGCCGCAGTCGGTACAGCGCGCTGTCCAGGGTGGCCTGGGTCGTCTTCTGGGTGACCAACCCGGCGCAAGGTCTCCGGTCGACGATCCCGTTGCCTTCGTCATCCGCTTCTTCCGCGACCGGTGCGAAGTCCCAACCCTTGGCGAGGTCCGATAAGAGAGCATTGGCACCGGGCGAAGTGAGTTCCAGGGTCGCGGTCTTGGTGTGGCGGAAGTTCAGCAGCCGGTTGCGCCCACCCATGTCCAGCAGTGAATTACGCCAACCGTCGAGGACAGCCTTCAGCCGGTCAAGACCGGGATCGCTGGTGGCGGTGCGCACGGTCCGGGACTGATGGGGCATACGGCGAGTACCTCCTGAGCAGAACGCACAGGGGCATCCAGCTCACAGGTCCCCCCTGGAGGTATCTACATATCAGCCCACACCTGACGACACGCCGGAGATCGAGTACGCGCTATGCACTCGTTGCCGCACGCAGGTCCATGGGCCACTCCGTGCCCAACTCCTCCGCCAGAGTGTTGAAGACCGCGAAAAACTGACGGCAAGAGCCTTCGTGAGAGTCTGCTCCGAGGCGTCGTCCGCGGCACTCTGCCATACAGGGAGTTTGGCCGCGGCCTCCGTCCACTCCTCGACTGGCTCCATTCCGCTATCGGACCACCACCGTCCGCTGCGCCGAGAAATCGCCCCACTTACCGTCCGGCAGCTTGGCCCTGAGCTTGATGCTGTAGCGGGTGCCCGGCTTGTCCACGACCGTGATCGTGTACGCCGCCGTCCCGGCGGGAGGCTGGGCACCCCAGACAATCGTCGTAGCCAACTTCCCGTTCAGGAACAGCTGATGCTCCTTGACCGGACCACCGGTCTGCGGTGGCGTCCAGCTCAGATCGATGTTTCCCTTGCGGGCAGCCGCCTTGAGATCGGTGGGCGCCGTGCTGGGCCCCTTCCCCGGCGCCGACGCGGTGGTCAGGTCCACGGCGTTGCTGTCCGGGGAGGAGTTCTCGGCGGCGTCGCGTGCCCGCACGGTGAAGGTGTAGACGGTGCCGGGCCGCAGCCCGCTGACACGGGCGGTGGTCTCGGTGCCGCTCACGCTGTGGATCCGGGAGTCCTCCTGGTAGATGTCGTACGAGGTGATGCCGACGTCGTCCCCGGCCCGCACCCAGGACAAGGTGGCCGCACGGCTCCCGTCGGCCCGGACGGTGAGCTTCAGCGGTCGCGAGGGCGCGTGATGGTCCTCGGGCGTGGGAGCCGGCGTGGTGATGGCTACAGCGGCACTGGGCTTCGAGAGGTTGCCCGCGGCGTCGCGCGCCCGGACGGTGAAGGTGTACGAGGTCTCGGGTGTCAATTGGTCGATGTCGACCATGTTCCTGGTAGCTGGCAGCGCTTTGACCCTGGCGCCCTTCTGGAATACCTCGTAGCCGGTGACCGCCTTGTTGTCGGTGGCCTGGTTCCACATGACGTGGACGGAGGTGGCGCTGCCCGCCTGGGCGGTCACCCCGGCGGGTGTCGTTGGGCGTTCGGTGTCCTTCTCCCCGCCTCCGCAAGCGGTGAGGACAAGGATGGCCGCGCAGGTCAACGCGGCGGGTGTGGGGGGACGTTGCACGGTCTGACCTCCGCGGACGACGGCAATGGTCCAGACCTATATGGCACAACCGCGGCCCGCCTCACAAGAGGGCAGGCGCGGATGGCGATCAGTCCGCCGCCGCGCCTCGTGGCCCGGAAAACACAGTCCACGGCGGCGCGGCCGTGTGGCACTCTTCCCTCGGGGGCGATCATTCCTACGACCGCCGGATCCTGACCAGCTGTCAATTCCCGGAGTGATCATGCGCCGTTCCCTCATCCTCCTCGGCACCGCTGTGCTGCTGTGCACCGGTTGTGCGGGCAATGCCGGGAACGACGCAGAGGAACCGGCGAGATCGACGGTCACCCAGCGCGCGCACGACGCGTCGACTGTGCGAGCCGCAGTTGCCGCAACCAGTGGCAGCACCGCCCGGATCGAGGAAAAGATCGAGCTGCGCGACGGGGGCACGACATACGTCCTCTCCGTCACCGGCAGCTTCGACCTGGCCAAGGACAAGGGCCGACTTGCCGTGGACCTCCCGGGCGGGGCCATCAGTCACATGGACGAGATTTTCGCCGGCGACACCGTCTACCTGCGCGGTGTCAACGGCCTCGAGGACGCATGGGGATCGATGGCTCGCGACAGGGCCGAGGCACACTTCCTGCTCCGCGCACCGCTCAACGACCCCGAGCACGTGCTTCGGCAGGTGGCAGCGATGCAGAAGGTCTCCAGGCTCGGTGAGGAAAACGTGAACGGCGTACCGGCCGTGCACTACCGCGGCACGCTCGACCACCAGACCCTTACGCTCCGGCTGGCAACTGGCGTGCGGACCAAGGCAGACGCGATGCGCGATGCGCTCGGCAGCGAGATCCCGGTCTTCGCGGACGCTTGGGTCGACGGCAAGGGACGGGTGGTGCGCGTCGGCCTGTCCTTCACCAGCATGACGAGCGTCACGGTGACCATGACCCTTTCGGATTTGGGGAAACCTGTTACGGCGGTCGCGCCGGCACCCGGCCGCGTCCTCCCGGTGACCGGGGTCACCGGCGTTCTCCCGGGGTGATCACTCCGGCGCCGGGGTCTGCAGCCCCCGGTCACGCCGTACGCGCCGCGTGCACCGGCCCCGCAGGCGCTTGCACCGCTCACCGGTCCAAGGCCACTGGTACGTCTACGAATTCAGCACGCCGGTCGCACGGAGGCCGGTGCCCGTGGCCGCTCTGTCCGTCTGAGCGCGACGGCAGCACACGGTCGGCTCGCCTCGATCGCGCTGACGGTGAGTATCCGACGTATCCGGCGTAGCCGACGGAAGTCTTAGGGCTTTCTTAGGGCTTCTTGAAGAAGACCTTCCGAACGCCGTTCCCGGCCCCGGACACCCATACGCTCTTGCCAACCCCCCACACCCGGTGGGCGCGATCGCGCGCCTGCCGGGGTTTTCCCGAGCTCGACACACTCCCGAGGTGTTGCACGTATGGGTTCCCGAAGAGCCGATCGCCCCCAGCCCCGTTCCCACGCCCGCCCCAAGAACGGGCTGCGGGCGCGCAATGTCGTTCTGGCGCTCGGTGCGATCACCGTCACGACGGGCGTCGGCGTCACCCTTGCCACGGGCGGCGGCAACAGCGGCTCGGCGGGCAAGGTTACGACGGATGCGGCCGACCTTCCCGGACCGACGGACGGCCAGGCCGCCGCGGGCAGCGCGTCGCCCCTTGCCTCTCCCTCGGCGATACCCAGCGCCACCGCCTCCCCGAGCCCGCGTGTCACGGCCTCCGCCAAGCCGAAGCGGACGGCGACTGCGACCCCGACTCCGACCGTGCAGTCCAAGAGCGGGAGCGGCGCCGGTGATGCGAGTCGGCCGACCGAGCGGTCGGGCAGCGGCTCGGGCGACGACGGCGGGTCGTCGAACGGCGCCGAGGCGCAGGTTCTCGCGCTCGTCAACAAGGAGCGCGCGTCGGCCGGTTGCTCGCCGCTGACCTCGAACGCGAAGCTCACCAAGGCCGCGGACGACTACAGCGACGTCATGGCCGACTCGGGCGTGATGTCCCACACCGGGCCGGACGGGTCGACGATGGCCGGCCGCGTCGAGGCGGCCGGATACGCCTGGTCCACGCTGGGCGAGAACATAGCTCAGGGGCAGTCCGACGCCGCGGCCGTCATGGACGCGTGGATGAACAGCCCCGGCCACCGCGCCAACATCCTCAACTGCTCCTTCAAGGAGATAGGCATCGGCGTGCACTTCGGCGACGGTGGCCCCTGGTGGACGCAGGACTTCGGCGCAAGCCGCTAGCCGCTAGCCGCTAGCCGGACCGGCTACAGCTCGTCGCGCGCCAGCCCGAAGGACACCCGTACCCGGGCCCCGCCCATCGCGGCGCGGGTGATCTCCAGCTCCCCGCCCGCCACGGAGGCCGCGCGCGCCACGATGTCCAGGCCGAGGCCCGTGGAACCACCGACGCTGACACCCCGGGTGAGCGCGGCGTCCGGGTCGGCAACGCCGGGACCCGCGTCCTCGACCGTGAGCAGCACGTGCCGATCGGTGCGCTCCACGCGTACGGCGAAGGCAGTGCCCTGCGGAGTGTGCCGGAAGACGTTCCCGATCAGCGCGTCCACGACCGCGGCGAGGTCGTCCTCGGGGAACCGGACGGGCGTCCGGCGCGGCGTGAAGGAGCGCTCGTACAGCCGCTCCTGCTGGGTGGCGAGCACCGACCAGAAGTCGAGCCGCATCGCCACCACTTCGGTCAGCTCGCAGGGGCGCGCCGGAATTGTCCCGTTCACGGGGCCGGCGGCCAGCGGGGTGCGCGCGGCGGTGATGATCGAGTCCAGTTCGCTCTCCAACTGCGAGACGGCCTCCGTGATCCGCCGGGCGCCCGGTGAACCACCCAGCAGATCCGCCTCCAGGTACAGCGCGGTCAGAGGGGTCCTGAGCCGGTGCGAGAGATCGGCGACCATCTCCCGCTCAATGGCGAGCAGTTCCACGACCCGGTCGGCCATGGTGTTGAACGCGGCACCGGCCTCCTGGAGCTCCGGCGGACCGTCCGGATCCACCCGTACGTCGAGGTCCCCCGACCCCAGGGCCAGCGAGGCACGCTTCAGGCTCCTGGAAGAACGGACGACCCGGGCGCCGAGCCGGTCGGCGACCAGCACCGAGCCGCCCACCAGGCCGAGCGCGAGCAGCGACATGACGCCCCACGAGGCCCACACGCCCCGGGTCAGATCCCCGGTGGGCACGTACGCCTCGACGACCGCCACCCGGTTCTCGGCGAGGACGACGGGCTGGAGGTAGACCCATCCCTCGGCGGTGTCGAGCGCCAGCGTCTCCCGCTTGCCCACCGCGCGTTTCAGCGCCTCCTGCGGGGCGTGCAGGGTGCCGACGAGCCCGCCGTCCGGGAGCCGTACGGCGAGCCGGTCGTCCGAGCCCAGGCCCGAGACCGCCTGCTGCACATCGGCGCGTCTGGTGGTCAGGGCGAGTACGGGTGAGAGAGCCGCCGCCCGCTGCTCGGCGGCGGTGGTCACCCGGTCCCGGGCCTGTTCCCGTACGAGCAGGGCAAGCGGAACGAGAAAGGACAAAGCGACCATCAGCGTCGCGGCCAGGGAGATCCCTGCGAGGGCGCGTCTCATGACGGCGAGGCGACCAGCTTGATCCCGATACCGCGCACTGTGTGCAGATAGCGCGGATGCGCCGCCTTTTCACCCAGCTTCCTGCGCAGCGCCGAGAGGTGGACGTCGACCGTCTGGTCCTCGAGATAGGGCTGCTGCCACACCTCGGCGAGTATGCGCTTTCGGGATATGACCTGGTCGGCGTTCTGCGCGAGGTAGGCGAGCAGGTCGAACTCCCGCCGGGTCAGGGCGAGTTCGCCGCCGTCGAGGTGTGCGGTTCGGGCGAGTGGGTCGATCCTGAGACCGGCGACCTGGAGGACCTGCTGCCGGTTGCCGTCGTCCGCGGCCGGCCCGGACCGCCGCAGTACGGCCGCGAGCCGGGCGGCGAGCTGGCCGCCCGAGAAGGGCTTGACCATGTAGTCGTCGGCTCCGGCGTTGAGGAGCCTGATGACCTCGGTGTCGTCGTCGCGGGCCGTGGCGACCAGTACGGGTACCCGCGAGATGCCCCGGATCATCCGCAGCACGTCGAGACCGTCCAGGTCGGGCAGCCCGAGGTCCAGCACGACGATGTCGGGCGGGCCCTGGGTGATCTGCCGCAGCGCCTCGAAACCCTGGTGAGCGGTCTTCACCGCGTACCCGTGTCCGGTGAGGACCTCGATCAGCGCGGCCCGGATGACTGGGTCGTCCTCGACGACAAGTACGGAGGCCATGAGCAGGCACGTTAGCGGGTCCGCCAAGATGGTGTCGTGTCCCGGTACCTGCGCTACGTGCTCATCTGGCTGTCCTGCACGGCGGCCAGCGTCACGGCCGTCATGATCACGGTCCATTTCGTGGTGGGCTCGACCAGGCCGACGGCCCCGGTCGCCCAGTCGGCGGCGAAGGACTTCACCACCGCCTCGCCGCAGGCCTCGGCGACTCCCAGCGCCTCCCCGAGCCCCGAGCCCACCCCGAGCCGGCCGTCGCCCAGGCCGAAGCCGCCCAGGAAGACCGACAGACCCCCCACAGCGTCACCCGTGGCCCGCACCACTCCCCCGCCTTCACAGGAGCAGTCCGGGGCGAACCCGGGCGGCGTGGGCTGCGAGGAGGGCGGCTCGGGCGTGCACACCATCACGTCCCAGGGAGGGAAGGCCACCGTGCGCTACGGAAGCGGCGGGGTGTGCCTCATCTCGGCGGTGCCGAACCAGGGCTTCACGGCGAGCACCACACAGAGTGCGCCGGACACTCTGACGGTGACGTTCGCGGGCGACCGGCACCGCTCGGAAATCACGGCATCGACCGTTCCCTCGGACCGGGCGAGTGTGCGGGAGACGTCCTTCTGAGGGCGTCCCGACGTCGGATCGACCTCGGGCATTTTCTCGCCACGTTCACATCCGGCGGCGTGACCGAACCGAAACCTGCGGCTACCTAGCGGTAACAAGCCACGGCGTGCGAGATTCCGCGTGCCACCGGCCGGCGGCCCCTCACACCCACGCCATTACCGCCTGGACTTTGTCGTGCCTCCAGGCGCGGCCGACCGCAGGAGTGTTCCGCCGTGACCGGATTTCGCACTACGCGTGTCTCCCCGCTTTCCCGAAGACGGGCCGCCGCCGCGGCCCTCGTACTGCCGCTGGTCTGCACCGCCCTGCTGACCACCGGGGCCGGCTCGTCCGCCGCGAGCCCCGCCTACGGGCCCACCGCAATCGTCTCCATGGGCGACAGCTACATCTCCGGCGAGGCAGGCCGCTGGCAGGGCAACAGCCTCACCAACAGCACCAGCCGCGACGGCACCGACCGGGCGTGGACCGGCAGCGGCTACGACCCGAGCCGGGTATACGGCTCGACCTCCTTCAACGGCTGCCACCGGTCGGACTCAGCCGAGGTGCGCAGTGCCACGGGCCTCGCCGCGGCGCAGATCAACATCGCCTGCTCGGGCGCCACCACGGCGAACGTCTTCCGGGCCTCGAACGGCGGTCAGGCGTACAAGGGCGAGGCCCCGCAGGCCGACCAGCTCGCCACCATCGCAGGCACCCACAAGGTCGAACTGATCGCCCTGTCGATCGGCGGCAACGACCTCGGTTTCGCCGACATAATCACCACGTGCGCCACGGACTACATCGTCTGGTACTCGTACTGCTACGACGACCAGCAGGCCGTGGTCGACTCGAAGATCGACAAGGCGATGGCCGATGTCGGCAAGTCGGTCGACGAGATACGCGCCGTCATGTCCGGCGCGGGCTATGCCGCCTCCGACTACCGCATCGTGCTCCAGTCCTACCCCTCCCCCATCCCCCGGAGCACCGAGAACCGCTATTCGGAAAGCGGCTGGTCGCGCGTCAGCACCGGCGGCTGCCCGTTCTGGAACAAGGACTCGGACTGGGCGCGCGACTCCCTGGTCCCGCAGATCGCGAACCGTCTCAAGGGCGTGGCGTCGGCGAAGGGCGTACAGTTCCTGGACCTGCGGGACATGCTGCAGGGCCGTGAGGTGTGCGCCAAGGCGAGCAAGCTGGTCAGCGCCACCCAGCCGCCGTCTGCCACCAGCAGTGAGTGGGCACGGTGGATCGACAGCGACTCCACCCAGGGCCCGGTCCAGGAGTCCATGCATCCGAACTCCTACGGTCAGCTCGGCCAGGGCCGTTGCCTCACCCTGATCCACGCCTCGCCGACCGGTAACCACGCGTGCCGCAACACGGCCGGGACCGGAGCCGCCGGGATGTACCTGTCCCCGCTCTCCTGACGGCACCCGACTCCGGTCTCCGGGCGGATCAGCGTCTGCGGGTCTTCTTCGACCGCGTCCTCAGCGGGTCGGTCGCCGCGGCGGTGCGACGGGCGACAGCCGCGATACCGGGGTCCGAATGACGGTCACCGAGGTCGGCCAGCACGTGATGCGCACGGTTGGCATCGGCGTCGGCGAGCGCGGCGATCAGGGCCCCGGGGCCACCCGGCCACGTGGTGCCGACCGCGTCGAACGCGGTCACCAGGGAACTCGGGGCGAGCCCGGGTTCAGCCAGGCGGTCCTCGTGGTGGCCCGCGTTCAGGTCGTCCAGGACGAGGGCCGCCCGCGCGCTCACAGGGACCTGCCGTTCATCCGCCTGCTCTCCGCGGGCGCGCAGCGCCTGGAGGGCATACGCGCCGAGCGCGGGGTCGGCGAGCTGTCCGCGCAGGGCCGCCGGCGGTGCGGTTGAGGTGTCCAGGGAGGTGAACAGGGCGCGGGTGAGGCCCGCCTCGTCGGTGCCTGGCTTGGTGGCGGCGAGGGCGCCGAGGATTTCGTCCCATGCCTCGGCGGCGTTCTCGCGGGCGGTCAGCCAGTCGGTGAAGGCCCGGGTGGTGGCGTCCCGGGGCCAGAGCCGGGCCGCTTCGACGAGGGTGGCCGGCTCCCAGCCGGTGACCGTGTCCCGGTCGGGCGCGGCGACCGCACCGGCCTTGAGCGTGTGGCGGACCGCGGCGGCACCGAGGGGGGTCAGACCGAACGCGTCACCGGTCCGGAAGACCGCGCCGGTGGCGGAGAGCCGGTCGACGACGGCGGCGAGCGCTCGGGCGGGAGCGTCGAGCTCCGTCCGGTCCTCGTCATCCAGGGCCGGGAGGCCGAGCAGGTCGGACAGCTCCTGCGCAGCCGGGGTCGCGTACTCGGCCGGGGCGCTGTCCGGGACCGGCACAGCCCTGTTCTCCACGGCCGGGTCGATCAGCCAGTCGTTGTACTCGGCGGCCTTGCGCGCCACGGATTCGGCGGTGCAGCCGCGCTCGTACAGGGCGTACAGCAGGTGCGCCGCGTCGTCGGCGTACTCCCGGTCCAGGGTTGGATCCTCCGTGAGACGCCCGACGGCCGTGGCGAGGATGTCCGCCGCGAGTTCGGTGAGTTCCTGCGGGGTGCCATCGGCCCAGATCCCGGCGGCCGGGCCCGGTGTCGTCAGCAGGCCGTCCTGCTGGAGCAGGCCACAGGCGACCGCGAGGTGACGCACCTCCTCGTCCACGAGATCCGGCCCGTCGGCTGCCGCCGAGAGGAGGGCGGGCAGCGGGGCTTCTTGGAGCAGGCCGCGCACTTCCAGCGGCGCGGGCAGTGCGGGCGGCGGCGGGACCGGGAGACCGGAGTCGCCGTAGTAACTGAGGTGCTGATCGAGCAGCGCGTCGGCAAGGACGAGGTGGGGCGAGTCCTCGGGGCCGGGGGCGAGATGCGCGTACGGCCCCGAGAAGGCGTCGGACAGTCCGGCGGCCGTCCAACGATCCATCAGCGTGCCCGCGATACGGCGCATTTCGCCCGGAAGCCCTTCCTCCGGATCCACGTCCACCGCCTCCAGGGGCAGACCGGGCAGCAGGGGCCCGGCGGGCGAGGGCTGCTCAAGATCGCGGGCGAAGGCCCGCAGCAGGGCCTCGGCCAGGAGGATCTGTGTGACGACGGTTCGTCCGGTGACATCCGCCCGCTCCACCCCGGCGGGCAGGGCGGGACGGTCGGCCCGTGGAGTGCGTTCGTGCGCGTCGAGCCGGCGGAGCACCGCCTCGGGGTCGTCGACGGGTGTTCCGTCGGCCCGCATCAGCGACGCGTACCAGCGCGGCCAGGTCAGATTGCCCGGATCGGCCATCGCCCGCCGGGATTCCGGCACGGCCTCGTCGATCGCGGCCAGCAACCGGGCGTGACGCTTCGTGTTCAGCCGGCCCCTGGCCCGTACGAGGTCGGCGAGCGCGCGCAGGACGGCGGGGGCAACGGGCAACTCGGACTCGGTCACGCAGACCAGGACGGGCACATCCTGGTGGAGCACCTGCCGGACCAGCTCGGGGGTCGGCTCCGGCAGGCCGGACCGGCGATCCGCGCCTCTGAGTACGAGCAGGGTCAGCACGGCGTCGGCGATCCGGGCGGAGGAAGGGCTGCCGAAGCCGGTGGCCTCCTGGAGGAAGAGATCAAGGCCTGCGTCGGGGGTGAGGCTAGTGGTCACATCTCCCAGCGTAGGAAACGGCGCGGGTCCCTGCGGGGTCGCTGGACGGTTCATACCCGTTCCGGTTGCGTACGCTCTGCCGCGAAGCCGACGAAGGCTCCCGTGCCCGGGCTTCCAGCTGACCCTGCTCCGGTCTGTGTACGGGCGCCCAGTCTCCCGATGCTGCTCGGTACGCAGGGGCCGCAGCTCGTCAGGTCATCCGTCAGCGTTGGTCCCGTCGAGCTCGCAGATTGCCGCGGTGGTTTCCACGCCTTCGTCGTGCAGCAGATGGCGCATACGGGAGATGTCGACGTAGGCGGCCTCGAGGGGATGCGTGACCAGGCGCGAGAGCGCGGTGCCGTACTTGGCCATCGAGCTCTTGCCCGGGATGAATATCGACAGTTCGTCCCGAGCCTCGAAGATCTGCACCTCGATGTCGCCGGGCAGAGCGGCGACCGCTTTCTCGTCCGCCGTGACGGGGACCTTCACCAGCCAGCACGGCCCTTCGCCGGTGAGAATCTGCCTCTTCTGCTCCGGGGTCTCGGCTGCCAAGGCTCGCCAAGGGGGCCCCGACACGACGGCTCCGCACGACACCACGGTCTTGACCACCTCGTGAACGGTCGCGGTGGCGGCGGCATCGGCTGCGTCCCAGTCGAACGGGTGAGGCCCAGCCGTCGGGCCGGGTACCAGCTTCGACACCACGGTCGTCTCGGGTGCGTGGCGCAGGCGGGCCTGCGGCCACAACCTGAAGAGCTCCTGAGCTTCGCTGATCGCCTCGTCCTGGGCCTGCCGCTGGAGCTGCACGTCCGTACTGTGCTGCTGCAACAGGGCGGGTGCCGCGTCCGGCTCGTCGAGAGCACGCCGGACGAGCTTGACGCTCATCCCCGTGCCGCGCAGGACGGTGATCAGCATGGCCTGTTCGACCTGCTCAAACGTGTACGAGCGGTAGCCGGTCTGCTCGTTGACGTCGGCCGGGACGAGCAAACCCTCGGAGTGGTAGAACCGCAGCGTCTGCGGCGACAGGTTGCACATTTCACTGAATTCGCTGATGGACAACATGGCGCCATGTTCGCCCTTACAGCAACTACAAGGTCAAGCGCCGAGGCTGCGTGGCGCAGCGCGCAGCCCGTACGCGGCGCACGGCTCGCACGGCGCCTCGTCTCGCACCATCTCCACGAGTGGGGCCCTCGTACACCACGGCCGCGAACGAGACCGTCACGCTGATCGCCGCCGAGCTGACCGCGAACGCCGTGCAGCACGGCCACGTCCCCGAGCTCGATGTCACGCCCCGGAAGTCGTGACCGCCCCGGATGGCGGATGAATGCCGCTGGTCAGATGCTTGAGGCATGCGGCTGCGACCGAAGGAAAGAAAGTCCGCGCGCCACCACGCACCCGGAACCGTCCGCGTGCACATCGACCCCACGCGGGCAGGTGGCCTCGTCTACGAGACGCTGAGCGCGATCTTCGAGCTTGCCCTTGCGCCGCCCGGGGCGGGTCGGATCGTCTCGGACGGCGGTGGACCGGTGGTGTCCGCCTTGCCCTTCGACGTAGGCAGGCAGCGCCCCCTCCACGAAGCGGTTCTGCTCTCCGAAGCCGTCCACGCGCTCGTCTACGGTCACCCGAAGGACGTCGAGCGGCTCGTTTCGGGCCTCCAGGAGCACTTCACGGTGGAGGACAAGGGGTCCCGCGAGCCGGGCCACGGGGAGCAAGTGCGCGAGCTGGTGATCGGGCCCAGCCAGGGCGGCTGACGGCCGACACGGGCAGCCTGCCGCCCGACCGCGTCGCCGAGGAGCTCGGCAGGGCCGGGCTGGTGGAGACTGTCAGGCTGGTCCGCGAGCCCGACGCGCACGAGCCCACTCCGCAGGCCTTCCTCATGGCCCGCAAGCCGGGCTCCCAGTCGGGGAGGTCCGGTCGGCGATGAGTTTTGGCGGGCGGTGCGGTCTGCCTCTGTATGGACACCACTGCACAGACCGCATTCCCCGACCTCCGCCCCGCCGCCCACGCCGTGGCGCAGCTGATCGACGGCATAGGCGACGAGCGGCTCGGGGATCAGACGCCCTGTCCCAAGTACGCCGTACGGGAGCTGCTCGGCCATCTCGTCGGCCTGTCCACCGCCTTTCGGGACGCCGCTCGGAAGGACCTCGGGCCCACGACCGACACCGACCCGGGCTCCGTCCTGCCGGTGCTCCGCGACGACTGGCGCACGGTGCTCCCCCGGCGACTGGACGAGCTGGCGGAGGCCTGGGACCGGCCGGGCGCATGGGACGGAGCGACCCGGGCGGGCGGCGTCGCCATGCCGGCGGCCGTCGCCGGACGCGTCGCCATCAACGAACTCGTCGTCCACGGCTGGGACTTGGCCCGCGCCACCGGACAGGAGTACCAGCCGTCCGATGCGAGCCTTCAGGTCTCGTACGAGCTGATGCGGCCGGCGGGGGACGACCCGAGCCGGGACGGGATGTTCGGCCCGGTCGTCGCCGTGCCCGATGACGCGCCGCTACTGGACCAAGTCATCGGCTTCAGCGGCCGACGGCCCGGCTGGCGGCCGGGCGACTGACCGGGCGTACGGCCGACGCCTGCCCTGGGCCGGAGCGCGACCGGGGCCGGGCGGCTCGCGGGAAAACCCGATGTGCCGGGAGCAGCGCCGATGCGATGCTCCCGGTATGGCACGTCGTGTGAAACCCAGCCTTTACATCTCCGTCGACATCGAAGCAGATGGCCCGATCCCCGGCCCCTACTCGATGATCAGCTTCGGCGCGGCGGTGGCCGGTCGCCAGGATGCCGAAGGTTACGTACCTCAGGACCCCGAGGCGTACACCTTCTACCGTGAACTGCGCCCCATCAGCGAGGACTTCGTGCCCGAGGCCCTGGCCGTCAGCGGGCTCGACAGGGACCGGCTGATCGCCGAGGGCAGTGAACCGGCCGCCGCGCTGGCCGAGTTCGGCGACTGGGTGCGTGAGGTGAGCGCGGGCGCCCAGCCGGTGATGTGCGGCTATCCGGCCTCGTACGACTGGACCTTTCTGTACTGGTATCTGATCCGCTTCACCGGGGCGAGCCCCTTCGGGCACTCCGGATGCCTGGACATGAAGACCCTGTACGCGACCAAGGCGCACCTCCCGCTGCGTGCCGTCGCCAAGGGCACGATGCCGCGCGAGCTGCTCTCCCGGCGGCGACACACCCATCACGCGCTGGACGACGCGATCGAGCAGGCGGAGCTGTTCAGTAACCTCATGGCGTGGCCGGGGCGCTGACCCCAGGAAGGGGTTGTGCCGTGAAGTCCATGGCCAGGGCGCTGCTCGCGCTGCTGCTGATGTCGCTGTTGACGCTCGCCGCCTGTGCGGGCTCCGGGGACCACGAACCCGCCGCGCCCGTCGGCCTGGACGACCCCGCGAAGAAGGACATCGCGATGCAGCTGGTGTCCAGCGCGGAGAACTCCTCGCTGGACTGGAAGGCCCAGTACAAGTACATCGAGGACATCGACGACGGCCGCGGCTACACCGCCGGAATCATCGGCTTCTGCTCCGGCACCGGCGACATGCTCGCCGTCGTCGAGCGCTATACGAAGGCCCGCCCCAGCAACGTCCTGGCGCCGTTCCTGCCCGCGCTGCGCTCGGTCAAGGGCAGCGATTCCCACAAGGGCCTCGGGCAGCACTTCACCGACGCATGGGCGCGCGCCGCCGTCTCGGACCCGGCGTTCCGTGCCGCGCAGGACGCCGAGCGGGACAGGCTGTACTTCTCGCCCGCGCTGCGCCAGGCCGAGCTCGACGGGCTGGGCGCGCTGGGGCAGTTCATCTACTTCGACGCCTATGTGATGCACGGGTCGGGCGACAGCGAGGGGTCGGTCGGCTTCCGCACCATGCGCGAGCAGGCCGTGCGGACCGCGAAGCCGCCCGCGAGCGGCGGCGACGAGAAGGCGTATCTGAATGCCTTCCTGGACGCGCGCGTCGAGGCGATCGGCCGCGAGCCCTCGCACACGGACACGAGCCGCATCGAGACGGCCCAGCGCGTTTTCGTCGACAAGAACAACTTCGACCTCGACACGCCGCTGGAGTGGAAGGTCTACGGCGACAGCTACCGCATCGGCCGTATCGACGCGGAGTAGGGATGCGACTCGCCGTGGGTGGCGGTCGCGACGATCACCATCCCGCGGCAGGACATCGGCGGCGTCCTCGACCGAGCTCCCGGTCCTTGTTTCCGCCCAACCACCGTACGGCGAAAGGGGTGTACGTCACTTCCCCACTCTGATAGGAAAGCTTCCTAACAGAACACCGGAACGACGAACTCCCTATGGAGGCAAGGTGCTCACCCCCCACGTACGCGCCCCACGTCCGCTCAGGTTCCTCCCCCGCATCGCCCTCGGCGTGGCACTTCTCGCAGTGCCGGCCACCGCCGTCGCGGCCACGTCCGACGACTCCACCGAGGTGTCAGCGGCCCCCGCCCCGGCCGCCATCGGCCTCGACGACCCGGCGAAGAAGGAGATCGCCATGCAGATCGTCTCCAGCGCGGAGAACTCCTCGCTGGACTGGAAGGCCCAGTACAAGTACATCGAGGACATCGACGACGGCCGCGGTTACACCGCCGGAATCATCGGCTTCTGCTCCGGCACCGGCGACATGCTGGACCTGGTCGAGCTCTACACCGACCGCAAGCCCGGGAACGTACTGGCCAAGTACCTGCCCGCGCTGCGCGAGGTCGACGGCAGCGACTCGCACGAAGGGCTCGACCCGGACTTCACCAAGGACTGGAAGAAGGCGGCCCAGGACTCGGAGTTCAAGAAGGCCCAGAACGACGAGCGCGACCGGGTCTACTTCAACCCCGCGGTCAAGCGCGGCAAGCAGGACGGCATCGGCGTCCTCGGCCAGTTCATCTACTACGACGCGATCGTGATGCACGGCGACGGCGGCGACTCCACCAGCTTCAGCAGTATCCGCAAGAAGGCCCTCGCCAAAGCCAAGCCGCCCGCTCAGGGCGGCGACGAGAAGTCGTATCTGAATGCCTTCCTCGACGCGCGGGTCTGGGCGATGAAGCAGGAGGAGGCGCACGAGGACACCAGCCGGGTCGACACGGCCCAGCGCGTCTTCGTCAGGAAGAACAACTTCAACCTCAACACGCCGCTCGACTGGAAGGTGTACGGCGAAAGCTTCCACATCGACTGACGCGTCGAGTGCTATGGCAAAGCCGGAGGGCCGGGTGTCCGCGCGGACACCCGGCCCTCCGTGCGCGTCAGTGGACCGCGACCGCCTCGTGGCCGGTCGGGGTGGTCGCCGAGCTCTGCGAACTCCTCTTCCTCCCCAGGTGGTTGAAGGCGAGGTTGAGGACGATCGCCACGATGCACCCGGTGGAGATTCCCGAGTCGAGGACGACGAGCGCGTCCTTGGGGAAGGCGTGGTAGAACTCCGGCGCGGCGATCGGGATCAGCCCGACGCCGACGGAGGCCGCGACGATCAGCGCGTTCTCGCCCTTCTCCAGGGCCGCCGAGGCCAGCGTCTGGATGCCGCTGGCGGCGACCGAGCCGAAGAGCACGATGCCCGCGCCGCCGAGGACCGGCAGCGGGACCAGCGCGATCACGGAGGCGGCGACCGGGCACAACCCCAGCACGATCAGGATGCCGCCGCCCGCGGCGACGACGAACCGGCTGCGGACCTTGGTCATCGCGACCAGGCCGATGTTCTGGGCGAAGGCGCTGCACATGAAGCCGTTGAACAGGGGGCTGATCGCGCTGCCGAGGGTGTCGGCGCGCAGACCGCCCTCGATGGTCCGCTCGTCCGCCGGCCGGTCGACGATCTTGCCGAGGGCGAGCATGTCGGCCGTGGACTCGGTCATGCAGACCAGCATCACGATGCACATCGAGACGATCGCGGCGATCTCGAACTGGGGGGCACCGAAGTGGAACGGCGTCGGGAAGCCGACAACGTCCGCGTTCTTGATGGCGTCGAGGCTGGTCATCCCCATCGGGACGGCGATGACCGTGCCGACGACAAGACCGAGCAGGATGGCGATCTGCTGCAGGAACCCGCGCAGGAATTTACGCAGGGCGAGCACGATGACCAGGGTGAGCGCGGCCAGCCCGATGTTCTTCATCGAACCGTAGTCGGACGCTGTGGAGTTGCCGCCCTGGGACCAGCGGAAGGCGACCGGCAGCAGCGAGAGACCGATCAGGGTGATGACGGTGCCCGTGACGACGGGCGGGAAGAAACGTACGAGCTTCGAGAAGTACGGAGTGAGGACAAAGCCCAGCAGGCTGGCGACGATGATGGCACCGAAGATGACGGTGATGCCGTCGGCTCCCCGGTCCTTGCCGATGGCGATCATCGGCGTCACACCGGCGAAGGAGACTCCGTTGACGAACGGGAGCCTGGCGCCGACCTTCCAGAAGCCGAGGGTCTGAAGGAGGGTGGCTATACCGGCGGTGAAGAGGCTCGCCCCCATCAGGAAGGCGGTCTCCTTGGCGCTGAGGCCCACGGCGGGCCCAACGATCATGGGCGGGGCCACCACGCCCGCGTACATCGCGGCCACATGCTGCAGTCCGCTGGTGAACATTTTCAGAGGGGGCAGGGTCTCATCGACCGGATGCTGTCCCTCCGGTGCTGCGACTGCATCTTCTTCAACTGCTTCTTCTGCTTCTGCGACTGCATCTTTCGGAAACCTGGGCTGTGCGGCCACGGGTGATTCCTCCGGTAGGTATCGCGTCTGGCGATGACGCGGGTGCAGGGAGGTGGTGCGAATGGTGCAGCGGTGAGCCCGGTGCTTCCGGGGTGTGAAGACACGAGTCACCGTCCCGGGGGTTGCGGCACCGATACGCGGTGCCGCACCCCCCGGTCACGGCTGCCATGGACCCCGCTCGGGTCCACGGCCTCCGGTCGAGGGCCGTCCCCCTCGACCGGACTTCTTGTGGTCAGTCCTGCGCGGCGATGCGCGCGAGGCGCTGTGCCTCGTCCCGCGCGGAGCGGGCGATGGCGTCCTCGTCCACCGTGGTCAGGTGGTTGTCCTCGACGACGGTCTTGCCGTTGACGAGGGAGAGCGTCACCGGGGCGGCCGCGCCGAAGACGAGCGCGATGACCGGGTCGGCGATGGAGGAGTGGGCGAGCGTGTCCAGCTTCCACAGCACCAGGTCGGCGAGCTTGCCGGCCTCGATGGAGCCGATCTGGTCGGCGCGGCCGAGGACCTGGGCGCCGCCGTACGTACCGAGGCGCAGGGCCTGGCGGGCGTTCAGCGCCGCCTCGCGGTGGGGGCCGAGCCGGTTGATGAGGAGCGCGTTGCGCAGCTCGGTGTGGAGTTCGCCCGACTCGTTGGACGCGGTGCCGTCGACGCCGAGGCCGACCGGGACGCCCGCCTTCAGCATGTCGGGAACGCGGGCGATGCCCGCGGCGAGGCGTGCGTTGGAGGACGGGCAGTGCGCGACACCCGTGCCCGTACGGGCGAAGGCGGCGATGTCCGAGTCGTTCATGTGGACGCAGTGGGCCATCCACACGTCCGTGCCGAGCCAGCCGGTCGACTCGAAGTAGTCGGTCGGGCCCTTCCCGAAGAGCTCCTTGCAGAACTCCTCCTCCTCGACGGTCTCCGAGCCGTGCGTGTGCAGCCGTACGCCCTTGCGGCGGGCCAGCTCGGCGCCCTGGCGCATCAGTTCGGTGGATACGGAGAAGGGGGAGCAGGGCGCGACGGCGATCTGCGTCATCGCGTCGAAGGAGGCGTCGTGGTGCTTGTCGATGGTCTCCTCGGTGGCGCCGAGCGCGCCTTCGAGGGTCTCGACGGCGAAGTCCGGCGGCAGTCCGCCGTCCGACGTGCCGCGGTCCATGGAGCCACGGGCGAGGGTGAAGCGGACACCCATCTCGCTCGCCGCGCCGATGATCGCGCCGGACAGGTCTCCGGAGCCCTGCGGATAGACGTAGTGGTGGTCCATGGCGGTGGTGACACCGCCGCGGGCCATCATCGCGAGGGAGCCCTGGGCCGCCGCGCGCGCCATCGGCTCGTCGATCCGCGCCCAGGTCGGGTACAGCGCGACCAGCCAGTTGAACAGGTTGTGGTCGGTGGCCAGACCCCGGGTGATCCACTGGTAGAAGTGGTGGTGCGTGTTGATCAGGCCGGGGGTGATGAGATGGCCGGTGCCGTCGATGCGGCGGACCACGTTCTCCAGGCCTTCGGGGGCCTTGCCCGCTCCCACGGACTCGATCCGGTTGTCCGCGACGACGACGTAACCCGAGGCGTACTCGGTGTCGTTCGCGTCCACGGTCGCGATGGCACAGTTCTCGATGACGATGCGCGAAGCCGCCATGGCGGGTCCTCGTTCTTCCCATTGGTGGAACGGACCCGGGGGTCGAGCGGGGTGACGACCGGATCCGCGGTGCTGTTGTTGCGCAGATGCCCCCGCTCTCCCCCTGAGCCTGACGCCGGCGCACGCGTCGGGGGTACGGCGGTGTACTACAGGTTGGTCATGTCGAGGGGGATCTGCGGCTCGATGCCGTCCCGCAGGACTGTGGCCTCGATCAGACCGTAGGGGCGGTCCGCCGCGAAGTAGACCTCGTTGTCGTTCTTGAGCCCGAACGGTTGGAGGTCCACCAGGAAGTGGTGCTTGTTCGGCAGCGAGAAGCGGATCTCGTCGATCTCGCTGCGGCTGTTGATGATCCGCGAACCCATTTGGTACAGGGTCTGCTGGAGCGAGAGGGAGTACGTCTCCGCGAAGGCCTGGAGCATGTGCTTCCTGGCCTGCTCGTAGGACTTCTCCCAGTTGGGCATGCGCTCCTCGTCCGAGGACCAGGTGTAGCGCCACCTGGCGGACACCTGGGTCGCGAGGATGCGGTCGTGCGCCTCCTGGAGTGTCGTGTACTTGTCCTTGACGTAGCCCCAGAACTCGGAGTTCGTCGAGTTCATCACGACGAGGTCCTTCAGGCCGGAGATGACCTGCCACTTCTCACCGTCGAAGGTGATCTGGGTGACGCGGGTCTCCTGGCCCTTGCGGACGAAGGAGTGCTTGACCTCGTCGGCTCCGATGAACTTGGAGTTGCTGTCCGAGGTCTCGATGCGCTCCCAGGCGTACTCCTCGATGCGGATGCGCGCCTGGTGGATCGGCTCCTGGCTGGTCACGAAGTGCCGGGCCAGGTGGATGCCGAACTGCTCGGCCGACTCGATGCCGTACTCCTTGGCGAACGCGTACACCGTGTTCTTGGTGGTGTCGGTCGGCAGGACGTTGGCGTTGGAGCCGGAGTAGTGGACGTCGTCCATGTCGCCGGAGAGGGCGACGGAGACGTTCAAGTCCTTGATGTGGTGCGTTTCGCCGTCCCGCGTGATCTTGACGACGCGGTTCTCTGCTTTGCCGTACTGGTTCTGGCCGAGAATCGTGGGCATGTCTGCTAGCTCCCTCGGTAAACGGAGTAGCCGAACGGGTTGAGCAGCAGCGGTACGTGGTAGTGCTCGCCCGGCGTGACGGCGAAAGTGATCGTCACCTCGGGGAAGAACGCACCGCTGTCCCTTACGCGGGGGGCGTCCTGCTGCGCCTCGGCTTGCTTCTTGGAGAAGTACTGCTCGACCTCGAAGTCGAGACGTACGTGGGTGGTGCCCTCCGGCAGTGCCGGCAGGTCCTTGCAGCGCCCGTCCGCATCGGTCGCGGATCCGCCGAGCGCCACCCACCCCGCGTCCCAGCCGCTGCGGGCCGCGAGCGAGATGGCGACGCCCTCGGCGGGGCGTCCGACGCTGGTGTCCAGGATGTGCGTGGACACCGAGGCGGTGGTTTCCGTGCTCATGCGCTCTCTTCCTCTACGAGACGGCTCAGCCGGATACGGTTGATCTTGCCCAGTTCGGTGCGGACGATTTCCCGCTCCTGCTCGGGCGAGTTCCCGATCCGCTCACGGACCGCGTCGCGCATCTGCTCACCGGTCCGGCCGGTGGCGCAGATCAGAAAGACGTGCCCGAACGTGTCCTGGTAGGACAGGTTCAGTTCCAGCATTTCAGCCTTGAGCTCCTCGGAGGCCCCGGACATCCCGCTCTGCTCGCGGGAGGACGTCGGGTCCCCGGGCTTCGGGCGGCCGATCGGCGGGTGCCCCGCCATCGCCTCGGCCAGATCCTCGGCGGTCAGTTCGGCCATGGCGGCGTCACTGGCGTCGAAGAGGGCCTCCGCGGTGGCGTACGGACGCTGGGCGAGCAGCTTGCTCCCCCATGCCGAACTGGCGCACACCTCGTGCAGTGCGGCCAGGGCCGCGCTGTCCTGTGAGGCGTTGAACCGGGCGAGGCCCGCTGGGGGTTCTGGGGCCGCCCCCGGCAAGGGGTGTGGTCCTGAAGTCACGGGAGCCTCCGTGGCTGTTTTTCGCTGTGCGTTGGACGGGCTGCGAGTAGCTAACGCCCTCCGGCAACACGACGTCAACACTTTGTTGAAAACTCGGCAAGGCGCAAGCCGCCGTCCGGACATCCAGAAGGTCCACGGTGGCACAGAACCGCCGGGCGGGCATGGCTGACATGTCCAGCTCATGACGGCGGGCAGGGAGCCGCGCCGGGCATCGTACGGACGGACATTAATAAATGCCGCCCACCGGACCATAAATAGGAACTACCCCTAACGGCCCACATCGCACAGCCCTCACGTAACTTGGCATAGACCAAGGCGTTATGTGGATGTCATCGCAAAACCGGCGCCCAGAAGACGCCGAGCAGGCGGCCGATGCCCGCCCCTGCCACCCCGTAAAGGCAATTCGCCTCTCAGCATGCCCTCACATGGGAGAGAACTGTTGTGAAAGACATCCTGCTGTGGACCGCTCTGATCTTCGGTGCGGTGTGCACCGTACTGGCGGCCATGTCTCCGCCTCCGGCCGGCCGGATGTGGCGCACGGACCTGCAAGAGCTGGAACGCCGCCGACGTCTGAGGGCAGTTCTCGCAGCGCAGACCACTTTCCCCGTGGAACCATTGCCCGCGCCGCCGGCAGCCGAGAACATTCCGTCGCCGGACCAGCAGAATGAAACTCCGTCATGGAGTTCCTGCAAATGCCTTGAGTGGAAACCGGAAGAGATGCACGCGAATTTGTAGGACGGTCGGCTCCCGGGGGAAACCGACGGCCGCCTACGGGCTCTCCGCCCGCGTCTTTGTTTCCCGGTTCAGGTAGTTGTAGACGGTGAATCGGCTGACGCCGAGCGCACCGGCCACCGTCTCCACACCGTGCCGTACCGAGAACGCGCCGCGCGCCTCCAGGGTTCGCACGACGAGCTGCTTGGTCTTGCGGTCCAGCTCAGACAGCGGCATGCCGTGCCGGCGCTCCATGGCGGCCAGGATGTGGTCGAGAGAGTCCGCGAGCTGCGGGAGTCGTACGGCGAGGACCTCCTCGCCCTCCCAGCTGAGTACGACATCGTCCTCGCGGGCCTCACCAGGCGCGAGCAGCTCGCCCCCCATGGCGTCCACGAGCGGCTTGACGGCCTGTGCGAGTGCGTGGTCGGCGGGCTCGGTCATGCCTCGCCCTCCACCACGTTGACCTGCAGCGAGACCCGGGTGGCCCCGGCGGCCAGAGCCTTGCGCAGCAGCATGTCGACCGCGCTCAGCACCTCGTCGGCGCCGCCCTCGGCCGTATTGCCGAAGGGGCCCACATCCACCTTGTCCAGATCCGCGCTCTGGACGACCTCGCGGACGGCCAGCGCGTGCGCCGGCGGCTCGTCCAGGTCGAACGGCTCGGTCGTGAACTCCACTCTCAGTCGCACCATGCCCCCACGTTAGCCGCGCACTTCGGCGCAGTCGTCGGCCTCCCGGGCCGGAACAGCTCCCGAAAAGCTCCGGAAAAGGTACGACACGTCGCGACGGACGGACGCCGCTGCCGCGTAGAGCAGGTGAACGGGGCGCAGAGCAGCGGTACTGGGAGGGGTCTGCATCATGACAGGGCGCAAGCGCAGAGGTGTCCACGCGAGCGTGGTCGTCACGGCGGCCATGGCGGCACTGACCGCATCACAGGCACCGGGAACGGCGGCGCACGCACCGGCCCCGAGGGTTCGCCCGGTACCGCCCGGGCCGAGCGTCTCCGGAGACACCCCGTACCGCACCGAGCTTCCACCCCTGCGGGCGCGCGGCGCGGCACACGACACCGAGAGCGGCGCACCGGTCGGCGGGGCGCTGCCCGCCACCGTCCTGGCCGCCTACCGGCAGGCCGAGGACGAGCTCGCGGACAGCAGGCCGGGGTGCCGTCTGCGCTGGCAGCTGCTCGCCGCGATCGGGCAGGTCGAGTCCGGGCAGGCGCGCGGCGGCCGGGTGCGGGCGGACGGCACGACGCTCACCCCGATCCTCGGCCCGCGTCTGGACGGCAAGGGGTTCGCCGTCATCAGGGACACCGACGGCGGGCTGTACGACGGGGACTCCTCGTACGACCGTGCTGTCGGCCCGATGCAGTTCATCCCCTCGACCTGGGACGTCTGGGGCGCCGACGGCAACCGCGACGGACACAGCGATCCGGGCAACATCTACGACGCGGCGCTCGCGGCGGGGCACTACCTGTGCGCGGGCGGGCGCGATCTCTCCCGGGCGGCGGACCTGGACCGCGCGATTCTCGGCTACAACCGCTCCGGTGCGTATCTGCGCACGGTCAGGGCGTGGTTCACGTACTACCTCGAAGGCCACCGGGTCGTGCCGGACCAGGGTGCCGGACCGGCGGTCCGCCCGAAGCCGAAGGCCCCCACGCAACCACGGCCGGCTGCGTCCGCGGCGGCTCCCGCCCACCCGGCGGGCGCGTCCGCAGCGCCCAACTCCTCGCCCACGCCCGCCCCTTCACCCTCGCCGTCGAAGAGCGGCGGACCCGCCACGGTGCCCTCGTTGCCGCTGCCGACGGTCCCGAACCCCATCGGCGAGCTGCCCGGGCTCGGCGGGCTGACCAGCAACGGAACGGAATCGATGCGCGCCTCCCCCTCCACAAGCCCGGATACCGGGCGGTAATCTCCCCCGCGCCGGGCCTCTGCACCTGCCCGGCCGGGTGAGCGCGAAGGGGCCCTCATGGCGACGGACACAGACGAGGCCGACGACCGGTGGCAGCGCGCCTGGAGCCACCGCGAGCAGCTGCTCAAGGTGGCCCGGCGCAGGTCCATGAGTCTGGAGGACGCCGAGGACGCCGTACACGAGGCGATGCTGCGCGCCGCCGAGCACCCGGAACTGGACGACGAGCGGCTCGGCGCATGGCTGACGACGGTGACGATGCGGCTGTGCGTGGACCGCTACCGGCAGGTCAACCGGGAGAGCGAGGTGCGCAGCCAGCCGACGCTCCTGACACCGGTCCCGGTGCCGGTCGAGGAGGCGGTCTGCGACCGCGCCGAGGCCCGATGGCTCGCGGTACGGAGCGGTGAGCTGCCCGCCCGCCAGGCCGAGGCCCTGTGGCTGAAGTCCGAGGACCTGGATGTGGGCCAGGTCGCCGTGAAGATGGGGCTGAGCTACCGGACGGTCGAGTCGCTGCTTGCGCGGGCGCGTCGGACCCTGCGCCATTCGCTGGCCGCCACGCTGGGCGGCGCCCTGTGGCTGATCGGGCACGGCCGCCCGCGCGGCGGGCATGCCCAGGCGATGGTGGTGGCCTCGACGGCGGCAACGCTGGCGTTCGCGGGCCTGATCCTGCTGCCGCACGTCCACGAGAGCGACGGGCCCGGCTCGCCGCGTCCTGCGTCCCCGGCGGTGTCACAGGCAGGGGATGCGCGGGAGTCGGGCGGTGGCCCTGCGCCGACCGCGCCCGCTCCCACCGCCTCGCCGCGGGCCGATACGGACACCGGGCGGCCTTCCGGCGGCCCCTTGCTCACGTCCCTGCCGGGGGTTTCGCTGCCCCCTCTGCCGCCGCTGCCGCTGACCGCTCCGGCGGTTCCGGACGTCCCGGGGGTGCCCAAGGTGCCGGAGATTCCCCTACCCGGCCTGTCCGGCCTGCCGTCGGCACCCTTGCCGTCCGCGTCCGTGCCGTCCGTGCCATCGACGTCGCTGCCGTCGGCGTCCCTGCCCACGCAGGACCTTCCCACCGGGGACCTTCCCGTGGACATGTCGGACGCCGCGTCGCCCGTTCCTCACCCGTAGGAAACCTCCCGGAAAAATTCTTCGGCCCGCAGCGACGGACCGGCCGCCCCTCCCCGTAGAGCAGATGTCGGAGCTGCTCCACGGCTGAAGGGTGAACCGGATGGGTGTCGAGATCTGTGTGGAAGGACTGACCAAGTCCTTCGGCCACCAGGTCATCTGGCAGGACGTTTCGCTGACGCTGCCCGCCGGCGAGGTCTCGGTGATGCTCGGCCCTTCGGGCACGGGCAAGTCGGTGTTCCTCAAGACGCTCGTCGGGCTGCTCAGGCCCGAACGCGGGTCGATCCGGATCGCGGGAACCGACATCACCGCCCTGCGCGAACACGACCTGTACGAGGTGCGGAAGCTGTTCGGCGTGCTGTTCCAGGACGGCGCGCTGTTCGGGTCCATGAACCTCTACGACAACATCGCCTTCCCGCTGCGTGAGCACACCCGCAAACCGGAGAGCGCGATCAGACGGATCGTGCTCGAGAAGATGGACATGGTCGGCCTGATCGGCGCCGAGGAGAAGCTGCCCGGCGAGATATCCGGCGGGATGCGCAAACGGGCGGGACTCGCCCGGGCGCTGGTGCTCGATCCGGAGATCATCCTCTTCGACGAGCCGGACTCGGGGCTCGACCCGGTCCGGGTGGCCTATCTCAACCAGCTGATCGTCGACCTCAACGCGCAGATCGACGCGACCTTTCTGATCGTCACCCACGACATCGCCTCCGCACGGCAGGTCCCGGACAACATCGGGCTGCTCTTCCGCCGCGAACTGGTGATGTTCGGCCCCCGGGAGAAGCTGCTGACCAGCGAGGAGCCGGTGGTACGGCAGTTCCTCAACGGCCGGATGCAAGGTCCGATCGGCATGGCCGAGGAGAAGGACGCGGCCCAGGTCGAGCAGGAGCTGGCACAGCTCGGCGATGCCGCCGACCCCGTACCGCAAGGCCTGCCCGAGCTGACGCCGCGCCTTCTGCCCACCGCGGGGATCACCCGTCCGCCGCGCTGGGAGGCGATCGCCGAGCGCGAGGCGCTGCGACAGATGCGTGCCGCGGTGCGCGGAAGGGGGGCGGACGTATGAGCCTGTCGCCCACCGGAGCCCTCAGGCACACGGGCAACCTCTTCGCAATGGGTCTCGACGTCCTGCGGACGATACCCAAACGCCCCTTCCAGGCACGGGAGTTCATCCAGCAGGCCTGGTTCATCGCCAGCGTCACGATCCTGCCGACCGCGCTGGTTTCCATTCCCTTCGGCGCCGTGATCGCGCTGCAGATCGGCAGCCTGACCCGGCAGCTGGGCGCGCAGTCCTTCGCCGGTGCCGCGTCCGTCCTGGCGGTGCTGCGCGAGGCCTCGCCGATCGTGACCGCGCTGCTGATCGCCGGGGCGGGAGGCACCGCGATCTGCGCGGACCTCGGGGCGCGGAAGATCCGCGAGGAGATCGACGCGATGCAGGTGCTGGGCATCGACCCCATCCACCGGCTCGTCGTACCGCGGGTGCTGGCGACGATGCTGGTGGCGGTGCTGCTCAACGGGCTGGTCTCGGTCGTCGGCGTGGCCGGCGGCTACTTCTTCAACGTGGTCCTGCAGAACGGCACACCCGGCGCCTATCTCGCCTCCTTCACCACCCTCGCCCAGCTGTCGGACCTGTGGGCGGCCGAGCTGAAGGCCCTGGTGTTCGGCGCCATCGCCGCGATCGTCGCCTCGTACAAGGGGCTCACCGCCAAGGGCGGCCCGAAGGGTGTCGGCGACGCCGTCAACCAGTCGGTCGTGATCACTTTCATGCTGCTGTTCGTCACCAACTTCGTGATGACGGCCGCCTACTTCCAGATCGTGCCGCAGAGGGGATGAGGATGGCGCTCACGCACTGGCTCGATGAACTGGGCACCCAACTGACCTTCTACGGGCGCTCACTGGCATGGACCGGCCGGACCCTGCGCCGCTACAAGAAGGAGACCCTGCGGCTGCTCGCGGAGGTGAGCTTCGGCCGCGGTGCGCTGGCGGTCGTCGGCGGCACGGTCGGTGTCATCGCCTTCCTGTCCTTCTTCACCGGTACCGAGGTCGGCCTGCAGGGCTACGCGGCCCTGAACCAGCTGGGCACGTCGAACTTCGTGGCGTTCCTCTCGGCGTACTTCAACACCCGTGAGATCGCACCGCTGGTGGCGGGTCTCGCCCTGTCCGCGACGGTCGGTGCCGGATTCACCGCGCAGCTCGGCGCGATGCGGATCAGCGAGGAGACCGACGCCCTGGAGGTGATGGGCGTTCCCTCGCTGCCTTTCCTGGTGACCACCCGGATGATCGCCGGCTTTGTCGCCGTGATCCCGCTGTATGTGATCGGGCTGCTGTCCTCGTACTTCGCCGCGCGCACCATCACGACCGGCTACTACGGGCAGTCGACCGGCACCTACGACCACTACTTCCAGCAGTATCTGCCGCCGGTCGATGTGCTGTGGTCCTTCGGCAAGGTGATCGTCTTCGCCGTCGTGATCATCCTTGTGCACTGCTACTACGGCTACTACGCGAGCGGCGGCCCGGCGGGCGTGGGTGTCGCCGTTGGCCGTGCGGTGCGCACCTCGATCGTCGCCATCAACATCCTCGACTTCTTCCTCAGTCTGGCGATCTGGGGCGCCAACACGACCGTACGGATTGCGGGGTAGGGCCGGTGCGGACCGTCCGACTGAAGCTGTACGGCGTCGCCTTCATCGTGGTGATGGGGCTGTTGCTGTCGTTGTCCGTGGCCGTGTACCAGCAGGTGTTCACCTCGGTCGTACGCATCACGCTGGAGGCCGACACGCTGGGCAACCAGCTGGATCCCCGGGCCGACGTCAAGCTGCGCGGGCTGCTGGTCGGCGAGGTGCGCGCGGTGCGGGCCGACGGCAGCAAGGCGACCGTCGACATCGCACTCAAACCGGAGCATGTCGCGCGGATCCCGGCCGATGTGCACGCCCGGCTGCTGCCCAAGACGCTGTTCGGGGAGAAGTTCGTCGAGCTGGTGGCGCCGCGCAGTTCCGGCGTCCGGCCCATCCGCGGCGGTGATGTCATCACGCAGGACCGCACCACGGTCGGTATCGAGGTGCAGCAGTTGCTCAACGACCTGCTGCCGCTGCTGCGCACCGTACGGCCCGCGGAGCTCAACGCCACCCTGTCCGCGTTCGCCACCGCCCTGGAAGGGCGCGGCGATCGCATCGGCGCCAATCTGACCCGCGTCGAAGGGTATTTGCGCGAGCTCAACCCCCATATGCCGTCCATCAAGGAGGACATCGCGCGCTTCGCCGATGTGGCCGAGGTGTACGGCGACGCGGCACCCGATCTGATGCGGATCCTGCGCAACTCCGTCACCACAAGCCGCACGCTCGTCGAGCAGCAGGACCGGCTGGCCGAGGCCCTGAAGGCGACCACCACGGTCGCGGGCACCGCGGAGAAGTTCTTCGACGACAACGGCGACCGGCTGATCACGCTCGGCCGGGTCTCCCGGCCGACCCTGGCGCTGTTCGCCCGCTACTCCCCCGAGTACCCCTGCCTCCTCGACGGCCTGGTGCGCCAGGAGGCGGCATCCGAAAAGGCGTTCGCGGGCGGGGAGATGCGCATCACGCTCGAATTCGTCCGTCCCCGGCCCGCGTACCGACCCGGTGAGGAACCGCGCTATGCAGAGCACTCAGGACCCGACTGCAGAGGTCTGCCCAGCCCCCGTGTCCCGGCACCGGAGGTCCATCTCGACGACGGTACGAAGCGGACGGGCGCGGGCGGGCTGCCCGGCGGAGCCGGGGTGTCGGCGACCGCGGCCGAGCAGCGTGCCGTCGGCTCGCTCGTGGCCCCCGTCCTCGGGGTGCCGGCCGACCGTGTGCCCGCGGTCACGACGCTGCTGTTCGGACCGATGGCCCGCGGAACGGCGGTGAGTGTCGCATGAGGAGGGCACGTGCCACGGCGGCCATGGCGCCGCTGGTCAAGTTCAGTGTGTTCGCCGTGGTGACGGTGCTGGCCACCGCGCTGCTCGCGGCGACCATCGTCAACATCAGCTTTACACCGGAGGACACCTACCGGGCGGTGTTCAGCGATGTCACCAGCCTGGAGGAGGGCGACGACATCAGGGTCGCCGGAGTACGTGTCGGTGAGGTCCGGGACATCGCGATCAAGGACCGCACACTCGCCGAGGTGACGTTCACCGTCGCCCATGACCGGCCGCTGCTGGCGAGCACCGGCGCCGTCATCCGCTACCGGAGCCTGGTTGGCTCGCGCTATGTCGCGCTGACCGAAGGCGCGGGCGACGGCACACGGCTTGAGGCGGGCGGAGTGATCCCGCTGTCCCGGACGAAGCCCGCGCTCGATCTCAACGCTCTGCTCGGCGGGTTCAAGCCGCTGTTCGCGGCGCTGAGCCCCGATGACGTCAACCAGCTCGCCACCGAGATCATCAAGACCCTGCAGGGCGAGGGCGGGACGGTGGGCAGCCTGCTCGCCCACACCGCGTCGCTCACCACGACGATCGCCGACCGCGACGAGCTGATCGGCTCCGTGATCGACAACCTCAACACGGTGCTGGGGACCCTGGACAAGCGCGATGCCCGCTTCTCCGGGCTGCTCAAGCAGCTGCAGCGGCTGATCTCCGGTCTGTCCGCCGACCGCAAGCCGATCGGTGCCTCGCTGGCGGGCATCGACGGGCTGACCGAGGCCACCTCGGGTCTGCTCCAGGACGCCCGGCCGCCGCTGCGTGACGACATCGCCGGGCTGAGAGAGCTCACCGGAACGCTGAACGAGAACGAGAAGACCGTGGAGGGCGTGCTGAAACGGCTGCCGAACAAGCTCAACAAGCTGACGGGGACCGCCTCGTACGGCTCCTGGTTCAACTTCTACCTCTGCGACTTCGACGGCCGGATCGTGCTGCCGAAGACCAAAGAGGTCATCACCCCCGAGCTCCATGTCGCCCGGGCGAGGTGCTCATGATCCCGTTCCGTGAGAGAAATCCTGTGGTGATCGGAGCCGTGGGCGTCACCACGCTCGCGCTGCTGGCACTGGCCGCGTTCAACGCCGACAGCCTGCCGCTGATCGGCGACGGCGAGACCTACAGCGCGGCCTTCTCCGAGGCGGGCGGCCTCAAGCCCGGCGACGAGGTGCGGATCGCGGGGGTCAAGGTGGGCAAGGTCGACGAGGTCGACCTGGACGGTGACCACGTGAAGGTCACCTTCCGGATCAAGGGCGAGCCGGAGTTCGGCACCCGGACCGGGGCCGCCATCAGGGTCAAGACGATCCTGGGCGCGAAGTACCTCGCGCTGCAGCCGAAGGGATCCGGGCAGCTGCGGCCCGGCAGCGAGATCCCGCTCAACCGGACAACTCCGGCGTACGACGTCGTGGCGGCGTTCAGCGATCTGACAACCACCACGGAGAAGGTGGACACCGCCCGGCTGGCGAAGGCGCTCGACACCATCTCCACCACCTTCGAGGATTCGCCCGCCGAGGTACGGGCGTCCATCAAGGGTCTGTCGAAGATCTCCCGGACGGTGGCCTCCCGCGATCAGTCGCTTCGGGAACTCCTCGATCACGCCAACGGGGTCACCGGCGTGCTGAAGGACCGCTCCGACGAGTTCGCCGTACTGGTCAAGGACGGCGACAAACTCTTCAAGGAGATCGCCGCGCGGCGGGCGGCGATCCACTCGCTGCTCAAGAGCTCGGCCGCACTGGGCGTCCAGCTCTCGGGCCTGGTGCAGGACAACCGCAAGCAGATCGGCCCGGCGCTCAAGGGCCTGGGCTCGGTGGTCGCCATGCTCGAACGCAACCAGGCGAGCCTCGACCGCAGCATCAAGCTGCTCGCGCCGTATGTGCGCGTGTTCACCAACACCCTTGGCAACGGGCGGTGGTTCGACAGCTACATCCAGAACATGGTCGCCACTCCGGTGGTTCCGCGGACGGGAGGCTCGCGATGAACGCCCGGCTCGTTTGGAGAGGACGCCTCACCCGGCGCGTGGCACTGGCCCTGGCGTTCGCGCTCGTCGCGGGCACGGCGGCGGTCGTCCTGTGGCCGCGCTCGTCCCCGGTCCATGTCACCGCGTACTTCCCGCGCACCGTCGGCATCCACCCCGGCTCGGACGTGCGCGTCCTCGGCGTCCGCGTCGGCGAGGTCGGGAAGATCACGCCGGAGGGCGGCCGGGTGCGGGTGGAGCTGGAGTACGAGCCCGGTCGCAGGATCCCCGCCGACGCGCAGGCCGCGATCATCAACTCCTCGGTCGTCAGCGACCGTTACGTCCAGCTGCTGCCCGTCTACCGCGGCGGGCCCGCGATGAAGGACGGCGCGGTCATTCCGCTGAGCCGCACGGCCGTGCCGGTCGAGCTGGACCGGGTCTTCGACAGCCTGCATACGACAGCCGAGGCGCTGGGCCCCAAGGGCGCCAACGCGGACGGCTCGCTGTCCCGGCTGCTCGGGGTGAGCGCGGACAACCTCGACGGGCAGGGCGCCAAGCTCCACCAGACGGTCGAGGACCTGTCGCTGGCGGTCACCACCCTGTCCGACGGCAGGCAGGACCTGTTCGGCACCGTACGCAACCTGCAGGTGTTCACCGCGGCGCTGGCCGCCGACGACAGGAACGTGCGGTCGTTCAACGACAGCCTCGCCCAGGTGGCCGACCAGCTCGCCGGCGAACGCAAGGACCTGGCGGCGGCGCTGCGGAATCTGGGGGTTGCGCTCGGCGATGTGTCCGCGTTCGTTCGCGGCAACAAGAAGGCGCTGACCGCCGATGTGAAGGGACTCAGCAAGGTCACCCGAGTGCTGGTCACCCAGCGTGCCGCCCTGGCGGAACTGCTGGAGGTCGCACCGGCCGGGCTCTCCAATCTGCAGAACGCCTACAACCCCTCGTCCGGCACCCTCGACACCCGTAACAACCTGAACCAGTCACAGGATCCGGCCGCGCTGCTGTGCTCGCTGCTGCGGACCACGGGGGACGCGGGCGGCAAGAACCCGGACTGCAAGGAGCTCCGGCAGCTCTTCGACACGCTGCCCCAACTGCCCACCGCCGCACCGGTGTCGGGCACCGGACCGGTCGACCGGACGCTCGGCGGAATCCTGGAGGCCGGTGCATGAGGTTCAGCAGAGTGCTGCGCGGGGGCAGGGCCGCGGCCCTGTGGACGGCGATGGGCTCGGTCGTGCTCACCGGCTGCGAGTTCAACGGCCTGTACGACGTGGGGCTGCCCGGCGGCGCGGCCGACGACGGCAACGCCTACCGGGTCACCGTCGAGTTCCGGGACGTACTCGATCTGGTTCCGCAGTCGGCCGTGAAGGTCAACAACGTCACCGTGGGCGCGGTCGAGAAGGTGGAACTGGCCGGCTGGCACGCCCGGGTGCGGCTGCGGGTCGACGGCAAGGTGAAGCTGCCGGCCAACGCGATCGCCGAGCTGCGCCAGACGAGCATGCTCGGCGAGAAGTACGTGGCGCTGTCCGCCCCGGTGGACAGCGCCCCCGCGGGAAAGCTCGGTGACGGCGACCGGATCCCGCTGTCCCGCAGCGGGCGCAACCCGGAGATCGAGGAGGTGCTGTCCGCGCTGTCGGCGCTGCTCAACGGCGGCGGGGTGGCCCAGCTGAAGACGGTCACCACAGAGCTGAACAAGGCCCTGGAGGGCCGGGAGAACCGGGTGAAGTCCCTGCTGAGCGAGCTCGACACCTTCATCGGCGGCCTCGACGGGCAGCGCAAGGAGATCGTCCGCGCGCTCGAAGGCATCGACCGGCTGGCGGGGCGACTTGCGCGGGAGAAGAAGACCATCGCCACGGCGGTCGACACCATGCCGGGCGCCCTGAAGGTGCTGGCCGACCAGCGCCGCAATCTGACCGCGATGCTCACCTCGCTCTCCAAGCTCGGCACGGCGGGCACCAAGGTGGTCAATGCCTCGCGGGCCGACCTGGTCGCCAATCTGCGCAGTCTGCGGCCGATCCTGGCGCAGTTGAACAAGGCGGGCAGTGATCTGCCGAACGCGCTGGAGCTGCTGACGACGTATCCGTTCCCGCGCAATGTGACGGGCGCGATCAAGGGCGACTACGTCAATCTCAGGATCACCGCGGATCTCGATCTCGCGAGCATCTACGGCAATCTCGCCGAGGAGCCAAAGAAGCCGGGCGCACCGGACAAACCCGGGCTGCCGGACCTGCCCGAGCTGCCCGGCGTACCGCTGCCCACCTCGCTGCCCAAGGTCCCGGGCGCGCCGACGACACCTTCTCCCCCGCCGGTCGACACGGATCCGCTGTGCCCGCCGGTGTGCACCGGCAGTTACGCCGCCTACGGAGGCGGGGACGCCGAACGCTTTCCTGCCGGGGTCTCCCCCGCCCTCGCCGAGCTCATGCTGAAGGGGATGCAGCCGTGATCACTCGTACGGTCAAGGCCCAGTTGCTCGCCTTCGCCACGGTCACCGCCGTCGGGGTGTCGTACGTCGGCGCCCAGTACACGGGCCTGGCGGACATGCTCCTCGACCGCGGTTACACCGTGCGCGCCGAATTCACCGAGTCCGGAGGCGTCTTCCCGGGGGCGGAGGTCACCTATCGCGGGGTGCCGGTCGGCCGCGTCGGTGAGCTGCGGCTTGCGGGTGCCGACGGGGTGCAGGTGATGCTGGACATCGAGGACGGGGTGCGGATACCGGCCGACACGCTGGCGGTGGTGGCGAACCGTTCGGCGGTCGGCGAGCAGTACGTCGACCTCCAGCCGCGGAACAGCGACGGCCCCTCTCTGCGGGACGGCAGCGTGATCGGCCGCGGTGACACCCGGGTGCCGCTGCCCACCACGGATGTCGTGCTGAGTCTGGACCGGCTGGTCAACTCCGTGGGCAAAGAGGATCTGCGGATCACGGTCGACGAGCTCGGCAAGGCCTTCGCCGGAACCGGCCCGCATCTGAGCCGACTTGTCGACTCGGGCAACAGTCTCGTGGAGTCGGCGTCCGCGTCCCTGCCGCAGACCGTCTCGCTGATCGAGGACTCGCGCACGGTTCTCAAGACGCAGGTCGACAAGGGCTCGGCCATCAAGTCCTTCTCGCACGACCTTGCCGCCCTGACCGCCGAGCTGAAATCGAGCGACGGGGATCTGCGCAAGCTGATCGGCTCGGCGGCGCCTGCCGCGCAGGAGCTGAACTCGCTGCTCAAGGCGAACGAGACCCATCTGCCCGTACTGCTGGGAAATCTGATCAGCGGCGGCCAGATCACGGTGGCCCGGCTGCCCGGCGTGGAACAGGCCCTGGTGACCTTCCCGGTGGTCGTCGCGGGCAGCTCCACCGTGATCCCGGGCGACGGCACCACCCACTTCGGGCTGGTCGCGGGAGCCGACGATCCGCCGCCGTGCCGCCAGGGATACGGCACCCAGCGGCGCGACCCGGCGGACACCGCCGAGCGCCCCGCGAACACGGGCGCGCACTGCGCGGCCCCGCGCGGCAGCGCCACCTCGGTCCGCGGCGCACAGAACGTGCCCGGTGCCACGGCTTCGGCGGGGGCCGGCCGGGCGGCGTATGTCACCCCGTACGACCCCGAGACCGGCATCGTGGCCGGTCCGGACGGAACGCTCGTCGAGATCGGCTCGACGGGCGGCGAACAGAGCGTGCTCGGAAAGGACTCGTGGCAATGGCTGCTCGTCGGACCTATGGCATGAACGCGGGCATCCTCACGCGCCTGACGCGCTCGCTGCGCCTGCTCGGCACCAGAACGGCGGCCTCGGCCCGGCAGGGCAGAGCGACGGCGGCGGCCCTCGTGGTGGCGACGGTGGTGACCACGGCGCTGAGCGGCTGGCTCTGCGTCCAGGTGTACGAGCAGCGCGCCGAGGCGCAGCGGCACCAGGAGATACTGGCCGCCGCCCGGCAGTCCGCGCTGAACTTCACCTCGCTGGACTACCGGCACTACGCGCAGGACAGCGAGAACGTGCTGAAGGGCGCCACCGGTGACTTCAAGGAGCAGTTCTCCGCGCAGACGAACGAACTGACGAAGCTGGTCGCGGCCAACAAGTCGGTCTCGCAGGGGCAGGTGCTCGAAGCGGGCATCACGCGTTCCGACGAGCGCACGGCCCGCGTCCTGGTCGTCGCCGACAGCAAGGTGACCAACACCGCCGCGCCGGGGGGCCAGGCCCGCACCTATCGGCTGCAGCTCGATCTCGTACTGGAGCACGGCCGCTGGCTGACCTCCGACGTCGAGTTCGTCGGCTGACGCCGTGCCCGGGCACACACCCGTACCACCTGCAGTGAGGAGCAAGGCAGTGAGGAGCAACACCGTGGCGAACCCGAGCGGCCGAGGCCCCGGCGCCGCATCCCCCGGCCGTCGCTCGATGGCCGCTGCCGCCCGCGCGGCGGCCCGGCGTACGGAACGGGTCGCGACCCGCAGTCCCGAGGAGACGTGTCCGCAGGCCGGGGAGGATGCGCCTGCGCAGGCACCGGATGACCTGCCTCTGGAGGCACCGGACGACGCGAGCCAGGGACGGAAGGCGGTCGAACAGCAGGCCGGGCCCGTCCTGGTCGCCGACGAACCGGTGGCCGCTGCCGCACGCGGCCGGCGGCGAGGCAGGTTCTGCGCCGTGCTGGCCGTGCTCGTGGCGGCGCTGCTGGCCGCGGTCGCCGTGCTCGGCTGGGAGTACGGGGACGGCCGGCGGACCGAGGGGGCGCGGGCGCAGGCACTCGCCGCGGCGCGGCAAGCGGCGCCCGCGGTGCTGTCGTACGACTACCGGCGGCTCGACAAGGACTTCGCCGCGGCGCGCGGCCATCTCACCGGTTCGTTCCGTGACGAGTACGGCAGGACGACGGCAAGGGTGGTGGCGCCGACCGCGGCGAAGTACCACGGGGTGGTCCGGGCGACGGTGGTGAAGCCGCCGGGCGGCGGCGCACCGGCCGCCTCGGTGGTGTCGGCCTCGCCGGACAGGGCCGTCGTGCTGCTCTTCGTCAACCAGGTGACCACGAGCACGCAGGTGACGGGGCCGCGCGTCGACCTGAATCGGGTGCGGATGACTCTGACCCGTACGTCCGCGGGCTGGAAGGTGAGTGCGGTGGACGCGCTCTAGCCCCTTTCGCCCGCGGAAAGCCGCCGAGCGCCTTCCGAGCCGGGGACAGGAGCCTGAACAGGCCCTCTGTCCCCTGGCTCGGGGGCGCTTTTTTGGTTGCCCGCTCTTGACAGCCCTCCCCCATCACAGGCAATCTTCCGTTAAGCAGAAACTGACTTCCGCAATACGGAAGGAGCGCAGCACCCCTCATGGGAAACACGAACCAGCGCTTCGATGTGAACCTCTCGATCCTCTTCACGGAACTCCCGCTCCTGGAGCGCCCCGCGGCAGCAGCCGCGGCGGGCTTCACGGCGGTCGAGCTGTGGTGGCCCTGGATCGAGACCCCCACCCCGCCCCAGGCCGACCTCGACGCCCTCAAGAAGGCGCTCGACGACGCGGGCACCCAGCTGGTGGGCCTGAACTTCTACGCCGGGCAGCTGCCGGGCCCCGACCGCGGCGCGCTCTCCGTGCCCGGTGAGGAGTCCGGCCGCTTCCGCGCCAACATCGACGTGGCCGCGGACTTCGCCGCCTCGGTGGGCTGCAAGGCGCTCAACGCGCTGTACGGCAACCGCGTCGAGGGCGTCGACCCGGCCGTCCAGGACGAACTCGCCCTGGAGAACCTGGTACTTGCAGCCCGCGCGGCCGACCGGATCGGTGCGATCCTGCTGGTCGAAACCCTCAACAAGCCGGAGTCCCCGCGCTACCCGCTGGTGAGCGCCCCGGCCGCGATCGAGGTCGTCGACAAGGTGAACGCGGCGACGGGACTCGGCAATGCCAGGTTCCTGCTCGACATCTACCACCTGTCGATGAACGGCGAGGACGTCAGCCAGGTCATCGCGGCCTATGCCGGCAAGACCGGCCACGTCCAGATCGCGGACAACCCGGGCCGAGGCGCGCCGGGCACCGGCTCGCTGCCGCTGGAGCAGCTTCTCGACGAGCTGACGAAGGCCGGTTACGACGGCTGGGTCGGGCTGGAGTACAAGGCCGGCGACCGCCCGAGCGCCGAGTCCTTCGGCTGGCTCCCGGCAGAGGCTCGCGCGGCCCGCTGAACTCCCCGACGTACCAAGGTTTTTAGGAAGGCACCCTCATGAGCACCCCCAAGATTGCATGGATCGGCCTCGGCATCATGGGCTCCCCCATGTCCGAGAACCTGCTGAAGGCGGGTTACCAGGTCACCGGCTTCACCCTGGAGCAGGACAAGCTGGACCGCCTCACCGCCGCCGGCGGCACCGCCGCGTCCTCGATTGCCGAGGCCGTCAAGGACGCCGACGTCATCATCACGATGGTGCCCGCCTCCCCGCAGGTCGAGGCCATCTCGTACGGCGAGAACGGCATCCTGGAGAACGCCAGGCAGGGCGCCCTCCTGATCGACATGTCCTCCATCACCCCCCAGACCTCGGTGGACCTCGCCAAGGCCGCGGCCGAGAAGGGCATCCGCGTACTGGACGCCCCGGTCTCCGGCGGCGAGGCGGGCGCGATCGAGGCCGTACTCTCGATCATGGTCGGCGGCGAGCAGGACGACTTCGACAGCGCACTGCCGATCCTTCAGGCGCTGGGCAAGACCATCGTCCTGTGCGGCCCGCACGGCTCCGGCCAGACGGTGAAGGCCGCCAACCAGCTGATCGTCGCGGTCAACATCCAGGCCTGCGCCGAGGCCGTCGTCTTCCTCGAGAAGTCCGGCGTGAACCTCCAGGCCGCCCTGGACGTCCTGAACGGCGGTCTGGCCGGCTCCACGGTCCTGACCCGCAAGAAGGGCAACTTCCTGAACCGGGACTTCAAGCCCGGCTTCCGGATCGACCTGCACCACAAGGACATGGGCATCGTCACCGACGCCGCGCGCAACGTCGGCGCCGCGCTGCCCGTCGGTTCGGTCGTCGCCCAGCTCGTCGCCTCCCTGCGTGCGCAGGGCGACGGCGGCCTCGACCACTCCGCCCTGCTGCGCGCCGTCGAGCGCCTCTCCGGGCAGCAGGTCTGAGTCCGGGCCCGCACCGGGCCCCTTGATTTCCGGGCGGCGTCGGCGCTGACACCTGTCCTGTCGCGCCCAGGCGCCGACGCCGTCCGGAACACCTCATTTCGCTTTCAACAAACTGTTGACGTGACGTTCGAGGCGAATCTACGCTCCTCGCACCGCCAGCAGCTCCAGCACGGAAGGTCAATCCCGCCACCATGACGCAGCGTGTGCTTACGACCGAGTCAGGCGCCCCGGTCGCCGACAACCAGAACTCCGCCACCGCAGGCGTCGGTGGCCCCATCCTCCTGCAGGACCAGCACCTGCTCGAGAAGCTCGCCCGCTTCAACCGCGAGCGCATACCGGAGCGCGTGGTGCACGCCCGCGGCAGCGGCGCGTACGGCTACTTCGAGGTGACCGACGACGTCACCGGCTTCACCAAGGCGGACTTTCTCTCCCAGGTCGGCAGGCGCACCGAGACCTTCATCCGCTTCTCGACGGTCGCCGACTCGCTGGGTGGCGCGGACGCGGTCCGCGACCCGCGCGGCTTCGCGCTGAAGTTCTACACCGAAGAGGGCAATTACGACCTCGTCGGCAACAACACCCCGGTGTTCTTCATCAAGGACCCCATCAAGTTCCCGGACTTCATCCACTCGCAGAAGCGCGACCCCTTCACGGGCAAGCAGGAGCCGGACAACGTCTGGGACTTCTGGGCGCACGCCCCCGAGGCGACGCACCAGGTGACCTGGCTGATGGGCGACCGCGGCATCCCCGCCTCGTACCGCCACATGAACGGCTACGGCTCGCACACCTACCAGTGGACGAACGAGGCCGGCGAGGCCTTCTTCGTGAAGTACCACTTCAAGACCAACCAGGGCATCCGCTGCCTCTCCTCGGAGCAGGGGGCCGAGCAGGCAGGCAAGGACGCCAACAGCCACCAGACGGACCTGCTCCAGGCCATCGAGCGCGGCGTGAACCCCTCGTGGACCCTCTACGTCCAGGTCATGCCGGCGGCCGAGGCGGCGGACTACCGCTTCAACCCCTTCGACCTCACCAAGGTGTGGCCGCACAGCGACTACCCGCTGCAGCGGGTGGGCCGACTGGTCCTCGACCGCAACCCCGACAACGTCTTCGCCGAGGTCGAGCAGGCCGCGTTCTCGCCGAACAACTTCGTGCCGGGCATCGGTCCTTCGCCGGACAAGATGCTCCAGGGCCGACTGTTCGCCTACGCGGACGCGCACCGCTACCGCCTGGGCGTCAACCACACCCAGCTGCCGGTGAACACGCCGAAGGCTGTTCCTGGGGGGTCTGCCGACAACTACGGCCGCGACGGCTTCATGGCCACGCGCCACGGCTCGCGCCACGACAAGAACTACGAGCCCAACTCGTACGCCGGTCCCGCGCAGACGGACTCCGCGCTGTCGGCCCCGCTGGCCGTCCACGGCTGGACGGGCACGCATGCAGCGGCGCTGCACAACAAGGACGACGACTTCTTCCAGGCGGGCGAGCTGTACCGCCTGATGTCCGAGGAGGAGAAGTCCCGTCTGGTGGCCAACATCGCGGGCGGCCTCTCGCAGGTCACCCGTGACGACGTCATAGAGAAGAACCTCGCCCACTTCCACGCCGCGGACGCCGACTACGGCAAGCGCGTCGAGGAGGCCGTCCGCGCCCTGCGCGAGGACTAGGAACGAACAAGCTGCGCCCGGCCCCTGACGGGAGGTCAGGACCGGGCGCCGCCTGTGCCGCGGAGACCCGGATGAGGGGTGGTCATGCGGTGCGGGCAGGCCGAGGACCGCGGCGGTAGTGCGATGCCAGTGCGGTGGTCAAGGCACCGGAGTCCGCTTCTTGACCTGAAGGAAGCGAACCCTCGGTCCCAATCGCCGCCGCCGCGGGCCTCTCCCTGAGGGAGTCGGCCACACAGTCTCCGCCCGGCGGCACGAATGTCCTGTCGCGCCAGCCTCGCGTCCTCGGGCGGTAACAACTGCACAGCCAGAGCGCCGAGTTGCGGACGGTCCCGCAGCTCGGCGCTCTCCTGTGTGCGGCTGTTCCATGAGGCCCCGTAAAGGTCGCTCAGGTGGCTCGACAGGGGCACTCGCAGGGCGGGCCACCGACGGCGCCCGCACCCTGCGCTGAGAACACAAAGCGGCCCCCGGCCCCGGAGTGATTCCGGGGCCGGGGGCCGTTCGTGGCTCGCGCGGGCGCTCAGACCTTGAGCGTCTTGATGGACGTGGGCGCGTGGCCCGGCTCCGTCGCCAGCTCCTCGAACTCGGTGACATCGCTGATGTCGGCCGTCTTGCTCATCGAGATGTTGGTGACGCGCTCCAGGATCGCCTCGACGACGACCGGCACCCGGAACTCGGCGGCCAGCTTCTTGGCCTCCTCGAACGCGGGCAGCAGCTGGTCCGGCTCGGTGACCCGGATGGCCTTGCAGCCCAGGCCCTCGACGACCTTGACGTGGTCGACGCCGTAGACACCCAGCTCGGGGGCGTTGATGTTCTCGAACTCCAGGTTGACCTGGAAGTTGATGTCCAGGCCGATCTGCGCCTGCCGGATCAGGCCCAGGTAGGCGTTGTTCACCAGGACATGGACGTACGGGATCCTGTGCTGCGCGCCGACCGCCAGCTCCTCGATCATGAACTGGAAGTCGTAGTCGCCGGACAGCGCGACGACCGGAGACTCCGGGTCCGCGGTGGCGACACCGAGCGCGGCCGGGATGGTCCAGCCGAGCGGGCCCGCCTGGCCACAGTTGATCCAGTGGCGCGGCTTGTAGACGTGCAGCATCTGCGCGCCGGCGATCTGGGACAGGCCGATGGTGGTGACGTAACGCGTCTCCGGGCCAAAAGCCTTGTTCATCTCCTCGTACACGCGCTGCGGCTTCATCGGCACGTTGTCGAAGTGCGTGCGGCGCAGCAGTGTCGCCTTGCGCTCCTGGGTGGAGGCGACCCAGTCGGAGCGGTCGGGCAGCTTGCCGGCTGCCTTGAGCTCCTTGGCCACCTCGACGAAGAGCTGCAGCGCGGCCCTGGCGTCGGATGCGATGCCGTAGTCGGGGGCGAAGATCTTGCCGATCTGGGTGGGCTCGATGTCGACGTGGACGAACTTCCGGCCCTTGGTATAGACGTCGAGCTTGTAGCCGGTGTGGCGGTTGGCCCAGCGGTTGCCGATGCCCAGGACGAAGTCGGACTCCAGGAAGGTCGCGTTGCCGTAGCGGTGCGAGGTCTGCAGACCGACCATGCCCGCGTTCAGCTCGTGGTCGTCGGGGATGGTGCCCCAGCCCATCAGGGTCGGGATGACCGGCGTACCGGTGAGCTCGGCGAACTCCACCAGCAGATCGGAGGCGTCGGCGTTGATGATGCCGCCGCCGGCGACGATCAGTGGGCGCTCGGACTCCAGCAGGAGCTCGATCGCCTTCTCGGCCTGGGCTCGGGTCGCTGCGGGCTTGTAGACCTGCAGCGGCTCGTACGTCTCGGGGTCGAACTCGATCTCGGTGAGCTGGACGTCGATGGGCAGGTCGATGAGGACCGGGCCCGGGCGGCCCGAGCGCATCAGGTGAAAGGCCTGCTGGAAGACGCCGGGGACCTGCGCGGCCTCCAGGACGGTCGTCGCGGCCTTGGTGACCGGCTTGGCGATCGAGGCGATGTCGACGGCCTGGAAGTCCTCTTTGTGGATCACGGAGGTCGGCGCCTGGCCGGTGATGCACAGGATCGGGATGGAGTCGCCGATGGCCGAGTACAGGCCGGTGATCATGTCGGTGCCCGCGGGGCCCGACGTGCCGATGCAGACCCCGATGTTGCCGGGGTTGGCGCGGGTGTAGCCCTCCGCCATGTGGGAGGCGCCTTCGACGTGGCGGGCGAGCGTGTGGTCGATGCCGCCGCCGGTCTGGAGGGCCTTGTAGAAGGGGTTGATCGCCGCGCCCGGCACACCGAACGCGTGCGTGACGCCTTCGCGCTTGAGGATCTCAACTGCCGCTCGGGCAGCGGTCATACGAGGCATGGGTGCTCCTGCTTCGGCCGGTCGGACTCGGGCTCTTTCGCGTCACTCCAGAGCCGCTATTCCGTAATGCGGAAGTGTAGTTCTGCTATACGGAAGCAATGTATGGCGCTTGCAGAACGGCGTCAAGGGATGACAGAAGTCCCGCCCGAAGGCATCCCGCTTGGTGGACGATGGACGGCAGTACGAAGGGAAGGGGGGAGCGCGATGGCCGATACGGTGCCGGTCCGCTGTCCGTCCTGCCGCCGCGACCACGTGTTCGCGTCGCCGGTCTACCCCTGCGCCTGCGGCGCCCCGCTCGCGCCGCCGCTGCTGCACGCCCCGCCGGAACGGATCACGCACCGCACCTGGACGGACGACTGGGTCACCGTGCGCTGCCTCGCCTGCGGCCGCCAGGACCACTGGCCGCAGCCCGAGCTCGGCTGCCCCTGCGGCACGGTGCTGCGCATCCCGGTCCGCCCGGTGAGCACCCCCGGCCCCGGCGCGCCGGACACGATGCCCTTCGCCGCGCGCCCATGGCACATCCCGCTGCCGCGCACGGCGACCGTGCCGCGCCCCTCGTTCCGGCCGGTCACGATCCGTACCGCGCGGGACGCGGTGACCGCGGCGGCGCTCTATCTGAAGTGGCTCGGGTTCCAGGACGTCGTCCAGCCGGAGGTACGCCCCTTGTCCGGAATCGACCTGCGCGGCCCCGGCCTGGTCGCCCAGGTCGACCCCTCCACCCGCCCGGCCACCCTGCGCGACGTCGAGTGCCTGTGGCTGAACGGGCTGAGCGTCTCCGCGGCCGGCGTCTTCTTCTCTCTGGCGGGCTACGCGGACGACGCGAGGTCACGCGCGGACGACCTCGGCGTCCCGCTGTTCGTCATGGACCTGACGGGGAGCCCGCAGCCGGTGAACGCGGCGGCGGACGAGCTGATCTCGACGGGGGCGTGAGCGGTACGGGGGCGCCTGCGGCGGGCTTTCACCCCACCCCGCCCCTTCCCGTAACCGGGGGCGCTGCCCCCGGACCCCCGCGCCTCAATCGCCGGCGGGGCTGAAATGTGCGGCTCGGCCGCACATTTCAGCCCGTCCGGCGATTGAGGACACGCCCGAAGGGCGTATGGGGTCTGGGGCTTGCCCCAGTTCGGGAAGGGGCGGGGTGGGGACAGGCCCGCCGCAGGCGGCACCGCACCCGCACCCACGCCCCGCCCCGCCTACTCCTCCCCCGCCGCCCCGAACCGCCGCCTCAGCTCCACCTTCCGCACCTTCCCGCTCACCGTCATCGGGAACTCGCCCAAGATCTCCAGCCGCCGCGGAATCTTGTAGTGCGCCAACTGCTCGCTGCAGTACGCCGCGATGTCCTCCAGCGTCGGCGGATCCCCCGCATCCCGCGGAATCACGCAGGCCAGGATCTCCTCCCCGTAGCGCTCGTCGGGGACCCCGACCACCTGGACGTCCGCGATCTTGGGGTGGGCGTAGAGGAACTCCTCGATCTCGCGCGGATAGACGTTCTCACCGCCGCGGATGATCATGTCCTTGATCCGGCCGACGATCTGGACGTACCCGTCCTCGCGCATCACCGCCAGATCGCCCGTGTGCATCCACCGGCCCGCGTCGATCGCCTCGGCGGTCTTCTCCGGCTCGTCCCAGTAGCCGAGCATCACGCTGTAGCCGCGGGTGCACAGCTCGCCCGCTTCGCCGCGCGGCAGTGTCACCCCGCCGACGGGGTCGACGACCTTGACCTCGACGTGCGGCAGGACCCTGCCGACCGTGCCGGTGCGGCGTTCCAGGTCGTCGTCCCGGCGGGTCTGGGTGGAGACCGGCGAGGTCTCCGTCATTCCGTAGCAGATCGAGACCTCGGCCATGTTCATCTCGGAGACGACTCGCTTCATGACCTCCACCGGGCAGGGCGAGCCCGCCATGATGCCGGTGCGCAGCGTGGACAGGTCGTACGAGGCGAAGTCGGCGAGGTTGAGCTCGGCGATGAACATCGTCGGTACGCCGTACAGCGAGGTGCAGCCTTCCTCGGCGACCGCGCGCAGGGTGGCCGCCGCGTCGAAGGACGGGGCCGGGATGACCATGCAGGCGCCGTGCGAGGTCGCCGCGAGGTTGCCCATCACCATGCCGAAGCAGTGGTAGAAGGGCACGGGGATGCAGATGCGGTCCTGCTCGGTGTAGGCGATCATCTCGCCCACGAAATAGCCGTTGTTGAGGATGTTGTGGTGCGAGAGCGTCGCACCCTTGGGGAAGCCGGTGGTACCGGAGGTGTACTGGATGTTGACCGGGTCGTCGCAGGACAACTCCCCCTCGCGGGCGGCCAGTTGCTCGTCCGTGACGGCAGGCGCCGCGTCCAGGAGTACGTCCCAGGAGCCGTGCTCGATGTAGTGGACGGACCGCAGGTCGGGACAGTTGGCCCGCACTTGGTCCACCAGCGCCCGGTAGTCGCTGGTCTTGTGCCGCTGCGAGGCGCACAGCACGGAGATCCCGGCCTGTTTCAGCACGTACTCGAGTTCGTGCGCCCGGTACGCCGGGTTGATGTTGACCATGATCGCGCCGATCCGGGCGGTCGCGTACTGCACGAGCACCCACTCCGCGCAGTTGACCGCCCAGATCCCGACCCGGTCCCCCTTGGCGACGCCGATCCCGAGGAAGCCTCGCGCCAACTGGTCCACCGCGGCGCCGAATTCGGCATACGTCCAGCGAGCGTCCATACCGAGATCGACCAGCGCCTCGCGGTCCGGCCACGCCGCGATCGACCGGTCGAGATTGCGGCCGATCGTGTCGCCGAGCAGCGCGGTCGTGCCGGTGCCGTGCGCGTAGGACAGGCTCATCGCAGATCTCCCTCGACGTACTCGGCGGTCGAGCCCTCGGCCGTGCGTTCGCGCAGCTCGATCCGGCGGATCTTGCCCGAGACGGTCTTGGGCAGCACGCCGAACTCCAGCCGCCGGATGCGCTTGTACGGCGCGAGAACCGCGCGCGAGTGCTCGAACAGCAGCTTCGCCGTGTCCGGTCCCGGCTCCCAGCCCTCCGCCAGCACGATGTACGCCTTCGGCACAGCGAGCCGTACGGGGTCGGGCGCGGGCACGACCGCCGCTTCGGCCACCGCCTCGTGCTCCAGGAGCGCGCTCTCCAGCTCGAACGGCGAGATCTTGTAGTCGGACGCCTTGAAGACGTCGTCGGAGCGGCCGATGTAGGTGATGTAGCCGTCGGCGTCGCGCGCGCCGATGTCGCCCGTGCGATAGAACCCGCCTGCCATCGCCTCGGCCGTACGCTCCGGGTCCCCGTGATAGCCGCTCATCAGGCCGACCGGATCACCGGACAGATCCAGCGAGATCTCGCCCTCCGCCGCGCCCGGCTCGCCCGTGACGGGGTCCAGCAGGACCACCTGGTAGCCGGGGCTCGGGCGGCCCATCGACCCGGCCTTGAGCAGCTGGCCGGGGCTGTTGGCGACCTGCACGGCTGTCTCCGTCTGCCCGAAGCCGTCCCGGATGGTCACGCCCCATTCGCGGCGCACGGTCTCAATGACTTCGGGGTTCAGCGGCTCCCCGGCGGCGACGACCTCGCGCGGCGGCGTACGCAACAGGCCGAGATCCTCCTGGATCAGCATCCGCCATACGGTCGGCGGGGCGCAGAAGCTGGTGACGCCCGCGCGGTCCATCTCCGCCATCAGGCGGGCCGCGTCGAAGCGTGTGTAGTTGTGGATGAAGACGGTCGCCTCGGCGTTCCAGGGCGCGAAGAGATTGGACCAGGCGTGCTTGGCCCAGCCGGGCGAGGAGATGTTCAGATGCACGTCACCCGGCTTCAGCCCGATCCAGTACATCGTCGCCAAGTGGCCCACCGGGTACGACACATGAGTGTGCTCCACCAGTTTGGGGCGGGCGGTCGTGCCGGAGGTGAAGTAGAGCATCAGCGGGTCGTCCGCCCGCGTCACGCCGTCCGGCTCGAAGTGGCCCGGCGCGGAGAACGCCTCCTCGAAATCGAGCCAGCCCGGCACATCGGCCGCACCCCGGTCCGCCACCGCGATCCGGGTGTACTCCCCCGGCACCTCCGCGAACTTGGCGGTGTCCGCCACGCGCGCGATGACATGCCGGACGCGTCCCCTGTCGACCCGGTCCCGCAGGTCCACCGGGCCGAGCAGCGGTGTCGCGGGGATGACGACCGCCCGCAACTTCATTGCGGCGAGGGCGATCATCCACAGTTCCTGCTGGTTGCCGAGCATGACGAGGATCCGGTCCCCGGCCCGCACGCCGCGGTCCCGCAGCCAGTTGGCGACCTGGTCCGAGCGCACGGACATCTCGCCGAACGAGACGGTGATCTCGCGGCCGTCCTCCTCGACGATGTGCAGCGCGGTCCTGGCGTTGCCGTCGGCGATCTCGTCGAACCAGTCCAGTGCCCAGTTGAAGCGCTCGGGCCGGGGCCAGGAGAAACCCTCGTACGCAGCCGCGTAGTCGTCTCTGTGCCGCAGCAGGAAGTCCCGGGCCGCCCTGAAACTCTCCGTCGCGCTGCCTGACGTCATTCGTCCTCCTCATTGCGGGACCGGCCACTGACATCGTGTAATCAGTGACCCAGGTCTCACTACCCCCGAACGGGGGTGACACAGCCCCCCTACGGGGGTGACCCGGCACCCAGGAGGAGAGCAAGTGTCCGAGCCGGCCGATGCGGTGGAGATGCGAGCGGCGCTGGCGCGGCTGCGCCGCGCGACCGGGCTGCCGGTCGCCTTCGGCGGGCTGCTGCACGACGCACGGCAGCTGCGGATCGCCGAGCTGAGCGGCACGGCGACCGGCGCGCTGCGCGGTCTCGCGATCAGCGCGGGCAACGGCCTCGGCGGCAAGTCGATCGCACTCTCGCGGCCGTGCGCGGTGACGGACTATCCCTCGGCGCGGCACATCAGCCACGAGTACGACGCGGCGGTCGCGGCGGAGGGGCTGCGTTCGGTGCTCGCGGTGCCCGTCGTCGTACGGCGCAAGGTGCGCGGCGTGCTGTACGGGGCGCTGCGGGAACCGAGGACGCTCGGCGAGCGGACCTTCGACGCGGCGGTGGCCGCGGCGCGCGATGTGGAGCAGGCGCTGGTCGTACGGGACGAGGTGCAGCGGCTGCTGGTCGCGGCGCGGGAGCCGGTGGCGGGGCCCGGGGCGTGGGAGGAGGTGCGCGAGGTGCACGGCGAGCTGCGCGCGCTGGCACCGCGGATCGTCGACGAGGGGCTGCGGCGGGAGCTGCTGGCGGTCTGCGGCCGTCTGGCCACCGCGTCGGGCGGCCCGCCGCGGCCGCACATGGTCGGGCTGGCGCCGCGGGAGCTGGACGTGCTGGCCTGCGTGGCCGCGGGCTCCACGAACGCGGCGGCGGGCGAGCGGCTGGGGCTGAAGCCGGAGACGGTGAAGGGGTATCTGCGGGCGGCGATGCGGAAGCTGGGGGCGCACACGAGGCTGGAGGCGGTGGTGGCGGCGCGGCGGGCGGGCCTGCTGCCCTAGGCCGTGTCTGACAAATCTCGCCTGGCGCGCGACGCCCGGCACGCACACTCGCTGCGTTGTCGGAGTCATCCAAGTACGTCCAGTACGAGGATGATCCTCCGCCTTGCGATTGCACGCACCGGACGCCGCGCACCCCGCCCTGCGGGCGGACGGCGCTATTTGTCAGACACGGCCTAGGCGCCGGCGGCGGGCCTCACCCCACGCCCTTCAGGCCACCCGCGGAAATCCAGCCCGTCCGGCGATTGAGGACATGCGGCCGAAGCTCGCATACGGGGTCCGGGGCGAAGCCCGGTCTCCACAGCCACTGGCAGCGCCGCCCGGCACTGAGGTTGAATGTGCAAATGGTGTCCACAGACCGCTTCCTCGCATTCGCCGCGATGTCGCTGCTGGTGATCGTGATCCCGGGGCCGAGCGTGCTCTTCGTGATCGGCCGGGCTCTGGCCCACGGCCGCCGCACGGCGGTGGCCACGGCGCTGGGCAATGTCTTCGGCTCGTACGTCCTGGTGGTGGCCGTCGCGCTGGGCATCGGCGCGCTCGTGGAGCGCTCCGCGGCGGTGCTCATGGCGGTGAAGCTGGCGGGCGCCGCCTATCTGGTCTTCCTCGGGGTGCAGGCGTTCCGGCACCGCAAGGACATGAAGGTCTCGGACATGCAGGCCCCGTCCGGACCGGCGCGCGGCGATCTCCGTACGGTCGTGGACGGCATCCTGGTGGGCGTCACCAACCCCAAGGGCATCGTCTTCTTCGCCGCCGTCCTTCCGCAGTTCGTGGACCACACGGCGGGAAACCTGCCCGCGCAGATGCTGCTACTCGGCCTGGTCCCGATCTCGATCGGCCTGGTCACGGACACCCTGTGGGGTCTGGGCGCGGCGGCGGCGCGCAGTTGGTTCGCCCGCTCGGAGCGCCGCCTGTCGATGGTGGGCGGCGCGGGCGGGTTCGCGATGATCGGCCTGGGCGTGACGGTGGCGGCGACGGGCCGCGCGGACTGAGGCGTACGGACGGCCGCTACTCGCTCACTCGCTGAAAACCCCGAACTCGATGTCGTGCGCGGTGGCCGGTGACAGGGTCGTGAGCATCCGCTCCGCCTCCTCGGCCACCGCCTCGCGCTGCCCGCGGGTCAGCTTGCCGAAGGCCTGCACGATCACATGCGCGCTGTCCTTGGTATCGGTCAGCCGCCAGATCCCGGCGAGGTAGCCGTCGACGAGGAAGGTGCAGTGGGCCTGGTTGCCCTTCCAGGTCCGCTGCCGGTACGCCTCGGGCACGACCCGGGTGCGGTCGGCGTGCGAGAGCAGCAGATTGTCGAACTCCGGCAGCAGCCGGGGCGGCGCGGGGGTGTCGGCGTCCGGCCGGGGTGCGTCCGGGAGGTCGAAGAGCTCGACGCCGTTCTCGTCCTGGAAGACGGCCAGCTGCGGCCGCAGCCGCTCGAAGGCCTCACGCAGCCGGGTCAGTCCGGACCAGGTCTGCATGTCCCTGACCGATGCGGGCCCGAAGGCCGCCAGGTAGCGCAGGACTGTGGCGTCGGGCGCGGGCGCGGGCTCCGACGTCCGCCCGAACCAGTGCTCGGCGGTCGTGAGCGCGACCTGGCCGCTCCTGCCCCACAGGCCGCGCGGGGTGACCTGCACCAGCGGCAGCACACAGCGCGCGGCGACGGAGAGGGCAAACGGATCGGCGTCCGGCCAGTGCGTCAGCAACGCCTCGCGCAGCTCCTTCATGGTCCGGGGCTGCTCCTCGACCAGCTCCCGGCTGATGGCTCCGAGCCGGACCAGATCGACCCCGGCCAGGCCCGCACGGAACTGCTTGAGCTCCCGGTCGCGGGCCGCCTGGACCAGCGGCCGCAGGGTGAGGCAGTCCCCGCCGGTGTGCGTATGGATGGTGGAACGCATCGTGACCAGGCGCGCGACCTCGCGAGAAGCCATCAGCCCGGAGAGCTCCTGGGGGTCGAAGCCCTCCAGTCGTGCGGCGAGCGCGTAGTACGGAGGCTTCACGTTCTGCGCCTGGAGGCCTACGAGATGCCCGACGGCGCCCTTGACGGACATCGCGGACCGGGGAGCACGGCGCAGCAGGAGCTGGCGCTCCAGTGTGGCGCGGTTGAGGGCGCGGTTGCCGAGCACGGGGTAGGTCGTCTTCGAAGCCATGCGCCCCACGCTACTCAGGCTTGCGGACACCTTCTGTCCTCAAGGAACCCCGAAGGGATCCCGAGGGAATCCCGCTGGTCGCCCCCGTCATGCCGGGGCAATTCGACCCGGATATCCTGCTCCGTGGCCGTACGGGCGCGGACGACACCCGCGCAGTTTCCGAGGTGGGAGGTGAGAGACACGATGCCGCTGTCCCCGAAGAGGCACCAATGGCGCCGCCGGTCGCTCCTCCCCGCGAGCCCGCCGCCCGCCAATCCCCTGCCCGCGGAGCCGGTCGCTCCCGCCCCCGTACAGAAGGATCAGGGCAGCGTCGTCCAGGCCGCGCTCTACCGCGACGGCCGCCGCGTCGCGACGCCCGACTCCCTCGCCCAGACCTTCCGCCAGCTGCGCGAGTACCCCGACGGCATGGCGTGGATCGGGCTGCACCGCCCCACCGAGGCCGAAGTCCTCTCGCTCGCCGAGGAGTTCGACCTTCATGAACTGGCCGTGGAGGACGCGCTGGAGGCTCACCAGCGCCCGAAGCTCGAACGGTACGGCGAGACCCTCTTCGTGGTGCTGCGCGCTGCCCGCTATCTCGACGCCCAGGAAGAGGTCGAGTTCGGCGAGCTGCATGTCTTCGTCGGCAGGGACTTCCTGATCACGGTCCGCCACGGCGCGGCCCCCGACCTGTCCGCGGTCCGCCACCGCATGGAGAAGACCCCGGAACTGCTGGCGCTTGGCCCGGAGGCGGTGCTGTACGCGATCCTGGACGCGGTGGTCGACGGCTACGCCCCGGTCGTGGCGGGCGTGCAGAACGACATCGACGAGATCGAGACCGAGGTCTTCGGCGGCGACCCGGCGGTGTCGCGGCGCATCTACGAACTCTCCCGCGAAATGGTCGAGTTCCAGCGCGCCACCCGCCCCCTCGTCGGCATGCTGCACGCGCTGATGGCGGGCTTCGCGAAATACGGCACGGACGAGGAGCTCCAGCGCTATCTCCGCGACGTCGCCGACCACGTGACCCACACGAGCGAGCGCGTGGACGGCTTCCGCCAGGCGCTGGCGGACATCCTCACCGTGAACGCGACGCTGGTGACGCAGCAGCAGAACGAGGAGATGCGGGCGATGGCGGAGGCGGGCATCGAGCAGAACGAAGAGATCAAGAAGATCTCCTCGTGGGCCGCCATCCTCTTTGCTCCCACGCTCGTGGGAACGATCTACGGCATGAACTTCGAGTCGATGCCGGAGCTCAAGTGGGCAGCGGGGTATCCGTTCGCGATCCTGCTCATGGCGGTGGTGTGCGTAAGCCTGTACTTCATCTTCAAGCGCCGGGACTGGCTGTAGTCCATCACCGCAACCCTCCTCAGCGGAGCTGGATTTGCGATCGCGCACACGCGACCACGGCACTCTGCAACCCTGGGGAGAATCTGGGGAGACTCAGCGCTCGTGATCTCTTCTATCTTCCGATGGCAACGGCTGGACCCTCAAGTACAACCCCCGGAGCCCTTGCGGCTCGCCGAGGGCCTAGTCACTCTCGGTAGTAGTCAACCTCCACATCACCGCCGCCTTCAGCTCAGCCCCTTCCGGCTATTGCCGTGACCGGTCCGCTGTACTGCCCGTGAGACGTCGGAGCCGCATCCCGGTGCCCGGCGCGTACGGAGGGTTCCCGTACGTGCGCATGCCATGCGCCCTTCCCGGGTGGGGCCGGGAAGACCACGTACGCATGTGCCCTCACAAGGGCCGGGAGGCCAGGGTGCGGCGTCAGCCATCACGCAGCCCCCGACCCTGACTCGGGCGGACGGTGTCGGGCACCCCCGAACGGGCGGGCGGTCACCCGGGCGGCACGGCAACAGGCCGTCCTGGCCTTCGACATCGCCCGCCGGGCGCGGCCCAAGTACTCCTCGCCGCCGGCGGGGTGGTGACATGCTGTGCCGTTTGGTGGCACGCTCGAATGCCGACTTGCAGCGCGTGATCGACCGGATGGTGGGATTCGATGGAGCATCGTACGGGCCTCGACGGCGATCATGATGGTGAATCCGGTGCCGCTCCGGATCACTCCACTGGTGCGCCAGGCGTCGCGGCAGGCGCCGTATGGACCGCTGACCGCTGGAGGACCGGCCTTGGGGGAGGGACCGAGAAGTGAGCTTCTGGGAGTACCTGGGCACCCGCTACCAGCAGCTGCTCGTAGACGCCTGTCAGCACGCCAGCGCCGTCTTCCAGTGCATGGTCGTCGCCACGTTGCTCGGGGTCTTGATCGGCGTCCTCACCTACCGCACCGAGTGGGCGGGAAACCTCGCGATCACCACGACCGCAAGCATCCTCACCGTCCCCTCCCTGGCTCTCCTCGGCCTGCTCGTCCCGGTCGTCGGCCTCGGCGTCGCGCCGACCGTCATCGCGCTGACGCTGTACGGACTGCTGCCCGTGGTCCGTAACGCGGTCGTCGGGTTGCGCGGAGTCGACCCGGCCCTCGTCGAGGTCGCCAAGGGCATGGGGATGTCACGGTTCGCCCAGCTGCTCAGGGTCGAACTGCCCCTCGCCTGGCCGCCGATCCTCACCGGTGTCCGGGTGTCGACCCAGATGCTGATGGGTATCGCGGCGATCGCGGCCTTCGCCTCGGGGCCCGGGCTCGGCAACCAGATCTTCCGCGGGATCTCCAGCCTGGGCAGTGCGAACGCGCTCAACGAAGTACTGTCGGGGACGCTCGGAATCGTCGTCCTGGCCCTGCTGTTCGACGCCGGGTACGTGCTGATCGGACGGCTCACCATCTCACGGGGGATCCGTGGCTGACTCTGCCGAAATCGTCGAACCGACCTCCCCGACGTCCGGCGCCGCAGGCCCCGGCGGATCCGCCCGATCCGCCGGGCCCGACCGGCCGGCCGCCGTCGGCGCGAGTATCCGGCTGGACAACCTCACCAAGCGTTATCCGGACAGCCAGGCCCCGGCCGTGGAGGACGTGACCCTGGACGTCGCGGCCGGCGAAACCGTGATCCTCGTGGGGCCCTCGGGCTGCGGCAAGAGCACCACCCTCAAGATGATCAACCGGCTGATCGAGCCGACCTCGGGGCGGATCACCATCGGCGGCGAGGACGTCACCGGCATCAACCCCGTGGCGCTCCGCCGTACCATCGGCTACGCCATCCAGGCCACGGGCCTCTTCCCGCACATGACCGTCGCCGAGAACATCGCGCTCGTACCGAAGATGGCCGGCTGGCCCCGCGCGAAGGTGCGGGACCGGGTCGAGGAGATGCTCGAACTCGTCGGGCTGGATCCCGGGGAGTTCCGCGGCCGCTATCCGCGCCGGCTCTCCGGCGGCCAGCAGCAGCGGGTCGGGGTGGCGCGGGCGCTGGCGGCCGACCCGCCCGTGCTGCTGATGGACGAGCCGTTCGGGGCCGTCGACCCCATCACCCGCGAGCGCCTGCAGGACCAACTCATCAGGTTGCAGCGCGAGTTACGCAAGACGATCGTCTTCGTCACGCACGACTTCGACGAGGCCATCAAGGTCGGCGACCGGATCGCGGTGCTGCGCGACCGGTCGCAGATCGCCCAGTTCGACACTCCGGAAGCGATCCTGGCCAGTCCGGCGGACGACTTCGTCGCCGGTTTCGTGGGCGCGGGAGCCGGGGTGAAGCGGCTGCACCTCAAGCGCGTACGGGAGGTGAAGCTCGCCGACGTCCCGACCGCCACCGTCGACGACCCGCTCGAGACCGCCCTGCACCTGCTGGACGCGGGCTCCGCCTCCGCCGACCACCTGCTGCTACTGGACCGGGAGCGGCGCCCACACTCCTGGCTGCGACGCGAGGACCTGACGCGCGCCCGGAGTGCGCAACCCGCCGGAGAGCCGCTGCCGTTGTCGGCGGGCACCCCCGTACGGAGCCGGATCGGGGTGGACATGACGCTGCGGGACGCGCTGGAGGCGCTGCTGGCCGACGGTGCGGGCCGCGTCGCGGTCACGGGACAGGACGGCGCGTACGCCGGCGTGGTGGACATGTCGACACTACTGAACGCGATGCACGGGGCGCCGGGCGAGCGGGGAGCCGAGGAGGCTCGGCCGACCGGCCGGGGTGAGCCCGCGTGAGCCGGAGCGAGGTCGATGTCGGGGCCGGTGGTGGAGCCGCTCCCGAGGCCGGTTACGGGTCCCCGGCCCCGGGGTCGGCTCCAGGGCCAGGGCATGACGAGCCCGTGACCCGGCTCGCCGCACTGGACCGGGTCCCGCCCCGTATCACCTGGCAGAAGCTGGTGACGCTGCCGGCCTTCGTCGCGGTAGTCCTCGGCGCCACCGCGCTGTATCTCCGCACCACCGAGCTGGACTCGATCGCCAGGAACGCCCTCGCAGACGGCGCCGTGCGCACCGCACTCCTCCAGCAGACCGAACTCGTCGCGATCTCCACCTTCTTCGTGCTCATCATCGCGATCCCACTGGGCATCGCGCTGACGCGCGGGGTCCTGCGCCGGGCCGCACCGCTGTTCGTCGCGGTGGCCAACATCGGCCAGGCGACCCCGGCCCTGGGCCTGCTGGCGCTCCTGGTGATCTGGCTCGGCATCGGCCAACGAGCCGCCCTGGTCGGCATCGTGGCATTCGCGGTGCTGCCGGTGCTGAGCAACACCGTGGCCGGCCTGAGGGCCACCGACCCGGCACTCGTGGAGGCGGCGCGCGGCATCGGGATGTCGCCGCTGCTGGTGCTGTTCCGGGTCGAACTGCCCCTGGCCGTACCGCTGATCCTGGCGGGCGTACGGACCGCGCTCGTGCTGAACGTCGGCACCGCGACGCTGGCCACCTTCGGCGGCGGAGGAGGACTCGGGGACCTGATCTCCTCCGGCATCACCAACCAGCGCATGCCGGTGCTGGTGCTCGGCTCCGTACTGACGGTCGCCATGGCGCTGATCGTGGACTGGCTGGGGATGCTCGTCGAGTTGCTGCTGCGCCCGCGCGGCCTGGAGGTGGACTGATGCGCCTGACCCGGGTACGGACGGCCGTCGCGGGCGCGGGCGCCCTGCTGCTCGCCGCCGCAGGGCTGAGCGGCTGCGGACTGACCAGCGGCAGCCCGCTGGCCGACTCGGTGCAGCCCGGCTCCATCGGGAAGGGGCGACCGCTGAAGGGCGCCCAACTGACCGTGACCTCCAAGGAGTTCACCGAGCAGATCATCCTGGGCCAGATCATGGGGCTGGTCTTCAAAGCGGCCGGCGCGGAAGTCCTGGACCGGACGAACATCCAGGGCTCGATCGGTGCCCGCGAGGCGGTCAAGTCCGGTGCGGCGGACGGGATGTACGAGTACACGGGCACGGCCTGGATCACCTACCTCGGTCACACCAAGCCGGTCGTCGACCCGCACGAGCAGTGGGAGGCCGTGCGCGACGAGGACCGCCGCAACGGCATCGCCTGGCTGCCCGCCGCCCCGCTCAACAACACCTACGCGCTGGTCGCGAACCGGGCGAATGCGCAGAAGTACCGGCTGCGCACTCTCTCCGACGTGGCACGTCTGACGAAGGAGGACCCGGGCGCGGCGACGATCTGCGGGGGAAGCGAGTTCTCGGTGCGCGAGGACGGCCTGCCCGGCGTGGCGAAGACGTACGGATTCGCCCTCCGGCGCGGGAACTTCAAAAAGATGGACGACGGCGTCGTCTACACCCAGGTCGCCAAGGGCGCGGCCTGCACCCTCGGCGTGGCGGCCACCACCGACGGCCGCATTCCGGAACTCGAGCTGAAGGTGCTGGAGGACGACCGGCACTTCTTCCCCAACTACAACGCGGCACCCGAGATGAACAGCGCCACGATGAGGAAGTACCCCGCCATCGCCGACGTCCTCGCCCCGATCACCAAGCGGCTGACGGGGGCGGAGGCCCAGCGGCTGAACGCGCGGGTGGACGTGGACGGGGAGGACCCGCACGAGGTGGCGAAGGACTGGCTGGTACGGGAGGGCTTCATCCGGGAGGGCTGACAGACGGCTTCGCCCCAGGCTTGAACTCCATCACAACCGGCTCACCGCCCCGAAGAGATCACGGCACGACGGTGCACGTCGGCCCGGTCGTCCGGCAGCCACTTGGTGACGATGCCGGTGAGCATCTTGGACGGAGCGCTCGACGCCGCGAACTACGGCGCCGCGCTCCTCGAAGACAAGGCGCCGGGAGCCGGCCCGCCCCTGGGAGCAGACGGCCAGAGTGCCACGATGGACGGCATGACGACGATCGGCGGTGAGGTCGCGGCCGGGTTCGAGCCGGTGCGCGAGGCGTTCGCGGAAAACAGGCCGGGCGCAGGTCGACCGGACGCGGTGGGCGTGTGACCGGCCGGCCGGCGCCCGCGGTGCTGCCCCCGTCGCTACGCGTGTCGCTCGGGCTGATCGCGGTCCTCGCCGCGCTGGTGGTCGTCGTGCTCGGGGTTCTGTACGCCGGCCACAGCGAGCCCGGCACGGTGGACAGGTGGATCATCCAGCCGACGGCGGACAGTGTGGGGCCGCCGTGGCGGCGCGTCGCTCTGGCCACGGACTTCTTGGGAGAGCCCGCCGGAGCAGCGATGCTGGTCGTGGCCGCCGTGACGGGCTGCCTGCTGTTACGGCGTCCTCGCGCAGCCGTGCTCATCGTTGCCGGCGTCAGCCTGACCGTGGGGGCATCGACGCTGCTCAAGTCCCTGGTGGGACGCACCATCCACGGCGACGACAACCTGTCCTACCCGAGCGGGCACACCGCCTTCTTCACCGCGCTCGCCCTCATGGTGGCGCTGCTCGCGACCGGCCGGCTCTGCCTCGGCAGGACGGCCGGCATGTTACTCGTGCTCACCGCGGCGCTGGCTGCCGGCGCCGCCATGGGCTGGGCGCAGGTCGCCCTGGGCGCGCACTACCCGACTGACGTCCTCGGCGGCTGGTGCACCGCGCTGGCGGTGATACCCGCGACCGCGTGGCTGGTCGACCGGACGGCCGACCGGCTGGTCGATCGGATGGCCGACGCCGGTCGTCGGCAGCGTCGCTGACGTCACGTCACGCCAAGCGGCGGAATACGGGCTTCACCGGCCGCCCGGCCAGCCAGGGGGTGGGGTCAGCCGCGTCCAGTGCCTTCCGGTACACCGCACATGCCTGGGCCACCACATCGACGGTGCGGTCGATGTCGGCCTCGCCGAGCGCGCTGCTCACCACGAACGACGGGGCCAGCACTCCGCCCGCGAGGAGTTGGCGCAGGAACAGGGTGCGGTACCCCTGCGACGGCTGCCCGTGCTCGTCGAGGGTGGCGAAGACCAGGTTGCTGGCCCGGCCCCGTACGACGACGTGGTCGCCGACACCCATGCCGGCCGCGGCGGCGCGGACACCCGCGGCCAACCGCTCTCCGAGGGCGTGCAGTTGCGCGGTGATGCCCTCCTCGGCATAAGTGGTCTGCACGGCCATCGCGGCGGCCAGCGAGTGCGTCTCCGCACCGTGCGTGGTGGACAGCAGGAACACCCGCTCGCCGGAGTGACGCAGCCCGCCCCACTCCATCAGATCGCGGCGCCCGGCCAGCGCGGAGACGGCGAACCCGTTGCCCAGCGCCTTGCCGAACGTGGAGAGGTCGGGGACGACGCCGTACAGGCCCTGGGCGCCCGCCTCGGACCAGCGGAGGCCGGTGATCATCTCATCGAAGATCAGTACGCAGCCGTGCCGGTCGGCCAGCTCGCGGAGGCCGGCGAGGTACCCGGGCGGCGGCTCGGTGTGGCCGGCAGGTTCGAGGATCAGGCAGGCGACCTCGTCCTGGTACCGGGTGAGCAGCTCCTCCGTGGCGGCCAGTTCCCCGTAAGGGAACGCCACCGTGAGCTCGGTGGTCGCCGCCGGAATACCGGCGGACATCGGCGTGGTTCCGATGAACCAGTCGTCGACGGAGAAGAACGGATGGTCGCCGCAGATGGCCACCCGCTGGCGCCCGGTGACGGCGCGGGCGAGGCGCACCGCGGCGGTGGTGACGTCGGAGCCGTTCTTCGCGAACTTCACCATCTCGGCGGTCGGCACGGTGGTAAGGAAGCGTTCCGCGGCCTCGACCTCCACGATGGACGGCCGGACGAAGTTGCTGCCGCGGTCGAGTTCCCGCCGCACCGCCTCGATCACGCGTGGGTGGGCGTGGCCGAGGCTGACCGACCGCAGGCCGGAGCCGTACTCGATGTAGCGGTTGCCGTCGACGTCCCACACATGGGCACCGCGGCCGTGGCTGATGACCGGGGCCAGGTTTTCGGGGTACTGGTCGTCGCCCTTGGCGTAGGTGTGCGCGCCCCCGGGGATCATGGCGTGCAGCCGCTCGTTCGCCATCCGCGACCGGGGCAGGAGGAACTCTTCGGTGTCCACGCTGACTTCAGCTCTCTTTCTGCTTCAGGACCTCGGCGAGGCTCGGGGCCTCCCGGTCCCGCTGGGACATCGATGTGACCGGCAGCGGCCAGGGGATGGCGAGCTCCGGGTCGTCGAAGGCGATCGTCACGTCCTCGGCCGGATCGTGCGGGCGGTCGATCCGGTACGAGGTGTCGGCGGTCTCGGTCAGCGCCTGGAAGCCGTGCGCGCACCCCGCCGGGATGTACAGGGTCCGCTGCGTCTCGCCGGACAGCTCGAAGAAGGCCCGGTTGCGGTAGGTCGGCGAGTCCGTCCGCAGGTCCACGACGACGTCGAAGATCCTCCCGTACGAGCACCGCACCAGCTTGGCCTCGCCGGCGCCGGAGCGCAGGTGCAGGCCGCGCAGCACGCCCCGGACCGAGCGGGACACGCTGTCCTGGATGAAGGTGTCCGGGTCGAGGCCCACCGAGCGGACCACGTCGGCGTCGAAGGTGCGGCAGAAGAAGCCGCGCTCGTCGGCGTACGGCGTCGGCTCGAACAGGTACGCGCCGGCTATCTCCGGAACTGCTGTCGCTTTCATGAAGCCTCCTGCCGGGCGTGGGCGTTGGCGTTGGCGTTGGCGTTGGCGTTGGCGTCGTCGGTCGCCGGGAACAGCGCCGCGGTCAAGGCGGTGAACTGGTGCTCAAGTTGCCGAACGGCGACCAGGTTCCGCTCGGTGAGGGTCCGCCGCAGCTCCGCCGATCGCCGCTCCAGCGCCCGGAACTGCTCGAGCAGCCGGTCGGCGTCGACCTCGCGAGCCGGGTGGCAGTACGCGCCAAGACCCATCTGAGCCATGAGCGCGTCGCTCTTCGCCGCATAGCTGAGTGCGAGCGTCGGCGTGCCGACCTTCAGCGCGCAGATCAGGTTGTGGTATCGGGTCGCCACCACGGTGTCGGCAGCCGCCATCTCCTTCATCAGGTCGGCAAGGGAGTCCGCCTCGGCAGCGGTGACCAGCGGCGAGTCCACCGCGTCGAGGATCGCGGCGACCACCGCCACGTCGCACTCGTCGCCGGTGAGCAGCCGGACCGGCCTGCAGTCCTCGACCAGCGCGCGAACGAAGCGAGTTGTCCCGTCGAGGTAGCGCCGGTGGATCTCCTCGGCCCGGGCGCGGTCGTCGTTGCCGCCGTGGAAGTCCATGACGCCGACGCAGACCCGGCCCGGCGGACCCGAGGGCGCGCTCGCCGGCAGCGTCGGCAGGGCGAAGGCGAGGTCCGGGTGGACCTCGTCGCGCGTGGTGTCCACGCCCATCGCCCGCATCGCGTCGCGGGACTGGGTGTCCCGGTACGACCGGTACGTGGCCAGCCGCGCCGACCGGCGCACCAGGGCCCGGGTCGGCCGGTCGCCGATCGCGGCGGCGCCGACGCCGACCAGCGCGACCCGGGTGCCGAACAGCCGGCCGGATGCGCAGAGCAGGAACAGCGAGTACGGGAAGCCCCACGGCCGCAGCGGCAGCGTGGCCTCCAGGACGCCCATGCCCGGCACGATCACCACGTCGTGCCGGCGCACCCAGGCAGCGGTGCGGAAGACGTCGACGAGTTTGCCCAGGCCCTTGCCCGCGATCGCGCCCGCACGCGACGCGGTCCGGTACTCCCCGCGGTACCAGTGCAGCCGCGTCGCGGGGATCGCGTACCGGGTCGCGACGACCTCGGGTCCGCCGCACAGGGCGTCCACGACAGCCTCCGGGTGCGCGGCGCGGAGGTAGCCGAGCACGGCCTCGAGCGACCCGTCGTTGCCGAGGTTGCCGGAGCCGAGCAGGCCGAACACCCCCACGCGCACAGGAGTTTCGTCTCCAGACGTCATGCCTGCCTCCCCTCGCGTCCCGCGACGAGGGCGTCGACGGAGACGGTGTGCCGGCCCGGGTCGACCGGGGCGCGGTCCTCGACCCGCTCGCCGGCGCCCGGCCGGACCCGGCTGGTCATCCATGTGGCCAGGTGGCGGTAGCACGCGCGCCGGTCGGCGGGGGACAACGGCGCCCGCCGGATCGCCGAGGCGAAGCCCCAGACGTACTCGGCGAGCAGCCGGGGCGTCGGGTGCAGCAGGCCTGCCCGGCGTGGGTCCAGGTTGACGCACCGGGAGCGCTTGGAAGGGTTCGCCCGCTCGGCGCGGGTGGGGTGGTCGCGGCGGAAGTACAGCAGCTCCGGCACCTGGTGGAAGGGCCCGTGCAGGGTGATCTCGGCGACGAACGTGCGGTCCGCGTGGTGGTAGCTGTCGTGCGGCTTCACCCGGCGCAGCACGTCTGCCCGCATCACCCCGTAGAAGTCGTCGCCACCGGGCTCGAACAGCAGGCTGCGGAAGCGCTCCGGCGCGTGCGGCGAGTCGGTGGCGAGCCCGTACTCGTACGGGACCTTCACCTGGCCGTCTCCGTCGATGACCGCCTGGCCGCTGTGCGCGAGGATCACGTCCGGCCGCTCGTCCAGCGCCTCCACGCAGCGCCGCAGCAGATCCCGGGCATAAAGGTCGTCGTGCGAGGCCCACTTGAACAGCTCGCCACGGCACTCGGTGAACGCGTAGTTGTGGTTCGGCGCGGCGCCGATGTTGCGGGGCAGCCGGATGTACCGGATGCGCGAGTCCTGCGCGGCGTACTTGCGGCAGATCTCCTGAGTCCCGTCGGTCGAGGCGTTGTCGGAGATGACCAGCTCGAAGTCCTCGTAGGTCTGGCCGAGCAGGGCGTCGAGCGACTCGGCCAGGTACTCTTCGCCGTTGTACACGGGCAGGCCGATGCTCAGCCGGGGTTGGGCGGTCATGACGTCCTCACTTCGGGGATGGGGTTGCGGTGGCGCTCGCGCAGGGCGGACCGCAGCTGCAGCCACCACACGGCCGAGGCGCAGACGGTCGCGGCGGCGACGCCCCAGGCCGAGCCGATCGTGCCTGCCACGGCCGCGCCGCCGAGCCCGCCGCCGACGTAGCAGGCGGAGGCGAACAGCTGGCAGCGCAGGCTGCGCCGGGCCGCGGCGAGCGCGCGCAGCCCGGCCGCCGCGCCGGTGCCGAGGCCGGCGCCCGCGACGCCGAGCGTGGCCGGCACGATGAGTTCCGAGGCGGAGTGCCAGACGCCGCCGAGCACCAGCTCGCCGGCCCGGTCCGGCACCAGCAGCAGCGCCGCGCCCCAGAGCAGTGCGGCGGCGGCCTGCCCGCCGCCGAGCAGGAGGCAGAACCTGGCAAGGCGGTGCGGGGCCCGCCGCAGCACCCGTGCCGCCTCCGCGACGGTGACCAGTGACAGCCCCATCAGCACGGCGAGGAACGGGCCGAGCAGGAGCTCCGCGCCCCGGACCGCACCCACCGCGCCGACCCCGACGATCGCGCCGAGCCCGTACGCCCGCAGCTGGCTCGCGCCGCTGAGGCTGACGTTCTCGGCCAGGTACCGGTAGCCGAGATCGCGCTGCTCGCGAAGCCACCCGGGCGCTCCGGTCAGCCGGGGCAGGATGCCGGACTGGAGGCAGCCGTACACCGCGGCCACCGCGGCGGACGCGCCCCAGGCGAGCACGAAGGCGGCCACGCTGCCCACGCGGGCCGCCAGGACCATGGCCGGGACGAGCGCGACGCCCCACACGAGGTCGTTGACGAACGCCTTCCGCCCGGTGCCGGCGGCGAAGAAGGCGAACCGCCAGGCGTCCTGCAGCAGCAGCGCCGGCAGTACGACGCCGAGGCAGGCGAACGCGGGCCCCACGCGGCCGCCGAGGCCGAGCCCGATCAGCAGACACATTGCGCCGAGGGCGGCACCGACACCGAGGGCGGCACCCGACGACCGAGCCGCCGCCGCGCGCCAGGACGTGTCCGGCACGCCGCTGAAGCGGACCACGAGCGGGTCGGTGGCCAGCCCGCGGGCGACGTTGAGCACCACGCCGTAGGTCAGCCAGGCCAGGCTGAACACGCCGAAAGCGGTCAGCCCCAGCGAGCGTGCCACGTAGAGGCCCACCGCGAAGTTGGTCATGCTGGAGGCCGCCTGGTCGGCCAGTCCCCAGGAGAGCCGGCCGACCATGGCCTGCTTGGCGGTCCGCCGGTCCGCCGGTGTCGTCGTCTTCTCCCCCTCGGCGGTCATGGACGTCATGCCTTGATCAGACCGGCGCCGTGCAGGGCGTCGGCCGCGACGGCGACGGCGCTGAACGGCACCCCGGAGCACTCGGCGACGTCCAGCAGACTGTGCCCGCCGTCGGAGAGGCTGAGCACCCAGAGCATGGCCATCTGGGCCTGCTTCGCGTCGCTGCGGCCGCCGAGCGAGTCGTACAACCCGCGTCGGCCCAGCTGCGGTTCGCCGTAGGGGCTGAGGTTGACGTACCGCCGGTTGCGGTCCAGCACGGCGAACGCCTCGCGGCAGACCGCGAGGGTGTCCGCCATCGCCTCCGGGGAGACGAAGTCCGGGTTGTCCGCCGAGGTGTGGTACTCCGGGTACCCGGCGTACGGGGTCCGGCTGAGCGAGCCCACGCCGAGATCGAACCCGGGCGAGCAGTACTGCCGCTCGTCGTAGCCGTACGGGGCGAACTCGTTGACCTGGTGCGGGCGTTCGGAGGCGGTCAGCACATGTCTCATCACCCGGTCGATCTCCGCGTCGCCGCGCCTGCTCTGCTTGTACGTCAGTTGACCCGGGTCGCCGGCGCAGGCCAGCACAAGGCCGTGCTTGACCCGTTCCACCCGCTCCGCGTTGCGGGCCAGCCAGGTGATCGCCCCGATGGTGCCGGGCGCGTAGATGAACCGGTAGGTGTAGTACGGCGTCTCCTGCGCCAGCGCGCGGGCCAGGAACGTCGCCACCGCGATGCCGGCCAGGTTGTCGTTGGCCAGCGACGGGTGGCAGACGTGGCAGGAGACGATCACCTCGTCGGGGACCTGCCCGGGGATCACGTGCTCGGCGTAGGTGAGGTGACCGTCCGCGAGCGTGGAGTCGATACGCACCTCGTACTCGCCGTCCGGCAGCGCGTCCAGGGTCTCCTGCGCCAGGCAGAATCCCCATTCCGGTGTGTAGTAGCTGGTGCGGTACGGCACCCAACTCGGGTGGTCCGGCAGGGTGTGCAGGTGTGCCCGCAGCTCGGCCAGCGGCATGGTCGCCGACACCGGCACGCTGTAGCCGAGCACGTGCAGGCTGGACGCGGCGAAGTCGACGACCCGGTTGCCGGCGGTGTCGGCGATGTACGCGTCCCGGATGTTCCACTCCTGCGGCACCGTCCAGTCGAGCACTTGCGTCCCGGTCGGTACCTCGTGCACCTGCAGCGGAACGTACTCGCCGACGATCTCCAGGGTGGCGCGCACACCGTCGCCGGTGATGCTCCGGCACAGCGGGTACAGCCGCTCCACCAGCGCGTGCATCTCCTCGCCGACAGCGGTCATCGGCGCCACCGCAGGGTGTCGTCGACGGCGCCGGCGTCGGACGCCGCGCGCAGCACGGCCAGCCGGGTGAAGCGTCGCTCGAAGTCCTCCCGGGTCAGCCCGAACTTCCGGTAGGCGTCGGCGAGTTCGAGCGCGCCCTGCTTCACCGTCCACTCGCAGTCGAAGCCGGGCACCGCGGCGCGGAACCGGGAGAAGTCCACCCGGTACGACCGCGGATCGGCACCGGTCTCCCCGGTGATCACCACCCGCGAGCCGGATACCGCCTCGGCGACCTGCTCGGCGACCTCGGCGACCGTGACGTTGTTGATCTCGCTGCCGATGTTGAACGCCCGGTCGTGCACCGCTTCGCGCGGCGCGGTCAGCGCGGCCGTGAAGGCCCGTGCGATGTCGGCGGCGTGCACCAGCGGGCGCCAGGGGGTGCCGTCGGAGAGGACAAGAACCTCGCCGGACAGGAGCGCGTGGCCCACCAGGTTGTTCAGCACGATGTCGGCGCGCAGCCGGGGCGAGTAGCCGAAGGCGGTGGCGTTGCGCATGAACACCGGGGTGAAGTCGCCGTCGGCCAGCGCGTGCAGATCGTCCTCCACCCGCACCTTGGACTCCGCGTACGGCGTCACCGGGCGCAGCGGGGCGTCCTCGGTCACCAGGTCGTCACCGCCGGCGGCGCCGTAGACCGAGCAGGTAGACGCGTACAGGAAGCGCCGCACTCCGGCGTCGCGGGCCAGCCGGGCAAGCCGTACGGAGGCGTGGTGGTTGATGTCGTAGGTGAGGTCCGGCGCCAGCGATCCCAGCGGGTCGTTGGACAGCGCGGCCAGGTGGATCACGGCGTCCACCCCGGCCACGTGGTCGGCCGTGACGTCGCGCAGGTCCACGCGGGGCCCCGGCGGGTCGGCGGGCGGCGGGCCGAGGACGCAGTCGGCGAACAGGCCGGCGTCGAGGCCGACGACTTCGTGTCCGGCGGCCGTGAGGACCGGGGCCATCACGGTGCCCAGGTAGCCCTGGTGTCCGGTCAGCAGTACGCGCAAGGTTCATTCCCCCAGATTGAGCGTGAGTTTGGTGACGGCGAACGCCTCGGCGTAGCGCGCGTGGCATTCGATGCCGCGGATTCGTGCAAGGCCGAGGAAGGCCTCCCGGTCGTACCAGGGCCGGTGCCGTTGCGAGGGGTAGTGCTCCTGCAACAGCCGCACTTTCTGTTCGGCGATCTCCGGCGTCAGCGGCTGGTACGCCGACGGACGGCCGAGATCGCCGTCCCACTTGACGATCTCGTAGCGGAGCACGAGGTGGTCGCGGAATGCGGTGGTCATCAGCTTCGCCAGGCCGCGGTGGTCCTGGTGCGCGTCATCGGTACGCGGGGCCAGCACGAGATCCGGCTCGGTCTGCCCGCGCAGCTCCTCGACCGCGGCTTTGGCCTCCTCCCAGTGCGCGGGCAGTCGGCCGTCCGGCAACTTGAGCACGCTCAGCCGCAGTTCGGCGCCCGGGCAGAAGGCGGCGAGCGCGGCCCGCTCCTCCTGTTCCCGTTCGCCGCCACCACCGGAGAGCACCAGCGCGTCGACCCGGATACCCGGCCGCGCGAGGCACATCGTCAGCAGCGTGCCGCCGGCGCCGATGGCGATGTCGTCGCAGTGCGCGCCCACCGCGACGATCCGGTCCAGGGGCCCGGCCCCGAGCCGGATCATGCGGTCCTCGCCCCGGCGCCGTCCCTGCTGCCGGTCGCGCTCGCACCCGCGCCGTCCCGTTCCCACACGGCCCACGGGCGGTCGCCCCGGGCGTACGCGTCGTCGAGTGCGGCCCGTTCCTTCACGGTGTCGGTCGGCTTCCAGAAGCCGCGGTGCTGGTGCGCCACCAGCCGTCCCTGCTTGGCCAGTTGGGCGCATCCGTCAGCGACCAGGTCCCCGTTCTCCGGGATGTGGTCGAAGACCTCCTGGCGGAGCACGAAGTAGCCGCCGTTCTCCCACAGCGGCATGTCGCTCACCGCGGTGATGCCCCCCACCAGGCCGTCCTCGCCCAGGTCCACGCAGTGGAACGACGACTGCGGCGGCACCACCATCATCGACGCACCGGCGTCACGCCGGGCGAACCGGTCGATCATCTCCGGCAGCGGGGCGTCGGTGAGCACGTCGGCGTAGTTGGCGAGGAACATCTCGTCGCCGTCCAGGTGGTGCCGCACCCGGCGCAGCCGCTCCCCGATCGGCGACTCGATGCCGGTCTGCGCGAACGTGATCGTCCAGGAGGCGATGTCGGTGGACAGCAGCTCGGTCTGCCCGTTGCGCAGCACGAAGTCGTTGGACGTCGTCTCCTCGTAGTTGAGGAAGAAGTTCTTGATGTGGTGAGCCCCGTACCCGAGGCACAGGATGAACTCCGTGTGCCCGAAGTGCGCGTAGTAGCGCATGACATGCCAGATCAGCGGCCGCGGGCCGACCATCGCCATCGGCTTGGGCATGTCGTCGGAGGCACCGTTGCGCATCCGCATCCCGTAACCGCCGCAGAACAGAACGACCTTCATGACTTGGCCTCGACAATGCTCAGTTCAGGGATGGGAAAGACAAGGCGGCCGCCCCAGTCGTGCACGAAGGACAGCTGCTCGACCAGCTCGGCCCGCAGATTCCACGGGAGGACGAGGACGTAGTCCGGCTTGTCGGCGGCTATCTGTTCGGGCGGCAGGATGGGGATGCGGGTGCCCGGGGTGTACCTGCCGTGCTTGTAGGGGTTGCGGTCGACCGTGTACGGAAGCAGGTCGGGCCGGATGCCGCAGTGGTTGAGCAGGGTGTTGCCCTTGCCCGGGGCGCCGTAGCCGACGACCGTCTCGCCGCGCTCGGCCGCCTCGATCAGGAACCGCAGGAGGTCCCGGCGCACCTTGGCCACCCGGGCGGAGAACTCGGTGTACCCGGACAGTTCCTGCAGCCCGGCGGCCTTCTCCCGGTCCAGTACGTCGGCCACCCGGTGGGTCGGCTCGCCGGCCACCTCGGTCGGCCGGGCCCACAGCCGGATGGAGCCGCCGTGCGTGGGCAGCAACTCGACATCCACGAGCGCGAGTCCGCCGCTCGCCAGCGCCCGGGTCGCGGACGCGACCGTGTAGTACTGGAAGTGCTCGTGGTAGATCGTGTCGTACTGGTTCTCCTCGATCAGGGTCAGCAGGTGCTGCACCTCGATGGAGACCCAGCCGTCGTCGGCGACCAGGGCGCGCAGCCCCTTGGTGAACCCGACCACGTCGGGGATGTGCGCGTACACGTTGTTGGCCACGACCAGGTCCGCCGGGCCGTGCTCGGCGCGGACGGCCGAGCCTGTGTCCGGGTCCAGGAACGCCGTGAGCGTGGGCACGCCCGCGTCCCGTGCCGCGGCGCCGACGTTCACCGACGGCTCGATGCCGATGCATCGGATTCCCCGGTCGACCATGTGCCGGAGCAGGTAGCCGTCGTTGCTCGCGACCTCGACCACGAAGGCGTCGGGGCCGAGAGCAAGGCGCGCTGCGGTGTCGGCGACGAACGTCCGCGCGTGCTCCACCCAGGAGGTCGAGTAGGAGGAGAAGTACGCGTACTCGCTGAACGTCTCCTCCGGCGTGATCAGCGGGGGGATCTGCGCGAGCCAGCAGTCGGTGCAGACCCGCAGGTGCAGCGGGTACGCCGGTTCCGGCTGGTCCAGTTGCTCCGCGGCGAGAAAGCTCTCACACGGCGGGGTCGCCCCCAGATCGACGACGCTCCCCAACGCCGCCGAGCCGCAGAGTCGGCATCGTGTCATTTACTGCCCCCATCCCTGCTCGCGCGGGTGCCCCGCCGCGAGCGAGTGTTTCCATTACCTGTCGACGGCACGGTGTCCCCGCCGCCGGACCGACCCGCGATCGCGGTGCGGTACCCCTCCACCAGGCGTTCGAGGCCGACGGCCGGGCTGAAGCCCTGTTCGTATCGGCGCCGGGCCGCCTGGCCCATCTCCTGGTTGCGGTGCGGATCGTTCGCGATCCGGCGCACGCAGGACGCGAGCGAGGCGGGGTCGCCCGGCTGGTGCAACAGCCCGGTCACCCCGTCCTCGACGAGTTCGACGAAGGCGCCGTGACCGGCGGCGACGGCCGGGACCCCCGCCGCCATCGCCTCCACGACCACCAGGCCGAACGCCTCCAGCCAGGTCGAGGGAGCCACCACGGCGACCGAGCTCGCGACGGCCTGCCGGCACTGGGCGGGGTCGTACAGGCCGACGTACCGCACGTCGTCCCGGCCCGCCGCCCAGGCGGTCACCTCCGGCTCCAGCGGCCCCGCGCCGGCGATCACGAGCGGCACGCCCACACCGCCGCTCGCTGCGATCTCGTCCCACGCGGCCATGAGCAGCCGCACGCCCTTGACCTCCGCAAGTCGGCCGAGATAGAGCACCTGCTCGCCGGCGCCCGCTCGGCAAGTGCCCGGGTCGGGCACGAAGTTGTGCTTCACCGCCAGCCGCTCGGCCGGCATGCCGGACCGCACCAGGACGTCGCGCTGTGCCGCGGAGATGCAGAAGAACCGCTCCACGCCGGACCACCACCGCCGCCGGTTGACCGACAGGCTGACCGCGAGCGGCACCGTCGCAAGGCGGGAGTTCCGGTAGCAGCCGTGCCGGACGGCGGGCAGCGGCGCGGACCCGACGCACTCGGTGCACGGCCGGCCGTCCCGCTGCAGCGTGCCGGGCGGGCAGACCTGGGTGTAGTTGTGCAGTGTGGCGACGGCGGGCACGTCGGCGTCGGCGCAGGCGGCAAGGACCGCGGGAGACAGGAGCGGGAAGACGTTGTGCACGTGCACGACGTCAGGCCGCTCGGTGCGAAGCCGGCCGGCGAGCTCCGTGCGGACCGCCGGGTTCCACGGCACGAGGAGCGGCAGCGCGGCCTTGGAAAGCAGGGACCGGGCGGCAATGTCGTCGCTGCGCCGCTCGAACACCTCGACCCGGTGGCCGGCTTCGCGCAGCAGCGCCACCTCCTGGTCGACGACGTTGTTCTCCCCGCTCGGCTGCGCCGAGGCGTAGCGGTTGTGCACTACGAGGATGTGCATGCTCAGGTCACCTCCGATCTCCGGGCCCAATGCGGTATGCGTCGTCGAGGAACTTCGTGCTTCGCGAGGGGAGTGGCCGCGGCAGGTGCCGCCAGCAGCGAGGCGGCCACGGTCAGATGCAGCAGATACGGCGAGGCGTCGCCCAGACCGGCCTCGGTGTAAGACGCGATCGCGCAGTAGCTGATCAGGAAGATCGCGCAGGCCCTCGACAGCGACGGTGGCCGCAGCAACGCGACGCCGCCCAGCACGATGATGACCGCCGCCACGATGGCGGTGCCGGTCAGACCCTGCTCGTGGTAAACGGCCAGCCAGCTGTTGTCGATCGGCAGCCCGCCGAACGACTTGTCGCCGAGGCCCGCGCCGAACAGGTACTCCGAGGTCGTCCGGGGGGCTGACAGCAGGGCGTCCCAGACCTTGGCCCGACCGGTGAGGTTGGAGAAGTTCTCCTTGCTCTGTCCGCGCAGGAACCACGCCTGCAGCGCGGAGCTGAACGCCACCGCGGCCACGGCGGCGCACAGCACCGCCCAGGCGAAGAACCGGCGGGCGGCGGCGCTGGTCAGAACGAGCGAGCCGATCGCCAGCACCAGCCCGATCAGCAGGCCGAGCGTGGCCGTCCGGGTATGGGTCAGCGCGAGAAGGACGAGTGCCGGGACGATGACCACCGCCGCGCTGCCCCTGTCGGTCCGGCGGCCCAGAACGAGCAGCACGGTGAGCCCGATGATCACCGCGGCGTACTGTCCGATCTGCGGCGGGGTGAGCGGCCACAACGCGCCGACCAGGCGCCCGCCGTAGAGCTCGGGCATGGCGGCGCCCGGTGAGATGACCAGGCCGGCGGCCACCGACCCGAGGACCACGAAGTACATCCGGATGTGGTGCCGGACGAACGTCGGGTTTCCGTCCCACCAGCGGCTGAGCAGCCACAGCGTGCCGACGAAGAGAGCCAGCCGGGCGCAGCGGAACAGCGCGCCGAACCCGGACTCCAGGTTCGCGCTGGAGATCACGCTCGGCACCAGTAGGAGGGTGAGCAGGAAGACGAAGGCGCTGGCTCGGATGCGCAGCCGGAGATTGATTGCCAGCGCCAGCGCGAACGCGGCGACCAGCGCGCCCATGGTGACCATCTGGATGAGGGAGCGGGGCAGCGGGATGATGGTCTTCGCCCCGGCGGAGCCGAGCGTGTTGAGGATCAGCAGCCCCCAGACTGTCCCGACGATCTTCGACGTGTGGTCCGCGCCCATCTCAACCACCGTCCCGTGCGCGGAAGGTGCTGCCCGCGTCCTGCTGGTACGGCGTGCCCTGCCACTGCCCGAAGTCGAGCTTTCGGCTCGGGTCGTGGGCGATGAAGCTCCATGGTCCGCGGTAGACGTTGTCGTGCCAGCGGTTGTGCTGCTTGTGGGTGATCGCCTCAGCCACCTGTTCGCCCGGGTACGGCGTCCAGTCCGGATAGGTGCCGTAGTTGGCAAGCACCGCCATGCGGCCGCACTCCACCGTGCACCCGACGACGGACGTGTCCAGCACGAAGCGGTTGTGGTGGATGTCCACCCGCTGGGTCTTCCACCGGCAGTCGGCGTAGAGCGGTGCGGTGGCGATCCCCGGCTGTGCGCAGCGCTCTGTCTTCTTCACCAGCAGCGTGCAGTCACCGGACGAGGTGTTGGCCGGGCTGTTGCAGAACCGGTCGGCGTTCTCCCACAGGGTGATTCCGGACCAGTTGTTCTCCAGCACGTTCCGGTAGATCTCGATCTTGTCCGTGCGGGCCCGGATCCGTGGTTCGCCGCCGGACTCGGACAGGTAGACGGTCGCGAACGGGAAGTTGTCGCCGCGGTCGGCGTACGTGCGGCCCACGACCCAGTTGTTCCGCCGGATCGTGTTTTTCCGGATGACCGCGTTGTAGCTGGTCTCGTAGATCAGCGCGGCACCGTCGTTGGCCTCGAGCACGTTGTCCTCGATGCGGAAGTCGTTGTTGTTGGTGTCCGCCCACAACCCGGCTCCGCGGTTGGCGTGCACCCAGTTGCCGCGGATGTCGGCGCCGTTGACGGCCCAGAACTTGACGCCTCCAGTGCAGCCGCAGCCCGGCCGCCGCCGCTCCCAGTCGTCCTTGTTGTTGCCCACGATCTCGTTGCCCTCGAGCACCAGGTCACTGATGGGGTCGCCGACCTTGTACGCGTTCATTCCGTACTGTCCGTTGCCGCGCAGGCAGCTGGCGCGGACCTGCTGGCGGGCACCGGCCATCAGCCCGGCGCCGGAGTTGTTCTGGATCGTCGCGTGCTCGATCACCCACCCGTCGGCCGAGTCGTGGTTGACCACGCCCTCGTTCTGCGGCGCGACGAAACCCTGCACGGTCAGGTGGCGGATGGTGACGTCGCGGGCGGCACCTCCGAACGCGTACTGGTTGGTCTTCCGGCCGTCGAGCACCGCGCCGGGCGCGCCGAGGTAGGTGTTCCCCTTCTTGGGGATTATCTGGGCGTAACGGTCCGATTCGAGCCTGTGCTTCCCCGGCCGCAGCCAGAACGTGGTGTTCGGCGGGCTTTTCTTGGTCTTCGCAGCCAGGTCACCGACCACCGCGGGGTCGACCGTCACCGCACCCGCCGGCGCCTTCACCGGCCCGGCCGCGGGCTTGGCACACACCCGGGCCAGGGACCGGGCCCCGGACGTGGATGGCGCAACGGTCGGCTCCCCCGGGGCGCTTGGTGTGCTCACGCAGCCGGTCGCCGCCAGCAGGACCAGCACCAGCGGTGCCGTCGGCAACGCCCAGTACCGCTTCTTGATCACCACGCGTCCTCCCTAGCCGCGGAACCTGAGCACGGTGGTGAACCCCTCCGCGCCGTCGGCGAAACCGGTGCCGACCAGCGTGGTGGAGGGTTCCTTGCGTCCGAATCCGGCGGAGTACCAGCCCAGCGGCGGGTCACTCTCGCCGCGATGCGCGCGCCAGCGCAGCTGCCCGGGCAGGTCGAGCACCGCGGAGCGGTCCTCGCCGTCCCGGGTCCAGGTGAGCACGGCCCGGTTCTCCGCCAGGTCCGCGGTGATCGCCGGGCCGAGGTGGAACGCGAGGCGCATGTCCCGGCGCGGGCCGCGCACCTCGTCGACCACCCGCAACTCCTCAGCTGCGGCGGTCAGTTCCACCCGGCGGCGGTGCACGGAGCCCTGGTAGCCGTCGTGTTCGGCGCACCAGCGGGCCGTCCCCCCGTCGGAGGTGTCGGATGTGTCCGCGACCAGGACGCGGCTGCCGGCATGGCGGGTCCATAGGAACGGGCCGCCGGAGGCGGACTGGTCACCGCCGTCCAGCTGCAGGGTGTTGTGGCCGAGGGTGGACCGGAAGTACTCACGCCACTCGGGCTGCCCGTGGTAGCAGTACGTCCCCGGGTCGGCGAGTACGTCGACTCCGTCGTGCCGGACCTCTATGGACAGCGCGTCCGCGTGGGCATGCGCGGCGATGGACAGGAATCCGTGCGGGCCACCGTCGCAGCGGCACCAAATCTCCTCCGGACCGCGCAGGATGGTCATGCCCGCGTCAGCCAAGTGGGAAGGTCGGCTCGCCGGGCGGGTCACGGCCGGTGCAGTTCCATTCTTCGAGTACGGCCGGATGAGCGCGGCAAGCAGCGGGGTGCGCACATCGGTGCCGGTCACCGCCGGCCACCAGTCGAGCCGGCCGAACACGGCGTCCCCGGTGGCCAGCAACGAGCCCCAGCGGTCGGTGCCCGCGCCGTCCACGATCAGCCCGTGCCCGTCGTCCGCGTCCCCCTGGCGCGGCGGCCGCAGCCGGTTGTCCACGATGGCCGCGAGGGCGTCGGTCATCCGCAGCAGCACCAGCCGGAGCGATGCGGGGACCGGCACGTCGGCGGCATCCGCCTCGGCCATCGCGGCCAGGCCGAGCTCCAGCACGAGTCCGTGATACTCGGTGGCCAACTCACGGTTGAGGCCCGAGTGGAAGGTATTGCCGCGCAGCTGCCGCTCCAGCGATCGCAGCGCGCCGGCTCGCCAACGCGCCGAGGCGGGGAACCAGCCGAACGCGCAGGCTGCGGCGAACTGCCCGGCGGCCTCGGCGATGACGTGGTTGTTCGCAGAGGACCCCCGGCTGGGGAAGGCGGCCAGCCAGCGCTGGTGGTGCCAGATCTGGTTCAGCGCCACCGGGTTGTCCTCGAACAGCCCGGCCGCGCCCGGCCAGCCGTCGAGCAGCCGGCGGATCCACACCCAGGACAGCAGCCGGATGCCCAGCTCGATGCCGCTGACCCAGTGCACTCCGCGCAGCGGCGCGTTGGCCGCCCACCACAACCGCAGGTGCTCGGCCACCCGCTCCGCGTACCGCTCGTTCCCGGTGATCGCGTAGGCGGCGGCGAGCACGGTGAGGTACTGATGCCGGGACGGCTCCCAGATCTGCTTGATGTCCCCGACCGCGTCCTCGTTCCGGTACGGCACGTCGAAGGCGTACCCCCAAGGAGCCCGGCGCCCGGTCTTCGGGTCGTACCACCAGTCGGGGTTGACCATGTCGTCGCGGTCGACCCCGAAGTACTCGGCGTGCCCCGCCATCAGCCGGTCCGCCTCGGCGATGAGACGTTTCGCTGCGTCCGGTGGCACTGCGGCGATCGCCCCGGCGGGCAGTACCGCGGTGAACCGGGCGCCGGTCACGCTCGGGCAGTCCGGCGGCGCCGACCGCCACCGCCGCCTCCGCACCGCGTCGCCCACCCGGCCGCCGACCTCCCGCGGTCCCATCCGGGACAACCGCCGCAGGTACCAGCCCGCGCTCATGGTCATCGTGCCCTCGCCAGCGTCACCGGCGCGCCGCCGGCCAGGCCTGCCTGTACGGCGAGGGTGGCCGCGGTGGTGGCGACCAGCGACTCAAGCGGCACCGGCATCGGCCCGCCGGTCCGCACGGCCTTGATGAACGCGGCCAGCTCGGCGGACTGGCCCTTGTCCCGGGCCTTGGGCAGCCGCGAACTGACCCACCGCTTGCGGCGGCCATCGTAAACAGCGGCACGGACGAAGTCGTCGAGCCGCAGCACCTTGCCGTCCGCGACGAGGTCCAGCGTCTCCTTGGGGAAGCCGGCCGCGCCGGTGGTGACGTAGCTGATGGTGGCGGTGGACCCGTCCGGGTAGCGCAGCACGACCTGCAGGTCCTCGTTGCCTGCCGTGGCGACCGCGTACACCGAGACCGGGTCGGCCTCGAGCAGCCAGCTCGCCGTGTCGATGAAGTGTCCGCCCTCGCCGGCGAAGCGCGAGCCCTCGGTGCCCTGTTGGAGGTACCAGCTGCCGTGCTGCAGCCGGCCCGCGTTGACCAGGTAGCGCAGGCTCGCCGGACCGGTCCGGGCGCCGAACCGCTTCCTGGCCTCCTGCAACAGCGGCGCGAACCGGCGGTTGAAGCCCACCTGCAGCCGGTCGTTGCCGGACTCCTCCACCGCCGCGAGCACACCGGCCAGCTCGTCCTCGGTGAGCGCCAGGGGCTTCTCCACGAACACCGCCTTGCCGGCCAGGAGCGCCCTTCGGGTCAGTTCGGCGTGCGAGCTGTGGCGGGTGACCACGAACACCGCGTCGACGGACTTGTCGCCGAGTACGGCGTCGAGATCGGTGGTCGCCTCGGCGAAGCCGAACTTCCGCTTGGCGTTGGCCGCGGACAGCGCCGTCGTGGTGACGACCGTGGACAACTCGACGCCGTCGCGCTGTGCCAGGTGCGGCAGCAGCATCGACGTCGCGTAGTTTCCCGCGCCGGCGAACGCCAGCCGCACCGGTGCCTTGGCGGACCGGGCCGGGGTGGACGCTTTGCCGCTGCGTCGCACCGCGGGCACTGCGACCGCCGGTGCCTCCGCTTCCCCCGCTTCCTCCTTCTGTTCGGCGTACCGGAACAGCACGGCCACGGCCTTCAGGTCGCCGTCCTTCAGGCTCTGGTACGTCTCGACGGCGTCGTCGAAGTCGGCGATGTGGGAGACCAGGGGCTCCACGTCGACGCTGCCGCGGGCATGGAGATCGAGGAAGCACGCCAGGTTGCGGCGCTCGGTCCAGCGCACGTAGCCGATCGGGTAGTCCCGCCCCTCGAGCTCGTACTCCGGGTCGTAGCGCCCGGGGCCGTAACTGCGGGAGAACCGGACGTCGAGCTCTTTCTCGTAGTACGCGTTCCACGGCAGGTCCAGGCGGCACTTGCCGATGTCGACGACCCGGCCACGGTCCCGGCACAACCGGGCAGCCAGCTCGACGGGCTGATTGCTGCCGCCGCCGGCGGCCAGGTACACCTGGTCCACGCCGTGACCGCCGGTGAGTTCGGCGACGGCGGCTTCCACGGCCGCGGACGCGGGATCGCCGCAGGCCGCGGCGCCCAGGCCCTCGGCGAGCTCGCAGCGCACCGGGTCGGGGTCGACCCCGACGACGCGGACCCCCGAAGCGGCGAGGAGCTGCACCACCAACTGCCCGATCAGCCCGAGGCCGATAACCAGCGCCACGTCGCCGAGTTGCGGCTCGCCGCGGCGCACGCCCTGCATCGCGATCGACCCGACGGTGCCGAAGGCCGCGTGCCGCGGCGCGAGGCCGTCCGGCACCGGGGCGTAGAGGTTCTTCGGCACCCAGTTCAGCTCGGCGTGCAACGCGTGCTCGTTGCCGGCGCAGGCCACGAGGTCGCCGACCTTCACATCGTCGATCCCGGCGCCGACCTGCTCGACCACCCCGCACAGCGAGTAGCCCAGCGGCGTGTAGGAGTCCAGCTTGCCCATCACCTTGCGGTAGGTGGCGGGCACCCCGTTGGTGGCCACGCTCTGCATGACCTTGGCCACCTGATCGGGACGGGAACGGGCCTTGCCCAGCATCGACATACCGGCCTCGGACACCTTCATGAGCTCGGTCCCGGTGGATATCAGCGAGTAGGCGGTGCGGACCAGCACACCGCCCGGCTTGCACCCCGGCACCGGCACGTCGAGCACCGCCAGCTCGCCGCTCTTGTAGTTCTGCACAACCTGCTTCACAAAGTCCCCTTGTTTCTACGCCGTCTACTACGCCGCCGAGCGAGCGCTCCGGCCGGACCCGGAGGTCGCGTCGCGGTACCAGTACTCGAGGGTCAGCACATGCCACAGATGCTTGGAGAAGTCCCGCTGCCCGGCAGCGTCCTCGGCGACCATGCGCGCCAGCGCGTCGCGGCGCAGGAACCCGGAGTTGACGAGCACGCCGTCGTTCACCACCTCGCGCACCAGGGGTGCCAGATCCCGGCTCATCCAGGCGCGCAGCGGGGCGCTGAACAGGCCCTTGGGCCGGTACACGATCTCCCGGGGCAGGATCGAGGTGGCCGCCTCCTTGAGGACGGCCTTGCCCTGCCGTCCGACGATCTTGCGATCGCCGGGCACGGCGAACGCCGCCTTGACCACCTCGACGTCCACGTACGGCACCCGCACCTCGGTCGACGCGGCCATGCTGGAGCGGTCCGTGTAAGCGAGGTTCAGGCCCGGCAGGAACATCCGGGCGTCGCCCAGGCACATGCGGTTGACGAAGTCGTCCAGCTCGTTGTCCTCGTAGATGTCCGCGTGCTCGGTCAGCACGTCGTCCACCGTCCCGGCCAGGTCCGGATCGACCAAGGCGAGCAACTCGTCCTGGTCGTACATGGTGTAGCTGCGCCGGAACGCGGTCTCCTCCGGCAGATCGGCGAAGGAGAGGAACCGTTTGGCGAAGCGCACCGACCGGTACCCCCGGCGGGCCGTTGCCACCGGCAGCCGGTCCACGGCCCTGGACACCCCGCGCCGCAGGGGCCGCGGGACGCGCTGGTAGCGCAGTGCAAGGAGGTTGGCCAGGTGCTTGCGATAACCGGCGAACAGCTCGTCGGCACCCATCCCCGAGAGCATCACCTTGACCCCGGCCTCCCGGGCGGCCTCGCAGATCAGGAACGTGTTTATCGCGGCGGGGTCGCCGATCGGCTCGTCCAGGTGGTACGTCATCCGCGGCAGCAGGTCGAGCACATTCGGAGCGATCTCGATCTCGTGCAGGTCGACGCCGAACCGCTCGGCCACCTGCCGGGCGTAGCGAAGGTCGTCCGGCATCGCCTCGAACTTGGCGTCCTCGGCGCGGAACCCGATCGTGTAGGCGGAGATCCCGGGTTGGTCGCGGGCGGCCAGCGCGGTCAGGTAGCTGGAGTCGAGGCCGCCGGAGAGGAAGGTCGCCACGGGTACGTCGGAGAGCAGGTGGCGGCGAGTCGAATCCTCGACAATGGCGGCCAGATCCGGCTGCTCGCCGCCCCGGGCCCGCTCCCTGCCCTCGGCGGCGACGTCCTTCAGGTGCCAGTACCGGCCGCGCTCCACCCGGCCGTCGGGCCTGCACCGCAGCCAGCTCCCCGGCGGCAACTTCTCCGCCTCGCGGAACGCGCACCGTGAGTCCGGCACCCAGTAGTAGAGCAGTGACGCCACCAGCGCCGCCTCGTCCACCTGCAGCGATCCGCCGGTGGCGGCGGCGAGCGCCTTGAGCTCGGAGGCGAACACCAGGCCCGCACCGCGCCGGAGCAGGAACAGCGGCTTGATGCCGAGCTGGTCGCGGGCGAGCACCAGCTCACCGGTTCGCTCGTCGAAGATCCCGAACGCGAACATGCCGCGCAGCCGGGGCAGACAGTCCGTGCCCCAGCGCCGCCAGGCCTCAAGCAGCACCTCGGTGTCGGAGGTACCGCGGAAGCGCACCCCGGCGGCTGCCAGTTCGGCACGTAATTCGGGCGCGTTGTACAGCTCCCCGTTGTACGTCAGGACGAGGCCGTCCGAGACCATCGGCTGGGCGCCGGTCTCGGACAGGTCGACGATGGCCAGCCGGCGGTGCCCGAGGTGCACTTCGCCGTCACCGACGGAGTGGCTGTACCGGCCCGCCCCGTCCGGACCGCGGTGGGCGAGGGTGTCGGTGAGCCGGTCGGTCACGGCCTTCCCGTCCGGCCATCGGTAAGTGCCTGCGATGCCACACATGTCCTACCGTGCCTCCTGGTCGCTGTCCGGGACCCGTGCGGCCCACTTCGGCTGCCGCTCAATGCGCCGCCTGCCGGTCCCGTTCTGCCGGGCCAGCCGCTCGTTGTGGCCGCGCAGCGCGGTGTGCAGCCCGTCCCACAGCGTGCCGTCGGTCCGGTCCCGCGGATCGGGGTCGATCAGCACCACGCCGATCACCGGAATGCTCTGGTCCGCGAGTTGCCGCGCCACGGTGTGCAGCCATGCGGCGCTGCCGTGCCCGGCACGTACGACGAGCACGGTCTGGGTGCCGAGGTGCTGCAGGTCGGTCCACGCCGCGCCGGGTGCCACCGAGCCGACGCCGAGCCGGCGCTCCTGCTGCGATCCGGTCGCGGCGCTCTCGCCGCTGACCACGGTGGGGTCTCCTGGCTTCGGGCGGCGGTTGGCGAGCTGCTGGCGTGGCAGACCATCGACGATGACCACCGGCTCCTCAGCCGTCGCCAGTGCCCGTGCCAGGTCCAGGGCGATCACACTCGTGCTGCGCGCACAGCCCAGTTCCAGCAGCGACACCGGTTCCGCGGAGCCGCGCACGGTGCGGGCCAGGGACGAGGTGAGCCTTGTCCGTGCCGCCCGGGTCCGTCGGCGCTGCCACAGCTTGATCGACCAGCGGGGCACGCGGCGCAGCTCCGCGATGACCGAGGCGCCCAGGTTCGCCGCGATCTCCCGGCGCAGCACGGGGCGGTCCGCCACCACCGAGCCGACCGCGGCCACCGCGAGCCCGAGGACGAGACCGAGCACGAGCCCGATCACGGCGTTGGTGGCAGCGGTCTTGGGCAGGGAGTGCTGCACCGCGCGCGGGGCGTCCACGATCTGTGTGCCGGCGATGAGCCGGGGCGTGCTGGTGCGTGCCTCTCCGGCGCGCTGATCGAAATCGGCTATCCGCGAGGTGAGTTCGGCCCGGCGGGCGAAGAGAGACTCGAGGTTCGCCGAGTCTTCCGCTCTGCTCTCCGGGGTTCTGTCCCCGATCGTCTTGTTGACCTGGGCGAGTTCGTTCCGCATCCGGTCACGCTGCTCGAGCAGGGTCTTGGACTCGGCGTTCGCGGCTTCCTGTATCCGCCGCACATGGTCCGCGACGAACGCATCGGCCAGCGCCTTGGCGCGGGCCACCGCTTCCGCGTCGCTGTCACCTGTCACATCGATCTGCAGCAGGTTGTTGGTCAAGCCGATGCCCCCGTAGTCCTGCATGAAGTCCTCGGGTTTTTCCGGGGACTTGAGGGACTGCAGGGCCTTGCTCGCGATCCGCGTGGTCCCCAGCAGCGCGACGTCGGTGCGGATCAGCGTTCCGGGGTCGTTCGGCTGGTCCGCCTGGTGCGCGACCAGCACCTTGGTCACCGCGGTCGGCGGTGGCGGCAGCAGGACCGCCACCGCCGCGCCGACGAGCAGCCCAAGCAGTGCCATGGCCGACCAGAGGCGGCGCCGCCTCCGTACCGCCACCACCAGCGACTGCAGGTCAAGCAGTGGAGTGGCGGCCGACGACTCCGAACCTGTACTCGTCGTCACCCTGAGCCTCCCCTTGCGTCGTTGCCCACTGCGAGCGGGGGCGTGGCGGCATCCCGAGGCCGGCCGGCGGACCGTGTCGGACGGGTCCAGACCGTGCCGGCGAGGACGATGCCGACGACCTCGTGCTTGGCATCCGCACACGCCTCGGCGATGCCGGCGAGTTCCCCTGCGGTCCAGCTGCCCGCGCTGAGCACGACCAGGGCACCGGACTCGTTGTCGCGGTCCGGCACCATCGGCCGGGTCACCGAAACCCCCACCTCGCGCAGCAGCAGATCGCTCCCGGCCTCGGCGACGAGCTGCCCGGCGGCCCGGCGGGCGATCTCGTCGCCGTCCGGGACGACGACCAGCAGCCGTCGGGGGGCGGGCAGTTGGTCCCGGAGGCGGGCGCACACCCGCCGGTAGCGGATCTGCCTGCTGGCCTCGTCGCCGGAGGTCTGCGGGGTCGGTACGTCCCACCGGATGTCGAGGCCGAGGAGCCGGCGGATCCGGGGCCGCAGGGCACTGTCTTCCGGTCGGTGCGCGGGCCGTTCACCAGGTACGTCGACGGAGCCGAGGAGCGCCGAGCCCAGCGCCGCGGCGATCTCCGGTTCGGTGCGCAGTCGGCGACTCACCCGCGCGGCGGTGAGATGGCCGATGACCGAGACCAGGAAGAACAGCAGCGCCCCGGCGACGATGAGTTGCATCCTCGTCGGCGGTGCCTCGCCGGCCGGCCGGGCGGACGGCCCCATGACGACCAGGTTGGCCTTGTTGGTCGCCGGGTCGGCCTGGTCCAGCTTGTCCATGGCCTCCTGCAGGGTGGTGCGCAGCTTCTCGAGCTCGGTGCGGCCCTGCACGCTCTCCACGGTCTGCCCCGGATCGGCCGCCTCGGCCAGGTCGGTGATGCGGCGGCTGGTCTGCACCACCATCTTCCGCAACGCCTCGGGCCCCGCCGCCGCTTCGGGGTCGGTGTTGTCGCCGGCTATCCGCGCGGCGAATGTGACGTACTGCTGGGCCACTTGGTCGGAGAGCCGCTGCGCACGCTCCGGGGTGTCGGCCGTACCAGAGATCTTGATGATGTTCCCGTCCGAGGCCTTGGCGCTCACCTGGTCCCGCAGCTCGCGGCCGCTGACCCCGCTCCAGTCGAGCGCAGCGGCCGCGCGGTCGACCACTACCGAACTGGTCGCGATCTCCGACTGAGTCAGCAGCTCGCGCTCCTCCCACGCGCCCGGCAGCAGTACCGATGCCGATGTCGTGTAGCGCGGCGGAATCAGCAAAGAGGTGCCGTAACCGACGAGCGCACCCACCAGGGCGAGGACGGTGAGAAGCCGCCGGCGCCGACGGATGATCCGGCCGATCGTGACCAGGCGTATCGTGTCATCGCTCAACGGCGCTGCCTCTTCCCTGCCCGGTCCGGGTGGCCCGCCGACACCGGAGCGTGGTCCCGGCAGGCAGCGGCGTAGGCGGCGAGCAGCGATTGCTGGGAGTTCCGCCAGGCGAGCGGCCCGTTGATCCGTTCCTCGCCGATCTTGCCCATGCGGGCCCGCTTCTCCGGGTCGTCCAGGAGCAGCGCGATGAGCTTGGCGAACTCGGCCTCGTCGTTGGCGGGTGCGTAGACGGCGGCGTCGCCGGCGGAGACCCGCGCCTCCCGGAGGTCGAACGAGACGATCGGCCGTCCCATCACCATGTACTCCAGGACCTTGTTCATGGTCGACACGTCGTTGAGCGGATTGTGCGGGTCGGGAGAGAGGCACACGTCCGCGGTGGACAGGTAGCGCGCCAGGTCGGCGTCCGGGATGCGCCCGGTGAACTGCACCTGCTCCGAGAGCCCGAGCCGCCGGGACAGCTCGACCATCGCGTCGAAGGTGTCGCCGCCGCCGACGAACACCGCATGCCAGTCGGTCCGCCCGAACTCGTCGCGCAGCTTCGCGAGGGCCCGCAAGGCGTAGTCGACGCCGTCCTGGGGGCCCATGACGCCGAGATAGCACAGCAGATGAGGCTTCCCGCGCTTCAGCTCCGGCTCGGGCGGTACCGGCTGGAACCGGTTGGTGTCGGGCGCGCTGCGCACCACGAAGACGTCCTCCGGCCGCTGCCCGCCACGGCGCAGCGCGACATCCCGGTAGCTCTCGTTCGTGGCGAGCACGACGTCCGCGGCCCGGTAGGTGCGCCGTTCCAGCGCGCACACGGCGCGGTAGAGCAGATCCTCGCCGCGGTCGAACCGGGAGAGGTACAGCTCGGGTACCAGGTCGTGCTGGTCGAAGACGAACCGCGCCCCGCGCCGCTTCAGCCACAGTGCCGGCAGGAACAGCAGGTCCGGCGGGTTGCAGGCGTGCACCACGTCGACCGGGCCGACCTTGCGGGCCAGCCGGAGCGTGTGCCACAACGCCGATCCGTACTCCCGCAGGTAGCCGGCCGGCCCTCCGGTGGCCGCGCGCAACGGGTAGCGGTGGATGCGCACCCCGTCGATCTCCGCCTCCGGCTCCGTGTCCCGCTTCTCCCCCCGGGGACAGATGACGTGCACCGTCCAGCCCGCGTCGCGCAGCGTCGTGCACTCCTGCCACACCCGCCGGTCGAACGGCACCGACAGGTTCTCCACCAGAATCAGCGCGCGCCGGGCGGGCCCGGCGCCGCTGGTCTTGTCACCAAGCAAGGCCCACGTATCCCGGTTCGGTCCGGCGCGCCTCGGCGTCGGGAAGATGGACGAGGTCGATGAGCACCGTGCCGTCGCCATGGGGCAGCGCCGACAGGACGGCCGGATCCTTGGTCCCGACCAGGCACACCTCGGCATGCTCGAGGACCTCGTCGACGGACTCCGCGAGCAGCTGCCCGAGGTGCGGCAGCCGGGTCTCGATGTACTCGCGGTTCGCGCCGAGCAGCCGGGAGAGGTTCACATTGGGGTCGTAGATCCGCAGGTCGTAACCCTTGCCGTAGAGCCTCTCCGCCAGCTCGACGAGCGGGCTTTCGCGGAGGTCGTCGGTGCCGGGTTTGAAGGACAGCCCGAACAGGCCCACCCGACGCTTGCCGGTGCGCTCGACCAACTCCACCGCGCGCTGCAGATGTTCGGCGTTGGAGGGCAGCACGTGGGCGAGGATGGGCACCGAGATGTCGGCCCGCCGCGCCGCGTGGACCAGGCTGCGCAAGTCCTTGGGCAGGCAGGAGCCACCGAAGGCGAAGCCGGGCCGCAGGTAGGCGGGGCTGATGTTCAGCTTGCGGTCGGCCAGGAACACGTCGATCACCTGGTGCGAGTCCACCCCGAGCGCCTGGCACACCGCGCCCAGCTCGTTCGCGAAGCCGATCTTGAGACCGTGGAACGCGTTGTCCGCGTATTTGATCGCCTCGGCCGTCGGGATGGGCACCCGGAACACCTCGCCGGGCAAGCCGTCGTACAGCGCCGCCACCACGTCGCCGCTTGCCGGGTCGAGCTCGCCGATGACGGTCTTGGGCGGGTCGAAGAAGTCCCGCACGCTCGTGCCCTCGCGCAGGAACTCCGGGTTGACCGCGACCCCGAAGTCCACCCCGGCCGTGCCGCCGACGTACTTCTCCAGGATCGGTACCAGCAGGTTCAGGCAGGTGCCCGGGAGCATGGTGCTGCGGAACACGACGGTCTGCCGCCCACCCCGCTCGGCCACCGCGGCACCGATCTCCTCGGTGACCCGCTCCAGATATGTGGTGCACAGGCTGCCGTTGGGCTCCGACGGCGTGCCCACGCAGATCAGCGACACCTCGCTGTCCATGATCGCCTCGCGGACGTCGCCCGTGGCGCGTAATGCTCCGGTCCGCACGACCTCGGCTGTGAGCTCGCCGATCCGCTCCTCGACCACCGGGGCCTTGCCGTCGTTGACCAGGTCGACCTTCACCTGGTTGACGTCCACCCCGATGACCTCGTGACCGAGGCTGGCCAGGCACGCGGCCGACACGCAGCCCACGTAGCCGAGTCCAAAGACGCTGATCCTCATGACCCGTTCCTCCCCCCAGGCAGGCCCTTTTGGCCTGCCATCCGCGCGCCGATCGATCGATGCCCCCCCGCGCATCAGTAGGCCCCCTGCCCCTGAAGCACCGCACGCAGCGTCTTCCACAAAATCACTGTGTCAAGGGCGAGCGACCAGTCCTCCACGTACCGCAGGTCCAGCCGGACCGCCTCCTCCCACGGCAGGTCGCTGCGTCCGCTTATCTGCCACAGGCCGGTGAGCCCGGGCTTGACCAGCAGCCGCCGCCGGATGTCCGGGCCGTACGCAGCGGACTCCTCCGGCAACGGAGGCCGCGGACCGACGAGCGACATCGATCCGCTGAGCACGTTGAAAAGCTGCGGCAGCTCGTCGATCGAGTACCGGCGCAGCATCGCTCCCAACCGGGTCACCCGCGGATCCCGGCGGAGCTTGAACAGCAGGCCGGCGCCCTCGTTGCGGTCGGCCAGCTCGGCACGTGCCCCGTCGGCCCCGGCGACCATGGTGCGGAACTTGACTATGGTGAACTCGCGGCCGTCCTTGCCGACCCTGCGCTGGCGGTAGAACACCCCACCCCGGCTGTCCATCAGCACGAGCAGCCCGACGAGCACCATCAGCGGCGCGAACAGCATCAGCAGGACCGCCGCGCCCATCCGGTCGACGACCTCTTTGACCGCCCGGCGCCCCCCGGAGAAGATCGGCATGCTGACCCGCAGCAGCGGGATCCCGAGCACCGCGTCGACGTGCAACCGCGGGCCGGCCACCTCCATCAGCACGGGGGCCACGACCATCTCGGCATCGCTGCCTTCGAGGTTCCAAGCCAGCCGCTGCAGCCGGGACGGTGACCAGTGCGGGTCCGGTGTGACCGCGACGACACGGTAGCCGTCGCGGCGGACGTGGTTGGCGACGTCCGCCAGTCGGCCGACGACCGGCACTCCGTCCAGTTGGTCACCGTCGAGCCCGAGACCGTCCGGCGTGCACACCGCCTCCACGCGCCAGCCGAGGTGCGGGAACTTACGGACTCGGGTTATCAGGTCGCGCACGGTGGCCGGGCTCCCGGCAGCGAGCACCGGTCTCAGGCACCGTCCTTCCTTCCGCTGTTTATGCAGCCCGAGGCGCAGCAGATACCGCGCGGTCATGGTGACGAGCGCGATCGCCGGGATCGCGACGAAGATCCAGAGCTTGATGTTGCGCGAGGTGAGGGCGATCCCGCCCAGCGCCAGTACGACGGCCGCCGTGAACAGTGAGCGTCCGAGCCGGCGGAATTCCTCGGCGCCCTGGCCGAGCACGGCCGGAGCCCACGACCGGCCCACCGCAAGCGCTCCCAGCACCAGCAGCTCGGTGCCGAATGCGAGAAATCCCCAATTCTCGTGCCAGTTGGCCGCGTCCCGGACCCCGAAGAAGCCGCCGATCGCCGCCACCACGAAAGCGGTGACCACGGTATCGCTGGTGATCACGGTACGGCGGTACCGCTGCTCCCAGTCGATCGCGGGCCGGCTGATTGCCCCGTTCACCGGACGCTCACGCGCCGATAGAAGCGGGCGTACTAATTCCCCCTGCTGCACAGACCCCCCCAGGGTCCCAGTGGGCTCAACGTGTTCTTTCCACACGGTTCCTCCCCCCGGGAGGCCCCCGCCCCCCGCACTGTTCCTCCCCTCGGGAGGCCCCGCCCCCCGCGCCGCGCTGTTCCTCCCTCCGGGAGGCCCCCGCCCCCCGCGAATGACATACCGCCGGCTATTGCAGCGCTACTTGAACACCCCACCCAGGCGCCGGCGGACTCGTATGTCCTGCCAGAGTCTCGACGTGCGCGGGAACCCGTTATGTCTGGCGCCGGGGACGCGACTGCTGACCGTCCGTAGCGCGCCGGACCTATAGATCGATTATTGGTCGCCTCGACCAAATAGCTGAAGCACGGTCAATCTAGACCATCGGGGCCAGTGTGTAGAGGGGATGTGTGCAATTTGTGCTCAAGCTTTGAGACTGGATCCACCGATCGGTGACCCCTACGCGTGCCTTGACGAAGAGACATGCCTTGTGACCTGTGATGATGGGAGTTCTCTGGGCCGCCGGCACCGGCAAACCCGAGGCGTCCGGCAGTGGCAACTGGGCCGCACCCAGGCCCTGCTGACGCCCTGTCCACTACGCCGTGCGGCTGTGGGTGCCTCTGCGTGTCAGCGCCTGACCGTAGGGTTGTCGGTGGGGACAGGGACCGTTGGACAGGGGGAAGTTTTGCCGGTGGGGGACGCGAGCGCGGCACAACTGGTGGGCAGATCCGGCGAACTCGCACGGCTGGACGCCGTGCTCGCCGGACTGGGGCAGTCGGGAGTGCCCGCGGTCGTCGACATCGCCGGTGAGCCCGGCATCGGCAAGAGCCGGTTGCTCGGCGAAGCGTGCGCCAGGGCTGAGCAGGCCGGTTTCACGGTGTTGCGCGGCCGGGCGACGGAGTACGAACAGCACGTTCCCTTCCAGGCGTTCACCGACGCGCTCGCCGATGCCGCTCCCGGCTCACCGGCCGCTGATCCAGCCCTCGCCGAAGCGGGCTCGGTGCTGCACGACATCCGGCACGTGCCGGGCGACGCGTCCCACGCAGGCGCCACTGCCCGGTTCGGGACGCATCGTGCGATCGCGGAGTTCTTCGCGCGCCTGGGCGAGCGCGGCCTGGTGCTGGCCATCGACGACCTGCACTGGGCGGATCCCGCGTCACGGGAACTCGTGGACCACCTGGTGCGGCACCCGGCGCGCGGCCGGGTCCTCCTGGTCGTGGCGCGGCGCTCCCGGCAGACGCCGACGCCCTTGACCGCGGCGCTGACGCGCGGTGCCGACAGCGGAGCCGTGCTGCATCTCGCCCTGGAGCCGCTTCCCGAGCAGGAGTCCCTCCGGACGCTGGCCTTGGACATTCCCGAGGACCACGCCAAGCAGCTGTACACCGCCAGCGAGGGCAACCCCCTGTACCTGCTCTCGCTGTTGCACGCGTACCGCAACGGTGCGCCGCTGCCCAGCATCACCGCCCATGCCGTCGCCACAGACGCGGTTGGCGTGCCCAGCGGGCTCGCGGCGCTACTGCTCGACGAACTGACCGCGCTGACCGAGCCGCAGCGCCGCATCGTCGAAGCGGTGGCCGCGCTCGGCGACCATGCCACGTCCGCCATGCTGGCCGTGGCGACCGGGCTCACGGTCCGATGCGTGGAGGACCAGACCGGCGCTCTGGTGGTGCGGGATGTGCTGCGCGCCGGGCCGGGCGGCCGATGGGCCCTGCGCCACCCGCTGGTGCGGGCACTGGTCTACGAGAACATCGCCCCGCACCGCCGTGCCGAGGTCCATCGCCGCGCCGCGCAGGAACTGGCCCGCAGCGGCGCTCCCGCCACCGAGCGGGCCCACCACGTCGAACGGTCGCTGACCGACTGGGATCCCACGGCCGCGGCCGTACTGAGCGAGGCCGCCGCGCAGTTCGCCTCGACCGCGCCGGCCACCGCCGCCCACCTGCTGGACGTCGTGCTCAGGCGCATGCCGGACACACCCGCCCACACCCGGCGGCGCGGCGAACTCGTCCTGGCGCGCGCCCGTGCGCTCGGCGTCAGCGGGAACTCCCGGGAGAGCCGGAACCTGCTGCACACCCTGATCGAGGCATCGGGCAAGGACCATCCCGAGCTGCGTACGCAGGCCATCGCCCAGTGCGCCGTCATGGAACGGCACCTCGGCCATTCCCCCGAGGCCACCGCACTGCTTCGCCGGGAGCTGTCCCGCCATCCGGGCCCGTCCCCCGGCCAGGCAGTCTCCCTGAGGCTCGCCCTCGGCATGTCCGCCCTGCTGACCGCGTCCTACCCCGACGCACGCGCGGACGTCGCACAAGCCGTCGCCGTCGCACGCTCCGACGACGACCCCACGGGCGAAGCGGCGGCCCTGGCACTGGCGGCCCTGGGAGAGGCCTACGAGGGCGAGACGGAAGCGGCCACCCGGTTCGCCGACGCCGCCTGCCGACTCGCGGACGCGCTGACGGACCCCGGCCTGACGGATCTGTGCGAGTCACTGGTCTGGCTGGGCTGGGCGGAAGTCGTGCTGGAGCGCTACACCGACGCCGAACGGCACATCACCCGGGGCCTCGACATCGCCCGCCGCAGTGGACAACTCCATGTCCTGCCGCACCTGCTGACGAGCAGGGCCTTCCTCCACCTCAACACCTGCCGCCTGCCGTCCGCGCTGGAGGCGGCCGAGGAAGCGGAGTCCATAGCGCGGGCCGCGGGCAGCCGTGACCTCCTCGCGTTCACCCTCGCCATCAAGACGCTGGTGCTGCTGCTGGCCCGTCCGCTGGGGGACAACAGCGCCCTGACGACCGGTGAGGAGGCCGTCGCTGCAACCAGCGGGAGCAAGGGCTGGTGGTCCGCCCTGGCCTGGTGCATGCTCGGGCACGCGACGTTCGTGAGCGGCGACCCGCACCGCGCCCAGGAGGCCATCATGACGGCCGGCGGGGGCACTGAACTGCCCCTTCTGCAACCGTCGGTCCGTCCGGGCCAACTGGACAGCCTCGCGGGCGCGGCCCTCGCGACCGGGGACATCGACCAGGCCGAACGCTGGGCTGCACAGGCTGAGCGCGAGGCCGACCGGCTGGGCCTCGGCGGTCAGCGCGCAGCCGCGCTGCGTGCTGGTGCCGCGCTGGCCGAGCACCGCGGCGACACCGGCGAGGCCGTACGCCTCCTCGACGCGGCCACAGAGGAATACGTCCGCTGCGGCCAGCCCCTGTGGGAGGCGTACTCCCTGCTGCGTGCGGCGCCCTTGGTGCAGAGCGCCGGTCAGGGCCCGCGTGCCGCCGCAATGTGGCACCGCGCCCACCGGATCGCCGTCGGTGGCGGCGCACGACTGCTTGTGGACCTGGCCGAGTTGATTCGCCCTCAGGTGATGGCTGAGGCAACAGCGATTCCGGCGGAGCTGGCTGAACTGACGCCGCGTGAACTCGAGGTGGCGGGACTGGTGGCGGAAGGCCTGAGCAACCAGGAGATCGCCGCCCGGCTCCACCTCAGCCGGCGCACCGTCGAAACGCACCTGTCGTCGATCTACCGCAAGGCCTCCGTACCGTCCCGCTCGGCGCTGGCCGGCCTCATGACCCGCATAGGGCTGGACTCGCAGAGGAATACGTAGCCGGTTACGTGTTTCCACTGAGGCTGCTTCCCTCGCAGCCGTCTACGTTCGAGGAGTCGGACGACGCGAGCGGTTTCGGGGGGCTGGGTGAAGAGCAACGCCAGGGGCGTGCTGGGGAGTTGGGGGGCCGTCCTGGTGGCGGGGAGTCTGCTGACCGGCTGTGCGGGCGGTTCCGGGGGGTCGGCGCAAGGGGCGAACGAGGGGGCCTCCCGGAAGACCGGATCGCCCTCGCACAGCTCCTCGCCCGGAACCGGGGCGACCCCTTCGGACGGCTCGAGCGCCGCTTCCGGCTTCACACCCGACGCTGCGCTTGTCCCCAGGACCTCGAAGGACGCGCGAAGACTGGTCGACTCTGTCGTGCTCGCCCCGAGCGACTGGGGCCGGGGCTTCGTCGCGCAGAATCCGGCCAAGAGCACTCCGAATACCTGGGCCGTGCTGGACGGCAGCTGCCGCTGGCAGCGGGAGAAGCTCCCCCACGGGGTACTGGCCGGCGTGTCCCGGTACAGCCGACTGCCCGGTGCCGGAGGCAAGGGCACCGTCAAGGTGTCAGCCACGGCCACCGCGCACACCTCCGTCCTCGGCGCCGACGAACAGCTGAGCACCACCCTCGAGGACGTTCTGCGCTGCCCTGAACAGGAGCCCCGGACCGACGAGCGGATCACGGGCCTGATGTCGCTCGGCACCCCCTTCGGCAACCGCGAGCAGCAGTACGCCGACGACTCCGTACTCGAAGCGGGCGAGTACGGCGGGAAAGGCGGCGGCACCGTGCCGTACCGGTGGATGGTCGCCCGGCTCGGCACGATCGTCGTGGCCGTCTCCGTGACGGGCGCGAAGGGGCGCCCCCAGCCGGAACTCGATCAACTGGGCGCCACCGCCCTGGCACAGATGCTGACACGCATCCAGCAACAGCTGAAGGGGAAGTGATGGAACCGCTCCGTACGTCCGACCCGGCCAGGCTGGCGGACTATCGGCTGCTCGGGCGGCTCGGCGCGGGCGGCATGGGTGTGGTGTACCTGGCACGCTCGGTGGGCGGATCACTGGTCGCGCTGAAGGTGATCCAGGCCGAGTACGCAGAGGACGCCGACTTCCGGGAGCGGTTCCGGCGCGAGGCGGACACGGCGCGCCGGATGACCAGCCCGTGGGTGGCATCCCTCGTGGACGCGGACCCCGGGGCGGCGGCACCCTGGCTGGCCACCACCTTCGTGCCGGGGCCTTCGCTCGGTGAGGCCGTCGCCGCGCACGGGCCGTTGCCCCAGCGGAGCCTGCGGGTGCTGGGCGCACGGCTCGCCCAGGCGCTGCGGGACCTCCACGCCGTCGGTCTCGTGCACCGGGACGTCAAGCCGGGCAATGTGCTGCTGGCGCTCGACGGACCACGGCTGATCGACTTCGGTGTGGCCCGCGATCCGGAGGACACCGCGCTCACGTCGACCGGCATCGTGGTCGGCACTCCCGGCTTTCTGTCACCGGAACAGGCCCAGGGTGGACGGGAGTTGGGACCGGCCGCCGACATCTTCTCGTTGGGCTGTGTGCTGGCCTTCGCAGCCACCGGCCGCCCTCCGTTCGGTACCGGCACACTCGACGCTCTGCTGTTCCGCGCGGTGCACGACGCGCCGGATCTGGAGGGTGTTCCGCAGGAGCTCGCCGAGGTGGTGGGCGGCTGCCTGGAGAAGGACCCGTCCCTACGGCCCACGGCCGAGGCGCTGTCGGGGACCCTCGCGGTCGCCCCACCCGGGCTCGGCGTTTCGCCTCCCGACCCGCGGGAGGCCCTGCGGATGCGTTCTCAGTCCTCGGACGCGCCCGCGAGCCACGTCTCCGGCGACGAAGCCGACTGGTTGCCCGAGTCGTTGATCCGGCTGATCGCCGAGCGGTCGGCTGCCGGGCTCGCGCTGCCCGGCATCGACGACACCGAGGTCGTCCCCGGGGCAAACGGTTCCGGTGCGGCGGGAGCCCCACCGCAGAGCCGCGCCGTCGGCAGACGCCGCTTCCTCCTTCTGGCGGGTGGCGCGACGGCTGTCACGGTCGGAGGCGGCCTGGCCGCCTGGGCGACGCTTTCCGGTGACGGCAAGGACAGGGGCGACGGTTCCGGCCCGGCCTCGACGGCCGCCCGGCCCGTGCACACCATCGGGCTGCACGCCGACCTGACCGGTGATCAGAAGCTGGTCGGCCGGGCTCAGGAGCGAGGACTGCGGCTCGCGGTCGATGAGTTCAACTCCCGTGGGGACAAGCCCTTCACGCTCGCCGTGAAGACCGTGGACGACAGCGGCGATCCGGCAAAGTCGCCCGCCGCGGCCTCGCAGTTGGTCGCCGACCGTTCCGTCGTGGCCGTGATCGGTCCCACCACGGATGCCACCGCGCAGGCCTCACTCGCGACATACGACGCCGCGCTGCTGCCCGTGATCGCGGTGTCGCCCGGAGCCACCGTGCTGGGGGTGATGGGCAGCCGGTCCTTCCTCCACGCCCGTGTGACGGACACGATCCTGCCCTTGTATCTCAGCGCGTATCTGCGTGGCACCGCGAAGTCGCGCACGGTCGGGATCGTCGACGACCGGGCGGCGGACGCGTACGCCTGGGAAATCAGCAGCACGCTCAGCCATATCCTGAGGCAGGGGAGACAGCCGGCCGTGCCGAAGGTGGTCAGCGCACTGCGGACCGACTTCGGGCCGACCCTCGACGCCCTTCTCGACGGCGGCGCGGACTCCCTGGTCTTCGCCGGCCACCACGACCGCGCGGCGCTGCTGGCCCGGGAGCTGAGGAACCGTGACTTCCCCGGGGCCAAGGCCGCCGCCCAGGGGGTGCTCGACATACGGTTCCTGTCCGCTGCCGGGGACGCGGCCGAGGGCTGGGTGATCGTCGCCCCCGTCATGGACTCCTCCGTGGCTCCCGAAGCCAAGGCGTTCGCGGCCGCGTACCGCAAGCGTTTCGGTGCCGAGCCGGAGCGGTACGCCGTCGAGGCCTACGACGTGGCCCGTCTGGCAGCGCAGACCCTCAGCACGCTGCCCGCCAAGAGCGTCACCCGCAAGAACCTGACGACGGCGCTCCGTTCGGCGACGTACAAGGGGATCACGAAGAACTTCGCGTTCAACAAGCAGACCGGGGCCCTGGTCATCGACGGCAGCGGGGTCTTCCTGTGGAAGGTCACCGGCGGCCGGTTCCGGTTCCAGGGCGTGGCGCCGTACCAGGTGTCCACCTGATGGGGCACTGATGGAGCCGTTGCGCGGCGCCGACCCTGCCAGGATCGCGGGCTACCGGCTGCTTCGCAGACTGGGCGCGGGCGGCATGGGTGTGGTGTATCTGGCACGCTCCAGCGGAGGTTCGCTCGCCGCGCTGAAGGTCATTCGCGCCGCCCATTCGGGCGACCCGGGCTTCCGGGCCCGTTTTCGCCGAGAGGTGGAGACAGCGGGCCGGGTCTCCAGCCCCTGGGTGGTGCCACTGCTCGCGGCGGACCCGGACGCGGAGTCGCCTTGGCTCGCCACGGCATTCGTGCCGGGCCCCTCGTTGGCGGAGGCGGTGGAGGAGTGCGGGCCGCTGCCGTACGGCTCGGTCCGGTTCCTGGGAGCCCGCCTCGCCGAGGCGCTGGAGGCCGTACACGGGGCGGGCCTTGTGCACCGGGACGTCAAGCCCGGCAATGTGCTGCTCGCGGTCGACGGACCGCGAATGATCGACTTCGGTATCGCCCGCATGCCGGAGGACACCGCGCTCACCGCCAGCGGGATGGTGGTCGGTTCCCCCGGGTTCCTCTCCCCCGAACAGGCCCAGGGAAGGGGCAGGGAGATCGGGCCGGCCAGTGACGTCTTCTCGCTCGGCTGTCTGCTGGCGTACGCCGTGACGGGCGAACGCCCCTTCGGCCGGGGCTCGGCGGCCGAAGTGCTGGTGCGTACGGTCCACGACGAGCCGGACCTGGACGGCGTTCCGGCGGAGTTGCTGCCGCTGCTGCGGGACTGTCTGAGTAAGGACTCCGGCTCCCGCCCCACGGTGGCCGAGATACGGCGGACCCTGGACGAGGCGGAGCCCCACGGCCGGGACGGCGAGGGCTGGTTGCCTGAGTCGCTCACCCGCTTGATCGCGCGCGGTTCGACGGCCGTCCTTTCCCTGCCCGCCGTCGATGCGACGGAGGTTTCCGGGGCGACGACGGCCGGTGCGCTGCCCGGCGACGAGACCGTACCCGTCCCGGAGGAGGCGCCGAAGGGCTCCACACGACGCCGGTTCCTGGTGCTGGGCTCGGCCGCCGGGGTGCTGGCGGCGGGCGGAACGGCGGTCTGGTGGACCGCGGATCGTTCGGGCCGCGCCTCGACGCAGGGAACCCGGACCCGCCCACGGCTTCCGCAGCTTGTCGTCGCGCTGCACGCCGACCTGAGCGGAAACCACCGGACGGTGGGCCGCGCCCAGGAGAACGGCGTCCGGCTCGCCGTCGAACACCTCAACTCCCGCGCCGACCGCGGCTTCGAGCTGGCGCTCCAGGTGCACGACGACACGGGCAGCACCACCCGGGCGGAACGGGTCGCACGTCAGCTGGCGGCCGACGACCGGGTCCGCGCGGTCATCGGGCCGACCACCGACGCCTGCGCGAAGGCCGCCCTCGACCGGTACCAGCAGGCGCTGCTCCCCATGGTCTCCGTGTCGGTCGGGCTCGACAACGTGTCCGCCTTCACGTACCGGGTGTACGCGGCCACCCGACCCACCGACGGCACCCTCGCGGCGCCCCTGGTCGCCCACCTCGTCCGCACCGCCCGGGCACGCAGGACGGTACTGGTCGACGACACGGCCGAGGGCGACTTCAGCTGGGAGATCTGCACACGCGTCAGTGAGGCCATGCGCTCCGGGCAGCACACCACGACCCGGCGCACCCTCGCCGCGAAGGACGACGCAGCGGACGACTTCCGTGCCCTCGCCGAGACACTGACCGACTCGGGAGCGGATGCCGTGGTGTTCGCGGGAGGGTATGCGCGCGCCGCGAAGCTGGCCCGGGAGCTGCGTTCCGCCGGCTACTCCGGTACGCGGTTGGCCACTCAGCGCGCCCTCGACCCCGGCTTCCTCACCTCGGCGGGCGACGCGGCCGAGGGATGGGTCTTCTCCACCGCCTTCCTCGATCCGACCCGCGTGGCCGCCGCGAAGCCGTTCGTCACCGCCTACCGCAAACGCTTCAACGGCGCCGACCCGCCCTGGTACTCCGCCGAGGCATACGACGCGACGCTCTTCGTTGCCCGCGCCATGACGACGCTGGGCGCATCCCGCTCGGAACGGGGTGCGATCGTGGACCGGCTGCGCGACACCGACTACAGGGGGATCACCAAGCGGCTGCACTACACGGCATCGAACACCCGCTACAACGTGGACGGGCTGTATCTCTTCCAGGCGTCCGGTGGCCGCTTCCGCTGGCTGGGCCAGTACGAGAACGCCACGGCCTGACTCAGCCCTCGGCGGCGGGAGCAGAGCCGCGAGGCGGGGCTTCGTGGACCGTCCGCCGCGACGGGTACCACTCATTGCCCGCCGGGCGGCCTTCCATGTTCCAGCTCCAGGAGACCGTCGGCGTGATGCGCATGTAGAGGCCCGGGCCGACCATCCCCACGCGCTCGACAGGCTCTTCGGCGCGGCCGTAGACCCGTACGCCTCGTGCGACGAACGGCTCGAGGGACACCAGATCGTCAATAACGAGGGCCACCTCGTGGTGGCCTGCCCGGACGTTGCGGAACTTGCGGGTCCCGGCGACCGACGCGCCGGTCCCTCCGACCCAGAAGTACGTGCCGTCGTACTCGAAGGCGAGCGGGACCACATCGGGCTGCCGGCCGTCGGGAGACAGCGTCGCGACGCGGGCGAGCGGCTGTGACCCCATGTAGGCGATCTCTTCGTCGGTGAACGACATGGCATCCTCCTGGCGTCTGCGTGGGGTCCTCCACCTTCCCTACGAAGGGCATCCCTCCGGATCGGCACCGAACCGACACGCCAGGAGGTGAACCCCGACGGCCGACGCCGGAGCGCCCGGTGACCTGAGTCCGGGTCAGTGTCCTTGGTGCGTGAATGCCGCCCAGATCTGCGGGGTGTCGAGGGGGAGTTCGGGGTTCGCCTTCACCAGGTGGGCGAGGGCGGGCGGCACGATCCGGTTCGGGTCGAGCATCCACAGTTGGGCGGCGCGCAGGGCGTCGGCGGGTGAGCCGGCCGTCTCCGGGTGTGCGGGCAGTCCCCGGCCGGTGAGGTAGTGGTGGAACATGTACATCACCAGCGATGTACGAACGTCGTCGGAGATCGCCCAAAGGGAGCCGACCACCGATGCCGCACCCGCGGTGAGGAACGCCGTGGACAGTGTCAGTGCCTCGTCGTAGTCGGCCAGGGTCAGATCGCTGGTGCAGTTGGCGAGCACCAACAGGCCGCCCGGGGCCCGGGCGTCGCGGCCGTGGGCGAGCGCCTGGATCTCCGCAACGGTCAACGTCTGGGGCGGCGTCGCGGCGGGGTGCAGGTCGAGACTCGACCCGGCGGGTGTCGCCCGCGCGGTGGCATGGCAGTTGATGTGGCAGACGGCTGCGCTGGACCCGCCGCGGCCCGGCAGGAACGGACCTACTGCGGCCGCCGTGGCTGCCCGGGAAGGCGGACGGGTACCGGGGCCGGCGGGCTCGGGCACATCGTCGACCGGTCCGACGACGGTGGCCTTCGGATACTGTGCCGCGATCAGCCGCGCCTCGTCGTGCATCACCCGCGTGCCTCCCGGGTCGGCGACGACGACCTGCGGACCGTCCCACGGCAGCCGGGAGCGGGCCGCCACGTCCACGAGCTGCCGGAGTGTGGAGCAGTACGAGATCACTGCCTCCTGGCAGGCATAGACGGGGCCGTCGGGACCGTCGGGCAGCCGTGCCGCGTGCCAGGGCACCATCCCCAGCATGCCCACCGGCGACAGGACCAGCCGCGGCTGCCGGTGGGGCCGGCTCGACCGGAAGTGTTCGATCAACGGGGTCATGGCCACCTCACCGGCCCATGAACAGAGCGGCTCCAGAGCCTTGCGCCACCGGTCCGACGCCCTGCGCACGCGCTTCCTGCTGCGCCGGTGGAGTTCCCACATCACGGGCGGATCGTTCTCCGCCGGAAGAACGCCCGGCTCGCGAGTGGCCGCGCTGAACTCCAGGAGCGCCTCGCCGTAGGCGGCCGCCGGCCCGTCGTCGGGGACTGACAGTCCCGGCAGTCGCACACGCTCCACCCGGCCGGTGGCCGTCACGACGAGCGCGTCGCCCGTCCCGTCCGCTCCCGGTATCAGGTGGACCAGGGCGTCGGCACGGACTGCCCGCAGGGCACGCCCGATCTCGAACGGCGTGGGCGCGGAGTGGATGCGCCGTTCGGCCGGACCTCCCTCCAGCGCCTGCAGTACGCGCAGCCGCAGTCCGTCGGGAACGCCAAAGGGGGCACCGGACGGCGTTCCGGGCGTTCGCCCGTGGTCTGCCGCGCGCCATTCCTCGGCGAGTTCGGCCCGCCCCGCCTGCTCCAGCAGGTCGGGCACAGTGGCGGCAACGGTCGCCGCGTTCTGTACGAGTCCGCGCCCCAACTCCAGTGCGTCCAGGGCTGCTTCGGTACAGCCGTCGGTGAGGCACCAGTCGACCAGCCGCATCATGTCGGTGCCGGCCGCGCGGGCCGAGTCGAGGGCGGCTTCGGTGCCGGTCTGGAGCAGAACCGCCCGTCCGTGCGCGGCCAGAACCGACTTGGCGGCCTCACGCGACTGTGCGCGACGGTCCGTGTCCCGCGGACCGTAGGCCCGCAACGCCTCGGCCAGCGCGCGCGTGAGGAGCACCGTGAAGGGGTCACCGGGCCGGGAGTGCACGGCCGTACGCGCATCCTGCAGGAGCTCGACCGCCCGCTGAAGGTCCGCCTTGTCGTGCGTCCGTCGGAAGCGGGCGAGCAGCAGGCGTCCGAGGCCGAACCGGCAGCGGGCGCGGGCCCCGTGGAAACCCTGGCCCGCCTCATCAACGGCTGCGGCCAGCAGGTCGATTCCCCGGTCGAGGGAGGTCCGAGCGGGAGAGCCGGCGGCGGCCGGGCCGCCTCCGTCCAGCGCGTGGGAGTGCGCGCAGAGCACAGCGGCCGCTCGGAGCAGCAGCGGCGCCCGGTGTGCGCTGCTCGGTGAGCAGAGCGAGGCCGCGCGGACGACATCCTCGACCGCCGCGCGCAGGGCCGCGACATCGCCGTCGTGGGCCGCTCGGGTGGCGAGGAACAGGCCCGACTCACTGATCACCGCGGGCAGCAGCGGGTGGTCGGCGGGCAGGGCGGGGGCTGCTTCCGTGAGTGCCCGCACAGCCCGGTCCGCCTCGTCGCCCGGGGGTGCCGCGAGATCCGTGCCTCCGTCCCGCCGGGCGGCGAGCAGACCGACCAGCCCGGAGGCCGCGAGCAGTTCGGCGGAGAAGGTGCCGGGCGGCGCCGGTCGCCCCGGCCGCAGCAGGGCCCCGAGATCAGGCTGTCCCACGGCGGACCCGGCGGCGGGCCGGGCCAGCAGGGTGACGAGTTCGGGGTGGGCGTCGCGGGGGGCCGAACGGTCACGCAGCCGCCCATAGGCTTCGCGAGCGGCGGCGAGATCCATCCGGTCGCCGAGCAGCAGGTGGCGGTCGAGCAGCATGCCCGCGAGGAGCATGGCCAGCCGGTCGGCGAGGGGTCGGTCGCTGCCGTCCAGGGTCGCGATCGCCTGCTGGGTCAGGGCGATGGCGTCGGTCAGGTCCGAGGTCCCGCTCTCGTGCAGCCAGCGCCGGTGGAGCGCCAGAGCGTGCACGGCGATGACGGCGGCCGGCCGGTGGCCGTCATCGTTGCCGCCTCGCCGTGTCGGCTGTGTGACGATCTCGATGATTCGGCCGACCGGTTCGGTGAAGGGATAGCCGCTCCCGTCGCCCGGCAGGATCGCGGCGGCGGACAGCGGAATGTCCTCCGGCTCGGCCTCAGGCACGAAAGCAGGCACGGAAGCAGACATGGGGGCAGGCGCAGGGTCAGGGGTCGTTCGCTCGTGGCCCTGGGCACGTACAGGGCCTGGGGAGCGTACGGATGCGTCCTCGCCGTGCACCACTCCCCCACCGGCACCCCCTGCGCCCCCCGTGAAGGCGCCCAACAGCCCCTGGAGCAGCCCGGCGTAGCCGGCCGGCCGCAGCCGCTCGGACCACGGGGCGATGTCGCTGTCCGGCGGCATGTACCGCAGGCCCTCGCGCAGCAGCCGGTCGGCCGACGCGATCTCGGCCGGGTCGGCCGACCCCCGCCGCCCCAGCTCGTGACCGAGTGCCCCAGCCGCTATCAGCAGGAACCCTTTCAGTGGCTGCTCGGTCGGGTCGGTGTGCGCCGATGCCCGGTGGAGCCGGTCCCGCCAGTGCCGGCATGCCCCGTCGTCCAGCTCGCCCCGGCTGCGTACGAAGGTGACCAGGAGCAGCAGTAGTTCGTACACGGGCACGGGCTGTTCCCGCCGCTTCGCCGACGTTTCGAGCAGGTGCCTGAGGGTCTGGAGGTCGTCCTCGACGCTGGGGTGGCGGGAGACGTCGGGGCCCCATGACGGCTCCCCCCAGGAGGTGAAGTGCGCCGGGTCGAAGGGGTCGCTGGTCCAGATGCTGTTGGCGAGTGCCGAGATGAAAAGTGCGTCGAAGTCCGGATCCGGAGCGAAGCTGTCTCCGTTCTCGTGCGCGCGATCGAGCACGATACGGAACCAGCGCACCGATTCCTGGATGAGCGCGCGGTCCCGCACCGGCAGCCGGATCGCGTAGCCGATGAGAAGGCTGATCGCCAGCGCACACGCTGCCGCTTCGTAGAGGTCGTCCTCGTAGCCGTAGAGGCCGACGCCGGTCCGCAGCAGGCTGATCGTCAGCTCGTTGTCCTCCCGTACGCCGGGGGCCCCGGCCGCCAGGGCGATCTCGGGGTCCACCCGGCCCGGCGTCATCGCCCGGAGCAGCAGCTCGTGCAGATGCGGCAGAGCGCGACGGTGTGTCCGTTCGAACAGGGCGAGGGCGAGCCGGAGGCAGGCATCACCGCGGTCGGTGTCGGCGTCGGGGATGACGTCGATCAGCTCCTGCCCCCGCCGGACAAGGCGGTCGAGCCGCGCATCGTCGGTGCTGCCGGGCAGGAGCATGCTCAGCACGGTCACCAGCGCCAGGAGGATGTTGAGCCGTTCCTGGGCGCGTTCCTCGTCGGTCTCGGGTGGTTCGCCCGGCCCGGGCCGCAGGGCCAGCCCCTCCAGTGCCAGGTCGAGGTGCTCGGCGGCTTCGCCGAGGTCGCTGCGCCGGGCTGGATTCCCGGGCGTGGGCGCGGTCGTGTTTCGTTCGGCCCGGTCGATGAGCAGAAGCGCCAGGTCGACCCGGTTGGCGCGTACTTGGCGGCGCGTGGTGCCCGGATGGTCGATCGCCCTGCGGTACCACGCGATGAGGGCCTCCTCGGCGGCCCGTCCGCTGTCGTGTTCGTACAGGTGACGGGCGTGGTGCGAGCCAATGGGCTGCTGGGGCTGCGGAGACTGGAACAGGCCCAACTCGGCAACTATGTCGGCAAGTGCGACCGTGGTGGGAGAGAAAACCATGGGTTCAGCATGCTGGTGCGCCGTCCGCGCCAGCAACCGGAATGGACCGATGAATCCGTATCCGCCCGTGATTACGAGGTCGGCGCCGTTCGGTTCCTCGCCGGTCCGGCCCAGGCGGCCAGCGCCTCGGCCCGTTCGGTGCGCCGGGTGTCCGCGTCGGTGGCGCGGGTGGCCCAGGCGATGTGTCCGTCGGGACGTACGAGGACCTCGGTCACCCCGTCCAGGTCCGCGTGCTCGTCGTGCTTGGTGAGCGTCACAGCGGTGACCCGCGATTGCCGCCCGGCGGCTCCGTCCTCCCCCGGGCCGGCGTCCCCCTTGAGGTCCAGCAGGACGAACCGGCCCTGGGGAAGCAGTTCGTAGACCCGGGTCGCCTCCGAACCGGCAGCGGTCAGTCCGATGTCGGGCACGCGGCGCCCCACCAGCGGATCGGCTTGGGCGTCGGCGGGCGGGTAGCAGGTGCCGAGTGCGGACACCTGCGCGGCCAGGCGGCGGTTGACCTCCTTGATGCCGAGGAGGTCGTCGAGGAGTGTGCGCAGGGCCGCCGCCGGACGCTCGTACTGGGGCAGGAGCGTCAGCTCCCACAGCAGCGTCTGGATCTCGGTGTTCTCGGTGACCGCCCGCCCGACCGGGTGGCGCTCCTCGTGGTAGCTGTCGAGCAGTCCGGGCGGCGCCCAGCCGTTGATCTCGGCGGCAAGCTTCCAGCCCAGGTTCATCGCGTCCTGGAGCCCGGTGTTGAGGCCCTGGCCGGCCGCGGGGAAGTGGATGTGGGCGGCGTCCCCCGCCAGCAGGACGCGGCCGGAGCGGTAACTCTCCGCGAGCCGGGTGGCGTTGCCGAAGCGGGAGAGCCACCGGGGCTCGGCGACACCGCAGTCCGTGCCGCAGATCCGGACGAGCGAGGAGCGGAACTCCTCGATCGTCACCTGCTGCGCGCTCGGCGTCCGTATCCGCTGCGGATCCATGAAGACCAAGCGGATCAGCCCGTGCTCCAGCGGCACGGCCAGCACACCGGCGGCCCGCGCGCGGTCGAGACCGGCGGGGTCGACGACGGCGAAGTCCCCGAGCATCCCGGTCAGCGTTTCGTCCGTTCCCGGGAAGTCGATGCCCGCGGCTTGTCGCACGACGCTGCGTCCGCCGTCGCACCCGACCGCGTACCTCGCCCGCACGGTCTCCTCGCCACCGGGCCGGCGCACGGTCAGCTCGACACCGTCGGCGTCCTGGCCGAGCCCGACGCTCTCGTGCCCGCGGCTGATCTCCACGCCCAGCTCGCGCGCCCGCTCCTCCAGCAGCGCCTCGGTACGCGCCTGGGCCAGGAACAGGGTGTATCCGTGCCGGGAGTCCAGCGCGGAGAAGTCCAAGTGGGTGTCCAGACCGGCGAAATGCCAGCCGGGCACGGTCCGGCCGAGCGGGAGGAAGCGGGCGGCGATGCCCCGCTGGTCCATCAGCTCGACGCTGCGGGGGTGCAGGGTCAGCGCCCGGGAGTCCCGCTGCGGTTCGGCGCGGCGCTCGACGACCCGGGTCCGTACGCCCGCCAGCGCCAGCTCGCAGGCGAGCATCAGCCCGGTCGGGCCGGCGCCCACGACGATCACATCGGTGTGCATGGTGATCTCCTCAGCATTTAGTGAACGGCGTTCACGTGAACGATGTTCACTATAGTGAGGCCCATGAGTGCTCCGTCAACCCCCGCCAGAGGCCGGCCCGCCCGGCTCGACCGGACACGTACCGTCGAAACGGCGCTGCAACTGCTGGACGACAGCGGTCTCGACGCCCTGACCATGCGACGCCTCGCCGACGCGATGGACGTCCGCGCCGGTGCGCTGTACCGCTACTTCGCGACCAAGCAGGACCTGCTCACCGCGATGGCCGAGCGAATGCTGGCCGGCACCTCCCCGTCCGCATCAGCGGCCGAGGCCGACTGGAGCGAGCGGCTGACCGCTCTGGCCCGTACGCTGCGCGACGCGCTGCTGCGGCACCGCGACGGAGCCCGCGTCTACGCCGGCACGCACTCCATCGGCCCGAGCACCCTGGGGTACGCCGAAACCCTGATCGGGACCCTGCGCGAGGCGGGCTTCGGTGACGAGGAAGCGGCTCGCGGCGGGCTCGCCGTCGTGCACTTCACGCTCGGCCACACGCTGGAGGAGCAGGCCGCGCTCCAGCCCGGGGACGCGGGTCCCGCGGACCCCGACGCCCTGCGCGCGGCGGTGACGACGGAGCGGTTCCCGCATCTCGCCGCGACGTTGCCGGTGCTGACCGGCACGGACTTCGAGGCTCAGTTCGAGTTCGGCCTGCGCCTGCTCGTCCACGGCCTGCGGGCGCTGCGACAGCCCAGGCCGTGACAGGGCCTACATCACCGCAGCTTCGGAAGGGTCGTGCTCGGCCCAGATGATCTTTCCCTCGGCGGTGTAGCGGGTGCCCCAGCGCTTGGCCAGCTGGGCCACCAGGAACAGCCCGCGGCCACCCTCGTCGGTGGTGCGCGCATGGCGCAGCCGCGGGGAGGTGTTGCTCGTGTCAAAGACCTCGCAGATCAGTACGTCCTGGCTGATCAGACGCAGCCGGATGGGCCCCGACGCGTAGCGGATGGCGTTGGTGACCAGCTCGCTCACGATCAGTTCCATCGTGTAGCCCAGTTCGCCGAGCCCCCATGCGTCGAGGCAGCGCAGGGTCCGGGCACGGGCTTCGGCCACCACCGCCGGATCGGACGGCAGGTCCCAGGAGGCCACCTGATCGCTGCCGAGGGCGTGCGTACGGGCGAGAAGAAGCGCGACGTCATCGTCGGGAGGGCCGTTGAGCATGTGGGTCAGGACGCTCGCGCACAATTCGTCCAGGGGCATGCCGGGGCTGGCCAGAGCGGTGCCCAGCCGGGACATCCCGACCTCCACGTCCCGTTCGCGGGCCTCGATCAGCCCGTTGGTGTAGAGGGCGAGGACGCTCCCCTCCGCCACCTCGAAATCGGCCGACTCGAACGGCAGACCTCCCAGGCCCAGCGGCGGTCCCGGCGGCAGGTCGAGGAAGGCCACCGAACCGTCCGGGGAGACGAGCGCGGGAGGCGGGTGCCCGGCACGGGCCATGCTGCATCTGCGGCTGGCCGGGTCGTAGACGGCGTACAGGCAGGTGGCACCGAGCACGGCGGAGGCCGGACTCTCGTGGTGCGCCACGTCCTCGCCGATGAGACCGAGCAGTTGGTCGTCCAGGTGGGCCAGCAGCTCCTCCGGAGGAAGGTCCAGGTCGGCCAGCGTACGGACGGCGGTGCGCAGCCTGCCCATGGAGGCGGCGGCGCGGATCCCGTGGCCGACCACGTCACCGACGACCAGGGCCACCCGCGCCCCGGACAGCCGGATCACGTCGAACCAGTCGCCGCCCACCCCGTCGCTGGCTTCCGCGGGAAGGTAGCGCGACTCCACTTCCAGGGAGCTCTGCGTCGTCACTCTCTGGGGCAGCAGAAAGCGCTGAAGAGCCAGCGCGGTGTTGTGCTCCCGGGTGAACTGGCGGGCGTTGTCGATGTTGACGGCCGCTCGCGCGACAAGATCCTCGGCGAGGAGGAGATCGGCCTGCTCGAAGGGGCCTCGGCTCTCGCGGCGGATGAAGGTGGCGACGCCCAGAGCGTTGCCGCGGGCGCCGACTCTGACCAGCATCAGGGAACACCGGCCAAGGCCCTGGTTGTCCTCGGCACGGTGCGGCTCGGCGGCGAGCCACCCACCCGCCTCGTCGTCCAGGACGGGGCGGAGGTATGACGAGCCGTCAAGCAGGCACCGCTCGCCCGGTGATGACGGCGGGAAGACCACGCTCTGCCCGGTCTCCGCGATCGGCTCCCGCAGGTCCGAGATGGCGGAGCACAGACCCGCGCGGCGCAGTTGCTGCGTACTGGCCAGAGGTCCGGGGCGGGGGGCTTCACCGAGCAGCACCGGGTCCAGCAGATCCACGGCGACGAAGTCGGCGAGGTGGGGGACGCAGGACTCCGCCAGCGCCTGCGCGATGTGCATGAGGTTCAGGCTCTTGCCGGTCCGCGCGCCGACCTCGTTCAGCAGGGCGAGCCGCGACCCGGCACGCCAGCGGTCGGTGACGTCGATGACCATGTAGCAGACGCCCCGCACCCTGCCCAGCGTGTCGTCGAGCCGGAAGAAGGAGGTCGAGTAGGCGTGCTCGCGCTCCGGATCGGCCTGGGTGCGGCCCCGGTACTCGATGTCGACCGCGGGCTTCCCCGTCTCCAGGACCCTGCGCATGGTCGCCTCGATCGCCTCGGCGTCCAGTTTGGGCAGTACGTCGCCGAGCCGCTTCCCCAGCCGTTCCTCCCGGGGGACGCCACCGAGGCGTTCCAGGGCGTCGTTGATCCAGATGTAGCGCAGTTCCGGGCTCATCACGGCCATGCCCACCGGTGAACGGGCGAGAAACTGACCCACGAGCGACCGGTCCATCTCCCATCCCTGCCCCGTGCCGCTCTCGGTGCCCAGGTCATTGAACGATGCGGCCAGGGGATCATTCCCGGCGCTGCCGTCGGAGGTGTCCATCGCGCTACCTCACCCATGAGAGGCCGGGATCTCGGCGCATGACCGGCGCCCGCATGGCTCCTTCCAGTGCTGCCTCCAGCATGGCACCGAGCCACCGCCCGGGGGTGGTGGGACGCAGTCCCCAGGTGAGGTCAGTGCCGCTTGCGTGCGACGTAGTACGCGTTGAGGATGTCGCCCTCCACCCCGCGTACCTCGACATCGTCGAATCCGGCCTCGGCGAGCATGCGCCGAGCCGTCTGCGTACCCCATACCGTGCCCAGTCCGGCGCCGCCCTCGGCGAGGGACACGGTCATGCAGTAGAAGACGGAGAAGGCGTACAGCACGGGGCCCAGGGGATGGTCGACGTTCTCCTCCAGCTTGCTGGAGGCGTCCACGTCCACCATCAGGAACACCCCGTCGTCCCGCAGCGCGCCGGCCACGGCGGACAGCGTGCGGGCCGGGCGGGCCAGGTCGTGGATCACGTCGAAGGCGGTGATCAGGTCGTACTCGCCGGTCAGCTCGGCCGTGTCCGCCACATCGAAGCGAGCGTTCTCCAGGCCCATCTCCTCGGCCTCGCGGCGGGCCGCGGCGATACCCGTCTCCGAGATGTCCACGCCACGGAAGCGGCTCGCCGGGAAGGCCTTGGCCAGGAGATTGACCGCGCGTCCCTGTCCGGTGCCGATGTCGAGGGCGTCGATTCCCTCTCGCAGCCGTTCCGGGAGGCCGGACACCAGCGGGACGACGACATCGACCAGGTCGCGGTCGTACACCCTCGCCGTCTCCTCGGCCTGGAGTTCCTGGAAGCGGGGATACGCGGAGTAGGGCACGCCGCCGCCCCGCTCGAACGCCTCGAGCACCTGGTCCTCGACGGTGCCAAAAAGCGCCAAGTACTGCATGAAGGAGCCCATGTTGTCGGGGCCCGAGGCACGGACCAGTGAGGCCGCGTGCTCGGGCGGCAGCCGGTAGGCGCCGTCCTTGGCGGTGTACTCGATGATGCCGCCCACGGTCATCCCGCCGAGCCACTCCCGCACATAGCGCTCGTTCAGGCCGGCGGCCCGGGCGATCTGCTCAGTGGTCGACGGGGGCAGCCCCGCCATGGTGTCGAACAGTCCGGTCCGGTGCCCGAGGCTGCACAGAAAGCCCAGACAGGAGTCGCTGAATATCTGCACCGCACGGCCGGCGAACTCTTCCTGCTTCGCGGGGTCCATCGCCTGCGTGGTCATCGCATCTCGCTCCTTCGTCATCGCAGGTCGGAGAGCGATTCAAAGAACGATCAGGAGACGTCGAGCCGCAGACCGGCCGAGGATGTCGTCGATGTTTCCGATGCTACGCGGGGGGCCTGCGCCCCGCCGCCGGGAAGGGTCGGCATCACGGTTTCGTCAGATGCGGACCAGGCCCGCCCGTCCCGCCCGACGCCCCACTACCCCTTGATCAGTGATCCGCATCACATGCCGGCCCGGAGCCGTGATGTTTTGACGGCCCGGTGCGCTGGGTAGTCCAGGCCGCCCAAGTGACGGGTGCGCCTCAAGTGAACGTATCGGAGAGGTGGGGCACTTGAGCCCGCGTAGGTCGCACGCGTACAAACCCCTGAGCATGAAGCGCCGAGCTTGGCTGACCCTGGGCGCGGTTGTCCTCGGCGGGGCGGGGGTGGTCACGATCGCCACGGCCAACCCGTCCGACTCGCCCAAGAATCCGCATCAGCAGGAGCGGCCGGCCAAGCTCCGCACACTGGGGCTCACCAAGGGCGGAGCCAAGGCCCGGGAGCTGCCGGCCACCGACACCGAGCCGTTCTCCGTCGTCGGAATCGGCTGGGACAGCTCCACGGCCAAGGTCGACGGCACGGCAGAGGTGCGTACGCGCAGCGCCGAGGACGGCAAGTGGTCCGGCTGGCAGGCGGTGGACCTGGAAGCACACCGGCCGGACGGTGCCGAGGGCACCGACCACGGCGCGTCCGAGCCACTGTGGGTCGGGCCTTCCACCGCCGTGCAGGTGCGCGTCGGCTCGGGCAAGGCACTGCCCAAGGACCTGAAGCTGCACATGGTCGACCCCGGTGTGAGCAAGGCCGAGGCCGAGAACCCGGCCGGCACGGACACGGACATGGACAACTCCGCCTTCGTGGTGGACGAGACCCCCTCCGGCTCCCCGAGCGATCCGGCCGCCCCGACGGATCCGGCATCGCCGTCCGACAGCGCCGTACCGACGGACACCGCGACGCCCACGGACCCGGCCACGCCGACCCCGACGGACTCGCCGGCCGACACCGCGTCCCCGAACTCGTCCCCGAGTCCGACGCCCACCAAACCGACCGCGCCGCCGTCCACGGTGAAGCGGCCGCCGATCGTCGACCGGGCCCACTGGGGCGCCGACGAGTCGCTGGTCGACGACCCCGCCGAGTACATCGACAAGGTGCAGGCGGTCTTCATCCACCACACCGTCGGCTCGAACAACTACAGCTGCGCCGAATCGGCCGCCCTGGTCCGCGGCATCATGACGTACCACATCCAGTCCGAGGGCTGGAACGACCTGGGCTACAACTTCCTGGTCGACAAGTGCGGCCAGATCTTCGAGGGCCGGGCCGGCGGCGTCGACCTGCCGGTCAAGGGCGCGCACACCTACGGCTTCAACAGCTACTCCACCGGCATCGCGCTGCTCGGTGACTTCGAGGGCGACGCCGCCACCGGCAAGCCGGCCGGACGGCCGACCACGGCCGCCATGCAGTCGGCCGCCCGTATCGCCGCCTGGAAGCTCGGCCAGTACGGCGGCAACCCCAAGGGCACCGTCACGCTGACCTCCATGGGCAACACCGGCAAGTGGACCCTTGGCCAGCAGGCCACGATGAACGTGATCTCCGGCCACCGCGACGCCTTCGCCACCGCCTGCCCGGGCAAGAACCTGTACGCCAAGCTCTCCTCGATCCGTGACTTCGCCGCGGGCGCCGGGCGCAACTCCGCGATTCCCACCTCCGACTTCGACCGGAACGGCATCAAGGACCTGGCCGTCGGCCTGCCGAAGATCGCGGCCAACGGCGGCGCGGTGACCGTCCTGCCCGGCGGCACGAGCGGCCCGGTCTCCGCCACCCGGCGCACCCTCACCCAGGCCTCCCCCGGCATCCCCGGCGAGAACGAGACCAGCGACAGCTTCGGCTCCTCGTCGGCGTACGGCGACGTCAACGGCGACGGCTACGCCGACCTCGCCATCGGCGCGCTCGGCGAGGACGACGACTCCGGCCACGGCGACACCGGCTCGGTCACCGTCGCATACGGCCCGGGGCTGGGCAGCGGGAAGCAGTACCTGACCTCGGCCGCCTACCGGCTGACCGGCGAGAAGCTCGGCTCCTCCGTCACCGTCGGCGACTTCAACGCGGACGGCAAGGCGGACATTCTCTCCATCGCCCCGGGCAAGCCGGGCCGCTGGTGGGTGTTCGAGGACAAGTCCGCCCTCCCCACCAAGGCCGGCTTCCTCAACACGACCGCGTACACCGCCGCCGTCTCCTACGCCGCAGCGGTCACCGGCGACTTCAACAAGGACGGCTACGCCGACGCCGCGATCAACTTCCGTGACCCGAGCGGGGTTTCGCGACTGCTGTGGCTCAAGGGCTCCGCGACCGGCCTGGTCCGCGTCGGCATCCTGGACGCGCGCGGCGGCCGTTCGCTCGCCGCTGGCGACCTGAACGGCGACGGCTACACCGACCTCGCCGTCGGCCAGCCGATCACCACGGAGTCGGGCCACGCCCTCACCGGCGGTGCGGTCACCGCGGTCTTCGGCTCGTCAACCGGGCTGACCTCGACCGGCCGCAAGACCTTCGGGCAGAACACCACCGGCGTCCCGGACACCGGCGAGAGCGGTGACGACATGGGTGCGTCCGTCTCCGTCGGCGATGTCAATCTCGACGGCTACGACGACATCCTCACCGGCCTGCCGGGCGAGGACCTCACCCGCGACGGTGTCTCGCAGGGCAACGCGGGCCAGGTCATCCTGCTGCGCGGCTCCTCCACCGGACCGACGGCCACCGGCTCGGTCGCGTACCACCAGGACACCACCGGGGTGCCCGGCTTCACCGAGCTCAACGACCGCCTGGGCTCAGCCGTCTCGCTCACCGACCTGTCGGGCTACGGCCGGGCGGATCTCGCCGTCGGAGCCGACGGTGAGGACGCGAACAACGGCACGATCCTCCAGCTCGACAACAGCAGCACGAGCGGGATCGTCACCGGCTCCGCCGTGTACTACGGCACGACGGCTCTGGGGGCGCCCAGCGGCGCCCGCATCGGCATCGTGCTGACGCCGTAGTCCGGCTGCCGCCGACGAACTGCGGCCGGGGTCCCACGAGTTGGGGCCCCGGCCGTTTCGTGTGGTCCCCCGGTCAGTCGGTCCGGGAGGTGAGGGGCTTCTGCCCGGGAGCCGCGCTGGACTCGTCGACATTCGCGTCCCTGGACGGGCGTTCCTTCGACGGCTGCGGGAGAGGCGGCTCGGCCAACAGGTCCGCGCAGTACGCGGCGACGGCGTCGGGACCGCCGGCGGCGTCCTCCAGTCGCTGCCAGGCCGGGCTGTCCGGACTCCCGGGGCGTCCCTGCCGCGCCTCGTACGCACGGCACTGCGCCAGCTGGTCCTTGGCGGTCGGAGGTCGCTCGTCGCCCGTGGGTCCGGTCGGTCCGACCTTCGGGGGGACGGGGACAAAGGGGCGCGGCGGGGCCGTGGTCCCCCCGCCCCGCGAGGGCGAAGCGCTCGGCACCGGCCCGGGCCCGCCCGGCGCGTCCCCGAACGGTGCCGGGATCGCGCCCGCCGCCATCGCCACGCCGCCCAGCGTCAGCGCGGCCACGAAGCCGCCCAGGCCCACCTTGATCCAGCGGGCCCCGGCCCGCGGCGGCGCGGGCCGCCAGTCGTCCCTGCGCCGGGTGGCCACGGCGGGCATCGCCGCGTCTCGTGCCGCCCGGAAGGCGGCGACGGCGCGCTGCTCTGCCTGCGGTGCCGCGGGCGCCGTGCGCGCAGCCGCAGCAAGCAGATCGTCGAGCGTCACAGCCGCCGTCACAGTCGGCGCCGCTGCCCGCATCGGAGTCCACGTCGGATTCCACGTCGGCGTGCGCGGCTCGTCACCGGGGTCCATGGCACCTCTGGATCGGTTCTCGGTCATCTCTTTCTCCCAGCGCACGGGAGTCCGAATCTGTCACGCGGCTTCGCCCGAGCGTCGCCAGATGTTTCTCCAGACGTCTCAGACCGCGGTGCGTGGCGGCGCGTACCGCGCCGGGCCGCTTGCCCAGCACCCGTGCCGTCGTGGGTCCGTCGAGACCGATGACGGTCTGCAGCAGGACCGCTTCCGCCTGCCCTCGGGGCAGGGTGGCGATCAGCGCGAGAGCCTGCGCGGTGGAGATGGTTTCGAAGGCCTCCGAGGCCGTGTCCTGCCTCGCGGGCAGCTCCATCAGATCCTGTTCGAGAAGCGTGCCGCGCGGGCGGCTCCCGAGCCGACGCAGATGGTCAATGGCACGGTTGCGCGCGATGCTCGCGGTCCAGGCACGGAAGCCTGCCCCGTCTCCTCGGAAGCGTCCCAGGTCACGTGCGATCTCCAGCCACGCGTCGGACGCGACGTCCTCGGCGTCGTCCCCGACCAGACCGCGCAGAAAGCCGAGCAGGCGAGGCTGCAGAAGCCGGAAGGCGGCCGCGAAGGCCGCCTCGTCCCCCTGCTGTGCCCGCGCGACGTCCTCACCGAGCTTCGCGTCGTACATCTCCGCACGGCGACCGCCCCGCACCTTGCCCACTCGTTCCTCTTCGTCGCCCCGCGTCACGGCACACCCGTACTGATGCCCCCTACACATGACTGCGCCGCGCCCCGCGGAAATGTCACATGCGTTCGAGCCGCCGCAGGGCTCGCGAGCCCTCCCGCGGCGGGCGAGGATGGAGGGTGATGGAGACAACGAGCACGGCCCCCGGCGTGACGTCGAGCCATGAGGTCTTCGGCGCACCGTGCTGGATCAGCCTGATGGCACGCGACCTTCAGGCCGCGCAGTCCTTCTACGGTGCGGTCCTCGGCTGGACCTTCCGGCGTGCCCGGCTCGGTGCCGCATTCCGGATCGCACATTTCGAGGGCACGCCCGTCGCCGGTATCGGCGCCCTCGGCCGCGCCCTGCGGGCCCCCGTCACATGGACGCCCTATTTCGCCGTCGCCGACGTGGACGAGACGGCGGCCCGGATCCGGGAGCGCAGCGCAACCGTCGCGGTGGGCCCGCTGCGCTTCCCGGTGGGCCGCGGCGCCCTGGCAGCGGACCGGGACGGCGCCGTGTTCGGCATCTGGGAGGGGCAGCTGGTCTCCAACTGGCAGGCCTGGCGCAAGAACGCGCCCGCCTGGCTGCGGCTGCGCACGCGCGACGCGTTCGAGGCGGCGATCTTCTACGGGGAGGTCCTCGACTGGGCCTCAGAGCGCTCCGGCTGCTGCCAGGTCGACTACCAGGAGGGCGAGGTGGTCCTGCACCAGCACGGTCAGGTGCTCGCCCGGCTCAGTTCGGGCGCGGTCGGCACGACACCCGACCCGCTGTTCCAGCCTCGCTGGCACGTCCACTTCCCCGTGGGCGATGTGCAGGCCACGGTCGAGGCCGCGCTGCTCCACGGCGGCTCGGTCCTCGGGCAGGGCCCGGCCCCCTACGGGGTGGAGGCGACGCTGCGCGATCCCGACGGCGCCCTGTTCACCGTCACGAGCCGCCCGGCGTCCAGCGCGTCGCGGTAGGGACCATCACGTCGCGGCAGGGACCTCACTTGGAGCCGAGCGGCCGCACCGTCATGGGCGTCCCGAGCACCTGATGGCCGCCACTGGCCAGCATGCGTACCTCTCCCCGGTCGCTGATCTCCGCGCGCACGATTCCAGTCTCGTCCTCGTAGATCGGATATCCCCCCGCGCCCGCCTGCGCGGTGCGGTGGACGATCACCGCATCGTCCTCCACGGCGGACGCCTGAAACACCAGCTCGTAGGTTTCCGGGTAATCCATGAGTGCCTCCCGACATCGTCCATCGTCGCGCAGACCGGCCCCCGGCGCCTATCGGAAGATCGCCATCGCCTGTACTTCGAGTACCGCGTCCTCGGCGTTCCAGTCCTGGACCTTGCCGAGGCAGCGGGCCGAGACGGTGCCCTGCAGGACCTCGTTGCGCAGTCCTTCCGTGGCGCAGGTGACCCGGACGCGAGGCCCCGCCGCGGGATCGGCCGGATCCGGCGCCGCCTGCCCGTTGGACAGCGCGGCATTGCGTCCGATGCCGATCACCGATATCGGTTCTGCCACTTGGGTGATGGTCACCGAGCTTTCCCCGTCCCGGTTGAGCGCGATGATCTGCGGCTGGGTTACGAACTGACCGGCCGGGTAGAGCAGCACCCGCTCGGTGTCCAGCTTGTTGGACTCCGCCCGCCTGGAACTGTGCCTGGTAGTTGACTCCTCGCCTCCCTGGGGGAGGGGATTCCTGGCTCACGTTGGCTGTGGACCGGCGGTCCGTCAGCTCTTACACGATCAGCACCAGCCGGGTTGAGACCAGAAAAGAGGTAGTGCGTGCTTGGTTCTCGCTCCGCACTGCGCGCAGTCCATCGTGGTGTGCGCGGGATGTACCAGGTGCACGGCAGGCCGAGCGCGGCACTCCCGTTACAGACGACGAATCACCCTGACCGCGATTCGTCTTCCCCCGCCCTGCACCGCAGGAGTCCCATTCCTCTCCGCCCCGAAGGCTCGGGCAACCTCGGAGGTACCCGAACAACTGCGCTGTCCGGCAGGAAAGTTGGGAACGCAGGACTATGCGCGCGGGGCAAGCTCGGCGGCGCCGAAGGAGACGTCGAAGCGGTCGCACCAGATGCTGACGCTGGTGTATCCGGTCAGATCGAGGTCCCGGGGCAGGGCGTAGTTCTGGTCGCCCTTGTTGCCCTTGAGCTTGCCGAGGCTGACGTGCTTGCCGTCGTCGAAGACCCGCCAGCCCGCCGTGCCCTGCTTCACGGGGGCGTCCGTGAGCAACACCCGCAGATCAGGACCGTTGCTGGTGTCCAGGTTTTCCAGCCGCAGAATGCGGGAGCCGTCGGGCAGCTCGACGATCCGGGCCGAGCCCGAGGTGTCGTGCTCGTGGCTGATGAGCGAGCCGGACGCGAGGATCCGCGGGTCGGCGGCGGCCGGCTCCCCGGCCGCAGGAGTCGCGGCGGCGGGGAGTGCGTCCCGTACCGTCTCGTCGACAAACAGCTTCCACGGCTGGAACCAGTAGACCCCCAGGCTCAGCCCCAGCGCACCGACGACCAGCACCGAGATGACCACAGGCCTCTTCAGCCACAACCGCACGCGTCCCACGACGTCCTCCCGATATCCGCCGGGCGCTGTGCCCTGGCCTGTCCATTCAACGGGACTTCGCTCCGTGACGGGCGGCCGGGGGGATGACGGAAGTCTTACGTCAGAAGCGGGCGTGCGCGGTGATGTCCGCGCCGAACTCCTCGATCATCGCGGGCGTCACGGTCGGGCGGCACTGGGCGATGGCCGTCAGATAGTCCTCGGTGTCCGCGCCGGGCGCCCTGCGCTCGCCCGTACCGATCGTCTCCAGGTCCCGCTCGAAAGCGGTCTGGGCGGCGATCCGGGCCGCGTGCTCGATGTCGGCGGGGGTGAACAGTTCGCTGGCGGCCACGAGGACCGGCACATCCGCATCGGGCCGGCCGTCGGTGTAGCGGGACCAGATGGCCGCACGCGCGGCCGTGTCGGGGGTGCCGATCGGGATCAGATAGTCGAACCTGCCGGGCCGCAGGAACGCCGGGTCGAGCGAGCGGATGGAGTTGGTGGCACAGACCAGCAGCCGCTCGTCCCTCTCCCGGAAGCCGGGGATGAGCTTGAGCAGTTCGTTGGTCACTCCGTGCATCCCGCCGCTCTGCGCGGGCTCGGTGCGCACCGGGGCGATCTCCTCGACCTCGTCGATGAAGACGAGGACGCGCTCCAGCTCGGCGATCCGGGCGAAGGCACTGCGCAGGGCGGCCGCCAGATTGCCCTCGTCGGCGAGCCGGGAGGGGAGCAGCTCGACGAAGGGCCAGCCGAGCTTGGAGGCGATGCCCCGGGCGAAGGTCGTTTTGCCGGTGCCGGGCGGGCCGAACAGCGCGATGGCCCGCGGCGGCCGGACCCCGTGCCTGGCGGCCCGCTCGGGCTCCGCGAGGGGCAGCACGACGCGCCGCTCGATGAGGTCCTTCTCCGCCTCCATGCCCGCGACCTCGGCCCACAGGCCGTTGGGCAGGAAGCGTCCGCCGAGGTCGTCCAGGAGGCCGGCGGCCGGGCCGTGGAGCGGCTCGACCTTTTCGAAGTAGGCCACGGCGGGCTGCCGGGTGTACCCCGCGTTGAGCAGCCCCTCGCCGAGCAGTTCCTCCTCGGGCAGCACATAGGCGATACGGCCCACCCGGGCGGCGAGTAGCCGGCGCTCCAGTTCCACCAGGAGGGCGCTGGCCAGGCCCCGGCCGCGCCACGCGGAGGAGATGGCGATACGCATCACCCAGGCCCGCTCACCGGACACGGTGGCGAGCGCCGCGCCGATGGGGACGCCCTGGTGGACGGCGACGACGGCGGGCTGGCGGGAGGTGAGCGCGCCGATGCACTCGGCGAGCGAGAAGACCGACTCCTGGCCGAGTTCGGCCGTGGTGTCGATCAGGTGGACAACTGCCGCGAGATCGCACTCTCGGTAGTCGTGGATGAGCCAGTTCACCGGTACCGCCCCTCGTTCGTGCCGTTCCGGTGAGGCTAGGGGCGGCCGTGCGGCGGGTCCTGCTCCATCGTGAACAACCCGGCGCGGCAAGTCCGACGTTTGGTCGGTAGCCAGATCTGCCTCTCCGGCCCGTGCCGTGGGCGGCCCTGGACTGCTCGCCGCAGACGCGAGCGGGAACTCACGCCCCCGCGATCAGACGGTCGACCGCCGCCGTGCCCGAGCTGTAGCCGGGTGCCATCGGCTGGGGCTGCTCTGCGGCCACCGGGACGGCGCGCTGCGCACGGGCCGGGACGAGCCCGCGCGCCGAGACCGGCTCCTGCGCCAGCGCCAGCATCGGCACCGCCGCCTGCACCTGGCCCTGTTCCGGAGGCAGCGGCTGCGCCGAGGGCACCTGGGACAGCATCGGGGCCATGGGCTGCGGAGGCGGCTCCGGAGCCTGGATGCGCCGCCCGTACAGCACCTGTTCCATCGCCTGCATGAGCCGCAGCACATCCTCCTGCGGTCTCACCACCAGCCGCAGGAACCGGCTCGAACTGCCGACCTTGTTGCTGCACTCGCGCACCAGCACGCCGTGCTCGGCGAGCAGCCGGTCCCGCAGGACCGAGCCGTCCACGCCCTCGGGAAGGCGTACGTACAGGAAGTTGCCCTGCGAGGGGTAGACGGTCATACCCGGCAGCTGGGAGAGCCGCCAGGTCATCTCCTGCCGGTCGCGGCGGGCCTGCTGAAGGCTGTCGGCGTACTCCTGACGGTGCTCCTTGAGCATGAACACCACAGTCTCGGCAAAGGAGTTGAGGTTCCACTTCGGCAGGGCGGAGCGCACCTTCCCGGCGAGGGTGGGATTCGAGACGAGATAGCCGAAGCGCACGCCGTGCAGACCGAAGTTCTTGCCCAGGCTGCGCAGCACGATCACGTTCGTCCGCAGCACGGCCTCCGAGGCGACGCTCGGCTCGGGCTCGGCGTCCGCGAACTCCAGGAAGGACTCGTCGACGACGACCAGATCCAGATCCTGGAGCTCGTCGAGGAGCGCGATGACCCGCTGCTTGGGCAGAAAGCCGCCGTCGGGGTTGTTGGGGTTGCAGATGACCGCCGCCCGCGAGCCGCGGCTCCGGATGAACTGCACGAAGGACGCCGTGTCCAGGCCGAACCCGTGCGCCTCGGGCAGCAGGAGCATGTCGACGCGCTTGCCGGACTCCATCGGCTGGTCGGTCCACCGCCCGAAGGTGGGCACGGGCACGGCCAGCGACTCGCGGACCAGCAAGTGGTCGATCCAGGTGATCAGTTCGGTGGATCCGTTGCCCATGGCGACGGTCTGCGGATTGAGGCCGAGTACCTGGCACAGCTCGGCGGTGATGGTGTCGGCCGAGCTCGGATAGTAGGTGAGGATCTCGCGCAGTCGGCTGCCGAGCATGTCGAACATCTCGGGGGTGGGGAAGTACGGATTGCACGGGATGCAGAAGTCTGTGATCTCTCCCGCCTGTCCACCGCCTGCCCTGTTCAAGGTGAAGTACGAAGGGCTGTGCGCGGTGGACGCGCGGAAGAGTGCCGTGACGTTGCCGCCGGCCATGGATCTGCCTCCCCTGCCTGCCAATGGCCCGTACGGATGCGCAGGGACCCTCCCGGAATACGGATGGGCCTGGGGTGATGTTCAACGACTACTGTGGACCGTGATGTTCACACCGTCGGGCCCCACGTTCCGAGAGCTCGCCGTACAGGCGCTCTCGTCGATCGAGCACGGCTATGACCTGCTCGCCCCGAAATTCGACGAGACGCCGTTCCGTACCCCCGACCGGATCCTCGATCCGGTGGTACGAGCGATCCGCCCGCTCGGGCCGTTCGGGTCGGGGCTCGACGTCTGCTGCGGTACGGGCGCGGGAGTGCGGGTGCTGCGAGAGCTGTGCGAGGACGAGGTCACGGGGGTCGACTTCAGCGCGGGCATGCTGGCCGAGGCGAAGGCCACGTACCCCTGGGCCACGTGGGTACAGGCGGACGCGCTCGCGCTCCCCTTCACCGAGGCCTTCGACCTGGCGGTGAGCTTCGGAGCCTTCGGCCATTTCCTGCCGAGTGAGCGCCCGGCGCTCTTCGCGCAGATTCGCCGGTCGCTGCGTCCCGGCGGCAGATTCGTCTTCCCGCTCCCGGCTCCGGCCCGGGTCGGATCACGCCTGTACTGGGCGCTGTGGGCCTTCGACGCGGCGATGCGCGTACGCAACCTGCTGTGGCGGCCGACGTTCGTCATGTACTACCGCACCTTCCGGCTCTCCGACGTCATGTCCGAACTGGGACGGGCGGGGTTCATGGTGGAGCTGCGGCCGCTCGAAGAGCTGGGGCGCCTGAAGGACGGCAGCCCGCGGTGCCGGCTGGTGCTGGCTACCCGCCTGGGCTGAGCCCCGGCCCACGGCTCGCGGGACGGTCAGTCGCGCGGGCGCGGAGAGGCATGCGTGGCCCGAGCCGGGCGAGCAGCAGGGCCCGGTCCGCGGCGAAAACGGGGTCCGCCTGGTAGTCGTCATGGCCGAGGATGGGCGCGTACAGCGGATGCTTGGGGGTGCGGCCGAAGGCGAGCGGGTCGCGCAAGGGGCTGCTGTCCACCGCACTGAGCTCCGTGTCGATGGCGATCGGCCCCCCGATCGGGTCGGTACGCCGCCACAGATTCCGCCAGATCGCTAACTCCCCTTCCATCATGCGCAGTTGAGACGGACCGAAGTAGGCGGGGAAATAGCGTCCGTAGATCCGCGCCAGCGGTGATCCGTACGTCAGAAGTGAGATACGACGGCGGTACTCCGGCGCCAGTTGAAACGCGGCCGCCGCCGCGAGGACCGAGCCCTGCCCGTGGCCGGAGAGCAGCAGGCGTCCCCCGGTGCTGCGCAGCCAGGTCAGCATGCGCCACTGCAGATCGGGCACGGCTCGCTCCGCCAGACAGGGCGGAGCGAAGGGGTGTGCGGCGCGCGGCCAGAACGTACTGATGTCCCACAGCAGTCCGACCGAGCGACGGGAGGCGGGCCATGCGTACGCCGCCCACCCGGCCAGGAACACCAGGGCATAGAGCAGTGGGCCCAGCCAGGTACCGAGCCCGGCCAGCGCATCCACGAAACGGCGGCTGTAGGCGAAGGCGTCCGTTGCGCCGATCGCGATCTGACCGAAGTGCAGAGCCGCCATGCCGCCGGACGCGGCCAGCAGCACCGGAACGGTCTCGGTGAGGGCAGCCGAGCTGTGGGCGCGGGCGATTTCGTCGCTGCGCAGCAGATCAGGCGCTTCGCCCTGATAGTCGTGCTCCACGACGAAGCGCAGATGACGGACCCTTCGTGCGTGATGGACGCTGACGGCCACGGCGAAAACGACGGCAAGCAGCACCAGCAGCACCGGGCCCCACGCCGCGACCTCGATGAGCGGCAGCGGCCCCGCGATGGAGCCCCATCCTGGTGTACGGCCTCCTTCCAGGATGTCCGCGACCACGAGGACAAGGACCGCCGAGAAGATGGTGGCCAGCCAGCATGCGAGCAGCGCCACGACCGGTCCGCCGAGGCCGCGCAGCGCGACCCTGCCGTAAACGCGCCTCGCCGCGAGCGGCACACAGCAGGCGAAGAGCCCCGCGGCCAGAGTCATCTCGCCCACGAGGAGTCCGGCGAGCAGCGCTTCGATGCCCGGGAGCCGGCCGGTGGCGACCCAGCCCGGCCGCGCAAGGAAAGCGTCGACGAACGTGAGCACGAGCAGACACAGCGAGAGTCTCGGGGAGTACGCCGCGATCCGGCTGCGTCCTGAGGCGAGGTAGCGCTCGCTGCGGCCCGCTCGGACAACCTCCGAGACGGCGACGGTGGCGGCCAGCAGCACCAGGCCGATGAGAGCCCACTCGAAGCCGGTGAACAGAGCGCTGCCGTGCTTCCGGCCGGGCCCGGCCAGCGCAGCCAGGAGCAGCAGGGACAAGGTGGAGATCGCCAGCGTGGTGTGCGCGGACCGCAGCCGCAGGACCTGCCTGCGGCCGTACCAGAACCCCGGCCGGGAAAGGGCGGGGCCGAAGGGTCCTTCGTCGTATTCCGGTCGGAGGCCCGAGAGCGCCGGCCGCAGCGCCTCGGTCCGCGCCCATGTGCGCTGACCCAGCCGCGCCATCAGGACGACGACGAACAGCGGAAGGAGCGCACCGAGTGCCAGCGACGGACCCGGCCGCGCCCACCAACTGCCGTTCGCCGGACTGAGGAAGAGCAGCCAGGTGTTCTCCTCCACGCAGGACCGGCTGGCCGCCGCGCACTGCCACACCATCAGATCCATGCTCATCTCGGCGAGGTACGCGACGAGCTGAACGGTGAGGGCAGCCGCGAGCAGCCGCATCATCACGGCGTAGCTTCGGGCGACGTGCGACCGACCGCGCCCTGCGGTGCCGTCGGCCTGGGGCAGCATCCAGGAAGCCAGATTCATCAGCAGAAAGGGCCCCAGGAACAGCCACAGCCCACGCATCCGGCCCTCCCCCACCCGCGACCCCCAGGTGTACGTCTCCGGGATGGGGCGGCCTCGGTACTCGTCGGGGCGCTGCTCGCCGTCGACATCGTCCGCGCGCCGGTGCAGCCGGGTCCTGCGGTCGCCCCCGATCTGGATCATCCGGGGGTCCCCGAGCAGATACTGCGGGTCGGCCGGCTGCGTACCGGGGACAATCAGCTCAAGGGTCATGGGCTCGTCGGCCGCAGCCGGACGGATCGCGCCCCAAGCTTCACTCACTGTCCCCCCTTGGACACTCTGTGCCCGCTACTCTGCCGCACAGGGACGGAACGCGGGTAGGGGGACCTGATGGCCGGTGAGGAAGTCCTGACAGCAGTCGAACTCCCGGACGGGACACGGCTGATGCTGCAGGCGGTCAATGTCGCGCCGGAGAGGGCGGGGGCCGGGCCCGAGGACGGTGAGGGCGAGCCTCTGGAGGAGGAGATCGGCCTTCTGTCCTTCAATCTCGACGAAGTCACCGAGGCGCTCGGCACCTTCGCCCAAGGTGTCACGGGCGCGCTGCGCCGGGCCAAACCCCATCGTCTCACTGTGGAGTTCGGCTGCCAGGTCGGTGTCGAGACCAGCGGTCTTGTCGCTCTCATCACCAAGGGATCGGTGGACGCGAACCTGACGGTCACGATGGAGTGGGACTGGACGGCACAGCAGCCGGACGGGTCCGTCGGCACGGGCGGCACGGGCGGCTCCGGCGGCGGCAACTGAGCGCGCCGGGCGGCGCGATGGACCCGGCACAGGCGTGGGAGCGCCTCAAGTCGACGCTCAACGGCACGACCGTGGCTCTGCACAGCTCCCGGCAGGGTGCGAAGGAGCACGGCACCGGCTTCTTCGTCGGCCCCGGGCTCATCCTGACCTGCGCCCATGTCGTACTGCCGGGCGACAGGGCCGCGGAGCACGTGGAAGGGGTCTGGCGCCGGGGCACGGAGCAGGGCTCCCTCGACTTCTCCGTGGACGACATCGACGTGAGGCCGTTCGACGGCGGGCGGGGTCCCGATCTGGCGCTGCTTCGGGTGTCCGGCGGCCCGCCGCGGGACCAGCCGTGCGTCGCGCTGTCCCGCGGCTCCGGCCTCCCGCCCGGCGGCCAGAAGCTGTACGCGCACGGGCACCCGGGCCATGACTACTCCGGAGGCGACAGCTTCACCCTGGAGATCGTCGGCGGCTCCTGGCACAAGAGCGGGGCCAAGCTCCTCAAGGTGGGCGGATCCGAGCTGTGGGCAGGGGCCAGCGGCTCGCCGGTGATCGACGAGAAGTCCGGCTGTGTCATCGGAGTCGTACGCGCCAAACAGCGCAGAACGGTCCCCACGGCGGACCACGAGTCCCGTCTGGTGCCGGCTCATGTCGTCTGGGACACCTTTCCGCTGCTGGGTCAGGAGCAGCGGATCGGCTACGGCCCGCTCGACGACTGGGTCGGGCTGCTCAATGACGGGCAGCTGCGGGAGGGCAACTGGAAGTGGACCGGGCCGGATCTGACGGGCTATCTCACCCTGTTGCGCGAGGCCACCGCGCGCCACGGCTATGTGGACGTCCTGCAGAGGGTGCTACGCGGCGGGTCCGGAGAGTCCGGCGGCCCACCGCTGTCGACGGCCGGCTTCCGGGTGCCTGTCCGCGCCAAGCCGGGGCACGACGCGGAGAAGAATGGTGGTGCCGACTGCCGGCCGCTGGACGCGGCCGCGCTGCTGCCCGGTGCACACATCGTCGGCGAGGCCGGCACCGGAAAGTCGACTCTGTTGCGCGCGGTTGCCCGCGACTCGGCACAGGAATGGCTCGCCGGCACGGTCGGCGACTATGTGCCTGTGTATGCCCCGGCACCCCTTCTGGCCGACGGAATCGGCACCGAGTCCTGGGATCCCCATCGCTGGCTGTCGCGTGCCGTGAGCTGGGACCTGAGCGATGCCGCCGCCAAGCGGTCGGGCGACATACGGTTCCAACAGGTGCTGCCCCAGCCGGCGGCCTTCGAGGAGCCGCCCTTCCCGGCCAGGAAGTGGCTCGTACTGATCGACGGTGTGGACGAGGTGGACCGGGGGCGCCGGAAACAGGTGCAGGGTGCGCTCGCCGCTTTCGCCAATGCCCCGCAGTTCACGCTTGTGGTGGCCAGCCGCGACCCGTTCCGGGACGGTGACGACATCGAGCTGCCGAGTCTGGAGACTCTGCGGCTGTGCCGGCTCAGTGGGCAGGTGCGGCGTCAACTGGCCGAGAATTACCTCGCCACCTTCGGCGCCGACACCGCCACCGTCGACATCTTCCTCGGCGAGCTCGAACGCCTCGGCCTCTCGGAGCTGGCGATGCGGCCGTTGTTCTGCGTCGTCCTGTGCGCGGTGTATGTGACGAGTGGTGCCGACGGACTGGAGGGCGGCCGGTTCAAGCTCTTGGAACGGCTGACGGAGATCCTCCTGACCGGTGCCGAGCAGCAGGGAGCCGGCGCCGCTCCCCTCTCCCGAAAGGAGCTCCGCCGGGTGCTCGCGGCTCATGCGGGCGAGCTGCGTGATCCGCTGCTCGCGCTGCGGCCGAGCCTGGAAGAACTTCTCCATCAAGTGCCCTCGGAGCTGCGGGTGCAGTCGGGGAGCAGGCCCTGGATCGAGGACGTCCAGATATTTCTGTACGCGACGGGGCTGGTCGCGTCCGATGCCCCAGAGGACCAGCCCTTCAGCCATGAGCTGCTCGTCGACTACTTCGCCGCATGCCGGTGGGCGAGCACGACGCCCCTGGACAGCAGGGCGGTACGGCAGGTCGCCGAGGACTGCATGAAGCGTGACAAGGAGTCGTACGCGCTCTTCCGCGCGGCCCATCTGCTGACGACCGCTCCCGGTCTGATCGCCGACGAGCTCGGCGCCTGGTCCGCGCGCCGTCGCCATCAGGCGGCGGTGATGATCACCAAGCTGGCGGCGGAGGCGGCACCGGTGCCGCCTCCGCTGGCGCGGGCGGCCGTGCGTGTGCTGGAGCGCTGGGCCCGCAAGGCGAAGCCGGGCGTGCCGCCGCCTCTGCGCTCGCCGGATCTGCCGACGGCTCCGGGATGGCCGGAGTGGGCGGCGGCGAGGGTCGCCGCCGCTCCCGTTGCCCAACTCCGGCACAAGGGGCTGGAGTTGAGGGATCCCGGGCAGTGAGAGTCCGGGATCCGTCCTGCCTCACAGAGCGGTGAGCCGCTCCAGCGGGAACGGCGGCTGCGCCAGGGGGCGCACCGCCAGCCGGGTCAGCGGCAGGGCGTTGTCGTCGCCCGCCGTGCTGGCCCACGGCCCTGCCCGGCAGCGGCTGCTGAGCCGGATCACGCTCGCGGCATGGACCCTCGCCACCGTTTCCCGCGCGGTGCCCCACCTCACCCACATCCAGGAGAACCTGGCCTCCGACGCCGGATACCCGGTCCAACTGGCCCTGTTCGGCTGGGTCTACGCACTGTGCCCGGTCCTGACGCTCATCGCCGTCGGCGCGGGGGCGTCTTCCGCGGCCGTCCGGGACCGGGGGCTGCACGGCCGGTCCCCGGGCGGTGTGGGAGCAGGCAGGGGCTGACGTCCCCGTACCTGCTCAGGCCACGGAACCTATCCGGCCCGCCGGAACCTCCGTGCCGTCGTGGTGGATGGGCGTGTGCGCGCCCGTCAGGGAGACTCCGCTGCCCCCGCGTCGGTTCGCCACGATCTCCGCCGCGATCGACAGCGCCGTCTCCTCCGGCGTACGCGCGCCGAGGTCCAGGCCGATGGGGCTGCGCAGGCGGGCCAGTTCGAGTTCCGTGACGCCGACCTCGCGCAGGCGCTTGTTGCGGTCCTCGTGCGTGCGGCGTGAGCCCATGGCGCCGACGTACGCGACGGGAAGCCTGAGGGCCAGTTCGAGCAGGGGCACGTCGAACTTGGCGTCGTGGGTGAGGACGCAGAGGACCGTACGCCCGTCCACCTCCGTCGACTCCAGATAGCGGTGCGGCCAGTCGACCACGATCTCGTCCGCCTCCGGGAAACGCGCGGCGGTCGCGAAGACAGGTCGCGCGTCGCAGACCGTGACGTGGTGGCCGAGGAACTTTCCGACCCGTACCAGCGCCGACGCGAAGTCGATCGCGCCGAAGACGATCATCCGCGGAGCGGGCACCGAGGACTCGACGAGAAGGGTCAGCGGGCGGCCGCAGCGCGCGCCGTCCTCGCCGATCGTGACGGTGGCCGTGCGGCCCGCGTCAAGAAGGGCCCGGGCCTCGCCCGCCGCGGTGCGGTCCAGTTCCGGGTGGCCGCCGAGGGCGCCTTCGTACGAGCCGTCGGGCCGCACCAGCAGCGCCCGGCCCATCAGTTCGGGCGGTCCGTCGGTGATGCGGGCGAGCGCCGCCGCCTCTCCCTGGGCGGCGGCCGCGAGTGCCGCGGGGAAAACCCCGCCGCGTACCGGGGTGACCAGGATTTCGATGATGCCGCCGCAGGTCAGACCGACGGCGAAGGCGTCCTCGTCGCTGTAGCCGAACCGCTCGAGGACGGTGAGACCGTCCTCGAGCGACTGCTGACACAACTCGTACACCGCGCCTTCGACACACCCTCCGGAGACCGACCCGATCGCGGTGCCGTCGCTGTCCACGGCGAGTGCCGCGCCGGGCTGCCGGGGGGCGCTGCCGCCGACGGCCACCACGGTGGCGACGGCGAACTCGCGTCCCTGCTCGACCCACCGGTTCAGCTCGTCGGCGATGTCCAGCATGTCGGTCTCCTCAGGGGTGTGTGTGAGGGCGGAGGGGAGCTAGGGCCTGTCGTTCGGATCTTGCCGGGTTCGCGTGCCCTGGCACGCACGCTCGCTGCGTTGTCGTCAGTCGCCGACGCTCCGCGTCGGCTCCTTTCTCCGCCTTGCGATCCCACGCACCAGACCCCGCTCACTGATCCGGCCTGATCCAAACGACAGGCCCTAGTTGACTCCCAGCCAGCCCTCGATCGGGTGAAGGGCGAAGTACGCCAGGAAGACGGCGGACAGCACCCACATCAGCCAGCCGATGTCGCGGGCCCGGCCCTGGACGGTCTTGATCAGGACGTGGGCGATGACGCCCGCCGCGATGCCCGCGGTGATCGAGTACGTGAAGGGCATCAGCACGGTCGTGAGGAAGACCGGGATCGAGGTCGCCTGGTCGTTCCAGTCGATGTGCTTGGCGTTCGTCAGCATCATCGCGCCGATGACGACGAGCGCGGCGGCGGCCACCTGGGTGGGGATGACCTGGGCCAGCGGGGTGAAGAACAGGCAGAGCGTGAAGGCGAGACCGGTGATGACACTGGCGAGGCCGGTGCGCGCACCGTCGCCGACGCCCGCGGTGGACTCGACGAACACCGTCTGGCCGGAGGCACCGGCGAGACCGCCCAGCGCGCCACCCGCACCGTCGATGGCGAGCGCCTTGTTGAGACCGGGCATCTTGCCCTTGTCGTCGGCGAGGTTGGCCTGCTGGCCGATGCCGATGATGGTGCCCATGGCGTCGAAGAAGCCGGCCAGCACCAGGGTGAAGACGATGACGCCGACGGTGATGCCACCGACGCTGCCGATTCCGCTGAAGGAGACACTGCCGAAGAGGCCGAAGTCAGGGGTGCTGACGATGGAGCCGGTGATCTCGGGCGCGTTCAGTCCTCCCCAGGCCTTCTTGTCGAGGCCGGCGAACTGGTGGACCAGCGCCGCGAAGACGGTGCCGCCGACGATGCCGATCAGGATCGCGCCGGGGACCTTGCGGACCTGGAGCAGGAAGATCAGCAGGACGGTGACGGAGAAACAGAGCACCGGCCAGCCGGTGAGCATGTCACTCGTACCGAGCTGGATCGGCTTCGCGCCGGAGAGGCCGCCGGGGCCGGGCATGGAGGTGACGAAGCCCGCCTGGACCAGGCCGATGAGGCAGACGAAGAGGCCGATGCCCATGGTGATGGCGTGCTTGAGCGCCAGTGGGATGGCGTTCATGATCAGCTCGCGCAGACCGGTGACAACGAGCAGGACGATCACGAGACCGTAGATGACGCACATGCCCATCGCGTTTTCCCAGGTCATCTCCGGAGCGACCTGGAATGCCATGACGGCGGAGACGCTGAGTCCCGCGGCGAGGGCGAGCGGCACATTGCCGATGAAGCCCATCACGATGGTGGTTGCGGCGGCGGCGAATACGGTCGCGGTGGTCAGCTGATCACCGTCGAGCTTGTGACCGGCCGCATCGGGAACCGACAGAATCACCGGGTTGAGAAGGATGATGTACGCCATCGCCATGAAGGTGGTGATGCCGCCACGCACCTCCCGACCGACGGTCGAACCGCGCTGGGTTATGTGGAAGTACCGGTCGAGCCAAGACCGCCCGGCGGGCTGGCGCGTTCCCGCGCCGGCGTCCTCCGCCGTGGTCCTGGTCTCAAGGGACTGCTGGGTCATGGTGCCTACTCCCAAGGTTCACAGGGGCACCCGCATGGGGACTCGAGATTGCGGGATTTGGGATGGTGCGTGGGCTGCACGACCCGGGGGACGGCCCGAGGCGAACTTGGTTGGTGCTGCATCACTGCTGGGTTACCGCTGGTTTACTGCGGGGTTTTCCAGAGACCGCGAGCGGTGCGGTACTGGGGTTCTCCGGGCAGCGCGACGGGCCGGGAATTGTGACGTTCTCGAAGTCGCGGCGCACCGCCCGGAGAGTTCAGGTATCAGGTACCGGTGAGGTGCTCGGGGCGGACCGGTGTCCTGTTCAGCTCCAGACCCGTCGCGTTCCGGATCGCCGCGAGGACGGCCGGAGTTGACGAGAGGGTCGGGGCCTCGCCGATGCCGCGCAGCCCGTAGGGCGCGTGGTCGTCGGCCAGTTCGAGTACGTCGACGGGGATGGTCGGCGTGTCGAGGATGGTGGGGATCAGATAGTCCGTGAAGGAGGGGTTGCGCACCTTCGCGGTCTTCGGGTCGACGATGATCTCCTCCATGACCGCCACGCCCAGGCCCTGGGTGGTGCCACCCTGGATCTGGCCGACGACGGACAGCGGGTTGAGTGCCTTGCCGACGTCCTGGGCGCAGGCCAGTTCGATGACCTTGACCAGGCCGAGCTCGGTGTCCACCTCCACCACGGCGCGGTGCGCGGCGAAGGAGTACTGGACGTGGCCGTGGCCCTGGCCGGTGACGAGGTCGAAGGCCTCGGTGGGGCGGTGACGCCACTCGAGCTCCAGGTCGACCGCCTCGTCCTCGAGGACGTCCACCAGGTCGGCGAGGACCTCGCCGCCGTCGGTGACGACCTTGCCGCCTTCGAGCAGCAGCTCGGCGGTGGCCCACGCGGGGTGGTACGAGCCGAACTTGCGGCGGCCGATCTCCAGGACCTTCTCGCGGACGTTCTCGCAGGTGTGCTTCACCGCGCCGCCCGTCACGTACGTCTGGCGGGATGCCGACGTCGAACCGGCGGAGCCGACCTGGGTGTCGGCCGGGTGGATCGTCACCTGCGTGACGCCGAGCTCGGTGCGGGCGATCTGCGCGTGGACGGTGACACCGCCCTGGCCGACCTCCGCCATCGCGGTGTGCACGGTCGCGACCGGCTCGCCGCCCACAACCTCCATGCGCACGCGCGCCGTTGAGTAGTCGTCGAAGCCCTCGGAGAAACCGACGTTCTTGATGCCGACCGCGTAGCCGATGCCGCGGACGACGCCCTCGCCGTGCGTGGTGTTGGACAGACCGCCCGGCAGGGCGCGTACGTCCGCCTCCTCGCCGGCGGCGAGCCACTGCTGCTCGGGCGGCAGCGGCATGGCCTTGACACGGCGCAGCAACTCGGCGACCGGGGCCGGGGAGTCGACCGGCTGGCCGGTCGGCATGATCGTGCCCTGCTCCATGGCGTTGAGCTGCCGGAACTCGACCGGGTCCATGCCCAGCTTCGCCGCCAGCTTGTCCATCTGCGCCTCGTACGCGAAGCACGCCTGGACCGCGCCGAAGCCGCGCATGGCGCCGCAGGGCGGGTTGTTGGAGTAGAGCGCGAGCGCCTCGATGTCGACGTCGTCGACGACGTACGGGCCGACGCTCAGGGAAGCGGCGTTGCCGACGACCGCAGGGGAGGCCGACGCGTACGCGCCGCCGTCGAGGACGATCCTGCACTTCATGTGCGTGAGCTTGCCGTCCTTGGTGGCGCCGTGCTCGTAGTGGAGCTTCGCCGGGTGCCGGTGCACGTGTCCGAAGAAGGACTCGAACCGGTTGTAGACGATCTTGACGGGCTTGCCGGTACGCAGGGCGAGCAGGCAGGCGTGGATCTGCATCGACAGGTCCTCGCGGCCGCCGAACGCGCCGCCGACGCCGGAGAGCGTCATCCGCACCTTGTCCTCGGGCAGGCCGAGGACGGGGGCGATCTGGCGGAGGTCGGAGTGCAGCCACTGGGTGGCGACGTACAGCTCGACGCCGCCGTCCTCGGACGGCACGGCGAGGCCGGACTCGGGGCCGAGGAAGGCCTGGTCCTGCATGCCGAAGGTGTACTCGCCCTTGACGATCACGTCGGCGCGCTTCGCGGCCTCGTCGGCGTTGCCGCGGACGATGGGCTGGCGGTGCACGATGTTCGGGTGCGGGACATGGCCGATGTGGTGGTCGTCGCGGCCCTCGTGGACCAGGATCGCGCCGGGCGCGGTCGCGGACGCCTCGTCCGTGATGAGCGGCAGCTCGGCGTACTCGATCTTGATCTTGGCGGCGGCGCGGCGCGCGGTCTCCGGGTGGTCGGCGGCGACCAGGGCCACCGGCTCGCCGTGGTGACGGACCTTGCCGTGGGCGAGAACCGGGGTGTCCTGGATCTCCAGGCCATAGTTCTTCACCGCGGTGGGCAGGTCGTCATAGGTCAGCACGGCGTAGACGCCGGGCATCGCGACGGCCTCGCCGATGTCGATCGACTTGATCTCGGCGTGCGCGACGGTGCTGCGGAGCGTGTGGCCCCAGAGCATGTCCTCGTGCCACATGTCCGAGGAGTACGCGAACTCGCCGGTGACCTTGAGGGTGCCGTCGGGCCGCAGCGTCGACTCGCCGATGCCGCCCTTGGTCTGCGAGCCCTGGGTGAGGTTCGTGGGGGTTCCGGTGGTGGCCATGGCTGTCAGACCGCCTCTTCCTGGCGGGCGGCCGCGAGGCGGACCGCGTCGAGGATCTTCTCGTAACCGGTGCAGCGGCAGAGGTTGCCGGAGAGCGCCTCGCGGATGTCCGCGTCGGACGGCTCGGCATTGCGCTCGAGCAGCTCGTCGGCGGCGACCAGCAGACCGGGGGTGCAGAAACCGCACTGCACGGCGCCGGCGTCGATGAACGCCTGCTGGATCGGGGAGAGTTCGCCCTGCTCGCCGGCCTGACCGTCGGAGGCCCGCGGGCGGAGCCCGCCGTTGGACGGGCGCGCCTCCCAGCCCTTGGCGGCGTCCAGCGAGGTACCGCAGGCGCCGGTGGCGCAGCCGCCGTGCTCGGCGCGCTGCTTGGCGTAGTCCGCCAGGCCCTCTACGGTGACGACCTCGCGGCCCTCGACCTGACCCGCGGCGACGAGACAGGAACAGACCGGCACGCCGTCCAGGCGGACCGTGCAGGAGCCGCACTCGCCCTGCTCGCAGGCGTTCTTGGAGCCCGGCAGGCCCATGCGCTCGCGCAGTACGTAGAGAAGGCTCTCGCCCTCCCACACGTCGTCGGCTTCCTGCTGACGACCGTTGACCGTGAAGTTCACGCGCATTATGCGACTCCCTCAATGCTGCGGCCATTGCCGCGGTAGGACTCCCACGTCCAGCCGAGCGTGCGGCGGGCCATGATGCCGACCGCGTGGCGGCGGTAGCTGGCGGTGCCGCGCACATCGTCGATGGGGCTGCAGCCGGCGGAAGCGAGCTCCGCGAACTGCTTGGCGATCGACGGGGTGATGATCTTCTTGCTGTCCCAGAAGCCGCCGTCTTCGAGCGCGGCGTTCAAGAACTCCTCGGCCGCCTTCGCCCGTACCGGGGTCGGGGCGGCGGAGCCGATGCCGGTGCGCACCGTACGGGTCTCGGGGTGCAGGGCCAGGCCGAAGGCGCAGACGGCGATGACCATCGCGTTGCGGGTGCCGACCTTGGAGAACTGCTGCGGGCCGTCGGCCTTCTTGATGTGCACGGCGCGGATGAGCTCGTCCGGGGCCAGTGCGTTGCGCTTCACGCCGGTGTAGAACTCGTCGATCGGGATCAGGCGGCTGCCGCGCACCGACTCGGCCTCGACCTCGGCGCCCGCTGCGAGCAGCGCCGGGTGGGCGTCGCCGGCCGGGGACGCGGTGCCGAGGTTGCCGCCGACGCCGCCGCGGTTGCGGATCTGCGGGGAGGCCACGGTGTGCGACGCCAGTGCCAGACCGGGCAGCTCGGCCCGGAGGTCGTCCATGATCCCGGTGTACGGCACGGAGGCGCCCAGGCGGACGGTGTCCTCGCCGATCTCCCATTCGCGCAGTTCGCCGATGCGGTTCAGGTCCATGAGGTACTCGGGCCGGCGGTGGTCGAAGTTGATCTCGACCATCACATCGGTGCCACCCGCGATGGGGACAGCGGTGGGGTGCTCGGCCTTGGCGGCGAGCGCCTCCTCCCAGCTGGCGGGGCGAAGGAAGTCCATGAGTGGCTCTCTTCTTCTTAATCGGGGTCGTTCGTCGCAACGGGCCCGGGACGGCCGGCCCTCGACTGGTTATTCATGTGCCGTTAACGCTGTGTGGCCCCAGTACACAAGGCGTGCCCCGCCCGGTGCAGTCACCGAAACCATGAAGGAGTTGGCTGGTCGCCTGTCTCGTCTTGTAGATTCGAACGAAAGGCGAGGCTCAGCAACCTCACTGTTTTCCCATGAAAACCGTGGCCAGGGGCCACCGGCAACAACGAGACAGATCGGCGGCGACGAGATGCGGCTGCGCGCACTTCTGGAGACCGAAGCGCTGGGACTGCGGCTGCTCGGCGGTGAGGACGAACTCGACCGCGGCGTACGTGGCGTGATGACGACCGACCTGCGGGACCCGAGCCGCTATCTCTCCGGCGGCGAACTGGTGCTTACGGGGCTCGCCTGGCGGCATTCGGCCGAGGACTCGGAGCCGTTCGTCCGGATCCTGGCGGGCGCCGGGGTGGCCGGTCTGGCGGCCGGCGAGGCCGAACTGGGGAACATTCCCGGTGATCTCGTGAAGGCGTGTTCTCGCCATCGGCTGCCACTCTTTGCAGTTAATGAATCTGTTGCATTCGCGACGATCACAGAGTATGTCGTGCGCCAGGTCTCCGGCGAGCGCGCCGGTGACCTCGCGGCAGTCGTCGACAGGCACAGAAGGCTGATGACCTCGGGTCCCGCGGGCGGCGGCCCCGACGTGGTCCTGGACCTCCTCGGCTCCGACCTGGACCTTCGCGCCTGGGTGCTCTCCCCCACCGGCCGCCAGATCGCGGGCGCGGGCGACCCGCTGCCCGGCCCGGTGAGCGCCACGCTCGCGGGCGAGCATCTGGCCGCGACCCGTACCGGCCGCCGCGGCCCGCACCGCGCGACCGTCGGAGGAGCGACGTACTCCCTCTTCCCGATCCGCAACACCGGACGCGGAGCCGCCCCCGCGTCCCGCGACGTACGCGAGAGCGTCCTGTCGGACTGGCTGCTGGCGGTCGAGGCCGACGCGGGCGACTGGCCGGCCGCCCGGCTGGATCTGCTGCAGGGCGTGACCCAGCTGATCGCCGTCGAGCGGGACCGGCGCGAGGCGGCCCGTACGGTACGGCGCCGGCTCGCCCAGGAAGTCCTCGAACTGGTCCAGACGAGTGCCGCGCCCGCCGAGATCGCGGCCAGGCTGCGGGTGGCCGCCCCCGTACTGCTGCCCGGCCTCGGGACCGCGCCGCACTGGCAGGTCGTGGTGGCCCGGGTGGAGTGGGAGCAGGACGAGGCGGCGGGGGCCGCGATCGAGGCCGGTCCCGTCGCCCAGTCCCTGCTGGAGGAGATCCTGGTCGACCCGACGGCCGAGGGCGCCGACTCCGGCGACCGGATCGCGGTCGCCCACACCGGGGACGAGGCGATCGCGCTGGTCCCGCTGCCCGCCCTCCCCGTCGACCCGGAGGGCCCCGACGTCGAGTCCACGGAGGCCGGACTGCACGCGGACGCGCTGCTCGGCTCCGTACGCGACCCGCTCTCGGCCGGTCTCGACGGCGACGGACGGCTCACGCTGGGCGTCAGCGCGGCCGTCAGCTCGGCGGAGGGCCTGCGCGGCGCGCTGGAGGAGGCCCGGCACGCCCGCCGGGTGGCCGCGGCCCGCCCCGGCCGGGTCTGCGCCGCCGGCCACCACGAGCTGGCCTCGCACGTCCTGCTGCTGCCGTTCGTCCCGGACGACGTGCGCCGCGCCTTCACGGCCCGGCTGCTGGACCCGTTGCGCGATTACGACCGGCGGCACCGGGCGGAGCTGATCCCGACGCTGGAGGCGTTCCTGGACTGCGACGGGTCCTGGACGCGGTGTGCGACGCGGCTGCATCTGCATGTGAACACCCTGCGGTACAGGGTGGGCAGGATCGAGCAACTGACGAGCCGTGATCTGTCGCGCCTGGAGGACAAGCTGGACTTCTTCCTGGCGCTGCGGATGAGCTGACTCGCATTCCGCCGAGCCAGGGGCCGGAAACTCACCCCGCCCGGCTCACCACCGTCACCCACACGAGGGACGGCGCAAGTCATTGAGTTGACGCTCCACCCCTCTCTCACCACGCGATTGTGAATTCATTCACCTGACCCCTTGGCCAGGCATGCCTATCCATGCTGAGATGCGGGCAGACTCAACAGCTCAATGGCGTGCTCGGGGAGGGCAAGTGGCGCATACCGCCATGTCTGGTTCCGGAACCACTGCAGGTGACGATCCACTCCAGACCGCGGTATGGCGGCTGCGCTCGCGCGGCTGTTGGACCGACGCAGCGGCTCTGCTCACCGCCCATGCGGCCGATCCGGCCGCGGCGCTCGAACGGGCCGGACTGCTCGTCGAGCGCTGCCTGTTCACCGGCGAGGGCTGGGCCGACGCGGAGGACGCGCTGCGTACGGCGGAGGCGGTGGCCGGGGACGACGAGGAGCGCGGCGGCGCGGCGTGCGAGCGCGGGCGGCTGGCGTACGCGGCGACCCGTATCGGCGTACGCGACCGCGCCGACGAGGCCCGCGCGGCACTCGGCCGGGCCGCGGCGCTGCTCGCCCCCACCTCGCCGGGACGACCGCTGCTGGACTTCCGCCGCGGCCTTGTCGCCGAGCACATCGCCGACTCCCCGCAGGCGGCCCGCGCCGCCTATCAGCGGGCGCACGCCGGAGCGGCCGCGCACGGGGACACGCTGCTGCTCTCGTTCACCTGGCGCCATCAGGCCGGACTCGCCCTGCGCGAAGGGGAGTTGGCGGAGGCACGGCACGGCTTCGCCGAGTCGCTGCGGATCCGCGAGGAGCTCGGCTTTCTGATCGGCACGGCCCCGGCGCTGGCCGCGCTCGCCGACTGCGAGCCGGAGCCGGAGGCGAGCCGGCTACGGGCGGAGGCGGGACGGCTGTTCCGTCTCCTGGGCGGCGTACCGATGTGGCTCGGCGCCCAACTGGCCCCGGCGGTGCCGGTCCAGTCCTCCCCGGTCCAGTCCCCTCCCGTCCAGTCCTCGCCTCCGCAGCCCGAGCCCGCGGCATGACCGGCGGCATGACGGGCGCGAGGAGCCACCGGTGAGGACCCGCCGGGCGGACGGCCCCGTCCCGGAACCCCAGTCGCCCTGGGACGAGATCACAACCGGCCTGTGGATGGGCGGCCATGTCTGGGCCGATGCGGACGGCCGCCATCTGGACGCCGTCATCGACCGTGAATTCGACCTGGTGATCAGCCTGTTCACCCGCCAGGGCCACGGTCCGCCCGACGGCATCGAGCACCATGTCGTCCCGATCCCGGACGACTGGCTGACCTCGGAGCAGATCGACGAGGTCCTCCGCCTGGCGCTCATCACCGCCGACGCCGTACGCTCAGGCCGCACCGCGCTCGTACGCTGCTACTCCGGCTACAACCGCTCGGGCCTGGTGGTGGCCCAGACCCTGATCGAACTGGGCCACGACGGCGCGGGAGCGATCGACCTGGTCCGGCGCAGGCGTTCGCCGTGGGCCCTGCACAACGTCGCCTTCGAGCAGTACCTCATGACCGGCCTGGACATCGCCTCACTGCTGACGGGCCTGGAGTCACCGTCCTGACCATCCGGCTCACACCAGCCAGGCAAGGGCCCTGACCGGATTCATGACCAGCAGTACGAGGACGACGGCCACGACGACCCAGAGAACTCCCCACCCACGGCGCCGCCGCGCCTGCCGCTGCCGATCGGGCCACGCCCGCCACGCCTCGGGCTCGGCCCGCACCCGACTCCTGCCCCGCTTCCCCAGCCGGCGCACCCTGCCCTGCTGCCGGGCGGCCTCCTCGTCCTCGCGCCGCAACCGCTCGGCCACCATCCGCGCCCGCGCGGACGGCTCCTTCGGCGCGGCGAGCCGTGCGGGTCCTTCGCTCTCGCGCTGGAACTCCTCCCATGCCTCGTCGGGTATGGACGACTCCGGTAGCTCCGCGGTCATCAACGACCCCCCGTTCGTACGGACTTCGACAATGGCGCCACAGATTAGTGCAGCCATGGCCAAGGGTCATCGGCGGGTGGGCAGGGGATGCCGCGACCGGATGGGGCGTCAGCCCTCCGCGCCCGTGAGGTGCTCCCTCACCAGCGACTGCACCACCGTCAGGTCTTCTGCCACCAGTGCCTCCAGCAGTGCCATGTGCTCCGCCGCGTCCGCCACCAGGTCCGCGCGACGGGTGACCGGGGCGCTCGTCAGTGGCCATTGGGAACGGCGGTGGAGGTCGTCCGCGACCGCCACGAGTTGCTGGTTGCCCGACAGGGCGAGTAGCGCCCGGTGGAAGGCGCGGTCCGTTTCCGCGTAGGCGGCGCGGTCGCCCGTTGCCGCCGCCGCTGCCGTCGCGTCGGCCAGGGGGCGCAGCGCCGACCAGCGGGCGGCCGGGATCGTGCGGGCCAGGCGGAGCATGACCGGGATTTCGATCAGGGCGCGGACCTCGGCGAGTTCGGCCAGTTCGCGGGCGCTGCGGACGGTGACGCGGAAGCCGCGGTTGGGGACGACCTCGACCGCGCCCTCGATGGCGAGCTGCTGCATCGCCTCGCGTACGGGTGTGGCCGAGACGCCGAAGCGTTCGCCGAGGACAGGGGCGGAGTAGACCTCGCCGGGGGCAAGCTCGCCGTCGACGAGGGCTGTGCGCAGGGCTTCGAGGATCTGGCCGCGGACCGAGTGGCGCTGAACCGTGCGGGGGGCTGTGCCCGGCGCGGGGGGCTCGCTGTGGGTGTGTTCGCCGCGGGCCCGTTCCGGGACAACGCGGGCCTGTTCCGGGATAAGGGGACGGGCGGGCCGGGAGTCCGCCGGACCTGCCTGTTCGGGGACGTGCGGGGACGCGAAAAGCTGCGGCGCCGCGGCGCCGCGCGCTCGGGCCTGCTCCACTCGGGTCCTCCTCCGGACGGCGGTCTGGCCCGGCTCGCGTACGCATGGGCCCTTGTGCACCATAGGCGGACAAGACGACAGTTCAAACATCGATCGCGTCGGGTAAGGTAAGGCTAACCTCCTAACGATCGCGATTCGGTGGTCCCGGCATGACCCGTCCCGCCCTGCTGCCCGCCCTTGCCTCGCCCGTCCAGGACGCCTACACCCGCCTGGCCGAGGTCTTCTCCGGGCTGCGGATACGGGAGCTCTCGGAGGGCGAGCAGGCCCCCGTGGGCGGCGGCTGGGTGGGCGCCGCGGAGCTCGCTGCGGGTGGGCCCGCCCTCGACGCCTTTCTCGCCTGGGACGACGCGCAGGTCCTGCGGGACTACGGACAGCAGGCCCGCCCCGACGTCATCGCCGGCTTCGGCCTGCACCGCTACGCCTGGCCCGCCTGTCTGCTGATCACGGTCCCCTGGTTTCTCCACCGCCGCGTGCCGCGCCTGCCCGTCGAGGACGTCGCCTTCCAGCGGACGCTCGGCCGCATGACGGTCCGCGTGAGGGAATTCACCTGCCTGCCGGGCGACCGGGCCGCGCAGCTGCCCGGCGCCCGCGTGGTCCCTGACGAGGAGGCCCTGTGCGCCGCGGTGCGTGACGCCGTCGCCGAGCACATCGGGCCCGTACTGGACGGCTTCGCCCCACGGATGCGACGCGGCAGGCGCGCGCTGTGGGGCATGGCGACCGACGAGATCGTCGAGAGCCTGTGGTACGTCGGGAATCTGCTCGGCGAGGAGCAGCGCGCGGTGGCGGAGCTGGGGCAGCTGCTGCCGGGCACCACCAAGCCCTACGTCGGGACCGCCGGCTTCCGCGAGCTCACCGGCCCGGCCGGCGAGCTGCTGCCGACCCGAGACCGGGCCGGCTGTTGCCTCTTCTACACCCTGCGGCCCGAGGACACGTGCGTCACCTGTCCGCGCACATGTGACGCGGACCGCGTGGAACGGCTGCGGCCGAGCGTCTGATCCCCCGTATGCCGGTTGACACGCCATCCGACCGGGTGACGTAAATCGAACCAACTCCCCTTGTTCATACGGCAGTTCGAGCGAAACGCACCTATCTGTATGCCCTGGTGCCCCATTGGCGTTCTCTTGCCCCGAAACCCCTTGGGGGCGCTGGGACTTCGGCCACTATGGCGGCCGAAACGCTCTACCGCGATGCAAGGGACACCGCCCATGAGACTGACCGACATATCACTGTGGCTGCTTCCTGGCGGCGTGATGCTCCTGGGGTGCCTGGGCGCGGTGACGGTGTTCACACGCGGCAAGCGCGCCAGTGACAAGGCCTCTGACGACTCCTGGGAACGCAGCGAGGAGCGCCGACGGCGCAAGGAGGCGATCTACGGCACGGCCTCCTATGTGCTCCTGTTCTGCTGTGCCGCCGTCGCCGCCGCGCTCTCCTTCCACGGCCTGGTCGGCTTCGGCCAGCAGAATCTCAACCTCACCGGGGGCTGGGAGTATCTCGTCCCCTTCGGCCTCGACGGCGCCGCCATGTTCTGCTCGGTGCTGGCCGTGCGCGAGGCCAGCCACGGTGACGCGGCGCTCGGCTCGCGGCTGCTGGTGTGGCTGTTCGCGGGCGCGGCCGCCTGGTTCAACTGGGTACACGCACCAAGGGGGTTCGGCCACGACGGGGCCCCTCAGTTCTTCTCCGGGATGTCGCTCTCGGCAGCCGTCCTGTTCGACCGGGCGCTCAAGCAGACCCGCCGGGCGGCGCTGCGCGAGCAGGGCCTGGTGCCCCGCCCGCTGCCGCAGATCCGCGTCGTGCGCTGGCTGCGCGCTCCCCGGGAGACCTTCGGCGCCTGGTCGCTGATGCTTCTGGAGGGCGTACGCACCCTGGACGAGGCGGTGGAGGAGGTCCGCGAGGACCGGCAGCTGAAGGAGCAGAACCGCCTGCGGAGGCGGGACCGGGAGAAGATGGAACGGGCGCAGATAAGGGCACTCAACCGGCAGCACCGAGCCTGGGGGCGCGGCCGCCACCGCCTGTCCGAACTGCGCTCGGAGCTTCCCGCCCTGGGCTCCGCAACCGGTTCGGCACAGACCGCCTCGGGCGGCGTCGGGTCCGTCGCGGAGCCTGCCATATCCGAGCCGGGACAGCTGCCATATCGTTCCCGGCCCTCCCTGCAGGCCGTGAAACCGGCCAACGGCGCTGAGCCGCGGACGATCGACCTCACCGCTGAGGACGACACCCAGGCGCTGCCGCGTCTCGACTCCCTGGAGCGGAAGCTCACGGATCTCGAGCGGCAGTTCGGCTAGGTCCTGTCCGGTCGATCAGGCCGGATCAGGGAGCGGGGTCTGGCGTGGTGCCTCGCAGGCCGGAGGATGGGGGTCCCCCCGCCGAAGGCAGGGGGAGAGCCCACGCGGAGCGTAGGCGACTGACGACAACGCAGCGAGGTGCCGTGCCAGGGCACGCGAGCCCGGCAAGATCGGCCGGACAGGACCTAAGCGCAGCGCAACCCACACGAAGGCCGGTCTGCGAGGGTCAGACCGGCCTTCCGTGCAGCTCGAACCAGACCACCTTGCCCACGCCGTGCGTATGGACGCCCCACGCGTCGGCCAGGCTCTGCACCAGCACAAGCCCGCGGCCGTGGGTGTCCAGGTGCGCCGCCGGTGCACGGGGAACCGGCAGTCCGGCCATGAAGTCCCGTACCTCCACGCGGAGGGTGGAGGCCGCGACGGTCGCCGTGACGACCGCGCCGTGATCGGTGTGGACGAGCGCGTTGGTCACCAGCTCGCTGGCCAGCAGCTCCGCCACGTCCTTCGTGTCCTGCCCCCTCCAGTGCCGTAACAACTCCCGTAAAGCACGTCGCACTTCGGGCACGGCAGTGAGATCCGCACAGCCCAGCCTGCGATGCAGCAGACCGCGCCCTTCTCGCTCTGCCCCGGATTCCCGGCCGCACCCGCTCGCCGCCTGCCCGGCCTCTCCCTGACGCCCCGTCATCATCCCCACCCGCACGTCGGAACAGCCCCTTCTCCGGAATGACTCCCTTTGTCGCACACGCTCACGGACATGCATTCCCCGCGCGGAGAGCACCACTCATGTCGATTCATCAACCACACGCCGGGCCGGGCTCAGGGCCTCGGTACGTTTCGGAGGTTGGAGCGAGCCAGCTGCACCATCCGGCCCACGCCGCCGTCCAGCACGATCTTGCTGGCGGAGAGCGCGAAACCCGTGACCATGTCGGCGCTGATCTTCGGCGGGATGGACAGCGCGTTCGGGTCGGTGACCACATCCACCAGGGCCGGGCCCTTGTGCCGGAAGGCGTCCTTGAGTGCGCCCGCCAGCTGCCTGGGCTTCTCGACCCGGACGCCGTACGCACCGGCCGCCCGCGCGATCGCCGCGAAGTCGGGATTGCGGTTGGCGGTCCCGTACGCGGGAAGTCCCGCGACCAGCATCTCCAGCTCGACCATGCCCAGCGAGGAGTTGTTGAAGAGCACGATCTTCACCGGCAGGTCGTACTGGACGAGGGTGAGGAAGTCGCCCATCAGCATGGTGAATCCGCCGTCGCCCGACATCGAGACGACCTGGCGGCCGCGGTCGGTGAACTGAGCGCCGATCGCCTGCGGGAGGGCGTTGGCCATCGAGCCGTGGCTGAAGGAACCGATGATCCGGCGGCGGCCGTTGGGTGAGAGATAGCGCGCGGCCCACACATTGCACATGCCGGTGTCCACGGTGAACACGGCGTCGTCGTCGGCGAGTTCGTCCAGTACGGAGGCGACGTACTCGGGATGGATCGGGACGTGCTTGTCCACCTTGCGGGTGTAGGCCCTGATGACGCCCTCAAGGGCGTCGGCGTGCTTCTTCAGCATCTTGTCGAGGAACCTGCGGTCCGTCTTGGCGCGCACGCGCGGTGTGAGGCAGCGCAGCGTCTCGCGTACGTCGCCCCAGACGGCCAGATCCAGCTTTGAGCGGCGGCCGAGATGCTCGGGCCTGACGTCGACCTGGGCGATCTTGACGTCGTCGGGGAGGAAGGCGTTGTACGGGAAGTCCGTGCCCAGCAGAATCAGCAGGTCGCACTCGTGGGTGGCCTCGTACGCCGCTCCGTAGCCGAGCAGACCGCTCATGCCCACGTCGAACCTGTTCTCGTACTGAATCCACTCCTTGCCACGCAGCGCGTGCCCCACCGGCGACTTGACGCGCTCGGCGAACTCCATCACCTCGGCGTGCGCGCCCGCCGTGCCGCTGCCGCAGAAGAGCGTGACCCGGTCCGCCTCGTCGATCATGCGGACCAGCTTGTCGATCTCCGAGTCCCCGGGCCGCACGGTGGGGCGGGAGGTGACCAGCGCATGCTCGACGGACTTCTCGGGTGCCGCCTGTGAGGCGATGTCACCGGGCAGGGATACGACACTGACGCCGCCGCGGCCGATCGCGTGCTGGATCGCCGTCTGGAGCAGCCGGGGCATCTGCCGCGGGTTGGAGATCATCTCGTTGTAGTGACTGCACTCGCGGAACAGCTGGTCGGGATGTGTCTCCTGGAAGTAGCCGAGGCCGATCTCGCTGGAGGGGATGTGCGAAGCGAGGGCCAGCACGGGGGCCATGGAGCGGTGGGCGTCGTACAGCCCGTTGATGAGGTGCAGATTGCCGGGGCCGCAGGATCCCGCGCAGGCCGCGAGCTTCCCGGTGATCTGGGCCTCGGCACCGGCCGCGAAGGCGGCGGTCTCCTCGTGCCTGACCTGGATCCAGTCGATGGCGGAGTTGCGCCGGATGGCGTCGACGACGGGGTTGAGGCTGTCGCCGACAACGCCGTACATCCGCTGAACTCCGGCCCGGGCGAGGATGTCGACGAACTGCTCCGCCACATTCTGCTTGGCCATGGAATGCGTACCCTTCTCCGCTCAATGGGCCTGAACGTCCATCAACCCATGGAGGGAGCGGTTACGCCTCCCAGATGGCGACAGCCGTACGGTCGTCGGCGTACCCCTTCACCCTCAGCTGGGTGTCGGCGAGGAACGCCGCAAGACCGGGCGGCTCGGCGGGGGTCCAGCGCACGGCCAGCTCCTCGGCGAGGGCGGGCTCGCAGCGCAGCGGCTCGGCCAGGCCCGTGCTGCACAGCAGCAGGGTGTCGCCCGGACGGGCCACGGAGGCACGGAAGCGGAAGGGTTCGGCCGGTGGCGGGGGCGGTGCCTCGATGTACGGCGAGGGCGGCGTCGCGATCCCCAGGTCCATGGTGAGCCGGTCGCCCTCGGGGGTCTCGGCGGGCGGTGACCCGAATCCGACGACGGGGTCGCCGGTGACTGCCGCGCGCTCGGGGACCGAGGGCTCGATGTCCTGCCAGGCGCCGTCACGCAGACGGAACAGACCGCCCCCGCCGACGCCGAAGAACACCCGGGTGCGGCACTCGGGATCGGCGGAGAGCAGCAGACAGCGCAGATGGGCGGTGTACTCCTCCGGCTGGACACCGAGCTCGGCGGCGCCCGCGCGCAGTTTGCCGAAGGTGCGGTCGGTGAGCCGGTGGAGCCCGGATTTGAGGTCGCCGCGGCGGCCTGCCCTGATGTCCTCGGAGAGCCGGGCGTGGCTGCGGCCGACGGCTTCGCCGATCCAGCGGCAGGCGTCGGCGGCGGCGAGATGGGCGCCCTCGGCGGCGCGGGCGCCGCTGGCGACGGCGACCAGGACGAGCGCGGCATCGCCGGTGCCGAAGCGGGCGGTGAGCAGGGCGTCGCGGCGCGGCTCGCCGCGGTAGCGCGCGGAGTCGCCCCGGCTGGAGACGGCGCGCAGGGTGTACGTGCCGTAGCGGGCGCCGTCGAGCACGGTGTCGGCGACGAGTTCGTCCAGGTCCTGGGGCTGGGCCGGGGGCAGGGCGGTGGGCTCGGCGTCGTAGGTGGGCGGGCCGTCGCCGATGTGGCCGGCCTGGGGACGGGCGGGAGGCGTGGGCGGCGGCGTGGCCGGAGAGCCGGCCGACTCCTGGGGAGGGAGCGGGACTTGGGCGGGCGGGAGGTGCAGGGGCTCGGTGCGCGAGGGCTCAGTGCGCGGCGGCTCCCACGACGCGCGTTGCCTCGGGGGCGCGGCGGGCCGGTCCGGGGTGCTCGGCGCCGCGGCGGGCGGAGCGGGAGCGGAGACGTCCGCGGGGTGCGTCTCCCACCAGGCGCGCGGGCGCACCCGGTCCGGCGCCGGACGCGGTTCCGGGTACCGCTCCGGGCCCGGTTCTCGCGGCTCGGGTGCGTCGTCCGCAGCCACCGCATCCGCCGCCGAGTCGAATCGGTCGTCAAGCGTGTCGCCCGCTCTCGACGCGGGCCCGGTGTCCGGGGCGGACGCGTCGTACAGCCGGTTCCACCAGTCGTCCTCGGTGGCCGGCCTCTCCCCCTGCTGACTCATGCCCTTATTGTCCACCGCAAGGGCGGTACGAAAACGGGGCATCCGGAAAATAGGCGTCCGACGGGTGGTCCGCCGGGCGTCCCAACCCCCCACGGGAAGGACGTCCGGCGGACCGTTTCGTGGTCGGCGCAGGGCGTATGCGCCGGCCACGAGCTGTGCGCGAAATGCGCCGTTTCCGGGGGTTGTTGGTGCTGCGGTGGCGCCACATTGGCAGAGCGGCGGCCGGAGCAGGGATGATGTGCGAGGCGGGAATACGCCGTGGCCGGTTTCCGCCATCACGGCCGAAGAAGTGCACGTCCGGGGAGGGGTGGGGTCTGGTGCTGGGAGCGATAGGTCTCGACGAGAGACAGGAGTCGGCCTACCGCGCGCTCGTCGCGCTCGGAGCCGCAGAGGTCACCGATCTCGCGCACCGGCTGGCCCTGCCGGAGCCGGACACGGAACGCGCGCTGCGCAGGCTGGAGCAACAGGGCCTCGCCGCGCAGTCCTCGGCGCGTACGGGACGCTGGGTGGCGGCTCCGCCGGGAGTGGCGCTGGGGGCGCTGCTGACCCAGCAGCGGCACGAGCTGGATCAGGCCGAACTGGCGGCGGCGCTGCTCGCCGAGGAGTACCGCGCGGAGGCCGCCGAGCCCGCGGTGCACGATCTGGTCGAGGTGGTGACGGGCGCGAGCGCCGTCGCGCACCGTTTCGTACAGCTGCAGCTGGGTGCGACCGAGGAGGTCTGCGCCCTGGTCACCGGCAATCCGGTCGTGGTCACCGGAACGGACAACGAAGCGGAGGAGAAGGCGGCGGCGCGCGGCGTCACCTACCGCGTGGTGGTCGAGCGTGAGGTGCTGGCCATGCCCGGTGGGATCACCGAACTGAGCGCGGCGCTCGGCCGCGACGAACAGGTCAGGGTGGTGGAGCGGGTCCCGACCAAGCTGGTCGTCGCGGACCGGACCCTGGCGATGGTGCCGCTGACCGGGCGAGGGGCGGAGCCCGCGGCCCTCGTCGTCCATGCGAGCGGGCTCCTCGAATCGCTGACGGGCCTGTTCGAGGCGGTGTGGCGGGACGCCCTGCCGATACGGCTGGGCGCGCACGGCGACGTCTGTGAGGAAGCGGCTCCTGGGCCCGACGCCACGGATCTGGAGATCCTTTCGCTGCTGCTCGCCGGGATGACGGACGCGAGTGCGGCCAAGCAGCTGGACCTGGGACTGAGGACCGTTCAGCGCCGGGTGAAGGGGCTGATGGAGCTGACGGGCGTGACGACCCGGCTGCAGCTCGGCTGGCATGCCTACGCGAAGGGCTGGGTGGCTCGCGACCTGCGCGGTTGAGCGGGATCCTGCACCCTTGGCAGATGGGCGTGTGGCAGCTCCTGCTGGTCGGCCTGGTGATGCTGCTGGGCCTGCTCGGGGTACTCGTTCCCGGTGTGCCGGGGCGGTGGCTGGTGTGGGCCTCGGTCATGTGGTGGTCGCTGCACGAGAAGACCGGAACGGCCTGGGCCCTGCTGGTGGGCGCGACGGTGGTGTTGCTCGTCGACCAGGTGCTGGTGTGGCTGCTGCCGCCGCGCCGGCTGCGGGGGGTCGGGGTCACCCGCCGGATGGTCGTGTCCGCGGGCGTGGGGGCGCTGATCGGCTTCTTCCTGATACCGGTGGTGGGCGCGATCCCGGGATTCATCGGGGGGATCTACGGATCCGAACGGCTACGGCTGGGCGGGCACGGGCCGGCGGCGGCCTCGACGCGAACGGTGATGCGGGCGGTGGGGACGAGCGTGCTGGTGGAGCTGTTCGCGTGTCTGCTGGTCATGGGGGCGTGGCTGGGCGCGGTGCTGGCGAACTGAGCGGTGCCCGTCATCGGGGCTCCGCCCCCGCACCCCCGCGCCTGAACCCGGACAGAAGTCCTAGGACCCGACTGGGTCCCGTATCCGATGCGGCGGACGAGGTACGCGTGTGAGGCTGCGTACATGACCGAATTCAGCGAGGCCGAGCGCGCGTATCTCGCGTCCCAGCGGCTGGGACGGCTGGCGACCGTCGACCCGAAGGGCCAGCCGCAGGCGAACCCGGTCGGCTTCTTCCCCCAGGACGACGGGACGATCCTGATCGGCGGGTACGCCCTCGCGACGACGAAGAAGTGGCGCAACCTGCAGGCGAATCCGAAGGTGGCGCTGGTTGTCGACGACATTGTGAGCCTGCGCCCGTGGAGGGTGCGGGGGGTGGACATCCGGGGGGAGGCGGAACTGGTGACTGGGCCGCATGAGCTGGGGCCGCACTTCAGTGAGGAGCTGATCCGAATCCACCCGAAGAAGATCCACAGCTGGGGCTTGGAGTGAGGGGTGTTTCCCCCACCCCGCCCTCCCCCTACGGCCTGGCGGCCGTGGGAGGTACCCCCATCCCGAACTGGGGGGCAGGCCCCCAGACCCCCGTATGCGACCTTCGGCCGCATGTCCTCAAACGCCGGACAGGCTGATTTTCCGCCGGTCGGCCTGAATGTTCAGGCCGACCGGCGGAAAATCCAGCCCCGCCGGCAATTGAGGCGCGGGGGTCCCGGGGCAGCGCCCCCGGTGTTACCGCACGCCGCCGCGCTTCGCCTGAAACGCCGCCCGGCCCTCCGCCCCCTTCTGCTTCCAGTCGCGCCGGATCTCCGCCCGCAGCCTCGCGTCCGTCTTCGCGACGATGCGCTTGTTCTCCCGCAGCAGCTTGCGGTAGCTGTCCAGCCGCCGCTCCGGCAGCGAACCGTCCTCGACCGCGGCGAGCACCGCGCAGCCCGGTTCCGCTGCGTGCGCGCAGTCGTGGAAGCGGCACTCCTGCGCGAGGTCCTCGATCTCGGAGAAGACCTGCCCGACGCCGGCTTCGGCGTCCCAGAGCCCGACGCCCCGCAGCCCCGGGGTGTCGATGAGTACGCCCCCGCCGGGAAGGGCGAGGAGGTTGCGGGTCGTGGTGGTGTGGCGGCCCTTGCCGTCGATGTCGCGGATGGCCTGCACGTCCATCACGTCCTCGCCGAGCAGCGCGTTCGCGAGCGTCGACTTGCCCGCCCCGGACACGCCGAGCAGCACGCTCGTCCCGCCGGACACGACCGCGGCGAGCACTTCGACGCCTTCGCCGGTCGCCGAACTGACGGGCAGCACCTGCACGCCGGGCGCCGTTGTCTCCACGTCCCGGACGAGATACGAAAGCCCCCTCACGTCGGGCACGAGGTCGGCCTTGGTGAGCACGACGAGCGGCTGCGCCCCGCTCTCCCACGCGAGCGCGAGGAAGCGCTCGATCCGCCCGAGGTCGAGTTCGGCGGCGAGCGAGACCGCGATGATCGCGTGGTCGACATTGGCGGCAAGGATCTGCCCCTCGGAGCGGTTCGACGAAGTGGAGCGTACGAAGGCGGTACGGCGCGGCAGATACGCCCGTACGAATCGGGGGTCGCCGTCCCGGTCGACGGCGGCCCAGTCACCCGTGCAGATCACCCGCAGCGGATCGTGCGGGGTCACGAACGCGGTGTCGGCGCGGACGAGTCCGTCGGCGGTGACGACATCGCACTGCCCGCGGTCGACCCGTACGACCCGGCCGGGCAGCAGCCCCTGCTCGGCGTACGGAGCGAATGCGGCGTCCCAGCTCTCGTCCCAGCCGTAGCCGGACAGCGGGTGCGAGGAAGCCTGAGAAGAAGAGAAAGAAGCGAAAGACAAGGGGAAACCCTTCACAGGGGTGGCCCCGGCATCGCGCGCGTCGGCGCGGAGGGAGAAGGAAGGTCAGCCGGAGACCACAGGGGTGGGCATGATGATCTTCTGGACCTGGGCAGCACCCAGCGCAGCGACAGTCATCACGGTCCTCACCTCCTGTTCTCCTACGGCGGCCCCGTGCGGCGATTTCGTACCGCCGCCGGGAACGAGGCAACGATGCCCGGCGGCGGTGTGAGGCGTCAACCTGTTTTCCGGCCCGGCGGCACGCCTGAACAAGCCCCCGGCCCCGGCGAGTTCCCCGCGCGGCCGGCGCCGACGGTGGAGCCTCACCCCGTCACCTGTTCGGCCGCCCCCGCTTGGGCCACTCGCGCACGTTATGTATCCATACGCTCACGCCGTGTGGCGAGCCCTCATGATCGCCCATAGCTTCGCCTCATGACGAAACGACAGCTCATGTGCCTGGCATGCATCGCAGTCGTCGTGGTCTCGGGACTGGGCGCAGCCGCCCCGTCCTCCGCCGCGGCCATGCACACGGTGCACCCGGGCGAATCGATCCAGGAAGCGGTGGACGCCGCCGAGCCGGGAGACACCATCGTCGTCTCACCCGGCACATACCGTGAGAGCGTCCTTGTCACCAAGGCGGACCTCACCCTGCGCGGGTGGGGGACGGAGACCGTCATCAAGCCTGCAGCGGCCACCACACCGGCGGCCAACTCCTGCGCCGCGAGTGGCAACGGCATCTGTGTGATGGGCACGGCAGCCAAGACGGTCGACGGCGTGACCATCCGGGGACTGACTCTCACAGGCTTCAAGAAGAACGCCGTCTGGGCCTCCGACACCGACCGTCTGTCGGTCCGGAACGTGATCGCGGAGAAGAACGGGGTCTGGGGCATCGCCCAGCAGAGGTCCACCCGTGCCGTGTTCAAGGGCAATATCGTCCGGGACAGCGGCGATGCGGGAATCTTCATCGCGAACACGGTCGACGCCGAGGGCGGGGCGACCGACACCGGGGGCGCGGTGATCGCGGGCAACCAGCTGACCGGGAACCGTATCGGAGTCACCGTCAGGCGGGTCCGGAACCTCACCGTCCGCGGCAACGACATCAGCGGGAACTGCGCGGGCGTGTTCGTCGTGGGCGACGAGTCGAAGCCCGCGGCCGGTGCGATGACCCTGCGGGCCAACAGGATCGTCGCGAACAACAAGTCGTGCCCGGCCACCCCCCGGCTCCCCGCCATCCAGGGCTCCGGAATCGTCCTGACCGGCGCCGAGTCGACAGTGATCCGTGCCAACTATGTCGCGGACAACGTCGGCGCCTCGCCGCTGTCCGGCGGAATCGTGCTGTTCCAGAGCTTCGTGGGCGCCCAGAACACCGCCAATGTCATCAAGAACAACCAGCTGGAGGGCAACAGGCCCGCGGACCTCGCCAATCGCGGCAGCGGTACGGGCAACACGTTCGTCGGCAATGTCTGCCAGGCCTCCGAGCCCGCAGGAATGTGCTGACCGGTGTTCCCCTTCACCTGGAGAATCGAGGCGGTATGACCACCGTAAGTCCCAGACCCACGCCGGCGGCCGGCTCCACTGCCGAGCCGGCCGCTCCCCCGCCGGCCATGCGGCTGCGGGAGCTCGTGTTCGGGGCGGCCTGCGCCGCCGCCGTACGCGCGGCGGCCCGGCTGGGTGTCGCCGACGCCCTCGGCGAGGAACCCGCCACGGCCGAGGAACTCGCCGCCGAACTGAACACCGAGCCGCAGCCGCTGCGCCGGCTGCTGCGCGCCCTGTCCTGCTACGGCGTCTTCGCCGAGACGCAGGACGGGAGCTTCTCCCACACCCAGATGTCCCGCATGCTGCGCGAGGACGATCCGGGCAGCCTGCGCTACATCGCCCTGTGGTGTACGGAGCCGTGGACCTGGGACGCCTGGCCCCGCCTCGACGAGGCGGTGCGTTCGGGCGGGAACGTGTTCCAGGAGCTGTACGGCAAGGGCTTCTTCGAGTATCTGCACCAGGACGCGCACGAGTCGGCGCATGTGTTCAACCGGGCCATGACCACGTCCAGCGTGCAGTCGGCGCTGGAGGTCGCGGAGCTCCTCGACCTCACCGGCGTGGGCGTGGTCGCCGACATCGGCGGCGGCCAGGGCCATGTGCTGGCCAGCCTGCTGGAGAAGCACCCGGGCCTGCGGGGCACGCTGCTGGATCTGCCCGATGTGGTGGCGAAGGCGGATCCCCGGCTGCTTCCGGGCGGTTCGCTCGCCGAGCGGGTGCGCATCGTGCCCGGGGACTGCCGTGAGGACATCCCGGTCGAGGCCGATCTCTACATCATCAAGAACATCCTGGAGTGGGACGACGAGTCCACCCGCAGGACCCTGCGGAACATCGTCTCGGCGGCCCGCCCCGGGGCGAGGGTCGTCGTCATCGAGAACCTCGTCGACGACACCCCCTCGATGAAGTTCACCACCTCGATGGATCTGCTTCTGCTGCTCAACGTCGGAGGTGCCAAGCACACCAGGGCGAGCCTGGTGGAGCGCATCACCCGGGCGGGCCTGCTCATCGGTGAGGTCCGGCCCGTCAACGCGTATCTGCACGCCTTCGAGTCGGTCGTCCCCGGCTGATCCGGTTCTGGTACACCACGAACGCCTCGGGCCCGGCTCCGTTGGAGCCGGGCCCGGGGCGTTGTGCCGTGTGGGGTTTCTCAGACGGCGGCGTCACGCTCCCAGGCGTAGAACTGACGGGCCATCGCGTCCTTCGGGCTCCGCCAGGTCTCCGGGTCGTACGGGCTGACGAAGGCCTGGAGCCGGTCGCTTATGTCCTTGAACGAGGGGTGTTCCGTCACCTTGGCGATCTCGGGGCCAGGTGGCCGGTCCGACTCGATCAGATGCAGATACACGTCGCCGAACTGGAACAGCTTGCGCCGGGACACCCCGACGAGGTACGGCAGTTCGCCGGCGTCGGAGGCGGCGAACAGTTTGGCGATGTCCGGAGCCGACTCCGGCGCCATACGGGCGACGATCAGAGCGTGGTGCACAGGAGGTTCCTTTCCCGGCCGGGCTCCTCACCCGGCCTGGTTTCCGCGTCGGACGGCTTCAGTTGACGGACGGCTTCAGTTGACGGCGGCGGAGCGGCGCTCGCGGTCGCGCTGTTCGATCTTGTCCCGGATGAGCTCCAGCTGGATCTTGGAGTTGCGGTTGATGTTGTCGGTCATCCAGTCGTCGTCGACCGGGGCGTCCGGCTTCATCGCGAAGTCCTGCGTCCAGTGCATCCGGGTGCCGCCCGGGACCTCCGTGTACTCCCAGCGGATGTTCATGTGCTCGAAGGGGCCCGTCTCGACCCGGCGGGCCGTGACCTTTCGCTTCTTGCGGTCAGTCGTACGCTCCGAGACCCAGCTCCAGACCTTGCCGTTGTCGTCGGGGTGCATGGTGAGGCGGAAGGTGGTGGTGCTGCCCTTCCGCTCCATGATGTCGACCGAGGCGTACTCGCTGAACAGGCCGGGCCAGTTCTCGATGTCGTTGGTCATGTCCCAGACGAGGTCCAGGGGTGCGGCGACGGTGATCTCGTTCTCGGTGTGTCCGGGCACGTCAGGCTCCAGTCATGAGGGTGTTGTTGACGAGGTCGAGGAACTCCCGCGGGGTCTTGCAGCGGTCCGCGTCGGGAGGCAGCGGACGGCCGTGCCGGTTCTCCAGCTCGCCGACGATGCCGAGCAGGCCCAGGGAGTCGAGGCCGAACTCGTCGAAGCCGGAGTCGGGCCGGTTCGCGAGGTCGACGGGGTCCACGGTGAGACCGGCGCCCTTCTTCATCAGGGCGGCCAGTTCTTCGATGGTCAGTCGGTCGGACATGGGGGACTCTCCTTCTTCACTCGGGGGTGTCGGTGGCGCCGCGCAGTACCAGGGCCGCGTTCGAACCCATGAGGCCGCGGCTGAGCACCAGGGCGGTCCGCAGCTGTGCCGGTCGGGCCCGGCCGGTCACGACGCTGAGGTCGTGGCAGACGTCGAAGACGTTGGGCGTGGGCGGCACGACGCCGTGTTCCATGGCCAGTACCGCGGCGGCCACATCCAGCACCGGTCCTCCGCAATAAGCCCGCCCGATGCCCGTCTTGGGGGCCGTGACCGGTACGCGCCGGCCGTGTGCGCCCAGCGCGTCGGCGATCGCCAGCGCCTCGGCGCGGTCCGCCTCCGGTACGCCGAGCGCGTCCGCGAAGACCACGTCGATCTCCTCGGGCGCGCACCGGGCCTCCGCCAGCGCCCCGCGGATCGCCTGGGCCAGCCCCTCGCGGGACTGCTCCCACCGGGAAGGACCGGTGAAGGTCGCGCCGTGGCCGGCCACCACGGCACGCGGCTTGGCACCGCGCCGCAGGGCCGCCGCCTCCTCCTCGACCACGAGCATCGCGCCGCCCTCGGCGGGCACGAATCCACACGCGTCCGAGGTGAACGGCCGGTAGGCGCGCGCCGGGTCCTCACAGGTGCTCAGATCCTCGTACCCGAGCTGGCAGACGACCGAGTACGGCGCCAGGGGCGCTTCCGCGGAGCCGACGACGACCGCGTCGGCTCCGTTGCGTACGGCTCTCGCGGCATGCGCGAACGCGTCGAGCCCGCCTGCTTCGTCGCTGGCCACGACGCCGCAGGGGCCCTTGAACCCGGCCCGGATGGAGATCTGGCCGGTGCTCGCCGCGTAGAACCAGGCGATGGACTGGTACGGGCCGACATAGCGGGGGCCCTGCCCCCACAGCCGCTGCAGTTCGCGCTGGCCGAACTCACCGCCGCCGGACCCGGCAGCGGTCACCACACCGACCGCGAACGGCGAGCCCTCGTAGTCGGCGCGGCCCAGCCGGGCGTCGTCGAGGGCGAGATCGGCCGCGGCCATCGCGAAGTGCGAGAACCGGTCCGTCTGGACGAGATAGCGCTCCTCGATCAGCGAACCGGGGTCGAAGTCCCGCACCTCGCCCGCGACCCGGAGCGGCAGGTGCTCGCACCCCTCCCGGGTGACCCGGTCGAGCACACTGAGGCCCTCCAGGGTCGACTTCCAGAAGACCTCGGTACCGGCCCCGTTGGGGGCTATGGCGCCTATACCTGTGACGACCGTCCGCCGGATCCGGCTGGGGCTCATCGCGCCCTCCCATTCGGTCTGGTCATGACGACCGCGGACTGGAAACCGCCGAACCCACTGCCGACGGAGAGCACACTGCGCAGCTTCCGGGGGCGTGCGGTGCGCGGCACATAGTCCAGGTCGCACTCGGGATCGGGGGTCTCGTAGTTCGCGGTCGGCGGGACCACTTGATGGGCCATGGCCAGGACGCAGGCCACGAGTTCGATCGCGCCGATGGCGCCCAGCGAGTGGCCCACCATGGATTTGATGGAGCTCATGGGCGTCTTGAAGGCGTGATCGCCCAGGGAGCGTTTGACCGCGGCCGTCTCGTGACGGTCGTTCTGCTTGGTGCCCGAGCCGTGCGCGTTGACGTAGTCGATCGCCGTGGCGTTCAGCCCGGCGTGATCGAGCGCGGTGTTGATGGCCCGGGCCATTTCCAGGCCCTCGGGGGTCAGTCCCGTCATGTGGTAGGCGTTGCCGAAGGTGGCGTAGCCCCCGATCTCGCAGTAGACGGTCGCTCCGCGGGCCCGGGCGTGTTCCAGTTCCTCCAGGATGAGGACGGCGCCGCCCTCGCCCATCACGAACCCGTCCCGGTTGAGGTCGAACGGCCGCGACGCGTGGGCCGGGTCGTCGTTGTTCGGCGACGTCGCCTTGATCGCGTCGAAGCAGGCCACCGTGATCGGCGAGATGGGCGAGTCCGACGCGCCGGCTATGCAGACATCGACCCGGCCCTCCTGGATGGAGGCGAAGGCGTAGCCGATCGCGTCGAGTCCCGAGGTGCAGCCCGTCGAGACGGTCTGCACCGGGCCGTGGGCGCCGGCCTGTTCGGCGACCGCGGAGGCGAGGGTGCTCGGCGAGAACGCGCGGTGCAGATGCGCTCCCGCCGGGCGGTGGTCCACGTCCCAGCGGGCGCCGGATTCGCTGACCGCGACGTAGTCGTGCTCCAGGCGAGTGGTGCCGCCGACGGCCGTGCCCAGAGAGACACCGATCCGCCAGGGGTCCTCCTTCTCGGGGTCGAGCCCGGCGTCGGACATCGCCTCACGGGCGGCCACCAGCGCGAACTGGATGTACCGGTCCGCGCGCGCCACCTGGTCCCGGTCGAGACCGTGGGCCTCGGGGTCGAAGTCGACCTCGGCGGCGATGCGGGAGCGGAAGCCCTCCGGGTTGAAGAGCGTGATGCCCCGCGTCGCCGTACGGCCGTTCGCGAGCAGGTCCCAGAACTGCCGGGCGCCCACTCCTCCGGGGGCGACGATACCGACCCCGGTGACCGCCACCCGCCGGTTCACGAAACGGCCCCAGTCCGTTCCGGCGGCCTGCCCTGCTCGGCGCCTTCGCTGTTTTCGGTGGGCTCGGTGTCGACATGCCCGAGCTCGGGGCGCGGGGCAAGCGGGCCGAGGTGGAAGACCATGCGGGCCTCCACGTCCCCCACGTTGCGGAACCGGTGGCGCACGTTCAGGGGGATCATGAGCCCCTGATCGGGCCGCATCGAGTGCGTCTCGCCGTCAAGGTCCACCTCGAGGAGACCGCTCACCACGTACACGAATTCCTCGGAGTACGGGTGGTAGTGCTCGCCGATGCGCTCACCGGGCTGCACGATGGCAAGGCCCATGAAGCCGCTGGTCGCGCCCACCGCGGTCGGGGTGAGCATGGCGCGCAGGTCACCGCCGCGCCGTCGGTTGGGCTGGGTCTCGCTGAGATCCACGATGCGTGGGCTGTGCTTCGTCATGTCTGGTTCCTCCAGGTGCGGTGCCCCCGACGGCTCGGCCTGCCAGGCCGCGACGCGCCGGACGTACGGGTCAGGACTCCGGCGGCGCGTTGCGGTCGGTGATCAGCTCCATGGCGGAGTGCTTGAGGAAGCGCGCCATCTCCTTGTCGGTCTCCGGGACGCCCTCCTCGCCGACGGCGAGCAGCCGGGCGAGCGTGGCGGCCTTGCGGGGACCGCTCATGCCGAGCGCGAGCGCGGGCTGCGCCTCGAGCTTTCCGGTCATGTCGACGAGCCGGACCACGATGTCGTCGCGCTGGAAGATCGTGCTGCTCGCGATGGGGCTGTCCGGGCTCTGGGCCGCCGCCTCGTCCTGCTTGGCGAGCAGCCGGGCCAGCGCCATGCCGCAGCCTTCCTTGGCCGGGTAGTACAGCGCGTGCCGCGTGAGCTCGGCCGATTGCTGCCCGTCCGCCGCCACATGGTGTACGGCGGGCAGTGCGGCCCGGGTGAAGAACACCCGCGCGGAGTTGGGGTCGTTGAGGTCCCGGTCCTGCTCCAGATACGGGTTGATGGCCTCCTCCACCTCACGGACCTCGGGCTGCTTGGCCACGTGGCGCAGTGCGGCAAGAAGGTCCCCCTGCACCTCGATGGCCCGTACGACCCGGTTGCCGTGCATGAAGAGGGAGGTGCGGCGAAGCCGGGTGTGTTCGTCGACCCTGGCCGACGGCGAGGTGTAGCCGGAAAGGATCTTCGCGACCTTCTTCTCGGTGCCCGGCTTCACCGTGAAGGTGAGGGCGTGCCGGACGATTCCGTCGCCGAGCCTGGGCGAGGCCTGGAGGCGGCCCTTGAGCTCCTCGGGCGCGGAGGTGACGGTCTTTCCGGTCTCGCGCAGAACGCTGAAGCGCAGCGAGCGGGTGTCGCGTACGCAGCTGTGCAGCGGCTGGACCGTCTCGACGTGCTCCTCGCTGTTCACCCAGGCCAGGAACGGCGGCGCGCTCTCCCACTCGCTGGTGATGAGCCACTGGGAGGGGTTCTCGATGGACTGGCACAGCTGATCGCTGATGTGGCCGGGGACCGACGCGACCTGGTTGCGCAGGTGCTCGTACGCCTCCAGGAACTGGTTCTGTGCGCCGTCGTGGAGATCGAGCAGCAGAACGACTCGAAGCCTTGAGCCGTCGAAGGCGGACTGAGATATCCGTTCCGACAGGGTTGTCATCTCTCACACTCCTTAGCGTCACCGCGCGGGTCAACAGCCCTGCGGATACGGACGGTCCGCCTCCCGTGAGTCGGGGGCGCTCCCGAAAACGATCGTGGTCCGGTACTTCGACTGGCGCGAGAGCTGAGAACCAAGCGGGTGAATGGGCGAGGCAACCGCCGTCGCACAGGGCATGGAAAGTGCATCCCCCAAGGGCGGCAGGAGCTGGAGTTACTGATGGATGAAAACGTCGGCCAAAGCGCGGAGCGCGTGCAGGTCCTCATCGTGGGCGGGTCCCTGGTCGGCCTGTCCACCTCGGTGTTTCTGGGCCGCCACGGCGTCAGACCTCTGCTGGTCGAGAAGCATTCGGGCACTTCGACCCATCCGCGCGGACGCGGAATGAACGTGCGCACCATGGAGCTGTTCCGGATTGCCGGGGTGGAGGCACAGATCCGGCAGGCCGCGTCGGTCCTCGCGGACAATCACGGGATCCTGCAGGCCGGATCACTCACCGGCGACGATCAGGAGTGGCTGTTCAAGGAGATCGACCCGGGTGGCAAGCTCGCCCAGTTCAGCCCGTCCACCTGGTGTCTGTGCAGCCAGAACGACATCGAGCCGCAGCTCATGGAGCGCTCGCGTGAGCAGGGAGCCGATCTGCGGTTCTCCACCGAGCTGCTCTCCTTCGAACAGGACGAGTCGGGTGTCACGGCGATCGTGAAGAACCGGGAGACCGGCGAGCACTCCACCATTCGGGCGGACTATCTGGTGGCGGCGGACGGGCCGCGCAGCCCGGTCAGGGAGCAGCTGCGGATCGGGCAGAGCGGCAACGGCGATCTGTTCCACAACGTGAGCATCACCTTCCGCTCCCGGGACCTCATCGACGTACTCGGCGACAAGCGCTTCATCGTCTGCTACCTGACCAAGCCGGGAGCGGACGGCGCCCTGTTGCCGGTGGACAACGCGCAGCAGTGGGTCTTCCACGCGCCCTGGCACCCCGAGCAGGGCGAGCCGCTAGAGGACTTCACCGACGAGCGCTGCGTCGAGCACATCCGGCGGGCCGTCGGCGCGCCCGGCCTGGATGTCGAGATCACCGGCAAGGCGCCGTGGCACGCGGCGGAACGCGTGGCCGACCGGTACGGCTCCGGGCGGGTCTTCCTGGCCGGGGACTCGGCGCACGAGATGTCCCCGACCGGCGCTTTCGGCTCCAACACCGGAATCCAGGACGCCCACAACCTGGCGTGGAAGCTGGCGATGGTGCTGGACGGCTCGGCGGGTCCCGGACTGCTCGACACCTACAGCGCGGAACGGCAGCCGGTGGCCCGGGCGACGAGCGAGCGGGCCTCGGCGCGCTCGGCGGAACACAGCCACCCCGGCTATGCCCCGGCACCCACGCAGGCCGGGGGCCCCAAGGGCGGGATCCTCTCGGTGGCCATGGGGTACGGCTATCCGCGCGGCGCGGTCCTCGGCGCCGATCCCGAGCGCCCCGTCGTGCCGGAGCGGATGCGGCTGGCGGGCGACCCGGGCACCCGGTCTCCGCACATGTGGGTGAGCGGTCCCGGTGGCCGGCAGTCGACGCTGGACCTCTACGAGCGGTCGTTCGTGCTGCTGAGTGCCGAGGGCAGCGAGTGGCGCGGGGCGGCGCGGAAAGTCGCCGAGCGGCTGTCCGTGCGGCTGGACGCGTACGCGATCGGCGAGGGCCCGGACGCCGATCTGGTTCCGGAGGGTGATACCAACTGGGCCGCGTTGCACAGCGTGACGGAGCAGGGCGCGGTGCTGGTGCGCCCCGACGGCTTCGTGGCCTGGCGGTCGCCGGGAGCGGTGAGTGATCCGGAAGGGGTGCTGCACGAGGTCATGGCGACGGTGCTGAGCCGGTCCTGAGCCCGCCCTGAGCGCGTCCCGATCATCCCGCCGAGTCCCTTTGGTCGCCCGTGCGACCAAGGGGACTCGGCCGTTCCGGTTACGGAATCTGTCGCGAACACGTCGCGCAGGCGGCCTCCGCGCTCTACGGTGCGCAGATAGCTCACCGTAGGCGGGAGGTGTAGAAATAGGACATGGCCGGACGCTACGGCCGCCCGCGCTCGGTTCTGCGAATGCGAACTGTCGCAGGTCAGGTCTTTCTCCTGCAGCTGGCGATCGTGGTGTTGCTGGTCGCGGCCGCCATGGTGGCGCTGGTGCTGCAGTCCAGGTCCGACAGCGAGCGCGAGGCCAAGAACCGGTCCGTCGCCGTCGCCGAGACCTTCGCCAATTCGCCGGGTATCGAAGCAGCGCTCAAGGCTGCCAATCCGACCCTCGTGCTGCAGCCGCGCGCCGAAGAGGCCCGTATCCGCTCCGGGGTCGACTTCATCGTCGTACTCAACACCGACGGCATCCGCTACACGCACCCGCTGCCCGACCGCATCGGCAAGAAGTTCGTCGGCAATCTGCAGCCCGCGCTCGCCGGTGAGGTCACCACCGAGAAGATCATCGGGACCATCGGGCCGCTCGTCCAGGCCGTCGTCCCGGTCATCGGCAGCAACGGCAAGGTTGTCGGGCTGGTCTCCGCCGGGATCACCATCGAGCATGTCAGCGGAGTCGTCGAGGACCAGTTCCCGCTGCTGTTCGGCGCCACCGGGGCGGTGCTGCTCGTCACCACGGGCGGTACCGCACTGGTGAGCAGGCGGCTGCGCCGCCAGACGCACGGTCTCGGGCCGCTGGAGATGACCCGCATGTACGAGCACCACGACGCGGTGCTGCACGCCGTGCGGGAAGGCGTGCTCATCGTCGGCGGCGACGGCCGGCTGCTGCTCGCCAATGACGAGGCACGCCGGCTGCTCGCCCTTCCGGAGCATGTGGAAGGCGTCCCGGTCACCGAACTCGGGCTCGATCCGCTCACCGCCCGGCTGCTGGCCTCGGGCCGGACCGCCACCGACGAACTGCATCTCGTCGGCGAACGGCTGCTCGCCGTGAACCAGCGGTCGACCGACCAGGCCGGCGGGCCCCCCGGAAGTGTCGCTACCCTGCGGGACACCACCGAACTGCAGGCCCTGAGCGGAAAGGCCGATGTGGCGCGGGGGCGGCTCAAGCTGCTGTACGACGCGGGCACCGAGATCGGCACCACGCTGGATGTGGTGCGCACCTGCGAGGAGCTGGCGGAGTTCGCGGCGGCCCGGTTCGCGGACTACGCCACCGTCGACCTCGTGGAGGCCGTACTGCGCGGCGAGGAGCCGCCGGTCACCGGCGCGGGCACGGACATGCGCCGCACCGCCTTCAGCGGTCTGCGCGAGGACACCGCGCTCTACCCGCTGGGCAAACTGATCCGCTTCGTGCCGTCCACCCCGCTCGGCTTCGGCATCCGCATGGGTGAGGCCGTCCTGGAGGCGGATCTGTCCGCGTACACCGGATGGCAGGACCAGGACCCGGACCGGGCGCGCAAGCTCGTCGAGTACGGCATCCACTCGATGATCGCGGTGCCGCTGCGGGCCCGCGGGGTGATCCTCGGCGTGGCCATGTTCTGGCGCTCCGAGAAGCCCGAGCCGTTCGAGGAGGAGGACCTCTCCCTCGCCGAGGAGCTGGTCGCGCGGGCCGCGGTGAGCGTCGACAACGCACGCCGCTACACCCGCGAGCACACCATGGCGGTGACCCTGCAGCGCAGCCTGCTGCCGCGCGTCCTGCCCGAGCAGAACGCCCTCGACGTCGCCTACCGCTACCGGCCCGCACAGGCCGGACTCGGTGGGCTCGGCGGCGTCGGCGGCGACTGGTTCGACATCATCCCGCTGCCCGGCGCGCGGGTCGCGCTCGTGGTGGGCGACGTCGTCGGCCACGGTCTGCACGCCGCCGCCACCATGGGCCGGCTGCGCACGGCGGTCCACAACTTCTCGACGCTGGACCTGCCGCCCGACGAATTGCTGTGGCATCTCGACGAGCTCGTCGCCCGCATCGACCAGGACGAGGCGGGCGACGGCTCGGCGGGCTCGAACGGCTCGGACGCCTCAGTCACCGGAGCCACCTGCGTCTACGCGATCTACGACCCCGTCTCCGGGATCTGCGCGATGGCGCGCGCCGGCCATCTCCAGCCGGCGATCGTCCACGCCGACGGCACCGCGGTCTTCGCCGATGTGCCCGGCGGCCCGCCGCTCGGACTCGGCGGTCTGCCCTTCGAGACGCTGGAGCTTCAGCTGCCCGAGGACAGCCGGCTGGTGCTGTACACGGACGGCCTGGTCGAGGACCGTGACCGGGACATCGACGAGGGTCTGACGCTGCTGCGCCACACACTGGCGGACAACGCGGACCGCACGCCGGAGGAGACCTGCGAGGCGGTGCTCAAGGCGCTGCTGCCGGCGCGCCCGCGCGACGACATCGCGCTGCTGGTGGGCCGTACGCGGGTACTGGACTCCAGCAGGGTGGCCGACTGGGACGTGCCGCCCGATCCCGCGGCCGTGCGGCGGGTACGGGCCGCGGTGACGCGCAAGCTGGCCGAGTGGGAGCTGGAGGAGGAGGCGTTCACGACGGAGCTGATCCTCAGCGAGCTGGTCACCAACGCGATCCGGTACGCCACGGGCCCGATCCGGGTACGCCTGATCCGTGACCGCACCCTGATCTGCGAGGTCTCCGACCACAGCAGTACGTCCCCGCATCTGCGGCAGGCGGCGATCACGGACGAGGGGGGCCGGGGCCTGTTCCTGGTCGCGCAGTTCGCGGACCGCTGGGGCACGCGGTACACGCCCGACGGCAAGGTCATCTGGACGGAGCAACCGCTGACCTCCGGCGGGGAGTGACGCCGGGCGGGCCGGGCGAGCTGCGTGACCCGCCCGGCCCGGGCATCAGGCGGAGCCGGTTCCCCGATTGCGCCTGAACCACCAGAGGGTGAGGCCCGCGGCGATTACCACGGCGGCGGCGACGATCGCGACGGTGGTTCCGTTGCCGTCGTCGTCCTTCTCGGCCGCTTTCTCGGCCGCTCTCTCGGTTGTGGAGGTGCTCGGCTCCGTCGTGGGCACGGAGGCGGACGGGGTCGGGGTCGGCGCGGCCGAGCTCGCCGTCGCACCCGGTGCCGCCGGCTTCAGGGCGAGGACCGGGGCCGGGTTCTCCGGCTCCGCGCCGCCGCTCGGAAGCTCGATCCAGCGGTCCACCGAACCGTCGCCGTACGTCTCGATGGTCTTGAAGGCGAGCGACTTGGCGTCCGGCAGCTGGGTGACGGTGATGCTGTACACGGCGTCCGTGCCGATGGCCAGCGCCTTACCGCCGACGGTGTAGCCGCCTTCCGACGGCGTCAGCTTCCAGCCCGCTGGCGCCTTCGCGAGACTCACCGCGTCGGGCGCGATGCCCTTGGGCAGCACGATCTGGAGCTTTGCGATGCCCGACGTGTCCGACTCCGCCTCGGACGTGAACGTCAGGGTGACGTTCTTCGCCAGGGCGCGCGGGTCGGATGCGCTCACCTCGACATGCGCCGCAGCCGGTCCGGCTACGGCGAGCACCGCGGCGAAGGCCGCCGCGGAGGCCGCGGGCAGGATGAAGGTCCTTCTGGTCATGGGGGTCAACTCCTGTGAAACAGCACGAATGGTCAGGGGCGGAACGACAACTGCCCATGACCGGGCGGCCCCCGGCGGACGACGGCATAAGCGAGGACGGCACACGCGGGCACGCCCGGGTGCCGCCGTGGTCCGGCCGCGGCGGGCGCGCCGTCCGGGCCGTGGCACGGATGCGTAACCCAACGGCCCATCCAGCGCGCGACGGTGGAGCGGACCGTGGCGGCGAGCTGGCTCAACGCACAGGGGATCGCGGCCAGTTGGTCGTCCGTCTGCTGCAGCAGCAGGGCGACGGCGAGGGCGGCCAGCGTGTGCGCGAAGGGCATCGGCATCGGGTGCCCGTGCTGGACACCGTGGTGCTCGGGCCCGGTCCGCGCCAGCAGTTCGTGGAGAACCAGTTGGGCGGCGCAGGTCGCGGCCACCACCACGCCGAGCGAACGGCGCCGCCGGGCCCAGGGCAGCGCGCCGAGGAAGGCGAGGCCCGCGGCCGCCAACAGCAGCGGCCAGGCGACGGGTTCCGCTGCGGCGACATGGTGGCCCGCGCCGGCGAGACCGGCGCTCGCGACGCCGAACACACCAGCGCGGGCGCTCCGCACGCCCCACCGGGTACGCGGCGCGCGGCGAGACGGGGGGTGGAGGGTCTGCGGCATGCCGGAGCCATCATTCACGAGGCGGGGCTTGTTCCCCACCCCGCCCCTTCCCGAACTGGGGGCAAGCCCCCAGCCCCCACCGGGGCTCCGCCCCGAACCCCGTGCGGGGGCTCCGCCCCCGGACCCCCGCGCCTCAAACTCCCCCAGACTTCGTCCGGGGGGACCCCCACGGGGGCTGAATTTCGCGTCCGGGACCACGCCTCAAACCCCGGCGGGGCTGGGTGTGCGGCAGGGCCGCACATTCAGCCCGTCCGGTTGAGGACATGCGGCCGAAGGTCGCATACGGGGTCCGGGGCGAAGCCCCGTCGGGGGTCTGGGGGCTTGCCCCCAGTTCGGGATGGGGGTACCTCCCACGGCCGCCAGGCCGTAGGGGGAGGGCGGGGTGGGGAACAAGCCCCGCCGCAGGCGCACCCCCTCAGCCCGAGTCCGCGCCCAAAGACCTCCCGCACCGCAGGTTCCACCGCCCCGCCCGCCCGCTCAGTTCCGTCAGCGTCAGCGGCGCGACGTCCAGCCGCCAGAACGCCTCCGCGGGCAGCGACAGGGCGTGCACGACCGCCGCCCGTGCCACCGCCGGTTCGACGACCGCCAGCACCCTCCCGGCGTCGTCCGGCAGCGACCGCAGCCAGCCGCCCACCCGTTCGCACAGCGCCAGCAGCGACTCGCCGCCGTGCGGCGCGGCCGCAGGGTCGGTCAGCCAGGCCGACACCGCCTCCGGTTCGCTCGCGCCGACCTCGTCCAGCCGCCGCCCCCGCCAGCGCCCCATGTCCCAGTCGCCGAGTTCTCCCAGGACCTCGGCGGGAGGTACCGCCGCCCCCAATTCCCCGGCCGTCTCGCGGCAGCGCCGGGAGGGCCCGCTGAGGAACCGGTCCACCCTCGCCACCACACCCGCCGCGGCCCGCGCGCGCCGCGCTCCCGCCTCGTCCAGCGGACCGCCGCCGTCGCCGTCGCCGTCGAAGCGGGCCTCCCGCAGTGCCGCACTCGTCGCAGGTGAGACCAACATCACCCGTACCGTCATCCCGTACGCCCTTCTCCCGCCGCGGCCCATGACCCAAGCACATCACGGGTGTTGGGGCGCCCGGTACGCCCCCGTGCGCCGTAGCGTCGCAGGCCGACAAGCGGTACGGTCGCGTGGACATGACGACGGTGTGACGGAAGTCCGGTGAGAATCCGGCACGGTCGCGCCACTGTGAACCCGTTCCCCTGTGGGAAGCGCGGGAAGTCAGACCCAGCACCTTCGTCTGAGGCACCACGATCGGGACGCGTGTTCCCCCAGGAGGTTCTGCCATGGCACATTCTGCCGCGCCCGCCACCGCCGCACCGGCCATCACCCCCATCTCGCTGACGGCGATCGCTCCGTGGGCGCTGTTCTTCGGCGTTCTGATGCTCGTCCTGCTCTACTTCGTCGGCGCCGAGCAGGGCGCCACCTCGCTCATCTCCGGTGAGAACGTGCACGAGTGGGTCCACGACGGACGCCATCTGCTCGGCTTCCCCTGCCACTGATTCCCCTGCCACTGAAATCTAGGGGAACCTCATGAACTCCATTTCTGTCAGAGCCCTGCTCGTCCGCGGCATGCTCGCGGGCCTGATCGCGGGCGTCTTCGCGATGGCCGTCGCCTATCTGCTCGGCGAGGGTCCGGTCGATGCCGCCATCGCGTTCGAGGAGAGCCACGCCCATGAGCACGGCGGCGAGGAACTCGTCAGCCGCACCATGCAGTCCACGGCCGGTCTCGCCACGGGTGTGCTGGTCTTCGGCGTCGCGATCGGCGGCATCGCCGCCCTCGCGTACTGTTTCGCGCTCGGCCGCATCGGGCGGTTCGGCCCGCGTGCCACGGCCGCGCTGGTCTCGCTCGGCGCGCTGCTGAGCGTGTACGTCGTGCCGTATCTGAAGTACCCGCCGAATCCGCCTGCCGTCGGCGACCCCGACACCATCGGCAAGCGGACGACGCTGTACTTCCTGATGATCCTGCTCAGCGTCCTGCTCTCGATCGCCGCGGTGATCCTCGGCAAGCGCCTGGCCCCCAGGCTGGGCAACTGGAACGCGACCGTCGCCGCCGCGGCCGCGTTCGTCGTCGCCGCCGGGGTCGCGTTCGCCTTCCTGCCCTCGTTCAACGAGGTACCGAAGGGCTTCCCCGCCTCGGTGGTCTGGGAGTTCCGACTGGCGACGCTCGCGATCCAGGTCACGGTCTGGACCGTCTTCGGGCTGGTCTTCGGCCACTTCGCCGAGCGGCTTCTCGCTCCTGCGCCGGCCGCGGCGGAGGGGAAGAGCACGGCGTCGCGGGCGCCGGCCGCAGCGAACTGACCCACCGGGGCTCCGCCCCGGACCTCGCTCCTCAAAGGCCGGACGGGCTGCGTTTTCAGCCCGTCCGGCTTTTGACGACAACGCCCCACACGATCTACGCCGCGGGCAGCGACACCTCGAAGCGGCAGCCGCCCGTCACATTGTGTACGTCGGCCTTTCCCGCGTGCGCCTCGACGATGCCGCGGACGATGGCGAGGCCGAGACCCGCGCCCGCCGGGGGCGTACGGGCCTGGGTGCCGCGCCACCCGGTGTCGAAGACCCGCGGCAGGTCCTCCTCCGGGATGCCGCCGCAGCCGTCGGTGACGGAGAGGACCACCCAGTCCTCGCGGCGTTCGGCGGCGATGGCGACCGTGCCGTCGGCGGGTGTCCGGCGGATGGCGTTGACCAGGAGGTTGGCCAGGACGCGGGTCATCTCCTTGCCGTCCACCTCGACCGGGACCTGCTCGACCATGTCCCCGACGAGGCGTACGCCGTGCTCGCGGGCCAGCGGGTCGGCACCGGCCAGCGCCTCCCCCACCAGGTCGTAGACCGACATCCGGGTGGGTGTCAGGGCCAGCGTGCCCGCGTGGATGCGCGAGAGCTCGAAGAGGTCGCCGACCATGGAGTTGAGGCGGTCGACCTCGGTGCGCATCTGGCGGTGGTAGCGGGCCGGGTCGGCGACCATCCCGTCCTCCAGGGCCTCGGACATGGCGCGCAGCCCGGCGAGCGGGGTGCGCAGATCGTGCGAGATCCAGGCGACGAGTTCGCGGCGGGAGGTCTCCAGGGCGCGTTCGCGCTCGCGGGACGCGGCGAGCCGGTCGCTGGTGGCGGCCAGTTCGCGGCTGAGCGCGGCCAGTTCGGCGGTGGAGGTGCCGTCGGGGGCGGAGAAGGAGCCGCCGTCGCCGAACGAGCGTGCCGCCAGGGTGAGTTCGCGGCTGCGCGCGACGACCCAGCGGCCGAGCAGCAGTGCGGTGGCGAGCGAGACGACCGCCGCCATGGCGACGACCGTGGTGACGACGGTGAGGTCGTGCGGGGACAGGAACATCGCCTGGGCGACGGCGAGCGTCCCGGCAAGCATGGCGGTGACCGCGACGGCGGCGACGACAGTGAGCGAGACGGCGACGGACCGGTGGCGCAGCAGACGCAGAGCCAGCGCCCCGACCAGACCGCTGGCGGCGGCCCCGAGGAAGGCGAACAGGGCGATGAGAAGCATGTCGTTCATGGTGATCAGGCCTCTTCTCGCGGCAGCGCGCCGCGGTCCTGCGGCACCTCTTCCCCCGGCACGTCTTCCCGCGGCACTTCTTCCGGCGGACCGCCTTCCCCCGGCACGTCTTCCCGCGGCACGTCGAAGCGGTAGCCCACGCCCCACACCGTCTGGATCAGCCGGGGCCTGGCCGGATCGTCCTCGATCTTCCCGCGCAGCCGCCGTACATGGACCGTGACGGTGGACAGGTCGCCGAACTCCCAGCCCCACACGTCCTGCATCAGCCGCTCCCGGCCGATGGCCTCACCGGGGTGCCGCATCAGATGCGCGAGCAGGTCGAACTCCCGCAGAGTCAGGCCCAGTTCACGCCCCTCCTTCGTCGCGCGCCGGGCTGCCGGATCCAGCACGATGCCCGCAGCGGTCAGCTCGGGCCCGGTTCGCCGTTCGCCGACGGCGCCCCTGCGCCGCAGTACGGACTCGACCCTCAGCACCAGCTCGCGCGGGCTGAACGGCTTGGTCACATAGTCGTCCGCCCCGATTTCGAGCCCGAGGATCCGGTCGTCCTCGTCGCCGCGGGCGGTCAGCATGATCACCGGAACGTTGGCGGAGGCACCGGCCCTGAGCCTGCGGCACACCTCCAGGCCGTCCATCCCCGGCAGCATCAGATCGAGGACGACCAGATCGGGCAGCCGGTCGGCGGCGATCCGCAGCGCCTGCAGCCCGTCGGCGGCCCGGTCCACGGTGAAGCCCGCGCGCTGCAGATAGCCGGTGACGACTTCGGCGACGGTCGGATCGTCGTCGACGACGAGAATGTTGTGCATACCGCAAGTGTGCTCTGTGCCGCCAGCGGTCCAGGCCCCGGTCCCCCTTACGAATCTGTGACGCCCCGGGAAAGGCCCATGTGCCCGTCGACGTCCGATTCGTTCAAGACCACAGGCCGGGGCCTGCCTGCGGTGCAGCGTTACGCACTCGTCCTCGACCCCGACGGCTGCGCCGTGTCGCTGTTCAGCAGTTCCGTCAGTGGGCCTGCGTCCGCCTGAACACGTCGATGGAGGGCGGTGGCGAGTTCGCGGCGGGTGGTGACGCCGAGTTTGGCGTAGGCGTGCTGGAGGTGGTTGTTGACGGTGCGCACCGACAGCTGCAGCCCGTCGGCGATGTCCTTGCTGCGGGTGCCGGCGGCGGCGAGGAGAGCGACTTCGCGTTCGCGGGCGGTGAGCGCGGCGGTGGGCGCCGCTGCGGTCAGCAGAGCGGTACGTGCGTCCTCGCAGCGGCCGGCGATGGCGGCGGCCCGGCCGGCGGCAGCGGTGGCACGGCGGGCCCGGCCGGCGCGTTGCCACGCGGAAGCGGCTGCCGCGGCCGCTTCGGCGGCCGGGAGGTCGGCACCGGCCTGCTCGAATACGGCGGCGACGGCGAGGAGTTGGTCGGGGGCGTCGGCGGCCAGGGCGGCGGCCAGGCGGGCGCCGGCGCGGGTGAGGGCGCTGTCACTGTGCCGGGCGAGTTCGGACAGCCGCCCGGACACCTCCTTGGCGCCGCCGAGGCGGGCGACGTCGGTGAGCAGGATGGCCTCGGGGGTGACCAGGCCGGCGGCGCGGGCGCGCCGGGCCGCGCCGGTCAGGACGGTGCGGGCCTGGGCGAAGTGTCCCCGGGCGGCATGCAGCCAGGCCTCTCCCAGGAGCTCCTCGCCCGCGAAGACGTCCGGCCACAGGCAGTTCCGGGCCTCGGCACAGGCCTGCTCGGCCGCGTCGAGGTCGCCGAGTACCGCCGCGCAGGCCGCCAGGCCGCTCAGCGCCGGGCCGAGCGGTCTGATGTGCTGGTGCGTACGGGCCAGCGCGGCGGCCTCGGCGTACCAGCGGCGCGCGCTCGCCGGATGCCCGGCCAGCCACTCGGTGCGGCCCAGACTGAAGGCCAGCCAGATCTGGTGGACGGGAGTCGTGCTGGCCCCGGCCGGTTCCGCGTACCCGCGCAGGCCCGCCTCGCGGGCTTCGGCCAGCCGTCCGTGGCTGCTCAGAGCGTGGTTCACCAAGGTGAGCTGGACTGCCGGGTGGGGACTGAGGGTCTGGTGGCCGACCGAGAGATGGGCGGCGTGGGCGCGTTCGGCCCAGGCCACCGCGTCGCCGGTGCGGCCGACCAGTTCGAGCCCGAGCGGTTTCATCATGGCGCCGGTGAGCCAGGCCACCGGGTCCGGAGCCTGGTGGACGTCTTCCTCCAGGTCCTCCAGCAGGGCCAGCCCACGGGCGGGCTCGCCCGAGGCGATCCGCATGGACCCCTCGTTGTGGTCCAGCATCCGCAGGCCGTCCGCGGTCGTGACCCGGGCGCGGGCGGCGTCATTGACCCTCAGTGCCTCGTCCGGCTGCGCGGCTCCCCAGAAGAGGTTGAAGCTCCGCGCCATCGCGACGGCCAGCTGGTCATGCTCGCCCGCGGCATCCGCGGCGGCGGAGGCCAGTACGGCTTCGGCCCGCTGCGGATCCCCCAGCTCGAAGTACGTCTCGCCCAGCATCAGGCGGGTGGCGGTGGTGTGATGCTCTTCGGGCAGGGCCGCCAGCAGCAGGCCGGCCTGCCTGTAGTCGTGGGCGTACCGGGCCTGCGCCGCCGCCCGGACCAGCATCGCCGGATCGGCCGTCCCGGTCGCCGCCAGCCGCCAGGACGCGACGTGCAGTGCGTCGTCACGGCGCTTCAGTCCGCGCGCCTCGACCCGCGCCGCCTGCCGCAACAGCAACTCCCGCCGCCGCAGCACCGGCAGCTCCGCCCGCAGCACCTCCCCGTACAGCCGATGTGCCAGCGCCACCGATGTGCGGCGTCCGTCCAGTCCCGCACGCACCAGACCGGCGGACTCCAGACCGGCCACCACGGCCGGCGACGCGGCCTGCTCCGCATCGGCCAGAGGCAGCGGCTCGCACAGCGCCAGCAGTTCCAGTACCGGACGGGCCGCGGCACCGGCCGCGGCCAGCCGAGCGCCGATCAGCTCGGCCAGCCGGGCTGTCCCCCGGACCGGCCCCCGCTCCAGCTGCCAGATCTCCCCGTCGCTGACGAGGGCACCCCGCTCGAGCGCCCCGGTGACCAACTCCCGCAGATACAGCACGTTGCCGCCGCAGGCCTCGTGCAACTCCCGTACTGCCCACTGCGCCACGGGACCGCCGAGCACCGCCCGCAGCAGCTCCTCGGCCTCGCCACGGTCCAGCTCCGCCAGCTCCACCCGCCACACCGCGTCCCCGCGGCACAGCGCGTCCACCGCCTCCCCCACCGGCGCGCCGGTACACAAGGTCCCGAGGAGTCGCACCACACCCGCATCCATCAACTGCCGCAGCAGCACCGCGGAGGCGGCATCCAGCAGGTGCAGGTCGCCGATCAGCAGTACCAGCGCTCGTGCGTCCGGTCCGGCCAACCGCCGTGCGACCGCCGCGAAGCCCACCACCGGATCCGACAGATCCACCCCCGCCGGCACCAGATGCGCGATCGCCCCCAAGGGCACCGCCCCGGCGGCGGCACTCGCCGTCGCGCGCGCAACCCGGAAACCCGCCTTCTCCGCCCGCGCCAGACACTCCTCCACCAGCCGCGACTTGCCCACACCCGCCGACCCGGCCACCACGAATCCCCGGCACCGCCGATCGGCCAGCCCGCGGGCGAACAGCTCCAACTGCCCGCCCCGGCCCACGAACACATCCGTGAAGCCGGGCGCTGTCACCGGGCCGGCCATCGTCATGGACCGTCTTCCCCGGTGAGTCCGACGATGAGGGCGTCGGCGGCGGGGCGCAGCAGCACGGCGGCCTCGGGCGTCAGTTCCAGCCCCCGGACGAGGGCAATGGCGATGTCGGCGGCCTGGGCCGGGGTCACGGTCCTGGTGCCTGCCGTCGCGAAAGCCTCGGTGAGCAATGCGTGCAGGTCTTTGGTGAACTGCTGCACGATGGGCCCGCACAGCCGGTCCGCGGCATCGATCAGCTCGGCGGCGTGCGGAGAGTCCTGGACGACCTTCTGGAAGAGGCCGAGCTTGACCCCGAGGATCCCGCGGACGCGTTCGCGGGCGGTGCCGTCGGCGACCGCGGCTTCTCCGGCCCGGACCAGCGCCTGGCCGTGCAGGCGCTCGGCGAGCCGCAGGAAGGCGTCGTCCTTGTTGCGTACGTACTGATAGACGGCGGCGCGGGACATGCCCGCCGCCTTGGCGATGTCCTCCATGGTCGCGCGGCGCACACCGTGCTTGGTGAAGGTCTCGTATGCCGCGTCGAGCACCTGGTCGAGTCGCGAGGTCACGCTGACACTCTATGCACGAAACGTCAGAATGCTCAAGACGCTGGATGGTACGGAGGACCGCACCCGGGTGCGGGGTTTCGCCGACGAGCGGCCGCGCGATCGCGACGGTTTACTTGCGGGAGGAGCTGATCGGAGCCGCGCACCAGAGCCGAAATGAGCAAAAGTTACTCATCCCGTCGCGCCCTCGAACCACCACAGTGGTCCCGACTGCAGCAAGCGGGCCGCGCGGCAGCGGCAGGCCGAAGAGCCACTTCTCCCCTCTTCCAGATCTTTCAAGGACTTTGCCCATGGATGTCACGGTCAATGGATCCGCCTGTCAGGTCGGGGGTGAAGCGGACGCCACCGCGGTCCAGCTCCTGCGCGAGACGCTGGGTCTGACGGGGACCAAGCTGGTCTGCGGGGCGGGCGTGTGCGGTGCCTGCACCGTGCACGTCGACGGTGTCCCCACGGTGGCGTGCCTGACCCCGGCGTCCGCCCTGGAGGGCGCGTCGGTCACCACAGTGGAAGGTCTGCACGGCAAGCACCCTGTGCAGCGGGCGTTCGCCGCCCATGACGCCCTGCAGTGCGGCTACTGCACGCCCGGTTTCGTCATGGAGGCCACGAGCTTCGTGGACCGCCGGCGGGCCGAGCACGGCGACACCGCCCCGTCGCGGGCCGAGATCGCCTCAGCGCTGGCGGGACACCTGTGTCGCTGTGGCGCGTACGAGGGGATCTACGCCGCCGTCGCCGCGGCGTGTACCGGCGCCCACGACACCGATGACGCTCCGCCGCCCCGCGTCGAGGCGATGGCGAAGATCAACGGCACAGCGCTGTACACGACGGATGTCCACATGGACGGCCTCCTCGAGGGGGTCATCGTCCGCTCCCGGCACCCGCACGCCCGCGTCACGTCGGTGACGGGCGGCGACCGGGTGGTCGATCTCCTGCCCGCCGACCGTACGGTCCGCTACGTCGGCCAGCCGATCGCCGCCGTGGCCGCCGAGAGCCTGTCCGCGGCCCAGGCCGCCGCCGAGCGGATCCAGGTGGCCTACGAGGTACTGCCGGCTGTCGTGGACCTGCACCTGGCCGAGCTCCCGGACAGTCCCGTGGTCTATCCCACGAAGCAGGAGCGGAAGCAGGCTCCCAAGTCGTCCGAGGCACTGTCGATTCCCGCGAGGTGGCACGGGAACGTACGGGGCCCGGTGCCGATGAACTGGCGCGGCGGCCTCGCCGTGAAGAGGATCCAGCAGGCCCGCGAGCAGGGCGAGGACCGGCTGGTCGAGGCCAGGTTCACCGCCGAACCACAGGTGCACACGCCATTGGAGCCGCACGCGTGCCTGGCTTCGTGGGACAGGCGCGGCGAGCTGCATCTCTGGGTCTCCACCCAGGCCGTCGGCGTGGTCGCCGAGCGGGCCGCCGAGCGATTCGGTCTGAAGCCCGAGCAGGTGCATGTCTCCGCGGAGCACGTCGGAGGCGGCTTCGGTTCGAAGCTCACCCTGACCAGCGAGATCGTCGCCGCTGCGGAACTGGCCCGGCGCCATGCCGCCCCGGTGCGGGTCGTCCTGGGCCGGGCCGAGGAACTCACCGACGGCGGTTACCGGCCCGGCGCCCGGGCCGACATCGCCATGCTCACCGACGGCGACGGGAAGCTGGCCGCGCTGACCCTCGATGTGCACGGAGACGGTGGCACCTCCATCGGCTCGGGGGTAGCCGCTCTGGCCCGGTTCATGTACGGGCACGCCCCGCGGCGGCTCCGGGACTACGACATCGTCACCCACCGGCCACCCGCCACCCCGTTCCGCGGGCCGGGCGGTCCGCCGCTGGCGTGGGTCCTGGAGCAGACCGTCGACGAAATGGCCCACCGCATCGGGGAGGATCCCATCGCGCTGCGCCACCGCTGGGACGGCAACTCCAAGCGGCGGGCCCTGTACGACCTGGCAGCGGCTCTTCCGATGTGGACCGGGCGGCCCGCCGCCGGTTCCCAGACCGGTCGCTTCCGGCGCGGAGTGGGCGTCGCCGCCGCCAACTGGATGTACTTCCTCGACCGCGGCACGCAGATCGAGCTCACCGTCGAGGACGGCATCGTGGTCGCCCGGACGACCACCCAGGACATGGGCCAGGGCTCCCGGTCCGTCATCGCGGATGTGATCGTCGCCGAACTGGGACTGCCGCCGGGGAGGGTCCGCGTGGACATCGGCCGGACCGGGACCGTCCACGGGCCCGCTTCGGGCGGCAGCCGCACCACCGCCTCCATCGGCCCGGCCGCCCGCGACGCGGCCGTTCGCCTGCGTTCCGCGCTGGCCGACAAGGCCGAGTCGCGCGGCACCGGCGGATCACTGGAGCAGCGTCTCGCCGACGCCGAGGGCCTTCGGGTGGTCGGCAGTCGCCCACGGGACCGCCGCGGCTATGTCACGCCCGTGGAACTCGACCACCTGGTCGTCGGCCGGGGATTCACCGGCGCTGTCCATGTCACCGAGGTCGAGGTCGACACCCGCCTCGGCCGGACGCGGGTCACGCGCGTGTGGGGCGGGATCGCCGCCGGCCACATCTACTCGCCGGCGCTGGCCCGCAGTCAGTGCCAGGGCGGCGTCATCCAAGGCATCGGGTACGCCCTGTACGAGGAGCGCATCACCGACCCGCTGACCGGTGTCCTGCTGAGCGACAACCTCGAGGACTACCGCATCCCCGGCATCGGCGACATCCCCGAGATCGACATCCACTTCCACGAGGCGGGTTTCGAGCACGCCGACGGCGGCGGGGTCGGCCTGGGAGAGGTCTCGACGATGCCGGTAGCGGCAGCCATCGGCAACGCCGTCCACGCCGCCACCGGGTGGCGCCCCCACCACCTGCCGATCCGCCCGGACCGCCTCCTGGAAGGACTGCGCCCGTGAACCAGCCCCGCACTCTCGACGAGGCCGCGGCCGTCGTTGCCGACAACGGCGGAGAGCTGCGCGCCGGTGGCACCGACACTGTCGCCCGCCGGCGTGGCGGAGTCACGCGCGGCGCGTCTGTCCAGATTCCCCTGCTTCCCGCCCTGCGGGGCATCACCCGCCAGGCCGAAGGGACCACGCGGATAGGCGCGTTGACCGGTGTGGCCGAACTCGCCGAGGACCCCTGGCTGCAGGCGGACTACCCGGCCCTGACGATGACCGCGGGCGCCCTGGCCACACCGCAGATCCGTAACGCAGGCACCTTGGGCGGCAATCTGCTCCAGCACAACCGCTGCTGGTACTACCGCAATCCGCACTTCAGTTGCTACCGCGACGGCGGCGACGGCTGTCCGGCGCGCACCGGGGTCCACCTGCACGCCGCGGTGATCGACCAAGGCCCCTGCATCGCACCGCACCCCTCGTCGATCGCGATCGCCCTGCTCAGCTACGACGCCCAGGTCGACGTTCACGAACGGGGAGCCCTCCCCGTGGCGGACCTGTACGGCGACGGATCCGACCCCACCCGAGACCATCTGCTCGCCCCGCAGCAGATCCTCACCGCCGTCACCCTGCCGGCTCCCCTCCCCGGCGAACGTGCCGCGTACAACCGGGCCATCAGCCGCGCCAGGGCCGAATGGCCACTCGTCGAAGCGGTGGCCCGCGTGATCGTCTCCGACGGCATCGTCACCACGGTCGCCGTCGCCGCGGGCGGCATCGCCCACACCCCGCTGCGGCTGCCGGACGTCGAGGATGCCCTGCTCGGGCGCGAGCCGACCCCCGAGAACCTGTTCACCGCCGCGACCGCGGCCACTGAACATTGCTCACCTCTGCCGCAGACCCGCTACAAGGTGGAGCTGCTTCGCGACATCGTGCTCGACGTGCTCGAAACGGCGTTCCGGGCCGATACCACCTGATATCAGGGCCGGTTGGCGCGGGGACGTACCCATGGGTGTCGGGTCCGGCTACCGCCCGGCCGCCAGGGCCTGTCGTTTGGATCAGGCCGGATCAGTGAGCGGCCCGCCGCGGAGCGGCTGATGTCACTGTGGTGCGTGCGGTCGCAAGGCGGAGAAAGGAGCCGACGCGGAGCGTCGGCGACTGACGCAACGCGGCATGGGGGCACCTCCCGTGCCCGAAGGGCTACGGGGGAGTGCGTGCCAGGGCACGCGAACCCGGCAAGGTCCGAACGACAGGCCCTAGTCCTTGTTCTCCTTGTCGCGGCTGTCCCGGCCGTTGTCCCGGCCCGTGTGCAGCCGGGACCTGACGTCGTCGGGCGGCAGGAAGCGCGACCACCGTTCGGGGAACTCCGAGGGCATGTCCCCGCCGCCTCCCCCGTCCCCCTCCCCGTCTTCGTCCTCCTCGTCGTCCTCGCCGTCGTCATTGAAGACATGCGCCGCCTTCGCCCGTGCCACGAGCTCCGCCGCGTTGGCAGCGCGCAGCCGCTCGTTGGCCGCGCGGGCCGCCGCCGTGGCCAGCGACGGCCAGACGCGGTCGATCGCGGCGTTGACCGCCGCGCCCACCAGGACCGCGAAGGCGGTGAGGCCGATCCAGAGCAGGACAGCGATGGGGGCGGCGAGCGAGCCGTAGATCGTGGGGCCCTCGACCGTGCTGGTGAGGTAGATACGCAGCAGGAAGCTGCCGAGCACCCACATCCCCAGCGCCACCAGCGCGCCGGGCACGTCCTCGATCCACGGGGAGCGGACGGGGACGGACACGTGGTAGAGCGTGGTCAGGAAGGCGACCGAGAGCAGGGTGACCACCGGCCAGTACAGGACGCTGACGACTTCCGTGCCCCACGGCAGCTCCACCACCCTGTCCGGGCCGACGACCGCCAGCGGCAGCACCACCGCGCCGATCAGCAGGGCGACGATGTAGAGCAGGAAGGCGAGCAGCCGGGTGGCGACGATGCCGCGCTGGCCGTCGAGGCCGTACATCACGGTGATCGTGTCGATGAAGACGTTGACCGCCCGCGACCCCGACCACAGGGCGATGGCGAAGCCGATGGAGATGATGTCCGGCCGGCCGCCGTGGGTGACGTCCTCCAGCAGGGGCTTGGCGATCTCGTTGACGCCACGCTCGGACAGGACCGTGCCGACGGCGTCCAGGATGTTCTCCTCGATCGAGGCGACGGTCGTGGTGTCGGTCCAGTCGTCGACGTAGCCGAGGAGACCGATCACGCCGAGCAGCAGCGGCGGAAGCGACAGCAGCGTGAAGAACGCCGCCTCGGCGGCGAGGCCGAGGATGCGGTACTCGATGCACGAATTGACCGTGTCTTTCAGCAGCAGCCATGCCATCTTCCGCTTCGAGACGTTGCGGTAGAGGACCCGGGCCCGGTGGAGTCGGCCCGATGGCCGCTCGGGTGTTTCGTTTGCTGCCTGCACCTCCTTACCGTAGCGGCATGGCACCCAGCACCCACACAGTGACCAACCAGGCTCCGCCCCTGGTGGGGTACGACGTCTACACGTCCGACCAGGCCCTCACGGAGGGCGTGGAGCGGCATGTCGCTCCCGAACTCCTCGACGGTGTACGGGAGGACCTTTCGCTCCTCGGGCGCACCGCAGGCTCCGCCCAGGCCCAGGAATGGGGGGTGCAGGCCAACGAGAATCCGCCAAAACTGCGGACGCACGACCGGTACGGGAACCGCATCGACGAGGTCGAGTTCCATCCGGCCTGGCACCGGCTGCTGGGCAAGGCCGTCTCGTCCGGGCTGACCAATGCCTGGGGCCGGCCGGCCGGGCATGTGCGCCGGGCGGCCGGGTTCCTGGTGTGGACGCAGGCCGAGGCCGGGCACGGCTGCCCGGTGTCGATGACACACGCCTCGGTGCCCGCGCTGCGGACGGACCCGGCGCTGGCCGCCCAGTGGGAGCCGCGGCTGACGTCCGAGGTGTACGAGCAGGGGCTGAGGCCTGCCTCGGTGAAGGCGGGGTCCCTGTTCGGGATGGGGATGACGGAGAAGCAGGGCGGCAGCGACGTCAGAGCCAATACGACCCGGGCCGAGCCGATCGCCGGCGACGGGGAGTACCTGCTCACCGGTCACAAGTGGTTCTGCTCCGCTCCGATGTGTGACGGCTTTCTGGTACTCGCCCAGGCATCCGGTGGTCTGACCTGCTTCCTGGTGCCGCGGGTCCTTGAGGACGGGACCCGGAACGTGTTCCGGATCCAGCGGCTCAAGGACAAGCTCGGCAACAAGTCCAACGCGTCGAGCGAGGTCGAGTTCGAGGGCACCTGGGCGCGCCGGGTCGGCGAGGAGGGCCGCGGGGTGCGCACCATCATCGAGATGGTGGCCGCGACCCGGCTGGACTGTGTTGTGGGATCGGCCGCGCTGATGCGGCAGTCGGTGGCGCAGGCGATCCACCACAGCGCCTATCGCAGCGCGTTCGGCGGGCTGTTGATCGACAAGCCGCTGATGCGCAACGTACTGGCCGATCTGGCGCTGGAGTCGGAGGCCGCCACGACGCTGGCGCTGCGGCTCGCCGCCGCGTACGACGCCGATACGGAGGAGGAGCGGGCCTTCCTGCGGCTCGCGGTGCCCGCCGCCAAGTACTGGGTGACCAAGCGCTGTACGCCGACCGTGGCCGAGGCACTGGAGTGTCTGGGCGGCAACGGCTATGTCGAGGAGTCGGGGCTGCCACGGCTGCTGCGCGAGTCGCCGCTCAACTCGATCTGGGAGGGCTCGGGCAACGTACAGGCGCTGGACGTGCTGCGTGCGATCCAGAGGGAGCCGCAGGCGCTGAACGCCTTCCTGCAGGAGGTCGGAAAGGCACGGGGCGCCGATCACCGGCTCGATGCGGCGATCAAGGATCTGCTGAGTGAACTGGCCGATCTGGACGGCATCGAGGCACGGGCGCGCAGGCTGGTGGAGCGGATGGCACTGGTGCTTCAGGGGTCGCTGCTGGTGCGCTGGGCGCCGCCGGAGGTGGCGGACGCGTTCTGCGCCTCACGGCTGGGCGGGGACTGGGGCACTGCCTTCGGCACGCTGCCGCACACGCTCGATCTGGCGTCGGTCGTGGAGCGGGCGCGAGCCGTGGTGTGACGGCTGGGGCGTGCCAGGCGTCGCTGGGGAGGTAGCGACTTCTCAAACACGCCCCAGGGCTGTCGGGGTGGTGCTGCGCCGACACGGCACCACCCCGCGCTCCGTCATGCGCCGCTGTGCGGTGCACGACCACCGGCGAACCGGTGCACCGTCACCTTCGTACAAGCGCACGCCCGTTCGCGAGGGTTGCAAGGGGTTGCAGCCTTGTGCGCCGTATCGCCACGGACTCCCGCCCGCGACGGGCAGGATTGAGCCGGGCTGCCCCCACGCTCGGACGCTGGCGTCGCCCAGGAGGACCCAGTGCACAACACGCCGCTCGACCTGGCCAGGCTCTCCGGCATGGACACCGGGGAAGCCACCCGGCTGCTGAAGGGGGTACGGGACGCCGCGCTCAGCGGGCGCCGGTCCCGGGTCGCCCCGCGGGCCGACATCGAGGAGTCGTGGCAGCGAATGCTGCGCCGCGGTGTGGATCCCGACCGGGACCGCAGGGCCGGGCTGCTGCCGCTGGAGGAGATCGAACGCCGTCGGCAGGCATCCCCGCTGCGGGAGGTGCTGCCCGTCCTGCGGGACGGTCTCGTCTCGATCGCGGAGGGGGCGCAGCACATCATGGTCGTCGCGGACCCGGAGGGGCGGGTGCTGTGGCGCGAGGGGAAATCGTCGGTGCTGCGCAAGGGTGACGCGCACGGCTTCGTCCTGGGCGCCGACTGGAACGAGAGCCTCGTCGGCACCAATGGCGTCGGCACTCCCCTGGTCTCCCGGCGGCCCGTCCAGGTGCACTCCGCCGAGCACTTCGTCTCGACCCACGACACCTGGACCTGTGCGGGCGCTCCGGTCACCGATCCGCGCGACGGCAGGCTGATCGGGGTGGTCGACGTCAGCGGACCGCTGGCCACGATGCATCCGGCGACCCTCAAGCTGGTCACCACGGTGACCCGGCTCGCGGAGGCGGAGCTGCGCAACGCGCACTTCGCGGCGCTGGACCGGCTGCGAACGGTGGCGTCGCCACTGCTCGCGCGGCTGGCGGGCCGCGCGCTGGCCGTGGATGTGAACGGCTGGCCCGCCGCGGTCACCGGGATGCAGCCGCCCGGCCGGCTCCCGCTGCCGAAGTCCCTCGGCAGCCGCGTCTGGCTGCCCTCGCTGGGCATGTGCTCGGTCGAACCGCTGCCCGGCGGCTGGCTGGTACGGCCGGAAGAGCGGTCCACCGCTGCGCCGACCCGGGTGGTTCTGGATCTCAGCCTGCCCCGGCGGCCTTGTGTGACCGTCTCGGGCGAGGCGGGCAGCTGGGCCAAGGAGCTCAGCCCGCGCCATGCCGAGCTGCTGTATGTCCTGGCGCTGTATCGCGACGGGCGCAGCGCGGCCCAGCTGGCGCAGGACATCTTCGAGGACCCGACGCGGACGGTGACGGTACGGGCCGAGATGTCGCGGCTGCGGCGGCATCTGGCACAGGTGCTGGCGCACCGCCCGTACCGCTTCGCCGAGGATGTCGAGGTGGAGCTGGTCGGGCCGCCGGAGCCGGCCGAGCTGCTGCCGCACTCGACGGCCCCGGCGGTGCGCCGGGCGCGCCGCGGGAAGCAGTGACCGCGCGGGCACGCTCCGGCACCGTCTTTGGCCAGTTCACGGTGGCGTGATTTTCTGGCGCACATGAGCATCACTGTGACCACGTGGTCCCTGGAACAGACCTCGCCCGCGGATCTTCGCCCGTCCCCCGTGCCCGAAGGAGATCTGCGGATCGTCCGCGCCGAGGTGCCCTCGCCCGAGTTCAGCCGCTTCCTGTACTCGGCCGTCGGCGGCGACATCCACTGGAACGACCGGCTCGGCATGACGTTCGCGCAGTGGGAGGAACTGCTCGCGCGGCCGGGCACCGAGACCTGGGTGGCGTACGAGAAGGGCACCCCGGCCGGTTATGTGGAGCTGGAGGCGCAGGACGGGGGCTCCGTCGAGATCGTCTACTTCGGACTGGTCCCTGCCTTCCGCGGACGCCGGATAGGCGGCCATCTGCTCAGTTACGGAGTCGCGAGGGCCTGGGACCTGGCGGAGCGATGGCCCGGTCTCCCGCCGACGAAGCGGGTCTGGCTGCACACCTGCTCCAAGGACGGCCCGCATGCGATGGACAACTATCTGCGGCGGGGCTTCACTCTGTTCGACACGAAGGTCGAGCAGGAGACCGAGACGGCTACGCCCGGCCCCTGGCCCGGTGCGCACGGCTGAGTGACGGGCGCCACACTGTCTCGTGATGCGGGACAGTGTTGTCCACATTCTGGATAATGGTGGACTGCCCTTGGACCGCCATGACACGCTTCCGTCATGTCTGGAACTGGAATTGCCTTGGTGAGTCGGCGGCACGTCGACCTCGGCCGCATGTCCAGCGCCATCTGTCCGGCCTGCTGAAAGAACAGCACAGCCGATCTCCCGCATTCTTCTTAATCCCCCTGCGCACCGTCGCGCCTCCGCGCGAGTGTGCAGCTCAGAGCCGCCCTCCTGCAGTCTCGAAGGACATACCGCCATGGCCGCCACCCCCGAAAAGCCCGCCACCGCCACGCCCCGCCGCAAGGCCGGACGCCACCGCGGCGAGGGCCAGTGGGCTGTTGGCCACATGACGCCGCTGAACGCCAACGAGCAGACCAAGAAGGACGACGACGGTCTCAACGTACGGACACGCATTGAGACGATCTACGCCCATCGCGGCTTCGACTCGATCGACGGCGCCGACCTGCGCGGACGGATGCGCTGGTGGGGGCTCTACACCCAGCGCAAGCCGGGGATCGACGGCGGCAAGACCGCGATCCTGGAGCCGGAGGAGCTGGACGACAAGTACTTCATGCTGCGCGTCCGTATCGACGGCGGGCGGCTGACCACCGATCAGCTGCGGGTCATTGGCGAGATCTCGCAGGAGTTCGCGCGCGGCACGGCCGACCTCACCGACCGGCAGAACGTTCAGTACCACTGGATTCGCATCGAGGACGTGCCGGAGATCTGGCGCCGTCTCGAAGAGGTCGGCCTGTCGACCACCGAGGCCTGCGGTGACACTCCCCGCGTCGTGCTCGGCTCGCCGGTGGCCGGTATCGCCGAGGACGAGATCATCGACGGCAGCCCTGCCGTCGACGAGATCTACCGCCGGATCGTGGGCAACCCCGCCTTCTCCAACCTGCCGCGCAAGTTCAAGTCGGCGATCTCCGGATCGCCGCTGCTGGACGTCGCGCACGAGATCAACGACATCGCCTTCGTCGGCGTGAACCACCCGGAGCACGGCCCCGGCTTCGACCTGTGGGTCGGCGGCGGTCTCTCCACCAACCCCAAGATCGGTGTCCGGCTGGGCGCCTGGGTTCCCCTCGACGAGGTGCCCGATGTCTACGAGGGCGTCATCTCGATCTTCCGCGACTACGGCTACCGCCGGCTGCGCACCCGCGCCCGGCTGAAGTTCCTGGTCGCCGACTGGGGCGCCGAGAAGTTCCGCCAGGTCCTTGAAGACGAGTACCTGAAGCGCGAGCTGGTGGACGGGCCCGCCCCCGAGCAGCCCGTGCAGCAGTGGCGCGACCACGTCGGTGTGCACCGGCAGCAGGACGGACGTTTCTACGTCGGGTTCGCGCCGCGCGTCGGACGGGTGGACGGCACCACGCTCACGAAGATCGCCGAACTGGCCGCCGATCACGGCTCGGGCCGGCTGCGTACCACCGTCGAGCAGAAGATGATCGTGCTCGATGTCGAGGAGGCGCAGGTCGAGTCGCTCGTGTCCGGTCTGGAGGCGCTGGACCTGCGGGTCAACCCCTCGCCGTTCCGGCGGGGCACGATGGCCTGCACCGGTATCGAGTTCTGCAAGCTGGCGATCGTCGAGACGAAGGCGCGCGGCGCCTCGCTGATCGACGAACTCGAGCGCCGCATCCCCGAGTTCGACCAGCCGATCACCATCAACATCAACGGCTGCCCCAACGCCTGCGCCCGTATCCAGGTCGCGGACATCGGTCTCAAGGGCCAGCTGGTCCTGGACGACGAGGGCAATCAGGTCGAGGGCTTCCAGGTGCACCTGGGCGGCGCGCTCGGCCTGGAGGCCGGGTTCGGCCGCAAGGTCCGTGGCCTGAAGGTCACATCGGCCGAGCTGCCCGACTACGTCGAGCGGGTGCTCAAGCGCTTCCAGGCGGAGCGCGAGGACGGCGAGCGCTTCGCCACCTGGGCGGCCCGCGCCTCCGAGGAGGCCCTCTCGTGAGCGAGCGTGCCGCGCCCTTCTACTGCCCCTACTGCGGCGACGAGGACCTGCGTCCCAGCGAGCAGGGCCACGGCGCCTGGGAATGCGCAGCCTGCAATCGAGCCTTCCAGTTGAAGTTCCTCGGGCTGCTGACCCGCGGACTTCAGCGCAACGACGGTGGAGGGAATGAGATATGACGACCACTCAGGACACGAGCCTGAAGGAACTCGCCGAGCGGGCCGGGCGGGAGCTGGAAGACGCCTCCGCCCTGGAGATCCTGAAGTGGGCGGCCGAGACCTTCGGCCCGCGCTTCTGCGTCACCTCCTCGATGGAGGACGCGGTGGTCGCCCATCTCGCCTCCCGTGCCCTCCCCGGCGTCGATGTGGTCTTCCTCGACACCGGCTATCACTTCCCCGAGACCATCGGGACCCGCGACGCGGTCGAGGCCGTGATGGACGTCAACGTCATCACGCTCACGCCCCGTCAGTCGGTGGCCGAGCAGGACGCCGAGTACGGCCCGAAGCTGTATGACCGCGACCCCGACCTGTGCTGCGCCCTGCGCAAGGTCAAGCCCCTCGAAGAGGGACTGACCGGCTACGAGGCGTGGGCGACGGGCCTGCGCCGGGAGGAGTCCCCGACCCGGGCGAACACCCCGGTCGTCGGCTGGGACGAGAAGCGGCAGAAGGTCAAGATCTCGCCGATCGCCCGCTGGACGCAGGACGACGTGGACGCCTACGTCGCCGAGCACGGCGTCCTCACCAACCCGCTGCTGATGGACGGTTACGCCTCGGTGGGCTGCGCACCCTGCACCCGCCGGGTGCTGGAGGGCGAGGACGCCCGGGCCGGCCGCTGGGCCGGGCGGGGCAAGACCGAATGCGGGCTGCACGGATGACGATTCTGGGAGACAAGCACGTGACTGGGGCCACCATCTGGCTCACCGGGCTGCCGAGCGCGGGCAAGACCACCATCGCTTACGCGCTGGCGGAGCGGCTGCGCGCCGAGGGCCACCGGACCGAGGTGCTCGATGGTGACGAGATCCGCGAGTTCCTCTCGGCGGGCCTCGGCTTCAGCCGCGAGGACCGGCACACCAACGTCCAGCGGATCGGCTTCGTCGCCGAACTGCTGGCGTCCAACGGCGTCAAGGCGCTGGTTCCGGTGATCGCTCCGTACGAGGACAGCCGCGAGGCCGTCCGCAAGCGCCACGCCGCAGAGGGCACCGAGTACGTCGAGGTGCATGTCGCGACTCCGGTGGAGGTCTGCTCCGTACGCGATGTGAAGGGGCTCTACGCCAAGCAGGCCGCCGGCGAGATCAGCGGTCTGACCGGCGTCGACGACCCGTACGAGGAGCCGCAGAGCCCGGATCTGCGGATCGAGTCGCACCAGCAGACCGTGCAGGAGTCCGCGGCGGCGCTTCACGCGCTGCTCACTGAGAGGGGTCTGGCATGAGAGCCGTCGCTGCGTTGAACGAGGCCGCAGACAATTCCGAGGGCTCCAGCCCGTACGCACTGTCGCACCTGGACGCGCTGGAGTCCGAGGCGGTGCACATCTTCCGCGAGGTGGCGGGAGAGTTCGAGCGGCCGGTGATTCTCTTCTCCGGCGGCAAGGACTCCATCGTCATGCTGCATCTGGCGCTGAAGGCCTTCGCCCCGGCGGCGATCCCCTTCTCTCTGCTGCACGTGGACACCGGACACAACTTCCCCGAGGTGCTGGAGTACCGCGACCGCGCGGTGGCGCAGCACAGTCTCCGGCTGCACGTGGCGTCCGTACAGGAGTACATCGACGCCGGAAAGTTGCGCGAGCGTCCCGACGGGACGCGCAATCCGCTGCAGACGGTGCCGCTGACCGAGGCGATTCAGCAGCACCGTTTCGACGCGGTGTTCGGCGGCGGCCGCCGGGACGAGGAGAAGGCGCGCGCCAAGGAGCGGGTGTTCAGCCTCCGGGACGAGTTCTCGCAGTGGGACCCGCGCCGCCAGCGGCCCGAGCTGTGGCAGCTCTACAACGGCCGCCACGCGCCCGGCGAGCATGTCCGGGTGTTCCCGCTGAGCAACTGGACCGAGCTGGACGTCTGGCAGTACATCGAGCGCGAGAAGATCGAGCTGCCCGAGATCTACTTCGCGCACGAGCGTGAGGTCTTCGCCCGTAACGGCATGTGGCTGACCGCCGGCGAGTGGGGCGGCCCCAAGGAGTCGGAGAGCGTCCAGACGCGGCTGATCCGCTACCGCACCGTCGGCGACATGTCCTGCACCGGCGCCGTCGACTCAGACGCCACCACGCTCGACGCCGTGATCGCCGAGATCGCCGCATCCCGGCTCACCGAGCGGGGCGCCACCCGCGCCGACGACAAGATGTCCGAGGCCGCGATGGAAGACCGCAAGCGCGAAGGGTACTTCTAGCCATGAGCACCACGACCGAACAGCTCGCCGGGATCTCGGCCACCACCCTGCTGCGCTTCGCCACCGCCGGCTCCGTCGACGACGGCAAGTCCACCCTCGTCGGGCGGCTGCTGCACGACTCCAAGTCGGTGCTCACCGACCAGCTGGAGGCCGTCGAGCACGCCTCCCGCTCGCGCGGCCAGGAGACACCGGACCTGGCGCTGCTCACGGACGGTCTGCGGGCCGAGCGTGAGCAGGGCATCACCATCGATGTCGCCTACCGCTACTTCGCCACCGCGCGCAGGAGGTTCATCCTCGCCGACACCCCGGGCCATGTGCAGTACACCCGGAACATGGTCACCGGCGCGTCCACGGCCGAGCTGGCCGTGGTGCTGGTCGACGCCCGCAATGGCGTGGTCGAGCAGACCCGCCGCCATGCCGCCGTCGCCGCCCTGCTGCGCGTCCCGCATGTCGTCCTCGCCGTCAACAAGATGGACCTCGTCGACTACGCCGAGCCCGTCTTCGCCGCGATCGCCGAGGAGTTCACCGCGTACGCCGCGTCCCTGGGCGTCCCCGAGATCACCGCGATCCCGATCTCGGCGCTCGCGGGCGACAATGTCGTGGAGCCCAGCGCCAACATGGACTGGTACGGCGGACCGACCGTCCTGGAGCACCTGGAGACGGTCCCGGTCAGCCACGATCTGACCGGCTGCCACGCCCGGCTTCCCGTGCAGTACGTGATCCGTCCGCAGACCGCCGAGCACCCCGACTACCGGGGCTACGCGGGCCAGATCGCGGCCGGTACGTTCCGCGTCGGCGAGCAGGTCACGGTGCTGCCCGCGGGCCGTACGTCGAAGATCGCCGGGATCGATCTGCTCGGCGAGTCGGTGGACATCGCCTGGGCTCCGCAGTCCGTCACCCTCCTGCTGGAGGACGACATCGACATCTCGCGCGGCGACCTGATCGTGCCGAGCGGGGACGCGCCCGCGACCACCCAGGACGTCGAGGCGACGGTCTGCCATGTCGCGGACCAGCCGCTCACCGTCGGCCAGCGGGTGCTGCTCAAGCACACCACCCGCACGGTCAAGGCGATCGTCAAGGAGATCCCCTCCCGGCTGACCCTCGACGACCTGTCCCAGCACCCGAACCCCGGGCATCTGGTCGCCAATGACATCGGCCTCGTCAAGGTCCGTACGGCCGAGCCGCTCGCGCTCGACTCGTACGCCGACTCCCGCCGCACCGGCTCGTTCCTGCTGATCGACCCCGCGGACGGCACCACGCTGGCGGCCGGCATGGCGGGCGACTCCTTCGCCACCACCGCCGAGGCCGTGCACGTGGCCGACGACGAGGGCTGGGACTTCTGATGACAACCGACTTCTACGGCACGTTCGCGAAGGAGGGCGGCCGCGTCGGCAGCGGCACCCTCGGCGCGGGCACGGGCGGGGTGGCGCGATGTGCGCGATGACGTACGCGCACTGCCTGCGCGCCCGCACCCCCCGCACCCCGCACCGCCGAAGACCCGCCGACTCCCCGGCCGCGTCCGATGTGACGTAAGAACCGGGCCTCCGAGAGGAAACCCTCCCGTGCCTGCCACCCGTACGACCCTGCGCCGCGGCATCGCGGTCGCCGCCGCTCTGCCGCTGCTCGCTGTGGCACTCACCGCCTGCGGCTACGGTTCCGAGGCGAAGAAGGACGACAAGGTCGCTCCCGCCGCCAAGGGCGAGAAGCTCTCCGTCGACACCGTCAAGGTCGGCTACTTCCAGAACCTCACGCACGCCACGGCGCTGGTCGGCGACCAGGAGGGTCTGATCCAGAAGGAGCTGGGCGGCACCAAGCTCGCCTCGACCACCTTCAATGCCGGTCCTTCCGAGATCGAGGCGCTGAACGCGGGCTCCATCGACATCGGCTTCATCGGCCCCTCGCCGTCCATCAACGGCTACACCAAGTCCAAGGGCAAGAACCTGCGCATCATCGGCGGCTCGGCCTCCGGCGGCGTGAAGCTGGTCGTCAACCCGGACAAGATCAAGACCCTGGACGACGTCAAGGGCAAGAAGATCGCCACGCCTCAGCTCGGCAACACCCAGGACGTCGCGTTCCTGAACTGGATCGCCGAGAAGGGCTGGAAGGTCGACGCCCAGAGCGGCAAGGGTGACGTCTCCGTCGTGCGTACGGAGAACAAGGTGGCCCCCGACGCCTACAAGTCCGGTTCCATCGACGGCGCCTGGGTGCCGGAGCCGACGGCGTCCAAGCTGGTCAGCGAGGGTGCCAAGGTGCTGCTCGACGAGTCGACGCTGTGGCCCGACAAGAAGTTCGTGATCACGAACATCATCGTGTCGCAGAAGTTCCTCAAGGATCACCCGGACGTCGTCGAGGCCGTGCTGCGCGGTTCGGTGAAGACCAACGCGTGGATCAACGCCAACCCGGACAAGGCGAAGGCGTCCGCGAACGCCAAGCTCAAGGAGCTCACCGGCAAGGCGCTCGCGCCCGAGGTGATCGACCCGGCGTGGAAGTCGATCCAGTTCACCGACGACCCGCTGGCCGCCACGCTGCAGACCGAGGCGGACCACGCGGTGAAGGCGAGCCTGCTGAAGGAGCCCGACCTGGCCGGCATCTACGACCTGACGCTGCTCAACAAGGTCCTCAAGGCCGAGGGCAAGCCCGAGGTCGCCGACGCCTCGCTCGGCGTCAAGTAGGCCTGCAGGCAACCCCGCATCCGACCGATTTCCCAGGAGGTGACGACCATGGCCACAGCGATCGCCAAGGCCGAGGACCGCGTGACGGTCGAGCACGCCGCCCGTCTCGACCATGTCTCGAAGTCCTTCGCCGGACCGTCCGGGCAGCAGCTCGTCCTGGACGACATCACCCTCGATGTCGCTCCGGGCGAGTTCGTCACCCTCCTGGGAGCCTCCGGGTGCGGAAAGTCGACGCTGCTCAATCTGGTGGCAGGGCTCGACCGTCCGACCGCGGGGTCCATCGCGACCCCCGGCGGGCGGCCCGCCCTGATGTTCCAGGAGCACGCCCTGTTCCCGTGGCTGACCGCGGGCAAGAACATCGAACTGGCGCTGCGGCTGCGCGGTGTCCCCAAGACCGAGCGGCGCGCGGAGGCGCAGCGGCTGCTGGAGCTCGTACGGCTCCAGGGCGCGTACGGCAAGCGGGTGCACGAGCTCTCCGGCGGTATGCGGCAGCGCGTCGCCATGGCCCGGGCCCTGGCCCAGGACAGCCAACTGCTGCTGATGGACGAGCCGTTCGCGGCGCTGGACGCCATCACCCGGGACGTCCTGCACGACGAGCTGACCCGTATCTGGCGCGAGACGAACGTCTCGGTCCTCTTCGTCACGCACAACGTCCGTGAGGCGGTGCGGCTGGCCCAGCGTGTGATCCTGCTGTCCTCCCGCCCGGGCCGGATCGCCCGCGAGTGGACCGTGGACATCGAGCAGCCGCGCCGTATCGAGGACGCCGCCGTGGCGGAACTGTCCGTCGAGATCACCGAAGAACTGCGTGGGGAGATCCGCCGTCATGGCCAGCACTGAGACCAAGGCCGTCGGCAAGACCGACGATCTGGCCGGACTCGAAGCCGGCCTCGACGCACTCGACGCGGTGCAGGTACGCCGTACGCCCGTGCGCGAGGTGCTGGTCAAGAAGATCCTGCCGCCGCTGACCGCCGTCGCTCTGGTCCTCGTCGTCTGGCAGGTCCTGGTGGCGACCAAGGTCACCGACGAGGGAAGCCTGCCGGCGCCGTCCGCGGTGTGGGACAGCGTGTCCGACATGTGGCTCCAGGGCACGCTGCTCGAGGTCGTCTGGACCAGCGTCTCGCGCGGTCTGCTCGGCTTCCTGCTGGCGCTCGCCATCGGTACGCCGCTGGGACTGCTGGTCGCCCGGGTGAAGTTCGTCCGGGCCGCGATCGGTCCGATCCTGTCGGGTCTGCAGTCCCTGCCGTCCGTGGCCTGGGTGCCGCCGGCCGTCATCTGGCTCGGACTGAACAACTCGATGATGTACGCGGTGATCCTGCTGGGCGCCGTGCCCTCGATCGCCAACGGCCTGGTGTCGGGCGTCGACCAGGTGTCGCCGCTCTATCTGCGGGCCGGCCGCACCCTTGGCGCGACCGGGCTCAAGGGCACCTGGCACATCGTGATGCCTGCGGCACTGCCCGGCTATCTCGCGGGCCTGAAGCAGGGCTGGGCCTTCTCCTGGCGCTCGCTGATGGCGGCGGAGATCATTGCCTCCTCCCCCGATCTCGGCCTGGGGCTCGGGCAGTTGCTCGAGAACGGCCGCAACAACTCCGACATGCCGGGCGTCTTCCTCGCCATCCTGCTCATCCTGATCGTCGGTATCGCCATCGACCTGCTGATCTTCAGCCCGCTGGAGCGGTGGGTGCTGCGCAGCCGCGGTCTCCTCGTCAAGAACTGAGCCACCTCATGCCACGGCCCATCCTCCTCGTCATCGCCCACGGCAGCCGCGATCCGCGGCACGCCGCGACCGTGCATGCCCTGGTGGAGCGTGCCCGGTCGCTGCGGCCGGGGCTGCGCGTGGAGACGGGCTTCCTGGACTTCAACGCGCCGTCCGTACCGAGGGTGCTGGAGCGTCTTGCGACCGAGGGCGCATCGGACGTGGTGGCGCTGCCGCTGCTGCTGACCCGCGCCTTCCACGCGAAGGCCGACATCCCCGCCGTACTGCGCAAGGCCCCGCCGCGCCTGCGCATCCACCAGGCCGATGTTCTCGGCCCGTCCCCCCTGCTGCTGTCCGCCCTCGAACGGCGGCTGTACGAGGCCGGGCTCGACGCGTCCCACAAGCGCTCGACGGGCCTGGTACTGGCCTCGGCGGGCTCCACAGACCCGGAGGCGATCGCAGTGATCGCAGATGTAGCGCGGGAGCTGCGGCACACCGGTTGGTGCGCCGTGCGGCCTGCGTTCGCCTCCGCATCTCTTCCCCGTACCGAGGACGCGGTGCGGGCGCTGCGCGACGAGGGCTGCGAGCGCGTGGCGGTGGCGCCGTATGTCATCGCCCCGGGCCGCCTCCCGGACCGCATCGCCGCAGGTGCGCGGGAGGCGGACGTGCTCGCCGATGTCCTGGGGCCGGCCCCGGAGCTGGCGGAGCTGCTTTTCCGGCGTTACGAGCAGGCGCGGACGCCTGCCCGCGCCGCGCTCGCCTTTACGGGGTGATCACGCCGCCGTACGAGCGCTACGACGGGCACGCACCGCGCGATCCGGCGCCGAAACCGGTCTCATGGGCCCACAGATGGGCGCAGTTGGAGCACTGCAGATTCAGCAGGCTGCCCTTGTTGGACAGCAGATAGCGCCAGTGGTCACTGCAGGTGCGCCCCGCCAGGCAGACGGCGCAGTCCCGGTGGTCGGCGCATCCCGGGCACGGCACCCAGGCCCGGCGCCCGGCATCGGCCGTCGGATCAAGCGGCAGCATGGCCCCCGCCCTCCCGTCCCGGAAGGACGCCGGCCGACACGAGCCGGTCGTAGGTCTCCTGCTGCTGCGGGTCCAGGTTCGAGTACAGCAGGCGGTACGCCTCCTGCTCACCCTCCAGCACGGCCACCGGGTCCCAGTCGTCTCCGACGGCCTCGAGCACCGCGGCGCGCCGCCTGGCCTCGTCGACGGTCAGGTCGATCTCGAACTCATGGTGATCCGGAGTCTGGTCGTGGATCATGCGGTGCTTCTCTCGCCGGGTCGGTGGCCGAACCCGTCGTGTCTATCAAGGGCCTTCGAACCGAGGAAGCGTCAGCTCAAAGGGGCCGTCACCGCACGAAACGGACCGTCGACCCACTGAAGTCACTTCCTTCCCATAACGGGACATAAGACACCATGCGACCGCCGTCGTGTGAGGGACTGCACACGATGCCCCGCCCGCCCGTCCGGCGTGACGGCAGGCGCGGCCACCTTCAGGCCCGCGGGTCGCGCCCGCTCGTCGCCAGCGCCCGCTGGAAGGCGGAGGCATCGTCCCCCACGCGGACCGGCTCGGCGAAGCCGTCGTACTGGCGGTAGACCTCGGCGTGCTCCTCGACCACCCCGAGCACGAACTGGCCCGCCTCGTCCGGGATCTCGAAATCCTGGCCGATGGAGCGGGCCAGGTCCCAGCCGTGGACCGCGAGCTCCTTGACGAGGAGCGAGGCGATCTCGGGGGCGGGCATCGTCATGAAGCCGAGGTCCACATCGCCTTCCCAGACCGCCGGATCGGACCAGGCGGCGAGAGCACGGTCCAGCTGGGCCGCGTACTGCTCGGCCCAGTCGTCGGACGCCGTGAAGTCGCGCTTGGTGAGCCCCTCGGGGAGCTGCCGGCGCAGGGCGCGGTGCTCCAGGCCGTGGGAGGTGTACAGAACGAGGTGATTGACGAGCTCCCGGACCTCCCAGTCCTCGCATACGGACGGGGCCGACAGCTGCTCGGCGGTGACCAGGCGGGCGACGCGGGCAGATTCGGCGGCACAGGTGGTGAGGTGCGTGTGGATGCTGTTCATGCCGGCGAAGCTATGCCCGCCGCTTCCGGCCGGTCTTGAAGGAACGCGACACCTGAAGGAACGCGGCACCGCCGTCAGTCGAAGTTCAGGCTCCCGGTGCGGGTGCGCTTCAGCTCGAAGAAGTCCGGGTACCCGGCGATCACCCTGAAGCTGTCGAAGAGCCGGGCCGCCTCCTCGCCGCGCGGGATGGAGTTGAGGACGGGCCCGAACCAGACCGTGCCGTCGACATGGATGGTGGGCGTGCCGACATAGGCCTCGACGGCGGGGTCCCTGCCCGCGTCATGGCTGCGGCGTACGGCATCGTCGTACGTCTCGTCATACGCGGCGTCGGCGAGCGTCGCCGGCAGGCCGAGCTCGGCCAGCGACTCGACGACGACCTTGTCGAAGTCCTTGTTGTCCTGCTCGTGGATACGGGTGCCGTAGGCGGTGTAGAGCGGGCGCAGTACTCCGTCACCGTGCTGCTCGGCCGCGGCTATCGCGACCCGTACCGGACCGATCGACTTGTCGACCAACTCGCGGTACCACTGGGGCAGTTCATTACCCTGATTGTGGAGATACAGACTCATCGGCCGGAAGCGCAGCTCGATGTCCCGTTCCTTCTCGACCTCGAGGATCCACCGGGAGGTGATCCAGGCGAAGGGGCAGGCGGGGTCGAACCAGAAGTCGACGACGGTCTTGGTTGCCTCGGTGCTCGTGGCGTTCATGACCTCAGCGTAAGCAAGGAATGGCCCCGGACAACGGGCCACTCTGCGCGTGATTCGCTGGGCCATTTCGTCTACTCGCCGCCGCAGCGCGTGCCCTGGTGGAAGTAGAGCAGCCAGCCCTCGTCGGTCAGCCGCCACAGCGAGCTGCGGTGGGCGCGATGCGCTCCCGTCTCGGTGTCGAAAGTCAGATGCACCACGTCGGGGGCGAGCTGGGTGCCCTGCATCCGTGAGGCGGTGACCGGCCGCTGCGCGGACACGTCCCGCGAGGCGAGAGCCTCGATGATCGCGTCCCGGTCCCGGATACGGCCCGAGGTGCCGCAACCCCGGTAGTCCGGGTGAAGCAGCTCGGCCATCCGCGTCGGCGAGAGACGTACGGCCGGGTCGAGCAGGCGGAACTCCGCCTCCATGGCGGCGTTCACCGCCTCCATCGGGTCAGTCACGGGTCAGCTCCGCCAGTTTGACGACGGTGTTCCAGTTACGGCTGGTGGAGATGATGCCCTTGAACAGGCTGGGTTTGCCGAGCGCTTCGGCCAGTTTGGAGCGGCCGAGGCCGTTGGGCGCGTACAGATACAGCGCCCGGTCGCCGAGCCGGAACTCCTCCGGCAAGAATGCCGCCGTGTCGATCGACGCGAGCCGCTCGGGTCCGACGGGCTCCGAGAAGTAGGTGACGTGCAGCTGCTTGCCCTCCAGCTCATCGGCCGGGAAGGGGCAGTCGTCGGCCACGGCCTGCAGATACGGGCCGCTGCGCACCAGGCAGTCGACGCCGAAGCCGAAGCGCTGGTGGATGGCACGCTCCAGCGCGGTGGCGAGCGCCTGCTCGTCCTGCGACGCGCTGCTGAAGACGGCGTTGCCGCTCTGCAGATACGTGGCGACGTCTCCGTGGCCCAGTTCCGTGAGCAGTTCACGGAGTTCGGCCATCGGGACCCTTTTATGCCCGCCCACATTGATCCCGCGCAGGAGTGCCGCATACCTCGTGGTCATGGGCACACCATAAGGCGGCCGCCGCGCCCCGTGGGGGAGGGCACGGCGACCGCCGGCTCAACGTCGCGGTCCGTCGGTTACTCGACGACCTTCAGCAGCTTGTTGGGCGTGCCCGCGCTGGGGTTGGTGATCTTGTCGGCCGTGGCACCGTCGGTCAGCGCCTTGGCCACCTGCTCCGGGGTCGCGTCCTGGTGGGCGCCGAGGTAGACCGCCGCGGCGCCGACGACGTGCGGGGTCGCCATGGAGGTGCCGGAGATGGTCTTGGTGCCCTCGTCGCTGTCGTTCCACGCCGAGGTGATGTCCGAGCCCGGGGCGTAGATGTCCACGATCTCACCGAAGTTGGAGAACTCCGACTGCGCGTCCTCCTTGGTGGAGGAGGCGACGGTGATGGCCTCCTTGACACGCGCCGGGGAGCCCTGGCTCGCGTCCGAGGACTCGTTGCCCGCCGCGACCGCGAAGGTGACGCCGGAGGCGATCGCCTTGCGGACGGCCTCGTCGAGCGCCTCGTCGACGCCGCCGCCGAGGCTCATGTTGGCGACGGACGGGCCCTGGTGGTTCTTGGTGACCCAGTCGATGCCCGCGACGACCTGCTCGGTGGTGCCGGAGCCGTTGTCGTCGAGTACGCGGACGGCGACGACCTTCGCCTTCTTGGCGACGCCGTGGGCCGTACCGGCGATGGTGCCGGCGACGTGGGTGCCGTGGCCGTTGCCGTCGTCGGCGGAGTCGTCGTTGTCGACGGCGTCGAAGCCGTGCGCGGCGCGGCCGCCGAAGTCCTTGTGCGAGATGCGGACTCCGGTGTCGATGACGTACGCCGTCACACCTTCACCGGCGCTGTCCGGGTAGGTGTACTTCTTGTCGCCGGCGGTGTCGGCCTGGTCGATGCGGTCCAGGCCCCAGGACGGCGGGTTGTCCTGGGTCGCGTTGATCGAGAACTTCTTGTTCTGGACGACCTTGGCGACGGCCGGGTCGGCGGCGAGGCGCTTGGCCTCGGTCTCCGAAAGGCCGCTGGCGGAGAAGCCGTTGATGGCGGAGCTGTAGTTGCGCTGCAGCTTGCCGCCGTACTCCTTGGCCAGGTCCTGCTTGTCGGCCTTCTTGTCCAGCATCACGATGTAGCTGCCGGCGACGGCGCCTTCGGCGTTCGCGCCGTAGACGGTGCCCTCGGCGGGAGTTGCGGCTCCCGCGAAGGACGTGCCGAATACGGTCACTCCGGCTGCGGCGGCCACGGCAGTTATGGCGGCGGTGAGCTTGATCCGGCTCGCGCGCTTGTGAGTTGCCATGAAGAGGGGACTCCTCGTCATTCAGTTTTTGTGGGGGGATTGGCCCGCGGACGAAAAAATTCCGGGGGCCGACTCGAAACCCTGACCGATTGACGCGCCCAGATCAAGACCTTCATACAGCTGTGACTTAGTCAACAAGGGTTCGTAATAAGGAATCGGCCAGCGCCGTACAAGTCGGACTTTGCCCCCAACCCCTTTACATGTAAGGGGCTTCCATCCTCCTTGTCGGGGACGCGAGCACTCCGAAAGGAGGAGAGAACACCGTGCGGGGTCACCGACGAGCAGGAGGAGAAGGCTTGATTCCGCCCTTAGTTTCGAAGCGAAGACGACGGCGCCGCGCCGACGTCACGCGTGAGGGGGCAGGGCTGTCATGGCAAACGCAGGAGGGGGTCCGCGCGGAGTCGCCGCGCGGGCGGGCGGCTGGAGCGCTCAGCACCGCTGGGCCGCCGTGGGGATCTGGGTACTGTTCGTCCTGCTCGCCATGGTGGCCGGATCGGCCGCGGGCCAGGTGGAGCTCAAGGAGAGCGATCAGCTGAAGGGTGAGACCACCCAGGCGGCACGGATCACGGAAGAGGCGGGCATCGAGGAGCCGGCCGGCGAGTCCGTGCTCGTCCAGGCGCGCAACGGAACGGCGAAGGCGACCGACGCGGAGTTCCGCCAAGCCGTCGACGCCGTCATCAAGGCCGTCGGCGGCACCGGTGAAGTGACCGGCGTGAAGTCTCCGTACGACACCAAGAGCATTTCCAGGGACGGACGCAGTGCGCTCGTCCAGTTCGATGTGCGCGGAGACCCCGAGACGGCGGGTGAGCGGATAGAGCCCGTCCTGAACGCCGTCGCCAAGGTCCAGGAGGAGCACAAGGAGCTGCGGATCGAGGAGATCGGCGGCGCCAGCATGAACAAGACCTTCGACGACGCCTTCGGTGACGACTTCCAGCAGGCGGAGCTCCTGGCGGTGCCGATCGCGCTCGGCATTCTGCTGGTCGCCTTCGGCGCGCTTGTGGCAGCGCTGCTGCCGGTACTGCTCGCCATCACCGCCATCATGGCGACGATGGGTCTGATGGGCCTCGCGAGTCATCTGATGCCGATGGGCGACTCCGCCAGCTCCGTGATGCTGCTGGTGGGTCTGGCGGTCGGTGTCGACTACTGCTTGTTCTATCTGCGGCGTGAACGCGAGGAGCGCGAGGCGGGCCGCGACGGCCGCACGGCGATCATGATCGCCGCCGCGACCAGCGGACGGGCCGTCGTCGTCTCCGGTGTGACGGTGTGTGTGGCGATGGCGGGCATGCTCTTCACCGGGATCGGCGAGTTCAAGTCGATGGGCCTCGCCTCGCTGATCGTGGTGGCCGTGGCCATGGTCGGCTCGGTGACGGTGCTGCCTGCGCTGCTCTCGCTCCTCGGCGATCGGGTGGAAAAGGGGCGCATCCCCTTCCTCAACCGTGCGAAGCGCGGCGTAAACGGTCCGGACGGCGGGAGCCGGGTGTGGAGCCGGGTGCTCGGCGGCGTACTGAAGCGGCCCCTGGTCTCCCTGGTGGTGGCGGCCGGCGCGCTGGTCGCGATCGCGCTGCCCGCGGTCGGCATGAAGACCCAGAACTTCACGCTGGACCAGGAGTTCGGCGACTCGCTGCCGATCGTGGCGACGTACCAGCGGGTCAACGAGGCGTTCCCGGGCGGGACGGATCCCGCGGAGGTCGTCGTCAAGGCGGACGACATCAACGCCGCACCGGTCAAGCAGGCGATCGCCGACTTCCGTGAGCGTGCAGTGAGTTCGGGCGCCTCGCGCGGCCCGGTCGAGGTCGTCATGCACGACGCGCAGAACCTCGCGTTCGTCTACGTACCGCTCGTCGGCGGCTCCGACCAGGACAAGGCGGGGAAGAGCCTGGACATCCTCCGTAAAGAAGTCCGGCCGGCGACGCTCGGCAAGGTCGACGGCGTCGAGGCGCCCATCAGCGGTCAGGTCGCGGGGTCGAAGGACTTCAACGACCAGCTCACCGGAGCGGTGACCCCGGTCTTCGCCTTTGTGGTGGTGTTCGCCTTCGTCCTGATGCTGCTGTCGTTCCGCTCGCTGACGATCGCAATCACGTCGATCGTGCTCAACCTGCTGTCGGTGGGCGCGGCCTACGGCATCCTCACCGCGGTATTCCAGCACGGCTGGGGCGCCTCGCTGGTCGGCGCGGAGGGCGTGGGAGCGATCATCTCCTGGCTGCCGCTGTTCCTGTTCGTCATCCTCTTCGGCCTCTCGATGGACTACCACGTGTTCGTGGTGTCGCGGATCCGCGAGGCGAAGCTGGCCGGGCGCGGGACGCGGGAGGCGATCACGCACGGCGTGGTGACGACGGCGGGTGTGGTGACGAGCGCGGCGGTCATCATGGTCGCGGTGTTCGCGATCTTCGGCACGCTGTCGATGCAGTCGATGAAGCAGATGGGTGTCGGCCTGGCGGCGGCGGTGCTGATCGACGCGACCGTCATCCGCGGGGTGCTGCTTCCGGCGATCATGGCGCTGCTGGGCGAGCGCAACTGGTACTTCCCGAAGTGGCTGCGCTGGCTCCCGGACCTGACCCACGACGAGCCGGTGCTACCGCCGACCCAGGCGGTCCCGGGCACGCGCCACGACGACGACCGCCCGGACCCGGTGCGGGTCTGAGGGTCTTCCCCCACCCCGCCCCTTCCCGTAACTGGGGGCAAGCCCCCAGACCCCAGTTGGGGGCTTGCCCCCCGGCCCCCATACGCCCTTCGGGCGTGTCCTCAATCGCCGGACAGGCTGGATTTCCGCCGGTCGGCCTGAATTTCAGGCCGACCGGCGGAAATTCAGCCCCGCCGGCGTTTGAGGCGCGGGGTCTGGGGCGGAGCCCCAGTTCGGGATGGGGGTACCTCCCACGGCCGCCAGGCCGTAGGGGGAGGGCGGGGTGGGGAGCAGCCCCGCGCAGCGGCACCCGCCTACCGCTGGTAGCGCGCCAGCACCAGATTTCCGTCCCCGACCAGCCGCTTCCTCAGCTCGCCCGTACCGATCGCCCCGCTGTAGTACTCCTGCAGCGCCGGCGTCGCCACCTTGTCCTTCCACTCCGGATAGCCCCGCACCGACTGCGCGGGCGCCGACCGCAGTTCACGCGCGAGCGCCGCGCCCGTCGCCCACCCGTCCTTCTCGGTGTGCAGCGCCGGATCGGCGAGCGCCTCGGTGCCGGTCGGCAGCATCCAGTCGCCCTTCGCCAGACGCACCATGTTCCGCGGCCGCAGCATGAAGTCGATGAACTGCGCCGCTTCCTTCTTGTACGGACTGTCCTCGGCGACGGAAAGCGTCTGCGGGCTCACCCCCTGGGCCGGGCCCTCGGGTCCGGCGGGCGCGGGCAGCACCGTCCACTCGAAGCCCTTGGGTGCCTGCTGCACGATCTGCTGCCGGTAGGAGAAACCCAGCGGGACCATGGCGTACTTGCCGCCGAAGAATCCGGGCAGCGTGTCCGAGCCGCCTGAGCCCAGGGTGGTGGGCGATGCGCTCTTGTCGGTGTTGACCTGGGCGTGGATGGTGCCGGGCACCACCGCGTCGCCGTCCGTGAATGCGACGGTGACCTTCCCGTCCTCCCCACGGTGGAACAGCCGCCCGCCTGCCGAGAGGCCCAGGTTGAGGGTGAGGGACACCGGTTCCTTGAGCGGCCAGGCGATGCCGTACTTGCCCTGCCCCATCGTGGCCGTCAGCGTCTTGGTGACGTCCCGGAACTCCTCCCAGCTCCAGGGGCGCCAATCCGTCGGGAGACGGACCCCGGACGCGTCGAGGATCTTCTTGTTGGCGATCAGGACGCGTGGCTCCTGGAGGAAGGGGACGCCGTAGATCCCCTTGCCGAAGGTCGTCGTCTCCCAACTGCGTTGCGGGATGTCGGACCTGAGGCGCTGGGGCAGCAGCTCGCTCAGGTCCGCGAGATAGCCGCCGTACGCGAAGTCGGCGAGGTCGTCGGACGCGTCATGGATGACGTCCGGCGCCTCGCCGCCTTCGAAGGAGGTCAGCAGCTGGTCATGGACGCTGTCCCAGCTGCCCTGGACGTACTGGACCTGGATGCCGGGATGGCTCGCGTTCCACTCCTTCACCAGCTCCTTGTTGGCGTCGACGGACTCCTTCTGCCAGGCCAGCGACTGGAAGCGCAGCGTGATCCTCCCGTCGGTGTTCCCGGCTCCGCCGCCCGAGCATCCGCTCAGCACAAGAGTGAGCGCGGCGGCCGCCGCCGTCAGGATCCGTACGCGCATCAGGACTTCACCGCCCCTGCGAGCATCCCGCCCGTGATCCGCTTCTGGATGATCGCGAAGATGACCAGCGAGGGGATCGTCGCGAGGAACGCGGCCGCTGCGAGCGGCCCGAGGTCGGCGACGCCCTCCGCGCCGAGGAAGTGGGTGAGGACGACGGGCAAGGTCTGTTTCTCCGGGGTCTTGAGCAGGACGAGCGCGAAGAAGAACTCGTTCCACGCGGTGATGAACGCGAACAGCGCGGTCGCGACGATGCCGGGCGCGAGCAGCGGCGCGGTGACCGAGACGAGGGTGCGTGCCCTGCCCGCGCCGTCGACGGCCGCGGCCTCCTCCAGCTCGCGCGGCACGGCCCGTACGTAGCCGACCAGCATCCAGAGCGCGAACGGCAGCGACCACACCACGTACACCATGATCAGACCGAACAGAGTGTTGATCAGATGCAGGTTCTTGAGGATCAGGAACAGCGGAATGATCACCAGGACGAACGGGAACGCCTGGCTGACCACGACCCAGCCGGTGGCGGCGGTGGAGAGCTTGGTGCGGTTGCGGGCCATGACATACGCCATGGGTGTCGCGATCGCGACGGCGATGAGCGCGGCGGCGAGGGCCGCGACGAGGCTGTTGCCGGCGGCCCGGAGAAGGGGCTGTTCGTCGAAGGCCTGGCGGAAGTTGTCGAGGGTGGGGTTCTCAGGGATCCAGGTGGGGTGCAGGGAGCCGAGTTCGCGTGGCGGTTTGAAGGCGGTGGAGATCAGCCAGAGGAAGGGGAACGCGAGGAAGACGAGGTAGCCCAGGAGCGCGAGGTACTGGCCGGTGCGGCCCGATCTGCTCGTGCGCAGCGCCGTCACTTCTCATCGCCTCCCTTGAGCCGTCCTACGAGATACAGGGCGAGCAACACCGAGATCACCGCGACCATGACGCAGCCCATGGCCGCGGCGTAGCCGAACTGGCCGTAACGGAAGGCCTCTTCGTAGGCGAAGAGCATGGGGAGGCGGGTGCGTCCGCCGGGTCCGCCGTTGGTGAGCACATAGACCAGGGCGAACGAGTTGAAGTTCCAGATGAAATTGAGCGCGGTGATGGCGAGGGCGACGGGCCTGAGGGCGGGCCAGGTGACCGTGCGGAACCGGCGCCAGGCGCCCGCGCCGTCGAGGGCGGCGGCCTCGTGGAGTTCGTACGGGGTGTTCTGCAGGCCCGCGAGGAGTGCGACGGTGGTCTGCGGCATGCCCGCCCAGATTCCGACCACGATCACGGCGGGCAGGGCGGTGGCCAGTCCGGTGAGCCAGTCCCGCCCGTCGCCGAGGCCGAGATCGCGGATCGTCTCGTTGAGAATTCCGGCGTCGGGGTTGTATACGAGCCGCCACATGATGCCGACGACGACTTCGGGCATGGCCCAGGGAATGATCGCGAGCGCCCGGGCCAGCCAGCGGAAGCGGAGGTTCTGGTTGAGCAGGAGGGCGAGGCCCAGGGCGAGCGCGAACTGGGGGACGGTGACGCCGGCCGCCCAGAGCAGGCCGATCCTGAACGAGTCCCAGAAGAGGGTGTCGTGGATCAGGTCCTGGAAGTTGAGCGTGCCGATCCACTCGGTGGGCTCGGTGCGGCCGGCCTGGGAGTCGGTGAAGGCGAGCGAGATGCCATAGAGGAGAGGGCCGACGCTCAGGACGAGGATCGGGATGAGGGCAGGCAGTACGAGGAACCAGGCACCGTGGTCGAGTTGCTTTCCCGGTCGCGGCTTTCCGGGCGACCGCCTTCCGGACTGTCTCTCGGACCGCGGCGCAGTGCTCGCCAGTGTCACGGAATCGACTCCCCCCAGTCCCGGTGGTCGCCTCGGCGGCCCCGTCATCGTGCTGACGGTCCGTCGGTTCGTCAACCCAACCTGCGGGGATGCGAAACTTTGTCGCCATGAACGAGACACGGGCACGCGCCGTACTGGCGGCCGCCGGACTGCCCGCCGACGCCACGCTGCTGGCGCTCGGCGAGAACGCGGTGTTCGGGGCGGGCGAGGTGGTCGTCAAGATCGGCCGCGGCGCGGAGCTGCTGGCACGTGCGGAACGTGAACTGGCCGTCGGCGCCTGGCTGGAGGAGTCCGGCGTCCCGGCCGTCCGCCCGGCGGAGCCGAAGCCGCGCCTGGTGGAGGGCCATCCGGTCACCCTCTGGCACCGGCTGCCCGACCCGGTACGCGAGGCGGAGCCGGCGGATCTGGCAGGGCTGCTGCGGCTGATTCACGCCCTGCCGTCGCCCGCCTTCTCACTTCCGCGGCGGGATGTACTGGGCGGCGTCGAGCGGTGGCTACGGCTGGCGGGGGACGCGATCGACCCGGCGGACGCGGCGTATCTGCGCGAACGCCGGGACGGTTTCGCGGAGGCGGCGTCCGCACTGACGCCCCACCTGCCGCCCGGCCCGATCCACGGCGACGCGCTCCCCCGCAATGTCCACGTCGGCCCGGACGGGCCGGTCGTGGTGGACCTCGAGACCTTCTCGCAGGACCTGCGCGAACACGACCTGGTGGTCATGGCATTGGCGCTCGACCGCTACGGGCTGGCGCCGGAGGCGTACGTGTCGTTCACGGGGGCGTACGGCTGGGATGTGCGCGAGTGGGACGGATGCGGGGTGCTGCGGGGCGCACGGGAAACGGCGAGCTGCGCGTGGGTGGCGCAGCACGCGCCGACGAACCCGAGGGCGCGGGAGGAGTTCGCGAGGCGGGTGGCGTCGCTGCGGGAGGGAGCGGAAGGCGTCCGCTGGTACCCGTTCTGACCAGCGCTTCCCGACGCGCGGACGCTCCGGACACACACGGTGGGCCGCCTGCTCGCACCGCAGTTCACCCCGATAGGGTGCGGGACAGTCTTCCGTACTTCGCCTCTTTGGCTGCGAGGCCGGACAGTTCGATTGCAACGGGGGTTGCCCATGGGAACCGGAGCAGGCGGCGAGCAGAAGCTCGCGAGCTCGGCGAGCGACAAGCAGCGCGCGACGAAGTACTTGGACGAGCATCAGATGCCTGGCACCCAGTCAGCCAGCCGCATGGCGGCCGGTGGTGGATCGGTGGCGCGGGTGACCTCATGGGATTCTTCGACATGCTGACCGGAACCAAGCGCCCCGAGGACGGGGTCGCGCCACGCTCGGCCGAGGAATTGCGGACAGCCCTGCTCAGTCTCAACCGGCCGGATGTCCCGTACATCATCAGCGACGGCGCAGCGCATGACGCCGATCTGGTGGCGGAGTGGCGGATCGCCGAGCCCGCCTGGCAGACCTTCTTTATCGGGTCCCAACTGACGCACGCCCTCCGGATCCGGATGCGCCTGGTCGAGGAGGTCCCTGAGGTGCGTGCCGTCGAGGAGCAGTGGGAGGTCACCCGCGTCGGGAATCCTCCGCGGCTCCAGACTTCGGCGGAGTACGCGCGCGGCGCGGGCAGGACCGTCTCCCGCCGGTGGACGCTCCAACGAGGGGAGAACGGCCGCCTCGAAGCGACGGAGACATTCAGCTTCGACAGCGCGCAGCTGACCAACCCCCTGCGGAACGCCGCCCTCGAATCGGGCTGGACCTGGCGCGGAGTGATCTTCGGTAAGCTCTGAGTGGCCTTTCGGCACCGCCGGCGACAATCCCGGCACCACGGTGCCGCGTATGCTTCCGGCGACTGTCTTGATCATTCGGAATGGAACCCCATGACCATAGCCCGCTTGCCCGTAGCAACGTGGAGCCTCTCGGCTGTGGCCGCCTGCGCGCTGCTCGTCGGCTGCTCGGCCTCGGTCAACGTCGGTAACTCCGAGCCGAAACTGTCTTCGGACAAGCTGGCCACCACGGTCTCCGAAAAGCTCGCCGCCACCACGGGCCAGCCGAAGCCGGACATCACCTGTCCCGAGGACCTCGTCGGCAAGGTCGGCACCACCACCCGGTGCACGCTCACGGCGAAGGACGGCAGCACGCTGGGCGTGTCGGCCACCGTCACCTCGGTCGACGGAAAAAAGATCAACTTCGACATCAAGGCCGACGAGACAGCTTCCCCGGCCGCCAACTGACATCCGGGCCTCCGCGCCGTCGGGTCAGTCTCTCCCGGCTGCGGGCTCCCGCATCCGGGGGATGAGTGGCCAGGCCGGTTCGACGACCGCCGCCGGATCCGCGGTGCGCCGCAGATAGGCCTGCAAGGAGAGCGACTGCTCGGCTGCCTCGCGCACCTGCAGACCATGCAGGTCCGCCAACGGCATCACTCCGACGGGCTGGTGCTCCTCCCCCAGACGTCGCACCACTCGGGCAGCGGCCACGGCGTCCGCCCTCGCGTCGTGCGCGTCGTCGAGCGACACCCCGTAGTGGGCACACAGCGCGTAGAGGGCCCGCTTCCCCTTCCGGTACTTGTCGACGTGCTTGTCGATCACCAGCGGATCGATGACGGGCGAAGGTGCGTTGCCCGCCGGCGCTCACGGTCGAACAGGGACAGGTCGTAGCGCGCGTTCATCACCACCAGTGGCGTCCCTGAGCGCAGCCCGTCCGCGACAGCCCGTGTGATCTCCTCGATCGCGGAGGCGGCCGGCACCCCGTGCTCGCGGGCGTGTTCCGTCGAGATGCCGTGGATCGCCGATGCCTGCTCAGGTATGGCCACACCGGGGTTCAGCAGCCAGATCCGCTCCTCCGACACGGATCCGTCCGCCTCCAGCCGGACGACCGCCGCCGTCACGATGCGGTCGGTCTCGACATCCGTCCCCGTGGTCTCCAGATCGAACGCCATCAACGGCCCGCTGACCCAGCTCATCCCGTACCTCCTTTCTGTGGTGCGTTCCCCCAAGTGATGACCACCCCGGACAGGCCGGTCGTGGTGGACCTCGAGACCTTCTCGCAGGACCTGCGCGAACACGACCTGGTGGTCATGGCATTGGCGCTCGACCGCTACGGGCTGGCGCCGGAGGCGTACGAGTCGTTCACGAGGGCGTACGGGTGGGATGTGCGCGAGTGGGACGGATGCGGGGTGCTGCGGGGCGCGCGGGAAACGGCGAGCTGCGCGTGGGTGGCGCAGCACGCGCCGACGAACCCGAGAGCGCGGGAGGAGTTCGCGCGGCGGGTGGCGTCGCTGCGGGAGGGAGCGGAAGGCGTCCGCTGGTACGCGTTCTGAGCTTCCCCACCCCGCCCCTGCGGGCTGTCCCGCAACGCCGAGCGGAGGCAGAGCCCGGATACTGCGGCACCTCGCGGTCCAGCCCGGGCCCGGTAGTGTCTGGTCGCAGGCCGGGTGGCTGCCGAACATTCCCGGGAGTGGAGTCAGGTGAAGGACGACGAGATACGCGCGCGCTTCGACGGCCGTGGCCGCGTCGAACTGCTGCCCGGCAATGCCACAGCCTCGAAGCGGCGCCGGATCGAAGAGATCGCCCACGCGCTCGGCTACCGGCTGCTCGCCGTCCACAACCTCGGCCTCGCCGGAGTCCGGCTCGACTACGAGCGCGACGACGCCCCGCAAGCACGCCGCCGCAACGAGCTGACCATCGCCCGGTTGCGCGCGGGTGGGCCGCTGCTGCCGGCGATCGAGCCGCCTCCGCCCCCGCCACCAACTCCGCCGCCCCCGGCCCCATCACAGCTCCGGCCCCGGCAGCCCAGTCGTCCTCCCTCGGCGCCCCCGCCACCACCCCCCGCCGCGGCTCCAGCCCGACCACGGCTTCCACCCCCACCGCCCATCACCCCAACCTCCTAAGGGCGTTCGCCCGCGCCCGGAGCGTCTGCGCTGCGGGTCTGGTAGGTCACCAGTCCCCACTGTCCATCCACGACAAGTGCCAGTCCGTGGTCAGCGAAGTGGGGCAATAGCCGTTGGATCCGAGCCCTGAGTGCCCGCAGTGTCAGGGGAAGGCTGGGAGTTCCCAGGAGCAGTCTCAGATCGTGACAGCAGACGGGCCCTTGGGCCTGGGCGATCACGTGAAACAGCAGCCGCTGGCTTGCGGTGCGCTGGGGGTACGCAGGGGGCGGCGGTACTGGCGGGCAGCGTCTCAGGTTGGCACGGATGCGCCAGGCCAGTTCAGCAGCCGGTGCCTGCCGGTCGAGAACATTGACTGCCCCGGCAGAGAACGCCGCGAGGGCATCCCGCCCTTCGTGCCGCAAGATGGCAACGGGGGCGACAAGGGACGCCGCCCGGACGAGTCCGACCAGCCCGCCGGCCTCCGTCGAGTGCGCGTCGAGCAGGATCATCGCCGGTCTTCGTTCCAGCATGGAGGCGCAGGCTGATTCGCTTCCCCAACGCACAGCGGCGCCGAGACTGAGACCGGCTGTGCCCAGCCTCATAGCCAATACCGAACTTGGGGTTTCATCCACCGACACCAAGGCCGGAACGTGTGGGCGGGCCGACGGGTCCGGATAAATGCGCCGCGTCGTCTGTGTGTACATTACTCATTCCCTTTGTCCTGCTGCTTTCGGCACTCGTCACCACGGCCGGGAGAGACACGGTGCGTGCCGTGGCGAACCGCCGAAACGAAAAGCAGGTAGCGAACTGCTCCTCGAGAGCGCCTGTCAGACCCGGCTGGGCACGATGAGCCCGGACGTGCGTGCCTCACCGCCGTCCGGGGCGTCGAAGACTGCTGAATGTGGGTACAGGGACGGAGCGGCGATCTCTCAAGAACGCGAACACGGCGGCAGCGGACCGAGCCACGGAAAGAGAGCGGCATCCCAGGCTTCGAAGCACGTGCCCACTGTGCCGAAGCTTCTGTCATTGTTCCAGCGAACGTTTTCGATCGTCGATCATTAGAAAAACCGATGATTGCTGGCGGCCCGGAACGAGCCGAGGTCGTCGGGGAGATCCCGGCAGGGCGGGCATGTGCGATCCGGGGCCGCGAGGCAGAACCTGCGGAGGTCGATCGCCGACGCACTCACCCTCAAGTACCGCTCGGCGAGTATCAGTTCTCGACAGCGGCGGGATCTTCGGCCCCGGGGAACGATGGCGAGGTGTCGTCTGCCGCGCGGCTGAAATGTTTGTCAACCGCCCTGAGGAGCGCTCGGCGTCCGGCCTGGATGGCTGGGTGTTGGCTGCTGCCGCGGCGTACGGCGGTAACAAGTGTGCGCGTCCGCGGACCGAAGGGATCCGGCCGCAAGGGGATGGTCGGCCGCCGACCCAGCCATACGAGGTCTGGGAGCAGTGCGGCGGCATGCCCCTGTTCCGCGAGCCGCAGATGGAGAAGAAGGTCGGCCGACTCGTAGCGCACATCGGGTTCGAATCCGGCGCCACGACACACGGTCATCGCCCAGCTACGGGCGGCCGTTCCCTCAGGTTCCATGACCCATGGGCGATCAGCCAGTATGCGCAGCATCTCCTGTGGCTTGGTCGCCTTGGTTACGCCCGGGTCGACTACGTGCAGAGCTTCTTGGCCGAGCACCTCCTGCTCGAGCTCGGCGGGGCGCGGGCTGGGATCACCCGGGTATTCGACGTCGATGACCAGGTCGACATCGCGGACGAGCAGGGCCGACAGCGCGCCTTCACGCTCCATCTGGGTGACCTGTATGCGCAGGCGAGGGTGGGCATCGCGCAGCAGCGTCAGTGCCGTCGGGACGAGAGTCAGCGCAGCAGTTTGAAAAGACGCTATGCGCAGGGTGCCGGTCAGCTCGCGCAGTGAGCCGGCAATGTCGACTTCGGCCTGTTCCAGCCGCTCCAGCACGGCTTCGGTGTGAGCGACCAGGATCTCAGCCTGAGGGGTCAGACGCACCCGTCGGCCCACGGGCTCAAGGAGCGGGACCCCGACCTCCGACTCCAGCAACGAGAGCTGCTGCGAGACCGAAGAAGGGCTGTATGACAACGCGGAGGCGACTGCAGCGAGCGTGCCCCGGTGCTTGAGCTCCCGCAGAAGGCGGAGTCGGTGGAGATCGAACATGAAGCCAGCCAAAGAATCGTCGCTTTCTCTAACGATTGTCACTCGAAAACATCCACTGGAGCAATGAGACGAGTGACGGCACAGTGGTCGCGTGGCTACGAAACCCTACGCACCTGACCGGGACCAGACAGGGCCGGCGCGGTGCGGCGGTGCTATGCAAGCGGCCTCGCCGACCCGCACATCATGCAGGTGGCGACCCGTGTGGAGACAACCCGCCCCCATCGTGCGGCCCGGCCGCACGAGACCTCAACAGAATGCGGAGACGAGACGTGAGTGAGCAATCCGCGGACCATTTAGGTTCCGCGCCCCGTTTCCGGCCGGATGAACAAGGCAGACGCGGACAGCGAGATCGAGGGCTGACGGTGACTCAGCCCGTAGAGGAGACCAGCTCCCCTGAACGTAGGCAGCGAAAGGCAGCTGTCATTCGTGAGCCCCGCCATGTCCCGCTCGCCCATGTGGTGCGCGGGGACATCGTCGAGGGCGTGCATTACGGCTCGGTCGTCGTGCTGTCCGCCGACGGTGGCGTTGCATTCCAGGCCGGCGACATCGAGGCGGCGTTCTATCCATCCTCCGCGCTCAAGCCGGTCCAGGTCGTGGGCATGCTGCGCGCCGGGCTGTCGCTGGACGGCGAATTGCTGGCGCTGGCTGTGGCAAGTCACTCGGGCGAGGAGCGCCATCTCGTGGGCGTCCAGGGCATGTTGGCCTTTGCGGGGCTGGCCGAAGCCGACCTGGGCAATGCGCCTGACTGGCCTTGCGATCCCGCGGTGCGCGAGGCGTGGGTCCGTTGTGGTCGCGGCTTGTCCCGGCTCGCGCAGAACGGATCCGGCACGCATGCAGCCATGTTGGTGACGGCCCAGGCCAGGGGCTGGGCGCTCGACGATTACCTCCATTCCGAGCATCCGCTGCAGCAGTCGATCGCCGAGGCAGTGGAGGATCTGACGGGCGAGCGCATCGCGCGGGTGACGGTCGACGAGTGTGGAGCACCGCTCTTCTCTGTTTCGCTGCGAGGCCTCACTCGAGCGGTGTCCCAGATTGCCTCTGCGGACCCGGGAACTGAAGAGGCGGGGGTCTCCAACGCCATTCGCAACTATCCGGAGATGGCTTCCGGGAGTTGGCGGGATGTGGCGCGGCTGATGAGAGCCGTCCCAGGCCTGTTGGCCAAGGACGGATTCGAAGGGATCCAGGTAGCGGCACTGCCCGATGGCCGGGCGGTCGGAGTGAAGATCTCTGACGGTGGCGATCGCGCGATGATGCCGGTGATCGCGGCTGCTCTCGCACTGTGTGGAGTTGACCGCGGTGTCCTCACCGAGTTCGCGAGCAGGCCCGTACTGAGCGGCATGACCATGATCGGCAGTCTGAGAGCTGCCGGTGCACTGACCTCAGACTTTTCCGCCGTACCGCCGGCCTCTGAGGCATAGGGGAGCCGTGCGTACACCGCCCGCATGCACACCGCACTGAACGGATAAGACGACAACGCCGGTGACGCCGGCAATGGAGAGGACCGCTTCGATGACCAAAGCGCAGCAGCCTGAGATTCAGCAGCCGACCGATCTGCTCGCGCTCGCGGTGGGCACGGCCAGGAGGAACCCCTACGGCTTTCTCGCCAGCGCCGATGACGCGGGGCGCCCGAACGTGCGCCTGATGCAGCACCTCGTCGTCGACGACGACGCGACGGTGTGCTTCGGCGCCAGCCGGCGCTCACGCAAGGTCACCGATATCGCGGGCGCTCCCGAGGTCGGCTACGCGATCGAGGACCGCGCCGCGTTCTCGTACGTCACGCTCTACGGGCGGCTGGTCGATGACCAGGCGAGATGCCTCGAACTGTGGGACGACGAACCCGGCCTCCGGTTCTTCCCGGACGGGCCGACCGGCGGCGACTTCGCCCTGCTGGAGCTGGTTCCGCACCGCATCGAGCTGGTGGACTTCACCGCGCGGGTCAATCCCGAGCCCCATGGGCTGGTCCCCGCGGTGATCGAGAAGACGGGGACCGGGTGGGAGCCGAGGATCGCGCAACGCGCCACGGGCCACGGCACCGGAAGCCGCGCATGAGGGCCGCGACGGCCCGTACGCCACCCTCGGCCAGGGATACAGTGCGCGGTGCAGAGCCGATCCGCGGATCACGCGCCTGATCGACGAGGCCCCCGGCTCGTACGACTTCAGCGCTCAATCACGGTCGCCGAACTCGGCATCGCAGTCTGATGCTGGAGAAAGTACGGCCCAACGTGCCGGGCGGCGACCTATGCCGACGCGGGCCCCCGCTGCCGGCTCGTCAGGTCGGGCGGTCCTGCTCCCGCATCACGCTCCCCTGACTTCGCGGGGGACCCTCACGAGGCTGGACATGCGGCCCGGCCGCACATCCAGCCCGTCCGGCGATTGAGGACCCCGGCTCAGCCCACCACGCTCGCCGGCTCCCGCAGCGGCCACGCGCCGTCCACCACCGCGTCCCGCTCGCCCTTCCCCCGCAGGAAGCGCTGGAAGTCCTTCGCCCATTCCGCGTACCACTGGATCTGACGCTCATGCAGCTCTGCCGGTGTCAGTGCTGCCACCGCCTCATGGCGGGCCGCTGTCGCGCAGGCCACCCGGACCGCCGCCAGCGCGTCCGCCGTGGCGTCGTGGGCCGCGTCCAGCCGGACGCCGTACTCGGCGCAGACCGCCTCCAGATTGCGCTTGCCCTTGCGGTAGCGGTCGACCGCACGGTCGATGGTGTACGGGTCGATCACGGGGCCGATCGGGCGGCCGTCCAGCCGGGCGCTCAGCGAGGGCAGGCCGTGGCGCCGCAACTCGGCCGTCAGCAGCGTCAGATCGAATGCCGCGTTGTACGCGACGACCGGCACCCCCTGCGTCCAGTACCCCGTAAGCATCTCAGCGACCTCGTCCGCGACGTCCCGCGCCGGGCGGCCCTCGGCCGTGGCGTGCTCGCTGCTGATGCCGTGGATCGCCGACGCCTGTGCCGGGATGCGGATCCCCGGGTCCGCCAGCCAGCCCCGCTGCCGTACCGGCTCCCCCGCCCGGACCTCGACGACCGCCGCCGTCACGATCCGCGCCTCCTGCGGCTCCGTCCCTGTCGTCTCCAGGTCGAAGCCGACCAGCGGTTCCCCGTGCCAAGCCATCGTGGCCCCCTCCTCTGTGGTGCGGTGGTGCTTCCCCCGTGGGCTGCCCCGCGGACGTCAATGGGCATCAGCCATGGGCATCACCCACGGGCTTCCCCCATCGCGTATTCACCCTCCCACGCGCCACTGACAACTCAGGAAACCGGCCGCGAGTCCGCCCACACGGACTCGAACTCCTCGCGATATGTCTGGAACAGACCGTTCTCGCTGTCCTGGCCGGCGCGGACAACCGCCCGTCCGCCGCCCCGCAGCACCAGGACCGGCGCCTCCATGCCCCGCGCCTTGCGCAGATATGACTGAACGACCGCAAGGCCGTCCGGACCGTCGCCGTCGACGAGGTAGGCGGTGAAGCGGGGGGTCTCGTCGAAGACCTGGATCTCGAAGGCACCCGGGTCCCGCAGCCGGGAGCGGACCCGGCGCATATGGAGGATGTTCATCTCGACCGTACGGCTCAACTCACCCTTCTTGAGGCCGAGTTCGCGCTCTCGCCGTTTGACCGCACTGCTCGCCGGGTTCAGGAACAGCAGCCGCACCCGGCAGCCCGACTCGGCCAGCCGGACCAGCCTGCGGCCTGAGAAGTTCTGGACGAGGAGGTTCAGGCCTATGCCGATCGCGTCGAGGCGGCGCGCCCCGCCGAAGAGGTCTTCGGCCGGGATCTGGCGCTGCAGGCGCACCCGGTCCGGGTGGACGGAGACCACGTCCGCGTAGCGGTCGCCGACGAGCTCCTCGACCGCGTCGACGGGGAGCCGGTCGGCGGAGGGGACACCGGCGCCGCTGCCGAGTATCTCCAGGAGGCGGGCGGAGGCCCGCTCCGCCTGGGCGAGGACCGCTTCGTTCAGCGCCCTGTTGCGGGAGACGACGTTGCGCGCCACCTCCAGCTCGTCCAGCGCCAGCTCCACATCGCGCCGGTCGTCGAAGTACGGCTCGAAGCAGGGCCAGTGCTGGACCATCAGCTCCCGCAGCTGAGGGAGCGTGAGAAAGGACAGGACATTGTCGTCCGCGGGGTCCAGCAGATAGCCCTTGCGGCGCGAGACCTCCCGCACCGCGACAGCGCGCTGCACCCACTCCTGCCCGGCGGGGCCCGCCGCGGCCACCACCCATTCGTCGCCGTGCACCGGCTCGTAGATCGGGCGCAGTACCGCGGCCACGACCGCCCGCAGCCGCTGTTCCACGAGGTTCAGCCAGATGTAGGCGCGCCCGGCGCGCTGGGCGCGCGTACGGACCTCGCTCCAGGCGTCCGCGCCCCAGTCCAGTTCCGCCCCGATCTCCACAGGTCTGGCGAGGGAGACCGCTCCTGGCGGGACGTCGGCGGGTTCCCCCTCGTGACCTGCGTCACCGGGGGGAAGCTCCAGCCCTCCCGAGCTCACCCAACTACCGCCTTCTCTGGCCCTTCAACGATCAAGGAAGACTACTCCGCCCGCGGTACGCACTGCAGCCGGATCAGCACTGTACTTTCCCAACTCCCTTGTCAAGTACGGCCGTTTCCGCCAGGCGAGATCTGCCGGAGTGAGCTGATTCATAGCGGTTGCTTCCTGGGGCGACACACGGAACCCGATGTTGACCGCGTCGTCCACCGCTGCGGGCGCCTCTTACGGGCAATACTTTCGGGGAGGATCTGGGCCAAGCGCCCCCCAGCACCCGGATCAGAAGTGGAAGAGTCTATCTATGCAGGTCTGGCCGGGACAGGCGTATCCCCTCGGTGCCACGTACGACGGCGCCGGCACCAACTTCGCGGTGTACTCCGAAGCCGCACGGCGCATCGAGCTGTGCCTGCTGCACGACGACGGCTCGGAGACCGCGGTGGAACTGCGCGAGGCCGACGCTTTCGTACGGCATGCCTATCTGCCGGGCGTGATGCCGGGTCAGCGCTACGGATTTCGCGTACACGGCCCGTACGCGCCCGAGCGCGGGCAGCGCTGCAACTCCGCGAAGCTGCTCCTCGACCCGTACGCGCGTGCGATAAGCGGTGCGATTGACTGGGGCGAGTCGGTCTACGGCTACCACTTCGGCAAGCCGGACTCGCGCAACGACCTGGACTCGGCGCCGCACACGATGACGTCGGTCGTGGTCAATCCGTACTTCGACTGGGGCGACGACCGGCCGCCGCGTACCGACTACCACCGGACGGTGATCTACGAGGCCCATGTGAAGGGCATGACGATGCTGCACCCGGAGCTGCCGCCGGAGCTGCGCGGCACCTACGCCGGGCTCGCGCATCCGTCGGTCGTCGCGCATCTGACCGAACTGGGCGTCACGACGCTCGAATTGATGCCGGTGCACCAGTTCGTCAACGACCACCGGCTGGTGGACGCGAACCTGAACAACTACTGGGGCTACAACACCATCGGGTTCTTCGCGCCGCACAACGCCTACGCCTCCTGGGGCGACCGCGGCGAGCAGGTGCTGGAGTTCAAGCAGGCGGTACGGGCGCTGCACCAGGCGGGCATCGAGGTCATCCTCGACGTGGTCTACAACCACACCGCGGAGGGCAATCATCTGGGCCCGACCCTCTCCTTCCGGGGCCTCGACAACGCCTCGTACTACCGGCTGTCCGAGGATCCGCGCTACTACACGGACACGACGGGCACCGGGAACTCCCTGCTCATGCGCAGTCCCCATGTGCTGCAGCTGATCATGGACTCGCTGCGGTACTGGGTGACCGAGATGCATGTCGACGGCTTCCGCTTCGACCTCGCGGCCACGCTGGCGCGGCAGTTCCACGAGGTGGACCGGCTGTCGTCGTTCTTCGACCTGGTGCAGCAGGACCCGGTGGTCAGCCAGGTGAAACTGATCGCCGAGCCGTGGGACGTGGGTGAGGGCGGCTACCAGGTGGGGAACTTCCCGCCGCTGTGGACCGAATGGAACGGCAAGTACCGCGACACCGTACGGGACCTGTGGCGGGGTGAGCCGCGGACGCTCGCGGAGTTCGCTTCGCGGCTGACCGGCTCGTCCGATCTCTACCAGGACGACGGCCGGCGGCCTCTGGCCTCGATCAATTTCACCACCTGCCACGACGGCTTCACGCTGCACGATCTGGTCTCGTACAACGACAAGCACAACGAGGCCAACGGCGAGGGCAACCGCGACGGCGAGAGTCACAACCGGTCCTGGAACTGCGGGGTCGAGGGTGAGAGCGACGACGCCGAGGTGCTGGAGCTGCGTGAGCGGCAGATGCGCAACTTCATCGCCACGCTGATGCTGTCGCAGGGTGTGCCGATGCTCAGCCACGGCGACGAGTTCGCGCGTACGCAGGGCGGCAACAACAACGCGTACTGCCAGGACAACGAGGTGTCCTGGGTGCGCTGGCCGGAGCCGGGCGAGGACAAGGAGGGCACGCTGCTCGCCTTCACCCGGGCCATGGTGTGGCTGCGGCGTGACCATCCGGTCTTCCGGCGGCGGCGGTTCTTCCACGGGCGGCCGGTGGAGGGGACGCACGACGAGCTGACCGACATCGCCTGGTTCACACCGGAGGGCGAGGAGATGGTCCAGCGGGACTGGCAGGCGGCGCACGCGAAGGCGCTGTCGGTGTTCCTGAACGGTCACGCGATCTCCGAGCCGGGCCCGCGGGGCGAGCGCATCGGCGACGACTCCTTCCTGCTGATGTTCAACGCGAGCGCGGATGACCTGGATTTCGCGGTGCCGGTGAACCACGGACGCCAGTGGCAGGTCGTCGTGGACACGGGCCGCAAGGAGGGCGTCCCGCCGGGCGAGGGCCCGAAGGTGGCGGCGGGCGATCGGGTGCGGCTGGTGGGGCGGAGCCTCGCGGTGCTGCGGCGCCCGGCGTGACCAGGTCCTGTCCGGTGGGCGTAGTCCGAACGGCCGACACGGACGTATGAGCGGGTGACAGAGAAGCCCGCAAGGTGGGTACGTATGTTCGCATGACGCCCATCGCCACCTACCGGCTTCAGCTCCAGCCGGACTTCCCGTTCTCGGCGGCCGCCCGAGCCGTGCCCTATCTCGCCGGGCTCGGTGTCTCGCATCTGCATCTGTCGCCCGTGCTGGAGGCGGTGCCCGGGTCCACGCACGGCTATGACGTCGTCGACCCCACACGGGTGCGCGAGGAGCTCGGCGGCGAGGCGGGGCTGCGCGAGCTGTCGCGTACGGCACGGGCGCACGGGCTCGGGCTCGTCCTGGACATCGTGCCGAACCATATGGCCGCGGTGCCGGGACACAACCGCGCCCTGTGGGAGGTGCTGCGCGAGGGCCCCCTGTCGCCGTACGCCCCCTGGTTCGACATCGACTGGGAGGCGGGCGGCGGGAAGGTGCTGCTGCCGGTGCTCGCGGGCCGGATCGGGGAGGAGCTGGGTGCGATGCGTGTCAAGGGCGGCGTCCTGCACTACGGAGAGCAGCGCTTCCCGCTGCGCGAGTCCACCGCGAAGCTGCCGCTGCCCGAGCTGCTGGACGCGCAGTGGTACCGGCTCGGCTGGTGGCGGCTGGCCCGTACCGAGCTCAACTACCGGCGCTTCTTCACCATTTCGGAGCTGATCGGGGTGCGGGTGGAGGACCCGGAGGTCTTCGACGCCACCCACGCCAAGATCCTCGAGCTGGTACGGGACGGGGTCGTCGACGGTCTGCGGATCGACCACCCGGACGGGCTCGCCGATCCTGAGGAGTATCTGCGGCGGCTGGACGAGGCGGCGGGCGGGGCGTGCTGGACGGTCGTCGAGAAGATCCTCACCGGGGACGAGCGGCTGCCGGCCGGCTGGCCGGTGGCGGGGACGACGGGGTACGACGCGCTGCGGCAGATCGACGGCCTGTTCACCGATCCGGCGGGAGAGGCCGAACTGGTCGGCCAGTACCGGGAGTTCGCCGCTCCCGCCGGTGACCGGGGCGGCCACTGGGAGGCCACCGTGCGCCGCGCCGCGTACAAGGTGGTCACCCACGAGCTGGCCAGCGAGACCGCGGCGCTGACCCGCCTGGCCGGGCGGGTGTGCGCCGCGGATCCCGCGCTGCGCGACCACGCCCCGTGGGCGCTGCGGGCGGCACTGCGCGAGCTGCTGGTTCGCATGCCCGTCTACCGCCCGTACCGCATCGGCGGCGAGGACGTGCTGACCGAGGAGGCGGCTGAGGGGGCGAAGGCCGCCTTCGCGGTGGCCGAGGAGGCCGGGGCCGTCGACGTCGTGCGTGACCTCGCGCTCGGCCGGCTCGGCGACGGGCCCGACCATGACACGTTCCGTGCCCGCTTCGCACAGACCTCGTCGGCGCTGCGCGCCAAATCCGTCGAGGACACGGCCTTCTACCGCTATGTGCCGCTGATCTCGGCGAACGAGGTGGGCGGGGACCCGGGGAGCCCGGCGGTGAGCCCGGAGCGGTTCCACGCCTACTGCGAACGGCTCGCGCGCGACTGGCCGGCCACCGGGATCGTCCTGACCACGCACGACACCAAGCGCAGCGCGGATGTCCGGGCCAGGATCGCCGTGCTGTCCGAGTGCCCCGCCACCTGGGCGGACTTCCTCGCGCGGATCACCGAGCAGGCGGGCCGTCTGGAGGGCGGACGGGCGCCCGATCCCCATGTGGCGTGGGTGGCCTGGCAGACGGCGGTGGGCTTCGGGTTCCCGTACGAGGAGAGGCTGCAGACCGCGCTGCTGAAGGCCGTACGGGAGGCGGCGCTGCACACGAGCTGGACGGAGCAGGACCCGGCGTACGAGCAGGCTGTCGCCGCCTTCGTCGACGCGGGTCCGGCCGGGCCGCCGATGTACTCGGTCGCGCTCTTCGCCAGGGGGCTGGATCCCTATGTCCGGGCCAACGCCCTCGGCGCGGCGCTGCTCCAGCTCACGATGCCGGGGGTGCCGGACCTGTATCAGGGCACGGAGCACGAGTATCTGGCGCTGGTGGACCCGGACAACCGGCAGCCGTTCCGTGAGGGCCCGGCCGACGAGAAGACGGCCGTGACGAAGGCGGCGCTGCGGCTGCGGCGGGAAAGGCCGGAGGTCTTCGGCGAGTCGGGGACGTACGCACCGCTGAGCGCGAGCGGACCCGCGGCGGAGCACTGTGTGGCCTTCTGCCGCACCGGCGAGGTGGTCACGGCCGTCACCCGTCTTTCGCTGCGCCTGGCGGAGGCGGGTGGCTGGGTGGAGACGGAGCTCACTCTTCCGCAGGGCCGCTGGGAGGATCAGCTCGCTCCGGAACGGGAGTTCACGGGCGGGTCCGTGCCGCTGGCGAAGCTGTTCGCCGAGCGCCCGGTGGCGCTCCTCAGCCGCAGGGCCGTACGAGAAGAGTCCCCGGGGCGCGGGTGAGCAGCCCGGTGGCGGCGGGCCGCAGTCCGTCCGCGCGGCGCAGACCGGGCATGGCGTCGAGCAGCGCGCGCAGTCCGTACCGCGCCTCCAGGGCCGCGAGCTGTACGGCGGGGCACTCGCCGGGCCCGAAGGTCAGCTGACCGGGGTCCTCCACCGTCGAACCGGTCCGGGTCCCGGAACCGTTCGGGGTCGCGCCCGGCGGCCCCGATGAGGAGGGCGACGTCCGCGCCCGCCGGAATCGTGCCGCCGCTCACCGCGACCTCGACGGATGCCTGGCGCAGTACGACGAGGACGGGCGGATCGCGCCGCAGCGACTCGGCCCAGGCGCGCCCGATGAGTTCGGGATGCTCGCGCAGGGTGGCGAGCTGGTCGGGGTGGTCCAGGACGTTGGCGAGGAAGGAGGCGAGCGCCCTCTCGCGCAGGGACAGCTGAGCAACGCATGTCCCCGCGACGACGAGCCCGCGCGCGCCCCGGCCCCGCACGCCGACCGCGCCGGTGGGGAGCCAGCGGCAGAACTCCTCGACGAGGTCGGCCTGTTGCCGCCGCGCGATGCGCCGGGCCAGGACGTACGCGGTCCGCTCGACGACATCCCGCACGGCCTGCGGCAGGCTTCCGCGGTGGGCCTCGCACGGCGGGTCACCGGGCCGGTGGCCGTGGGTGAAGCGGGGGTCGGTGAGCGCGGCGGCGACATCGGCGTGGCGGCTCAGCAGCCAGGCACCGATGGAGTGGTCGTGGACGAGGGGATGCGCCTCGCGCAGGAGCCGGTAGTGGTGGTACGGGTCCTGCTCGCTCGCGTGGATGAGGAGGAGGGGTACGTGGTCGCTCCGGGGCCCCGCCCCGGCCGTCACGGCACCCACCGGACCGCCTCCCGCAGGCGCAGGGTTTCGCGCCGTGCCGCGCGGTACCGCGTTGTTCATGTCGTCTCGTTCCCCTGTCACAGCCGCGCCCGCTCGCGCGCGTCTGTATCAGGCGACCACCGTGTCGTCCTGCGCGCAGTTCGCGTGCACCCGTACGGGTGATGAAGACGTCTCAGGATGACAAGGACGTCAGCGCGCGGTGAGGCGGAAGCTCATCCGGCCGAAGCCCACCATGTCCCCGTCATGCACGACGACCGAGCCGGTCACCCGCCGTCCGTTCACCGTGGTGCCGTTGGTCGAGCCGAGGTCGCGCAGGATCCACAGGCTGCCCTGCCGGCTCAACTCGGCGTGCAGGCGGGAGACCGTGTCATGGCTCAGCCGCAGGCCGTTGCCCGGGTCACGGCCGATCCGCAGGGGGTACGGTCCCGGTTCGGGCAGCAGCAGCGGCGGCAGCTTCTCGGCCTGCCAGGCCCTGCGCAGCCGTACGGAGAGGGCGGAGACGCGGCCGACCGCGCTGTACAGCCGCCGCGACCAGCGGCTCTCGGTGTCGAGGTCGGCGGTGAGCGCCCGCAGTTCGTCGGGCCGGCGGGCGGCCAGGGCGAGTTCCATACGCCGGATGAAGGTGTCGTGCGACAGCTTGCCCTGGGCCGCGCCCTCTCTGAGCACACCCAGGACACGGTCGCGCTCGGCATCGGAGGGCCGAGCGGGATACGTGTGGAACTCGAAGGACGACGTCACATACGAGATTGTCGGTCCGAAGGGCTACAAGTGTCCAGAAGAACCGTCGTTCCCATCCGTGCGCGAGCGGCTGCTGACCTGCACGGAAGCATTTCCTCCGCCGCTCTTGCCGCGTTTCTGGAGCGCAGTTGAAACAAAGCCGCCGAAACAAAAGCGCTGGACGGATCCCCGCGAGGCCCTTTAGCGTGATCGCGACGCCACGGACCGAGGGAAGGAGGCGAGAGCAGTGCAGACCACACGATTCCCGCGCTCCCGCCCCGTCCACCGCGCGTTCGCAGTCTGACCGGGAGCGCACACCGCACCACTCTTCCCGGAGGACAACTCTCATGACCGATCTGGTCATTCGCGCGCTCAGCGAGAGCGACGCACATCTCTTCGACACCCTGCCCGACCCTCTCGGTGTGGGCCGCGCACTGGCCCGGGCCACGCACCGGCCGGACTGGAAGCGGGTCGCGCTGCGCGACGGCAAAGTCGTCGCGCGGGCCGCCTGGTGGGGCGGACCCGATGACGAAACCCCCGTCAACACCAACTGGTTCGACGTCGCCGAGGGCGAGGAGGAAGCGGGCGCCGAGCTGCTGCGGACCTCTCCGTTCCAGGTCGAGTTCGAACTGATCCTGCCCGCCGGCTGGCGCGAGGACCCGGCGCCCCTGGCGGCCGGTGAGGCCAGGATCCGGGCCGCGGAGGCGGCCGGGATGAAGGTCCTGGTGGAGCGCTACCAGTACCGCTGGACACCCGAGTGCGGGCTGCCGGAGCGGCCGGGACGGCTGGAGTTCCGGACGGAACCCGACGACGAGGTCATTCTCGACGTACTGCGCCGCGTCCACTCCGTGACGCTCGACGCGCACGCGCTGCGCGCCATCGCCGCATCGGGCGTGGACCGGGCGGCACAGGAGGAACTGGACTTCTTCCACTGGTGCCCGTCGCCGCGCGAGTGGTGGCAGCTGGCGCACACGCCCCAGGGTGAGCTGGTCGGTCTGCACATCCCGGCGCACAACCCGTCGGGGCCGTGTGTCGGCTTCATCGGGGTCGTGCCGGAGCAACGCGGCCACGGCTACGCGTACGACCTGCTGGTGGAGTGCACGCACTTCCTGGCCGAGCGGGGCGCGGAGTTCATCGCGGGCGCCACCGATCAGGGCAACTTCCCGATGGCGGCGAACTTCGCCAAGGCCGGACATCCCATCGTGCAGGAGCGCGTCCACTTCCTGCCCGGCTCCCCGCATTGATCGTGCTCGGGGGTGTCCGTAAGCTCCGGACACCCCCGAGCTGATGGCGAGCCGCCCATGACGACGCAAGAGCTGGACTCCGAGCCACGGGTCCGCGTGGGCGGCGGCTGGATATCGGCTCTCGTGCTGGCCAACCTGGGCCTGTTCATGGCCTTTCTCACGCCGATACAGGTGCTGCTCGCCGAGCAGATCGACGAGCTGTCCCCGTCGGGCAAGGAGGTCGCGCTGGGCTGGGCGACGGGTGTCGGGGCGCTGGTCGCCGTCGTGGCCAATCCGCTGGCGGGCGCGCTCTCGGACCGTACGAGCGGGCGCTTCGGCCGACGCCGGCCATGGATCCTCGGCGGGGCGGTACTGGGCGCCGTGGGACTCACCGTCACCGCCGCACAGACGACCGTCGTCGGGGTCGCGCTCGGCTGGTGTCTGGCCCAGCTCGGCCTGAACGCCATGCTCGCCGGGACGAACGCCGTCGTGCCCGACCAGGTGCCGGTGCGTCAGCGGGCCGCGGTCTCCGGATTCCTCGGGATACCGATGACGCTGGGTCTGGTGGTCGGGGCGCTTCTGGTCACCATGGTGGTGACCGGGATCGCCACGGGCTATCTGCTGCTGGCCGCGCTGACGGTGCTCTGCGCGCTGCCGTTCGTCCTGTTCATGCCGGACCCTCAGGTACCGGTGTCCGCAAGGGAGCCGGTGCGGCTGAAGGACTTCTGGGTGAGTCCGCGGGCGTATCCGGACTTCGGCTGGGCCTGGCTCACCCGCTTCCTGGTCATGCTCGGCAATGCGCTGGGCACGCTCTTTCTGCTGTATTTCCTCAAGGACGCGGTGCACTACGCGGATCCGGACGAGGGTGTGCTGATCCTGACGCTTCTGTACACGGCGGGCGTGGTGGTGACGGCGGTGGCCGGCGGGGTGGTCTCGGACCGGCTGGGGCGGCGAAAGGCTCTGGTGGCGGCCGGTTCGGCGGTGATGGCGGTGGCCTCGCTGCTGCTGGCGCTGTGGCACACGTGGCCCATGGCGATGGGCGCGGCCGCACTGCTGGGGCTCGGCTTCGGGATGTACATCGCGGTCGACCAGGCGCTGATCACTCAGGTGCTCCCGCGGGCCGGCGACCGTGCCAAGGATCTGGGTGTCATCAATATCGCCAACTCGGCCCCGCAGGTTCTCGGCCCGGCGCTGGCCGCACCGGTCGTGACGTACGCGGGCGGGTACGCCGGGCTGTATCTGTCGGCGGCCGTGGTGACGGCCCTCGGTGGCGTGCTGGTGTGGAAGATCCGCTCGGTGCCGTGAAGTTCGTGCTGTGAGGTTCAGTGCGGGGAGGTCCGGTGCCGGGAGGTTCAGTGGCCCGACTTCTGGGCGGCGATGGCGTCCCGGTACCAGGCGTACGAGGCCTTCGGCGTGCGCTCCAGCGTCTCGTAGTCGATGTGGACGAGACCGAAGCGCTGCGCCGCGCCCTCGACCCACTCGATGTTGTCGGTGAGCGACCAGGTGAAGTAGCCGCGTACGTCGACCCCCGCGTCGATCGCCTGGTGCAGCGAGCGCAGATGGCCGTCGAGGAAGTCGATACGGCGGCGGTCGTCGAGCCCGTCGTACGAGCAGCCGTTCTCGGTTATGTACACAGGCGGCAGCCGGTCGCCGAACCGGTCCTTCAGCAGGACGAGCTGCTCGCGCAGCCCGTCGGGCACGACCGCCCAGCCGAAGTCGGTGCGCTGCTCGCTCTCGATCTCCCGCACCCCGAAAGGCAGTTCGGCGGGCAGGCCGACGCCGGCGAAGTCGCCGAGTGCGTCGTTCGACGGCGCGCCGACGAGCATCGGCTGGTAGTAGTTCACGCCGTACCAGTCGAGCGGGGAGGAGATGACCTCCAGGTCCTCGGCGACCGGTCCCGGCATCAGTGCGGCGAAGTTCTCGTCCGGGTAGCGGCCGGTCAGGATCGGGTCGGCGAACATCCAGTTGGTGATCGTGTCGTACAGCTCGGCGCCGAACCGGTCCTCCTCGCTCGTCCCGGCCGTCCGCACGGGTGAGTGGGAGACGGCTGTCCCGATGTTCGCGGCGCCCGCCGCGCGCAGAGCCTGGACGGCGAGGCCGTGGGCGAGCAGCTGATGGTGGGCGGCGGGCAGCGCGTCGAAGAGCAGCTGCCTGCCGGGCGCGTGCTCGCCCAGTGCATAGCCCAGCAGGGTGACCTCGGCCGGTTCGTTGATGGTGATCCACATCGGTACGCGGTCGGCGAGCCGCTCGGCGACGGCCGAGGCGTACAGGCCAGCTGGCGAAGCGCGCCGCCGTGTCCCGGTTCAGCCAGCCGCCCGCCTCGTCCAGCGGGAGCGGGGTGTCCCAGTGGTAGAGGGTCGGCGCGGGCGTGATGCCGTGGGCGCACAGCTCGTCGACGAGCCGGTCGTAGAAGTCGAGCCCGGCGGTGTTGACCGGGCCGCACCCGCCGGGGACGACACGCGGCCAGCTGACGGAGAAGCGGAAGGCGTCCGCGCCGAGCCCGGCGAGCAGAGCGACGTCCTCGCGGTAGCGGGCGTGGAAGCCGGTGGCGCGCGAGGCGTCGGCTCCGTCCTTGATACGGCCCTGGGCGGCGAAGGCGTCCCAGCCGGACGGCCCCTTGCCGTCGGTGTCGGCCGCTCCCTCGGTCTGGAAGGCGGAGGCGGACGCTCCCCAGAGGAAGCCGGGCGGGAAGGCGGGCAGCGGCGGCAGCGGCGTCGACATGGCCGTGACCTTAATGGCCCCAAGGACACCGCTTCTAGACCCCGATCTTGCCAGGATGGAACCGGCATCGACGACGCGCATCGACGATTGAGGGGACGCCAGTGCTGTTCGAGGTGTGGGCACCGCAGGCCGAGGACCAGGTCTCGCTGTGGCTGGAGGGCGCCGAGCGCCCCATGGAGCGCGCCGAAGGGCGACCGGACTGGTGGATGACGGAGGCGGACGCGGGCGACGGCGCGCGGTACGGCTTCGCGCTGGACGGCGGGCAGGTGCTGCCCGATCCGCGCTCGCGCCGCCAGCCGGACGGACCCGACGGGACCAGCGCGATCGTCGACCAGGACGCGTACGAGTGGCGGCAGGGGTGGGCGGGGCGGGGGCTCGGCGGTGCGGTGCTGTACGAGCTTCACATCGGCACGTACACCCGCGAGGGCACACTGGACGCGGCGGCCGAACACCTCGGGGAACTCGCCGAGTTGGGGATCACCCATGTTGAGCTGATGCCGCTGTGCCCCTTCCCCGGAGTGCACGGCTGGGGGTACGAGGGCGTGTCGTCGTGGGCGGTCCACGAGCCCTACGGCGGGCCCGAGGCGCTCAAGCGCTTTGTCGACACGGCGCACGGTCATGGCCTCGGAGTGGTCCTGGACGTGGTCCACAACCACCTCGGACCGTCCGGAAACCACCTGCCCGCCTTCGGCCCGTACTTCACCGACACCCACCACACGCCCTGGGGCGCCGCCGTCAACCTCGACGCCCCGGGGTCCGACGAGGTACGCGCGTATCTGCTGGGCAGCGCGCTGGCCTGGCTGCGCGACTACCGACTCGACGGGCTGCGCCTCGACGCGGTGCACGCCCTCGCCGACACCCGCGCGCTCACGTTCCTGGAGGAGCTGTCCGCAGCCGTCGACGCACTCTCCGGCGACCTCGGGCGGCCCCTGTTCCTCATCGCCGAGTCGGACCTCGGCGACCCGCGGACGACGACGCCGCGCGAGGCGGGCGGTCTCGGCCTGCACGCGCAGTGGAACGACGACCACCACCACGCCCTGCACACCACGCTGACCGGCGAATCCCAGGGCTACTACGCCGACTTCGCGGCAGCACCGCTCGCGGCCCTCGCCAAGACCCTGACACACGCCTTCTTCCACGACGGAACGTATTCGAGCTTCCGCGGGCGTACGCACGGCCGCCCGCTCGATGTGACCATCACCCCCGCGCACCGCTTCCTCGGCTACGCCCAGACCCACGACCAGATCGGCAACCGCGCACAGGGCGACCGGCTCTCCGCCACCCTCTCCCCCGGGCTGCTGGCCTGCGCGGCCGCGCTGGTGCTGACCGGGCCCTTCGTCCCCATGCTGTTCATGGGCGAGGAGTGGGGCGCCCGTACGCCCTGGCAGTTCTTCACCGACCACACCGACCCGGAACTCGCCGAGGCGGTACGCAACGGCCGGCGGCGGGAGTTCGCGGCACACGGCTGGGCGCCGGACCAGATCCCCGACCCGCAGGACCCCGCGACCCGGGCCCGCTCCTGCCTCGACCGCACCGAACGCTCCCGCGAGCCGCACGCCCGTCTGCTGGCCTGGCACCGCGAACTGATCGCCCTGCGCCGCACCCAGCCCGACCTGACCGATCCGGACCTGGAGGCGGTGAAGGTGGCGTACGACGGATCGGCCCGGTGGCTGGCCTACCGCCGGGGCGACACGCTGGTGGCGATCAACCTCGCGAAGGAGGCGACGGGGATTCCGCTGGGGGCTGGGGCGCGGGTGCTGGCGTCCTGGGACCCGGTCGAAGCGCCGGGGGTGGACGGGGTGTTGCGTCTCCCGCCGGAGTCGTGCGTGGTCCTGGCGGAGGGTTGAGTGTTCCCCACCCCGCCCCTTCCGAACTGGGGGCAAGCCCCCAGCCCCCACCGGGGCTCCGCCCCGAACCCCGTGCGGGGACGCTGCCCCCGGACCCCCGCGCCTCAAACTCCCCCAGACTTCGTCCGGGGGGACCCCCACGGGGCTGAATTTCGCGTCCGGGACCACGCCTCAAACGCCGGCGGGGCTGAAATGTGCGGCAGAGCCGCACAGTCAGCCCGTCCGGCGATTGAGGACATGCGGCCGAAGGTCGCATACGGGGTACGGGGCGAAACCCCGTCGGAGGTCTGGGGGCTTGCCCCCAGTTCGGGATGGGGGTACCTCCCACGGCCGCCAGGCCGTAGGGGGAGGGCGGGGTGGGGAACAAGCCCAGCCGCAGGCGCTCGCCTACTCCACGATCGCCATCTCGCGCGACGTCACATTGAGCCGCCGCCCACCCTCCCCAGTGACCGTCACGATGTCCTCGATCCGCACCCCGAACCGCCCCGGCAGATAAATCCCCGGCTCCACCGAGAAGCACATCCCCGGTACCAGCTCCCGTTCCTCCCCCTCGATCATGTACGGCGGCTCGTGCGTCGTGACGCCGATCCCGTGGCCCGTGCGGTGGATGAACAGGTCCCCGTAGCCCGCCTCGTCGATGATTTCGCGGGCCGCCCGGTCGATCTCCTGGCAGGCCACTCCCGGCTTCACCGCGTCGACCCCGGCCCGCTGGGCCTCCTGCACCACGTCGTGGATGTGCTGCTCGGCGGGGGTCGGCTCGCCGACGTGGACCGTACGGGAGGTGTCCGAGCCGTAGCCGTGCTTGAGGCCGCCGAAGTCGAGGACGACCATGTCACCCTGCTCGATGGTCCGTATCCCCGCCTCGTGGTGGGGATTCGCGCCGTTCGGGCCGGAGCCGACGACTGTGAAGTCCACCTGGGAGTGGCCGAAATGCTTGAGCAGCGCGGCGAGATCGGCCGCGACGTCCAGCTCACTGCGCCCCGAGAAGCGGACCTTCAGGATCTCCTGGTACGTCGCGTCCGCCGCCGCGCCCGCGGCCGCCAGCCGTTCCAGCTCGTGCGCGTCCTTCACCGCCCGCAGCATGGGCAGCGCCTCGGTCAGCGATACGTACGAGGTCTCCGGCAGCGTGTTCTGCAGGCCGAGCAGGTGCATCGCCCAGGCGTTGTCGCTGACGCCGAACCGCCCGGCCGCGTCGAGGAGCGGCGCGGTGACGTCGTAGGGGTCCTTGCCGTCGGTCCAGTCCCGCAGGGTGAGCGCGGGCGCGCCCGGGGCCTCCGCGGCGTCCGGGGCCTCCAGGGTCGGGAGGACGAGGACGGGATCCTGGCCGGCCGCGAGGACGAGGAGGGTGAGCCGTTCGGTTTCCGCGGGCCGGTAGCCGGTGAGGTGGACCAGGTCGGGGCCGGGGGCGACGAGGAGACCCGCGAGCCCGGCGTCGGCGGCGGACTCGGCGGCGCGGGCCATCCTGGCCCGGTAGTCGTCGGCGGTGAAGGGCGCGGGTGTGGTCGGCATGGGGCCATCCTGCCTGCCGGGCATGGGGCCCGCGAGTTCATTCCTCGCCCTTGGCCACCAGCCGTTCCAGCAACTCCTGGAATTCCTCGCCGACCACGATCCGCAGTCCCTCGCCGTCCTCGTCACGGTCGCTGAGCTGGGTGAGCGTGCCCTCGCGCCACCAGTAGACGTAGGGGCTGATGGCGCCGGGGGTGTCGGCGTAGCCGGAGGCAGCGAAGGAGGCCATGGCGTTGAGCGCGGGGATCATGCCGGTGTCGTGGATGGCGTGGAAGGCCAGCTGGTGCCGGAAGGGCATGGCGACCAGCGCGCCGTCGGCGGACAGCTGCTCCCCGGTGACCTGCCGTACGACGCTGTCCAGCGCCAGGACCCGGCTCGCGGTGTAGAAGGAGTCGCCGAGGACCACCTCGAAGCGCATGCCGTCGGCGTCCTCGACGGTCTCGTGGCCTTCGACGGGCAGTCCCCGGAGGTTGTACAGCGCCTGGTCCCGCAGGTACTGGAGGTCGCCGAGGGGTTCCAGGGCCTCGTCGGTGAGCATCATGACGCTCTCGGGGAGGTCGAGCGCGATGATCTCGTACAGGCCGGGGGCGAGGGGGCGGGCGTAGCCGAAGTTCTCCGGGTTGAAGCCGTCGCGGCCGACGACTCGGGGGTAGAGCTGCGCGCGGATCTGCTCGGTCGGCAGGGTGTCGAGCGCGGAGGGTGCGTCCATGGTGCGCAGGACCATCCCGACGTGCTGGCGGACCAGTTCGGGCCAGGCGCGGACCCCGCGCTCGTCGTTGTGGCAGACGGCGGCGAGATTGGCGAGCCCGAACAGGCGGCCCGAACTGTCGGACACCACGTCCGCGTAGACGGTCACCTCCAGGCCGTGTTCGGCGAAGGCTTCGCGCATCTGGGCGCGGAAGCGGGTGCCCTCATCGGCCGAGAAGAAGGAGAACTCGGGGTCCCGGGGTGCATCGCGTCGGTCGCGCTTCGGCCCTCGCCGGAACAGCCCCACGTCAACCCGCCTTCCGTCGGCATGCCAGAACCCCGAGCGTACAGACCGCGACCTGCACGACCAGGTCGTGCCTTCAAAGTCCCGTCTGCGTGCAGACACTCCCCGGAGCCTGCTCCGCATACGCTCGGCCAACCCCTCGGCGGTGCCCCGCAGCACGTTCGTGTGCAACAACCCGGTCCGGTGGACGAGCCGGGGCTCGGTGCGCAGCTGTACGGGGACGGGACGCCGCCGTCGCGACGGCTACGGCGACTGCGTGACCACGAAGTCGGCGCGGTTGCGGCCGCGGGCGACCAGCCGGGCGTTGGGCTCGTCGGAGTCGTGGACCCATCGCTCGGCGAACGCCCGCTGCTTGCCGAACCGCACATGCCGGTCGACCAGCCGGCTGACGCGGACGGCGTCGTCGAGCTCCAGGTACCAGACCTCGTCGATGAGGGGGCGGACCTGCGCCCAGGGGCCCTCGTCGTGGAGCAGGTAGTTGCCCTCGGTGACGACGAGGGGGACGTCGGGCCCGACCGCGATGCTTCCGGCCACCGGCTCCTCCAGGGCGCGGTCGAAGGCGGGGGCGTAGACCGTGACGCCCGGGACGGGTGCGCGCAGCCGCGCGAGCAGGGCGGCGTACCCGGCGGCGTCGAAGGTGTCGGGCGCACCCTTGCGGCGGGCCCGGCCGAGGCGTTCGAGCTCGGCCTGCGCGAAGTGGAAGCCGTCCATGGGGACGAGGACGGCGAGGCCGCCGAGGACGTCGACGATGTGGGCGGCGAGGGTCGACTTGCCGGCACCCGGGGCTCCGGCGATGCCCAGGACGACGCGGCGGCCGGAGACGGCGAGGGCGCGGGCGCGGTACAGGACGTGCGGTGGGTACTGCGGGGGCGGGGGCGGCGGCGCGTGCATGGCGGGCATTCTTCCATTGCGTTGAACCGATCACCGTCATACGTATAACGTGTGGCTCATGTCGTACATCGCCCTGGTCACCCTCGTCGTCCGTGACTACGACGAGGCCATCGCCTTCTACACCGACGCGCTCGGCTTCGAACTGGTCGAGGACACCGACCGCGGGGACGGCGGCCGCTGGGTCGTGGTCCGGCCGCGCGGCTCGGGGCACGGCACCGCTCTGCTGCTCGCCCGCGCCGGCGACGAGGCCCAGCGCGCGAGCGTGGGCGCCAAGACCGGCGGCCGGGTCGGCTTCTTCCTGCACACCGCGGACTTCGCGGCCGACCACGCCAGGATGACCGCGGCGGGCGTCCACTTCCTGGAGGAGCCGCGGCACGAGCCGTACGGATCGGTCGCGGTCTTCGAGGACCTGTACGGCAACCGCTGGGACCTGCTGCAGCCCAGGTAACCTTCGGCCGCACGACAGACCGCACGTGCGACGGCGCGTACGGCCGGGCAACTCGTAGGCACGCAGCCGCAGTTGAGCCGCCCCCGGTGAGCGGTCGGCGGCGCCGGCACCCAGGCTGGGCCCTCACGCCGACGTGAGGTCGAGCGGGCGCGGACGTTGACGATTCATCCTTCTCGACTTCACGTCCCGTCTCGACTGCCCCAACAGCGTCTGATCGTTCTACTCTTTTTACAGAAGGCAGGCGGAAGGCAACCTGTCGACCTGCCGCCGGCCTCCACCAAGAGGAGGCGGACATGAGAACGTCGATACGACGGTCCACGATCTTCACCAGCGCGGCCGTGCTGCTTCTGGCGGCCTGCGGCTCGAATGGCAGCGCTGAATCGGCGGACGAGGATGGTCAGCTGAAGCTCGGCTATGTCCTCCCGGAGACCGGGCAACTGGCCTTCCTCGGCCCACCGCAGATCGAGGCGATGAAGTTCGCAATCGCTGGTATCAACGCCGGCGGTGGAGTGCTGGGCAAGCCGATACCGGCCGTGGTCGGGGGCGACGAGGCAGGCCAGGAGGCCGTGGCGGCACAGTCGGCGGACCGCGTGCTGAACGCGGGTGTCGATGCGATCATCGGTGCCGCGGCTTCCGGAATGTCGCTGGCATTCATCGACCGGGTGACCGGTGAGGGTGTCGTCCAGTGCTCGGGTTCCAATACCGCGCCCACCTTCACCGACTACGACGACGGCGGCTTCTACTTCCGCACCGCGCCGAGCGACGCGCTCCAGGGGCCGATCCTGGCGAAGACCATCCAGGGCGACGGCCACAAGCGGGTGGCCCTGATGGCGCGTGCCGACGACTACGGAAAGGGGCTGCTGGATTCCACCAAGAAGGCGCTGGAGGAAGGCGGCGCCACCGTGACGTTCGCCGAGACGTACGACACGAAGGCCACCAACTACGACCAGATCGTCCAGAAGGCCAAGGACTCGAAGCCGGATGCCACCGTGGTGGTCGCCTTCGAGGAGGGCACGCAGATCCTCCAGGCCATGATCGAGGCGGGAATCGGGCCCCAGCAGATCGGTGTGTACGGAGCCGACGGGCTGCGGAGCGAGGAACTGCCCAACCTCGTCGCCCCGGGCAAGCCCGCCACGCTTGCCGGGATGAAGGGGACGGCTCCGGCATCGGCGTCCAACCCGCAGTTCGTGACGCAGCTGAAGAAGTTCGCTCCGAGTCTGAAGGAGCTGCAGTTCGCACCGCAGGTCTTCGACTGCGTGACGACCATCGCGCTCGCCGCCGAGCAGGCCAAGTCCGACGACCCCGGGAAGTTTGCGGAGGAGATCGTCGGAGTCACCAAGGACGGCGAGAAGTGCAATTCGTTCGCCGCCTGCAAGAAGCTGATCGCGGATGGCAAGGACATCGACTACGACGGCGTGAGCGGTCCGCTCGACTTCACCGACGCCGGTGAGCCCGGCCAGGCGACGATCGAGGTGTACACGTACAACCAGCAGGGCAAGCTGCAGACCGTGAGCACCCAGGTGAGCAAGGGTCAGGAGTGAGGGAGTAATTGGAGTTCAGCGGACGCGGGCGAGCGTGCCGAGGTACAACTCGATCACCTTCGGGTCGTGCAGCAGACCCATACCGGTGCCGGTGTGGGCGTTGCGGCCCTGGTCGAGGACGTAACCGCGGTCGCAGATCTGCAGGCACCTGCGGGCGTTCTGCTCGACCATGAGCACGGCCACGCCCGCGCCGTTGATCTCCTTCACCCGCTCGAACACCTGGTCCTGGAAGATCGGGGACAGTCCTGCCGACGGCTCGTCGAGCAGCAGAACCTGCGGCTCCATCATCAGTGCCCGGGCCATGGCGAGCATCTGCCGTTCACCGCCGGACATCGATCCGGCCTTCTGCTTCCGGCGGGTGCCCAGCAGGGGGAAGATCTCCTCCACCGCCGCGGTCCGGCGGATGAATTTCTTGGGCTGCAGATAGATGCCCATCCGCAGGTTCTCCTCGACGGTCAGCGCGGGGAAGACGTTCTGCAGCTGCGGCACATACCCCACGCCCCGACGGACCAGCTCGTGTGCGGGGCGATTGGTGACGTTCTCGCCGTGGAGTTGCACGGTGCCGCCGCGCACGCGCAGCAGGCCGAAGACCGCCTTGATCAGGGTCGACTTTCCGGCGCCGTTGGGGCCGATCACTCCGACCAGCTCGCCGGTCCGCACCTCGACGCTGCAGCCGCGCAGCACATCGACGCCCGGCACATATCCGGCGACGATCTCGTCGGCCACCAGCACGGGCTCGTCCACGGGCCCGTTTCCGTATTCGGGCATGGGCTCACGCCTCCTCGCCGGTCGCTTCGGGTTCGTCGTGCCGCTTGCCGAGGTAGGCGTCCACGACGGCGCGGTTCCGGCCGATCGTGTACGGCGGTCCCTCGGCCACGAGGCGGCCGCCCGCCATGACGGCCACCCAGTCGCTGATGCCCATCACCACATCCATGTCGTGCTCGACGAAGCACACGGTCATCCCCTCGTCGCGCAGCGCGGTGATGTGACCGAGCAGGGACTGGGTCAGCGCGGGGTTCACCCCGGCCATCGGCTCGTCCAGCAGGATCATGACGGGGCGGACCATCAGCGCGCGGGCCAGTTCGAGCAGTTTGCGCTGGCCGCCGGAGAGTGTGCCCGCGTACTCGTCACGCAGCTTGGTGAGCCGGAAGCGGTTGAGCAGCTCGTCGGCCCGGACCACGATCTCCCGCTCCTGTGCGCGCCACAGCGGCCGCAACAGCGCCGGCAACACCCGCTCGCCGCGCTGCCCGGTCGCCGCGAGCAGCATGTTCTCCAGCACGGTGAGCCGGGCGGGGGTCCGGGTGAGCTGGAACGTACGGACCAGTCCGCGCTGGGCGATCCGGTGCGGCGGGCGCCCGCTGAGCGGCTGCCCCTCGAACGACCACTCGCCGCCGTCGGCCCGGTCGAACCCGCTCACCAGGTTGAACAGCGTCGTCTTGCCGGCGCCGTTGGGCCCGATGAGGGCCGTGATGGTCCCGCGCTGCACCTCCAGGTGATCGACCTGTACGGCGACGAGGCCGCCGAAGGTGCGGGTCACACCGTCCAGGACGAGCAGCGGGTCGGGCTTGCGCACGCCGGGCACGGGCTCGAGTCCCGCCCCGGACCGGGGCCCGGGCTCGGGCGCGGACGAGGGTTGCGTATCAGCGGCCACTGAGCAGCATCTCCTTCCGGCTGCCGAGGATCCCCTGCGGTCTGAACGCCATGAGCAGGATCAGGGCGAGCCCGACCAGGGCGAAGCGGACGGCGCCGATCTCCGACGTGCTGATCACGTCGGACGAGATGTAGTCGGCGTCGATCGCCTGCCGCAGTGCGCTGTCGATGAAGGAGAGCACGAACCAGAAGAGGATCGAGCCGACGACGGGCCCGAGGATCGTCCCGGCGCCGCCCAGCACGAGCAGGGTGTAGAGGAAGAACGTGACGGCCGGATCGAAGCTGTCGGCGCTCACCGACTGCACCTGAATGGCCTGCAGCATCCCGGCGACCCCGCCGAGCACACCGCCCAGTACAAGGCTCGTCATCTTGTACGCGTAGACGTTCTTACCGAGGCTGCGTGGGGCGGTCTCGTCGTCGCGGATGGACCGGATGACACGGCCCCACGGGCTGTGGATCAGCAGGGCGAGCAGCGCCCCGACGATCACCACAAGGGCCCAGGCGATGATCATCACCCACAGGTCCCGGGCGCTGAACTTGACCGTCCAGAAGCCGTAGGTGCCCCGTGGGATGGGGTTCAGGTCGTAGAAGTCATTGGCGAACCGCTGCAGCCCGAACACTCCGCCTGTGGTCGGCTGGGCCCAGCTGGACCGGTAGAACAGCCGTAGCGTCTCCCCCGCGGCGATCGTGGTGATCGCGAGATAGTCGGCACGCAGCCGCAGGGTGGGCAGGCCGAGCAGCAGGGCCAGCACGATCGCGGAGGCAAGTCCGACCAGGATGCCGAGCCACATCGAGCCGCCCCAGGTCGAGACGGTGATCGCGAGCCCGTAACCGCCGACGAGCATGAAGCCGACCTGACCGAAGTTCAGCAGCCCGGTGTAGCCGAAGTGCAGGTTCAGGCCCATCGCGGCAATCACGTAGATGGCGGCGATGGGGCCGATGCCCGACCGGATGGCGTCAGAGAGGATCGTGTCGAACTCCATGGCACACCGCCCCTCAACCGATCCGTTCCCGGTGGCCGAGGATGCCCTGCGGCCGGATGAGCAGAACGATGATGAGCGTGAGCAGCGCCCACGCGTATTGCAGGTCGACCGGGAACCACAGCGTGGACATCTGGGCGACGATGCCGATGACGAGGCTGCCCACCATCGCGCCGTAGGCGGAGCCGAGACCGCCGAGGATGACTCCGGCGAACATGAGCAGCAGCAGCTTGAAGCCCATGTCCCAGGTGACGATCTCGACCAGTCCGAAGAACACCCCGCCGAGGGCGGCGAGCGCACCGCCGAGCATCCAGACCACAGAGACGACCCGCTGCACATCGATGCCCGAGGCCTCGGCGAGGTCGCGGTTTTCGGAGACGGCCCGGATGGCCGTGCCGATCCGGGTCTTCTGGAGCAGCAGGGCGACACCGAGCAGGGTCGCCACCGAGAGCAGGGTGACGGTGAGGTCCCGTGGGGTGATGCCCACCGGGCCGAGGTCGTACGCCTTCTGGATGTCGTACTGGGCAAAGGAGCCGGGCCGGGCTCCGTACAGCACGAGCACGATGTGCCGCAGCAGCAGCGAAAGGCCGATCGTGACGATGAACATGTTGATCAGACCCGTGCCGCGGGCCCGCAACGGCCGCCAGAGGCCGCGGTCGATGCCCAGGCCCAGCAGGGCGCCGAAGGCCACGGAGATGATCGCGGCGGGGATCAGATGCCAGCCGGGACCGGCCGGCGAGACATTCAGGAAGAACGCGAATGTGGCGCCGATCGTCACGAGCTCGCCGTGCGCGAAGTTGATCAGGTGGATGGTCCCGAAGATCAGGGACAGGCCCACCGCGCAGATCGCGATGATGACGCCGAACTGAATCCCGTCGAGGAGTGCCTGCAGGGCTCGGGCACCGAAGCCCGGGCCATGCGGTACCTCCTCCTCACCCTGCGCCGCCGCGGTGGCCGCGGGCAGCATCACAATCAGCAGGGCGAGTGCCGGTGTCAACAAACGCTTATGGCGCACGGCACGTCCGGTCTGTGCTTACGGTCTGAGAACTTCCGGTCTGTGACAACCACGCTCTGTTACCCAGTGTTAGCACAGGAAATTTGCAAGCGCACGTCGGGCGGGGCCGGGGCGCGGACGCCCACGGCCCCGCGCCGTCAGCCCTCGTCCGGCGTCAGCCGCAGCGAAATGCTGTTGATGCAGTAGCGCTGATCGGTGGGGGTCGCGTACCCCTCCCCCTCGAACACGTGGCCAAGGTGCGAGCCGCACCGCGCGCACCGGACCTCCGTGCGGCTCATCCCGTGCGAGCGGTCCTCGATCAGCTCGACCGCGTCCGTGTCCTTCGGGTCGTAGAAGGACGGCCAGCCGCAGTGCGACTCGAACTTCGTGTCGGAGCGGAAGAGTTCGGCGCCGCACGCCCGGCAGGAGTAGACGCCCTCCGTCTTGGTGTCGGTGTACTCACCGACGAAGGCGGGCTCGGTGCCGGCCTGGCGCAGGACCTTGTACTCGGCGGGGGACAGCTCCGCGCGCCACTGCTCGTCCGGCTTTTCGACGTCGTACGACATGTAACTCGGCTCCCTCAGGTTCTACCGACCGGTCAGGCGGGCCAGGATGTCGGGACCGAGGTCCGTGACGTCGCCCGCGCCCATCGTGAGAACCAGATCACCGGGCTTCGCCATTCCCGCCACGACGTCGGGGACGCTCGCCTTGTCGTGGACCGGGGTGACGTCCGCGCCCGCCGCCCGGGCCGCGTCGATGATCAGCGCGCTGGTGATGCCCGGGATCGGGTCCTCGCGGGCCGGGTAGATGTCCAGGACCACGGACGCGTCGGCCAGGGCGAGGGCCTGGCCCATCTCGGTGCCCAGTTCCTGGGTGCGGGAGAAGAGGTGGGGCTGGAAGACCACCAGCAGCCGTGCGGCCGCGGCGGCGCCGCGCATCGCTTCGAGATCGGCGGTCATCTCGGTCGGGTGGTGGGCGTAGGAGTCGATGACCTGGACGCCCGCGGCCTCGCCCTTGAGCTGGAGGCGGCGCTTGACGCCGGTGTACTTGCCGATCGCCGACGCGAGGTTGTGCGCCGGGATGCCGAGCGCGACTCCGGCGGCGAGCGCGGCCACGGCGTTGTGCGCGTAGTGGCGGCCGGGGACCGAGACCGTGAAGGTCAGGAAGCGGCCGTCCAGCAGGACGGTGACCTCGCTGGTGAGGCCGCGCGGGGTGACCTTGTGGACGCGCACGTCGGCGGAGGGGGACTCGCCGTAGGTGACGACCTTGAGCGTCGACAGGTCGCGGACGCGGGAGGTGAGCTCGACGGCGCCGGGCTGGTCCGCGGCGATCACCAGGGTGCCGCCCGGGACGACCTTGCCGACGAAGGTCTCGAAGGAGTCGTAGATCTCGTCCATCGAGGCGTAGTTGGCGTGGTGGTCGAGCTCCACGTTGAGGACGATCGCGACCTCGGGGTCGTACTTCTGGAAGCTGCGGTCGCTCTCGTCGGCCTCGGCGACGAAGATGTCGCCCTCGCCGTGGCGGGCGTTCGTCCCCGGTCCCGCGAGGTCGCCGCCGATCGCGTACGAGGGGTCGAGGCCGAGCTCGGTCAGGGCCACGGCCAGCATGGAGGTGGTGGTCGTCTTGCCGTGCGTGCCCGCGACGGCGATGGAGCGCAGGCCGGTCATGAGCGAGGCGAGCGCGTCGGAGCGGTGCACGACCGGGACGGACAGCTCGGCGGCGCGCGCCAGCTCCGGGTTGTCCGCGCGGATGGCGCTGGACACGACGACACAGCTGGCGTCGGCGGCGAGGTGCTCGGCGGCGTGCCCGATGTGGACGGTGGCGCCGAGCTCGCGCAGGGACTGGGCGGTCGCCGTTTCCTTCGCGTCGCTGCCCGCGACCTTCGCGCCGCGCTGGGCGAGGATCTTGGCGATGCCCGACATCCCGGCGCCACCGATGCCGATGAAGTGCGGGCGTTCCATGGCGCTAGGGATGGCGGGTGCCATGTGCGTGTCTCCCCAAGATGTACGAGTACGTGCGAGGGTCCAGCCTATTCGCTGTGCGCGAAGAGCTTGAGCACCGGTACTCCGACCTTGTGGCGGGCCCTGGAGGCCCAGTCGCGGTGGAAGAACTCCTCCACGTAGTGCGGTTCGGTCAGCACGATCACCTCGTCCGCGCCGGACTGGTCCACCACGGACGTCAGCTTGTCCAGCGGATGCTTCTCGACGACCTCGCCCACGGCCTCGCTGCCCGCTGCCCGCAGGGCCGCCAGCGAGTGCTCCAGGGCCAGCCGGGCGGGTGCCTCGGCGTCCTTGCCCTCGGGCTTGTCGCCCTCGCGGACGGCTTCCTTCAGTTCGCCGAGTGCGACATCGTCGATTGCCCGCAGCAGGACATCGGCCTGATCACCGCGGGGCTGCATCAGCACGATGAAGGACACGCGCTCGTCCCCGTGCAGGCTCGTGACGAATTCCACGTCTTCCGACGTCAGGGGCTTCTCGATCATCAATACGCTTGTGAACACGTCCGGAGCCCTTCTGCGGAAACCATCCTTCCCCGTGCCCGCACGGGGTCTGCGAGAGTAACTGTGCCCGGCGGAAGCTGACCGGAATGGCAAGTTCCGCCCCTTGTCAGATGCGACGGTAGCGGGTGAAAAGGAACCCCGCCTCCTCCAGCACCGACGCCAGGTCGAACCGCTCCGGAACGGCCAGCGCCGGTCCGCCCGCGATGCGCTGCGCGTCCCCCGCCGTCAGCGTCGGCGACAGGGTCAGACACAGCTCGTCCAGTACTCCGGCCGCCACGAACTGACCGAGCAGCCGCGGGCCGCCCTCGGTCAGCAGCCGTGTCAGGCCGCGCTCCGCCAGCGCCCGTACCGCCCTGGCCGGCTCCACGCCGGACCCGTCCCCGGCGATCACCACCTCCGCGCCCGCCTTCTCCGCCTCACGCATACGGTCCGGGGGCGCCGCGGACCCCGTCAGCACCAACGTCGGCACGAGCGGCTCGGCGAACAGCGGGAGCGAGAAGTCCAGGCCGAGCGAGGCGCTGACCACGGCGATCGCGGGTGCGGGACCCTGGCCGGCGGCCGCCCTCCGGGCCGCGAAAGCCTCCCGGGCGCGAGCCGGCCGGTAGCCCTCGAGCCGTACCGTTTCGGCGCCGACCACCACCGCGTCGGCGAGCCCCCGCAGCGTGCCGAAGATCCGCATGTCCGTGTCGGAGGAGATCGCCTGCGAGCGGCCTTCGTGCTGGGCCGCCCCGTCCAGCGAGCTGACCATGTTCGCCCGCAGCCAGGGGCCGTCCGCGCCGTCCGGATACGCATAGGCGTCGGCCAGCTCGTCCAGGGACCACTCGTGGTCCTCGGTGGCTGTCGGGTCGGTCACAGGGAGCAGGCGTCGCATACCGTGCAGTCTTCCACGGCCCTTACAGTTAGGAACTGTGTCGACCAGTGCCATAACCGAAGCGGCCCCACTGTCCCTCTGTGCCCGCGAGCCGCATGTCCCCGCCGACCGGCTGGTCGCCGAGATGGTGCCGCCGCCGCGCTTCGACTCGGTGCGCTTCGACACGTACGTCCCGGACCCCAACCAGCCCAGCCAGCGCGAGGCCGTCACGGTCCTCAGCTCCTTCGCCGCGGGCCTGGGCGGCGCGCACGCGAGCGGCTCCGGCCGGCGCAGGTGGTTCTCCAGGAAGCCCGAGGCCCCCTCCGCCCCGCGCGGTGTCTACCTCGACGGCGGATACGGCGTCGGCAAGACGCATCTGCTGGCGTCCCTGTGGCACGCCACCCCCGCGGAAGCCTCCCTCAAGGCCTTCGGCACCTTCGTGGAGCTGACGAATCTGGTCGGCGCCCTCGGCTTCCAGCAGACCGTGCGCACCCTTAGCGGGCACCGGCTCCTCTGCATCGACGAGTTCGAGCTCGACGACCCGGGCGACACCGTCCTCGTGTCGACCCTTCTCGGAAAGCTGGTCGACGCGGGCGTTGCCCTGGCCGCCACCTCCAACACCCTGCCCGGCAAGCTCGGCGAGGGCCGGTTCGCCGCCGCCGACTTCCTGCGGGAGATCCAGGGTCTGTCGGCGCACTTCCGCCCCTTGCGGATCGACGGCGAGGACTACCGTCACCGCGGTCTGCCCGAGGCTCCTCCCCCGTACTCCGAGGAACAGGTCAACAAGGCCGCGTACGCCACCGACGGCGCGTCCCTCGACGGCTTCCCGCAGCTGCTGGAACATCTCGCGAAGGTGCACCCCAGCCGGTACGGGGCGCTCACCGACGGTCTGCGCGCCGTCTGTCTCACCGATGTCCAGCCCATTGCCGACCAGTCGACGGCGCTGCGTCTGGTGGTACTCGCCGACCGGCTGTACGACCGCGAGGTACCCGTCCTCGCGTCCGGGATGCCCTTCGACCGGCTGTTCAGCGAAGAAATGCTGAACGGGGGCTACCGCAAGAAGTACTTCCGGGCGATCTCCCGCCTGACCGCCCTGGCTAGGGACGCGAAGGGGCTTGTGGCGCAGTAGGTTTGGGGCCGTCACCCCGACCGAAGGGAACCATCATGGCCGCTACGCGTACCGCCCACACCATCTGGGAGGGCGACCTCCTCAAGGGCTCGGGCGAGGTCACCCTCGACTCCTCCGGCAACGGCACCTTCGCCGTCTCGTGGCCGGCCCGCACCGAGCAGCCCGGCGGCAAGACCAGCCCGGAGGAACTGATCGCGGCCGCCCACTCCAGCTGCTACTCGATGGCGTTCTCCAACATCCTGGCCAAGGCCGGCCACGCGCCGACCCGCCTGGAGACCAAGGCCGACGTCACCTTCGTGCCCGGCGAGGGCATTACCGGCAGCCACATCACCGTCCGCGGTGAGGTCCCGGGCCTGGACAAGGACCGCTTTCTCGAGCTGGCCGAGGACGCCAAGAAGAACTGCCCCGTGAGCCAGGCGCTGGCCGGAACGACGATCACCCTGACCGCCGAACTCGCCTGACGCCCCGCTCGGCCCAGCCACACCACGAGGCACCGTGGCCCGCACGGTCAGATGTGTCACGAATCTGAGTGATACACGCGTGCGGGTCACATCTCCTGTCGTCCGGCAAGGAGTTGCACCACCACGATCGACGCGCCGGCGGGCACACACGGGCAGCGGGTTCACCGGCGCCGCGGCGACCGCCTCCGCGCCGGACCTGCTCTTCCACCACACCACGCTCGCGGCAACCGGTGTTCCGTCGGAGGATCGAGGGAACGACCGGAGCCGGAAGGGGTGCACTGTGGCCACGAAGGACGAGCAGGAGCCGGCCATGGAGCCGCAGGACCACACGGGGAAGGACGGAACGAAGCAGCAGGAGCCTCCGGCACCGCTCCGTGAGCTGCTGCGCGTCCCCGGCGGCGAGCACGTCGACCTCTCCGCCTACGAGGCCGACGCCACCCCGGCCGGCCCCCAGGACAAGGCCGCCGGCCTGGCCGCGACCGCCCGGATGGCTGAACGTCTCGCCAATCTCCAGGACCGGCTCCACGCGTCGAGCACGGCGGGCGACCGCCGTCGCATCCTGCTCGTGCTCCAGGGCATGGACACCAGCGGCAAGGGCGGCACTGTCAGGCACGTCGCCGGCCTCTTCAACCCGTCCGGCTGCCGGATCAAGGCCTTCAAGGCCCCGACCCCTGAGGACAAGTACCATCCGTTCCTCTGGCGGATCATCAACGCCCTGCCGCAGCCGGGCGAGATCGGGATCTTCGACCGCTCGCACTACGAGGACGTACTGATCGCCCGGGTCCGTGAACTGGTGCCGCGCAAGCAGCTCGGCCCCCGCTATGCCGAGATCAACCGCTTCGAGGAGGGCCTGGTCAAGGAGGGGGTCACGATGGTGAAGGTGTTCTTGCACATCAGTTACGAGCAGCAGCGCCGCCGTCTGCTGGCGCGCCTCGACAACCCCGACAAGCACTGGAAGTTCGACCCGGGCGACATCGAGGAGCGCGCCGTGTGGCCCGAATATCAGAAGGCGTACGCGATCGCTCTGGAGCGTTGCTCGACGGAGGCGGCGCCCTGGTATCTCGTACCGTCCGACCGCAAGTGGTACCGGAACTGGGCGGTCAGCAAGCTGCTCCTCGAACATCTCGAGGCGCTGGATCCGCAGTATCCCCCAGCCGACTTCGATGTCGACGAGTGCCGCAAACGGCTGGTGGAGATGCCTTAGGCGGTGTCCGCCGGGACACCCCTGAGCCCCGTCGCCGAATCGTGGCGACGGGGCTCAGGGGTGTCCGGGTGACTACTCGATGACGAGCTCGACCGGCAGGTTGCCGCGGGTCGCCTTGGAGTACGGGCAGTAGGCGTGGGTCTTCTCCAGCAGGTCACGGCCCGCCTCGCCCTGGAGGTGGTCGGGCAGCTCGACGCGCATGATCACGGAGAGGCCGAAGCCGCCGTCGGTGTCCTTGCCGATGCTGACCTCGGCGGTCACCGAGGCGTCCTTGACGTCGATCTTCTCCTGGCGGCCTATGGCCCCCATGGCGCTGGCGAAGCAGGCGGCGTACCCGGCGGCGAAGAGCTGCTCGGGGTTGGTGCCCTGTCCGTTGCCGCCCAGGGCCTGGGGGAAGGCTAGCGGCAGGTCGATGTGGCCGTCGGAGCTGACAGCGCGGCCATCACGGCCATTGGCGGTGGCGACAGCGGTGTAGAGCGCGTCCATGAGTTGCATCCCTCTTCGTCCGTGGGGAACCGATGGCGTAACTACAGCACACAATTCAGTTGTGCACAACTCAGTGATGCGCAGGTATGCTGTCTCCATGGAGAAGAAGACGCTGACGACCGTGCCGGACGAGGACTTCCTGCGCCTGGAACACCAGATCTGCTTCTCGCTGCACGCCGCGTCCCGCGCCTTCAACGGTGTCTACCGGGATACGCTCAAGGATCTGAACCTCACCTATCCGCAGTACCTGGTGATGCTGGTCCTCTGGGAGCACGGCGAGCTGCCGGTGAAGCGGATCGGTGAGTATCTGCGACTCGACTCGGGCACCCTGTCACCCCTGCTCAAGCGACTGGAGGCGGCGGGTTACGTGGAGCGGCGGCGCAGCCCCGAGGACGAGCGCTCCGTCACCGCACGCCCCACCGCCGCGGGCGCCGGGCTCCGCGAGCAGGCGCTCGGCGTACCGCGCAGGATCGCCGCGGCCACGGGCCTGTCCCTGGAGCGGATCCGGCAGCTGCGCACCGATCTCGAAGCCCTGACCGCGAGTCTGGACGGCAGCGGCCCGGACCCTTCCGCCTGCGCGAGCGCCGACGACTGAGGCTGCAGGCACAAGGGCCCTGGGCATCCGTGGACGCCCAGGGCTCTTGTGTCCGTCCGTAGAGGATCAGCCGTTCTGGCCCGCGCCGTCGTCGGCCGCGCCGCCGCCGTTCTCCTCGGCGCCGCCACCCTGGCCGTCGTCCTGACCGCCACCGCCGCCGTCGCCGATCTGCGCGCCCACCGCGGCCAGCGCCGTCGTCACCGGCTGGAAGAAGGTCTCGCCGCCCTGGGTGCAGTCTCCGCTGCCGCCCGAGGTGAGGCCGATCGCGCTTCCCTCCCTGGTGAACAGCGCACCGCCGCTGTCACCCGGCTCCGCACACACATCGGTCTGGATGAGCCCGCTGACGGTGCCCTCCGGGTAGTTGACCGTGGCGTTGAGCCCGGTGACCGCGCCGTCCTTGAGGCCGGTGGTGCTGCCCATACGGAACACCTGCTGGCCGACGGCTGCCTCGGCCGCCTGCGTGATTGCCACGGTCTGCCCATTGCCCAGGTCGACCGCGCTCGCGGCCTGGGTCGCCGGGTCGTCGTACTTCACCAGCGCGAAGTCGCCGTCACCCGGGAACGTCGCCTCCTGGACCGTGCCGATGGGCTGACCGTTCGCGGCCTCCGACCACTGCTCTGCCGCGACACCGCAGTGGCCCGCGGTCAGGAAGCCCGGGCTGCCGTCCTGGGTGGTCACATTGAAGCCGAGCGAACAGCGGGAGCCGCCACCGAAGATGGCGTCGCCGCCCTCCAGGAACGGTTTGAACTCACCCGTGGACTTCTGGATCCGGGCCACACCGTCACCGAGGGACTTCACTGCCGTCTCGAGTCTGTCCCAGCGCTCGCCGGAGACCGTACGGTCCGCCGTGACGAGGATCTGGTTGGTCTTCGGGTCGACGGCCCACGCGGTTCCCGGGATGGTGGCCTTCGCGGCCAGCGTGCTCGCGGCTGACTTCAGTTCGCCCGTGCTGTTCTCGACACTCCGCGCCACGGCGCCGGCCTTGTTGACCTCGTGGGCGACGTTGTCGTTGTCGCCCACGACATTGACGACCAGCTGCTGCTTCTCGGCGTCGTAGTAGGCCCCGCCGTAGGCCTCACCGAGCTTCTTGCCCAGCTGCGAGACGAGTTCGGCCGCCGATGCGGCGCTCATCGTCCTGGGGGCCGAACCCGCCTGCGACTGTGTGTCGGATCCGGACTGGGAAGCGTTCGCTTGGGGCAGCAGGATGGCCGCTGCGGCGATGCCCACCGCCCCGGCTCCCGCGAGAACGGCCTTCCGTTTGGGTATTCGCCTGTGACTCAACTCGTCGCCTCCTGATGGGGGTACGGAGTCCGGTTGCCGACGGAAACCGGGGGGACGCGTCCGCCCCTAGATACGGACGGGGCGGGAGTTGTACTCACCCACAGCGCGAAAAGGTCTTCTGACGGACCGTAAGGCAAAGCTCTACGAGGGCAGTTGGCTGCCGCAACGGCTGCAGTAGCGTGCACCGATCTCCGCGGCAGGGCGGTCGCAGCCGGGGCAGACCCGGTCGAGCAGACACGCCGCCTCGCCCCCTTCCGCCTGCGCGGCGCTGCGGATGGCGAGGCCCGGACGACGGCGGTGCGCCGTGACGTAGACCAGGCCGTCCTCGTCGGCGAAGAGCGCGCGGCGGGTGCCGCGCGGAAGCCACGCCACGCACCCGGTCTCCAGCGACTGACGGCTGCCGTCGGCCTCCAGCCGGCCGCTGCCGCCCAGCACGCAGAGCAACACGTCGAGATCCGGGTCGACATGGCCGGTGACCCGGGTACCGGGCAGCATGCGGATGACATTCGCGTCCAGCTGCCGCCCTTCGGCGGAGAGCCGCCACAAGGCACCGCCGCGGTCGGCGGGTTCCTCGTGCAGCAGCTCGGCTATCCGGGCGAGCACGCCCACCGCAGGGGCCATAGACATGTCATTCCTCCTGAGCACGGCGTCCCTCCGGGTCCGGCATTCTTGCACAGTGCAAAGGACTCGGGCGGCTGAACGGGATGCGGGGGCCGGCATCCGCGCAGGATAGAAAGGGGCATGGCAGAGCAGAGGCGCGCCGTCGGCGCCATGGACGACGTGGAGGCGGTGACCCGCGCCGTACTGACCGCGTCCCGGTTGCTGGTCGCGGTGTCCGCGCGCTCCCTGACCTCCGTCGAGGACCGGGTGACGCTCCCCCAGTTCCGGCTGCTGGTCGTGCTGTCCACGCACGGTGCCGCCAAGCTCGTCGTGCTCGCGGAGCGGCTCGCGGTCAGCCCCTCGACGGCGATGCGCATGGTGGACCGGCTGATCGCCGTCGGCCTGGTGGACCGGCGGACCAATCAGGACGACCGGCGCGAGACCGTACTGCGGCTGACGCCGGAGGGCGTACGGATCGTCGAGGACGTCATGGCCAGGCGCCACAAGGAGATCGCATCGATCGTGGAGCGGCTGGCACCCGGGCAGCGCGCCGCGCTGATCGCCGCCCTGACCGCGTTCACCGAGGCGGGCGGGGAGACGGAGCTCCCGGAGCGCCCCGGCGGACTGCACCCGCTGGGCTGGACGGGAGCCTGAGTCGGGCCTGAGTCGGGGCCTGGGCCCGCGCCCTGACGGAACCTAACCCTGACGCACGTACGCCACGCACTCCGATAGTCATACTGTTCGGATATTTTCCGTCAGTGATCACTTTTGTACGAAGAATGGCGACAGCTGTCGTCATGGGCACCGTGCTCGTCGGCTGCTCCGGCGGCAACGGCGGCGGTCCCGCGAAGCCCGCCCCCGCCGCACCCAAGCACGGTAAGCCGCTGACGGACACGGCACGGACGGCGCCGACCGTGGCACCCGGGCCCGGTGGACTGACCCCCGTCTTCGAGCGCGCGGCCGAGCCGGCCACCAGGGTCGAGAAGACGGTCGCGCTGACCTTCGACGCCGACATGACCGCCGGCCAGGGGCCCCGGGCCGCGCGTGGCGAACACTTCGACAACCCCGCCCTCATCGCCTCGCTGCGGAAGCTGAACGTCCCCTCGACCATCTTCATGACGGGCCGCTGGGCCGATCAGTACCCGGACCAGGCGAAGGCGATCGGCAACGATCCGCTCTTCGAGATCGCCAACCACTCCTACAGCCACTACGCCTTCGCATCCCCCTGCTACGGCCTGCCGGTGGTGGCGAAGAACGCCATGCAGGCCGATGTGGACCGGGCCTTCGCCGCGTTCCGGAAGGCCGGGGTGCGCAATGTGGTGCCGTACTTCCGCTTCCCCGGCGGCTGCTACAACGACGAGGCCCTGCGCGCCATCGCCCCCACGAAAGTGACCGCGGTCCAGTGGGACGTCGTCAGCGGCGACGCCTTCGCGACGGATGCCGACGCGGTCGCCGAGCAGGTGCTGGCGGGGGTCCGGCCGGGGTCCCTGGTGGTCATGCACTGCACGCGCAGCGCGGCGCCGGTCACGGAGCAGGCGCTCAGGAGGATCGTGCCCGAACTGCGCAGGCGGGGCTACCGCCTGGTGAAGGTCTCGGATCTGATGCGGTGATCGCCCGTGGTCAGGTCAGCCCGAGCATGCCGTCCGCTGGGCTTCGTGCCACTCGCAGACCGGGCACAGCGTCACGCCCTTGACCGACTCCGGGTCGCGGCGGCCGGGCGCCTCGGCCGCCACGCCTAGGGCGTGTTTGAGAAGTAGCGCCGTCCGCCCGAAGGGCGGGCCCCGCGGCGTCTGGTGCGTGCAATCGCAAGGCGGTGGGGGCACCCCCGGACGAAGTCTGGGGGAGATCGCCCTCGTACTGGACGTACTTGGGCGACTCCGACAACACCGCGAGTGCACGTGCCAGGCGTCGCGGGGTGGGGGTACCTCCCAGGCGAAGCTCTGGGGGAGGGACTTCTAGAACACGCCCTAGCTCAGCTTGCCGACGCCTGCGGGGTGAGCTCGCTGGGACGGACGATCACGAAACCCTCGCCCTGGAGCATCAGCTGGACGGCCTCGCCCGAGCCGCCGCGGATCATCGAGCCGACCGACTGCGAGCGGTGCAGCGACGTGTTGAGCTGAGCGCTCCAGCCGACCACGGCGTCGGTGTCGACGTACACGGGCTGCTGGCCGGTCACCGGGATCACGATGGGGTTGCCGTCGCAGATGACGGCGAGCTTCCCGTAGCCGGTGAAGACACTGTTGAACAGGCCGCCGCCGGACATGCCGGCGCCCTTCACGGTCTTGATCTCGTACGAGAGTGTGGCGTCGAAACACAGGACGTTGCGGCCGTTGATGGTGAGCGCGTCGCCCTGGTCGATGTCGACGATGAAACAGTTCTGCGCCTCGTGCGCGAACCATGCCTCGCCCTGGCCGCGGACCGCCATCAGGGCCAGGCCCTCGCCCGTGACGGCGCGCTTGAGCATGCCGCCTATGCCCTGGCCCTTGCGCTCGAACTGGAGGTTGCCGCGGAAGGCGATCATCGATCCTTGCCGCGCGTGCATCTCGCCGTTGACGGCGTACTTGATCAACTTGGCGTTCTGCAGGCTCATACCGGGCACGGTGGCCTGCTGTGCCATGTTCTCGGAAGCGAAGAGATCACTTTTCATGGGGAGCATCGTCGCCCGGACGACTCCGTTCCGCCAACAGTCCTTCAAGGCATGGCGCGGGCGGCTGGCAGACTGGCCGGTGTGAGCAGCGAAGAACCCGCAACAGCCGACAGTCCCTTCCGGCACGAGAGCACCGCCCGTGACGCGGCCCCTCAGTTCGTGCTGCCGCTCGTCGTGCGGATCGAGAAGGCCGAACCCCCGGCCCGTACCGACGCGCTGGAGGCCGCTGCCCGCGCCGTGCTCGACATCCTCGCCGACGAGCGTTCGCTGGGCGACGGAGAGTGGGCGCAGGCGATGCGGGACTGGCAGGACGCCCGTATCCGCAAGGTGGTGCGCAGGGCGCGGGGCGCGGAGTGGCGCAAGGCGGCGGCGCTGCCGGGCATCACGGTCACGCAGGGAAGGGCCGAGGTTCGGGTCTTCCCGCCCGTCCCATTGGACGGCTGGCCCAAGGAGCTGGCCAAGCTCCAGGTCTCGGGCACCGACCTGGACGATCCCGAACCGCCCGCCGCACCCGACCTCGCGGGCCCGGTGCTGTGGCTCAGCCCCGAGCTGGACATGTCGGCTGGCAAGGCGATGGCACAGGCCGGGCACGGCGCCCAACTCGCCTGGTGGGAGCTGTCGGAGGCGGACCGCAAGGCGTGGAGGGAGGCCGGTTTCCCGCTGGCGGTGCGCACCGCCGAGCCGGCGCACTGGCAAGACCTCACGGTCAGCGGCCTGCCGGTGGTCCGCGACGCCGGCTTCACGGAGATCGTTCCGGGGTCCTGCACGGTGGTCGCCGATCATCCGTCGCTGCGCGGCTGAACACCGGGGACCCCCCTTACGTACCTCTCAGTACCGCCCTTTATTTTGAACCGCGGTTCAACGGGCGGTTGGTTGCCGTGTAACGCATCGGCTCTGGAGGCACATTGTTGCGGCGCATCAACGGGACAGCACTCATCATCGCGGCTCTGGTCGCCACGGTAGGGGCTCTCGCGTTCCCCGTGTGGTCATACGCGGACCGTTCCGGCACCGGTCAGGACAACCTCAACGCCGCGAGTGTGGGGACCCAGTGGGGGCCGCTGTCGGCCACGGACCGCGATTTCCTGGTGAGGGTCCGACTGGCCGGGCTGTGGGAGCTGCCCGCGGGGCAGCAGGCGATCGAACGCGCGCCGTCCAAGGCGATCAAGGACGCGGGTGACCATCTCGTCGTCGGCCACACCGACCTCGACAAGCGGGTACGCGATGTGTCGGCGAAGCTCGGTGTCGAGCTGCCGAACCAGCCGAACGATCAGCAGCAGGGGTGGCTGCGCGAGCTGTCCGCGGCCAGCGGCCAGGAATACGAGCGCAAGTTCGCGAATCTGCTGCGCAATGCGCACGGCAAGGTCTTCTCGCTGGTCGCCCAGGTCCGGCACACGACCCGGAACACGCTGGTACGCCAGCTGGCGACTGACACGAACCAGACGGTGCTCGACCACATCACCATGCTGGAGGCGACCGGTTTCGTCGACTTCGACGCCCTGGCGAACGAAGCGGCAGGCGGGGCGACGGCCAGCCCGTCCGGTCCGCCGCCGCCGAACGGCAACCTGCCGCCGCAGCCGGCGCCTGCGTCGCCGTCCGGGGACCAGTCGTTCACGTCGCGGCCGTCGACAGGGCCGGGGGCGCCGACGGCGATCAACACGAACCGTCCGTAGCGCGGGGTTTTGCCGCCGGGCGACCAAGGGCGACCTCGGGCGGCCACAGGCGGAACCTCAAATCAACCTCTGAACGTCCCCTCCTCTGGATTCACCGCCGTCCGGCGGGGCCATAGGCCCTGCACGCACCGTCACACGGCGCAGGGGAGGGGACCCATGGAACTCGGTATCGGTATCGGCTGGCGCCCGGAGATCGCGGACGCGGTGGAGGAACTGCCAGGCGTCGACTGGGTCGAGGTCGTCGCCGAGAACATCTGCCCGGGCCATCTGCCCGCCGCCCTGACCCGGCTGCGCTCGCGCGGCACCCGGATCATCCCGCACGGCGTCTCCCTCGGCCTGGGCGGCGCGGACCGTCCGTCGGAGCAGCGGCTCGCGGACCTGGCGGAGCGCGCGACGGCGCTGGGGGCGCCGCTGGTCACCGAACACATCGCGTTCGTACGGGCCGGAGGCGTGCTCACCGCGTCCCCGCAGCTGGAGGCGGGCCACCTGCTGCCGGTGCCGCGCACCTGGGACGCGCTGAAGGTGCTCTGCGAGAACGTCCGCATCGCGCAGGACTCGCTCCCGGTGCCGCTGGCACTGGAGAACATCGCGGCCCTGATCTCCTGGCCGGACGAGGAACTCACGGAGGGCCAGTTCCTGGCGGAACTGGTGGACCGGACAGGCGTGGGCCTGCTGATAGACGTGGCCAACCTCCACACGAACCACGTCAACCGTGGCGAGCACCCGGTGAAGGCACTGGACGAGCTCCCGGTGGAGGCGATCGCGTACGTCCACGTGGCGGGCGGCATCGAACGCGACGGCATCTGGCACGACACCCACGCCCACCCGGTCACCCAACCGGTCCTGGACATCCTGTCGGCGCTGCGGGACCGGGTGACGCCGCCGGGAGTGCTGCTGGAACGGGACGACGACTTTCCCCCCGCCGAGGAGCTGGCGGCGGAACTGACAGCGATCCGCACGACCGTGGGTGTGGGGACGGCGCCGGTACACCGAGGTGCGGGCTCGAACGGGCCCGGCGGGGCACGCCCCCAGGAGCGGGGAGGCGCGGACCCCGGTGCGCGCGAGCGGCTCGCACTCGGTCAGGCCGCCCTCCTGTCCGCCCTCGTCGCAGGCACCCCCACCCCCGAAGGCTTCGACTCCCGGCGCCTGCGCGTCCAGAGCCGTGCTCTCGCCGCCAAACGTGCCGATGTCGTCGCCAAGGTCGCTCCCGAGCTGCCCGAGATCCTCGGCAGCGGGTACCGCGATGCGTTCCTCGCGTATGCCAAGTCCCGTCCCATGCGGGCCGGTTACCGCCGTGACGCCCTCGACTTCGCCGAGCAGCTGCTCATCGCGGGGCGCCCCGAGGACGAGACCGCCCGCGGTCTGCTGACCCGCTGGTGGGAGGAGCGCGCCGCCCCGCATCCGCCGCGGCGTGCCACCCGGCTCGTACGCGCCGCCCGTGCGGCCCTCACCCGGAGGTGAACCCCGATGGTCCTGCTCGCCGTTCTCGTCTGGCTCGTCGTCGGCGCGTCCTCCGCCGCGCTGATCGTCCGTTCGTCCTCCGCCCGGCGGAGCCACCCCGCCCCCGGACCCGTCCCGCATGTCTACGAGGCCGCCTTCCTCAGCGGCGGCCCGGCCAGGGTCGTCGACTCGGCGATCGCCGCGCTGCATGCGGACGGCCGGCTGGCGATCGGCGGGCCGGGCATCGTCTCCGTACGCCACCCGCTCGCCCACGACCCGGTCGAGCGCGCGGTGTTCGAGCAGCTGGCCGCCGCCCCGACCGGGGCGCTGCACACGCTGCGCATCGCGGTGATGCGGCACCCCGCCGTGCAGGAGATCGGTGACGGCCTCGCCGCCGGTGGTCTGATGGCGCCGCCGGGGCAGAACCGCGGACTGACGGTATGGGGTGTCACGCAGGGCGTTCTGAGCCTGCTCGCCCTGCCGGTCGCCTTCGTTCTCACCATCATCAGCTTCGTCAGGGACGACGACCCCGGTGTGCCGTTCATCGTCATGGTCCTCCCGGCCCTGATCGCCGGCGGCGTGATCGGGTTCGTCGTGGCGGGCCGCGCGCGGCGCCGGATCACCACGGCCGGGCAGCATGCCCTGCGCTCGTACGCGACCCAGCACGCACAGGGGTTCTCGGCGGCCCATCTCGTCGCGCTGCACGGTCTGCGCGCGGTGCCGGACCCCGCGCTCCAGGCGCAGCTGATCGCCGCGGCCCGTAACCCGGCGGCCCGGACCGGCAGCTACTCGCCGTCGTCCACGGACTATGTGGCCGTGTGGTGTGCCGGGTCGAGCCCGGGATCGGGCTGCGGCAGCTGCGGCGCAGGCAGCGGGTCATCGGGCGGCTCCGGCTCGGCCTGCAGCAGCGGGTCGAGCTGCGGCGGATCGTCCGGTGGCTCCAGCTGCGGCAGTTCGTCCGGGTCCAGTTGCGGATCATCCTCCGGCTCCAGCTGCGGAAGCAGCTCCTGACTCCGCCTCCACGCGCCCACCTCGCACTTGTGCCAACCGCCCTCAGGATCATCACGCAGCCGACTAGCGTGCGGACCGCACGCAGGAGGCACTATGCGTTTCCTCACCGGCACCGGCCTGATCGTCGTCGCCCTGACGGCGACCGTCGCCGCGATCCTCTTCCCCGTCTGGTCGTACGACGACCGCTCAGGAACCGCCGAGGCCAACCTCCGGGCCGGTTCCGTCCCCACCCCCTGGGGCCCGCTGTCCGCCGCCGACCGTGACTTCGTCGTCCGGGTCCGACTCGCCGGCCTGTGGGAGCTGCCCGCAGGCCAGCAGGCCGTGGGCCGCGCCCCCAGCGTCGCGGTCAGGACGGCGGGCGAGCATCTCGTGCAGGGCCACACGTATCTCGACGCCCGCGTCCGCGAGGTCGCGTCCCGGCTCAACCTGGAGCTGCCGAACCAGCCGACCGCCCAGCAGCAGGGCTGGCTGAAGGAGTTCACCAAGGCGCGCGGCCAGGAGTACGAGACGAAGTTCGCCAATATCCTGCGCCGGGCGCATGGCAAGGTCTTCTCGCTCGTCGCCGACATACGCAACAGCACGCGCAACACCCTGGTGCGCGCACTCGCCGACGACGCCAACACCACCGTCCTCGACCACATCAAGATCCTTGAAGCGACCGGTCTCGTCGACTTCGACGCCATCGCGTCAGAGGCGGCAGGCAGCGGGACCGCGCGCCCGACCGGACCGCCGCCGCCCGGACCGGGGGCGACACCGCCACCGGCCCAGGCCGTCACACCCACGCCGACCCCCTCCTTCTCGCTGCCGCCCGCGGCCTCCCGGCCGCGCTCTGACATCACGAACGGATAACGCCACGGTCCGCATGGTGAACAACCCATGGCGCTCCCACGGACACCTCGCGTAGAAACCAGCCATGCTCTGGGTCCTGTTCGTGCTGGTGGCCTGGGCCGCGGCAGGCATCAGCTGCGCCCGGCTCTGCATCGCCACGGTCGAGGCCGCCCGCCCGCCGTCCCCCGAAGAAGGGGCGGGCAAGCGGGAGTTGAGCCTGTACGAGGCGGCGTTCCTGTCCGGCGGTCCGCACCGGGTCGCCGAGCTCACCCTGGTCTCGATGCACCGCCGCCGCATGCTGCTGCTCGCACACACCGGTTGGGCCACGGTCGTCGACCCTGAGGGCGAGGACGACCTGGAGCGTTCGGTCATCGGCGTTATAGGGCCCGCGGGCCAGGCGCGGATAGCGGCGGTACGGGCGGCCGCCTCCGCAGCCGATGCTGTACGGGCCGTCGCCGACCGGCTCGTCAGCGCCGGGCTCGCCGTCCCGGACGGCGCCAGGTCGGGTGTCGCGGCGGCCGTGCGCGCGGTGCAGGGCGCGAGCGTGCTCACGGTCGCGCTGGCGGCGGCCGCCGCGCTGCTCCTCCCTCAGGGACAGGGCACGACGGCACCGGTGCTCGGCTGGTTCGCGCTGCCGCTGCTGCTCACCCTCGGCTGTCTGGCCATCGCGCGCATCGAGGCGCATCCGTACACCCGCTGGGCCTCGCCCGACGGTCAGCGCCTGCTCCGCGCGCTGTCCACCGAGGACTCGCTCACGGCTCTCGCGGTGGGCGGCGTCCGCGCGCTCGACGATCCGAAGCTGCGGGCGGCGCTCACGAGTGGCCGTACGGCGCATCGGAGTCATTGAACCCGACACCGGACATCGGTCCTTTACAACGACAAATGCTCTGACGTTCCCTTTGCCGCACGGCCGGCCTCCGCACGAAGGGAACGCGATGAGAGCAGTGGCGATGTACGGGGCAGTTACAGGCCTCAGCTCCTTGGTCATCACCGCACTGGCCGTCGCCCCGGCCGGCGGCACGAGCACCGCGGACGCCGAGTCGTACGGCACGGCCATCGCGGCCGGGCGCGCCGAGGCCGCGGGCATCTCCTTCGGGCACTGCCCCAAGTCCGAGATGCTCCCCTCCCCCGTCCAGTGCGGCACGGTGAAGGTCCCGCTCGACTACGCCGAGCCGTCGGGCCGTCAGATCTCCCTGACCGTCAGCCGCGTGAAGGCGAGCGGGAGCGCCGCCCAGCACCAGGGCGCCTTCGTCTACAACCCCGGTGGCCCCGGCGCGTCCAGCATGTACTTCCCGCTGGCCGCCCGGCTGCCCGAGTGGAAGCGGATCGCCGAGGCGTACGACATCGTGGGGTACTCCCCGCGCGGTGTCGGCCGCTCGGCCCCGCTGTCCTGCCAGGACCCGGCCGACTTCGGCAAGGCGCCGACGCTGGCCCCGGTGCACCCCTCGCCGTCGTACAAGCAGGAGCGGATCGCGCGGGCGCAGGCGTACGCGCAGGGCTGTGCCCTGGGCGCGGGCGAGGCACTGCGCCACTACACCTCGCTCAACAACGCCCGCGACCTCGATGTGCTGCGGGCGGCGCTCGGCCAGCCGCGGCTGACCTTCATGGGCGCCTCGTACGGAACCTACTTCGGCGCGCTGTACGCGACGCTCTTCCCCTCGCATGTGCGCCGGATGGTCTTCGACTCGGCGGTCAACCCGGAGCCCAAGCAGATCTGGTACCGCAGCAACCTCGACCAGTCGCTCGCCTTCGAGAGCCGCTGGGCGGACTTCCGCGCCTGGATCGCCAAGCACGACGGCACCTTCCACCTGGGCGCCACGCCCGAAGAGGTGGCCATCAGCTACGAGAAGGCGCGCGCCGGCCTCGCCCTGGAGCCGGCGGGCGGCGTCGTCGGTCCCGGCCAGCTGCATGCGGCGTTCCTGGGGGCCGGGTACACCGACGAGTACTGGATCCCGCGCGCCACGGCGCTCTCCGAGTATCTGAAGGGCAATGAGAAGCCGCTGATCAGCCAGGCCGCACCCCGGCCGGAGGAGGCGCGGGAAGCGGAGAACGCCACCGCCGTCTACACCGCCGTGGAGTGCAACGACGCTCCCTGGCCGACCGAGTGGGAGGTCTGGGACCACGACAACACCGCCCTCGCGCGCCGGGCGCCGTTCGAGACCTGGGACAACGCCTTCATGAACCTGCCGTGCGCGTTCTGGCCGACGCCGCGGCAGCAGCCGCTGGATGTGCGTACGAAGAGGGGCGCACTGCCGCCGACGCTGATCCTGGCCGCGGAGCGGGACGCGGCGACACCGTACGAGGGGGCGCGCGAACTGGCGCGGCGGCTGAAGGGTTCCGTGCTGATCACGGAGGAGGACGCCGGTACTCACGGCATCGGTGGCGGGAGCAACAAGTGTGTCAACGCCCACCTGGAGAAGTATCTGCTCAGCGGTGAGACGCCGGTGCGGCGCGCTTCGTGCGCGCCGCACCCGGAGCCGGACCCGGTGTCGCTGGAGCGGCCCGCGGGCACCCCGAAGGTGCCGCACGCCCTCTGATCTTCCGGGTCGGGGTCCCTGGGGAGTCGGAGGTCAGGCGAGCCCCGACACCAGCTCCGCGAGGGATTTCCGCCGCCCCGTGTAGAACGGCACCTCTTCGCGGACGTGCATCCGCGCCTCGGACGCGCGCAGATGACGCATCAGGTCGACGATCCGGTGCAGCTCGTCCGCCTCGAAGGCCAGGAGCCACTCGTAGTCGCCGAGCGAGAACGACGCGACCGTGTTGGCGCGCACGTCCGGGTAGCCGCGAGCCATCTTGCCGTGGTCGGCGAGCATCCGGCGGCGGTCCTCGTCGGGCAGCAGGTACCAGTCGTAGGAGCGCACGAAGGGGTAGACCGAGACGTAGTTGCGCGGCGTCTCGTCGGCCAGGAAGGCCGGGATGTGCGACTTGTTGAACTCCGCGGGGCGGTGCAGCGCCATGTTCGACCAGACCGGGTCCAGAGCGCGGCCGAGTTTCGTGCGGCGGAAGAGGTTGTACGCCTCCTGCAGCTCGTCCGCGGTCTCGGCGTGCCACCAGATCATGACGTCGGCGTCGGCCCGCAGCCCGGACAGGTCGTACGTGCCGCGCACGGTGACATCCTTGGCGGCGAGCTGGTCGAACAGCTCCTGGACCTCGTCCGCGTAGCCGGACCGGTCCTCGGGAAGTACATCGCGCAGCTTGAAGACGGACCACAGCGTGTACCGGATGACCTCATTGAGGTCCTTGGCCTTCTTGCCTGCGTTCGGGATCTTTTCGGGCGCACTCATGGGGCTATTCTCCCGCGCCGTGATCCGTGCCCCGCGCCAGGGTCGGCGTGGCGAGGATCTCGTCGGCCGCGCGCCGGGCACTGGCGATGCAGGCGGGGATGCCGACGCCGTCGTAGGCCGCGCCGCAGACCCTGAGGCCCGGCAGCTTGGCGACCTCCTCACGGATCCGGGCGACGCGCGTCAGATGCCCGACGGGGTACTGGGGCAGTCCGCCGATCCACCGGGTCACCTCGGTGGCCACGGGCCGGGCGGCCAGTCCGGTGGCCTCGCCGAGATCGCTCAGGGACACGCCGACGAGCTCGGCGTCCTCGCGGTGCAGATGCTCCTCCTCGCCGTAACGCCCGATCGAGGTGCGCAGGACGAAGAGGTCCGGGGACGCCTGGTCCACCCAGCCCCACTTGCGGGTCGAGAAGGTGGACGCCTTGATCGTGTGGCCGTCGACGGGCGGCACCAGGAAACCGCTGCCGTCCGGCATGCCGGACAGGTCGGTGCGCCGGAAGGCCATGGTGACCAGGGCCATCGAGGCGTACTCGACCTGACCGAGCTCGGCCGCCGCGGCCGGGCATTCGGAGGCGAGCAGCGCGGAAGCGGACCAGGCCGGGGTCGCAAGCACGACCGCGTCGGCCGCGATCACGGTCTCGTCCGTGCGGATCTCCCAGCCCCCGGCGCCGCGCGTCATGCCGAGGACAGGAGTCTCCAGAAGGATCTCGCCGCCCCGGGCGCGTACGGCGTCGGCGACGGCGCCGGGCAGCATGCCGATGCCGCCTTCGATGCCCATGAAGACGGGCCCCGCGGCCTGCTGCGCGCTTGCCTTCGCCTGGATGTCCCGTACGCCGTCGAGCAGCGAGTCATGGGTCTTCGCGGCCTCGAAGAGCTGGGGGACGGCGGCGCGCATGGAGATGCGGTACGCGTCGCCCGCGTAGACCCCGCCGAGCAGCGGCTCGACCAGCCGGTCGACGACCTCGCGGCCGAGGCGTTCGGCCACATACGCGCCGACCGCGACATCGTCTCCGAGCTCGGCGGGCGCGAGGTCGCGCTCCCGGGCGATACGGGCGACGCCCTCGGGCGAGAGCAGCCCCGCGAGGGCCGCCGGGTCGCCCGGCACACCCATGACATGGCCCTTGGGCATCGGGCGCAGCGCGTCGCGGGTCCACACCGAGGCGGTGGCGGTCGCGGGCGGCTGGAGCCGGTCGGCGAGTCCGACGGCGCGGGCCAGTTCGACGGCTTCGGGGCGGCGGGCGAGCATCGACTCGGCGCCCAGGTCGACGGGGGCGCCCTCGATCTCGCCCGTCTCGAGCTTGCCGCCGAGACGGTCGGTGGCTTCGAGGAGGGTGACGCGTACACCGGAGTCGAGCAGCCGGTGGGCGGCCGCGAGACCGGCGATGCCGCCTCCGATGACGACGACATGACCGGTGCGTGTGTCCCGGTTGAGAGAGCGCTGCATGAGCCAACTCTCTCAAACCCCGTACCGAGTCCTGACCGTGACCGCTTCGGGATCGAAAGGGGGCAACCCGCGCAGGTGCCTCGTACGTCGAACCGGCAACACTCACCATCTGTCCCCGGGGGGCCTGCATGCGTGCACGTCGTACGGTCGCGGCACTGTTTCTCACCGCTTCACTCGCCCTCGCCGGGTGCAGCGGCGGGGTGGACGACATGTCCAGTGCGGACGACAAGTCGGCTCCGAGGCCCGCGGCGGAGGGGGCGGCGGGCTCGGGGTACGCCGCCGACAAGGACTCCGGCGCCCGGCAGACCCAGCCGAATCAGCCGAAGCAGCCCTTGCTGCCGGCTCACATCATCCGCACGGCCGTGCTCGACGTGGAGGTCAAGGACGCCCCCAAGGCGCTCGCAGCCGCCCGCACGACGGCCGAGAACGCCGGAGGCCATGTCGCCAACGAGTCCACCGAGCGGATCGACGACACCCATGTGACCTCGCGCGTCGTCCTGCGCGTCCCGCAGGAGAAGTACGACGAGGTCCTCGCCGAGCTGGCCGGTGCGGGGAAACTGCTCTCCCGCAAGGCCGACGCCAGGGACGTCACCGACCAGGTCGTCGACGTGGAGAGCCGGATAGCGACCCAGCGGGCGAGCGTGAACCGCGTACGGGCGCTGATGGACCGGGCGGTCAAGCTCAGCGACGTGGTCACGCTGGAGGGTCAACTGAGCAGCCGCCAGGCGGAGTTGGAGTCGCTGCTCGCCCAGCAGGCCGCGCTGAAGGACCGTACGGCGCTGGCGACGATCACCCTCTCGCTCTCGGAGCCCGAGAAGCGGGAGCACAAGGAGGACGACGACCCCGGCTTCCTGGACGCGCTAGGCGGCGGCTGGCACGCCCTGGTGGCGACGGGCGAGTGGATCGCGGTGGTGGTCGGTGCGGTGGCTCCGTTCGCGGCGGTCCTCGCGGTGCTGTACGCGCTGTGGCGCTGGGTGCTGCGCCCGCGGCTGCCCAGGCGTCCGCGCAACAAGGCCACGGCTCCCGCGACCGAGACCGGGCACACGCCCTACCCCGGGCCCGGCCAGGACTGAACCGCCGTTCCCCCGTAGCGTGTTCCCATGGCGATGGAGCGACTGGTGGTCATCGGGGGCGATGCGGCGGGCATGTCCGCCGCATCGCAGGCACGCAGGCTCAAGGGCCCGGACGAGCTGGAGATCGTCGCTTTCGAGCGCGGGCACTTCAGCTCGTACTCGGCGTGCGGCATTCCGTACTGGGTCGGCGGTGATGTGCCCGAGCGCGACGACCTGATCGCCCGTACGCCGGCCGAGCACCGCGAGCGCGCGATCGATCTGCGGATGCGTACGGAAGTGACGGAGATCGACGTCCCGGGCGGGCGGGTGCGCTCCCGTGACCTGGAGACGGGCACCGAGACGTGGACCGGCTACGACAAGCTGGTCATCGCGACCGGCGCGCGACCCGTGCGCCCGGCGCTGCCCGGCATCGACGCGCCCGGTGTGCACGGGGTGCAGACCCTCGACGACGGCCAGGACCTGCTGACCACCCTGGACAGCGTCGAGGGCCGCCGCGGGGTCGTCGTCGGCGCCGGCTACATCGGTGTCGAGATGGCGGAGGCGCTGCTGAAGCACGGCTTCGAGGTGACCGTCCTCAACCGCGGCGAACAGCCGATGGCCACACTCGACCCGGACATGGGCCGCCTGGTCCACCGGGCGATGGACCGCATGGGCATCACGACGGTGGCCGGAGCCGAGGTCACCAAGATCCTCACCGGCGAGAACGGCCGGGTCCGCGCGGTGGCCACCGAGGACGCGGAGTACCCGGCGGACGTCGTGGTCCTCGGCATCGGCGTCGAACCGGAGACCACCCTCGCCCGCGCCGCGGGCCTGCCGCTCGGGGAGTACGGCGGGCTGCTCACCGACCTGGCGATGCGGGTCCGCGGCCACGACAACATCTGGGCGGGCGGCGACTGCGTGGAGGTCCTCGATCTGGTCTCGGGCCGCGAACGCCATGTCGCTCTCGGCACGCACGCCAACAAGCACGGCCAGATCATCGGCTCGAACGTGGGCGGCGGCTACGGCACCTTCCCCGGCGTGGTGGGCACGGCCGTCAGCAAGGTCTGCGACCTGGAGATCGCCCGCACCGGCCTGCGCGAGAAGGACGCGCGCGCGGTGGGCCTGCGGTACGTCACGGCCACGATCGAGTCGACGAACAGCGCCGGTTACTACCCCGGCGCCGGGCCGATGACGGTGAAGATGCTCGCGGAACGCCGCACGGGCAGGCTGCTCGGCGTCCAGATCGTCGGCACCGACGGCGCGGCGAAGCGCGTCGACATCGCGGCGGTGGCGCTCACGGCGGGCATGACGGTGGAACAGATGACGACTCTGGACCTCGGCTACGCCCCACCGTTCTCCCCGGTCTGGGACCCGGTCCTGGTGGCGGCCCGCAAGGCGGTGACGGCGGTCCGCCGGGAGGGGATTTAGGACACCCCCGGGCAGCAGCTCTACAGCCGCGCGTCGGCCAGCGCCTTGTCGAGGCGGCGCCGCAGCGGCCGGGCCAGCGGCCGCTCCACCAGCCGGTGCACCAGCCAGGCGGTCAGCAGCATTCCACCCACCAGCAGGCCGACCAGCGGATACGCCGGTACGCGGGACTCCAGCCGCCTGATCAGCTCCCAGCCGATGTTCTGGTGCAGCAGGTAGAGGGGGTACGTTGCCGCGCCCGCGTACGGCAGCCAGCGCCAGGTCATCCACGACAGCTTCCCGGTCGCCACGAGCCCCATCACGCCGAAGCACACCGCGAGGACCGCGACGACCGGCCAGAAGGGGACCGGGTGGTCGAAGTAGCCGAGCGTACGGCTGAAGGTGCTGCGCGCGGCCGGCACCGCCGCCCCGAAGCACACCAGCACGATGCCCGTGAGCAGCAGCGTCGGCCGGAACCGGTACATGAGGTAGAACGCCATACCGGCGATGAAGTACCAGCAGTGGTTCGGCATGACCATCAGCCGGAAGGCGTCGTCGCCGAACTTGCTGAAGGCGATGCCCGCCACCGCCCACACGCAGCAGAAGACAACGACCCGCCGGTAGGTCAGGCCCCACCAGGCCACGAGCGCGAAGAGCAGATAGAAGCGGAGCTCGGCGAAGAGGGTCCAGTACACGCCGTCGACCATGCGGACCCCGAGGGGCTCCTGAAGCATGGTCAGATTGGTCAGGACGTCCGGCCACGGCAGGGGCTTCTGGCCACCGGGTATGAGCAGCAGCACCGCCGTGGTGGCGAGAACGGCGAACCAGTAGGCCGGGTAGAGCCGGGTCACCCGGGAGGTGAAGAAGTCCCCCACCGACCGGCCCCAGCAGCTCATGCAGATGACGAAGCCGCTGATCAGGAAGAACAGCTCCACGCCCAGCCACCCGTAGGCGGCGAAGGGGAAAGCGGTCGGAAACATGGCCTGCCCGGACGCCGACCACCCCTCGCCGCGCGCCAGGTAGTGGTAGGCCACCACCATCAGCGCGGCGAGCAGTCGCAGACCGTCCAGAGCCGGTATTCGCCCGCGCCTGGGCGCGGGCACGGTTATGTGCTCCGGCGCCGGCTCCTGCCTCATACGGGGCAAGGCCAGCGTCGGGGAGTCCTGTGTCACGTGAAGCCGTTCCCCGGGTCTAGCGCGTGGTGCGCGTGTGCACGTACTCCACCAGACGCGTCAGCGCGTCCGGGTCCGTCGTCGGCAGGACGCCGTGGCCCAGGTTGAAGACGTGGCCCTCCAGGCCCTCCGCCGCGTCCAGGACCTCGCGGGTCTTGGTCTCGACGGCCTCCCGGGTCGAGAACAGGACGGCCGGGTCGAGGTTGCCCTGCAGGGCCCTGCCCGGGCCGACGCGGCGGGCGGCCTCGTCCAGGGGGACGCGCCAGTCGACGCCCACGACGTCCGCGCCCGCCTCGCCCATCAGGCCGAGCAGTTCGCCGGTGCCGACACCGAAGTGGATGCGCGGCACTCCGTACGAGGCAACCGCGTCGAAGACCTTGGCCGAGGCGGGCATCACCGAGCGTTGGTAGTCGGCGGGGGCGAGTGCGCCCACCCATGAATCGAAGAGCTGCACGGCGCTCGCGCCCGCCTCAATCTGCACCTTGAGGAAGGCGGAGGTGATCTCGGCGAGGCGGTCGAGCAGATCGGCCCACAGTTGCGGGTCGCCGTACATCAGCGCCTTGGTGTGCTCGTGGTTGCGCGAGGGGCCGCCCTCGACGAGGTAGCTGGCGAGGGTGAACGGCGCTCCGGCGAAGCCGATGAGCGGGGTGGATCCGAGCTCGCCGGTGAGCATCCCGATGGCCTCGGTGACGTACGAGACGTCCTCGGGCGTCAGATCGCGCAGGCGGCCCAGGTCGGCACGGGTGCGGATCGGCTCGGCGACGACCGGGCCGACGCCGGGCTTGATGTCGAGATCGACGCCGATCGCCTTGAGGGGTACGACGATGTCGCTGAAGTAGATCGCGGCGTCAACCTTGTGACGGCGCACCGGCTGCAGCGTGATCTCGGTGACGAGTTCGGGCTGCATGCACGACTCGAGCATGCCGATGCCCTCGCGGACCTTCAGGTATTCGGGCAGTGAGCGCCCCGCCTGACGCATGAACCAGACCGGCGTGTGCGGCACCGGCTCACGCCTGCATGCCTTCAGGAACGCGGAGTCGTACGTCTTCGTCGGCTGGCCCGAGGGGCGGTCGTTGGCACTCACGCCCAGAATCTTCGCACGTAGTCCGGAAGTGGCCGCCCCGGCCCGGGTGTCCCTCCCTGCGCGAAGCTCCCGTTCCGCCTACTCTTCCCCGCATGGCTGCGGCTCAGGGACATTTTTCCGATCATTCCAACGGCACTGACGACACGGACAGTGCGGAGGGGAATGCCGTCCCGCGTGCGTTCCGGCAGGCGGTCGAGGCGCTGCGGGCGGCGCGGCTGCGGCCGGAGATCGAGTTGGACCCGACGCGCCCGCCCCAGCGGCTCGCCCCGCACGCGTACGCACTTGAGGCGGCGGTTGTCGACGGCGAGGAGGATCTCGCCGACGGGCGCCTCGTGCTGCTGCACGATCCGGCCGGTCATGAAGCCTGGCAGGGCACGTTCCGGCTGGTGACGCTGGTGCGCGCCGAGCTGGAGCCGGAGATGGCGGCCGACCCGCTGCTTCCCGAGGTCTGCTGGTCGTGGCTGACGGGTGCGCTGGAGGCCCGCGGTCTCTCGTACGGGGAGCCGAGCGGCACCGTCACCCGCGCGGGTTCTCACTATTTCGGTGGACTCTCCGACCGGCGTCCGGCGACGCAGATCGAGATCCGGGCTTCGTGGACTCCGCGGGAGGGTCTGGGCGGGGTTCCGGACTCGGCGGCACACCTCACGGCCTGGTGCGATCTGCTCTGCCAGATCGCCGGGCTGCCGCCGTCGCAGGCGGGTCAGGCGGACGCGGCGACGGGCGTCGTATCGCTTCCGCAGCGGCGCGGTCCGCAGCAGCGCTGACACCGCACCCCGGCCCGCGCCCGGGACACTGGGCCGCGGGCGCGCAGGAACATCGCGGGACGCGACGAGAGGGCGCCCGGGTCCGGGCATCCCCGAACGCGGAGCCGGACCTCAAGCCGAACTCGAATGCGGAGCCGCGGCCCGGACCCGCGCCCGCGCTCATTCGTGTGCGCCCGCGCACGACGGTTCGCTCTTAGGATGATCGATCACTCGTCCGAATTGCCCCAATTGTTACTCACCAAATCGTGATCATTCTCTAAAGCCGGGCGGGTTCGCTGCCGAAGAGGTCTGTGACCCTAACTGCACGGTTCGCCCCGGCTTCAGCCCCGAGCCGGCTCCGCCCCGCACCTTCCCCCCAGGAGGCCTGGTGTCCGTTCTTCTCGAGCAGCCCGCAAGCCTGGTCGCCTACCGCCCGAACAAGCCGACGGCCATGGTCGTCGTGGCCGACCCGCGCGTCCGCTCCACCGTCACCCGCCACCTGTGGGCCCTCGGAGTGCGTGACGTCATCGAGGCGTCGTCCATCGCGGAGGCCCGTCCCCGCGTCGGCAACCCGCGCGACATCTGCGTTGCCGACGTCCACCTGCCCGACGGTTCCGGGCTGACCCTCCTGTCCGAGACCCGAGCCGCAGGCTGGCCCAACGGCCTCGCCCTCTCCGCAGCCGACGACATCGGCGCCGTACGCAACGCACTCGCGGGCGGCGTCAAGGGATATGTCGTCACCGGTACGCGTACGAACATCGGCCACCCGACCCGTCCCGGCGCCGCCCCCATCGGCGCCGCGGCCGGCCGGATGCACCGCCGCCCCCCGGGTGCCCCGAGCCACCCGGGCGGCTACCGCGAGCTCTCCGGCCGTGAGGTCGAGGTGCTCCGACTGGTCGCGGAAGGCCAGTCCAACAAGGCGATCGGCGTCTCGATGGGCCTGTCCGCGCTGACCGTCAAGAGCCACCTCGCCCGTATCGCACGCAAGCTCGGCACGGGCGACCGCGCCGGAATGGTGGCCGTCGCACTGCGCACCGGCATCATTCACTGACCGCTTTACACATCTTTCGCGCCCGTCGACGGAACGTTCCGTCGACGGGCGCCTTCCGTTCACAGATACCCTTGACACGTGACCGACGCCCAAGAGACCGCAGCAGAGACCGCACTGCGAACCACCGGGGGCGCTCCCCCGGACGACGTCGAACCGGCGCCGATTCCCTTGCTGGAGCCCCGCGAAGGCATTCCTCCGGTTGTCGCGGACGACGCCGCGCTCGCCGAGGTGATCGCCGCGTTCGCCTCCGGCACCGGCCCCGTGGCCGTCGACGCCGAGCGCGCGTCCGGCTACCGCTACGGCCAGCGCGCCTATCTCGTACAGCTGCGCCGCGAGGGCGCAGGCAGTGCGCTGATCGACCCCGTCGGCTGTCCCGATCTCTCCGGGCTCGGCGAGGTACTGGACGGCACGGAGTGGATTCTGCACGCGGCCACCCAGGACCTTCCCTGCCTGCGCGAAATAGGCATGATTCCCACCCGGCTCTTCGACACCGAGCTGGCCGGGCGGCTCGCGGGCTTTCCCCGGGTGGGGCTCGGCGCGATGGTCGAGTCGGTCCTCGGCTACGCCCTGGAAAAGGGCCACTCGGCGGTCGACTGGTCGACCCGCCCGCTCCCCGAGCCGTGGCTGCGGTACGCCGCGCTCGACGTGGAACTGCTGGTCGATCTGCGCGACGCGCTGGAGAAGGAGCTGGACCGGCAGGGCAAGCTGGAGTGGGCACACCAGGAGTTCGACGCGATCGCCTCGGCCCCGCCCGCTCCCCCGCGCAAGGACCCCTGGCGCCGTACGTCCGGCATGCACAAGGTGCGCCGCCGTCGCCAGATGGCCGTCGTACGGGAGCTGTGGAACGCCCGCGACGCGGTGGCGCAGCGGCGCGACGTCTCGCCGGGCAAGGTGCTCAGCGATGCGGCGATCGTCGAGGCCTCGCTCGCGGTGCCGGCGGACGTCCAGGCGCTCACCGCACTGCCGGGATTCGGCCACCGGATGGGGCGGCGTCAGCTGGAGCAGTGGCAGGCGGCCGTCGACCGCGCGAAGGCGCTGCCCGACGCCGATCTGCCGCAGCCCGGCCAGCCGCTGAACGGTCCGCCGCCGCCGCGTTCCTGGGCGGACAAGGACCCGGCGGCCGCGGCCCGGCTCTCCGCGGCGCGCGCGGCCGTGTCCGCGCTTGCCGAGGAGCTGAACATGCCGCAGGAGAACCTGATCACGCCGGACACGGTGCGGCGGGTGTGCTGGGAGCCGCCGGCAGAGATCGGCGAGGACGCCGTGGCCGAGGCTCTGGCCTCGTACGGCGCGCGCCGCTGGCAGATCGAACAGGTGGCGCCACTGCTGGTCGAGGCACTGGCGGCACAGGCCTGACGCCTGCGGCGGGCTGTTCCCCGACCCGCCCCTTCCCGAACTGGGGCCAAGCCCCCAGACCCCCGAACGCGCTTCGCGCGTGTCCTCAAACGCCGGACGGGCTGAAATTCAGCCCCTTGGGGGTCCCCCGGACGAAGTCTGGGGGAGGGCGGGGTGGGGAACAGGCCCGCCGCAGGCGCCGCCGTCCCGAACCCGTGTGACGTTCGCCGCTCCCGCCCCTGGGGCTGTGCACGATGGTTACCCGCAAGTAGCATGAGCCAAGGAAGCGCGCGCTTAGCCGCGTGCCCGCAGCAGTGCCACCCCGCACCCTGGAGGAGAGCCATCGTGCCTCGTACCGTCAGGGACGTCGTCTTCGTCGACGGCGTCCGCACCCCGTTCGGCAAGGCGGGCCCGAAGGGCATTTACCACGAGACCCGTGCCGACGATCTCGTTGTGAAGGCCATCCGGGAGCTGCTGCGCCGCAACCCCGGCCTGGACCCCAAGAAGATCGACGAGGTCGCCATCGCCGCGACCACGCAGATCGGCGACCAGGGCCTCACCCTCGGCCGCACCGCCGGCATCCTCGCGGGTCTGCCGCAGTCCGTTCCCGGGTACTCCATCGACCGCATGTGTGCGGGCGCGATGACCGCCGTGACGACGACCGCCGGTTCGATCGCCTTCGGCGCGTACGACGTCGTGATCGCCGGTGGCGTCGAGCACATGGGCCGTCACCCCATGGGCGAGGGCGTCGACCCGAACCCGCGGTTCGTGAGCGAGAAGCTCGTCGACGAGTCCGCCCTCTTCATGGGCATGACCGCCGAGAACCTGCACGACCGCTACCCGACCATCACCAAGCTGCGCGCCGACGAGTACGCCGTGCGCTCGCAGGAGAAGGCCGCGAAGGCGTACGCCAACGGCAAGATCCAGCAGGACCTGGTGCCGGTCTCCGTACGCCGTACCAACGCCGAGGCGGGCGAGACCGGTTGGGGCCTGGCCACCGCCGACGAGCCGATGCGTCCGGGCACGACCCTGGAGTCGCTCGCGGGCCTGAAGACGCCGTTCCGTGCGCACGGCCGGATCACCGCGGGCAACGCGGCCGGTCTCAACGACGGCGCCACCGCCTCGCTCCTCGCCTCCGAGGACGTCGCTAACGAGCTGGGCCTGCCGGTCAAGATGCGGCTCGTCTCCTACGCGTACGCCGGTGTCGAGCCCGAGGTCATGGGCTACGGCCCGATCCCGGCGACCGAGAAGGCCCTCGCCAAGGCGGGTCTGTCGATCGACGACATCGGCCTGTTCGAGATCAACGAGGCCTTCGCCGTCCAGGTGCTGGCCTTCCTCGAGCACTACGGCATCGCGGACGACGACGCGCGCGTCAACCAGTACGGCGGCGCCATCGCCTACGGCCACCCGCTGGCCTCCTCCGGCGTGCGTCTGATGACGCAGCTGGCGCGGCAGTTCGAGGAGCAGCCGCACGTCCGCTACGGCCTGACCACCATGTGCGTCGGCTTCGGCATGGGCGCGACGGTCATCTGGGAGAACCCGCACTTCGACGGAGGAAACAAGTGAGCACCGCTGAACTCCTGAAGGGCGCGGCCGAGCTGTTCCCGGACGAGGTCGTCACGCAGGCGCACGTGCGCCACCTCGACCTCCCGGCGGGCGCGGGCAAGTTCGCGCTCATCACGCTGGACAACGGCCTGGACCACACCAAGCCGACCACCTTCGGCCCCCAGTCGCTGGCGAACCTGAACGCCGCCGTCGACCAGGTCGAGGCCGAGGCCGCGAACGGCGACATCGTCGGCATCGGCATCACCGGCAAGCCGTTCATCTTCGCCGTCGGCGCCGACCTCAAGGGCGTCGAGCTGCTGAAGCGGCACGAGGACGCGCTCGCCATCGGCAAGGGCGGCCACGACGTCTTCAAGCGTCTGTCCGGTCTCGCGGTCCCGACGTTCGCGTACTACAACGGCGCGGCGATGGGCGGCGGTGTCGAGGTCGGTCTGCACTGCTCGTACCGCACCGTCTCCCAGGCGATCCCGGCCTTCTCGCTGCCCGAGGTCTTCCTCGGTCTCGTCCCGGGCTGGGGCGGCTGCGCGATCCTGCCGAACCTGATCGGCGCCGACAAGGCCGTCTCGGTGATCATCGAGAACTCGCTCAACCAGAACAAGCAGCTCAAGGGCAAGCAGGTCTTCGAGCTCGGCATCGCCGACGCGATCTTCGAGGGCGCGGACTTCCTGGAGCAGTCGCTGATCTGGACGGCGTCCGTCCTCAAGGGCGACCTCACGGTCGAGCGTCCCGAGGTCGACCGCGGCGAGGCCTGGGACCAGGCCGTCGAGCGCGGCCGCTTCATCGCCGACTCCAAGGTGCACGGCGCGGCCCCGGCCGCCTACCGCGCGCTGGACATCATCGCCGCCGCCAAGAGCGGTGACCTGCAGGCCGGCTTCGACGCCGAGGACACCGCCCTCGCGGACCTGATCATGGGCGGCGAGCTGCGCAGCGGCATCTACGCCTTCAACCTGGTCCAGAAGCGCGGCAAGCGCCCGGCGGGGGCCCCGGACAAGAACCTGGCCCGCCCGGTCACCAAGGTCGGCGTCGTCGGCGCCGGTCTGATGGCCTCTCAGCTGGCGCTGCTCTTCCTGCGCCGCATCGAGGTGCCGGTCGTGCTGACCGACATCGACCAGGAGCGCGTCGACAAGGGTGTGGGCTACGTCCACGCCGAGATCGAGAAGCTGCTCGGCAAGGGCCGTATCAACCAGGACAAGGCCAACCGCCTCAAGGGCCTGGTCACCGGTGTACTGGACAAGGCCGAGGGCTTCTCCGACGCCGACTTCATCATCGAGGCCGTCTTCGAGGAGATCGGCGTCAAGCAGCAGGTGTTCGCGGAGGTCGAGGCGGTCGCCCCGGCGCACGCGATCCTCGCCACCAACACCTCCTCGCTGTCGGTCACCGAGATGGCCTCCAAGCTCCAGCACCCGGAGCGCGTGGTCGGCTTCCACTTCTTCAACCCCGTCGCGATCCTCCCGCTCCTGGAGATCGTCCGCGGCGAGAAGACGGACGACGCGGCCCTCGCCACCGCCTTCGGCGTGGCGAAGAAGCTGAAGAAGACCGCCGTCCTGGTCAAGGACGCCCCGGCCTTCGTGGTCAACCGCATCCTGACCCGCTTCATGGGCGAGATCCAGAACGTCATCGACGAGGGCACCCCGGTCGAGGTGGCCGAGAAGGCCGTCGAGCCTCTGGGTCTGCCGATGTCGCCGCTGGTCCTCCTGGAGCTCGTCGGCCCGGCCATTGGTCTGCATGTCTCCGAGACCCTCAACCGGGCCTTCCCGGACCGCTTCACGGTCTCCGAGAACCTGGCCGCGGTCGTCAAGGCGGGCAAGCGCGGCTTCTACGTCTACGACTCCGGCAAGCCGGAGCTGGACCCGGAGGTCGTCGCCCTCCTCAAGCAGGGCGATGCCGTCCTGACCGAGGAGCAGACCCGCGCGCGCGTGCTCGACGCGGTGGCGCAGGAGATCGGTCTGATGCTTCAGGAGGGTGTCGTGGCCGAGGCCCAGGACATCGACCTCTGCCTGATCACGGGCGCCGGCTGGCCCTTCCACCTGGGCGGCATCACGCCGTACCTGGACCGTGAGGGTGTCTCCCAGCGCGTGAACGGCAAGCCGTTCCTGGCGCAGGGCGTCGCGAGCGTCCCGGCGTAACAACCGGCCGTTGTCGCACGAACGGGCCGTACGGGGCTTCCCGTACGGCCCGTTCGGCGTTCCCGCGACGGATCGTGCCGTGCGAAGCTGTGCGCATGCGTGCGCTGGTGATCGTCGACGCGGCGAATGTGGTCGGCTCGGTCCCGGACGGCTGGTGGCGCGACCGGCGCGGGGCGGCCGAGCGGCTGCGCAACCGGCTCGCCGCCTTCGCCCCGGCCGGGGTGCCGGGGCATCCTGGTCCCGTGGAGCTGGTCCTCGTCGTGGAGGGCGCGGCCCGCGGAGTGCAGAGCGTGCCGGACGTACGCGTGGAGTCCGCTCCGGGCAGCGGTGACGACCTGATCGTGGAGCTGGCGGCGGCCCGTGAGACGGGCCGGGAGTGTGTGGTGGTCACGGCGGACCGGGAGTTGAGACGGCGCGTGGAGGCGCGGGGCGCGCAGTGCCTGGGGCCGCGGAGCGTTCAGCCGCCGGGCGATCGTACGTAGCGCCCGGCCGCGCAGGCCCTGTTGGAGCAGGGCGTACGGGCCGGGCGCATCGGGATCCGGCGACTGGGGCGTGTTTGAGAAGTAGCGCCGTCCGCCCGCAGGGCGGGCTCCGCGGCGTCTGGTGCGTGCAGTCGCAAGGCGGTGGGGGCACCCCCGGACGAAGTCTGGGGGAGATCGTCCTCGTACTGGACGTACTTGGGCGACTCCGACAACACCGCGAGTGCGCGTGCCAGGCGTCGCGGGGTGGGGTACCTCCCAGGCGAAGCTCTGGGGGAGCGACTTCTCAAACACGCCCTAGCGGTCAAGGGACGACCTAGAACAGGGCGTCCTTGCCCATCTTGCCGAGGCGGCTGTTCCTGCGCCCGTAGAGGAAGTACACGACGAAGCCGATCAGCATCCAGATGGCGAAGCGGAGCCATGTCTCGCCCGGCAGGTTCAACATGAGCCAGAGCGATGCGGCGATCGACACGATCGGGAGGACCGGCACCCACGGCGTACGGAACCCGCGGTGCAGATCGGGACGCGTGCGGCGCAGGACCATCACGCCGATGGCCACGACGATGAACGCGAAGAGGGTGCCGATGTTCACGAGGGTCGCGAGCTCGTTGATGCTGGTGAAGCCCGCGATGATGGCGATCAGGACGCCCAGCAGGATGGTCGGACGGTACGGGGTCCGAAAGCGCGGGTGCGTGATGGAGAAGAAGCGTGGCAGCAGACCGTCGCGGCTCATCGCGAAGAACACACGCGTCTGCCCGAGCAGCAGGATCAGACACACCGTGGTGAGACCGACGGCGGCGCCGAAGCTGATCACACCGGCATACCAGGGGTGCCCGACGGACTTGAAGGCGTCCGCGAGCGGGGCGCTGACGGACAGTTTGGTGTAGTGCTGCATACCGGTCACGACGAGCGCGACGGCCACGTAGAGCACGGTGCAGATCAGGAGCGAGCCCAGGATGCCGCGCGGCATGTCGCGCTGCGGGAGCTTGGTCTCCTCGGCTGCGGTGGCCACCACGTCGAAGCCGATGAAGGCGAAGAAGACGACGGAGGCGGCGGTGAAGATGCCCATGACGCCGAAGTTGGTGGCTTCGTAACCGAAGATCAGCTGAACCATGGGGGCGTCTTCCCAGCCGAGCCCGCCCTCGGGGGTCACCGCGTCGGGGATGAACGGCGAGTAGTTGTCTCCCACGATGAAGAACAGCCCCGCGATGATCACGATCATGACCACCGTCACCTTGATGGCCACGACGACCGCGGTGATGTTGGCGGACAGCTTCATGCCGACCACCAGGATCGCGGTCAGCACGAGGACCAGCAGGAAGGCCAGGATGTCGAAGGTGCCCCCTGGCACATCGGGCCCTTCCAGCGCATTCGCCAGATGCCAGTCCGCGTTGTCCATCAGGGAGCGCACATATCCGGACCAGCCGACGGCGACGACGGCCGTGCCCAGCGCGAACTCGAGGACGAGGTCCCAGCCGATGATCCAGGCGGGCAGCTCACCGATGGAGGCGTAGGCGAAGGTGTATGCCGACCCGGCCACCGGGACGGTCGAGGCGAACTCGGCGTAGCACAGGGCCGCCAGCGCACAGACGATGCCGGCGGCGACGAAGGCCAGCGCGGTCGCAGGTCCCGCGTTCTCCTTGGCCACCTTCCCGGTGAGGACGAAGATGCCGGTGCCGATGATGACACCGACGCCGAAGACGGTCAGATCCCATGCCGAAAGGGATTTCTTGAGGGCATGCTCCGGTTCTTCGGTGTCGCGGATCGACTGCTCGACCGTCTTGGTCCTGAACAGCCCGTTCCCGCGCGGGCCCGTGTCCTGCTGCGTACTCACCGGCGTACCTCCACGCACTCGTCGTGAACGCCATGATTGGGACATCGGCGGCCCGACAGAGCTCCGTACGAGTGGATTTCACGCGAATGGGCCGGTCGGACCACCCATACAGGGTGACCGACCGGCCCATCGGCGGCACGAGAACCAGTTCCGCTAGGTCCTGTCCGGTCGATCAGGCCGGATCAGTGAGCGGCCCGCCGCGGAGCGGCTGATGTCACTGTGGTGCGTGCGATCGCAGGCCGGAGGACGGCGGTCCCCCCGCCGAAGGCAGGGGGAGAGCCGACGCGGAGCGTCGGCGACTGACGCAACGCGGCATGGGGGCACCTCCCGTGCCCGAAGGGCTACGGGAGGTGCGTGCCAGGGCACGCGAGCCCGGCAAGATCGGCCGGACAGGACCTAGTCGCGGGCGGGCTCCACCGACTCGCTCTCGAACCGGCCGTCCAGCTTGGCCACCAGGCCGGTCACCTGACGGGCGATGTCCGGTGCGGTCAGACCGATCTCCACCAGGACCTCCTTGCGGGAGGCGTGGTCGAGGAAGCGCGGCGGGATGCCGAAGTCGCGCAGCGGTACGTCGACACCGGCGTCGCGCAGCGCCTGGGAGACAGCCGATCCGACGCCTCCGACACGGCTGTTGTCCTCGACGGTGACGACCACGCGGTGCTGCTCGGCGAGCGGCGCGAGCGCCTCGTCGACGGGCTTGACCCAGCGCGGGTCGACGACGGTGGTCGAGATCCCCTGTGCGTCGAGCAGGCCGGCGATCTCCAGGCACATCGGGGCGAGCGCGCCGACGGAGACCAGCAGCACGTCCGGCCGGTCGGTGCCCGCGTTGCGCAGTACGTCCATGCCGCCGACCTTGCCGACGGCCTTCACGGCGGGGCCGACCGCGCCCTTGGAGAAGCGCACCACGGTGGGCGCGTCGTCCACCTCGACGGCTTCGCGCAGCTGGGCGCGGACCTGGTCGGCATCGCGCGGGGCCGCGATCCGCAGACCGGGGACGACCTGAAGGATCGACATGTCCCACATGCCGTTGTGCGAGGCGCCGTCCGTGCCGGTGACACCCGCGCGGTCGAGCACGAAGGTCACTCCGCACTTGTGCAGGGCCACGTCCATCAGTACCTGGTCGAAGGCGCGGTTGAGGAAGGTGGCGTACACGGCGAAGACGGGGTGCAGTCCGCCGGTCGCGAGGCCGGCGGCGGACACCGCGCCGTGCTGCTCGGCGATGCCGACGTCGTAGACCCGGTCGGGGAAGGCCTTGGCGAACTTGTCGAGGCCGACCGGCTGCAGCATCGCCGCGGTGATCGCGACGAGGTCCCGCCGCTCCTTGCCGAGCTCGACCATCTCCTCGCCGAAGACGGAGGTCCAGTCGAGGCCCGAGCTGGAGATCGGCAGGCCGGTGTCCGGGTGGATCTTGCCGACGGCGTGGAAGCGGTCCGCCTCGTCCTGGAGGGCGGGCTGGTAGCCGCGGCCCTTCTCGGTGAGGCAGTGGACGATGACGGGGCCGCCGAAGCGCTTGGCGCGGGCGAGCGCGGACTCCAGGGCCTCGATGTCGTGGCCGTCGATCGGGCCGACGTACTTCAGGCCGAGGTCCTCGAACATGCCCTGCGGGGCGATGAAGTCCTTCAGGCCCTTCTTGGCGCCGTGCAGGGTCTCGTAGAGGGGCTTCCCGACGACGGGGGTGCGCTCCAGGATGTCCTTGCCGCGGGCCAGGAAGCGCTCGTAGCCGTCCGTCGTGCGCAGCGTGGCGAGGTGATTGGCGAGGCCGCCGATCGTGGGGGCGTACGAGCGCTCGTTGTCGTTGACGACGATCACCAGGGGGCGGTCCTTGGCGGCCGCGATGTTGTTCAGCGCCTCCCAGGCCATGCCGCCGGTGAGTGCTCCGTCACCGATGACGGCGACGACGTGGTCGTCCTTCTTCAGCACCTCGTTGGCCTTGGCGAGACCGTCGGCCCAGCCGAGGACGGTGGAGGCGTGGGAGTTCTCGATGATGTCGTGCTCGGACTCGGCACGCGCCGGGTAGCCCGACAGTCCGCCCTTCATCTTGAGCCGCGAGAAGTCCTGGCGCCCGGTCAGAAGCTTGTGCACGTAGCTCTGGTGGCCCGTGTCGAAGAGGACCTTGTCCTTCGGCGAGTCGAAGACACGGTGCAGGGCGATCGTCAGCTCCACCACGCCGAGGTTGGGACCGAGGTGGCCACCGGTCTTGGAGACCGCGTCCACGAGGAAGGTCCTGATCTCGGCGGCCAGCTGGTCGAGCTGCTCCGGACTGAGCCGGTCCAGATCGCGCGGTCCCGTGATGCGGGTCAGCAGGGCCACCCGTGCCTCCTTGCAGTTGAGCGGTCTAGCGTGCCGGTCTGCCGAGTCTAATGTTCCGCCTGCTGCGGACGTCATCGGGCGGTGCGATCTACATCACGCAAATGGGTGAAGTGGCGCGTAGCGCCTCCGCTGCAGGGGTGTGGGCGACGGCGGGCGAACACACAGAGGTGCCCGGCACCGCGAGCGGTGCCGGGCACTCCTGCGGAGCCGCGGTCAGGCGCGGCCCGCCGTCTTCTGGGTCTTCCGGGTGACGGAGTCGATCACCACGGTCGCCAGCAGGACGCCACCGGTGATCATGTACTGGATCGGCGTGGCGATGCCTTCCAGCGCCAGCCCGTACTGGATCGAGACGATCACCATGACACCGAGCAGCGCGTTCCAGGTCCGGCCGCGTCCGCCGAAGAGGCTGGTGCCGCCGATGACGGCCGCCGCGATGACGTTCATCAGCAGGTCACCGGCACCGGCGCTCTGGTTGGCCGCCGCGATCTTGGACGCCCAGAACAGACCGCCGATGGCGGCGAAGGTGCCCGCGAGGGCAAAGACCGAGATCCGCACCATCTCGACGTTGATACCGGCACGCCTCGAGGCCTCGACGCTGCCGCCGAGCGCGAAGATCTTGCGGCCGTAGGTGGTGCGCCGGAGCACGAAGTCCGTCACGACCAGCACCACCAGGAAGAGGACCAGCGCGAGCGGCAGGCCCTTGTACTGGTTGAACATGACAGCGGCCGCGAAGGCGACGATGGCGAGCAGAACCGTACGCACCACGATGTCGACGAGCGGCCGGGACGGGATTCCGGCGGCCTCGCGGCGACGGGCGTCGAAGAAGGCCGACAGGAAGAACCCGGCGACCGCGACCGCGGCAAGGCCGTAGGAGGCCGCCACGTCCGCGAAGTAGTACGTGGTGAGCTTGCCGACGACACCCTCGCCGTCCAGGTTGATCGTGCCCTGGTCGCCGAGGAGCTGGAGCATGAAGCCCAGCCAGAAGAGCAGGCCGGCCAGCGTGACGGCGAACGCGGGTGCGCCGATCCGGGCGAAGAAGAAGCCGTGGATGGCGCCGATGACCGCGCCGCTGGCGATCGCGACGATGACGGCGAGCCACTCGTTCATACCGTGGGTGACGGTCAGTACGGCGACGATCGCGCCGGAGACACCGCTGACCGAGCCGACCGACAGGTCGATCTCACCGAGCAGCAGCACGAAGATGATGCCGACGGCCATCATGCCGGTGGCGACCATCGCGACAGCGATGTTGCTGAGGTTCTGCGCGGAGAGGAAGTTCGAGTTCAGGCTCTGGAAGACGATGGCGATGATGATCAGGCCGATCACCACCGGAATCGAGCCCAGATCGCCGGAGTGCAGCTTGCGCTTGAACTCCGAGATGTAACCGGCGAAGCCCTGCTCACGCACGAGCAGCCGGGGGTCGACCGCGGTGACCGCGTCGTGGGCGGCCTCCGGGTTGACGACCGGCGCGTCGGTGGGAGTGGAGGTCTTGTCGACGTTCACTTCTGAACCTCCGTGGTGCGCGCCGCACGACGGGTCACGGCGTTGTCCGTGGCGCCTGTGATGGCGGAGATGATCTCTTCCTGCGAGGTGGTCCTGACCTCGAAGACGCCGTTGTTGCGCCCGAGGCGGAGCACGGCGACCTTGTCGGCGACGGCCTTCACATCGGCCATGTTGTGGCTGATGAGGATGACCGCGTGACCGCGCTCGCGCAGTCGCTCGACCAGGTCGAGGACCTGGGCGGTCTGCTCGACGCCGAGGGCTGCCGTCGGCTCGTCGAGGATCACGAGCTTGGGCTCGCCGAGCATCGAACGGGCGATGGCCACCGTCTGGCGCTGGCCTCCGGAGAGGGAGGCGATCGGGATGCGCACACTCGGGATACGGATCGAAAGCGTCTGGAGCAGCTCGCGGGCGCGGCGCTCCATCTCGACCTCGTTGAGGATGCCGCGCTTGCGGATCTCCCGGCCCAGGTAGAGGTTGCCGACGACGTCGATGTTGTCGCACAGCGCGAGGTCCTGGTAGACGGTCGCGATGCCCAGGTTCTGGGCGTCGTGCGGCCGGTTGATCTGAACCTTGCTGCCGTCCCACTCGATGACGCCTTCATCGATGGGATGCACGCCAGCGATCGTCTTGACCAGCGTGGACTTGCCGGCTCCGTTGTCGCCCACCAGGGCGACCACTTCACCGGCATGGACCTCAAGCTCTACATCGGTGAGCGCCTGAACGGCACCGAATCGCTTGGAGACCCCGCGCAACGCCAGCACGGGCGTAGCGGACACGTGAATCATCTCCTTCGCCGCCTGACCGGCGGGGATGCCGCGCCGGGGGAACGGGCGCGGAGGTTGAGCAGAAGCGAACAGTAGGAAGAAGCGTTTCTGTCCGGCACCCCGCCCCGGTAGCGGGGGCTGAAAAGGGGGCGGGGCACCGGACAGGCTTCATGGGTGCGTAAGTCCCATACGGCTCAGGAGACTTACTTCAGACCGAGCGCGTCGCAGGCGGCCTTGTACTTCGGGGTGCAGATCTGGGCGACGGTGTAGACGCCGTCCTTGACGACTGTGGCGTTGATGTTGTCCTTGGTCAGCGAGACGACCGGGACGAGCACCGACGGGATGTCCTTGGTGGTCGGGCTGGAGACCTTCTCCTTGGCAATGGCGTCGAGCTTCTCGCCCTTGGCGAGCGCGACGGCCATCTCGGCGGCGGCAGCGGCCTCCGGCGCGTACGGCTTGTAGACGCTGGCGTACTGCTCACCCGCGACGATGCGCTGCACACCGGCGAGTTCGGCGTCCTGGCCGGTGACCGGCGGGAGCTTGGTGAAGCCGCCGGCCTTCAGGGCGGTGATGATGCCGCCCGCCATGCCGTCGTTGGCGGAGTAGACGCCGATGATCTTGTCCTTGCCGAGGGCCGTGATCGCGGCCTCCATGTTGGCGTTGGCGTTCTCCGGCTTCCACTCCTTGGTGTCGTACTCCTTGCCGACGGTCACCTTGCCGTCGAGCTCGGCGTGCGCGCCCTTCTTGAACAGGGCGGCGTTCGGGTCGGTGACGGCACCGTTCATCATGACGATCTGGCCGTCCTTGGCCTTGGCGCCGAGTGCGGTGAGCAGCGCCTTGCCCTGGACGTGGCCGACCTCTTCGTTGTCGAAGGAGGTGTAGGCGTCGATCGGGCCCTCGGCGAGACGGTCGAAGGCGACGACGGGGATGTCCGCGTCCTTGGCCTTCTTGACCGAGCCGGCGATGGCCTTGGAGTCCACCGAGTCGACGATGAGGGCGTCCACCTTGTTGGTGATCATCGTGTCGACCTGCTGGTTCTGCAGCGTCGCGTCCTGCTTGGCGTTGGCGTAGATAACCTTCGCCTTGCCGTTGGTCAGCTCGCTGATCTTCTTCTCAATGAGCGGCTTGTCGAACTGCTCGTAGCGCGCGGTCTGGTTCTCCGGCAGCAGCAGACCGATGGTGATGTCGTCGCCCTTGGCGGCGCCGGTCTGGTCGGACTTCTCGCCCGACTCCTTGGCGCTGCCACAGGCGGCGAGGGAAACAGCCATCGTGGTGGCGGCTACGGCTACGGCTGCACGACGCATTCGCGTGTTCATCTTCGAAACCTCCCTGACGAGGCCGCGTCGCTGCGGCCGAGGTGGCTGGAAGTCAACTCGGCCCCGGTGTCATCGTCAAGGAGTAAATCCTTAACGAGATGACAACGGTGCCATTCGTTATCTAAGTGAAGGCAGGTGCCCCGGCGGGCATCGCGCTGTCCAGAAGGGTTGAATCGCCCATTTCGCTCAGGACGAGGGCCAGTGACCCAAGCACCTCGGCGCGCGCGCCGAGCGCCCCCGGAAGGACGGACAGCTGGCGCGCCGCGCTGGGAATCGCGTACCGGGAGACCGACTCCCTGATCGGTCCAAGAACCAATTCTCCCGCTTCCGCGAGATTTCCGCCCAGCACGACGCGACTGGGATTGAGCAGGTTGCACAGATTGGCCACACCGCTGCCGATGTGCCGCCCGACGTCGGCGATGACCCGGCGGCAGCCGGGGTCGCCCTCGCGGGCCAGCTGGACCACGCGCTCCATGGTCAGATCCGGGCCGTGACTGGACTGGAGCAGCGGCAGTACGTAACGGGCCGCGGCGAAAGTCTCCAGGCAGCCGCGGTTGCCGCAGCGGCAGACGGGACCCGACTCGTCCAGGGTGATGTGGCCGATCTCGCCGGCCGTGCCGCCCGGGCCACGATAGATCTGACCGTCTATGACCAGACCGGCGCCGACACCGCTGGCGACCTTGATGTACGCGAGGTCCCGGACCCCTCGGCCACTGCCCCAGACGAGCTCGCCCAGGGCGCCGAGGTTGGCGTCGTTGTCGACGTACACGGGCACGCCGAGCCGCCCGGAAAGCTCCTCGCTGGGGTTGATCCCGGTCCAGCCCGGCAGGATCGACGTGGAGCCGAGGGTGCCCGACTCGACATCGATCGGGCCGGGTACACCGAGACCCACTCCGACCACCTTGTCCGGGCCGATGCCCGAAGCCGCAATCAGGCGGTTGACCAGCTGTTCCGCGCGATCGAAGCCTTCTGCGGACGAGGCGTCCACATCGAGCGGTTCGGACTCCTCCGCGAGCACCTGGTGGGCCAGATTGCCGATGGCGACGCGCAGGTGGGTATGGCCGAAGTCGACGCCGATGACGATGCCCGCGTCGCCGCTGAGGGAGACGCTGCGAGCCCGGCGGCCGCCCGCGGACGTGGGCGTCACCTCAACGGTGCCGCCGTCCTTCAGTTCGCGAACGATATTGGAGACGGTGGCCGCGGAGAGGCCTGTACTCCTCGCGATCTCCGCCTGCGTGAGCGAGCCCGCCATACGCACGGCACGCACGACCCGCTCGAGGTTTGCCCGGTGCAGAGATGTCTGCGATCCCGGAGTCTCCATTGACTCATCCACTCCTGCCCCCGGTGGGCGGCGCGACGACCGCCCCCGGCCGGAGTCACCGTGAGGCAACCCCGACGTTTCTCCAACTTGTGAACTCTAAGCACAACTCTCGCGCGTTATCGCGTCAAGACCTTGAGCGGAGAGAACCACGGATGAGCGATCGCGGGGCGCCGACCCGGGGCCGTCCGGCAGCGGGGTGCCAGGAGCGTTTCCGGTGTCCGGCCGGACACCTCCTAGCGGCCGGCCAGCTCGGCGTTCGCACGGGCCGTGACCAGCGTCAGCACGCGGCCCGCGGTCCGAAGGTCCTCGGCCGGGAGATCGCCGTAGAGCCGCTCAGTGATCTTCGCCGTGCCGGCCTTGATCCGGCTCTGCAGTGCTCGGCCCTTTTCGGTGAGCGCGACGCGCCCCACATCCCCGGGCAGGGCCTCCAGCAGCCCGGACGCGGTGAGCTCGGCGATCGTCGCGAGCGCGGCCGACTCGTCGGTCTTCAGCGTGCTGGTCATCCTGCCGACGAGCCCGTCGCGCTCGACGGCGTCGCCGCCGTCGGCAGTGGCATTGAGGGCCACAGCCTGGTGGAAGGTGATGTCCTCGTCGGCCAGCAGTCCGTCAAGGACGGCCCGGGTCGCGAAGTGGGCCCGGCCTATGACCTGGCCGTTCAGGGTGGGTGCAGTGGACATGGCTACTCCTTGGCCGGGATGTCGAGTGGTGTGTCGAGCAGAACCGCCAATTCACGGGAGAACACTTCGGCGCGACGTCCCTCCAGTCCGCCCAACGGCTCCAGGAGCCGGTCGAGGAGCTGCTGGACGACGGCGATCGCGCGGCGCGTGACATCGCGCCCCTGATCGGTGAGCGACAGCTGGACCGCCCGCGTGTCGGAGGGGTCCGGGAGGCGCTCGACCAGACCGGCGGCCTCCAGGGTGCGCGCCAGCTTCGAGACATAGAGCGGTTCGAGGCCCGTGTGATCGGCGAGCCCGCGCTGACTGGGCCGCCGGCCGGACCGCTGCATGCCGTACAGCGAGGCGAGAAGTGAGTACTGCGCGTGGGTAAGCCCCAGCGGCGCGACGGCCCGGTCGACGGCGACCCGCCACTTCATGGACAGCCGCCAGACCAGGAAGCCGGGCGTCGGACCTTCGGTTGCTGCGCTCATGGCAGATACGGTACATGGATACTATGTACATGGCTACTATTAAGGGAGCGAACGCCGGAGGCGCCGCGGTAGCCACCGCGGCGCCTCCGTCATCACATCACGGAGCTACTTGAGCGTCGCCGACGTCAGACCGGCCTGAACCTGCCGCTGGAAGGAGAGATAGACCACCAGCATCGGGACCATGGCGATCGTGACACCTGCGAACAGCACCGGCAGATCCGTCGCATACCCCTGCTGCTGCTGAAGCTGGATCAGGCCCTGCGTGAGCAGATAGCGCTCCGGATCGGCGTTGTCCTTCGGCTGCATCAGCACCGCGGGGAGAATGTACTGATTCCACTGGCCGAGCGTGTTGAAAATCCCCACGCTGAGCAGCCCCGGCTTCGCCATCGGCAGCATCACCTGGAAGAACACCCGGGTGTGCGAGGCTCCGTCGATCACCGCCGCCTCGTGCACGGCCGTCGGAAGCGTACGGAAGAAGGAGTGCATGAAGAACACGGTGAACGGCATCGAGTACGCGACGTAGACCAGGATCAGGCCCTGATAGGTGTTCAGCATGCCGAACCGCTGCACCATGAAGTAGAGCGGTACGAGCGCGAGGAACACGGGGAACATGGCCCCGCCGACGAAGAAGTAGTAGATGAGCCGGTTGCCAGGGAACTCGTACCGCGCGAGGACGTACGCGGCCATGGAGCCGAAGAGCATCGTCAAGGGCACCGAGAAGACCAGCACGATCAGGGTGTTGGTGAAGTAGTCGCCGATGCCCTTGTCCCAGGCCCGCCCGAAGACATCCAGGGACCAGTCACTCGGCCAGCTCAGGGCCGAACCGCCGATCTGTGCATCCGTCTTGAACGAGCTCAGTACGAGCCAGAGCAGCGGCAGCACGATCATCACGGCCCACAGGGCCAGAAAGCCGTGGGAGAAGACCTTGAGGGTGAAGCCCTCGGTGGAGGGGGCGCCCTGCCGGACGGACCGACCTGCGGTCCGCTGCCCGGGCACCTTGTCCGTCGACGTGGCGGCGGGCTCTTTGATGGGTGTGGTCATCGCTCTTCCCCTGCTCAGAACTCGATGCGCTCGCGGCGGGTGGCGCGCAGCGTGACGACGGACAGGATCAAGGTCAGGACAAGCATCACGACACCCATGGCGCAGGCGTAGCCGCTCTTGCCGAAGTAGAGGAAGTTGCGCATCAGTACGGTGGCCATGACCTCGCTGTGGTGGTCGGGACCACCTCCGAACGGCCCTGAGGTCATCGTCGACACCAGCACGAACAGGTCCATGACCGTGATGCCGAGGTAGACCCAGGACGTCTGCACCGAGTCCCACAGCAGCGGGAGGGTGACCCGGAAGAAGGTCTGGGCCCGGCCTGCACCGTCCAGCAGCGCCGCCTCGTAGATGTCCCTGGGGATGGACTGCATGGCTGCCGAGAACAGGACGAGATAGAAGCCCACTCCGTGCCAGACGACCACGGCCATCAGGCACCAGAGCACGAAGTTCGGCTCATTGAGCCACTCGATGGGGCTTGCGGCGTCCACCAGCCCCGTTTTGACCAGGAGACCGTTGAGCAGGCCGCCTTCGTCACTGCGGTACACCGCACCGAAGAGCACCGCGAGAATCGCGAGGGACAGGACCTGGGGGAAGAAGTAGACGATCTTGTAGACGCCGGACCCACGGACGCCCTTGACGCCTCCGGCGCCACCCCGCCCGCCGGCATTCACCATGAAGGCGAAGAAGAGGGCGAGCAGGATGGTGATCACCGGAATGAACACCAGGAACAGGATGTTGTGCCAGATTGCCTTCAGGAAGACATCGTCGTCGAACAGAGCGGTGTAGTTGTCGAAGCCGACGAATCCGAAGGTCTGCGACTGACCCTTCCAGTCGGTGAACGAGTACCCGATCGTCTGCACATACGGCCAGATCACGAAGATCAGATACAGCGCCAAGGGTGCCAGAAGAAACCCTGTGACAAACCGGTACTGCCCTTTTCGCATGGCATCCTGTCCCTGGTGTTCCGGGTGAGCGGGGGTGAGACCGCTTAAGGCCCTGTCCGGCCGATCTTTCCGGGCTCGCGTGCCCTGGCACGCACGCCCGCCGCGTTGTCGTCAGTCGCCGACGCTCCGCGTCGGCTCCTTCCTCCGCCTTGCGATCGCACGCACCAGACCCCGCTCACTGATCCGGCCTGATCGACCGGACAGAACCTAGTCGCGGCGGTTGTTCTTGCTGTTCGGGTCCTTCGCTGCCTTGTCGACCGCCGCCTGAGCCCGCTTCAGCCATTCCGCCGGCTGGATTCGCTTGGCCATGAGCTCGTTGGACGCGTTCTGGATGTCGGTGTCCATCTGGCTGTACCAGTTGGGGTACAGGTAGTTGAAGGTGTTGTCGCCCGCCGCCTTCACCGCGTCCACCGCGGACTTGGTGCCGGGGCGAAGCTGGACGTTCGCGTCCACGCCGTCCTTGACGATGGTCAGCGAGTTCGCCTTCTGGGCGAAGATCGTCGACCATTCCTTCGAGAGCATCGAGCGCAGGAACTCCTGACCCGCGGCCTTGTTCTTCGCCTTTTCCGGGACGATGAAGGGCTCGCCGGCTCCGGCCCGGATCGCCTCGAACGGCAGCTTGCTGCCGGTCAGAATCGGCATCGGCAGGAACTTCATGTCGAAGTCGTCCGGAGTCTGCTTGAGTTGCTCGTTCTCCAGCCAGGAACCCGAGGTGATGAACGCGGCCTTGTACTGGTTCCAGCGGGTCTGCGACTCGGTGTGCGTCAGGCCGTTGGTACCGGGCATGAGATAGCCCTTCTCGACCACTTCGTAAACCGCTTCCACGGCCTGCTTGGCGACATTGCTGCCGACGAACGCCTTGGGGTCGAGATTGTCGATCGCCTTCATGGCGTCCAGACCGCCGAGCTTGGCGATCAGGTCCATGATGGCGACGTTGATGTAGTAAGGGAATTTGCCCTGGTGGGCGAGACCGCCGATGCCCGCGTCCTTGGCCGACTTGCAGACGGCGAGGAATTCGTCCCAGGTCTTGGGAGCCGTCCAGCCCTTCTCCTTGAAGAGCTTGCCCGAGTACCACAGCCCCCAGACGGTGTAGACGTAGTTGAGCGAGACGATCTTGCCGCCCTGGAGTCCCTGTTCCACGGTGCCAGCGATCAGGGTGTCCCGGACCTTCTTGCTCGGGTCGTCGATGGAGGGCGAGTCCAGGATCGGCCCCAGATCGGCGAGCTGGCCGCTCTTGAAGAGCACGTCCAGCTTGATCTGCTGGGCGCCGGAGTCGTCGATGACGTCCGGCGGGTTGCCTCCGTTGAAGCGCGGCTGCAGCTTCCCGGTGATCTCCTGGGTACCCAGGTGGGAGGACTTGGTCCCCCACTTCTTGTCGAAGGCGGCTTCCCATGCCTTGGCGTAGTCGTCGCCGTAGCCGCCCTTGAAGACGACGACGTCGACCTTGCTGCCCTTGGCCACACCGAACGGGTTGTCCTTGCTGACCTTCCCCTTGGTGTTGCCGTTGTCGTCGCCGCCACCGCCACCGGAGGCACACGCGGACAGGAAGCTCATCGTCGGAACGGTGATCAAACCGAGTGCGGCAGACCGCTTGATCAGATCACGACGGCCGAGGCCGTCATTCTTGTGGGCGGAGGTGGATCCCATGCTCAAGTCCTCGCCTTCTCCAGGACTCAGGCGGTGTACCGGTCGCCCGTCCGTCTCGCCTCAGGCGAAGGGCCCCGCCACCGCGGTCAGTTGCTGAGTCTTCCCGGGGGGAAACTCAGTGAAGCTTGGGTCGTGCACGGTCGGCAGCGGGAACGGGCCATGCGGCGGCAGCCGATGCGCACGCCTGTCACCGGCCCCCGACCCCCCTGGCCCGCTGCCATGTGGAACAGCTATGCGGACGCCGACAGGTATAGTCCACTTCAGGCCGGGGGAGCAAGATCGAAAGCAAGTTTGGACGGCAGTCTTTCCCGAGTTGAGACCTCGCGGACATCTGAGTCCCGTGCGCGCCCATCCGACCACAGCGTTCTGCGCGGAACGGCGGAATCCAGCCGCCGCGCACCGCCAACACCCTTGACACCGTATGGCACTTGCCTCCCTACTGGAGCCTGCGCATCGCGCCTGACAACGTTGTCCAACGCGGTTTCCAGTGCAGGAAGGCCCCGGGATGCAGCCCAGAACCCGACCTCGGCAGAGACAATTCCGTGCGGCAGCCCTCGTGGCTGCCGCTTCACTGCTCGTGATGACGGCCCAGTCGGCGGCCGTCGCCCTGCCCGCACAGTGGGCTCAATCCCCCTCGGCGGAACGGGAATTCACCTCGTCCTTCGAAGCGGACGAGCCCCAGCCGGACTGGCGCAATACGGTTGAAGTAGATGCCGGTGGGACGAAGCGGTCATCCGGCGTCGACGGCGGATTCTCCACCGGAATCCCGGGCAATGTCACCGATAAGGTGACAGAGCTGCGCGCCAGCGCCGAGAACACCGGCGCGGGAGAGACCAAAGAGAACCTGGTCGATCTGCAACCGGGCACCAAATGGCTGGCCTTCGAGCCCACCGCCTGGATCGAGTTCGACACCGACGCCCCGGTCAAGGTCGTCACGTATGCGATGACCTCGGCCAATGACGCCGCGGAGCGCGACCCCACGGACTGGACCCTCAAGGGCTCGGCCGACGGCAAGGAGTGGAAGGTCCTGGACTCGCGTGAGGGCCAGACCTTCGAGAAGCGCTTCGAGACCAAGACCTACGACATCGCCGAGGGCGCGAACGCCACCGCCTATGCGCACTATCGGCTGGAGATCACCAAGAACAGCGGCGCGGGACTCACCCAGCTCGCCGATGTGCAGTTCTCCAACGGCGACACCAGCACGCCCACGCCCGACGACATGCGCAGCCAGGTCGACCGCGGGCCCAGCGGCTCCCCCACCGCCAAGTCCAATGTCGGGTTCACCGGCAAGCGGGCGCTAAAGTACGCTGGCACCCACAAGGCGGACGGCCGGGCCTACTCGTACAACAAGGTCTTCGACGTCAACACGGCCGTGGGCCGCGACACCGAGCTCTCGTACCGGATCTTCCCCTCCCTGCCGGAGACGGATCTCAGCTACCCGGCCACGAACGTGTCGGTGGACCTCGCGTTCACGGACGGCACCTATCTGAGTGATCTTCGGGCCACCGACTCGCACGGCGGTCTGCTGACTCCGCAGGGTCAGGGCGCGGCCAAGCGGCTCTACGTCAACCAGTGGAACCAGGTCTCGTCCAGGATCGGCGCGGTCGCCTCCGGCCGGACGGTCGACCGGATCCTGGTGGCGTACGACTCCGCCAAGGGCCCGGCGAAGTTCCAGGGCTGGATCGACGACATCACGCTGAAGCCGAAGGCTCCCGAGAAGCGGCTCGCCCATCTTTCGGACTACGCCTCGACCGTCCGCGGCACCAACTCCAGCGGGTCCTTCTCCCGCGGCAACACCTTCCCCGCGACCGCCGTCCCGCACGGCTTCAACTTCTGGACGCCGACGACCAACTCCGAGTCCAGGAGCTGGCTGTACGAGTACGCGCGCGGCAACAACGCGGACAATCTGCCCACCGTGCAGGCCTTCAGTGCCAGCCATGAACCGAGCCCCTGGATGGGCGACCGGCAGACCTTCCAGCTGATGCCCTCGGCGGCGAGCGCCCCGGACACCGACCGTGCCAAGCGGGCCCTGCCCTTCCGGCACGAGAAGGAGACCGCTGGTCCGCACTACTACGGGGTCACCTTCGAGAACGGCCTCAAGGCCGAGATCACCCCGTCCGACCACGCGGCGATGATGCGCTTCACCTATCCCGGTGACGACGCGAGCGTCATCTTCGACAACGTCACCAAGGAAGGCGGCTTGACCCTCGATCCGGCCACCAGCTCCTTCACCGGCTTCTCGGACGTCAAGAGCGGACTGTCCACCGGTGCGACGCGGCTCTTCGTGTACGGCGTCTTCGACGCGCCGGTCACCGCCTCGGGCTCCGAGGGCGTCAGCGGCCACCTCCGCTTCAGCGCGGGCGAGGACCGCACCGTCCAGCTCCGTATCGCCACGTCGCTCATCAGCGTCGACCAGGCGAAGAAGAACCTCGCCGACGAGATCCCGCAGGGCACCGGCTTCGAGCGGGTCAAGGACCGCGCGCAGGATGCCTGGGACGAGCTGCTGGGCACGGTGGAGGTCGAGGGCGCGAACCACGACCAGCTGACCACCCTCTACTCCAGCCTGTACCGGCTGTACCTCTATCCGAACTCCGGCTTCGAGAACACCGGCACCAAGACCCAGCCCAAGCACCAGTACGCGAGCCCGTTCTCGCCGATGACCGGACCCGACACCCCGACCCGTACCGGCGCGAAGATCGTCGACGGGAAGGTGTACGTCAACAACGGCTTCTGGGACACCTACCGCACGACCTGGCCCGCGTACTCCTTCCTCACCCCGACGAAGGCGGGCGAGCTGGTGGACGGCTTCGTCCAGCAGTACAAGGACGGCGGCTGGATCTCGCGCTGGTCCTCACCCGGATATGCGGACCTGATGACCGGCACCAGCTCGGACGTGGCCTTCGCCGACGCGTACGTCAAGGGCGTGGACTTCGACGCCGAGGCGGCGTACGAGGCGGCACTGAAGAACGCGACCGTGGTGCCGCCCGCGCCGGGTGTGGGCCGCAAGGGCATGGAGACCTCGCCGTTCCTCGGCTACGCCTCCACACAGACCCATGAGGGCCTGTCCTGGTCGCTGGAGGGCTATCTCAACGACTACGGCCTGGCGAAGATGGGCCAGGCGCTCTACAAGAAGACCAAGAAGGCCCGCTACCAGGAGGAGTCCCAGTACTTCCTCAACCGGGCCCGGAACTACGTCACCCTCTTCGACTCCAAGGCCGGCTTCTTCCAGGGCCGCGACCTCAAGGGCGACTGGCGGGTTCCCTCCGGGCAGTTCGACCCGCGGGTGTGGGGCTACGACTACACCGAGACCAACGGCTGGGGCTATGCCTTCACCGCGCCCCAGGACAGCCGGGGCCTCGCCAATCTCTACGGCGGCCGCCCGGCCCTCGGCGAGAAGCTCGACGCGTACTTCACCACCCCCGAGACGGCCTCGCCGGAATTCGTCGGCTCCTACGGCAGCGTCATCCATGAGATGACGGAGGCCCGTGACGTCCGGATGGGCATGTACGGCCACTCCAACCAGGTCGCCCACCACGTCACGTACATGTACAACGCCGCCTCCCAGCCCTGGAAGACGCAGGAGAAGGTGCGCGAGGTGCTCTCCCGCCTCTACACCGGGAGCGAGATCGGGCAGGGCTACCACGGCGACGAGGACAACGGCGAGCAGTCGGCCTGGTATCTCTTCTCCGCGCTCGGCTTCTACCCGCTGGTGATGGGCAGTGGCGAGTACGCGATCGGGTCGCCGTTGTTCACCAAGGCGACGGTCCACCTGGAGAACGGCCACGATCTGGTGGTCAAGGCCCCGAAGAACAGCGCGCGGAACATCTACGTGCAGGGCCTGCGGGTGAACGGCAAGGCGTGGAACTCGACCGCGCTTCCGCACGAACTGATCGCGCGGGGCGGCACGCTGGAGTTCTCCATGGGCGCGAAGCCGTCCTCGTGGGGCACGGGCAAGAACGCCGCCCCGGTCTCCATCACCCAGGACGACAAGGCGCCCTCCCCCCGCCGCGATGCGATCACCGGGGGCGGTCCGCTCTTCGACAACGCCTCGGCGACGGAGGCAGCGTTCGAGACGACTGAGCTGCCGGTGACGCCGGGGACCCGGGCGGTGCAGTACACGCTCACCTCGTCGGCACGGGCGAAGGCCCCGGCCGGGTGGGTGCTGCAGGGCTCGCAGGACGGGGCGACGTGGAAGGACCTGGACAAACGGTCCGCCCAGAGCTTCGCCTGGGACAGGCAGACCCGCGTCTTCACGGTCGGCGCCCCGGGCAGCTATGCGAAGTACCGGCTCGTGGCGACGGGCCCGGCGACGCTCGCGGAGGTCGAACTGCTCTCCTGACATATCGAGTTCGTCACACATCACCACAGGCCCGCACCCGGTCCCACCGGGTGCGGGCCCTTTTGTCCCCTACCGAGCCCGCTGCGGACCCACCCATTCCCCTTCAAATCGATTGACTCGTAAGGATGTTGTGCAACGATCATGAAGATCCTGCGATGACCACCTGAGGTAAATCGCGCCTCATCACACACACGGAGTACATACGTGGCCAATCTTCCCGGCCGTAAGCGCGGACGCGTGCTGTCGCGTCTCGCCGTCGCGGCAATAGCCGCTGCCCTGGTCGGCACCTCCGCCGGAGCGGCCGTGGCCGACACTCCGGCTCCTCAGCCGCTGAAGGACGTCGACGTCAGCCGCCTGCTTGCGGCTCCGTCGAACGCGCCCGCAGCGGCACAGGCCGCCGCCGCCCCGGTCTATCTGCTCTGGGCGGTGGACAAGAAGTCCAACGCCTACCTCTACGGCCCCAACGGGAAGGGCAGCTTCGCCGCCCGCAGCTACGTCTCGAGCGGCTGGGGGCCGGTCAAGAACGTGGCCTCGATGGACCTCAATGCGGACGGCAAGTACGACGGCGCCTGGAGCTGGGACACCGCCGGCAACGTCTTCTTTGCCAACGACACAAGCAGCCGCCAGGTGGGCAAGGGCTGGAGCTACAACCTGGTCCTGTCGCCGGGCAACCTCGGCGGTACCGTGCAGGACGACATCCTCGCCCGGGACAACGCCGGTGTGCTCTGGCTCTACAAGGGCAACAGCAACGGCACGGTCACCGCGCGGGTGAAGGTCGGTCCCGGCTGGAACGCCTACTCGCACATCACCGGCAAGGCCGACCTGTCCGGCGACGGCCGGACGGACATCCTCGCCAAGGACAAGACCGGCGCGCTGTGGCTCTACAAGGGCACAGGCAACGCCGCCGCGCCCTTCTCGGCCCGCACCAAGGTCGGCGCCGGCTGGAACATCTACAACAAGGTCATCGCCAACGGTGACCTGAACCTGGATGGCCTGGCGGACGTCGTCGTCCGCGACGCCGCGGGCGCGCTGTGGATGTACAAGGGCAGCGGCAAGGCCACCGCCCCGTTCAACACCCCTCGCGTCAAGGTCGGCTCGGGCTTCAACATCTACCCCAAGCTGTTCTGATCCGGCAGCTGTCGGCACCGTAGCCCACAGGGAAGGGCCGCACCCCCGTCGCCGGGGATGCGGCCCTTTTGCTGCCTGCGCCGTACTGCCGTACTTAGTTGCGGATCAGGTTCCGCAGCACGTACTGCATGATGCCGCCGTTGCGGTAGTAGTCCGCCTCACCGGGGGTGTCGATACGGACGACCGCGTCGAACTCCACACCCGTGTCGGTGGTGACCTTGACCGTGCGCGGCGTGGTGCCGTTGTTCAGTTCGCTCACGCCGGTGAAGGAGAAGGTCTCCTCGCCGCTCAGGCCGAAGGACGCGGCGGAAGCGCCCTCCGGGAACTGCAGCGGCAGGACGCCCATGCCGATGAGGTTCGAGCGGTGGATGCGCTCGTACGACTCGGCGATGACGGCCTTGACGCCGAGCAGCGCGGTGCCCTTGGCGGCCCAGTCGCGGGACGAGCCGGAGCCGTACTCCTTGCCCGCCAGGATCACCAGCGGGGTGCCGGCGGCCTGGTAGTTCTGCGAGGCGTCGTAGATGAAGGAGACCGGCGCCCCTCCCTCACCTTCGGCGGACTGCGTGAAGTCGCGGGTGTAGCCGCCCTCGGTGCCCGGCGCGATCTGGTTGCGCAGGCGGATGTTGGCGAAGGTGCCGCGGATCATGACCTCGTGGTTGCCTCGGCGCGAGCCGTAGGAGTTGAAGTCGCGGCGCTCGACGCCGTGCTCCGTGAGGTACGTGCCGGCCGGGGTGTCGGCCTTGATGGCACCGGCCGGGGAGATGTGGTCGGTGGTGACCGAGTCGCCCAGCTTGGCCAGCACGCGGGCGCCGGAGATGTCCGAGACCGGGGTGGTCTCCATCGTCATGCCCTCGAAGTACGGGGGCTTGCGGACGTAGGTGGACTGCGGGTCCCACTCGAAGGTGTTGCCGGTCGGGATCGGCAGCGCCTGCCACTGCGCGTCGCCCGCGAAGACGTCCTGGTAGGACTTGTTGAACATGTCCTCACCGATGGCGTTGGCCACCACGTCGTTGACCTCGGCCTCGGTCGGCCAGATGTCCTGAAGGTAGACCGGCTTGCCGTCCTGGTCGATGCCCAGCGCGTCCTTGGTGATGTCCACCTTCATGGAACCCGCGATGGCGTACGCGACGACCAGCGGCGGGGATGCCAGGTAGTTCATCTTGACGTCGGGGTTGATGCGCCCCTCGAAGTTACGGTTGCCCGAGAGGACGGACGTAACAGCCAGGTCGTGGTCGTTGACGGCCTTGGAGACCTCCTCCGGCAGCGGGCCGGAGTTGCCGATGCAGGTGGTGCAGCCGTAGCCGACGAGGTTGAAGCCGACCTTGTCGAGGTAGGGGGTGAGCCCCGCCTTGTCGAAGTAGTCGGTGACGACCTTGGAGCCCGGGGCGAGCGTCGTCTTGACCCACGGCTTGCGGGTCAGGCCCTTCTCGACCGCCTTCTTGGCCACCAGCGCGGCGGCGACCATGACGTACGGGTTCGAGGTGTTGGTGCAGGAGGTGATCGCGGCGACGGTGACGGCGCCGTGGTCGATCTCGTACGTCGAGCCGTCGGGGGCGGTGACCAGCGTCGGGCGGGTCGGTACGCCGTTGTGCTCGGCGGGGGCGTCGGAGGCCGGGAAGGACTCCTTGCCCGCCTCGTCGTCGTTGTCGACGTAGTTGCGGACGTCCTGCGCGAACTGCTCCTTGGCGTTGGCCAGGATGATGCGGTCCTGCGGGCGCTTCGGGCCGGCGATCGAGGGGACGACCGTGGAGAGGTCGAGCTCCAGCTTCTCGGAGAAGTCGGGCTCGGCGGCCGGGTCGAGCCAGAGGCCCTGCTCCTTGGCGTACGCCTCGACCAGCGCGAGCTGCTGCTCGCTGCGGCCGGTCAGCTTCAGGTACTTGATGGTCTCGTCGTCGATCGGGAAGATCGCGGCGGTGGAACCGAACTCCGGCGACATGTTGCCGATGGTGGCGCGGTTGGCGAGGCTCGTCGCGGACACACCCTCGCCGTAGAACTCGACGAACTTGCCGACGACGCCGTGCTTGCGCAGCATCTCGGTGATGGTGAGCACCAGGTCGGTGGCGGTGGTGCCGGGCGTGAGCTCACCGGTCAGCTTGAAGCCGACGACGCGCGGGATGAGCATCGAGACCGGCTGGCCGAGCATCGCGGCCTCGGCCTCGATGCCGCCGACGCCCCAGCCCAGCACGCCGAGGCCGTTGACCATGGTGGTGTGCGAGTCGGTGCCGACGAGGGTGTCGGGGTAGGCCTGGCCGCCGCGGACCATGACCGTACGAGCGAGGTGCTCGATGTTGACCTGGTGGACGATGCCGGTGCCCGGGGGGACGACCTTGAACTCGTCGAAGGCGGTCTGGCCCCAGCGCAGGAACTGGTAGCGCTCCTTGTTGCGGCCGTACTCCAGCTCGACGTTCTGCGCGAAGGCCTCGTTGGTGCCGAACTTGTCGGCGATGACGGAGTGGTCGATGACCAGCTCGGCCGGGGCCAGCGGGTTGATCTTCGCCGGGTCGCCGCCGAGCTCCTTCACGGCCTCACGCATGGTGGCGAGGTCGACGACACAGGGAACGCCGGTGAAGTCCTGCATGATCACGCGGGCCGGCGTGAACTGGATCTCCTGGCTCGGCTGAGCCTGCGAGTCCCAGCCGCCGATGGCGCGGATGTGGTCGGCGGTGATGTTCGCGCCGTCCTCCGTGCGGAGCAGATTCTCCAGCAGCACCTTCAGGCTGTAAGGGAGGCGGGCGGAGCCCTCGACCTTGTCCAGCTTGAAGATCTCGTACGACTCGTCGCCCACGCGCAGCGTGCTGCGGGCGTCGAAGCTGTTCGCCGACACGACAGTCTCCTTCATCAATGTGCGCGTACCTACCGCAATGCTGCCGCCATGGCTCCTCGCCGATCCGCTAAGGTAAGACTTAGTTAGGTAGCCCTTACCAGGTGGCGGCTGCGGTACGCCTTCGATAGATATCTCGATGTCGAGATAACTCTAGTACATGACCGCTGCCGGGTCATGCCCGGACCTCCCCCGAGGGCGGGGCCCGGGCGCTCGTACGGCGGCACCGGGATTGCCGTGCGCGTGCGCCCGGCTCAGTATCGGAGCATGTTCAGCGGTGCGCACGTGATCCTCTACAGCCGGGACTCGGATGCCGACCGAGCATTCGTCAAGGACGTGCTCGGCTTCGCGCACGTCGACGCGGGACGCGGCTGGCTCATCTTCAAGCTGCCGCCGGCGGAGATCGCCGTGCATCCGACAGGGGATCAGCCGAAGGCGGAGTTCTATCTGATGTGCGACGACCTTCAGCGGACCTTGGCCAGGCTCACGGAGCGCGGGGTCGAGGTCTCGCAGCCACCGAGCGACCAGGGGTGGGGAGTACTGGCCGCGGTGCGGATGCCGAGCGGGGCCGAACTGCCCCTGTATGAACCGAAACACCCTGTTGCTCATAGTCTGTCACCCTGATGGCCCACCCCACGCGATCACATCTCATATCTGAGATAGCCTGCCGCCATGGCAGACGACTACCTCGTACGCATCGGCAAGCTCATCCGTGACGCCCGTCAGCATCGGGGCTGGACACAAACGCAGTTGGCCGACGCACTCGGCACCAGCCAGAGCGCCGTGAACCGCATCGAGCGGGGCAATCAGAACATCAGCCTTGAGATGATCGCGCGCATCGGCGAGGCACTCGACAGTGAGATCGTTTCGCTCGGCTACGCCGGGCCCATGCATCTTCGGGTGGTCGGCGGGCGCCGGCTGTCCGGGGCCATCGACGTGAAGACGAGCAAGAACGCGTGTGTCGCGCTGCTCTGCGGCTCGCTGCTCAACAAGGGCCGTACAGTGCTGCGGCGGGTGGCCCGTATCGAGGAGGTCTTCCGGCTGCTGGAAGTGCTGAACTCCATCGGGGTGCGCACCCGTTGGATCAACGAGGGCGTGGACCTGGAGATCGTGCCGCCCGCGCAGTTCGACATGGACGCCATCGACGCGGAGGCAGCACGCCGGACCCGGTCGATCATCATGTTCCTCGGCCCGCTGCTGCACCGGATGGAGAGCTTCAAGCTGCCGTACGCCGGCGGCTGCGACCTCGGCACGCGGACCATCGAGCCGCACATGATCGCGCTGCGCCGCTTCGGCCTGGACATCACCGCGACGGAGGGCCTCTACCACGCGAAGGTGGAGCAGGCGATCGCACCGGACCGCCCGATCGTCCTCACCGAGCGCGGCGACACGGTGACCGAGAACGCGCTGCTGGCCGCGGCCCGGCACGACGGCATGACCGTCATCCGCAATGCCTCCTCCAACTACATGGTCCAGGACCTGTGCTTCTTCCTGGAGGCGCTGGGCGTCAAGGTCGAGGGCGTCGGCACGACCACGCTGACCGTGCACGGCATCCCGAACATCGACGTGGACGTCGACTACTCCCCCTCCGAGGACCCGGTCGAGGCAATGAGCCTGCTGGCGGCCGCGGTTGTCACCGAGTCGGAGCTAACAATCCGCCGGGTCCCGATCGAGTTCATGGAGATCGAGCTCGCGGTGCTGGAGGAGATGGGGCTGGACCACGACCGCTCGCCCGAGTACGCGGCGGACAACGGCCGTACGCGGCTGGTGGACCTGACGGTGCGCCCCTCCAAACTGGAGGCGCCGATCGACAAGATCCACCCGATGCCGTTCCCGGGCCTGAACATCGACAACGTCCCGTTCTTCGCGGCGATCGCGGCGGTGGCGCTGGGCAAGACCCTGATCCACGACTGGGTCTACGACAACCGCGCGATCTACCTCACCGACCTCAACCGCCTGGGCGGCCGCCTGCAGTTGCTCGACCCCCACCGCGTCCTGGTGGAGGGCCCGACCCGCTGGCGCGCGGCGGAGATGATGTGCCCGCCGGCACTACGGCCCGCGGTGGTGGTGCTGCTGGCGATGATGGCGGCGGAGGGCACGTCGGTGCTGCGCAATGTGTATGTGATCAACCGGGGGTACGAGGAGCTTGCGGAGCGGCTGAACTCGGTGGGGGCGCAGATCGAGATCTTCCGCGACATCTGACCGGGGAATGCCGCCGCACCCTCTCTGACCTGCAAGGCAGCGGGTCAGAGAGGGGTGCGGCGGCATCCGTGGGACTTCTCTGGGACTTTGCGCCTGAGCCGGACTGTGGGCCGCTGTCGGGGCCCGACGCCGTCCGGGCGAGGCCACGCGAAGATCGCGTCGATGGCGCCGGCTGCCTCGGGCGCCCGCACGGGGCAGGAAGTGGGAGTACTTCCGCAGCGTGAACCCCGGGTCCGAGTGGCCCATCGCGCGCAGGACCCAGGTCCCGGAAGGCGCCCGCGTCGAAGGCACTGTCCGACGGCCCCGGGCCGAAGCCGGGGCCCGGCGTCGCGGGTCCTCCTGACCGTGGCGCCGGGCCTTCCCGGACATCGAGGTGAACCGCCAGCGGTCTCGGGCACCAGGCGTTCGATCGTGCGGACGGCCACCTCATGGCCCCGGCGGTTCACCGCGCGGCCGGCTCACTCACTGGCAAGGGCCTCGGCCTTGGCCGGCGGGTTCGAGCGGGACCAGCTGCGCTCGATGAGTGCGCATATGAGGCCCGCCACGGTGACGATCACGGCGAGCACGATCCAGCCGGGCTTGCCCCAGTTGACGCACATCGCGATGACGACGATCGGCGCCACGGCCTCGGAGAGGCCGTGACCGAGTCCCATCACTCCCTGGTACTGCCCCTGGGCCTCGGGCTTGGCCAGCGCGAACGACAGCTCGAACGTACCGGCGGCCTGCCACACCTCGGCCAGCGAGTGCACGACGATGCCGACGAGGAGCAGGGCGACCGCGATCCACGCGGAGGGTCCCGCCGATACCGCCATCAGGATCCACGCCACCAGGAACATCGGGCCGGACAGCGCGAGCAGCCGGGCCGCCGAACGCGGGTCGGTGATGGACCGCGTAGCGGGAACCTGAGTGGCGGCGACGATGACCGCTCCGAGGAACAGGACCATCGCGGCCATCCACCGCGGCGCGTTCGTGCGCAGGACGATCCACACCGGCAGGGCCTGGACAAGCACGAAGTACTGCAGGCTCGCGACCGACGAGGCGGCGGTCAGACTCAGATAGGTCCGGTCGCGGAGAGCCAGCCACCGGGGCGTCTTCTCCGCGGCGGGGTCCTCGTCATCGGCGGCCCGGGTCGGGGCGAAGTTCGGCAGCCGCGTCAGGATCGCGGCGGCGATCAGGAAGGTGAACGTGTCGATGAGGACCATCGTCACGTACGCCGCGCGCGTGTCGATGGCCAGGACGACCGCGGCCCCGATCGTGCCCACCGCGATCCCGACGTTGGTCACGGCACGCAGATAGGTGCGCAACCGCGCGCCCTTGCCCTCCTCCGCGAGCACACCGATCATCGCACCGCGCGCACTGACCGTTCCCGCACGGCCGACGGCAGCGGCGGCGGCCACCACGAAGAGCGGCCACAGGCTGTGCACCAGCAGCAGGCTGACGCTCGCCATCGCCTCGAGCAGCATGGAGCCGATCAGGACCTTCTTCGAGCCGCGGCGGTCGGCCAGGTCGCCTATCAGCACTCCGGCGCCGAAGCCGGCCAGCGACCCGACGGTGAGGCCGATGCCCGCAGCGGTCGGGCTCAGCCCCGCGGATCTGATGAGGAAGATCGTGCCCGCGGACAGGAACATCCCCATGCCGATGGTGTTCACGATCGTCGACATCACCAACAACTGCTGGTGGGGATCCTCCGGACCGCTCACCGCGGCACGGAGCTTTGCGAACGAGGTCGTCGAGCTCACGGGGTCACCCCAGCCAGGCTCACGCCGGTCTCGGCAGCGAACGGGCTACCCGCGGCGGCTGCCCGTGTGGCGATGATCACTCTGTCTCCTTCTCAACTGCGGCGTACGCAGGGGTCATGTGCTGGCGTCGCTGTGCCGGTTCGGCGACGGTGATCAGGGGGCGGACAGGAAGGCGTCCTCGAGCCGGACGATGTGCGACTGGGTCCAGCGGGCGACGCGCAGGGCACAGTCGGCGTCGGACTCCCCGGGGCGCAGGCCGTCGAGGACCGTCGTGCGGTATTCGTCCACACCAATTCCGCACTGCGGAGTGCTTTCCAGGCGACGGAGCAGCCACTTCTTGCGTCGGCAGAGCTCTCCGGAAAGCGCGAGGGCGGCGTCCGTCATGAATCCCGCGGCAAGCCCGGCGGACACGCGGGCCGACTTGTAGTCACCGGAGTCGAGCTGCCCCATGACATCGGTGAGGCAGTTCTCCGCATCGGCCTTCAGGAATCGGGCGAGCGACCGACTGTACGACGAGCCGTGGAGCAGCTCGCGCATTTCCTTGAAGAAGGCTTCGTTCTTCAGCGGAACTCCGATGGAAAGCCGGTAGATGAAGTCCTGGAGGAAGTCGCCGGTGTTGCAGAATTCGACCTCCTTTTCGAGATAGGACGCCAGCACCGTGGCGAGCGTATCGGTCGGCCACACCCTCAGGTCGACGCGCTGGTCGCCGTAGGCGCCCATCCAGATGGTCCAGCGCACACCACTCGGGTCGGAGCTCTGCCAGGTCTCCATCGTCTCGTCGACGGGAAGGTCGAGACCCCCGTCGGCGAACGCGTACATGTCGATGTCGCTGAACGTGTTGCCCCACCCGGCGGCGGTCGACCCCGTCATACAGACGGCTTTGGCCTCGGCCAGTCCGGGAAAGCGCTTGAGTATGGCATCGAACGAAAGGTCGGGCTGGGCGAGAACCGACGGCTGCTCGACAATGACCTCGACACTTGGATTAAACATCAGAATCCTCTCGAATGGTGGGGATCGGAATGCTGGACGTGACTTCCCAGGGCAGCAGCCGAGATTAATCTACGTCGCCTTAATCACGCTGCGGATCACCTGCACAACATGCTAGGATCCGCGCCCATGGACATATCGAATTATGCGGCTATATCTAAGCAATCATCGAAGCTCGTTCCGTGGAGCACGGGAACAACAACGGGGAATAGCACCGCACTCGCGTGCATTCCGTGGGCCGGCGCCGGAGCGACTCCGTTCCGTCCCTGGGGTCCGGTGATAGACGACGCGGCCGACGTGTACGGCGTACGGCTGGCCGGCCGCGAGAGCCGGCAGACGGAGCCGCTGCCGACGTCCCTCGACGAGGTCGTCGACGAACTGGTGGCGGAGCTGGTCGCACTGGACGTCCCGCGCGTCGCGCTGTTCGGCCAGTGCTCCGGAGCCCTCCTGGCCTACAAGACGGCGCAGCGGCTGCACCGGTCCGGCGACGGACCCGAGGTCGCCCACCTGCTCGTCGCGTCGCAGCTTCCGCCGCGCGTCCTGGCGGACGGCGACGACGAGTCGGGTGAGGACCTCACGCGTTACGTGCCCGAGCACCTTCGTGAAGAGCCTGAACTCCTCGAGGTGCTGCTGCCGATCCTCGCCGCGGACATGCGGCTGGTCTCCGACTACGTCTACACGCCGGACGCGCCCCTCGACGTGCCCCTCACCGTGCTCTACGGCGCGCGCGACGACCTGCTCAGCCGGTCCGAGGTCGACGGCTGGCGCCATGAGACCACCGGTCAGAGCACCTTCCGCGAGGTCGCCGGTGCCGATCATCTCTTCGGCGGCGCCGCGTGGTTGGAGCTCGCAGAGGCGATCAGTACCGCGCTGAAGTAAGCGTCCGGAGCTCGCGGTCGGCCTACCCATCGCCGAGGAAGGCCGCGAGCTGTCCGACGGTCGGGTGGGCGAAGACATCGACGATCTTGATGCCCGGCCAGCGCCGACGCAGGACACGGACCACACCGACGACCGTTGCCGACGTCGCGCCCATATCGAAGAAGCCGGCGTCCGGGTCGACGGTGTCCAGGCCGAGTGCCTCGGCCCAGACCGCCGCGACGACTTCGGTGGGGTCGCCGTCCAGGTCGACATCGGTCGCGGAGGTGCTTGGCAGATCAGTCATCCATGGCCTCCCGCAGCGTTGTGCCGACCAGGCTCAGATGCTCCAGATCGCCCGGGTCGAGCACGGTGACGATCAGGCCCTCGGCTCCGGCGTCGCGGTACTCCGCGATCTGGCGCCGCACTTCCTCGCGGGTGCCGCAGAGGGCGAACCCCCGGACGGCGCTCGGCGCCCGGCCCAACAGCGTCCCGAGCCGTTCCAGCCCTTCCTGGAGCTCCGCTTCGGACTCGGTGACGATCGCATGCCCCAGCCATGTCTTGGTGATCTCTCCGGAGTCGCGGCCCACGGCGGCGCACGCCTTCTCCAGCACGTCGATCTTGTGACGCACGGTGGCCGGCGCACCGAAGAAGTTGCAGGCGTCCCCGTACCGGGCCACCATCGGGATCAGTACCCGCTCGCCGCCGCCGCCGATGAGGATTGGCGGACCGTCAGGGTTGATCGGTCCCGGCACGTTGATCGGCTCGGCGATCCGGTGGTACGTGCCGGAGAACCGCGGCGCATGCTCGGTGAACATCGCCCGGCAGATCTGCACCGCCTCGGCCAGTCCCTTGAGGCGCTCTCCGGTGGTCTGGAAGTCCATGCCGTAGGCGCGGCACTCCTCCTCGTGCCAGCCGGCGCCGATGCCGAGCATCGCGCGCCCCTTGCTGATGACGTCGATGGTCGTGACCATCTTCGCCAGCAGCGCGGGGTTACGGAATCCGTTGCACGAAACGAGCACTCCGAGGCGTGCGGTCGACGTGACGGCGGCCAGCGCCGCGATCGTCGTGTACGCCTCCAGGATCGGCTCGTCCGGCTCGCCGACCGAGGCGATCTGGTGCACGTGGTCCATGGTCCACAGGCTGTCGAAGCCGTTGGCCTCGGCGGTCTGCGCCATCTCGACGACACGGTCGAAGAGCTGGATGTCCATGGTCCCGGGGAAGGAGTAACCGGGGATCTGCAGGCCGACCTGGGTGATTGCTGGGCGACTCATCCGGCGACTGCCACCAGCTCGAGCACTGCGGCGTCGGCGGGCGTGGCGACCTGGAGGATGTCGAGTTCGACGAGGCGGCCGCAGAGGGTGAGCACGGGCTGCTCGATCTCGGCGACCGGGAGGCCGGACTCCGCGGCGAGGTCCTCGACGATCCGGGCGATGCTGCGGCGCCCGTCGATGAGCCGCCAGACCTTGCGCGCGTCGGCGTCGATCACGTAGCGGCCTATCAGCCTTTCGATCAGGAGGCCGCCCTGGTGGCGCTCGCTGAGTTCCACCACCTGATCGGTCACGCGGGCGGTCACGTCCAGTCGGCGGATCAGGACGTCGTTGGTGTTGATGGTGCTCATGAGGTTTTCTCCATAGCCAGGGCCTGTTCGATGTAGGTCGAAGTGGCCTCGATTGTGGGCGCGATGAAAGGCAGGTCGATCGGCAGCTCGAGCCCGAGCTCCTCGTTCAGGCGGGCACCGATCTCCACCGCGTGCAGCGAGTCGCCGCCGAGACCGTCCAGGAAGTGCGCGTCGTGCTCGATGCGCTCGACGCCGAGGACGCCGCACCAGACCTTCTCGACGAATTCGGTGATGTTCGCAGTATCGGCGCGGGTCGGCGCGGCCTGCGGGGAGCTGCTGGCCAAGTCCGCTTCCGGGCGATCGAGCCAGAACCGGCGGCGCGTGAACGGGTGGGTCGGCAAGGGGACGCGGCCGCGCGGCTCGTCGCCATAGTAGGCAGCCCAGTCGACCGCGACGCCCGCTCGCCATGCCGCTGCCGCCACGTCGGCCAGGTCGAAGGACGGGCCGACGATTATCCGGCCGGCGCCCTCGCGGACGGACCCGGCGTCGGCGTCGGCCGTACAGGCGGCGAGGGCCGCCACCAGCGACGCGGGGTCGGCACCGCCGGCCAGCCACTGCGCGGCCGGACGCGCCCACTTCGGCGCGTCCACCCTGGCGAAGGTCAGGCCGAGGCGGAGCAGGACCCGGGCGACGCCGAGCGCGGCGAGCGCACCGGCTCGTTCCGGGGCGAGGCCTCGGAGGTCGGCGTGTCCGGTGAGTTCGGTGAGCGCGGAGCGCAGCAACGGCTCCGTGGAGACGAGCCGTTCACCCATCGCGGACAGCTCGCCAGGGGTCCCGTGCATCGCCAGCGACCACCGTGAGGTGGGCCGGTCCGCCTCGCCGGCCGCGCGCAACTGTGCGACGGCATCGGCAGGTCCGGTGACCACGGCCGCCCAGCGGCGGGCGAATCTGGCGCGCCCCACTCCGAGCGTGTACGCGATGTCGGCCAGTTCGGCGTCATCGATTGAGGCCGCCGCAGCGAGCCGGTCGGCGAGCCGCTCCCGCATCCGGTTCAACTCATCGTCGCTGCGCGCGGAGAGCGCGAGGATCTGACGCGAGCGCGGCGAGGACGCGGCCGGCGCGGCAGGCGCGGACTCCAGCACGACATGCGCGTTGGACCCGCCGAGGCCGAACGAGCTGACACCGGCGATGCGTGGTCCCTCGGTTTCCCAGGGCCGGGTCTCGGAGGTGAGGGTGAAGGGAGTGGAGGCGAGGTCGATCTCGGGGTTGGGCGAGCGGAAGTGCAGTGTTCCCGGCACGATGGCCCGCTCGACCGTCAGCGCCGCCTTGATCAGCCCGGCGGCACCCGCCGCCGCGTCGGTGTGTCCGATGTTGGGCTTGACCGCGCCGAGCACGAGGGGCGTTCCGGCCGGCCGGCCGGGGGTCGCGAAGACGCGCCGCAGTGCCTCGAACTCGACGGGGTCGCCGATCGCGGTGCCCGTGCCGTGGGTCTCTACGTAGCCCACCTGGTCGGGCTTGACGTCCGCGCGCACGAGAGCGGCACGGATGACCGCTTCCTGACCGTTGATGTTCGGGACGGTGAATCCCCCGCGTGACCCACCGTCGTTGTTGACCGCCCAGCCGCGGATGACCGCCCTGCGGTGGTCACGGGCGGCCTGTGCGTCGGATTCGCGCCTCAGCACGACAACACCGGCTCCCGATCCGGGTATCGTGCCGGAGGCCTCGGCGTCGAAGGCCCGGCATCGCCCGTCGGCCGACAGGATGCCGCCCTCGGTGTACGTGTAGCCGTCGACGTCCGGCATCAGCAGGCTCACGCCGCCCGCCAGGGCAATGTCGCAGTCGCCCGCGGCCAGGGCCGAGCAGGCGAGCGCCACCGCGCTGAGCGCCGTGGCACAGCCGGTCTGCACCGTGATGGCAGGACCGTTGAGGCCGAGCTTGAAAGCGAGCCGCGGTGCGAGGAAGTCCTTTTCGTTCGCAAGTGTGATGCGTACGTCGCCGGTCCGTCCCGCGCGGGCCTCGGTCGGGGCCACGTACTCACGGAAGTAGTGGTTCTCGCCGGAACCGACGAACACGCCGACGACCGCGTCGTGTTCTCCGGCGTAGCCGGCGTCCTCCAGCGCCTCGGCCGCCACCTCCAGCAGCACCCGCTGCTGCGGATCCATGATGATGGCTTCGGTCGGCTGTATGCGGAAGTAGTCGGCATCGAACGACTCGATGTCGCCGACCCGCGCGACCGCTCGCACGAACTTGCCGTTACGGCTGCCGTCGTCCGGACCGGTTGCGTCGCCGGCCGACCGGTTCGAGGACTCGACGCCTTCGATGAGGTTCGACCAGTACTGCTCGACATTCTCCGCGCCCGCGAAACGGGCCGCCATCCCGATCACCGCAATAGGGGGTGCATAAGGTGGCTTCTGCTGCATCTGTAGGGCTCCTGGGATCAGCGTGGCCTCGCGGCGACTCATTCGGCTGTGGCGTGCAGTGCGGCACGCGAGAAGACATCGGCGCGTGAAACTATCAGAGAGTTGACGCCGGCATCAATCGTTTTAATCACTTAACACTCCGTCAAGTAATGTGGAACCAAAGGTTCCTGTGGAACATGGTGCTAACGGCAATCCGCAGGAACGGCCGATCCCTGAATGAGACAGGCTCTACGGAGATGCCGGATAAAACAGTCTGTCAAGACGTCTTGCCGACGCGTTTTCGGCGCGCCTCGGGCAGTCCGGACAGCTCCTCATGCCCTTTCCAGTTCGTGGCGGAGGTCGTCGAGCTCGCTGCCGCCGGCCATCTGGCGGGTCAGTTCGTCCAGAGTGATGTCCTGGCGGGTGTGGCTGCCGGACATCCTGCCGCGCTTGAGGAGTACGAAACGGTCGCCCACCAGGTACGCGTGGTGCGGGTTGTGGGTAATCAAGATCACTCCGAGCCCGGCGTCCCGCGCCGCGGCGACGTACTTCAGGACGACGCCCGACTGCTTGACGCCGAGCGCGGCCGTCGGCTCGTCCAGGACGAGGACCTTCGCACCGAAGTGGACGGCCCGCGCGATGGCCACGCACTGGCGCTCGCCACCCGAGAGGGTGCCGATGGGCTGGTCCACGTCGCGCAGGTCGATGCCCATGCGCGACAGCTCCGCACGAGTCATCCTGCGCATGAACTCCACGTCCATGCGCTTGAAGGGGCCCGCGCCCTTCGTCGGCTCGGAGCCGAGGAAGAAGTTCCGCCAGACCGGCATCAGCGGAACGACCGCGAGGTCCTGGTAGACCGTGGCGATACCCAGATCGAGGGCCTCGCGCGGTGAGACGAGCTTCGTCACGGCGCCCTCGATCGTGAGGGTGCCCGCATCGTGCCGGTGCAGCCCCGCGATGATCTTGATGAGGGTGGACTTGCCCGCGCCGTTGTCGCCGAGCACGCAGGAGATCTCACCCGCGTGGACTTCGAGGGACACACCCTCCAAGGCGCGGACGTTTCCATAGTACTTGCTGACGTCGTCCAGTTCGACGAGCGGCGTGCGGGCCGGCACGGCTTCCTGCCTGGTCACGCCCTTCCTCCCGGTCGTCATGACGTCGCCTCCGCGCGCTTTCGGACCCAGTGGTTGAGCAGGGTCGCCAAGAGCAACATCGCCCCCAGGAAGAACTTGAACCAGTCCGGGTTCCACTCGGCGAACACGATGCCCTTGCTGACCATTCCGAAGATCAGCGCGCCCACCGCCGAACCGACCGCGGAGCCGTAGCCGCCGGTGATGAGACAGCCGCCGATGACCGCCGCGATGATGTAGATCAGCTCGTTGCCGACGCCCTCGCCGGACTGCACCACGTCGTACGAGAACAGCAGGTGCTGACCCGAGACCCAAGCGCCGAACGCGACACCGAGATAGAGGCCGATCCTGGTCCTGGCGACCGGCACACCGACCGCGCGGGCCGCGTCCTTGTTGCCGCCCACTGCGAAGATCCAGTTGCCGGCGCGGGTGCGCAGCAGGATCCAGGTGGCGACCGCGACCAGGCCGAGCCACCAGAGGACAGTCACCTTGTAGTCGACGCCGCCGACGGTGAACGACGAGGCGAACACCGCCTTGGCGGAGCTGAAGCCGTCCATGTCGGCGATCGACTTCGTCGACACGGTGCCGCTGATCAGCTTGGTCAGGCCGAGGTTCAGTCCCGTCAGCATCAGGAACGTACCGAGCGTGGTGATGAAGCTCGGCAGCTTCGTGCGGGTCAGCAGGAGGCCGTTGAAGAACCCGATGGCCAGGGCCACCAGGAGCGAAACGCCGACGCCTACCCACACGTTGGCGGACATCCGGTAGCTGAACATCGAGGAGCACAGCGCCGAGCTCGTCACCAGGACGCCGGCCGACAGGTCGAACTCGCCGCCGATCATCAGCAGCGCCACCGGCACCGCCATGACACCCATCACCGACGCCGCGTACAGGACGGTGGAGAGGCTGGAGACGCGCAGGAAGCTGTCGGCGACGACCGCGAAGACCAGGAAGACGGCGACGGCGCCGACCACCGAGCCCAGTTCCGGCCGGCCCAGCAGCTTGCGCAGCGGTGACCGCCTCAGCAGGCGTTCGTCGGGCTGCGCGGTCGCGGCGGGTGGCGGGGGCGCCCCCGGCCCGGGTCCCTTGGCGAGCTTCTCGTCCAGGCCGTTCATCGGGTGCCGCGGGCGGTGTACTTCTCGAGCTCCGGCACGTCCTTCTCAGTGACGATCGCGGGCCCCGTCAGGACCGGCTTGCCACCGCCCAGGACATTCCCGTTCGTCTTGTACAGCCACAGTTCGTCCACCGCGAGATAGCCCTGCAGATACGGCTGCTGATCGACCGCGAAGCCGACCTCTTCCGCCTTGAGCCTTTTGACCACTTCGGCGTTCAGGTCGAAGGTGTCCACTTCCGCCTTGCTCCCCGCGTCCAGCTTCGCCTTCACCGACACCGCCGCGATCGATGCACCCAGGGTGATCACCGCGTCGATGTCCGTGGACGCCTGCAGTTTCGCACTCAGCGAGGACTGCGCAGCGGGTGCATTGGTGCCTTCGACATTCAGGTTCTCCACCGAGCCCTCGAAAGTCTTCTTCACTCCGGCGCACCGTTGTTCCAGCGACACATTTCCCTGCTCGTGGATTACGCAGAGCGCCTTCTTCTTCCCGCGCCGGCTGATTTCCTGACCCACTGCTTCACCCGCCACCGACTCATCCTGACCAACGTGGCTGAGCGCACCGAACTTCGCGGAGAACTCCGCTCCGGAATTGATCGTCACCACCGGGATCCCCGCCGCCGCGGCCTTGCCCAAGACGTCCTTCATCGCCTCCGGCTTGGCCAGCGTCACCACGATCCCGTCGACCTTCTTGTCCACGAACGACTGGACCAGCTCAGCCTGCCCCTTGGCCTCCTTGTCGTTGGCGTAGAGGAACTCGACATTGTCCTTCCGGGCCGCCTGCTTGGCTCCGCTCTGCACGATGTCCCAGAACGTGTCGCCTTCACCCGAGTGCGTCACCATCGCAATCTTCAGCCGAGGGGTGTTCACATCCTGGGCGCTCCCGCCGGCGTCACCGGAGCCGGCTTCGTCGGCCTTGCCCCCGGAGCTGCTGCACCCGGCCACGAGCGCGATCACCGCCATGCAGGCCGCGATCCCCGCTGTCCTGCCCTTGTTACCAATGCGTACTGCACGCACGTTGTTCCACCCAATTCCTCAGGCCGCCCCGTGGCGGCTGGAGTTCGTACACGGCTTCCGACGACCGGTCCGTTCAGCGGTCGGCGGCCGCACCCACCGAGGTCGCGGCCTGGGCACGTACGCGCTCGACGAAGTCGGCGAGCCGCGGTGCTTCGAACAGGGCGCGCGCGCCGATCTGTGCACCGATCTCCGTGCGCGTGCGGCGGATGACCTTCGAGACCAGCAGTGAATGTCCGCCGAGGTCGAAGAAGTCGTCCCCGAGGCCGACTTCGGCGACTCCGAGTTCTTCGGCCCAGATGCCTGCCACGGCCGCTTGCAGGGAATCGCCCTGGGGGGCGTCCTGCGCGGCGGGGGAAGCAGTGCGGGAGGTCGCGCGGGCCTGTTCGAGCAGGGCCTTGCGGTCGACCTTGCCGTTGGGCGTCAGCGGCATGGAGTCCACGATTCGCAATTCGTTGGGAACCATGTGACCGGGCAGCCGGTCGGCCAGGAACGCCCGGAGGCCGTCCGTGCCCGGGCCGCCGGGGCGTACGGTCGCCCATGCCAGCAGCCGGGATCCCACCGAGTTGCCGGTGTCGGTCGCGACGCAGGCGTCGATGACGTCCGGGTGGGCCTTCAGCGCCGCACCGACCTCGCCCAGTTCGACGCGGTAGCCGCGGACCTTCACCTGCTCGTCGCGCCGCCCCACGTAGAAGAGCCGTCCGTCGGCGTCCGCTCGCGCGAGATCGCCGCTGAGGTAGGTCCGCCGGTGGTCATCGGGACCCCAGGCCGCCATGCGGAAGCTGCGTGCGGTGGCGTCGTCGTCGCCGAAGTACCCGCGCGCCAGGCCGGGCCCGGAGATCCAGATCTCGCCGACCTCGCCCACCGGGGCCGGTGCGCCGTCCTCGTCCCGCAGCGACACGTCCAGGTCGGGCAGCGGCACCCCGATGGGGCTGCCCGCGCCGGCGGCGGCGTCCTGCGCCGTGATGGGGCAGTACGTGACATGGACCGTCGTCTCGGTGATCCCGTACATGTTCACCACGCGCGGCTGCTCGTCGCCCCGGCGGGCGAACCATCCGCTCAGCGTGGCCGGGTCGAGGCGTTCGCCTCCGAGCACGATCAGCCGCAGGCGGTCGAGGCCCGCCGGCCGCAACTCGTCGGCGCCGGCCAGTGCCGCCAGGGCCGAGGGCGTCTGGCTCAGTACCGTGACGCCTTCACGGTCCATCAGGTCGAGCAACTCGTCGGGGGCACGGGCCTCGTCGTCCTCGACCACGACGAGACGACCGCCGAACAGCAACGCCCCCCACATCTCCCACACGGAGAAGTCGAAAGCGTAGGAGTGCAGCATCGTCCACACGTCCTCGGCACCGAGGTCGTAGATCGCCGACGATTCGGTCATCAGCCGCGTGACGTTGCGGTGCGTTATCTTCACGCCCTTGGGCGTGCCGGTCGAGCCCGACGTGAACATCACGTAGGCGAGGTCGTCAGGGGCGACCTCCACGCTCGTCGCCGGAAGGTCCGAATCCGCGGCGTCGCCGACGAGCACGAACGATCCGGTGTGCCATGCCTTCGCCCGCACGACGAGTTCGTCGTCGGTCACGATCACGCCCGCCCCGACCCGTTCGGCCAGGCTCGCGTGGCGGATGTCGGGGTACCGGGGGTCGAGCGGCACGTAGGCGGCACCCGCCATCAGCACGCCGAGGATCGCGGGGATGACCAAGCGGCGCTGGACGAGCACCGGGACGAGGTCACCGGGGCGCACGCCTGCCGCGACCAGACGCGCGGCCATGCGTCCTGCCAGGTCGTGCAGTTCCTCGTAGGTCATGGAGGTTCCACCGGCGGTGAGCGCGGTGGCCCGGGGGCTCCCGGCGGCCTGACGGGCGAACCACGTGTGCAGCGTGTCTGCCGATGCCTCGGGCTTCGCCGTTGGACGCGCTAGGTCGTTGACTTCCGGCACAATTTCCCCCAGAGATTGCATTTAACCTGACTTCGGATTGCAGAAGATAATAGACGAACTTCATCGTGTCGCCACGAGTAATTCCACTTGACTCAGGATGGTTCGCCCCATTCCGTCGGCATGGGATTGCCCACACCGACGTTGTTCGGATCGGGATCATTCGGCGCCCGCCCACCGCGTGGCGGGGTTGAGGCACCTGGCCACCGGACCACCCGTACCGGCGACTTCAATAGGAGGCGTATGCCATTTTGCCCCATATGCTATTTCACCCATTCATTCACAGCCGAACGAGTGTAGTCGACAACCTGCTGGTGTTGCGCCATAAGCGTGCCCATTTGCGTCGCAATCACCATGCACTGAAGCTCGTGTTTGACGTGCGAAACCCTGCTGCGGACATTTGCCACCGGAAAGGCAAACTCGTCGCGGTCGGGAGGCCCGGGCGGATCTGGACATCAGCCGGCGAATTCGGCGATCGCGGCGAAGCGGCGCTCGACCGCCTCGACGTACTGCGCCCTGTTGACGGGATCGAAGAGGGCGAAGTGGCCGCCGGGGAAGACGTGCACCTCGCACTCCGCGGCCGAGTGGGCGCCCCACCCCGGCAGCACGTCCTGGTTGACCAGACGGTCTTCTCGTCCGCACAGCACGGTGATGGGTGCGTCGATGCGCATGCCCCTGCTCCGCTCGGCGCTCTCCCTGCCGAGCCTGAGGTCCGCGCGCAGGTTGTCCAAGAGGGCCGTGCGCCATCCCGAGTCCTCCAGGATCACGGACGGCATGTCCCCGCCGAGTTCGAGCAGCCGCAGGACGTCCTCGTCGCTGGAGTGCTCGGAGAGCCAGCCGATTCCGTCGCGAGGCTCCTGCCCTGACGCGATCAGACCGACGCAGTGCTCGCCGAGGGCGTGCGCGAGGTGGAGACCGAGCGTCGCACCCAGGCTGTGGCCGAGTATCAGCGTGGGCAGTTCGGGCCGACGGATCGCCGCGAGGCTGGTGAGCACCTCGTCCAGGGTGGCACCGGGCGACTCCGTCCTGCGGCGCTCCCGGCCCGGGAGCGTGAGCCCGAGTATCTCCACGTCGTCGGGGAGATCACCGAACAGCCGCAGATAGCGGTTGGGGCCACCGCCGGAGTGCGGCACGACGAGGAGCCGGGCGCGGGGTACGGGCACGGGCTCCCCGTACGGTCGCAGCCGCGACCACCATTGTGGCTGGGCGGTCGTTCGAACACGCACTGTGGGGGCCTTCCTGGATCAGATGTGGTGGCGATGGACGGCGACGGCGACGGCGGCGGCCATGTCGTCCGCGCCGAGGGGAACATCGGCGATCTGCCAGCCGGGCGGGGCGGCCGGCTCCGGTGTCGCGCTGACGTAGTCCTCCGACAGCGGACGCGAGAGACCGGTTCCGATGCCCTTCAGGTAGGCCTCCTTCCGGCACCAGGTGCGGGTGAAGGCCCGTGGCAGTTCGGACTCCGGGAGCCTGCCCAGCTCGGCGCACTCGGTCGGGTGCAGGGACGGGACGAGCGGTGCCGCCGCCTCGGCACTCGCGGTCTTCTCCACGTCCACGCCCACGGGCGTGGTGGCGACGGCGATGAGTCCCAGGTGGTCGCTGTGGCTCAGGGAGAAGTGCAGCGGATCGCCCGGCACGCCCGGCCGGCCATGCGGTTCGCCGCAGCCCGGGCAGGCCCGGCGGGTGAACGGCACGGCGGCCGGGGCCACGCCGAGGAGACGGCCGAGGACGAGCCGCAGCGCGAAGTGGGTGACCGCATACGTGTCCCTGTCCTCACTGCGGCGGAACCGAGCGGCCCTGGCCCGCTCCTCCTCGCTGAGCACCGCCGCCAGGGCACCTTCCCACTCCCCCGCCAAGTCCTCGGCGTGCACCAGGAACAGAGAGGGAGAGGGTTCCGGTCCCGCTACCGGGACCGGAACCCCTGGAGGCAGTGCCATGGCATCTCCCGGGGCGAGCCGCACGACGGACGGGATCACGTGAGCCAGGAGCCGGGTGCCGGATTGCCGATCACCTTGATGGCGCCGGGCTCGTCCTCCAGGATGTGGCTGGCGCCCACGATGGCGAGATCCCAGACGTCCAGCTTGAGTTCGAGCGAGGCGAGGACACCGGCGAACTCCCGCCACGGCAGCAGTTCACCGCGCTCCGCACCCTCCAGCCACGCCCGGATCCGCCCCGCGGGCTCCGCGAGGTCGGGACGCTCGGCGGCGCGCTCCGTGACCAGCTCGTCGATGCGCCGCGCGGCGGCCGCACGGTCGAGGTTGACCCCTCCGAACTCGCCGGAGTGCAGCGCCCGGTCGAGGAGCTCCTCGTCCGCCGGGGACGGGACGCCTTCCGTCAGCCGGCCGAGCAGCCGGTGACGCGGTGCGGGATCCATCAGCAGGTTCAGCTCGCGGACCAGGTCGGCCGGCTCATCGGCACAGTGGATCATGCTGCACAGCCGGTTGGGACGCTTCAGGAGGCTGCGCAGGCTGTCCGCGGCCTGCTGCGAGATGTCCGCCTTCCCCTTGAGCGAGCTGAGGTGGACGGTCGCGGGGACGGCGTGGCTGCCGTGGCTGCGCAGGAGCAGCATCAGGGTGGGGCCGGCCTGCAGCACGATGTCGTTGACGGCGAGGCGGTCCAGCGAGGCCAACGTGTGCTGGTGGCGCCAGAGTTCACGGCCGGTGTGCCGGTTGAAGTGGAACATGTCGGCGCCGACGACGCTGAAGTCGTGATCGGTCAGGAAGTCCAGGATGACCTTGAGCTTCCCGGTGGCCACGCCGTCGGGCTTGACCAGCATCAGCGCGGAGCGGTGAAGGACCTCGTCCCGCCGGCCGCCGAAGGCCTCCTGGCACTCGCTCAACCCTTCGCGGAAACAGGTGTCGAGCTCGTAGTGGTACGCCTTGACCGGCATACGCGTGAGGGTGCTCCAGTTCGTGGGGCCCATGTCGCCTATCACTCTCTCGTTCATGGTGGTGCGGGTCCGGTGTCAGCCGTGCAGCACTGCTGCCAGGCGTTCGAAGTTGATGTCCAGGTCGGTGGAGAGGCCGAACTGGAGGACTGTCATGTCCGAGAGCAGCACGCGCAGGTCGCTCTCCACCTGCTCCAGTACGGCGGGGCTGTCCTTGCCCGCCGCGAAGTCGCTGCGGCACAGGTCGAGTACCGCGTCGACCTCGAGTGGCCGGACCGTCTCGTGGTCCCGGGTCAGCACGAGCAGGGCCCGCGGGCGTACGGCGGGCCGCAACCGGCTCTCGTAGAGAGCGGGCCATTCGATGCGGTTCTTGTCGCGCGCGGGAACCTGCGCGGCCGGCGCGTCGGCGAGCTCCGGCCTGCTCTTGATCAGAGCCGGGTCGAGGTAGGCACAGCGGGGGTAGCCCCAGAACCGGCCCTCCGTGTCGTCGATGTGCCGCATCATGGCGTCCTCGCCGGCGAAGTCGGCGCCCTTGAAAAGGCCCCATGCCGTGAAGGTCGACTTGCCGACACCGCTGCCCGCGGTGACCAGGGCGGCGCGGCCGTCGACGGACAGCGCGCCGGCGTGCAGCCCGTAGTGCCGGTCGGAGCGGAGCGTGAGGACGAGGAAGGCCTTCTCGACGAGCCAGCGGCCCCACACGATGGGGTCGTTGAGGTCGGAGCGTGCCAGCGTCACCCGTACCGTCCAGCGCGCGGGGGTGATCGCCGCCCGGGAGCTTCCGGTGTCGAGGACGACCACGTCCGAGGTGTCCCAGTGCTCCGGGAAGTAGGGCGGCGGCACGGGTTCGCGGTCCGTGTCGGTCAGCTCGATGGACAGGTGCACGGTCTGCGGCGTCCAGGGCGACCGGGCCACCTCGCCGGTCCGCAGCGGGGCACCGAAGAGCCTGCCCACCACGGCCTCGGCTTCCGGGGGCGCCGTGCAAGCGACCTGGTACCCGTAGAACTCGTAAAGGTCTTCTCGCATGCCTATCCCCTCCGGGCGCGGTCGGTGGCCTGTGCTCGCTGGGCGCGCCCGGCGTCGTCGTACTGCTCCAGGATCAGGCGGCGCAGCGCGGGCGGGGCCGCGGCGTGGCGCTCCAGCCAGGCCTCGGCCCTGTCGAGCGCGGTGCGGCCGTCCGCCACTGCGGGGTACAGACCGAGGACGATCTGCTTGGCCATCTCGTGGCTCCTGGTCTCCCACACGCCGAGGACCGCTTCGAAGTACCGGTCGGTGTACGGCGCGAGCAGGGCGGGGTCGAGGGTCTCGGCGAAGCCCGCGATGACCGCCCGCTGGAGCTGGTTGGGCAGGTCGCCGCGGTCCACCACGGCCGCCCAGGCGGCTGCCTTGGCTTCCGCGTCGGGCCGGCCGGCACGGGCCGTCGCCGCGTGGCACTCGCCCGCGGGTGTGGGGTCACGGCGCTGCTCGGCCGCGATGCCGTCCTCGTCGAGGCGTCCGGCGGCGGCCAGGCGCACCACGATCGCCCAACGCACCTCGGCGTCCACGGCGAGCCCGGGCACCGGTGTCGCTCCGTCGAGGAGCGCGGCGAGCAGATAGAGGTGCGCGTCGGTGCGGGCGGCCGTGACGAAGGCCCGCATCCAGGCGAGTTGGTGGTCGCTGCCGGGCTCGGCGGCGCGCAGCCGTTCGAGGGCGGCGCCGGCCCAGTCGGCCGTGAGGCGCACGCGCTCGGCGGGGTCGGTGAAGTGCTTCAGGGCTTGCAGGACCTGGCGGTGCAGTGACTCCACGACGCCGATGTCGCTCTCCGAGCCGATCGCGGAGAGCACCAGGCTCAGGTAGTCCCGGGCGGCCAGCTCTCCGTCCCGCGTCATGTCCCACGCCGCGGCCCAGCACAGGGCGCGGGGCAGCGGGTCGGCGAAGGAGCCGAGGTGCCGCGTCAGAGCGCGCAGGGACGCGTTGTCGAAGCGGACCTTGGCATAGCTGAGGTCGTCGTCGTTCAGCAGCACCACGTCGGGGCGGCGGCGCCCCACCATGTCGGGTACATCCGTGTACGCGGCGGCGGCGACGTCCAGTTCCGTGCGGTGCGTGCGCCGCAGCTCCCCGTTCTCGCCGTCCAGCGTGTAGGAGCCCACCGCAATGCGGTGCGGGCGCAGCGTCGCCTCGCCGGGGACGCCGGGCGGCAGGTCCTTTGCCTCCTGGCGGATGCGGAAGGCGGTGATGATGCCGTCCGCGTCCGTCTCGATCTCGGGCCGCAGCACATTGATCCCCGCGGTCTCCAGCCACTGCTTGGACCAGGTGCCCAGGTCGCGCCCCGAAGCCTCCTCCAGTGCCCCCAGCAGGTCCCTCAGCCGCGTGTTGCCGTAGGCGTGAGCGGCGAAGTAGGCGCGTACGCCCTCGAAGAAGGCGTCCATGCCGACGTACGCGACCAGCTGCTTCAGGACGGAGGCGCCCTTGGCGTAGGTGATGCCGTCGAAGTTGACGAGGACGTCGTCGAGGTCGCGGATCTCCGCCACGACGGGGTGGGTGGAGGGAAGCTGGTCCTGGCGGTACGCCTTGGCCTTCTGGTGGTTGGCGAACGTCGTCCACGAGTCGGCCCACCGCGGGTCGGGCCCGAGCGCCTGGCAGGCGAACGAACTGTACGTGGCGAAGGACTCGTTGAGCCACAGATCGCTCCACCACGCCATGGTGACCAGATCGCCGAACCACATGTGGCTGAGCTCGTGGAGGATCGTCGCGGCCCGCTTGCGGTGGGCGGCTTCGGTGGCCCGCGAGCGGAAGACGTACTTCTCGTGGAACGTGACGGCGGCCGCGTTCTCCATGGCCCCCGCGTTGAAGCCCGGGACGAAGATCTGGTCGTACTTCTCGAAGGGGTAGGGGTGACCGAACCGGTCCTCGAACCAGTCGAAGCCCTGCCGCGTCACCGCGAAGATCTCGTCGGGGTCGAGGTGTTCGGCCAGGCTCTTCCTGCAGTACAGGCCGAGCGGGATGGTGCGGTCGCCACGCCGGTGCTCCGCGCGCACGGCGTGGTAGGGGCCGGCCACGAGGGAGACGACGTACGTGGAGAGCCTGGGTGTCCGCCCGAACGACCAGACGGTGGCGTCCCCTTGGCGCACGTCCCCGTCCTCGTCGCCGGCCTCTGCGACGGTGTCGGCGGCCGAGTTGGAGACCACCGTCCAATCGGCGGGCGCGGTCACGGTGAAGCGGAACTGCGCCTTCAGATCCGGCTGGTCGAAGCACGCGAAGACCCGCCGGGCGTCAGCGACCTCGAACTGGGAGTAGAGGTAGATGTTGCCGTCGACCGGGTCGGTGAAGCGGTGCAGCCCTTCGCCGGTGTTCGTGTACGCGCAGTCCGCCACCACCCGCACCTCGTTGCGGCCGGCCACGAGGTGCGAGAGCTCGATCCGGGAGTCCCGGAAGACCAGGTCCGCGGCCAGGGCACGGCCGTTGACCACGACCTCCCGGACCTCGGGAGCCCGCAGGTCGAGGAAGACCGGCGCGTCCGGGTCGGCGCAGTCGAAGCTGATCTCCGTCACCGACGGGAAGGTGGCGGAGCCGGCGGCGTCACGCAGGTCGAGCGCGATGTCGTACGTGTCCACGGTGACCGCGTGAGAGCGGTGTTCGGCCTCTTGGGCCGTCAGGTTCGTCCCGGGCATGCGTCAGGCGTCCCCGCCGGTGAGGAGCCGGGACCGCAGCCGGTCGACCGTGCCGTCCGTGAGCTTGACCCGGTCCTTGAGGTAGCCGTGCACGGATCCGTAGCGGGATTCGAGGTCGGCCAGGACCAGGTCCATGATCTCTGCGGGAGCGCGTCCGTAGCCGGGCCACTTCATGACCCGGTCGGGGTTGGCGGTGTGCCAGTCCGCGAGCAAGCGCTCCGTGGCCAGCTCCGTCAGCTCGAAGTCCGCGAGGACGTCCTTGCGGTCCACGCCGAGCAAGGTGAGGACGAACACCCCGATGAGCCCGGTGCGGTCCTTGCCCGACGTGCAGTGGAAGACGACGGGGCCGGGGGCCTCCGCGATCTGCTCCAGGACCTGCCGGATCTCCTCGGCCCCGTCCTCGGTGACCTCGGCGAACCGGTCGGCGAGGTAGCGCCACGGGTCGACGTCGGGGGAGATCTCCGCCTGGTCGTACGGCTGGTGCTCGATGCTCAGGTTGACGTAGTGGAAGCGCTCGGCCTCGGGTACCCGGCCCTTGGCCTCGATCTCCCAGGGATAGCGCAAGTCGATGACGGTCTGCACGCCGAGCGCCAGGAAGCGCTCCCAGTCGGCCCCCTGCAGCTTGCCGAGCGAGTCGGCCCGGTACAGCGTCTGCCAGGCGACGATCCTGCCGTCGGCCGAGCGGTAGCCGCCCAGGTCACGGAAGTTGTGCAGTCGCTCGAACGCAACGTGCCGGTTCATCGGGTCTCTCCTTGTTCGTCGGGCACCGCTGGTGCCGAAGCCGCGAGTTCACGGTTGCTCCAGGCCGGGCTGCCGGTCACTTCCTCGCCGAACCAGTCGGGCGGCTGGAAGCTCCTGGCCTCCTCCAGACTGCCGAACTCGACCTCGACGACGCGCAATCCGGCCAGGGTCCCGTCGTACTCGTCGACGGTCGCCACGTGGTGTTCCAGGGGAACATTCCAGCGGTACTTGCTCAGGCAGTCGCCGCCGGCCAGTTCCCAGAGCTGCGTGAAGACCGCGTCGTCGATCTCGAACTCGACCTCCTGGCGCACCATGGCACCCGAAGCGGCGTCGAAGGTCTTCACCGTCATGACGCGGGCGTCCCGCCGGGACCTGACCCGGAATTCCACGGGGGCGCCCTGCGGCGACAGATAGGCCTGGCGCAGCTGCTCCCCGGTCGTACCCGGGGGCACCTGCCAGCCGTCCGCCACCGTGAACTTGCGCTCGATCTCCAGACTCATCGCACGGCCACCCGCAACCCGCTGTCGGTGGCGAGCCGCGCCCTGTCGAGCTTCCCCGACGGGGCGAGCGGCATCTCCGAGACCACCACGATCCGGTTGGGCAGCATGTGCGCGGGCAGCCGCTTGCGGCACGCCTCGCGCAGCTGCGCGGTGAGCTGCTCCGTCGCCGTCCGGTCCTGGGCGAGGGCCACATAGGCGACGAGGAGCGACTCACCGCCCGCGGTCTCCTCGGTCAGAACGACCGCGTCGAGGACGTCGGACTCGGCGCGCAGGGCCGCCTCGACCTCGCCGAGTTCGACGCGGAACCCCCGCAGGCTGATCTGCCGGTCGTTGCGGCCTAGGTACTCGTACGTGCCGTCGGACAGCCGCCGGGCGACATCACCCGTGCGGTACCAGGTGCGCGTCTCGTCGTCGCCGGCCAGCTTGAGCCGGGGGAACCGCTCCGCCGTCAGGTCCGGCTGCCCGAAGTATCCGTCGGCGAGCCCCAGGCCCGCGATGTACACCTCGCCCGGCTCGCTCTCGGGCGCCGGCCGCCCTTCCGGAGTCAGCACGGCCATCCGGTGGTGCGCGAGCGGCTCCCCGATCCAGGTGCCGGACCCGTCGGACGCCACCCGGTCCTCGGTGAGCGCGCCGAACGTGGTGTGCACGGTCGTCTCGGTGATCCCGTACATGTTGACCAACGTCTCGGCGCCCGGACGCAGTTGCATCCACCGGCGCACCGACATGGGGTCCAGCTGCTCGCCGCCGAAGACCACGTAGCGCAGGGAGAGCGGGACGGGAGCACGCTCGTACGCCTTCGGCATGTACTTGAAGAAACTCGGGACTGCGTTGAGCACCGTGACCCGTTGCTCGGCGAGGAGTTCGAGGAAGGCCGCGGGACGACGGGCGGTCTCCGGCGGCACGATCACGAGCCGCCCGCCGAACAGCAGACTGCCCCAGATCTCCCATACGGAGAAGTCGAAGCTGTAGCTGAAGTACTGCGTCCACGTGTCGTCGGGACCGAAATCGAACGGGCCGTCCGAGCAGGACCTGAACAGTTCGAGGACCGCGCTCTCGGGGACGGCCACCCCCTTGGGCTGCCCCGTCGACCCCGACGTGTAGATCACGTAGACGGGTGTGCCCTCCGGCCTCGGAAGGGGTTCGGCGGGTGCGGCCGCATCGCTGTCCGAGCGCGCCACCCGGTCGACGCCGACGGGCAGCGCGGCGTTGTCCGGCGCCGAGATCACCGCGCGCACGCCGCTGTTCTGCGCCATGAAGGCGAGCCGGTCCGCCGGGTACGAGGGGTCCAGCGGAACGTAGCCGCAGCCGTGGCCGATGACGCCGAGGATCGCCGCGACGACTTCCCAGCCCCGTTCGAGGCTGATGCCGACCAGGTCCCCGGGCCGTACGCCGTGGAGCGCGAGGGCGGCGCGGTACTCCCGCGCCGCGGTGTCGAGTTCGCGGTATGTGATGTCGAGCGGGCCGTCCGTGATCGCCACGGTGTCGGGGCGCTGGGCGGCCTGCCCGGCGAACACCTCGTAGAGGGAGGTGGCCTGCTTCAGCTCGTGCATGGTTCTCCTGGTCACTCGGCGGACTTCGTCGGCAGGGCGACGAGGGCCGCGTGCAGCCTGTCGTAGCTCTCGTCCAGGTCGCCGGAGACCTCGAACTCCCACAGCGGCAGCCCCGCCAGGAGCTCCCTGAGGTCCTCCTCCACCGCGGCGACGCCTTCGGCGCTCTTCGCGGTGGCGTAGTCCTCGCGGCAGCGGTCGAGGGCCTCTTCGATGTCCAGCTCGCGCGGTGCACCGCCCTCGCCCCTGACCAGGAAGACCAGGCAGGAGGGGCGGGCCCGCGACAGCAGCCGGTCCTCCAGTGCCGCGGGGACGGTGACCCGGCACTTGGCGCCGTTCTCGATCGGGGCGGCAATCGCGTCCTGGAGCGCCGTGCTGCGGGCGATCATCTCGGGGGTCAGGTACAGGGCGCGCGGGTAGCCCCACACCGCACCGCCGGGCTCGTCCATGTTCCTGGCCAGGATGTCCTCGCCCACCAGGCGCGCCCCGCGGTGCAGCGCCCAGTACGTGAACGTCGACTTGCCCACGCCCGCGGCGGCCGTCAGGACGGCGACCCGCCCTTCGGCCTCGATGGCCCCTGCGTGCAGCGGGTAACTGCGCGGGGAGCGGCAGACGAGGTACAGGAAGAGGCGCTCGAGGATCCACCTGCCCCACACGGCGGAGCTCTCCAGGTCGGCCCGGGCCAGGGTGAGTTCACCCGAGGCGCTCGTCGGGTCGAACACGCAGCGGGAGCTGGCCGTGTCGATCACGATGGGGTCGCCCGTCATCACGTCCAGGTTGTGCGGCGGGTTCACGGGTTCGGCAGACGGCCCGTCCTGCACCGAGAAGCCGAGCCGCACGGTGCGGCTGTGGGCCCCGGTCAGGGCGTCATCGGCCACGGCCGGGCCGAAGAAGTCCCGCACCACGCCGCGCGCGGCGACGTCGTACGAGCATTCCACGCGGTAGCCGTAGCACTCGTGCACGGAGTGGATCCGGTCGGCGCCGAGCGTCGGGGCGTTGACCCGCATGGTGGCCGAGACGTCCTGCGCGGTGGGTACGAGATGGAGCCGCTGGATGCCGGTTTCCGCGCCGTCGGCCGCGTCGGATCCGGCCGCCGGGCCGCAGTCCACGCACGGCTGCTGGGTGAACCCGGCGAACCTGTAGGCCACTTCCATGATCCGGTTGCGGTCGGTGGCGCGGAAGTCGGCGGTCAGGTGCACCCCGGCGTGGTGCGCCTGGGCCATGAGCCAGCGCAGGATCGTGGCACCGGTGCCGAAGGAGACCACGCGGCAGGACGTGGCCAGGAGCTTGAGGCGCCAGCTCTCCTTGCCGCGCTCGAGCAGCATTACGCCGACGGCACCGTGGCTGCCGAAGCGGTCGGTCAGGCTCATGACGAGGACGTCGTGGTCCGGGTCGGCGAGCAGAGCCCGCAGGTCGGCGTCCGAGTAGTGCACGCCGGTCGCGTTCATCTGGCTCGTGCGCAGCGTCAGCTCTTCGACCCGGGCCAGATGCTCGTCGCCCGCGTGCTCGATGACCAGGCGCAGGTCGAGGGACTTGAGGAACTCCTCGCTGGATCCGACGTGTTCCTGCTCGGCCTGTTCGCGCTGGAAGCCGGCCTGGTACATCGCACGGCGGTTCGCCGCGTCCTGGGTGACATGGGCGGGGCTGAACTCCGGCAGCCCCGTCAGCTCCGTGGCGCGCTCGGCCTCGTAGGTCCGCACGGCGGGCAGCTCATAGGTCACCTCGGCACGCTCGGTGGGCTGGTCGTCGATGAAGGCGACGACCGACTCGGCGAACTGGAGCCGGCTCGCGATGGTGCGGACGGAGTCCGACTTGCGGCCCCAGCCGATCTGGGGCAGGACGAAGTACTCGGCCATCCCGAGCTTCTCCAGCCGCTCCCAGGCGAGGTCGTGGTCGTTGCGGCTGGCGACGGACTGCAGGATGCCCCGCGCGTCCAGCTCCACCACGGTGCGCCGGATCTCCTCGGGCAGCTCGACCTCTTCGTCTTCGAGGATCGTGCCTCGCCACAGGGTGTTGTCCAGGTCCCAGACCAGACACTTGACCAGAGGCTGGTCGGCTTCGGCCGGCGTCGGCCCGGCTGCGGATTGCGACATGGTCAGATCTCCCAGAGTGTGGCGGCCCAGGCGGCGACCGGGCTGTTGTTCAGGACGAGCACGTGATCGCCGTGCCGCAGTCCGCCCTCGGCGAGCAGCAGTTGGAGGTTGAGCACGACGTCCATCGCCCCCAGGTGGCCGAGCTCCGTGAGATGGCGTCGGCAGACGGGGTGGATGGGTAGACCGAGCAGGGTCTCGTAGAAGTCGAACGCCCCTGCGGTGACGTTCTGCATCAGCGTCGCGGCGACGTCCTGCTTGCCGATCCCCGCGTCGGCGAGCACCTCGTCGACCAGGCGGCCCAGGCGCTGCCGGCTGTGCAGGGCCAGCTCGAACCGGTAGCGGTCCGCCGACTGGCACTCCTCCCGCCACTCGTACCAGGGGGCGGACTTGTAGTCGACGCGGAAGAGGTCGTGGAAGGTGCCGTCGCTCTCCATCCGGTGGGCCCGCAGCACCGGGCGGCCACCGCGCACCATGGTCATGGCGTACGCGCCGTCACCGATCACGGTGACCGGGTAGCGCACCCGGTCGGCCCCCGTGGGACGGCTGGCGTGGGCGATCACCGCGCTGTCGCGGCCCGGGTCCGCTGCGATCAGGTCGCGGGCCAGGGCCCACGCCGCGCTGGACCCGGTGCAGCCGAGGCCGTCCACGGTGAAGGAGAACGCTCCGGTCAGGCCGGCCTCGGCCTGCACTTGGCCGACGTCCGAACCGAGCAGCACGTCCGGGGAGCGGGGGCTGACCAGGATCAGCAAATCCGGGTGGTCGGCGTCCGCCAGGCCGAGGCCGCGCACGGCCTCGGCCGCGAGGCCCGCGGTGGCGCGCCCGTCGAAAACGCCGACGGTCTCCACGCCCGAGCCCCGAGCGAACTCGGCTTCCTCGTGGCCGAGCAGACCCATCTCGGGCAGCTCGGCCACCTTCGTCCGTTCGTCCGGCAGCAGGCAGTGGATGGCACCCAGGCCGATCTCGTCGCCGTACCCGTCGCGCTTCGTCATGCCCACACCGTCATTGCCTCGTCAGCCAGGAGCAGCTGGCTGATCTCGTTGCTTCCTTCGATGATTTCCATCAGCTTGGCGTCCCGGAACGCGCGGGCCACCACGTGCGAGGACGTGGCTCCCGCCGACGCGAGCACCTGCACGGCGCTGGCCGCGCCGCGCGCCGCCTGCCCGGCGGCCACGTGCTTGGCGAGCACTGCCGCCGACGTGTGCTGCGGCCGCTTGGCGTCCCAGTCCGCGCTGGCGCGCTCACACGCGTGGGTCGCGGTGCGCTCACCCACGTGCAGCTCGGCGATATGACGCCGGATCAGCTGGTGCTGCGAGAGCGGGCTGCCGAAGGTCTCCCGCCGGGCACTGTGGCGTACGACCTCGCGCAGGCAGGCCCGCAGCATGCCGACGCAGCCCCAGGCCACGGAGATCCGGCCGTGGGTGAGCGCCGACGTCGCCAGCATGGTCACCGGCATCCCCGCACCGCCGAGCAGGTACTCCGCGGGCAGCCGCACGCCGCTGAGGCGCACTGTGGAGTGCCCGGCCGCGCGGCAGCCGAGCGGGTCGGGGACGCGCTCGATGCTCACTCCGGGGGCGTCGGCCGGGACCACGGCCATGGCGGCCCCGTTGCCGTACCGGCCGAAGACCACGAGCAGGGACGCGTAATGGGCGCCCGTCACCCAGGTCTTCACGCCGTCGACGACGATCGAGTCGCCGTCCCGGGTGATCTCGGTGGCCATCGCGGCCAGGTCGCTGCCGGCCCCCGGCTCGCTGAATGCCACTCCCGCGCTTTCGCCGGACGTGAGGCGCGGCAGGAAGTCCGCCTGCTGCTCGGCCGATCCGAACCGGGACACGGTCCAGGCGGCGATGCCCTGCGACGTCATGATGCTGCGCAGGGAGCTGCACACCTCGCCCGTGGCGACGATCAGCTGCCCGTTGTCGAGACTGCTCAGGCCGAGGCCGCCGAAGTGTTCGGGGACGTCGGCGCAGAGCACGCCCTTGGCGCCGAGCTCACGAATCACCTCGCGCGGCAGTTCGGCGCGGCGGTCCCACTCCTCGGCCATGCCCTCGGCGAGACCGGTGGCGAGGACGGCCGCCTGCTCCATCGCCTCGTTCACGAGCGGGCCCCGTCCCGTATCCCGGACCGCAGCCGCTCGATGAGCGCCACCATGGCCCGCACGCTGCGGAAGTTGTCCATCCGCAGCTCGTCCCCCTGGACCGCCACGCCGTACACCGTCTCCACGTGGACGACCAGTTCGAGGGAGAACAGAGAGGTGATCGCCCCGGAGGCGAACAGGTCGGCGTCGGGGGCCACCGGCACCTTCACTCGGCCCTCCAGGAAGGAGAGCAGCGCGGCCTCGATCTCGGCGGCGGTCGGCTGGGCGGAAGAGGTGGTGGACACGGTGATCAGAGGCCTCTCGGTCATGGGTCCCGAAGGGACGGCGGTGGTCGGGTCAGGGTCCGGACGGGTCGGGTCAGGGTGCGTACGCATAGAAGCCACGCCCCGTCTTGCGTCCGAAGTCACCCGCGGCGACCTTGCTGAGCAGCAGGTCGCACGGCGCGTACCCGGCGTCGCCGGTGCGCTCGTGGAGTACCCGCAGACTGTCGACGACGTTGTCGAGGCCGATCAGGTCCGCGGTGGCGAGCGGACCCGTCGTGTGGCCGAGACAGCCCTGGAACAGGGAGTCGACGTCCTCGTGGGAGGCGATGCCCTCCTCGACGATCCGGGCGGACTCGTTGATCATCCGCTGGAGGATCCGGTTGATCACGAAGCCGGGGCCGTCGCCCACCACGATCGACTCCCGGTCGAGGGCGGTGAGCAGCTTCAGGGCCCGGCCGAGCGCGGCTTCGGAGGTGCGCGGCCCCCTGATCACCTCGACGGTGCGGATCAGGTACGGCGGGTTCATGAAGTGCGCCCCGAGGACGTCGGCCGGGCGGGCGGTGTGCCCGGCGAGCTCGTCGACCGGGATGCCGGAGGTGTTGGTCACCACCGGCGTGCCGGGAGCCACCAGTTCGGACACCTCGCTGAGGACCTTGGCCTTCACCGCCGGCAGTTCCACCACGGCTTCCACGACGACCGTGGCCTCCCTCACCTCGTCGAGGGAGGTGGTGGTCACCAGCCGGGGGTGCGTCGTGCCGCGCGGCAGCTTGCCGAGGAGCTGCCCCTGGCGGATGCGCAGCGGCACCGCTTCGGCGGCCCGTTCCACCGCGGCGGCGTCCACGTCGACGAGGACCACCGGAATGCCGTGGCCGAGGGCGAGCGCGGCGATTCCCACACCCATGACTCCCGCGCCCAGCACGGCGAGCAGATCGGTCTGCTGTCGTTCCGTCACGTCTTCCTCACTCATTTCGATCGGGTCCGGGTGCGCCACGGCTCCCGAGTAGTTCCAGATAGGCCGGGTCCTTGCCGGCGAGGTGCCGCAGCGCCGTGCGCAGCAACTCCCCGGTGGGCTCCGGGCTGTGGCCGCTCTCGGCCAGCCAGGGTCGCCATGCCACGGCTTCGACGGCGCTGTCGCCGCTCTCGTGTCCTGCGAGGTCGTAGAGCGCCATGCTGCTCAGCACCTCGTTGTCCGAGGCACGGGCCCGGTCGACCACCGCGGAGAGCCAGTCGGATCGGCTCAGCGGCTCGGTGGGCAGTCCGCTCTCGCCAAGCAGCGCGAACAGCCGCTGCGCGCTGACACCTTCGGGCGCCACGAGGTGGAAGGCCCGCCCGGCCGCGCCGGGCGTGAACGCGAGGTCGACGACGGCCCGCGACACGAGGTCGACGGGTGCCATCGGCATCGGCCTGTCGTCCAGCGGACGGACCCCCGTGGCGAGGCCGGCGGCCAGCATGCGCCAGAGCATGTCCTTCGGGTTGCAGGCTCCGGTGACGGTCGAGCCCAGGATGAGGCCGGGCCGGAACACGCGTACGCGCATGCCGTCCGTCTCCGCGCGCTCCAGGAGCCGCTCGCAGACCCACTTGCCGACGCCGTAGCCGCCCGCGGCCGGATCGAGCGGCTGCTCCCGCGTCTCCAGGGTCCGGCCGTCGGCCCCCAGCGCGGCTCCTGTCGCCGCCAGCGAGGAGACGAAGTTGAACTCCCGCACGCCGTGACGCCGCGCCCAGCGCAGCAGCCCGAGGGTGGGCACCACGTTGTCGTCGCGCAGTTCGCTGTAGGGCTCGGTGAACACCACCCGGGCGGCGCAGTGCATGACGTGCCCGACACGGCGCATCAGTTCACCGTCGCGGTATTCGTCACAGACCTTTTCGACGTCGCGCAGGTCACCGGTCACCACCCGTACCCGCTCGGGGTCGGGTTCGGGCAGCCCGTACGAGGCCGCGGCTTCCCGCAGACGCCGTTCGCCCTCGGCTTCGCTGTCCGCACGGACCAGGCAGTACACACGGCGCTGCGTCGCGGCGAGGTGCTGGTGCAGGAGGAACGCGCCGAGGAAGCCGGTGGCTCCCGTGAGGAAGACGTCGGTGCCCGGGGCGGTGGCGGATGACGCCTCTCCCAACGACAGCCCGAGATCGGCGTCGACGAGTGCGCCCTCGCCGTCCGCGATCTCGCCGTCGGCGTTCTCCCCGTCGGCAGGCGTCGCGTCCTTGGCCTTCAGCCCGGCGCGCACGGTGGCCGCGAGCTTGCGCACAGTGGCCCGGCTCCCTCCGACGCGGTGCAGGTTGACCAGGACGCCGAGCCGCGCGTGGACCTCCAGCCCCATCTTCACCGACAGCAGGGAGGTCCCGCCGAGCGCGCCGAACTCGTCGTCGAGGCCGATGTCCGGGGTGCCGAACAGCTCGGCCCAGATGCCGAGGAGCGTCTCCTCCGTCACGTCGGCGCCCGCCGGACGGCCTTCGGCCGCCGGTCCGCCGGTGCCTGCCGGAGTGGCGGGGGCGGAGACGGCCCGTACGTCGATGCGGTCGAGGGCCCAGTAGCGGCGCCGCTCGTACGGATAGGTGGGCAGGGCGAGCCGCCGTCCGCGGGCGCCCCGCGCGAGGTACGCCCAGTCGACCTCGGCGCCGTGGAGCCACGCCGTGGTGACGGCCTCGTCCAGGGCGTCCGGCTCCGGCACGCCCTGCGGGCCGAGCACGAGCAGGTGGGCGCCGACCGGGGCGGCATCGGCCGACAGCCACAGGAGGCGGGTGTGCGGCGCCGGATCAGCGGGGGCCTCCGTGACCACGTCGGCCCGGCCGTTGAACGCCTTCACCAAGTGGTCGAGGAGCGGCTTGGCCGGTACGGCCTCCCCGTGCTCCGGCGCGACCAGGACGACCTTGCCGGGCGTGGCCCGCACGGTCCGCGCATGCGGCGGACGCGGCAGCCGCAGGGCGGCGGCGAGCCGGTCCGGGGCCGCCGTCACGACCCGGCGCTCGGCGAAGGAGCGGCGGCCGACCCGCAGGGTGTGGGCCACGTCGCCCGCTGGGGCACCGGCGTCCAGGCTGTCGGCCAGCAGGCGTGACAGCGCGTCCAGTTCGGTGCGCGTGCGCGCAGAGAGGACGAGGCGCGTCCGGTCGGCGGGCTCGGCCGCGGGGCGGGTGGGGGCGGGGGGCGGGGCGAGCACCACGGCGGCGTTGCTGCCGCCGAGGCCCATCGAGTTCACCAGGACGTGCCAGCCGTCGCCGTCGTCGATGGGCCACGGTTCCTTCGGGATTCGGAAGGGGCTGTCGGCGAGGACGCCCGGGTCACGGGGGTGCTCGAAGGACGGGTGCGGCGGCACGACACCGGTGTACGCGACCTGTACGGCCTTGATGAATCCGGCGATTCCCGCGGCCCAGCCGGCGTGCCCGATGTTGGCCTTCACCGAGCCGAGGGCGCACCCGCCGGGGCTCGGCTGCAGCGTCCCCGCGCTCTCGGCGGCGGTCCGGAACCCCTCGGTGAGACCACGGAGTTCGAGGCTGTCGCCCAGCTGGGTGCCGGAGCCGTGTGCTTCGACGTACCGCACGGTGTGCGGCGCCGTGTCCGCCACCGCGAGCGCCCCGGCGACGACCCCGGCGAGCCCCGTGGAGCTGGGCGCTGTGAAGCCGGAGCGCTGGGACCCGTCGTTGCCGACCGCGCTGCCGCGCACCACGGCGAGCACGGGGTCGCCGTCGGCGAGCGCGTCGTCGAGGCGGCGGAGCACCACGGCTCCCGCGCCCGCGCCTGCAGCGGTGCCGGTGGAGCGGGCGTCGAACGGGCGGCAGTGCCCGTCCTCGGACATCACCCCGCCGGGCTGGTAGTTGTAGCCGACCAGCGGGTCGCTGACGGCCGCACTGCCGACGACGGCCAGGTCGCATTCGCCGGACAGCAGGCTCAGGACGGCGTAGTGCACTCCGGTGAGGGAGGACGAACACGCCGTCTGGACGCCGACCGAGGGGCCGCGCAGGCCCAGTTTGTACGCGACGCGCGAGGCCAGGAAGTCCGGTGCCCCGCCGAGGGTGAGGTCCAGGTCGTCGACCGCGGCGGCGAGGCCGCCCTCACGCAGCTTGGCCGCCTGCAGGGCCACGGTGTAGGGGCTCGGGCCGCCGCTGGCGAAGACGCCGACGACCGGTCCCGTACCGGACTCGGCGGGTGCGTGCCCGGCGGACTCCAGGGCCTCCCAGCAGACTTCGAGGAAGAGCCGCTGGCCGGGGTCGATGCTTTCGGCCTCGGCCGGGGAGTAGCCGAAGAACTCGGCGGCGAACAGTTCCACGTCGGGGACCGTGGCGGCTACCCCGACGAAGTTCGGGTCGTTCAGCTCCGCCTCGGACAGGCCGGTGGCCCGCAGTCTCTCGTCGGACTGGGCACGCGTGGAAACGACCCCCGACATCAGGTTGTTCCAGTACGCCCCCGTGTCGGGGCCGTCGGGGAAGCGGCAGCCCAGGCCGACCACCGCGATGTCCGTCGTATGGCTCATGCCCGGTCCTCCACGGTCTCGGAGCGGTTGCGGCCGAGCAGCTGGGACCGGGCGCGCGCGCCCAGGCCCGCGTCGACCGCGGCACCGGCAGCGGCATCGGGGCCGGCGGCGAGCAGGCCGGCCTGTGCACGGATGGTGGGATGGTCGAAGAGGTCTTCAAGGGCGATCTCGCGAATCGCGAGTTCCTCCAAGTGCTCCTGGAGCACCATGACGAGCAGCGAATGGCCGCCCGCGTCGAAGAAGTTGACGTCGGTGTCCTGGATCTCGGTGCCCAGCACCGTGCTCCAGATCCGTCGTATGTCCTCCGTCGGGTCCGTCACGGCTGTATTTCTCCAGTCTCCGGACCCTGGTCGGGCCGGTCGGCGTGCGCGCCCTGGGGCGCCGGGGTCAAATCGTTCAGGACTCGGGAGTCCGGATGCGTGGCCAGCAGGTCAGCGGCGCGCGCTACGTCACTCAGCAGAGCGTCGACGGTCGTGCGGTCGAACAGGGCCGTCGAATAGGACAGTTCGAGCTCGATGCGGTCGTCGGTGTCCCGCAGCATCAGTTCCAGCTCGTACTTGATGCGCAGTCCGGGCGGCGGCGCCTGCCGGGCCCGTACCGCAGGCCCGAGGTCGGGCACGGCGGGCGGACCCGACGCGGCGGTCACGAGGACCGGGGTGACGGGCGGGCGGCCGAGGCCGCGGCCGGGGTCGAGGCCGGCGACGAGCTCCTCGAAGGGGACGTCTGCGTACTGGTAGCTCGTCAGGCTCTCCTTCCGTACGGAGGAGAGGAGTTGGCGCCAGGTGGGGTCGTCCCTCAGGTCGATCCGCAACACCAGCGTCCTGATCAGCACGGCCACCGCCTCGGTTCCCGCGACGCTCTCGCGCCCGGCCCAGGGGAAGGCGAACAGGAAGTCGCGCTGGCCGCCGGGCCGCGCGAGCGCCGCGGCCAGCAGGGCGGGGGCCGCCATCGAAGTGGTGACGCCTGCGCCGGCGAGGACCGCGCGCAGCCGGGCACTGGTGGCCCCGGACAGCCGAACGGCGCAGCTGTCCGCCGCGGTGTCCTGCACGGACGGGCGCTCGCGGTCGCGCGGGAGCGCGATGTCGGTGGGCGCTCCGCGCAGCCGTTCCAGCAACACCTCGGTGCGGGCCGCGCGTTGGTCGGCGCCGAGTGCGGCCCAGCCGTCGGGCAGCGCGCCGGGGTGGACCGCCGGGGGCAGGTCGGGCCGGACACCGGCCACGACCGCCTGGTACGCCTCCCCCAGCTGCCGCATCAGAAGCTGCTGGGCCCAGCCGTCGGCGACGATGTGGTGGCACACCAGGACCAGCACGGTCCGGTCGCCGACCGCGGCGATCTCCGCCCGGGCCGGAGCCTCCTCGGCGAGGTCGAACGGCGTCCAGCACAGCTCCTTCAGGTGCTCCGCGAACCGCTCGCCGCCGAGCCCGGTCCAGTCGCTCACGCCGACCTCGGGGGCGGTGCCGTCGGTCGTGTAGAAGACCTGCCTGCTGTCGCGGTCCAGGGCGAACCTGGAGCGCAGCGCCGGGTGGTGTCCGAGGACGTGGGTCAGGGCCTGGGCCAGGGCCTGGCGGTCGACCGGGCCGGTGAACTCCACGACGGTGGGCGCCAGGTAGGCGGTGCGCTGGCTGGCGAGCCGGTCCAGGAACAGCATGCGCTGCTGGATCGGAGTCGCCGGGTGACGGCCGTCCTGCGGCGTCGGTGCCGCACCGTGCCGCGGCCCGCCGGGTGCGGTCTCCCGCAGCCGGGCGAGGCCGTCCACGGTCGGCTGTGCGAGGAAGGCCCCCAGCGCCGGCGCGGCGCCGTCCTCGCGCTCGATGGCGGCCAGCATGCGCACGGCCAGCAGCGAGTGCCCGCCCAGGGCGAAGAAGTCGTCGTCGGGGGCGAGCGAACCCGCACGGAGCGCCTCCGCGGAGGCACCGAGCCGGCCGTCGGCTCCCAACGCGGACAGGAACTGCTCGCTCGCCCACCGCTGTGCCGGGTCCAGCTCGGCCGCCCGGCGCTCGGCCCGGAGCAGCGGGACGCGACGCAGCGCGCGCAGCGCCCGGAAGTCGATCTTGTCGTTCGGGGTCATGGGCAGTGCGTCCACCGCATGGACCGCGCCGGGCAGGACCGCCGCGGGCAGCCAGCGCAGCAGCGGCCCGACCAGTTCGTCATGGGTCGGCGCCGCGCCGGTGTCGGCGAGCACGACGTACGCGATCAGGCGCTCGGGGTCGTCCTCGTCGACGGTGACCGCGGCGGACAGCACCGCATCGTGCTGCTCCTCGAGGAGTGCGGCGACCTCGGCGGGTTCGATCCGGTTGCCGAGGATCTTGACCTGGTCGTCGGCGCGGCCGAGGTACTCGATCAGACCGTCGCCGCGGACCACGACGCGGTCCCCGGTCCGGTACATCCGGGCGTCCGGCTCATCAGCCGGGGCGAACGGGTCCGCGAGGAAGGCCGCGGCGGTGAGGTCGGGGCGGCCGAGATAGCCCCGGGACACGCCGTCCCCCGCGAGGTAGAGCTCGCCGGGCACGCCGGGCGGCAGCTCCTCCCCGGCGGGCCCGAGCACATAGGCCCGGGTGTTCCACACGGGTGAGCCGATCGGCGGCGCCTGCGGGTCGTCCGGGTCGACCGACGCCGACAGGCTGGTGCACGAGACCTCGGAGGGCCCGTAGACGTTGCGCAGGGACACCTGCCAGCGCTGTGCGCACTCCGCGGCGAGGGCACGGGTGAGCTTCTCGCCGCCGAGGTGGATCAGCCGCAGCGAGGTCCCGGCGGGCCCGACGCCTGCGGTGTCTGCCGTGTCTTCGGCGTCCAGCGCGGCGCGCAACAGGCCGGGCGTCATGGACACCACGGTGCTGGTGCGCAGGAGGCGGAGCAGGGCCCGGCCGTCCTTGCGCTCGACGTCGTCGGCGTAGACCAGTTCCGCGCCCGAGGCAAGCGCGCGGAAGGTCTCGAAGGTCGCCGGGTCGAACGAGGTGCCCACGACGCACAGCAGCCTGTCGTCCGGCCCCAGCCCGGCGTCATCGGCCCACCACAGCACGGTGTTGGCGAGTCCGCGGTGCGGCACGGGGACGCTCTTGGGCCGGCCCGTGGTGCCCGAGGTGTAGATGACCACGGCGGTGTCGTCCCCGGTGAGCGCGGGAGACCGTCGTTCGCCCTGGGAGCCGTGCCGGAGAGCCGCCACATCGATCACGCGTACGTCGGTGTTCACCCGCCGGAGCGCCGCGGCCCCTGCCTCGTCGGCGAGGACGACCCGGGCGTCCAGGTCGCCGAGTACGTGCTCCAGGCGCTCGACGGGTGTGTCCAGGTTCAGCGGGACGTAGGCGCTGCCCGCACGCAGGGTGCCGAGCCAGCCCGCCACCAGGGCGGGGCCGCGCGCGGCGAGCACGGGGACGACGCCGCCGATGCCGCCTGCGCCTTCGGAGCCGAGGCTCGCGGCAACCGACCAGGACCAGTCGTCGAGCTCGCCCCTGCTGAGCCGGGTGTCGCCCACACGGACGGCGGTGGCGTGCGGGTCGTCGGCCAGCCGGGAGGCGATCACGTCGAGCAGCGTCCGGTCGGCGGGCGGTTCGTTTCTGCTCAGGTCCTTGCGGGGTCCGGCCAGGATGCCCGGGATGGCGGCGCCCGGGGCCCTGCTGGACAGCGGGAGCGCGGCGAGCGCGGTCTCCGGGGCGCGCACGGCCGCGGCGAGGAGTGCGAGATAGGCGTCCCGGAAGCGCTCGGCCGTCTCTTCGGAACAGAGCGCGAGGTCGTACTCGATGGTGCCGACGACCCCATCGGCACGCTGCTCGATCAGGAGCAGCAGGTCGTACCGGGCAGTGCCGGTGGGCAGGAGTTCCGGCTGCTCCCAGCGGTGGTGGCCCGACTCGCGGGGGGCCGGCATGTTCTGCAGGCCGAAGGCGACCTCCACCAGCGGGCCCCGGCCGGATCCCCGCTTGGCGGCGGTCAGTGCCGTGAGCCGGTCGAAGGGGATGTCCTGGTGGGCCAGGGACCGGAAGGACTCCGTACGCGACCGCAGGCACAGCTCTTCGAACGTGATGTCGGGTGCAGGACTGCACCGGAGCGGAACCATGTTGACGAAGCAGCCGACCACGCCCTCCAGGACGGGCTTCGGGCGGTTCGCCATGACGGTGCCGACGACGAAGTCCGCCGCCCCCGACCAGCGGCGCAGCACCTCCTGGAAAGCGGCGAAGAGCACGACGAAGGGCGTGGCCCGCAGCCGGGTGGCCACCAGGCCGGTCTCCTCCCACAGGTCCGCGGGCACGGAGAACGTCAGATGACCGCCCGTGCGGACGTCGTCGGTGTGCGCGCCTCGGCCGGGGAACAGCGGCGAGTCGGCCGCCTCGGCCAGCTCGTCGGCCCGTCGCGCGGCCCGGCCCTCCACGTCGCGCTGCTGCCAGGACTCACTCTCCCACGCGGCGAAGTCGGCGTACTGGAGCGCCGGTTCGCCGGACGCGACGAGGCCCCGGGAGGGGGCCGCGTCGTACGCCTCGCGCAGGTCGTCGAAGAACGTCGCCAGGGACCAGCCGTCGAAGGCGATGTGATGCGCCGTCAGCAGCAGGGTGTCGCCCTCGGGCGCCCCCTGCCACAGGTGGCACCGCAGCAGGGGTCCGCTCTCCAGGTCGAAGGGGACCCGTGCAACGGCGTCAAGCTCGTCCGGACCCGGCCGCGCGTCGAGCGCACTCACCGTGACGTCGACGGCACGGGGCGGGCCCACGACCTGCACGGGCCGGCCGTCGTGCGACGAGTACGTGGTGCGCAGCGCCTCATGACGAGTTGTCAGGTGTTGTAAGGCCCGGCGCAGGGCGGGCAGGTCCACCGTTTCGCTCCAGCGGAGCAGCAGTGGCACGTTGTAGGCGGCAGTGCCGGGATGAGCCTGCTCGATGAACCACAGGCTCTGCTGCACCGCGGAAAGGGGCGCCTCGGCCGCGCCGCGTCGGCCGAGGACCGGGTTGTTCTGATCAGTCATTTTCGTCCCCATCCGTCAGCCGCGACCGGACATCGAGCGCCGCACCACGTCGATCAGTTCGGTCAAGTCGGCCGCCAGCAGGACGTCCGCAGGGCCGAGGTCGACCGACGCGGCCTCGCTGATGCGCGACGACAGCTGGATCGCGAGGATGGAGTTGCCACCGGACGCGATGAAGTTGTCGTCGACGCGGGCGTCGGGCACGTCGAGGACCTCGCACCACAGGCGCAGGACGTCGCGGGGCACGGTGTCCGCCTCGGGGAGTCCGTCATCGGCGGAACCGGCGGGTGCCGGCTGCGGCGTTCCCGCCTCGGCACCGGCCGCCAGCAGTGCGGCACGGTCCACCTTGCCGGTGGAGCCGAGCGGCAGCCGGTCCAGAACGCTCCACCGGGCCGGAAGCATGTAGTCGGGCAGCACCTCGGCGAGAGCGGCCTGCAACTTGCCTACGACAGCGGCGTGTTCGAGGCCGTCGTGGCCCGCCGGCACCACGAAGCCGACGAGCGCGGCCGAGGCCCCTTCGGCGATCTTCTCGACCACCGCGGTCTCGACGAGTCCCGTGGCGACGGCTGCCCGCTCGATCTCCTCCAGCTCGACGCGGAAGCCCCGCACCTTCACCTGCCGGTCGAGGCGCCCGAAAATCTCCAGTCGGCCGTCCCGGCCCCTGCTCACCACGTCGCCCGTGCGGTACAGCGTGCCCAGGTCCTCGGAACCGGGAACGGTGACGAACCGTTCGGCCGTGAGGTCGGGGCGGCCTTCATATCCGAGCGCGACGCCCGGTCCGCCGATGCACAGTTCGCCGCGCTCTCCGTCCGGGACGGGGAGCAGGTCGGGTCCGAGCACGTGGAGCGTGGTGTGCTGGATGGCGTGGCCGATCGGCACCCGGTCCGTGTGGTCGAGGCGCTCGGGCGTGAGGTCGTAGTACGTGGCGAAGGTGGTGGCCTCCGTCGGTCCGTACACGTTGACCAGACGCTTCGGCGGTCCGGCCGCGAGCACGCGGCTCGCGGCCTCGGGCGTGAGGGCTTCGCCGCCCACGAGCAGGGTGTCCAGGACGCCCAGGGCGGCCGGACGCTCATGGGCGATCATGTGGAACAGCGCCGTGGTCAGGAACAGTGCGTCGACCCGCTCGGTGCGCAGCAGTTCCAGCCAGCCGTCGAGGCCGGCGGCGACCACGGGCGGCAGGACCACGACGGTGGCTCGGGCGGACAGGGTCGCCCAGATCTCGAACGTGGTGGCGTCGAAACTCGGGTTGGCGGCGTTGCCCACGCGGGTGCCCGGCCCGAGGGTGCAGTACGTCGGGTCGTCGACGAGGCGGCGCACCGCACGGTGGGGCACGACGACGGCCTTGGGCAGGCCGCTCGTTCCGGAGGTGAAGTTCACGTACAGCGCGTCGTCAAGACCGCTCGCGTGACTCGTGCCCAGGGGGTCGCCCGCGCACTCACGGACCACCTCGATCACGGGCAGTCCCGGAGCCAGCGCCTGCACACGGGCGACGTCGCCGGGTGCGCCGATGATGGCGCGCGCCGCGGTGTCGGTCAGCTGTGCGGCGGAGCGGCGCGCCGGCGCGCCGTTGTCCAGTGGTACGTAGCGTGCTCCCGCGCGGGCCACGGCGAGCATGGCCACCACGAGGTCCGCACTGCGGTCCAGGGCGATCCCGCAGGCGTCGCCGGGGCCGACGCCCGCGGCGGTCAGCCGCGCGGCGACGGAACCGGCCAGGTTCCACAGGTCGCGGTAGGTGAGGCGATGTCCGGTGGTCGCCTCGTGCACGGCGAGCGCGTCGGGGTGGTGCTGCGCGTGCTGTCCGATGGGGTGGTGAACTCCGGCCACATTGTCGGCCCGGGAGTAGGCATTCTGGGTGTCCATGACGAGTGGCGTCTCTTGAGAGGTCGGATACGGGCGAAGGTCCGGCGCGTGGGCCACGTCAGGCTGCTGTGGTCTGCTTCCAGAAGGTGCGCAGCCAGCAGAGGACGTTTCGCATGGCGTGGTGGTTCGCGTCGGGCTTCATCGCGCCGCCCTGGAAGAACCGCTGCCCCTCGATGGCGGGGCCGAGCACGGAGATCCGGTCGTCGACTGAACCGTCCGGGCGGATCACCCGGAAGTCCTCGGTGAGGTCGAGGCCGCCCGGTTCGAAGGCTTCGCCGCCGCCGGTGTGCGGGTTGCGCCAGACGCGTACGAGACCGCGGCGCAGCAGGTTCGGGTAGAGCGGCGCGATGTCGGCCGAGGCGTCGAAGGAGGGGACCCGGCCGTCGACCAGGACGTCGATCGGGCGGACGGCGCCGGTGCGCGGGCCTCTGACGACGAGGGTGTCGCCGTCCGTGTCCACCTGGGCCCGCGGTCCCGGGGACACGTCCAGGATTCCGTGCTCGATGAGCGCCTGGATCCGCTCCATGACCTCCGGCACCGGTCCGTACGCCAGTCGGTTGTGCTGGCGCAGCCAGCTGCCGAGGAAGGTGCGGTGCGCATCGGCGTGCAGGCCGCCGAAGTTGACGGCGTGCACGACGGCGGGGCGAAGACCGCGCCAGACGCCGTCCGCCGCGGTCTTGGCGGGGCTGGTGAAGATGCCCTGCCGCGCCCAGATGTGATCGACCGTCATGAACTCGACCATCGCCTTGCGGTACTGCTCGGGCGACGTCTGATCACTCGGCGCGATGGGGTCGAGGGTGCGTTCCCAGGAGAACAGGTTGCCGGAGGGAAGGACAGCGTGCCGGCTCGGCGATTCCAGGCCGGCGACGATCGAGGCCACCTCGGCCGGGTCGTCGAGCGCGGCTTCCAGCCGCTCCCTGGCGCTCTCTCCGAGAACCACGTCCACGTAGCGCCACAGCAGGGTGTCGAAGCACCAGGGCCGCACCTCGGCGCGGAGCGAGGCGTACGGGGAACGGCCGAGGAGGAGTGACTCCAGGGCGTCGACGGCCTCCGCGACGACGCGCTCGATCGGCGCCGTCAGCATGCGGACTGATTCCTCGGTCGATGCGGTCTCCGCGGTCCGGTCGAGGAAGTCCTGCCGGGCGACGGCCGTGGCTTCCGCGAGGTGCCCGCCGAAGTCGGCGCCGAACAGGGTCTCGTAGTACAGCAACCACATTTCGGCGACGATGAGCGGGAACAGGTGTCGCTCGTAGTCGATTTGGCGCGATACCGATCGGCTCACCCTGACCGGGTCGCTCCCGAAGTTCTCGCGCAGCCGGTCAATGGCTTCTAAGGTGAGGAATATTCCTTTCCGCTTATTCTTCTTCGCACCGGACGGACCGGACTCGTGGGGCCGGGCGAAGGCGAACAGACCGGATTCGCTGAAGGCGACGATGGAACTCGGCTCCTGCCCGGAAGGCACGTAGCGCAGTTCACCAGTAGCGGCCCGCTGAAAGCGGCCGCCGCGGCCCTCCGTGAGGTGCAGGATAACGTCGATACCCGTGAGCATCGTTCCGGCGCAACCGACCACCTGGCCGGGGCCCGCATTCGCCGGAGTGAGTTGCTCACGCAGCGGATAGGCGCTGGGCACGAACAGGGAACCCGGTACACGTGCGGCGGACTCGGCCCACCGGCGGGTGCGCTCCGAGCGCATGGGATCGTTGTAGGAGTGACCGGTCAGGAGGAGGACTTGATCGACGGCCGTCCGCGTCACGGCACCGTTCTGTTCGTCATCCACGGGGGCCGACGTGATGAGAAGCGGGCCCTCTTCTCCCTTTTCGGCGAGGTCCTCGATGTCGGTGACCTCGCTATGGTGCAGGGTCACCGTGACCGAGGGCTGGGAGCGCAGAATTTCCACATACTCGGAAAAGTGCTCACGCAGCGCGAGGCCGTGCAGGTAGCGCTTGGGCCAACTGTCCGGATCTATGTCGAAGCGGGGATCCCCGGTGTCGTCGAACTTTCGCCTGCACCAGTCGTACAAGTTGGGGCGAAGCTCCGCGGGAAGCAGCGGACCTGCGTCTTCGACGCTCTCGTCCGCACCGAAAGACACATGCTTGGCGATGCGGTTGAGGAAGCTCGTGGGAGCCTGCGCGTCGCTGTGCACCCCACCAGCACCGAAATGACCGGTGCGGTCGAAGACGTGGATGTCGAGCTTGACGGAACCGTCATGAGAGGCCACGGAAGCGGCAAGGCGCTCCATTGCGTAGGTGCAGTACGGGCCGCCGCCGACAATTGCCAGGCGCATCTGGGCCAGACCTCCCCCTCTACCCGCAACTCCCCCAAGTTCTCCATGAAGACCGGATTCGGACATACTTACCGGTTTGGCAAGATTTCCCGCAGGCTGCACTGATTCCTACTCCCCCGTCGTACAAGAAAAGCTATCGGCGACGAGCGCCGACCAATCCCCGTGTCGCGTTAATCGTTGATGTCACACTCGGCATGACCCTCGGCCGTGTGAATAGCCGGGCAGAACGACGACTGCGCAAACCTACACTCCCCCTGAAGCGCGTGGCACCCTCCAGTCATTCAGAATTACCCAGGGGGCCGCCCAAGATCCATCGAGTGTATCCCTTCGAATTATCTCTGACTACCCTAATTTTCAGGTCCTATAGAGTCGAAACGGACGGAAACACCATAACAACGAGGTTTGGTGACGGCTCGTCAGTTTCCAACGCGCGATGTGATGAGGACCACCGGTCCGGCCTCCAGCCGCGACAAGTTCTGGCCGAAATCGGACTCCCAAGTCTCAATAGTCGCGCCCAAACAGGCCCGTCGAGTATTCAAAGGTGAGCTTCGCCTTCTCCGGACCGGGATTCACGACTACATACAGCTCGTTGCGAGCCGACGCGTGCACGGCGGCGCCTCTGACGGCGGACCGTGCGGTTCCAGGGCGGGCGGCTGTGACGGTCAACACCGTGACGGCACCGTGAGGAAGAGTGCGGCGCCGGGGGGCCTTTAGCGGCAGCCCGGCCACCTCGCTCAGCGGCAGGTCCTGATGGTCGAGCGCCGTGAACAGCGTGCCGCCCAGATCACGTACAGCGTGGCACCCAAGCCCGCTGCCGCCTCGGTGACCAGCCCAGCCGTACGGCCGTCGAGGGCGTACGGGCCGCCGTACCCCGACAACCCGGCCGGGCGGAAGGGGTCGTAGGGCAGGCCCAATGCAAGCGGGGCGCCGTCGAGTTCACTGCGCCATCACTCCTCCAAATGCCGAAGCCGATCGGAAGTCCTGAGCATGCTCGGCGCACGCGAGTCCGTGAACTGTACGGAGCGCAGCGGGCGTTCGGCATCACACCCGCGGCGGGCGACGTGCAGATCCTGCCACAACATGCATCGACCAACCATCGAATATGTCGCGTGGTGCAGCACGGCCGGCAGGATCCCGCGGTCCGCGGCGATCCGGGCCTCCGGAAGCGGAAGAGCAGGGTCCGCTGTGGCGACTGCGGGAGCAGAGGGGGAACAGCGGTCCCGGGGGGCTGCGTTACCAACGCAACCCCGTTGCCTTCGTTCCGATCCGGCACCTAACCGACCTGCCACCAGCGGAGATACGGTCTCTACCAACCTCGGGCAAACACAACCCAATGCGAAGAACAACTCCTTCGAACTGAACGGCGATCCCTGCTAGCCTTCCGGATGCATGTGCGGGGGCCATGTATGTTTTGGCACGCCGCGCTGGAGTACCGCGCCACCTTCTGCCACAGCCGCCCGACCGACCGGGCTGGCCCATCGGCGGAACCAAGGACGGAGACATCCCGATATGACGGCCCCCAACAACACGGCAGAGGGACTGATCCGCCGCTACTACACGTGCGTCGACCGTCAGGACCCAGCGATGTTCGACCTGTTCCACCCCTCGATCCGCTACAAGCGTCCGGGCCACCCCGTGATCGAGGGAATCGCCGAATTCCGCGAGTTCTACGCCGCCCGCCGCGTCATCGTGAAGGGCCAGCACGTCGTCGAAGCGCCGTTCCACTCAGACCGGCAGGTGGCGGTCGAGGACGGTTCACCGGGATCCTCCATGACGGTTCACGCGCCGACCTGACCCTTCAGCGACTTCTTCGACCTGATCGAGGAGGCGGGCACCATCCTCATCGCGTCGCGCCGCACCTCCTTCGACGACACGCGAGTGTGACGGACCGTCGCAGCAAGGCCCTAGTGCCATGACCGGAGACGTTCACCCGGGTCGCGGCGCCCGGCACGGCGCCTCGCCGCGTTGTCGGACCGCGCGAGCAATTCCGTACGAGCTGCGGCCCTCCGCCTTGCGACGTACCGCACCGGACGCCGCGACCTGGCAAACCTTCCCAGCCACGGCACTAGCTGAAAGACCGATGATCCATGGACATGCACAGCCCCTATGCACGTGGTGAACGCATCGAACGCGTCATCGCTCACCACGCCGAGCGCACGCCCGAAGCGATCGCCCTCCGCCAGGGTGACCGTGCGTTCACCTATGCGGAACTACGGCAGCGGGCCGCCACCATGGCAGAGGGGCTCCACGCCGCGGGAGTGCGGCACGGAGACTGTGTCCCCGTACGCATGGAACGCTCGCCGGAGCTGGTCGTGGCGCTCCTGGCCGTCCTCGAGGCGGGGGCGACCTACATCGCCGTCGACACCGCCTGGCCCACGGCTCGCACCGACTCGATCATCCAGCGTTCCGGGGCGTCCTTGGTGGTGTCGGAGGACAACTTCGCACGCTTCGCGGCCGGCGCGGCCGAGCCCGTCTCGCTGAAGCCCCTCGAGGACGGCACCGAAGCAGCGTGCGTCTTCTTCACCTCCGGCTCGACCGGGCAGCCCAAAGGCGTGATGTCACCGCACCGCGGCACCATCCGCACCCTGGTCGACTGCCCGTCCATTCCCCTGGACGCCGACAGCGTCTTCCTGCAGTCGGCGCCCCTGCCCTGGGACGGCCTGTCCCTGGAGTTGTGGGCCCCGTTGCTGAACGGCGGCTGCAGCGTCCTGCTCGACCGAGGTCATCCCGCCCTGGACGCGGCCACACTGCGTGAAGCTGTGCGGAGCGGGGTGAACAGCCTGTGGCTGACCAGCTCGCTGTTCAACGTACTGACCGAGGAGGACGTAGAGGTCTTCCACGGCATCCGGTTGCTGCTCGTCGGTGGCGAGCGTGTCTCGCCGGCGCATGTCCGCCGGGTCCTGACGGCCCTTCCCAACCTGCACATCGTGAACGGTTACGGGCCCGCGGAAAGCACCATCTTCGCCACCACGCACGTCGTGCGCGCCCAGGACGTCGTCGAGACGGCCACCGAAGTCCCCATCGGCCGGCCGGTGCCCCGAACCGGCGTGGCCCTGGTGAACGCCTCCGGAGACCGCACGAAGCCCGGCGACATCGGGGAGATCGCCATCTCGGGCGACGGCCTCGCCCTGCGCTACCTAGCGGACCCCGAAGCCACGGCGCGCGCCTTCTTCGACCTGGACGGTGTCCGCCACTACCGCACGGGAGACCTGGCGGTCCTGGACGAGGACGGCAACTACCGCTACCGGGGCCGCGCCGACCGTGAGTTCAAGATCCGCGGCGTGCGCATCGCCCCCGGAGAAGTCGAAAAGGCGTTGGAAGCACACTCCAACGTCGCCACGTGTTGTGTGCTGCGCATAGAGACCACGCCCGGGCGGCCCGAGCTGGCCTGTGCCTACACCACGCTCGACGACGCGCCCCTGGACCCGCGCGAACTACGCGAATTCGCGGCCCGTACGCTGCTCGGCGCCATGGTGCCTACCCGGCTCCTGTACCTGCGGCAACTGCCACTGACTGCCACAGGCAAAGCCGACTACGCGGCAGTTCGCGTCCTGGTCGAGCAGGATGCCGCTCCGGCACCTGCCTCCGCTGCCGGCGTCACGGACACGTCTTCCGACTCGGTCGCCGACCAGTTGCTCGCCGAGGTCGGACAACTTCTCGGCTGCCCGGGCACCACACCTCACGAGGATCTCTTCCACGCCGGGCTCACCTCCCTGGACGCGGTGCGACTCGCCTCCCGGATAACCTTCCGCACGGGAGCTCACATCACGGCGGCCGACGTGTACCGGCAGCGGACCCTCGACAAGCTTCTGACTTTGAGCGGCGATCGGGAGCAGTCGGCTGATGTCGGCCCTGGATCGCTGGACGCCGGCCACGGCGACGCGCCTCTGTCGCGGGCCCAGGAACGGTTCTGGCTGTCCGAAGAGTTCACCCCCGGCGACGCCGACAACATGATCGTGCTCGCTTACGCCCTGAAGGGCCCCTTGGACACCCAGCGGTTCGAGGCGGCCCTGAGCCAGGTGGTCGCGCGGCATCCAGTACTGCGGACCGTGTATCCCTACGAAGGCGCCGAAACGGTACAGCGCGTCCTGCCGACGGACGACGCCACCGTGGCCCTGGAACACACGAGCGCCCCGCACCACACGGACGGGGACGATCTGCGAGAGCTCGCCGAAGAGATCTGCGCGGATTGGTGGGGCGGACCCACGGATCTGGAGAAGGAGCCGTCGCTGCGACTTCGGCTGTGCCGCATAGACGAGCAGACACATCTGTTCTGCATGCGCGTGCACCACCTGGCCTTCGACGGCTGGTCGGAAACCCTGTACATGGAAGACCTCGCCGCTGCCATGGAACCGGACGTATCACTGGCCGAGCCACCACACGTCACCTACGCCGGGTACAGCAGGTGGGAGCGGGACCGGCTCGGCTCCTGGCTCGAGCACGATCTGCCGTACTGGCAGGAGGCGCTCAAGGATGCGCCGCGACCCTTCCTGCCGCGCCCCTCCGAGGGCACACAGGCCCGCCGCATCGAATCCGTCCTGCCGGTGTCCCCCGAGGTGGTCGCCCAACTGACAAGCACCGCAGACACGTTCGGCGGCCCACCGGTGGCCGCACTGCTGGCCGCGGCCGGCAGGTCCTTGTCTCAGGTGTTCGGCGTGGAGGACCTGTGCCTGGGCACCGTGTCGACCGGACGACACAATCCCGAGTTGGAATCGATAGTCGGCTGTTTCGTCAACTCCCTGTCGATTCCGCTGACGTCCGTGCCCGCACGGGATGCCACGGAGCTCCTGGCCACCTGTGCCCGGACCGTTGCGTCGGGGTTCCAGCACGCCCGCACGCCGTTCGACGAGCTGGTGCGGTCCTTGCAGCCCAAGCGGGACCGGCACCCCTGGTTCCAGGTCTGGGTGATCTTGCAACGCCAGCCCCCGCGGGTGCGCCTCGGCGAAGGGGTGACCGCGGAAGCGCTGCGCATCCGTCCCCCTCATACCGGTTTCGAGTTGCTGATCGAGGCTGTGCCGCAGCCCGATGGCGCCTGGGAGCTCGTGTTGAGCAGACGCGCAGACGGGATGTCCGACGCTCAAGCCGAGCGGCTGCTCGAACAACTTGGCGACGTCCTGCACGAGTTGTCCACTGCTGCCTGACGTGTACTTCGCCCGCCACTGTCGACGATGTAACGGACGTACGTGCCGCCGGAGGGCGAACCTCTCGGTACAACAACGGGTACCTGGCTTGACGTTCAACGTCGCTGGTCACTCGACCTGCTGAGATCCCCGCGATCCGGCAGCATGTGACGCGGCCGTTCTCCACGCTTCGAGATGTCGAGTCACGAAGTGCAAGAGAACGGCCGCTGCTCATGTACGAGAGCCTCTACGCTCGCGCCGACGCGCTCTTCGGGCTCACCGACTCCGCGCTGTATGCGGACGCGCCGGTGAACACCCTGGTCGAGCTGTCGCTGACGATCGAGCACCGGCGCGGGCACGGCGCCTTGTGCCCGGCACTGGACCGGGGCTGGATTGAACCGACGCGTCTGCGGCGTGCTCTGGCAGACCTACCGCTGCCGACGGGCGGATCGTACTGGCCGTGGACGTCAGTAACTGGCTCCGCCCCGACGCTCCCACCAGCGACGACCGGCCTTTGTTCCACCCCTACGGACGCGGATCCTGATCGTGACGGACTCCGGCTACTACGTCGCCTCCCTCTCCCTCGCCGACCCCGCTGGCACGGCGGCGTCCTCACTTTTGCCAAGCTCGGCCCTTGGCGCCATCGACGTCACCACCACCATGGGCACCACCTCCTACGGGAAGGCAGAGACGAGTGGCAGGTCATCGGGCTGGCTGGTCTCTTCCGCGACATATGACCAGGGAATGCCGCCGCACGCCCCAACTGACCGGCAGGAGCACCGGCAGTCGGGGGTGCGGCGGCACCCGTGTGACTTCCTCGGGGACGGCTCAGTTCTTGCCGGTGACCGAGGTCCCGGTCACTGACCGCTCCGGGCCGGCAGTTGGCCGCAGTCGCCGCCGGCGCACTTGCTCAGCCAGTCGGCGAAATCGGCGTCGTACGTGGTGCCGATGGTGTCGCGGAGCAGGCTGTAGGCCGCGTCGTACTCGCCTGCGCGGTAGTGGCCGAGCAGGGTGGCCACGTCCTCGGGGTGCGACTGGAGCATGTAACGGACGCCCAGATAGCCCCACTGGTAGATACGCGTGGTGTCGGCGTTGTCGTAGGTGGTCCCGAAGAGCTGGCTGAGCTTGTAGCTGTTCTTGCCCGCCTCCTCGATCGCCCGGTCGTAGGTGATGCCGCGGTACGAGTAGGAGACGTACTCGGCGAAACCCTCGATCCACATCACGGTCGGGGTGGTCTGCCCGGCTGCGAAGTCGCCGTACATGTCGTAGCGGCCGTCGAGGTAGTGGGTGTACTCGTGGTTGAGGTTCCAGATCTGGAAGGCGCTGTCCTGGGCCGGCTGCTCGTAGGCGATGAAGCGCGGCTGGTTGTCCTCGGCGGCCGGGTCGCCCTCCAAGTACATGCCGCCGTTGTTGGTGTCGATGCCGAAGACGACACCGGCGTACGTCTTGTAGTCGGTACTGGAGTTGAAGGCGACGATCTCGATGCTGGTGTTGTTGTCGTCCTTGACCGGACCGTTGTCCTTGACGATGTTGTGGAAGACCGGGTCCTGCTTGAGGACGCTGTCGCATGTGGCCGACAGTTCGGACGCGGTCAGCTCCTGTGCGAGGATCTTCACGCTCGGACCGCATTCGTGCTTGACCGTCAGCACGGCGTTGCGCACGCGGTTCTGCAGGTCACAGGTGTCGTACTCGGCGCAGTTCTCCTTGTCGTACTCGTCCGTCATCTCGGCAAGGCCGACCCAGAGCGGGGCGGTGCGTCCGGTGATCTCGCTGCGGCCGAGCAGCTCCTTGACCAACGGCTTGACGGTGTCCTTGAGGTCGGCGTGCCGCAGGAAGCGGCCGAGTTCGCGTCCGGCGTTGCCGGTCAGGTAGGACTTGTCGGTGCCGAGCAGATCATCGTGCGCGACGGCGAAGTCACGCAGTCCGGTGAGAACGCTCGGGTCCGCCTTCACGGCTTCCACGAACTCCGGCAGCTGGTGGCCGCGGAAGAGCACGGTGTAGGTGTTGTTGACCGCCGAGAGCATCCCGTAGAACTGGTCGTACGACGAGTTGTAGTCCTTCTGCAGACGCTTGACCACGTCGAGGTGGCGGGTGTTCTCGCCGGAGCTGTCGATCAGCGTGACCGTCTCGGCCAGGGTTTCTCCGTTGGCCTCGGTGACGTCGAAGGCGTGGGACGAGCCGAAGAAGGCGTCCAGGGCGCCCTGAATGCCGCTCTTCAGCGTCGGGCCGTATTCGCCGACGTTCTCCGGCTGGTTGTACTGGATGTAGTAGCCGGCGCGCAGGTACAGCACCACCTGGGTTGCGAAAGTGCTGTTGTCCCCCGGGTAGTTGGCCGCGACATCCTTGAGTGCGTTCGCCACCGTGACCATCTGTTCCTCGCGGAAGAGGGCCTTGGAGTCCTCACCGGTCACGCTGAACAGCGTGTTGATGCAGGTGGTTTCCGACTGCTTGATCTGCTCGACCAGGGCAGCGCCCGTCTTCGAGGTGAAGTCGCTGACGTTGCAGTCCGCCGCGGCCTTCGCCGTAGAGCGGGCCTGCTTGCGCTCTGCGGCGTTCTGGGCCGCGGGGAGCGGAGGACGTTGCGCGGGGTTCGAGGTCTTCGTCGCCGATCGCGCGGGGTCGGCGGCGTGTCCGGGTGCGAGATCGGCGGCAAGCACGGTGGATGAGGCGGGCTGTGGGGCGGGGGCCGACCTCGGTGCGGGCTTGGGTGCCCCGGAGCCGGCCGGGGCCGCCGCGCCATGGGGCGCGAGCATGGTGAGCCCCAGGCCGGCGGCGGCCACGGTGGGTATCAGCAGTTGGGCGAGTTTCCTGAGAGTGGGGGGTTGGCGCATAGCGATGGCCTCCAGGCCGGTCGGCAGCCGTGCGTGGGGCACGGCGGTGGGGGGTGCGGACCGTGATGGCAGCGGAAGTTGAGCCCTCCCGCAGCTGTCATGCCCACGGAAAGTGTGACCGTACAATTTCACAGTTCACATGGCAGTGAAAGAGGGTTGCAAACAGCAAAAAAACTGATGAGTCGTCAGAACGTGGTCCTGTCGGGGACCTTGAGAGGGCAACGTTTCCGGCAGGGTGAACTTCACCCTGCCGGAACATCACGCGGGATCAGCAGGCCATGGGCCTTCACGACTTGCTTAGCCGCACCACATCCCCTGCCCAGCCGTCCGCGAGGACATCGATCCGAACTCCGGTGTCCGGGTCGGTGAAGGTCTGGCCAGGCGCGTAGGCGGCCAGGTCCAACTGGGTGCAACCAGTGGGCGGGGTGGCGGTCGGGTTGGCGTTCATGATCCTCACCGGTCCCTCGCCGGTCTGGGCGGCGGAATCGACCTTGTAGATGAGCACGCCGGTGGAACAGGCGGCCGCGTCATTGCCCTCGGCGCGGCGGGACTCCGCGACATACGCCGTGGTCTCGCCTGTGCGCAGTACGGCGATCTTGGTCCCGCCGGGGCGCTCCACCGGGGTCAGCCGTACCGTGCGGCGTCCGGGTCCGGGCAGGCAGGCGACCTGGCTGTCGCGGGTCCAGCCGAGCTTCCACGAGTGCCAGCCGAGGTACTGCGGGGCGGGTCCCGCGATATTGCCCATGACGTCCCAGCCGCCGGCGTACTGGTGGGTGGGGGCGGTGAACGAATACAGGTCCGGGAGGCCGAAGGTGTGACCGGTCTCGTGGGCGGCGACCTTGTATCCCCAGCGCCACATGTCCTGTCCGAAGGTGACCGCCCACTTGAGACGGGTGCCGTCGGCGGTGACACCGGACGTGTTCGGGTCGAAGAGGTAGGTCGGGGAGAAGGAGATCGCGGCCGCTGCCTTCGTGGGGACGACATAGACCATGTCGTACTGGGAGAGGTCCGCGTAGGGGTCGGCCGCGGTGATCGCGTCGCGTACGTACTTCTCGTGGGTCTCGAAGGTGAGGCCGCGCGCGAACCCGTACGAGGTGGAGTCCGCGGGCATCCGGATCCAGCGGTGCAACGAGCTGATGGCGAGCTGGGAGCGGCCGTAGCTGGCTCGGCTCATCCAGTCGGCGGCCGGGGCGAGTTGGGTGGCGTACGCATCGGTGGAGTCCGTGGCCTGAGCGTCGGGGAAGTCGACGAACAGGGTGAGGACGCGGCGGACGCCTCTGGAGGGCTGGAACTGGTTCGCGTCGGTGTTGTGGCCTTCGTCGGTCCAGCCGGTCTTGCCGACAAGAGCACAATCAGCGGCCGGAGCAGGCGAATTGGGCTCGGCGGCAGCGGTCGCCGTGGTCGGGGCGGCAAGACAGGAGGCAAGGGCGATTGCGGCGGCGAGGGGCCGCAGGCGGGTGGTCGGCAGAGTGGACATGTCTCTCCCATCGGAGGCAGTGGTAGATAGGCGGAAGGGGAGGGGAAGGGCGGAGGAGGGGCTACGCGCGGTCTGCGGCCAGGTCCATCAGGCGGGCCAGCACGCGGCCGCCGGAGGCGGTGACGCCGTCGTGTTCCCACTCATTGGTGATCCAGACGCGGGTGCCGCCGACCTCGCGCGCGGTGCGCAGGGAGAGTGCGGCGTCCACATACATGTCGTCGTGGTAGACGATCGCGGAGAGGGGGACCTGGTTGGCGGCCAGGCGGTGGGGGTCGTACAGCGGCGGCCAGTCGGCGCGTTCGGCCAGCAGGTCGGCGGCGTCCGCGAAGGGGCGCAGACCCGTGATGTCGCGGAACATCCACGGGTAGATCATTTCTCCGGTGAGGAGGAGGGGATCCGCGTCCTCGGCGAATTCGGGGAGGTCCTCGAGCGCCCGCGAGGCGGCCCAGCCGCTCGAACCCGCGCCCTGACCGTAGAGCGTCTCCTGCATCACGGCGAACAGCGGATTGTCGGTGAAGCCGGTGAGGGCCATCACCTGGTGGAGGAAGGTGTCGCTCGGCTCGCCCTCGGCGTCCAGGGATTCGTCGAGCAGCCAGTGGATCCGTTCGAAGCCGTCGCCCATGCCGAGGGCGAGTCCGAGGGTGCGCAGGCGGCGGGTGGTGAGGCGGTCTCCATTGGGCAGGCGGACCTCGGTGGCCGCGAGGAGATCGGCGATCTTGCGGAGGCGTGGGGCGTCGTCGGGGTAGCGGGCGTAGAAGTCGAGAACGCGGTCCCGCACCCGCGGGTAGGTGCGGGCGTATACATCGTCGGCGGTGGCGGTGAGACCGGGCAGGCCACCGGTCACGTAGCAGGCCCGCAGTCCCTCGGGCGCCTCGGAGAGGTACGTGAGGGTGATGAAGCCGCCGTAGCTCTGGCCGAGTGTCTCCCAGGGCTGTTCACCGCAGAGCTGATGGCGAATCAGTTCCGCGTCGGCGACCACGGCGTCCGCACGGAAGTGGCCGAGATATGTGGCGAGTTGGGCGGGGGAGGTGAAGCGGGCGGCGGACCGGGCGGTGACCGGGGTGGAGCGGCCGGTGCCGCGCTGGTCCAGCAGGAGCACCCGGTGGGTCTTGAGCGCCTGGGCCAGCCAGCTCGGTGAACCGGCCGACGGACGCGGTGATTTGCCGCCCGGTCCGCCCTGCAGGTAGAGCAGCCAGGGAAGTCGCTCGCCGGCGCGGGCCGGGTCGACGACCTCACGGGCGAAGACCTGGATGCCCGGCCCGCTGGGCGCGGAGTGGTCCAGGGGGACGGTGAAGACGTGGTCGACGGTCGCGTACGCGGGGTTCATGGATCCCTTTCACAGCCCAAGCCGCAGCATGCAGTGTGACATTGCACAGATCAGCATGATGCGGCCGACTGTCGGTGGGGAGCCCCCATGTCCGCATAACTCCACGTTATGGAGGGCGGCGCGGCCCGAGTCGGCCGTGGCCCGACGCGGCCGGGGCCGCTACCCGGCGGTCTTCGCCGCGGTCCCGCTCTTCGCCCAGAGGGAGCGGACATGGCTCAGGTGCCTGGCCATGAGCTTCTCCGCTCCCTTCGCGTCGCCGGCGAGCATCAGGTCCAGGAGTTCCAGGTGTTCCTCGGCCGAGGGGATCAGCCCGCCGCGCTCGTCGAGGGCCGTGAGCCCGTACAGGCGGGATCGCTTGCGCAGGTCGCCGACGGTTTCGACGAGCCTCTCATTGCCCGAGAGGGCAAGGAGCGAGAGGTGGAACTGCCGGTCGGCCTCCAGATAGCCGATGAGGTCGTGCTCGCGCGCGGCCCGGACGATCTCCTCGGCGACCGGCCGCAGCGCCTCCAGTGCCTCACGAGCCGCGGACCGGGTGATCCGGCCGACTGTAGGGATCTCGATCAGGGCACGGATCTCGGTGTACTGGTCGAGATCGCGCTCGTTGACCTCGGTGACCCGGAACCCCTTGTTGCGGACGGGCTCGACCAGGCCCTCCCGGGCCAGGTCGAGCATCGCCTCGCGCACGGGCGTCGCGGAGATCCCGAAGTCCTCGGCGAGAACCGGCGCCGAGTACACCTCGCCCGGCCTCAGCTCGCCGGAGATCAGGGCGGCCCGCAGGGCATGGGCGACCTGGTCGCGCAGCCGCTCGCGGGTGGCGTTGAGGTCGCGCTGCTTCAGGTGCCCCATAGCGGTGGTGATCCCTTCATGCCGGAGCGGATCACCAGCGTACAATGTCACGTTGTTTTCACAGGTGACAGGGTGTACGTACGGCTGGAGGTGTAGAAGTCCAAGGCCGAGTGACCCTGTTCGCGCGGCCCGTGGCTGGATGCCTTGGCGCCCCCGAAAGGCAGATGGAAGTCGACGCCGTTGGACGGGGCGTTGATCCGGATCATCCCGGTGTCGAGCTGATCCAGTCCGTTCAGGGCGGTGTCCAGGTCCGCGGTGTGGACCGAGGTGACCAGACCGTACGGGACCGAGTTGGTGATCCGTACCGCATGGGCGAGGTCGTCGGCGGGCAGCAGGGCCGCGATGGGCCCGAAGACCTCCTCGCGCAGCAGCCGGTGGCCCGGGGACACCTTCTCGACCAGGGTCGGGGCCGTGTACCAGCCGGGGCCGTCGGGCACGGTGCCGCCCGCGAGCACCGAGGACCCCTCCCAGGCACTGCTGACCTGATCGCGGGCTTGTCCGTTGATCAGTGGTCCGCACACGGTGGACGGGTCGGCGGGGTCGCCGACCGGGACGGTCCGCAGCGCCTCGGAGAGTGCCTCGCGCAGGGGGTCGAGGGCCGCGCCGACCGCGACCACGCGGCTGGTGGCGGTGCACTTCTGGCCTGCGTATCCGGCGATCGCGGCGGCGATGTGGACCGCCGCCTGCTCGATGTCGGCGTCCGGCAGGACGAGGGCCGCGTTCAGGCCGCCCATCTCCGACTGGACCGGGATGCCCCGGGCCGTGGCGGCACGTGCGACTGCCTGGCCGACGGCTGTCGAGCCGGTGAAGGAGACGACGTCGGCGGCGGAGACGAGGGCGTTGCCCTCGGTCGCCCCGCCGGGCAGCACGGTGAACACCCCTGCTGTCAGGCTCTGTTGGACGATCTCCGCCAGCCGCTGGGCACACGCCGTCGCTTCCGGAGCGGGCTTGAGGACGACCGCGTTGCCCACGGCGAGTGCCGGGGCGGCCTTCCAGCTCGGGATGGCGAAGGGGAAGTTCCAGGGGGTGATGAGGCCCGCGACGCCGTGCGGGCGCCGGCGGGTGAGGAGGAGTCCGGGGCCGGCCGCGGGTTCGTGGACGGCGCCGGTGGGTTCGTAGGGGGCCTGGGCGTAGTACCGCCAGATCGCGACGGTCCGCGCGACCTCGGCCCTGGCCTCGGCGAGCGGCTTGCCCACCTCGCGCACGGCGAGGTGGGCCAGCTCGTCCGCGGCGGCCTCGATGCCGGCGGCGACCGCGGTGAGGGCCGCCGAACGGGCGGCCGCGCCGCCGATCAGCCAGCCGGGCTGGGCGGCACGGGCCCGCTCGACGACGTCAACCGTCGCGAACGCGCCGGGAGCCGGGATGTTGACGAGTACGTCGGTGGGGTCGGCCGGGTTGTGGGAGACGATGCTGGTCACAGGAGGAAGCCTCCGGGGAAGGGGTCGTCCGGGTCGAGGAAGTACTGGGCGGTGCCGGTGATCCAGGCGCGGCCAGTGATGGCCGGCACGACGGCGGGCAGCCCGCCGACCTCCGTCCGGGAGAGGAGGCGGCCGGTGAAGCGCGTCCCGATGAAGGACTCGTTGACGAAATCGCGGCCCAGGGGCAACTCACCGCGAGCGTGCAGCTGTGCCATCCGTGCCGAGGTGCCGGTGCCGCACGGGGAGCGGTCGAACCAGCCCGGGTGAATCGCCATCGCGTGCCGCGAGTGGTCGGCGTTCGAGCCAGGAGCCGCCAGGTAGACATGCTTGACCCCGGCGATCTCCGGCTGTTCCGGGTGGACGGGCCGGTCCGGCGACGCGTTGATCGCGTCCATGACCGCGAGCCCGGCGGCCAGCAGGTCGTCCTTGCGGGCGCGGTCGAACGGCAGCCCCAGGTCGTCGAGGTCGACGAAGGCGTAGAAGTTGCCGCCGAACGCGAGGTCGTAGGTGACCGTCCCGTACTTGGGGACGTCCACCTTGCGGTCCAGGCCGACACAGAAGGAGGGCACGTTGGTGAGCGTGACCGACTTCGCCGCGCCCTCCACGACCGATACGTCGACGCTGACAAGGCCGGCCGGGGTGTCGAGCCGCACCGTGGTGACCGGTTCGCTCACCGGCACCATGCCCGTCTCGACGAGGACGGTGGCGACGCCGATCGTGCCGTGCCCGCACATCGGCAGCAGCCCGGACACCTCGATGTAGAGGACCCCGAAGTCGGCGTCGGGCCGGGTCGGCGGCTGGAGGATCGCCCCGCTCATCGCTGCATGGCCACGCGGCTCGTACATCAGAAGCGTCCGGAGATGGTCCAGATGCTCGATGAAGTGCAGCCTGCGCTCGGCCATGGTGGCGCCGGGGATCACCCCGACGCCGCCGGTGATCACCCGGGTGGGCATGCCCTCGGTGTGCGAATCGACGGCGTGGAAGACGTGTCGCGTGCGCACGATCAATCCTTTCGAAGCAGCGCGGATGCGGTCAGTGGTGACCGTCGGCGACGGCCTTCTCGGTGGCGGCCCGGACTCCGGCCTCGACCTCCCCCGTGAGAGGGGAGCGCGGCGGGCGGGTGGGGCCACCGCGGCGGCCGACGATGTCCATGGACAGCTTGATGGACTGGACGAACTCCGTCTTCGAATCCCATCGCAGCAGCGAGTGCAGGGACTTGTAGAGCGGCAGGGCGGTGTCCAGGTCACCGGCGACGGCAGCGTTGTACAGCTCGGCGCAGGTGGCGGGGAAGGCGTTGGGGTATCCGGCGATCCAGCCGACCGCACCGGCCAGGGCGAGTTCGAGCAGCACGTCGTCCGCGCCGATCAGCAGGTCGAGTTCCGGAGCGAGTTCGGCGATCTCGTACGCGCGCCGTACATCGCCGGTGAATTCCTTGACGGCGACGATGCTGCCGTCCTGGTGCAGACGGGCCAGCAGCCCGGGCGTCAGATCCACCTTGGTGTCGATGGGATTGTTGTAGGCGACGACCGGCACCCCCGCCTCGGCGGCCTCGGTGTAGTGGGCGCGGACGGCTTGCTCGTCGGCCCGGTAGGCGTTCGGGGGCAGCAGGAGGACCGAGCCGCAGCCGGCTTCGGCCGCCTGCTCCGCCCAGCGGCGGGCCTCGGCGCTGCCGTAGGCGGCGACACCGGGCATGACCCGCGCGCCGTCGCCCGCGGCGTCGACGGCGGTACGGACCACGCGGGCCCGCTCCTCGTCGGTGAGGGTCTGGTACTCGCCGAGCGAACCGTTCGGCACGACACCGTCGCAGCCGTTCTCGATCAGCCAGCGGACGTGCTCGGCGTACGCGTCGTAGTCGACGGACAGATCGTCGCGCAGGGGCAGCGCGGTGGCCACCATGATCCCGCGCCAGGGACGGGTGCTGTTCCAGGCGGTGCCTGTCATGAGTTAAGCCCTCTCTATAATGTGTGACATTTTACTGCTTGGTGTGCGGCGCCCACAAGGGGGACCGCGGGTCAGTGGTCGGCGCCCGGAGCCGGGTCGGGCCCGATCTCGGCGGGTCCGGCGAGCGAGGCGAGTGCCGAGAGCGGAACGGGCACGGCGAACGGACGGCGTTCAGCGGGTGGCTCGACGGCACCCTCACGGGCCGCGAGGCACGCTACGGCCGCCCCGCACATCCGCCCCTGACACCATCCCATACCGGCCCGGGTGAGGAGTTTGACGGTGCGCGCGTCGCGGGCTCCGAGGTCGGTGACGGCTTCGCGGATGCTGCCGGCCGATACTTCCTCGCAGCGGCACACCTCCGTGTCGTCGGTCAGCCAGCCCGCCCAGCCCGGTGCCGGGGCGTGGGCGGCGGTCATCGCATCGGCGAAGGCGCGCATACGGTCCCGGCGGCGTTGCAGCTCGCGGACGCGCCCCTCACGGACGGGGTGCCCGTGCAGTCTGGCGGCAGCCGCCAGCCCGGCCAGTTCCCCTTCCGAGCGGGCGAGCCGTACGCCACCGACTCCCCCGGTCTCCCCTGCCGCCCACAGGCCACGCACCGAGGTTTCCTGAAGGCCGTCCAGGGCCAGGGCGGATGTCCCGTCCGCCAGGGGACGGGTGGCGCAGCCGAGTGCGGTGGCCAGTTCGATCTGAGGGGCAAGGCCGTGCCCCACAGCGAGCGCGTCGCACTCGATCCGCCGGCCCGCCCCCTGTACGGGCCGCCAGTCGGGGTCGAGCCGGGCGACGGTTACGGCCTCCACCCGGTCGGTGCCGTGCACCTGGGTGACCGCGCTGCGCAGCCGCACCCGCACCCGGTGCCGCAGCAGAGCGGCGCCGTGTACCGCGGCCTCCGCCAGCTTGTGCGGGTTGGTGACGAGCGCCCGGGGGCGGCGGGCGTACCGCAGATAGCCGGATGCCTCGACCACGGCCGGGACGCGTGCGCCCGCGGCGGCCAGCGAGGTGGCGACCGCGAGCAGCAGGGGGCCGCTGCCCGCCACGACAACGCGCCTACCGGGCAGCACCAGGCCGGACTTGAGCATGGCCTGCGCTCCCCCGGCACCCACGACACCCGGCAAGGTCCAGCCGGGAAAGGGCAGTTGGCGCTCAAACGCCCCGGTCGCGAACAGGACCGTACGGGCCGATACCCGCACCGACCGCTCCGCGGTGCCGTCGGCCCCGGTGACGGCGTGCACCGCCCACACACCGTCGTCCTCCTTGGTGACGGCCCAGACATGGTGTCCGCAGAGGTGACTGACGTCGCTCTGCTCCAGGCGTCGGCGGAGCTCGGCGAAGGCGGCCCAGTCGTGGTGCAGTGCCTCGGGCCGCGCCGCCCCCAGGCCGGGCGCCGGATGCCGGTAGAACTGTCCGCCGTGCTGCGGCGATCCGTCCAACAGGGCGACGGACAGGCCGAGTTCGGCGGCGGTGACGGCACCTGCGAGACCGGCCGGTCCCGCTCCGATCACCGCGAGGTCGTACGGTTCAGACGCCGAGGCGGGCATGGCCGTGTCCCTCCTGGGTGGTGATCACGTCGCCGGGAGCGGCGGGCACCAGACAGGCCCTGCGGTTGGGCTCCCCATTGATGGTGGCGAGGCAGTCGTAGCACTGCCCGATGCCGCAGAACACACCCCGCGGGCGACCGGCCTTGCGCGTGGTGCGCCAGGCGAGGATGCCCGCGGTCCACAGGGCTGCGGCGACGGACTGCCCGGGCAGGGCGGCGACCGGACTGCCGTCCATCGTGATCTCGAACGACGGGCCGGGGTTCGCCCCGACCAGGTCGGTGGGGGTACGGGCCACTGCGGGCCTCCTCTCGTAGCAGACGGGGTCAAGCTGCGGCTTGGAAGCGGCCGGGATTGAACGGGCCCAGGTCCAGCGGTGGTTCACCGCCGTCCAGGCAGCGAGCGATGAGCAGCCCGGTGGCCGGGGCCAGCCCGATCCCCGCGCCTTCGTGACCGCAGGCGTGCAGCAGGCCCGGCACCCGCGGATCGTGGCCGATGGCAGGGAGATGGTCGGGCAGATACGGGCGGAACCCCGCATACGTCCGCATCGCCCGGACCCCGGCCAGGACCGGGAACAGTGCGGTGGCCTGCGCCGCCAGGCGCCGCACCACCTCGGTCGACAACGTGGTGTCGAAGCCGACCCGTTCCCGGCTGGCACCGATCAGGACCGGGCCCGCCGGGGTGCCCTCGACCACGGCCGAGGTCTGCAGCGCGGCGGAACCGCTCGCGACATCGGCGACGTAGTCCGCGGAGTACACCTTGTGCCGCACCACACGCGGCAGCGGTTCCGTGACGAGAACGAAACCGCGGCGGGGCAGCACGGGAAGTTCGACGCCCGCGAGCCGGGCCAGCTCGCCACCCCAGGTGCCGGCGGCGTTGACCACGTACGGGGCATGCACGTCGCCGGCCACCGTACGCACCCCCCTTACCGATCCGTCCGCCGTGGTGAGCAGGCCGGTGACCTCATGGCCGAGTCTCAGGCGCACCCGCCCGCCGCCCGCGCGCAGCAGATGCGCGGCCGCCAGGGCAGGCATGACCTGCGCGTCCTGCGGGTAGTGGAAGCCACCCGCCAGGCCGGGGGCCAGATGTGGCTCCAGGTCGTTCAACCGGTCCGCCGGGACTTCCTCCGCCCGCACACCGGCCCTGTCCTGTCCGGCCGCGAAGTCACGCAGGGCGCCCATCCCGGCCTCCCCGGAGGCGACGACGAGGCCGCCCTTGGGTTCGTACTCGATCTGCGGCGGGAGCAGCTCGGCCAGCTCCTGCCACAACCCGGTTGACAGCAGCGCGAGTTCGAGTTCGGGTCCGGGCTCCTTGTCGGATACCAGGAGGTTGCCCTCGCCGGCACCCGTGGTGCCGCCCGCGACGGGGCCGCGGTCGATCACGGTGACGGAGAGGCCGGCTCGGGCTGCGTAGTAGGCGCAGGCCGCGCCGATCACGCCCGCACCGACGACGATGACGTCCGAGGTGTTTCTCTTGGGCACGACAGTAATATTTCACATTGCATAACCGATGCCAAGGGCTTCGCACGACTCGCTCGCGCTCACCTCTCCAGCAAGGCGCCCATCCTCTCCTTGACGGCGTCCGGCGCCCTCAGTGGCGCGCCCACTCGGACACAGGTGAGTAACGGGCTCGCCAGCACCTTGTCAGTGCAATTTCACATTACTATGTTACCTGTCACATTCCAGCCCTTGGCTGGCCGACTGTTCTCGGAGTGACCACTGATGAACACGCGCACCCTCACCGCCGTCGCCACCGCCCTGGCGGCGACCGTCACACTCGGCGCAGCCGGCTGTTCCGGCTCCAAGCAACCGTCCGGCGGCAAAGGTGCCGACGGCAAGAACCCGGCGACCGCCAACCAGGGCGCCGTGGTCGGCGGCACTCCGCAGAAGGGCGGCACCCTCACGGTCCTGTCCAACCAGGACTTCACCCACCTCGATCCGGCCCGCAACTGGGTGATGAGCGACATGGAGTTCGGGACCCGGCTGCTCTACCGCACCCTGGTCACCTACAAGGCGGCCCCCGGCACGGGGGGCGGTGAACTCGTCCCGGACCTCGCGACCGACCTCGGCACCTCCTCCAACGGCGCCAAGACCTGGACCTTCCGCCTCAAGCAGGGAGTGAAGTACGAGGACGGCACGCCCGTCACCGCGCAGGACATCAAGTACAACGTGGAGCGGTCCTTCTCCCCCGACCTGCCCGGCGGCGCCGACTACGCGGCCCGCTATCTGGCCGGCGCCGAGGGCTACCAGGGGCCCGCCGAGGGCAAGCACCTCGCCTCCATCAAGACGCCCGACGACCACACGATCGTCTTCGAACTCCGCAAGCCCTTCGCGGAGTTCCCCAACGCCACCGTCATGCCGACCTTCGCCCCGGTGCCCAAGGGCAAGGACAAGGGGCCTCAGTACGACAACCGGCCGTTCTCCTCGGGCCCGTACAAGATCGAGTCGTACCAGCGCGGAAAGAAGCTCGTGCTGGTGCGCAACACCAACTGGGACGCCTCGACCGACCAGGTGCGCAAGGCGTACCCGGACAAGCTGGTCATGGTGATGGGGCTGAAGGCGAACCAGATCGACGACCGCCTGATCGCCAGCCAGGGCGCTGACGCCTCCGCCGTCTCCTGGGGTGCGCTGCGGCCGGAGAGCGCGGCCAAGGTGCTGCCCAACGCCGAGGTACGCAAACGGCTGATCGCCGAGTCGACCAACTGCACGGACATGGTCCAAATGCACACCGGACGGGCCCCGTTCAATGATCTGAAGGTCCGTCAGGCCGTGCAGTACGCGCTCGACAGGGACTCGGTGCTCACCGCCTCGGGCGGCCCCGCCTTCAACGACCTGTCCACCGCCTACATGCCGGCCACGCTCTTCGACGGCAAGGAACCGGACACTCTGAAGATCCCCGCGACCGGTGACGTCGAGAAGGCGAAGGAACTGCTGAAGGCGGCGGGCAAGCCGGACGGGTTCGCGACGAAGATGACCGTCTCGACCGGGGACAAGGGGCGGGCCGAAGCGATCCAGCAGTCGCTGGGCAAGGCCGGAATCAAGGTCACCATCGAGACCGTCGACCCGTCGGCGTTCTACGCGACGATCGGCGACACCAAGAACCGCACCGACATCGCGTACACGGGCTGGTGTCCCGACTACCCGTCCGGTTCCACCTTCCTGCCGTTCGTCTTCGACGGCCGCTACATCAAGGAGAAGGGCAACTCCGGCAACCACTCGCTCTTCCGCGACGAGCCGACCATGAAGCGGATGGACGAAATCGCCGCCATGACCGACGCCAAACAGGCCAACACCGCCTGGCAGCAGCTGGACGGCGAGATCCTCGCCAAGGCCCCCGCCGTACCGGTCCTGGTCCGCCGCTGGCCCCTGGTACTCGGCAGCAACATCGCCGGCGCCTACGGACAGACCTCCTTCGGCGGTCAGCTCGACTACGCCACAGTCGGCCTCAAGGACCCGTCCAAGAGCCAGGGCTGAGGGCTCGGAAAGATCATGGCTCTCACAACAGCACCGGTGGAGGTTCCGGCGGGCAGCGGCCCCTGGCAGCTGGCCCGCGCGGAACTACGCCGCCGCACCTCCGTCAAGATCTCCCTCGTCATTGTCGCGCTCTTCGTCGTCATGGCCGCCGCCGCGCCCCTGCTGAGCGCACTGGGCGGCTGGTCGCCCGAGGAGTTCGACAAGTCCGCCGTCGACCCTTACCTGGGCGGGCTGCCGCTCGGACCGCTCGGCGGGATCTCCGCCGACCACTGGCTGGGCGTCGAACCCGTGACCGGCCGCGACCTGTTCGCCCGGGTCGTGCACGGCGCCCAGGTCTCCCTCCTGATCGCCTTCACCGCGACCGCGATCGTCGTGGTCGCGGGCACGGCGGCCGGTATCGCGGCCGGCTACTTCGGCGGCCGCACCGACGCGGTCCTCAGCCGGATCATGGACCTGACCATGTCCTTCCCCTCCCTCATCTTCATGATCGCGATGATGTCGGTGGCCAAGGACGTCAACCGGATCGTGCTGATGACCGCGGTGATCGGGCTGTTCGGCTGGCCCGGCATCGCCCGCGTGGTGCGCGGCCAGACGCTCTCGCTCAAGCACCGCGAGTACGTCGACGCCGCGCGGGTGGGCGGATCGGGGTCCTGGCGGATCCTCACCCGCGACATCCTCCCGGGCGTTGCCGGGCCCGTCATCGCGTACACCACCCTGATCATCCCGGGCATGATCGCCACCGAGGCGGCCCTGAGCTATCTGGGCGTCGGCGTCCGCCCGCCCACCCCGTCCTGGGGCCAGATGATCGCCGAGAGCGTCGCGTTCTACGACACGGATCCCATGTACTTCGTCATCCCGAGCATCTGCCTCTTCCTCGCCGTGCTCGCCTTCACCCTCCTCGGAGACGCGTTGCGGGACATCCTCGACCCGAGGGGAAGCCGCACATGACCCGCTACCTCGGCCGCCGGCTGCTCGGCGTGGTCGGCGTGCTGATCGCGATCGCCGCCGTCACCTTCACCATCTTCTACGTCCTGCCCTCCGACCCGGCCGCCGCGGCCTGCGGCAAGTCGTGCAGCGCCGAACGCCTGACGGCGATCCGCGCCCACATGGGCCTGGACCAGCCGATCTGGGTGCAGTTCTGGGAGTTCCTCAGCGGCATCTTCACCGGCCGCACCCTGGGCAGCGGCCAGTACGCGCTGCGCTGCGGCTTTCCCTGCCTCGGCTACTCGTACGAGAACAGCGAGTCTGTCTGGGGCCTGCTGATGGACCGGCTGCCGGTCTCCGCCTCGCTGGCGTTCGGCGCGGCGGTGCTGTGGCTGCTGCTCGGCCTGACCGCCGGGGTCACTGCCGCCCTGCGCAAGGACACCCTGCTCGACCGGGTCCTGATGATCGGCGCTGTCGGCGCCGCCTCGATGCCCGTGTACTTCACCTCGATGATGCTCATCTACGGGCTGATCCGGGTGGCGGGGCTGTTCCCCTATCCGCAGTACGTCTCCTTCGGCAGCGACCCCGTCGACTGGGCGACCAATCTGCTCCTGCCGTGGCTGGCACTCGCCATTCTGTACGCGGCCATGTACGCACGCCAGAGCCGCAGTTCGATGATCGAGACGATGGCGGAGCCGTTCATCCGCACTGCCCGCGCCAAGGGCCTGCCGCGTCGCACGGTCGTCGTCAAGCACGGGCTGCGGGCCGGCATGACGCCGATCCTCACCATCTTCGGCATGGACCTGGGCGGGCTCCTCGCGGGCGCCGTCATCACCGAGTCCATCTTCGGACTGCCGGGCATCGGCCGGCTCTTCTACGGCGCGCTCTCCAGCGGGGACCAGCCGGTCATCCTCGGGGTCACGCTGCTCGCCGCCACCTTCATCGTCGTCGCCAACCTGGCCGTCGACCTGCTGTACGCCGTCGTCGACCCGAGGGTGAGGTTTTGATGACCGGAAGCCAATCCCTGCTGACCGTACGGGACTTGAGTGTCACCTTCGCGACAAAGCGGGGGCCGGTGCGGGCCGTGGACTCCCTCAGCTTCGACGTCCACCAGGGCCGCACCCTGGGCATCGTCGGCGAGTCCGGTTCGGGCAAGTCCGTCACCTCGATGGCGGTGCTCGGGCTGCACACCGCCGCCGAGGTCACCGGCTCGATCAACCTCGAAGGCCAGGAGCTGCTGGGGCTCCCGGAACGGGAGTTGAACCGGCTGCGGGGCCGCCGGATGGCCATGATCTTCCAGGACCCGCTCTCCAGCCTCCACCCGTACTACACGGTCGGCGAGCAGATCGCCGAACACCACCGGGTTCACTTCAGCTCCCGCCGTGCGGTGGCCCACAGGCGGGCCGTGGAGATGCTCGCCGAGGTCGGCATCCCCGAGCCGGAGCGCAGGGCGGGCGAGTATCCGCACCAGTTCTCCGGCGGGATGCGCCAGCGCGTGATGATCGCCATGGCGCTGGCCTGCGAGCCCGAACTCCTCATCGCGGACGAGCCGACCACCGCCCTCGACGTGACGGTCCAGGCCCAGATCCTGGAGCTGATCGCCCGGCTGCAGGAGGAGCGCGGACTCGCCGTCGTCATGATCACCCACGATCTCGGGGTGGTCGCCCGGGTTGCCCACGAGGTGCTGGTGATGTACGGCGGGCGCGCGGCCGAACAGGCCCCGGTGGACGACCTGTTCGCAACCCCCGCCCACCCCTACACCCGTGGGCTGCTCGACTCCCTGCCCCGGCTCGACGACAGCGACGACGAACCGCTGCGAGCCATCCCCGGCAGCCCGCCGTCCCTGCTGGCACCCGGCCCCGGCTGCGCGTTCGCGCCCCGCTGCCCCCGGGCGGCGGGCGCCTCGGCGAGCGAGCGGCTGCGCTGCGAGACCGAACGGCCCCTGCTCTCCGGTCCGGCCGAGCATCCGGCTGCCTGCCACCTCCCCGCATACGAAGGCGTCGCGTCATGACCAGTACAGCTCAGCCACTCCTCAGCGTGCGGCCGCTCCTCAGCCTGCGGGACGTAACGATGGCCTTCCCGGGAAAGCGCCGCCGTGCGGATCCCGTGCGAGCCGTCGACGGCATCAGCTTCGATGTGGCCGCCGGGGAGACGCTGGGCCTGGTCGGCGAGTCCGGCTGCGGCAAGTCCACCACCGGGCGCATGATCGTACGGCTCCTGGAACCCACCACCGGCTCGATCACCTACGACGGCCACGACATCAGCCACCTGTCCCAGCGCGAACTGAGGCCACTGCGCCGCGAACTCCAGATGGTCTTCCAGGACCCGCACTCCTCCCTCAATCCGCGCCAGACCGTGGCGCGGATCATCTCCGACCCCCTTCTGGCGCAAGGGAGTTCGTCGGCAGACGCACGCAAACGGGCAGCGGAGCTGATGGACCTGGTCGGACTCATCCCCGAGCACATCGACCGCTATCCGCACGAGTTCTCCGGCGGCCAGGCCCAGCGCATCGGCATCGCCCGCTCGCTCGCCACCAGCCCCCGGCTGGTCGTCGCCGACGAGCCCGTCTCCGCCCTCGACGTCTCCGTACAAGCCCAGATCGTCAACCTCATGGAACGCCTCCAGCAGGAGCTCGGCCTGGCCTACCTCTTCATCGCCCACGACCTCTCGGTCGTCAAGCGGGTCTGCGACCGGGTCGCCGTCATGTACCTCGGCCGGATCGTCGAAATCGGCGACAAGAAGCGGGTGTACGCCGCCCCCGCCCACCCCTACACCCGGGCACTGCTCTCCGCGGTGCCCCTGCCCGACCCCGCGGCCGAGCGGGCCCGTGAGCGCATCACACTCCTGGGCGACCCGCCCAGCCCGGCCTCTCCCCCACCGGGCTGCACCTTCCACCCGCGCTGCCCCAAGGCCCAGGCCATCTGCCGCGCCGAGGCACCACTGCTGCGGATCGCCGCACCCGGCGAGCCGAGGGAGGTCGCCTGCCACTTCCCCGAGGCGGCCTGAACACGGCTGTGCCCCGGATCCGCACAACGGATCCGGGGCACAACTGCTTCGTCCTGGCTACCACTTGGTGACGCGCACCGTTTCTCCGTAGCCATCGGCGCTCAGCACGTCGATCCGTACACGGGCCGCGGAGTCCGTGAAGGACTCACCGGCCCAGTACGGGGCGTCGTCCAGCGGACGGCAGCCGCTCGCCGGAGTGGCAGCGGGCTTGGCGTCCATGACCCGGATCGGTCCGTAACCGGTCTGCGCGGACGTGTCGACCTTGTAGACCAGCGCGCCGGTCGAGCAGGCCGCCGTGTCCGCCTGGACCGCCCTGCGGGATTCGACGACGTACGCGGTCGTCGGTCCCGTACGCACCACGGCCATCTTGGTGCCGCTGCCGTACTCGACAGCGGTGAGACGCGCCGTGCCGCTGCCCACCGAGGCCTGGCAGTAGACCTGGCCGTCGTCGATCCAGCCGAGCTTCCACGACTCCCAGGCGAAGTACTGCGGCGCCTTCCCCCCGATCAGACCCATCACGTCCCAGCCTCCGACGAACCGGTGGGCATCGGTGCCCGCGTCAAAGGCGTACAGGTCCGGCAGCCCGAAGCTGTGGGCGGTCTCATGGGCGACCAGCTTCGGCCCCCAGTGCCACATGTCCTGACCGAAGGTCACCGCCCACTTGATCCTGGTGCCGTCGGCGACGACACCCGCCGTGCCCGGGTCGTACACGTACGTGGGGGTGAAGGAGATCGCCGACGCGTTCCTCGTCGCGACGACGTACACCATGTCGTACCGCGAGAAGTCCACATCCCGGTCGGCGGCCGTCACGGCATCCTTGAGGTAGGCCTCGTGTGTCTCGTGGCTGAGACCGCGTGCGAAGCCGTAGTCGGTGGAGTTGTGCGGCATCCGGACCCAGCGCTGCTGCTGGGTGATGGCGAGCCACGCCTTGCCGTACGAGGCGTTCCACAGCCAGTCGGCGCCCGGCATAAGCTGCGCCGCGTCGTCGGCCGGGGACTCGGTGGCCGGCGCGTCCGGGAAGTCCACGAAGATCATGCCGACCTTGATGGTGCCAATGGGGCGCTGGAAGACAGAGTAGTCGGTGTTGTGGCCCTCGTCCGTCCAGCCGGTCGTGCCGCGAAGGGCACAGGCTGAAGGGGCGGTTGAGGCCGCCTTCGCGGGCGGCGTGCCGAGGAGCAGCAGGAGCATGGCGGCGAGGAGCGCAGGCAGAAGCGCCCTGTGCGCCGGCGTCAAGGGGTGGGACAGTCGCACCGGATCAGTACCTCTCGATATATGGCGTGTGACATTTCACATAAGACTGCGGCTGAAGGCCCCTGTCCGAAAGCTGTCGCCGCTCCATAACATCCACGCCATGGATCTGGAGGTGCGGCATCTGCGGGTGGTGTGCGCGGTCGCCGAGGCGGGCAGCCTCACTCGCGCCGCCGCCTCGCTGTGCATGACTCAGCCAGGACTCAGCACCCAACTACGCCGTATCGAGGCCATGCTGGGCGGAACCCTGTTCGACCGGAGGCACGCCGGCGCCGTCCCCACACCCTTCGGCGAACTGGTACTGAGCCGGGCCCGCGCCATCCTGCCGGGCATCGACGGCCTGCTCGCCGACACCGCCCGGGCCGCCCGCCGAACGTCGACCCCTGATCGAGTCCGCATCGGCTCGGTCGGCGCCCCACTGCTCGGCCATCTCCTCCGGGCTGTAAAGCAGTTGCTGCCTCATGCCGACGTGACCTCACGCTGCCAGTACTCCCCCGCGACTCTGCTCGACGACCTCGCGGTCGACCGATTGGAAGCGACGGTGCTCGGCGACCATCCCGACCAGGAGCTGCCGCCGCGTGAGGGCGTGGTGCTGAACCTGATCGTCACCGAGCCCGTCTTCGCCCTCCTGCCGAACGGCCCACCCGCTGGCGGCACAGGAGGAGGTGTCGCTGGCCCAACTCATGGACGAGGACTGGGCAGTCCCCCGCCCCGACGGCGACCGCACCCGCGAATACTGGTCGTCCGTCTGCGCTCAGGTGGATCACCGTCCGTTCACCCCGTACGACGCCGAGGGGCGGCAGTTGATCGAGATCGTACGGGCCGGCCTGGCCGTCAGCCTCTGCCAGGCCACCTTCATCGAAGCCCCGGGCGTCGCTGTCCGTCCCCTCGCAGGACATCCTCTGTGGTACCGGCATGTCCTGGCCTGGCGCCGCGACGGCCCCCTCGCCGCACACGGTGCCGAAATCCACCGCAGAGTCGCGGACGGCTATCTGGACACCTGCGCCGCCAGCCCTGTGTACGCACGCTGGCGGGAACGGCATCCGCACTTGGCCAGGGTGGCGGAGGCCAGAACCTGACCCCATGGGTCGGCTCCGGCCGGAGGTTCCGTGGCACCCGCGCGTCCCGCAGGTCAGCGCCGTGCAGCCGATCCTGGTACGCCTACTGGCCCTGCTGGTCAGAGCCCCGCACCTGTCCATTGCACCAGGTCACAGGGCTGTCCGGTCTCTTCTACGGCATCTGGGAAGTGGGCACGGGAGGCCCGCACCATTCACCGAGGGCGCGGCGCCACGCTTCAGCGCAGGGGTTTGAGCATGACCGCGTACGTCGGCGAGTCGGTGAAGGGCCGCTTGGTCCCGATGGCTTCATAGCCCCAACACTCGTACAGAGCCACCGCCTTGGGGTGGGCGGTATCGACTAACAGGGTCGCGCGCTCCTCGTCGCGAGCGGCCAACAGATCATCATGGATGCATTGGGCGGCGCCGGTCTTGCGCCAGGGCTTCCGCACCATCAGCTCAAAGAGCGCCACCGTGCGATTCCCGCTTTCCTCGCAGAATTCGGGTGGCAGAGCCGGGGTGGTGCCATTCCACCAGCCGGAGCCGGACGGGAGCCGGGCCGCGTAGGCGTATCCGACAATCTCGCCGTCGTTGTATCCGATGACCGCTTTCCACTCGTCGCACGATGCGTGAATGTCGAGGCGCTCCTCGATCCGTTCCCGTGCATAGAAGGGGTTGTCCCGCTCGTCGCCGTAGATCTCCAGGTAGAGGTCCACGAGCAACTCCCGGACATTGGGGAGACCTTCAGCATGGACATGGCGCAGCTTCAGAGACACTTCCACCCTCCTCCATACTCCGCTGTGCTCTCCAGCCAGTCCCGAGCCGCGCGCGTGTCGCCGTACCGGGCCGTCAGGTCGGCGCGGAAGTCTTTGAGGAGCGTACGCACACGGGCTGACGACGGAGAATCTCCGGCGAGCTCGATCACTCGGTTCGCTGTCGCTCCCGCCTCCTCAGGATCGCCCTGGCACAATTGAGCAAGCGCGAGTTGTGCGGTGTAGTACGTGCGATTGCGGACGAGTTCGGGCCGCAGACGGGCCAGAGTCCGATGGGCGCGATACTCCGCCAGGTCTCCTTCTCCGAGGCGGAGATGGACGATGGCCGCCAGACCGTCGAGTTCGGCCGCATCGTAGAAGCGCATCCAACCTGGCCGCATGGTGTCCCACGCAGCTCGGGCCAGGACCTCTTCAGCGTTGCCGAGGCTTCGAAGCGCAGCCTGCCGATCGCCCGTACGAGCGTGGCACGACGCGGTACGGGCATGGCAGAGCGAAGCGTAGAGGGGGTCGATCCTGGTGATCCGAGTCGCTCTGGCCGCTGTTGTGGCCGCGAGTGCATCCGCGTGCCGCCCACGTTGGGTAGCCAGCATTGAGATGTTGTGCCAGGCGCGCAGAGCCACTGACGCATCGCCGGAGAAGCCGGCCAGGACGAGCGCCCGGTCCAGATGGCGCCCAGCTCGGCCCTTCGCCTGCGTATCGATTGCGGCCCAGGCCGCCGTCGTCGCGGCGTCGGCGGCCAGCCCGTACAACGCCGAGCGGACACGCTGCGATGCCGTCCCGTTGTTGAGAAGATCCTGAATGGACAGCGACTCCCTGAGGGCCAAGTTCTCCAGGGCCTGACTGCCGCCATCAGCGTCGTCCCGGGCAGCGAGCCCGTCGACGAGACAACGCATGCGGTTCACATCGGACGAGCCAATCGTGAGCCGAGACGAACGACGCGGTAGAGCCACCGATGTAGCGCTGCCAGTGGCTGAGGTGAGAAAAGTCCGTCGCCTCACATGCTCCTCCGAGGGCGGAGGCGGGCGCCTGGAGCTCGGCGGGATGAAGCCGAGCTCTTCGGCCTGACACCCGAATACTGCGCCCAGCGCGACCCTCATTTTGGACTGCGGCCATCGTGTCTTGCCTGTCACCAGATTGTGCACCGTACGTTCCGAGACGCTTCCGAACCGGCCGGTCAGCCTCTCGATCTCGGCGTTCATCTGACGAGCCAGCTCAGCCTGGGTCAGGCCGAGTTCCTCGATACGTCGCCTCAGGATCGGATTGTCCCCCATGCAACCGAAAGTAGCCCTCCGGTCACGCGGGGCGCCAGAAGCCGAGTATCGAGAAGGTCAAATCTTCTGGTCGGACGCAAGGAGATGGACGGCGTTCTTCCTAACTCCCGGGCCACAAACCCTCGTTGACTGGTTGTCATCCGCTCGGAGGCGCGATCCACAGGCGTGCCGCCCGTGTGGCCTTCCGACCGGCGGTTCCGTCCCCCGTCCCCCGCCGCGGACGGAGCCGCCCTCCAATCCGCTGCCAAGGAGTCCTCCTGATGGTCACCCGCTTGCACCCGCCTTCTCGTACCCGGAGACCCCTCCGCCGTCGCGTTCGCTCGCGACAGGGTTGTCATACAGATCGGGTTGTGGGGAGTGGCGCTGGATGCGGATCAACGCGATGCGGTGAAGCTGGTGGCCTCGGAACTGATCAGCAACGCCGTGGTGCACGCGAGCGGATTCATTGCTGTTGGTCTCCGCCTTGGCGAGGGCCGCCTCCATCTGGTCGTCCACGACAGCAACCCCAAACCTCCGGAGCGCCGCTACGCCACCGAGGACGACGAGGGCGGCCGGGGCCTGACTCTGGTGGATCTCCTCACCTCCAACCACGGCTGGGCGCCGACTGCCCGAGGCAAGAAGACGTGGGCCGAGTTCGAAGTGCCCGCACCTGCGCCGATTCCCGTCGGGACGCGATTACGGCCACGCATCGACTTGATCATCAGCAGGGCAGGACTCCGGCTCGCCCCTGACCCCGTCCATTTTCTCGGCCAGGTGGAAGAGCGGGACCGCGCTGCCCTGTCGCCGTCGGTCACTGCGCCGATCGAGAGGGGCACGACATGACTCTGCCATCAGCACCGCCCACCCCGTCGGCCGTGGACTGGACAGCGCTGCGGAACCTCGCGCTGCTACGCGGACAGCTTCGGGTCTCTCTTACGCCCCGCTGCAACTTCAAGTGCTGGTTCTGCCACAACGAGGGTGACGTACCGCCGCCGTACACGCACTTGCACCGCGACGTCCAGCCGCGCCGTCAGGAGCTCATCGCCGACGACTACGCATCCGTCATGCGCTCGTTGATCGACGCCGGACTGAAGCGGGTCTACTTCACCGGGGGTGAGCCGCTGTCCTCCCCTCTGGCACGGGAAGTGCTCACTCGCTTACCCGTCCGCGCCCCTGACGTGTCGTACACGCTCATTACCAACGGCGCATTGGTACGGACGCATCAGGAATGGCTCGCCACTACTGCCCTGGACAAAGTGAAGGTGTCACTTCACTACTTCTCGGACGAGTCGCTTCAAGCGATCGCGCACACGCGTGTTGGCATCAACGCAGTGCTGGATGGGATCGAAGCGGCGCGTGAGGTCTTCGAGCGGGTCGAGCTCAACACTCTGCTCCAGCGCGAGAACGAACACGAGATCCTGCCCATCCTGGAATTCGCGCTCAGCCGGTTGCTTGCCAGTGCAGTTCATCGAGTTGGTTGACACCGACTTCAACGCTGACCGTCACTCATCGGCGGTCTCCGCACAGGGCGTCATCGACCACTTGCGAACCTTGACCAGCGAGGAGCACGTCGAGGCGGCAGGCGTCGGACAAGGCCGCCGCGTGTTCTGCGTCGACGGAGTCGAGATCGACGTTATCCACCGCGACCTCGGCCGCCATCACGTCGGACAGTGCGGCATGTGCCCTCTGCGATCGCAATGCGTCGAGGGGTTCTGGGCTCTGCGTCTGGACCACGCCGGAGGCGTTCAACCGTGCCTGCTTCGCGATGACCTTCGCCTGGACATCCGGCCGCTCCTGGCCGACCCGAAAGCAATGGCCGCTGCTGTCGCCGGTCATCTCACGTCGTTCACTGAGGGAACCCTATGACGCCGCTGCGTTTTCCCTATACACCCGAGGAACTGGCGCCGCAAGGGAAGTTCGCCGTCCTGGAAGGCGTCTCAGGAATCGGAAAATCGACGCTTGCAGCCATTCTCGGCGAGCGGATGGGTGCCGCGACGTTGCACACCCTTCCAGAGCCGCTGACGAGTCTCTCGGCGGCAGTGAACAGCCTGCTACGGCCGTTGCCTCAGCTCGCCTTCTACGTCTCGGGTCTGCTCCATGCGTCGGATCTCGTACGGGCCTCGGCAGCCGGCGATCACGTCGTGGCGGATCGGTACGTGTCCTCGGTCATCGCCTGCCACGCCGCCGTCAACGCCGTCGCAATGGACCAGGTGGAGGGGATGCTCGCGCCCTTCCGCCCGTACCTCGTGCAGCCGGATCGGACCTTCTATCTGAGGGCCTCGGAAGGGGTACTGCGCGACCGGCTGCGGCAGAAGTCGGACACGAGCCAGGACGACACCGATCTGTTCGCCGTACCTGGCCGACTCTCCAGCCTGCTGGCCAACTTCGACGCCATAGCCGCGAGCGACCCGAGCGCTGTGGTTCTCGACACCGACGACCACAGCCCGGACGAGTTGGCCGTGCACATCATCGGCATCCTGGAGGGCCGCAATGCTTAACCCCATCGACGCCAACGCTGTCATCCGCCACGGCGGTGCGGTCGGCCGGTTTCCTGGTGAGATTCATGAAGGAGTCGCCTGGTGGATGGGCGCCTGCTTCGTAGCGGTGAGCGGCACGTCTCGCCTGGTCGTGTCGTACGACGGCGGGGCTACCACCGAGGAGTTCCGCCGCCGGTTTCACAGCGGGGCGATGAATTCCCAGCACTGGGCCTGCCTCGTCTCCGATCTCGGGGTGGCCGATGAGGACCTGCTCAAACTCGCGATGAAGGAGCTGGGCGGCATCCCCGGCGCCTACCTGACCTCAACTTCGATCGAGGACAGGGTGATTGTCTCCATCCGGCTGTACGACGCGGACGGGAACCAGCTGGAGGAGGAGACGGGGATCTCACGCATCCGCGAGATGATCGCCGACGACCACGTTCCCATCCCAGTCAACGAGGCCGCCAAGGGGCAGGTCGAAGACCGTGGTGACCTGGTGGCGGGGTTGGAGGCGCGGTCGTGATCAATGCGGCAGAGGTCATCCAATCCCGGACCAGCATCCTGTTCGTCACGCTTGACTCGCTGCGCTACGACGTCGCCCGAGCGGCCATGCACGCGGGCCAGACACCTCACCTCGCCGCTCTGCTGCCCGCTGGGCAGTGGGAGGAGCGCCGTACACCGGGCACCTTCACTCTGCCGGCTCACATGGCCTTCTTCTCAGGGTTCCTTCCAAAGCTTCCGCAGCCCCACCAGCCGTCGAGGCTCTGGGAGTGCAGGCCGCCCGCATTCAAGGAGATCAATGCGGAAACCTTCGTGTTCGACGCTCCCAATCTGCTCGCCGGTCTGGCCCTACACGGATATCGCACCGTGTGCGTCGGTGGAGTCACGTACTTCTCCCGAGAAACACCGCTCGGATCCGTACTGCCGGACATGTTCGACGAGGACCAGAGCCAGGACTCATGGCGCTCGCAGAGTGCGGCGCTCGCGTACGCGGACGAGCACCTCGGAAGGCTCGTGAACGAGCTGAGCGGAAAGGGCCGTTGGTTGATCATCATGTGCGCCGACCATGGCGACGCCTTCGGCGAGGACGGATACCACGGGCGCGGGATCACCCACCCCGTGGTGATGAACGTGCCGTTCGCGGCGATGGTGGTCTAGCACTCGCTACGCTCACGGCCCATGGACGACGCACAAAACCATGGGCCGATGCGGGACGCTTCAGTCGTGGTGGCGCGGGACGCGGGCGGCTCAGTCGCGCTGCTGACAGTGCAATTCCCCAAGCACGGGGGCGAGTATCTGTTCCTCCCTGGTGGCCGGCGCGAAGCGGGCGAGACCACGGAGGAATGCGCCCGGCGCGAGCTGCGCGAGGAGGCGGGCATCACCGCCGAATCGTGGCGCGCGCTGGGTTCCTACGCCATCACGCTGGCCACCACGGCCCGGATCCATCTCTACCTCGCCGAAGGTCTCACGCTCGGACCCCAGCAGTTGACCCCCAGCGAACGGAACTTCAAGTTGATGTGGTCGCCCATGCAGGACGCGATCGCGGCCGCGTCCGAGGGGCAGTTCCTGCTGCAGGGCGGCCCACTGGCGCTGCTGCTCGCCGATCGGGTCTGCGCTGTTGGGACGACGAAAGCGGCTCACAGTACGACATGAGGTACGACTCTTGACCTACTCGGCCCTGGCACCACCGACCTTTCGTCGGCGCCAGGGCCGAACTTCTTGCCCAGTCGGTCGGCATCGGCCGGAGGTTCAATCACTCGTCGTCCGGCGCCGCCTTGCGGCGGATGCGCGCCGCCATGACCGCGACGTCGTCCTCCGCGTGCGCGGCGTCGAGTTCGTGAAGGACCTCGTCGACCAGGTCGTCGAGTGTGCCTCCCGGGTCGGGGCGGACATGGGCCAGGCGGGCGAGGGAGGTGTCGATGTCCTCGCTGCGGCGTTCGACGAGGCCGTCGGTGAACAGGAGCAGGGTGTCACCGGGGTCGAAGGTGCGCGAGACGAGTTCGTAGCCGCCCACACCCGTCCCCAGCGGTGGTCCGACCGGGACATTGACCAGGTGGGCCACGCCTTCGTGGCTGAAGACGACGGGCGGCAGATGGCCCGCGCTGGAGAAGGACGCGAGCATGCGCGCCGGGTCCACCCGGGCGAGCAGGCAGGTGGCGGGGCGGCGGGTGGAGGCGTCGGAGATGTCCATGTCCAGGCGGCGCAGGACCCGGTGCGGCGGGAGGTCGGCGGCCGCCACGTCGCGCAGGGCCGAGCGGTAGCTGTTCATGTCGACCGCCGCCTCCACCCCGTGGCCCATCACATCGCCCATCACCAGCAGCGTGCGCCCGAAGTGCAGGCGTACGGTCTCGAACCAGTCCCCGCCCACGAGGTCGCCCGAGCCGGCGGGGAGGTAGCGCGTGGCCAGCTGGAGGTTCGGGTGCGGCAGTCCGGGGTCGGTCAGCAGGGCCCGTTGGAGTTCGACCGCGGTGCGTTGCGCCTGGCCGAAGAGGCGGGCGTGTTCGATGGCCACCGCGGCCCGGTGGGCCGCCGACCGGGCGATCAGCAGGTCGCGGTCGGTGAAGGTGCCGGACGCCCGGGCGATGAGGACGGCGCCCAGGACATGGTCGTGGATGCTGAGGGGTATCGCGAGCCGGCCTTCGTCGAGGGCTGTCCGGCCGCGGAGTACGGCACGAGGCGCGTACGGGGGCAGCAGCTCGGCATGACCCGCCACGGCGGCCCGCTCCACGCCCGGCCCGCCGCCGGGCCGCGTCTCCCGCGGCAGCAGGTCCACAGCGGCCGCGTCGGCCAGTCCCGAACCGAGAAAGCTCACTACCTCCAGACAGGTGGTTCTCTCGTCGAGCGTCGTCCCGATCCGGTCGGCGGCGTCCGCGATGTGCAGCCGGTCGGCCGAAGTGAGGCTCTCGACGACCAGGCCCACCAGACCGGCCACCTCCCCGCGGATGGTCAGCTGCTGCCAGGTGCAGCGGCTGACGGGCGTCACATGCGTACGGGGGCACCCGTCGGCCAGGACGGCGGCGACGAGCGCCGCCGGGCCGACGCTCAGCTCGGCCCGGGGGCTGACGGCCCTGCCTTCAAGCCCTGCGCGTATTTCGCCCGAGACACGGCAGTAGACCGGGTCCGCGAAGAGATATCTCATGTCCGTGCCGAGGACGGCGAGCCCCACCGAGGCCCGAGGCTGCGAGGACGCGTCCCCGCGTCCGTCCGGCGAGTCGGCACGCACACGATCACCTCCTCCCGCACGGGCGCTGTCCTCAAGTCTTATGCGCCCCTCGTCCCCGCGCATCACAGGTCCGGGCCCGCACCCGGGCGAGGATGCGGGCCGGATGGCGGGAGGGGTTCAGGGCCGGCCGGGAGTGACACCGCCCTGGAGGCGTGCCAGGTCGGAGGGGCGGACCTGGATGGCCAGGACGGCGACCACGGCCGCGACGACGGTGAAGATGGCGGCCGCGACGAACGCGGCGGAGACTCCCGAGGTGAGGACCTCGTCGCTGAAGGGCGGCGGGAGCTGGCCGGTGCGCTGGAATTGCAGCTTTTCCACCGGGGTCGCCTGGGCGAGGAAGCTCGGCACCTGGTCGTCGGCCTCGTTGCGGCTGGCCGTGCCGTACACCGTGACCAGGATGGACAGACCCAGCGAACCGCCCACCTGCTGGGTCGCGTTGAGCATGCCGGACGCCGCGCCCGTCTCGTGCGTGGGCACGCCGGAGACGGCCATCAGCGTCAGCGAGACGAAGTTCAGGCCCATGCCGAAGCCGAAGACCACTATCGGTCCCAGGATGCTGCCCAGATACGTGGAGTTGATATCGGTCAGGGTCAGCCAGGACAGACCCACCGCGCACAGGATCGAACCGGTCACCATGAAGGGCTTCGGGCCCAATTTCGGCAGGAGTTGGGAGGCGAAGCCCGCGCCCACCGCGACGACCGCGCTCACGGGCAGGAAGGCGAGACCAGCCTGCAACGGGCTGAAGTCGAGCACGTTCTGCACGAAGAGCGTGAGGAAGAAGAACATGCCGAAGATCGCGGCAGCAATGCTGAGCATGATTCCATACGTGCCCGACCGGTTACGGTCGGCGAACATGTGCAGGGGCGTGATCGGCTGTTTGGACCGGCGCTCTATCAGAATGAACGAAGTGAGAAGCACCACCGCGGCGCAGAACGACGCGATCGTCCACGGATCGCGCCAGCCTTCCTGGGCAGCCCGGATGAAGCCATAGACCAGCGCCACCATGCCGAGGGTCGAAGTGAACGCACCCGCCAGGTCGAAGTGGCCCGGATGGCGTTCGGACTCCTTGATGTGGCGGGGAGTTGCCAGAGCGATGAGCAGGGCGATGGGCACATTGACGAAGAACACCCAGCGCCAGTCGAGCCATTCGACGAGGATGCCGCCCGCCAGCAGGCCGATCGCGGCGCCGCCCGCGGAGACGGCCGCGAAAACACCGAACGCCCGGTTGCGTTTCGGGCCTTCGGTGAAGGTGGTGGTGATCAGCGCGAGCGCGGTCGGCGATGCGATGGCGCCGCCGACGCCCTGCAGGGCGCGCGAGGCCAGCAGCTGACCGGAGTTCTGGGAGAGGCCACCGAGCAACGAGGCGAGTGCGAACAGCAGCACTCCGAAGATGAAGACCCTGCGTCGACCGAGGATGTCGCCCATACGGCCGCCGAGGAGCAACAGGCCGCCGAACGTGAGCGTGTAGGCGTTGACCACCCAGGACAGGCTCGTGGTGGAGAAGTCCAGCGAGCTCTGGATGTGCGGGAGCGCGATGTTCACGATGGTGATGTCGAGGACCACCATCAACTGACAGGAGGCGATGACGAGGAGTGCGATCACATCGCCGCCGCTCATCTTGTTCGAGGCGGCGATCTGCGATGTGGGTACCGGCTGCGGGGTCGTCATGGCGCATCGAGCCCTCACACGAGGGTCTGTAGACGGTTCCGTCCACTAATGAACGGTAAACCTACGGCGAGCCCGCCACCAGTCGATCAAGATCCGCCGCCGGAGGGCTCCGCGACGAAGGCGCGCAGTGCCTCGGTGAGCGCGTCGGGCCGGTCCTCGGCGATGAGCGTGCAGCTGTCCTCGATCTCCAGCAGCCGCCCCTCGGGCAGCAGTTCGGCGAGCCGCCTGCCGTGTTCGCGCGGCATCATCCGGTCCTCCGTGGCCCAGACCACCAGCGCGGGCCGGTCGAACTTCCGCAGCCCCTCGGCCGCCTCGAGAAGTTCGGTCTTGCGCAGGCCCGCGTTGTAGCGCTTGAAGTCGGCCCTGATCGCTTTGTCGGTCAGCAGTGGACGCAGCCAGTTGTCGATGATCTCGTCGGGTACGGGACGCTTGGTGAGCGCGCCGAAGCCGATGGGCAGCCGGCGCAGCGGTTTCAGCCCGAGGATCCGGGCGGTCAGCGCGATGCCGCCGGGCACCTTGCAGACGAACGAGATCATCTTTCCGGGCGCTCCCGGCGGGTAGTTGTCGAAGGCTTCGCAGGAGATCAGCACCAGCCGGGCGAGCCGGTCGGGGTGACGGGCCGCGACGGTCTGGGCGCGGCCGCAGTCGCTCTCGACCAGGGTGACGTCGCGCAGGTCCAGGCGGTCCAGGAACTCCGCGATCAGCTCGTTGACGGTGTCGGGGCTCAGGGGGACGCCCGGGCGCATGGGGGTGCGGTGGGCGCCGTACGGGAGGGTCGGGGCGATGCAGCGGTGGTCGCGCCGCAGGTCGGCGACGACCTTGCGCCAGACCGTCGCGTCATGGACGAGCCCGTGCAGCAGGACGACGACGGGGCCCGTGCCTCCGCTGTCCTCGTAGGTGATCGTCCCCGCGCTGAGCTCGATCTCCGGCATGGCCTCTCCCTGGGTCATAACGATGTTATGTAGAGGGGATGGCGGCCCGCCAGAGTTTGGTCAGGGCAGCACCGCCGTGCCGTCCAGTTCCACCATGGCCTCCTCGTCCCAGAGCCGGTCCACTCCGATCACCGCCATCGCGGGATAGTCGCGGCCCGCCAACCGCCGCCAGATACGGCCCAGTTCAGGGGCGTGGGCGCGATAGCCGGCGACATCGGTGGCGTAGACCGTGACACGGGCGAGGTCCTGCGGGGCGCCGCCGGCGGCCGCGAGTGCGGTGAGCAGATTCGCCAGGGCCGTCTCGAACTGCTCGGGCAGCGTCTCCCCTACGATCTTGCCGCCGGGGTCCAGCGCGGTCTGCCCCGCCAGGAACACCAGCCGCGAGCCGGTGGCCGTGATGGCGTGCGAGAAGCCGGTGGGGGGCGAGAGCTCGGCCGGATTGTGACGGTGCAGGCTCATGCGTGCGGCTCCTTGGCGCTCATGCGTACAGCTCCTTGGCGATGATCGTGCGCTGGACCTCGGTCGCGCCCTCGTAGATCCGGGGCGCGCGGACCTCCCGGTACAGATGTTCCAGCAGATGACCGCGCTGGAGCCCGCGGGCGCCGTGCAGCTGGACGGCCGCGTCCACGACGTACTGCGCGGTCTCCGTCGCGAGCAGTTTCGCCATCGCGGACCGTTTCGGCACGTCTGCGGCCCTTTCGTCGTACGCCGCGGCCGCCGCGTAGACCAGGAGCCGCGCTGCCTCGGTGCGGGTGGCCATCTCGGCGACCTGGTGGGCGACGGACTGGAGGTCCTTGAGCGGGCCGCCGAAGGCCGTGCGGTGGGCGGTGTGGTCGATGGCCGCGTCCAGGGCAGCCTGGGCCATACCGACGGCGAAGGCGCCGACGCTGGGCCGGAAGAGGTTCAGGGTGTTCATCGCGACACGGAAGCCACCGTCCACGTCACCGAGGACATCGTCCCTGGTCACGGGCACATCGGCGAAGGTCAGCGCGCCGATGGGGTGCGGCGAGAGCATCTCCAGGGCGGTTCCGGTCAGCCCCGGCCGGTCGGCGGGGACGAGGAACGCCGTCACGCCGCGTGCTCCGGCGCCCTCGGTCGTACGGGCGAAGACGGTGTAGAAGTCGGCCTCGGGCGCGTTGGAGATCCAGCGCTTCTCGCCGCTCAGGCGCCATCCCCCACGATCCGGCTCGGCCCTGAGAGCGAGGGCCGCCGCGTCCGAGCCCGCGTCCGGCTCGCTGAGCGCGAAGGCGGCCACGGCGCGCCCGATGATCACGTCGGGGAGCCATCGCTCCTGCTGGGCCGCGGTGCCCGCCTGGACGATGGGGTAGCTGCCCAGGCCCTGGAGGGCGAGGGCGGTTTCGGCCTCCGTGCATCCGTGGGCGAGGGATTCGCGCAGCAGGCACAGTTCCAGCGCCCCGGCTCCGAACAGCCGGCCCAGGAGCCCCAGTTCACCGAGGGCGGCCACCAAGGGGCGATTGACGTGGCCCGGTTCCCCCTTGTCGGCGATCGGGCGCAACTGCTCGGCGGCCAGCGTGCGCAGCTGAGCACATCGGGCGGTTTGTTCCGGATCGAGCGAGAATACGGGCATTCGTGCCCCCATTTCATGCGGCCCGGGGATCCGGGGTGGGCCCCGGGAAAGCACGGTATCGCGGACTGTTGACTGTCGTCACCTTCACGATACGCTCGATTCGCGACCCCACCACGAGAAGGGGGCGAACCATGGAACTGTCACCCTCGGCCCACCGCGACACCTTTGCGCGCGACCACCTCCCGCCGCCCGGGCAGTGGCCGGAACTTCTCTTCGATCTGCCCGCGCTGCACTATCCACAGCGGCTCAACTGCGGAGCCGAACTGCTGGACCGTACGATCGAGCGCTTCGGCGCCGACCGGCCCGTCTTCCGGACCGGCGGCGGCGAGGTCTGGACCTACGGAGAGCTGCGGGACCAGGTCGACCGGATCGCGCATGTCCTCACCTCCGGCCTGGGCGTCGTCCCGGGCAACCGCGTCCTGCTGCGCGGCCCGACCACGCCCTGGCTCGCCGCCTGCTGGCTGGCGGTGCTGAAGGCGGGCGCGGTGGCCGTCACCGTGCTGGCCCAGCAGCGGGCCAAGGAACTGGCCACGGTGTGCGAGATCGCCGCCGTCAGCCACGCCCTGTGCGACATCCGCTCCCTCGACGACCTGGCCAAGGCCGAGGTGCCGGGGCTGAGCATCACGGCGTACGGCGGCGACGGGCCCGACGATCTGCTGCGACTGGCCGCCGCCGGGCCCCCCGAGCCCTACGAGGCGGTGCGGACCGCGGCCGACGATGTCGCGCTGATCGCCTTCACCTCCGGCACGACCGGGCGGCCCAAGGGCTGTATGCACTTCCACCGCGATGTACTGGCCGTCGCGGACACCTTCTCCGCGCAGGTGCTGCGGCCGGAGCCCGACGACGTCTTCGCGGGCAGCCCGCCGCTCGGCTTCACGTTCGGGCTCGGCGGGCTGGTGATCTTTCCGATGCGGGCGGGGGCGTCGGCGCTGCTGCTCGAACAGGCGGGCCCGGACCGGCTGTTGCCCGCGATCGAGGCCCACCGGGTGTCGGTGCTGTTCACCGCGCCGACGGCGTACCGCGTGATGCTGGAGCGCATCGACGAGTACGACACCGGCTCACTGCGGCGGTGCGTGTCGGCCGGCGAGAATCTGCCCGCGGCCACCTGGCAGGCCTGGCAGGAGCGGACCGGGCTGCGCATCATCAACGGCATCGGCGCGACCGAGCTGCTGCACATCTTCATCTCGGCGGCGGACGACGCGATCAGACCCGGAACCACCGGGATACCGGTACCGGGCTGGCAGGCTCGCGTCGTGGACCGCTCCGGGGTTCCGGTTCCGGACGGCGAGCCGGGACTGCTCGCCGTGCGCGGCCCGGTGGGCTGCCGCTATCTGAACGACCCGCGCCAGCTGGTGTATGTGCACGAGGGCTGGAATCTCACCGGTGACACGTACGTGCGTGAACCCGACGGCTATTTCCGCTACGTCGCCCGCGCCGACGACATGATCATTTCGGCCGGGTACAACATCGCCGGGCCCGAGGTGGAGGAGGCGCTGCTGCGGCATCCGGACGTGGCGGAGGCCGCGGTGATCGGCCGCGAGGACGACCTGCGCGGACAGATCGTGGTCGCGTATGTCGTCCTGCGGGAAGGCGTCCCGAGAGGCGAGGAGACTGTGGAGGCGCTCACCGACGCGGTCAAGCGGCAGCTGACCCCGTACAAGTGTCCGCGCGAGATCGTCTTCCTGGATGCGCTGCCCCGCACGCCCACCGGCAAGCTGCAGCGCTTCCGCCTGCGGGCTCTAAAGTGATCACGTGGCCGAGCAGCACACTCCCCGTTCCCTGATCGTCTCCCTGTACGGCGCGTACGGACGCGAGCGGCCGGGCCCCCTCCCTGTGGCCGAACTCATCCGTCTGCTGGCGGTTCTCGGCGTCGACGCCCCGTCCGTGCGCTCATCGGTCTCCCGGCTCAAACGCCGCGGACTACTGGTCCCCGAACGCACCGAGGACGACGCGGCCGGGTACGCCCTGTCGGACGACGCCCGCCAGCTGCTCGACGACGGCGACCGGCGGATCTACGCCCGCCAATCGCCCCTGCTGTCCGAGGGCTGGGTGCTCGCGGTCTTCTCGGTGCCCGAGGCCGAACGCCACAAGCGCCATCTGCTGCGCTCAAGGCTCGGGCGGCTCGGCTTCGGCTCGGCAGCACCGGGCGTGTGGATCGCGCCCGCGCGGCTGTACGAGGAGGCGCGGCACACCCTGCGCCGACTCCAACTCGACCCGTACGTCGAGCTGTTCCGCGGCGAGCATCTCGGCTTCGCGGCGACGGCGGAGGCGGTGGCCCGCTGGTGGGACCTGGGTGCGATCGCCAAGGAGCACGAGGAGTTCCTCGATCTGCACGAGCCGAGACTGCGGGCGTGGGAGGCGCGCGGCGAGCTGCCCCCCATGGAGGCGTACCGCGACTATCTTCCGGCGCTGGACTCCTGGCGGCGGCTGCCGTACATCGATCCGGGGCTGCCGGCCGAACTGCTGCCGCAGGGCTGGCCGGGGGGACGGTCGGCGGAGGTCTTCGCCCGGCTGCACGCGCTGCTGCGGGACGCGGGAGCGGCGTTCGTGCAGGCGTGAGCGCTCAGCTCAGGGTGAGCCGGGGCTTGGGCGCGTCCGTCCGGCCGGTCGGGGGCCTGCGACTGCCTGCCGCGTACTGGTCGGGCCAGATCGCTCCCGGTCCCTTGTAGTCCTGTTCGGCGGCCGCGTGCAGGGTCCAGTGCGGATCGTAGAGGTGCGGCCTGGCCAGCGCGCAGAGGTCGGCGCGGCCCGCCAGCAGGAGCGAGTTGACGTCGTCCCAGGAGGAGATGGCGCCGACTGCGATGACGGGAATGCCGAGCGTGTTGCGGATCCGGTCGGCGTACGGGGTCTGGTACGAGCGGCCGTACTCCGGCTGTTCGTCGGACACGACCTGTCCCGTGGAGACGTCGATCGCGTCGGCGCCGTGGGCGGCGAACGCGCGGGCGATCTCGACGGCGTCCTCGGCGGTGTTGCCGCCCCGCGCCCAGTCGGTGGCGGAGATACGGATGGTCATGGGCCGGTCGTCGGGCCAGACCGCGCGCATGGCGTCGAAGACTTCGAGGGGGAAGCGAAGACGGTTCTGCAGGGAGCCGCCGTAGGCGTCGGTGCGCTGATTGGTGAGCGGGGAGAGGAAGCCGGAGAGGAGGTAGCCGTGGGCGCAGTGGAGTTCGAGCAGGTCGAAACCGCACTCGTCCGCGCGCCGGGTCGCGTCGGCGAACTGCTCTCGTATCTCGGCGAGTCCGTCGCGGTCCAGCGCCTGGGGGACCTGGTTCACGCCGGGACGGTAGGAAAGCGGTGAGGCCGCGACGAGAGGCCAGTTCCCCTCGTCGAGCGGCTCGTCAATGCCCTCCCACATGAGCTTGGTGGAGCCCTTGCGGCCGGAGTGCCCGAGCTGGACGCCGATCGCGGTGCCGGGTGCGTGGAGGTGCACGAAGTCGGTGACCCGGCGCCAGGCGGCGCCCTGCTCGGGGGTGTAGAGGCCCGTGCAGCCGGGGGTGATACGGCCCTGTGCGCTCACGCACACCATCTCGGTCATCACCAGGCCCGCCCCGCCGAGGCCCCGCGCGCCCAGGTGGACGAGGTGGAAGTCGCCGGGGACGCCGTCCTTGGCGGAGTACATGTCCATGGGCGAGACGACCACGCGGTTGCGCAGGGTCAGCCCGCGCAGCGTGAGGGGCGTGAACATCGGCGGGGTGGCGGGCGGGGAGCCGAAGTCGTGCTCGACTGCGTCGGTGAACGCCGGGTCGCGCAGCCGGAGATTGTCATGGGTGACGCGGCGGCTGCGGGTGAGCAGATTGAACGCGAACTGCCGGGCCGGCTGGTCGAGATACGTGCCGAGCTCCTCGAACCAGCGCAGGCTGGCGGCGGCCGCGCGCTGCGTGGACTCGACGACGGGGCGGCGCTCGCTCTCGTACGCGGCGAGGGCGGCGGGGAGGTCGGGCTGCTCCTCGATGCAGGCGGCGAGCGCGAGGGCGTCCTCGACGGCGAGCTTGGTGCCGGAGCCGATGGAGAAGTGGGCCGTGTGGGCGGCGTCGCCCAGCAGCACCGTATTGCCGTGGGACCAGTGGTCGTTGACGACCGTACGGAACGCGATCCAGGCGGAGTTGTTGCCGTGCAGCGGCCGGCCGTCGAGCGCGTCGGCGAAGATCTTGGCGCACCGGTCGATGGACTCCTGCTCGTCGCAGCGGTCGAGACCGGCCGCCCGCCAGACCTCCTCACGCATTTCGACGATGACGGTGCTGGCGTCGGGCGAGAAGGGGTAGCCGTGCAGCTGCATCGCGCCGTGCTCGGTCTCGGCGACCTCGAAACGGAAGGCGTCGAAGGCGAAGTCCGCGGCGAGCCAGATGTAGCGGCAGCGGTGGGTGGTGATGTGGGGGGCGAAGGCGTCGGCGTGCGCCTCGCGGGTGAGGCTGTTCACGCCGTCCGCGGCGATGACCAGGTCGTGGGTGGTGGCGAGTTCGGCGGCGGGCGGGGCGGGGGTGCGGAAGCGGAGGTGTACGCCGAGACCGGCGCAGCGGTCGTGGAGGATCTGCAGAAGCCGGCGCCGGCCGAGGGCGGCGAAGCCGTGGCCGCCGGAGGTGAGGGTGCGGCCGCGGTGGACGATGTCGATGTCGTCCCAGCGGACGAACTCGTCCTGGAGCGCGCGGTAGATGACGGGGTCGGCGTGCTCGATCCCGCCGAGGGTCTCGTCGGAGAGGACGACGCCGAAGCCAAAGGTGTCGTCGGGGGCGCCGCGCTCCCAGACGGTGATCTCGCGGTCGGGGTCGAGGCGCTTGAGCAGGGCGGCGGCGTACAGACCGCCGGGGCCGCCGCCGATGACGGCGACGCGGAGGGGGTGGGCTTGTCCCTGCTGACGGGGCGCGGCACCTGCGGCGGGCCTCTCCCCGCCCCGCCCCTTCCCGACGTGGGGCTCCGCCCCGGACCCCGTACGGCCTTCGGCCGTGTCCTCAAACGCCGGACGGGCTGAGATGGCGCCCCCGGGCGCAGGGGGAGTTTCCTCCATCGCCGGACGGGCTGGATTCTCCAGCCCCGCCGGCGCTTGAGGCGCGGGGTCCGGGGCGGAGCCGCGGGACGGGCGGCGCGGCATGGTCAGCGCCCCCGCCACTTCGGGGCGCGCTTTTCCGTGAACGCCGCGTGGAACTCCGCGTAGTCCTCGCCGTTCATCAGCAGCGCCTGCGTCGCCGCGTCCAGTTCCACCGAGGCCGCGAGCGGCATGTCGAGCTCGGAGGTGAGCAGGGCCTTGGTCTGGGCGTAGGCCAGGGCCGGGCCCTGCGCGAGGTGGCGGGCCAGCTCGGCCGACCGCGCGTCCGCCTGGCCCTCTTCCGTCAACTCGCTGATCAGGCCGATCCGTTCGGCCTCGGGAGCGCGGACCGGTTCGCCGAGCATCAGCAGTCGCGTGGCGTGGCCGAGGCCGACGACCCTCGGCAGCAGATACGCCGCCCCCATGTCGCCGCCCGAGAGGCCCACCTTGGTGAACAGGAAGGCGAAACGCGCAGACGGGTCCGCGATGCGGAAGTCCGCGGCCAGCGCCAGTACCGCCCCCGCGCCCGCCGCGATGCCGTGGACCGCCGCGATCACCGGGAAGGGGCACTCGCGCAGCGCGCGTACGACCTGACCGGTCATTCGGTTGAAGTCGAGGAGCTGGGCGGTGTCCATGGAAAGGGTCGCGCCGATGATCTCGTCGACGTCGCCGCCGGAGCAGAACCCGCGCCCTTCGCCGCCCAGCACCAGCGCCCGTACGGACCGCTCCCGTGACAGCTCGGCGAGCAGATCACGCAGGTCGGCGTAGGCGCCGAAGGTGAGGGCATTGAGCTTCTCGGGGCGGGCGAGGGTGACGGTCGCGACGCCGTCGTGCGTGCTGAGCCGCAGATGGCGCCAGCGCTCGGTGCGCTGCGCGGAGCCGGAAAAGGGGCTCATGAAGTGTGGCCTCCTTCAGGCGGGCGGTCTGCTGCTGCCCGCCCTTCCGAAGTTATCACTCTTACGTGACTCCCGTCACGACTACGCGATACGAGCTTTGTAGCCGGTTTGTACCGAGACAAAGGTCTCGTATCAGCCGTGGCACAGGTCCTGTCCAAGACGGGCCCGGGCCCCTGCTTCGCCCCCATGCCTCTCTAGGGTTGGAATCCGGACCTCTCCCCGTCGAAGGGAACTGCCCGCCTTGCTCGAAGCCTCCGGCCCCGCCTCCTGGCGCGTCGCCCTGCCGCACTCCGCGGCCGCCGTGCCCATCGCCCGCGCCCTGGTGCGTACGGCGCTGGCGGACATCGAGGCGTCGGCGGACCGCGACACGGCCGAGCTGCTCACGGCGGAGCTCGTCGCCAACGCGGTGGAGCACACGCGCGGTGGGAGCCCCATCCAGCTGGTGGTGGAGCTGCTCCCGACGGGCTGCCAGGTGGAGGTCCACGACGGGGACCCGGTCCCGCCGGGCCATCTGTCCCGGCACGCACCCGCGCCCGAGCCCGACGCCCTGCAGGAGCACGGCCGGGGGCTGCTGTTGATACGCGCGCTGAGCTCGGCCTGCGGGCACCGAGCCACCGACGCGGGCAAGGCGGTCTGGTTCACCCTCCCGTCGCGGGGCTGACGGCCCCCTAGCCAGGTCCCGTCCGGCCGAGCGTGGCCACCATGATCGCCTTGATCGTGTGCATCCGGTTCTCCGCCTCGTCGAAGACGACGGAGTGCTCCGACTCGAAGACCTCGTCAGTGACTTCGAGCTCGGTCAGACCGTGCCTCTCATAGATCTCGCGGCCGATCTTGGTTCCCAGGTCGTGGAAGGCGGGGAGACAGTGCATGAACTTCACGTTCGCGTTGCCGGTGCCGCGCAGCACGTCCATGGTCACGGCGTACGGGCCGAGCAGCGCGATCCGCTCGTCCCACACCTCCTTCGGCTCCCCCATCGAGACCCATACGTCGGTGGCGACGAAGTCCGCACCGCGCACGCCCTCGGTGACGTCCTCGGTCAGCGTGACGCTGCCACCGGACGCCTTGGCCAGCCCGCGCGCCAGATCCACGATCGTGTCGTCGGGCCACAGCAGCCGGGGGGCGACGATCCGCACGTCCATGCCCAGCAGCGCGCCGGTGACCAGGTAGGAGTTGCCCATGTTGTAGCGGGCGTCGCCGAGATAGGCGTACGCGACCTGGTCCAGCGGCTTGTCGGTGTGCTCGGTCATCGTCAGCGCGTCGGCGAGCATCTGGGTGGGGTGCCATTCGTCGGTGAGCCCGTTGTAGACGGGGACACCGGCGTGCACGGCGAGCTCCTCCACCACGCCCTGGCCGTGCCCGCGGTACTCGATGGCGTCGTACATCCGGCCGAGTACGCGCGCGGTGTCCTTCACGGACTCCTTGTGTGCGATCTGCGAGCCGACGGGGTCGAGATACGTCGTCGCGGCGCCCTGGTCGGCGGCCGCGACCTCGAAGGCGCAGCGGGTGCGGGTGGAGGTCTTCTCGAAGATCAGCGCGATGTTCCTGCCCCGCAGCCGCTGAACCTCGGCTCCCGCCCGCTTGGCAGCCTTCAGCTCCGCGGCCAGATCGATCAGGCCGCGGAACTCTTCGGCGGTGAAGTCCAGCTCCTTGAGGAAGTGGCGGCCTTCGAGATGTATCGCCATGGTGGCTGCTGCTCCTGGGTCACGAATGCGGGGACCGTGGAAGTATATACGCACTCCTGCATTGCTATACAGACGGTCCGGCCGGGCAGTCCCGGCCGGCTAGACGGCGTCGCGCTCGAAGGGACAGCTCATACAGCGAGGGCCTCCCCGGCCCCGGCCCAGTTCGCTGCCGGGGATCTCGATCACCTCGATGCCCTGCTTGCGCAGATGGGTGTTCGTCGTGACATTCCGCTCGTACGCGACGACGACACCCGGCTCAACGGCGAGGACATTGCAGCCGTCGTCCCACTGCTCGCGCTCCGCCGCGTGCACGTCCTGCGTCGCCGTGAGCACCCGGATCTCCTTCAGACCGAGCGCAGCCGCGATCGCGCTGTGCATGTGCTCCGGCGGATGGTCGGTGACCTTCAGCGCCTGCCTGCCCTCGGCCGGTTCGATGGTGTACGAGCGGAGCATCCCCAGCCCCGCGTACTGGGTGAAGACGTCGCGGTCGACCATCGTCATCACGGTGTCGAGATGCATCAGGGCTCGCCGCTTGGGCATGTCGAGCGCCACGATGGTCCGCGCGGAACCGGCCGCGAACATCCCGCGTGCCAGCATCTCCACGGCCTGCGGGGTGGTGCGCTCGCTCATTCCGATCAGCACCGCACCGTTGCCGATCACCAGGACGTCACCGCCCTCGATGGTCGAGGGATAGTCGTCCTGCCCCTCCGACCAGTGGTGGAACTCCCCCGCCTGCGGACTGGTGAAGAGCGGGTGGTGCTTGTAGATCGCCTCGAAGTGGACCGTCTCGCGCTGCCGCGCGGGCCAGCGCATGGCATTGATCGAGACGCCGTCGTATATCCAGGCGGAGGTGTCGCGGGTGAAGAGGTGGTTGGGCAGCGGGCCGAGGAGAAAGTCGTCCAGGTCCATCACATGGAAGCGGACGGAGGTCGGCTCGGGATGACCTGCGAGGAACTCCCGTTTGGTCATGCCGCCCACCAGCGCCTCCACCAGGTCGGCCGAGGGCAGCTCGTCGAAGACCGCGCGGAGGTGATCCGTGGCGAGCGGACCGTACTCCTTCTCGTTGAAGACCCGGTCCAGGACGAGCTTCCTGGCCTCCGGGATCTCCAGCGACTCGCGCAGCAGGTCGCCGAAGAGATGCACCTCCACCCCGCGGTCACGCAGCACGTCGGCGAACCCGTCATGCTCCTGGCGGGCACGGCGGACCCACAGGACGTCATCGAACAGCAGCGCGTCCTTGTTGCTGGGCGTGAGGCGCTTCAGCTCCAGATCGGGCCTGTGCAGTATGACCTGGCGCAGCCGCCCGGTCTCGGAGTCGACATGGAATCCCATGACCCCATCCTCACCCGCGCTGAGCGCCATTCAACCTGCGAACAGCTACTCATCCGGTGAATCTTGATGGTCCGCGAGCGTTCACACGACGTTCCACAGCACCACGAGGAGGGCAACGGCCACCACGAGCACCCCGGCGAGGGCGACGACGATCATCCGGCCGTCCTGTGGAGCGGAGTGGTCGGGATCGCGCGGGGCCGCCAAAGGAGGCGGGGGCCGGTCCGGCACAGGGCGGTCCGGCACAGGGCGGTCCGGCACAGGGCGGTCCGGAAGCCCGTGCGGGACCGCCCGGGCTTCGGGGGCGACGGTGTCCGGCTGGTGCTTTGCGTGCGCCGCGCTGAGCAGGGAGAACCACACAGCCTCGGGCAGTCCGGGCCGCTCGCCCGACGCTATCTGCCAGACCGCGGCTCGCCCGGCCCGGTGCGGTCCGGTGCTCAGACGCGGCAGCAGTTCGGCCAGCCGGGTGTTCGCGGCCGGATCCTTCAGCACAGGCCGGATCGCCCAGCCGTACAGCGCTGCGGCGTTGGCGGCCCGGATCTCGTCACCGGGACCTCCGATGCCGAGCCCATGCGTCTGAGTCAGAAAGAGGTCCAGGTCGAGGAGGGTGTCGCACAGGTGACGGCGATGGCGCTGCGGCCAGTGGGGCCATCTGCGGGCGATCTCCGCCATCACGAGTGTCAGGGCCTCGTAGTGGATGCTCGCCCGCAGCGCGTACAGCAGATCCTCGTCCGCGGCGCCCCGCACCACGGTTCTGGCCTGGGCCGCGGAGCCGTTGTAGCGATCGGGGAAGGCGGCGAGGACGGCCAGGAGTTCCTGGTGCTCGACGGTGGGCCGCCGTCCGCGGCGACCGCGGGGGACGAAGCGGCGCGGGCTGCCCTGCGGGAGCGGCCATTCCGGCCGTACGACGCGGACTTCGGGCTCGGCCGCAGGGCCCGGGGACGGTTGCTGGACCGTGCGCGGGCCGGCGAGCGGGCTCGGGTGCGAAGCCGGCTGCGCGACGGTCCGGGGCTGCTGCACCGGGGGCCGTTGATGCGTCGTATGCGGCTCGCGCCGGGAATACGGGTCCGGCTTGGCGTACCTCTCGCGCTCGGCGTGCCTCTCACGCCCGGCGTACGGGTCCGGTTTGGCGTACGTCTCGCGCTCGGCGTGCGGGTCCGGCTGCCTGGCGTAGGGCTCACGTGCCTGGGACACGGGCGCCTCCCACGGCGGCGGACGGTGTTCCTCCGCCCGGCGGGTGCGGTCCCGTCCCGCGCTCTCCAGGGCGGATACGGCGCGTTCCACCGTGTCCAGCAGGGTTTCGCGTCCGCCCCCACTCCCCGCCCGCCGCGCGGCGGCCTGCCGCAGCTCCCTGTCGACCTCGAACTCCCGCCCCTCGACCTGCGCCCGCACATGGTGACGGACCAGTTCGGAGGCGAGCTGCTGGACGCGGTCCCGGCGGTGCTCCAGCGGATCCGTACGCAGCCGCTGGGTGTCCTGAGCCGCCGCGCCCGGCCAGCTCCGTACGAAGACGAAGCGCAGCAGCGGCGTCTCGGCGGTGTCGTGGGTGGCGAAGGTCCAGCCCTTCTCGAAGAGCCCGCCGAAGATGCCCGCCATTCCCCACAGCACCCGGCAGGCGCTGTCGCCGCCCTGCCGGTCGAGCACCGTGAAGCAGTGACGCGGATGGCGCAGATACTCCGCGACCAGGCCGGTCAGTTCCTCCTCCACATCCGCCAGGCTCCCCGCCAGCCGGCGCTGTCCCTCCATGGCCGAGCCGATCAGCTCGGCCGCCCGCACCTGGCCGAGGGGCCCGCGGACTTCGTCGAGCGGCAGTTGGCTGCCCTCCCAGCGCCAGGTGTGCAGCCCGAGGCAGGTCTCGGGGTCGAGTGTCTGCGACGACCCGAGCAGCGCATGGCAGATCGTCTGGGTGCGTCCGCTCTCGTCGCGCCAGGGAGTGCGGTGCAGCAGCAAGGCACTGTTGTCGCGCTCCAGCCGGACCAGCGCCGGCACCGTGTCCTCGCCGGTTGCCCGCAGCAGCGCGGCCGCGCTGCGAAAGACGATGTCGGCGTGCTCCTGACCGCAGGACCACGCCACCGGGCCGAATCCGGTCGTGCCCGAAGCGTTGTCCGCGTCCCAGCGGAAGACGATCTGGTCCACCGATTCCTCTTGCCGGACCATCAGGCGCCCACCTCTCTCGGCTCCGCTCCCGGCAGGAGCCCGCACATGGCGAAGATCGACAGCAGTGGCGCCAGTACCCGGCGTGGCCTGACACCGTGGGGGAATTCGTCGCCCCTCGCCTGTCCCCCGGTCGCCGCCACGAAGTGCAGCGTGCAGCGGGCACAGTCGTCGAACGGCTTGAGCCAGGCGGAGCTGGCGTGATGCGAGACGAACGCGTAGGCGTCGCGGCTCTCCGCCCGAACCGCTTCCGCGTCGAAGTGCGGCGGCAGGGCACGGCCCAGCCAGCGGTCCACGGACGGGTCGAAGCGCACCAGGTCGCTCTTGTTCACCGCGACCGCCGCCGGGGCCTCGATATAGGGCCCGCGCCGCGGAATCCGGTTGAGGACGGTGGTGAACGCCTCGTCGCCCAGATCGCGCCGCCGCAGCTTGTTGCGCTCGCGCACCGGGTCGAGGAACGGCAACCGCAGTGCCCGCAGCGGATCCAGTACAAAGATGAAGGCGCCGACCCCCATCAGAAATCCGGTCACCTCCCCCTCCTCGGCCAGGTCCTCACCGGCGAGGTCGAAGAAGACGACGGGCCTGGTCGCCCCGCGCCCGGTGACCAGGAGACCGTCGGCGAAGCGCGCGAAGGTCTGCTGTCCCGTGCGGGCCAGCTGCTTGCCCTGGTGCAGTCCCTGCACCCGCTCCCGCAGAAAGGTGCGGTGCGAAGCCGGGTTGAGCGGAAGGCACTTGAGCCCGTACGGCTCGAGGCCGCCCTGCTCGATCTCGCCGAGCATGGCGGCCAGCAGATGCGTCTTGCCCACGGCCGAGCTGCCCACCAGGGCGATGGACAGCGGTTCGCCGTTGGTCAGATACGGGACCGGCAGCTCGTGGGACCTGTCCCCTTCGGCGTGGGGGCAGCGGTGGAACGCCTGGCGCATCGCGTCCGCACGGTGTGTGGGGCGGTGTTCCGTACTGAGGTCGAGCGGTACGCGGTCGCCCTTGGCGGAGATGGTGATCAGCATGCTCTCGTCGAACGTGACCGGGAGCAGGCAGTGGGGGCAGAGCCGGGAGCGCGTGGGCGCAGGCGGCTCGGGGGCGGGCTGTGCGGGTCCTGCTCCGTTCGCCGGCGGTGGCACGCCCAGCAGCGAGCGCAGGGAGCGGCGGGCGGGTGCGGGCGGGGTGGTGATCGCCTCGTCGGCGTGCCCGTCGAGGCCCAGCTCCCTTCGCTTGCGGGCGCGTTGCGCGTCGTATTCGGCACGCGCCCGGCCGAGGGGGTCACTGGCACCGGCGGCCGTGGCCAGCGGGTCGGAGACGTTGAGCAGCCGCATCAGTTCCGACGGCGTGGGCCTCGCCTGCGCCAGCGGAGCGAACACACCGCCCTGGTCAAGGGCGGCCAGCCGCCGGAAGTCGGCGAGGTCGGCGGGCGGGCCCGTACCCTTGTCCGCCCGCCCGGAGAGCAGGAAGTACATCAGCTGGGCCACGGCCCACAGATCGTCCCTGGCATCGGCGACGCCGGTGCCCTCGCGCTGCTCCGGCGACGCCCAGGGAGCCGCGCCGAACGCGCTCCTGGGCTCTTTGGTGCGCAGCGCGCCGTAGGGCTCGGTGAGCCGCACATGGGTGCCGTCCCAGCGGACGGTCTCCGGCGCGATCGCCCGGTGTACGAGGCCCACGTCCTCCAGCAGCCGTACGGACAGGGCGAGTTGGGCGAGCACACGGTGCTGCTCGTCCACGCTCAGGGCGCCCCGCCGGGCGCTGATCGGCTCACCGCCGTGGATCCGGTAGAGGATGAAGGGTTCCGGGGCCTCCAGGTCGAAGCCGATCATCCGGGTGAAGACCTCGCCGAAGCGCTCGGAGCCGTAGCGCCGCTCCAGGGCGACGGCCGCTGCCACCTCTCGCTCCAGCGTCCCGTACGCCTGGGGATCGCCCTGGGCCGAGAGCGGAAGCCGGTACTGGTGCACCTGCCAGCCCGCACCCAGGATCACCTTGCGGGCGAGCAGCGACGGCCGCTCGGGTGTCGGCCGGTCCGCGCCGAAGCGGGCCGCGAACCGGACCGCGTCCTCCTTGTGCGTGAAGAACTCCAGCTCGTCCGGTCCTGGTCCCTGCGCGAAGTGCGCACCGCCTTCGGGCCGGTTCACGGCGCACCGCCCTCCTCTCCCCTGACGGTGCGGACGGTCTCCGCGCGCAGCGGCACGAGCCGCAGTACGCCCGCGTGGCGGCCGGCAGCCGTCCACACCACGTCCTCGGCAGCGCCGCGCCAGCTGTCCTGGGTCTCGTCCGCTTCCGCGCCGCGGCGCATCGCCTCCGGGACGAACCGCACCTGGCGTATCGCCACGGGGTCCTTGGAGAGCATCCGCCGGTGTTCGGCGCCGCACAGGGGTACGGCCTGCTCGGCCACACCGCCCGATCCGAGGAGCCAGGCGACCCGCTCGGCCGAGACCCCGAGCAACTGGGGCGCGCCCGGGCGCCGTTCGGGTTGGGACGCGTACGGCGGCGGAGAGGCTGCTCCGTCCCGCTGCAGCCGGGTGTGCACCTCGTCGAGCAGCTCGCCCATGGGCCGCTGGAGCGGCATCCGGCCCGCGTTCGACGGGTCACGTTCGACGGCTCCCCAACAGGGTTTGACGATGAGGGCCACTCCGTCCATGAGGTCGGAGACGAGCGTGTCGACCAGCGCCGGGCCGCCGTCTCCCCGCTCCCGCTCCAGCCATGCGGGATCGGCGACGGGCTCGGCGTTCCAGGCTTCGGCGGTTGGCTCGTCCTTCCCTTCGGGCGCCCGGACCGCCTCCTGGGCCCGGGCGGGCTCGAAGGGGCCGGCGTGCTCCGGCGAACCGGTGGGCTGCGGACCACCCGCGGAACCGGCCGTCGGCGTGGCATCGAGCCAGCCGTCCTCGGCCGCGCTGTCGCCCCAGCTGTCCCAGCTCCATGGCGCGGACTGCGGATCCGCTCCCGTCGACGGCTCCGGCCCCTGCTCCTCCTCCCGCGCCGCCACGGGCTGTGGCGAGCCGCCCGGAGTGTGCTGTTCCGCCGTGTCCGCGAGGCCCCGAAGGAGCAGGGAGACGGCTCGCGCGCCGTCGGAGCAGTGGTAGCGCGCATCCGCGAACAGCCAGTCGTGGACGGCCGTTTCGATGAGCAGCTGATCGACCTCCCCCACCATCTGGGCGGCGAACTCCGGGTCCATCGCGCGCCACCAGGAGTCGACGGCCGCGGTCCAGTGGCGTACGGCCAGCAGCACAAGCAGCACCAGCGAGATCACCAGGGCGAGCGCACCGGCCCAGGCGGGCAGCGCAAGGAGCTGACCGGTGAGCGCCCCGGCGAGCCCGCCCGCCAGACCGCCGAACAGGCGGGGCGGAGCCCCCGTACTGCCTCCGCCGTCGAGTCTGCCGTCGGGCGATCTGTTGGGCCGCCGGCGCAGCATGAGGACGGCGAGTGCCGCCCCGGCAAGCCCGGTGGCCGGTCCCAGCGCCCAGCCGAGTCCGGGCCACAGCCCGGCGGCCAGGGCCAGCACGAAGGCCACCAGGGCCGCGATGCGCCGTGAACCGCCCGCGGTGAAGGGCACGGGCGAGGTGAGATGCGCCAGATAGGTCCGGTCGCAGATCTCGTCGAGCCGGGCGAGCCTGGCGGTACTGCCTGCCGGGGCCGAGCGGTCCGAGAGCGCCGCAAGCCTGGCGGCGACCGAACGCAGCGGCAGGCGCCTGGCGATCAGGCTCTCGGTGAAGCCGCGGAGGCCGGGTCCGACGCTGCTGCGGGAGACTTCGGGGATCTCCGGCAGATCGATACCGCGCTCCACGAGCCGGCTGCGCTGCTCGGACGTGAGCCGTACGCCGCCGCCGTCGGACAGCGCCCCGGCGATCGTCTCCTGGTATCCGGCCAGGGCGAACGACAGCCGTTCGAGGCGGCTGGGCAGATCCGCCTCCCCGGCCTTCCTGGTGAACAGCCCGGCCCAGCCGCGCACTTGCTCGTATCCGTCCACGGTGTCACGCAGCGCCGCGCCGCACTCGCGGTGCCGCGCCTCGGCCGGGCCGCCGGGCAGCAGCCAGGCCCGGCTCTCCAGGTTGCGCGGGACAAAGTCGCCGAGGAGGAGTGCCAGTTCGGCGGGGAGGGCGTCTCCCAGCGCGGGGGCGGGGCCTTCCTGTCCGACGAGGCTCTCCAGCGCCTGCCACCAGGACCTGGTCCTGGCGTCGTCCGTCAGATCGTGTTCCAGGATGCGTACGGCAGGCACCGCGACCCCGTGGACAACATCCCCGAGTGCGCTCAGCACGGCGTCGAACACCCCCGGCAGGACGAGGAGTTCGACGAGCGGGCGCAGGGCCTCGTCCGCCCCGGGCCGCGGGCCGCCTCCCGTGGTGCCCGCCCCGCCGGACACATCGAGGAGCCACAGCACACCGGCGGCGGGTGGCCGCAGGGTGAGCGGCCTTCGCAGGGTCCGGTCGTCTCCCGCGCCCAGCGCCAGGCAGATCACCTGAGCCGGTCCGTAGGAGTAGAGCTGCTCGTAGAGGAGTTGATGGGCGATGAGGTCGCACGCGTCGTCGATCACGAGGAAGCGCCGCTCGTCGCCCTGCTGGGGCTCGTCCAGGGCGTCGGCCACCGCGCGTTCCAGCGGCGGGTTGCCGTCGGGCGGCTGGGCGGAGGACCGCAGGTCGAGGCAGACCGCATGGGACGGAGTGTGGTGTTCGGGTGTCACGGCCGGCTTCACTCCTCCCCGCCGTCCCGGTCCCAGGGGTACCTCGCCGAGGACGTGTCGGCTTCCGGCGCCCCGTGCTCCGGGGACTGCCGTGGCCTCGGGGGCTCGCGCCGTTCGTGTTCACGACGCGGGGGCTCGGGCTCGTGCCACCCGGGCGCCGGTGCCCCGGCGCTGCGCCCGCCGTTGGACCGCCCGTCCGGCTGCTCGGCGGCCTGCCGCGCACAGCGCTCGTCCAGTGCCCGCAGCGAGGGCCGGGTGGGCCGCGACGCCCCCGGGAAGCGCAGCTCCATGGCTCCCTTGAGGGTCTGCTCCCAGAAGTGCCGCAGGGGTACGAGCCACTCCTCGTCCTCTTTGCCGTACTGCCCGGTGAGCTCGTCGAGGAGCGCGATCTGCCGCGGAGCCACCTCGTGCACGAGTGTCTTGAACAGCGGCGAGGGAGCAACGGGCGTGGTGGCGAGCCCGGTGGGCTGGGTGCGCATCAGCCGGTCGCAGAAGTCCTCGATGATCTGCCCCTCGTCCAGCAGCGCCCACCGCTCGTAGGCGGGCAGCAGCCCGGCCCAGCTGGAGACGGATCCGTCGAAGGCCTCCAGGCGCAGGGTCATGGTCGCCGAGTCGCCGTCCTGGAGCCGGATCCTTATCAACTCGGGTGATGTGGCCGGTCCTTCGACGTCGACGCGGCCGTTCCACATCGCGCAGAGGATCCGGTGCAGAATCCGCTGCCGGTCGTCCTCCGTGCTGGCCAGCCAGTCGTCGCGGTAGCCGAGCCGCTGCCGCCAGTGCAGGAAGTCGTCCACCCCGGCGGCGTCCCGCGCCTCCGCCCAGAGCCTGAGCACATGCCGTACCTCGGAGACATCGGTCAGACTCATCCCGCTGCGGAACAGGACCACCGTGATGGACTCGGTGTCCACCGCCCGGTACTCCTGGGTCGCCTGGGGGTCGCGCGGCAGGTTCAGCTCCTGCTGCAGGAACTGTGCGGCGCGTCCGTCGGCCTCGCTCTGCGGGTGTACGACCAGGACCTTCAGCGGACCGCTGCCGTCGGGGGTGAAGCCGACCGGCAGCAGTCCCGCCAGCTGCGAGCGGAACTGCTCCAGCCAGCGGCTGTCCACGGTGGCCTCGGCGTCCTCGTCCCCGGCCGCGGCCCGCAGCAGCACCGCCATCGAGGGCAGCAGGGGACGGTCGTTGAGCACGCTCGCCTCCCCGAAGAGCCCCTTCACGCGCTGCTCGACGACCTGCTTGATCTCCTTGACGGCGGCGCGCGGGGAGCGGCGTCCTGCTTCCAGCGCGCGCTGCCAGTCCTCGGGCTGGATCAGTCTGGCCAGCAGCCCGGCGGGATCGGTGTTGTCCGGCAGACCCTCGTGCTGGACGAGCCGGTCGAAGACATCGTCGTAGAAGGCCCGGAGGTTGCTCTGCGGCGGGAGCAGATACGAGACACCGGTGCGGTCGTCGCGGTAGAGCTCCTTGCGGCGCTCCATGAAGAGCTTGCGCTCGCCCTCCTCGTGGGCGCGCAGGGCCCTGGCGAGTTCACCGATCTCCTTGCTCGCGCGGGCCAGCGGGGGCCGCCACCGTGACTCCTGCTCCTTCCATGCCTGGTGCCACAGCCGGTTGGCCCGCCAGCGGTACCAGGCGTCCTGCTCGTCGATCGCCTCCTGGACGTCCGGGTCGCCCCAGCGGGCCGGTACGAGCCCGCCCACGGCGCCCTTGATCCGCGGGATCTTGGGAGCGGAGGGCTGGATGCCGTCCGGCCGCTCCGGGTCGTTCTTGCGGTTCTCCAGCATCCCGGCGAACCCGACCTCCGCGGGCCGCTGAGGATGGCCGGGCAGACCGGCGAGGGTCCGCTCCAGCTGGAACGGCCCGATCAGGCCCAGGAGTTCACGCGCACCGGACTGCGGCTTGAAGTCCTCGACCAGCCGCGGCACCTCCCGCTCCAGGTCGCGGCCCAGCCGGCTGAGGCGGTCCTCCATGTCACCGATCCGGTCGCGGAGCGCCTGGCCGATCTGCTTGGACCCCTTGGGCAGCGGATCGGGGACCGGGATCTCCGGTGCCTCACGGGTCCACAGCCTGTCGATGCCCGAGCGTTCGAAGAGCTCCCGGACCCGCTCGGTGCCGTCCTCGCGGGGACGCCGGGCGTCCTCGGCCATGCCCCGGACCGCGTGGGCGAGCATCCGGCCCGCCACTATCTCGGCGAGATCGTCGACGGGGACGGTCAGGGAGGCGGCCAGGCTGGTCGACATGCCGCGGTAGCCGATGCCGGAGCGGGCCGGGGTCGAGCGCTCCACGCTCTTGTTGACGAAACTGGCCGCGAACGACTGGTAGTCGTCCTCGGAGCGCCCCTGGTTGTTCTCGTCCCCCAGCTCCGTACCGATGAGTGACATCACCATCGCGGTGATGGAACGGCGCAGGTCCTCCGGGCGGATGACGGCGGGCCTGCTGAAGAGGAAGGCCGTCTGCACGGTCGAGGGGCGCAGCGCGACGACCCCGTCCACGGGATAGCGCACGCTGATCGAGCCGCGCTGCTCCACATCCCCGAGCTCGCCGTGGGCGTCGGGAACGTTCTGGTCGTCGACCAGCCGGGAGAGATCCACCAGCGCGCGGGCGGAGTTGAGCTCGGCCTCACGTCCGCCGCCCGCTTCCGGCGTGAAGGCCGACGGCATGACGACCAGCGGATAGATCTTCACCCCGGGCACCTTGGACTTGCGGAACTCGTGCCCGATCAGGTGGATGAAGTCGTAGTAGATCCCGGCTCCGGTGCCTCCCGCCACCGAGAACGCCACGAACACGTCGCAGCCGCGAATCTGCCGCCCGCCCAGGTCGCGGAGGTCTCCGGCGGAGTTGCTGATGGTGCTGATGGCTGCGCGCAGCTGGCGCAGTACCGGCTCCAGGCCGCTGCGGAGCGTGGCGAAGAGGGCAGCCCGGCCCACCGTGGGCAGTTGTCCGGCGCCGTTGTGCAGCGGTGCCACGCGCGGCTGCCGCTCCTGGGGCGGCAGCCAGCTGTGGGTCTCGTCGTGCAGGGCGACCCGCAGCATGCGGGTCACCTCCGGGGAGCTGTCGTAGCCGGTGGGCAGCAGGTCATGGACGACGCGTGAGGTACGCGCATACGCGGCGGCCTCGACGCCCTTGGCACTGAACTGCGGCAACCGGTCGAGTTCCGCCTCGCTGAAGTCGGCGTAGACGAACTGCAGATGGTCCGGCAGCTGGAAGGGGGCGCGGCGGCCGGCGGCCACCAGGTTGGTGCCGTCGGGGCCGCACAGCTCCCGGCGCAGACCGCGTTCGAGCTCGGCGCCGATCCGACCGCCGGTTCCGCCCAGGCCGACGAAGAGCATGGGCTGGTAGATCTTCATCTCGTCTCCCGTTGGGGCTGTCCGCGACAGCCCGTCGTCACTCAGAAATTGGGGTCGAACCGGCGCGTGCCGGCGGGCTGTTCTCCACTGCCGCCCGGGTCGGCCTCCGGGCGCGGGCGGTCCGGCGCATCGCCGCCACGGTTGGGCCTCGACCAGCGGCCTCGCGGCTGTGCGCTGCCCGCCTCGCCCTCGGTCCGTCCCTCGCGTCCGCCGCCCCGGCTGCTGCCGGACCCTCCATGTCCGCGGCCCCAGCTGTTGCCGGACCTCGAGCCACGTGACGGCCGTGCGGCCGGAGCGCGCCGGTCGCGTACGACGAGCTCCAGGCCGTCGGCGATACCGGTGGCCTCGCCCGCGCGTACGGCGCTTTCGCGCCCCTGGTGCGGGCGCAGCAGCAGCTCGCCCCCTCCGGTGCGCCGCAGCCGGTGGGCCCCGGACGCTCCGGGGGCACTGCGCTGCAGCGAGGGCGCGGCGCCCCTGGCCCGGTCCACGGTGAAGTGGAATTCGCCGCCGGTGCTCTGCCCCGACCGGATGGTCAGCTCGTCGAGCGCGCGGCCGTCCGTGCTCAACTCCAGCTGTACGCCGGACAGATCACGGCGCCGCCTGCGTGCCGCGAGACGTACGACCGCGAAGGCCGCGAGCAGCAGCGCCAGCGTCGCACCGCCGGTCACCGGGCCCCACCAGCGGTCCCACCAGGTGGGCGGCGCCTCGACGCGGACATCGAGGAACGAGGTGTCGAGCACCCGTCCTTTGTCGCCGGTGTCGACGACCGTGATGTTTCCGCCCACCTCACCGAGCGGGGTGCCGCGGCCCAGCGAGAGGGTGAACCCGGCGCGGGTGCGCTCACCTGGGGCCGCCGTGACGGTGGCCGGGCTGATACGCACCGCGGACCCGGGCGATTGCTCGTCGAGGGCGAGGCGCAGTGTGTGCGGGACGGTGTCGTTGTTGGTGACGTCGAGGGTGCCTTCGACGGTGTCGCCGGGGTGCACGGTCTTCCGCTCGACGGTCAGTCCCGCGGTGACCTTCTCGGTGCCCAAGGCGACACGGGCGTGCAGGGGGCGGTGGTCGGCGGTGACCCCGGGGGCGGCCATCTGCGTGGTGAGTTCGAGATCGCCCGAGGCGCCGGCCGGCACGGTGAGCGTGCCCGTGAAGCGCACATCCTGGGCCTGGCGGTCCGGTTCCCGGCCGTCGTCCGCGAGGCTCACGGTGACCGGGGCGAATCCGGTTCCGGACAGCCGCGCGGAGACCTTGACGCCCGCCAGCTGGCGCGGGTCGGTGACCACGACACCACGCCTGGTCTGCATCCGTACCTCGACGACGGCACGCTCTCCCGCCCTCGGGGATGCCGGGTCCAGGGTCACCGCTGAACGCAGCCTGCCCTGCCAGATGGCGCGGACCGCGACCTCCCGGTCCCGGTGACCCTCGGGCGCCTCGACATGGACGCGCCAGCGGCCCGGCAGCGGGTTCTTCACCCGCAGCGCCTCGACCGGTCCGTCCTGGCCGCTGGTCTCGAAGGTCGAGCCGTCGAACTCCCCCTGGGTGGGCACCTTTCGGCCGCTCGGGTCGTAGTACGTGACCGACACTTTGGGGTCGTGCTTGCTGACGGTGATCGACCCGTCGGTGGCGATCGGCGGGATCGTCACCGTCAAATCGGCCGGGGGCTTTCCGACCGTTCCGTGCGCGATCTGGGCGCAGCGGGCCGCGGCGAAGGTCTCCTGGAGCGCCTTGTCGATCTCCGCCGAGCTGTCCACCACCCGCATCCGGGGGGTGGCGCCGGGCAGATCGGCGCAGCCGTTGCGGTAGCCGCCCTGGGCCATCGCGGTCAGGGCCGCCTTGTCGATCTGGCTGCCGAAGCCGAGCGGCCAGATCTGGACGGACTCGCTGCGGGCGCGGGCGAGTTCCTCGGTCAGCCGCTTGGCGCCGTTGGCCTGGCGGCTGGCTGCGTCGGTGCCGTACTCCGGGCTGTCACTGACGTCGAGCTTGCCGTCGGTGAGCAGGAAGACGACCTTCGGGACGGCGGTGTCCGTGCCTTCGGACAGCCGGTCGACGGCCTGGCGCACCGCGGCCGGGAAGTCGGTTCCGGGGCCGGTGTGTTGGGGGTCTCTGCGGGACAACTGCTGTACGCAGTCGCTCAGGCGCTGCCGTCCGGCGGCGTCGGCGACCGTCAGCCCGCACACCTCCCGCACCGGTGACTGTCCCGCCTTCTCGGAGCTGCCGAAGCCGATGACGGCGGCGCGGGAACGCTCGGAGATCTCGCCCTGGCTGAGCAGTGCCGCCGCCTCCACCTCGCGTATCAGATCCTTGTCGGCGAGAGACTTCGACTGGTCGACGACCACGGCGAAGTCGATCGGATCCGGGCCTTCGGCGGCCGCGGCTTCGGCTGCGCCGGGCGCGCGGGCGGGCTCCGTCGCCGTCGCGTTCGGCGGCCCGGACAGGGCCAGCAGCACACCGGTCACAACCAGCGCGCCCGCCTTGCTTCTCAGCTGCATCGTCTTCTCACCACAGTTCACTGAAGAGGGCCAGTAGCGCGCCGAGCGCGAGGGAACACACGCCCAGGCGCAGCCACCGGTATTTCGCGGCGAGCACCGCTCCGTGCACGCTCGCCTGGTCGAGCAGCCAGCCGGTGACGTCCTCGCCCGACGCGGCGAGGCGGGCCAGCAGTTGTTCGGACGTGGCGCGAGTCGCCAGGTCGCGCAGCAGGGTGCGGTCGGCGCCGATCCGGGTGCGCGGAAGGATCACGGCGACGAGCATCAGCACGCCCGCGCTCCAGAACAGTCCGCCCACGACGAGAAGCGGCGGCACCGAGTCCGCGGCGGGCAGCGGGGTCTGGCCCTTGGAGGCCACGACGGCGAGGAAGGCGACGGCGCCGGAGAGCAGGATCGCCGCCTTCGTGTCGGCTCTGCCGATGTCCTCGCGGACCGAGGTCAGCAGACGTTCCGCCATGAAGCGGACATCCTCGGGCGCGGTGGGCCCCGGTCGGCCGGGCCCCAAGGCGCCGGAGCTCATTCGTCGTCCCAGTCGTCGAATGCCTCGCTCGGCTTGGTGGGAGGCCGCCGGGACCGGCGGCGCTCGTCGAGGTCCCGCTCCGCGGCCGACTCCACCCGGGTCGGTTCGTACACGTGGGGATCGCCCGGGCCCGCGGCGTAGCCGTCGGGCGAACCGTCGGGCGGACCGAAACCCGAACCGGAAACCGAGCCGTCGCGCGAACCGGAGCCCGAACCGAGCCCGGCCGGGGCCTCCTCGTCCCAGGAGGGCCGCCGCGGCTCCGGCCGCATCGCCCGTTCCTCCAGCGCGGGTCGCGGCGCCCCCGACCGGGGCAGCACATGGTCGACGACCCCGCCGAGCACACCGCCGGTGCTTTCCCGCAGGAACTGCAGCACCTCGTACATCGGTTCTCCGATGTCGTGACGCTCCAGGACGCCACTGTCGATGAGCCGGTTGAACACCGCGAGGAAGTCGGCCTGGCCATCACGCTTCTCCTGCCGGATTGCGCGCCGGATCTCCCACTGCTTGTCGGGGTTCTGCGCCATGTGGTGCGCGATCTCGGCTTCCTCGCCGCGGCGCAGCAGGATCTCCAGTTCACGGGCCCGTTCGGCGACCATCCGCCGTGCGGCCGCGTCCTCGTACTGCTTCTGGACGTTCTGCTGGACCACCGTGTTGAGATCGATGAAGACATGGACCCAGGTACGCAGGCCGAGGTCGCGGCCCAGGACCAGCCGGCCGGCCCGCAGTTCCTCCCGTACCGCCTCGTCCGCGCGCTGCGCATCGGTGAGTGCGAATCGCCGCGACACGGCGCGCAGCCCGTCGAGAAGTTCGTCGTGCAGCAACTCGGCGACGTCCCAGACCCGTTGGGTGACCACCACGTAAGGGTCCGTGACCTCCCAGTGCACCTTCGCCGACGCGTCGAAGAAGATCCCGTCTCCCGAGGCGGGCAGCCGGAGGTCGAACTCGGTGACGTTCCGGCCGAGAAGCACCTCGAACACGGTGTAGGCGCGGCTGAGCAGCCACCGCCTCTCGTGGTTCTCGCGGCGCCCCGGCCACACCACGCTGTGTCCGCCGCTGCCGTACATCACGACCGCCACGATCTGGCCGCTGCGGCGTCGGTACGGCGGCGAGCACTCGCGTACGAGTGGCCCCTTGGGACGCTCCCGGTGCTGCTCCCGGTCCTTGTCCCGGTCCATATCCCTGTCCCTGTTCCCGTCCTGCTCCGCGCGCTGCCAGGGGCGCTGTTCCCGGTTCTGCGCCGGGTTCTGCGCCGGATTCCGCTCCTGCGGCGGCTGCGCGGGCTGCCCCTGGCGCTGCTCCTGCTGCGGTGTCTGGTTCTGGTTCTGCTTCCACTCCCAGCCCTGGTTCTGCTTCGCCGCCGCCGGCTCCTCGTCCTCCCCGCGTGTGGTCATCGCTCAGCTCCTGCGCCCACGGCGTCCCACATCCGCCCCGCCGCCGCCTTGTCCATCGGCCTGTCGCGGTCCCTGACGAGGTCCGCCAGCAGACTCCGCAGCCGGTCGCGGTCCCTGCGCGTCGTGGCGAGCAGCGGCAGGAACCCGCAGACCAGCCCGAGCGCTTCCTCATTGCGGGCGGCCCGGCGCAGCAGGCTGCTCAGTTCGTCGAGCGCCGTCCCTCCGGCGCGGGCGGTGGACACGGCGCGCCGCACCAGGTCCGCCAGATCCGGCGCGAGTTCCGGCCGGGTCGCCAGCAGCGCGACGATCAGCGGCTGTGCGTCGTACGGCTCGAGTTCGGGGACCTCGTCGAGGCCCCAGAGGTAGGTGGTACGCATGGTCAGCGTCCCGATCATGGAGATCAGCACAAGATCGACGAGCTTGCGGCGCCCGTCCTCCACCCAGTCGACGAGCCGTTCGACGACCGTCTCGGGCTCACCGGACGCGAGGAGCCGCATGACGCTGAACGACGCCGTGCCGATCACGCCGGCGTCCTCGTCGTCGAGCTTGCGCACCACGCTCGCCAGCGCGTCGAGCGAGGACCTGACCGATCCGGCCGGCAGGGCATAGCCGTGGGCCAGTACGGCGGTGTCGCGCAGCGCGTCGTTCTCGCTCTTCGCCCACTCCTTCACCAGCGCCTTGACGGCAGGCTGCACCTTCGGCTCGCGCGCCGCCTCGGCGAGCGCCGTGGCCGCGGCCATCTGCGGGACGACGCCGTCCAGCGTGGCCATGGGGCGCACCAGTTCACCGAATCCGTAGATCCAGTCCCAGGAGCACAGAACACCGGCCGCGATGGAGGCGCGCACCCACACCTCGGGGCGCGGGTCGTCGCACAGGACCCGCAGCCAGCGGGCCATGGGGCCGCGCACATTGTGATAGCCGTGCCACACCTCGCGGAGCACGGCGGTCGCGAGCGCCTCGCCCTGGAAACGGATGGCCCGCATGGGGACCTTGGCGTCTCCGAGGTCGAGTTCGCCGTCCTCCAGCACCGAGCGGGCGAGCATCGGGCGGATCTCGGCATGCGTGCCGAAGAGCCGTCGCCCCGTGGGCTCTTCGGGGTCGAGGGTCACCGCAAGCTCCCACGCCAGCAGTTCGGCTGCCTCCGCCGTGAGGCTGTAGGGAGAGCCGTTGAACACGGCCACGGCGATACGGAAGGCGGCGGCGCTCAGCGTCGGCTGCGCCTCGGGAAGGGTGCCGGGCCGGTCGGCCCCCGCGAACCACGCACGTGCCTGTGCACGGACGAAGGAGGCGCAGTCGTCAAGCAGTTGCTCGTCCGTCAGCTCGCCCTTCTGGCGGCGCGCCAGATGGTCGGCGAGCCGGGCGGCCTCCCCCGGCCGCAGCTCGTCGAGGCCGAGTGCCTCGGTCACATCAGTACGAGCGGCCAGCGCTCGCGCGCTTTCCAGGGCACCTTCCGGCTCGCCCTTGAGCAGCACCCTCAGGTGGCGGTGGAGCACCTCGTCGGCGGGGGCGGGCGGGCAGTACATGCCGTAGCGGCCGCGCAGCACCCGGTCGGCCAGGTCTCCGCTCTCGATCAGCACAACTCCGTACGCATCGGCCTTGCGCAGCAGTTCGGCGAAGCGGTCGAGGTGAAGCTCGGAGAGGCGGCCGGGCCTGCGGGTTTCCCTACGGTGCTCGCCCCGGCCGCGCTCGGGTTCGCGCCGCCCGTCGTCCTGCGGCAGCTCCAGCAGATGCCCGACCGCGCTCTCGATCATCTGCTCGTTGATCTCGTGCACCGCGTGAGTGGGGTCGAGTCGGGTGACCTGGTTGCCCGTCAGCTCGGAGAGCAGGGCGAGCGCGGTGGCCTTGCGACCGCTGCCCGGTTCGCCGCACAGCACCAGAAGGCCGTCGGTGCGCAGGAGTTGCTTCATCCGGTGGTAGCCGGACGCCTCGCAGTAGACGTCGGCGAGATGATTCAACGTCTCCTGCGGGACCCTGCCCTGGACCACGGGCTGACTGTCGGGGCCGAACTGGCCGATGAAGAGATTGCCCTCATACACCTGGCCGTCGCCGCGGATGTCGTACGTGCGCTCGGCACGGCCGGGTGCGAAGGTGCGCCGGGCGGCGTGCGCGGTGCCCGCGCCGCCGGTGCCGCCCGCGCCGCCGAGAGGGTTGCGTCCGGCCTTCTCGAAGGGGTTGGCCTCGGTCTGCTGCGGCTCGCCCGAGTCGCCGCCGCTGTTCTCGGATGCGGAGGGCTGCGGCTGCGCATCCTCGCTCTTGTCGTCCTGGGGCGGGGCGTCGTCCTGGTCGCTCATGCGGCGTCGCCTCCCGTGCCCGGGCGGTCTTTGCGGATGCCGGTGAATCCACCGTGGATCTTGTTGCCCTCGAAGATCTGCATGTCTCCCTGGGCGTTGTACTGCTTCGCCGGCTTCGTCAGCTTCGTGGGCGCCTCATCGCCCGCTGCGGGATTCGCTTGCGGCGGGGAAGGAGGCGGTGGGCCGTCCCCCTTCGGCCCACCGCCGGTCTGATGCCCGGCCGGACCGTCGAGCGGCGGCTCCGGCCGGCGGGGAATGAGGAACCATGCCGCCTCGTCGGTCTCTTTGTTCTTCACCGGCGCCTGGCGGTAGTGGCCCGGCTCGACATAACGCCCGCCCTCCGCGACCACATTGGCGTACAGCCAGTCGGAGACCACGATCAGCAGGTCGGCGTCGGCGGCGTTGGTCATGACCCGCTTCGCCGCGGCGCTGTCGCACAGCCGGCATGCGAGATCCACCGCGCGTCCCACAAGGCCCTTGCCGTCGTTGAGGACGAGGCCCGCGTTCATGCCGACGCGTAACCGGAGGCGCTGTGCGCTGCCGTCGTTGAGCTCACGCAGGCTCTCGTAGAGGGTGTCTACCCACCTGCCGACCATGAGGGTCGGCGGCACCTCGGGCTGCAGGGCCGCGAGTATGCCGTCTCCCCTGTCCTCCTGGTGGACCCGGCCCGGCTCGATGCCGACGGACGCGTACGCCTCCGCGAACGCCTCGTACATCGCGGCGCGCATGCGCTTCTTGGCGTCCAGGCCCAACTCCCCCGATCCACAGGCGTCTCCGAAGACGACCAGTCTGTGGACGGCTCCCGCACTGCTCACTAGGACTCCCTGCGTGTGCTGTGGCGCTTGGTGACAGGACAACTCTTGCCGCGCTGGGCAACCGGCGATGTAGCCGTTTACACAGCCGGCGGAGATTTCTCCGGCGGGCGTGTCCCCGGTGGCTGCCCCCGGCCCTGGGCGAGCAGCAGGAGCACCTGAAGATCGGTGACGATCACCGTGCGGTTGGCTGTACGGACGACGTCCTGCTCCCTGAGCAGGCGCAATGCCTTGGCGACCGCCTCCCGGGTCGCTCCTATGGCTGCCGCCAAGTCGTGCTGCGGCAAGGGAAGTTCGAGCACGATGCCTTCGTCGGCACGGCGGCCGGCTCGCTCGGCGAGCTCGACGAGGCGGGCGGCCAGCCGCTGCATGACGGTCCCGGAGGCGAGGGAGCGGCGCTCGATGTCGGAGCTGCGCAGCCTCGTGCTGAGCTGACGCATGATCAGCGATGTGGCGTGCGGCCGGGCGGCGAGGAAGCCCCGGAAGCGCACGCCGGACACGGCCACCGCCTCCACCCGGCCGAGTGCGGTGACGGTGGCGCTGCGGGAACCCTGGTCGACGGCGGCCTGATCACCCACGACCTCGCCCGCGCCGCGCAGGGCGAGTATGAGCCGTGCGCTGCGCTCCGTCTCGACCGAGACGACCGCCCATCCGGAGAGCAGCGCCAGCACATAGGTCGTGGTGTCCCGTTCGCGGATCATCACGTCGCCGGGTTCGTAGGTACGGGGTGCGCCCTCGGCAAGCAGCGCCCGGCGGTCCTGGACGCCGAGGGCGTCGAGGAACGAGCGGTCCTGGCCGAACAGACTCATCGCTCCCCCACAACGATTTTTCTGGCCCTTTTCCGGGGGACCACGGCTTCTGTCGGTGTCTGCTTCCTCCCACGTCAAGTGGCGTTCTCAGTCTCAGAGTTGATTCCACGTCACACGGCGGGGTGAAAAACGCTAGGTGTCCCGGACTTGAGCGTCAACGCGAAACCGGCGTGCGCCCCTCACCCGCACCCGTGCGCCCCTCATACCGTCGATCAGGAGTCCGATTAGGGTCCTGTCCGGTCGATCGGGCCGGATCAGTGAGCTGGGTCCGGCGGATCGAGCCCGATCCGCCGGACATCCCTCAGAGGCGGGGGTCGACCGGCTCCGACTCCAGTGCGAGCACCGCGAACACCGCTTCGTGGACCCGCCACAGCGGCTCCCCGTCGGCAAGCCGGTCCAGGGCCTCGAGCCCCAGCGCGTACTCCCGCAGCGCCAGCGAGCGCTTGTGGTTCAGGAACCGGTTGCGCAGCCGCTCCAGGTTCTCCGGGCGGGTGTACTCGGGGCCATAGATGATCCGCAGGTACTCGCGGCTGCGGACCTTGATGCCCGGCTGCACGAGCCTGCCCTTTCCATCCCGCGCCAGGGCCTGCAGCGGCTTGACGACCATGCCTTCGCCACCCCTGCCGGTCATCTCCAGCCACCAGTCGACACCGGCGCCGACCGAGGCCTCGTCGGCTGTGTCGACGAGGAGGCGACGGGTGACCTGGAGCAGGCCCGTCGGGTCGTGCTCCACCAGCCGGTCCAGCCAGGCCAGCTGCTCGTCGTGCGGTACGGAGGCGAGCGAACGCCCCTGCGCGGCGAGAATCTGGAACGGCGCGAGACGCACCCCGTCCAGCCCGTCGGTCGTCCAGCAGTAGCGCCGGTACGCCTCGGTGAATTCCGCGGCGTCGGCGGCCCGGTCGCGCTGCTTGGCGAGCAGCGCGTCCACCGGGACGCCGCGTGCGACGGCCGCTTCGAGGGCAGCCGTGGCGCCCGGGAAGACAGCGCCGGAGGCGGCTCCCACCGCCGCGTACTGCGAGCGCAGCAGCCCGGCCGCCTTGAGCGACCAAGGCATCAGCTCGGCGTCCAGTAGCAGCCAGTCGCACGCGCCGGAGGCGCTGTCGGATGCAGCCAGCTCCTGCCAGAGCCCGGCCGCGGTGACGGCCGTGCGCAGCCGGTCGAGGATCTCCTCGGTGACCGAGGGGTCGTCGAAGAACGGTCGTCCCGTACGGGTGTGCAGCGCGCCCGTGGGGCCGTCGACCCCGAACCGCTCCCGCGCGGCCCCGGCGTCACGGCATACCAGCGCCACCGCCCGCGAGCCCATGTGCTTCTCCTCGCACACGACCTTGGCGATGCCGTCCGCCCGGTACTGGGCGAAGGCGTCGGCCGGGTGCTCCAGATAGCCCTCCTCCTTCGAGGTTGCGGTCGGCGACATCGTCGGCGGCAGGTAGGTGAGCAGCCGCGGGTCGACCGCGAAACGGCTCATGACTTCGAGCGCCGCCGCGGCGTTCTCCTCGCGCACGCCGATGCGGGCCATGTGCCGGGTCTCCACGACCCGGCGCCCCTGCACATCGGCGAGGTCGAGCGGCCTGCCTTCGCGACCGCCCGGAGCCTCGGTGCCGAGCGGCTTGACCGGCTCGTACCAGACCTTCTCGGCCGGTACGTCGACGAGCTCGCGCTCCGGCCAGCGCAGCGCGGTCATCTTGCCGCCGAAGACCGCTCCGGTGTCCAGGCAGATGGTGTTGTTGATCCATGAGGTGTTGGGCACGGGGGTGTGGCCGTAGACCACAGCGGCCCGGCCCCGGTAGTCCTCTGCCCACGGGTAGCGCACGGGCAGGCCGAACTCGTCGGTCTCGCCGGTGGTGTCGCCGTACAGCGCGTGCGAGCGGACCCGTCCCGAGGTGCGTCCGTGGTACTTCTCGGGCAGACCGGCGTGGCAGACGACGAGCTTGCCCTCGTCGAGGACGTAGTGGCTGACGAGTCCGTCGATGAACTCCCGCACCTGCTCACGGAAAGCGTCGTCCTCCTTCTCCAGCTGCTCGACGGTCTCGGCCAGTCCGTGGGTGTGCTGGACGTTCCTGCCCTTGAGCCAGCGTCCGAGCTTGTTCTCGTGGTTGCCCGGCACGCACAGGGCATGGCCGGAGGCGACCATGCTCATCACACGGCGCAGGACGCCGGGGCTGTCGGGTCCCCGGTCGACCAGGTCACCCACGAACACGGCCGTACGGCCATCGGGGTGTGCTCCGTCCACATAGCCGAGCTTGGCGAGCAGGGTCTCCAGCTCGGAGCTGCAGCCGTGGATGTCGCCGATGATGTCGAAGGGGCCGGCGAGGTGGGTGAGGTCGTTGTAGCGGCGCTCCAGGACGACTTCGGCGGCCTCGACCTCCTCCACGCTGCGCAGGACGTGCACCTTGCGGAAGCCCTCGCGCTCCAGGCCGCGCAGCGAACGGCGCAGTTCGCGGCGGTGGCGCTGGATGACATGACGGGGCATCCCGGCCCGGTCGGGGCGCCCGGCATTGCGCTCGGCGCACACCTCCTCCGGGAGGTCCAGGACGATCGCGATCGGCAGCACGTCGTACTCGCGCGCCAGCCGCACCAGCTGCTTGCGGCTCTCCGGCTGGACGTTCGTGGCGTCAACGACGGTCAGCCGTCCGGCCGCGAGGCGCTTGCCCGCGATGTAGTGCAGTACGTCGAAGGCGTCGCCGCTCGCGCTCTGGTCGTTCTCGTCGTCGGCGACGAGGCCGCGGCAGAAGTCCGAGGAGATGACCTCGGTGGGCTTGAAGTGCTTACGGGCGAAGGTGGACTTGCCCGATCCGGTGGCGCCGACGAGGACGACGAGGGACAGGTCGGTCACCGGGAGCCTGCGCTTCACGGGCGCGGTGGTCGTGGCGGACGTGGTCATGCGGCCTTCGCCTCCTTCTCGGTCTCGGTCTTGTCGCTTCTGCTGAACACAGCCATCTGGGTGGGCGGCCCCACCTCCGGGTCGTCGGGCCCCACGGCCACGAACTCGACGTCGTATCCGTCTCGTTCGGCCACTGCCCCGGCCCATGCGCGGAATTCCGCGCGCGTCCACTCGAAGCGGTGGTCACCGTGGCGCACATGCCCGGCGGGGAGCGTCTCCCAGCGGACGTTGTACTCGACGTTCGGCGTGGTCACGATCACCGTCTGCGGCCGCGCGGATCCGAATACCGCGTACTCCAGCGCGGGCAGCCGCGGCAGATCCAGGTGCTCGATGACCTCGCTCAGTACGGCCGCGTCATAGCCCGCGAGCCGCTTGTCGGTGTACGTGAGCGAGCCCTGGAGCAGCGTGACCCGCGCGGCCTGCCGCTCGCCCATGCGGTCCAGCTTCAGCCGCCGCCCGGCGATGGTGAGCGCACGCACCGAGACGTCCACCCCGACGATCTCGGTGAAGCGAACGTCCTTGAGCAGCGCCAGCACCAACTGGCCCTGCCCACAGCCCAGGTCGAGCACCCGGCTCGCCCCGGCACCGCGGAGCGCCTCGAGAATCGCGTCCCGCCGCTGCTCGGCCAGCGGCACCGGCTTGTCTTCCGTGTCCGTCGTCTCGTCCACGGCGTTGTCGACGGCCTCGACCTCCAGGTCGTCGGTCTCGGCGAGCCGTACCAGCTCGAGGCGCTCCATCGCCTGCCGCGTCAGCCCCCAGCGCCGGGACAGATAGCGGCTGGTGATCAGCTTCTGCTCGGGGTGCTCGGCCAGCCAGCCCTCGCCCGCCCGCAACAGCTTGTCCACCTCGTCGGGCGCGACCCAGTAGTGCTTGGCGTCGTCGAGCACCGGCAGCAGGACGTACAACTGGCGCAGCGCGTCGGCAAGCCGCAGCTCCCCCTCCAGCACCAGCTGTACGTAACGCGAGTCGCCCCACTGCGGGAACTGCTCGTCCAGCGCGACCGGCTCCACCTCGACCGATGTCCAGCCCAGCGGCCCGAAGAGCTTGTGGACCAGCTCGGCGCCACCGCGCGCGGGCACCGCGGGCACCTCGACACGCAGTGGCATCGGGGCCTCGGCCCGCCCGGGCAGCGCGGCGCACACGCCCCGCAGAGCGCTCTTGAACACGCTGCTCAGCGCGACCGCCAGCAGCGAGGACGCGGCGTAGGGCCGGTCGTTCACGTACTGCGCGAGCGCCGAATCGGGCGCTCCGCCGCGGCCCTTCGCCTTGCCGCGCCGCACCAGCGCCACCGGATCCACCTCCAGCAGCAGCGCGGCCGTGCAGCGCTCGGCGGATGCCTCGGGATAGAAGACATGCGCCGTGCCGTGCGAGGTGGAGAACGTCTGCGCCTTGTCGGGATGCTTGTGCAGCAGAAAGCTGAGGTCGGTCGCGGGACGCTCTGGGGTACCGGTCGTACTGATCGTCAGGAACACGCGTCCGAGTATGGCCGGATTCACCCGTCCCGACCAGGGAATTCCCGCCGCGTGCGTGCGTGCCCGGGGCGCGCTGTCCGACCCGCACCGCGCCCCCGCGTCCCCTACCGGCCGCCGCCCTCGGTGACCTCCGTGACGGCCCTCGCGAGCTCGGCGATCTGCCCCGGCCCCACCCGGCAGCAGCCGCCCACCAGCCGGGCTCCGGACGCCAGCCAGTCCCGCACCCTGCCCGGGTTGTATGTCGACCCGCCCCGCCACCCCCTTTCCTCGGCGTTCCACCGCTCCCCGCTGTTCGGATAGACGACGACCGGCTTGGCGGTGACCGCCGCCGCCAGCTCCACCGCGCGGTCCGCGTCGCGCGGATCGCAGCAGTTCACCCCCACCGCGATCACCTGGTCGCGTCCTGCGGCCAGGGCGAAGGCCGCCGCCAGCTCCTGCCCGGCCCGGGTGCGCTCGCCGGTGATCGTGTACGAGAGCCAGACCGGCAGCCCGTACGCATCCACCGCCCTCAGCAGGGCCTCCGCCTCGTCGATGTCCGGCACCGTCTCCAGCGCGAGCACATCGGGGCCCGCCGCGACGAGAGCCTCGATCCTCGGCCGGTGGAAACGCTCCAGTTCCCGCACGGACAGCCCGTACCGCCCCCGGTACTCGCTGCCGTCCGCCAGCATCGCCCCGTACGGCCCGACCGATGCCGCGACCCACACCTCGCCCGGAACCAACTCGCCTGCAGTGCGGGCCAGTTCGACACTTCGGGCGAGCAGCCCCGCTGCCTCCTCCCGCGCGACTCCATGCCGCACAAAGCCTTCGAAGGTGGCCTGGTAGCTGGAGGTGATCAGCACCTGCGCGCCCGCCCGCACATAGGCTGCGTGCGCCGTCTCGATCTCGCGGGGATCGTCGGCGAGCAGCCGCGCCGACCAGAGCTCGTCGGACAGATCGCAGTCCTGTGCCTCCAGCTGGTTGGAGAGGCCGCCGTCGAGGACGACGACACCTTCGGCCAGGGCGGCGGCGAGGGGGCGGGCCGGGCGCACAGGGATCAGCTCAGCTGGCACTGGACCTGGGCCGAGATCAGCTCCAGGTGCTCGAGGTCGTCGAGGTCCAGGACCTGGAGGTAGATCCGGGACGCACCGATCGCGCCGTACCGCCCGATCTTGTCGACCACTTCGTCGGGCGAGCCGGCCAGGCCGTTCGCCTTCAGTTCCTCCACCTCCCGTCCGATGGCGGCGGCGCGGCGCGCCACCTCTGCGTCGTCCTTGCCCACGCAGACGACCAGGGCGTTGGAATACACCAGGTCGTCCGCGCCACGCCCGGCCGCCTCAGCGGCGGCGCGGACCCGGCCGAACTGCCGCTCGCTGTCCTCGATCGAGGCGAACGGGATGTTGAACTCGTCGGCGTACTGCGCGGCCAGTCTCGGAGTGCGGGTCGCCCCGTGCCCGCCGATCAGCACCGGCACCTTCCCCCGGACCGGCTTGGGCAGCGCGGGCGAGTCGGCGAGCTGGTAGTGCCTGCCCTCGTACGAGAACGTCTTTCCGGTCTCCGTGTCCCACAGCCCGGTGACGATCGCCAGCTGCTCCTCCAGCCTCGCGAACTTCTCCTTGGGGAAGGGAATGCCGTACGCCCTGTGCTCCTCCTCGAACCAGCCCGCGCCGAGGCCCAGCTCGACCCGGCCGCCCGACATCTGATCGACCTGCGCGACCTGGATGGCCAGCACGCCCGGCAGCCTGAACGTGCCCGCGGTCATCAGCGTGCCGAGGCGGATCCGCTTCGTCTCGCGGGCCAGCCCGGCCAGGGTGATCCAGGCGTCGGTCGGTCCGGGCAGCCCGTCGGCGGACCCCATGGCGAGATAGTGGTCGGAGCGGAAGAAGGCGTCGAATCCGAGGTCCTCGGTGGCCTTGGCAATGGTCAGCAGGGTGTCGTAGCTCGCCCCTTGCTGGGGCTCGGTGAAGATTCGAAGATCCATGCATCCATCCTGCACCTTCGAACGGCCGTCAACCCCACGATCCTGGCCAGACCCGCACCGGCCCGGTCGAGTGAGAGTCCTCAGCCCGTCGGCGCCCGCTGCCCATCCCGCCCAGCGCCTCCGACGTCACGCCGACCCCGCCGACGCGTCCACCGCGTCGACGGATATGCCCGCGCCGTCCGCCGATCCGGAAGAGCCGGGAAGTCCCGACGGGCTCGGAAGTCCGGAGGAGCCTGGCGGGCCCGAGGAGCCCGACCGTCCGGGGGAGCCCGGCGCGCGGGAGGGGGCCGGCGGGCCCGACGGCTCCCGCACCCCGGACACCCTCGGCCCCTTCGACACCACGGGAGCCTCCCGCACCTCCGGTGCGGCCGCCGGACCCGCTCTGCCCAGGACCGCTTCGGGAGGTCTGTCGCCGTCCCGCACCGTGAGCCGCCGCAGCATCCCGCGTACCCGGTCGCTCGACTCGTCGGCGGCGTCGATCGCCTCGATGCACTGCCAGTACAGCCCCTCCTCGTCGGTGGAGCACGCGACCCCGACCAGGGCGATGCCTACATCCGCCAGCAGCACACTCAGCCCGATCAACGTCCTTCGCGCATCAGCCACTTCGGACAGCTGCGCGGCTCTGACCCCACCGCTGCGCACCATCGGATGGTCGAGCACCCCGCACCCGCGTCCACCGATCTCGCTGAGCCCTCTTGCCTCACCTCTCAACTCCGGCGGTCCGTACGCCGCCAGCCTGCTTCCGATCGCCTGGGCGAGGGCTTGCGCCTGCCACGCCTCCGCCACGATGTCGGGCACTTCACGGCTCTGCGCCAAGGCGTGCCGACTGAGCCCGATGAGCCGCTCCGCGTCCATGTGTACGCCGCCCCCGTTCGTACGACTTACTGCCCACTCAGTTATTACCCAGAGTGAAGGCGGTTGAGCCTGAACGCCAGGGGAATTCGGAAATCTGTGGACACCAAGGCCGTTGTGGATAACTCGACAACTCCATAGAGTGACGACGCCCTGATTGCCGGGGTATGAGACCCGCCCGGAATCACTTCGCCGGGAAGCGAATCTCGTTCCGGTCGATCTTTTCGGAGAGCGCCGCCAGCACGTCGATGCCGAGCACCTCGCAGAACTGCAGGAGATACGCGAGCACATCGGCGACCTCGTCCCGCACCCGGTGCGCCGAGTCCTCCTTGTCCATCACCCGGGCCGACTGCTCGGGCGTGAGCCACTGGAAGATCTCAACCAGTTCGGACGCCTCGACGCTCAGCGCCACCGCCAGATTCTTCGGGGTGTGGTACGGCTCCCAGCCCCGCGCCGCCGCGAACTCCGCGAGCCGGCGCTGCAACCCCGCCACATCCAGTCCGTCGTCTTCTCTCGTCACGTCACCAGGTCTACCACCGTCACACCGTCAACTCCGCGCGCATACGACGCGTCGGCGACCGCCCCCACCAGCCGGACATGCCCCCTCGCCGCCATCTCCACGCCCAGTGCCACCAGTTGGCGCGCCTGCCGGGGATCCATGCAGCGGTCGAAGCCGTCCGAGAGCACCGTGAGCGCCTGGTAGGCGGCCGGGACCTCGGCAGCCTGGTCCATGGCCAGCACCCCCGGCCCGGTGAGCAGCACCAGGGCGAGGGCCAGATATCTCAACTCGCCCTCGCCGAGCCGCCCCAGGGGGGTCGCGACGCGCGCTCCGCCCCGGCCCAGCAGCGCCCGTACCGTCCCGTCGCCCAACTCCTCGACTGCCAGCTCCTGCACCGTGCCCGCGCACCCCAGCCGTGCCGCCGCGGCCAGCCGCGCGTGCCGGATGGCGCACTCGCTCCGCGTCCGGTGCAGCACCTCGGCGAGGTTGTCGCAGCCGCGCCGCAGCCGTCCCTCGCCCGCCGCGACCGGCTCGCGCATCCGGTGCGGCTGCGGATCGCAGGCGAAGACCGACCTCAGCGCGACGACGACCTGCTCGGCGGCCGCAAGCACCTGTAACTGGCCCTGCGTCTTGCCGGCCACGCGCAGCGGCAGCAGCGCCGTGCCGAGCCGGTCGTCCGGGAGCGGTGCGCGCGTGACCGCGACCGCACCGGCCGTGTGCCATGCCGCCTGCACCGTGGACCGTCCGGGATCGCGCAGCGCGGTGGCCAGCAGGATCCGTCCGCCGTTGGTCAACCGTTCACCGACGACGCGCAGTTCGGGCTCGGCCTGCACGGCGAGGTCGAGTTGTACGGGACCGGCCGGGCCGTCGACCGTGCAGCCGATCCTGAATCCCCGCCGCCCCTGTCCGTCGACCTCGGCCGACTCCGGCACACATGCCGAGGGATCGGGGAAGACGCTTTCGAGCTCCTCGCCCGCGCCCAGCCGTGCCAGTGCCTCGTACGCCTGCAGGGCACTCGATTTACCGCTGCCGCTGGCGCCCGCGAAGAGCGTCAGCGGACCGAGGGGGAAGTTGGCGCCCCGGTGGGTCCTGAAGGCGGAGAGCCGCAGTTCGGTGACGGTGGGGCGGGCGCTGTTCGCACCGGTGGGCGGCATGTGTGCGGGTCGGGTGCGTGCGGGCGTGAGCGGGGGCCCTGTGGGGGAGGTCGCGTTCATGATCGGGACGGTACGCAGCGCGCAGCGCGCGGAACCGTTCCCTCTGCACGACCTTCCTACGAACGGGGGACTGCGGCCGCCGCGATCCCTTCGACCTCCGTGCCGATCGGCGCAAGGAGGAAGACGTTCCGGTCGACCCGGTGCATCCCGCTGCCGAGTCCGAAGACGACTCCGCTGCTGAAGTCCAGGATGCGCTTGGCGACTTCGGTGTCGGCTCCGGTGAGATCGAGCAGCACCGGGATCTGCGCGACGAGGTATTCGGCGACCTCGCGCGCGTCGGCGAAGACCTGGACCCGCAGCACGACGAAACGACGCTGCTCGGCCGCCGCGTAGTCCTGCGGAACCGTGCGGTGGTCGACTCGCGAGGGCCACTCGTTACGGCTGCGCAGTGGGACGACCTGGGCCAGGCCCTCCCACTGCTCGTCAGTGACGTCGTACCTCTCGTACCTACTCATGCGCCCCATCCTCGCGCCCCTCACCCGTTCGGCCCAACAGCGACACGGGCGAGTCGGCCATGGATCGATGCGCGCATCGACAGCGGCCCGATGCGGGGTCAGCCCGCGGCAGGGTCGGGGACGAGGCCGGCGGCGACCAGACCCGCGAAGACCGCGTCCCTCATGACCTCGACAGCGGACAGGGGGCGGACCATCACGGTGAACTCCTTGATCAGGCCCGCCTCGTCGAACTGCAGGAGATCGAGGCCGTGAATCTCCTTGCCGTTCACTACGGCCCGGAAGATCAGGATCTCCGAGGGGGTCTCGTCGCCGTTCGTGCTGGTCTGTGCCGTGCCGGCGAGCTGTCCGACATAGCGGAAGTCCTCGAAGGTACGCAGCAGGACCCCGAGGAGACCGAGCACCATCGGCCGCCCTTCGAAGGGGGTGAATTTCACCGGGCTGTAGAAGCGGATGTCCTCGGTGAACAGGTCTTCCAGTGCGCTGAGATCCCGCTTCTCCACGGCGGCGCGGAAGCGTTCGGCAGTCTCCATGATTCCTCCTGATGCCCGCATTCTTACCGGGACTGATTACTCAAGAATCTGACTAGTCACTTTCTTGAGTATCATGCGGACAGAGACCGAGGGAAGGGGCTGCCGCGATGGCTTTGCGACATGCCGTGCTGGCGGCGCTGCTGGACGGCGAACACAGCGGCTACCAACTGGCCAAGGCGTTCGACGTCGGCGTCGCGAACTTCTGGCACGCCCTGCCCCAGCAGCTCTACGCCGAGCTGGCCCGACTGGAGAAGGACGGGCTGGTCACGGGTCGGAAGGTGGTGCAGGAAACCCGGCCCAACAAGCGCCTGTTCACCGTCACCGACGCAGGTCTCGCCGAGCTGGAGCAGTTCGCCGCGACCGCGTCCAAGCCCTCCTTCATCCGCGACGACCTGCTCGTCAAGGTCCAGGCCGCCGACCGCATCGGCACCGGGCCGGTGATCGAACAGCTCGAAGAACGCGCGTCCGTCGCAGCCGCCAAGATCGAGCTCTTCGGCAAGCTTCTGCGGAAGATGCGGGGCGAGATGGACGAGGAGGAGTTCCTGCGCCGGGGCGAGCGGATCGGGCCGTATCTGACCTGTCTGCGCGGTCTGGCCTTCGAGGAGGACAACCGCGCCTGGTGCCTGCGGATCGCGGCCGTTCTGCGCGAACGGCAGCCGGACCGCGCACAGTTGTGAGTCGTACGAAATTGCCCAGGCCGGCCCGCGGCGTTCGAAGACCAGGTCCCGGGCCGTGCCCAGGGCCGTGGCCACAGCCCCCGGTCACGGCCCTGACAGCCGGGGCAAGCTGTCGGTACCGTGGTACGGAACCTCGGGCCGCGGTGCTGCCTCCCCAGGCGTCGGCAGAGTGCCGCGCGTCAGTTCCCCCCGTCCGCGGGCTCAAGGTGACCGTTCACGGCAGACGGCTGCTCGTCGAACGGGCCGGGTCGCACAGCGAGGCAGAGCCGGCGCGGGCGGTGGCTCTGCCTTGTGCGGGCCAGGTCAGGCAGTGGGCGTGCCCTCGATGATGGGATTCGTCTCAACGAGCCTGCCTCTCCAGGTCCGAAAGCAAATCGTCGAGCACCACTTCTTCTTCGACACGAACACCGCGTTCGGCGAGAGCGGCGGCAAGGGCGGGATCCCACGGAGTCGCAGCGGGTGCGCCCGTCAGGTCCGGGACCTCGGTCAGCCTGGCCGCCGCCGCCCGATAGTGAGCGGCTGTGTAACGCCATGGCCGCCACGGGACACTTCGCCGCAGCGCCGTTGCGATGCGCACGCCGCCCCAGTCGAAGTCGCCGTGGTAAAGAAGCCCCGCTCCCTGGGCGGACAGGCCACGCAGCAGAGTCAGCGCGGCGGCTGAGGGCTGTCCCTGGAGGCACACCATGGGCGGGCAAGCCCGGCCGAAGGTGTCGGCGGCGGCGGACAGGACGGCCGGGTTCTCGCAGACGTGGACGGTTCCCGTCGTCGTGACGGCTGGGATTGGCATGTGACGGGTGAGGGAACGCAATGTCAGGACCGCGGGCTCACCGGCGTCGGCCATCCAGTCGAGGGACGGGGTACCGCGCAGGTTGAGGGAGAGGACGGTCGATGACACGTCGTCCCTGAGCAGACCCGCCGAAGCCCATGCCTCCCGTCGCCATTCGGCACCGGCACCGTCAGGGAAGCCCGTGAGGGAACGGAGCCCCGACAGGACGAGAGCGGCGAGCGGTGTCCCCTCGTCCAGGGCGTGGGCGCCCGAGAGGTTTCGTGCGGCGAACGTGGCGCGTGACATCGGGGGTGACACGGGCAGTGAACGCAGCGCGCGCACGGCAGCGTCCACCAGGGGCCCGGCGGCTTCCGGTGTGCGCGCGAGGCGCCGTACAAGACCGTCCTTGCGGATCCGCTCCGCCCAGTCGGCCAGCTCGGCGTCGAGGGTGCCGAGCGGGGCGTACGCCTCCTCCCAGGCCCGCTCCTCTTTGTCCCGCGTCGCCGCGTGCAGGGTGACGGGGCCCGTAAGTGCCACCACGGCCGCACCCAGGCCGTCAGGGCTGACACCGGAGCGGCGCAGGATCGCGTCCACGGTGTCGAGGCGAACGGTCAGAGAACGACCGGCTCGTGGTAGGCGTCCCAACAAACTCTCCGCAGCGCGACGTTGGGATTCGTCGGGGTGGGACAGGGTGACGGGGCCGGTGATTGGTCGGCCACGTGCCATCCGCTGCCGGGTGCGGTCCACGAGCCAGGCCAGGCCGGGATCACCGAGCAACCGGCCGAGGCGTTCGGCGTCGACCTGTTCGCCGTTCGGCGGTGTCGCGGAAGGCACTACTGCCACGGTGTCCGCCGGCCTCTCCCGCCCGGCCCGTCCACAGGTTCCGGGCAGCTGACCGGTCTGCGAGGACGGAGGCACCGGAGCATTCACGTCCACAGGGACTCCTGTTCTCCGGTGCCGTCGGCGACGACAGTCCGTCCCGGCCCGGCTGACGGCTTGTTCGCCTCAGCGGCCACTCCGTCGGAGACGGCGGCAAGAGAGGGCCCTGTGTACACGCTCACCTGTCCACCGGGCTCCGTGCCGCGCCGTCGATCGCTGCCGTCCCACTCCCACCGGGTCACCAGCACGGCGGCGATGTCGTCGACGCGCGCGAGCTGTGCGATGGCGATTCCGGGGACCTGTGGGTAGCAGGCCCATTCCCGTTCGCTGGTCATGACGACGTCGAGGTCGAAGGCGCGCAACAGGCCGAGACACTTGGCGCGCGAGTCGTCGTCCACGCCGGCGAACGCCTCGTCGAGGGTGACCAGGCGTGGGGCGTGAGCGCCGCCCGCGCTCGCGTAGTGGGAGGACGCCGCGGCGAAGAGAGGCACGGACACCGCCAGGACCCTTTCGCCGCCCGAGGCGGGCCCGGTGGCCGGTACCCATTTCCCGTGCTGGTGACGTTCGACGCCGAACTCGTGCCAGGCCCGGTAGTCGAGGGCGGCGGTGAGATCCTCCAGCCAGCTGCCGACGCTGTCGTCGGCCTGCCGACGTGCGATCTGCTCCTGGAGGAATGCGCCGACCGCGGCCCTGTCCTGTGGCGACCAGGCGTCGGCGGACTGGCGCAGCCTTTCACGGGCATGTGCCAGTCCCTGGGGGGCCCGGCGGGACGCCCGCCACACCAGCCGCAACTTCATTCCGGTCGAGGTCGGGCGCTCCTCCAGTTCCGTGTTCATGGCGCGCACCTGCCGTTCGGCGGCACCGATCAGTTCCTGGAGCGTGCCGGCGACCTCGGTGATCAGATGGGTTTCCAGGATCTCGCGCTCGTGCGCGGACAGGATGCGGGTCAGCTCGGCGACTTCGGTGGCGAGGGCGTCGGCGAGTTCAGGAACGGCCCGTTCACGGCCCTGGTAGACGATGTCGACCCGCATGCCGTCCTCGCTCGGACGGGCGGTGGCGGTGTGGCCATGCCGGGACAGCGCGTCCTGCAGTCTGCCGAACTCCTCGCTCAGCCGTTTCTGCACGCGTTCCCAAGCCGCGTCCGAGTCGTCGGTGGAGGAGAGCTGGGACTCGATGGCGCGAGCGAGGTTGACGGCCGGGGTAGCCGCCCACGTCCCGCCGTCGTCGTCCGGTACGACGACGTCGGGAAGGGCGACAGCGAGCAGTCCTGTCGAGGCGAACCGCTGAAGAGCCGCGATGGCGCGTTCACGCGCGGCGGTCGCATCGGTGACATCCTCAGCGAGCCGCTCGATGCGCCCCTCGGCGTGGCTGGCACGCCGGTCCGCGTCGCCGAAGTCCGCCTGTGCTCGCTGCTGTTCGCTCTCGCAGACGCGGACGGCCGCCGCTGTCTCCTCCAGCCGCCGCTGGAGTTCGGCGACGGCCGCTCCGACGGTGGAGCGGAGTGTCGTGAGGCGTTCGTCCGACGCCGCGGCAAGACGGGCCGCTTCCGTCGTGCGCTCCGCGAGTTCGGACACGCGGAGTTCGGCCCGGCCGGTCTCCACCTGCTCGCCGGTGACCGAGCGCTCGGCTTCCGCGCGTTCACGCAGCGCGGGCCACAGCGCAGCCAGGAGAGCGGCGTGGTCGGCGAGCGCCTGGCGCACGGAACCCAGTCCCGTCCTGTCGGTGGGAAGGTTCAGGGCGGCCGCGGTCTCGGTGAGCCCGACCGCCGCACGGTCGGCCTTCCCGGCCGCCAGGGCCAGTTCTGCGGCCCGCTCGTCCTGTCGGGTACGGGCACGGTGGGCCGCGTCGGCCGCGGCGGTGACGCGTGCGTGCGCATGACGCAGGTCGTCGTCACCCGGTACCGCGGCGAGCTCGGCGTCGAGCACGCCACGGCGCTCGGCCACGGCGCGTAGTTCCTTGGCCAGTTGCTCCCGCTCCGCCTCCAACGCCTCAAGTTCGGTTCGCAGTTCGCCGATCCGGGCGCGGCGCGCCTGTTCTCGCGCCCCTTCTCCCACGTACTGGGCACTGTCCTTGGCCCAGTTTCCGGTCAGCGCGCCGACGCGGAAACGCCCGTCCGTGGAGACCCAGGTGTCGTTGCCGTCGGCCTCCCACGATGCCTCTTCGGACCTGTCGCCGTTCTTTCCGGCCAGACCGATCCAGGCGAGCAGACGCTCGACCGTCCCTTCCCCCACGGCGGCGGCGCGCACGTCCGCGTGGTTGACCGCCGGGCACAGCGCGCGGTCGAGGCCGCCCCCTCGGGGCGGGCCCATGGGGTCGAGCAACACGTCGTGGCCGTCCGCTGAGACCGCGGAGCCGTCCGGCCGTACCCAGGCGTCGAGGAGCCCCGACGCCTCCAGCGCGGCTTCCAGTCCCGCGCGTTCGGCCTCGGTCACGTGGGGGCGGAAGTCGACGAGCCGCCACAGCGGGGCACCGAGGCCTCGGTCCCGGACATCGGGTGTGCGCGTGTACGGAGCGGCCGGACCGCGCTCCCCGCCCGATTCAAGGGCGGTCAGCTCTTCTGCCGCCAGGCGGTGCCGTTCCGCCCTCGCCACCTCGCGGTGAGCCAGACCTGCCGCCCGGTCGGCCAGCCGGGAGGCGACGGCGCGATGGGATGCGGCAGCCGCCGTCCGTGCCGGGTGAGGGCCGTCCAGACTGCTCGCCCAGTCCTGAACCGCGTCCAGGACCCCCGCCAGTCCAGGTACCCGCAGTTCCACACACCCGGAGAGATGTTCCTTCACGGCCGTGATCAGCACACGTCCTGCCTCGGTGACGCTCTCCTCCGCCTCGGCCAGCCGCTCCCCGCTGTGCACGACCTCCTCGTCAGCCTCATCGGCGCGCAACTGGGCGGCCCTGCACGTCTCCTCGGCCCGCTCGGCTCGCGTGGCCAGTTCCTCCATGTGGTCGACGGCGCGCCGCCTGCTCGCTGTCGCCTCGTCCGCTTCCCGGCGCAAGGCCGCATCGGGGGCTCCCTGTGTCCTGGGGACATCGAGCCGGGCCGCCGCGGCACTCTCCGCCACGCGGCTCTGGATGTCGTCCAGGGCCTCCTGACCCGCGGTGAGCCGATTACTCGCGGTGGCGAGCCGGCCCAGGGCCCGGGTGTGTGCTTCGGCCGCCGTCTGCCGGTCCGCCTTGGCACGCGTCAGTTCTCCTGCCGTGCGGGAGGCGTCGACCGCCGCCTGATCGAGTGCGTGGGCGTCGCGCATCTCGGGTCCGGACCGCAGTGCGGCGTCCTGGGCGCTCAGCCGCGCGGCCCGCTCGTCGAGTGCGACGCCCCTCTCCTGGGCCTCCTTCAGGTCCGCCACAGCCCGGTCGCGGTCGCCCTGTGCCTTGAGGAGTTCACGCTGGAGGTGCTCGTACCGGGCGTGTTCGCGGCGGGGCAGGCGAGACCGGCGCCGGGAGGCGATACGGGCGTAGCGCCGGTAGTGGTCGAGGAACCCCGACGAGGCCTGCTCGGCCTCGCGGGCCGCTCGTAGCTCCTCCTTCTCCTCGTCCAGCGACCTGAACGCCTCCGCCGCGTCGGCGATCACCGCCTGGTCCATCGGCGGCAGCGCCTCGGTCAGCGCCCGGGACAGGGCGGCTTCGTTGGGGCGCTTGGACAACTGGGGCTGGCGCAGCTGGATCAGGAGGTCGACGAGCGCGCCGTAGCGCCGCTCCCCGAGCCCGAACAGGGCTTCATCGACTGCTCTGCGGTACGTCTTCGCAGTGTCGTACACCATGCCGCGGCTGCCGACGGCCTCCGCAAGCCGGTCCCGGGACAGAGCCGTGCCGGTCGCGTCCAGCAGGTCGAGGCCGGCGCCGATCCGCTGGTCCGTCAGTGCGAACCAGTGGCGGGCGATGCCGCGTCCGGCGACCGCTTTCAGCCCGCAGAGCAACGTACGGAAATGCGGCTCGCCGGTGCTCTCGTCAAGTCGTCCGAACTCGATCCAGGTGTAGCCGAGCCGTTCCGGATGCGGGTGTTCGCCGCCCAGGAGCAGGTTCCACTCCATGCGCTTGCCCGGGTCGCCGTCGGGCTCGACGCGTCGGGCGGAGAGGTCGCCGTCCAGCAGGAACGGCAGGGTGAGGGCGAGCACCTTCGACTTGCCGGTGCCGTTGTTGCCACGTAGCAGCAGCCGGCCGTCGCGGAACCAGAACTCCTCGACGTCGTAGTGGAACAGGTCGACGAGCCCGATGCGCAGGGGCCGCCACCGGCCGGGCGCGGGGCTGGGGAGCGCGGTCAAGGCGCGGTTCACCTTTCGTCCTTCGGGGTCGTGTCCGGCAGCACGGCCGAGTGGCGGGCTGGTCCTGGTTCCCTGACGACGGGCTCGCCGACCGCGTACCGCGCGAGGGCCGGTCGCGGCACGACGCCCCGTACCGTGCGCTCGGCGAGTCCCAGCGCCACCAGCTTCGTCAGCGCCTGCTCCACGAGTTCGGGCTCCGCTCCCGGCTCCCTCGCCGACTTGGACCAGAAACCGCCGTGCTCCACAGCCAGTTCCCGTACGCGGGACGCCAGCTCCGCCGGTTCGACAGGCCCGGCGGCCCGCGCCAGGTGTCCTGCCAGCAGCAGGGTGATGTGACCGTGTGTGCCCTGCTCCGGCATGCGCACGTCCGTCAGTTCGTCCATCGGATCGGCCAGGGCGATGCCTTCGGCACGGACCTCCGCTACCAGTCCGGTCAGTTCACTGATGCGGGCGGTGATGAAGCCGCGCTGCCGCGTGAGGTAAGCCAGTTCGTCGTCGGTCAGGTCGTCGTAGTAGAGCACCGGGTCGTCGAGGAGCCGACGGGTCAGCTTCCAGCGGATCGCACGGAACCTGAGCTCGTCGCTGTCGAGCGCGGTCTGTGCCGTCATCTCCACCAGGCGTTGCTCGAAGTCCTCGGCGTCGATCATGGAGGGGCCGCGCAGGGACGCCGGCATCCCGGCCAGCACGCGCCGCCGCACGTCGTACAGCACGTCCCCTGATCCACTGACATATGCCTCCTCGTCACCGGCCACCCGCCGCAGCACACCGAGCCGCAGCAGCAGTCGTACGACAGCCGCGAGGTCGAGGCGCTCGTCGCGCCGCTCCAGGGTGAACGTGATCCCGGCGGCGACGAGTTCGGGATCGGCCGCGGCCAGGACGACCTGTTCAGCGAGGCGTCCGAGCGCCACCTGCGACTCGCCCCGCTCCAGCGCGGCCAGCGTCAGGCAGAACAGGACGTAACGGCGGCGGGTGAACGGCAGGGCGGTCCGGGCGGCCTCGCGTGCGGGGTGCGTGGCGTCGGTGAGGGTGCCCGGCGTCTTGCGCAGTCGTGCGGCGTCGGCGTCCGTGCGCAGCGTCCAGCCGACGTTGCGCTCGAACCACTGCCGCAGTTCGGCAGCGTGCCGGCGCACGAGCCGGAACTCGTCGGCGTACGGCCCGTCGGCGGTGAGCAGCGGCTCCTTCAGCAGGGCTCGCGCTGCCCGTTGGAGGTCGGCCTCGCGCTGGCCGTCCAGGACCTCGGCCAGGGGGCCGGTCATCGGTCCTCCGTGAAGTGTCGGGTGTCGCGGGAGGGCTGGAGGGCAGCGCCCTGCCGCGGGACGGACACGGTCGCGGGCTGCGGACCCGACACGGCCTGGGCAGAGAACGGCCCGGCGGGCGCACCGACCCCGCCGCCCATCCCCGCCGTGAGGTCGATGATGTCGATCAGATGGTCGGGACCGCTGAGCACGCCGTCCGGTGTGTGCACTTCGGCCGTCGAGCCGTCGTCGAGCGCGGTCAGCCGGATCTCCATCGTGCCGTCCCCGCTGGTGGCCGCGGTGGTCGTCATGCCCGGCCGCCAGGTGGCGAGGGCGTCGCCGAGCAGGCGCAGAAACAACTGGAAGGCGAGTGGGTCGAGTTCTCCCAGACGGGAGAGCCGGACCGGGCCGCCCGTCGCCAGGCGGTCCCGTGCCGCGCCGGCCTGCTCCGCCTGCCGGGCGGCGATCTCGGCGAGCCTGCGCTTCGCCTCGCCCCGGTCTGCCACCCTGCGCGGCTTGCCGCGCCTCTCGTAGCTGCCGGTACGGCGCAGCTGAGGGCTGATCCGCAGCGGTCGCGCCTCGCCCCACGGGGTCGAGGCCGGCTCAGGGGCGGCCGTCCGTTCGGCAAGGGTGTCGGCGTCGACGGTGAGGTGCCGGGAGGAATACAGCCCGAACGCCACCCGCCACAGCCGGTGCCTCGCCGCATCGTCCGGCGCCTGGGCGAACCAGCGCGCCAGCGCGCGGAAGTCGGCAGAGCGATCGGATCGCCCGGCCCGCCGCTCGTTCAACTGCCGTACGACGGCCAGGAGCTGCGGAATCGAACCGAGCGCCCGCCCGCGCAGCAGCCTGGCCTGCGACTCACGCCCCTCCGCCGACACGAACCACTGGGCGAGCCCGGACCACCGAGCGGCCCACTTCTCGTACGCCGCCGCCTCCGCATGCTCGGCGTCCTCGGGAGCGGCATCGGCGGCGTCCCGGGCGGCGGCGACACGCAGCAGCGGCCCGACCCGACCCTGCGCCTCCAACTCACCGATCAGCAGCGCAATCCGGCCGCCGAGGGTGATGAGGTCCTGGATGAACCGCTCCAGGTACTGGATCAGCCGGTCCTTGTACGCGAGGAACGCCTCGACCTCGATGTCGTGCAGGTCGATGGTGCGCTGGAGCGACCCCATGAAGGCCCGGGCGTTGTCCGCGAGGTCGGTGAAGCGCGCCGTCAGCACGGATAGGGCGACGTATGCCTTGGCCGGGTCGGGCTCGTCCTCCGACGCGATCACGAGCAGCGCCCGCAGCTGCGTGACGATGTCGTGCAGGGCGACCGCCTGGAGTTCGCCACGCCGCCCAAGCACCTCGTCGTACGTCCCCAGCGCCGCCTCGGCCGCCTCACCGGCCCGCGTGAGCTGGTAGATGAACCGCTTGCGGTAGAAGTCCTCGACCGCCGTCACCCGCGCGGTGTCCGGATCGGCCCGCAGATTGCCCCAGGTGACCAGACTGTCCAACGCCTTCACCACCGACTCCACGTCGGCCGGCCGACTCCCCGCGTCCAGTGCGGCGTACACGTCCTCCGGCCGCAGATGCACCGCGAACCGCTCCTTGGCGGCGAGGAACGCACGCATCACCTGCCGGTAGAGGGCGGCGTTGGGAACGGTGAGGTGGGCGAAGGGGCCGTAGTCGGGCTGCTCGGGGCCCTCGATCCGGGGTGTCATCGTCGATCATTCTTCCCGACGAGCGCCCCCGCCCAGGCGAGATATCAGAATCCGCCTGATTTTCCGCATCTCCGCCTGCACACGTAGGCGCCCTCCAGCGACGAGGCCCTGCGCCCCGCCTGGACTGGTGCGTCGAGGAGCGGCAGGACCGGCGTGCACGTCACTCGTGTCGGCCCGGTCGTCCCGCGTTCGCCCATGCGCGCACCGGCCGCGCATCCGGACCCATCGGGTGCCGGAAGGGTGAGATCGCTGCGAGGCTGGCCCCATACATCTGCGACGGATGCTGGCGCATCAGAGATCCGGGTTTGTGATCTGTGCGTCGACCATCGAGTCCGAGATCCGAGCTGCTGTGGCCGCCGAGCTTGCAGGCACGGAGTACGTGACAGGCACGGTTCGGAGCATCTGGGGCTTCGCTCCGCCATCGGGGCCCGGGACCAAGTCCGGCTGCCCTGAAGGCAGTACGCCGCCACCCGCGCGGGCAGGTCCGGCGACGCGGCTCACCCGGGCAGGCCGTGACGCCACTGAGCCGCGCGCAGTACCGTCACACGCACGACGGGAGACTGGAAGAGGAACCCCATGAGCCCGAACGCAGGCGAAACCGTACGCCTCGAGGACGCGCCGCTCACGCGTGCCGCGCAGGCAGGTGACGTCGCTGCCCTCGGTCTGCTGCTGGAACGACACCGGGCGGGTATGCGCGCCGTGGCGGTGAGCATTCTGGGGCCGGGTCCCGATGTCGACGACGTGGTCCAGGACGCGGCGGTGACCGCGCTCCGTCGTGTGGGCGACGTCCGCGACCCGGCGGCCGTAGGCCCATGGCTGCGGATGATCGTGCGCAACACCAGCCGTTCCCTGGTGCGAGGCTCCGTTCCCTTCCAACCGCTCGACGATCTGCAGGTGCCCTCCACTGACGCCGGTCCGGAGCGGTGGCTGGAGCACCACGCGATGCGGGACTGGATCTGGGAGGCCATAGAAGAGCTTTCCCCCGCACTGCGGCTGCCCCTGGTGCTGCGTCACTTCAGTACCCACGTCACGTCCTACGAGCAGATGGCCGTCGCCTGCGGGGTCCCGGTCGGCACGGTCCGCAGCCGGCTCAGCCAGGGACGATCCAAGCTGGCGACCGCCCTCGCCGCCACGGCGGACGCCCCGCACGGCGACACCGCGCAGCGCACGCGCGCCAGCCGTGTCGAAGCGCGCGAGACACTGGCCGCCGCCGAGAGCGGACACTTCGGCAGGCTGCTCACAGAGCGCTGGTCCCCCGAGGTCGCCCTGCTCAGGGGGAACGATCCGGTGGGCGGCTGGAGCCGGTTGGTGCGCTCCATGGACAGCGACGTCGAGGCCGGTGTACGGCAGCGCCTCGTTCATGCCGTGGCCGCGCGCTCGCTCGTCATCTGGGAGATGGACATCCTCAACCCCGCCGACAACCCCGAGCACTGCCCGCCCGAGGTGGCCTGGCTCATGACCCTGGACGAGGCCGGCCGCGTGCACCGGCTGCGCCTGTTTCACCCCAGGCCGGAGCGGGCCACCAACCCGCTCCTTCTCGCGTGACGGCCATCACACGAGAAGGGTCGAACTTCATTCCGTCTCCAGCGTCCTGTCGGTGTCGTTGACACCTGCCGGATACGGAGACCCCATGACGACCTCTATAACCGATCCTCTGGCCGTCGGAACCCACACCGTCGAAGTCGACGGAGTCGTGCAGCGCTACCACGTGCACGGCACGGGACCGGTGTGCGTCGCGCATTCCGGCGGGCCGGGCATTTTCTGGGAGTACCTGCGCATGCCCGCGCTGGAGCGGCACCTGACGGTCGTTTATCCGGAGCCGGTCGGCACCGGCGCCTCCGGCCGTCTGCCGTCCCACCCCCACGGCTACACCCGGCCCCGCTACAGCCGGTTCCTCGGTGCGCTGGTCGAGCACCTCGGCGTCCCCGACGTACACCTTCTGGGCCATTCGCACGGCGGCTTCGTCGTCCAGTACCACGCCCTGCACTGCCCCCGAGCGCGTCGCCGGGGTGATCCTCTACGACAGCGCGCCGGTGACCGGTCCCGAACACGCCGCCGATGCCATGCTCCAGGTGCAGTCGTTCGCCGCGCGGCACGCCGACAACCCGGAGCTCCCCGAGGTCCTGGCGGCTTTCCAGGCCATCCCCACCATCTCCGACGACGTACGGATGACAGCCGTCGCCAAGGGGCTGATGCCCTCGTACTTCGCCGACTACTGGGGCCGGGAGGAGGAGTTCGCCCCTCTGCGTGCCTCGCTGCGGTCCGCCCACATCTCCGGGCTGGACGAGAACCTCTCCCCGCATGTCGTCGACGACCGTGCGGACCTCGGCTCACTCACCGTACCGACCCTCGTCGTCGTCGGCCGCCACGACGTCATCTGCGGGGTGCGGTGGGCCGAGGAACTGCACCGGCTGATCCCTGGATCGGAACTGCTGATCCTGGAGAACAGCGGGCACTTCGGTCACGTCGAGGAGCCCGCTGCCTTCTCGCAGGCGGTGACGCGTTTCGTGACGACCACGGCGCGCAACACGCAGTGAGCGTCCAGCCGGCCGAAGCCGTTCGCCGCGCCCATACCTAATAACTAGGTCATTTGGTCGAAGCCCGCGCGCACGGTGCGACCTAGTTTGTACCTGCCCGGAAGGCTTTCCGACACTCAAGGAGCAATCGCATGAGTACCGTCAAGAACATCGTTCTCGTGCATGGAGGATTCGTCGACGGCTCCGGCTGGCAGCCGGTGTACCGCCTCCTGACCCGCGACGGCTTCAACGTCAGCGTCGTGCAGAACCCGACCCACTCCCTCGAAGGCGACGTGGCGGTCACTCACCAGGTCCTCGGCGCCCAGGACGGGCCGGCGGTGCTCGTCGGCCACTCCTACGGAGGGGCTGTGATCACCGAGGCCGGCATGCACGAGGGCGTGGCCGCGCTCGTCTACATCTCGGCCTTCGCACCGGACAAGGACGAGTCGGTCGGCACCCTGATCGCCAACCCGGCTCCCGACGCCCCCGTTCCGCCGATCCTGCCGCCCCAGGACGGCTTCCTCTTCCTGGACCGTGAGAAGTTCGCGGCGTCGTTCGCGGCTGATGTGCCGTCCGAGGACGCCCAGTTCATGGCCGACTCGCAGGTTCCCTGGGGTGTGGGGGCGCTGGGCGGAACGGTCACGGAAGCCGCCTGGCGTGCCAAGCCGAGCTGGTATCTCGTCGCGACCGACGACCGCATGATCCCGCCGCCGGCGCAGCGCGCGATGGCCGAGCGAGCCGGAGCCACCGTGAGCGAGACCGCCGCAAGCCACGCCGTCTACGTATCCCAGCCGGAAGCCGTGGCGGAGCTGATCAAGCAGGCCGCAGCCCACCAGGCGTAACCCGCACCCAGCCTGCTCCACAGCAGGCGCCGCGCCACGCCGGCCCCAACGAGCGTGAGCTCTCGCGAATCCCGACAGGATCTCGTGCCTTCGCCTGAGGAGAAAGCCAGGAACATGCGCAAAAAGGTCGTACGTCACGGAATAATTGCCGCGGCCGCTGCGGGCGCCACAGCGGCTGCCCTTCTGGCATCGACGGCTTCAGCGACACCGGCGTCCACCCGGACCGACGCCGCCAAGCCGACGGTGGTGCTCGTGCACGGCGGCTTCGCCGACGCGTCCGCGAGCTGGAACGGTGTCATCAAGCAGCTCCAGAACGACGGCTACCAGGTCGTCGCCCCCGCCAACCCGCTGCGTGGACTGCCGACCGATGTGCCCTACCTGGCAAGCGTCCTCAAGTCCATCAAGGGTCCGATCATCCTCGCAGGCCATTCCTACGGCGGCGCGGTGATCACCAACGCCGCAGCCGGCAACCCCAACGTCAAGGCGCTTGTCTACGTAGCCGCCTTCGTTCCCGACAAGGGTGAGAAGCTCGGCGAACTCATCAACAAGTACCCGGGCACCGAGATCCCCGACGCGGTCAACGCCGTGCCGTTCCCGAACCAGGACGGCAGCACCGGTTCGGACCTCTACCTCAAGGCCGACAAGTTCCGCAGCGCTTTCGCCGCGGACCTTCCCGTGTCGGTCACCAACGTCATGCAGGCGGCTCAAAGGCCCTTCAGCGCATCGTCCTTCTCCGACGCGACCGAGTCCGCCGCCTGGCACACCATCCCCGCCTGGGGATTGGTCGCGACATCGGACAAGGCCATTCCGCCGGCGCTGCAGCGCTTCGAGTACCAGCGCGCCAATGCCCTTGGCACGGTCGAGGTCTCGGGTGCCTCCCACTCCGTCATGATCAGCCACCCCGGCGCGGTCACCAAGCTCATCAAGAGAGCCGACCGCGGCACGCGCTGATCGCCGTCACTCCTCCGCGACAGCCCGCCTGTTCCCAGGCGGGCTGTCCGCTTCGCTTTCTGAAAAGAAGAAGATTCATGACCAGTCTCGTTCAGCCGTCCGTCGCGGAGCAGTCCGAGGCGGAAGCACTCTTCCGATTCGAGACGGAGGCTTCCGAAACCGTCCGTACCGCCCTGGGAATGAGCGCCGCGCGGATCGGTGGCGCAGTGGTGCTTTCGATGCGCGAGGACACCACCCACTTCTGGAGCAAGGCCCTCGGCTTCGGTGTCACCACACCGGTCACTGCCGAGCTGATCAGCGAAGTCTGTGACTTCTACCGGGCGGAGCGGACTCCGCGGGCCGTCTTCCAGATCGCACCCGCCTTCCTGCCCGAGGAGTGGCCGGAGATATGTGAGCGGGAAGGCATCGTCCCGGATTCGTCCTGGGTGAAGCTCGTCTGCCCGACCGACGAGGCTGTCGCCCGCGCCGACGCCCTGGAGGTGTCCCCCGACAACATCAGCGTTGCCCCCTTGGAGACGGGCCGAGCCCCTGAATGGGGAAGGGTCATGATGCGGGCATTCGGCATGCCGGTCGAGCAGTACGGGGAAATGGGCGCCGCGACCGCGACCCGGCCGGGATGGCATCCCTTCGCCGCCTGGCTGGACGGGGAGATCGTCGGAACCGGAACCCTGTACGTCCGCGGTGAGACGGCGCAGATGTTCGCCGGCGCCGTGCTGCCCCACGCGCGCAACCGCGGTGGCCAGACCGCTCTGCTGGCCGCCCGGGCCCGAGTCGCACAGGAGCTGAGGTGCCGTCTGCTCATCGCCGAGACAGGCGTCGAGGCCCCGGGGACCCACAACTCATCCCTTCACAACATGCTCCGACTCGGCTTCCAAGTGGCCTACGAACGCCGCAACTGGAGCTGGCGGCTCACGCCCGACGAGCGCTGAGGAAGCCTGTTACGCCGGCGGCCGATTCACGGGGGCGGGGGCGCGCTGTCTTCGGGCGCAGGTGGTGGAGGCGGCTGGGACAGGCCGGTCAGAGCGTCACGGAGTCCGGCACGCGAGGTGACGCTCAACTTCCGGAAAGCGCCCCGCAGATGGGCGGCCACGGTGCGAGGAGACAGGAAGAGCTGTGCGGCTATCTGCTTGTTGGTCAGCCCCGTAGCAGCCAGCCGCGCTATCTGCCGCTCCTGCGGAGTCAGCGGTGAGTGCAGGTCTACGCCGATGACGACAGCCGTGACCGGGATTCCGCTCGCCCGCAGCTCGTTCGCCGCTCGCGCACTCCAAGGCGCCGCTCCCAGGCGTTCGAACGTGCGGAGCGCGGCGTCCAGGTGTACGCGGGCCGCGCCGCCCGCTTTGGCTCTGCGCAGTCTTTCGCCGTAGGCCAGGCAGATCCGGGCCCAGTCGAACGGCCATCGCTCGGCGTCGGGCGTGGCGATGGCTGCTTGGAACAGATCATGATCGATGAAGCCCGGGGTGGCCATGGCCTCGGCAGCATCGGTCAGCATGGCCAGCCGCGGCGAGATCGACGGGATGTCGGTCTTTCTGACCGCCTCGACGTGCGCGGCTGCTTCCACGTGGCGGCCGGTGCGCGCCGCGGCTTCGGTGAAGTCCAGCAGGAGCCACAGAGCGTGCGGCACGTGCGCTGGCAGCCGACCGGGCGTGCCCACCACGCTCAGAAGGCGGTAGGCAGCCTCGAAGTCGGCGCTGCCGAGCGCCGACAGGGCCCGGACATGGGAGGCGTAGACACGGAGCACTCCCAGCCCTCGGGGATTCCCCCAGGAGATGAGGCGGTCCGCGACTTCTCGCGCGGTGTCGCTGTCACCTCGCGCGGCGGCCAGCAGACCCCGCAGGAACTGGCCTGAACATGCCAGCAGGCGGTAGTTGTACGTCGCGCACCAGCCGAGGCCCTCGTCAGTGGCCTCCAGGAGCTCGTCCCACTGCCCACTGGTGTAGGCGTCGTTCGCCAGGAGGAAGAGCCCCTCGATGGCCAACGTGATGGCTCCGCCGTTTCGGCCGTCGTCGACAACCCGCCGCAGCGCGCTGCGACAGCCTGGCAGGCGGTCGACATAGGCCGCGGAGACAGCGGTCCGAATGATGCGGGTGGGGTCGGTCTCCTGATGGAGACCGGCGATGAGCTCATCGAGACCGTTGAGCACCGACAATGCCGCGTGGGCCGGATCACCGAAGGCGCCCCGCAACACCGGGAGCAGGGGGTCCGAAGATCCCATCCGAAAGCGCGTCACGGCGCTGTCGAACGGGTGCCACAGTTCCGGCCGTCCGCCGAAGAAGCACACCAACAGCAGGGTGTTCAGTGCTTCACCAAGGATGTTGTCGTCGCCCCCGCCAGGCAGGTCACGGCTCTCGATGGCGCCGACGAGTAGCCGGTGAGCGGTGTCCACATCCCCTTCGCCGTTGAGGAGTTGGCTGGCCGCTGCCGCGGCGGCCGCCAGGGAGTCGGTGCCGACCGGATCGGCGCGGCCGGCATGGTCCAGCAGAGCCTGTACGTTGCGGAGATCACCGGTGATGTTGGCGCCCAGGCAGGCCGCCTCGGCCAGCCTTCGTCCCTTGGCCGTCCCCTTGCTGCTCAGCTCCGAGGCGCGCAACAGGGTGGTGACGGCACCGACGGCGTCACCACGGCGCAGGGTGCTGTAGGCCACCTCGTGCAGGAGGGCGGCCACCCGATCGTCGGGGCCCACGGCCGCGTTGGCGAGGTGCCGGGCCCGGCGTTCGGATCCTTCCGGGAACTCCCCGGCGAGCGCCAGATGTCCCCACCGGCGCTCGGCGCTGGTCGACAGGTCCATGACTGCCGAGCGGGTGAGCGGGTGCCGGAAGACCAGCCGGCCTGTAAGCGCGTCTACCTGCACGAGTCCGGCCCTCTCGGCAGGACCCAGCTCGGCCAGGCCGTCAGGACCGCCCCTGGCCTGCCGAAGAACGTGCAGGTCACCCGAGCCGTCCAGGACGGCGAGCAGAAGCAGTTGACGGGTGGCGTCCGGGAGCGCGTCGACCCGGGCGGAGAAGATCCTCTTGAGCCGCTCGGTCAACGGCAGCACGGTCGGCAGCGTTCCTCGCTCCGTCTGCTGAGCGTCATTGAGCGTGACGGGCAGCTCCAGCAACGCCAGAGGGTTTCCCCGGGCCTCTGCGACAAGACGTCGGCGGACCCTGGCCGCCATGGCGGGGAACTGCTCTGTCACCAATGCGTGGGCCGATTCGTCATCCAGGGGCTGAACCTCGTGCGTTGGTGTCCCGGTGCTGCTCAGGAACGACTCGTCGCCGGTCCGGGACGCCGCGAGCAAGGCGATGGAACCGGTGCGTATGTAGCGGGCGACGGTTCCCAGAATCGCGCCGCTGGGCCGGTCCAGCCACGCCACGTCATCGATGATCAGAGCAAGAGGACTGCTCTCAGTGGCGGCCCGGGACAGAAGAACATGCACAGCGTTCGCGACGGCGAGCAGCTCGGTCGGCTGCCCCTCGGCGAGCCCCCGGACCGCCTGGAGCGTTTCCGTCTGCCGCACAGGCAAAGCGGGAATCTCTTCGGCCAGCGGCTGCAATACCTGATTCAGCGCCGAAAAGCTGACACTCTCCTCGAACTGCGAGCCGGCGACACGCAGAACCCGGAAGCCCCTCTCGGACGCGCGCAGTGCCGCGGCGTCCAGCAGCGCGCTCTTACCCACCCCGGCCTCTCCGGACAGCATCAGCGCGGTACCCCGCACGACCGCTGCCCCGAAAAGCCTGTCGATGGTCGCCAGCTCCCTTGACCGTCCAAAAAGACGACCCGCCGGGTTCACACGGGAAGCGCCGGCGTGGTTCTGGTCGCCTCCCGGGGCAGGCGGTGCAGGAGATGCCATGAGACCTCCGATAGTGGTCGGACACGATCAGCTACATGACGCGAAGAGAGCCGAAAAGTTCGACGTCCACACAGTGTCCTGCATCACACCCTCGGATCTGAGGATGATCAGGCGCACCGGGCCACACGCAGGAATGAAGACGAATCGCATCCGCACTCGTCTACATCGCGGCATTCGCACCGGACGAGGGCGAATCCGTCAACACCTTGATCGCGGACCCGCCTCCGGGTGCGCCCGTTCCACCGATCCTCCCTCCGAAGGACGGGCACCTCTTCCTCGACCGCGAGCGGTTCCCCGCCTCCTTCGCCGGTGACCTGCCCCAGGCACAGGCACGGTTCATGGCCGACTCCCAGGTGCCGTGGGGAGTCGAAGCCCTGAGCGGCGCCGTCGGCGTGCCCGCGTGGCGAACCAAGCCGAGTTGGTACCTGGTCGCTGCCGACGACCGCATGATCCCTCCCCCGGCCCAGCGGGCGATGGCCGAACGTGCGAGTGCCACCGTCGCCGAGGCTCCGGGCAGCCACTCCATCTACGTGTCGCAGCCCGGCGCGGTCGTCGACCTGATCAGGCAGGCCGCCGCCGCTTAGGTCGTGTCTCAGCTGTAGCGCCGTCCGCCCGCGGGGCAGGCGGGGGTCAGCGTGCCCTCGTAGCAGGCGAGTTGGACAAAGATCCCTTTCCGCAGGCACGCAGGACCGGACCGGTTCCCGCCCCTCAGCCGGGGGCCGGTCACGCGGGCGGGGTGTCGTACGCGGCTCTGCTGGCCTGGATCCGCGCGTTGTGCGCGATGGCCCAGGCAGCGAGCGCCAGGGCGGGCGGGATGAGGCTCTTCCCCATGGCCGTGAGCGTGTACTCGACGCGCGGCGGAACCTCCGCGTAGACGGTGCGGGATACCAGTCCGTCGCGCTCGAGGTTGCGCAGGGTCAGTGTGAGCATCCGCTGTGAGATGCCGGGGATCCGCTTGTGCAGTTCGGTGAAGCGCAGACGCCCCTCGTCGAGCGTGGCCACGATGAGCATCGTCCACTTGTCGCAGATCCGGTCCAGTACGCCACGGATCGCCCGACCGCCGTCGCCTCGGATCATGCAGGTGTGTTCGTACTGCGACATGACAGCTCCCTGTGCCTTGCTCACATCAGTGTGCCTTTTGCAGGCCTCCCGATAGTGACTCATGATGAGGCAACTTACGGTTCGTAACTATCGGGAGGGAACCCATGCATGTCGCGTACTGGATCGTCGCCGCGCTCCTTGCGCTGTTCTATATCTATGCGGGAGGCAAGAAACTCCTCCAGGATCAGGAGCAACTGCGTCCCATGATGGGCTGGGTCGACAGCGTGCCCATGCCGCTCGTCAAGCTCATCGGGGCCTTGGAGGTCCTCGGCGCGCTCGGTCTGCTCCTGCCGCCTCTGACGGGGATTGCGGCGTGGCTCGCCGTTGCGGCCGCGGTCGGTCTGGCCCTTGTCCAAATCGGCGGTATGGCGCTGCACTTGTCCCGGGGTGAAGTCCGGGACACCGGGCTCAACATCGTTCTTCTGGTGCTCGCTGTGGTGTCCGTATGGCTGGGAACCGTCTGGCTCTGACGGTGCGCCCGGCCTGGCTGCGCCAGCCAAGTCCGTGATCTCGACGGTGCCATGGCGTTCCACGCCGAGCCGGCCGCTCATCTAGCGGGCAGCGGTCATGAATCCCATGACCAGGACCGCACGACGCCTGCTCAACCCCCGGCCCAGGCTGGCCATCACGCGGTTGAGCCGGCCGGAGACGACGCTCGGCGGTGGTGTGCGGCGGTCGAGGGCCCGCAGCGCCGTCGTCACGACCTCCCCAGGGGACTGGCGTTTGGAGCCGCCGTCCGCGGCATCCGCACCGATGACGTCGAAGAACTCGGTGCTGGTCGCACCGGGAGACAGTGCGAGCACGCGCAGCCCGGTGCCGCGGGATTCGTGCCACAGGGCTTCGGTGAAGCTCAGCACGAATGCCTTGGCCGCCGCGTAGACGGCCATGTTGGGGACGGGAAGGTACGCGGCCATGCTCGCGACGTTGATCAGCACCCCGGTGCCGCCGGTCCGCAGCGGTTCGATGAACGCCCGGCTGATGTCGATGACGCCTGCGACGTCGACGCTGATCTCCTCCCGCAGGCGCTGCGGGTCCTCTCGATGGAACGGACCGAAGGTGCCGAACCCCGCGTTGTTCACGACGCTCGTCACGGTCAGGCCGCGCCGCGCCACCTCCTCGGCGAGCGTCTGCCCCGCGGCGGGCAGGCTCAGGTCGAGCGGTATGACCGTGGCCTCGATGCCGTGGGCCGTGGTGAGTTCGGCGGCGAGCTTGTCGAGCCGTTCCTGGCGCCGGGCGACAAGGATGACGTGCGATCCGCGCTGGGCGATCTGGCGGGCGAACTCTGTACCGATGCCGGCGCTGGCACCGGTGATGAGGGTGGTCTGACCGCGGTAGTCGACGGCGCTCATGGCTGCTCCCAAAGGACGGCGGATATGCTCATGGTGGCACTGTAAGCCTAAACTGTCACTCGGTGTCAATATGGCACTCGGTGTTGAAGGTGGTAGGCTGCTTACCCATGAACGATCACGAGGGCCGCCCGGCCGGACTGCGAGAGCGCACGCGGCGAGCAGTGCAGGCCGAGATCGTCGCCACCGCGATGAGGCTGTTCCTCGAGCGCGGTTTCGAGGCCACGACCATGGAGCAGATCGCGGGCGAGATCGGCATTTCGCGGCGCTCGCTGTTCCGCTACTTCGGCACGAAGGAAGACATCGTGCTGGGTGACCACGCCGCAAGCGGCAGGGTCCTGCAGGCCGCACTGGAAGCCCGTCCGGCGGGCGAGTCTCCATGGGACGCACTGCGGGCGGCCCTCAAGACACTCTTCGAGTCGCTCCCCTATTCACCGGAGGACTTCCTCAAGATCACCAGCATGCTCCACGCGTCACCCTCGCTCCGAGCACGTCAGCTGGAGAAACGTCAGCAGTGGACAGAACTGCTCGTGCCGGACATCGCTCGGCGACTGGGCGCCGACGCGGACCCGATGACGCAGCTGCGCGCCGGCGCGCTCGTCGCCTGTGCCCTGGCCTGCTCCGAAGCAGCAACGGAAGCCTGGGTCCGGAGCAGCGGCACGGTCGACATGGAACGGGCCTTCGACGAGGCGGTCGCCGCAGTCCGCAGATAGGACGCAGCAACTGCCTTTGAGCGCCGACGTCGCCGCACCCGGCCGGAGCCGCAGCCGCCACGACCGTGCCGATTCACGGTCTGCCGGACACCAGTCCCACCCGGTAGGCCGCGCGCGTGACGGCGGGCGCCATCAGTGCTTCGCCCCGGGCCACCGTCCGGATGGCGCTCACCAGTTGGGCCGGAGGTGTGTCCTTACCGCAGCGGGGATCCGCCTCCCCGCAGCCCATCTGACCTGCGCATCAACAATGCTGACGCACCATCAGAATGTGCGTCAGACATGCGTCATGTGCGTCGGGTATGCGACAGCACGTGCCACCTGCCCCTGACCTGACGAGACCGCCGAGCAACGCGCCCGGCTCGCGCTGCGGTCGCGCCTACCGGGACCACACGGTGCCGCGGGCCTCGTACTCCAGCATGGTCTCGACGCTCGTCGCCGCGTCGGGGCCCAGTTCGCGGCGGACCAGCCACAGGGCGAGCTCCAGGCCCGAGGTGACGCCCCCGGCCGTCACCAGATCACCGTCGTCCACGACACGCGCGTTCTTCAACACGCCGCCCTGCCGCTCCAGGTCCGGGCGCGCCTTGTGGTGAGTGGTACAGGGCCGGCCTCGGGTCAGTCCGGCGGCGGACAGCAGCATGACGCCCGTGCACAGTGCGCTGATGGTGAGCCCTGGGCGGGTCGCCGCTTCCAGTGCGCGGGGAAGGGTGCCCCGCCGGATCTCGGCCCACACCCCAGGGTCCTCGCGGCGGGCGTAGCCGCCGCCCGGCACCACGATGATGTCGGCCTCGTCCGGGGCCCAGCCGTGCTCGACGCGGACTCGCGTTCCGTACGCAGCGCGGACGAAACCGGGGTGAGAGGCGGTGACATAGCGGACCTCGACCGCCCGGTCCGTGAAGAAGCGGGAGGCTGAGAAGACCTCGTACGGCGCTGCGAAGTCGAGTTCCTCCACCCCGTCGAACATGACGATGTGCACCTTGAAGGGTTTCCCGCCCCCAGCGGTGCTGCTCTCGGCCGCGGAGGCAGCCGGGCCGGCTCCGAGTCCGGCGGCTCCCGCGACCGCGCCGGTGACGCCGAGGGCGGTCGAGGCCCGGAGCAAGTCCCTTCGGTTCAGGCTCATTCAGTTCTCCTCATCGGTGTGGTTCGGACGATTTGGATCCGGGCCCGCCCGCCGGGATCCATGGAAGCGGGTCCCCCTCGCCCACACCTGTCCCCGCCTTCACCGTTCCCGCGAGCCGCAGCCTCTTCGCAGAAGTCGATGGCGCCAACGCGCGAGTTCCCCATGGAACTTGTGGCACGCGCCACAGCGAGCCAACTCGTGTGCGTCCGCTGCGACTACCGCCCGGCTCGGTGAGGATGTGTCTCTGCCCATGACCGCGCGGCCGTCAGGACGATCGCAGGATCCCGGCGGCGGAGCCGCTGGACGAGCGGGCGTACTCGGCGGGCGTTTGGTCGACTACAACACCGCCGAAGGCGCGGTGGTCAACCTCACGCGCGCCATGGCGGTGATCCCCTTCGACCGCGTCGCCGAAGCCGAGGAGATCGCGGGTGTCGTCGCCTTCCTCGCGTGCTCCGACGCGCGCTGCATGACCGGCGCTCAGGTTCCGGTCGACGGTGGCCTCAGCGCGATGAGCGGGCAGCCTCGCATCGAGATGTGAACGCTGGTCCAGAGGGTCGGCCCGGGTCGGCCGGCTCCGGCGAGTGCACCTGACGGTGCGTCAAATCAGGCCGCACCGAGGCTGGTAGCGCTGCTAGACCAGGACGGTGAGGTCGCCTTCACCGACCGCGACCCGTCGGTGCCCCAGGCGACCTGCCCGATCGCACGCGAAGGAGCCGCAGGTCAGGCCCCCTTCGCCGCAGGCTCCAGGATCGCCACGCACTCCACGTGATGCGTCATCGGAAACAGGTCGAACGCCCGCAGCGTCCGCGGCTTGTAGCCCGCGTCCCCGAAGTACGCCAAGTCCCGCGCCAGTGCCGCCGGGTCGCAGGCCACGTACGCGATGCGCCGGGCTCCGAGGCCCGCCAGGTGGTTCACCGTCTGCTTGCCCGCCCCCGCGCGCGGCGGGTCGAGGACGATCAGGTCCACCTCGGTGATCTTGGTGCGCGGCAGGACCTGGTCGACCTTGCCGTGTTCGATGCGTACGCGCTCGAAGTCCTGGAGGTTGTGGCGGGCGTCCTCGACGGCGCGCTTGGTCGATTCGATGCCGAGTACCGCGCCCTTCTCGCCCACCCGGTCGGCGATCGCGCCCGCGAACAGGCCCACGCCGCAGTACAGATCGAGCGCCATGTCTCCCTTGCGCGGCAGCAGCCCCTGCATCACGGCCTTGACCAGGATGTCCGCGGCCTGCGGGTGGACCTGCCAGAAGCCGCCCATGCCGACGCGGTACGTCCGGTCGTCGGCCCGCTCCCTCACGAAGGCGCGGCCGTGCACCCGGTGCACTCCGCCGTCGTACTCCTCGACCCGCAACACCGAGACCGGCTTGTCGAGTTCGACCAGCGGCAGCCGGCCGCCCTGGCGCGGGGTGAGGATGACCTGGCGGTCGTTCGAACCCGTCGCCGCGATCGCCTCGACCGTGGCCATCTGCGGCCAGTCCTGCTTCTCGATGCCCAGCTCGGTAACGCCGGGCGCGGCGATCATGCAGTGGTCGATCGGCTGAACGTCGTGCGAGCGGTGCTTGCGCAGGCCCGCCCGGCCCTCCGTGTCGATCGCGTACTGCACGCGCGTGCGCCAGGCGGGCACCTCGCCCGGGGGCAGCTTGTCCCCCGGCGCCGGCATGACCGTGCCGTCCCAGCCAGCTTCCTCGGGAGTGAGGCCCGCGAGCCGCTGCAGCTGCTCGGCGATCACCTCGCCCTTGAACCGCCGCTGTGCGCCCGGCTTGGCGTGCTGCCAGTCGCAGCCGCCGCAGTTGCCCGGACCCGAGTAGGGGCAGGGAGCCTCGACGCGGTCCTTGGACGCCTCGATGATCCGTACGGCGTCGGCCCGCAGGAAGCGGGAGTCCTCTTCGCCCTCGGTGATACGGGCGACGATCTTCTCACCGGGCAGCGTGTGCCGTACGAAGAGCACCCGCCCCTCCTCGGTGCGGGCGATGCAGTGGCCGCCGTGTGCGACGGGGCCCACCTCGACCTCGTACTCCTCCCCGACCAGCGACGACTCGGATGCGTTCTGCATGACGGGGTGACTCCAGGGATGAGGGGGCTGCCGTCCGTGTGCGGACGGCAGCCCCCCAGTCTACGTGGGTGCGCGGACCCCTCAGCCCTTGCCGGTGGGCTCCTTGGGGCGCTGGTCCACGGGTCCGCGCCGCACAGAGCCGGGCGCGTTCCATTCCTGGCGCTTCCTCGCCCGCAGCTTCGCGGCCTCGGAGGACACCAGCTGATACGGCACCGAGGTCACCATCACGCCGGGCGTGAACAGCAGCCGCCCCTTGAGCCGCAGGGCGCTCTGGTTGTGCAGCAGATGCTCGTACCAGTGCCCCACCACGTACTCGGGGATGATGACGCTGACCACGTCCCGCGGGCTTTCGCGCCGCAGCCCCTTCACGTAGTCGATGACCGGCCGGGTGATCTCGCGGTACGGGGAGTCGAGGATCTTCAGCGGCACATTGATGCCACGCCGCTCCCACTCGTCCCTGAGCGCCTTGGTCTCGGCCGCGTCGACGCTGATGCTGAGCGCTTCGAGCCGGTCGGAACGCATCAGCTTGGCGTACGCGAGGGCGCGCAGCGTCGGCTTGTGGATCTTGGAGACCAGCACGATGGAGTGCACGCGCGAGGGGCGCACATAGTCGTCGGGACGCTCCTCCTCGGCGGCGATCTCCTCGGCGACCCGGTCGTAGTGCTTACGGATCGCGGACATCGTCCCGTAGAAGATCACCATGCCGAGCAACGCCACCCACGCGCCGTGCGTGAACTTGGTGGCGAGGACGACGACCAGCACGAGACCGGTGAAGAAGGCACCGAAGGTGTTGATCGCCCTGGAGCGGATCATGTGCCGGCGCTTGGCCTGGTTCTTCTCGGTCCGCAGATGGCGGTTCCAGTGCCGCACCATGCCGGTCTGGCTGAGCGTGAAGGAGACGAAGACGCCGACGATGTAGAGCTGGATCAGCTTCGTCGAGTCCGCCCCGTAGATCCAGACCAGCAGGATGGCCGCACCGGCCAGCAGCACGATGCCGTTGGAGAAGGCGAGCCGGTCGCCTCGCGTGTGCAGTTGGCGGGGCAGATAGCGGTCCTGCGCGAGGATCGAGCCGAGCAGCGGGAAACCGTTGTACGCGGTGTTGGCGGCCAGGAAGAGAACCAGCGCGGTGGCCGCGGCGAGCAGTACGAAGAAGAAGGTGCCGTCACCGAAGACGGCGGCCGCGACCTGGGAGATCACCGGGTTCTGGACGTAGTCGGCGCCGACCGGCGTGCCTCCCTGCAAGAGGTCGTCGGCGGGCGTCTCGGCCATCTTCACGTCGGTGGCCATGGCCAGGCCGATGATGCCGCAGAACATGGTGACGGCCAGGCCGCCCATGAGGGCCAGGGTGGTCGCGGCGTTCTTGCTCTTGGGCTTGCGGAAGGCGGGGACGCCGTTGCTGATCGCCTCGACGCCGGTGAGCGCGGCACAGCCGGAGGAGAAGGCTCGCAGCAGCAGGAAGACCAGCGCGAAGCCCGCGAGTCCCTGCTCCTCGGGCTTGATCGTGAAGTCGGCGGTCGGGGCCTTCATGGTCTCGTCGAGGACGAAGCCCCTGAAGGCACCCCACGCGATCATGATGAAGACGCCTGCGACGAAGACGTACGTCGGGATGGCGAAGAGCTTGCCCGACTCCTTCACGCCCCGCAGATTCATCAGCGTGAGGAGGATGATCGTCGCGATGGCGCAGAGGACCTTGTTCTCGACCACGAAGGGGACCGCGGAGCCCAGGTTCTCCACGCCGGAGGCGATCGACACGGCCACGGTGAGGACGTAGTCGACGAGCAGCGCGCTGGCGACGGTGAGGCCGGCCCTGGGGCCGAGGTTGGTGTTGGCGACCTCGTAGTCGCCGCCGCCGCTCGGGTAGGCGTGGACGTTCTGACGGTAGGAGGCCACCACCGTGAACATCAGCACCACGACGGCCGCGGCGATCCACGGGCTGAAGTGATAGGCCGACACACCCGCGATGGAGAGCACCAGAAGGACTTCTCCTGGTGCGTACGCCACCGAGGACAGCGGGTCGGAGGCGAAGACGGGAAGTGCGATGCGCTTGGGCAGGAGCGTTTCTCCCAGCCTGTCGCTGCGCAGCGCCCTTCCGATCAGGATCCGTTTGGGGAGGTCGGTCAGTTTGGACACGCAGAGGATCGTAAGCGTTCGATATGCGCCAGGCCCACCCACCTCACCTCTCTCCGCAGCGGAATCTCTCGCTCCGCCGCACAAGGGGTCCCTGGGCGGACCGCGCGTGTGTAGCTTGGGCCGCGGTCTGAGACCCTGACCCTGTTAGGTCTCAGCAGGACCATGGACAGCCGGAAGGACGGTCGTGCACATCGTCATCATGGGATGCGGGCGAGTGGGATCCGCTCTCGCGCAGACCCTGGAGCAGCAGGGGCACACGGTCGCCGTCGTCGACCAGGACCCCACGGCCTTCCGCCGCTTGGGCTCCGGGTTCGGCGGCCGCCGCGTCACCGGAGTCGGTTTCGACCAGGACACCCTGCGTGAAGCGGGTATCGAGGAAGCCGGCGCCTTCGCAGCGGTCAGCAGCGGCGACAACTCCAACATCATCGCCGCGCGGGTCGCCCGCGAGATGTTCGGCATCGAGAACGTCGCGGCCCGTATCTACGACCCCCGGCGCGCCGAGGTCTACCAGCGGCTCGGCATCCCGACGGTCGCCACGGTCCGCTGGACCGCCGACCAGATGCTGCGGCGGCTGCTGCCGTCCGGCGCGGAGCCGCTGTGGCGCGACCCGAGCGGCGGTGTGCAGCTCGCCGAGGTGCACACGTCGGCCTCCTGGGTCGGCCACAAGGTCAGCAAGCTGCAGGAGGAGACGGGCGTACGCGTCGCCTTCCTCACCCGGCTGGGCGAGGCCGTCCTGCCGACGTCGCAGACGGTTCTGCAGGAGGGCGATCTGGTCCACGTGATGATGCGTACGGACGAGACCGAGAAGGTCGAGGCGGCGTTCGCCGAGGGCCCTGAGGAGGGCGGTCACTGATGCGGGTCGCTATTGCGGGCGCCGGTGCGGTGGGCCGTTCCATCGCGGGTGAGCTGCTGGAGAACGGGCACGAAGTGCTCCTGATCGACAAGGCGCCGACCGCCATCTCGGTGGAGCGGGTGCCGCAGGCGGAGTGGCTGCTTGCCGACGCGTGCGAGATCACGTCGCTGGACGAGGCGGCGCTGCAGCGGTGCAACGTCGTGATCGCGGCGACCGGCGACGACAAGGTGAATCTGGTCGTCTCGCTGCTCGCGAAGACCGAGTACGGGGTGCCGAGGGTGGTCGCCCGCGTCAACAACCCCAAGAACGAGTGGCTCTTCAACGAGTCATGGGGCGTCGATGTCGCGGTCTCCACGCCGCGTCTGATGTCGGCACTGGTGGAGGAGGCGGTGAGTGTCGGCGATCTCGTACGGCTGCTGCGCTTCAGCCACGGCGACGCGAACCTGGTCGAGCTGACCCTGCCGCCGGAGTCTGCGCTGGCCGGTACGCAGGTCAGCGATGTGGCCTGGCCCGAGGACACCTCGCTGGTCACGATCATCCGCGGCTCGCGGGTGCTTACGCCGGGCGCCGAGGAGACGCTGGAGGCGGGCGACGAGCTGCTGTTCGTGGCCGCGCAGGCGCGCGAGGAACAGCTGGAAGACCTGCTGTCGGTCCGACGCGCCTCGTGACCCTTCCGGGGCGCCGCCCCGGACCCCAGAACGCAAGCGCCGGGCGGGCTCGGAATTCCGAGCCCGCCCGGCGCTTGCGTGCGAGGCTCGCGGATTACACCTCGGGCGCGGCCGCGGCGCGCTTGCGCTCCTTCTCGGCCTGCTCCTCCGCCTCCATCTCCGCGAAGACGTCGATGGGCGGCGGTGCCTTCGCCAGGAAGACCCAGGTCAGATACACGGCCAGCAGGAACGGCGGGATCTTCAGAGCGACCAGCACCCAGCCGAGCTGGGTGGTGTCGGCCCACCAGTAGAGCGGGAAGAGGATCGCGCACTTGGCCAGCAGGATCAGCCCCCACGCCCAGCTCGCCTTGGCGTACGCCTTCTTGCGGCCCGGATTCCGCGTCCGCCAGGAGAGATTCTCCTTGAAGACCGGACCCAGGATCAGACCGATCAGCGGGACGCCCGCGATGGTCGTGACGATGTACGCCGCGGCCAGGCCGAGGGTGTAGATCATGCCCGGCAGATAGAAGTCCTTGGCATTGCCGGTCATCATCGCGAAGACGACACCGAAGGCCACCCCGAAGACGCCGCTGAAGGCGTGCTTGACGGTGTCCCTGCGGATCAGCCGGACTGCGACGAGCAGCAGCGAGAGGGCGAGCGCCGCGATCGCCGAGATGTGCAGGTTCTTGTTGACCGTGAAGATCGTGACGAACAGCAGTCCGGGCAGGACCGTCTCCACCATGCCGCGCACGCCGCCGAAGGCCTCGAACAGCGCCGCCTCCGTGATTGCTTTGGCGTCGCTGTCCTGCTGCTGGTCGTTCGTCTTGGTGGTCGGCTTGTCGAGAGACGTCACCGGCTACTCCTGTCCGAGCGGTCGGAGTTCATATTTGGGGTTGAACAGCACCCGGCGGCCGTGGCTCATGGAGATCCGGCCCGAGGCGATGAGCCTGCGGCCCGGTTCGATGCCCACGATGGACCTGCGGCCGAGCCAGACGACGTCCAGCGGGGCCGTACCGTCGAAGAGCTCCGCCTCCAGCGCGGGCACGCCGGCCCGCGGACGCAGGGTGACGGTGCGCAAGGTACCAGTCACCCGGACTATCTGGCGGTCGTGGCACTCCGCGATGCGGGTACACCCCGATGCCTGCGCATCCTCCTGAAGCTCCTCGGACTCGAGGTCCTGCGGGGAGCTGGACAGTCGGTCGAGCATGCGGCGGAAGCGGCCGGCCGGCTTCTCGGCCTTGTCGGAACGGGGTACGGCACTCATGCGTCAAGCCTACCGGCCATCACCGACACCGAATCAGCGCTCGAAGCGGTATCCCATACCCGGCTCGGTGACGAAGTGTTCGGGGTGCGAGGGGTCCCTCTCCAGCTTGCGCCGCAGCTGCGCCATGTAGACCCGGAGATAGTTCGTCTCGGTGCCGTAGGAGGGGCCCCAGACCTCCTGGAGCAGCTGCTTCTGGCTGACCAGCCGGCCGGTGTTGCGTACGAGCACCTCCAGCAGATGCCATTCGGTAGGGGTGAGCCGCACATCGCGCCCGTCCCGGTGGACCTTCTTCGCCGCGAGATCGACGGTGAAGCCGTCCGTCTCGACGATCACCAGGTCGTCCTCCCCGCCGCCGACCGGCTCGGCCCTGCGGACCGCGGCCCGCAGCCGGGCCAGCAACTCGTCCATGCCGAACGGCTTGGTGACGTAATCGTCGGCCCCGGCGTCCAGCGCCTCGACCTTCTCGTCGGAGGTGTGACGGGCCGAGAGGACCAGGATCGGGACACGGGTCCAGCCGCGCAGGCCCTTGATCACCTCGACGCCGTCCATGTCGGGCAGCCCGAGGTCGAGTACGACCACGTCGGGGTGGTGGGCCGCGGCCAGCTCGAGGGCTGTCGCACCGTCGGGAGCCGCGTCCACTTCGTACTTGCGCGCCTTCAGGTTGATCACGAGGGCGCGTACGATCTGCGGCTCGTCGTCGACCACGAGCACCCGGGTCATGCGGGCCTGCCTTTCCACACTGTCACTGCCGTCCCGGTCATGAGATGAGCCGGGCGGGAAGATCGGGGCCGACCGGCGCGAATCCCGGCGCTGCCCGGATGGTGAGGACCATCGTCATCCCGCCGCCGGGTGTGTCCTCGGCGGTGAGGGTGCCGCCCATGGACTCGACGAAGCCCCGGGCGACCGCGAGACCGAGGCCCACTCCGGCTCCGCGCGGCGCGTCACCGTAACGCTGGAACGGCTCGAATATCCGCTCCTTCGCGTCATCGGGGACGCCGGGGCCGCGGTCGGCGACGCGCACCTCGACCCGGTCGCCGAGGGCGCTCGCCGCCACCGTGACGGGCATGGCGTCGGGGCTGTACTTGACGGCGTTCTCGACGATGTTGGCGACGGCGCGCTCCAGCAGTCCGCGGTCGACGGCCACCATCGGCAGCGTCTCGGGTATGTCCAGCTCCACGCTCTGAACCGGCACCCCGACGAGCGCCATCGGGACGACCTCGTCGAGATCGGTCACCCGGATCAGCGGGGTGACGGTGCCGGTCCTGAGGCGGGACATGTCGAGGAGATTGCCGACGAGATGGTCGAGCCGGTCGGCGCCGTCCTCGATGCTTTCGAGCAGTGCCGCCTCGTCCTCCTCCGACCAAGCCACGTCGTCGGACCTGAGCGAGGAGACGGCGGCCTTGATCGCGGCGAGCGGTGTGCGCAGATCGTGGCTGACGGCGGCGAGCAGGGCGGTGCGAATGCGGTTGCCCTCGGCCAGCCTGCGGGCCTCCTCCGCCTGTCCGACCAGGCGCTGGCGCTCCAGTACGACGGCGGCCTGGGCGGCGAACGCGGCAAGCACCCTGCGGTCCTCGGCGGGCAGCACCCGGCCCGAGAGCGCGAGCGCCATATGGTCGCCGACCGGCATGTCCACCTCCGCGTCCTCGGGGCGTACGACGGAGCTCTTGCCGGCGCTGCCCGCGCAGGTCCACGGGTCGACGTCGCTCTGCCGTTCCAGCAGCGCCACGGACTCCATGGAGAAGGTCTCGCGGACCCGTTCGAGCAGGGCGTCGAGCGTGGTCTCGCCCCGCAGCACACTCCCGGCGAGGAAGGAGAGGATCTCGGACTCGGCGCGCAGCCGGGCGGCCTGATGGGTGCGGCGGGCGGCCAGATCCACCACGGAGGCCACCGCGACGGCCACGGCGAAGAAGATCACGATGGCAACGATGTTCTTCGGGTCGCTGATCGTCAGGGTGTGGGTGGGCGGGGTGAAGTAGTAGTTCAGCAGCAGCGAGCCCACGGCGGCCGAGGCGAGCGCCGGCAGCAGCCCGCCGAGCAGCGCGGACACGACGGTCAGGAAGAGGAAGAGCAGGACGTCGTTGGCGAGCCCGACGTCGTCGAGGCTGGTGAGCAGCAGTGACAGCAGTACGGGACCGGCGACGCCGGTGATCCAGCCGGCGATGATCCGGGAGCGGCCCAGGCGGGCGCCGCGGGCCACCGGCAGCCCGCGGCCCTTGCCCGCCGCGTCGTGCGTGACGATGTGTACGTCGAGGTCGGGACCGGAGTCGCGGGCGACGGTGGCGCTGACGCCGGGGCCGAAGGCGTACTGCCACACCGGGCGGCGGCTCGCGCCGAGCACGATCTGGGTGGCGTTCACTCCGCGCGCGAACTCCAGCAGGGCGGAGGGGACATCGTCGCCGATGACATGGTGGAAGGTGCCGCCGAGGTCTTCGACGAGGGTGCGCTGGACGGCGAGTTCCTTGGGCGATGCGGAGGTCAGTCCGTCGCTGCGGGCGATGTAGACCGCCAGCACCTCGCCTCCGGCGCCCTTCTCGGCGAGGCGGGCGGCGCGGCGGATCAGTGTGCGGCCCTCGGGTCCGCCGGTGAGGCCGACGGCGATGCGCTCGCGGGCCTGCCATGTCGTGCGGATGTTGTGCTCGCCGCGGTACTGCTGGAGGTATTCGTCGACGCGGTCGGCGACCCAGAGCAGGGCCAGCTCGCGCAGCGCGGTGAGGTTGCCGGGGCGGAAGTAGTTCGACAGGGCCGCATCGACCTTGTCCGACGTGTAGATGTTGCCGTGGGCCATCCGACGGCGCAGCGCCTGGGGCGACATGTCGACGAGTTCGAGCTGGTCGGCACGGCGGACGACCTCGTCGGGGACGGTCTCCCGCTGCCGTACGCCGGTTATCGACTCCACCACGTCGCCCAGCGACTCGAAGTGCTGGATGTTGACGGTCGATATGACGTCGATACCGGCCGCGAGCAGCTCCTCGACGTCCTGCCAGCGCTTGGCGTTGCGTGAGCCCGGCACATTGGTGTGCGCCAGTTCGTCCACCAGGGCGACGGCCGGGCGGCGCTCCAGCACCGCGTCGACGTCCATCTCGGTAAAGACCGTGCCGCGGTACTCGATCTCGCGGCGCTGAATCTGCTCGAGGCCGTGCAGCATCACTTCGGTGCGGGCGCGTCCGTGGTGCTCGACGAAGCCCACGACGCAGTCGGTGCCACGCTCCACGCGCCGGTGCGCCTCGGACAGCATCGCGTACGTCTTGCCGACGCCCGGCGCCGCGCCGAGGTAGATCCGTAGCTTGCCGCGTCCCATGGCCCCATTGTCTTTCAGTTTCAGCTGCGTACGCTGCGTCGACCCTAAGGCCAGAGATCCAGACATTCAGGGCATGGGGCGCCCCTCAGGTACGTATTGACGCGATTCTGACGCCCAGGCAGCACAACGGCCCGCGGCGGTCCGGAAGCCGGAACCACCGCGGGCCGCAGGCTGAATGCCGGCGCGTCCCCGGTAAAGGGTCAGCGCACCTCGGTGATCTCGGGGCCGCGCTGCAGCTGCCCCATGCCACCGGAGAAGCGGGAGCTCTCCTGGTCCTCCTGCTGGACGCCCTCGGGCACCATCTGGGCATCGTCCGGCAGCTTGAGGACGATCGGGTCGCGCGGCGCCATCGGGCCCTCGCCCCGTACGACCACGGTGTCCCGGAAGATCTGCTCCAGCAGACCGGCGGCCTGGGGCTGCACCGCGCCCTGCCCGGAGATCACTCCGCGCAGGAACCAGCGGGGCCCGTCGACGCCGACGAAGCGCACCAGCTGCACACCGCCGGTGCCGTCCGGCAGCTGTACGGGCACCTGCGCCCGCAGCTCCCAGCCGAGCGGGCCCTCGACCTCGTCGATGATGCCGCCCTGCTGCGTGATGCCGGAGGCGATCTCCTCGCGGACCTCGCCCCAGATGCCTTCCTTCTTGGGCGCCGCGAAGGCCTGCAGCTGTACGGCGCTGTCGCGCAGTACGACGGTGGCGGCGACGATCGCGTCACCCGCGACCTCGACGCGCAGCTCCATTCCCTCGACTCCGGGCACGAAAAGACCGCCCAGATCGACCCGGCCCTCGCCGGGCTTGGACACCTCGGACACGTCCCAGGGGCCGTCGGGCCGGGGCGCCGGCGGAAGGTTCACCCGGCGGGGCTTGCCTTCCTCGTCGGAGTACTCCGTGTCGCGCTCGTCGACGACCTGCTCGGCCTCGCCCGCTGCGTCCGCCGCGTCCCCGGCGGAACCACTCTTCTTGCGACGTCCGAACACGTCACTGTCCTTCCCGGTCGGATACGACCGAAGCGTATCGATTCCCACCCGTTGAGCCGTCCACGACGGCGTGACCGCCGGTGGACCCGAAGCCCCCCTCGGCCCGCGCCGAGCCGGGAAGCTCCGCCACCTCGTGGAAGCGCACCTTCTCGACCTGCTGGACAACCAATTGGGCAATCCGGTCGAACCGTTCGAACCGCACACTCTCGCGCGGGTCGAGATTGACCACGATTACCTTGATCTCCCCACGGTACCCGGCATCCACCGTCCCCGGGGCATTCACGAGGGCCACTCCGCAGCGGGCGGCAAGGCCGGAACGAGGGTGCACGAAGGCGGCGTATCCGTCGGGCAGCGCGATGGACACTCCGGTCGGCAGAACGACCCGCTCGCCGGGGGCGATCTCGACGGCCTCACAGGTCACCAGATCGGCGCCGGCGTCGCCCGGGTGCGCGTAGGACGGCAGCGGCACCTCGGGATCCACACGGCGGATCAGCACATCGACAGGGTTGCGCATCAGGGGTTCACCTCGAAGGCGCGGGCGCGCCTGATCTGGTCGGGGTCGGACATGGCTGCCTGGATCTCCTCCGGACGGCCGTTGTCGATGAAGTGGTCGACCTTGACCTCGATGAAGAGGGCGTTGGCGCGCACGGCGACGGGCCCTTCGGGGCCGCCGATCCGGCCCACAGCACTGGAGTAGATCTTGCGCCTGGCGACAGCGGTGACCTCGGCCTGCAGATGCAGCACGGTGTCCACGGGCACGGGGCGTACGAAGTCGGTCTCGAGCCGGCCGGTGACAGCGATCGTCCGCAGCAGCCAGTTGAGTGAGCCGAGCGTCTCGTCCAGCGCCGTGGCCAGCACGCCGCCGTGCGCGAGGCCGGGTGCGCCCTGGTGGGCGGGCTTGACGGTGAACTCGGCCGTGATGCTCACGCCTTCACCGGCCCGCGCCTGCAGGTGCAGTCCGTGGGGCTGTCCATCGCCGCAGCCGAAGCAGTGTTCGTAGTGCGCGCCGAGGAGCTCACCGGGGGCCGGGGCGTCGGGATGCCGTACCGGCGGTGCGGCATCGGCCGGAGGGGTCAGAGCCGATGCCCGGGCCGAGGGACCGGGGGCCGCCCCCCGGGATTTCGCAGTACTCACAGGCCCAGACCTTACCCGCGCGGCTACCCGCCGGTCGCACCGTGCCAAGCTTGGATTCATGCAGCCTTCCGCCCCGCACTACGAAGAACGTCTGACCGCGCCCCGTTCGTGGTGGGTCATCACCGCCCTGGTGGGAATCGCGGGCGGCCTCGTCGTGCTGCCGCTCGGTCCCCTGCCGATGCTCGGCGGGCTGATCGGCGCCGCCGCGGTGGCCGCCGTCGTGGTGAGTTCGTACGGCTCGGTCCGTATCCGGGTGGTGGCCGGCTCGCTGGTCGCGGGTGAGGCCCGGATCCCGCTCACGGCGCTCGGTGAGGCCGAGGTGCTGGATGCGGAGGAAGCGCGCGCCTGGCGCTCCTACAAGGCCGACCCGCGGGCCTTCATGCTGCTGCGCAGCTATGTGCCGACGGCACTGCGGATCGAGGTCACGGACCCGGCCGACCCGACGCCGTACGTCTATCTGTCGACCCGGAATCCGAAGGCGCTGGCTGCAGCGCTGACGGCTGTGCGCGCGGCCTGAGAGGCCACCCGGGTCAGGGGCCCAGTTCGCGCGGTGCCCGGAGCGCCTCCAGCGGGTCCTCGGGCTGTTCCAGCGGCGGGAGCGCGGGCAGCGCGTCCCAGGGGATCTGTCTGCTGCGCAGGTCCTTGCGGATGCGGTCCGCGACCTTCTTGGTGTCACGGCGGTTCATCACCGCGCCGACGGCCGCGCCGACCATGAACGGAATCAGGTTCGGCAGATTGCGGATCATGCGCTTCATGATCTGCTGCCGCAGCTCGCGCTTGAACCGGCCGCCCAGCGCGACATCGATCGTCGCCGGTTTCCTGACGTCGATCCCGCGCTCCTCCGTCCAGGAGGTCAGATACGCGATGCTGCGCTCCCTGAGGGTGCCCTGCGGCCGCATGCCGTAGACCTCGTGGAGCTCGGCGATGAGCTTCAGCTCGATGGCGGCGACGCTGATGATCTCCGTGGCCAGTTCGGCCGGCATCGCCGGGGGGACGGGCAGCATCGCGGCCGCGCCGATACCCGCACCCACGGTTGAGGTGCCGTTCGCCGCGCCCGCGACCAGCTTGTCCGCGAGCTGTTCCGGACCGAGTCCGGGGAACTGTTTGCGCAGGGTCGCCAGATCACGCACCGGCACGCGTGGTGCGTTCTCAATGATCCGGTCGGCCATGAACGCGAGCGCCACTCTGACGCCCACGCGGCCCTTGTGGACCCCCTGCCGCACGGCGGTCAGGCGTGATGCCCTTGTCGTGGGCACCGCCTGACCGGCTGCTTCGAGCGAGGCCCCACGGCCCCGCTCGTCCTCGTCTGCTGCGCCGTGGGGCAGCAGGGCGGCCGAGTGCTCGGCAGACGCCTTCGCGTCCTGCGCCGGGCCCGTACCGCCCCGGTGCGTCTCCGGCGGTTTCTGACGCCGGAAACGCCGCTTCCCGGACGGTGTCTCGCCTGCCACGGCCGACCGGACCTCAGTCGCAGTCGCGGCAGATCGGCTGGCCGTTCTTCTCGCGGGCGAGCTGGCTCCTGTGGTGCACCAGGAAGCAGCTCATGCAGGTGAACTCGTCCGCCTGCCGGGGCAGCACGCGAACGGACAGTTCCTCGTTGGAAAGGTCCGCTCCGGGCAGCTCCAGGCCCTCGGCCTGCTCGAATTCGTCGACGTCGACGGACGACGTCGTCTTGTCGTTCCGACGGGCCTTCAGTTCCTCAAGGCTGTCCGAATCGACGTCGTCGTCGGTCTTGCGTGGGGTGTCGTAGTCCGTTGCCATGTCGCTCTCCCCCTCTGGGTGTCTGCGGTGTCTCCAGCGCACGTAACGCGTGAGAGGCCGGACTTGTGCCCGACCCGAGGCGGAGATTTTGCCTCACATCAAGGTCTGTTACTCAATCGACACCCAACCGGATCCCCCGAGAGTGATCGGACTGGATGGCGATCGGGACCGTACACGGTCCGAATGTCGCACTTCACGGGCGCCACCCCGTGTACTTCCCGTGATCTCGACCCCCGGAAACCCGGACTTTTCCCGGCTTTCCGGCAAGAGTCTTGATCACTGAGAGTAGATGGCCTGAAATTCGCCTTTGTGATCGATCCCACACGGCCCTCTCGGGTACGGGTCCCGAAAATTCCGCGTAAAGCGAACGAAGCGATTCGCGTCGGTCAGCATCTCAGACCGGGAAGGTGACTCGCATCACGAGGCCACCGCCCTCACGAGGCTCCGCGATGATACGGCCTCCGTGAGCCCGGGCGACCGACCGGGCGATCGAAAGCCCCAGGCCGACGCCCTTGTCGCTGCCGGTGCGCTCCTGACGCAGCCGTCTGAAGGGCTCGAAGAGGTTGTCGATCTCGTACGCGGGAACCACCGGCCCCGTGTTCGAGACCAGCAGGACCGCCTGGCTGTGCTGGATCTCGGTCGTGACCTCCACCCAGCCCCCTTCCGGGACGTTGTAGCGCACGCCGTTCTGCACGAGGTTCAGGGCGATCCGCTCCAGCAGGACGCCATTGCCCTGGACGACGGCGGGCGCGCACTCCCCGCGGATCTCGACGTCCTTGGCGTCTGCCTCGGCGCGGACCTGGTCCACCGCGCGCGTGGCGACCTCGGCCAGATCCACCGGCTTGCGCTCGACGATCTGGTTCTCGCTGCGGGCGAGCAGCAGCAGACCCTCCACGAGCTGCTCGCTGCGCTCGTTGGTGGCCAGCAGCGTCTTGCCGAGCTGCTGGAGCTCCGCGGGCACCCCTGGGTCGGAGAGGTGGACCTCCAGCAGCGTGCGGTTGATCGCGAGAGGGGTACGCAGTTCGTGCGAGGCGTTCGCGACGAACCGCTGCTGAGCGCTGAAGGCGCGCTCCAGGCGGTCCAGCATCTCGTCGAAGGTGTCCGCGAGCTCCTTGAGCTCGTCGTCCGGGCCGTCCAGCTCGATCCGCCGCGAGAGGTCGGAGCCGGCCACCTGACGTGCGGTGCGGGTGATCTTGCCGAGCGGCGAGAGGACCCTGCCCGCCATCGCGTAACCGAAGGCGAAGGCGATGACACTCAGGCCGAGCAGCGCGAACAGCGAGCGGCGCAGGAGGTCGTCCAGGGCCATCTCGCGCTGGTGCTGGAGGCAGCTGGCGACGGCCTGGTTGAACTGCTCGCCGGTCCCCGTCTCGGGCAGCTGGCACCAGGAGGTGGTGGGCTGCACCCGGCCCGTCTCGATCCTGAACGGCAGGTCGCCGACGCTGACCTGCAGCGCCTGGGCGGTGAGCAGATAGATGATCGAGAGCAGCAGTATCCCCGCGATCAGGAACATCCCGCCGTACAGCAGGGTGAGGCGTATCCGGATCGTGGGGCGCAGCAGGGGGCGGACCGGGTCGCGCGGGTCCCAGGTCGGTTTCGGAGGCGCCTCGGGAGGCGCGGGGGTCGCGGTCACCGGGATCAGATCCGGTAGCCGGAACCGGGCACGGTGACGATCACGGGGGGCTCGCCGAGCTTGCGGCGCAGGGTCATCACGGTCACCCGCACGACATTGGTGAAGGGGTCGGTGTTCTCGTCCCAGGCCTTCTCCAGCAGCTGCTCGGCCGAGACGACCGCACCCTCGCTGCGCATCAGGACCTCCAGTACGGCGAACTCCTTGGGCGCGAGCTGGATCTCCTTGCCGTCGCGGAAGACCTCGCGGCGGTTGGGGTCGAGCTTGATCCCGGCGCGCTCCAGGACGGGCGGCAGCGGCACGGTGGTACGCCGGCCGAGGGCCCGCACGCGCGCGGTGAGCTCGCTGAAGGCGAAGGGCTTGGGGAGATAGTCGTCCGCGCCCAGTTCGAGGCCTTCGACGCGGTCGCTGACGTCGCCGGACGCGGTCAGCATCAGCACGCGGGTCGGCATGCCCAGCTCGACGATCTTGCGGCATACGTCGTCGCCGTGGACCAGCGGGAGGTCCCGGTCCAGGACGACCACGTCGTAGTCGTTGACCCCGATGCGCTCCAGCGCCGCGGCGCCGTCGTACACGACGTCGACGGCCATGGCCTCCCGGCGCAGTCCGGTGGCCACCGCATCGGCGAGCAGCTGCTCGTCCTCGACGACGAGTACGCGCACGTCGTGATCCTTCCTCTGGGCCCGTCACCCATGATCGGGGCAGGTGTGTGAGCACTGGCTGTGCGCATCCATCCTGCCCGTTACGCGCGTAAACCGGCTGTAAGGCGGAACAGGCCGCCCGGGGCCGACCTGGGCGGAAAGGAATTCACCGGATTCCCGGGCCAGTTGAGGTTTCCTTGAGGGAGGGCCGGGGGAGGACGATCTCTAACGCCCCCCTCTCTCTCTCTCTCGGGGGGGGGGGATACCGCTGCTCAGACGGCGAGCCTC
>NZ_JAPEPT010000009.1 GCF_026339995.1 Streptomyces sp. NBC_01481 | reverse complement strand
CCCCCCCCCCCCCCCCCCCCCCCCCCCCCCCCCCCCCCCCCCCCCCCCCCCCCCCCCCCCCCCCCCCCTCGCCCCCTCCCCCCCCCCCTCCCCCCCCCCCCCCCCCCCCCCCCCCCCCCCCCCCCCCCCCCCCCCCCCCCCCCCCCCCCCCCCCCCCCCCCCCCCCCCCCCCCCCCCCCCCCCCCCCCCCCCCCCCCCCCCCCCCCCCCCGCCCCCCCCCCCCCCCCCCCCCCCCCCCCCCCCCCCCCCGTCCCTGCGCGCGCGCGCGCGCGCGCGCGCGCGCGCGCGCGCGCGCGCGCGCGCGCGCGCGCGCGCGCGCGCGCCTCCCTCCCCCTCCCCCCCCCCCCCCCCCTGCCTCTGCGCCTGCGTCCCCCCCCCCCTCCCTCCCCCCCCCCCCCCCCCCCCCCCCCCCCCCCCCCCCCCCCCCCCCCCCCCCCCCCCCCCCCCCCCCCCCCCCCCCCCCCCACCAACAATGTGTGTGCGCGCGCGCAAAACCCCCCCGGCCACCAACGTAACAACAACAACAACAACAAGCTAACAATCAAAATTAACAAGGTAACAAGTCGTGTGTGGGGCTGTACAACGTGTGTGAACAATAAACGTACAAATTGCAATTACCACCAACGTAAACGGGGCCCCCCCCCCCCCCCCTGGGCCACCAACGTGCACCGTGTGTGTGTGTTCAAATGGCCGTCAACGTGGCCAATGTACAAGGTAACAATAACAAACAAACTTCAAACGTGGGCTGGGCTGTGTGTGTGTGTGTGTGTCCCCCCCCCCCCCCCCCCCCCCCCCCCCCCCCCCCCCCCCCCCCCCGCCGTAACAACGTAAACGTGTCAAATAAACGTGCCCCCCCCCCCCCCCCCGCTGGGCCAACAAGGTACCCGGGCAACGTCAACAACAATGTGTGTGTGTGTGGCCAACGTGTGTAACAACAACGGGGGGTAGGCTGGGCAATAACAACAACAAATTCAAATGCAATCAACAACAATTAACAAATGTACAACAAAAATAACAAAAAAATGTGTGGTAGAATGGCGATGCGTCCCTGTACGGGCTACGACCTGAAGCGCTGGCTGGACAGCGAGATGGGCCGGATGATCCGGCTGCGCACCCAGCAGAGTCAGATCTACCGGACGCTGGGCCGCATGTGCGCCGACGGCTGGATCGACTACACCGTGCAGCACAACGAAGGGCGCCCGGACTCGAAGGTGTACCGCGTCACGGACGCCGGCGAGCGGACGCTGCGGGACCGCCTCGCCGAGCCGTACACCCCCTCGCCCGACTTCGGCGACCCCGAGTTCGTGATCCGCTACACCTTCGCGATCTTCCTGAGCGAGCAGGAACAGGTCCGCCTGGTACGCACCGAGCTGGAGGCCCGGCGCGCCCAGGCGGAGCGGTTCCGTGCTCGGGAGATCCGCGAGGAGCCGTGGCTGCCGGGGGTGGACCGCGCACGGATGGCACGGATTCTCGACCACGTCCATGACTACAAGGGCCGCACCCTGGATGCCCACCTGCGCTGGCTCGAGGAGATCCTGGTCGAGCTCACAGAGTGAGCGTGCTCGCCCGCACCTGCGGGTCATCGGCCAGGCTGCAGACGGCAGCACCCAGGAGACAACCAAGTCACAGGGCGTCGGGATCGTGACCGTGGCGAAGATCGCCGCCTTCATCTCGCCTATGTCGAACTCGGCGGCGCGGACCTCGCCGGCGCCCACCTCGTCGAGGCGGACCTCACCGGTGCCTGCCTCGACCCTGTCTCACCCGCACCATCCTGTTCGGCGCGAGTCTCACCGACGCCTGTCTGGGCGGTGCGGACTTGCGGGACACCGGAGGTCCGACTATCGAGCAGGGGCCGGACCGCCACCCCTCTACGAGACAGTGGCCCCGATTTCGCCGGGGCCGCTGTCACCATCGCGAGCCTGCGCAGCGGGTAACCGCGGCAGGGCTTAGCTGTGTTGGTGATGGTCAGTCGCAGCAGTCGGGCTTGCAGCGTTCGACCATGACGTCGTCGATGACCGGTCCGGTCGCGCTGTGGAGAGTGGTGCTGGCGAACGTCAGGGTCGTGGATGCGCCGGTGGCCACGAAGGTCAGCTGCCGCCTCACGTAGCCCATGTTCGTCTTCGTCTTGCCGGTGACGTTGAAGGAGAAGTCCTGGAAGTTCTGGTCGTCGATGAGGACCTTGCCCGTCTTCAGGGGCGGGACGTGGTCGAGTTCGGGGTTGCCGGCGAGCGAGTACGTCACCGTGTACCTGGTCCCCGGCCTGGTGGTGAAGGTCTGGGACACGGCCCCCGCGTCGTTGCCGTTGAGGTCCAGGGACTGGTCTCCCTCGGCCGCCTGCCAGTACCCGGCGCCTATCAGATCAACGGTTCCACTGGCGACTTTCCAGGGGCCGAAGGACTGCCCTGCCGCGAATCCGTCGAAGGTGTTGGGCTTCACCTTGGGGGTTTCGAAGCTGCCGTCGTCGAAGCGGCTCACGGCGGCGGTGGATGACGCAGCCAGGCGGCTCGCCTGGCCGCTGCTGTCTGCCGGGGCAGCCAGCGCGGTGCCTGCACCGGCAAGAAGGACGGCCGCCGCGGTGAGGGCGGTGAGGGAAGTGCGTAAGACCAGCATGAGATCCTCTCGGGTAATCGTCTTGAAGTGATGTGCGGAGTGATGGGCCTTGACGGCCAGTTGCTTGAGCAGCGGATTCGATTGGTCGACTCTTCGGGTCGATTCCCCCGGACCCGCTTTGGCAATACCATTGTGGTGACGTTCCATTGGCACCGGAAAGGCCAAGTGGGCGGCGGTTCGGGAACTCTCCTGGGCCCGATGGGGCAGCGCCATAGTTGCAACGAAATTCGGTTTACTGAGCGCATCCCTAAAACTTTCACCGCGGAGTTCCCGGATCAGCGGGCAGTAAACGTGTACGTGCCGGAGCCGACCTCGTAGACGGCCGCGCCACCGCTTGTGCGGACGAAACGCGCGCCCGGCGGTGCGATCACCGCGTTGCGGGAGGACGCGGGCACGAAGACGGTCGCCGTGGGTTCCCCAGCATGGTCGCGCGCAGGACGAATGTGCCCTCGCGTGCGCCTTGATGCCGGCGACCATCTTGTTGGCCGCGGCCTTGATGAGTCCGTCGGGCACCAAGTGGAAGCCGAGAGCGCAGCACGTACGACGTCTGGCTGCCGTTGCCGACCTGTCCTTCTGCGCCGACGAACCTCGTGTGGAAGGCATCGCGGATGTCCGCCCACAGCGCCAGGTACCGCATGGCGTCGTAGCTCTTGTCCAGGGCGCGAGCCATCTGGGCCATCATCGCCGTGGATTCGGCGAAGTAGGCGGTGCCGATGAGGTCGAGCGGCGTGCAGTGGTCGATGTCCAACCAATCGCCGTATCCGTCGGCCGGCCGGATCAGACCGCTGCTGTGCGCCTCCAGGCAGTCGATCCACGCGGCCATCTCGACGTAGTGGTCCCGCACGACCTTCACGTCGCCATACGGCTGCCAGAGAGTGAAGGGAACGATCACCTGGCGTCACCCCAGCCAGCCTTGCCGTTGTCCCGCTTCCTGGCGCATGACTCGCGCTGTGACGGTGTCACCGGATCGCGTAGCCGAGCAGAGATTCCCTGGTGTGCCCCTCGCAGTTGGCCGCGCTGGACACGAAGTGGTCTCCGTTGGACGGGACGTAGCAGCGGTACAGGGGTACCGACCCGTGCACCTGACGGGTGTGGATGTAGCCGACGGGTCCCATGGGGAATTGGCCTTCGCACCCGGGATCGGAGGTCAGCAAGGTGTGTCCGCCGGCCTTGCACTCATAGAGCATGATCGTGCCGGCCGAGTGGTGGCGCAGCAGCTTCCAGGTCTGCTCGTGTGTGACTCCGGGCGGCAGCAGCCGAGAGGAGGCTATGTGGCCCCGGTCGGCGCTGTAGCCGCGGCGCAGCAGTGTGTGGGGCAGCTGCTCGAAGCCGCAGGAGAGCTGGGGTGTCGGAAGGTCGTTGCGGTTGGCCAGCGCCCAGGTGGACCACGCGGGCTTTGCCGTGCCGTCCTGCCTGCGAAGGCCGAGTTTGAGGCCGCCCTCGGCAGGGTGGTCTTGCATCCGGTGGTAGATGTAGCTCTCGATGCCCGGCGTGCCGAGCACGTTGCGGAAGGTGTCGCACACGGCCGCGGACTGCTCCGACTCGCTTGAGTTGTCTCCGGAGTTGATCCCGCTCTCGGTGAGCTGGATGGTCCATGCCGAGGGGGTGTCCGGGAACTGCTGGCGCAGCCAGCCCACCACCACGCCGATGTTGCCGTAAGTGGCCTTGGGGAAGTCGTCGGCGGAGAAGGCGGACTTCAACAGGTCGGGAGGGTAGGGGTGGTAGGCGACCCGCCATTGACGCGATCCCGCCCGGGCGGCCAGGCCCTTGAGCACGGTCATGCCGGACAGCATCGCGTCGTTGTCAGTGGGTCGGTCGTAGGCCGTACCGAAGTGGTGCTCCAGCGAGGTGAGCACCTTGGCGGTCGGCTGCTGGGCGGTGATGCGGTCGTAGGCGGCGTTGTAGTTGGACGCGATCTGGTCGAGCCATTCCGTGGTGTCACAGGGCTTGCCCCGGCCGCAGCCGATGTTGAACCAGGTGTTGGTGTTGACCTCGTTGTTGATCACGAAGTCGGCGATCCGGCCGTGCCCGTGGAGTCCGTCGTAGCGCTGGGCCAGCATTCCGGCGAACCGTCCGTAGTCGGAGGGATCGTTGGGCACGCAGAAGATCTCGAAGCCGGGCTGGGCGGGTTCGCAGGTTCGGCCCTGGCGGGCCCAGACTGGCGTGCCGTAGACGATGGCGGTCACCACCAGGCCGCGGTCCGTCCACCCCTTGATGGCCGAGTCCACGTTGGACGGGACGGTGAAGCAGTGCCCGTCGAACTCCTCCTCTCCGGCGGCGCACGGGGAAGCCTTGACGCTCGGCTCCCAGTCCGCCCAGAGCAGGTTCATCGACACGCCGCCGGTGTTGTTGCCGGAGATCTCGTCCTTGTTCGACCAGAAGTCCGGCTGGATGCCCTTGATTCGGTAGTCGGACCGTGTCGGGTACGGCAGCGGAGGCGTTTCCGTCGTGGCAGTGGCCGGGGCGAGCGTAGGAAGGAGAAGGGCGAGTATGAGCAGGACGAGGACGGCGAGATGCCGGGGTGATCTGGCCATGATTCTCCTGATGTGCTTAAGGTCCTGTGGGGGCTGCCTGTCGTGAGAGGTGAGGCTGTGGACCGTGCGGGCTCACTGTGGGGACGGCGCGGGTCGCGTGCCCCAGTTGTGGAGCGGCGTAGGGCCAGGGGAGCCGGCCCGAGTGAGCCGAACGCAGGTCGCTGCGCCAGTGGTTCTCTTCGGGTTGGCACCGGAGCATCAGTAGACGACCATCACCGCGGCGACGACGGTGAGGCCGAATGAGAAGCCGACGCCGAAAATCTGGTGGAGCAGCTAGGCGCCCGCCACGAATCCGCTCGCCACGTCGAGGGTGAAGCACACGACGGCGACGGTCGCCGAGACAATGCGAAGACTCCCACGGCGGCCTCCGAATCGTTCTTCGAGATATGCGGACAGGGTCGGAGAGTTATTGGTCTGTTCGCTGTAGGTCCGCAGACGCGGGGCGACGCATTGCCAGTTGAGATACGTGCCGATGATGAGGCGACGACCATCCACTGGCCCCGATTCCTCCCGCGTACACGGCACCCGGAAGACAGGGGACAGCCAGCCCGACATGTCGCCGGCCTCTGCCGACAGGGCAGCAATCAGGGCGTTGAGTCGTCCGCCGCCGAGAGCGAAGTCAGGGAAGGTATTGATCTCCCAGTAGGCCCAGATCCCCACAATGATCACTACGATGATGAAGATCCCGAATACGATCATTGCCAGTCCGGCGATTGCAGCCCCACCTATTTCTCCCTCGGCGCAAACAAGGTCGACCACGATCGGTTTTCGATTGCGGTGAGCAGACCTCCGGACCGCTCAACTCCGCTGCTTCCTTCTGTCGTTTGTGACGGCGGGCCGTCCCGCCCCGCTCCGATTGGCAGGAGGCCGGAGAGGGACGGGACGGCTGATCAGGCCCGCCGGGGGGAAGGAAGGGCGGGCCATGCCGTCCTCGGGGGGACAAGGACGGCGTCTGGGGCCGGGCGCCCGTGGCCATGTGGCCGTCGAGGCCTCCTGGCATATCAACCGCTCGGATCAGGCGGGGGCGGCGGTCACGCCGTCTCGCCTCAAGGGCCACGGAACGGTGCGACCGCGGCCTCGATGGCCGTTCGTAGCGCCCGGACGTCGGTGATCAGCCGGCCGTCGGTGGGGGAGATCCGCCAGTGCGGCCCCGGCCCTTTGACGCGATGCGCAGGCGGAACAACGAGGTACTGCGTCACGCCGAGCGGACGGGTCTCCGGGACCTCCCAGCCGGTTGTCGAACCCTCGCGGACGAACCAGTAGACAGCGGGCTCGCACGGGTCCTCGATCACGGCACCGCTGTGGTTCCCCAGGATTGCCAGCGCACGTATGCCGATGCTGCGGGGCGCGCGGACCGCGTCCCAGTCGACGCCCGCGGCCTGTAACTCGCAGCCCCCGATGGTTGGCAGAGCAGATGGTCTGTATGTCTCGGTGTGCATGGATAGCGGCTCCTCACCGTCTCCGTCGCGCAGGACCGATGTCCGGACCGGCTCGTCCTTCTCCCACAGCCGATGAGCTGCGACAGCGGCTGGACTGCCGACGTGTTCGCGTCCGATTCCGCGTCGGGCGGGGAGCGGTGACGAGATCTCCCACCAGCTGCCCGGCGCCGCCCGACCGACCGGTCTCCTCCCGCTCACAACAGGCAACCGGCCGGGTCGAGCGGGCCAGGGGCGGGCGCAGCGGCGCCGCGAGGAGAAGCCGTACGGCGACCGCCAACGTCATAGGGCACGGGGGTGTCCCTCGGCTGGCGTCGTCGTCGCACGGTCCGCTTCTCCTGCGCGGCCACCGGCCGCATCGACTGCCCGTCACATGGTCAGCGTCCGGGCCGCCCTTCCGCAGCCGCAATCGGGGCGGTTTTTGGGGTGGCCGAGCCGCACGAAAGGGCGCCCGCTGGCAGGCGGCCACCGGCCGGGCGCGTTGCGTCGGAAAAATCTCGGCGTTTTCCCGTCATAGCGCGGCACCGGACGTCTCTGTGTAGGTGTGGACACGAACTGTGATGCACAGCCAGGGAAGGAGAAGGATGCCGAAGTGCTGAAGCCTGACGCGCCTTTACCCAGGGGCCACCTCGTCGATGATGCGGCCGGCCACTGCGCCACCGACTCAGAGCCGAACGACCTGTCCGGGGCTGACGCCGGACTGCAGCTGCTGCGGGTCGCCCTGCGCCTGATCCAGGATGCCGATGGCGGCGACGAGGGCACAAGAATGCTCAAGCAGGTGGCCGGTCGCCTGGACTCGACCGGCATGGCCTGGTCGAGCCAGGCGGTCCGCAGCGCCTGGCTCATCGCGGCCCAGAGGCTGGACGCCGCCTCATCCACCGCCGAGTGCGGCTGTCGTGATGACCACGCCGGACAAGCGCTCGCCCGCTCCGGGGCTTCCTTGACCGACCTCTCCTGCGACGGCTGCGGGCGACACTTGACCTCGTCGGCCCGATGCCGCCGCGCGATGGACGCCCATCTGGTCCGCTCCTGGGCCTGGGAACTCCTCGCACTGCTCGATGTCGGCGAGGAGCCGCCGGTCCTCGAACTCAGTGCCGTACGGAGCGGGCACCCCGCGAACGCCACCGCGCCGCTCGTGGCTCCCCGCCCCGACAGCGAGCGGCGCCGAAGCCCGCGTTGCGCTCCCTCGCCGGGCTCCACCGGCGCATCACCGGCCGCCGTACCGAACGGCCCGACCGGGCGATGGCATGCGCCGGCGGCATCCGTGCACCCCAACGAGCGGAACTCCCGGGTGGCGATCAGGTGCTTCGGCGGATTCCGAATGACCGTCGGTGACCTGGTGGTCGACTGGACGAGGGTCCGCCCCCGCGCCCGCGCCGCGATGAGGTTACTCACCATGCGTGCGGGCCGGCCCGTACACCGGGAGGCCCTCATCGAGGCGCTCTGGCCGGCTGCGCCCCCTAAGTCGGCCACGGCCAATCTGCAAGTGGCCGTCTCCAGCCTGCGCAGTGTCCTGGAGCCCGATCGGGATCGCGGCAAACCACGACTGGTGGTCCGCGTCGGCGACGCCTACCTGCTCAACCTGCCTTCCGACGCCTACCTCGACACACTCGAGTTCCAGACCGCGCTGACCCGGGGTAAGCAGGCGAAGGCAACCGGGGACACCGCCACGGCCGTGCAGGGCCTTCGGGACGCGCTCGCCCAGTACCACGGCGAGCTGCTCCCCGAGGACGGCCCCGCCGAGTGGCTGCAGCAGGACCGCGAGATCTACCGGCGCCAGGCGGCCGACGCCGCCGCGGAACTCGCCGCCGCCGAACTCCAAGCCGGCAACCTGCAGGAAGCCGTGGCCGCAGCCGAGAAATGTCTCGCCATTGACCGCTTTCACGACACGGGGTGGCACCTGCTGCTCAGGACCTACCACCGCATCGGCGCACCCGCCGCCGCCGAGCAGGCCCGACGGCGGTATGCCGCCACGCTCGCCTCACTCGGCCTCGATACCGACGAACCGGGGCTGGCGTCACCACCGCCTCGTCAACCACCCTCCGGAGGAGAACCCCGATGCCGGGCAGCACGTCGGCCGAACGCACCAGGTGTCTTGAGCACGAGCGCTGTTGAATCTCGTGGGTTCTGATCGCGGCCAAGGCCCCGTGCGGGTGGTGGATGTGTCGAATGCTCACCACTCACGTGGCCTTCCTGTCCCGCCGAAGGGCTCGGCTGGATCAGTGTGCCGCGTTACGGGCAGCGACCTTGACGTTGTCGATGGCCGGCCCGCAAGCGCTGTTCGGGTCGGTGGTACTGGCCAGGCGCAGTGTGGTCCGGTCACCGTTCGCGGTGAAGCGTACGGTCTCCGGCCGCCACCCCATCGCGGAGGCCGAATGCCCGGTGGTGTCGAAGGAGAAGTCCTTCGAGACGTCGGCGACCTGGACGGTCAGGGATTTCACGGCGGGCCCGCAGATGGGATTGCCGGCCAGGTAGTAACTCACTGTGTACTGCTGACCAGGCTCGGTGGCCAAGCTTTGACTGATCGCTCCGTTGGCGGGTCCGGGCGGATCGCCGTTCAGATCGAGTGACTGCGTGCCGTTCGCCGGCTGCCACGCCTTCGAACCGGTCAGGTTCACGGAGTTCTCGACCCGCCATCCTCCAATGAACTGGCCATTGCCGTACGGGATATGGTCGGAATCGCCGACCGATGGCGACTCGAAGGCGCCGTCGCTCAGCCGGGGGTCGGGAACGGGGCCGGGGCCGTTTGACGGGGTGCTGGACGGGGAGTTGGACGGGGAGTTGGACGGGACGTTGGTGCGGTCCGCGGAGGTGCCCGGGGTCGGCTTCGGACCTGGCCCAACCCTGCGGTCGCCCGGCCGGGATTCCGTCGGTAAGGGCGGCATCGGGTGGGACGAGGCGGGCGCCGGTGGTGCGGACGCAGTCGTCAGCGCCGGGGTCGGACTGGGACCGGTGACGGGGGCTCTGCCTACTGTGCGGGGGCGCGAGATTGAGCCCTCGGACAGGAGAAACGATCCGGCCACCGCGAACGCGACAACGACGGCGGCCAGCGAAACGACGGCCACGGCGGGTCCCGTTGAAGCACCACCGCCCGCCACCTCCTCGCCGGGTCCCCTGTCGTCGTCCGGCCCGGCCGGCTCCTCCGCTCCCTCCGCCGGCTCCCCCGTTCCGTCCGCCGTCTCGCCCGGTGATCCGTCGGCCGGCGAGGTGAAGTACCCGGCGAAGACCGGGCCCAGGATCAGCGGGGCCAGGATGCCGCGCAGGCGGCCGGAGATCTCACGAAGCTCTGGCAGTAGCGGGGCGCAGCGGTCGCAATCGGCGAGGTGCTCTTCGACGCGGCGCCGAGCCCGCGCGCTGAGCGGCCCGCGTACATAGGCGGCCAGTTTTGAGGCGCATCTGCGGCACTCCCGCTCCATCTTCTCCGCGGACAGATGCGCCTGCAGATACTCCTTGCGCAGTCCCTCACGGGCGCGGACGGCCAGCGCGGCGACCCCGTTGGCCGATAACCCGAGGTGTTCCGCCACCTGAGCCGGGCTCTCCCCTTCCACCGCGGTGTGCCACAGGACGGCCTGCCAGCGCTCGGGCAGGGCCGCGAAGGCGCGCGCGACCAGCGAGGCTTCCAGATCGGCCAGGACGGGGTCCTCAAAGGGGATCGGCGTTGAGTAGCTCTCCAGCTCCGGCGTGGGCATATCCCGCTTCGCCCCCGCTGCTCTTCTGACCGCGATCCTGCGCACCGTGGTCAGCACGTAGGGCCGAAACGCCTCCCGTGGGCCGCCGCCGGCGCGTACCGCACTAAGCACTTGGGTGAAACCCTCGGACGCGATGTCCTCCGCATCCGCCGGAGTGGACGCGTAGAGCCGGGCCAGCCGATGAGCCGATTCCAAGTGGCGCTTGTAGAGGACACCGAAGGCGGTGTCGTCCCCGGCCCTGGCGCGCACCATGAGTTCCGCGTCGCACTGTTCGCCCCGTGCGCCGGGCCCTGTCTCCGCGAACTCCCCGGGCTCTCGCCCCTGCCTCGGCTTCCCCGCCATCCTCAACCAACCTCTGCACCCAGCCGGACACGCCTCCCGGCTGCTCGGCACGTGGGTCCCAGCAGCCCAGCGTTGTCCGAGAGACCCTAGCCGCGTGGTTCATCGGTGACCCCGTGTTCCGCGAAAACCGCCCAATGGGGAGACGTCCCAGCACCATGGGAAATCGTCCGCGCCGGATGACGCGCGATCGAGGGGAAGCAGAGGCAGCCGTTCGCGTTGCCGGGGGAGGCAGCGGTCGTTCGCGTTGCCCCGGGAACCAGCGGTCGTCCGCCCGTCCTTCAGATCATGCCGTGTCGCATGGCATACGCCACGGCATGGCAGCGGTTGCGGAGTTGAAAGCGATTCTGGAAGTCGTGGAGGACCTGCTTCACCGTCCGTGCGGAGTAGGCGACCGCAGCCGCGATCTCAGCGGTGTCGAGCCCTTCGGCGGCGAGCCGCAGCACCTGGATCTCCCGTTCCGTAAGGTTGTTGAAGTTCAGGCCGCGTGGCGCCAGCACCTGACGCTGCACACGGCCAACCTGGTCGAGCAGCCGGCCTAACAGATCCGGTGGTACGGCTCCCTCGCCCGCCGCGGCTGACTGGAGCACCGTGACCAACCGTTCCGCGGTGGCGTCCCTGCGGCGGACCACCCCCACCACACCCGCCTCCACCACGGGCACCAGGTCGGACTCCTCGATCTCTGGGGCGACCAGCACCAGTCGAGCCTCGCTCATCCGGGCAGCGACCGATCGCAGGACTTGTGGGGTTCCCTCGGTCACCGCGCCGGTGACGACCACGGCGACCCTCGCCTCGTCCATCTCGTCGGCTCCGAGCACCCGCACCTCTGGCCGCGGTCTGAGCTCCGCGGTCACTCCGAGCTGTGAGATCGGATCGTCCGCGCGGATACACACGGGAATGCGGTCCATCAGTGCTCCTCGTCAGGCACAGCGACGCCATCGGCCATGCGGCGTCTCGGAGGACAAGCATCCTCGTCGCGCTGGGCGACCGCTTAACACGGACTTAACGCACGGTTGTCACACCGCCCTCACTCCAAGGCAGCGGCTGATCTCGCTGGTCACGGCCCCAAGAAGCGTGCGTACACCCGTCGATGGCGCAGCCAAGTTCGTCCGGTGGCCCGCCCGCGAACGGCGGTGCCGATGCGCGAGCACCGCTTCACCGACCCTCTCACCCTGCAGTCGCACGGCAAACACCGCCGCAAGGCCGCGACGCCCTATCGAGCACGAGGAGTTCCCGAACTGCCGCCTTCCTGGCCGGTTACAACACTTCTGACGCGCCACAACAATGGAGGACACACCCCGGGCTCACCCACGTTTACGCCCGCGCGAACCGCGCGACGTTCAGGAAGAAGCAGAAAGAAGGCGGACTGATTGATCGCCGACATCACCCGCGGTAAGAACACCCATGACCTGATCAGATACGTCTACGGACCCGGCCTCGCCAACGAACACACCGACCCCCACCTGGTCGCCTCATGGAACGGCTCCGCGCCCGACCCCGCCCGCTCCGAAGACTTTCAAGGCTCCCAGGATCAGCTCGTCGCAGCGCTGAACCTGAGGGTCGAGCAGGCCGGCGACCGCGCTCCCGTACAGCATGTGTGGCACTGCTCCATCCACGCCGCACCCGAGGACCGCAGCCTCACCGACGAGGACTGGGCGGCCTTCGCCCGCCGCATCGTGCACGCCTCCGGCATCGCCGCCGAAGGCGACCCTGACGGCTGCCGGTGGGTCGCCGTCCGCCATGCCGACGACCACATCCATGTCCTCGCCACCACCGTACGAGGAGACCTCCGGCCCGCCGAGCACCAGAACGATCACCTCGCCGCAGACAAAGAACTCGCCGTCATCGAGCGCGAGTACGGCCTGCACCAGGTCGTCTGCGGCGAGCACACCGCTGCCCAACACCCCACCCGCGCCGAGCACGAAAAGGCCCACCGCGCCGACCATCAGCTGACCGCCCGAGAACATCTGGAAGCCAACGATCCGCAGTTCATCAACCCGCACCTGGGCCGGCCTAAACCCAACCCCTGGCACCAGGCCAGCGCCGCCATCGAACGCATACCCACGCTCCTCGACCGAGACGACGACGCAGCCGCCCAGGCCCACCTCGCCGCCTTCGGTACAGCACTCGCCGCCCTCCCGCCCCTCTCACTCCAAGGCGTCGGACCCCAGCTCCAGCTGGCGGCCATCGCCTTCGAACGCGTCACCCGCCCCCGCTCTCGTATCCGCGCCGACCACCACCACGCCCGCGCCCTGCGCAGCGCCGTCCGTGCCATGCGCCGCCAGCCCGTGAAGGGGGATGCAACGGCGCTCGCGATGTTCCTCGGCTCAGCCGTCCTCGTCGTCATCGCCGCCATCCGCTGGCACCAACTCCGCGACCGCGACCATCAAGTCATCGCCGCCCACCGGACCTTGCAGCACCTACAGGCCGCCTACGACCTGGCCGCCGCCAAGCCCCTGGCCGCCCTTGCCCTGCGCATGCCGACGACAGCGACACCCGCGCGCTACGCGCACCTCGTACACGAAGCCGTGCCCGAGCACGCGCAGCAGATCCTGTACGACCCGGCATGGGGCGCGATGTTCGCCGTCCTCGCGGAAGCCGAAGCCGCGGGCCACCAGCCTGCCCGTCTCCTCCAGCAGGCCGCCCGCCACTGCAACCTGGACGACGCCCGGTCACCGGCACACGTCCTCACCTGGCGCATCCACCGCCTCGCCCAACGCCCCGCCCCCAGCACCCGGGCACTGGCCGCCCAGGTCCGCAGCACCATCGGCGCGCCAGGAACAGCACGACCGACTCAGCCGCCAACTGACCCCTCACACCCCGACGGGCCGGCCGCCTCCGTCGTAGGCGGCCGGGCCGCCTACGACCTGGCCGCCGGTCGACGAGGTATGGCATGCCCGAGGCCCGGGTCGGCGGGAAAGGACGACGGTGAGCATCCTCCGATGCTCACCGTCACGCGAGTGTCTGCTGTGCCTACAGCGGCTGGAGTGTCTACAGCGGCTGGGCTGCGCCGATCCCGGTCAGGACCTGCATCTTGTGGATGCCCTTGACGGTCCCCTTGGCGAGGCCGTCGGTGCGCGGCAGTAGCGGGCGGAGCGCCTGACGTCCACCTGGCAGACGCCTCATCTGACCATTGCGTCATCGTCCGCACGTCCCTCCTATTCCCGGTAAAGCACTGGCGCCGCTTCGCCGGCTGCCAGCCGTCCGGGGTCGGTCCTACGGCTCGCGTCTGCTGGCAAACCGACAGTCTCCAGGACCGCGTATTACTCCTCCCGCACGCCGTCATGCTCATTGGCGTCAACCGCAACGACGGCACCCAGCTGCTCCCCGTACTCCATGCTGCCGGCGCGGCTTCGCCTGGCTCCTCGGCTTCAAACGCCTTCGCATCGGCTGGGAACGACGAGCCGATGTCCACGAAGCCTTTCTCCGCCTGCTGCCGCGGTCCAGCAGATTCCGGAGGGCGTCTTCGAGGCGGGCGCCGCCCAATCGTGCGTGCAGAGATCCCAAATGGCCGCCCGCGTAGCCATTTTCAATGGTGTCCGGCGCGCCGACTCTGTATTGAGTACTCGGACGGAGGGTCGGCCTGGACCCCTATGGACAGTACTGGTGTGTCCGCGCGACAGGGCAACAGCTCATCGGCATCAGCTTACGAATCCAGCCGACAGCAGAAGAGAGGCTGCGGATGAGAACTTCAAGTCAGACAGCAGAAATTGCTGCCGCCATGCGGGCTGCGGAGCTCGCGTATCCAGAAGAGCGACGAATGCTTACGGATAGGATCGCAGTCAGGTTATTGCGTGACCGGCGCTTCAAGTTGCTGACCCTTAACGGGCCTTTGGCGCGGGCCGCGCTGAAAGTGTGCGACCGGAAGTATACGGGGATTGTAGCTGAAGTGTTGCTCCGTTGCCGATACGCCGACGAGGTCCTTCGGGACGCTTATGACGTCGGGATCAGGCAACTCGTGGTGTTAGGCGCGGGGTACGACAGCACCGCACATCGGCACCGGCTCGACGACGGCTTCCGGATATACGAGGTTGATCACCCAGTAACGCAGAGTGAGAAGCGAAACCGGATCGCCGCGGAGCACCTATCTCCGCTCACCCCGGTTGCCTACGTGCAGTGCGACTTCAGCAAAGATCGAATTCCCGATGCTCTCGCGAACCATCCCGGTTTCGATCCGCGCAAGCCAACCCTCTATTCATGGCTGGCCGTAACCATGTACCTGGACGGCGGCGACGTCGCCAGGACCATGCGCGACATCCGGCATATCGCGGCACCGGGCAGTCTCCTGCTGATGGATTACATGTACCGCGAAGTGATCGACGGTACCTCACAGCACAAGGGTGCACTGGCAACCGCCCGAAACGTCGCGCGCCGTGGCGAACCGTATGTTTTCGGCTGGCAGCCCATCGAAATCGATAGCGCTCTCTGCGAGTTCGGCTTCAAGGCGCGGGAACATCTGTCTGTCTCCGACCTGGCCAATCGCCTGCCAGACCGTACTCGGTTCGCGCATCCAGTCCGGAACTTCATGGGCGTGGTACTGGCCGAAGTCGATGTGATGTAACTGCCAAGTTTTACGGCGACCTGGGGGCCGGCGAACGGAAAGCTCCATTTCGTTATCGATGAGCTGATCAACAGTCTCTGCGGTGGCGTGATGACTGTTCGCCGGTGCTCGAAGGTCGAGATTGCGAATAAGCCGCACGCGGACATCTCTCGTGCGAAAGTATCCAATGGCTCGGTTGTTAGCCCCCTAATGGATGAGGCTGAGAATGCTTGACGAACCCGTTTCGCTGTCGCCCCGCGACGTGGACATGTCGGATACACCGAACAAGCAACGGCACGCGATGTCGTCGAGAAGAGCCACGACCCTAGGCGCAGTCAACTTCGAGACAGTGGTCGATGCCTTACGTGCAAATTCGGCGCACACCCCGGATCGCAAGCTGTTCACGTTCCTGCCCGACGGCGAGGAGGAGGAACCATCACTCACCTCCTCGATGCTCGACGCCAAGGCACGGGCTGTCGCTGCGATACTCCGCACGCACGTGGAGCCAGGTTCCCGAGCGCTCCTGTTGTTTGCTCCTGGTCAAGATTTCATCATCGCGTTCTTTGGGTGCCTGTACGCAGGTGTTGTCGCAGTGCCGGCTTATCCGCAGCGCGGGCGGGGGATGCTCCGGCTGGCCGGGATTGCCGAGGATGCCCAGCCCGCCGCCGTTCTGACCACATCTTCTATTCGGACGTTTGCCGAAGCAGCGACAGGCTCGATTCCAGAGCTGCAGGAAACGGCCTGGCTGACCGTCGACACTATTCCTGACGGGTATGGAGCCGGATGGTCCCCGCCGGCACTGCTGGAGGCGAGCTCCGTTGCGTTTCTGCAATACACGTCCGGCTCGACTGGCCAGCCGAAGGGCGTGATGGTCACTCACGGCAACCTCATCCACAACATTGAATTGATCTGCAGGTCGCTCGACCTGGACGAATCAACGGTTAATGTCGGGTGGCTGCCCCCCTATCATGACATGGGACTGATCTCGATGATCATCCTGCCGGCAGTGATGAGAATCCATTCGGTATTGATGCCGACCATGGCATTTCTGCAGCGTCCGGTGCGGTGGTTGCACGCGATCTCGAAGTATCGGGGTACGGCTTCGGCTGCCCCCAACTTCGCGTTCGAGTTGTGTGCACGGAAAGTGCCCGAAGAAGACCGTAAGTCGCTTGATCTGTCGTCCTGGGCCGTCGTGGCCAACGGTGCCGAGCCGATTCGAGCGGAGTCACTGCAACGATTCTGCTATGCGTTCGCATCTTCGGGATTCCGCCCGGAGGCCATCGTTCCGGTCTATGGACTCGCCGAGAGCACGCTGATGGTGAGCGGGGCGCCGACGGCACAGCCGCGGATATTCCGTGCTTTCGATGGGGGCGAGCTCGAACGCGGTGTCGCGCGAGGAGTGCCGGAAGGTAGCCCGGACGCGCGCGTTCTTGTCGGATGCGGCATCAGCCAAGGTCTGGAAGTGGCCATTGTCGACCCGCAGGAGCGAGTCCGATGCCGCTTGGGACAGGTGGGAGAGATCTGGGTCGCGGGCGAGAGCGTCGCAGTCGGCTACTGGCAGCGCCCCGACGTCAGCAGGGAGGTCTTCGCGGCGACGCTGAGCGACAGTGACGAGGGTCCGTTCATGCGCACGGGCGACCTCGGCTTTCAGACCGAAGAGGGTCTCTTCGTCACCGGCCGCATCAAGGACGTCATCATCGTGGCCGGGCGAAACCACTACCCACAGGACATTGAGCGGACCACGGAGTGCGCGCACTCGGCGATCCGGCCTGGATGTGTGGCGGTCTTCAGCGTGGAGACGGACGGGGAAGAGGCCGTTGTGGTCGCGGTCGAAGTCCGCCGCGAGACCGGCGGTGGCAAGGATTCGGCGGAGCCCGAGAGCGTGGCGAGAGCGGTACGGCGCGCGGTGATGCAGGAGCATCGGTTGGCCGTGCGAGACGTCGTCCTTCTTCCTGCCGGATCCCTCCCCAAGACGTCTAGCGGGAAATTGCAGCGCGGGGAGTCGCGGAAGGACTACCTCGCCGGCCAGTCTCCGTGGAACGGAAAAGGACTCAGGCCATGACGACTGATACCGAGGGGGCAGCAATGACAGAGGCGGAGCTGGAAACCTGGCTGTGCCAGCGAATAGCCGAGCTTGCCCACATGGATTCGAGCGATGAGATCTCGATCCACGAACCGCTGGCGACGTATGGTCTGTCTTCAGTCGAGGCGGTCGGGCTCGCCGGTGAACTCAGCGCCCACTTGGGCCGGAAGATCTCACCGACCATCGCGTACGACTTTCCCACCCTCAGGGGACTCCTGGACCACCTCCAGGGAAGGTTGGCCGAGAAGAGCTGCGTCACCACGCCGCGCCGAGCCGCTACCGAGCATGTCCACAGCGAACCGATCGCGATCGTCGGCATGGGGTGCAGGTTTCCAGGAGCCGACAACCCGGATGCATTCTGGGAATTGCTCGAACGGGGTGGGGACGCCATTGGACGAGTTCCCGACGAGAGGTTCTCGCGATGGAGCCGCGGAAACAGCGGCTCGGCGCGTGCGGGCCTTGGAGGTTTCCTCAAGGGGATCGGCGGTCTGGATCTCGACTTCTTCGGCATCAGTGAGCACGAGGCTGCCAAGATCGATCCGCAGCAGCGGCTCATCCTGGAGGTCGCTTGGGAGGCCCTTGAGGACGCGGGGATCGATCCGTACAGCCTGGCAGGTTCACCCACGGGGGTCTTCGTCGGCATCTCCAGCTCGGACTACAGAAATGTCCTGGCGGACTCGCCTTCGGCGGACGCCTATTCCTTGCTGGGTGGGGCATCCAGCGTCGCTGCCAACAGGCTGTCCTACTTCCTCGACTTGCGCGGGCCGAGTCTGTCGATCGACACGGCCTGTTCCTCGTCCCTCGTCGCTGTCCATCTGGCATGCGAGGCGATAAGGCGGGGGGAGTGTGGTGTCGCCGTCGTCGGCGGCGTGAACGTGATCCTGACTACATCGATCACCGAGGCGTTCGACAACTCGGGAGTAATGGCGCCCGACGGGCGCTGCAAGACGTTCTCAGCGCAGGCCGACGGCTACGTGCGCAGCGAAGGCGCGGGCGTAGTCGTGTTGAAACCGCTGAGCGAAGCCCTGCGCGACAGTGACCGCATCTCGGCGGTGATCCGGGGTTCGGCAGTGGCCTCGGACGGGCGCACAAACGGACTGCTGGCGCCAAGCCGTCACGCGCAAGAGGAGGTTGTGCGGCTTGCGCTCGCTCACGCGGGCGTCGAGCCGTGGGAGGTCAGCTACGTCGAGGCCCACGGAACGGGGACGGCGATCGGCGACCAGATAGAAACCGCCGCACTCGGGGGTGTCCTCGGCAAGGGTCGCCGCGCCGATCGGCCGTGCGCGATCGGTTCGGTGAAGACGAACGTCGGGCACCTGGAAGCAGCAGCGGGCATCGCCGGCCTGATCAAGGTGGCTCTGTGTTTCGAGCGAAAGGCCCTACCGCCGACGCTGCACTGCGCGGAGCCGAACCCTGACATCGATTTCGACGGACTCGGGCTGCGACCGCAGTCCTCGCTGACGAAGTGGGAATCCGCGGAAGAAGTCGGCGTGGCCGGCGTGAGCTCCTTCGGCTTCGGCGGCACCAACGCACACGCGCTTCTCGGCCCCGCACCGGAGCCGAAGAATTCAGTGGCCAAGGAGCATCCCGTGCAGCTCCTTGCACTCTCTGCCGCCACGGAGGGGGCGCTTCGCACGCAGGCCGCGCGCTACGCGACATGGGCCGACGAGCTGAGCGGCGACGAGCTGCGGAAGGGGTGTGCCGCGGCAACGCTGGTTCGGGGGCGTGGCGGGCCTCGGGGGCGTCACTTCCGTGCCGCATTCACCTTCGAGGACAAGGATGAGCTTCTTTCGCGATTGCGGGGGCCGTTCGCGGCCGGGCGCCCTGTGCCGGATGACGCGGGTGTCATCTTCGTGTTCCCGGGACAAGGCGCTCAGTGGATCGGGATGGGGCGGGCTCTGCTTGACACAGAACCTGCCTTCGACCTCGCCATTTCGCGCTGCGAGCAGGCATTCGCACCCCATGTTTCCTGGTCGCTCCGAGAGGTCTTGACCCAGGAGGACAGCGCCCCTCTGTTGGACCGGATCGATGTCGTCCAGCCGGCGATCTTCGCGATGCAGATCGGCCTGGCCTCGGTCTTCAGGTACTGGGGTGTGAAGCCGGCCGGTGTCATCGGACACAGCATGGGAGAAACGGCGGCGGCCTATGTCTCGGGTGCGCTGCGCCTGGAGGACGCGGCGCGGGTCATCTGCCGCCGCAGTGCACTGATGATGCGGCATCGGGGGCAGGGCGCCATGGCGCTCGTCTCGCTTCCGGTATCGGAGGTGCGAGAGCTCCTGGGGCCGTATGGAGACCGTTTGTCGCTCGCTGCTCACAATGGTCCGAGTACGACAGTCGTGTCGGGAGAAACCGAGGCTGTCGACGACTTCACCGCCGCTATGGACGCCAAGGGGGTCTTCTGCCGACGCGTCAAGGTGGATGTGGCGTCGCACTGTGCTCTGCTGGAGGACCTTGAGCAGGATCTCGTCTCGGAGCTCTCCGGGCTGTCGCCGCGTCGCGCGACCATTCCCTTCTATTCGTCCCTCGCCGGGCAGCGCTTCGACACGAACGCGCTGAATGCGGACTACTGGTGGCGAAATCTGCGTGACCCCGTGCTGTTCGCGGACGCGGTGGGCAGCGCGGGGGCGGCGGGACACCGCGTGTTCTTGGAGTTGAGCCCTCACCCCTTGCTGTCCCTCTCGGTGACGGAGTGTCTTGAGGACGCCGGCCATCCCGTAGCCGCCGTCCCCGCGATGCGCCGCATGGACGAACGGGCCCCCCACGAGTCGGTCGCCGCGCTCTTCGAGGCCGGCTGCGACATCGACTGGCACAAGTTCTACGGCGGCCGGCCCCGGTCCGCCTCGCGGTTGCCGTCGTATCCCTGGCAGCGTCAGGAGTGCTGGGTCGAGCCTCCGAGCCCGCGACCGGAGCGATCGGAAGGGCTGGTGGTCACCGGCTCGCTGCCGGCCATCCGTGATCACCGCGTGCAAGAGCGCGCGATAGCGCCTGCGGCGTGGATGCTCGATGCCGCGCTGCAGGAGCTGAACGCCGGGCAGGAGAGCCGATACGGACTCGGCGACGTACTGGTCACGAACCCTCTGGCGGTCGCCGAGGGCGAGGCTCGCCGCGTGCGGGTCTCCCGGCGAGTTCGCGCGGGAGACGAGCCGTTGCTGTCCATCGAGAGTCGCTCGGCGAACGAGCCTGGCGCCGTGTGGGAGGAGCATGTCTCCGCGGTGTGGTCGGACACTCGGCCGGTCCCGCCCGCGGCCGACCTGTCCGCGATCCGTCGGCGGTGCCCCCAGGACGTCGGGTCCGAGGCCCTGTACGAGCACCTGGCGGCGTCGGGTCTCTCGTACGGAGCCACCATGCGGGTGGTGACCGACCTCCGGCTGGGCGAGAAGGAGCTGCTCGCGCAGCTCGCGCCTCCTTCGGCGGAGACCCTTGGCCGTTGGCTTCCCGCGGATGTCGTGGACGGAGCGATGCAGTCGATCGCCGCGCTCTCCATCGATGCCGGCGCCAGGGGCACCTTCGTGGGGTTCGGCTATCAGCGAGTCGATGTCTTCGCCAAGTGGTCCGGTCCGACGCTTGCCCATGTGCGGCTGCGCGACGACCTGGATGAGAACGCAGATAGCTTCGACTGCGACGTTCGGATCCTCGATGCCGAGGGCCAGGTTCTTGTGCAGTTCGCGTGCGTGTCACTCAAGCGCATACGCAACCGGCACTCCACGCGGTTCTTCGCCGTGGAACTGATGCCACAGCCTCGGCCCTCCGAGGCTGCCGAGCACCTCGAACAGGTCGTGATCCTCTCCGGGGATGCCGAGAGGTGTGCGCCCCTGGTGGAAGAGCTTCGCAAGGGCGGCACCACATGCACCGTCGCTCCGATGCCCGAGGGTGACGACGGTCTGGCGTTTTTGGAGTCGCAGCCGACGGCCGCGCGCCTGCTCTGCGTCGAGCCGGAGCGCGAGGCGTTCCTCTCACTTGTGCGGTGCGCCGCACAGAGCCAGTCCGCCTCGCGTCGTGAACTCGCGATGGTGACCAGCGATGCCACGCTGCCACCGCTGTTGCGCGCGCTCGAAGAGGAGACAGTGAGCTGGTCGGGGCGAGCGATTCAGGTCGATGCCGACGAGCTCCCGACACGCGAACTCGCCCGCGACATCGCCGCAGAGCTCGCGGTGCGGCCCAGCTCGTTCTGTGTTCGGTACCAGCGCGGGGAGCGCATGCTTCCGTCCTTGACCCCGGTGGAACCCGGCTCCACCCCGGCGGACCTCAGGCCCGGCGGGGTCTACTGGATCACGGGTGGGCAGGGAGGCCTGGGCTCGACGCTCGCGGTGGCTCTCGCCCAAGAGGTGGGTGCGCGAGTGGTGATCACCGGGCGCCGCGATCGAGCCGACTCGCAGCTTACGGAGGCGATCGAATCCGCTGGTGGACAGTTGCTCTACATCCAGGCCGATGTGACCGACGAGGCCGCCATGCGGCGAGCCCTGAACGAGACGCTTCGCCACTTCGGTGCTCTGCACGGCGTGATGCACACCGCGGGCATCCTCGACGACGCACTGCTCCAGTCGACGTCGACCGACCGCATGCACGCGATCATGAAGCCGAAAGAGCGCGGTGCTCAGGTCCTCATCGACACGGTGGCCTCGGAGGATCTGGACTTCATCGTGCTGTTCTCCTCACTGGCAAGCCTGTTCGTCACGCCGGGGCAGGGGTGCTACGCGGCGGCCAATGCGGCGCTTGACGCGCTGACGGGCACCGGACGCAGTCGGCGCACGCCTGTGCGTTCGGTCAACTGGGGGCCCTGGGCAGACCTGGGGATGGTTGCGGACCCCAAGTACCAGCGCCAGCTTCTCGAAACAGGCTTGCACCCGATCGTTCCGGAAGAGGGGGCCCGCGCGTTCCTGGACGTCTTGGCGAGCGCCCATCGACAGCTCGCGGTCGTGGACGTCCGCGACGACGTCGCGGACGAGCTGGTCGCTCGATTCAACCGCGGGCACGGAGCGCCCGGGTCACCACGGACGCGGGCCGCACGTCCAGGAGGCGATGGAAGCTCGGCTGCCGACTTCGTCCGATCGGAGCTGGCGCGCGCACTTCGGCGTTCTCCGGACGAGATCGACCCCTCGGTTCGCTTCGACCGCCTGGGAGTTGACTCGCTGCTCGCCGTCTCGGTCACCCGCAGGATCGGGGCGCACTACGGGATCGAACTTCCTGCGACGTTCATGTTCAACCACCAGACTGTGGACGCCGTCGGGCTCTACCTGGACGGCGTGCTCGGAGCTGACGAACTCGAAGAAACGGAAGCACAGCCCGAAGCACTGCCGCAGAGCGCACAGGAAATCTCGATGGACGAGGCGGAGCGCCACAGCAGCGTCTCCGGCTACACCATCGTCGCTGCCCCATCCGGGCTCGAGATGCGCCTGCAGGAAGTACCCGTGCGCAAGCCCGGGCCGGAGGATGTCGTTATCGATGTGCATGCCATCGGGGTCAACTTCATCGACGTGCTGGCGTCCACCGGATTTCATCCGTTCCTCTCAACCCCGCCCTTCGTCCCAGGGCACGAAGTGGCCGGCGTCGTCTACGCGGTGGGCGACGGAGTCGAGCACGTCAAGCCCGGCGACACCGTCATCGCGCTCACTTCGCAAGGAGGCTACGCGTCCCGCGTGACGACAGAGTCCTACACGGTTACTCCTCTGCCTCGTGGTGTCTCCTTCACGGACGCGGCGTCCATGCTGGTGAGCGGCCTCACCGCTATCGCATGCCTTGAGCACAAGGCGCACATGAACCGAGGCGACCAGGTACTCATCCAGGCGGCGGCAGGCGCTACCGGGACCGCATGCGTGCAGTTGGCGCTGCACCACGGCGCCACCGTGTTCGGGACCGCGAGTACGGAAGCCAAGCTGGAGCACCTGGCAGCCTTGGGGGTCCAGCACCCCATCAACTATGCGGAAGTTGACTTCGCTGACGCCGTGCGAGAACTCGTGCCTGGCCGGGGGCTCGATCTCGTCGTCGATTCCCTCTCCGGCGATGCCGTGGGCCGCGGCCTGGCACTGCTCCGCCCCGGGGGTCGCTTCATCGAAATCGGTGCCGCAGGAGTGCTCGATCTGGCCGTCGACGGCCGGGACCTGTTCATGAGCAGCCGCTCGTTCTGCACGGTGAACCTCGGAGCCCTGGCACGCGACCCGTCCAGCCTTCGGCCCATGATGGAACGGCTCGTCGAGCTGATCGACGCGGGCGTGTTCCGTCCGGCCGTGGGTGGGGTCTTCCGCTTCGAGGACGCCCCACAAGCAATCACGCATCTCCGTAACCGAGCCAACATCGGCAAGTTCGTCGTCACCGTTTCTTAGGATGGCCATGGAAGAATCGAACAGCCAATCAGGGTGGAAGTGGCTGTGCCGCCAGTTCGCCGAGGAGGTGATGGCGCCACACGTGCGCCGCTGCGACGAGGAGCGGGCTTTCCCCGTCCTGGTCCACGAACGAGCAGCCGCCGAAGGAATTCTCAATGCCCCGTTTCCGGAGGAGATGGGCGGCGGCGGGATCTCCTGCGCGGAATTCACCGAGGGCGTTGCCGAGCTTTCTGCTGTTTGTCCGGCGATGACCTGGACGATCGTGTTCAATCGCGGCGCGCTACATCCTGTGCTCAACGCAGGGACTCCGGAGCAGAAGGACCTCTTCGTTATGCAGCTGCTCAAGCTCAACGGATACGCCGCGTTGGGCCTCACCGAGCCCGAGAACGGCTCGAATCTCCTGGCAGCCCAAACACGTGCCATAAAGACGGACTCCGGCTGGCTGCTCAACGGAGCCAAGTGCATGTCCGGAAATGGAACGGTCGCTGATGTGTTCCTGATCCTGGCCAACACGGTGGTGAATTCCCGGAAAATCGGCTTGTCGTTCTTCGCTGTCCCACGCGAATCTCCGGGCGTGATCGTGAGTCAGGACATCGAGAAGGCGGCCTTCCGTTGCTTGCCCACGCCCTCGGTCGCCTTCCAGGACGTGGCCCTGGAGCCGATCAACCTCATTGGCCGAGCCGGCGACGGCGAGGCGTTGTTGCACGAGCTTCTCGCGACGATCCGCATCGGCGGGGCCGCGTGCGGAACGGGGCTCGTGACCGCCTTGCTTCGGGACGCCTTGACGTGGGTGGGCGAGCGCCGTGTGTATCCGGACGATCGCATGGACACCTTGAGCCACGTACAGTTGACGCTGGGGCGGCTGTACGTCGAGCTGTGTGGAGCTCGCAAGCTCCTGAGGGATGCAGCAAGCCTGGCCGATCAAGGGCTGCCGTTCGGCAAGGAGAGCTCGATGGCGAAGTACGCCGCGACGGAGCTCGCCGTGCGCGCCTCGAACGAGATTCTGCAACTGTACGGATGGCGAGGGATCGCCGCCGACTACGGAGTCGAGAAGCGCTGGCGGGATGCGCGAGCCCTCACGATCTTCGAGGGTTCGAGCGAGATCCAGTTGTTGAACGTGTTCCGCGAAATGCGGAGGACGGCCGCCAGCGAGGAGGGCCTGTAATCCCATCCACCGAGGTAACCACGGAGACCGTAAGCTCAACAGACGGTGCCACAGCTCAAGTCCGGCTTTATCGAAAGCTCGACGACCCGTCAGCCCCGGTGCTGACATGCATGCCGGCCATGGGTACCAGGGCCGCCTATTACACACCTTTGGCGGATGCCCTATTCCAGGCAGGATTCCAGGTGGCGGTTGGTGAGCTAAGGGGGCAGGGAACAAGCTCCGTGCGCGTACAACGCGGAGTGCGCTACGGCTACCACGAGATCGTGACGTACGACTTCCCTGCCCTGTTCCGCACGGTCGAGGCCGCCTTCCCGTCGGCACCACGCTACCTTCTGGGGCACAGTCTCGGGGGACAACTCGGTGCACTTTACCTGGGTCAGGAGCCGCAGATGGCCGCGGGAGCGATCCTTGTGGCAGCTCCGTCCTGTCACTACCGTGGCTGGCCTTTTCCGAAGAACCTGGGGGTGCTTGCGGGAATTCATCTCGCAGTCACAGCCGCTTCGTTGTTCGGCTTCTTCCCCGGCAGGCGCATCGGGGTGCTGGGGAACAATTCGACGCAGATCATTCACGACATGGCAGCGCAAGTCCGGACGGGCCGGTACCAGGTTCCGTCGTCGGAAGTGGACTTCGAGCTTTTGCTGTCCAGGGTGGCCCTGCCGGTCCTGGCCGTGGCCATCGAGGGGGACAATCTGGCCCCGTCCGGAGGGATTCGGAGGCTCTGCGACAAGCTCAAGAGTGCACAGGTGACCCACTGGGACCTCGCCCTCGATGGCAGTGCGCGCAGAAACCGGCACTACGGCTGGATTCGCGACAACGCCTCACTCGTCGACCGGGTGCGGACATTTGTGAGCTCGCACTGTTGATCGCGGATGTGTCAATCCGGGCGAGACCGTCCAGGCTCAAGTGAAGCGCCGTCGCGCCGTCTGCGGCCGCGGTGCCTGCGCTCCTCGTTCCAGCAGACGTTGGGGGCAGTCCGAGCGTCTCGGCCTGCGATACGACGTTGTCGACGAAGCGCTGCCGCAGCTCGCCATGGGTGTGCTGCTTGCTGCCCCAAGCGATGAAGCGTCGGCCGACCTGGCCGCCGAGGGCTGCCGCACGGGAGCCGTCCCGCCCGCCACGGTGTCGGGCGGGCCGAACATCAGCGCTACCAGCGGTTCACGCCGTCCTGCGCCATCCGCTTCTGTTCTCGGTGCCCCAGCACAGCTGCCACAGTGCGTCGTAGATCCAGCGGATGTGGAATGCCTCTTCCTGGCAGAAGCGTTGCATGGTGCCCGTGTACGGGCCCCTTTGGCGTGCGGCACAGGGCAGCAGGCCGTCCAGCAGCTCGCGCGCGTGGCGCGAGGGTCTCGGCCGCCGAGCAGAGGTAGAGGCCGTGTCTCGCCTCCTCCTGGACCTTCGCCAGCAGGTTGGCTTGCGACGCGGCGAGGGAGCCCGGGTGATCCAGGTGGCCGCCGACTGGTGCGGCCGCCGTGGTGGCGGCGGTCAGCGGAGCGTCCCCGACGTGGCCCCCATGGTCGCGGGAGCGGAGGGCGCCTCGGACTCCCGGAAGCCGCTGAAGAACCGCGTGTGGAAGCGGCGTAGCGGACCGGGGGACCACCAGTTGGAGTTGCCGAAGAGGGCCATCAGCGAAGGCACCAGCAGGGCGCGCACCAACGTCGCGTCGATGATGACGGCAAGGGCCGTGCCGAGACCGAGCTGCTTGATGAAGACCAGTCGGGAGAGGGTCAGGGCGCCCAGGGGGATGCAGAAAAGGAGCGCAGCGAATGTGGTGATGCGGCCCACTTTCTGCAGACCGGTGGCGACGGCCTCACCGTTCGGCACGCCGAGCTCGACGCCCTCCTTGATCCGTGAGAGCAGGAAGACGCTGTAGTCCGTGGAGACACCGAGCGCCAGGGCGAACAGGATGACCAGCATGGTCGGCTGGAGCGCGCCCTGGCTGTGGAAGTCCAGCAGCCCCGCCAGGTACCCGTTCTGGAAGATCAGAACCAGGATGCCGAAGGTGGCGCTGAGGGTGAGCAGGTTGGTGATGGCCGCCTTCAGCGGGAGGATGACCGATCCGGTCATGGCGAAGAGGATGAGCAGGGTGGTCACAACCGTGATCGCGATCGCGACGGGCAGGTGGCTGCCGATGCTGTCCTGCATGGCCCGGAAGAGGGCGGTGTTGCCGGTGGCCACGGTCGGGTACGGCGCCTTGGCGTTCTTGATCTCCTTCAGGGTGTGCTGTGCGTCGAGGGAAAGCGGCGCCTGCTTGAGCGAGACGTCGGTCTCCCAGAGGCCGTCGCTCAGCTTGCGGGGCGGGGCAACCGCCGCCACGCCGTCGATCTTCCCGAGGGACTCGGCATACTCGGCGAGTTCCGGCCCCGCGTCACTGGGCCCCTTGTGAATCAGGTAAGCCGGGGACTGGAGCGAGCCGGGGAAGTTCTTGTCCAGCGTCTGGTAGACCGTGCCGGCCTTTGAGTCTTCGGGCATGGATGCGGAGTCGATACCGGTGAACTTGATGCCGAGGAAGGGCACGCCCAGCAGGATCAGTACGGCGCCCGCGCCGATGGCGACGGAGACCGGCCGCTTCATCACCCCCTGCGAGAAGCGGTACCAGCGGCCTCGCTCCTCCGGGGCCTCGGCGGCGCGCTGCCAGCGCTTGGGGGACCATGTGTTGATGCGCGGCCCGAGAGCGGAGAGCAGGGCGGGGAGCCCGATCAGCGCGAAGAAGAGTGCCCCGAGCGTGGTCGTGATGCCGGCGATACCCATGGAGTAGAGGAACCGCTGCGGGAAGACCAGCAGCGAGGCCAGTGCGGCGGCCACGGTCATGCCGCTGAACAGGACGGTGCGGCCGGCGGTGGCGCGGGTCCGGTCCAGTGCCTCAACGGTGCTCAGCCCCCGGCTCAGCTCCTCGCGGAACCGGGATATCACCAGCAGGCTGAAGTCGATGGACAGGCCGATGCCCAGCGCGAGCACCAGGTTGAGGGCGAAGACCGACACGTGAACTGTCGTCATCACCATGCCCATGAGGCCCAGCGAGACACTGACTGCGCAGATGGCCCCGCCGAGCGGGATCAGGGCGGCGACGACACCACGGAAGATGAAGAGCAGCAGGATCAGCAGTATGGGGAAACCGATCGACTCGGCCTCACCGAGGTCCTTGCTGGACATGTCGCTGCCCTCGACGTTGGCGGCGGTGGGGCCGCCCAGTGTGACGCTGTTCTTCAGCTCGGGGTCATCGTCGATAGCGGCCAGGAGGGCGTTGACCGCCTTCTTCGGCGCGTCACCGGGTTTGAAGCTGCTCACAGTCGCGACGAGATAGGTCTCCTCGCCGTCGCCCGCGAGCATCCGCGAGTCCTTGAGCGAGGCGTAGTCCATGACGGACTTGACCTCGGGCCGCTCCTTGAGCACGTCGATGGCACGCTGGACCACTTCGGGCCGCTGGAGGGAGTGCGGATCGATGGGGTGGTCGGTCTTCACCAAGACGACGTAGCCCTGCTCCAGGTCCGCGCCGGTCGCTTGCTCGACGTCCTTGAGGACCTTGACCGAGGACGAACTCTGGTCGTCGTAGTCGTCGAGCCCCATCGTCATCTTGGACAGGGAACTACCCCCGATGCCGAGGGCAACCAGGACGAGGACGCCGACCACTATGAGCAGGCGCCTCGGCCTCCTCTCGATCAGCCGGCTGAGTCCTTCGAACACCTCGACCACTCCATTTCTTCACCTACGGTTCGGCTCCCGTACTCGGCCCGCTAGTTGGCGATCACTCCGTCGAGGGTGTCGGCAGCTATGCCGAAATGGGTGCGCATGCCGGTGTCCGTGGTGTCCACCAGACATGGAACGGGGCCAGGGCTGTTGAGGTCGTAGAACTCGGGGTGACCGAGCCCGACGGCATGAGCGTGGGGACATCTCTTCGGATGCCGGAGCAGGGGGTGGCGAGTACGGCCGTGGAGGTCGTGGTGCGCCTTGTCCTCGGCGTCGCAGACAGCGCTTGCGCGTCTGCAGTCTGCGGTGGTTCCGAGCAGGCAAATCTTCAGTGTGGTGAGCCGCTGCCGGGTGAGTTCGATGGCAGCCGAGGGGGCGCATCACGGCAAGGCAACCACCTGCGCGGCATGTGTCAGGCCCGCCCCGAAGCCGACGAGCAGCGCGTGCCCGCCGCTGGGCAGTGCTCCCTGCACCATCAGGCTTTCCATGGCAAGCGGGATGGAGGCCGCCGAGGTATTTCCCGTGCCGACGACGTCCCTCGCCACGACCGTATGCGGAGAAAGCCGCAGGCTCCGGGCCGCGGCGTCCACGATACGGGCGTTGGCTTGGTGCGGAATGAAAGCGCTGAGGTCATCGACTGTCATGCCTGCGGCTTCCAGTGCCTGCTGGCCGATCTGCGGCACGATCCGCACCGCCCAGCGGTACACCTCGGGTCCCACCATCCGCAGGGCAGGCCAGGGGCGTTGCGGCTCGCGTGTCTCCAGCCATGAGGACTCATGGGCGATCAGATGGTGGCGTGAGCCGTCCGAGCCCCACACCGCCGGGCCGATCCCGGGCTCCTCGCAGGGGCCGACCACGACCGCGCCCGCTCCGTCGCCGAAGAGGAACGCGGTACCACGGTCCTCAGGGTCGATGATGTCGCTCATCTTCTCCGAGCCGATCACCACCACGTAGCCGTGCGACCCCGCTCGTATCAGGGTGTCGGCCAGCCCCAGCGCATAACAGAAGCCGGCGCAGGCCGCGCTGACGTCGGCGGCGGCTGCGGACGGCGCACCCATCAGGGAGGCGATGCGTGGTGCAGCCGCAGGGGTTTGTTCGAGGTGCGACATGGAGGCAAGGAGCACCATGCCGACTTCCCCGGGATCGACACCCGCCTGAGCCAGGGCTTTGACCGCAGCCTCGACTCCCATGCCGACGACGGTCTCGTCCGGCCCGGCGAAGCGGCGAGTGACGATACCCGAGCGCTGACGGATCCAATCGTCGCTGGAATCGATGCGGGCGCACACGTCCTGGTTGCTCACCACACGGCTCGGCCGGTAGGCACCGACACTGAGGATCCGCGACCCCCGAGATCCCCGAGAGGAACGCAACGTGGCCATCAGTCGCTCCACTCGTACTGGGCCAGGGACGAGGACACCACGCTGGGCAGCTCGCGCTCGAAGCGGGCTTGGGCTTGGGCGCCAGGCCGCAGGTCCACCGACACCGTGGCCCACGGTCTGCTCCTGAGTCCGAGTAGTCGTCCCACGGTCATCTCTCCTTAGCGGTCTCCCCCGGGCCACCTCGACCAGGCGCGCCATCAAATCATCGGCGCTCGGGCAGCCTCTTCGCAGCGGCAATCGGGGCGACTCTCAGGGCAGTTGAGCCGCACGAAAGGGCTTCCTATCCGTTCGGCTGTCCCCGCCGACGGTGAGACTGATGGCGACGAGGGCAGACGGCTGCTGCGGATCATCAGCAGCGGCAGGCTCTACTCCGCCCATGCCCGCACTGTCCTGGCCGCAGCACCCACGCCCGCTGCCGCGGCTCGTCTCACCCTCAGTCGGTAGTTGCGCTCCCTCCACACGCGGGTCGACCGACTCCCGCAGGCCCGCGGCACGGTCGTCTCGCTCGCGCCGAAGAGCTCTCGGTGCGTCGAGGCCGTGCAGGACCTGCAACGGCGGATGCAGCCGTTCGGGAATCACCGGCTCGTCGCTGATTTCAGCGAGCGGGCGCGCGAGCTGGTCGCGGCCTGACGCACATAGGGTGCCCCCGCTCGGGGCTGCCCACGGACATGTCGAGTGCTCAGAATCACGCAAGCTGTCTCGCCAATGGAGTCATGCCCGTACCAACATGCAGGAGAACCTGCCGTTCGATGGCCGGGTGTGCGTGAGCCATGCGTGAGCGGACGGCGCAACCCCAGCCGTCACGAGCGGGATTAAGAACCATGCTGGGTGGCGCTGACCTGCAAGGACAGCACCACCCAGCATGAACGAGCACCCCCCGGCAAGGATTCGATCCCACTCCTAAAGCGGGTGTCGCAGGTTCGAATCCTGCCGGGGGCACAGTGTCTGACCAGCGCGTTTCCCCTCGCCGGGGAGGCGCGCTGTTCGTCGTAGCCGTGGCATTAGCCGTCAGTAGGTTCCACAGCATGGCGAACACCGAGCGCAAGCCCATTCAGCGAGGCCGCATCCGGCGCAACGGATCCGGCTATCAGGCCAGCGTCTACGTAGGGCGCGACCCGCTCACAAAGAAGAAGATCTACGTCTACGAGCAGGCCCCCACCCTTGCTGAGGCCGAGAAGGCCCGCACGAAGCTGCTCCACCAGGTCGACGAGCAGCGGCACCCCAAGACCCAGGTCACCATGGCGTTCCTGCTCGACCGCTGGCTCGGGGTCGCCGAGCTGGACGAGACGTCGTACGAACGGGCCGAGGGCATCATCCGCAACTACCTCAAGCCCACCTTCGGCGACACGAAAGCCGGCAAGCTGACCGCCGAGATGCTGGAGCTGTTCTACGCGCGGCTGCGTCAGTGCCGCGAGCAGTGCGACGGTCTGCGCAAGGGGAAGGTTGACCCGAAGACGAAGAAGAAGCACGTCTGCAGGAAGCTCGAAGCGAACTCGATCCGCAAGATTCACTTCATCCTGCGGCCCGCGCTCGACCGCGGCCTGCGCTGGGGGTACGTCACGACGAACGTCGCCGCCCTCACAGAGCCGCCCTGCCAGCCGAAGCCGAACCCTGACCCCCCAACTCCCGAAGAGGCGGCCCTCGTTCTCAACATGGCCTGGCAGCAGGATCTGGATTGGGGGACGTACCTGTTCATGACGATGGTGACTGGCTCCCGCCGCGGAGAGATGTGCGCGCTGCGCTGGTCGGACATCAACTTCGAGCGGCTCGAACTCTTCGTGAAGCACTCCAACAGCCGTCGCCGCATCAAAGACACCAAGACCCACCAGCGCCGCAAGCAGGCAATGGACGTGATCACGCGCGCCGTCCTGGTCGCCCACCGGACCCGTGCCGAGGAACGCTGCCAGGCACTCGGCGGCGAACTGGCGCGGGACGCCTTCGTGTTCTCCGTCGAAGCCGAGGGATCGGTGCCTCTGCTGCCCGCGAGCGTCAGCCAGCGCTACCGCCGTCTCGCCCTGAAGGTGAAGATCCACACCCACCGTCTGAAGGACCTGCGCGCGTACAACGTGACCGAGCTCCTGGGCGGCGGCGCCGACGTCCGAACCGTCGCCGGCCGGCGGTTCAAGACGGTCGCATCCGTGGGGCCGGCTCTGACGACGCTCGAAGAGCACGGTTTCGTACGCGGAATCCACACGGAGCGCAAAGGCTCCAGGGGACGCCAGCCAGCGGTCACGTACCGGGTCCACCCGGAGGTCACAGCCCTTCGACGCTCCGAAACCGTCAGCAAAGATCGCTGAGCAGGCGAAGCATGCGCTTAGAAGGCGCTTGGATGCTCAGGGAGCCTGGGGCATCTGAACTGCACTTTCGCGCCGAAATTCCCGTGTCACTGCGCTACTTCGACACGCATTGGACAGGGAGACTCCTCCTATCGGCCGTGGATTCCGGCCTTGGCGGATCCACTTCGCAAGGTCTGTCCACCACCGCTGTTCCCCGCCAGTTCCCGCACGATCTGGCGCGAGTGTGCCACGGGCAACCTGCTGCTCCGGTGCTCTAGCCCAGATCGATCAGGACGCTGCTGTAGCTGCGAGATGACTGCCTTGCCAAGATCGATCTGGATATGTTATGGGCATGGCTGACCTCATGTCCCTACTCCAACTACTCGGCGCAGGCAGTGTGGGGGCTGTGATCTCCCAGTATGTGACTGCCGCACCAGAGCGAAGGCAAGCACGCGCCCGCGCCCGAGAGGCGATGGCAGCGGTAGAAAGAGCTCGATGGGCAGGCGGCGAAGAAGGTGAGTGGCAGGAACTACGCACTGCAGTGCATGCGTTCGAGTCGGCGGTCATGGTTGCTGGCGTGCCACGAGCCGTATCGCGGTGGTACGTCAGAGTATCGGTCGCTGCGTACAGAGAGACCAAACGAAACTTAGAGGAGCATGGTGACCCCGAGTTTGGCGGATACCTCCTCTCCGAGCACGCAGACGTCTTATCGGGAGCTGCAGAGGTCGTGTACGACGCACTTTGGCACCCTCGACTGGCACGGCTGACATGGCGAACACGACTATCGCGCTCAAAGCGAGCGATCGTGAAGGCCACGGAAGGTTCGGATAGGCTTCAACGAGACCTTGAGACACGCCAGGGGATTCTGTAGCGAACAAGAAGCCGGCCGCACCTATTCATTGGGCGCTGGGAGTCTCAACGGCCAAGTCAAGTCGCTGGCAGCCTGCGCCGCTCGATGCGAACTACCTGTAATGCGGTTGCTGAGGTCTGCCGGGCTGCTCAGCCGTGCGCTTCGGCCTGGTGGCGGTCGGCTGCGGTCGCGGTGGTTGCTGTACTCCGCTGCTGTACTGCAACGGCTCCGGAGGCACCTTGAGTCCCACGCTTCTCTGCTGCTCAGAGCTGGCGAGGGCGTGGTATCTGTTCCAGTGCCGATTCGAAAGAGCGCTGCACTTTCCTTTCAGTGGGGGATTCGAACCAATCACCGAGCGTTTGCCAGGCCGCAGCGTATCCTCGGCAGATTTTCTCCAGTTCTCTCGGTGGCAGCTCAGACGTCCCTGAGGCGTCGGCATCGCGCAGCCGATCGAGCCACTTCCGGCTCTTCGTAGCTGCTGAGTTGTTTCCGTTGAGGTCCGTACGCAGATTTTTCAGAAGGCCGCGGATATCCTGCGGAGCGTTTATGGATTCCGGGATGTCGTCCAGCTCTTCCGAGGACGGGACGCCCGGAAGTAGATCGCCCCTGGCTACTCCTTCGGTGTTAGATGCATCTTTCACCTTTTCGATCAGGTCAACCCTGGTCGGCCAGTCGCCAGCCTGGGTTTCTGCGATCTCCTGCATAGAAATCCAGACTCTTTCTTCACTGCGGAACCACTCGACCGCGGAGTGAACGTCGACGCTGGGCTGTTTGCCCCGCTGGTGCCAGATTTGCTCCATCGCGTGTGCTTCAGCCGCTAGGAATTTCTCTTCGTAGGTGGCCATCTGGGATCGGACGACATCCAGAGGAAGTGTTCGGCGGCCTTTTTTGTGCGGGTACATCTGGCCGACGAAGTGCTTGAAGGCCCGATGCTGCCGGAGGGCTGTGAGGTCGGGGTCGCGGTCGATCAACCACATGTGCTTCTTGGTTTTGACGGTTGTGTAGGCGCTATCGGAAGTGCGCAGCGCCTTCCTCAGCTCGTCGACAGCGAATTCGGCCAGAAGATCGTTACGCACCCTCTTGTTCGGTTTCCCCCGCATGTGTCGGTTGTCCCGCATCGCCACCGCGTACACGCAGGCAGCGTTGTAGTGATCCTGCCATTGCCTGCTTTCCGTCCGCACTGGCCATTCCATTCGCAGCGGCCAGCGAGGCCAATACAGGTGGACCCTGACCCGCTTATTGAGGTCGGAGACGGACAACGATTGCAAGCTGGCTGCCTGCTGGTACGGCTTTCGGTGCCAATTGAACTGCGGAAGCATGACCGCCGATGAGTCTCGTCCTGACTTCTCGGAGCACTGGCCCCATGCGCGTGACAGGTCCAAGGGGGCTAGCAGATCACGGACGATCCGCAGATCGGTCCATGTGCGGTAAGGCCGAACACCTGGGACGAGATAAGCCAGCGGACGATCTGAGGCGAGCCTGTACATCTCCTGTGCACACGCCCGCTGGAAGAGCAAGCGAACTTCCTCGATGGAGCCACTGCGGAGAATAATCTCGATGCGAGTTCTCGCGCCCTTGTCGACCTCTCCTAGTCTCCACCGCCTCTTGGAATTCATCACCTCAATAGCGAAGGGCCAATACCGGTCCGCGAGTACTGGAATCAGTCGCTGGCGAATCTTCTCGCGCGTCTTCGCGCGAGTGCCGGTTCCATGGCGATTACACCACTGGTTCGGCAGGTCATCGTAGAGGCGAAGGAGGTTGGCGTAGTCATAGCGCACGTCAATCGCGTCCGGACGCCGCCGGAGATGCAGCAGATAACTGGGGCGGCGGAGATGTCCGAACGACTCCCAGAGTCGCTGTTTGTAGCCGTCTTCTCGTTGTCCGTCGGAGATCAGCGATCCTTGGATCACGTCAAGGGCGTCGATGTACAGGCCACATGCCTGCTGGACCACCGACAGTCTGTGCCGTATGTAGGGATTGAGCGGATCAAGTCGCAGCGCCTTGAAGAACCAGTCCATCGCTTCGTCGTATTTCCGGTCGTCCGTCAGCTGACTCGCTTTCTGGAAGGCCGCGAACAAATCAGGGGGCAGATCGCGGCCCACCCAGTCACGCCAGGGCACGCGCTTGCCGGCGCGAGTGACGGGCAGGATCGACGCCACTACCCAGTACACAGCGCTGCGGACAGTCTCTTCCCAGTTCGGTTGCCACACCGTCGTCATGCGGCAGCCGCCGAGCGCGTACGAAGTGACTGTCACGGTCATGCCGCAGCACGGTTCCTGGGTACGGACCTGCAATTCTCCCTTGACCCGATATGCGATCTTCGGCCGCAAGCTCGCCAGGAAACGCATCATGCTCGCCCCGAAATGTTCCGGGGCAGGGTCGATGTCACCCACCAGGTCGAGGACACTTCCCGCAGGTGCTTCGGGGACACCGGGCGGTGGGTACAAGCTGGTCTCCGACAGTTGCTTGCGGAACTGAGCGGTCAGATCAGCGAGCGGGGGAGTTGCGGCCTCCCCGGTCGCATTCTGGAGCGCCTGCACGTCAACCGGGCCAGGCTTGTACGCGCTGCGCGCGAGCATCGCACGCCGCCAGACGACGACGAAGCACACGAGCAACGCAAGTGCCGCCAACCGAGCGCTCGCCGGTACGTTCTCCCCTCCATTGCTCCCAGTCACCAACCCTGCTACACCACCGAAAAATTCATTCAGCCACACCCAGGAGTGCCAGTCAGCCGCACTGCCGTCGTTCCACGTGTGACCTACCCAATAGGCCATGGCGAAGAGTCCCGCCAGCAGTCCCCAAAAGAGCAACCACCTTCGACCTGGATACCGGAGCGGCAGGGAGGACTGAGCCACTTGGGCCCGTTTCGGATGCATCATGATGGACTCCCCACCCATCTCACGGCGCGTATACATCCCAGCCTGCGCCGGAATCCCAAGCTGCGCATTTTGGGCAATGGTTCGCCGACGGCTACGGAGAGGACCGCGTCTTCCGCAGTTGACGGCCAATGGGGCGCTCAGTAGGCCGAATTGGGAAGTCGATGGAGTCTCGATGACTCAAGTCAACCACCGACCCGGGTGATTGCTCGGCTACTTCAACTGGTCAAGGGCCCCGTAGCCGCCATGGTCAGCAGCCGGTGTCTGCCGTACTCGACCGCCCACCCGAGTCGGCCGACAAATCATCAACAGGACAGCATGCGTAGGTCAGATGGAGGGTCAGACCCCTCGGGCGGCGCCACCGACATCCTCACAGTCAGCTGTGGATGTCAGCTCCCCCTCGCCAGCGAGTCAGGCAGCCCGATCGCTGAGGTCTGCAGGACGGTCACTCGGCCCTCAGCCCCCGTCAGGCAAGCATCAGGCACGCGTTCTAAGCTGGAAAGGTCTGCAGATGCGCCCTGTCTTCCAGCCGCGCCGGATGGGAGGAAGGAGACTCTGATGATGATCAACGAGCGGGCACAGAAGGCGGATGATCGCCTGAGTGAGCTGGCCAGGGAGATCAGCGAATACGAGAGCGGTCGCAAGAAGTGCGACAGAACTACCCTCCAACTCTCCTTGCTCAACCTCCGAAAGCAAGAGCTTTCGGCTATGCGTGAACTCCAAGAGGCTGACCCGTCATTCAGGCCAGGCGCTATGGCCGAAGGGATCGTCAACATACAGCGGGAGATTGGGCATCTTGAGCATTCGCTAAACTCGTAGCCGCCCCCATCGACTCTCTGCTTGGCGATAACCAAGTCAAGCCTCCGGCCTATGCCCCTAGATGCGAACCAGTTCCGAAGGGGCGAGAAGCCCAACATCCGACGACAGTCACGGACTGCGCGAGGGCTGCTGGAGGTCACCATGCCATGGGTCGGACATTCGCAATCCTATGACCTGGAATCACATAGGGCGTCATGTTCATGCGGGAACTGGAAAAGGTCGGTTTCTCTCGACGATGTCTCACGCGCCTTTCATAAGCACCTTTATAGAGCGCGCGCTATCTATCGGCACGAAGAAGGTGGGCAGGAGGACATTGGATTTATCGGAAGTACAGCCTGGTGTAACTGTGGCTGGGAGCACGACGAGCAGAGTGGAGTCTCCGCTCTGCAGGCCGCCCAGGGCCACCTCAAAGAGGCACTTGCCGAGGAGAAGGGTCAATAGGCGGCGCCCATATGAGGTCGGCGGAGTCTCAATGGGCGAGTCAACCCATCAGCGATCTTAAAAAACCGTCATGGCAGCGATGTCACCGTGGGTTCAAATCCCACACCCGCCGCAGGTGAACGGCCCCTGGCCAGGCAACTCGGTCAGGGGCCGTTCTCATGAGAGCTGTCCGCCAGCGACCGCTGTTCCCCGCTGTTTCCCGGCCGAACGGGCGCGGAGGGGCACGGCCGGCTTTTTATCCGTGGCTCTACGTGGATCGGTCACCGAAGGTCATAGCGGTCGCAGTAAGCCCTACAGGATGACTGCTGAACGGGATCGGTTGCTGAGGTTGCTGTACTTCGCTGCTGTACCGCAGCCGACGATCAGGGCACCAACAGACATGGCGTCGGCGTACACGCTCATCACCTCTGCCAGTGGCCGCCAGATCACCACCAGGACAGCGATGACCGTGATCGCCCAAGGTTGAGGGGACGGGTTTGACAAGTCCCCTGGTACGCGGGTCAGACTCATGTCGGGCCTCCAACAGGCTCGTTGCCCACCATGCAGCCCTCGTTGGGAAGCTTGTGCTGCGTGGTGGGCTCTCTGATGTTCAAGGCCATGGTGGCCCTTGCGCGAGCGGGGGCCGTCGACAATCAGAAGCGGACTTGTGCGTCCGTGCGGCATCAGGGCACCTCAAAGCCACGCCGGGAATGAGCCACCCTAGAAACGCCGATACCTGCTTTGACGCGGCTGTTCATCAGTTGTTTATTGCAGCTCAGAGAGCTTTCGCAGAGCTTGCAGGGCTTGCACTAATACCAACCGAACTATGGCTGAAAATTATCGATCCGCATGGATGGAACGAGGTCGGCGGAGTCTTAATGACCGAGTCAAGGAGCCCCTGGGGGCGGCTTCTGGCTGTCAGAGGTCTTCGCTGGCAGCGTGGAGGAGGTCCATCGCTTGGTTGTGGAACTCGCGCTCGGCTTGGCGGCAGGGGGCGACGAAGAACGCGCGTTGTGCCTCGGGAAGTTCGCAGTCCAAGAGGCTCATGGTGACCAGCACCGCATCGACGCCGTGGCAGTTGTGGTCCTTCAGCCACTGCTGCAGCGCGTCGGTGTCGTGTGTTGCTTCCCAGACCGGTCGGGCTGATTCGAGCGTGGCTGCGATGCGGGCTGATCGTTCTGGTCCGATGCTCACTGGCGTGCCTCCTGGGTCGACCGGAGGTTACCGGTGCAGCCAGTCGGACGCTGAGGCCCTTGTCAGGCCGGGCAGGCGAGTGGTGGCTGGGCGGAGAAGAGCCGTCCGTCCCGGAGCAGTGCCCAGAGGACGTTGACCCGTCGGCGGGCGAGGGCGATCACGGCCTGGACGTGCTTGCAGCCCTCCCCTCGCTTCTTGAGGTAGTAGTCCCGGTTGGGGCCTTCGCGGATGATGCTGGTCTGGGCGGACAGGTAGAACACCCGGGCGGGAGACCGTCGGATCAGACGCCACCGGCCCGACGCAGGCCCACATCAGCCAGGCAGTCCCGCCCAGCGCGAACGCGAGCGCCACATCCGGCCGGATCTTGCCCGGATCGTGCACCGCCCGCGCCTTGCGCCACGGCGCCAACGCCGCTGATATCGCCTGATCCAGGCCGGTCCTGCGGGGACACAGCACCCGCAGCAGGCCCAGCCGTCGGCCGAGTACGGAGCCCTCGACCAAGCCTTCCAAGAGAGCGTCCTCTCAAATGCACTGCAGTGGTCATGGAGTCAGCACTGTCGCAGCCTGGGGTGGGCATCGCCTGAGGGCTTCACAACTCGAGCAGGGATGCGGGCTCTTGTCGGACGGCACCCGTCCCCGGTCTTCTCGGGGAGGGGTGCCGTCCGTGCGCCTGCCGGGCGGGCGCTCAGCTGACGAGGTACTTGACCGCGTCGACCACGTGTGGGCCGTAGCCGAAGGCCGCGGCCAGATGCTCGAGTCGCTCGTACGCCGCCGGGGTCAGTGGTGTGCCGAAACTGTTGACAGCACAGAGCAGGAACCGGAAGGCCAGTTCGGCGCAGACAACTTCTGCGCACCGCATCAGCGCGTGACGGGTGGCCGCTGACCGGGTGTCCTGGTCTCCGCCCTGGTCGAGCAGCCCGACCATGGCGACCACCTCCGCCGTCCGCCGGCGATGCTCGACCGTCGCCGGCGAGGCCCCGTCGGGCACGCACACGGGATACGTCGTGCAGGCGTCCTCCGAAGCGCCGCGTGCTCTCGCGATCGGCACGATCAGCGACAGCAGGCGGTCCACGGACGCGCGCTCCTTGCCGCCGATCTCAGGCTGGCCATCCATCGGTGTGCCCGTGGCCCGCCAGAGAACGCTCAGCTCCTCGCCGGTGAGGTCCGAATCCCGCAGCCGCAGTACGTCCTCGATGAGGAGCAGGACGCGGCCGGGTTCGAGACCCGGGTTCCGGCCACCTAGGTAGGCCACGGCATGATCCAGTGCCGTGTCGGCGTAGAGGATCCAGTCGCCGTGGAAGGACGTGCCGAGCTCGGTCACGCCGAAGTCGAAGGTCATGTCCTCGTGCTGTGCTGCGGGGTCGTGCATGGTTCTGCTCCCCTTTACAGCGGGTAGGCGGTCAGGACGTAGAAGCCGCCGGGCTTGTGGCCCTTTTTCGCGGCGAGGATCACCTTGAAGCTGTTGCTCGTGGTCGGACTGTAGTTGCCGAGGTGGTCCATGCTGTCGCCGAGCGATCCGGTCCCGTACGTGCCCTGGAGCGTGAGCTGCTGCGGCTTGCCCGGCTTGCCCGCGTCCTGCACGAACTTCGTGATGCGGTCCTTGTTCTGGTCGACCAGCTGGTTGACCGCCTTCTGGGCGAGGTCCGCGCTCTTCCAACGGGAGTTGGACGTGGGCCTGCCCATCCGCCGGGTCTTGGCCTTCGCCAGGGCCTCCATCTTCTGCCGGTCGACGTTGACGTGCTCGTCCAGGGTGTGGGCGATGCCCGGGAACATCCGCTCGGCGCGCGCCAGGTCGGTGCAGTTGTGGACCAGGACGTCCTGGGCGCCGACTCGCACGTAGTAGCTGTCGATGCCGCTGACGTCGAGGTCGTAGGTGGCCTGCCGGCCGGCGGACCGTTCGGTCGCGGTGACGGTGGCCTCGGTGCCCTCGGCGGTGTGCAGGCGGTCGCCCGCGCGCAGCTCGCCCGCGGGGACCCACGCCTGCCGGTCCGGCAGCCAGTAGCGGTGCTGCTCGGTCGACGTGAGGTCGGAGACGTCGCCGTCCGCGCCGGCGACCGACAGTCGGACAACCGTCTTGTCGGTGTACTCGGAGGTATACGGCGTCGACATCACCGGGCGCGGCCGGGTCAGCTCGGCGAACTCGCCGCCCGGGTCGGTCGCGAGGACCTCGTCACCCGGCCGGACGTCCTCGATCGGCTTGTGCGTGCCGTCCGCGAGGAGCACGGGGGTGCCGGCCGGGAAGCTGTTGCACTCGAAGACCACATCGGTCTTGCGTGCCTTCGCGATGTCGTCCGGGATGAGCTTGCCGCCCAGCTTCAGCCAGCGCAGCACGGCGAGGGAACCCAGGGCCCGGTCGAAGCCGTCGACGTGCTCGCCGGTCATCATGTCCTTGCCGGTGATCGCCTCTACGATGCCCTTGCCGTCGCCGATGCCCGGCATCAGGCCGAGGATGATGGACATCCGGCGCTGCTGCTCCTCGCTGTCCAGGCCGGAGGAGCCGTCGCTCCAGGTCTTGCCGACGTTCGAGAAGTCGAACTCGAAGGCCGGAACCTCGCGGAGCTTCTCGGCGGCCTTCTTGATGCCGGGGACGACCTTGTTCATGTCGTCGACGGCCTTGTTGGCCTGGCCGATGCCCTCGTTGAGGGTGTCCATGCCCTTGTTGGCCTTGTTGATGGACTGGTTCAGCCCGCCCAGCGACTTGTTGATGTCGTCGACGGCATCGTTCATGTCGCCAAGGGCGCGGTTCATCTGCGCGAACCCGGCGTTCATCTGGTCGAGCGCCTTGCCGATCCCGTCGAGGTTGTCCTTGACGCTCTTGACCGCGGCCTGGAACTTCGGGTCACCGACCAGCTGCGCGAGTCCGAGCGTCAGCCGGATCAGCAGCAGGGTCATCTCGATTATCACGAGGATCGTCTCGATGGTCTCGAGGACGTCCTTGATCAGCTTGTCGATGTCCTTCTGCGCGCCGGCGGCCGTCGCGCGGATCCGGTCCTCGACCTGCTTGCGGTACTCAGGGTCCGCGATCTTGGTCGGGTCCTCCTTGAAGGCCTCCCTCAGCTTCTGGAGGCCGGCGGCTTCCTTCTTCACCGTGCCGAAGTGTTCGACGGTGTCCTTGTGGAGGTAGTGGACGCCGTACGCGAACATGCCGACGCCGGCACCGACCTTGAGGGCCTTCTGCGCGAAGTCGCGATAGCAGGCCGGTTTCTCCAGCAGCGACAGCTTGTCGCAGCCGGAGATCCTGGCGGTGCCCTTGACGATGGCGGCCAGGCGGTCGGTGTCGAGCTGCGCCTCGGCGTGCGTCAGCCTGACGCTCTGTGCGGCCAGCGCACTGTCCTCGCCCATCCCGAACGTCAGGAAGACGCTGAGAATGGTCAGCAGTGCGGCAGTTTTCAGTTTGAGTTGGCGGTGCATATACGTCCCGTGCCGGAGAGCAAGGCGCGCACGGATGGTCTCTCCGGCGCGGCCGGGCTCTGAATTCCCCCTGGTGGCCGTCCGCTTCAGGCAGCGACCCACCAATTACCGACCAGTAGCTTACGCGTAGCATCGATCCCCGACGATCCGCCCCACCAAGGGCCAGTTGGTTTCATGCGGCCTCGGGGCTGCGGTGACGAGCGCGCGGCTCTATGGGCTGTGGCCTCGTCGTTGGTGGTGACTGCGCGAACGGAAACCTTGAACAACTTCTGAGGCGGAATCATGGCCTCCATCACATTGGCCACTCTTCGGATCATGATCGAATCGGTGCCGACCAAGCGGGCGCTAACCCCCGGGCTGTCGTCCGGGGGCGGGGGAACCAGTGCCCAAACAACTAGATACGGGGTATTCCGCACGTGCCCAGTGCCATCTCCACCACGAGCCGCGTCGAGCGTTCCGCGGGACCAGCGCGATGTTCGTCGCCGCAGTGACCGCCGGCGCCCTCTTCGCCACCGTTTCCGGCGCCAACGCGGCGCCGGCCTCCTCGCACCACACCAGCGCCGGCGCCACAGCGTCGGCGCACGAATCGGGATTTGAGGCGGCGTATCCGAACGACAGCGCAGCACAGGCCGCGTTGTCGCCTCTCTTTGCCAACGAAGAGGTGCGCCACACTCTCCTGGCCGAGATCGCCGGTGGGAAGAAGAGCCACAAGCTGGTCGCCGCCGACTGATGGGACGGGACGAATTCCATCGTCAAGTGCAGCGCGGCTATCGCCGCTGTGCTGATCTCTTTTGCACCGGCCGGTTCCAGCATCAAGGTCGTCCGGGCCGTCGCGCTGTTCAAGCGTTACGGCGCGAAGAAGACGGCGAGCATCATCTGGCGTTTCGTGAACGGCAAGAGGGCTGGCTCGGCGGAGCGCGAGGCAGTGAAGGCCTTCATCGGTATTCGCTAGCTCTGCAGCATGCAGCAGGTAAGGAAGAAGTCATGACGGTTGAGCATGTGGCTGTGATCGCCCTGGTGGCGGAGGTGGCGATCATGGTGCTGGCACGATTCGGCACCGAGCGGCGTCACTGGAACCACCACAAGCGAGGCGGGCCCGTCCCGCTGAGGAAAGACGACATCACGCATGTGCCGGCGCTGTTGTATGCGCTCGCTGCTGTGGCTGTGTCAGTTGGCGCAGCGACGACTCGCGTCGAGCTGACATTGTCGGCCGTCGGCACGTTCGCCTTGTTCGGCATTCTCCTCCCGGCGTTCGCCGCCAACTCCGTGATGGTGCTGGCCACGCGAGGTCGCCCTGACACGGTCGCCCGCCGGCAGCGCGGCATCGCGTGGGCAGTGGCCGTCGGCGGCGGCCTGGCATCCGCCGGCCTCATCAGCTAGCAAAGGCCGCCCGGAGCGCCGAACGATCAGCAATCGATCGTGCGCCTGCCCGGCCTTTGTCCGGCCTGGGCAGGCGCACTCGGCACGATGAAATCAGAATCGAATCAGCCGGGCTCATCCCGCTCCGCGAAAGACCCCCAACCGCTCACGGTTGGGGGTCTTTCAACGGACCGGCTCCTTCGAAGCGCCAGACGACTGTTCTCAGTGAGTCACGTGGATGGCGATTTGGGAGTCCGTGGCATTCAGGAAGGTCCCACTGATGTGGCCGCGGGCCTTTCGGTACTTCCCGGTGCCGCCGGTGATCGCGATGTCGAACTCGGCCTGCCCGGTGGCGGGCAGCCGGATCAGCCCCTGGGCCGCGATCTGCCCCCCGGGCAGCGAGAACGTGGCCGCGCACTGCGACTCGCTCGAACCGTCCGGTTCGACGATGAGAACCGTGCAAACGCCACCGTCGTAGCCGACCTTGACGCTGCCACGGAAGAGGTCGTCGGTGAACACCTCCTCGTCGCCCTGATCGAAGCCCGGCGCCCCCAGATCGAGGTCGGTGCGCGACGTCAGGCGCGCGAGCAGGTGGATGACCTGGCCGTCACCTCCCGTGCCGAAGCTGCTGGAGTTGGCCGCGGCGGCATCCGCGATCGGAAGGCCGGTGAGGACCGTGGTCAGGCCGGCGACCGCGCCCAGCCTCAGAGCCATGAAACGGCGCACAGTGCGCCCCCTTTGGAACGAATGGGCGATTTAGTGATGAATCATCATCTAACGGCTACATAAACAACTCACAACCGGGCCACCCCGCCGACGCGCCCGACAGCCAGCAATGCCGCCCGATCGGTCGCGTCCACCCGGGCGGTCCGCACCGGCACCTGCGCGAAGAGCACGCCCTCCGACCCGCCCCACTGGCCCGCTCCGGATGCGAAGGCCCGGGATCGCGACGACGATCGGCTGGTGGGCACAGGTGTGCCGACGCGCCAACGAAAGGTGGGAAGAGCATGAGGGTGTTGCTGACCGTCGAGATGGACACCGAGAAGGCGAACAAGGCGATCACGGGCAAAACGTTGCCGCACACCATGAAGTCGGTGCTGGACCGGGTCAAACCGGAGGCTGCGTACTTCGGGGCGCAGGAGGGGATGCGTACCGGGTTCATCGTCTTCGACCTGAAGGAGGCGTCCGACCTTCCCTCCGTCGCCGAACCGTTCTTCCAGGAGCTCGGTGCCAAGGTGAGCATCACGCCGGTGATGACCTTCGACGATGTCCAGGCCGGTCTGCAGAAGTACGGATCGAACTGAAGGCACACACGGAAACGGTCCGGGACAGGGATTCAGAGGCCCTCCCGCCCAGCAGGGCGGGAGGGCTTCCGGCTTGCAAGCGGGGGCTCGTCGCCCCACCGTGCGCCGGGGGCTCAGGACGTGCCGAGCCCCAGGTCGCCGATCACTCCGATCCGGATGCCCAGCCACGGATAGGTGTGGTTGTAGAACACGTTGTCCTGCGGTTGCAGTCCGACCGCCGAGGGCCACATCTGGAAGGCCGGCGCGTTGGAGACTCCGCCGTGCAGCCGCCGCCAGACCCGCGCGGAGTTCCGTCCGGTGGGGGGCGCCGTGATCGTGTCGGTCCACTCGACCGCGTTGCCGCCCTGGTCGAGCGTGCCCCACGGCGAGGTGGTCTCCGCCTGGCCGACCGTGCTGAGGCTGCCCTGGTAGAGATCGGCATATGTGATGGGGTCCAGCCCGATCGGGTTGACGGTGGAGCAGTCGGCGGGCTGCAGCTGCGCCGGGCACCAGCTCGGTGCCGGCTGGCCGGAGGCGTGGTACGAGGCCAGTGGCTGGTTCGCCGCGTTGGTGACATCGCCGGTGGTGGGGTTGAGGACGGTGGGGTTGGGTGCGGTCGCGTCGCCGTCGCCGAAGACTCCCGGGTTGGTCGGGTACTTCCAGTACGAGTAGGTGCCGCCGCCGTTCGGGTCGAAGTACGCCGCCTTGATCCACTCGTCCTGGCTCGGCACGACGAAGCCGGAGTCATCGGCTCGGGTCGCATTGCGCCGGGCCAGGTCGTACATGCCGCGCTCGGTCCGGGACGACAGTCTGACCCGGTAGGTGACGTAGTTGAAGTCGCCGTTGCTGCTGGACTGCTTGGAGATCAGTCGACCGTTGTAGAGCGAGTTGACGAAGCGCGCCGCCCTCAGGAAGTTGGCGAAGCCGTACGGCTTCTTCGCCCATTCCGGAAAGGCCACCGTGTAGTGACGGCCGTTGCCGGCACCGGCGGAGAGATTGATCTGGCCGTACTTCGGCCACGCCGACGAGCTCTCGGTCTCGTCATAGAGGTCAAGGCGATTGCGCCCCTCGGGATCGACCGTGTTCAGGAACGCCACCCACTGTTCGACGGTGACTTCGAGCTGCCCGATCTCGTAGGGATACCTGACGCCGCCGACCGTCACACAGCCCCTCGACGTCTGGGGGGCGTCGGCGCACGACTGGTAGATGGCGTCCGTGAACGGGACAACGCCCACCGAAGGATTACCGGGCGCACCGACCTCGGCGGTCGTCACCGTGATGACCGCGCCCCCACGGGAGGGGTCACCCCCGGGGCCGTCCGGCCCGGCGGCAGCGGCACCGGAGCCGGCCGTCGCGGACGCGGCGAGCAGCAGCGCCGATACCCCGCACGTCGCTACGACGGCCCTAATGAGGCGGGTGCGGCTGGAAACGAGGTGCATGGGCATACCCTTTTCGGCCATGGCAGCCCGCTCCGCGGCAAGGACAACGCGGAACGGACCGACGATCACACAACGGTTGACGCCACGCTAACGCGACCCGCTACTCTCCGCTTCCGATGCATTACGCACAGGCAGCGAGTGATGCCCCCCAGGGCAGATCACGCAGAGCCGTTCGGAGTACTGGAAATGGGAGTTGGGCTCGTGCGGTGGACCGTCCATGGCGAACGGCAGATCTACAGCAACCCTTGGGTCAACCTCTGGCTCACGGACGTCCAGCAGCCGGACGGTCACCGATTCGAGCATCACGTCGTACGGATGCGGCATCTGGCGGTGGCCGCCGTGGTCGACGAGCGCAAGCGCGTACTGATGATGTGGCGGCACCGGTTCATCACCGACACGTGGGGGTGGGAGCTGCCCATGGGCCTCATCGAGGCGGACGAGACACCCCAGCAGACCGCAGCGCGGGAGGTCGAGGAGGAGACCGGCTGGCGGGTGGCAGCCATGAAGCCCCTGGTGTACGCGCAGCCCGCGAACGGCATCACCGACTCCGAGCACCATGTCTTCCGCGCCGACGGAGCCACGTACGCGGGCCCGCCCACCGAGATGAACGAGTCGGACCGGATCGAGTGGATCCCGCTGCGGGAGATCCGCGGCCTCATCGACCGCCGGGAGATCGTCAGCGGCGGCAGCCTGGTCGGGCTGTTGTACCTGCTCCTGGACGAGGCCGGTTGATCGCAACAGAAAGGGCGTGCATTCCCCTCTCCCCGACGGCCGTTCGGGCCTAGGGTCTGCCCATGAGTCAGTACGCCACCGCGATACAGGACGCAGCGCAGGAGCAGGACCACTTCGGTCCCAGCGGGCACGACATACGCCAGCCCGTCCGTGTGCACGCCGTTCACTGGCCGGGGCCGGGTGATGAGCACTGGGACGAGGCGCGGACGATGTGCGGGCGTTCGGCGGCCGGGATGGAGAAGGCCGTGCACACGGCTGCCGATCCAACCTTGTGGCATGCGCCCCGGTGGGAACGGCTGACGTGCGACGCCTGCGACGAGGCCGTGAAGGCGGCCACTGTCGCTGCCACTGCCGCTGCCCCGCACGATTGACCGCCTCAGGCGCGGCAGATCGCCCGCATCTGGGCCGCGGCGTGGTGCGCGCCGTCGCGTTCGTCGCTGCCGAAGTCCTTGCCGCGGTCCACCAGCTGCACCGCCAGCTGCTGATTGGTGACCGGGATCTTCTCGACGATCAGGCCGCGGCCCCGCAGTGACGTCTGGTCGATCTCGAAGGACTTGATCGCGCTGTCCTCGTCGTCCGGGTCGGCGAGTACCCGGTACGTCGTCGGATCGCCCGCCACGTCCTGGTCGCGGTTGGCCTCCGGGATGACGACGGCCACCGAGCACGTCGTGTATCCGCTGCCCACGTACCACGACCAGGTCGCCCTGCCCCGGCTGTCCTTGGTGTCGCTGCCCGACATCGGCACCGCGCTGAAGCGGCCGTCGCAGCCGTCGCCCTTGTGGCCGCCGATGTTCACCGTGTACCAGCCGTCGAAGCCGTCGCTGAAGCGGCCGGTCTCGCGGTAGAGGCCGCCGCCGGTGCACCCCGGGCCTGCCCAGGCGGAGTACGAGGGCCGGTCCGGGGCTTTCGGCGGGCCCGGCTTCTTCGTGGCGGAGCCGCCGGGGCTCGGGGCGGGCTTGGGTGTCGACGACGCGCTCGGGGAGGTGCCGGGCAGTGCCGTGGGGACGATGCGCTGCGGGGCGCCGCCGAAGTCGCCCGGGTCGAAGTCCGCGTCGCCGGACCCGTTCGCCTCGGACGCGGCCGAGTCACCTCCGTACAGCGTGACCGCCGAGACGGCCACGGCGACCGCGGTCAGGGCAACTCCCCCCGCCAGCAGGATCTTTCCCGTACGGGAGAGGAGGGAGACTCGTCCCGCCATTGTCTCGCGGGCCACCCATACCCCACCCATCACCCGTGTTCCGCACTTCGGGCATCTCATTTCGGGCAGCGAACCTCTGCTGTCGCCCCCGCATCGTTCGCACGCCATGTCGCACCTGAACCAGTAGACCAACTGCTCGGTAGGTCAAGGCTGTCCACTATGCATCAGCACGACAGACCCAGGTAGGTGTTATCGCCGGTAAGGGGGGTCAGCGGAGCTCATCGGGGCACGGAGTGCCACGCGGCAGCTGGTACGGGGCCGCCAGGCGGTACACCCCCGGCGCGGGCGCGAGCAGTTCGGTCCACTCGTCGCCCTCCGAGTCCTCCTGCGCCTTGAACAGACAGCCGTGGCGATTGACGAAGGTCTTCGCCTCGTCCTCGTCGTCCCGCTTCTTCGACGCCTCCGTCTCCTGCGGGCCCTTCACCTTCTTGCCGTGCTCGTCGACGATGCTCAGCCACGGCGAGTACGGGATCCGGATCAGCACCCGGCCCGCCGTCTTCACCTGGATCGTGAGCTCGCCGGCGCCCGCCCGGTCCACGGTCGCCGGCGGGTCGGCCAGCGGCATCGGGTCCTTCACCCGGAACAGCTGCCAGTTCTCGTCGCTCCAGATCCGCGTCAGATACGGCTGGCCCTCACGCACCAGCTCCGCCTCCTGCTTCGCGCCGCTGGAGTCGGGCGAGCCCTTGGGCAGTACCACATAGTGGACCGCCCACCGGTCGAGCCAGGCACGGTAGCCGGATGCCGTCAGCGTCCTGTCGTCGTCGTAGAAGAGCGGATTGCGCTTCATGTCGGCCTGGCGGTTCCAGCCGCGGGCCAGATTGACGTACGGCGCGAGCGCGGACGCCTCCCGGTGGCTGCTGGCGGGGACCACCTCGACCCGGCCGCGCTCGGCGCGTACCTGCTGGAGCCGGTTGACCAGCGGCGCGAGTTCCCGGCTCCAGGACGCGGCCGGGGCCGTACGCACCATGTCGTCCACGGCCTTGAAGCCGATCCAGAAGTTCAGGCCCGCGAAGGCGAGGACGAGCGCGTACCACTTACGGGACTTCGGCACCGTGAACGGCAGCGCCGCCAGCAGCACCACACCCGCGAAGAGCATCGGGAGCCGCGAGACGTTCGAGCCGATCTGCGAATCGATCAGCCAGGTCAGCAGCGTGCCCAGGGTGTAGACGGCCGCCGCCACACGGACCGTCAGCCACTCCTTGGGTACGAGGAGGAAGACGAGAACCCCGAACACGAAGGGGAGCGACGTCGACCAGAACGACATCGGCTGCGTACCGGAGAAGGGGAACAGCCACGAGGACACCGCCACGACGGCAACAGGGGCCAGACCGAGGGCGTACGCGCCGGGACGGCGTCGGTTCAGGAACAGCGCCGCCGCGACCACGCCGAGGAACAGGCCCGCGACCGGACTCGACGCCGTGGCGATACCCGCGAGCGGGGCGGCCACCGCCGCCTTCGCCCAGCGTTTCATCCGCCACTTGTGCGGCCAGCAGAAGACCGCGGCGACCGCGCCGAGCGCGAACATCATCCCGAGGCCGAAGGTCACCCGGCCGGACAGCGCGTTGCAGAGGAAGGCGAAGACCCCGGCCAGCGCGCAGGCCACGGGATTGCGGACGGCACGGACACGGACCAGGATCAGCGCGGTCAGCGCGGCCGAGACCGTACCGGCGACCATCATCGTCGAGCGGACGCCGATCAGCGACATCAGATACGGCGAGACGACGCTGTACGAGACCGGGTGCATCCCGCCGTACCAGGCGAGGTTGTACGCCGAGTCGGGATGGCGTCCGACGAACTCGGCCCAGGCGTCCTGGGCCGCGATGTCTCCGCCGCTGTTGGCGAAGAAGAAGAACCAGATCAGATGGGTGAGCGCGGCGAGAGCCGTCGCGAGAAGCACGGGGTGACGAGACAGTCGGTCCCGCAGGTCGGCGAGAGGACCGGGCTCGGTGCGGCCGGGCGCGGGCAGACGTATTCGCAGCCCGGTGTCGGGGCTGCTGCCGTCCGCCTGTGTCGGCTCAGCGGTGGTCACTGCGGCTCTCTCCGTCTTCCCCGGCTGTGCCGTGGTCCCCCGGCCGGCCTGCCTCCGACGTGCTTTTTGCTGCTGTTCATGTTCAAGGACGCCATCTGGGCACCTTGAAGTTGCCCCGGGACGCTAGCACGCGGGCGCCCCGTCATCTCGGGACGCCCGCGTGACGTGACGCGTCTGGGTCTGACCCAGGTCCTGTCCGGCCGATCTTGCCGGGCTCGCGTGCCCTGGCACGCACTCCCCCGTAGCCCTTCGGGCACGGGAGGTGCCCCATGCCGCGTTGCGTCAGTCGCCGACGCTCCGCGTGGGCTCCTTCCTCCGACTTGCGATCGCACGCACCAGACCCCGCTCACTGATCCGGCCTGATCGACCGGACAGGACCTAGCCGAGCCGGGTCAGCTTGTCGCCGAATCCAGGTTCCGCCAGGTCCTGCTGGAGCGCGACCGGGGCGGTCACCTTGCCCGTGCCCGAACCGACCGAGACCTGGCCGACGACCGTGCCCGCCTTCGCGCTGTGCGGGATCTTGTTGCCGGCGTCGTCGATCGCGATCTGGACCTGGAGACCGGCCCAGCCGACCGCCTTGAGGTCCTTCGTGGCGACAACGGCCACCCGGCCGCCGAGGCCGTTCTCGATATGACCGACGACCTCACCCTTCTTGATGACGGTCGCGGATGTGACGCCCTCCTGGGCGGCCTTGATCAGCTGCAGGCTGTAGGTCTTGACCGCCAGCGTCAGCTTCTCGTGCAGCAGTGCCGCGTTCTGGGCGCCCATCACCGCGCCGACGATCCGGCGGTTCTTGCCGTCGACGATCGTGTTGGCGGTCCACAGGAGATTGCCTCCGGCCGGGGTGGACGAGCCGGTCTTGATGCCGCTCACGCCCGGCTCGAGGAGGATCGTGTTGTTGTTCTCGATCCGCCCTTCGATGCCCGGGATGGTGATGTTGGGCGTGTTGACGATGTCGCGGAAGATGTCGTTCTGCAGCACCGCCCTGGCCAGCTTGAGCTGGTCCTGCGGGGTGGACACGGTGGTGGCCTTCAGGCCGCTCGGGTCCGTGTAGGTGCTGTTGGTCATGCCGAGCTTCTTGGCGGCGTCATTCATCTTCTTGACGAACTCGGCCTCGGACTTCGAGTCCCAGCGGGCGAGGAGACGCGCGGCGTTGTTCCCGGACGGGATCATCAGCAGCTGAAGCATCTGCTTCTCGGTGAACTGCTGCCCCTTGGACACCTGCGCGGTCGACTCGTCCTCGATCTTGGACTCGTCCTCCGCCTGCTGATCGACGGTGATCTTCTCCCCGACCTGCTTCCCGGAGATCGGGTGCTCCTGGAGGATCACGTACGCCGTCATCGTCTTCGCGACGCTCGCGATCGGGGCGGGCTTCTGCGCGCCGTACGTGCCGATGCTGCCGACACCCTCGACCTCGACAGCGCCCTGGCCCTCGCCGGGCCACGGCATGTTCAGCTTTCCGCCCTTGAAGGTGAAGGCGGGCTCGGCGGAGAGCGAGAGCTTGGGGTCGGGGAGCGGACGGAAAGCCTGTACGACCGCAAAGATGATCAGGAGCAGGACGACGAGCGGCGTCCAGATCTTGATCCGCCGCATGACGGTGCGGACGGGGGTCTGGGGCGGCGGCGGGGTGTTCGTGAGCTCGGCGAGAAGATCGAGCGGCGGCAGCGGGGGCATGGGCTGCTGCTTGGTCCGCTCGGCCTCGGTGAGCGAGGCGGGCGCGGACTCCGATGCGCCTGCGTCAGGCTTGCTCGGGGCGCGCGGCGTCCGTACGTCCTCGGTCCGCAGCGGCACGAAGGTGCTGCTCCGCTCGGCGGGGGCCTCGGGGCGGGGTGCCGGGGACACCTTGAGCGCGGTGGTGGGCTGGTCGACGGCGGGCCGCCGGGGGGTCTTGAAGACGGCGGTGGCTTGATCGACAGGCGGCTTGGCCAGAGCGTTTGCTTCCGCGGATTCGGTGGGGGGTGGGGTGGCTTCGCCCTTGCCCTCACCCTCGTCCTTGCCCTCGTCGGAAGGCTTGGTGTCGGGCTTCACGGCGTCGGCCTCGGGCTCAGGCTCGGCCTCTGGCTCAGGGTCCGCGTCGGCCTCGGGCTGCACGTCCGGGGACGCGTCGGCCTCGTCGGCCGCCTCCTGCTCGGGCTCGGGCTCGGGCTCAGCGGGCGTGGACTTTGCGTCTGCGGACGCGTCCTCGTCGCCCTCAGGCGCCTCCTCGCGCTCCTCGGCATCCGGAACATCGACGTCCGCGTCTTCGGCGACCAGAGGGGCCTCCTCGTCCGCGTCCGCGGCAACCGGAGCCTTGTCCTCCTCCGCGTCATCCCGGGCGGGAGCCTCGTCCGCGTCCGACACCTCGGCGTCCGCGTCCTCCGCCACCGGGGTCTCGTCAGCGTCCGCATCGTCGGCGTCGGCAGCCGGAGCGGCCTGCGCGTCCGCGTCCGGCGCGTCGTCCGCGTCCTCCGCCACCGGGGTCTCGTCAGCGTCCGCATCGTCGGCGTCGGCAGCCGGAGCGGCCTGCGCGTCCGCGTCCGGCGCGTCGTCCCCGTCGCCGGCCACCCACGCCGCCACCGCGGCCCGCAGCCTCGCGTCGTTCTCCACGGAACCCGACTCCGTGCCCGGCTCGGCCTCCGGCTCGGACGCCGTCCGTTCCGCCGGCAGCTTGAAGACCGCCGTCGCCTGGTCCACCTGGGGAGCCGTCGCCCCCGGAGATGCCTGCCGGAACACGGCGAGGCGCGGGTCGCGCTCACCCGGAGTCGTCTCCCCCGACGACTTCCGCTGCTCCGACTTGTCGGGGGACTCGCCCGCCACCGTGCCTCCTCCATGAGTCTTGCGTCATGCGTTCTTGGGCCATACGTACGTACTCACAGGCATCCTCACGCGACAGCCCGTGTTGTCCGAACCATCTACCAGTGTCCTGTGTGAGAGCCCCGCTCCCGGGCCTAGACGAGAACGACATACCTGCCGGTTCCCTCAGAAAGCACCCAGGCGCTCTCGACAGACCAATGTGAGAGGGGTCACCCTGTCGTACATCCACGCGGGGAGGCATGGATGGGCAGGAGCCGCAGAACACTTCCGGAGGAGCTTCTGTTGCTCGCTCTGGACCCGGCCACGGGTACCACAGCGCAGCCGCAGTCGCTCGACCTCGGCCTGGCCGGAGCCCAGCTAGTAGAGCTGGCTCTGGCAGGACGGATAGCCCCAGACGGGGATCGTATCGCCGTGGTGATGCCACGGCCGACAGGAGATCCGACTTTGGACTCCGCACTGGAACTGCTGCGCAGACGCGGCAGTCCGGTACGGGCAGTTCACTGGATCGGCGGGCCCCGACTGGGGCTGCGCCAGATTTACCTCTCGCATCTGGAGCGGTGCGGCATGGTGCATGCCGTGGCGGGCCAGATGTGCGGAGTGCTGCCGACGACTCGCTACCAGGCGACGGACACGGCGATCAGCCGGGACATCAGGGCCCGGCTGGACAGTGCGATCCGCACCGGCGTACCGCCGGACCCGCGGACCGCGGCGCTCGCCGCACTGGCCCACGCGGTCGGACTCGGCAAGCACCTGTACCCCGGCAACGAGGGGCGTTCCTCGAGGTCCCGTCTGCGGGACCTCATCAGGCACGACCCGATGGGCGGCCTCGTGGCGCACGCCGTGATGGACGTCCAGAACGGTGTGGCCGCTCAGCCGCGCCGTAATCCCACCGCGGTGAACGGCACCAGGCAGCCGGCAGCCGTGGCAGCGATGCAACCGCGCCGCGGAACCATGGCCCGCGTCGCCTTGCACTGACACAGAAGCAGCAGCAAAGCACCACCCGTAAGACCGCCGCACCAAACCGCCGCACCGACGTCCCCACTGACCCGGTCCGGGAGCCGCACAGAACGCGCGGGGCAGCCTCATCGCTGCCCCGCGCGTTCGCGCATGACGCCTGTGTAGCCATTTCGCAGCGCAGCCACGACCATTGGTGGCAGTCTGCTGAGCGGTAGATACGCTCAGCTACGCAGCCGGAGGTGCAGTTTCCGTGGCGTCCAATGTCAACCCCACCGTCAGGCGACGCCGTTTGGGACAGGAGCTGCGCCGGCTCCGAGAGCTGAAGGGCATGACGGCCGAGGAGGTGGCGGAGCGTCTGCTCGTCTCCCAGTCGAAGATCAGCCGCCTGGAGAACGGCCGCCGATCCATCAGTCAGCGCGATGTCCGCGACCTGTGCGGAGTGTACGAGGTCGAGGACCACCGGATCGTCGACTCGCTGATGCAAATGGCCAAGGACTCCCGCCAGCAGGGCTGGTGGCACGCCTTCGGTGACATCCCGTACAGCGTCTACATCGGCCTGGAGACCGACGCGGCGAGTCTCCGGGTGTACGAATCACTGATCGTTCCCGGTCTGCTGCAGACGCGTGAGTACGCGCAGGCGGTGATCGAGGGGATGTGGCCCGAAGCCACGCCCAGCGAGATCGACAAACGCATCCAGATCCGCCTCAAGCGCCAGGATCGCCTGACGGACCCGGTCAACCCTCTCCGCTTCTGGGCGGTGATCGACGAGGCACTGCTGAGACGCGTCGTCGGCAATCGGCAGATCATGACTGACCAGCTCCTGCATCTCGCGCAGTTGAGTGAACAGCCGCACGTCACGCTGCAGGTACTGCCGTACGACGTCGGGGCGCATCCTGGCATGTACGGCAAGTTCGCCATCCTTGAGTTTCAGGAGGCGATGGACGCGAGCGTCGTCTACCTGGAGGGGGTCACCAGCGATCTCTACTTGGAGAAGGCCAACGACGTCCAGAGCTACGCCGTCATGTACGAGCACCTGCGAGCCAAGGCGCTGAGCGCCGAGCAATCCCGGGAGTTCATTCACAAAGTGGCGGAAAGCTGCAGCCCGTGATCAAGCAACAAGCTTAGGGGCGCGCACGATACACCCGCGCATCCTCAACTGAACAGATCTCGATGGAATATGCCATCCAGATGGGTGAACGCCGCATGTCTCCAATGATGTTGCGGCGTAGCGTCGCCCGCAGAGCCGCTGCCCTCAGCGGCTGGGCGCACAAGGCCCAACAACTGGCACAACCATCGGAGTCACCATGCTGATTCGGCACGATGCGCTGACGGAATGGACCAAGTCCTCGTACTCCGCCGTCAACGGAGACTGTGTGGAGGTCAAGGCAGAGAGCGCCGCCACAGTCGCGGTCCGCGATTCGAAGGAGCCCCGCAGGGGAGTCCTCGACTTCACCGCCGAGACGTGGTCGGCGTTCGTCCTTGACGTCAGCCGAACCACGCCGCGCGGTGCGTGACTTGAGCCGTACACGCACCTCTTAGCCACAGCCCGAGTCAAGCCCTCTCGACTGGTCCGCCGTCCTGGCCGAGGGGGCTGGTTGCTGTCCGGCCGCCCCGCGGGACACGCCCGCCCCGCCTCAGCGCAGTTGATCGACGTAGCGGTCGGTGCCGGGGACCGTGGGGATGAAGGGAGCCACGAGCTCCACCCGCCCGAGCCCCGATTCGACGACCGCCACGTCGAGGCCTGCGAATGCAGAGTCCCAGCGCTCCCTCGGGTCCTCCTCGAGGAACCACAGCAGCGTCAGCCGGGTGTCCACACCCTCGACCTGCTTCACATAGGTCATCCGGTCGCCGGGCAGTGGTGTCGGCCGGAAGACGGTCACCATCGCCGCGCACGATCCGGCAAGCCGCTTGGGCAGATGCTTCGTACGCAGCCACTCAAGGAGCTCCGCCCGCTGCTCGGGCCCCTCCGCGTCGATCACCTCGACGACCAGGCCCGCGTACGGATGGTCCAGCGCGTGATAGTCGCGCGGGCCGGCCGCCCCGTCCCGGTAGACCGTCGCCTCGTGGTCCTGGAAGGCCGTGAAGACGTGCGTACGGTCCTGGTAGACGCGGCCGTCCCGGTTGAGCCGCTTGTTGATCCCGACGGTCCACTTCATGTGGTCGGCGTAGCGTCCGTCGGTGATCCAGTACGTGGAGATGTAGCAGCCCGCGGTGACGGGCTGGGCGACGGCCGACTTCTCCGGGTAGCGCAGCAGTTGGAGGTCGCGCGTGGCGACCCAGCGCCGTCCCGCGTACATCCAGGGCATGGCCATCGCGCCCGCGTAGTAGTGGTCGTCCTCGTACCAGCGGTTGTACGCGTACTCATGGCCCGGTTGCGGTTCGACCATGGTGATCAGGGCGTGGCCGGGGCGCACCCCGTAGGGACCGACGCCCGCCAGCTCCGCGTACACCTCTGACCGAGTGTCCTCGCTCACGACGCTCCCCTTCCTTCCTCCGGTGGAGGCACCTACTCTGACGCCCCGTCAGAAGAACTGCCAGTGCCGGGAGGCGCCCAGATGCTGCTCCAGGGGAAGACCGTGATCGTCTCCGGCGTCGGGGCCGGGCTCGGCCATCAGATCGCCGCGACCGTCGTACGGGACGGGGGCAACGCGGTCCTCGGCGCCCGCACCGAGGCCCATCTCGCCAAGTCGGCGCGCGAGATGGACCCCGAGGGCTCACACACCGCCCACCGTGCCACGGACATCACCGACGAGGCGCAGTGCGAGGCGCTGGCCGCGCTCGCGCTGGAGCGTTTCGGGCGGATCGACGCGGTCGTCCATGTCGCCGCCTGGGACAGCTATTTCGGCGGGCTCGCGGACGCCGACTTCGAGACCTGGCGGGGGGTCATCGACGTGAATCTGCTGGGCACGCTGCGGATGACCCGGGCCTGCCTGCCGGGACTCAAGGAGCGCGGCGGCTCGGTCGTCATCATCGGGACGCAGTCGGCGGTGGCGGCGCCCTCACAGGTGTGGCAGGCGGCGTACGCGGCATCCAAGGGGGCGCTGACCTCGGCGATGTACTCGCTGGCGCGCGAGCTGGGCCCGGACCGGATCCGGGTCAACACGGTGCTGCCCGGCTGGATGTGGGGGCCGCCCGTGCAGGCGTACGTCCAGTTCACCGCGCACACCGAGGGGGTGCCGGAGGACGAGGTGCTCGCACGGCTCACCGAGCGGATGGCACTGCCGGAGCTGGCCACGGACGGCGATGTCGCACAGGCCGCGGCCTTTCTCGTATCCGACCGGGCCCGGGCGATCACGGGTCAGTCGCTGCTCGTCAACGCGGGTGAACTGATGCGGTAGCCGCCCTTTTTGACCCCTCCCTCAGTCACAGATGTGAATGGAGGTCATTAACTCGAACAATTTTACTTGCACTTGACCCCTCAGGTCGTTGTCGTGGCCGCGCGCATGGACACACCATGAACGGCGTTCACAAGGCGGACCCCAGGAGGGGGCACATGAACAGTCTCGACTGGACCGTGCTCACCGGATACTTCGGTGTGATGGTCGCGATCGGACTCTGGTCGCACAAGCGCGTCGACAACGTCAGCGACTTCTTCACCGCAGGCGGCAAGATGCCGTGGTGGCTGTCGGGCATCTCGCACCACATGTCCGGCTACAGCGCGGTGATGTTCACCGGTTACGCGGGCATCGCCTACAAGTACGGTGTCACGTCCTTCGTGACCTGGTCCCTCCCGATCGCCATCGGCATCTTCATCGGCGCCAAGCTCTTCGCGCCGCGGCTGAACCGCCTGCGCTCCAAGCTGCATGTCGCCTCGCCGCTGGAGTATCTGAAGAACCGCTACAACCTCAAGACCCAGCAGGCGCTGGCCTGGTCGGGCCTCCTGCTGAAGATCGTGGACGTGGGCGCCAAGTGGGCCGCGATCGCCACCCTGCTCTCCGTCTTCACCGGTCTCTCGCTCAACCAGGGCATCCTGATCACCGGCATCATCACCGGCATCTACTGCACGGTCGGCGGTCTGTGGGCCGACGCCCTGACCGAGCTGGGGCAGTTCATCATCCAGCTCTTCGCCGGACTCGCGATGCTCATCGCGGTCATGGGCAAACTGGACGGCTTCAGCACCCTGTGGACCATCTGGGACGAGCCGGAGCTCCAGGGGCACACGGACGCGACCGCCGGACCGTACACCGTGACGTTCCTGCTGGCGTTCCTCTTCATCAAGACCTTCGAGTACAACGGCGGCATGTGGAACCAGGCGCAGCGCTACATGGCGACCGCCAACGCCCGTGAGGCCACCCGCTCGGCGCGGCTCTCGGCGGTCCTGTGGGCCGTCTGGCCGCTGGTGCTGTTCTTCCCGATGTGGTGCGCACCGCTGCTCGTCGAGGCGAAGAAGCCGGACGCGTCCGACTCCTACGCGCTGATGACCGAGCAGTTGCTGCCCCACGGTCTGCTGGGCCTGGTCATCGTGGGCTTCTTCTCGCACACCATGGCGATGTGCTCCTCCGACGCCAACGCGATCGCCGCGGTCTTCACCCGGGACATCGCGCCGGTCATCTCCAAGAAGGCACGGAGCTGGACCGAGCGGGCCGGGCTGATCGCCGCGCGTCTGTCGACGATCTCCTTCCTGGCGCTGTCGATGGCGATCGCCACCCAGGTCAACTCGCCCACGTTCAAGGACATCATCACCGTCGTGATCAAGTGGGTGGCCGGACTGATGGGCCCGATCGCGATCCCGTTCATGCTCGGCCTGCTGCGTCCGTTCCGTAAGTCCGGACCGACGGCGGCGCTCACCAGCTGGGCAGCGGGCCTGATCGCCTTCTTCTTCCTCAACTACGAGATCGACGGCACCGCCAGGACCGATGTGGCCCTGCAGTACCAGGTCTCCGTACCGCTGGCGATCTCGCTCGTGCTCTACATCGTGATCGGCCTGGTCAAGCCGGAGGACACCCCCGAGCGTGACGCGGTCATCGCCCGGATCAACACGGACGACGACGGGCCGGAGGGTTCCGGGCTCGCCACGGCGAGCGTGCCGGCGCCGGCCGAGCCGGCCGAGGCGAAGGTGCTGGGCCGCGAGGGCGCGGACGGCTGACACGCCCGCCTGCGTCCCGCGTACCAGGGCCCGGCTCCCCAGGGGTGGAGCCGGGCCCTCGCGCGTCAGCTGCGGGGGTAGCGGGCCAGCCAGCCGGGCGAGGCGACCGTGGGGCCGTGCAGGGCCGGGCCCTGGGTCATCTCCATCGCGAAGTCGTCGGCGAGTTCGATGACGGTGGGGCGGCCCTCCAGCTCGGAGAGCCAGGCGGGCGGCAGGGCCGTCTCGCCGTGCAGGGCACCCAGCAGCGCGCCGGTGACGGAGCCGGTGGCCTCGGAGGGACCGTCGTGGTTGACGGCGAGCCGCAGGCCGTGCCGGATGTCCTCGCCGACGAGCGCGCAGTAGACGGCGATGGCGAGGGCGTCCTCGGCGTTGTCGCCCGCGCCGATCGAGGCGATCCTGGCCGGGCCCGGAATGCCCTGGCGTACGGTGCCGAGCGCCAGCTGGAGGGCGTCCGTGACGGGCTGGTGCCCCGGCCGCGCGGCCAGCAGGGCGAGGGCGCGCTGCACCGAGCCGTCGAGGGTCTCGCCCCGGGCCAGACCGTGCACGATGACGGCGAACGCTGCCGCCGAGAGATACGCGGTGGGGTGGCCGTGCGTCTGCGCCGCGCACTCCACGGCCAGCTGGCACACCAACTGCGGCTCCCAGCCCACGAGCAGCCCGAACGGCGCGGAGCGCACCAGCGCGCCTGCGTCGCACGCGGTCGGGTTCTTCGGCGCTTCGAGGGTGCCCATCGTCTCGTCGCCCAGCCCGACGAGGCATGCCCTGGGGGCGTTGCGGCGGGTGTAGAGCCACTCCTCGCGGGCGAGCCAGCCGTTGTCCTTGCGGCGTTCGTCGGGGCCCCAGTCGCGCTGGGTGGCGGCCCATCTCAGATAGGCGCGGTGCACATCGGTGGGCGGATGCCAGGCGCCGGTGTCACGGCGGACCTGGGCGCGTATGAGCCCGTCGACGGTGAACAGCGTCAGCTGGGTGACGGCGGTGACGGCCCCGCGGCGGCCGTGGGCGGGCACGAGGTCGGCGATGCCCTCGGGGCCGTGGCCCGCCCGTATCTCCTCCAGGGTCAGCGCCGAGACCCCGGCGCCGAGCGCGTCGCCGATGGCACCACCGAGCAGGGCACCGCGCACCCGGGCACGGAAGTCCTGCTGCTCGGCCCGGCCCCACACGGCAGTAGCTGCTGCGCTCACCCCGCGCCCCTCCCCTGGACGTCGAACTATGCCTGGCGAAGCACTGTAATCGACCGGACCAGATCACTTCAGGACCGGAAGGGAGCGCTGAGCGGTATGTGACCGTTAGGTCCTGTCCGGTCGATCAGGCCGGGCCCGGCAAGATCGGCCGGACAGGGCCTGGTCCCTCGAGCCGGTTTTGAGCAGCGTTCAGTGCGGGTTCCCGGCGGCGGCCCTGCAGCCGGAGTCACCGCGGGCGCCGAGGGCTCGTACGACTCAGCCTTCGCCCGCACCGGCCAGGGCGTCCCGTGCCGTCCTGACCCCGGCCAGCAGTTCCGCCAGCCGGTCCGTGTCCGCGCCCGGGCATTGGGCGAATTCGGCCAGGGTGTCCTTCAGATCGGCGAGCTCTCCCCACACAGGCCGCTCCGCGTGGACCCGCTCCAGCAACCGCCCGGTCTCGCCCCACTGCCCCAACGCACAGGACAGGACGAGCCGTTCACACAGGTCCCACGCGACGGGCGCCTGCGGGGCACGGTCGGTGTACTGCTCTTCGAGTTCTCGCCACAGCCCCTCCGCCTGCTGTGTGCCCGCCATCCGGCTCGCCGCCATCGCCAGGTGGAAGAGCCCCTCCTCCGCGTCAAGCGTCCGCAGCCGCTCGGCCGTCTCCCGCGCCTCCTCGAAACGGCCCAGGCGCCGCAGCGTCTCGGCGACGAGCGGCAGCTCGCTGTCCCGGTCTCCGGGGAGCAGGGAGTCGAGCGCCTCCATCGCCGCGGCCGGTCGGTCCAGGTAGAGACAGACAACCGCGCGACGCCCCTGTGTCCAGGCGGGGAAGTAACCCATGGCCGCACACTGGTCCAGGTCGGCCAGCGCCCGCCGCAGCAGACCCCTCGATGTCAGGGAACGCGCCCGCTGGGCCAGCGCCCAGCCGCGGTTCTTCTCGGTGGCGACGAGCCGGTCCAGATCGGCGAACCATCCCTCCTGGTCGCCGAGCCGCCCCCGGACCCACGCTCTGCGGACCCGTGCCCAGCCGTGTTCCGGGTCCAGCTCCAGAGTCCTGGTCCAGTCCGCCAGCGCCTCGTCGTAGCGCCGCGCGGACGTGCGGGCGGAAGCACGCCGGATCCAAGCCCCCGCCTCGGAGGTGTTCTCCACCGCCTCCTCGCAGCGGGCCCGCAGCTCGTCGGTCCCCCGCAATTCGTCGTAGGCGTCCTCACGCTCGGCCAGCACCCAGGCAGTCTTCGGCAGTAATTCGGCGGCCCGTTCAAGATCCGTCAGGGCCTCCGGCAGCCGCTTGGCGGCCAGCAGCACCTGGCCACGCAAGCCGATGGCCCACCCGTACTCCGGTCTCTGTGCGATGGCCCGGTCCAGATCGGCGAGCGCCTCCTCGTACCGCCCCGCACGGTGGTGCGCGTCCCCCCGCTCGGTCAGCGCGAACGAGGTGCCCTCACCCTGGCCGACCGCCCTGTCCAGATCCGCGAACTGCGCCTCCAGGTCCCCCAGCCGATGGTGGATGCCGGCCCGCTTCACCAGCGCCCAGCTGTAGTCGGGGTCGATCTCGAGGGCCCGGGTGTAGTCCGCCAGCGCCTGGTCGACGTGGCCGAGAGCCGCCCGGGCCGCGGCCCGGCTGCCCAGCGCCCAGGCGTACTCCGGGTCGATGCGCAGTGCCTGGTCCAGATCCTCGATCGCCTCCTCGAAGCGGCCGGCCTGCCTGTGGACATCGCCGCGTTCGCCCACCGCCCATGCCGATTCCGGGTCGACCTCCAGGGCCCGGTCCAGGTCGGCGACGGCCCCGGCGTCGTCACCGAGTGCCTGCCGTACCTCCGAGCGCCGGATCAGTGCCCACAGATACTCCTGGTCCAGCTCGATCGCCCGGTCGAGGTCCGCCAGCGCCTCCCTGCTCCGGTCCAGCAGATGCCTGGCGTGGCCGCGGGTGGCGAGCGCCCGCTCGTCGTCGGGTTCCATCGCGAGGACGCGGTCGCAGTCGGCGATCGCCTCCTCGTGGTGACCGAGCTGCCGATGGACCTCGCCGCGTTCCTGCAGGATCCACCCGGTGTCGGGGGAGTGGGTGTCCGCGCGGTTCAGGTCTTCCAGCGCACCTGCCGTGTCCCCCGCCGCCGCCTGGAGCACCATCGCCCGCCCGTAGTACGCCCGGGCGCAGGCAGGGTCGAGGGTGAGCGCCCGCTCGTAGTCGGAACTCGCGCTGCGGTACTGCTCGGCGAAGCGATGCAGCATGGCTCGTACGACCAGGGCCGCCACCTGATCCGCCGGGCCGAATCCGGCGCGCGTCAGCAGCAGACCGAGCAGCGCGGTGTCCCCGCGCTGCTCGTCCTCCAGCGCGGCCAGCACGTCCCGGCCCCACCTGCGCACCTCCTCGTCGTCGGCGTCCTCCCCCGCCTCGGCCAGCACCCGGGCCCAGCGCCGGGCCGTCGCCCCGCCCTGCTCGCACGCCTCCACGCCGTCTCGCAGCATCCCGGGCATCGCGGTGCGCGGCTGTGCGCACAGCCGGTGGTACCACTCCTCCAGGCGTGGCCCCCGCCAGCTCTCCTGTGCCCACAGTTCATCCGGCGCCACGCCCTCTGTCGCCGCCTCCCGCCTGTCGGCGAACGTCTGGGCCAGCCGGGTGTGCGCGGCGCTCCAGCGGCGCGGCGAACTGCCGCGCTGGAGCCGCAGCATGGGACCGCGTACGACGTCGTGATACTGGGCGCGACCCTGCCGCATGCTCACGAAGGGCAGCGCGCACAGCCATGTGAACACTCCGTCCGCAGACCCGTCCGACTGCCCCGGGCCCGGTTCCACCACCGCGCGCAGGATGTCCTCGTCGACCCTGCGCGGCAGCGCACACAGCTGTGCGGCGGCCTTGCGCGCCGGGTCAGGCTCCCACTTCAGGAACCGCTCCACCGCGGTGGCGCTCGGATCGTCCCCGGTGCCCGGATTCTCGGCGAGCGTGGAGACCAGCACCGGCAGCCGGCCGGAGATCCGCAGCACGTCCCGTACGACGTCCTCGTCCATCACGCCTTTCGCGGCGAGGAGTTGGCGTGCCTCCGACTCCGTGAAGGGCTCCAGCGGCAGATCGGTGACGATGTCCGCGTAATCGGCCCAGCAGCCGGGGTCGAGGCTGCCCTGGCCGGCGAGGGTGACGACGACGTTGGCGGGCAGGGTGCCGTATCGCTCGGTGGTGATCAGATCACGCAGCCAGCCGTCAAGGAACGTGCCGGTGCGTTCGTAGGTGTCGAAGAAGAGGACGATCCAGGGGCTGTCGGAAGCGACACGCTCCAGTTCGGCGATCAGAACCGGGGTGAGGATCCGCAGCGGGTCCATCACCAGCTGGACGTCCTCCTGATTGCGGAAGCGGGCGCTGAGCAACGCCTTGAGGCGGTCCGCGCCCTGGGCTATCTGCGCGGGTTCCACCCCGCCCGCCAGCGCCCCGACGCCCGGCAGCAGACCGAGGCCGACCAGTCCGGCCTGCGCAGCCACCATCGAGCCGGCGGACGGAGGCGGCGGCGCCCCGCCCGGAGCCGGCTCCGGCTCGGGTGTGGCCGACTCCGCTTCGTAGCGTCGCTGCCGGTAGGTCGCCAGCATCCGGTCCAGCGCCTTCAGGGGACTCCCCTGCTGCGCGAACTGGGCGCCGATCGCCGCCATCGCCTCCGGCACGCTGTTGACCGACTCGTCGAGCGTGGCGGTCAGCGCCTGACGCTCCCGCGCGGTGTGCTCCAGCTCGCGCACGAGCGAGGTCTTGCCGACGCCCGCGTTGCCGTGGATGTGGAAGACGAAACGGTGCCGCTCGTCCTCGACCGGGACATCGAAGTTCTCGCGAAACAGGGCCAGTTCGCCGCGTCTGCCGACGAACCCGGCGCGCCTGCGTCGCCTGATCAGCTCCTGCATCGACGGTCTCGCCCCAGCTCGCTGCGCCATGGGCCCAGTCTCTCAGCCCTGGTCGAGCACCGGCAGCAGCTCGGGCAGATGTCCGTCGGACGCGGTCGCGGCCCGCATGCGCTCGTCCGCCACCTCGCCGTACAGCGTCGTACGCGGCTTCGCCGGCCGCCCTGCCGCCTCGGCGATGGCGACGAGGTCCTTGATGGAGCGGTACGAGCCGTAACTGGAGCCCGCCATACGGGAGATGGTCTCCTCCATCAGCGTGCCGCCGAGGTCGTTGGCCCCGGAGCGGAGCATCTCGGCCGCGCCCTCGGCACCGAGCTTCACCCAGCTGGTCTGGATGTTGGTGATGTGGGGGTGGAGCAGCAGCCGGGCCATGGCGGTGACGGCGCGGTTGTCGCGCGCGGTCGGGCCCGGCCGCGCGATCCCCGCGAGGTAGACGGGCGCGTTGGTGTGGATGAAGGGCAGCGTCACGAACTCCGTGAAGCCTTGCCGCCCAGAATCCAACGCAGCCTGCTGGATACGGGCGAGGGTGCGCAGATGCCCGAGCCAGTGCCGGGGCTGGTCCACATGCCCGTACATCATGGTCGATGAGGACCGGATGCCCAGCTCATGCGCCGTGGTGACGACCTCGATCCAGGTGGCGGTGGGCAGCTTGCCCTTGGTGAGGATCCAGCGGACCTCGTCGTCCAGGATCTCCGCGGCGGTCCCGGGGATCGAGTCGAGCCCGGCTTCCTTGGCGGCGGTGAGCCATTCCCGGATCGACATCCCGGTGCGGGTCGCGCCGTTGACGACCTCCATCGGCGAGAAGGCATGCACATGCATGCCGGGAACTCTGGCCTTCACCGCCCGGGCGATGTCGAAGTACGCCGTGCCCGGCAGGTCGGGGTGGATGCCGCCCTGCATGCACACCTCGACGGCGCCGACCTCCCAGGCCTGCTCGGCGCGGTCGGCGACCTGGTCAAGAGAGAGCGTGTAGGCGTCGGCGTCGGTACGCCGCTGGGCGAAGGCGCAGAAGCGGCAGCCTGTGTAGCAGACGTTGGTGAAGTTGATGTTCCGCGTGACGATGTACGTGACGTCGTCGCCGACGACGGATCTGCGGAGTTCGTCGGCGATGCCCGTCAGTGCGTCCAGCGCGGGCCCGTCGGCGTGCAGGAGGGCGAGGGCTTCGTCGTCGGTGAGCCGGGTCGGATCGTCGGCGGCCTGCTTGAGGGCCGTCTTGACGTCGGCATCGATGCGGGAGGGCACCATGCCGGGCACGGCCGCCTCGCGCAGCGCCTCCCAGTCCCCGTACACCTCGTCGAAGTCGTCGCGCCGGTCGGCGGTCCGGCCTTCGGTGTCGATCGTCCGGTGCAGATCGGTGCGCCCGGTGGAGGTGAAGCCTTCGTCGGGCTCCTGCCACGCGTGCCCCACGACGGGGGCGTCCGGGTTCGCCAGCCCGGTCTCCGGATCGGCGAGCGCGCGCACGTGCGGCAGCAGCCTCGGGTCGAGCCAGGGCTCGCCGCGCTGCACGAACTCCGGGTAGACGCACAGGCGTTCTTCGAGCCGGAAGCCCGCCGCCGCCGAACGCTCGGCCAGTTCGTCGATCTGCGGCCAGGGCCGCTCGGGGTTCACATGGTCCGGCGTCAGCGGCGAGACCCCGCCCCAGTCGTCGATGCCCGCCTCGATGAGCCGCGCATACTCGCCCGCCACCAGGTTGGGCGGCGCCTGGAGACAGGCGGAGGGCCCCATGATGTGCCGGGCCACGGCGACGGTCGCGACCAGCTCGTCCAGCTCCGCGTCCGGCATCCCGCGCATCGCCGTGTCCGGCTTGGCGCGGAAGTTCTGCATGATCAGTTCCTGGATGCCGTGATACGCACGGGCGACGCGCCGCAGCGCGAACAGCGAGTCGGCGCGCTCCTCGTACGTCTCGCCGATCCCGATCAACAGCCCGCTCGTGAACGGCACGGAACTGCGTCCGGCATCCTCCAGCACCCGCAGCCGGACGGCGGGCTCCTTGTCGGGCGACCCGTAGTGAGGCCCGCCCGGCTCGCTCCACAGCCGCGTCGCCGTAGTCTCCAGCATCATGCCCATGCTCGGCGCCACGGGCTTCAGCCGCTGGAAGTCCGTCCAGGTCATGACGCCCGGGTTGAGATGCGGCAGCAGCCCGGTCTCCTCCAGGATGCGGATCGCCATGGCCCGTACGTACGCGATGGTGTCGTCGTACCCCTCGGCCTCCAGCCACTCCCGCGCCTCGGGCCAGCGGTCCTCGGGCTTGTCCCCGAGGGTGATCAGCGCTTCCTTGCAGCCCAGTTCGGCCCCGCGCCGGGCGATGTCCAGGACCTCGTCGGGCGACATGAACATCCCGTGCCCGGCCCGGCGCAGCTTCCCCGGCACCGTCGCGAAGGTGCAGTAGTGGCACTTGTCGCGGCACAGCCGGGTGAGCGGAATGAACACGCTCTTCGAGTACGTGATGACCCCGGGACGGCCCGCGGCCTCCAGCCCGGCGTCCCGCACACGCGCGGCAGAGGCACACAGATCGACGAGGTCGTCCCCGCGGGCCTGCAACAGCACGGCAGCCTCGGCGACGTCCAGCGCCACCCCGTCCCTGGCTCGCCTGAGGGCGCGGCGCATGGCGTTCTCGGTGGGGCGTCCGGGCCGTCCGTGCTGGTGATCCGTCATGGATCGAGCATACGAGCGCAGGCTGACAGGCCGCCCCGGGGCACCGAACCGGCCTGCGCCCTGAGTACCTGCGCCCAGGGCTCGTGGGGATCAGCACGCATGCGCGGCTCTCGGCCGGTGCATAGCGTCAGGCCCCATGAACGAACTGTCCGACCTCACCGAATCCCCGGCCATGCCGGTTGTCCGCAGGGCGCTGGGCGTGGCCTGGTGGATCCTCATCGCGGCGATTGTGACGCCGGTGCTTCTCATTGCCGGCCTGTTCGTCACGTACCAGGTGGAGCAGGCGACGCCGGAGGACTACCCCCGCGCCACTCCCGAGGCCATGGGCGACCGGGCGGCGCGTCTGTCTCAAGAGGCGTACGAGGTGCTGGGCTTCGACCGTGCCGTGCCGCCGGGAGTGGTGGAGCCGGGGGTGGGCACGGAGAACTCCTTCTCCACGGCTGACTGCTACCCGGGTGGCTTGGAGGGCATGGCCGACGAGCCGGTGGCCGGCGCGTACCGGCTGTCGCACAACTGGGAACTGGGCCAGGTGCCGGAGCGGGAGGCGGTGCCGGGCCTCCGGCGGCTGCATGACCATCTGAGGGAGACGGGCTGGGACATCACGGAGTACCGGGAGCTCGCGTCCGGCGGGGATTGGTGGCTGAGGGCGAAGCGGGACGCGGAGGACGGCGGAGAGGAAAGGCTCGCGTTCAGCTGGAGAGCGAAGACGCAGAGGTTCAAGGGGGGCAGCACGGTGCCGTGCGCGCACGACCCGGCCGGGGAGAAGGACGGCGGCTCGGTGGAGAAAGTACAGCCGCCGGAGCTTCATTGAGTGCGCGGATACGTTCCCAAATGACCACTTAACGGCGTTGCTTGTGAGAATCGGATCGTGTCAGCATGGCGCGTGTGACCAATGACGGGGGCGGCATGTCTGAGCCGGAGCGGCGTTCGCGGCTGGCTGATCTGGCTGACTCAACGACGATTCCAGTGGCGGCGGCTGCGGGGCCTGCGAAGGCAGCACCTGAGACCTCTGCGGACGAACAACTCGCCGCAGCTCGCCGTGAGTTTGCGGTGTTGCTGGGGGAATTCCGGCGCACGGCGGTACTTGTGCCGTTCGACGCGTACGGCAGCCTGTGGACGGCCGACCAGGGCGGAGTCCGGTGGATCTGCGCGTTCTCGGACGAGGAGGCGCTGGCACGGTTCGCACGGGCACAGGGCGACGCCGACCGCGAGTGGACGTATCAGACGATCCTGGGCGCGCGCCTGCTGGACGTGATGGTGCCGATGCTGCCGGGACCCGCAGGCGTGGCGCTCGACGCCGGCAGCGACGAAGGCATGTTGTTCCCGCCAGTCCAGGGCATCGTGCCGGACGCGGTGGCGGTTGATCTCGGGGGGACGGAATGACCGGAAGCGATCCTGATCTTGCGGCGCCGCCAGTGGCCTTGGCCGCCATTGCGATGGGCATCAACTTGGCTCATGCCGAGTTGAAGGAGCTCGGCATGATCGGCGAGGCGTCGACCGGGCGGGGCTTCTCGGATCTGGCCCTGTCGGGACTGGAGTTGGGGCACGGCGGACTGGCGGCGGAGTTCCAGACGTTCTGTGACCGCTGGGAGTGGGGCGTTCGGGCGCTGACCAACCGAGGGAACGGCTTTGCGCAGGGTGTGGGTCTGTCGGCCGGTGCGATCGCCGAGCAGGAGCAGTACGTCAAGGACTCGATCAAGATCGGGGTGAACTCCGTCAACGGAAACCCGCACTTGAGCGAGGACGAGGTCAAGGGCATGAGCTGGGACAAGATCAGCACCCAGACGCCGCTCGACGGAGCGGACTGGAGCGCCAAGTCCTTCTCCGACGCCCAGAAAGAGGTCAACCAGACCTGGAAGAACACCGGATACGACGTCATGGACGCGCAGATGGACTCGATGGAGCGCTCGGGAATCATCGACCCGAAGGTGCGCGAGAAGATGGACGAGCAGCTGCGCGAGACGTTCGATCCGGATCAAGCGACGATCGATCAGGCTGAACAGCCGCGGTGGGGGGAGCACCGCTGATGCCGGACTGGGGAGGATGGGTCGACAAGGGCATCGATCTTGTCGACAAGGGGGTCGACAAGGCCAAGGAGAAGGTCGGCGAGGGCGTCGACTGGGCAACGGACCAGGTCGGCGACGGCCTGGACAAGGTCGGCGCGCATGAGTGGGCTGATGCCGTCGAGGACTGGGGCGACGAGACCGCCTCAAGCCTCGGCGCGGAAGTCGGTGAGCAGCAGCTCGGCCAGACCGAGGAAGCGAATGAGCTGATCCACGGCAACCCCGGGAAAATCGCCGAGACGGTGAAGAACCTGCGGGACTTCCAGATGGCGTTCGGCCTGGTCGGCGCAGGGATGAAGAGGCTCGACTCCAGCCAGTGGAAGGGAGAGGCGGCCGAGGCGTTCCGCAAGAAGTTCCAGACGCTGCCCACCGACTGGCTTCACGCCACGGACGCGTTTGATGATGCCGCGAAGGCGCTGGAGACGTACTCCAAGTCGATCACCAGTGCGCAGGGCAAGGCGAAGGAAGCGATCGCCCTGTACAAGGAGGGCGACGAGTCCTCCAAGACGGCGGTGGACGCGTACAACAAGAAGGTCGACGCGTACAACGCCGCCCGCAATGGCGACAACCCGCTGCCCAAGCCCGGTGAATTCTCCGACCCCGGCACGGCCAAGCGGGAGCGCGCACAGGAGATCCTCAAAGATGCGCGCAGCCACCGCAACGAAGCCGCGGAGATCGCCAAGAAGGCGGTCACGGCCGCGATGGCCCACGCCCCGAAGGAACCCACCGGCCGCGAGAAGCTCAAGCTCGAGGGGTTGGACTACGCCCTGGGCCAGAGCATCGAACTGGCCCATTTCGGTGGCGGAATCGTCAAGGGCACGGCGGGAGTGGTCAACTTCGTCCGCTCGGTCAACCCGATCGACGCGTACAACCTGACCCACCCGGCCGAGTACTGGAAGGGCCTCAACATGACGCTCGCCGGGCTGGCGTCCACCGTGGCCAACCCGGACCGTGCGCTGAAGAACGCGTGGGACGCGGCGAAGGGCGACCCGGCCGAGTTCTTGGGCCGCCTCGTCCCCGAACTCCTCGGCACCAAAGGCACGGGGGGCCTCAAGGGGCTGCTGCGCTCCGGCGCAAAGGACCTTGCCGAACACCCGAAGGGCAAGGGCCGCCACGGTCACGACAAGGACCCCGACGACACCGGTCGAAAGTGCACCGAGAAGACCTGCAAGAAGGACCCGGTCGACGTCGCGACAGGCCGGATGGTCCTTCCGCAGACAGACATCGCCCTGCCCGCCTCGCTTCCGCTGCTGTTCCAGCGCACCTTCGAATCCTCGTACCGCGCCGGCGGCTGGTTCGGCCCGACCTGGGCGAGCACGGCGGATCAGCGTCTGGAGATCGACTCCGAGGGTGTGGTCTTCATCTGTGAGGACGGCAGCATGCTGGCGTATCCGCACCCGGCGCCCGGTGTCCCGGTCATGCCCACGCACGGCCGCCGCTGGCCCCTGGACTGCGACACCGCCGGGGACTACACGGTCACGGACCCCGACACCGGCCAGGTCTGGCACTTCGCCACACGAAGCGCTGAACTTGCCCTGCTCGTCCAGGTAGACGACCGCAACGGCCGCTGGATCACCTTCGAGTACGACGAGACCGACGCCCCGGTCGCGATCGTGCACCACGGCGGCTACCACCTGAAGCTCACCACCGACGATGGCCGCATCACGGCCCTCCACCTGGCTTCGGCGGCTACCGACGGCACCGACCAAGAAATCCTGCGCTACGGCTACGCCGACGGCCATTTGACCGAGGTCACCAACTCCTCCGGCTGCCCACTGCGCTTCGGCTACGACGGGCACGGCCGCATCACGTCCTGGACCGACACGAACGGCAGCCACTTCGACTACGTCTACGACGACCGCGACCGCTGCACCGCCCAGTCCGGGGCCAACGGGCACCTCGAATCCCGCTTCACCTGGGACGACACCGACCCTAGCAGCGGCCTCCGCATCACCTCGGTTACTGACGGGCTCGGTCACACCGAGCGCTTCCTCATCAACGACCGGGCTCAGATCGTCGCCGAGATCGACGCGACAGGGGCAGTGACGCGCTTCGAGCGCGACCGCTACAACCGGGTGCTGTCGGTGACCAACCCGCTCGGCCACATCAGCCGTTCCACGTACGACGAGTCGGGCCGCCTGATTACGGTGGTTCGCCCGGACGGACGGGCGCTGAACGCCGATTACAACGAGCTTGGACTGCCGGTACGCGTTCAGGGCGCAGACGGGACGGTCACGCGCCAGACGTACGACGAGCGTGGCAACTGCACGTCGGTCACCGATGTTGCGGGTGCTACGACGCAATTCTCGTACGACGAGGCAGGACACCTCACGTCGGTGACGGACGCGCTTGGCCACAGCAGTGTCGTGCGGCGCGACAGGGCGGGGCTCCCAGTCGAAGTCACCGACTCGCTGGGTGCGACCACCCGGTACGAACGCGACGCCTTCGGCCGACCAGTGACCGTCACCGATCCCCTCGGCGGGATCACCCGCATTGAGTGGACCTTGGAGGGCAAGATCAGCCGGCGCATCGAGCCGGACGGCAGTGAGCAATCCTGGGCCTATGACGGTGAAGGCAATTGTCTTTCACATACCGATGCTGTGGGCGGGATCTCCACTTTCGAGTACGCGGACTTCGACCTGATGGTGGGCCACATCGGGCCCGACGGCGTGCGATACAGGTTCAGCCACGACTCTAGTCTCCGGCTGACCCGAGTAACGAGTCCGCAGGGGCTGACCTGGGACTACGAATACGACGCAGCTGGCCGCCTCATATCGGAGACCGACTTCGACAGTCGCAGGCTCACTTACACGTACGACAAAGCGAGCCGCTTGACCTCCCAGACGAACGGGCTCGGCCAGACTGTACGGTTCGAACACAACGAACTCGGCCAGGTACTCCGCAAGGATGCGGAGGGCGCCGTGACAAGCTTCGAGTATGACATCTTCGACGAACTCGCGTCGGCCAGCGGTCCGGACGCGACACTGGTCCGGCTGCGTGACCGGTTCGGACGCCTGAAGTCAGAGACGGTGAACGGTCGCAAGCTCACGTTCAACTACGATGCCGTTGGCCGCCGAACAGCCAGGACGACACCGAGCGGGGCCATCAGTTCATGGACGTACGATGCGGCGGGCAACCGCACTCAGATCACGACTTCGGGTCGCACACTTACCTTCGAACACGACGCTGCAGGCAGGGAGTTGGCTCGCTTCATCGGCGAGTCTGTCACGCTTCGTCACGCGTTCGACGCCACGGGCCGACTGGTTGATCAGCACGTCATCGGCCATGGACGCGAACTTCAGCGCCGCTCCTACACCTATCGGGCGGACGGCCACCTGGTCGGCATCGACGACCAGCTCTCGGGGCCTAAAAGCTTCGACCTCGATGTGACCGGACGGGTCACGGCCGTCCACGCGGCGAACTGGACGGAGCGGTACTCGTACGATGCGGCGGGCAACCAGACAGAGGCATCGTGGCCTGCTTCGCATCCGAGCCAGGAGGCAACAGGTGCGCGCGCCTACACGGGCACCCGCATCACCCGCGCCGGAGACGTCCGCTACGAACACGATGCGCAAGGCCGGATCGTTCTGCGCCAAAAGATCCGCCTTTCACGCAAGCCGGACACCTGGCGATACCAATGGGACGCGGAAGACCGACTCGCCTCGGTAATTGCCCCGGACGGCGCGATTTGGCGCTATCTCTACGACGCATTGGGCCGACGCATCGCAAAGCAACGCCTCGCCAATGACGGCCAGTCCGTGCTGGAGCATGTCTTCTTCAGTTGGGACGGCGCAACCCTCTGCGAACAGACCTCCGAGGGCGTGACATTGCCAAACACGGTTACGCTGACCTGGGACTACGACGGTCTGCGTCCTCTCGCCCAGACAGAACGCATCCTCACGGCGGACGCCCCGCAGCAGGCCATCGATGAGCGCTTCTTCTCGATCGTCACCGACCTGGTTGGAACCCCGAGTGAGCTCATCGACGAGTCGGGCGCCCTTGCTTGGCACACGCGCAGCACACTCTGGGGAACGACGACGTGGGCAACCACGAGCACGACGTACATCCCACTCCGCTTCCCTGGCCAGTATTTCGATCCAGAAACTGGCCTCCACTACAATTATTTCCGCCACTACGACCCAGAGACCGCCCGTTACCTGTCCGCTGACCCACTGGGCTTGATTCCGGGGCCGAACCCCGCTGCATACGTCCACAACCCTCATACATGGTTCGACCCATTGGGACTCTCGCCTTGCCGCGAGTTGGGATTGAGCGACTCAGCCCAAAAGGCGATTGACAAACTTGAAAACATTAAGCGAGACCCAGTTGGCGATATCAACTCGCAGCCCAATCACAACCACTACGATGCTGCTCGCCGGGAGGCGAATGGCGAAGTGGTCGCCAGGAAGCCAGACGGCACTCCGTTCGATCATATTTCCGACCTAAAACAGGCACGGAACGGGCTGGACAAGGTGCGAAGAGTACTTGAGTCGGAAATGAGGAGCCTTCCAGACTCACTCACAGAGCGCGGCCTTGACGTGCTCCTGAATAAGCATAAGGAAACCACTCAAATACTGGACAGGCTAAATGGATTCCTTCATTCAATTGGGCACGGGTGATTCCATCGGCACGCCTGATGGAAAGCCTTCCACCGCTCCATACACCCGATCTGCGAGAGACTCCCATGAATCACATCGACCGCGAACGCTCTTTGGAAGGGCTCGAAGGTCATAGGTGGCCAGATCCGCCACCCGATGCAACCGGGCTGGTGAAGGCCGTGCACGAGTTGCGGAAACGCCCTATCGGGAGCCTGACAGCCGATGAGCTAAGACGTCTTATCGGCCAGGACGTTGGGTTGCCATGGCTCCTACCGCTGGCACTGGAGATTCTGCGCAACACCGCACCCGACCAATCGAGAGGAGGCTTCTACGACGACGATCTACTGTCCGCAGTCCTGACTCGGCGCTCGGCGGCGTGGCATGCCACGCCGGAGCTGGCCCGTGAGCTGAAGGACATTTTGAGGATACTCAAGGACCTCTCGCCATACATCGAGTCAGAAGCTGAGGAGTTCCTGAGTTCACTCCCAGAAGACCTCTAATTGTTTCCAGTCGCGAACCCATTCGGGACAGCAAACCCTCCATGTCTCATGGCAGGGCCAGTTCCGGCCAGACCGTCTTGCCGACGACACGGTCCGCCGTGCCACTTCAGGCGAGCGCGTCGACCAAGAGCAGGCCGCGGCCCGTCTCCGCGTCGGGGGTTGTCCTTAGGCCGAGCTCCCCTACTAGTTCACGGAAAATGACACATGCCTCTGCGCGCCAACCAGTTGATGGACCTTGTTCGCCAAGTCACTGACAGGGATCCTCGACAGCGCAAGCTCTGCGCGGACAGAGTTCCGGACTGGCTCGGCAGTTACTCCTCAACGGACGCGAAACTCCTGGTCGGTGCACTGTCAATCTCTGCAGCATGCGAGTCCGACATCGCTGCTCTGGAGTCACAACTAAATGCACTGCTGGAACTTGGTGCAGGCGGATTTACCGATGCCGAGAGTCTCGGGCACCTCCGGGAGATCGACCTCAGTACGCTGCCAACCGGCCTCAGAGATTATATGAATGACCTACTAGAGACCGCTTAAGGATTGCCAGCGCCCGCCGGCGACCTGAGTGAGCAGCCGCTCGGGCGCAGCCTGGTCGACAACGTCGGCCGAAGGGGCGCGTGGTGATGCTTCGGTACGAGCAACTGGACAGGTTCAACGAGCTGGCCCGACATAGACCTTGGGTCCGAAGGCATGGAGATCCCTGATGGCGCGGCTGGTGAATCACCAGGAAGTCGACGTGACGATCACGGCCGTCGCCCCCGTCGGATCACGAGTCGACGCGGACGGCATCATTGGCTTCATCGACCAGGTCAAACATCCCTCCCGGTGGTCCGCGGATGTAGCACCTCCACAGGTCGGCGATCGCCTGCACGCGGTTGTCCTGGACGACTCCAGAACCCCTCCCCGGCTCAGTGCACTTCAGAAGGACATCGACATCGCGCGGGAGCTGCGCAAGCGCGTGTGACAGCTTTGGCGGGTTCCATCGACCAGAAAGCGGCAGCCATCTTCCGTGGCGGAGAAGTGGTCAGCAGAGGCAGTTCGGTCCAACCGTCTTGTGGCGACGCGGCCGAACAGCGTCCGGGAGCCTGTTATCCGCCGGCCGTGGGTTCGATTCCCACCGCCCCACCGTCTGTTCCCGAGCCATCGCCCGGCGCGGGACCCGGCACGGCACTTGCCTGAGCGCCTACAAGTTGGTGATCGAGAGGGCTTCGCCTGGCTGCATTGCTTCCCGGCGCCGACGCCCGCCGGGACGACGTTGCGACATGTACGAAGCGTTCCTTCAACGGGCCTGCTGCCTCATCACCCACCGACAACTCAGTTCACTGAGCCAGCCGTTGTCGGTCGGAGTCAGCCATGAAGCCGCGATCGTGAATCACGGGAAACGTTTGTTGCGTGGTGACAACCCAGGCATCGACCCGATCATGGGAGGTCCTGATGGCGCTGATCAGCTCTTCGACAACGTCCAGCTTCGGCTTGCGGACGTTCACCCTGAGCTGCTCAACCGACACCTCCTGGTACGGCATGCCCAGCTGCCACCAAAAACGCATGAGATAGCGGCACTCTTGCGGCTCCCGGTCGTCTGCGAGCCGATCATGGATTATTGCCCGGACACGTCGCCGCTGAGCGTCGTCACGAAAGCCCTCACTGAGGTCCGTCAAGGTCACGGTCGGACACTACCAACCACGTTCATCAGGTATCGATCGGTCAGCGACCAACGGATGCGTGGATGGGGCAGGCGCTGCCTCGCCTGCTGACGCGGTCGGGGAGATGCCGGGCAGCTGATTCCGTCAAGGGGTGTAAGTCGGCTCATGGCAGCGGCAATTCCGCCCAGATGGTCTTGCCGACGACGCGGTCCTTCGTACCCCAGGACGTGGCCAGCGCCTCCACCAGCAGGAGCCCCCGGCCCGACTCTGCATCCCGGGTCGGGGGCAGCGCTCGGGCTCGCGGTCGCCTCGGGCGTCCGAGCCTCGACGCGGAGCCTCATCGGCCAGAGCGTGAGACGTAGTTCGACGTCACGGCCCTGGACGGGCGTAGCTGGCTGCGTTGGCTATCAGCTCGGAGGCGATCAGTGTCGCCGAGTCGGTGCAGCCGGTTGAGCGGAATGAAAACGCTCTTCCAGTACGTGATGCCCCGGGGCCGCCCGGCATCGCGACGCACACAGATCGACGAGGTTGCCCCCGCGCGCCTGCAACCGCGCGGCAGATCCGGCGACATCCAGCCCCCGTCCCTGGCTCGCTTGCGGGCGCGGCGCATGGCGTTCTCGGCGGATCAGGCCATGGCGAGGATCGCCGTCGCAGTGACGAGCTGCAGCGCGAGCTGGGTGAGGACGAGCGACTTCCGCACGGGCCGCGCCCAACCAGCCGTCGGGTACACGATCAGCGCCGCGACTCCCGCTGCTGCGCTTCCCCAGAACGCGTACCCTGCCACGCTACCCAGCGTGTTGTAGCTCGCTCCGCACCCCTCCCCGTAAGTCAGACAGCGTCCGAAGCGTTCGGACATCAGGAGGGGGAGCCACGCGAGAATCGCGGTCGGGAGCAGCGTCACCAGCCCGAGGTAGGCCGGACGGCGCCATTGCCGGTCGCTGGTCCGGGCGGGGATGGCTGGAGCTTCATTCATGCTCCCCAGTTCGCCACAGGCTGCGCCGCCGAAGATCCGTCCAGCTACTCATCCGCGTACTCAACTCGCTTCCCCATCACTCGGTGTAGTCCTTGAGCCTCTGCGTCTCCAGAGTGATCCCGACAGGGTCGGGGAGCTCAACAACGGCGCCGAAGGGGCGCGTGGTGATGCTTCGGTACGAGCCGCCCTCGGGTTCGGCATGGACGGTGACCGAGCAGGCGTCACGGTCGACGAGGAGGTAGACCGGGATACCTGCCGCCGCGTAGCCGTCCGGCTTCTCGACGCGGTCGCGCTGGTCGGTGTCGGGGTCGTGCGAGGTGACCTCGACGGTCATCAGCACGCCACCCGGCTCGGCCCACTCGCCCTGCGGGACGAAGTGGTCGATGGGCGCGAGAGCGCCGTCCGGACGGGCCCGCCCTCTGCGGTACGTCTCGACCTTCAGGCCTTGCTCGGGGTAGAGGCGATGATCAGGGAGGTGCTGCATGCACTGTTCGAGGAGCCACATCATGATGGCTCCGTGGACACCGTCCGGCACGGGCTTGACCTGGACCTTTCCCTGGATGAACTCCAGCCGCACCATCTCTGGCGAACGGCGGGCGAGTTCCTCGAACTCTTCGACCGACATCTGGGGCCGGGACGGCCGGGGGGTGGTCCTGGGGGTCATGGCGTCGCCTCCTCCCCTCCATGGTGCCCTGACCGGCGCCTCCTGCACGCTCATCCGCGACTCCTCGGCGGCAGTCCGGCCGCGACACGCGCGGCGTCGGCGTGCGCAGCCACGTCCGCCGGACGGGGGCCGGGGCGGAACTTGGCCGGGATGTCGTCCTCGTCCTCGCTGCGACATGCCTCGCACATGCCGTTGATCAGCGGCTCGTCTTCCTCGGTCGTTTCACAGAACGTGCAGATCATGACGCTGTGCAGCACGGTCTCGGGCTCACGGGCAGGCTTGGGCGGCATCTTGTCCTCCAGTCGTCGTTTCGCGATCCCTGCCGGGTTGTGGATCGCATCGGGCAGTCCGTCAGTGAGGGCACGGATCAGGTGCTGCACGCTCGCGCCGTACGTCAGCCAGGTCGCGGCGAGAGGTTCCAGCCGCTCGCAGTCGGCGGCAGAGAGGGTCATCCGAGGGTTGGTACGGCCGAGGGCGGCAAGGGTCCGGTAGGCAGTGGTGCGCTCCCGTGCGGGCTCGGCGGCTGCCGGCTGGTCGTCAGGGGTACCGCCCGGGGCGTCGAGCATCACGCCTCGTACGCTCCGGCAGAACTTTTGCCACCAGTCGGCACTGCGGGCGGTACGCGACCAGTACGTACGCGTCACCCAGCGCTCCCCGTCGTCGCGGACCACCTTCTCCTTGATCCGGCGCAGATGGCCCGCGTTCGTGAGCGCCTTGAGCGCACTGCGGATCGCCGCCTGGCCGTAGCCGGCGATGTGTTTGGCAAGAGTCTTGTGGTCCATCGCCGCGCCTTCGGGGAGGCGATCGATGAAGACGGCGACGGCCGCTTCCCGCTCAGGCAGGTGCGCGAAGTCGCCGCTGCGGGAGGGGGATTGATCGGGTGCGGGGCGCTTGCCGTAGCCGGGGCTGGCCATGGGGTGAGCGGGCGCGGGCAGGGCACAGCTAGAGTTGATGTAAGCCACGAGATCGGTCCTAGTTCGATCTTGGAGGTCAGACCCCGGCCGGTGCTCGAACACCGGTCGGGGTTGTTTGTTGCTATGAACGCTAGAGGCATATGACAGCGCGTGGCAACTTGAACACCGAAAGTCAACACCGGTGGCCATCAGGGGCGTTGGGGAGGGTGGGTGGGTTCAATCCACCAACCATTCCTCACAAACAGGGCTCGGAGCTCGGAGCCTGGAGTTCAAGGGCCTTTTGAGTAGCGGATGAGTATCCGCGCGGATCTTCCGGGCGCCGACCATGGCCTACTGGCGGCATGCACGACGTTTCCCTCCCACCGCACTTGGCTGACGTCCGGCGATCGCGGCTGCAAGCCCGGGCGGGGCTTGTGGGCCTCGTCCCCGCCAATGTCATTGCCTGCGTCCTCATGCTCGAGCGCTGCACCAAGGGAGGCTGCACCGGCCTCCATTACTCCCTCGACATCGCCTGGTGGGCCTTCTTGGCCAGTGCAGCGTCCGGCTCGGTCGCCGCGTTCTCGCCCCAGCGGCCGAGTTGGAGCCGAAGCTTGCGCCCGCTACTGACCTGGGTACATCTGATGACGCTGACGATCTCGGTCGGGGGAATCCTGGCGTGGGGAAAATAGTCTTGTGTCAGATTGTCTCCGCACGTAGACCACTCCGGCCACGAGCGGCTGCTCTCCACTCGCTGGGGCTGCCCTGCGAGAATCAACCTACGGGCGCTCACGACGGGGCCTTCGATGCGCTGGAGAGAGCTGATCGTGAAGGCGATTCCATTCCTTGTCTCTTTCATCACCACGGGGCGGCTGCACGGGCTGAGGGTCGGATCGACCCTCGGCCAAGTCGACGAAGCGATCCACTGCAAGTTCATCGACGATGCCTGTCGGTCTGGTCTCTCGCTGCGGCGGGACTATGGATTCTTTGAGTTCTCCTTCAACCCGGGCCCTGAGTGGGTGATGGCCAACTGTTCAATCCAATTGCACAGACTGGCGTCAGGCGGCTCCATGCCAAGAGAGTGGCGCAAGAGCATGCAGGTCGACTTTCCGCAGTACCTCGCCTGGGAGGAACTGCGGGACGCGCTCTCGCAAGTCCCGGGGCTTCCTTCCATGCGGGTCACCGACCAGGGTGGGTTCCTTGAGTACCGCGCAGCCACAGCGAACGTGAATGTGTCCGTCATTGTGAACGACGACCACGAAGCGCGCGGGCGGTCGCTGGGACACGGAGATGTGTGGAGCATCAGCATGTGGGCCGCCGCTCCGACGCGGTAAGTCGGCTCATGGCAACGGCAGTTCCGCCCAGACCGTCTTGCCGACGACGCGGTCGGCCGTGCCCCAGTTCGTGGCCAGCGCGTCGACCAGGAGCAGGCCGCGGCCCGTCTCCTCGTCTGGGGTTGGCGGCCTCGGGATCGGTTCGCGGTCGCCTCGGGCGTCCGAGACCTCGATGCGGAGCGTCAGCGGCCAGAGCGTGAGGCGCAGTTCGAAGTCGCGGCCCGGGACACGGGCGTGGGTGACCGCGTTTGCTGTCAGCTCGGCGACGATCAGTGCGGCCGAGTCGGAGAGATCGCTGCCGTAGGGGATGCCCCAGCCGTCGAGTTGGTGGACCGCGAGGTGGCGGGCCACGCGGGCGCCCCGGCGGGTGGCGCTGAGGCGTTGCGTGAACTCAGCCGTGGGGGTGGCGATTTCGGATTTCATGTCACCGAGCGTGACCGGTTCCCCGTACCCTGACCAGGAGGTTGATCGCGACTCTGAGTAACTGTACGGGTACGGACGGCGGGCTGTACGGAACGTCGGTCGTGACCCGAGAAGGCGGTACGGCATGGCGGAAGAACGGCCGGAGCGGCCGGCCGAAGTGGATGGGACGGCGCATCTCTTCAGCGCTCTGGGTAAGCAGATCAAGGTGCTGCGGGAGAACGCGTCGATGAGCCAGCGCGAGCTCGGGGTTGCCGCCCATTGCGGGGAGGATCTGATCTCCGCGATGGAGCGGGGCGTGCGGACGCCGCAGCCCGACTTCCTGGTGCGGGCCGATGAGTTGCTGTCGGCCGGGGGTGTGCTCAAGGCGGCGGTCGAGGACGTACGGGAGGCCCAGGCGAAGGCGCGGACCCGGCATCCGGACTGGTTCCGGGACTACGCCCGGGCGGAGGCGGAGGCCGTCGCGCTGCACGACTACAGCAACCAGGCCGTGCCTGGGCTGCTTCAGACCGAGGAGTACGCGCGAGCCATCTTCACGCAGCGGCGGCCGCTGCTTGACGAAGAGACCATCGAAAAGCGCGTGGCCGACCGGCTTGCTCGGCAGCAGATCTTCGAACGATGGCCCGCACCGACCTTCAGCTTCGTGTTGGAGGAGGCCGTGCTGAAGCGGCCGATCGGTGGACGCACCGTTCATGAGAATCAGTTGCGTCGACTGCTGCGCGTCGGGCGGTTGCGGACCGTTGAGCTTCAGGTGATGCCTTTGGATCGCGAGGAACACCCGAGCCTGGATGGCGCGTTCATCCTGCTGACGCCCAAGGGGCGGCAACAGGTCGCGTATACAGAGATCTACGGACACCCCCGGCTGATCACCGATCCGGAAGAGGTCCGCGTCTTCACCGAGCGCTATGGGATCATCCGGGCGCAGGCTCTCACCCCACGGGAGTCGCTGTCCCTGGTCGAGAAGATGCTGGGAGAACAATGAACACCACTGAGCTCAACTGGTACAAGAGCAGCTACAGCAGCGGCGAAGGCGGCGCGTGCGTCGAGGTCGCCGCCACCCCCGCCACCATCCGCATCCGGGACTCCAAGGTCACCGACGGCCCCCACCTCGCCGTCACCCCCGCCACCTGGTCCGCCTTCCTGGCGCACCCCGCGCTGCTCCCTCTGGATTAGCCCGCACGCGTGTCTCCCCCGTGACGCCCCCGCGCCTGGACAGGCTCGGGTGCCATGAAGACGCCACGGATCATCCTGCTCGCTGCCGTTTCCGCAGCCGCCCTCGTTCCGGCCTACGGGCATCCGCGTGCCGGGGCGCCGACGGTTCAGGCACCGGGGGGCTCCACGTCCTGTGGGTACGCGTCCAGCACCCGCAGCGCCTCCGGCATCCCCGTCGGCGGGAGCTGCAACACGACCCCCTCCGGGGCGACGGACGACCGCTACCGTAGGTCACATATCGTTTAGCCATGACCATGCCACCTCCCCACCAGTCCCCCGGTCCGTACGGACCTCCGCAGCCCAACCCCTACGCCCAGCAGCCCTATCAGCACCCGCCCTACCCACAGCAGGGATACCCGGGGCAGCAGGGTTACCCGGGGCAGTCGGCGCCGGGCGGGTGGGGACATCCGCCGGCGGGGCCGCCGCAGCGCAAGAATCACACCTGGCTGATCGTCGGTATCACTCTCGGGGCGATGGCCCTGCTTTTCGCCCTTTCCTACATCGGCAACCTGGGCAGCGACTCCGAGCGCCCCGCCAAGACGTTTCCCGAGGCCACGTACCGGCTCACGGTCCCGAAGACCCTCCTGGCCAACGAGTACAAACTGGTCAAGGACGGGTCGGCGGATGCCGACGCCGATGCTCAGAAGAAGGGTTACGGAGCCGGTCCGGACGCCCACAATGTGAAGGCGGTCATCGGCTCTTACACCGGTACCGCCACCGACGCCCCGCGCGGCCTCGTACTCACAGGCATGTACGGGCAGTTCAACGATCCGGCCCAGCCGCGCGAGAGTCTGCTCGACGGCATGAGAAAAGCCGACGGGATGGACGAACCCAACCCGCGGAAGACCATCACGCCGCCCGGTTCGGATGTCGACATGACCTGCACGGTCATGCTTTCCACGGACAAGGACGGGACTTCCACCGTCCCGGTGTGCGCCTGGGGCGACGACAACACGGCGGCCTACGTCGCCTTCCTCACCCCGGCCGCTGCCAAGCAGGACCCCGACACCGTCGACCTCAACGCGACCGCGCAGCGGACTCTGAAGGTGCGCGGCGAAGTACGGCAGCCCATCGGTTGACCGCCCAGGGCGGGGCCCGTCCCGGTCCGCCTCCGCTTCCCGGGAGGTGCAGCCGCGGGCCAGGACGCCCTACGTATAGCCCCCGGGGGCTATACGTACTGCCCGAACTCGTCCAGCACCCGAAGTACCTCCGCCTCCCCCGCCGGTGGCAACTGCAGCACGACCTCCTCCACGCCCAGTTCCGCGTAGTGCGCCAGCTTCCCCGGCGTCGGCAGGACCGCGTACGGGATCACCTGCAGCTTCTCCGGGTCCCGGCCCGCAGCCGACCACACGTCCCGCAGTACCGGGAGCGACTGGGACAGGCCCCGGCCGCCGATCGGGAGCCAGCCGTCCGCGTAGTCCGCGATGTGCGCGAAGAGTTTCGGGCCCGCCGCTCCGCCGATGAGGGTGCGCGGGCCGCTCAACGGCTTGGGGTAGGCGTACGAAGCCCGTACGGAGCCGAACTCGCCCTTGTACGGGGTCGGTTCGGCCGCCCACAGCGCGCGCATCAGTGCCATCCGGTCCTGGGTCAGTTCGCGGCGCGTCGTCCATTCCACGCCGTGGTCCGCGGCCTCTTCCCGGTTCCAGCCGAAGCCGAGGCCCAGCGTGAAGCGGCCGCCCGACAGGTGGTCGAGGGTGGCGATCTGCTTGGCCAGGTCGATCGGGTCGTGCTGGGCGACGAGCGTGATGCCCGTGCCGAGGCCGAGCTGCGAGGTGACCGCCGCCGCCTGGCCGAGGGCCACGAACGGGTCGAGCGTGCGGCCGTACTCGGGTGGCAGTTCGCCGCCCGCGGGGTACGGGGTCGTGCGTTCCACCGGGATATGGGTGTGCTCCGGCAGATAGAGCCCACCGAATCCGCGCTCCTCCAGCTCGCGCGCCAGCCGTACCGGCGTGATCGTCTCGTCCGTGAGGAAGATCGTGGTCGAGATCCGCATACGGAACCTTCCGTGTCGTCTCTGGTGACCGTCCAAACGTATGCCGTACGGTGCCCCATGCCGAGAGCCCGGCATCAACGGGGAGGATCCACATCATGATGCGCCTGCGCGTCGCCACCACCGCACTTGTGCTGTCCGGAGCATTGCTGGCCGGTGCACCCGCCGCCTCGGCGGCGTACGCACCCACCGCGGCCGTCGCCCAGCAGATCACCTCAGCGGCACCCGAAGCCGGTGCGGCGGTGGCAAAGACGTCGACCACGAGCACGGTCAGCACCGTCAGCAAGGACCGCAAGAAGAGCAAGAAGAAGAAAAAGAAGAAGAGCGGCCTCTCGGCCGGCCTGGTCATCGGCCTGATCATCGGCATCGCGGTGCTCGTCCTCGTCGCGATGCTGCTCATGCGGCGGAATCGCACCAGCGACTAGCGACCAGGGACCAGCGACTCACGGGGCCTGCCCGGACCACCGTCCGGGCAGGCCCCGTCGCACGGAATCATCACGATTTGGCCTAATCCTCGTCCTGCGCTGACCAACCGCTTAGCATGATGCCTTCCTGTACGGGTGGCGCCGGCGTCCGACGCCGGCGGTTGATCTCCGCGCTGCTGGAGGGCCCATGCACACCAGTCCCGTCTCCGTTCTCTCCGTCCCCGGTCTCGCGGACACGTCGCCTCTCGAACTCTTCGACCACGCCTGCCGGAGCCTGCTCGGGCGCGGCACGGAATTCACCGACACCGTGGTCGACAAGATCCGCACCGAGGTGCCGTACTACGCCGACCCCGTACTCGCGCCCCCCGACGTGCGCATGTGCGTGGACACCGGCATCCGCCACGCGCTGGAAGCCACGCTGGATCCGGGCAGGATCTCCGACATCGAGCGGTTCACGAGAGAGCTCGGCATACGACGCGCCGAACAGGGCCGCCCCCTCGACGAGGTGCTGCACGCCTACCGGGTCGCCGGCTCCGGCGTCTGGAGCGGGATCGTCGGCGTGGTGGAGCGGGACGAAATCGGCGACGCGCGGCAGTTGGTGCATGTGGCCGAGCTGGTGTGGAAGAGCAACGACCGCGACGCCGTCATGGTCGCGGACGCCTACCGCCAGGTCGCCAAGGGCTTCGCCAGCCGGCACGGGGAACGAGTCCGCCTGATCCTCGCCGCGCTGCTGGAGAGCCGCAACGAACCCGCGTTCACCGGGGACGCGGCGGGGATCCTCGATCTGCCGCTCGACGGACGGTTCGCGGTGGCGGTGGTGCGAGCCACACCGCCGTACGGCCGCACCCCGGAAGGCGTCCCGGAGATCCGCGGCGTCCGGATCCTGCGCCACACCTGCGCGCAGGGCGATGTGCTCGTCGCCCACCTGGGCGATAGCCCCCTGGACACGCTCGTGTCCGGGCTGGAGGCCGGTCCGGGGCTCCGTATCGGGATCAGCCCCGTCGTCCAGGGACTGGACGGCCTGCCCCGAGCGCGTGACATGGCCGGACTCGCCCTCGGCACCTGCCGCAGCGACGGCGAGATCGCCCGGCTCGACGCCCGGCTCCCCGACGGGCTGCTGATCTCGCGGCCCGACCTGTCCGCCGAACTGGCCCACATGGTGCTGCGGCCCCTGTACGACCTGGAACCCGCCGACCGCGACACGCTGTTCGACACCCTCCGTGTCTGGATCGAGAACGGCGGCTCCGCCGCGCAGGCCGCCCGGCACATGTACTGCCATCGCAACACCGTGCTCAACCGCCTGCGCCGTTTCGAGCAGCTCACCGGCCTGGTGCTGTCCCGCCCGCGCGATCTGGTGCAGCTCACCCTCGCGCTCGACGCCCACCGCCTGTTCGGACCGGCTTCCGCGCTCGGCGCGGGCTTCGAGGGAATGGGCGTGTGAATGGGCATCAGCACACTGATCTCGTAGCGGCATTGGGAGTGGTGAACGGCGCGTGTCCAGCGTGTCGACGCGCCGTTTCACGCGTGCTCTGGTGAGCCCCCCAGCACAGGGAACTGCCCACACAGGGAACTGCCCACGCCTGCCAGGAGATCGCCATGGCATACGAGCACGCCCACCACCTGCATCAGCGGCCACGGCCGCCACGCCCAGGCAGGTCCTTCGCCCTGGTCAACGGACTGACCCTCGGCGTACATCTGGTGCTCGCCTGCTCCGCCGCCGACTTCCTCGACAACCGCGTCTGGGGCGAGATCAACGTCGGCGTGCTGGCACTGCTCCTCCAGGGTTCCCTCCTGATGTGGACGGCGGCGCGATACGACCGCCGCAAGGACGAACGCGCCGCGCACGAGCGTGACGCGGAGCAGTACTGATGAGCCGCGACATCGTGACGGCCGCGTCCGGCCTCCTGGACACCGACACACGCGCCCTGGTCCTCGCGGGCTTCCTGACCTTCATCGTCCCCATCCTGTTCATCTGCGTTCTCAGCGGCCCTGAGAGAGACCGGGTCAACGAGTTCTACACAGCCGGCCGCAGAATGCGTCCGTTCCGCGGGGCTCTCGTCCTGTCCGGCGTGTACCTGTCCGCGGCGACGGTGCTCGGCACCACGGGAAGCGTCGCTGTCTTCGGCTACGACGGCCTGTTCATCGCCCTGTGCACGGTGCTGTCACTCGGAGTACTCCTGCTGCTCGCCACTCCCCTGCGCGAGCGCGTCGGCTACACCCTGGGAGACACCTTCGCCCTGCGGACCCCGGGGCCCGCCGTGAGGATCGCGGCCGCCGTCGTGACCCTGAGCGCATGCGTGCCCTATCTGGTCGTACAGCTCTCCGGTGCGGGAGTGACCACCACGACGCTGCTGGGACTGTCCGGTCCGGGTGCCGAACAGACAGCAATCGTCATGATCGGCCTCCTGGTCGTCTGCGCCACGGTGTTCGGCGGCATGCGCGGCACCGTCGTGATTCAGGTCATCAAGACGGTGGTGCTGCTCGGCGCGGCCCTCGCTGCGACCGCCGTACTGCTCCACCGCTTTCACTGGAACACCGACTCGCTGATCGATGCCGCCGGACGGGGCAGCGGCCGTCCCGACGGCCATATGCGTCCCGGCCTGCGGTTCGCGGGCAGCAGCGACCCGGAAGCCACCCTCGACTTCATCGGCCTGATGATCACCATCGTGCTGGGAGTGGCGTGCCTGCCCCATGTGGCCCTGCAGCTCAACACCGCTCCCGACGCGGCCACCGCGCGCCGCACGGTGCGCCACACCATCGTCATCGTCGGCGCTTTCTGCCTCATGCTGGCGCTGATGGGCCTTGCGGCCGCCGCACTGATCGGCGCCCCGGCGATCATGGCCGCGGATCCCGGGGGCAACAGCACCCTGCTGCTGCTCACCAGCGAGCTGGCGGGCGGCCCGTCCACCGACGCGGACGGAGCAATTCTCGTCGTACTGGTTTCCTCCGCCGTGTTCCTCACCACGCTCGCCGTCGTCGCCAGCGTCACCCTGGCGGCCGCGGGCGCGGTCGCCCACGACCTGTACACACATGTCCTGCGCAAGGGACGCACGACCGAGGGCCGGGAGGTGGCCGCCGCACGCCTGGCATCCGCGGGCATCGGGCTGCTGAGCATCGCCCTGGCGGTCTGGGTCCAGGGATGGAACGTCCTGTTCCTGTCGGCCCTCTCCCTGGCGGTGGCGGCCTCCTGCCTGCTTCCTGCCCTGGTGTACTCCCTGTTCTGGAGCCGCTACACGCGAGGCGGCCTGCTCTGGACGCTGTACGGAGGCCTCTTCAGCGCGATCGGACTGCAGATCTCCGGCCCGGTCTTCAGCGGAAACCCCTTGGCGCTCTTCCCCGACTGGCACCTCAACTGGTTCCCGCTCCAGACAGTCGTCCTCGTGTCGATGCCCGTGGCCTTCCTTCTCGGCCTGGTGGGCAGCCTCGTGGGACAGCGGCGGGTGCGGCCGGTCATGGAGCGCGCCGGGGTATGAGTGCGACGGAGCGCTGCCGCAACGGCCGGAAACCCTCCCCGAAAGGCCCGCGCAACCCGCGAACCCCTTTCCCTTGCACGGCAGTTCACGGCTCAATACGAGGGTTTGAGTACACCACTCCTGTCCCCCTCACCCACCCCGGGGAGCCGACGGCATGTGCAACGACGGACACGCACAACACGCGATGGACAGACGAGGACTGCTCGTGACGGGAGCCGCTACGGCGCTTACGTTGGGCACTGTGAGCTTCGCGAACGCCGCACCCAACGACGGCGGGCCGACCGCGGCCGAACCGACCAAGGTCGTGCGCGGCACACTGCCGCCCGGCTCCCCCGACTTCGTCTATCTGCCGGTCGAGATCCCGAAGGGCGTACGCGAGATCCACGTCGCGTACACCTACGAGCGGCCCGTCGTCCCGCCCGGCACCCAGGGCAACGCGCTCGACATCGGCATCTTCGACGAGCGCGGCACCGAGCTGGGCGGCAAGGGCTTTCGGGGCTGGTCGGGCGGGGCGCGCACGGAGTTCTTCATCCGGGCGGACGAGGCGACGCCCGGCTACATCCCGGGCCCGGTGCGGGCGGGCACGTGGTACATCGCCCTGGGGCCGTACACGGTCGCGCCGCAGGGTCTCGCGTACGAAGTCTCCATCACGCTGCGGTTCGGCGAGCCCGGCACGACTCCCAGGCCGGTCTATCCGCCGGAGCGGGCCAAGGGGCGCGGCCGTGCCTGGTACCGGGGTGACTGCCATCTGCACTCCTGGTACTCGGACGGCAAGCGCACCCCCGCCGAGATCGCGGAGCTCGCGCGTGCCGCCGGGCTCGACTTCATCAACACCTCCGAGCACAACACGCACTCCTCGCACCCCCACTGGGCCGACCGGGCGGGCGACGACCTGCTGATCCTCACCGGCGAGGAGGTCACCACGCGCAACGGCCATCTGGTGGCGCTCGGCACCGATCCCGGGACCTTCGTCGACTGGCGCTACCGGGCCAAGGACAACCGTTTTGGCCATTACGCGCGCCAGATCAGGCGGGCGGGCGGCCTGGTCGTCCCGGCCCACCCGCACGCGACCTGCATCGGCTGCAACTGGAAGTTCGGGTTCAGCGAGGCGGACGCGGTGGAGGTGTGGAACGGCGCGTACACGCCCGACGACGAGGTCTCGCTCCAGGCCTGGGACAACACGCTGGTCGCGGCCGCTCGCTCCGGCCGGCGCTGGACGCCCGCGATGGGCAACAGCGACGCGCACCGCCCGCCGGACCCGGTCGGCACGCCGCAGACGGTGGTCCTCGCCGAGGCCCTGACGCGGGAAGCGATCCTGGACGGCATCCGCGCGGGGCGTTCGTACGTCGCCGAGTCGAAGGCGATCACGCTGTCCTTCTCGGCGGCGGGCGGCCGCGGGCAGCACGCGGACATCGGCGAACGGCTCCGGGTCGACGACGACACCCCGGTGACGGTACGGCTGGAGGTGACCGGCGCGCCGGGCTGCTCGGTGCGCTTCGTGACCGACCAGGGTGTGCTGCACACGGTGACGCTGCCACCGGAGGGAGCGGGCACGGTGGAGTGGCGGACGACGCCGGAGTACGCGACGTATGTGCGGGCGGAGGTCCGGCACGCGGTGGTGGTTCCGGGTCTGCCGGGGCCGCTGGCGGCGTTCACGAACCCGATCTTCCTCGGCGGCCTCGGCGGCTGAACTCCCGCGAGCGCGGGTGCGTGACCAGACCCGGCGTCCCCCGGCGCCGGGTCTGGGCCTCAACGAGCCATTCTCACCTGCCCGTTGGGGGCGCCGGTTCAGCCCGGCCACACCACCGCCTGCAGCTCGCTGTACGCGTGCAGCGCGTACGAGCCCACGTCCCGGCCCACGCCGCTCTTCTTGAACCCCCCGAACGGCGCCTCCATGTTCCGGCCGATCGTGTTCACGCCGACCCCGCCCGCCCGCAGCTCGCCGGCGACCCGGAAAGCCCGCGCCACGTCCCCCGACCAGACGTAGTCGACAAGGCCGTAGTCGCTGTCGTTCGCCAGCGCGACACCCTCGTCCTCGTCGTCGAAGGGGACCACGACCACCACCGGGCCGAAGATCTCCTCCCGCACCACTCTCATGTCGTTCGTGCAGTCCGCGAAAAGCGTCGGGGCGACATAGAAACCCTTCTCGAACGCGGGACGTTCGCCGCCCGCGACGAGCCGCGCGCCTTCCTTCCTGCCCAGTTCGATGTACGACTCGACCCGGTCGCGGTGCGCCGCCGAGATCACCGGGCCGACCACCGTGCCCTGTGCCGCCGGGTCGCCGACCTTCATGTACGTCAGACAGCCGGTCAGCTTCTCGACCAGGACGTCGTAGATCCCGCGCTGCGCGATCACCCGCGTCGGCGCCGTACAGATCTGGCCGCTGTAGAAGGAGAACGTCGTGCCGATGCCGATCACCGCCAAGTCCACGTCCGCGTCGTCGAAGACGAGCGCCGCGCCCTTGCCGCCCAGCTCCATCAGCTGGCGCTTCATACCGCGGCCGCAGACCTCGGCGATGCGCTGCCCGACGGCCGTCGAGCCGGTGAAGCTGACCATGTCGACGTCCGGGGAGTCGACCGCGGCCTCGCCGACGGCCGGTGCGGAGCCGGTCACCACGTTCACGATGCCGGGCGGTGCGCCCGCCTCCGCGAGGGCTTCGGCCATCTTGTAGACGGACAGGGGGTCCTGCGGGGCGGGCTTCACCACCACCGTGTTGCCCATGGAGAGCGCGGGCGCGACCTTGCCCGCCGGGTTGGCCCAGGGGTTGTTGTACGAGGTGATGCAGGTGACGACGCCGACCGGGCGGCGTACGGCGAGCGCCCCGAAGACGCCCGCCTTCCCCATCGGTCCGGCGGCGTTGATCTGCGGCGGCAGCCCCTGCTCCACCGGTTCCAGCGCGCCCTTCGCGTACCGCCTGAAGCGCGCCGCGCCCACCGCGACCTGCATACCGCGCGCGGTGGCGGTGGTCGCACCGCTCTCGGCCCGGGCGAGCGCCGCGTACGGTTCGGCCTCGCGCTGGATGACGTCGGCGGCCGCGTCCAGGATCCGGGCGCGCTCCTCCGGTTTGGTGCGCGACCAGGCGGTGAAGGCCTCGCGGGCGGCGGTGGCCGCGGCGTACACCTGCTCACGGCTCGCTTCGGGAGCCTGCCCGACGACTTCCTCGGTCGCCGGGTTGACGACGTCGTAGTACCCGCCGTCGGGCTCGACCCACTCCCCTCCTATGAACAGCCTCTGCGTCACTTCGTACTCACGGTCCTTGTGTCGCGGCCCGACCTGAGCACCGTGCCCGGCACCGCGCCCGTCACCTTGTCGTCCCGTATCGTCTCGACGCCGTTGACGCGCACCGACACGATGCCGATCGCGCGCGAGTCCAGTCGGGGGCTGTCGCCCGGCAGATCGTGCACGAGCGTGGCCGGGCCCGCCTCGATCCGCTCCGGGTCGAACAGCACGAGGTCCGCATGCCAGCCTTCCTGGACGCGGCCGCGTTCGCGCAGGCCGAAGAGCTGCGCCGGGTCGTCGGTCAGCATCTTCACGGCTTCCTCCAGGCCGAGCAGCCTGCGACCGCGCAGACAGTCACCGAGGAAGCGGGTGGTGTACGGGGCGCCGCACATCCGGTCCAGGTGCGCGCCCGCGTCGGAGCCGCCGAGCATGACGTCCTCGTGCTGCCAGGTCTGCTGGCGCAGCTCCCAGGAGGCGGGGTCGTTGTCGGTCGGCATGGGCCAAAGGACCGTACGCAACTGGTCGTTGGCGCAGATCTCTACGAGGCAGTGGAAGGGTTCCTGGCCGCGCTCGGCGGCGATGTCCTTCACGACGCGTCCGCGCAGGCCCTCGTTCTCCCTGGAGTACGTGTCGCCGATGACGTACCGCCCGAAGTTCGCCAGGCGCCGGAAGACACCGGCCTCCTTGCTGTCGGCCCGGCGCAGCATCTCCTCCCGTACGGCCCGGTCGCGCAGCTTCTCGATCCGCTCGGGGACGGGCAGGCCGAGGATCTCGCCCCAGCCGGGGATGAGGTTGAGCGCGCAGAAGGTGCCGAGCGACATGTTCATGGGGGTGAGGATCGGCATGGTCAGGGCGACGATGCGGCCGCCGGCCTTGCGGGCACGCTCGCTCGCTGTGAGCTGGCGCGGCACCCGCTCGGGCACGGACGCGTCGATGGTCAGGACGTTCCAGTTCAGCGGCCGTCCGGCGGCCGCGCTCATCTCGACGAAGAGGTCGATCTCCTCGTCGGCGAACTGGTCCAGGCAGCCCGCGACGATCGCTTCGAGCTGGGTGCCCTCGTGTTCGGCGACGGCCCGGGACAGCGCGAGGAGTTCCTCCGGCTTCGCGTGGCGGGAGGCGACCGGCTTGCCGTCACCGTCGGAATGGGTGGACGACTGGGTGGTGGACAGCCCCCACGCGCCCGCGTCCATCGCGTCGTGGAAGAGCCTGAGCATCTCGTCCAGCTGCTCGGGCGTGGGCTGCCCGCCGACCGCGTCGGGTCCCATGACATGCCTGCGCAGCGCGCAATGCCCCACCATGAAGCCCGCGTTGACGGCGATCCGGCCCTCCAGGGCGTCCAGATACTCGCCGAAGGTGTGCCAGTTCCAGGGCGCGCCCTCCTCCAGGGCGACCAGGGACATGCCCTCCACCTTGGACATCATGCGGCGCGTGTAGTCGGCGTCCTCGGGACGGTCGGGGTTCAGGGGCGCGAGTGTGAAGCCGCAGTTGCCGCCGGCGACGGTCGTCACACCGTGGTTCATGGAGGGGGTCGCGTACGGATCCCAGAACAGCTGCGCGTCGTAGTGCGTGTGCGGGTCGACGAACCCGGGGGTGAGGATGAGCCCGGACGCGTCCTCGCTCGTCGTGGCCGCCTCGTCGAGGGTCCCGGGGGCGGCGATGACGGCGATGCGTCCGTCCCGTATCCCGACGTCGGCGACGTACGCGGGCGCGCCCGTCCCGTCCACGACGGTCGCCGAGCGGATGAGGTGGTCGAGCATGACGGTCCCTTCAGCGCGGTGTTGGTCGTCCTGGTTGTCTTGGCCGTTGGCCGTCTTGGCCGTTTCATGGCTCCGGCCGGGGCGCGTGCGGCAGGCCGCTGCCGACGGACACCCGGCCGGAGCCCGGGGACGGCGGTCCGGGAGGCCGCCGCCGTTCTGTGGGGGCGGGAGGTTTTCCCCACCCCGCCCCTTCCCGTAACTGGGGGCAAGCCCCCAGACCCCCGACGGGGCTTCGCCCCGGACCCCGTATGCGACCTTCGGCCGCATGTCCTCAATCGCCGGACGGGCTGGATGTGCGGCAGGGCCGCACCTCCAGCCGCGCCGGCTTTGAGGCGTGGTCCCGCACGCACAATCCAGCCCCGCCGGCGATTGAGGCGCGGGGGTCCGGGGGCAGCGCCCCCGGTTACGGGAAAGGGCGGGGCGGGGACAAAGCCCGCCGCAGGCGCCGCGGCAGCCTCAGCCCGCCGCCCCGCGGAAACGCGTCGTCCGGTGCACCGGATCCGTGTCGATCTTCGGGATCACGTGCTCACCGATCAGCCGGATCGACTGCAGCGTGTCCTCCCGGGAGATCCCGATCGGCATCCCGAACGACAACTGGTCCGCCCCCGCCTGCTCCCACCTCTTGCACTGGCGGAAGACCTCGTCCGGATCACCGCAGATCAGCAGCTCCTCCGCGATGAGCAGCTCGATGATCTCCTCGTTGAACTCGGGCAGGGTCTCCGGCCACACCGGGAAGCCCTCGGGCCGCGGGAAGGTGTCGTGGTACCGGAAGACCAGCGACTGCAGGTAGTGCAGCCCGCCGCCCGCCGCGATACGTACCGCCTCCTCGTGCGTCGGCGCGCAGATCGCGGTCGACGTCACCATCACGTTGTCGTTGACGAAGTCCCCGACCGGCTCGGCCTCGATGATCGCCGTCTTGTACTGCTCCAGCACCCACTCCATGTCGGAGACCTTCTGCACGCTGAAGCCGAGAACGCCGAGGCCCTTCTTGGCCGCCATGGCGTACGACGGCGGCGACCCGGCGGCGTACCACATGGCGGGGTGGGACTTCCCGTACGGCTTGGGCAGCACCTTGCGCGGCGGCAGCGACCAGTGCTTGCCCTGGAAGCCGACGTACTCGTCCTGAAGCCACATTTTGGGGAACTCGGCGATGGTCTCTTCCCAGAGTTCCTTGGTGTAGTTCATATCGGTGACGCCCGGTATGAACCCCAGGATCTCGTGCGAGCCCGCCCCGCGCCCGGAGCCGAACTCGAAGCGACCCTCGGAGAGATGGTCGAGCATGGCAACCTTCTCGGCGACCTTCACGGGATGGTTGACGGGCGCCAGCGGGTTGAAGATGCCCGAGCCCAGATGGATCCGGTCCGTCGCGTGCGCGAGGTAGCCGAGGAAGACATCGTTGGCCGACAGGTGGGAGTACTCCTCCAGGAAGTGGTGCTCGGAGGCCCAGGCGTATTTGAACCCGGATTTGTCCGCCTGGATGACGTACTCGGTCTCCTCCATCAGCGCCTTGTGCTCGGCGAGCGGGTCGGTCTCGGCGCGCTTGCCGACGTATCCCTGTACAAAGAGCCCGAATTCCAAGGGGGTTCACCACCGTCCTGATGTTTCTGACGAACCGTCAGATCTGGATGTGCCCGACTGTTCCACCGCGCGGGTGAGCCGTCAATAGCTGACGCATCGTCAGGCCCGCCAACGGCCCCGCTCAGAAGAGGCTCACTCCGGCCAGCCAGCCGCCGTCGATGACGAAGGGCTGCCCGGTGATGTACGAGGAGTCCTCGCCGCTCAGGAAGAGCGCGAGCCGCGCCACCTCCTCCGGCAGCCCGACCCGGCCGAGCGGCACGAGCGTCTGGTACAGCGCGCCCACCGCCGCCGGGTCCACGCCGTCCGGATTGCTCATCGGGGTGTCCACCGCGCCCGGGCAGACCGCGTTGACGCGTATCTTCTTCGCGGCCAGCTCCAGCGCGGCGACCCGGGTCAGGCCGAGGATCGCGTGCTTCGTCGCGGCGTACGCACCCACGCCCGCCATGCCCGTCAGGGCCGTGTACGAGGCGGTGTTGACGATCGTCCCGCCGCCGGCGGCCTCGATCTCGGGCGCGAGGGTGCGGATGCCGAGGAAGCAACCGATCTGGTTGACCTGGATGACCTGCTGGAACTCCTCCAGCGGCGTGGAGACCAGCTCGTTGAAGCGCAGAATGCCCGCGTTGTTGACCAGCCCGTCGATCTTCCCGAACGCGTCCTTCGCGGCGGCGACGGCGGCGGTCCAGTCGTCCTCCCGGCCGACGTCGAGACGGACGTACACGGCGGTGCCCTCGCCCAGCTCCTTGGCGAGGGCCTCGCCCTGGTCGTCGAGCACATCGGCGAGCACCACCCTGGCGCCCTCGGCCGCGAAGAGCCGCGCCTCCTGTTCGCCCTGGCCGCGCGCCGCGCCGGTGATCAGGACCACGCGTCCGTCGAGCTTTCCCATGCCACTCTCCTCGGTTCAGGTGCGGGTCAGTTCAGGTGCGGGGCCACGTCGGTGCCGAACGCCGCGATCTGGTCCGTGAGCTCGCTGCGGCTCCGGCTGCGGAACCGGACCTGGATCTGGTGCACGCCCATCGCGGCGTAGGCGCGCAGCGACTCGGCGATGGCCTCTGGCTTTCCGCTGACGGTGCGGCGTCCGATCTCCCAGTCCGCGTCGCCCACATACAGCGGCTCGGTGATCGCCCCGATCTCGATGGGCGCGGTGATGCCCGCCGCTTCTCTCAGGGCCTTCAGCTTGGCGATCTGGTCGGGAAGTCGCGTACGGGGGTCGCCCTGGGGCAGCCAGCCGTCGCCGCGTACGGCGGCCCTGCGCACGGCGGCGGCCGAGGAGCCGCCGACCCAGAAGGGGATCCGGCGCTGGGCGGGCCTGGGCCGCTGCCCGAGCCCGCTGAAGGAGAACCGCTCCCCGGCGAACTCGGGAAACTCGTCCTCGCCGAGTGCCGCCCTGAGCGCGTCGATCGTCTCGTCGAGTACGGCCCCGCGCGCGGCGAAGTCGACGCCGAGCGCCTCGAACTCCTCCTGGACATGCCCGGCCCCGACCCCGAGGATCAGCCGTCCGCCGGAGAGATGGTCGAGGGTGGCGTACTGCTTGGCGCTCACGAGCGGGTGCCGCAGCCCCACGACGGCGACATGACTGAGCAGCAGCACACGCTCGGTGATCCCGGCGAGGAAGGAGAGGGTGGCGACGGGGTCGTACCAGACGGTGGACATGGCATCCGCGAGCCGCCGCGGGATGGCGACGTGATCACAGGTCGCCAGATACGCGAACCCGGCCCGGTCGGCGGCCCGCGCGATCTCGGCGAGATCCTCGGCGCCGGCGGCGGCCTCCCAGGGCTCCGCGTAGATGGTGCTCTGCGACTGGACCGGGAGCTGCATTCCGTACGAGAGCTGCCCCTTGGGCAGTACCTGCAGGTGCACCGTGCGCCTCCTCCGCCTTGACCTGACGAACCGTCAACCGGCTGGACGGGGCCTATCGTCGTACCTGACGATCCATCAGACAAGAGGTGCGCGGGCGGCAACCGGTCTCAGGTCACGTCGAACCCCAGCGCGGTGGCGATGACGGCGGCCTGCTCCAGGTCGATCTTCGCGCCCGCGAGCTCCACCGTCAGCGGATCGAGCGCGGAGAGGTCGCTGCCCCGCAGATCGGCACCTATGAGCTTCGATCCGTGCAGCAAGGCCCCGGACAGATCTACCCCGATGACGCTCGCCCCCTCCAGCCGGGCGGCGGTCAGATCCGCCTCCCGCATCCGCACGCCGTCGAAGACGGCCTTGCGCAGATCGGCACCGGGCAGCCCGACGTACGACCAGTCGCCGCCGGTCACGGAGATGAGGCTGAACGTGCACTGCTGGAAGAGACTCCCGACGGCCTTGCACTGCTCGAAGCGGGTGTCGAAGAAGGAGCACCGCTTGAAGGTGCAGTTCGTGAAGGCGGCATTGGTGTGCCGGGAGGCGTTGAAACGCACCCCGGAGAAGGTGCACTCGTCGAAGATCCCGCCGTCGTTGACGACCTCGGTCCAGTCGGTGTCGTAGAAGGTGTGCCGGGTGAATCTCTGTCCGGACAGATCGCGTCCGTACCAGTCCTCGTCCCTGATGACGAGGTCCTGGTCGGGGGGCTTCTGCGAGAGGGGGTCGGCGTTGGCTCGCTCGCGTCTTTTGGACATGCTTCCGATTGAACACCGGGGCACTGACAACGGCCTCTCAGCCGAGCAGGGCGTAGACCGTGCTTGCCCGCGCGACCACGTCCGGCGATCCTTCGGCGGTCATGGTGATGTCCGCGAACGCCATGCGCTTGCCGAGCTTGGTGATCCGGGCGTCGACCAGCACATCGGCGTCGAGGACGGCCCGCTGGAAGTTGGTGGACTGCTGCACCGTGGTCATCGGCCCGTACACCCCTCGCGCCGAGGCGACCGCGATGACGGTGGCGGTATCGGCGGCGGCCATGAGCGCCTGCCCGGACATGCCCCCGCCCTCGCGGGCCAGCCGGCCGGACCAGGGCAGCCGCAGCACGGCATGTGTCTCTCCGGTCTCGACGACCGCGAGCCCGAGGTCGAGCACCCAGGGGGCGAAGTTGTCGGCGAGGATCTTTTCGGCGTCGGCGAGCGAGAGCGTCATGCCTCGATGGTGACGTCGGGCCGGGGCTGCGACAACACCACACCCGGGCGAACGGGGTCACCTGACGCCTTACTCGAACTGGGAGGAGTGCACCATGCAGGCTGAGGACTGGCGGGCGGACCGGATCGGAAGCGCTTTGCGAGGCGAGAACCCCACCGTCCTCAGGCGTCTGGATGCGGGTTTCGCGGTGATCGGAGACGTCCAGTTCCTCCCTGGATACTCCGTGTTGCTGACGCAGGACGCGACTGCGCAGCGACTGTCCGACCTGCCGAGGGCCGAGCGGTCGGCCTTCCTGTCGGACATGGATCTGCTGGGAGAAGCGGTCGAGCGCGCGTGCAGGAGCCTGGACTCTGCTTTCCGCCGGGTGAACCTTGAGATTCTCGGCAACACCGATGGCTTCCTGCATGCGCATGTGTGGCCGCGATTCGCGTGGGAACCGGCCGATCTCGTCGGCATGCCGGTGTGGCTCTATCCGCGCGAACGATGGAGCGACGAGCAGTTCGCACTTGGTCCGCAACATGATGCGCTGCGGGAGGCGATCGGCCGGGAAGTGGACCAGCTGCAGTCCACGCGCTGACGATGGCAGGGTGCGCCGGACCGAGACGTAAGGCGCCGGGCTTCCTCCTTCAGGGGGCGACCGCGGTCGCGAGCATGTGTGAGCTGGAGGCGAGGAGAGCGGGGTACGGCTCGGCGAGCCTGGCGGACTCCAGTGCCGCCGCGAACATCGGCGACCCGGCAAGCGGTTCGCCGGTGTGCCGCTCGGTCGCCTTCAGGCAGGCCCACGCCGGTCCTTCGATGCCGTGTACCGCGACGCCCTGCAGCCCGGCGTCGGTCATCTCCTGCTCCAGCCCCTCGGCTGTGTGGAAGTACGCCGCCGTAAACCCCTTGCGGCCCGGCTCATGCCGCCCAGTACGCAGGATGTCCCCCACGGCCTCGCGGACTCGGTCTGTGCCGAGGAGCGTGGTCGCCACGTGTTCGTACAGCGACGCGTAACGGCCGATCGCCGCGGCTGCCACCAGCCCGCCCGGCCGCGCCACCCGCCGGGCCTCGGCGAGCGCCCGGTCTCGGTCCTCGCGCTCCAGCAGGTGATAGAGGGGCCCGAGAAGCAACACCACGTCGTACGATCCGGTCTCGGCCACCAGCTGCCGCGCGTCACCGATCTCCGCAGCCACACCAACGGCCGACGCCTGGTCGATGTGGCGTGGGACGGGGTCGATCAGACGGACCTTGTGGCCGTCCGCGCTGAGCCATTGTGCGTGAACGCCGGGCCCGCCACCCACATCGAGCACCGTGGCGGGCGACGACGGCAAGTACCGCCGGAGGATCTCCTGTGTACGTACGAGTTCGAGCGCGCCATCTGCCGTTGCCGTCAGACGGGTCGCCTCGTCGTAGTTCTCGGTGTAGAAGTCGTGGATCTCGGGTGCGATTTGAGGGGCCGTTCCCATATGAGGGATGCTCCACCGTGACCGGTCAACCTGTCCAGTGAACGGGAGTTCGTCGCGATGCCGACCCTGAAGTACGAGCAGATCGCCGAGTCCCTGCGGCAGCGCATTGCGGACGGCGAGTTCCCGCCGGGTGCGCTCCTCCCATCGGGTCGTGACCTGTGCGAGCAGTGGGGTGTCTCGCGAGCGACGGTGGTCAAGGCGTACGACACCCTCAGGAACGACGGCCTGATCGTTGCCAGGCAGGGGCAGGGCTTCCGCGTGACCGAGACGCCGCTCGCACGGCCGGCCGGGAATCGCAGGTCGGGCAGTACGCGGGTGACGGGCGGACGCCCCTTCCGCAGGCTCGGTTCCCCAGCGCGAGTGGCACCGCCCGGTGAAATTGCACAGCTGCTCCAACTCGGCCACGGCCAGACGGCGTTGCGACGCGACCGTCTCGTACTCCTCGATGACGGGACGCCGATGACTCTGGTGACCGCGTGGTTCCCGCCCGACGTCGCGGACGAGTGTCCCCGGCTGGCCCAGACGGGACCGATCGCCGAGGGGACGACCCACTACATCGCCCGCGCGACCGGGCGCGCACCGGCGCGGGGCTCCGACCTGACACGAGTACGACTGGCGACGGAAGGCGAGGCGGAACGGTTCGACGAGCGGACACCGCTTGCGGTCGCCGTGGATGTGCATGTCGCGTACGACATCGGGGACAGGCCGCTGGTCGTCGAGGAAGGCGTGACGCCCTCCGAACTCTGGGAGCGCACGGACAACTACCCGATGGGGTCGGCTTCTTGACGATCGCTTGACTGGACCGGTCCACCGGTCCAGTGTGGGGGCGTGGCAGAAGCCGCGCCCCCATGTGCCGTCGAGGGCTTCGTTTCCGGCGCCGTCCGGCCAGGCGAGAAGGAGAACCGTGTTACTCCCCACCACAAGGTCGAATCTCCGGCTCGCAGAGCGGGAGGACTCGTGATCGACGCCGACGCCACAGCGGTCGAGACGGCTGTCATGTACGAGTGGTCCATGGGCTACACGATGGTTCGAGGCTCAGTGGCCCTGGCCCGCGCCCACACCCGTCGCAGGCTGTCTGAGTGGGATTGGCGCGGCGACGCCGACGACGCCGTACTGATCGTCTCCGAGCTGGTGACGAACGCGATCGCCCATGGCCGCCGCGCCAGACATGAGCTACGCCTGAAGCTGGCCATGCTGAAGAGCGGGCAACTGGTCGTCGAGGTGTCCGACCCGGTGGCGGAGTTGCCCAGCCTCGACCGCACCGATGGCCCCGGAGACGACGAAGAGCACGGCCGAGGGCTGCTCGTCGTACGCCAACTGGCGGGAGAGATCCACTGGTTCGCGAGGGAACACGTCGGCAAGACGGTGCGCGTCGTCCTCACCGTCGAATCACCCTCCAAATAGCCGCCGGTGTCCCGGAACGTCCAGGTCCCGCGCCTGTTGACCCCGGTCCGTCCCGGGCGTGTCTCGGGCCCGTAACCGGGTGAGGACCCGCGAACGCTGCCCCGTACTCCCAGGCGCAGGGTCCGGACGGTCCGGAGCCTACGACCAGGGGAGAGAACATGTTCAGCAAGCGCTTCGGAATGATCGCCAGCGCCGCCGCCGCCAGTGCCCTGCTGCTCACCGCTTGCAATGGGACGGACGCCGAGACGGGTGCCGCCGCGCCCGCCTCGTCCCCGGCCTCCGCGCAGGACAGCGCCCAGCAGCTGAACTTCCTGAGCGGTACTGCTCAGCAGAACAAGGCGCAGCCCAAGACCGGGGACTGGGCGAACGACCCGGGCAAGCCCGCTGTGAAGCCCGTGGCGAAGAAGTGGGTTCAGCTGAGCGCCTCCAAGGCGGGGAACCTCGACCCCGTGGTGGTCAATGGCGCGGGCTTCACGCTCTACCGGTTCGACCCGGACGACGCCAAGCCCTCGAAGTCGAACTGCAACGGTGCCTGCGCCGTCACCTGGCCGCCCGTCGTCGTCGCTCCCGGCGGCAAGATCTTCATCGACGGGGTCAAGAAGTCCGACGTCGGCGTCGTCAAGCGGGACGACGGTTCGCTTCAGGTGACGGTCGGCGGCTGGCCCGTCTACCGGTTCAGCAAGGACCTGAAGCCCGGTGACACCAACGGGCAGGGTGTCGGCGGGACCTGGTTCGGCGTGACCCCGGACGGGAAGAAGGCAGGCGCCCCCGAGGGCGGTCAGGGCGGTGGCAAGGCTGCCACCAGCGTCACCCTCTCCGACGAGAAGAACTTCGGCGACCCCTCCGAGGGTCTGGCCGGCTCGGGCTGCAAGAACGTCGGCCGCGACAACTCCGCCTCGTCCCTCCAGGCGTCCGGTTCTCTGAAGATCTGGTCCGAGAAGAACTGCACCGGTAAGTCCAAGGTCGTCAACGGCGATGTCGCCGACCTCAACACCATCGGGTTCGACAACACCATCTCGTCGGTCTTCTTCGGCTGACCGACGCTCCGCCGGTCGGCACCACGCTGATCGACGTATGAACGAGGCCCGCGCCGCACGGCGCGGGCCTCGCGTCATGCCCCCGGCCCCCGCCAGAGTCCCTGTGCCGTCAGGCCCAGCAGCTCGATCGCGTTGCCCCGCACGATCCGGTCGACCACATCCGGCGCCAGGTGGCCCATCTGGGACTCGCCGACCTCCTTCGACTTCGGCCAGGTCGAGTCCGAGTGCGGGTAGTCCGTCTCGTACAGGACGTTCCCGACCCCGATCGCGTCCAGGTTCTTCAGCCCGAACGCGTCGTCGAAGAAGCAGCCGTACACATGCTCCGTGAAGAGCTCCGACGGCGGGCGGTGGACCTTGTCCGCCACTCCGCCCCAGCCGCGGTTCTCCTCCCACACCACGTCCGCGCGTTCCAGGATGTACGGGATCCAGCCGATCTGACCCTCCGCGTACATGATCTTCAGGTTCGGGAAGCGCTCGAACTTGCCGCTCATCAGCCAGTCGACCATCGAGAAGCAGCAGTTGGCGAAGGTGATCGTCGAGCCGACGGCCGGCGGGGCGTCCGCCGAGGTGGAAGGCATCTTCGACGAAGAGCCGATGTGCATCGCGATGACGGTGCCGGTCTCGTCGCAGGCCTGGAGGAAGGGGTCCCACTCGTCCGTATGTATGGACGGCAGGCCCAGGTGCGGCGGGATCTCCGAGAAGGCCACGGCACGCACACCGCGCGCCGCGTTGCGGCGGACCTCGGCGGCGGCAAGGTGGGCGTCCCAGAGCGGGATGAGGGTCAGCGGGATCAGGCGGCCCCGCGCGTCGGGGCCGCACCACTCCTCCACCATCCAGTCGTTGTACGCCCGCACCCCGAGCAGCCCCAGCTCGCGGTCCTTCGCCTCGGTGAAGGTCTGGCCGCAGAAGCGCGGGAAGGTCGGGAAGCACAGCGCCGACTGGACGTGGTTGACGTCCATGTCGGCGAGGCGGTCCGGGACGCTGAAGGATCCCGTCCGCATCTGTTCGTACGTGATGACCTCGAGCCTGATCTCGTCGCGGTCGTAGCCGACGGCGGTGTCGAGGCGGGTCAGCGGCCGGTGCAGGTCCTCGTACACCCACCAGTCGCCTATCGGCCCGTCGTCTCCCTGCGCGCCCATCACCGGGGCGAACTTGCCGCCCATGAAGGTCATTTCCTTCAGTGGCGCGCGGACGATGCGCGGTCCGATGTCCCGGTACTTCGACGGGAGCCGGTCCTGCCAGACGTTGGGGGGCTCAACCGTGTGGTCGTCCACCGAGATGATCTTCGGGAAGGTCTCCATGCGCTCCACCGTAGCGCCGATCTGACGATCCGTCAGCTAGCGGACACCCTGGACGCGCACCGCCGTTGACCCGCAGTCCTTGACGAAGATCACACACGGCCTTCACAGGACCGGGGTTACCACGCAGTCCCGCCGGGGGAGAGCCAGGAGGAGGTGCCCCGCTGCTGACGGGGCCGCCCCGAACAAGGCAGACTGTCGAGGGCGATTCCGGCAGTACGGGGGCAGGGGGCAGCTATGGACCGTGACAGCGGGCCACGCGTACCGGAGCAGCGCGCTCCGGAGCACAGCGGCGTCGTTGACCTGCGCTTCAGCGTGCTCGGCCCGGTACGCGCGTGGCGCGGCGGGGAGAACCTGCCGTCCGGCTCGCCCCAGCAGCGCGCGCTGCTGGCCGCGCTGTTGCTGCGCGACGGCCGTACCGCCACCGCCTCCGAGCTGATCGACGCGATCTGGGGTGAGGACCCGCCCTCCCAGGCGCTCGCGGCCGTACGGACGTATGCCTCCCGTCTGCGCAAGGTCCTCTCCGCCAACGCGCTGGTCAGCGAGTCCGGCGGCTATGCGATTCGGGTCCGCCGCGACTCCCTCGACCTCGCGGTGGCACAGGAGTTGGCCACCGAGGCGGAGAAGGCGCGGGCCGCCGGGGACCGCTGCCAGGCCAGGGTGCTGATCAACAAGTCGCTGGGCCTGTGGGACGGCGAGCCGCTGGCCAATGTGCCTGGGCCGTACGCCGAGAACCAGCGGGCCCGCCTGGAGGAGTGGCGGCTCCAGCTTCTGGAGACCCGGCTCGACCTCGACCTGGAGGTCGGCTGCCACGCGGAGGCGGTCTCGGAGCTGACCGCGCTCACCGCCGCGCACCCCCTGCGCGAGAGGCTGCGCGAGCTGCTGATGCTGGCCCTCTACCGCAGCGGACGGCAGGCCGAGGCGCTCGCCGTGTACGCCGACACCCGCCGGATGCTCGCCGACGAACTGGGCGTCGACCCGCGGCCCGAACTCTCCAGGCTCCAGCAGCGCATTCTGCAGGCCGACGCGGAACTGGCCCGCCCGAGCGAGGAGCCCGCCCCCGCCCCGCAGGTCACCCGTCCCGCGCAACTGCCCGCCACCGTGCCGGACTTCACCGGGCGCGCCTCCTTCGTACGCGAACTGGGCGACCAGCTCGCCACCGCCGAGGGTTCGGTCATGGCGGTCTCCGCGCTCGCGGGCATCGGCGGCGTCGGCAAGACGACCCTCGCCGTCCATGTGGCGCACGAGGCCCGTCCGCACTTCCCGGACGGCCAGCTGTACGTCGATCTGCAGGGTGCGGGCAACCGCGCCGCCGATCCGGAGACGGTGCTCGGCGCCTTCCTGCGGGCCCTCGGCACCGCCGACTCGGCCATCCCGGACTCGCTGGACGAGCGGGCCGCGCTCTTCCGCTCCATGGTCGACGGCCGGCGCGTCCTGGTCCTGCTGGACAACGCTCGCGACGCCGCCCAGATCCGCCCGCTGCTGCCCGGCACCGCGGGCTGCGCGGTCCTGATCACCAGCCGCGTCCGGATGGTCGATCTGGCCGGTGCGCATCTCGTCGACCTGGACGTCATGTCGCCGGAGGAGGCGCTGCAGCTCTTCACCCGGATCGTGGGCAAGGAGCGGGTCACCTCCGAGCGGGACGCGGCGCTCGACGTGGTCGCGGCGTGCGGGTTCCTGCCGCTGGCGATCCGTATCGCCGCGTCCCGGCTGGCGGCCCGCCGCACCTGGACCGTCTCGGTGCTCGCGGCGAAGCTCGCCGACGAGCGCCGCCGTCTGGACGAACTCCAGGCCGGCGACCTCGCGGTGAAGGCCACCTTCGAACTCGGCTACGGCCAGCTGGAGCCCGCCCAGGCCCGCGCCTTCCGCCTGCTCGGCCTGGCCGACGGCCCCGACATCTCGCTGGCGGCGGCGGCGGCCGTACTCGACCTGCCGCCCCAGGAAACCGAAGACCTGCTTGAGGCGCTGGTCGACACCTCCCTGGTCGAGTCGGCGGCGCCGGGCAGGTATCGCTACCACGACCTGGTGCGTCTCTACGCGCGTGCGTGCGCCGACCGCGACGAACAACCCCCGGTGGAGCGGGAGCTGGCCCTTTCGCGGCTGCTCGACTTCTACCTGGCGACGGCGGCGAAAGTGTTCGCGATCGAGCGTCCCGCTGACCGTCTGGTGGACCATCTGGAGCCCACCCGTCATGAGGGACTCCCCCTGACCGACCGCGAGGAAGCCCAGGACTGGTTCTACGCGGAGGCGCACTGCCTGCTGGCCTGCGCACGGCAGGCGGCCGGCGGGGCGCGGCTCCGGGCCGCCGTGGACCTGCTGTGGGCCGCGCAGGATCTGGCGGAGTCCGGCGCGAACTCCAAGGTGTACGAGTCGGTCGCCCTGACGGCGCTCGAGGCGGCACGCGCCGCCGGGGACACCCGCACCGAAGGACGCGTCCGGACCTCGCTGACCAACGTCCATCTGGTGGCGGGCCGTTACGAGCAGGCGGACGAGGAGGCCAAGCAGGCGGCTGTGCTCGCACTCGCCGCGCACGACCCGGCGCCCGTGTACTGGTCCGACAACGACCGCGGCATCATCGCCTTCATACAGGGACGCAACGAGGAGGCCGAGGCCCACCTGCGCCGGGCGAGGGAGGGATCCAGCGCCGACGGGAACCTGCCCGGTGAGGCCAGTGCCCTGTGCAACCTCTCCCGGATCCACGTCGCCATGGGCCGCACCGCGCAGGGCATCGCACTGGCCGAGCAGGGAATCGCGCTCTACGACCGGATAGGACACACGCTCCGGCTGGCCAACGCGCAGTACGCGCTGGGGGTCGCCCTCACCCAGGCCGGTCGCCACGCCGAGGCGCTGGACCAACTGGCGCAGGCGCTGGAGCGGTTCGAGGCGAACCGGCAGCGGCTGTGGGAAGGCACGGCGCACTTCCGTATCGCCCAGGCGCATCTCGCGGCCCGGCGTCCGGCACGCGCCGCTCAGTGCGCCGAGCAGGCGCTCGCGATCGGCTGCATGGGCGGCGACCGTACCCGCGCCAATGTGCTGGTCACCTTAGGCAAGGCGCTGGACAGCCTCGGCCAGCCGGACCGGGCGCGCGCCTGCTGGCGCGAGGCACTGCTGCTGCAGGAGCAGACGGGCGCGCCCGAGGCCCAGGAAGTCCGGGAGTTGCTCACTCCGCTCACCGGCGCGGCCTGAGCGCGCCAGGGAGTGTCTCCACAGCAGCGCCGTCGGCCCGAAGGGCGGGCTTGGCGGCGTCTGGTGCGTGCGATCGCAGGCCGGAGGATGGGGTCCGCCCGCCGCTGATCCAACGCAGCGTGGGGGCACCTCCCGTGCCCACAGGGCTACGGGGGGCATGCGCACCAGGCGCCGCCAGGCAGACGGGTTGTTGAAGACAAGACCTATGCGAGGGCGTTCATCGAATGTTTATGCTCGTCCGACATGCTCAACAGCATTCGATCCGTCGCGTCGGGGGGCAGGCGGATCGGGACCGTCACCTCAGCGGAGGGCGGCAGGTCCACTGGCCTTCTGTCCGGCGACCCTCGGGGGAGTCTCCGGGCAGAAGGCCGCCTTCGGTCATGTTGCACATCCCAAGGGGGACACCATGAGCACCAAAGAGCCGAATCAGGAAGAGATCACCACGATGGGGGACCACCACGCCCCCGCCCCGCCGGCCGACGGCGGTATCACCACCATGGGCGACCACCACGCCCCGGCGCCGCCGGCCGACGGCGGTATCACCACCATGGGCGACCACCACGCCCCCGTGCCGCCCGCCGACAGCACCATCACGACGATGGGTGACCACCACGCGCCTGTGCCGCCCAAGCTGCTGAGCGACGGTGTGGCCACGACCCAGGGCGACCACCACGCCCCTCTCCCGCCGAAGGGCTGATTCAGGACTTCACTCGACGGGGTGCGGCCGCGGCGGCGCGGAGGGGAGGCCGTCGCGGCCGCAGCACGTCCCCACGGGGTCACTCCACCGGGTCGCCAGGATCAAGTGGCGTGAATCCACTTGATCTTGACGAGCATTCAGATACTTCGGCCAGAAGTGATCCTCCCTCGGACAATTCCAAAAGGATCTTCCCTCAAAGCGGTGCGCGACCGGTCGATGGCAGTGTGTACTGTGCGGGTCCTCCCCCGTACGGACCCACCCCCTTGCCTTCCCCGAGGTCGATTCGATGATCGAGATACCGGACCTGGCCGTCGGCGGCCTGGCCGCCGGGACGCTGTCGGCATTCGCTCTGGGGGGCGGGCTGCTGCGTTCCCGTCGTCAACGGGCCCGGCAGCGCGAGGAGATCGCCACCCTGCGCGCCCATCTGGACATCGCGCGGCAGGAGGTCGACCGCGCCACGCAGGCGTTCACCGCCGAGGTGGTCCATCTCGCGAAGCGGCGTATTCCGGCCGAGGCCACCCGCGCCGCGCATCCGCATGTCCAGGTGCCCGGCGCCCTGCACCCGGAGCTCGCCGGGACCGAGCTGGGCGCCGGAATGGACAGCGTGGTTGCCGGGCTGCTGGCCGCGATGGCGCAGGAGCGCAAGCGGGTCGACGCCGCCGCCCGCGCCGGTATGCGCGGTGCCACACGGGAGATCCAGGCCGGGCTCTATCGGCTGCAGGACGTACTCCGCGGGCTGCAACAGCGCTACGACGACCCCGACTTGGCGCAGAACCTCTTCGCACTCGACCACGAGAACGAGCAGTCCCTGCGCCGCGCGCAGGTCGCCGCCGTCGTGTGCGGGGCCTGGGTGGGGCTGGCCCGTGAGGAGTCGCACCTGGTCGACGCGGTGACCGGCGGCCAGTCCCGGCTCGTCGGCTACCACCGGGTCCAGGTCCACAACCACCTCGAAGAGGGCACCGCGCTCGTCTCGCACGCCGTCGAGCCGGTCGCGATCATCGTCGCCGAGCTGCTCGACAACGCGCTGCGGCACTCCTCGCCCGACACCACCGTCGCGGTGAACCTCGAACGCGCCCACCACGGAGTCTCGGTCACCATCGACGACGCCGGTGTCGGCATGGCCTCGGACGAACGGGCCTACGCACAGCGGATGGTGGCCGGGCGCGACCCGATTCTGCTCTCCGAGCTCGGCGACCCGCCCCGGATGGGCCTGGCCGCGATCGGCCAGCTGACCCGGCAGTTCGACCTGTCCGTCGACCTGTCGACTCCCTCGCCCTACGGCGGCGTACGCGCGGTGCTGCTCGTCAAGAACCACCTCCTCAGCCATATCGACCCCACCGAGCGGCCGCCCGCGGCCAGCGCCCCGCGGTCGACCCGCCAGGCAGCCCCCGCCGCGCCCCCCGTACCCGCCGCGCCCCCCGCACCTCCCGCGCCTGCGCCGGAAGCACGCCCGGCCCGTACGCCCGCGCCCGTCGCGCGCGACACCGCGCCCCACTCACACCACGAGGCCTCACCCCTGGCGGCCCGCGCGGGGACGAACTCCCCCGGCGCCGCCGCCGGGTCCGCGCCGACGACCTGCCCGCGCAGGCCCCGCCCGCGCACAGCCCGTCCGCCGCGCCCGAGCCCCCGCCCGCGCGCACCCCCGAGGAGGCCGCCGCCGCGCTCGGCGCCCTGCAGTCCGGAACGGCCGCCGCACGATCCGCCACCGACGCCGAAGGGAACGACCCCCGATGACCAGCCGCGACCCCGGCGACACGGCGTGGGTGCTCGATCCGATCCTTCAGATCCCGCACGTACGGGCTGCTGTCCTGCTCACCAGGGACGGCCTCGTCTCCGGTTACTCCGACGCGCTCTCCCAGCCCTCGGCCGAACGCGTCGCCGCGATCACCAGCACCGTCCAGGGCGCCTGCCGTACCGCCGCCGCGGCCTTCGCCGACCAGGACAGCGCCGTCCTGCGCCAGGTAGTCATCGAGTCCGACCACGGCTACATCCTGGTCGCGCCCACCGCGCACGGCACCTGCGTGGCCGCCTTCGGCGATCCCGAGGTGCGCCTCGATCTGCTCGGCCACCGCGTCCACTCGCAGGTGGCACGGCTCGGCGAGAAGGCGATGGCCGCCGCACCCCGCGGAGCCGATGGCGGCGCTGAGGCATGACCGGCCGCCGGAGCGGCCGCCCCCTGGTCCCCGCCTATCTGTCCACCGGCGGGGTCGCGCGGCCCAGCCGCAACAGCCTGGAGCGCCTCTCGGTGCTGACCGGCAGGGGACCCGCTCCCGCCGAACTCCCCGCCGCCCAGCAGAGCCTGCTGGAAACGCTGGACGGCGGCTCGCTCACGGTGGTGGAGACCGCGGCCCTGCTGGAACTGCCGGTCTCCGCCGTACGCGTGCTCGCCGCCGCTCTGATCGACCAGGGGCTGGTGAACGCCCGACCGCCGGTCCCCTACGCCGCCCAGCCCGACCCTGACCTGTTGAAGAGAGTCGCCGATGGCCTCCGCGCCCTCAAGCTTCAGTGAGCCCACAAGCTCCAGCGGGCTGCATCTGCCGGACAGCGCCCGCGAGCTGGTGAAGATCCTCGTGACGGGCCCCTTCGGGGTCGGCAAGACCACGCTGATCGACTCGGTATCCGAGATCCGCCCGCTGCACACCGAGGAGCAGCTCACCGAGGCGTCCGTCGCCTCGGACGACCTCGCCGGCGTACGGGACAAGACCACCACCACCGTCGCCATCGACTTCGGACGGATCTCGCTGGCGGGCGGAATCGTGCTGTATCTCTTCGGCACTCCCGGCCAGGAGCGTTTCCGCTCGCTGTGGGACGAGATCGCCTACAAGCGTCGCCGGCGCGCTGGCGGTAGACCTGGCCGCATCGACGCACCTGTTCGACGCACAAGCCTGGTGAGCCGGAGTCCCGTACAACGCGGCAGCCCAACTGGCCTCGACCTCCAAGACGACCGAGGAGCAGTTGCGCCGCCCCGGATCTACGGGCTTCCGGTGACCAGATGGTGACCTGCGACGCCCAGGGCCACGGCGCTCCACCAGGACGCGCTGTTTCGCCTGCGGATGGCGAATTCCTCGATTTGCACCACCTCGGCCCTGCCGACGGAGACCATCCGGGTGAACACCTACCCCGCCCTGCAGAAGCCTTCAACCTGTCGGCCCAACCGCCTGGAGAGGGCTTCGCTGCCGAGACCTACGAGCTACTACGCGATCGCCAGGGCGTCCAGGACTGATCTACTGGGCCTGCAGAACTGGCCTCGGCGTCCCCGCGAGCGTCGTCACCGACCGCCGCGCCGCCCTCGATCTGCCGACGACGCCGAGATCGGTCGCACGACCCCAGGCCCTGCAATACCGGTCGCCGAGGTGAATTCCCGATCCCTCGGCATGGATGCGCTGGCGCCCAACGCTCGACGGCGATGCGCACATCCGCTACCGCCGACGCTCTCCTTGACGCTCGACCTGGTGGAGTCAGTACCATCTGCGCGAGCGGAACGGCAAGGTCGACATCCTCGTCTCCCGGTTCGGCCTGCGCCGCGCTGATCTCGTCGCCGACTTCCTGCCTGCCCAAGGAGGCTACGCCGGTCTTCAACAACTTCAGCCTCGACAAGAGCGACGCCCTCGAACGACGCTGGCCGTGCAGATGAGCAGGCGGCGATAGTCCGCAGAGGGCGAGCTCGAGTACGACATGCTCGAACTCATCGCCGGCCAAGAAATGCCGAGCGCGGTGACGACCTCGACCAGCCTGCTGCTCGACCACCCTCGACCTCACCCTCGAGGAGGTCACCTGGCAGGTCTCCACCAGGGCGGGGCCGAGAGCTCGACTACCATGGCTTTCGTCTCCGGGACCGCCTCAACCGCATCCTCGGCAACCGGGCTCACTACCTGGACTTCCTCACCTCGGCGGCCTCGCCTGGCCGCGGACGCCGTCGCCGAGGTGCGCTACGAGACCCGCGCTGCTCAACTACGGCATCCACTTCGCGCGTCATCCCCGAGTCACCGGCGGTGCAAGGGTAACCCGTCGTCGTCTTCCTGGTGCGCCTGGCCACTTCGCGGACAAGGAGTTCGACGGCGCCCTCCGCACCCCCACGCCCCCGCACCGTCGTGGTCCGTTGGCGAACACGGTCGTCCCGTCAAACAGCACACTTCGCTGCGGATCGCCGTACCAGCCATCGAGCCCACCACGCCCCTGACCTGAGCCCATCACCCCCCGCGCTCGGCAATTCGGCGCCCGCCCCTCTTCCACCGGTCGCCTGGGAAGCCCTGCCCGTCAGCTTCACCCCCGTGTCCCCGACCAGCCGAGATCGAGCACATGACCAGGCAACCACCCCCGCGGCCTGGACCTGTTCGGCGCCGACATCCCCGCGGAGAGCGCCTGCTGTGCACTGGGCCCTGCAGCCCGGCCGAACGCCCTGGCGGCATCCCCGCCTGGGCACCACCGGATACGACACCAAGACCCGCGGATCCTCGGCCCTGGACAAGCAGACCCCGTGCTGGCCGAAGTCACTCTTCCCGAGATCGGCGAACACCTCCGCTGATCCGGGTTGGGTGGGCGTGGACATGCCCACGACAAGCCCTGATCGCCGAGCGCCAGCAAGCTTCGTCGCGTCTACGCCGACTTCGCCCACAAGCGAGGACGACGGTACGCCTGCCGAGGAGATCACCGCCGAGCCTGGAAGGCCTGGTAGCGAGGGCGCCCAAGGAAACGGTGGTCGACGTGCGCGCCGGATTCGTTCATCCCCGCCAGCTGATGTGGATGATCTGGTGAACTCTTCGGCGTCCTGGACGACTGGTCGATGACACCGGCCTGGCCGATACCTACTACGTGGACACCGACCTGCTCCTCGAGCAATGGAGCATTCGTCCAGGGCGATCGGCAAGGTGCTGGCCGGCCTATCGCGCAAGAGCGAGCAAGGACGACATGACCACCGAGCTCATCAAGGTCCGCGACGAGCAGCGGACCCGGCCTAGAGTGAACTGCTCTGGACAAGCTGCTGCTGGGTCATCGAGCAGTTTCGACGACGAGCTCAACCATCGGCAACGTGGTCGTCGTGCTGCCGACGCATCCTGATCAGCTCGGCCGCTGTACGCTTGATCAACATCGCGCATCGACGAGGTGCCGCAACCACCTTCCCGCCTGGTCTGCTGCGCAGATCGGCTGTCACCGACATCACGACGAGGGCGTGACGATCCCGGCGGGGACGCGATCGTCACTGGACGGCAAGGTGCCGCGGTACGACCCGTCGCGGCTACGAGGACGACTCCACTGAGCTCGATGCGGCATGCGCGGACGACCACCTTCGCCTTCGGCACCGGGGTCCACCTGCTGATCGGCGCGCCACTGGCCCGCATGGAGGCGGCGATTGCGCTGCCGGGCGAAGCAACGGATCTGCTTCCGGACCTCGGCTGGCGGCGCGAAGCTGGATGAACTACCGTTCATCGCCTACGGCTGGTGATCCATCCACCGCCTGACCGGCCCTGGTCGCCTGGAAGCGAAGGTCCGGCCCTGCCGCTATTCCAGCGGCCGGCCGGCGGGCCAAGGGGGCAGCGCGGCGTGATCGCCGCGTGGCACCTTCGGCGTCGCGCGTTCGATGACGGCAGGTCCGCTGGCTGTGCGGCACCGAGTGCTCCTGGTAGTCCTGAAGCACAGCTCGCAAAGCTTGCCTCATCGGTAGATGAAGCCGCTCTCGGGTGCATGGACTACATCGCCTCGATCACTTCCAGCACGCCGACACTGTGGCTCAGGCCGACGTTCGTTCGGCGAGGCTGGCCGCCGGTGCAGGCACTTCCTGGAAATCAAGGCCGGATACATCACCCTGGGTCGACACACCGCAAGTGGAGCGCAGCAGGCCGCCGGCGGGAACAAGCTCGGCAGCAGGAGACCGACGACATCTTCGAGGCCGATCGAGAAGGACGAGCTGAGCCGGCATGGAGGACGCCAGTTCGAGCGCACGCCGGGGCGCTGGGCAGGTGCTCAGGCCATCCGAACCTTCATGAACACAGCCAACCCTGTACCTGGACGTTGTCGAGGTCAAGGAGATCGAGGCATGGACATTTCCTGGCCGCACCGCCTGGCCGAGGTGACCGTATCAACCCTGGACAGCGAGCGCACCGAGACGGTATATACCTTCGGGGGGCCACCGACCCACCTCGCGACCATCCCGCCCCAGTTCGACAACCTGACCTCGAAAGAAGATCCCGGATGGACAAGGCGATCCTCCGAGGGCAGGGCCATCCTCCGGCACGGCGACGTCGGTGGGACGCCAACGGCGAAAAGCAAGCTGCACCGTATCTCCTCACCGGAAACGGTGTTCCCGCCTGCCAGCGTGGCGATCCGTGAACAGCTGGCGGCGCGTGGAGATCGATCCTGACCGCCGACCGCGAGATCACCCTGGAGGACGCCCACGATACCATGCCGGCGGTTGGCGGAGCTGGTCTTCCCTGCACAGCCGGCGCCCAGCGGCCGCGCCTGGTGGCGGTATGTGGCGACGTCGAACTGGTGACCCGACGACCTGGCGACCAGGTACCAGCACCGCCGTAGGCCACGTCGCCGGAGTGCTGCCTGTAGCGCGAACTTCCCGGCGCAGGCGCCCGGACGTCCCAACCACCCCGCCCACCAGGACTGCGGGTGGGTCACGTGGGGCCTGCGGATTGCTCGCTTCGCCCAGGCGGAGGCGCCGATCGGTGGCCGACCTGCGCCGACCTCGCCGAGGAGGCCCGCGCTCTCCCATGTGACTGATGATGCCTTCGCGTCTTCTCGAGGTCAGGCGCGGGTGACGTTGTGCAGTCCTGCTCCTTGCCAGGTCGCGCGCTCGTCCCACGCCGTCGAAGTTGCGCGCGAAGCCCACGTACTTCTTCGGCGAGACCGAAGGTCACCACCGGTCGCCACCAGTCGGGCGCCCTGGCGGAGACATCTCGCCCTGCTGAATCGCGCCGGGCCGGCTGCTCGCGAGTACTGGTCGTAGCCGATCAGCAATCGCATGGCCAGCGCCGAGGTGGTGCACTTCCGCCCGCTGGCGCCACCGGCGTCGTCGCCAGGAAGTGCCAGGAGCAGGGATGGCCGGCCTGGTATTGTCCGTCCCGGCCTTGGCCGTGGACGCGGGCGTTCAGCGGGCGTGCAACGCGCCGGCAGGTGGGGAAGGCGGTCCAGGGTCACAAGCCCCATGGCTGCTCCAGGCCCTTTTCGGCCTGTCCTCGCCCGTGTGGTACAGTGGCCACGCCGATCGGTTCCACGTCATGCCCATCCGACCGCGCCGTGTCGGTCGTCCTTCTGTTCCGGCCTCTGCCAAGGACAAGAATGGACCTGTCCCAGGAACATCGGCGTCAAGGTCCCCGTATTCGCGGCGGTCGTCATCCTCGCCGAGCAGGTGCGGCGGCCTGGCTGCTGTCGCGGCGCCGATACGCTCTACCGTTCGTGGACGTCGAATTCCTCGAGGACGCCAACCTGACCTGGTCGACCGCAACGCCGCCGAGTTCAGGCGCCTCCTCCACGACCCTGATCGAGTCAACCGCAGCCTTGAAGGCGACCAAAGTCGAGTGGGAGAGGGGGTGACTACAAGAACGGCAAGAGCACCGAGGAAACCGAGGTCATGGCCACGCGAGGCCGACGATCACCCCACCGCGCGAGCCGCAGGAGCCCCTGCAGCAGGGATGACCGCGCGACACGACCGGAGTGCTGGAATTCCTCGCCGAGCTGACCGTCGACGTGATCGATCCGGAAGAGGTGCTCGAGCGCTACTACAACCAGACCGGCGCTTCTACTACGGCGACGCCCTCTGCTCAGTCCGAAGCGAGGAGAGCAACGCCGAGACCGGCGGCGCGCGGCAGCCAGTCGATGATCGACTACCAGGAAGAACCATCCTGACCCTGGACAGCCCTGGAGATGACCTCGACCGCCGTGCTCGAGGCGAGGCGAGCGAGAACCGAACGTCCAGCCGCCAGATCAGGCCCTGGGCATTGATTCCGATCCCAACCATCGGCGCAACGTCGGATTCCGAGACGGCTCATGCACAGGAACGCCGACGGGGTTGAAGCGGCCAGGGCAATGGCCTTGGTTGCCCTCCAACCTGACGGCCGCCGCGACAGAGCATCTCCGGCAACAAGGAGCTCATCAGGGCCGCGCGGACGCCGCCTCCCACCCGATGGGTCGCAGGAACTACGTCATGAAGGTGAAGTCGAAGGCGACCCGGGGTGATCATCGACATGCCGCATACGAGGACGCAAGCTGCTTCCTGGAGAAGCGAGGACCCCGACTACGCTGATGGGCCGCCATGGGCCATCCAGGGTCCGCCGCGCCGCCGAAGTACTTCTCGGGTACGACCCGGCACAACCTCACCGACATGCAGCGCAGCGCCGTGGTCGACGACATGGAACCCCGCGAAGAACATCTGCGCCTCACCTCGCCTGGTGATCGCCGAAGCGGCCGTGCCCGAGATGACCCGCGCCCAGAGGAAGCTGCAGCCCGCTGGAGAACGGCAAGCCCTGTACTTCATCTCGTCCTCGAGTGATCGGGTTCACGACGCGTCCGGCGCCGCGCCTTCAACGCGCCCTGAGCTCCGTCTTCGACCTTCCCGCCTGCTCCGCGCAGGCCCTCTACGAACTTCAACGCCCTGCAACCTGGTCTACCTGCGCGAACTGATGCCGCGAGATCAGGGCCGTCTGCCGCCGCCTGCGCCGCCCTGTTGCAACGTACGCCTTGCCCACCTCGTCAGCTTCGGCACCAGGTGCTGATCACCGTTGATGTCCGCGATGTCCGGGGTGGTGCGCCGAGGAAGCGCTCGACTCGCCGGTGCCGCGCGGAAGCCGCCGACGAACATAACCGATCCGGTCGCGGTGGTGATCCAGATTGCCGCCCTGGTCCAGCACCCTGGTCATCCCCTGTCCGTGCCAGCCGTCTCCTCGTGATCGCCTTCGCCGTCTCGTCCGGGTCCTCGAAGTAGCCCTGTACTACGCCAGGCCGGCGCAGAAGGCGGCATCTCCTGCCGGCTCGCTGGTGTCGCCGAGTGGATCTCAGGTGCCGGGAGATCGCCCTGGCCCAGGTGTCGCGATGTCCTGGAGGCCGCCGGCGGTACGGCGACGATGCCGCCGCCCGAGAGGCCAGCGCGACGGTGGCCGATGCAGTTCATCAGCAGCCGTCGACGAGCTGAGCGGCACGACCGCCGCACACCTGCGGACATCGGCACTGTCGAGCGCGTCAGATCGCCGGACGGCAGCCGGATGCATCGAGCAGGACCAGCAGCGCCGCGGTCCCGGCAGCAGTTCGAGATGCGCTCGACGACAAGCGGCTGGAGTACCAGGTCGACGTTGAAGACGGGCTGGTGCAGCATCCACGCGCGCCAGGTCAGCGATGCCAGGCGATGATGCCCTGTTCGGCATCCTCAGCAGTGGTGATGGGTTCCGATGACCAGGAGAAGGTCACCCCGCAGTCCGGCGAGAGCTCGTCTATCATCGTCGTGTTGCTTTGGTAACGCATGGTGATGCCCTTGGGGCGGCCGGTGCCCGAGGTAGATGATGTCGGAGGGGCCAGATCGATCGGCCTGGTGTACGTCCGCGCTGCACGCCGTCGCCGCCCGCCAGGGAGTTCTTCCAGGTGCGCAGGAAGCCCGGGCAAGGTCGGCGAGGACCACCACCTGCTCCAGATGCGCGTCCATCTGCGCGCTGCAGGAAGTGACGAGTGCTGGTAGTGCCGGTGATCGAAGATATCCGGCGCGGCTGCGCGAGTACGGGCGTACAGCTCAGGGTGTTGTAGACCAGCATCGCCCTGCCGTCGCCTGTTGAGCGCCAGGACGATCCAGTCGAGGGTGTTGGGGGCTCGATGCGAGACCAGTCGCCCGGTCGCACACCGGCCGCGACGCGGCAGCGTGCGTTCGATGCGCTCGCCCAGTCGGCGCGTAGAGGCGGCGGCCCTTCGATCACCTTCTTCCCGGTCCGCGTGCACGTTCGGTGCGCTCATGTACCAGCTCGATAAGCTCCACCCAGGTCACGCATCGCAGCTCCTCCGCCGCAGTCCCGTCGGTAGCTTCATCGGGTAGCCGATCACCTGGCCGATGGCCTTCCCCGCGAGCTCTCAAGGACGGTGCGATAGCTTGCAGGACGGATGACGGCCTTCGCGAACACCCCGAATCCAAGACCCCGGCTCGCCGGCCATCCCTACCGCGCTTCATGATTGCGGGGACGCCCGGGAAGTCGGCTTCGCCTCGTACACGATGGTAAGATTGTCGAGGCCGATCGCGAAGGCCGCCGGCGCGACGTGACCTTCTTCTGGCGCGCTGCCATACGGCAGGCGTTTCAGTTACCAGACTTGCCCTCGCCGGGGCGGTCATGACCGGATAGCGAGCGGGGTCGCCCGGCGGTCCCGCGGTGCCGGCTCAAGAAGGACGCCGTCCAGTCGCCCTGCGCAGGATCGTGCGGCTCTTCGGGTTGCTGGTGCTCGCGGACGAGGAATGGCATGTCGGCGCCAGGTGCATCGAGGGCGCGCCAGCCCGCGATCGATTCAATGTCGCCCTGGCCTGGCAAACGGCGCCAGTCCGGTAGAACCCCGTCGTTGAACGGCCGCTGACCGCATGGCAGGCGACCTCGCGCTGATCAGCGAGCCGCTCTTCAGTTCTTCGACAACTGCCTGGAGATCGACGGCGCTGGCCTGCGTCGTCACTGGGCGCCGAGAAGCGCGCCCGCGATCGCCCCAAGCTGCCCATGTCCACTCTGCTTCTTCGCCCAGTCGCCGCTGCCTGCGGCAATACATGGAATGGTCAACTACTTCTGGAACGACGACCTCGCTCACTGACCTGCCTGATGAAGCGCTCGCTTGGAAGATCGCCGACTTCGCCCGTAGATGGACGTCGCCCATTCAGCGATGTCGCCCCGCTATCCTTGCCTTGAGGGAAGCGGCTTTCAGCAGGGTGAGGCGCGCCTTCAGCCGAGGGCGGCGTCCTGGAGATGGTGGTCGCTGCCGCTCACCGGCGGTGGGCTCGAAGTGGTCCACGGCTTCAACTCATCAACGAGGGCGTGGCGAAGCGCGGAACTCGACGCGGCACAGGGGTGTTGGGCGCCGCGATCTGCTCGGTCACGGCGGGCGAGGAGTGCCCACTTCGGCTGTTCGCTGGAGTTGAGCCACACCGGTTTCGAGACGGCGCACCGTTCTTGAGCGCCGCGCAGAGCGAGCTGCGCATCCAGAACTGCGCGGCCCGGTGGCGATGCTTTTCCCGCCGC
>NZ_JAPEPT010000011.1 GCF_026339995.1 Streptomyces sp. NBC_01481 | reverse complement strand
GAACTCGTGCGGGTAGCGGTTGTAGTGCTCGGGGCTGAGGCCCACCAGCTCAAGGAGGTGCTGGACCTCCTTCTTGATGCCGCCCTCGGGCTCGACGCCCTGGAGCCGGAACGGCGCGCTGACGATCGAGCCGACCGTGTGACGCGGGTTGAGCGAGCCGTACGGGTCCTGGAAGATCATCTGCACGTCGCGGCGCAGCGGCCGCATTCCGCCAGTGCCGAGGTGCGTAATGTCCGTGCCGTCGAACTCGACCTTGCCGCCCGTCGGTTCCAGCAGCCGGGTGATCAACCGGCCCATCGTCGACTTGCCGCAGCCCGATTCGCCCACGACGCCGAGGGTCTCCCCGCGGCGTACGTCGAAGTCGATTCCGTCGACGGCCTTCACGGCGCCGACCTGTCGCTGCAGCAGCCCCTTTTTGATGGGGAAGTGCTTGACCAGGCCCTGGACCTTGAGCAGCGGCTCGGGCGACCCGGTGGCCTGCTCCGGGAGGGAGACGTCGTCAGCGGTCTTCTTCGTATCGGTCACAGCTTCGGCGCAATCTCTTCGGTCCAGATCCGCGTGCGATCCTCCTGCGACATGTGGCAGGCGGAGTAGTGCCGGCTGCCGACCTCGCGGAGGTCCGGGCGCTCGGTGCGGGTGATCCCGCCCTTGGGCACATCCGCGTACGGGCAGCGCGGGTTGAAGGCGCAGCCGGAGGGGACGTTGATGAGGCTGGGCGGCGCGCCCCTGACCGGGATGAGGCGCTCGGTCTGTTCCCGGTCGATGCGCGGCATCGAACCCAGCAGACCCCAGGTGTACGGGTGCTGCGGAGCGTAGAAGATGTCGTCGACGGGACCGCGCTCGATGCACCGGCCCGCGTACATCACCAGGATGTCGTCGGCGATCTCGGCGACGACGCCCAGGTCGTGGGTGATGATGATGACCGCGGAGCCGAACTCCTTCTGCAGATCCCGGATCAGGTCCAGGATCTGCGCCTGGACGGTGACGTCCAGGGCGGTGGTCGGCTCGTCCGCGATGAGCAGCTCGGGGTTGTTGACCAGAGCCATCGCGATCATCGCGCGCTGGCGCATACCGCCGGAGAACTCGTGCGGATAGCTGTCCACGCGCTTGCTGGGCTCGGGGATGCCGACCCGGTCGAGCAGTTCGATCGCACGCTTGCGGGCGATCTTCTTGCTCACGTCGTTGTGGACGCGGTACGCCTCGACGATCTGGGCGCCGACCGTGTAGTACGGGTGCATCGCGGACAGCGGATCCTGGAAGATCATCGCCATCTCCTGGCCGCGCATCCGGCGCACCTCGTCCGGGTCGGCGGCGACGAGCTCCTTGCCGCCGAGCCAGATCTCGCCGGACATCCTCACGTTCTTGCCGCGGGGCCCCTGGCTGTGCAGGCCCATCACGGCGAGCGAGGTCACGGACTTGCCGGATCCCGACTCGCCGACGATCCCGAGCGTCTTGCCCTTCTCCAGCTGGAAGCTGAGCCCGTCGACGGACTTGACCAGGCCGTCGTCGGTCGGGAAGTGCACTTTGAGGTCGCGTACTTCGAGGAAGGCGTCCGGGGCGGGCGAGTCCCCGGACCGCACCGGCTCGCCCACGGCGGCACCGGTCTTGGTCAGTTCGGTCACGAGAGCCTCACGCGCGGGTCGACGGCGGCGTACAGCAGGTCCACCAGGAGATTGCAGATCACGACGAAGAACGCGGCCACGAGGGTGACGCCGAGGATCGGCGGCAGGTCGTTGGCCGTGATCCCCTGGACGGCGTATTCGCCGATGCCGTGCAGCGAGAACACGGACTCGGTGATCAGCGCACCGCCGAGCAGCAGACCGAGGTCCATGCCGAAGACCGTGATGATCGGGGTGAGCGCGGCGCGCAGCCCGTGCCGGGCGATCACGTTGCGCTCACGCAGGCCCTTGGCACGCGCGGTGCGGATGAAGTCCTCGTTCATCGTCTCCAGCATCCCCGAGCGGGTGAGCCGGGCGTAGATCGCGGAGTAGAGCAGCGCGAGCGAACACCAGGGGAGGAACAGGGTGTTGGCCCATTGAGCCGGGTTCTCGGTGAACGGCACATAGGTCCTGCCGAAGATCTCCAGCTTGTAGCTGAAGAGCAGCAGGGCGAGCTGGCCGGTGAAGAACATGGGGAGCGACACGCCGGCGAGCGAGATGCCCATGGCGGCGCGGTCGAAGATCGATCCGGGCTTGAGCGCGGAGATGACACCTGCGGTGACGCCCGAGAGCAGCCAGATCACGGCCGCTCCGGCGGCCAGCGAGATGGTGACCGGCAGCCGGTCCATCAGCTGGGGCCAGACCTCGACGTGGTCCTTGAAGGAGTAGCCGAAGCAAGGCGCGTTGCAGTGCGCCGTTGTGGGGCCGAGGTCATAGTCGGCGCCGACGACGATCCCCTTGATGAAGTCCCAGTACTGGATATAGATGGGCTGGTCCAGACCAAGGTTCTGCTTGACCGCCGCAATGTCCTCGGGCGTGGGGTTCTTGCCGATGTACTGCTGGGCAAGCTGATCGACGGTCTGGCCGGCCAGCTTCGGCAGCACGAAGAAGATACCGAAGGTGACCGCGGTGACAACCAGCAGCAGGATCACTGCTGCGATTATCCGGCGGAGGATGTACGAGATCACGGGGACCGGCGCCGGTGCCCGCGGGCGGCGAAGCCCGCGGGCACCAATGCCTTCACCTGCCTTCCGGGGCTGCTACTTCGTGGTGCCGATGTTGAGGTAGTCGTACTGACCGCTGAAGGCAGCCGTGGACACCAGGTTGGTGGCGTTCGGCGAGCGGTACAGCAGGACCTTGAAGTAGGACAGCGGGACGATGACCGCCTGCTCCATGACCTTCTTGTCCACCTCGGTGTAGGCCTTGTTACGGGCCGCCTCGTCGGTGTTCGCGATGGCGTCGTCAAGGAGCTTGTTGACCGCCGGGTCGTTCAGCTCGGAGAGGTTCGTGTTACCGGAGGCGCCGATGGCCTTGCCGTGCACGATCTGCTGCAGGAAGCCGTAGCCGGTCGGCCAGTCGGAGCCCCACTGCATCATGATGAGGCCGACGCCCTCCTTCTTCGTGAACGCCGGGACGCCCGCGTAGTCGGAGAAGTACTTGCTCGACGGGTACTGCTTGATGCTCGCGTCGATGCCGACCTTCTTCAGGGCCTCGACGATCGCGGTGGCCGAGTCGACCTCGCTCTGGCGGTCACTACGGGCGGAGATGACGGTCTTGAAGCCCTTCTCCTGGCCGCAGGCCTTCAGGTGCTCCTTGGCCTTGGCGACGTCGCCCTTGCCACCGGGGGTGGGGTAGGTGTCGGCCTTCGCGTAGCCCTTGACGTCGGTCGGCAGCACGGTGCTGGCGACGTCACCACGGATCGAGCCGCCCATCGCGGTCTGCACGGAGACCTTGTCGATGGCGTACTGCACGGCCTTGCGGCACTCGACGTTGTTGAACGGCGCGACCTTGGTGTTGATCGCCGTGTAGACGAGACGGCCACCGGCGGTGTTGTCGGTGCTCGCCTTCAGGTCGGGCTTGCCGAGCACCTGGGCCTGGGTCTGGGTGTCGACACCGCGGCCGGCCAGGTCGGCGTGGATGGTGCCGGCCAGCAGGTCCTTGTCGATGGTCGACTGCGAGACCTTCAGGTTCAGGACGATCTTGTCCGGGTACTGCTTGCGCAGCGGGTCGGTCTTGGCGTCCCAGTTCGGGTTGCGGACCAGGGTGACCTGCTTGCCCTCCTGGTAGCTCTCGAACTTGTAGGAGCCGGAGGAGACGACGGACTTGGTGTAGTCCACGCCCTTGTCCTTGGCCTTCGGCACCGGGGCGGTCTGCGGGGCGCTGACCAGGTAGTCGAAGTCCGCGAACGGCTTGTTGAGCTTGAAGACGACGGTGGTGTCGTCCGGGGTCTCGATGGACGCGAGGCCCTTGTCGCTCTTGTCCTTGTACGGACCCTTGTACTTGGCCGGGTCGGCCAGCAGCGACTGGAAGTAGTTCGGACCGAGGGAGAGCACGTCACGCGCGAAGTTGGAGCGCTCGACGGCGTACTTGACGTCCTTCGAGGTCACCACGGTGCCGTCGTCGTACTTGACGCCCGCACGGATCTTGTACGTCCAGGTCTTGCCGCCCTCGGACGGCGTGCCCTTGCCCTCGGCCAGGTCGGGGACGAGCTCGTTGCCCGCCTCGCCCGCAGCGGGCTTGAACGTCATCAGCGGGCGGGCGTACAGCCGGCTGAAGTTGTAGATGAAGGCGTAGTACGTGTTACCGGGGTCGAAGGACTCCGGGGCGTCGGCCATCGCGTAGGTGACCGTGCCGCCCTTCTTGTCGGACACGTTGACCATGCCCTTGGTGGCGGCGTTGGCACCGGCGGCCTTGCCGTTGCCACCGTCCTTGTCCTCGGCCTTACTGCAGCCCGCAAGCATGAGGCTCGCGCTGCTGATGACCGCGACTGCGGCCACTGCTGACCTTCGCATGATGGTCGGTTCCCCTTCGTTGTCGGAAACTTGGTTGGGACTCAGCCCGGCAGACATCAGCGGCTGCGTGGGTCGAGGGCATCCCGGAGGCCGTCACCGAGCAGGTTGAACGCCAGCACGGTGACGAAGATGGCAAGGCCGGGCACGACCATGTACTGCGGGTCGACCTCGAAGAAGTCCTTTGCCTGATCGAGCATTCCGCCCCAGGAAGCCTGCGGCGGCTGGATCCCGACGCCGAGGAAGCTGAGCGAAGCCTCGAAGATGATGTTGGTCGGGATGAGCAGCGTCGAGTAGACGATGATCGGCGCGACCAGGTTGGGCAGCAGTTCCTTGAAGAGGATGTACGGACCGCGGGCCCCCATCCCGCGCGCGGCGTCCACGAACTCCCGCTCACGCAGCGCCAGCGCCTGGCCCCGGACGATCCGGCCCATGTAGGGCCAGTTGAAGAAGCCGATGACGAAGATCAGTACGAGGATGTGCAGCGGCAGGCCTTCGAGGCCGAAGGCGCCGCCCTGCAGTGTGGCGGAGATGGCGATGGCGAACAGCAGCAGCGGGAACGCCAGGAACGTGTCCATCAGACGGCTGATCACCGCGTCGACCCGCCCGCCGTAGTAGCCGGCGACGACACCGAGGATGGTGCCGATGGCGTTGGAGAGGACCGTGGCGCCGAAGGCCACCACCAGGGACACCCAGGAGCCCTCGAGGATGCGGGCGAGGATGTCGCGGCCGAACTTCGGCTCCACACCCAGCGGGTGGTCCCAGCTCATTCCGCCGAAGTCGCCCTTGGGAAGGGTGGTGTTCGGGTCGATGAGGTCCTGGTGGAACTGGTTCGGGTCGAGCCCGAGCATCGACTGGATCGGTCTCGAGAGCGCTGCGATCAGGATCAGCAGCACCACGACGATGCCGCCTACGACGGCCACCTTGTCGCGCTTGAAGCGTGTCCAGGCGATCTGCCCGAGCGAACGGCCCTCGATCTGCTTGGACTCGACGCCCTTCAGCACAGCCTCGGGCGCAACGTCGGTCTGCGATCCAGTGGTCTCAATGGGTGCGGTCATCGTCCCTCGTGCTAGCCCGTGTCGGCGGTTGCCGACGGTGCGCTGACTCCCGCACCGGGTCGACGGTGCGATCGTCTGGCTGCCGTATTACCAGTGGTGCGGGTGGTTCTGTCGGGTTGGGGCGCTGTGAGCCATTGAACTCAACTGCACACATGTCCGACGCCCCGCGTCTGCCGGGAGTCTTCAACGCTCTCGCGATCACCCGCCAGACCCCCCGGGGAATGTTTGCTCAAACGTGATGAGGGGAGGTGTGTTCCGTTATACGGACGGCGGCGCTGACTGAGCGGAGACCGTCATCCACCGCATATGAGTTGATAGTTGAGCGAGACGTCACCATGCGGACAATGGCGACCCATTCAAAAGCAAGGCGTTTGAAGTCTCGAGCACGCACCATCCACCCTGAACACCGGTACGCAGCATGGAAATACGACCGACCATGTCGCAAACGGGGCGAAATCGCCCTCGGCTCAGCGGCCGTGGGGCGGGGGGTAGCCGTAGCCGCCGCCGGCAGGCGCGCTGCCGTGAGCGTCACGGTCGTAGAAGGGGCGGGCATTGGCCCGCAGCCACATCGTCACCGGGTCGTACTCGTCGGACATCGCGACTGTGGAGACCGGCAGCCCCTCCGGGACCGCGGCGATCGACTGCTGCATCATCGCCCGCACCGTGTCCACGGACTGCCTGCTTGTGTCGTACAGATCGAGCCCGATGGCAAGATACGGAGCACCGAGCGCGGGCTGCACCCAGGCGCGGCGCAGGGAGCGGATCGCGGGTGTGCGGTGGGCGTTCTGCGAGAGCAGGGCATAGAACTGCGGGATCTCGATGGCCGGTTCGGACAGCCGCAGGGGGCCCGCGGGCATCCGGTCGAGGCCGGTGGCGATCCGGCGGAGATCGAGCCAGGGGATGCCGACGCCGCCGCCCGGGGCGTGCGGGTTGAGCCAGATACCCCAGCGCTCGGGATACAGGGCGCGGGCGATGTCCGGGCCGCTGATAACTTCGTGCGCGCGGTTCCAGCCGGAGGCGGAGAGCTCCTGGGCGGAGGTCACGCATGGCGCGTAGCCGACGCCGTCGACCTCCATGTTCCCGTACTGGGCGTCGGGCGAGCCTGCCTGGCCGTGCCAGAGCAGCATCCAGAGCCTGCTGCCCGCCGGGTCGGCGATGGCCTGCAGCAGCGCCTCGTACGCGTCATAGCGTCCGGGTGTCACCTGGCGCAGCATGTGCTCGACCTGCCCCGCCGCCGCGGTGCCTGACGCACTCACCCTGGGTTCCGCCCCTCTTCGATCGACCGGTCCAGCTTAAACGGCAGTCCTGACACCCACTTGACGACTACGCGTGCTGTCGTTGGTAGAAGGGCCGCACCCGCTCAAGCATCCACTGTCCGACCGGGTCCTGCGCGACATCCAGAAGTACGAGATTGACGGGCCAGGGCACCTGGACCCGGCCCAGTGCCCGGCCGAGGGCGTCCATCGGGGCATTGCGCTCCGCGGCCTCCCAGGAAGAGACCTGGACACCGATGAAAAGGGCCGGCGGCTCGCCCTCGACGGAGGCGAGCGCGCGCCGGGCGCTCACGACCACACCGGAGGACTCGAACTCGCCGGCCGCGGCGGCCAGGAAGTCCACCGGCTCCTCTTTCCAGTCCGGCTCGAACAGCCGCACCCTGCCCCCGCTCGCGGGGCCGTCCAGGGGCGTGCGGCCGACCCGGCACAGTTCGGCGACGGCCGGCGGAGGCAGTGGGGCGCCGACGGTGCCGCCCGGGTTGACGGCGATGCCGAGCTGCGGGGGCAGTCCGCGGGCGAACTCGCGGGCGGGGGCGACGGTGAAGGACAAATGGCTGCCGACGCAGGCTATGAACTGCTGCTCGGAGCTGAAGACCGGGACGTAGGCGGCGCCCTCGATCTCCATCGTGGGCAGATCGAGATTCGGGCTGTCGTTGCCGCCGCCGTTGGGCAGCGGCACCCAGACCTGACTGCGGCCGAGCACCTCGACGAGACGTCCTCCGGCGGAGGCGTTGCCCAGGGACGCGGCGAGCACCTCTTCGAGCTCGTTGGCCGGCCAGCCGCCGTAGGGATGCGGGTGGGCCTGCTCGGGTGTGTGCATGTGCGGTCCTTCTCCCCCGGGCGTGGTGCGGTCTGCGCGTCGACGATAACGCGGAGCGGTGGGCCTTATCCCGGGGGCTCCGCCCTCCCCGTACGGCCTGGCGGCCGTGGGAGGTACCCCCATCCCGAACTGGGGGCGAGCGCCAGACCCCCGACGGGGCTTCGCCCCGGACCCCGTATGCGACCTTCGGCCGCATGTCCTCAAACGCCGGACGGGCTCAATGCGCGGCCCTGCCGCACATTTCAGCCCCGCGCAGCGGCACCGCCTACTCGAAGCCCACCCGCCCCAGCGCCCCCGCCGCATCCCGGTCGAGCAGGACCGCCGACGCGCAGCCCACCGGCAGCCGCCCCGCCTCCGCGTCCGCGATCAGGCGGCCCACCGCCCGCCGGTGCCGGGCGAAGGCGTATCCGGAGACTCCGCGGCCGCGCTCACGCTGGCCCGCGCGGGCAACCGCCGGACTCACGTCGAGCAGCAGCAGATGCAGCCCGCTCCCCCGGCGCCGCGCCTCGCGGGCCAGCCAGCGCAGCACCCAGGCCTGGGTGCCGCAGTCGTGCACGACGACGCTCTCGCCGGAGCGCAGCGCGCGCCGCAGCCCGGCGTAGTGGGCGAGACGTACGAGCGGGCGGTAGACGGCGTACGGCAGCAGCCGCGGCATCCGCGCGTCCCACCGGTCACGGGTGTCCTGCGAGTCGATGCCGCGGCCGGTCGCCGCGCGCCGGATCAGCGTGGACTTTCCGCTGCCGGGCAGGCCGGAGACGACCACCACGTCACCGGCGGCGAAGACCAGGCTTCCCGGGCTGCGCCCGCAGCGGTCCCTCAGGTCACGCAGCACGGGCGCGGGCGCCCCGAGCAGTCGCCGGGCGGGCAGAGCCGGCCGGGCCGGCACCCCCGCGGTCGTCGCGTAGGCCTCGGACCTCTGCAACGTCATCACTCTCCCCGATGTCGGGTCACCCACCCTTGCCCATGAAGTGTAAAGAAACGGTAATGCGGTACAACCGTTTTGCAGCGAAGCCGGGCCCCCACTCCGCCGCGATGCGTGCAATGATGTGCGCGCCAACTGCATACAGGCCGCTTGAATCCACGCGGGAGAGTCCTGGCCACTGTGTGTGCCGGGCGCCGAAGGAGCAAGTCCCTCCCTTGAATCTCTCAGGCCCCGTACCGCGTGTGATGAGGCAGATCTGAAAAGCGAGCCGCTGTCGAGCGGCTCCACCCAAGGTGCAAGTCGCAACCACCTGTACGTACGGTTGCGACGAACCTCTCAGGTTCCGATGACAGATGGGGAGGATCGTCCTCATCGGCCTGCCCTGGGAGCCACATCTATGAGCAACGCCCCCCGTCTGACTGCCCTCGACGCCCTGCACCGGTCGCTCGGCGCGACCATGACCGACTTCGCGGGCTGGGACATGCCGCTGCGGTACGCCAGTGAGCGCGACGAGCACAACGCGGTCCGCACCAAGGCGGGACTCTTCGACCTCTCCCACATGGGCGAGATCACCGTCACCGGTCCCCGGGCCGCCGATCTGCTCGACTACGCGCTGGTCGGCAACATCGGCTCCGTCGGCGTCGGCCGCGCCCGCTACACGATGATCTGCCGGCAGGACGGCGGCATCGTCGACGACCTGATCGTGTACCGCCTCGGCGAGAGCGAGTACATGGTCGTCGCCAACGCGGGCAACGCGCAGATCGTCCTCGACGCGCTGACGGAGCGCTCCCAGGGCTTCGACGCCGAGGTCCGCGACGACCGCGACGCGTACGCCCTCATCGCCGTCCAGGGCCCCGAGTCCCCCGGCATCCTGAAGTCGCTCACCGACGCCGACCTCGACGGGCTCAAGTACTACGCGGGCCTGCCCGGCACGGTCGCGGGCGTCCCCGCCCTGATCGCCCGCACCGGCTACACCGGCGAGGACGGCTTCGAGCTGTTCGTCGAGCCGCAGCACGCCGAGAAGCTCTGGCAGGCGCTGACCGAGGCCGGTGCCCCGGTCGGTCTGATCCCCTGCGGGCTCTCCTGCCGCGACACGCTGCGCCTGGAGGCGGGCATGCCGCTGTACGGGCATGAGCTGACGACCGCCCTGACTCCCTTCGACGCGGGTCTGGGGCGGGTCGTGAAGTTCGAGAAGACCACCAACGACGGCCGCTTCGTGGGCCGCGAGGCCCTGCAGGCCGCCGCCGAGCACGCCGAGACCAGCCCGCCGCGCAAGCTCGTCGGTCTGATCGCCACGGGCCGCAGGGTCCCGCGCGCCGGTATGTCCGTCGTCGCGGGCGGCGAGGTGATCGGCGAGGTCACCTCGGGCGCACCGTCGCCGACCCTGGGCAAGCCCATCGCCATCGCCTATGTGGACGCGGCGCACGCCGCGCCGGGCACCGAGGGCGTCGGCGTGGACATCCGCGGTACGCATGAGCCGTACGAGGTTGTCGCGCTGCCGTTCTACAAGCGCCAGAAGTGACCTTCAGCACCACCCCTCCCGTTCACCAGCACTCCCCCGCGTACAGGAGAATTCAGGCCATGAGCAACCCCCAGCAGCTGCGCTACAGCAAGGAGCACGAGTGGCTGTCGGCCGCCGAGGACGGCGTGTCGACGGTCGGCATCACGGAGCACGCGGCCAACGCGCTCGGCGACGTGGTGTTCGTACAGCTCCCGGAGGTCGGTGACACGGTGACCGCGGGCGAGACCTGCGGCGAGCTGGAGTCGACCAAGTCCGTCAGCGACCTGTACTCCCCGGTCACCGGTGAGATCGTCGCGGCCAACCAGGACGTCGTGGACGACCCGTCGCTGGTGAACTCCGCCCCCTTCGAGGGTGGCTGGCTGTTCAAGGTGCGCGTCGCGGACGAGCCGAAGGATCTGCTCTCCGCCGACGAGTACACCGAGTTCTCCGGCTGACCACGACCGTAGGGATCGCCTGATGTCGCTTCTCAACACCCCTCTCCACGAGCTGGACCCGGACGTCGCCGCCGCCGTCGACGCCGAGCTCCACCGCCAGCAGTCCACCCTCGAGATGATCGCCTCGGAGAACTTCGCTCCGGTCGCGGTCATGGAGGCCCAGGGCTCCGTCCTCACCAACAAGTACGCCGAGGGCTACCCGGGACGCCGCTACTACGGCGGCTGCGAGCACGTCGATGTCGTCGAGCAGATCGCCATCGACCGCATCAAGGCCCTCTTCGGCGCCGAGCACGCCAACGTGCAGCCGCACTCGGGCGCCCAGGCGAACGCGGCCGCGATGTTCGCGCTGCTCAAGCCGGGCGACACGATCATGGGCCTGAACCTCGCCCACGGCGGTCACCTGACCCACGGCATGAAGATCAACTTCTCCGGCAAGCTGTACAACGTGGTCGCGTACCACGTCGACGAGCAGACCGGTCAGGTCGACATGGCCGAGGTCGAGCGGCTCGCCAAGGAGTCCAAGCCGAAGCTGATCGTGGCCGGCTGGTCCGCGTACCCGCGTCAGCTGGACTTCGCCGCCTTCCGCCGCATCGCGGACGAGGTCGGCGCGTATCTGATGGTCGACATGGCCCACTTCGCGGGTCTGGTCGCCGCCGGACTGCACCCCAACCCGGTGCCGCACGCGCATGTCGTCACCACCACCACGCACAAGACCCTCGGCGGTCCGCGCGGCGGTGTGATCCTGTCGACGCAGGAGCTCGCCAAGAAGATCAACTCCGCGGTGTTCCCGGGTCAGCAGGGCGGCCCGCTGGAGCACGTCATCGCGGCGAAGGCGGTCTCCTTCAAGATCGCGGCCTCCGAGGACTTCAAGGAGCGCCAGCAGCGCACGCTGGACGGCGCCCGCATCCTCGCCGACCGTCTGGTCCAGGACGACGTCAAGGAGCACGGCGTCTCCGTCCTGTCCGGCGGCACGGACGTGCACCTGGTCCTGGTCGACCTGCGCAACTCCGAGCTGGACGGCCAGCAGGCCGAGGACCGCCTCCACGAGGTGGGCATCACGGTCAACCGCAACGCCATTCCGAACGACCCGCGGCCGCCCATGGTCACCTCGGGTCTGCGGATCGGCACCCCGGCGCTGGCCACCCGCGGCTTCACGGACGAGGACTTCCGCGAGGTCGCGGACATCATCGCCGAGGCGCTGAAGC
>NZ_JAPEPT010000002.1:997500-1289469 GCF_026339995.1 Streptomyces sp. NBC_01481 | reverse complement strand
GGCAGGACCTGATGCGCAGCGGCTTCGTCCACCTGCGGGCCATCCTGGAACAGCCGCACCCCGGCTCCCGGGCCCCCGAGCGCCTGTTCCGCTTCAGCCTGGAAATGTTCCGCCACGTCCAGGACCAGCGACAACTCGGACGCGCCCTGACCGGCTCGCCCAGCGGCGCGCCCGTCCTCCGAGAGATGCAGCACCTGCTGGCCGACCTCGTCCGCAACGAGCTCAAGGCGCTGACACCCACCGCCCCCGCCCCCGACGTGCCCACCGAGCTCGTCGTCCAGTTCGTCGTCGCAGCCTTTCTCGCCACGATGGCCTGGTGGGCCGAGCACGGCAGCGACGACGACAGCCCCGACCGCGCCGACGCCCTGTTCCACGCCCTCGTCGCTCCCGGCGTACGCGCCGCGATCGCCCTCGCCCCCAACCGCCAACAATGACAGCCGCCAACGGCCCACTACCCGACGAAGGTTGGGCGTGTGTGGGACTGCACGCACCCGAGCGGACGATCGGGCGGCAGGTCACGGGCCAGCCGGGTCTGTCACTCAAACGACAGACCCGGCCAGCCAGACAGGGCAACGTCCGCGAACGTGTACGGCCCCGCCTGCGCCGTCCAGCGTCGTATGAAAGACCACAAGGTTGGTCAACAAGGTCGAGAATTTGACGATCTTCTCTCGTCCCTGGGATGCCCGATCTGCCTCCATCAGCATCGTGCCGACCTCGGGATGAACACCGCGCAGATCGTTGTGAACGAAGACGAACGTGCCGAACTGACCCATACGTTGCGCGAGCGCGGAGTTCAGGTCGTCGTGGAACTTCTTGCGTAACTTCGCAGCGTCGAAACTACGCGGCGCATAGCAGGCGTAGAGCTTGCGGGCGTGCAGACTGAGCCCGTCGGAGCCTTGGTCGCCGAGGTTCCCGTGGGTGCGTACGTCGAGGAAGTCCGGGTAGCGAGCGCACATCACGTCATGGAAGAAACTCTCGAACGCCTCCCCATGTAACTAGCTTCTCCCTGAACTTGATGTGTGCGTACATGCGCTGCGCGCTGTTCACGGTCCCCCTCTAGTTCTTCCCTCGGAACAGGGGTGGTTTTCCGTCATCCCTGTCGGGAGCTCCAGCTCGGCCCAGACCGTCTTGACGATCGTGTCGCGTACGTCGCAGCCCCGGCGGACGGCGAGCGCGTCGACCAGCAGCAGGCCACGCCCGCTGTCCACCTCCGCGGGCGGCACAGTGAGGGTTCCCCACTCGGGCGGGAGCCGCTCGGGCCTGGTGTCCGAAACGGCAATACGGATCGCATCGCTGGTGCGGGTCAGCGACAGGCCGAAGTCCCGGCCCGGGGAGCGGCCATGGGTGATCGCATTGGCGACCAGTTCCGCGATGACGGTCTCGGCGGCCTGAGCGAGGGGACTCGCGGGAAAGAACCCCCATTGATCCAGCTCGGCGACGACGAGCCGCCGGGCGAGGCGCGCGCCGCGGCGGGTGCTGCTGAGACGAACGGTGAGGGAATGGTCGGGGGCGGCAACTTTCGACTTCATAGCGTGACCGTGCCGTTGCTGTGGATAGCCTGAACAGGGCGGATCGGCGTACCGGGGGTGGCTGTACGGGTCGGGGGCATGGTTGTACGGGGCGACAGACGTGACCTTGCGGGCGCCACTTCGGTTGGTTCGGCACCTAGTTGAGGATGTGGTGCGGATGATGGCCCGCCAGGAGAAGAAGCGGGACGAGAACGACGACAAGCCGCCGATCTGGGTCGGTTACGGGAAGTTGGTCAAGCTCTTTCGAGACAAGGCGAACCTGACACAGCAGGTGCTGGCCGACGCGGTGGGGTACTCCTACGAGCAGGTGGCCTCCATCGAGCAGGGTCGGCGCCCGGCGAAGGCTGCGTTCACGGATGCGGCGGAGACCGTGTTGAGGGCGGGTGGGGTACTGGCGGCGTTGCAGGACGATGTGGACAGAGCGAAACTCCCAGCGTTCTTCCAGGACTTCGCCCTCATCGAGACCGAGGCGGTGAGCCGGTTCTCATACGACCCGCTGCTTGTACCGGGTCTGTTGCAGACCGAGGCGTACGCGCGCGAGTTGTTCGCCGGGCACTGCCCCGCAGCTGAGCGAGGAGACGATCGAGCAGCACGTAGAGGCGCGGCTCAACCGGCAGAAGCTCCTCACTCGGACACCAGTCGCGGAACTGAGCTTCATCATCGGGGAGGCGGCGCTCCGGAACCCGCTGGAAAGCGTAGAGGTGATGCAGGGGCAGCTTCAGCATCTGCTGCAGCAGGCAAAGCCGCGGAACATGGAGATCCAGGTGATGTTGACGGCTCGGGGATTCCATCCTGGGCTGAACGGGCCGATGGTGTTGTTGGAGACCTTCGAGCATCGGCAAGTTGGCTACATCGAGTCGCAGGAGACTGGTGTCGTGGTCAGCGACCCAGCCAGGGTGAGTTCGTTCGGACTGCGGTATGGCAAGCTGCGCTCGCAAGCCCTGAACGTCGACGAGTCCGCGCGATTCATCGAGCGCGTGGCAGGAGAACTATGAGTGCTGAGCAGACTGGCGCCGACGGTGCCGAACTGAGGTGGTTCAAGAGCAGTTACAGCGGCTCGGGCGGCGGGGACTGCGTCGAAGTCGCCGCAGCACACGGCACCGTACGCGTCCGTGACTCGAAGAACCGGGAATTGCCGTCGCTCTCCTTCGCGACGGCCGGATGGGAAGCCTTTGTCTCGTTCGCCGCAGAGTGAGCCTTGGGCCGAGCTGAGGCAGGAGACCCTCGCGCACCCCGAAGCGCAGGAGGCGTACGAGGCGACCCGGATCCGCTACGAAGTCGGCCGCGCTGTGCGTGAGCGCCGGGAGGCTCTTGGGATGACCCAGGCCCAGCTCGCCCAGGAGGCCGGGCTTCAGCAGCCCGCCGTGGCTCGCTTCGAGGCAGGTGGGACGATGCCGACCCTGCCGCTGCTCGAGCGGTTCGCCGCAGCGCTCGGACTGCGGCTCAACCGTCGGCTTCGAGCCGCTGGACCGCGCAAGCTGAGCAACTGAGCAGCCGTTTCGCCACCGGTGTGAGCGTCAGGCAACCGGGTCGGGCGCACCCTTCACAAGAGAGCCCGGCAGCGGAGCCAGCGGCCTGCGGCGGATGACCAGGGCCATCAGTGCCGCCGCCGCGCACAGCGCGCCCGAGGCGTACCAGATCACGTCGTACGAGCCGAACACGTCCCGCGCCACGCCGCCCGCGAAGGCCACCGCCGCCGCGCCCACCTGGTGGGAGGCCAGGACCCAGCCGAAGACGATCGCGCTGTCCTCGCCGTAGTGCTCGCGGCACAGGGCGATCGTCGGCGGGACCGTCGCCACCCAGTCGAGGCCGTAGAAGATGATGAAGAAGAGCATCGGCGGGTGGACGGACGGTGCCAGCAGCATCGGCAGGAAGAGCAGGGAGATGCCGCGCAGCGCGTAGTAGACCGCCAGCAGCCGCCGGGCCTCGAAGCGGTCGGTGAACCAGCCCGAGGCGATCGTGCCGACGACATCGAAGACACCGATCACCGCGAGCAGCGACGCGGCCGCCGTGATCGGCATGCCGTGGTCGTGGGCCGCGGGCACGAAGTGGGTTTTGACCAGGCCGTTGGTTGATGCGCCGCAGATGGCGAAGGTGCCCGCGAGCAGCCAGAACGGCCCCGTGCGGGCCGCCCGGAACAGCACCTTGAGCGCTCGGCGGGCCGCGCCGGGAACCGGGTCCGGCTTCGGCGTGAAGCCGTCCGCGCCGTACGCCGCGATCCCCACGTCCGCCGGGTGGTCGCGCAGCAGCAGCCAGACGAAGGGGACGACCGCCAGCGCGGAGAGCGCGACGGTGATCGCGGCCGGGCGCCAGCCGTGGTGCTCGACCAGCCAGGAGAGCAGGGGGAGGAAGACCAGCTGGCCCGAGGCGCCGGCCGCGGTGAGGATGCCGGTGACCAGACCGCGCCGCCGCACGAACCACCTGTTGGTGACTGTCGCGGCGAAGGCCAGCGCCATCGAGCCGCTGCCCAGGCCGACCAGGATTCCCCAGTACAGGACCAGCTGCCAGGCCGTCGTCATGAAGACCGTCAGCCCGGAGCCGAGCGCGATGACCGACAGGGCCACGGCGACCACCCGGCGGATGCCGAAGCGGTCCATCAGCGCCGCGGCGAACGGCGCGGTGAGCCCGTACAGCGCGAGATTGACCGAGACCGCGAAGCCGATCGTGCCCCGCGACCAGTCGAACTCCTTGTGCAGCGGCTCGATCAGCAGACCGGGCAGGGACGCGAAGGCGGCGGCGCCGATGATCGTCACAAAGGTGACGACGGCGACGAACCACGCGCGGTGAATGCGAGAAGAGCGACGGAGGGTGGGCGGGCTGCCGTGCGGGGCGGTTGTCTCGTTCACGTCACTCAGCATCCGGGGGCGGATCCCCGCCATCGAGTGGCCCGAGGGACAGTATCCGATAGGATCGGGCCATGGGTGATCACAGAAAGCACCGGGTTGTCGTGCTGGCCCTGACCGGGCTGCTCCCCTTCGAGCTGGGCATCCCGCACCGGATCTTCGGCCGCGCCAAGGGCGCGGACGGCCATCCGCTCTACGAGATCGTCACCTGCTCGCTGCGCCCGGGACCCGTCCGTACGGAGGCCGACTTCGACATCAACGTCGAGCACGGCCCGGAGATCCTCGCCACCGCGGACACCGTCGTCATCCCCGCCTCGTACGAACTGGGTCCCGTCCACGAGGAGGGCCGGCTCACCGAAGAGCTCGCCGGCGCGTTCGCGTACGTCCGGCCCGGCACCCGCATGGTCTCCATCTGCACCGGCGGTTACGTCCTCGCCGCCGCCGGATACCTCGACGGGCGGCCCGCCACCACCCACTGGTCATCCGCCGAGCACTTCCAGCGGCTCTTCCCCTCCGTCAAGGTCGACGCCGACGTGCTCTTCATCGACGACGGTGACGTCCTCACCTCGGCGGGCGTCGCCGCGGGCATCGATCTGTGCCTGCACATCGTGCGGCGCGACCACGGCACGGCCGTCGCCAACGACGTCGCGCGCCGCACCGTCGTACCGCCGCACCGCGACGGCGGGCAGGCCCAGTACATCCACCGGCCCGTCCCCGAACCGCAGTTGGCGACCACCACCGGCGCCCGGGCCTGGGCGCTGAGCCGGCTGCACGAGCCGATCCAGCTGCGCGACATGGCCGACCAGGAGTCCATGTCGGTACGGACGTTCACGCGCCGCTTCCGTGAGGAGGCGGGCATCAGCCCCGGGCAGTGGCTGACGCGGCAGCGCGTGGAGCGGGCCCGGCATCTGCTGGAGTCCACGGATCTCTCCGTCGACCAGGTGGCACGGGACGCGGGCTTCGGCACGGCGCAGTCGATGCGGCAGCATCTGCAGGCGGCGCTGGGGGTCCCGCCGACCGCGTACCGGCGCGCGTTCCGCGCCGGTGCTGAAGGCTGAGGAGGGCTCAGAAGGTCAGCACGCCGCGCGCCACCCGCCCGTGGTGCGCGTCGTCCGCCGCCTTCGCGAAGTCCTCGACCGGATACGTCTCGGTCACCAGCTCGTCCAGCAGCAGCCTGCCCTGCCCGTACAGCTCGGCGTACAGGGCGATGTCGTGCTGCGGGCGCGAGGAGCCGTAACGGCAGCCCAGGATGGACTTGTCCAGGAACATCGCCGCGGGCACGAAGGTCGCCTCCGCCGTCGCCGACGGCATCCCCAGCAGGATCGCCTGCCCGCGCCGGTCGAGCAGCTCGATCGCCTGCCGGATCAGGCCGACGTGCCCCACGCACTCGAAGACATGGTCGGCGCCGGTCGGCAGGATCTCCCTCACGCCGTCGGCCGATGGCAGGAAGTCGGTCGCCCCGAACTGCCGGGCGACCGCCTCCTTCGCCGGATTGGAGTCGACCGCGACAATCGCGGAGGCGCCCGCGATCCGGGCGCCCTGGATGACGTTCAGCCCTATGCCCCCCGTCCCGATGACGACGACGGTGTCGCCGCGGTCGACCTTCGCCCGGTTCAGTACGGCTCCGACGCCCGTCAGGACACCGCAGCCGATCAGCGCGGCGGAGGTCAGAGGCAGATCGGAGGGGATCTTCACGGCCTGGACGGCCTTGACGATCGTGCGTTCCGCGAAGGCGGAGTTGGAGGCGAACTGGAAGAGGCGTTCACCACCGCGCGTGAAGGGCCGGCCCGGCCGGCCGATCGCCTTGCGGCACATCGTGGGACGGCCGCGGTCGCAGTCCGCGCAGGCGCCGCAGTTGGCGAGCGTGGAGAGCGAGACATGGTCGCCGGGCACGACATGGCCGACGCCCGCGCCGACCGCCTCCACCACGCCCGCGCCCTCGTGCCCGAGGACGACCGGCACGGGGAAGGGGATCGTGCCGTCGATCACGGAGAGATCGCTGTGGCACAGTCCGGCGGCGGCGACGGCGACCAGCACCTCGCCGGGCCCCGGGTCCCGTATCTCCAGATCGTCGACCACCTGGGGCTGCTTGCCGTCGAAGACGACGCCTCTCATCGGGGCTCCCTCGGTAGGCCGAGCACCCGCTCGGCGATGATGTTGCGCTGGATTTCGTCCGAGCCGCCGTAGATCGTGTCGGCGCGGGTGAAGAGGAACAGGTTCTGGAGTGCGTCGAGTTCGTACGGGCGCTCACGGCTCCAGTCGTACGGGCCGATGGCCGCGGCGGCGCCCCGGACGGCCATGGCGAGCTCGCCGAGACGCTGGTGCCAGCCGCCCCAGAGCAGTTTGGCGACGCTGGGGGCGCCGGGGTCGGCGGGGTCTTCCGAACTGCCCAGCGTGCGCAGGGCGTTGAAGCGCATGGTGCGCAGCTCGGCCCACTGGCATACGAGCCTGTCCGCGAGCACGGGGTCGCCGGCGGCGCCGCTCTCCAGGGCCAGCCGGATCACGCGCTCCAACTCCTCGGCGAATCCGATCTGCTGGGTCAGTGTGGAGACCCCGCGCTCGAAGCCGAGCAGGCTCATCGCGACGCGCCAGCCGTTTCCCTCGCCGCCGACGAGATGCTCGGCACGGGCCTCGGCTCCGTCGAAGAAGACCTCGTTGAACTCGCTCGTGCCGGTCATCTGGCGGATGGGACGTACGTCGATGCGGCCCGGCTGGTCCATGGGAACGAGGAGGAAGGAGAGACCGTGGTGGCGCCGCGAGCCGGGCTCGGTCCGGACCAGTACGAAGCACCAGTCGGCTTCCTGGGCGAGTGAGGTCCAGATCTTCTGCCCGTCGATCCGGAACGTGTCCCCGTCCCGGACCGCGGCGGTCCTGATCCCGGCGAGATCGGATCCGGCGCCGGGTTCGCTGTAGCCCTGGCACCAGAGCTCGTCGCCGCGGGCGATCGCGGGCAGGAAACGCGCCTTCTGCTCGGCGGTGCCGTGCGCGATGAGCGTCGGCGCGAGCAGGTTCTCGCCGATGTGGCCGACGCGGGCGGGGGCGGCGGCACGGGCGTACTCCTCGGCCCAGACGACCTGCTGGCTAAGGCGGGCCTGCCGGTTGCCGTACCCGGCTTCGGCCCAGCCGATCCCGATCCAGCCGTCGCGGCCGAGACGGCGCTCCCAGATGCGGGGGGTGGTGGGGCGGGTCACGTGCGCGGTGAGCCAGGCGCGGGCGTCGTGGCGGAAGGCGTCGTCCGCCGGGCCGAACTCGAAGTCCACGTCTTCTCCTAGGAGTTGTGTTTCCCCCACCCCGCCCCTTCCCGAACTGGGGGGCAAGCCCCCAGACCCCCGACGGGGCTTCGCCCCGGACCCGTATGCGACCTTCGGCCGCATGTCCTCAAACGCCGGACGGGCTGAATGTGCGGCCCTGCCGCACATCCAGCCCCGTGGGGGTCCCCCCGGACGAAGTCTGGGGGAGTTTGAGGCGCGGTCCCGGACGCGAAATTCAGCCCCGTGGGCGTTTGAGGCGCGGGGATCCGGGGGCAGCGCCCCCGCACGGGGTTCGGGGCGGAGCCCCGGTGGGGGCTGGGGGCTTGCCCCCAGTTCGGGAAGGGGCGGGGTGGGGAACAAGCCCGCCGCAGGCGCCGGGTCTGGGGCTGAGCCCCAGGTCAGGGCCGAACGTTCGGGGCCGCGGCCGGAGCGGAACCCCGCGCTAAACGTTCGGGCGGTCCCCGGACGCCGCCGCCCTCGCAATCTCCTCCAGCCGCGCCAGCATCGGCATCGGATCCACCCCCACCGTCCCCGGCAGAAAGTCCGCGATCTTCTCCGGGCTCCAGCCGCCCTCCGCGTACCCCGCCCGCAGTTCCCTCGGCTGCGCCCACACCGCGATCTTCGGGCCCGCGATCGTATAGACCTGACCCGTGATCCGTTCCTCGCGGGCGCGGTCGGAGAGCAGGTAGACGACGAGCGCCGCCACGTCCTCCGGCTCGCCGATCTCCTTGAGCTCCATGGGGACGTTCGCGGACATGCGCGTACGGGCCACCGGCGCGACCGCGTTCGCCGTGACGCCGTATTTGTTGAGGCCCAGCGCCGCGCTGCGGACGAGCGAGATGATGCCGCCCTTCGCCGCGGAGTAGTTGGCCTGCGCCACGCTCCCCTGGTGGTTGCCGCTGGTGAAGCCGATCAGTGTTCCGGCGCCCTGTTTGCGCATCACCGCGGACGCCGCCCGGAAGACCGTGAACGTGCCCTTCAGATGTGTGGCGACCACCTGGTCCCACTCCTCCTCGGACATGTTGAAGAGCATCCGCTCGCGCAGGATCCCTGCCACGCACACGACTCCGTCGATCCGCCCGTACTCGGCGAGCGCGACGTCCACGAGCCGCTGTCCCCCGGCCATCGTGGAGATGTCGTCGGCGACGGCGACCGCTTCGCCGCCCGCCGCGACGATCTCCTTGACGACCGCCGACGCGATCTCGGACGTCGGCTCGCCGCCGCCGATGGAGACGCCGTAGTCGTTGACGACGACCCGCGCCCCCGCCGCCGCCGCGGCCAGGGCGACGGCCCGGCCGATGCCGCGGCCCGCGCCGGTGACGGCGACGACCTTGCCTGCCAAGAAGTTCCCCACGTCCGGCCCCTTCCCGCGGTTTCTGACGGACCGTTAGATTCTACGGTCAGTCAGATACTCGAGCACAAGCCCCAGGAGGCAGCCCGATGTCACTCCCGGCCGAGTTCTTCGAGATCGCCAAACGCGTGAACAACTGGGGCCGTTGGGGCGCCGACGACGAGACGGGCACGCTGAACCTGATCACGGACGAGGTCGTCAGAGCCGCCGCCCAAGCCGTCCGCAGCGGGCGTCGCGTACCCCTCGCCCTCCCCCTCCACCAGGACGGCATCCAGACCGGCGTCATCCCGGGCCGGGTGAACCCCCTGCACACCATGGTCCAGATCAATCAGGAGCTCTTCGGCCCCGGCACCGTCGCCACCAGCGACGACGCCGTGACCATGGGGCTCCAGGCCGCGACCCACTGGGACGCCCTGACCCATGTCTCCCACTCGGGGAAGATCTACAACGGCCGTCCCGCCGACACCATCACCCCGCACACCCGCGCGCAGTTCAGCGGCATCGACAAGGCCCCGTACATCGTCTCCCGCGGCGTCCTGCTCGATGTCGCGCGCGCCAAGGGACTGGACCGGCTGCCCGGCGGGCACGCCGTGACGCCCGAGGATCTGGACGAGGCCGCGGAGTTCGGCGGTGTCACCCTCGGGCCCGGCGACATCGTTCTCGTACGGACGGGACAGATCCAGGTCGTCCTCGGCGGCGACAAGCACGCCTACGGCTATCCGTCCCCGGGCCTGTCGGTCCGCACCCCCGAGTGGTTCCACGCCCACGACGTCGCCGCCGTCGCGAACGACACCCTCACCTTCGAGATCTTCCCGCCGGAGATCGAAGACCTCTGGCTGCCCGTGCACGCCCTCGATCTCGTCGAGATGGGCATGCTCCAGGGCCAGAACTGGAACCTGGAGAGCCTGTCCACAGCCTGTGCGGAGGCGAAGCGGTACGCGTTCCTGCTGTCCGCGATGCCCGAGCCGTTCGTCGGCGCCACCGGAACCCCCGTTGCTCCGGTCGCGGTCCTGTGAGTCCTACGGGGTGGTGACGAAGCCCCGCACTCCGGGCTCGTACACCGTCCCCGGCGCGCCCCGGTCCACTTCGCAGCGGTCCACCTCGCACCAGATGGACTTGCCGACGCCCTCGCGCTGCCAGCCCCACCGGTCGGCGAGTCCGTCGACGAGTTCGAGGCCGCGGCCGTTGGTGTCGTCGCCCTCGGCGTGCCGCGGCTTCGGCGGGCAGGCGCTGATGTCGGCGACCTCCACCCGGACCGTCCCGGCCTCGGTCACTCCCGCACCGAACAGCATGCGCAGGACCGCCGGACAGCCGGTGTGCACGACCGCGTTGGTGACCAGTTCCGAGATCAGCAGGATCAGTGTCTCGGCCAGCGGCTCGTCGACCCCTATCCCGGACCCTGCGAGCCGCGATCGCGCCCACCTACGGGCTCGTCCCACCTCCGCCGGGTCGGGCCCGACTTCCAACTGAACCAGAAGCACCTGCACCGCTCACACCATCCGAACCGGCGGACACATCGCCTCGCGCATCGACAAGGTCCTCGACCAGGTCACCGAACGTGACTCCGTTACGAGACAGCATGGTTGACGTACAGTCACCGCAACAAGCGCTTCGGGCATATTCCAGCGCGAAGGAGTACCCGTGGTGCATACTGTGCGACGCACGTTGCGGGGAGTCGAACAGAGGCTCGCAGCCCGTACTCGCACGGGACGAGCGGCGCGCATTCCCGGGCCCGGAGCCGCCGCACCGGCAACTCCGTGACAACCCTGGCTCGGAAGCACTCGCATCCCACGGAGGGTACCGGAGCGTGACCCCGACTCCGGCCCGTGACGAGTCGTCCCAAGGACACAACCCGGTATCAACGCTCAGTGACGCTTCAGAGTGCTGAGGCCAAGGCATCCGCCTGGATCTCCTCCGCCTCCGCCGCGGTCAGCCACATCTGCCCGCGCAGCCAGGCCCGTTTGAGATGCAGATGCACCTCCGCCTCCCAGGTGAAGCCCATCCCGCCGTGCACCTGAAGACAGTCGCGGGCATTGCGCACCGCGGCCTCGTCGGCGAGCAGCTTGGCGCCGGCGATCTCGGTGAAGTCCCCGGTGACGGCGGCCGCGTAGACGGCACTGCGGGCCAGTTCCGTGCGTACGAGCATCTGGGCACACAGATGCTTGACTGCCTGGAATCCGCCGATGGGCTGCCCGAACTGTTCGCGTTCCCCGGCGTATCGCACGGCCGTCTCCGTGGTGCGGGCGGCGCTGCCGAGCTGTTCGGCGGCGGTCAGGAGCACGGCGTCCGGGCGCGGCGGGGCCTTGCCGGGCGTCCCGTCCGGGATCCGGTGCACCGGGGTGAGCGGGTCCATGGACCGCACGGGACGGGTGGGCAGGTCCTTCGGGTCCCGCGTGCGCATCCCGGCGCCGTCGATCACCAGGGCCGCATCCGCCTCGCCGAAGTGCGGGATCAGCGAGCGCAGTTGGGTCGTGCAGGTGACCACACGGGTGCCGTCCGCCGCCTCCGGGATCCGCTCGGCGGCGATATGGGTCGCCACCAGCGGCCCGTTCAGCAGTGCCCGGCCCGCCTCCTCGAAGACCAGGGCCGCCTCGGGCAGCCCGAGTCCGGCACCGCCCTGTGCCTCGGGCAGGCGCAGCGAGAAGAATCCGGCCGCGCCGAGCTGTCGCCACAGCTCACGGTCGACCGTGCCTCCTCGCTCCACGGTGGCCCGCAGCGCCTCGGGCCCGAAGCGGCCCGCCAGCAATTCCCGTACGCCCTTCTGGAGGGCACGCTGGTCGTCGGTCAACCGGAAGTCCATCAGCGCCCCTTCGGCAGGCCGAGGATCCGCTCGGCGACGATGTTCCGCTGGATCTGGGAGGTGCCCGCGGCGATGGTGTACGAGAGCGAGGAGAGCCGGTCGGCTGCCCACTGCCGGTCGAGGTCGAAGGCGTCGGGGCCGAGGACTTCGGCGGCCGCCTCGTACAACTCCTGGCGTGCGTGGGAGTAGCGGAGCTTGAAGACCGAGCCGCCGATGCCGGGCACGCCGCCCGTCTGCTGGGACTCGCTGACGTTCCACTGGATGAGCCGCCACAGCGCGCGGAACTCGGCGCCCAGACGGCCGAGCCGGCGGCGCAGCACCGGATCGTCCCAGGTGCCGTTCGCGCGTGCGGCGGCGGCCAGTTCGCCGAGGGTACGGCGGCAGGCGACGACCTCACCCACGAAGGCCGTGCCGCGTTCGAAAGAGAGGGTGACCATGGTGACGCGCCAGCCGTCGTTCTCCTCGCCGACCCGGTTGGCGACCGGCACCCGGACCTCGTCCAGGAACACCTCGGCGAACTCCGCCGACCCGGCCAGCGTCCGCAGCGGGCGGACGGTGACCCCGGGCGCGTCCATCGGCATGGCAAGCCAGGAGATACCGCGGTGTCTGGGTGCCTCCGGATCGGTGCGCACCAGCAGCTCGCACCAGTCGGCGACCTCCGCGTGCGAGGTCCAGATCTTGGAGCCGGTGACGACATAGTCGTCGCCGTCCCGCACGGCTCTCGTACGCAGGGAGGCGAGGTCCGAGCCCGCGTCCGGCTCGCTGAAGCCCTGGCACCAGATCTCGTCGCCCCGCAGTACGGGCGGCAGCCAGCGTTCGCGCTGCCAGGCGGTGCCCTCGGCGGCGATCGTGGGGCCCGCGTGCAGCAGCCCCACGAAGTTCGCGCCGACGTAGGGCGCGCCCGCCCGCTCGGTCTCCTCCAGGAAGATCAGGCGCTGGGTGGGGGACGCGTCCCAGTGGACGTCCGCGTATCCGGCGTCGTACAGCAACCGCTGCCAGGTGGTGTCGTACGCCCGGCGGCCCGGCCAGTCCAGCGGGTCGGGCCGGGCGGGCAGCTTCGGCAGCGAGAGGTCCAGCCACTCGCGCAGCCGCGCCCGGAAGGCTTCCTCTTCCTCGGAGTACGTGAGGTCCATCAACGATCCAGATCGAGGTCGAGCATGCGGATCGCGTTGCCGCGCATCAGCTTGTAGACCGTCTCGTCGTCCAGGCCCTTGACGTGGTCGAGTGCGACGTCCTTGGTGTGCGGGAAGGTCGAGTCGACGTGCGGGTAGTCGGTCTCGAAGGTGGCGTTGTCACGGCCGACGACGTCGAGGGACGCGACCCCGTGCTTGTCGCGGAAGAAGCAGCAGAACATCTGCCGGTAGTAGTACGTCGAGGGCGGCTCGGGGATCAGATCGCGCACCCCGCCCCAGGCCCGGTGCTCCTCCCACACGTCGTCGGCGCGTTCCAGGGCGTACGGAATCCAGCCCATCTGGCCCTCGCTGTACGCCAGCTTCAGCCGCGGGAACTTCACCAGGACGCCGGAGAAGAGGAAGTCCATCATCGAGGCCATGGCGTTGTTGAAGCTGAGCGCGGCCTGCACGGCGGGCGGCGCGTCCGGGGATGCGGCGGGCATCTGGGAGCTGGAGCCGATGTGCATGTTCACCACCGTGCCGGTCTCCTGGCAGACCGCGAAGAACGGGTCCCAGTAGCCGGAGTGGATCGACGGCAGCCCCAGATGGGTGGGGATCTCGGAGAAGGTCACGGCCTTCACACCGCGTGCCGCATTGCGCCTGATCTCCGCGACGGCCAGGCCGATGTCCCAGAGCGGGATGATGCACAGCGGGATGAGCCGGCCGCCGCTGTCGCCGCACCACTCCTCGACCATCCAGTCGTTGTAGGCGCGCACGCAGGCGAGTGCGACCTCCTTGTCGTGGGCCTCGGCGAAGGTCTGCCCGCAAAAGCGCGGGAAGGTGGGGAAGCACAGGCTCGCCTCCACATGGTTGAGGTCCATGTCCGCGAGGCGTTCCTTGGGGTCCCAGCAGCCCCGGCGCATCTCCGCCCGGGTGATGCCTTCGAGGGTCATGTCGTCGCGGTCGAAGCCGACGGCGGCGATATTGCGCTTGTACGGGAACTTGAGGTCCTCGTAGATCCACCAGTCGGTCGGGGGGCCGTCGGGATCCATGGTGATCCGGTATTTCCCGGCGACGTACGCGAGCTCGCCGATGCCCGCGGTCAGCGGCCGGGGGCCGCGGTCCCGGTACTTCGCCGGGAGCCAGGTCTCGAAGAGGTGGGCCGGCTCGATCACATGGTCGTCGACGCTGATGATCCGAGGCAGTTCCGTCATGGTGTCCCCTCCGCCGTGCCCGGTGCGGCCGCCGGGCAGCGCTGAATCTGATGACCCGTCAGAAATTAGGCTAGCCCCGCACCCCTGGACCGACAAGGCGGTGGGCCCTACGCTCTCGGCACGATCTGACTACCCGTCAGCAATGGAGGGTTACGGACCATGAACGAGACCGCACACGCCCTGGGCGCATCGCGCACCCTCTGGGAACTGGTCCGGCGCAGGGCGGCCCTCACCCCCGACCGGCCCGTGTTCCTCCAGCAGAGCCGTAGCCTCACCTTCGGCGAACTGCGGGACCGCTCGGAGCGGGTCGCGGCCGGTCTGTACGAACTGGGCGTGCGGCCGGGAAGCGTGGTCGCCTGGCAGCTGCCGACCCGGATCGAGACGGCACTGCTCTCCTTCGCACTCGCCCGCATCGGCGCCGTACAGTCGCCCGTCATCCCCTTCTACCGGGACCGCGAGGTCGGCTTCGCGCTACGGGAGTCCAAGGCCGCGCTCTTCGCCGTGCCGGGGACCTGGCGGGGCTTCGACCATGCGGGCATGGCGCACCGGCTCGCGCTGGAACTGCCCGAACCGCCGCTGGTCTTCGAGGCGTACGCGACGCTGCCCGACGCCGATCCGGCGGTCCTGCCACCGCCGCCGGAATCCGGGACGGACGTGCGCTGGATCTACTGGACGTCCGGGACCACCTCCGACCCCAAGGGCGTGCTGCACACCGACCGTTCCCTCATCGCGGGTGGCGCGTGCCTGGCACACGCACTGCACCTGTCGGCCGACGACGTCGGCTCGATGGCCTTCCCCTTCGCGCACATCGCCGGGCCCGACTACACGGTGATGCTGCTGCTGTACGGCTTCCCCGCGGTGATGTTCGAGCAGTTCGCGCTGCCCGACGCGCTGGAGGAATACCGCAGACACCGGGTGACCGTCGCGGGCGGATCCACCGCGTTCTACTCGATGTTCCTCACCGAGCAGCGCAAACAGCCCGGGCGGCCGCTGATCCCCAGCCTGCGGCTGCTGGCCGGGGGCGGGGCGCCCAAGCCGCCGGAGATCTACCACGCCGTCGTACGCGAGATGGGCTGCGGGCTCACCCACGGATACGGCATGACGGAGGTCCCCATGATCACCATGGGCGCGCCCGACGACACGGCCGACAACCTCGCCACGACGGAGGGCCGGCCGCCCGCGGGCATGGAGATACGCATCGTGGACGGCGAGGTCCGCCTGCGCGGCGAGGCGGTCTGCCAGGGCTACCTGGACCCGGTCCAGTCCGCCGCGGCCTTCGACGGCGAGGGCTTCTTCATCACCGGCGACCTCGGGCATGTCACGGACTCGGGGCATCTCGTGCTCACCGGGCGGCTGAAGGACGTCATCATCCGCAAGGGCGAGAACATCTCGGCGAAGGAGATCGAGGACCTGCTCCACGAGCACGCAGGGGTGGCGGACGTCGCGGTGATCGGGCTGCCGGACGCGGAGAGGGGGGAGCGGGTGTGCGCGGTGGTGGAACAGGTGCCAGGCGCCGAGGAGTTGACGCTCGACGCCGTCACTTCGTATTTGCGGGGGGCGGGGTTGTCGGTGCACAAGCTGCCGGAGCAGCTGGAGATCACGGATGGGTTGCCGCGGAACGAGACGTTGCGGAAGGTGCTCAAGTACAAGCTGAGGGAACGGTATTCTTGACCGCTGCCGCACGGACAGCCGTGACGGCCCGCCGAATACGGCGGACCGTCACACACCTCGATCTCAGTACCGGATCTCAGTACCAGAGCTGATTCTCGGTGTTGGCGAATTGCCACACCTGCGTGTAGCTACCGTTCGCGGTCAGGTAGTTGTTCACGTCGAGCGAGCCGCCATTGAACCGGTTCTGCCACTCGTAGACGGTCTTGTAAGACCCTTCGAGCCATTTGGTTCCGTGTGCGATCAGAATCCACTGCTGACTGGACCGATCAATGAATCCGCTGCAGTTCCACTGGTGCACACGGACCCCGTTCCCCTTCCATGGGCCCTGAATGTCCATGCACTTACCCGTGTACAGGTTCCTGATGCGGTAGTAGGAATAGGACCCCACGGCCCCTTCCTTGCTGAAACACCAGAGCTGTGGCGTTTCATTGCGGTTCTCCCAGATCACCACCCGGCCACCGTCCTGGGTACTCGGGCCTGCCACCTCCGCGACCGTCCGAACGCCGTTGGCTTTCGTCGCCTGGACGGCGCCGAGCCACTGCGGCCTGCTGCCCGCGTTCCAGGAGCTTCCGTATTTGTCGAGACAGCGGTTGTCAGCCGCGCTCGCCGAGGAGGCCGAGGTCAGGAGTACGACGGTACTCACGGTCACCAGCGTTGCCATGCTCAGGAGCATCGATCCGAAGCGCCTCAAGGCGTGTTTCACCGAACCCTACTTTCCTGTGCAATAGCCGGAACTGCAGGGGCGGAGATCTCTTCCGCAACAAATCAAGGAAAGGAATGCGAACCGCTCCAGCCCCCCGAGGCCCGGCATCCGAACTCTGCAAACCGCAGAGCGTGCAGAGTCTATACCGGCACGTTGGCCTGAACCAATAGACGTGCGACGGAATCAGTCTCTTCCACTTTTACATCGCACGATCAAAAGCATGGGATCCGGAGCGTGTTCAGAAGTGGAACAAGGTCATTCCTCAGAGCCTGCTCAGTGACGCCGCCGCGAACAGCACGTCCCGGATCGCCTCCCGGTCGCCGTCCTGGCCCGCCGCGGCCTCCTCCGGTGAGACATGCCCCGCCACCAGGCGGCAGAACTCCAGGCCGTCCAGTGCCACTTGGGCCACCGCCCGGTCCGCCGAGGCGACGGCCGCCGGGGAGTCCAGGGCGATGTACCAGTTCCCGCCGCCCGAGCCCTCGACCTCCAGGTGCAATGAACGGCCGGGAGCGCCGGCCGCCACCAGGTGCCTGGCCGGTCCGGCGAGACCCGCGCGTCTGCGGTCCGCGAGGGCCGCGGGCAGCAGCCGCGCCGCCAGGTCGATCATCCGGTGCAGATGGGAGCCGCTCGGCGGCTCGTACGGATAGTCCACCGCGTCCGCGATGTCGCCCGCGTGGATCCAGCACTCGAAGGCCCGGTCCAGGAGGGAGTCCCGCAGCGGCAGGGCGAAGTCCCCGTACGACACGGAAAGTTCGGCGACTCCGCGGCCCGCGAAGGACACCGTCCTGATCAGGGTGTGGCTCTGGTCGCGCCACGGCTCGCGGACGGCGCGCGTGCGCGGCAGGCCGGTGGTGCGCCAGTACGCCTCGGTGCGATCGGCCGGCACCTTCGGCGCGTTCGCCCCGAGGGGATCGTCCAGACCGAGCGCGCTCGCGACCAGGCCGTCGATGGCCATCAGATGCCCGATCACCCCGGCGACGGTCGTCCGGCGGCTCACCTGCCGTTCGTCCTCGAACCACTTGAGGTGCACCGGCGCGTGCCACTCCGACTCGCCGATGTCCCGCAGCAGCGCGTCGAGCCGCGCGGTCTCTGCGTCGTACGGAGTCGCCCAGACGGGTACGGGGATACGCGCGGGCCTGCGCCCCAGGCAGTTCTCCAGCACCCGGAAGCGCAGCAGCGGGTCGAGGTCCAGATCCCGGTCGGTGTGCAGCAGTGCGACGGCATCGCGCAGCCGCAGGGCCTCTTCCGCGCAGGGCGCGCAGTCGCCGAGGTGCTGCTCGACCGCCGCGGTCTCCTCGGCGGAGCAGGCGGACAGCGCCCACGCGCCGAGCAGCGACTTCAGCACGCTGTGGGACGGCCGTTCGACGGGCGCGGGCGGTACTTCGGGTACGGGCTTCGCCTCGGGCACGGTCTGTGCCTCCGGCTCGGGCACGCCGCGGAGCGGCAACAGGCGCGCGGGCGGGTCCAGATCGTCCGCCGCGGGCCGCGGTCCCGGTATGCGCGGACCGCCCCGTACCTCTTCGCGGCCGTCGTCGCCGGAGCGGCCGTTTCCGCGGCCGCTGTCGAATGGCCCGTTCACAAGGAGCGTCCGTATCGGGGCGGTGAGGAGCCTTGCGGGGAGGAGCCTTCCAGCGGGCGCGTGTTGGCGGTGGACAGCAACTGGAGGCCGAGCCGCAGCCGGCGCCTGGCCTCGTCCTCGGTGACCCCGAGGTCGGCTGCCGTCTGGCGGTAGTCCCGGCGCTGGAAGTACGCCAGCTCGAGTGCGTCCCGCAGGGGCGCGGGCATGGAGGTGACGATGTAGTCGGCGCGGGCGGCGACCGCTGCCCTGCGCACCTTCAGCTCGAGCTCCTCGGTGGTGCCCTCGCCGCCCTGGGCGAGTGCGGCGGCCTCGGTCTGGCGCAGCCGGTTCACGGCCTGGCTGTTGGTGAGCCTGGCCACCCAGGAACGCATCGAACCGTGCTTGGGGTCGTAGGAGTCGGGGTTCTCCCAGATGTAGCCGAAGACCTCACGTGTCACCTGGTCGGCGGCCTCGTCGTCGTCGAGCACCCGGTGGGCGAGCATGTGCACCAGTGAGGCGAACTTGTCGTACAGCTCTCCGAGCGCGGCGGCCTCTCCCCGCGCCAGCCGCTGCTGCATCCTGCGGTCCCAGCGCGGCGGTGTGTCCTTTGCCATTCGGCCCCCAAGCCTGTCCCCTGTGCCTGTCGCCTCTTCGAATGTAGTGCGCGTTGCAGCGAACGCACGCCCCTTCATTGCAAGTGCGCCCCCGGGGGGCAGGTTCAATGGTATGGGCGGTCCGCTCCCGCAAGCCTGCCTTGAGCTTCGTGTTTCAGGCGGGAGGAGCGGGGCAGTGGCGTCAGGAAGGGCAGCTTCCGGATGTGTCCGGCCGCACCACAGCGGGCGCGGCACTCCGGATCGGCGTGAGGAGAGGTCCGGACGTGATGCTCAAGGTGGACGAGACCCGGCAGGGCGCATGGACCGTGCTGCACGTCCGCGGAGAGCTCGATCTCGCCTCGTCGCCCATGATCCGCCAGCACGTCCACGACGCGGTCGCCCTCGGCCGCCGCGATGTGGTGCTCGACCTCTCCGAGGTGCTCTTCTGCGACTCCAGCGGCGTCGGAGTGCTCATCGCCGCCCGCCGTCTGCTGCGCTCCTGCAGGGGCAGGCTGCGCCTGATACTGCCCGCCCACGGCGCCGAGGAGGGCTCGCACGTCAACAGGGTGCTGGGCGCCCTCGGGGTGCGGCGCCTGTTCGAGGTGTACGCGGACACGCACTCGGCCACCGACGAGGAGGCCCAGCCGCTCTCCGCCTGATGCGGAAGCCGCCCCTTGGTCACCGTGTGGCGCCTCGCCGTCACCGGGCGTACCCGCAGATGTCGTCGTGATGTCGTCATCACGTAAATGGGGGAGTAGTTGCACGCGTCAGCGCTCGGAGTCGTACGCTCGCCCTCATGGACAGCGCAGAATACGAGCGCAAGATCGCTTCCCGCTTCGCCGCCTTCGACCAGGACGGCAATGGCTACATCGACCGTCAGGACTTCAGCGGGGCGACCGCCGCGCTGCTCGCCGAGTTCTCCACCACGGCTCGCTGTGACAAGGGCCAGGCCCTCTACAGCGGCGCGGAGGCGTTCTGGCAGGGCATGGCCGGGATTGCCGATGTGGACGGCGACCAGCGGGTCACCCGCCCGGAATTCATCACGGGCGCGGTGAAGAGACTGCGCGACAACCCCCAGCGGTTCGCCGAGATCGCCCGCCCATTCCTCCACGCCCTGATCGACATCGCCGACGAGGACGGCTCCGGTGTGACACCGTCCGCCGCCGAGCGCGTGCTGAAGGTGCTGGGCGTCGAACCGACGCTGGCTGCGCGGGTGGCGGTGGGCCTTGACGCGGACGGGGACGGCCGGATCGCGGAGGAGGAGATCCTGTCGGGCTTCGCGTCGTACTTCGTCACGCCGGAGCCGTAGCGGTACGGGGCTCCGCCTCGGACCCTGGTGTCCTCAATTGACGGGCGGACTCACTGCGCAAAGGCAGCCGTCCCACTCAAGGATGATCACGACGTCAATTGTGGTGTGCAGTAGCGTCGTTGGCGTCCGTTCGCAGGTGTAGTGCGGGCGCCCGCCATCCTGCCCCCTTGAGCAGGGAGACGATGGCGGTCGATGGCATAGCTGTGCCCTTCTGTTGGCGATGATGTGTTTGAGCTGCGTGTCAGCCGGTCAGCGGGCGGCTCAGGCGCCCCCACCGACCGTTGATTCAGGCACGGGTGACGCGTGCGTGCCAGGCGTCACCATCGCGGATGAGCCGCGCGTTGAGCTCGTGGGTGCGGAGAGCCCCCTCTTCCAACCACTCGTGGCTCAAGGCGCGGAGGACTTCGAGTGCCGGGGATTCGGCATGGTCGGCGATGAGGAACTCGTCGGTGACGACGGCTGCGTGAGCAGTGCCATCAGGCGCGAGGGACCCGACACCGACGCCGGTGCCTTGGTCGATGGTCGCTTCGAGCAGGCCGGTGGGTTCGGCGGCGATGAGCCAGTTCTTCAGGTGGAAGTAGTCGGAGTCCGGCGCTGGGGTTGGCTCAGTGTGTGTCGCCCCACGAAGGACAGCGAACAGCGATGAGGCGGTGCTGCGCTCCTGATTGCTCAGGACCGTGAGCGAGAACTCGGGCTGCTGCGGATCGACAACCCGGGAGACGGTATCCGCAGGATAGGCCGCGATCATGGGGGTGTATCCGCCGTGGTGGATCTCGACCTGATGTGGCTGATGCTTGTCATCAACGGTGATGCGAGCGATCGCGTAGGCGCCCGGCAGGTCGGCGATGCGTACGCCGCAGAGGAGGGTGCCGCCTGGCTTCAGTTGCTGGAGCCAGGCGTCGGGGATGGCCAGAGGGGTGGTGCCGACGAGGATGCGGTCGTACGGGGCACCTTGCGGATACCCGAGGAGGCCGTCGCCGACAACCACGGTGACCCGGTGACGGTACTCGGCATAAAGAGATTCGGCCCGCTTGGCGAGACTGGATTCGATCTCAATAGCGGTGGCCTGTCCATCGGGGCCTGCCAGTTGGGCGAGGAGCGCGGCGGAGAGGCCGGAGCCGATGCCGATGTCCATGACGCGCGCGCCAGGGCGGACATCGAGCATCCGCAGGTGGCGGTGGGTGACGACAGCGGGAGTGCAAGGGCGTACGGCACGGCCGTCAGCTCCATGGAACTGCTCGGTCGGCACGGCCGAGATGGCGCGGTCTAGGGCTTCACTGGAGGTGTCGGGCATCGAGCGATCCTCGGTTCAGATGCGAAGGGTGACGTGGAAGGGACGGTCGGAGGTAATGCGCTACCCGTCACGAGTGGACCTCGTCACGATCGCCGAGTTACGAGGCGGCATGCAGACGCTTGCCGAGCGCTATGACCGGATGCCCTCCGCCACACTCCTCGGCCATGCGGGGCAGCACGTCAGCCAAGTCACCTTCCTTGCCGGCGAAGCGCCAGCGGGGCGCGTGCAGCGGGAGATGCGCATTCTCCAGACCGATGCCGCCACCTTCATGGGCCAGCTGGTCTGGGACGCTTCCCAGCGTCACGACCATGCGACCGCACGGTCGTACTACGCGCAGAGTGTGGAGGTGGCGCGGCACCTGCGCGACCGGACTGCGGAGGGCCACGCCCTCTTACGTACGTGCTACGTCGCTCTCTACGGTGCCAACGACTACCGCGAAGGGCTCGAACTCGCGCTGGAGACCGCCCGTACGACGCGATACACGAGTCATGTGCTCACCGGTCTTGCCATGCTGCACGCCGCTGAGGCACACGCCTTCCTCCAAGAGGGCCGTGAATGCGAGCGAGCTCTGGCGGGCGCGGAAAGACATCTGGAGCAGGCCAACAGCTCGGACGCCGCCCATGATCTTCTCTCCCCCACCCACTTCGGACGGCTGGCGGGCTCTTGCTACCTCACCCTCGGCGACTATCGCAAAGCCCAGCGGCTTCTCGAGGAGACTGCGGCGGAGCTCCAGGACCGACGCAAGTCCCGCGCGATCGTCCTCGGCAATCTCGCGCTGTCCTGGATCCGCGAGGGAGACCTCGACGCCGGGCTGGCCACGTTCAATGACGCCGTAAACGAACTGCAGGGCACCCGGGGAGGTGGTGGAATGAACATCGTCTTCCGGGCTGCCCGCGAACTGCGTCCCTGGCGGAGCGAACCGGCGGTGCAGGACGCTCAGGACAGGCTCATGGCTCTGATGGAAGCCGCATGAAGGGACCGACATGCTCACACGGGTAGATCAGGAAAAGCAGAGGGTACGCGAGCGCGTCTGGAACCTGCTCGATTCAGCCGACGCGACCCACGATGTCTCGGCGCATGGGCGTATCCCGAACTTCAAGGGTGCCGAGCGAGCTGCGGACCGGCTTGCGAAGCTGGCGCAGTGGCGCGCCGCTCGCGTCATCAAGGCCGTGCCGGACAAGGCCCAGCTCCCCGTGCGCGCCCGTGCGCTCAGCGAAGGCAGGACCGTGTTCATGGCTGTGCCGAAGCTCGCCGATGCACGCCCGTTCTACCTGCTGGACCCGGCTGCGCTGACCGTTCCGCCCGCCGAGGCGGCATCGAGCAAGGTCGCCGCGTCCGTCGCCCCCAAGGTCGATGTCGAGGATCTGAGCCCTGTCGACCTTGTGGTGGTCGGCAGTGTCGCGGTGAATCGCGAGGGCGTACGCATCGGCAAGGGCGCCGGGTACTCGGATCTCGAATTCGCCCTCCTGATGGAGGCCGGGCTCATCGGCCCGGAGACGGTAGTCGTGACCACCGTCCACGGCTTGCAGGTGCTGGACGAGGAACTGCCGGCCACAGGCCACGACTTCGGGGTCGACCTGATCGTCACGCCCGACGAGGTCATCACCTGCCGCTATCCTCATCGCCCGACGGGACTGGTGTGGGAACACCTGGACGCGCAGAAGATCGCATCCATCCCGGTCCTGGCGGCTCGTGCCCCGGCCACCGGTCGCTGAACCGCCACGCCAGGGCGTGACCTCACTCCCCGCCCACCGCCACGTTCGGGTTCCCGTCCCGCCCCTGTGGCTTGAGTTCGATCTGGATGGTGTGCGTCGTGTCCCGCGCCGCCGAGCCGCCGGCGCCCGCCGTCAGCACCCCGATGCGCAGCTCCGCGCGTCCGCTGCCCTCGCGGCGGACCTGGACCGCGAACTCCAGATTCACCTTCTCCACGCTGAACTTGAGGTCGCGCCCCTCGCCCGCCCGCTGCGCCCGTTCCAGCTCGTCGCGGACCTGTCCGATCACCTCGGCCAGTCCCGCCACAGCGGCATCGTCACGCTCAGCCATCGCGCACCCCGTCTCCCGTAGTTATGGTTGGGAAGTATGAGGGAGCCGTGGCACACGTCCAACTCATCGTCACCCGAAGAAGGTTGGCGGGTCTGTCTGCTTCGTACGCAGGACCGCTCCGGCCGCCCGCTGGGTGCAGGGGTGCTGCTCCCCGGGGGACTGGTGCTCACCTGCGCCCATACGGTGCTGTCCCGGCCGGGACGCGACGGCACCCGCGCCCCCTTCGACACGGTCTACGTCGACGTGCCCGCCGCCGCGCTGTCCGGTGATGCGCCGGAGCCTCTGCGCGCCCGGCTGCTGCGGGAGTATCTGGTCCTGCCCACCGCGCACTTCAGCGGCGATCTCGCCCTGCTCAAACTGGACCACGAGCCACCCGTGCCCCACGCCGTGCTGCACCGCCAGATCCCGGCCCGCAACGAACCCGTGCACTTCACCGGCTATCCCGAGGACCTGCCGGGCGGCGAGCACCTCGACGCCCGGCTGATGGGGCGCGGCGGGCCCGCGCACCGGCCCGAGTGGGTGCAGCTGGACACCGAGGGCTCGCCCTATGTGGTCCGGCACGGCTACAGCGGCGGCGGCGTCGTGCACAGCCGCTCGCGCCGTCTCATCGGCATCGTGGCCCACCAGTTCGGCACCCCGCAGGCACCCGTGCGGCGGGAGCACGCGTACATGATCCCGACCGAGACGGTCCTCAAGCATCTGCCGCTGGAACGGCTCGGTCTGACGGTCACCGGCCCGCGCGCCGTCTCCCGCGATGTCGCCGTGGCACCCGACCGGACCGCGTCCGGCCGCGTCCCCGGTCTGCACCGCAGGCTCACCCGCTGGCTGGACGGTGAGCCGGACACCGACCCCGTCGAGCTGGCCTTCGCCGGTGAGGGCGAGCACGCGCTGCTGCACACCATCCGCTCGGTGCTCACCCTCGCCGACCGGGAGCAGAGCCCGCCCTCCGCGTCCGGGAGTGCGGCGGGCGAGCCGCAGGTGGGCAGCATCGACATCGCCGTCGACGCCACCAACCGCACGGCCGGAGAGCTCGCCGTCCACGCCGCCGAGCGGATCGGACTGGAGGGCGGCAGATCCCACGGCGCGCGCCTGGAGCAGATCGCCGAGGAGAGCCCGCCACTGATAGCCGCCTTTCTCGCCGTCGACCGGTCCGCCTCCGAGGACGCGGAGATCACGGCCCTGCTGCGCGCACTTCTCGCGCGGGGTGACAGCCGGCTGCTGCTGGTCTTCAGCGATCCCGGCTCCCCGCTGCTCGCGCGCGTACGGAGCGAACTCCTCGATCCCGAGTGGGCAGATCGCCGCGCGGACCGGCTCGCCGCGCGTGTGAACCGGCTGGCCGAGTGCGAGCAGCGATTACGGCAACTCCCCGCGCGTCCGGCCACCGCGGGCCGTCCCGCACCCCGCCGCCCCGACGGCCGGTCGCCGAAGCTGCGCCGCGAGCTCGAACAGCTCTGCCGCGGCGGCCCGTTGTACGGCTCGCCCGCCCTGCCGCACGCGCTGTTCCGGCTCGCCGTCGACGTCGAGACGGCGCTGCTGGACGCCGAAGCCGCCGAACAGGCACTGGCCGGGCCGCTGGGCCCGCACGAGTTCGTCGTAGAGCCGCCGGGCGACGGGCTCACCGATCTGCCGGTGATCGCCGTGCGCGACCCGGACGCGCTCGTCACCGCACCGGCCGGGCCCCATCTGGCGGGCGGCGACCGGCTGCACCAGCAGTACGAAGTCGTGGGCCCGATCGGCCAGGGCAGCCACGGGCAGGTGTATCTCGCCCGCGATCTGCTGCTGGACAACCGGCCGGTGGCGCTGAAGGGAATCCTCGACCCCGGCAATCCGGCCGCGGTCCTCCAGGCCCATCAGGAGCGGCTGCGGCTGGTCAGCCTCAACCATCCCTCCGTGATCCGGGTCGTCAACTACGCGCGCCATCCGTCGGCTTCGGCGGAGTTCATCGTGATGGAGTTCGCCGACGGGGCGCCGCTGGAGTGGGTCGCGGCAGGTATCGGCCGACAGCGTCCGCCGTTCTCCGGGCCCCGTGTGCGCGAGTTCATCGTCGTCTACGGGCTGCTGATCCTGGACGCGCTCAGCTATCTCCACGACCAGGAGGGCCTCGTCTACGGCGATCTCTCCCTCACCAACGTGCTGCACTGCGGCAAGGGCATCAAACTCATCGACGTCGCGGGCGTCCGCAGACCTGGCACACCGGGACCGGTCAGCCACCGCCCGCCCGAGACGGGCCCCTCGGGCGAGATGACGACCGCCGGCGATCTGTACACGGTCGGCGCGGTCCTGGACGAACTGCTCGCCAAGGACCCCGTGCCGCCGGCCGACCTCGGCACCCAGTCGCTGGAGCGCGCCCTGCGCCGCGCCATGGCACGCGACCCCAAGCGGCGCTACGCCACCGCCCAGGAGATGGCGCTCCAGTTGCGCGGGGTGCTGCGCGAACTGCGTTCCCTGCGGCTCGGCGAGGAGACTTTCGAACCCTCGCCGCTCTTCGACCGGGCCGCCACCGCCCTCGACGGGCAGCTGGGCAAGGCCCCGCCGCTGACCCGCTGGCGGGCGGGCGGCAGTTGCGGCGACCCGGGGCACGCGAGCCCGGCGAGGCCGGCCGGACAGGACCAGGACGCGCAGGTGCCGGGCCCTGCCGAGGTCGCGGTGGCCCTGCCCGTGCCCAAGGCGGACCAGCAGGACCCCAACTGGAAGGAGCTGCAGCGCACTTCGTACGCCGACCCGGCCGGTCTGCTCCAGCTCAGCGACGAGTGGCTGCCCTCGCCCGAACTGCACCTGCTGCGCTGCCGCCTGCATCTGGAGCTCGCCCGGGACCAGTTGCGCGGGCGAGACCAGCAGCTGGTCGCCGCGGCGATGGAGCTGGACCGGGCCGGGCGGCTGCTCGGCGACCGCAGGCGCTACGACTGGCGGCTCGACTGGCACCGGGGCCTGACCGAACTCGCCCACGGCCATGTGCGCCAGGCCCTGACCTGCTTCGACGAGGTGTACGACGCGATTCCCGGCGAGTACGCGCCCAAGCTCGCCCTCGGCTACTGCCACGAGAAGCTCGCCGACTCCGCGTCGGACGCCGAGACCCGCGAGGGGCACGAGCAGCAGGCCATGCGGTTCTACGACGCGGTGTGGCGGCGCAACCACGCGCTCGGGAGTGCCGCCTTCGGCCTGGCCCGTATCCATCTCGCCCGCCGCAGCCCGGACCTGGCTCTGGCCTCGCTGGACGGCGTGCCGCCCGACTCCCGGCACCGCACCGCCGCCCGTACGGCGATGGTGCGCATCCACGCCGGCCCGCCCGCCGACGGGTCGCCGCCGACCGTGGCATCGGCGGTGCGCGCCTACGCCGCGCTGCGCAGGCTGGTCAGCCACGAGGGCCTCACCGACCGGCAGGCGTACGAACGGCTCACCGCCCAGCTCCTGGAGCTGCTGCTCGAACTGACCGCCGCCGCACGGGAGAAGGACCCGCTGGCCGAGCTGCGCGCCTCGCTGCCGCCCGGAGTCCCCGTACCCGCCGGTGAACGGGAGCTGCGCGAACAGCTCTCCGCCTGCTACCGCAAGCTGGCCGAGCAGGTGCCGCAAACCGACCTCGCCGAGGACGCCGAGCTCGCGGAGGCGCTGCTCGACAACGCGTACCGCACGCGTCCCCTCGGCCTGAGACACGACCGGGACGGACACAGGAACGGGCGCCGCGGCCCCCGGTCCCTTGCGGTGTGGCTGCCGCGCCGGCCCTGGCTTCGCAGCACCGGGGAGGAGGCGTGAAGCTCCGCGAGCGGGTCCGGCCCGTCCTCACGCGGCTGCGCCTTGTCGCACCTAGGGGGTGTCCGGCGGATCAGGCTGGATCAGGGAGCGGCGTCATGCGGCTTCGGATCCAAGGCGGAGGAGGGAGGCATGGCGGAGCCATGCCGACCGACGACAACGCAGGAGACGGAGTCGCAGGGCGTCGCGAGCCCAGCCTGATCCGCCGGACACCCCCTCGCGCCCTGCCCGCGCTGCGCGGGCTCTTCCCCGCGCTGTGGCGGCGCGCCGCGGGCCGCACCCCCGAGGGCAGCTGCCCCACCGCCGCGTTCCTGCGCCGCCGCATGCTGGTCCTGCCCGTGCTCGCCGTGGTCTCCCTCGCCCTCTCCGCGGCCGCGTACGGCGACATCCACGGCCGCACACAGCGGCTGCGCGACCGGTGTGCACCCGCGCTGGTCGATCTGGCCCAGGCCAGGACCTCCCTCGAACTGGCCCAGGGACAGGCCGATGTGCGGTTGCTGAAGAACACGACGCCCGGTCTGGTCGAGCTCGGCGAGACCTACCGCTCCCTGCTGACGGAGGCTACGCAGAGCCTCAGCCGGGTCGCCCGCTCCGGGGCCCTGCACAAGGGACAGGAGCAGGAGCTGCGGGTGGTCTCCGGCCTGGTCGTCGCCTACGGGGACAAGATCGCCTGGGCGGAACGGAACCGAACGAGCGATGTCCTGCGCGAGGCCGGGGTCGCCTACGCCGAGGACATGCTGCGCGGCCGGCACCGCACGGTCACCCCGGGAACCGCGCAGGAGCCGATCTCCATCCTCGAACGGCTCCGGGAACTGGAGCGCCAGCTCCACCGGGAGAACCACGACCTGGCGGCCTGGAGCCCGCTCACGCTGACCGGCGCGGCCGCCGCCGCACTGGCAGCCGTGCTCTTCGCCTTCGTCCTGCTGGGCACGTCGGTGTTCCTGGCCGACCGGCTGCGGCTGATCAGCGTGCAGTTGGCGGTGGCCGCGGTGCCGGTGCTGCTGACTCCCGTACTGCTGGCCGTCGGCGGGTTCGGGGAGCATGCGGCGCAGGAGCGGTCGCGTGCGGCTGTGGGCAGGCTCGCATCCGTGTCCGCGGACGACACGGCCCCGCGCCGGATCGAGTCGGCCGCGCGGGAGGCGGACGCGGCGATGCGCGAGGCCCACCCCGAGGGCTGGTCGCTGACGGCGGGCATCGTCGTGCCCGCCGGCGGTGTCGGCGCGCTCGCCTGCGGCGTCACGCTCTTCCTCTACGGCCGCCCCTATCCGGCCGTCCGCCCCCGACGAAGGCTCCCATGAAGCGCTTGAGGGCACTGCTAGGGCGTGTTTTAGAAGTAGCGCCGTCCGCCCGAAGGGCGGGCCCCGCGGCGTCTGGTGCGTGCAGTCGCAAGGCGGAGGATCGCCCTCGTACTGGACGTACTTGGGCGACTCCGACAACACCGCGAGTGCGCGTGCCAGGCGTCGCGGGGCAGGCGCGACTTCTAAAACACGCCCTAGCCTGCTGTCTGCTCACCGCCGCCGCCGTGACGGCGAGCGGCTGCTCGGACGCGGCCGAGGAGCGCACGCTGGTCGTCCTCGGCCCGTGGACGGACGGCGAGGAGCGGCCGTTCGTGGCGGCGCTGCGGCGTATCGGCGAGCGGACCGGGCGCAGTTACGTCTACAAGGGCACCCGCTCCCTGCGCGAGACGCTGCTCGCCCAGCTCCAGGCGGACGCGCCGCCGGACCTGGCGATCCTGAGCAGCCCCGGCGATCTGGCCGAGTACGCCCGCACCGGCGACGCGTATCCGCTCCCCGAGAAGGTCGCGGGGGCTGCCGTCCCGCCGTGGGCGCCGGCCGTGACCGTCGACAACGAGCGGGGCGAGGCCCGTACGCACGCATACTGGGCGCCCGTGCGGGTGGACCTCAAGTCGCTCGTGTGGAGCCGCGGGGCGAGCGCTGGGGAGGATCCGGACTGGTGCCTCGGCATGGGCTCCGGCGCCACCTCGGGCTGGCCGGGCACCGACTGGGTGGAGGATCTGCTGCTGCAGCGGCAGGGACCCGCGCAGTACGAGAGCTGGGCGACCGGGAAGGCCTCGTGGCAGTCGACGCGGCCGGCGTGGGAGGAGTGGGGCAGGCTGCTGGCCGCGAACAAGGGGGACGACGGGGACGACGGGGACGACGGCAAGGCCCTCGGCGCGGAGGGGCTGCGCTCCTCCTTCGAGCTGCTCGGCAACGGCCGGTACGGGCTGCTGAACCGGAGCGACTGCACCCATGAGCACCAGGGCTCGTTCATCCGCCGCCACTACGGCGACGACGTCCTGCCCGAGCCGACCGCCCGCTTCCTCGGGGCGAGGAACGCGGGCGCGCACGTCTACGAGGTCTCCGGCGACCTGGCAGCCGTCTTCAAGCCCAGCGTCGCGGCGTGGGACCTGCTGGGCCGCCTCACTTCCCGCGAGGCGCGCGAGGACTGGGCGAAGGCTGCGAAGCCCGCGGAGCGGCCGTACTTCCCCGGCGGCACGTTCGGCTCCGTACCGCTGTCGCGCAGCACGCGGGCAGTGCAGGACCTGTTCGACGGGGCGGGCCAGATCTGCCTGGACGCCTCGGACGCGATGCCGCCGACGCTGCGGGACGCGTTCTACCGGGCGGTGCTGGAGTTCCTGGGCGCGCCGCGGAGCAGCGCCCTGCTGACGCGGCTGCTGGAGCAACTGGAGGCGGAGCGGCAGCTGCAGTTGCAGGAGGACGCGTTCCTCCTCGACGACCTGTGCGACAACGCCCCCGGGCAGTCGCCCTAAGGGTGTTCAAGCTAGGCGAAGACGACCGTACGACGCCCGTTCAGCAGGATCCGGTGCTCCGCGTGCCATTTCACCGCGCGGGCGAGCGCCTGGCACTCCACGTCGCGGCCTACCGCCACCAGCTGCTCCGGGGTCACCTGGTGGCCGACGCGCTCGACTTCCTGCTCGATGATCGGGCCCTCGTCGAGGTCGGCCGTGACATAGTGCGCGGTCGCGCCGATCAGCTTCACGCCGCGCGCGTGGGCCTGGTGGTACGGCTTCGCGCCCTTGAAGCTCGGCAGGAAGGAGTGGTGGATGTTGATGATCCGGCCGCTCAGCTGCTTGCAGAAATCGTCCGAGAGCACCTGCATATAGCGGGCGAGCACGACAAGTTCGACATTCTCGGCGCGTACCAGCTCCAGCACCTGCGCCTCGGCCGCCGCCTTCGTGTCCCTGGTGACCGGAATGTGATGGAAGGGGATGCCGTACGAGGTGACGAGCTCCGCGAAGTCCGTGTGATTGGAGACGACCGCGGCGATCTCGACCGGCAGCGCGCCCGTCCTCCAGCGGAAGAGAAGATCGTTGAGGCAGTGGCCGAACTTGCTGACCATGAGGACGATCCGCATCGGCTCCTCGGCGAGATGGATCTGCCAGTCCATCTGGAAGGACTCCCCGACGGCGGCGAAGCCCGCCCGCAGCTTCTCCACGGTCACCGGCTCCTCGGCCGAGAAGTGGACCCGCATGAAGAACAGACCCGTGTCCCGGTCCCCGAACTGCTGACTGTCCTCGATGTTGCAGCCGGTGATGTAGAGATAGCTCGACACGGCGTGCACAATGCCCTTTTTGTCGGGGCAGGAGAGCGTCAGGACGTACTGGTCAGTCATCCCCGTAGAGTGCCATATCGGCCGGTCGCGGCAGGAACGCGTCCGTCAGGCGGACCGCGTCATGATGCGGAGCACGTCCAGCGAACGCGGCGGGGCATCCGGGTCCTCGCCGTCGTTGGCCGAGAGGCGGACGTGCGCCTCACGGGCGGCCCGTACGGCCTCCGGCCAGCCGTGATGCTCCAGATACGCCGATACGGGAGCGTCCGCACCGACTTGGTGCATGATCCGCAGCACGCGCAGGACGGCGACGTCGACCAGCGCGGCCTCGCCCGAGTCGCGGAAGATCGTGCCGACGTACTTCTCGGCGGACCAGTTGTCCAGCCAGGTGTCCTCGACCAGGCGGTACACGGCGTCGGTGACGTCGCCGTACCCCTCGCGGCCGGCGAGCCAGCACTCCTGATGGAAGACGGGATCGGAAAGCATGTGCAGCGCCGAGCGCACGTTGCTGCGCCAGCGCCACCAGGGCATGTCATTGAGCGGCATGCCGCCCATGGTGGATGAGCGACTGCCGCGACGGGAAGAGGGGACCGATCCTTGCTGCACGCCGTCGATCGTACGTTCCCCCGCCGGTCGGCCTGACCGCCCCCTGTAATTCACCTTCTCGTCACCCCTGGTTGAACAATGCTCACTGCGCCGTTACCCGGGAGGCGGAAATGTGCTTGACCATGACCGGTTGGCGACGTTCCTCCTCCCCCCGCCCCTCCAGGACCGCACGGGTTCGGGCCGTTTGGACGACCACCACGGCAGCTGTGGCGGCCGGAACGTCTCTGGTCGCGGGCTGTGGCGTGCTCCCTGATGGCTCGGGGGGCTCCAGGGAGCCCGTCAAGGTGATGACCTTCGCTCCCGAGGACACCCGGGCGACGAACATGCCCGGCATGCCCGCGATGGCGAAGGCTTATGCCAAGTGGGCCAAGACACAGGACGGCCTGGACGGGCACGAGCTTCGGGTCATCTCCTGCAACGAGGAGAACAGCTCCACCGGGGCCGCCGCCTGCGCCCGGCGGGCGGTCAAGGAGGGCGTGGTCGCGGTCGTCGGCTCCTACAGCCAGCACGGCGACGCGTTCATGGCCCCCCTGGAGGCCGCGGGCATCCCCTACATCGGCGGGTACGGGATATCCGGCGAGGAGTTCACCAGCTACCTCTCCTACCCCGTCAACGGCGGCCAGGCGTCCCTTCTCGCGGGCAACGGCCGGCAGCTCGCCGACGTGTGCGAGCGGGTCTCGCTGGTACGGCCCAACACCCTCGCGGGCGACGAGCTGCCCCAGCTCCTCAACTCCGGCCTCTCCGAGGGCAGCCGGGACAAGTCCACCGACATCCTGGCGGCCGAGGACGCGACCGACTACACCTCGCAGGCCACGCAGGCCCGCAAGAAGGCGGGGGCCGGTATCGCGTTCGGGTCGGACCGCCCCGGATGTGTGACGGCGGCGCTCGGGGACCGCACCGAGACCTTCGTCGACTCCTTCCGGCGACTGCCCGAGGACAACCGCAAGATCCGGATCTCCTCCGTCATGGGCAGCGTCGGCCAGCCGCTCATCGACCGCACCGGCGGCCGCAACGGCCCGCTCGAAGGCGCGTACGTCACCGGCTGGTACCCGGACGCGGGCGATGCGCGCTGGACCGAGATGGAGAAGGTCATCCGCGCCCACGCCTTCGGCGACAACCGCATCGACCCCGCCGACGCGGGCGTCCAGACCACCTGGATCGCCTACACCGTGCTGCGGACGGTCATCAAGTCGCTCCACGCGGACAAGATCACCCCGGGGATGATCTCGAAGGCTCTGGACAACGGGGTGCAGGTGTCGACCGGCGGGCTCACGCCCACCCTGCGGTGGGAGTACGACGACATGCTCGGCACGCCCAGCTTCCCGCGGATCGTCAACCGCAGCGTGACCTTCCAAGTAGTGCGCGGCGGGCGGCTGGTGGCGCAGAAGCCGGGCTTCGTGGACGTCACCAAGACGCTGACGGAATCCTCGACCCTCTGAGACCTTCTGAGGCCCTGAGGTGCTCTGAGGCCCCTTGACCACCGCGGCCGCTTCTACAACTGCTCGCTGCGCCGCTTGGTGAGCCCGTACTTGGCGGCGATGTCGTTCCAGAGCCCGGAAGCTTCCTTCTTGGCCTTGCTCGCGTCACCGCTGGCGCGGTTGGCCAGGGCGGTCTGGCCGGTGTTGCGCGCCCTGCCGTCCTTGCAGCCCTTCTTGTCCTTGACCTGCTGGGCCCAGGCCGCGTAGTGGTCGTCCGCCGACGCGGACGCCTGCCAGGCCCTGGTGAGCGCCGAGGTCAACTCGTCATGGCTGGGCAGCTTGTCGACGGTCAGGCCGTCCAACCGGGTCACCAGACCGCGGCGCTGCTGCGCGGCGCCCTGCAGATCGGTGGTCGCCTGGTCCAGGTTCTGGCACCGCTTGATGTTCTCCACCGAGCGGATCACCACGGAGCGGCTGTTGTTGCTGTCCGCGAGAAGCTTGTCGAGCGCCTCGGCCTGCGCCTTGGCGGGGTCGGCGGCGGACTGGGGGCTGCCGCTCGGGGCGGGGGACGTGGCGGCGACGTTCTTGCCGGTGCCGGAGTCGTCCTTCTTGTCGTCCCCGTTGAACATCACCATGCTCACGCCGAGTCCGAGTACGGCACAGCCGACGACGACCGCCGCGATGACCGGCGTGCGCGAGGACTTGTGCGCGCGGGGCTCGGGGTCGAGGTCGTGCGGCTCGTACTGCGGCTGCTGGTACTGCTGTTGGCGTGGCTGCTGGAACTGCACCCGGGGCGCCTCGAAGCGGGGCAACTGCTGGGTGGAGTCCGGAATCCGGTCCCCGGGCGCGTCCGTACGGAAGAGGCTGTCGAACTCCGCGGGAGGCTGCCTGTCCCCCGGAGCCCCCGGCCGGATCCCGAAGGGCGCGGCGCTGGGCGCGGGCGGAACCGGCGCGATGTACTGCGTGGCATCGGCGTCGGGCCCCGACGCGGGCCCCCGGCCGGGCACGGCACCGAGGAACTGCGTCGACTCGGCGGGGTTCTGACCCGGCGGCGCGCCCGGGGCGACGGGAGGGATGTACTGCGTGGCGTCGGAGTCCGCGCCGGCGGCGTGCGGGGGCAGGGCGTCCGGCAGCGGCTGAGGCTGAGGCTGCGCGCCGTACGCACCGGCCTGCGCGGGCAGCACCTGCGTGCCGTACTCGGCATCCGGGGCCGGGCCCTGCGGGTATCCGCTCTGCGGGGCCGGGCCCTGCGGGGGCAGCGCCTGGCCGCCGTACCCGCCGTACGGGGCAGGTCCCTGCGGCGGCGCCCCGGCGGGAGGCAGCGCCTGGCCGCCGTACCCGGACTGGGCGGGCGCGCCCGGCGCGGGCAGCGGCTGGGCGCCGTACCCGGACTGGGCGGCTGGCTCGTGCGGCGGCAGTGCATGGGCGCCCTGCTGCTGCGCGTGCGCGCCGTACCCCGGCTGAGGCTCCTGCGACGGCCGGCCCTGCGGCTGACCGTCGTACCCCGACTGCGGGTTCTGACCCCAACCGTCCTGCGCACCCTGGACGTGCGGACCGCCGGACATATCCGGCATACCAGGCGCACCCGGTCCACCCTGCTGCGGTCCCCACGGCTCGCCCCACGGACGGCCGCCCGCCGGAGAAGCCTGAGCCTCGGAGACCCCCGGTATCCAGGGCTCGCTTCCGTCGGCGGGCAGCACGACGCCTTCGTGCGCGGGCCGAGCTGCAGGCTGCTGCTGCTCGTCACCCTGTCCGCTTTGCGTCACCGGGACTCCTACGTGTGGACCTACGCAATCGACGGTTCACGCTACCGGGTGACTCGGCCGCTCCGCACACACGCGTGGGAGCGGTGACAAGACTGCTGCACAAGACGCTGGTATTGCCCGCCGATACCCCGCGCTCCCCCTCACGCCGCCTGGAGCTCGAGACGCGCCCCGAACTCGCGGACCGACGGCTCGTCCGCGTACGGCTCCAGCCGCTGCTGGAGATCGTCCAGGTACTCCGAACCCCGGCTGGAGCGCAGCGTGCCCAGCAGCTCCGCCGCGCGCATGCCCGTGTGGCAGGCCTCCTCGACCTCCCGCTGCTGCACCTGCGAGGTGGCCAGCAGGACGAGCCCGATCGCCCGCCGCCTGGCCCGCGACTCCGGCAGACCGTCCAGCGCGTCCGACGCATGGCGCGCGGCCGCCTCCGGCTGGCCGAGGTCGCGGTAGCAGTGCGCCAGCTCGTCCGCGAGATAGGCCTGATTGAAGTGGGCGATCCAGGCCGGGTCGTCGCCCGCCGACGGCTCCGCCTGCTCCAGCGCGCGCACCGCCTTCGCCGCCACCTCGTGGCAGGTGCGGGCGTCCCCGAGCAGGGCGTGCCCGCGCGCCTCGGCCGCCAAGAACATCGCCTGGGCCCTCGGGGTGACCCTCCCCCGGGCGCCTTCCTGGGCGGCCCGCGCCAGCTGGGCGATCTCGCGAGGGTTCCCGAGCTGGGCCGCCAGATGACTCATGGAGGCGGCCAGCACATAGCCGCCGTATCCCCGGTCGCCCGCCGCCTGGGCCAGGCGCAGCGCCTGGATGTAGTAGCGCTGGGCGAGACCGGGCTGGCCGGTGTCGACGGCCATATATCCGGCGAGTTCCGTCAGCCGGGCCGCCGCGGCGAACAGTTCACGGCCGACCGATTCGCGGTACGAGCCCGAGAGCAGCCCGGAGACCACACTGTTCAGGTAGTGCACGACGACCGGCCGGACATGCCCGCTGCCGAAGCGGTGGTCCAGCTCGGTGAGCGCCGCCGTCATCGCCCGTACCGCTTCGACGTCCGAGGCCCCCACCCGCGCCCCTGCCGTCCGCGCCACCTGGCTGTCCGCGCCGGTGATCAGCCAGTCGCGGCTCGGCTCGACGAGCGCGGACGCGGCGACCGCGGAGCCGGACAGGAAGTCGCGGCGGCCGACATCGCTGCGCCACAGCTCGCAGACCTGCTCGATGGCGCCCAGCACGGTCGGCGAGAAGAGCAGTCCGACACCCGACGCGAGGTTCTTGCCGTTCGCCATGCCGATCTCGTCGATCGTGACCGTGCGCCCGAGTTTGCGGCCCAGCGCCTCGGAGATGATTCCCGGCGCCCGGCCGCGCGGCTGCTGTCCGCGCAGCCAGCGCGCCACCGATGTCTTGTCGTAGCGGAGGTCAAGACCCCGCTCGGCTCCCACCATGTTGACTCGACGGGCGAGGCCGGCGTTGGAACACCCGGCTTCCTGAATGAGCGCCTGCAACCGTTCGTTCGGTTGTCGGGCGACGAGAGGCCTGGCTGCCATGATTACCCCCTGAGGCCGCGATGATCCATGAAGTGATCAATGCCCGGCGGATGTCGGACAATGCAGACTTGGACTGAGTTGGTCGGGTTTTTCCCTGACGCCCCGGTCCGCGTGACGCCCATTGCGAGTGGGTACCCGCCCGCCGCGGCCCCGCCGCATGCGCGCCCCCGCCCGTGCACCCATGCGCCCCGCGTGCAGGATCGATGCTCCGGGCCCCGCCCGAGACCCGCCCGTAACTCAAGGTGATGGCGGGAGTTGAGTGTGACGTGGAAGAGACCATCGGACTCACGGAAGCCGCACGGATCCCCCAACAGCGAGGTGAGCAGCTGCTGGACAATGCCGTGCGGTACGCGGAAGAGCGGCACTGGGACGTGTTCCCCGGCACCTGGCTGGAGGCGGTGGAGGGCAGGGAACGCTGCTCGTGCGGCGACACAGCGTGCCCGGCGCCCGGCGCCCACCCGGTCAGGCCGGACTGGGCGAACCAGGCGACAGGAAGCGCGGTCGCCGCACGCCGGCTGTGGTCGAAACACTCCAGGGCCTCGATCCTGCTGCCGACCGGCCGCACCTTCGACGCTCTCGAAGTCCCGGAGTCGGCGGGCTTCCTGGCGCTGGCGCGCCTGGAGCGGATGGACCTCCCGCTGGGCCCGGTGACCTGCACCCCCGACCGCCGGATGCTGTTCTTCGTACTGCCAGGAGCGGCGCCCAAGATCCCCGACATGATCAGCACCCTCGGCTGGACGCCGAGCGGCATCGACCTGATCGCGCGGGGCGAGGGCCACTATGTCGCCGCCCCGCCGACCCGGATCGGCGGGTACGGCGCGGTGCAGTGGGCGCGCCGCCCCACCCCGGCCAACCGATGGCTGCCGGACGCCGAGGAGTTGATCAGCCCCCTGGCCTACGCGTGCGGGCGGGATGCGGCAGCTGAACGGGCCCGGCGCGGTTAGGACGCGCCGTACATAAGGTGGTCCCCGTACAGACATACATACGGGGACATCGAAGGGCAGGGGCACCATGCCGGACCAGGCAATTGGAGCCGAGAAGGCGGGCGGAGCGCGAACAGCGCCGCCCGCCGTTCGCGTTGAGGGACTGTGGAAGAGGTTCGGCGAGCAGATCGCGGTCGCCGGTATCGATCTCACGCTCCCCGCGGGCAGGTTCATCGGCCTGGTCGGCCCGAACGGCGCGGGCAAGACGACGACCCTGTCGATGGTGACCGGCCTGCTCCGCCCCGACCAGGGCCGGGTTGAGGTCTCGGGCCACGACGTGTGGCGCGACCCGGTCGAGGTGAAGTCCCGTATCGGCGTACTGCCCGAGGGCCTGCGCCTGTTCGAGCGGCTCTCGGGCCGCGAACTGCTCGCCTACAACGGGCGGTTGCGGGGGCTGCCGGGCAAGGAGGTCGACCGGCGCGCGGCGCAGCTGCTCGACGTACTGGACCTGGCGGGCGCGCAGCACAAGCTGGTCGTCGACTACTCGACGGGCATGCGCAAAAAGATCGGTCTCGCGGCCGCGCTGCTCCACAATCCCGAAGTGCTGTTCCTGGACGAGCCGTTCGAGGGCGTCGACCCGGTCTCGGCGCAGACCATCCGCGGGGTCCTGGAGCGGTACACCGCCTCGGGTGCCACCGTCGTCTTCTCCAGCCATGTGATGGAGCTGGTGGAGTCGCTGTGCGACTGGGTGGCGGTGATGGCGGCGGGCCGTATCCGCGCGCAGGGCCCGCTTGCCGAGGTACGCGGCGACGCGCCCTCGCTGCAGAGCGCCTTCCTGGAACTGGTGGGGGCGAACGGCCGGGACACCGGGGCGTCCCTGGACTGGCTCGGCGGCGGTGGCGCCAGGTGAGCACCTCCGCACTCACCCCGGTCTTCGTCCGCCTCAAGCTGTCGCTGCTGCGCAACGGCCTGCGCCAGTCGTCGGGCCGCAGGGCCGCGTACATCTCGTCCGTCGTCGTCACACTGCTTTTCGCGGCGCTCCAGCTCATCGGCCTGATCGCACTGCGCGGAAACGATCACGCGGCGTCGGTGGTCGTACTGCTGACCGGGGTGCTCGCCCTGGGCTGGGCGGTCATGCCGCTGTTCTTCCCGAGCGGTGACGAGACGCTCGACCCGACGCGTCTGGTGATGCTGCCGCTGCGTCCGCGCCCGCTGGTCTCGGCGCTGCTCGCGGCCTCGCTGGTGGGCATCGGGCCGCTGTTCACGCTCTGTCTGGCGGTCGGCTCCGCGTTCGCGATCGCTCACGGTGCGACAGCGGTTGTGGTGTCCGTGATCGCCGTGCCGCTCACGCTGCTGGTGTGCGTGGCGCTCGCGCGGGCGGTCGCCGCCGCCAACATCCGCCTGCTGACCTCACGCAAGGGCCGCGACCTGGCCGTGCTCAGCGGACTGGTGATCGCGGTGGGCATCCAGATCGTCAACTTCGGCGCCCAGCGCCTCGGCGACGCGGGCGGCCTCTCAGCGCTCGACCCGGTGACGGCGGTCGTACGGTGGCTTCCGCCGGCGTCCGCGATCGGCGCGGTGGACTCGGTGAGCGAAGGAGCGTACGGGGCCGCGGTCGCCCAACTCGCCCTGTCCGTACTCGCTCTGGCCCTGCTGCTGGGCTCCTGGCAGCGCAGCCTGACGAAGCTGATGACGACCCCGGACGGCTCGACCCTGGCGGCGGCGTCCGAGCCGACCCGCAAGGAGTCCGCCTCCGGCTTCCACCAGCTGCTGCCCGAGGGCCGTACGGGCACGGTGATGCAGCGCAGCCTGCGCTATGTGTGGCGTGACCCGAAGACCAAGGCAGCCTGGGTGACGGCGCTGGCGATCGGTCTGATCGTGCCGCTGTTCAACGCCCTTCAGGGCACCGGCTCGATCTACTTCGCCTGCTTCGCGGCGGGGATGCTCGGCATCCAGATGTACAACCAGTTCGGGCAGGACACCTCGGCGTTCTGGATGGTCGCGCTGACCATCTCGTCCACCAAGGACGCGTACACCGAACTGCGCGCCCGCGCCCTGGCGTTGCTCGTGATCACCCTTCCGTACACCGCGCTTGTCACGGTGCTCACCGCGTCGCTGCTGGGCAACTGGAAGGCCCTGCCCGAGGTCCTCGGCCTGTCCTTCGCGCTGCTGGGCGCGATGCTGGCGACGGGCGCGGTGGCCTCCGCGCGCTTCCCCTACTCGATCCCGCAGGACAGCGCGTACAAGAACGTCGCGCCCGGGCAGGGCGGACTCGCCTGGATCTCGATCTTCGGCGGCATGATCTCGGCAGCCGTGCTGTGCGCGCCGGTGATCACCCTGACGATCCTGCTGCACGCGGCGAGCGGCCAGTCGGCGACATGGGTGCTGCTGCCGGTGGGCGCGGCGTACGGCCTGCTGATCGGCTGGGGGGGCGTACGGCTGGCGGCGCCGCAGACGGCGAACCGGCTGCCGGAGATCCTGGCGGCGGTCAGCAAGGGCTGAGCCGGGGAGGGTTGAGGGGGCGGGCGCCCGCGTGTGGCGGCGGGCGGATAGCGTGGCGATCATGTCTACGCCGCCCCCGAACCCCTACACGCAGCCTCAGTACCCGCAGAACCCGCAGTACCCGCAGCAGCCTCAGTACCCGCAGAACCCGCAGGGGTACGGGGGGCCGCCTCCCGGCCCGTACCAGCAGCAGCCCTACCCGGGTGCGGGCGGCCCCGGCGGCTGGGGCGGCCTGCCGATGGCGCCTCCCGTACCGCCGCCGAAGAAGGACCGCACGGTCATGGTCCTCAGCATCGTGGTGGCGTCCATCGCGGCACTCGTCGCTGTTGCCTGGCTGGTGAACAACGTCATTCGTCCCGCCGGAGAGCGAGCCACGGGAGCGGGCTTCCCGAAGGCGGAGTACCGGCTCACCCTCCCCCCGACGCTGCTCGACGGAAAATACAAGCTCGCCGACGACCAGTCGGACAAGCACCAGGGCGCGCTGGCGGGAACGAGCGAGGCAAATATCCGCGACCCCCGGGGCTCCGTGGCCCAGTACGTGTCGGCGTCCGAGTCCGGTGTCCTGGTCATCTCGGGCCTTCACGGCCGTATCAAGGACCCCGATCTGGCCCGTACGAAACTGCTGGCGGGCGCCGGGCAGGCGGACGGCTCCAGCATCGTCGTGCCTGCGGCGGACTTCACTCCGGCCGGCTCGGACGTGCCAGTGAGCTGCCAGGTTGTGGTCACTCAGCAGACCACGGGCGGGAAGACCACGCTCCCGATGTGCGCCTGGGCCGACGGCAACACCAGTGCGTCGGTGGCCATCGTGACGCCCGAGACCGCGAAGCAGTCCCCGCAGGAGGTCGACCTCAAGGCCATGGCGGAGGCGACGGTGAAGGTGCGTACGGAAACCCGCCAGCCGATCGGCTGACGGGTTCGTCCCGCACGACGGGCAACGCTCGGTGTGCTCCGTCGCTCAGTTCGCGAGCAGCGACTCCAGTATTGCCTCGTCCGGCGGCCGCACCCTCGTATCGACCCCGCTCGGGCACGACGGATTCAGCCGGAGCCTGGCCAGATCGCGGCCTGCGACGCCCCAGGCGTACCAGGACGACCGTTCCCAGGCCAGCTGCGGCGGGTTGTACCAGCCGTCGCCGAGGCCGCCGAGCACCACCTGGGGCTCGTCGAGCCCCGGTCCGAGCCGGTAGACCAGCCCGCCGAACACCGAGGCGTACACCTGACCACGGTGGACGCTCAGTTCGCCGTAGCTCGGCAGTTTGCCCGTCCGCAGGACCGTACGCGTCTGGAGGTCCATCGCGAACCAGGCGCCCGCGAGGCGCTTGTAGACCCCGTACAGCACACCGTCACACACCTCGATGTGCTGAATGCTCGCGTACCCCTCGACCGGTGCGACCTCCCACAGCACCTCGCGGCGCCGCAGGTCGAAGGCGGCGATCGTCGCGCTCGGCCGGGTCGGCGGCACGCTGCCGCCGCCCCAGGTGTCACCGGCGAGATACGCGATCGGACACCCGTGCCGGTCGTCCAGCGCGACCGACATCACGCTCTGGTCGACGATGACGTCCCGGTAGACCTGGAGTCTGCACCGCCAGGTGTCCACCACGGTCAGCGCGCCCTTGAGCAGGCCGACGCCCGGGGCGCTCGACAGCAGCAGGCGTTCGCGGCCGAAGCGCGCGAAGTCCGTCGGCCGCTGCTGTTCGTGGTCGATGAAGCCCAGTGACCTCACCCTGCCGCGGTCCGGGTCGAGTTCGATCACCTCGGTGCTCGGGTACATCGCCGCGTACACCTTGCCGTCGATCACCCGCAGCTGTTTCGGCTCGCCCGCGACCCTGACCCTCTTGGGCGTGCCGTGCTCCGGCCGGTGCGTCGTGATCGAGAAGTGCCCGCCGACGTGGACCGACCCGTGTGACCCGTACGTCATGGACTGCACGGGATCCGGCCCGGACAGGCCCGCGTCGATCAGCTCCAGTATGTCCGACTTGCCGCCGGCCACATCGAGCCACCAGAGCCGGCCGCTGCCCGCGCCGCCGAGCAGAGTCCTGCCCCCGTCGAGCGGGATCAGCGCTCGGTGCTCGTCGCCGCTCACCGGCGCGACGACGGGCACGAGCGTGTCGCCGTCCCGCCGGTAGACGGTTCCGGTGGGGCGGCCGACGCAGTACAGCGTGCCGTCCTCCGTCATCGTCATCGCGTCTATCAGCCGCTCGGCCGCCGGCGTCGCGATCACCCGTGCGTCGCTGCCGTCGGACGCCATGTCGACGAGGTACTTGGTGAGCGCCGCGATCACCCGGCCGCCGCGGGCGATCATGGCGGCCGCGCCACCGTAGGGCGCCGGCGTGAGGTTCGTCTTCACACCGGTCGCCCGGTCGTACGCCACGACATAGCCGGACGGCAGTGTGCCCGCGTAGACGTACCGGTCGTCGGCGGCGATCGCGCGTACGTACTGCTGGCCAGGCACGGCGTTGCCGAGATTGCGCAGGGTGCCGGTGGCCGGCTTGTACTCCCACACTTCGCCGCGCGGCGAAGTGCCCGCGTAGACGGTGCCGTCGGGCGCCGTGGTCAGGCACCAGACGAAACCGCCCGACGGGCCCACCGTTCCGATCAGCTTCACCTCGCCGGTGGCCGGGTCGAAACGGTAGATGTCCGGGAACGGATAGGTCCCGAGGTAGACCTGCCCGCCCGATACGGTCGCCGCCCAGCCGCCCTCGCCGCGCCCGAGCCGGACGGTTCTGGTGAGGGTTCTGGACGTCAGATCGATCTCGCCGAGGAGCGGCGGGTTCTGACCGCGGGCGACGATGTACGCGCGGTCGCCGAGGGTTGTCATGCCTACTATCGCGGCCGTCAACGATGCGACGCCGTAGGTCGAGAGGGGAGGACCCGAACAGTCCTCCACCCCAGTGGTCGTACTCGTGTCACCGGTGGTGCTGGTCGCGCCGGCTCGGCCGGCTGGGTCTGCCGTGCTGGTGGTGCCTGCGGGGTCGGCCTTCGCCGTGCCCGGGACCGCGATCTGCCCCGCCACGGACGCCAGTGCGAACCCGGCCCCGGCATGCAATAACCGCCTGCGTTCCATGCGTCACTCCCTGAGACTCGGAGACCGTACTCAAGGTAGATGCGGAATCCACGGACCGTCAGCGATCTCGCACGGGTCGGATCAGAATGTCTCGCCGCTCGGCGTGTCGGAAGGATTAGCACCCGTATACGTTCCGCCTCCGCAGGCGGAACTCACGGCCGTCGCAACGCCCCTGACCGAGCGGCAGTTTCCAGACGATGCGGCCTTCTCGCACGGAGAGTCGTCCGTACATCTGCGCAGCTCAGAAGATAGTTTTCTCTTGCACCACCGAAGATCGTCCACATGTTGGACACCCCTCCGCACCCGTCCCGAGCTGCCCGAACGACCATTCGGTCACCACCGAACGAACGTACGCGGCCGGAAACGCGCGATCGATGTGCACTCACTGTCCGCATGCGCAAGACTCCCGACCGCAATCACCCCCCGAGCGAAGGAGTTTTCACACATGCGTTACATCCGAAACACAGTCGCCGCAGTCGCCACGGCATCCGCACTTGTGCTGACCGGCACCACGGCGACCGGGGTCGCACAGGCCGCCCAGCCCCAGCAGGCCACGCAGCCCACGCAGCAGCCCGCCCAGGCGAAGAGCCTGTACGCCCCCTCGGCCCTCGTCCTCACCATCGGCATGGGCGAGACCACCGCGACCGCCACGGTGGAGCGCGCCGTCACCCTGACCTGCGCCCCGCGCCCCGACGGCACGCACCCCGCCGCCGCGGCCGCGTGCACGGAACTGCGCATCGTCGACGGCCAGTTCGCCGCGCTGGCGGAGGAGACCTCGCACAAGATGTGTACGCGCCAGTGGAACCCCGTGGTGATCAGCGCCCAGGGTGTCTGGCAGGGCAAGCGGGTCGACTGGTCGGCCATGTACGGCAACCCGTGCGAGATGGAAGGACGCATGGGCGGCGGCGCGGTCTTCTCGTTCTGACCGGGCCGCCCACCCGACGTTCCACGAGGCCGTCAGCGCTCCCCCGCAGTAGACGGCCTCGAACCTGAACGCCACAAAGCCGACCTCGCCGACCGCCCAGCCGTTGCCGCCACGGCTGATGGCGGTCCCCGTCCCCGCAGGGACCAGGCCCTGTCCGTAACTCCGGCGCCCCGCCCAGAAGTTCGCGATCCGGCGAGGCGCCGCGCTCATGGCGTCAGGACGCCGTCGAGGAAGGGCTCGATCGCCGTCCGCCAGCCCTCCGGCTGGTCGTAGTGCACCAGGTGGCCGGCGTCCGCCACCTCCCCGTACTCACCCCGCGGCAGGACCCGCACCATCTCCTGGGCCTCCGCGCGGCCGAGTTCGCCGTCCAGGCCGCGGACCACCAGCGTCGGGCACTGGACCTGGGCCAGTTCATCCCAGTGCGCGTCATGGACCCAGGTCTCGCGGGACTTGAGCATCTGGCGCCGGGAGAAGACCGGCCGCCAGCCGTCCGCCCGCTCCGCCATGACCTCCGCGAAGAACTCACCGCGGGCCGGATTATTGCGCTCCACCCAGGGGTCGTCCTCGCCGAACCACTTCCGTACGTCCGCGAGCGTCGCGAAGGGGACCGGCCAGGAGCGGAACCAGTCCTCCCACTCGCGCTGCGAGGCCGCCCCGAGCGCCGAGGCCCGCATGTCGCAGATGATCAGAGCCTGGACCAGGTCCGGGCGCTTGGCCGCAAGCTGCCAGGCGGTGAGCGCGCCCATCGAGTGGCCGATCAGGGTCACCGGGGCCAGGCCCAGCTGTTCGACCGCTTGCTCCGCGTCGGCGACGTACGCCTCGCGGGTGAAGGGGCCCTCCGCCGGCTTGTCGCTGCGGCCGTGGCCGCGCTGGTCGAGGGCGACCGCCCGGTGGCGCTCGGCCAGCCAGCGGGCCGTCGACGCCCAGTGCGAGGCACGGCCCATCAGGCCGTGGAGCAGTAATACCCCGGGGGAGCGCTCCCCCTCGCCGCGCCCCTTGGGCGGATCCGCGAACTCCCAGGCAGCCAGGCGTACGCCCTCGGCTCCGGTCACATCGATGCGCCGCACCATCTGGCCTGGCACCCCCTTCTCTCCCCCGGTGGTCGAGCTCCGTCTCGTCCTGCCAGACTATCGAACCTTTATTCGAAAACCGCGTTCTGGCGCGCAACACCGCTCGTTCGAGTGACCGCGCTCGAGGATTGACTCCCGTGGCCGTGGGGAGATCTTCAGCGGGAGGCGGGCCGCTCGGGGAAGAGGGTCCGAGGGGATTGACCTTGAGAGCTCGGGGCTCCGGGTCAGCACAGGGGAGGACAGGCCCCGGCGCCCATGGGCGCCGGGGCCTTCCCCTGAAGAAAGGACGTACGAGTCGTCGAGCGGAATACTCGGGCTGTGCACGATGCACAGGCTGTACGCGGTGCACGCGATGTGCTGAGCGCGCTGCGGTGCGCGCGGGGCGTACGACGGGCGCATACCGTGATCCTCCCCCTGGCTTCGCCGGGTGGACCCCCACCCCGGCCACGGGTCATATGCCTCAGCCACAGCCTGGCACGCGATTCGCCCGGGCGCTGCCATTCCGGACGGAAAACGGTTACTGGCGGGTGAATAACAGCTACAGGCCGACGCCGGCGACCGCCCTACTGCTTGGCCACGAAGACATGCGAGGCGACATCCGCCTGCAGCTCCGCCGCCTCTCCACTGCTGCCCACCAGCACTCCGCCCGCGGACTCCGTGACGCTGACCACCGAACCGGGCTGCACGCCCGCCCGCCGCAGTGTGTACATCAGCTGCGCGTCCGTCTGGATCGGCTCGCCAATTCGGCGTACGACCACGGTCTTGCCGTCCGCGCCCGGGTCCAGGTCGGCCAGCGAGACCATGCCGTCGTCGAGGAAGGGATCGGCCTCCGCCTTCTCGCCCAGCTCCTCCAGGCCCGGGATCGGGTTCCCGTACGGAGACTCCGTCGGGTGGCGCAGCAATTCCAGCACCCGCCGCTCCACCGCCTCGCTCATCACGTGCTCCCAGCGGCACGCCTCCGCATGGACCTGCTCCCACTCCAGGCCGATCACGTCGACGAGCAGACACTCGGCGAGCCGGTGCTTGCGCATCACGCGCGTCGCCAGCCGCCGGCCCTCTTCGGTCAGCTCCAGGTGGCGGTCGCCCGCGACCTGCACCAAGCCGTCCCGTTCCATACGCGCCACGGTCTGGCTCACCGTCGGGCCGCTCTGGTCGAGCCGCTCGGCGATACGGGCGCGCATGGGCACCACACCTTCCTCTTCCAGTTCGAGGATGGTGCGGAGATACATCTCCGTCGTGTCGATCAGTCCGGACATACGTGCCCCTCGATGCTGTGACTTGAAAATCAGTCGTGCGCTGGCCCCGACTCAATTCTTGCGCATCCCACCGACAACCGTGCCGTGCCCGGGGAAGCCCGTCGGTGAGAGCGTATTGACAGGGGAATGGTCCAGACCGCAACGTGATCGACGGCACTGGTATTCCCCCAGCGGCCCGTCTGCGTACTCCTTACGTACCCATCCGCGTTCCCACCCCACGGAAAGGGCTCGGCGATGAGCGAGAGCAAGCTGGCCGGTCAGTTCTTCGACGCCGCGATCGGTCTGCTGCAGCGCGTACGGGACGAGGAGGCCGCGAACGTCGCCGACGCCGGGGCCGCTATCGCCGACACCGTCGCCGCGGGCGGCCGCCTGTTCGCCTTCGGCGCCGGGCACTCCTCGCTCGCCGCGCAGGACGTCGTCTACCGCGCGGGCGGGTTCGCCCTGATGAACCTGCTCGCCGTCCCCGGCGTGGTGGGCGTCGACGTCATGCCCGCGACACTGGGCTCGGCACTGGAACGCGTGGAAGGTCTCGCGGGCGCGGTCCTGGACTCCAGCCCCGCCAGGTCCGGCGACGTCCTCGTGATCATCTCCCTGTCCGGGCGCAACGCCCTGCCCGTCGAGATGGCCATGAACGCGCGGGCGCTCGGACTCAAGGTCATCGGCGTGACGTCGATGGCGTACGCGGAAGAGACCAAGTCCCGGCATGTCTCCGGCACCTTCCTGAAGGACCACTGCGACATCGTCCTCGACTCGAAGATCGCGGTCGGCGACGCGGAGCTCACGCACGAGGGCATCGAGGCGCCGTTCGCGCCCGCGTCCACCGTCGTCACCAGCGCGCTGATGCAGGCCACGATGGCGGCGGCGGCCGAGCAGCTCGTGGAGCGGGGCATCGAGCCGCCGCTGCTGCGCTCGGGGAACGTGGACGGCGGGCACGACTGGAACGGGCGCGTGATGACGGAGTACAGGGACCGGATCTTCTTCCGGCACTAGGGCGTGTTTTGGAAGTCGCTCCCCCAGAGCTTCGCCTGGGAGGTACCCCCACCCCGCGACGCCTGGCACGCGCACTCGCGGTGTTGTCGGAGTCGCCCAAGTACGTCCAGTACGAGGGCGATCCTCCGCCTTGCGACTGCACGCACCAGACGCCGCGGGGCCCGCCCTTCGGGCGGACGGCGCTACTTCCAAAACACGCCCTAGGTCGACGCCCGGGCCCCCGGTTCAACGGGCGGCGCGCGCCCTTACTCCTCCGCCCGCCCCGCCAGGTCCAGCGACGCCGCCGCCAGCACCGCCACACTCTCCGCATACATCGCGTCAGCCCGCTCGAACGCCGGCCGGCTCGCCCCCCGCAGGAACGTCACCACACCCAGCGTCCGACCCCGGCTCCGCAGCACCGTGCACAGCACGTGCACCGCGTCCCGCGGCCACTGGCGGTCCGCCGCCCAGTCAGCCGTCGCCGCCGCCGACGCGGGCGCGCTCGCCCGGACCGAACCATTGCGGTCGGCCGCCTGCAGCGCCGGGTGGCCCGGCGGATAGCGGACCGGGAAGCCGCCGCCCACCACCGGGACGCACGGGCCCGGCGCACCCGACGGGGTCGCCGCCGCGCGGACCAGGCGTTCCCCGTCCGGCTCCATCAGATCGAGCAGCGCATGGTCGGCGAAACCCGCCAGCGCGAAGTCCAGATACGCCGTCGCCGCCTCCATCGAGTCCTCGCACTCCGCCGCGGCCCGCCCGGCCCGGTGCAGCTGACTCGACCGGAAGCGCAGCCGGTCCGCCTCCTGCTCCGCCAGCTTCGACTCCGTCACGTCGTGGAACAGCCACCCCACCCCGAGCGGCACCGGCTCCTCCGCCAGCGGCGAGGCCAGCCGCAGAAAACCACTCCGCCAGCACCGGCGCCGCTCCCCCTGCGTCGTGCTCAGCGTCACCCACAGCTCCGCGAGGCCCCGCGGCGCGCCCTCCGCCAGCACATGATGGAGCGCGCCCTCCAGCTCCTCGACGCCCTGGACGACCAGCTCACCCAGCGGCCGCCCGAGCGGAGACGTACGCCCCGCGCCCAGCGCGCGCGCCGCATAGCTGTTGACGACGGTCGGCCGCAGATCCACATCGACCAGAACCACACCCCAGGACGCGTCGTCGAACAGCGCCTCGCTCAGCGCGATGGACCGCTCCAGGTCGATCTGCGCATGCACCTCGCTGAACGCGCAGTACACCCCCGCGGGCTTCCCGTCCGCGCCCAGCACCCGCGCCGACTGAGTCCGTACGAGAACCCGCCCGCCGTCCTTGCGCAGCAGCGCGAACTCATGAACCTGCCGCCCGGGAGCATCCATCGCGGCCATCAGCCGCCCCTGCACCTCCCCGGCATCCGCGGTCCGCACCGCCCACCCGGCGAACCCGCGCCGCCCCACGGCCTCCTCGGACGACCAGCCGAGAATCCGCTCCGCCTCGCGGTTCCAGTGCGTGATCGTGCCGCCGGCGTCGAAAGCGCACAGGGCGGCATCCATCCCGTCGAGCAGCGCCGCGAGCAACTCCGACCCGGGCACCGGCGCAGAATCGTCCAACCCCGCGCCCTCCCGGTCCGGCTCGTCGGGCCCCAGCGCACTGGTGGTCTCACTCCTGGAAGCACTCATCCTGAACCCCCTGGCAGGACGTGTCCGCGCGAACTGTGCACGTCAGATCATTCAACTGGAACGTGACGCAGGACACACCCTGTTCCCGGAAATCGTTGCCACCCGGAAATTCGCTTGTGAGGTCCCGGACCGGTTCCTAAGGTGTGGGGCACACATGAAAGGAGGTGCTCCGGAAGTGATTTCTTCTCGGACTCGTGAGGTGGCTGCGGGCTGACCGCCCGTCGTCGCACTCTGTGTGCAGCCGACTGACCGTCGGCCGAAATTCCAAGCAGTCACCGACCCGCGGGCTCGCCGGTAAGTCCGGCCGGCTCCTCCGCAAGGAGGGACCAGAGCCCGCGGGTTTCTGCGTTTTACGGGCACCCGGACGTCACGGCGCCAGCCGCTCCACCCGCCACGACGCCGCCTCCGCCTCATCCGCCCCCGTACCGACATACCGCAGCCTGTCGTGCAGCCGGTTCTCGTGGCCCTGCCAGAACTCCATCGCCTGCGGTTCGACCCGGTAGCCGCCCCACTCCGGCGGGGCCGGGATCTGTTCGCCCTCGGGGTAGCGGGTTGCCAGTTCCTCGTATCTGCGCAGCAGGTCGTCGCGCGAGCCGATCACCGAGGACTGTTCACTCGCCCAGGCGCCCAGCTGCGAGCCGTGCGGGCGGCTGCGGAAGTACGCGGCCGTCTCGTCGCGGCCGATGCGGGCCGCCGTGCCCGTGACAATGACCTGGCGGGCCAGTGGGTGCCAGGGGAAGAGCAGGGAGACGTGCGGGTTTGCGGCAAGTTCCTGGCCCTTGCGGGAGCCGTAGTTGGTGTAGAAGACGAAGCCGTGCGCGTCGTACTGCTTCAGCAGCACCGTGCGCGAGGAGGGGTGGCCGTCGGGTGTGGCGGTGGAGACGATCATGGCGTTCGGTTCGTGCAGACCGGCGAACGCGGCCTCCTCGAACCAGTGGGCGAACTGTTCCATGGGGTCGTCGGCCAGATCCGTCTCCAGGAGCGGTGTGGAGCGGTACTGCTTGCGCATGACGGCGGGGTCGTACGGGAGCGGATCGGGCTGCGGGGCGTCGGGAACCGGGTTCGGGGCGGCGTGGTCGGTCACGGAGCCATATTGCCGCAAGGGCCGAGTTTGCCCGGCACGGAGTGCCGCTAATCCTTCCCGTCCGGAATGGGGCAGTGTGCCGGATGTCACGCTTCCCCGCATGAGGCGGACCCGCCAAAATCTTGGGTCGGGCCGCTGTGGCCTCCCTACAGCAGGGGATATCGTGCCTGCCTCCCCGACGGTTGGGTGACCACCTCCCGCACGGGGCATCACCGGAGTGACAGATCCACTCCGACCCCTGCTCGTCGTACACATCTTGAGGAGCCGCCTGATGTCCGACTTCGTACCTGGACTCGAAGGAGTCGTCGCGTTCGAGACGGAGATCGCCGAACCCGACAAGGAGGGCGGCTCCCTGCGCTACCGAGGTGTCGACATCGAGGATCTTGTCGGCCATGTCGGGTTCGGGAATGTGTGGGGGCTGCTGGTCGACGGCGCGTTCAACCCCGGTCTGCCGGCCGCCGAGCCGTTCCCGATTCCCGTGCACTCCGGTGACATCCGTGTCGATGTGCAGTCTGCGCTGGCGATGCTCGCCCCGGTGTGGGGTCTGAAGCCGCTGCTGGACATCGACGAGGCGCAGGCCCGTGACGATCTGGCCCGTGCCGCGGTGATGGCGCTGTCGTACGTCGCGCAGTCGGCGCGCGGCCAGGGGCTGCCGATGGTGCCGCAGAGTGAGATCGACAAGGCGGAGTCCGTCGTGGAGCGGTTCATGATCCGCTGGCGCGGTGAGCCGGACCCGCGGCACGTCAAGGCTGTGGACGCGTACTGGACCTCGGCCGCCGAGCACGGCATGAACGCCTCCACGTTCACGGCGCGCGTGATCGCTTCCACGGGCGCGGATGTCGCGGCGGCGCTCTCGGGCGCGGTGGGTGCCATGTCGGGGCCGCTGCACGGTGGTGCTCCCTCCCGTGTGCTCGGGATGATCGAGGAGATCGAGCGCACGGGAGATGCGACGGCGTATGTGAAGCGGGCGCTGGACAAGGGCGAGCGGCTGATGGGCTTCGGGCACCGGGTCTACCGCGCCGAGGACCCGCGGGCGCGGGTCCTGCGCCGTACGGCCAAGGAGCTGGACGCGCCGCGGTTCGAGGTGGCCGAGGCGCTGGAGCGGGCCGCGCTGGACGAGCTGCACAATCGGCGCCCTGACCGGGTTCTGGCGACGAACGTGGAGTTCTGGGCGGCGATCATGCTGGACTTCGCGGAGATCCCGGCGCACATGTTCACGTCGATGTTCACCTGTGCCCGTACGGCCGGATGGTCGGCGCACATCCTGGAGCAGAAGAGCACGGGCCGCCTGGTGCGGCCGTCGGCGCGCTATGTCGGCCCTGCGGCGCGGGACCCGCGCGAGATCGTCGGTTACGAGGACATCGCGGGCTGACGCTCCTGGTTCAGCAGGTCCGCGTGGTGGCGGGCGGCGACCAGCGGGTGTGCCCGCAGTTTCCCCTTGAGTTCGTTGCGGCCGTACTCCGCGAACAGCGGGTTCGCGGGGTCCGCCGTCACGCCCGGCGCGTTCGCCGCGTACGGGAAGGGCAGCGGTTCGATACGGGCGTCCAGGCGCGGGTTGTAGAAGAACGGCACGGAGTAACGCTCGACGGCTCCGGGCGGGCTGACCACGCGGTGGTTGGTGGCCTTGAGGTAGCCGTTGGTGGCGACTTCGAGGAGTTCGCCGAGGTTGACGACGAAGGCACCGGGCAGCGGCGGCACCTCGTGGAACTGCCCGTCGCCGCGCTCGACCTGGAGTCCGCCTATCTCGTCCTGGTGCAGCAGCGTGAGGAAGCCGTAGTCCTTGTGGGCGCCGACGCCCTGGCCGCCGTCGGGGCCGCTGCCCGGGTAGCGCACCAGCTTGAGGTGGAGGTGGGCGCGGTCGCCGAAGACGTCGTCGTAGAAGCCGGGGGGCGCGCCGATGGCGGCGAGCAGTTCGTGCAGCAGCCTGTCGGCGACGGAGCTGAGCCGGTCGATCCAGGTGAGTGCGGCGGTACGCAGTTCGGGCAGGGCGGCGGGCCACTGGTTGGGGCCCTGCAGCCACCAGTAGGCGGGTTCGCCGGGGCCGGGCACGTGGGCGGGCCGTTCGGCGCCGATGTCGAGCTGGTCGCGCCAGTCCTGGGCGCCGCCGGTGCGTTCGTCGCCGATGCGCGTGTAGCCGCGGAAGTGCGGCGAGTTGATGTTGTCGATGGCGAGCCGGTCGGCTTCGGGCAGCGCGAAGAAGGCCCGCATGGCGCTGGTGAGGGCGGCGGTTTCGGCCTCGGTGACGCCGTGGCCGGTGAGCTGGAAGAAGCCGACGTCGTGGGCGGCACTGTGCAGCTGGGCGTGCAGCAGGGCCCGGGCCTGGGGGCCGCGGTCGGCGGCCGAGAGGTCGATGACGGGGAGCTGAAGGTACGACATGGATGCATCCGCGGGGTGTACGGGGTCCGTGGGGCCGCCAGGGGTGGGGCGGGGGCCACAGGTGCCGGGTGGAGAGGGGGCTGTGCGCTGGGTCAGACGGAGCGCGGACAGCCCATGCTCGTGACGCGGACGTAGTCCACGTGGCGGCGTCGTACGAGCAGAAGCATTCGCCCAGGGTACTGCGGAGCGGGCGGAACCGTGATGGCCCGGGTCACAGGCCGGGAACGGGCGTCAGATGCCCATGAGCCGGACCCGGCCTCCGCACAGCCGGGCCATGTCATCGAGGTCGGACGTCAGCATCAGGACCGGCCCGGGCTGGCGCAGCGCCATCTCCGCGACGATCGCGTCGATGGCGTACTTGTGCCCGTGCAGACCGGTGTCCTTGAGGAGGCGGGCGGCGGCCTTGGCGGACTGCTCGGTGACGGGCTCCACCTTCACCCGCGACAGCAGCCATTGGAGCCGGGGGAGGTTCACCCCGGCGTGTATGACCTCGACGATGGTGTTGGCACCGACGACCAGGCCGATGCCGTTCTCATAGAAGACTTGGATCTTCGACGTGATCTTCCGGTCCTGCGCGATCCACGCCGATAGCCCCTCGGAGTCCAGGACGACGGTGTTGAGAGGGCTGCTCACGCTGCCTCCGTCATCGGATGATCGGGGCTGAGCGCGTCGGCGATCTCAGCGCGTGCCTCAGCGAGTTCCTCCTCGGTGAAGGCGCCGTGCTCTTCCTCGTAGCGCCGAAGTTCTTCACCGAGCAGCCGGTGCCTTATCTCGTGGGCTACCGCGTCAGCGACGAAGGCGGACACGTTGTCGGTCAGCTTCTTCAGCTCCGCCACCTGCTCTGTCGGGAGCGTCACCGTGATGCGCATCGTGTCAGCCATGAGATGAGCATACCCAAAGACGCATACCGCAGTATGCAGATACGTTTCAGCCCAGCGCCTCCTCCAGCAGTGCCGCCCACTGCGCCACCACCCGCTTCCGCCGTGCCGCGTCGTCCGTCAGCAGATTCGCCAGGCCCAGCCCGCGGGCCATGTCCAGCACGCCCTGGACCGTCTCCCGCACCCCGGGCACGGACTCGTCGACCTCCAGCAGCTGGACCGCGATCCGGTGGGTCTCGCGGCCGACCCGGGCCTCCAGTTCCGTGACCCGTGAGCGCAGCTGCTCCTCGTTGGATGCCGCGACCCACAGATGCAGGGCGGCCCGGAACAGCGGGCCCGTGTAGAGGTCGACGAGGGCCGCGACGACTGCCGCGCGGTCCTGCGTGGGGAGCGCTGCCAGTGCCTGCGAGCGCTCTTCCGCGACGTACTCGACGGCCGCTGTGAACAGGTCCTCCCTGGTCGGGAAGTGGTGCTGCGCCGCGCCCCGTGACACTCCCGCCCGCTCTGCGACCACCGAGACGGTGGAGCCCGCCCAGCCGTGTTCGGCGAGGCAGGACACCGCGGCCTCCAGGAGCCGCTGCCGGGTCGCCCGGCTGCGGTCCTGCTTGGGGGAGGTCACCACACCCATGCGGGGTCCCGTCGTTCGAGGAAGGCCGTCATCCCCTCGCGGGCCTCGGCGGACGCGAAGAGGGACGCCGAGCGCTGGACCAGGTCCTCCGCGTCCCGGTCGAAGGCCTCCAGCACCCTGGCCGCGAGCAGTTCCTTCGACGCGGCGAGGCCCTGCGGGGATGCTCTGCGCAGCCCGTCGAGCACCGGGGCGAGCGCCGCGTCCACGTCGTCGGCGGCGAGGGTGAGCAGTCCCGTGCGGGCCGCCTCGGCCGCGTCGAAACGCTCACCGGTGAGGTAGTAGCGCTCGGCAGCGCGCGGGTCCATGCGCGGCAGCAGGGGCAGGGAGATGACGGCGGGCGCGACCCCGATGCGTACCTCCGTGAACGCGAAGTCCGCGCCCGTGGCGCCGGCCGCGATGTCGCACGCCCCGAGCAGACCGAGGCCACCCGCCCGGACGTGCCCGGTGACGCGGGCGACGACCGGTTTGGGCAGGGTGACGATCTGCCGCAGCAGGCCGACGAAGGTGTACGGGTTGGGCGGGGCCTTCAGGTCCGCGCCCGCGCTGAACGTAGACCCGGTGTGGGTGAGCACCACGGCCCGTACGGACTCGTCCTTGGCGCAGTCCGCCAGCGCCTGCGCCAGCTCGCCGACCAGCCGCGCCGACAGGGCGTTGCGGTTGTCCGGCGAGTCCAGCGTCAGGGTGGCGATGCCGCGTTCGTGTGCGGTGACGACCAGCGGCGGGCGTTCCGTCATGCCTTCCGGCAGGCTTTCCGTCACGTGTTCTCCCTCTCCCGGTCCCTCAGTTCACGCCTGAGGATCTTTCCCGACACCGCGCGGGGAACCGCGCCGATGAATTCGACGCGGCGGATCTTCTTGTACGGCGCGACGCGCTCGGCGACAAAGCCGATGATGCCGTCCTCACTGAGATCTTCGGCGGCCGGCTGCCGTACGACGTACGCCTTGGGGATCTCGTTCCCGTTCTCGTCGTACACACCGATCACCGCCGCGTCCGCTATGCCCTCGTGGGTGAGCAGCAGTGCCTCCAGCTCGGCGGGCGCGACCTGGAAGCCCTTGTACTTGATGAGCTCCTTGACCCGGTCGACGACGAAGAGCCAGCCGTCGTCGACCCGGCCTATGTCGCCGGTGTGCAGCCAGCCGTCGGCGTCGATCATGCGGCCGGTGTCCTCGGGGCGTCCGAGATAGCCCTTCATCACCTGCGGGCCGCGGATCGCGATCTCGCCCTCCTCGCCGGGTGCGGCGTCCTTGCCGGGGTCGTCGAGGGAGCAGATCCGCATCTCGGTCGACGCGATGAGTTTGCCGACGGTGCCGGGCGGCGGGTTCTCGGCGCCCTTGGGGACGAGGTGGGTGCCGGGCGAGAGTTCGGTCATGCCGTACGCCTGGCCGATGGGCGGCAGCCCGAGCCGCTTGGAGCAGGCCGCGGCCAGCTCGGCGTCCAGGGGTGCGGCCGAGCAGATGATGTATTCCAGCGAGGACAGGTCGAACTTCGCGACGGCCGGGTGCTTGGCGAGGGCGAGGACGATCGGCGGGGCGACGTAGATGGCGTTGATGCGGTGCGTCTCGATCGCCGCGAGGAAGGTCTCCAGCTCGAAGCGGGGCAGGACGACGACGGTGGCGCCCTGCCGCAGCGGCGCGTTCATCAGCGCGGTGAGTCCGTAGATGTGGAAGAACGGCAGTACGGCGAGGATGCGGTCGCCGGGATCCATCGGCATCAGCGGGTGGAGCTGGGCGAGGTTGGTGGCGATGGAGCGGTGCGTGAGCATCACTCCCTTGGGGATGCCGGTGGTGCCCGAGGAGTACGGCAGGGCGGCGATGTCCTTCGCCGGGTCGATGACGACGTCCGACTCGGGTGCGGTCCCGCCGAGCATGTCGAGGATGCTCACATGCCCGTCGGCGCGGTCGCAGACGAAGATCTCCTCGATGCCCGCGGCCAGTTCGGCGGCCCTGCGGGCGACTTCGAGCAGCGGTGAGACGGTGACGATCCAGCGGGCGGAGGAGTCACGCAGCTGCTTGGCGAACTCCTCCGACGTGGCGAGCGGATGCACGGTGGTGACCGAGGCGCCGGCGCGGGTGGCCCCGTAGAAGACGGAGGGGTAGGCGACGGTGTTGGGGCTGTGCAGGGCGAGGACGTCGCCCTTGCGCAGGCCCGCGTCGGCGAGGGCGGCGGCGATGCGCCGGTGGAACCGGTCGAGCTGCGCGTACGTGACGGTGGTGCCGTTCACGCCGTCGATCAGGGCGATTGCGTCGCCGAACTCGGCTGCCCGGCCGAGCACCGCGTCGTGGATCGGCTCGGTGACGGGCGTGACATCTGCGTACTCGCTCTGGAACACCATCGTGGCCCCTCGCTGTGTCCTCCGGGTGGACGCCCAGAATCTCCTTTGTCAGTAGGACTTGGGGAGACCCAGGGACTGGTGGGATACGTAATTGAGGATCATCTCGCGGCTGACCGGGGCGATCCGGGCGACCCTGGCGGCAGTGATGAGGGAGGCGAGGCCGTACTCCCGGGTCAGGCCGTTGCCGCCGAGGGTGTGGACGGCCTGGTCGACGGCCTTCACACAGGCCTCACCGGCCGCGTACTTGGCCATGTTGGCCGCCTCGCCCGCGCCGATGTCGTCGCCGGCGTCGTAGAGGGCCGCGGCCTTCTGCATCATCAGGCGGGCGAGTTCGAGCTCGATGTGGGACTGGGCGAGGGGGTGGGCGATGGCCTGGTGGGCGCCGATGGGCTCCTTCCAGACCTGGCGGGTCTTGGCGTAGTCGATGGCGCGGGCGAGTGCGTACCGTCCCATCCCGATGGCGAAGGCGGCGGTCATGATGCGCTCGGGGTTGAGCCCGGCGAAGAGCTGGAGGAGACCGGCGTCCTCGTCCCCGACGAGCGCGTCGGCGGGCAGGGCGACGTCGTCGAGGACGAGCTCGAACTGCTTCTCCTGGGCCTGCAGTTCCATGTCGATCTGCGAGCGCTGGAAGCCCTCGGCGTCGCGGGGGACAATGAAGAGGCAGGGCTTGAGCTTGCCCGTACGGGCGTCTTCGGTGCGGCCGACGATGAGGGTGGCGTCGGCGATGTCCACGCCCGAGATGAAGACCTTGCGCCCGGAGAGCACCCAGCCGTCACCGTCACGGCGCGCGGTGGTCGTGATCCGGTGCGAATTGGACCCGGCGTCGGGCTCGGTGATGCCGAAGGCCATGGTGAGGCTGCCGTCGGCGAGGCCCGGCAGCCACTTCTGCTTCTGCTCCGGCGTGCCGAACCGGGCGATGACGGTGCCGCAGATGGCGGGTGAGACGACCATCATGAGGAGCGGACAGCCCGCGGCGCCCAACTCCTCCAGAACGATGGACAGTTCGGCCATGCCGCCTCCGCCGCCGCCGTGTTCCTCGGGGAGGTTCACGCCGAGATAGCCGAGCTTGGCGGCCTCCGCCCACAGCTGTTCGCGTTCGTAGCCCCGGCCGTGGCGCTGTCCGAGCGCGGCGACGGCGGCACGCAGTGCGGTGTGTTCCTGGCTCTCTATGGTCATGACGCGGTGTCCTCCTCCTGTGTGGCTTCCGCCGTTACTTCGTTGACGACGGCGAGCAGGGCGCCGACCTCGACCTGACGGCCGGGTACGGCGTGGAGCGCGGTGAGGATGCCGGAGGCGGGCGCGAGGATGCGGTGCTCCATCTTCATGGCCTCCAGCCATACGAGTGGCTGCCCCTGGGTGACCTTGGCCCCCGCGGCGAGCCCGTCCCCGACGCGGACGACGGTCCCGGGCATGGGCGCGAGCAGCGAACCGGGCTCGGCCCGGTCCTGCGGATCGGTGAACCGCGGCCGCACGGCGAGCGCGTGCGCGCCGGTGGGGCTGTCGATGTGGACGTACCCGTCACCGTGATCGGTGACGTCGAAGGGCCGCACGATCCCGTCGATCTCGAGCCGCACCCGGTCCGGGCGGGCGTCGACGACGCGCACGCCGGGCTCGTCGACGAGCTCGAACCCGCCGCCGCGGGTTCGGCGATACCGGACCTCGTGCTCGCCGTAGCCCTTGACCTGCGGCTGCGAGTGCAGATTCCGCCAGGCTCCGGGCCGGGCGGCGGCATCGGCGACCGCGGCGGCGATGGCGGCGTACCGCTCCCCGTCGGCGGGCGCGGTGAGGGCGTCGAGGTGCCGCTCGTAGAACCCGGTGTCGAGCCGGGCGCCGGTGAAGTCGGGATGCTCCAGGGACCGCACGAGCAGGGCCCGATTGGTCACGGGCCCGTGCACGCGCGCCCGCCGCAGGGCTTGCGCGAGCAGCCGCACGGCGGCGTCGCGGGTGGGTGCCCAGGCGATGACCTTGGCGATCATGGGGTCGTAGTGCACGCCGATGGAGTCCCCGGCGGCGTACCCGGCATCAACGCGCAGCCAGGGGGCGGCGTGCACGAGGTCGTGGCCTGCGGCGGCCACGCCCCCGGGGCCGTCGTCCACGGGCCCGTCCGCGCGAAGCGCCGGGCCAAGACCGGCCCGGCCACCGGGAGAAGCACCGGAATCGTCCGCGCGAAGCGCCGGACCGCCGGCCGCAGGGCCACCGCCCGCCGCCGCACCGCTCGGGCCGTCCGCGGGAAGCACCGATCCGTGGCCCGCCTGACCACCGGGCACGGCACCCGACTCGCCCGCGCGAAGCGCCGGACCGCCCGCGACGGGGCCCAGGCCGTCGGCCACCCGACCGCCCGCGCGAAGCGCCGGGCCCGCGGGGGTGTGGGGGGTCCCGCCCCCCACGTTCAAGGGCGGGTGGGTGGGAAAGACCCGCACGTCAAGCGCCCGCAGCACCCCCGTCTGCGGCGTCCACCCCGTCGCAGGGTCCTCCGCGTACAGCCTCGCCTCCACCGCGTGGCCCCTGGCCTCCGGCGGCGTCGCCGGGAGCCGCGAACCCTCCGCCACCCGCAGCTGGAGCGCCACCAGGTCGAGGCCGAACACCGCCTCCGTCACGGGGTGTTCGACCTGGAGGCGGGTGTTCATCTCCAGGAAGTGGGCGCGGCCCGCCGGGGAGATCAGGAACTCCACCGTGCCCGCGCCCCGGTAGCCCACCGCCCGCGCCGCCGTCACCGCCGACTCGTGGAGCGAGGCGACCAGTTCGGCGGGCAGTCCCGGCGCCGGGGACTCCTCGATGACCTTCTGGTGGCGGCGCTGGAGCGAGCAGTCGCGCGTCCCCAGCGCCCACACCGTCCCGTACGCGTCCGCCAGCACCTGGACTTCCACATGGCGGCCGTTCTCGACGTACGGCTCGATGAAGACCTCTCCGTCGCCGAACGCGCTCAGCGCCTCGGCTCGCGCCGCCTCCAGCTCGCCCGGGAGTTCGTCCAGCGAGCGGACGATCCGCATGCCCCGGCCGCCGCCGCCCGCCGCCGCCTTGACCAGGACCGGCAGGTCGTCCGCGGTCACATCGGCCAGGGGCGCGCCGCCCATCAGTTCCTTCGCGCGCGTCTTGGACGCCATCGCCTCGATGGCCGAGGGCGGCGGCCCGATCCACACCAGGCCCGCGTCCGTCACCGCCCTGGCGAACTCCGCGTTCTCGGACAGGAATCCGTACCCGGGATGCACCGCGTCCGCGCCCGCCGCCAGCGCCGCCTTCACGATCAGGTCGCCGCGCAGATACGTGTCCGAGGGCGCCGCCCCCGGCAGTCGTACCGCCGCGTCCGCCTCCCGCACATGCAGTGCCGACGCGTCCGCGTCCGAGTACACCGCGACCGTCGCGATGCCCAGCTCGCGGCAGGTGCGAAAGACCCGGCAGGCGATCTCGCCCCGGTTCGCGACCAGCAGAGTGGAGATCATCAGTGCCTCACATCCGGAAGACGCCGAAGCCGCCGCGCGCGCCCTCGACCGGTGCCGTGTGGATCGCGGACAGGCACAGTCCGAGGACCGTACGGGTGTCGCGGGGGTCGATCACGCCGTCGTCGTACAGCCGCCCCGAGAGGAACATCGGAAGCGACTCCGCCTCGATCTGCTGCTCGACCATCGCGCGCAGCCCGGCGTCCGCCTCCTCGTCGTACGGCTGCCCCTTCGCGGCGGCCGACGCGCGCGCCACGATCGACAGCACGCCCGCGAGCTGCTGCGGCCCCATCACCGCGGACTTGGCGCTGGGCCAGGCGAAGAGGAAGCGCGGGTCGTACGCCCGCCCGCACATTCCGTAGTGCCCGGCCCCGTACGACGCGCCCATCAGCACCGACAGATGCGGGACCTTCGAGTTCGACACCGCGTTGATCATCATCGCGCCGTGCTTGATGATGCCGCCCTGCTCGTACTCCTTGCCGACCATGTAGCCGGTGGTGTTGTGCAGGAAGACCAGCGGCACATCGCGCTGATTCGCCAACTGGATGAACTGCGCCGCCTTCTGGGACTCCGCCGAGAAGAGCACGCCCTGCGCGTTGGCCAGCACGCCCACCGGATAGCCGTGCAGCCGCGCCCACCCGGTCACCAGGCTCGGCCCGTACAGCGGTTTGAACTCGTCGAAGTCCGAGCCGTCGACGATCCGCGCGACGACCTCGCGCGGGTCGAAGGGAGTCTTCAGATCCTCGGGCACGATCCCGAGCAGCTCCTCCTCCGCGTACTTGGGCGGCTCGACGGGCCCCGGATCGCCGTGTGCCTTACGCCAGTTGAGGCGGGCGACGACCCGCCGCGCCTGCCGCAGCGCGTCCGCCTCGTCGAGGGCGAAGTAGTCGGCGAGTCCGGACGTACGGGCGTGCATCTCCGCGCCGCCGAGCGACTCGTCGTCGCTCTCCTCCCCCGTCGCCATCTTCACCAGCGGCGGCCCGCCCAGGAAGACCTTCGAGCGCTCCTTGATCATGATGGTGTGGTCGGACATGCCGGGGACGTACGCGCCTCCGGCGGTCGAGTTCCCGAAGACGACCGCGATCGTCGGGATCCCGGCCGCCGACAGCCTCGTCAGATCCCGGAACAGCGCCCCGCCGGGGATGAAGATCTCCTTCTGGGACGGCAGATCCGCCCCGCCGGACTCGACGAGCGAGATGCAGGGCAGCCGGTTGGCGTACGCGATCTCGTTGGCGCGCAGAGCCTTCTTCAGCGTCCAGGGGTTGGACGCCCCACCACGCACGGTCGGGTCGTTGGCCGTGATCAGGCACTCGACGCCCTCGACCACACCGATGCCGGTGACCATCGACGCGCCGACGGGATAGTCGCTGCCCCACGCGGCGAGCGGGGACAGTTCCAGGAAGGGCGTGTCGGGGTCGAGCAGCAGCTCGATGCGTTCGCGCGCGAGCAGCTTTCCGCGCGCCCGGTGCCGGGCGACGTACTTCTCGCCGCCGCCCGCGAGCGCCTTCGCGTGCTCGGCCTCCAGCTCGGTGAGCCGGCCGAGCATGGCCTCGCGGCGGGCTGCGTAATCGGGACCCGTGGAGTCGACGGCCGAGGCGAGCACAGTCATAGCAGTACCTCCGGGATGTCGACGTAGCGCGAACGCAGCCACTCGCCGAGCGCCTTGGCCTGCGGATCGAAGCGGGCCTGCGCGGCGACGCCTTCGCCGAGAATCCCCTCGACGGTGAAGTTCAGGGCCCGCAGATTCGGCAGGACATGGCGTACGACGGTCAGCTCGGCGGTCTCCGGGAGCAGCGCGCGGAAGCGGTTGACGGTCAGCTCGTGGGCGAGCCAGCGCCAGGCGTCGTCGGAGCGCGCCCACACGCCGACGTTGGCGTCGCCTCCCTTGTCGCCGCTGCGGGCGCCGGCGATCAGCCCGAGGGGCGCGGCCCGGCGCGGCCCGGCGGGCAGTTCCGCGGGCAGCCCGCCCTCGTCCGGGACCGGCTCGACGTCCTGCGTACGTACGGGAGTCGGCATCGTGATCCGGCGCCCGTCGGGCAGTACTGCCGTGTGCGTCACCTCGGCCGCGTCGATGTACTCGGCCTCGAAGACCCCGTACGGCGCGCCCTTGCCGGGCGGGGCCGTCACATGGAAGCCCGGGTAGCTGCCGAGCGCCAGCTCGATCGCCGCACCGCTCACCGCACGCCCCACCTTGTCGGGGTCGCTGTCGCGCACGACAAGGCGCAGATAGGCGCTGGCGCGCTCCTCCGTGTCGCCGTCGGGCCGCTCGGTGCGGGCCAGCTCCCAGCGGACCTCGGCCGGGCGGTGCTTGCCGAGGGCGTCGTCGAGCTGTTCGCGCACGAGGCGGGCCTTGGCCTCGATGTCGAGCCCGGTGAGCACGAACACGACCTCGTTGCGCCAGCCGCCGATGCGGTTGAGGCCGACCTTGAGGGTGGGCGGCGGGGCTTCGCCGCGTACGCCGGAGATCCGCACCCGGTCCTCGCCGTCCTGCGCCAGCCGTACGGTGTCCAGGCGCGCGGTGACGTCCGGTCCGGCGTAGCGCGCGCCTCCGGTCTCGTACAGCAGCTGCGCGGTGACCGTGCCGACGTCGACGAGGCCGCCGGTGCCGTCGTGCTTGGTGATGACGCTGGTGCCGTCGGCGTGGATCTCGGCGAGGGGGAAGCCGGGACGGCGTACGTCGTGGCCGCTGAAGAAGGAGTAGTTGCCGCCGGTGGCCTGGGTGCCGCATTCGAGTACGTGCCCGGCGACCACCGCGCCGGCGAGCGCGTCGTAGTCCTCGGGCCCCCAGCCGAAGTGCGCGGTCGCGGGCCCGGTGACGAGGGCGGCGTCGGTGACCCGGCCGGTGACGACGACGTCGGCCCCGGCGCGCAGGCACTCGGCGATTCCGGTGCCGCCGAGGTAGGCGTTGGCGCTGAGGGCGCCGGGGAAGCGGTCGGCGAGGTCGTCGCCCTCGACGTGGGCGACCTTGACGGGGACGCCGACGCGGTCGGCGAGTTCGCGTACGGCGTCGGCGAGTGAGGCCGGATTGAGCCCGCCCGCGTTGGCGACGATCTTCACTCCGCGGTCCTGGGCGAGGCCGAGGCTTTCCTCCAGCTGCCGCAGGAAGGTCTTGGCGTAGCCGAGGCGGGGGTCCTTCAGCCGGTCGCGGCCGAGGATGAGCATGGTGAGCTCGGCGAGATAGTCGCCGGTCAGGATGTCGAGAGGCCCACCCGTGAGCATTTCCTTCACGGCGTCGAAGCGGTCGCCGTAGAAGCCGGAGGCATTTCCGATGCGCAGCACGCTTTATGCCTCCTTCCGCTCGCGCCCCGGTCCTGCCGGACCGGCGAAGGCCTGCGCGATGTCGAGCCACCGGTCGGCGTCGGCGCCCTCGGCGCACACGGCGAGGTCGGCGCGGTGCGCGCGCTGGGTCACCAGGAGGCAGAAGTCGAGCGCGGGCCCGGTGACACGCTGGGCGGCGTCCTCGGGTCCGTACGCCCACAGCTCCCCGTCCGGCGCGGTCAGCTCCACGCGGAACGGCTCGGCGGGCGGGGTGAGGCCGCGTACCCCGAAGGCGTAGTCGCGTGCCCTGACCCCGATGTACGCGACATGCCGCAGGCGGGGGGTCGGTTCGCGTACGGCTCCGAGCGCGTCGGCGATGTCCTGACCGTGCGCCCAGGTCTCCATCAGGCGTCCGGTCGCCATCGACGCGACGCTCATCGGCGGCCCGTACCAGGGGAAACGCGCTCCGGCGGGTGCCGCGCGCAGGGCCTGCTGCAGCTGCTCGCGCCCGGCGCGCCAGCGGGCCAGCAGCTCGGCGGGCGGCAGCGCGGCGCCCTCCTCGGCGCCCTCGTCGACGAAGTCGTCAGGCGCTTTCAGTGCCTTCTCGACCTGGGCGCCGAAGGCCTCGCGGTCGGTGGCCGCGAGCAGCGCGGCCGCGTCCGTCCAGGCGAGATGGGCGATCTGGTGGGCGACTGTCCAGCGGGGCGCGGGGGTGGGGCGCGCCCATTGCTCGTCGGTCAACTCCCCCACCAGCTGGTCGAGTTGATTGCTCTCGCTGCGCAGATCGTCGAGTACGACGGACGGGTCGGACACGGTGCGCTCCCTCGGGACACGACGTTGTGTGCCCCGGAGCATGGCAGCGCGAGAGAAAACAAGCAAGCATGCTTGCTTTACTTTTTGAGGTCTCCCGAGGGCTTTCCGGCCACCTGAGTGCGCACCGCGCCCATGCTCGCCGCGATGACCAGCGCTATCGCCAACGCGTCGACCGCGGAAAGGGCTTGATGCAGTACGAGGAACCCGGCTGTCGCCGCGATCGCCGGCTCCAGGCTCATCAGCACCGCGAAGGTCGGCGCGGGCAGCCGGCGCAGCGCGAGCAACTCAAGGGTGTACGGGAGGACGGACGACATCAGCGCGACGGCGAGCCCCAGCCCGAGCGTGGAGGGCACGATCAGCTTGGACCCGGACTCCGCGAGCCCCAGCGGCAGGCTCAGCACCGCCCCGACCGCCATCGCCAGCGCGAGCCCGTCCGCCTGCGGGAAGCGCCGCCCGGTACGGGCGCTGAAGACGATGTACGCCGCCCACATCGCGCCCGCCGAGAGCGCGAAGGCCGCGCCCACGGGGTCAAGCCGGTCGAAACCGCCGCCGCTGAGCAGGAGCACACCGCCGAGCGCGAGGCCCGCCCAGACGAGATTGACCAGCCGCCGCGACACGATCACCGAGAGCACGAGCGGGCCCAGCACCTCGAAGGTGACGGCCGCGCCGAGCGGGATACGGTCGGCGGCCTGGTAGAAGAGCACGTTCATCGCGGCCATGACGGCACCGAAGGCGACGACCGTGCGCCAGTCGGCGCGCGAGTGCCCGCGAAGCCTGGGCCGGCAGACCACCAGCAGCACGAGGGCGGCGAGAACGAGCCGCAGCGTCACGACACCGAGGGCACCTGCGCGCGGCATCAGCAGCACCGCGATGGCGGCGCCGAACTGCACCGACAGCGCACCTGCGACGACGAGCGCCACGGGTGCGAGGGCGCGGCGGGAGCCGGCTGCGGGAGCGCCCGCCTCCAGTGCGGCAGCGGCTTCCGGCTCATTGGCGACGACCACGGCACGGGTCTCGTCCACCGCACACCTCCCAGGCTGATATCTGACCCCCTCCAAGCTACGGGTCGGCGCACGAAGGGTGAAATGCGGACTGGGCTGCGGTTATGCTCCACACGCATGAGCATCGAGCTGCGCCATCTCCGCTGCTTTCTCGCCATCGCCGAGGAATCCAGCGTGACCAGGGCGGCAGCCAGGCTGCACCTGACACAGCCGGCCGTCTCCCGCACGCTCGCTGCGCTGGAAAAACACCTCGGCACCCGGCTGGTGGACCGCTCCACCCACCATCTCGCCCTGACCGCGCAGGGCCACGTCTTCCGCGACAAGGCCGCGGCCGCGGTCGCCGCCTTCGACGAGGCCCTCGACCCGGCCCGCCTGCGTCACTGGCCCCTGCGGCTGGGCTACGCCTGGTCGGCCCTCGGCCCGTACACCACTCCCCTGCTGCGCCGCTGGGAACGGGAACACCCCGACACCCCCCTCGAACTCCTCCGCATCGACGACCGCACGGCGGGCCTGACCCGCGGCGAGGTCGACGCGGCGGTCCTGCGCGGCCCGGTGGACACCCCCGGCCTGGTCACCGAGCTGCTGTTCACGGAACCCCGCATCGCGGCGGTCACCTCGGACGGCCCCCTGGCCGCCCGCGCCACCCTGACGCTGGCGGACCTGACAGCGGGCCCGGTCATCCTGAACACGGTCTCGGGCCTGACCACCCTGGACCTCTGGCCCCCGTCGGCCCGCCCCACGACGACGCTCACGGTCGGCAACACGGACGACTGGCTGACGGCCATCGCGGCGGGCCGGGGCACGGGAGTCTCGGTGTCCTCCACCGCCGCGATGCACCCGCACCCGGGAGTCGCCTACCGCCCCCTGTCGGACGCGCCACCGGCGCAGGTGGTGCTGGCTTGGCGGGCGGGGGCGGGGCACCCGGGGATCGGGCAACTGGGGGCACTGGCGCGGGAGGTGGCCGCGGCGCAGTGAGCTGCCCCACGTGGGTGACACGGTCCCGGTTTCCCGTTCCCTCAACTGTGATCCCTTGACCCTTGGCTCTCCACCTCGGGAGCATCGAGCAGGACATGCGGCACTGTCAGCAGGGAAGAGGGGAACCCGGACGATGAAGGTCTCCAAGCTGATCAGCACGTGCGAACTCAAGGACTGTCCGACGTTGTACGCCACCGACCGGGACACGCTGCTGGTACAAGGGGAAACGCCCGCCGACCACGGGCTGCGCATTCCCGCGCATGAGACCCTCGTCGAGATTCCGATGGAACTGATTCGGAAGGCGATTCGTGAGCAGCTCATCTAAGACGTTCGCGGAACTGTTCGACAACTTCGAGCGCGAAGCGTTCCGACTGGAGACTCTGGACGACTACGGCAAGTCCGGAAACGTCGTCGCCTACCAGTCATTCCTGGCAGGTGAGCCGCAGCCCGAGGCCTACAACGCGGAATGGGTGGCCGAGCTTCAGTCGCACGTAAGCAAGGGTAAGCGCGTGTATCGCGTACATGTCCTGTCCCGCCCGCTGACTCCCTATCTTCGCTTTGAGCTCGGCTGGGGCTACCGGAAGAACATGAGCGGAGGTGAGGAGTTCTTCATCCTCGACACTACCGAGCAGTCGAACCCTCTTGACGGTGTCCCCGACTTCTGGCTCTTCGATTCGACGGACACAGCGATACTGGGATATGACGAGGCCGGGGCGTTCCTCGGCGCAGAAGTCGTCGGCACAGGGCGGGCACACGAGTTCGCCGAGTACCGAGAGACGGCGCTGGCTCATTCGGAGCCATTCACTGACTGGTGGGCCAAGTACGGGGAGTGAATAGAGCGCAGCTTGGAGCCGCCCTGCGGGCACTGCGAGAGGCATCCGGAAAGGAAGCCAAAGCAGTCGCCCGCAGCGCCCTCATGTCTCCGTCCAAGCTGTCCAAGATTGAGAACGCAAAACTGCAGCCGAGCACAACCGATGTAGAACGTGTCCTGACTGCCATTGGCGTGTCGGACGAGATAAAGACGGAGTACACCGAAGCAGCACGCACTGCAGCCACCGAGACGACAGCATGGCGGCTGTTGAAGCGCGCCGGGATTCACAAGGGCCAGCAAGCCGCAAAGGCTCTTGAGGCCCAGATGTCGGTGTTGCGACTGTTCCAACCGGCGCTGGTTCCAGGGCTCCTGCAGACGCCGGAGTACATCAGGGCGGTTCTGCAACGGCACGATCTGAGCGAGGAATCCCTGACCCGCACTCTCGGCGGAAGACTTGAACGACAGGCAGTTCTTTACGACAACACAAAGACTCTTCAGTTCATTGTCACAGAACCTGTTCTCCGATGGCGGATTATCTCAGCGCAGATGATGGCCGCACAGCTGGACCGGATCGTATCCGTCTCCAGGCTCCCGCACGTGGACATCCGCGTAGTTCCCCTGGGAGCGCGGCAGCGCGACATTGCCAATCACGCCTTTGTGATCCGGGATGACCGGATGGTCACCGTAGAGACCATTCACGCCGAGGTGGTCGTTACCGACCCGAGGGACGTGGCTCTCTACGTACAGAAATACAAGGGTTTCGAGCAGGTGGCACTGTCCGGCGATGGAATGCGGAGCATGGTCGAGGGCATCCGGGACGGATTCTTGCAGGAACAGGAAACAGACTAGAGCGGTGTCCGTACTGGCCCCACGATGGACCCATGCCGCGACAGACGCCCAACCAGCAGCCAATTCCTAAGGGTTGGCGCATCGACCCCATTCCAAGTCGCCCCGCCTACAAGGACGAAGACGGGAACGTCCGCATTCCCATCTGGCTGACGAAGAACGGTCGGCATGCGGCGGACACGGAAATGGTCCTGCTCCCCTCGGAAGCCGAATTGCTGAACGAGCGGCTGACCAACGCCATCGGCGACCCGCCGTCGAACCTGCAGGCGCTGCTCCACGCCCACGTCATTGCCCAGGGCCACGGCGTCACGGTCGTGTCCAAGCTCCCCCACTCCCCCTGAGGCGGCCGCCCCTCACACCCCCATGAACTTCCGCCCGACCAAGGGCGGGGGACGGCCATGCCCTGTGGCCGTCGGACGATCAGGAAGGCATACCCATGCAGACCGGAACCGACCTGTACGCACTCCCCATCGACCGCGCCGCGTTCGCCAAGGCCTGCGGCGGCAACACCCACCCCGACGGCGAGTCCTGCGTCACCCTCGCCCGCATCGGCGCGGACGCCTGGGCCCTGGGTGACAGCAAGCAACCGGGCCTTCAGCCGCTCCGGTTCACCACGGCCGAGCTGGACGCCGCCGGGATCGACCCCGAGCGCTTCGGACTCTCGGCCTAGCGAGCCGCCCCGGCCCCCTTTCCCCCGGGGGCCGGGGCCTCCAACCGCACCGAACGAGGTGACAGTTGCACATCCACGGCTACCTCTGGACCGGCCCAAAGCAGCGATTCGACCAGGAAGGCCTGCGCCGCGCCTCGTACGCCTCCGACCTGCCGCCCATGGAGACGGCGCACTGGCTCATGAAGCCCGCGTCCTCGATCCAGGGCACGTGGCAGGAACCGAAGGAGGCCGCCGCCTGGCTCTGTGAGCGCCTCGCCGAGTACGAACCCCGTTTCGCGTCCCGGACCGATCGCGACAGCGACCGCCTGACCGCCCTCTTCAACTCCGCTGCTGACCGCCTCGGTTGGGGCGGGGATCTGTCCCTCGGCTACTACCTCGAACGCCCCGTGTTCCTGTCCCTGGCTCTGGTGACCTGCTCCCCCAACCGCGTCATGCCCGATCACTGCTGCCCCCGCAGCTAGTGCTGTGACCGCATAGGTTCGCCGGGTTGGTGGTGGCGGTTGGATGTGCGGTGACGTCGATCCAACTGCTGGAGGCGCGGTGGCCGAGCCTGTCCGGGTGCGCAGACTGACTGACCAGGAAGGGCAGAAGCTGCTGGCCTCGGCCGACGGGAACCGGGTGCCGGTGATCGCCCAGTTGGTGCAGGCCGACGAGGACACCGTCCGGGATGTGATCCACCGGTTCAACCAGATCGGCCTGGCCTGTCTGGACCCTCAATGGGCGGGAGGCCGTCCCCGCCAGGTGCCCACGGGACCACCACTACCGCGAACGCCAAGACCATGCGTCCGTGATCGGAGGGATGGATACCTCAGCGCAGGCAGCGCCCGCGGCGGGACGAGTGTCAGACCGGCTCGCCGAGGTCCTTAACGATCCAGCCCGGTGCGTCAAGGCGCACCGGCTGAGCGCCAACCAGGTCCGCCAGGTGCGCCTCGAGGCTCGTGAGCTCGTTGGAACCGATCTGCTGTTTCCATTGATTGCGCAACTCGTCGAAGATCGATTCGCCTTGTCGCAGCACTTCGTAGCCGAGGGGGGTGACGTGCAGGCGCTTGCGGCGGGCGTCGAGAGGGTCCGTGTCTCGTGCCACGTATCCGCGCTCTTGCAGCACCGTGATGGTTTTCGCTGCCGCCTGCTTGGAGACCGACAGGCGCCGCCCGAGTTCTGAAGCGTTGTCCGCGCCGGCGGCGATGGCTCGCATGGCGAAGTCATGGACAGGACGCACGTCCTCGTAGCCGCGGCGCGCAAGCTCGGCGGTCGCGGCGTCCACCAGCGAGCGAAAACCTCCGAGCAGGAGCAGTGCGAGATCAGCGCCAGATCGTGACATGGAAGAAGACTACGGCGACCACGGAGTAGACATCGACAACCTTGTTGCCTACTGTCTTAGGCAACAAGGTTGTCGAATTGAGGAGAATGATGAACGCCACACTTCCGGGTCCCACGCTTGCGGGTATCTCCCACCACCTCACTGAGGTCAACGGAACTCAGTTGCACTACGCAGCGGCGGGAACCAGTGGATCGCCAGTCCTTCTGGTCCACGGGTTTCCCGAGAGCTGGTGGACCTTCCACAAGATCATCCCGCTCCTAGCGGAGAGCCACCGGGTCTTCGCCGTCGACCTGCGCGGCTTCGGGGACTCCGACAACGGGCCGGGTGAGTACGACAGCAAGACCTCGGCCGAGGACCTGCACCTTCTCATCGAACAGCTCGATGTCGGCCCGGTCCACCTGACCGGTCAGGACATCAGCGGAGCGACCGTCTTCCGCCTGGCGGCCACCCACCCGCAGGACGTACGTAGTCTCACCGCCATCGAGATGGGCCTGCCCGGATTCGGCCTCGAAATACTGGCCGACATCACCCACGGCGGCGCCTGGCACATCGGTGTCCTCGCCGCACCCGGCATCCCCGAGATGCTCCTGGCCGGCCGCGAGCGGGAATTTCTGGGAGAGTTCGCATTCCCCGCCATGAACGCGACCCCAGGAGCCATTACCGACACCGACATCGAGGAGTTCGCCCGCACCTACTCGCGCCCCAACGGCTGGCGCGGAGCGATCGGCCTCTACCAGTCGATGCTGAGGGAGGGGCCCGAGATCAAGGCTCTTGCCGACACGCACGGCCTGACTGTGCCCGTACTCGCGGTCGGCGCGGGCGGAGGTCCCTTCACAGCTGACACCATGTCCCAGGCGGCAGCAACCGAAGTGAGCTCGGTGTCACTCGACGGTGTGGGTCACTATGCCGCGATGGAGGCCCCTGCGGAGTTGGCCAAGGCCATTCTCGAATTCATCGGGAACATCGACGCCCTTTAGTGTTCTGACCGCACCGGTTCGCCGATCGTGTCAGTGACGACGGGGCGTCCACCCCAGCGGATGCCCTTTTCGCTGCGGATGCGGGCGCGCTCCTTGCGTTCGGCGGCCAGAACGTCGCGGTGGCGGGCGTTGGCGTTTGCGCCAGCGCAGGTAGGCGTGCAGGGCCCGGGTCTGCACGGTGTGGTTGGGATAGTTCGAGTTGGCGATGGTGAACTGCCTCAGCGGTCCGAAGTGCGCCTCGATCGGGTTCGCCCACGAGGCGTAGGTCGGGGTGAAGCACAACTCGACCTTGTGCTTCTTCGCCCAGCGGCGGATGTCGGCGCCTTTGTGGGCGGACAGGTTGTCCAAGATGGCATAGATCGGTGCGCCATCGGGCCGGGCGGCACGGATGGACTTCAGCGCGGCCAGCGTGTTCGCGGCACCCTTCCTGCGCTGGTTGACGCCCCACAGCCGGTCGTCACCGACCGAATAGCAGCCGTGGAAGTAGCGCACTCCGTGAGTGCGGTGGTAAGTGGCCGGCACCCGGTCGGGATGTCTCCGTTCGGCCCAGCCCGAGCCTGCGGTGGGCCGGATTCCGAGCGGGCCGAACTCATCGAAGGCGAACACGCGGTCGGAAAAGCGGTCCAGGACCTCCTCGATCCGGTCCAGCTCCGCCTCGCCGTCCGGGTCGGGTGATTCCTTCCATGTCTTGGTGCGCTGGAAGGTGACGCCGCGGCGGGCGAGCAGGCTGCGTAAGGTCTCACGGCCGATGCGGATGATCCGGCCGTGGACTTTCCGCAGATAGGCGACGAGTTTGCGCAGCGACCAGCGGGTGAAGGGCTGGCCGAGCGTGGCGGGGCGGGTGGTGGCCGTCTGGATGACGAAGTCCTCGTCATCAGGGCTGAGTTGGCGGGGACGGCCTCCCGCCCATTGAGGGTCCAGACAGGCCAGGCCGATCTGGTTGAACCGGTGGATCACATCCCGGACAGTGTCCTCGTCGGCCTGCACCAACTGGGCGATCACCGGCACCCGGTTCCCGCCGGCCGAGGCCAGCAGCATCATCGCCCGCCGGTAGCGCACCGAACTGGTGCTGCCCCGGCGCACGATCTGCTGCAGCTTCTGCCCTTCCTGGTCAGTCAGTCTGCGCACACGGACAGGCTCGGCCACCGCGCCTCCAGCAGTTGGATCGACGTCACCGCACATCCAACCGCCACCACCAACCCGGCGAACCTATGCGGTCACAGCACTAGCCGCGCTGGGCCCCCGGCGCTTCCGCTGCTGTCCCTCAGCGCTTCTGGCGCCGGCCGTCCCTCCACACCTGCACGATGTCGGCCGCACACGCCGCCAGAAGCACCAGAGGGACCCAGAAGCGGTACGAGGCCACGCCTTGACTGCGTAGCGCGTGGCTCCACGCCACGACGACCAGCACGGCGAGGAGCCCGACCGCGAGGACCCGTCGCCGCTGGGCCCGCCGCTTGCGGCCCGGCCCGTCGGCCAATCGGGATGCGTAGATCTCCACATCACCGAATTCCCCCTGGGCCGTCGGCTCCGGTGCCGCGGCCAGGTGAGAGCGGGCTTCGGCCACATGTCCCCGCGCATCCGCCGCCGACATGCCATGACGTCCACGCAGCAGCCCGTCCAGGCGCCGGAGCCACGCCTCGCTGCCCCCACCCCGGGCCGGGGCGAACCACCTGTCTGCTGTCCTGTCGGGCAGGCGGTGCGCGCCCACCATCACCGCTGCCGATGCCGCGAGCAGTACTGGCGCGGGCAGCGAGAACAGGGCGTGATGGGGCAGCAGGGAAGCGGCGGCGATCCCGCCCACCAACGTCACTGCGAACGCTCCGAGACACGCCCGCATGGCCGCCATGCGGCCCGCGGTGCGCAGAGCGAGCGCGACACAGGCGACCACGGTGGCTGCGGCGAGCGCTCCGACGCCTGTCAGCGTCGCCCACGACACATCGGCCCGTATCCCGTTGCGGACCCAGAGGCTCGCGCTCAGCAGGACTCCATTGAACCCGGCCACCGCGAGCCCGGCGGTGAACCGCTCACCAGCCGTCGTGCCCGCCAGGTCCACCCTGCTTGTGTGCGCCTCGTCGATGCGTTCGGCCGCAACCGAGGCTGCGTACTGCCGGGGGTCGTCGAACAGGTCCCGCGCCGACCTGCCGGTCTCGGTCACCGTCTCGTGGACCTCGGAGAGAGCCTGGTCCGCCAGCCCCTTCTGGGGGTTGTGCTTCAGAACCAGTTCGCGTTCGAAGGCGGCAGCCCACCTCTCGTCCTCCTCTCGGGTCCACTTGATGCTTGTGTTCGCCGTCACAGTCCTTCCCCTCCCGTAAGCGCCGTCACTGTGGTGCTGAAGTCCTTCCAGGCCGTGCGCTGATCCTCAAGGCGCCTTCGGCCCTCTGCGGTGATGAGGTAGTACTTGCGCCCCGGCCCGGCCTCTCCGGCCGCCCACTGCACCTCGACGGCGCCTTCCTCCGCCAGGCGGGCAAGCGCGGGGTAGAGCGTGGCGGGCTTCACGTTGCCGAGGCCGGCCGACGACAGGCGGGTCAGCAACGCGTAGCCGTAGCTGGGCCCTTCGGCTTCCAAGACGCCCAGCAGGCAGAGCTGCAGGCATGCGCGCACCCACGCCGGGTGAGGTCCGGCCATGAGGACCAGCCCCTTCTCGAAGTCTCGACCAGTTCGAGAATCGCAAGTCCAGGAACAAGAAGACGGCCATCTCACAGGATGCGGGCGGTCGGGAGTGACGGGGTCTTCCACAGGTCATTCCGTCGGCGTGCCTACCCGCAGCCGATTGCCGTCAGGGTCACGCAGCTCGATCTCGCGCGCCCACGGGGCGTCCTTCGCCTGTGCGCCGAATTCGGCGGCGACGGCGTCGACATCACGGACGCGGAGGTACACCAGAGTGTCGGGGCGGGCGTCGTCCTTGTGCTCCGACAAGAACAGCCGCACCCGGCCACGGGTGATCTCGACGAACGCGGGAAACCCCGGCTCGAAGCGATGCTCCCACTGCTTGGCGAAGCCCAGACGGCCGTACCACGCGACCGCAGCGGTGGCATCCCGGACGTGAAGGATTGGAATGACTTCCTCGTTCATGCGACCCGTCTTCCTGAAGTTCTTCCCGTTCGGCTCTTCATGCTTCCGGGCCCACAGGCAGGGAACGTCGCCCTCGAAGAGGACATCCGACTGCATCCTTGGAACTAGTACGGCAACCACGGCGCGGTCGTGCGAGCGGCCCCGAACGAGGTGACAGTTGCACCACCACGGCTACCTCTGGACCGGCCCGAAACAGCGATTCGACCAGGAGGGCCTACGCCGCGCCTCGTACGCCTCCGACCTGCCGCCCATGGAGACGGCGCACTGGCTCATGAAGTCCGCGTCCTCAATCCAAGGCACGTGGCAGGAGCCCAAGGAGGCTGCGGCCTCGGCTCGGTGAGCGCCTCGCCGAGTGGGGACAGACCGTGACAGCGGCCGCCTGACCACCCTGCTCAACTCCGCTACTGAGCACCTCGGTTGGGGCGGGGATCTCTCCCTCGGCTACTACCTCGAACGCCCCGTCTTCCTGTCCCTGGCTCTGGTGACCGCTCACCGAACCGCGCCGCGCGCACGACCTCCGCTGCCTCGGCAGCCAGCTCCCTCGGGCCCTTGTTCACGCAGGCGACCCAGCTCTACGCTCCGAGCAGCGCCCGGCACAGGAGGACCCCCGCGTGAACTTCGTCAGCCTTGTCACCCTTCTGCCCTTAGCCGTGATCTTGTCCTTGCCGGTGATCGCCATCATCGTCCGCCGCGGAACAGCATCGCGAGGACGGGCCCACAGGGAGATCGAGTTCAGGAATGCCCTGCCTGCCCGGTCGACGTCGGAGGGGGAAACGGACAGGCTCGCGCTGGGCGCCCTGGACCACCTCTGCAGCACGAGCGGGAGTGTTCCTGACGTGTTCGTCGACATGTCCGGCTACTTCCGGCAGATGGCCTGGAATCCCGCGGATGTGCATCACATCATGGGCAGGCTGGAGGACCTGGGGCTCGCCCGTCAGCAGGTGACCGACCATCATCCGTTCAACCCCGGCCGCTACCGGGCCACCGCAGTGGGAGTCAGAGAGAACGTGGCGAACTACGGCCGCAGGCACGCGCCTTCTGGTGTCACCATCCATCAGACGTCCAGTTCCGGCGACAATCACATCTCGGGGAATTTCAACAGCCCCGGGGCGACCTCCACCACCTATCAGTCCCACAGCGAGCAAGGCCGGGTCAGCTACCAGGAGTTGGCACAGCAACTGAGGAATGAGGCCGACCGCGCTCCGCAGGAGCAGGCCGATGTCGCCGCAAGCCATGCGGATGTCCTCGACGCGGCGCTGGCCGACGGCGACGAGCAGGCTCGCGATCAGGCGGTGGGACGGATCCAGCGGTTCCTGCAGACGGCCGGTACCGGATTCGAGGCCACGCAGCGGTTGCTGAGCCTGATCAACTCCTAGGTTCCATCCGGCTGAGGAACGTGTCCAGGGCCTCCCGATAGCGATCCGGCTCCTCAACCTTCGCCAGATGGGCGCTGTCCTCGAAGACCACCCACTCCGCGCCCGCCCGGCCCCCGCGGACGACGATGAGGGGCGCTTTCCCGCCGGGCGCCGGGTGCGGGCCCACCATCTGGTCGCAGGTGAAGTACCCGCGGAACGGGACCGTTCCCTCCGTCATCGGCATGGCACACCTCCCGTCGATCTCCCGCACGACGCCCATTGGCCCTGCCGGGCCTGCCCAGCCACCCGCACCGCGCGCCGCGCCGCCGCGCCCGTGGTAGAGAGGGCTCATGAACCGCGACGAGCTGATTTGGTTCCTCCGCAGGTACAAGCTCGCCGTCCAGTCGACAGTGACCCCGGACGGCGCGCCCCAGGCCGCCGTCGTCGGGTTTGCGGTCAGTGACGACCTCGAGATCGTCTTCGACACCGTCGAGACGACGCGCAAGTGGCTCAACCTGCGCGCCGACCCCCGCATCGCGCTCGTGATCGGCTGGGACGACGCGATCACCGCGCAGATCGAGGGCGTCGCCGACTTCCCCACCGGCGCCGAGCTCGAGCGCATTCAGGCGTGCTACTTCTCCGTGTATCCCGACGGCCGGGACCGGCTGTCCTGGCCCGGAATCACCCATGTGCGGGTACGGCCGGCCTGGGTGCGGTACAGCGACTTCACCCAGGACCCGCCCCATATCGCCGAACTGCCCATGTCATAACCGGGCAACCGTCAGGGCGCCGCGGTGAGAGCGGGCTTGGCGGCGGCTCGCACGGGGCCCGGGCCGTCTTCGAGGACGAGGCGGGCAGTCGCTGAGACCGCAGCGCATCTTGCCGGTAGCGGCACGGCTTGATTCTCGCGCGGCCGGGCTTTCACCCACTCGGGTGACTGCCCGGCTGCGCGGCTTCTGCGGTCCGGCTCTCAGCGATGGGTCACGGGAGTCCTATGGCTTCGTCAGAGTTGACCTCGAAGTACTCGTTGACGGAGATGCCGACTGTCGGAGGATCGATGAGATTGCGCACATCGTCGACTGACGGTGCCTCCCACAGGCAGTGGGCCCGCGTCCCGTCCGCAGCGGGCAGTACCTGGTGGACCGTCAGGCCGGCCGGGAGATTTTCGGCCGTTTCTTTGGCAAGTGGAAAGAACTTCGCTGGATCTTTAACGGTGTGAGTCACTCCAATGAGCATGGCTCCTCATCTCTTCTCTGAACCTATGGGACAGGGCCGAAGGCCCATCGACGTCGGGGCTCGTCAGGCTTGGCAGAACCGGGCGACGCTGACCGACAGGCGCTGGGAAGCCCATGAAGATCTTGAAATCGCGATCAGACCTCGTCTCGAGGTCTACGTGTTTTCAGTTTCGGCCACATCACGCTGGGCCGCCTGTCACGCCGCTTGGCAGTTCCCCGCCGGCCGGGGCCGAGAGCCCGCTGACGGGCCGCCCCGTTCCCGCGGTCAGCGATTTTCCGTTACTTCGCGACGGATGGTGACGTTTACCCAGATGGGAACATACATTCGAGAATGAGGTGTGGCCGACGACACCGCACGAGCTCATGTCTGGCCCCGGCATGAGCCGGGTGAGCAGGAGTGGAGGCTGGCATGGATCCGGGTCTCGCTCACCCGCAAGCAGCAGCGCTCTCTGTCCTTCACGATTACTGAGGCTTTCTTGGTGCGTCGCCGCCCAAACCCTCCGCCAGCACCTCCGCCAGGTGCCTCCCCCTCCGCCCCTCCAGGTGTTCCAGCTGCGTACGGCACGAGAAGCCGTCCGCCAGGATTTCCGTGGACTGTCCCGCCGCCCGCACCGACGGGAGCAGTTGGTCCTCCGCGCAGGCGACCGATACCTCGTAGTGGCCCTTCTCGAAGCCGAAGTTGCCCGCGAGGCCGCAGCAGCCGCCGCTCAACTCGCCCTCCAGGCCGGCCCGTTCGCGCAGGCGGCGGTCCGCCTTGTCGCCCAGGACCGCGTGCTGGTGGCAGTGGGTCTGGCCCGCGACCGGGCGGTTCAGGCGGGGCGGCTCCCAGTCCGGGGCGCATTCCTCCAGGGCCTGGGCGAAGGTGCGGACCGAGGCCGCGAGGCGGGCCGCCCGCGGGTCGTCGGTCAGGAGTTCCGGCAGGTCCGTCTTGAGGGCCGCCGCGCAGCTCGGCTCCAGGACCACCACCGGGACGCCCAGGTCGAGCAGGGGCTCCACCGTGTCCAGGGTCCTGCGCATGACGGCCCGGGCCCGGTCGAGCTGGCCCGTCGAGACATACGTCAGGCCGCAGCAGACCCGGCCCGGCGGCAGGGCGATGCCGATGCCCGCCGACTCCATGACCTTCACGGCCGCCCGGCCCACGGACGGCGAGAGGTGGTCGGTGAAGGTGTCCGGCCACAGCACCGCCGTGCGGCTGCGGGTGAGGACCTCCGTACGGGTGGCCAGGTGGTCCCGCAGCCAGCTGCGGAAGGTCTGCGGCGCCAGCAGCGGAAGGGCACGTTCGGGGGCGATGCCTCCGAGGCGCTTCGCGAGCGCCGCCAGCGGGCGCACCCGCGCCACCGCGTTGACCAGCCGCGCGTACGGCGCGGCCGCCCGCAGCCACTGAGGCAGTCGGCCCATCGCGTAGTGCGAGGCGGGCCGCACCCGGTGCGCGTAGTGGTGGTGCAGGAATTCCGCCTTGTACGTGGCCATGTCGACGCCCACCGGACAGTCGCTTCGGCACCCCTTGCAGGACAGACACAGGTCGAGCGCGTCCCGCACCTCGTGCGAGCGCCAGCGGCCGTGGACCACCTCGCCCGCGAGCATCTCGTGCAGCAGCCGCGCCCGTCCTCGCGTGGAGTGCTGCTCCTCGCCCGTCGCGCGGAAGGAGGGGCACATCACGTCCGGCCCCGAACTCGGCCCCGTCACCCGGCACTTGGCGACGCCCACGCACCGCCGTACCGCCGCCGAGAAGTCCCCGCCGTCCCCGCCGTCGTGCGGATAGCCGAAGGCCACCTCGACGCGTTCGCGCGGCAGGACGGAGAAGCGGAGGTTCGCGTCCAGCCGCGAAGGCCGGGCCAGCATGCCCGGGTTCATGCCGCCCGCCGGGTCCCAGACGTCCTTGACCCGGCCGAAGAGGGCGACCAGTTCGTCGCCGTACATCTTCGGCAGCAGCTCCGCACGCGCCTGGCCGTCGCCGTGCTCGCCCGACAGCGAGCCACCGTGCGCGACGACCAGGTCCGCCACCTCCTGCGAGAAGCGCCGGAAGGCCCGCACACCGTCGTCGCTCATCAGGTCGAAGTCGATACGGACATGGATGCAGCCGTCACCGAAGTGCCCGTACGGCGTGCCGCGCAGACCGTGCGCCGTGAGCAGGGCGCGGAAGTCCCGCAGATACGCGCCGAGCCGCGCGGGCGGCACCGCGCAGTCCTCCCAGCCCGGCCAGGCCTCGGCCCCGTCGGCGGTGCGGGTCGCGGTGCCCGCCGCGTCCTCGCGGACCCGCCACAGCGCCCGCATTCCGGCCGGGTCGTCCACGACCGTGCCGTCCAGCGCGTCGGCCGCCCGCACGATGTCATCGGCGCGGGACCGCGCCTCGGCCGCCGTGCCGCCGCCCGTCTCCACGAACAGCCAGGCCTCGCCGCGCGGCAGCCCCCGCTCGCCGCGCACCAGATCCTCGGCCATCCCCTCGACGGTCAGCGGCCGGTGCGTCAGCAGCCCGGCCGCCGCGTCCGCCGCCGCGCTTTCGTCCGGGTAGCCGAGCACGGCGAGCGCACGCGCGCGTGGCGCGTCGACGAGCCGTACGGATGCTTCCGTCAGCACCCCCAGCGTGCCCTCGCTGCCGCAGAACGACCGCGCCAGGTCGACGCCCTTCTCGGGCAGCAGCGCATCCAGCGCGTATCCGGAGATCCGGCGCGGCAGCCCGTCGGGGTAACCGGTCCGCAGGAGAGCGAGATTCCGGTCGACCAGCTCGCGCAAGCCCGTCGGAGCGCCGGGAGCCGCGTGAGCGCCTTCCCAGCCCTGGCCGAGACGCAGCTCGGCCCCGCCGTACGTCACGACCGACAGTGCGCGGACGTTGTCGGCGGTCGTGCCCCACGCCACCGAGTGCGCGCCGCAGGAGTTGTTGCCGATCATCCCGCCGAGCGTGCAGCGGCTGTGCGTGGAGGGATCGGGCCCGAAGGTGAGCCCGTCGGGCCGTACGGCATCGCGCAGCGTGTCCAGTACGACGCCGGGCTGCACCACCGCCGTGCGCGCCTCGGCGTCGATCGCGACGACGGCGTTCATGTGGCGGGTGAAGTCGAGGACGACGCCGATGCCGGTGGCCTGCCCGGCGATGGATGTACCGGCGCCGCGCGGCACCACCGGCACCCCGCGCGTACGGCACACCTCCAGGGCGGCGGCCACGTCCGCCGCGTCGCGCGGCGCGACGACGCCGACCGGCACCCGCCGGTAGTTGGAGGCGTCCATCGTCATCAGGGCCCGGGCCGCCGCGCTGAAGTCCACCTCGCCGCCCACCGCCCGCGTGAGCGCCCGCGCCAGTTCGCCCGTCTCGCGCCGGCTCCGCACTGCCCCTCGATGCTCAGCCATGTGTCTCAGGATGCCCCTGTCGCTCACATCACACCGGAACGAAACCTGCCGGTTGCGGGCACCGCGTACCGTCGCGGGAGCGGAAAGCCCGCCAGGAACTGCCCAGTCCGATCGCCAACTCTCCTATAGTGACCACCACTTGATCAGGGAACAAGCGGCTCCAGTTACGCCCTCGCCACCCCGGAAGGCAACACTCGATGACCGGCACCCCGCAGAACCGATGACCCCCGCCACGCGGTCGGTCCCCCCGGCGCGGCTCCACCCCGCGCGCGCCGGGACGACCGTCAACGCCCTGAAGATCGTCGTCGTGGGCGGTTACGGGGTCGGCAAGACGACGATGGTCCGCTCCGTCAGCGAGATCCGTCCGCTGCACACGGAGGAGGTCATGGGCCTCGCCGACACCCGCCCCGGCAGCCCCGGCCCCGACGACACCCGTCGCACCGGCCCCGCCCCCGACGACATCCGCCGCGTCCGCGCAAAGGGCTCCACGACCGTCGCCTTCGACTTCGGCCGCATCACGATCGACGACCGCAGCATCCTGTATCTCTTCGGCACGCCCGGCCAGGAACGCTTCGGGTTTCTGTGGGATCGCCTCTTCGAGGGAACGCTCGGCGCGGTCGTCCTCGTCGACACCCGCTCGCTGCCCGACGCCTGGTACGCGCTGGACCGCCTGGAGCAGCACGGCACGCCCTTCATCGTCGCCGTCAACGACTTCGGCGGGCCCCTGCACAGCGAGGAGCAGATCCGCGAGGCGCTGGCGCTGGGGGCGGAGGTGCCGTTGGTGGAGTTCGACGCCCGCGACCACTCCTCCAGCAAGTTCGTCCTGCTCGCGCTGGTCGAGCATCTGCACGAGCTGTCCGTAAGGGAGCACGAGCTGTCCCCAGGAGAGAAAGACTGACGCACAAGCCCCCGACGCGCAGGTCAGGCGGCCGGGAGCCCGTCTCAGCCGCCGGACCGCGTGTCCACCACGGCCCGGGACCGGTATACGCTCCGGAACGTGGCTGAGATCCAGATTCCCGCTGACATCAAGCCCGCCGACGGCCGTTTCGGCGCGGGCCCCTCCAAGGTGCGTACGGAGGCGCTGGACGCCCTGGCCGCCACCGGCACCTCTCTCCTCGGTACGTCCCACCGCCAGGCCCCGGTGAAGAACCTGGTCGGCGCGGTGCGCGACGGCGTACGCGACCTCTTCCAGCTCCCCGATGGCTACGAGGTCATCCTGGGCAACGGCGGTTCGACCGCTTTCTGGGACATCGCGACGCACGGCCTGATCGAGAACAAGTCCCAGCACCTGTCCTTCGGCGAGTTCTCCTCCAAGTTCGCCAAGGCCGCGAAGCTCGCGCCGTGGCTGGCCGAGCCGACCGTCATCACTTCCGACCCGGGCACGCACCCGGACCCGGAGGCGGAGGCGGGCATCGACGTGTACGCCTTCACCCACAACGAGACCTCGACCGGCGTCGCTGCCCCCATCAAGCGCGTGTCTGGCGCCGACGAGGGCGCACTCGTCCTGGTCGACGCCACGTCCGGCGCGGGCGGCCTTCCCGTCGACATCGCCGAGTCGGACGTCTACTACTTCGCCCCGCAGAAGTCCTTCGCCTCCGACGGCGGCCTGTGGATCGGGGTCTTCTCCCCGGCCGCGCTGGAGCGCGCCGCGCGTATCCACGGCTCGGGCCGCCATGTGCCGGAGTTCTTCAGCCTGCCGACGGCGATCGACAACTCCCTGAAGAACCAGACGTACAACACACCCGCTCTGGCGACGGTCTTCCTGCTCAACGAGCAGCTGAAGTGGCTGAACGGCCAGGGCGGCCTGGACTGGTCGGTCGGCCGCACGGCGACGAGCTCGCGGACGCTGTACGGATGGGCCGAGGCGTCCAAGTACGCGACCCCGTTCGTGGCCGACCCGGCGAAGCGCTCGCAGGTCATCGGCACGATCGACTTCACGGACGACATCGACGCGGCGGCCGTCGCGAAGGCGCTGCGTGCGAACGGCATCGTCGACACGGAGCCGTACCGCAAGCTGGGCCGCAACCAGCTGCGGGTGGCGATGTTCCCGGCGATCGACCCGGCGGACGTCGAGGCGCTGACGGCGTGCATCGACTACGTGATCGAGAAGCTGTAGCGCCGAAGCTGTAGCGCTACGGAGGTGTACGGGGACGGGCCCGGCGGCGTGACGCTGCCGGGCCCGTTCCCGTTCCCCGGCCCGCTTCCCGGTCAGCCCATGTGCGCCTTGACGTAGTCGACGACCTCGCCGAACTCCTTGCTCGGCGAGAAGTCCACGTACTCGCAGTCCTCCAGGGCCTCCGGGACGTGACCGGGCGGCCAGTAGAAGGCCTCGCCCGCCTCGTAGATCTCGTCCCCCGAAGGCGTCCGCATCTTCAGCCGCCCGCTGAAGAGATATCCCCAGTGCGGGCACTGGCACATGTCGCCGGGCAGGCCCTTCACGGCCGGTGCCATGTCCGTGCCCTTGGGGAATTTCACGAACGCGGCGGTCATGTCACCGCCGACTTCCTTCATGCGCAGCTCTACGCCGCCGCCCTCGATGGTGACGGGGGTCTCGTCCCGCGTGGTTGCCGTCATGGTTCCTCCCGTACTGGCCCCCCGGCTCCCTTCCAGTTTCGTACCGGAGGGCGCTGTCTGCCGTATGGACCACCGCAGCGGGCGGGCTCGTCTCCCTCTCCTGATGCTGGTTGGTGTGCACCCGCCACCGTCACCACCGTCAGGAGCAATACCTGTGGCCCGTTTCCGCTTCCGTATCCGGCGGCTCCCCGCCGCCGTCCTGCTGGCCGTCGGCTGCCTCGCCGGGCTGGTGTCCGCCCCCGCCGCGGCCGGGGATTCCGGCGCAACCGGTCACAACGACGCACTGCGTGAAAGCATCGAGGAACTGGTCCGCGCGCCCGGCGGCCCGCCCGGAGTCATCGCCGTACTGCAGCGCCGGGGCAAGACGGAGCTCTACCGTGCCGGCGTCTCCGAGCTCGGCACCGACCGGCGGCCGCAGCCGACCGACCACATGCGCATCGCCAGCACGGCCAAGGCCTTCAGCGGAGCCGTCGCCCTGCAACTGGTCGACCGCGGACTGCTCGGCCTCGACGACACGATCGGCGAGCGCCTGCCCGCGCTCCCCGCGGCCTGGCACGCGGTGACGCTCCGGCAGCTGCTCAACCACACCAGCGGCCTGCCGGACTACACCTCGTCCCCGGAACTCCTCGCGATCCTGACCGCAGACCCGCACCACCTCTTCGACTCCCGCCGCCTCCTCGACTTCGTGGCCGACGAACCGCTGGGCTTCCCTCCCGGTTCGCAGTACCGGTACTCGAACTCGGACAACATCGCCGTGGCGCTCATGGCCGAGGCGGTGACCGGCCGACGGTACGAGGAGCTGCTGCGGAGGACCGTCTACCGCCCGCTCGGCCTGCGGAACACCAGCCTCCCGCAGGGCTTCCGCCTCCCCAAGCCCTATCTGCACGGCTACGCCGTCGACCCGCCGAACCCCCCGGAGGACATCAGCACAGCACTCGGCGCGTCCGGCGTCTGGGCGTCCGGCGGCATCGTCTCCACCCCCAGGGACCTGACCCGATTCATCCGCGCCTACGCGGGCGGCGACCTCATCTCGAAGCCGACACGCCACCAGCAGCTGCAATGGCGCGCCGGCGCCTCCGAACCGGCGGGCCCGGGCGTCAACGCCACCGGCCTGGCGATCTTCCGCTACACGACGCGGTGCGGGGTCGTGTACGGCCACACGGGCAACTTCCCCGGCTACACCCAGCTGATGGCGGCGACGCCGGACGGGGAGCGGTCGCTGACGTTCTCGATCACCACGCACGTGAACAAGGACAACAAGCCGGAGCTGCTGGCGGAACTCCGGTCGGTCCAGGAGGACTTCATCTGCGCGCTGCTGCGTCGGTGACGCCTGCGGCGGGCTTTCCCCTACCCGCCCCTTCCCGAACTGGGGCAAGCCCCAGACCCCGTACGCCCTTCGGGCGTGTCCTCAATCGCCGGACGGGCTGGATGTGCGGCTCGGCCGCACATTCAGCCCCGCCGGCGTTTGAGGCGCGGGGGTCCGGGGGCAGCGCCCCCGGTTACGGGAAAGGGCGGGGTGGGGAAAGAACCCCCCGAACGTGACGCGGCGCGCAGAACGTGCATTCATGGAGGTATGAGTACGAGCCCGGGGCTCATCCCCTTCGAAAAACAGTGGGCTGTTCTGCTCACCAGCTACAAACAGGACGGCACCCCCGTCGGTACCCCCGTCAGCATCGTCGTCGACGGCGACCACGCATACGTCCGCACCTACGCCACGTCCGGCAAGGCCAAGCGGATGCGGAACAACCCGGAGATCGAGCTCGCGCCCTGCACGGCGCGCGGCAAGCCGACCGGGCCGGCGATCAAGGCCAGGGTGCGGCTGCTCGACCCGGGCAGCGAGGAGAGCCAACACGCGTCGAAGATGCTTCTGCACGAGCACCCGTTCATGCACGGCGCGCTGGTCCCGATCGCGCACAAGGTGATGCGGGACAAGACGCTGCACTACGAGGTGCGCCCGCTCTAGCCCGTGCGCCCCGGCCCCCGCTCGGCCCCGTCTAGTCTCGCCGCAGCAGCCGCTTGAACCCGAAGAAGAGCGCCGTGCCACCGGCGAGGGCGATCAGCCCGTACGTGAAGTTGCCGGTCCCGCCACTGCCGCCCCCGTCGCCCGAACTCCCGCTCTCGGAGGGCGACGTGCGGCCCCTGTCCGGCGAGGACTCCTTCCCGAGGGCGACCCGCTTCACGTCGCTCTGCTCGCCCTCCGAGCCGAACATCAGCGCCTTGCCGTCGAGGGTGTACGTCACCGACTCGGCCTGCCCCTGAAGGGGCGCCTTCACGCGGTGGTCGGCGCCGAGGCGGCCGCCGTTCCACTCGTATCCGCGCGCGCTGAAGTAGGAGCGCAGCACCAGTTCCCTGCCGTCGGGCGAGAAGGCCCCGTCGGTCACCCAGGGCACCTCGCCGATCCGCCGGAAGGTGTTCGTGCCCGAGGAGGTGAGCTTGGCGGGCCCCTCGTACAGCCCGCCGCCGTCCTCGTTCTTCGACGCGATGTAGACCCGCCCGGTCGTGGGATGCACCATCAGCGCCTCGGCGTTCCGTGCCCCGTCCTCGTACTTGACGGTGTACTGCGTCGCCCGGACGGTCATGTCCTTGAGGGCCTTCGGCTCGGGGAACGCGTAGATCCAGACGTGGTCCCAGCTGCCGTTGAGGTTGTCGCCGATGTCCCCGACGTAGACCTTCCCGTCAGGGCCGACCGAGACGGCCTCCATGTCACGGGGCTTCCCGACCCCGCTGAGGGTGATCGTCGCGACGGTCTCGCCGGTCTTGGAATCGACCGCGAAGACGCGCGGCTCGTCCTGGTCGTTGTGCGTCCAGTACACCCCTGGGTGCGCCCGGCTGGCCGCGAGCCCGCTGGACTCCGTGATGCGCGGGTCCTTGATCGTGAACCCGGAGTCGTCGTCGGCGGACGCGGGGACGGCGGCGAGCACCAGGACCGCGAAGGACGCGGCAACGGCTCCGGCGGCCCCGGTGACGTACGGAAGCGAACGCATGCCCCCCAGCCTGCCACCTCACCCTTGATGCCTCCGGTCCGGCGGCCGTGGTCAGCCTCACATCGCAGGTGCGGGGCTTGATCGGACATGATGGCCCCCATGCGTTTCATGTTCGTCGGCGACTCCATGACCATCGGACGCGCCGGCGACTACACCTGGCGCTACCGGATGTGGCAGCACCTTGCCACGACCTTCGAGGGCCCGTACGAGATCGTCGGCCCCCGGACCGAGCTCTACGACACGGCGGCGAACGCGCCGGTCTCCCACACCTACGCCGACCCGGCCTTCCCGGCCGAAGCCCGCCGCCATCTGTCCGGCTGGGGCGAGGGCTGGCTCCACATGGCCCCGGTCATCCGCGAGGCGGTCGCCACGGAACGGGTGGACATCCTGCTGGTCTCGCTCGGCCTGATAGACCTCGGCTTCTACACGGACAGCACCCAAACCGCGCTGAACGCCCGCCAGTTCATGGCCGAGGCCCGCGCGGCCAACCCGCATGTACGGATGGTCCTGCTGCCGGTCATCCCCAACATACGGGCCCGCTCCGACGCCCCCTTCGCGGCGGAGTGCGACCGTTTCAACGAACTCCTGGCCAAGGCGGTCGCCGACCTGGACACGGCCTCCTCGCCGGTCCTGCTGGCGTCGCCGCCGCAGTCGTACGCCCTCGACACGGACACATACGACGGGACGCACCCGGGCCCGACGGGCGAACACAAACTGGCGGCGGCGTTCGCGGGGGCGATGCACCAGGCATGGGGGCTGGGCGGGCGATACGCGGCGACGGCGGGACCGTCAGGCAGGCGTACTGCCCACCAGCAGCACCTTGATCGCGACACGGGAGCCGTCAATGCTGTACGTGGCACGGTAACGCCCAACTCGTAACCGACGCATATTGGTTCCGCCGAGTTTGTTGCTCGTAGGCGGCTCAGGGTCCACAGCAAGGGCGTTGATCGCCTGAGTCAGAGGCCGGACCGCGTCTCCGTCACGAGCCTTGAGGTGCCTGAGGCCTTCCGCCGCTTTGCGCTCCCAGATGATCGTGAACCTCATGAGGCGATGTCCTTCAGCATCGCCTCGACCTCGGCATGTGTGTAGACCTGGCCGCCCGAGCGCATGTTGCGAAGGGAGATCGACAGATCGGCGAAGTCGAGCGCCTGCTCCTTGTCCTCCGGACCGGACGCACTGTCGACGAGAGCCTGAGCCCACCAGTCGTCCAGGAATGCCTCGAAGATCGCCCCCTCGGACAGGGTGGAGAGTTCGGCGTCCAGGTCGGCGAGCCGTTCGGGCTTCAGGGCCGCGCGAATCCCCTTGAGGTTGCGCGGTACCACGTCCCCCGTGAAGCCGAGGTCCTGCCGGGCCTCCTCCAGGATGTCGCTCCATGTCGCCATGCCCCTGATCCTCTCCTGGACTGTCTGCCGGGCTACGGCAGCAGCGTAGGGCGCGCTATGCACCGGTGCCGCCTTCCTGCAGGAGTGTCCGCCAGGACACTCCTCTGGCCTTTGGACGTGGACGGGAGGCCGCGCCGAGGCGGCACGGGCCGCAGTGGGTCTCGTCCCCCACCGGGCGGAAGACATGGTCGTCCCCCGGCCCCTCACAGATCACCAGCCCACGCGGCGCTGCGACGGCGGGCTCGGGTGCAGCCGGGAGCTTGTGCAGAAGGCGGTGCCGCAGGAAGCCCACCGCCGAGCGAACCCCGCCCGCCGGGAGCCCTGCTGTCAGCGCCCGCCGCAAATCGGAGGCGGAGACGCCGCACCGGAGCCATTCCGCTGCCGGCTCCGCAAGGCTCCTGGCCTCCCGTACTCCGAGCAGCAGGTCCCGGTGGTCGTGCCGCAGCGACAGCAACACCCGTTCGGCCTGAGCGACTTCGGGCCGCTGGCCTTCGGGTGGTGGGTGGGGAAGGTTCTTCTCCCGTTCTTCTTCCTTGGGAGGAGTGCCGACGATCCGTTCATCCCGTTCACCGACCGCCGGGGGCTGCTCATTCGGCGGCTCCTCGGGCGGGACACCGTTCCGGAGCCGGGACGCCTCCTCACGCGTGAGGGTGACGTTCGAGAGGAGCTGATCCGTGGACCAGAGTCCGCCTGCTCCCTGCCACCGCCAGACGTGCAAGTACCCACAGGTTTCGAGGAGTTCCTTCGCCCGCTGGTAGGCGCGGGTCTTCATGCCCAGCTTCGCCGCGTGTTCGCTGAGCGGCCTCGCCAAGTCGGACTCGGGGAGCCCCTGCACGTACAGGAGCAGGATCTTCGCGTCGCTGCTCAGCTCTGGATGGCGTACGACGTCGTGCGAAGCCTTCGTGAAGCGCCGAGGGGGCGCGATAGCATGCCTGAGCATCCCGGTGGACCTCTGGATTCCACTCGTGGTGAAGGTCCTCGGATGGTGTTGGCGCACCGCCGGGGACCGCCCCGTTTTACGGAGCGTGATGACGCGATCACCGTACAGCACACATGACCGTCTCGTGCAACAACTCCGGTTCTACGAACGGAACTTCGATTGACGGCCGCGACCGCCACTCCAGCGGCCACGTCAGCCCGTCCAGCGCGGGCACCCCGACGAACGCAGCGCCCCGCCCGCTCCGGGTGAGCGCCCGCGCACCCGAAGGCCACGCGTACGTCCCCGCCGTTTGCGGCGGCAACAGGAAGTACATGTACCGCTCCCCAGTGGCCTCACGGATGATGGGCCCGGCGCGGAAGTCAGTGAACTGCATCAGTTCGTACGCGACTTGCTCACCGGAGAACCCGGCGATGCGCACGGCGTCGAAGTGGATACCGGCATGTCGCAGCGCATGTCCGGACGCGGGTACCCAGGAGGGGACTGTTTCTCGGTTCATGAAACAGACGATTCCGCGCCGGGGTTCAATGTGACCAGCACCACACGAGGGTCGTGCAGGTCTGTGCACTTGGGGAGGACGCCGTGCACACCAGTGAACGAGGGTCGAGGTCCTTCGGCGCGTTACTGCGCTTCTATCGCGAGCGAGCCGACTTGTCGCAGGAGGCTTTGGCCGGGCGCATCGGTTTCTCCAAGTCCCAAGTGGCCATGGTGGAGCGGGGAGAACGACAGCCCCGTGGCAGGTTCGTCGCCGACGCGGACGAGGTGCTGGGTGCACAAGGTGCACTCGTGGTGCTGGCGAGCAAGGAGTTCGAGGACAGTGGTGTCCCACCGTGGACCGAGGACTACCTGGCCGAGGAGAAGAAGGCTGTCTCCCTCCACTCGTACCAGAGCCATGTGATCCCCGGCGCGCTGCAGACCGAGGCGTACGCGCGAGCGGTCTTCAACTGCAACTACTGCCCACCGCTGGACGACGAGGAGATCGAGAAGCGGGTGGAGGCGCGGCTGGAACGGCAGAATCTCTTCCACCGCAAGCCCACGCCCATCATCAGCTATGTGCTGGAGCAGAGCGCGCTCACCCGGCCTCTCGGTGGCCCTTCGGTTCTTCGGGAGCAGCTGCACCACGTGCTCGGAATCGGCCGACTGCGCCATGTCGAGATCCAGGTCATGCCACATGACCGGCAGACCCATGCCGGGCTCGCGGGGCCCATGATTCTGCTGGAGACCGCGGAGCGGCGTCAGCTCGCGTACATCGAGGGGCATCGCGGCGGGTACTTCGTGAGCGAACAGCCGGACCTAGGAGATCTGTTCGGCAAATATGGCATTCTGCGGGCTCAGGCACTCAATCCCGAAGAGTCCGCGAAACTGATCGAGCAGGTGGCAGAGGGGCTATGAGCACGGACCTGGAGTGGTTCAAGAGCAGCTACAGCAGCGAAGAGGGCGAGTGCGTCGAGGTCGCGAACGGTACCCGCGCCATCCACGTCCGCGACTCCAAGGACACGACCCGCCCTGCCCTCGCCCTCTCCCCCGCCGCCTGGACCGCCCTCATCGAGACAGTCAGGCGTACTGCCTGACGGCCCTCAGAACACGAACGGGCCTGGGGTCTGCGCGGACGTGGCGTTGCACGTCACCGTGATGCCGAAGACCACGACCGTTAGCGACTTTCCCTCCAGGCTGTCGCCCGCGGCGACCGTCCCGGTCAGCGGGCCCGTCGACACGTCGCCCCCGGCCGGGATGGCCGGGTTGGAGCTGCCGGTGAACGTCGCCGTGCCGGAGCCGTTCTTGGTGAGGTCGAGGGTCGACTTGACCGAGTTCTCCGAGATGGCGATGGGCGACTTGATGGCCGAAGTCGACACGCTGATGGTCGTGGCCGTGCCGTCCTGGGTGGCCGTGAGCGTTGCCGTGCCGGAGCCGTAGGAACCGCAGTCGAAGGAGATGGTGGCTGTCTCCGGCGTCACAGCGGTGGCGATGGGTGCCATGACGAGCACGCCTGCGGCGACAGCTCCGCCCAGTAACGCGCCTGTTGTGAATGTGCCGTACTTCATGGGGGTCCCGCCTTCGTGTGGGGGTTACGGGTTGGCGTCACCGGCCACCACGTCCGATCCGCGGCCCAGCTCCTGACGGGCAGTCAGCGACACTGTCATTGCGGCATGGACACCTCAAAATGGCAAGGCAGATTCCGCAAGCTTCGCCGCGCACCGGCCAATTCCGGCCTTCACATTCGCGGAGCCGATCTGGCACCCGTACCCGTCAACTGCCCTTACAGAAAGGGCTCGCCGCCACGCGATGTGAGACCCCCGCCTCCTGCGGAAACGCAGGGAGGCGGGGGTCTTCTCGTTGCCGCGGGGTGATCGACGAGTGCGCCCAGTCGTGCCCACGAAGCTGCCCGGTTCGCCGTGAGCCGGTCGGCTCCGGGCCGGGAGATGCAGGGTTACCACCACACCACGAAGTACCCGTCGGCGCTAAACTCGCCTGCGCCACCAGGGGAGCCTGTAGTGCCTGCCGCTCCGCCGGTACCGCCTGCACCCCCTGTGCCGCTGGGACCGGGCAGGGCGACGATGCCATCCGGAGGCGTGCCACCCTCGCCACCGGCCTGGGTGCCGGCGATCCCGCTGGAACCACTGTCACCCTGCCGTGTGACACCGCCTCCTGCACACGTGCCGCTGCCGCCAGCGCCACCGGCGCCGGGGGTCCCGTCGGCTTCGCCCCCGCCACCGCCCCCGCCACCGCCCTGTCCACCAGTGGCGGTGACCAGCACGGAGGCGTCAGGCGCGGTCAGCGTCGTCGGACCCCCCAGGAAGCCGGGGTTGCCGTCATCGCCCGGACCACCGCTCGATCCTCCCACGCCGCCGGCGCCGCCGAAGTTGCCGTCGCCCACGTCAACCGGGTAGGAGTCACCGGGCGTGACCGGTACCAGGCACCAGGCGAGCCCCCCAGCCCCGCCTCCTCCACCGCCTCCACCGTCGCCGCTCAGCGGGGAGGAAGCACCTCCTCCGGCACCGCCTCCGCCGCCACCCGCTCCCCATGCCTGGACGAAGACCGACGTGACGCCCTCGGGCGGGACGAAGGTTCCGTCCGTGGTGAACTCCTGCAGCCCATGCAGATCGAGACCGGCCGGACCTGTGGCACCCGTGGCACCAGCCGGACCTGTGGGACCGGTGTCTCCCGTGGCACCAGGACCTGTGGGACCGGTGTCTCCCGTGGCACCAGCCGGACCTGTGGGACCGGTGTCTCCCGTGGCACCAGCCGGACCTGTGGGACCGGTGTCTCCCGTGGCACCAGCCGGACCTGTGGGACCGGTGGGCCCCTGCTTGCACTTGTCGCGGTCGGACGGCCCGTACAGTCCGACCGCGCCGAACGCCGACCTGGGCTCTCCCTTAGCCGGGTTGCACTCGCCGCCGCCCGGTTGCCGTGCCGTACTCACACCTGCTGTAGCTGACGCAGCCTGCGCCGAAGCGACTGCGGGACCTACAAGTCCCGAAAGCACCAGGGCCATGGAGGCCATGGCGCCGACGACGGCCCAGCTTCCCCTTCTCGGCAGTGGCCCTAGTGCTGACGGCGCCCTGCGCTCAGGACTCATACCCAGCTCCCTTACGAAACCGATTCGACAGATGATCCGGAAGCCAGACGAGCTTCCCCCGGCGACATCGGCATGCAGCTGCAGCCACTTGAGAATTCTGAATCTATATCACCATATTGGCCTATCTGCGTCTGAGAACTGCAGGCGCAGCGGTCGGAGCGGCGTGCGGGCGCATTCGTCGGCCGTCCCGTGGGGAGCCGAGAGGGAACGGCGAGGGCGTGTCGCAGCACGCGGCGGGGTGCCACACTGCGTCTACAGCGCATTCAGGCACCAATCGAGACGACCTCTAAGCCCGGGTGAGCCGGTTGGCGAGCGTCGACATCGTGTACGTGCCGATGCCCATGACCACCTCCAGCGCGTTCTGCTCGGTATAGCCGTGCGCGAAGAACGCCTTCAGCTCCTCGTCGCCCACGCCGCCCGCCGTACGCAGCGCCTCCAGCGTGAACTGCCGTACCGCTTCGAGCCGTTCGTCGCCCACCGGTCTCCGCTCGCGCAGCGCGGCGATCAACTCCTCGTCCGCGCCCAGCGCCCGCAGCTTGCCGGTGTGCATCTCCACGCACACATGGCACTCGTTCCGCGTCGCGACCACCATGATGACCACCTCGCGGGCGAGCGGATCCAGGGTCGCCTGCTCGAACATCGCGCTGAGCTTCAGGAAGCCGTCCAGCAGCTGCGGCGAGGAGGCGAGCCGCGCGACGGCGGGCGGCAGGTGGCCCAGATGCTTGATCGTGGACTCCATGGCGCGACGCGACGCGGGCGGGGCCGATTCCAGGGTGTGTTCGGTGAACATGCGAGAGCCTCCTACAATCGACAACATGGTTGACGATAAAAGGTAAACCAGGTTGTCGAATCGCGCAACGGTCTTGGCGACACGCCTGGTTACGAGCTGCCCCTGCTCCTGTTCGCCGGGTTCCGCTCCCTCATCGACCGCCTCCACGCCGAACTGGCCCAGCAGGGCCACCCGGATGTCCGGCCCGCGTACGGCTTCGCGATGCAGGCGATCGGCGCGGGCGGCGCGACCGCCAGCGAGGTCGGGCGGCGGCTCGGGGTCTCCAAACAGGCCGCGGGCAAGACGGTCGACCGCCTCGTCACCCTCGGCTACGCGGAGCGCACGGACGACCCGTCCGACGCCCGCCGCAAGCTCGTCCGCCTCACCGCGCACGGCATCGACGCGCTGACCCGCTCGGCGGCGATCTTCGACGAACTGCGGGCGGAGTGGGCGGGCGCGGTCGGCGCGGGGCGCGTGCGCGAGATCGAGGAGACGCTGCGGACGGTCGTCCCGGCGGATGCGTTCCGGCTGGACGCGGCGGGGTGGTTCGGCGGCGCGTGACGAGTCCTCGCCACGGTGTGACGTTGTCACCGTGCGTATCGTTGTACGAGGCGACTGCATGCAACCACGCGGCAGTGGGGAGGAGCGCCACGATGACCGTCGTAGAGAGCGGCAGGATCGACATGGCCGACGACAACGCCGAGCGCTTGGACGAATGGTTCGAGAGGCTTGAGCAGATGCCCGTCCCCGAGGGAATCAAGGTTGAGATCGTCGGGGGAAGCGTCTTCATGTCGCCTCAGCGGAACGTCCATTGGCAGATCATCCGTAGGCTCGTCAGAGCGCTCGAAGACAGGTTCGGCATGGATGTTGAGGTGCTGTCGGACGTGCGCATCGATTTTCCCGGCCCGGAGAACGGCTTCTGTCCTGACGTGGCCAAGCTCCGCGAGGGAGCGGTGGAGGACAGCCGAGGCCGCTGGCGCTTCGAGGACGTGGAGTTCATCGCCGAGGTGATTTCCAAGGGCACAGCACTCAACGACTACGGCCCGAAGAAAATCGCCTACGCCGTCGCCGAAGTCCCGGTCTTCTTGATCGTTGACCCGTACACCGGTAAGTGTCTCCTCTACACCCAGCCCAAGGACGGGGACTACACGACCGAGACGAAAGTCGCCTTCGGGCAGCCGGTCGACCTCACCCACACCCCCCTCGGGCTCACCCTCTCCACCCACGAGTTCCCCCGCGACTGACCCCCTCGCGCACTTGCCTGGAGCGCGCTCCAAGGCGTTGGCTGAAGAACCATGAAGTACACACAGCTCGGACGCACCGGACTCAAGGTCAGCCGACTCGTCCTCGGGACGATGAACTTCGGGCCGCAGACCGACGAGGCCGACAGTCACGTCATCATGGACGCCGCGCTCGGCGCGGGGATCAACTTTTTCGACACCGCCAATGTGTACGGCTGGGGCGAGAACAAGGGCCGCACCGAGGAGATCATCGGCTCCTGGTTCGCCAAGGGCGGCGACCGGCGCGACAAGGTGGTCCTCGCCACCAAGGTCTACGCGAACATGGCCGCCGACGGCGACGCCTGGCCCAACCACGACCGGCTCTCCGCGCTCAACATCCGCCGGGCCGTCGACGCCAGCCTCAAGCGGCTGCGTACGGACCACATCGACCTCTACCAGTTCCACCACATCGACCGTCGCACCCCGGTCGAGGAGATCTGGCAGGCCATCGACACCCTGATCGCCCAGGGCAAGATCCTCTATGCGGGCTCGTCCAACTTCCCCGGCTGGAAGATCGCCCAGACTAACGAGATCGCCCAGAAGCGCGGCTCGTACGGCCTCGTCAGCGAGCAGTGCCTCTACAACCTCGCCGAACGCCGCGCCGAGATGGAGGTCATCCCGGCCGCGCAGGAGTACGGACTCGGGGTCATCCCCTGGTCGCCGCTGCACGGCGGGCTGCTCGGCGGCGTGATCAAGAAGGAGAACGAGGGCAGGCGCCGGGCCTCGGGCCGCTCGGCCGACGCGCTCACGAACACCGAAGTGCGGGCACAGGTCCAGGCGTACGAGGACCTGCTCGACAAGCACGGGCTGGAGCCCGGCGAGGCCGCGCTGGCCTGGCTGCTCACCCGGCCGGGAATCACCGGTCCCATCGTCGGCCCGCGCACCGCGGACCAGCTGGCCTCAGCGCTGCGCGCCGTGGAGCTGGACCTGAGCGACGAGGTGCTGTCCGGGCTGAACGAGATCTTCCCCGGTCCGGGGCCGTCCCCGGAGGCCTTCGCCTGGTAGGGGTCGACGGGGCAGGGCAGCAGTGACGCGGCCGTGGGGTGGTCAGGCTACTGGCCGACCACGGCCGCCACGGCGATGATCGCGAACATCAGCACAAGCACGCCGGCCATGATCTGGTTTCTGGTCTTGGGGTTCACCCTTCGAGACTAACCGGCCAGCCCGAGCGGCCAGGCACCGACCGTCTCGTACCGCGGCTGCTCGCCGCGCACCCCGCTCACCGGCAGATTGCTGCGTACGAGCGCGAGCTCGCCGACGTCCCAGGGCGTGCCCTCGAAGGCCTCCAGCTCCTCGACGAAGGGGCGCAGATCCGCGTCGTCACGGCTGCGGGCGATCGTGAGATGGGCCTGGTAGCGGCGGTGCTCGTCCATGCCGATCCCGGCCCGCCGTGCGGCAGCGTCCGCGCGCTCGGCGAGCAGCCGCATCTCCTCCAGTCCGCCCGCCGCACCCGCCCACAGCGCCCGGTGCCCGAAGCGCCCACCGCGGTGCAGCCGCAGCGGGAAGGCAACGGTCCGATGCGCGGCCCGCCCGAGCCGCTCGTGCAGCTCGGGCAGCAGGGCGTCGTCGACCTCCCCCATGAAGGCAAGGGTGAAATGCCAGCCGGGCCGACCGGTCCAGCGCAGGGCGTCCGCGCCGGGGAGGGTTCTCAACCGGTCGATTTCCAGGGCGAGTTCGTCGACGGCGGGGGTGGGCGGGAGTACGGCGGCGAAGAGTCTCATGATCCGAGTCTGACGCAGTTGGGGTGGCCTGCGGCCCTGTTCCCCCACCCGCCCCTTCCCGAACTGGGGGCAAGCCCCCAGACCCCGTATGCGACCTTCGGCCGCATGTCCTCAAAGGCCGGACGGGCTGAAGAGTGCGGCCCAGCCGCACCTTCACCCCCGCCGGCGTTTGAGGCGCGGGGTTCGGGGCGGAGCCCCGGTTACGGGAAAGGGCGGGGTGGGGGCAAAGCCCGCCGCAGGCGACCCGCGCCCGGTCGACCCGCACCGCACCCGCACCGCACCCGGTCTACCCCCACCCGGCGACGCCCTACGCCGCCGTCGCCAACTCCTCCCTCCGCACGAACTCCACATGCCTCCGCCCCCGCCTCAGATCTATTTTCAGGCGCAGCCCGCCCACCCGGGCGAGCATCACGCCGACTCCGATCGCCGCCACCAGCGCCACCGCACCGCCCGCCGCGAAGCCGATTCGCGGTCCGTACGTGTCGGTGATCCAGCCGACCAGGGGCGCGCCCAGCGGCGTACCGCCCACGAAGACCATCATGAACAGGCTCATCACCCGGCCCCGCATGGCCGGTTCCGTCGCCATCTGGATGCTGGCGTTGGCCGTGACATTGACCGTCAGGCCGAACATCCCGATCGGCACCAGCAGCACCGCGAAGATCCAGAACTGCGGCGCGAACGCGGTCACGATCTCCAGGACGCCGAAGAGCATCCCTGCGGCCACCAGCACCCGCAGTCGCGAGGTGCCGCGCCGGGCCGCGAGCAGGGCTCCCGCCAGGGAGCCGGCTGCCATCAGGGTGTTGAGCAGCCCGTACGTACTGGCACCGGAGTGGTAGACGTTGTTGACGAAGGCCGAGAGCCAGATGGGGAAGTTGAAGCCGAAGGTGCCGATGAAGCCGACGAGGACGATCGGCCAGATCAGCTCGGGCCGCCCCGCGACGTACTTCAGTCCCTCCCGCAGCTGCCCCTTGCCGCGCGGCGCGCGCTCGATCTTGTGGAGCTCGCCGGTGCGCATCAGCAGCAGGCCGGCGAGGGGCGCGATGAAGGACAGGCCGTTCAGCAGGAAGGCGTAACCACTCCCGACGGCCGTGATCAGTACACCGGCGACGGCCGGGCCGACCAGCCGCGCGGACTGGAAGTTGGCGGAGTTGAGGCTGACCGCGTTGGACAGCTGCTCCGGGCCGACCATCTCGGCGACGAAGGACTGGCGTGCCGGATTGTCGACGACCGTGACAAGGCCGAGAAGGAAGGCCGTGAGGTAGACGTGCCAGACCTGGACATGGCCGCTGAGCGTGAGTGCGGCGAGCGCCAGGCCGGTCAGGGCCATCGCCGACTGGGTGGCGACGAGCAGCTGCCGCTTCGGCAGCCGGTCGGCGAGCACTCCGCCGTACAACCCGAACAGGAGCATGGGCAGGAACTGCAGCGCGACGGTGATGCCGACGGCGGACGCGGATCCGGTCAGGCTGAGGACCAGCCAGTCCTGGGCGATGCGCTGCATCCAGGTGCCGGTGTTGGAGACGACTTGCCCGGTGGCGAAGAGCCGGTAGTTACGGATCTTCAGCGAGCTGAACATGGTTGTAGGGGAGGGTGCGGGTGCGGAGTGTGCTCCGGGTCCCGGACTCAAAAGTGTTCGCCTCCTTGGCTGTGCGGATCAGAGGTGCGCGAGCTTCTCCAGTACGGGGGCGGCGGCACGCAGCTTCGCCCAGTCGTCCTCGTCCAGACCCTCGGCGAGGGAGGCCAGCCAGGCGTTCCGCCTGCGGCGGCTCTCTTCGAGCATGGCTTCGGCCTGCTCGGTCTGGCTGACGACCTTCTGCCGGCGGTCATCGGGGTGCGGCTCGAGCCGGACGAGCCCCTTGGCCTCGAGCAGCGCCACGATCCGGGTCATGGACGGTGGCTGGACATGCTCCTTGCGGGCCAGCTCACCGGGGGTGGCGTGGCCGCAACGGGCGAGGGTGCCGAGCACCGACATCTCGGTCGGGCTCAGCGATTCGTCGACGCGCTGATGCTTCAGGCGCCTGCCCAGCCGCATGACGGCCGAGCGCAGGGAGTTCACGGCGGCGACGTCGATGTCATCACCATGGGACAGGTCAGGCATGTTCGTTAGCATAACTCATTACCCAGCCTAAAGACCAGTGGGGGTTACTGCCACGCCGGATTCTCCACTCATATGAGTGAGGCGGATCCGGAAAGTGACGCGGCTGCGGCGGCGGTCCGGCGACTCTGACTGCCATGGAATCGACTGTGCTCAGCCTCCGCATAGACGATGAGCTCCTCGAACGGCTCAGGCACCATGCCGCCAGACGCGGAATGAGCGTCCAGGACTATGTGGTCCGGACGCTCATCCGCGATGACTTCGACGAACGCTTCAAGGCGGCCGTCGACGAGACAGAGAAGTTCTACGGGCTCACGTAGAGCGGCGTAAGCGAAGAGGCGTGAGCGAAGAGGCTTACGTAAGACCCAGCGCCGGCATCGCGTAGTAGAAGACGAACACCGCCGACACCACGTACATCGCGACGGGCACCTCGCGACCCCGCCCGGCGGCGAGCCTCAGCACGCTGAAGGCGATGAAGCCGATGCCGATGCCATTGGTGATGGAGTACGTGAACGGCATCATCACCATCGCCAGGAAGGCCGGGACGGCGACGGTGTAGTCGTTCCAGTCGATGTCGCGGACCGAGCCCGCCAGGATGAGGAAGCCGACCGCCAGCAGCGCGGGCGTCGCCGCCTGGGAGGGGACCATCGTGGCGAGCGGCGTGAGGAACAGCGCCACCCCGAACAGCGCGCCCGTGACGACCGAGGCGAGTCCGGTACGGGCTCCCTCGCCGACGCCTGCCGTGGACTCCACGAAGCAGGTGTTGGCGGACGACGAGGTCACACCACCGGCCGCCACCGCGATGCCGTCGACGATCAGGACCCGGTTGATGCCGGGGAGGTTGCCGTCCTTGTCCATCAGCTTGGCCTCGTCGCCGACGCCGAGGATGGTGCCCATCGCGTCGAAGAAGCAGGACAGCAGCACGGTGAAGACGAACAGCGCGCCCGTCAGAAAGCCGACCTTCTCGAAGCCGCCGAAGAGACTGACCTGGCCGACGAGCCCGAAGTCGGGGGACGCGACCGGATTTCCGGGCCACGTGGGCGTGGTCAGACCCCAGGACGGGACCGTGGCGACCGCGTTGACGACCATCGCGACGACCGTCATCACGACGATGGAGATCAGGATCGCGCCCGGCACCTTGCGGATGATCAGCGCGAGCGTGAGCAGCGCGCCGAGGGCGAAGACGAGGACCGGCCAGCCGTCCAGATGACCGCCGGTGCCCAGCTGGAGCGGGACGGTGGTCTTGGCGACGTCCGGGATACGGGAGACGAAGCCCGAGTCGACCAGGCCGATCAGCATGATGAACAGGCCGATGCCGATCGCGATGCCCTTGCGCAGACTGCGCGGCACGGCGTTCATCACGCGCTCGCGCAGACCGGTGGCCACCAGCAGCATCACGACGAAACCGGCGAGGACGACCATGCCCATCGCGTCCGCCCAGGACATCCGGGGCGCGAGCTGGAGGGCGACGACGGTGTTCACGCCGAGTCCGGCCGCGAGCGCGATCGGGACATTGCCGATGACGCCCATGAGGAGAGTGGAGAAGGCCGCGGTCAGCACGGTGGCGGTGACCAGCTGGCCGCCGTCGAGCTGGTGCCCGTACATGTCCTTCGCGCTGCCGAGGATGATCGGGTTCAGCACGATGATGTAGGCCATCGCGAAGAACGTGGCGAATCCGCCGCGGATCTCGCGGGGGACCGTGGAGCCGCGCTCGGAGATCTTGAAGAAGCGGTCCAGGCCGCCGAGGGGCCCGGAGGGCACCGGGGCCGGGAGCGCGGAGTCGACCTTGGCGGTGGCCGTGGGGGGCATGCGAGACCTCGTCGATCATTTTTGGCCGATTTTAGACGTTCCTACGAATAAAACCAGTCGGACGCAAACCGCTTCAGTATGAACGTATAAGGCGGATTGCGGTATCTCCGCGCGTAGACCCCTGAGGTCAGAGGCCCACCGGGGTGAGAGGGGCCGGTACGGGGCAACCTAGACTGGCCGCATGGCGAAGTGGACCCCCAAGCACGAGGCACCCGAGCCCCTTGAGGGGCCCGTCGTCGCCACCATCACCGGCGGAACGATCCTCTGGTTCGTCCTCTTCCTCGTCCAGATCCCCTTCTACAACTGGTTCGCCGACCGTGACCTGATGTGGTGGGTATGGACCTGCCTGGCCGGCGGCGGTCTCGGCCTGATCGGCATCTGGTACGTGCGCGGCCGGGACGCGGCGCTCAAGCGGGCGAAGGCGGAGTCCGCGGAGACCTCCCCGGACGAGCAGGACGCCACCGCCGCGAGCGACGAAAGCAAGTGACCCCTACGGCACCCGTACTGCCGAAGGACGATTCGCCTCCTACCCCGGTCTGATCTGCCGCGCACTCGGCGGGTGAACCTGCCCCTCCCGCCGTACCGTCGAAACCATGACGCAGCGGGCGAGGATCGACACGGACGGCCCCGAGCCGGGCGGCCCCGCCATCGACGCGGGAGCCGAGCTGGATCCCGTACACCCCCGAAAGCCGCCGAAGTCGGCGCTTGCGCCACGGGCCGAGGGGCTGACGACGGCGGAGGTCGCCGAGCGGGTGGCGCGCGGCGAGGTCAACGACATACCCGTCCGCTCCTCGCGCTCCACCGTCGACATCGTCCGCGCCAACGTCTTCACCCGCTTCAACGCCATCATCGGCGTGCTGTGGGTGATCATGCTCTGCGTCGCGCCGTTCCAGGACAGCCTCTTCGGCTACGTGATCATCGCCAACACCGGTATCGGCATCATCCAGGAGCTGCGCGCCAAGAAGACCCTGGACTCCCTGGCGCTCATCGGCGAGGCCAGGCCGAAGGTACGGCGGGACGGCACCGCCGCGGAAGTCTCCACCTCCGAGATCGTCCTCGGCGATCTCGTCGAACTCGGCCCCGGCGACAAGGTCGTCGTGGACGGCGAGCTGGCGGAGGCGGACAACCTGGAGATCGACGAGTCGCTGCTGACGGGTGAGGCCGACCCAGTGATCAAGCATCCCGGGGATCCGGTGATGTCGGGGTCCTTCGTGGTCGCGGGCGGCGGCGCGTTCACGGCGACGAAGGTGGGGCGGGAGGCGTACGCGGCACAACTCGCGGAGGAGGCGTCCCGGTTCACGCTCGTCCACTCCGAACTGCGCAGCGGTATCAGCACGATCCTCAAGTACGTGACCTGGATGATGATCCCGACCGCGATCGGGCTCGTCATCAGCCAGCTGGTCGTCAAGGACAACAACTTCAAGGACTCGGTGGCCAGGACCGTCGGCGGCATCGTGCCGATGATCCCCGAGGGGCTGGTGCTGCTGACGTCCGTCGCCTTCGCGATCGGGGTCATCCGGCTGGGTCGCAAACAGTGCCTGGTGCAGGAACTCCCCGCGATCGAGGGCCTGGCGCGGGTCGACGTCGTCTGCCTCGACAAGACCGGCACGCTGACCGAAGGCGGCATGGACGTCACGGAGCTGCGGCCGCTGGGCGGTGCGGACGAGCCGTACGTACGCAAGGTGCTCGGCGCACTGGGCGAGTCCGACCCGCGGCCCAACGCCTCCCTGAAGGCGATCATCGACACGTATCCGGACAGCGAGGACTGGCGGTGCACGGAGTCGCTGCCGTTCTCGTCCGCGCGCAAGTACAGCGGGGCCAGCTTCAGCGAAGGCAACGGCGAGAGCTCCACCTGGCTGCTCGGCGCGCCCGATGTGCTGCTGCCGCAGGAAGACGCGGCTCTCGCGGAGATCGAGCAGCTCAACGAACAGGGCCTGCGGGTGCTGCTGCTCGCCCGGGCCGCCGGCGAACTGTACGCCCCGTCCGTCACCGCAGGGGCGCGGCCGACCGCGCTGGTCGTCCTGGAACAGCGACTGCGCCCGGACGCGGCCGACACACTGCGCTACTTCGACGAGCAGAAGGTCCACGCCAAGGTCATCTCCGGCGACAACGCGGTGTCCGTGGGCGCGGTGGCCGGGAAACTCGGCCTGCCCGGCGCCCAGAACACGGTCGACGCACGCCGACTGCCTGCCGAACAGGCCCCGATGGCCGAGTCCCTGGACGCCCACTCGGTCTTCGGCCGGGTCACCCCGCAGCAGAAGCGCGACATGGTCGGCGCGCTGCAGTCACGCGGCCACACGGTCGCGATGACGGGCGACGGGGTGAACGATGTGCTCGCCCTGAAGGACGCGGACATCGGCGTCTCGATGGGCTCGGGCTCGGAGGCGACCAAGGCGGTGGCCCAGATTGTGCTCCTCAACAACAGCTTCGCGACGCTGCCGTCGGTGGTGGCGGAGGGGCGCCGGGTGATCGGCAACATCACGCGGGTCGCCACGCTGTTCCTGACCAAGACGGTCTACTCCGTGCTGCTGGCCATCCTGGTGGTCTGCTCGCAGGTCGAATACCCCTTCCTGCCACGGCACTTGACGCTGCTGTCCACGCTGACGATCGGCGTACCGGCATTCTTCCTGGCGCTGGCCCCGAACAAGGAACGCGCGAAGCCGGAGTTCGTACGCAGGGTGATGCGGTACGCGATCCCGGCGGGGGTGATCGCGGCGGCGACGACGTTCGCGACGTACCTGCTCGCGCGCTCCTACTACAGCGGCCCCGGCTCCCTCGACGCGGAAACGAGCGCGGCGACGCTGACGCTGTTCCTGGTCTCGATGTGGGTCCTGGCGATCATCGCCCGGCCATACACGTGGTGGCGGGTGTGCCTGGTGGCGGCGATGGCGGCGTGCTTCCTGATCGTGCTGATCGTGCCGTGGCTCCAGGACTTCTTCGCGCTGAAGCTGGTGGGAGCGGTCCTGCCGTGGATTGCGGTGGGGATCGCGGCGGCGGGGGCGGTGCTGCTGGAGGTGTCCTGGCGGGTGGTGGCCCGGAGGTACGGGGCGTAGCCGACTGGCTCGGCGGGCGGTGTCTGCCGGACCGCTCCTCCCGTCGAGGCCACCGCCAGCGCCCTGCGTCCGCTACGCGACCCGGCGTCTCACGGGGTCTGCTCGTGGCCGGTGAACATGTCGATCAGGCTGTGGGGTGCGCCTGCTCCGTAGAACATCTCGTGGACCTGGGTGCCTTCGGTGGCGGCCGCGGCGCTGCGGGTGAACATGGCCTGCTCGTACTCGGTGAGCGCGGCCTCGGCGTCCTCGGGGTGCGCGGCGAGGGCCTTGCCCAGTTCGGCGCCGTCGTACATGGCCAGGTTGGCGCCCTCGCCGTTCGGGAGCGAGAGGTGGGCGGCGTCGCCGAGCAGGGTCACCCCCGGCACCCGCTCCCACCGGTGCTCGACGGGCAGGGCGTAGAGGGGCCGCAGGGCCGGTGCGGTGTCTCCGTCGGCGATCAGCGCGGTGAGTTCCGGTGCCCAGCCGTCAAACTCCCGCGCGATCCGCACGGTGGCCGCGGCGGAATCGGTGAAGTCGATGTTCGCGAACCAGTCCCGCGGCCGGGCGAGCATCACGTAGGTGTGCAGGGTGCCGCCCCTCTCCCGGTGAGCCAGGAGTCCCTTGCCCGGCGCGAGCGCGAACAGCGACCCGCCGCCGACCGCTTTCGCTCCGGCCGGGTGCCGGGTGTCGGCGTCGAACAGGCAGATCTCGACGCCCGACATGCCGATGTACTCGGGTGCCGCGTTGGAAAGCAGTGGCCGGACTCGGGACCACGCGCCGTCCGCGCCGACCAGCAGGCCGGTGGTGACGGTGGTGCCGTCGGCGAAGGTCACCTCGTGGCGGCCCTCGCCGAGGGCACGGGTACCGCCGACCTTGCGGCCCCACCGGACGGTGCCGGCCGGGAGCGAGTCGAGGAGCATCTGCCGCAGCTCGCCGCGCAGCACCTCGGGGTTGCCACCCGTACCGTCGTCGGCATGATCGAACAGGACGGTCCCGTCCCGGTCGAGAACCCGTATCGACTGGCGGCCCTCCAGGATGAGGCTACGGAACTCGTCCATCAGGCCGGCCGACCGCAAAGCAGGCTGTCCGCTGTCCTCGTGGATGTCGAGCATCCCGCCCTGCGCACGCGCCGTCGGAGAGACCTCCGCCTCGTAGACCGTGGCCGGGATGCCGTGGACGTGCAGGACGCGGGCGAGCGTAAGGCCGCCGAGTCCGGCACCGATGATCGTGACGTCAGTGGTCATGGTGGTTCCTTGCTGTCGCATGCCTGCCGGACGGGCACCGGCAGGATCTCCTGAAAGGTTCCAGACCCCACCGACACGCCGCCTAGCACGGACCGACAGCCACCGACATGCGACCGACAGCGTCCGCATCGCCGCGACTCTCGCTCGACAACTGTGGGCCGTCGTACCAGCCGCAAGCCCGTTGTGCAGTCCTATCGTTGGCTGATGCGCACACACCATATTGACCGCCCAGCCGATCTCGACGTGGTACGTGAGTCCTATGACCGGGTGGCCGACAACTACGCCCACATGGTGCTGACGACGGGATTCGGCGACATCCGTACCCACCCCTGGCTCAAGGCTTCAATCGACGCCTTCGCCGACACCGTGGGCGAACTCGGGCCTGTCCTGGACGTCGGCTGCGGACCCGGAACGGTGACCGCCTACCTGGCCGAACGCGGACTCGACGTGTCCGGGGTAGACCTCTCCCCTCGCATGATCGAGAACGCACGCCGTCTTCATCCGCAATGCCGCTTCGGTGTCGCCTCTGCCACCGATCTCAATCTTGGTGAAGCATCCCTTGGCGGCGTGCTCGGGTGGTGGTCACTGTTCAACCTCCCCCGCGACGTCCTGCCTCAGGTCCTCGCCCTGTTCGCGCGCGCCCTGAAGCCAGGCGGACACTTCATCACCGCAACACACGTCGGCGACGAAGACGCGGTGCGCACCGAGGCATACGGAGGAGTACCCGTTCGTTGGACGACGCACAAATGGCGGCCGGAACAGCTCGTGGACCTGATCGAGCAGGCCGGGCTGCGCCCGGTCGCCGAACTCCGGCTCCCTGCAGATGAGCAGAGCGGGCCGGGTGTAGTCGTCATGGCCAAGCGCCCCGACTGAGGACCAGACACCGCTGGCGGCACAGGGCCCGAGCAGTCGAACCCGCGCGGCCCCGTGCCGCCCCAGACGTAGGGCTTGCGCAACTGTGCCTTGGCGGGCGACACCGTGCGTATCCCATCCGCGCCGGGCCGCCCGACGACCGATCCCGCCGACCCCCCGTGGACTTCCTTCTGTACAGGCCCTGACGGTGTGTAAAGCTCTGGCCTGTAGGGTCTTTCCGGAGCAACTCGGTGGGGGGCCGGGTGTGTTGAGCCGAGCCTGAGAGTGCCCCCATGAGTCGCGCACATCGGACACAACGAAGACCATGGGGGACCCTTCATGAAATACACCGGCCTGAGGCGCAAGCTCAGCGCCATAGCCGCCGGCGCGGCGTTCGCCCTGCTCCTTCCCGCCACCACTGCCGACGCCGCCAACACCGCGGCCACCCAGGTCTATTCGGGCAACGGCTGCAAGGCACTTCCCGGCATCCATTCCCTGTCGGGGGACGGCACCGGATACACGATCCAGTTCGCCGGCGCCGACGCCCGGACCAAGCTCGGCCCCACCGCCAAACAGGCCGCGGCGCAGCTCACCTCCGTGACCGGCATCAAGTTCAACGTCTCGACGGCCCTCAAGGCCTCCCCCGAAAGGTGCGCGGCCCAGCCACGCCACGTCCTGACGCTGGGCACCAAGTACCGCCCGTTCGACGGCAAGCGGGGCATGTCCCGCGCGTGGCACTGCTACAACACCGGTGACCACAGCGTGTGGGGCGGATGGTCGTGGATCGACACGGAGTACTGGTCGAGGCCCGACTGGTTCAGCGGCAACAAGACCACCAACGCGGCCATTCTCAACAACGCCATCAACCACGAGATCGGCCACATGGTCGGCCTGGACCACCCGAACAAAGACCTCAACCATGATGGCAAGACGGCCGACTTCGAGTGCCCGCTGACCCCGAAGAAGTACCGGCCTCTGATGTGCTCGCCCAATGGCGGCTACACCACGGCGGACGGCGGGGGCAAGTTCACGTCGCTCGAGACACCTGGCCTCAAGCAGCTCGCGGTGAACTGGACCCTGCCCGCCCCGGCCGCCAAGACCCCCTTCGCCACGACGGCACCCGGCATCGACAGGGGCGCGCTCGGCGGAGCCGAGTCCTGAGGCGTAACACAGGCAACACCTGAGGCAGCAAACGCTCCTCACTTCAAGGGGCGCCGCAGGTGCCACCTGCGGCACCCCGAAACGAGGCGGCACAGGTGGGTCCTGCCCCCGGGCCTGGGCGATGAATGCGTTCGCACGGCAGGGCGTGGGGTCCTCCCCTCAGAGGATGACCGAGACGTTCGCGGAGCGCAGCGCGTTCAGAAACATATCTACATACGCTTCGCCGAGATGCGTGCGAGCGGTATCCACTGATCGCCAGTGCAGTGTGAACGGTGGACGCACGCCAAATCCCCCACCGAGACAATCTCTCAGCGCATCCAGGGTTGACCCGAAGTAACCGCCGGGGCCGCGCAGGGCTTCACCGAAAGCGCAGTAGAGACCGGCCCGATCAGTGATGTGGCTGCCATCCAATGAGAAGGTGCCACCGTAGGAGTCCGGCCCGGCATCGGCAGGGAATGTCACCAGGTCGCTGTGGAGACGGGCGCAGTCGAGCCAGGCATCTCGTTCATCCGGGGAGAGATCAACCCAGGCGTTAGGGCCGGGTTCGGCTCCTTCACGCCACCGCGCCCAGGCTGCGGGTGCGTGTGGATGGGGAAGGTCCAATACGTATCCGGAGAGTCGCAGAGCGCTGCCACCGTCGTATTCAGTCTCCGTCAGGTGCACATCGCTCAACGAGTAGGAGCCGATCGTCTCGCCGTGAGAATCGAGGACTCTGATCTCAAGGTCGGCGACTTCACGGGGGACATGACTCTCACTCATGCGGTTTCTCACTGCGAGGAAAGTTCGCCATGAATCCTCGGAGTCGACGAAGAAGTCAACCAGATCACCGGCAACAAACAACTCTTGCGTGTCGTCAACTGAATATATTGAGTAGCATCCGTCAAGGACTCGACTGCTCACAGGACCTCACTTCCAATTAACACGAGAGAGAGACGGGCAGGTACGGCGCCACGCCGCACCTGCCCATCGGTTCAGAATTTACGGCTTGAGATCGGGGACGTCGCCACCGTCCTTGTACCAAGGCCCGGGGAAGAGGCGCGGCTTCTTGTAATCGTGCTTCCAGATGAATCCGAGCTTTCCGTCCGGCCTCTTCAGAACTCGATGGTTGGTGCCTGGAACATCGTAAATCACAGACCCCTTCCACTGCGCTTTCTGGCGGGTGGGGAGGGCGTCCGCCTGATAGATGTCAAGCCCACCTGGACCGCTGCCCGGCCGAGGCGTGCCGCGTCCGGCCAGAACTTCCTCGTACTGGTCCCGCAGCTCCTTGTTGATGATTGGATTCTTGTCCGAGAGCTTCGGCTTCGCCTTGGTGCAGCCTGCATTGTGAACCAGTACCGGTGTAGCGCCCGCCAGCACAAAGTAGGTATGAAGGCCGGCGACCGTGAGGTTGTACGTCCGCGCTGTCTGACTGAAGGCACGGTTCCCTGTCAGGATGACGGTCTCGCTCTGCTCGGTGAGCAGCGTCATGCCTGGCTCGAGCCCCTGTGCCTCGACCCAACGGCGCTGGGAGGGGGACCAGAAGGGATGCTCGCGGGTCGCCGTCAGGGACTCAATGCCCCGCGGGGTGGCGATGAACAGTGTGTTGAACTGCTTGTCGTCGTCCGTGGTGATCAGTCGTGTGACGGGTCGTGGGCCGGACTCACCTGTTTCAGGGTCGGTCGCGACGACCCGGTCGCCCACTTGGACGTTCTCGATGTCCTTGGTGCGGCCGTACGGCAGGAGGACATCGGTGCCCGCGGGGAAGCAATTGCAATCGCTGGGCTTTCTCTTCCGTGACGACCCTTCCCTGTGTGAGAACAGGGCGATGAGGAAGCTGGGAACCTGGTAGGCATCGCTCGTGGTGTCGTAACCGTAACCGGCGATCCATTCGTCGAACTGCTCACCGTAATCACACCCCGGAGCGCCGGGACCACCGTCCCAGCAGTCGCTGTCGACGAGCCATCCGAAATACTCGGCCGCGTACGGGACATTGCTGACCAGGCCGTAGAAGACCTCGCCCACGCCCATGTAGACGTCGTGGCCGAAATCAGCGATGTCACTGCCGGCGTCACTCAACCAGCCGGGAATCCAGCTGTCGTCCTCATTGCCGGCAGGCTTGTCCGCCTCGGCTTTCTTCTTCTTTTCCTCCTCCATCTGCTGACGCCAGGCCGCTGCCTCCTGCTTTTGCTTGACGACAACGATCGCTTTGGCTTCTTTGAAGGCCTTGTCCGCAGCGGCCGCGTCCTTGCCTGCCTTGTCCGCCGAGACACGGGCTTCGTGGGCCGACGTCCATGCCTCGTTGGCGGAGGTGCTCGCCCAGTATGCGGATTCCCTGGCCCGGGCAGCGGAGGTTTGTGCACGGTCGGCGGCGTTCAGGGCATCGGTTTCGGCTGCGCGGGCGGTTCTGGCGGACTCCTTGGCCTGGGCGGCGGAAGACTCGGCGTCGTCGGCTGACCTGTCGGCGTCCGCGGCGTACTTCTTGGCCTGACCGGCGGAGGCGTCGGCGCTCTTGGCCCAGTCCTTGGCTTCGGCGGATGCCTTGCGGGCAGTGGCGGCGACCTTGTTGGCTATGGCGGCGTTCACCTGTGCCTTGGCTGCGACGCTCGCGCCCGTGGCGAGGAGGTGCTGCATGTCTGCGATGTGGGTGGCCGCGAGGGCGTCCTTGCGCTTGGCCTGGTACTGGCCGACGGCGATGAACTCGTGCAGCGTCTGCGGCGTGCCTTCGAGGGCGATCCGAGCGGCCGCAACAAGTTCGGGACCGCCGGCGCTGATCAGCTGGGACACCTGGACCCGCTCGTCGTTGGTGCGGGCGATGTACTGCCCCTTGACCAGGAATTCACGGAGCTTGCCGGGGTCGTTCTCCTTGAGAGCGGCGACCGCCGCCTCCTTCAGCCCGCGCTGGCCAACGCTGACAACCTGCGAGACACGAACCCGGTAGTCGTTCGCCGCAGCCTCGTCCGCACCGGTTTCGAGGAAGGCGTGGATCTGCGCGGCGTCACCTTGGAGCGCCTTTTGCGCCGCAGCACGAATCGTCGCGGACTTGGGGTCCTCCGCCAGGCGTTCGACGCGGACGTATTCGTCCTGCTCCGCCGCTTCTTTCCGGCCAGTGCGAAGGTAGTCGACGATCGCTTCGTCCGAACCGCCGAGGGCGACCTGAGCAGCGGTGCTGCTCCAGGAACCACCGGTCTTCATCGTGATGACCGCGATCCGGCGGCCCTTCTGAGCGACTTGGGAGGCGTCGGCGCCGGGAACGTCGGCCTCGGTGACAAGCCGGTCGGCTTCGGTCACGAGATCCTTGGCCTGCTTGGTCCGCCCAGCCTGCTCGGCGAGGCGTTTGTCGTCCTCCGCCTTGAGGTCCTTGGCCTGCTCAATCGCGCCGTTGGTGCGGGTGAGGAGCTCTGCGACCTCGGCCTTGCGGGTGAGGTCGAAGAACTTGCGGGCCTTCGCCACCGCGTTGGTCGCGAGATCGGCTGCCTTCTTGGCTTCCGCCGCGTGCGCGGTGGACTCCTTGGCGGCCGCGGCGGACTTTCCCGCCTGCTTGGCGGCCTCGTCGGCGGCCTTGGCGGCATTCTCCGCATGGGTGGCTGCGCTGTTGGCCGCGTCCCGTGCCTCGTAGGCGGCGGTTGCTGACTCCTGGGCCAGGCTTTCGGCTTTGTTCGCTGCCCGGGTCGCCTCTCGGGCATGGCGGCGTGCCTGAGCCGCTGCGGCGTCGGCTTCCGTGGAGTGGGCACCGGCGGCGTCGGCGAGATTGCTGGCCTCACTGGCCGACGATGCGGCGGCGTCGGCGTTGGCGCCGGCGGACGAGGCGGCCTTCGCCGCGATGCCCGCCTGGGTCGCCGCGCGACCGGCCTGGTCGGCGGCCTGAGCTGCCTTCTTGGCCCCCGCGGCCGCGGCCCGGGCACCCTCGGCTGCCTTCCGTGCGTTCGCCGCCTCGCCGGCGTCCGTCGCTGCTGCCGCGGCTGCGCCCTGTGCGCGGGAGGCGGCCTCGGCCGCACCGGCTGCCGCACTGGCCGCCTGCGAGGCCGCGGCGGCGGCAATGCGTGCGGAGGCATTAGCGGCCTGGGCGGCGCTGATGGCCTGCTGCGCTGCGGCTGCGGCTCCCCGTGCGGCGCGTGCGGCACGGTTCGCGGCGTTCGCTGCCGTCTTGGAGTCCTTGCCCGCCTTCTTGGTTTCCCGGGCCGCTTCAAGCGCGGCTTCCTTCGCGAGATTCGACGCCTCCACAGCGCGCGCAGAGGCCTCCTTCGCCTCCCGCGTCTGGATCTCCGCCGCCTTGCCGGCGACCTGGGCCTGCTTCACCAGTTGGCTGATGCTCGCACGCTCGCGGTCCCGGGCCTGGGCCACGTACTGTCCCACGGCCAGGAACTCGCGCACGTCCTCGATGGAGCCCGCGACCGCGACCTTGGCCGCCGCCTTGACCGCGGGCCCACCCGTGCTCACGATTTGCGACAGCGCAACGCGGTCGTCGGCTTCCTGCGCTATGTACTGACCGTTCTCAAGGAAATCGCGCACCTTCTGTGAGCCGCCGGCGAGAGCCGCCCGAGCCGCCGCCTCGACACCAGGACTGTCGTTCGCGCTGACGATCTGTGAGACGCGTACCCGGTCGTCCTGCTCAAGCGGAGTCTGCCAGCCGTCCTTCAGAAATGCCTGAAGAGTTGTCGTGTCACCGCGCAGCGCGGTCAGGGCGGCTTCCCGCACGCCCGGGCCGCTGACGGAGATCATCTGCGAAAACGCCACCTGCTCGTCGTGCAGTTGGACGATGGCCCTCTCCTTGTTCAGGAATTGGCGCACATCGTCGTCTGTGCCCATCAGCGCGACCTCCGCCGCGGCTTTCACTCCTGGCCCCCCGGCCCGCCACAGTTCCACCGCCCGGCCGCGGTCGGTGCGCGGAATCGAACCGAACACCATCTGGTCTTCGCCCTCATCCGCCGCAGCCGGGGATGACCCCAGCAGCGTTGCGGTAAGTGAGAGCACCAGGGCGCCGCTGACACACAGTATCGATGCCGCACGCGCCCACCTTCCCCCTGACTTATTCAACATTTCTCCCGTGCGAAGCAACCCGCATGGTCGGGCAGGTTGCTGAAATTGAGTCCCGCCGAGAATAGCCCACAAAAAACGCACTATGAGTCACCAAATAAAGCGGAGCGACTAATTCCGTACCGGACGGTAATGTCGAGGGAAACGTTGCCTTTAGCGCACGGTCGTTATCGATTCGTTATGACCGAATGCTGGTGAAGGATCGGAATAGGAGAGTGGTACTTTTCGTGGAGGCCCGGGGGAACGGGTCTTCTCGCGCGGCAGCTCCACACGCCGCGCACCATCTGGAAGGAAACCTCAGGTGATATTTCGCGCGCGCGGAATACTGCTCGCCGGTGTCGTCGGCGCTGTCACTGCCCTTGTGGGAGGAGCCGCTCTCGCCGTCGCCTCCGCCGCCCCTCAGACCAGGGTGGCCGCTGCCGGAATGGGTGACGACGCCAGTCCGCCGTACGCCATCGAGGACTTCGCGTACCCGGGCGCAGACAAAATCCTTGCAGAGAAGGGCATTGTCCTGCGCAAGGGCGACGGCCATATCCTGCTCGCGGACTGCGGCGCCACGAACCAGATTCAGATCTGGACCCGGCAGAACAACGAGGGCAGATACTGCTTCAACGTCATCGGGAAGACCGGCAATCTCATCCTGGAAGTCAAGAACGTCCACGCCGTCCAGACCGAGGAACGCGCTGTCCGCGCCAGCCTCACGGTCAACGGAAAGACCACCGCCGTCGACGTCCCGAAGGACGACTACAAGCCCGTCGGTGAAGGGGACATCAAGAATCCCACCCCGGCCGTACTGGTCGAACTCAAGGTAACCGGCTGACCTTCTCCCGAAGCGCAAATTTCGGCGCAGAACCGATTCCCGTTCGTCCAACGACCGATCTGCAAGGAAAGCACATGTCTGGCATTCGGCAACGCGTCACCTCAGTATCAGCATTTCTGGCAGCAGCGGTCACAGCCGGGGCACTGGTCGCTACTCCCGCGAACGCGGTCGTCGGAGACAGCCCCCAGGACAGCCAGTACGCCTTCACCGCGAAAATCGACATAGGCAACGGACAGCGCAGCTGCACCGGCACACTGGTCGACCAGCAGTGGCTGATCACCGCCGCCAGCTGCTTCGCCGACAACCCGGCCCAGGAGCCGAAGGTGGCGGCCGGCGCACCCAGGATGAAGACCACCGCCACCATCGGCCGTGCCGACCTCACGGCCCCGGGTGGAAGCGTCGTCGACGTCGTTGAACTCGTCCCGCGTGACGACCGGGACCTCGTCATGGCGCGCCTCGCGACACCGGTCACCGGTGTGAAGCCGGTCCAGATCGGTTCGGTCGCCCCGCGCGAAGGTGAGGAACTGAAGGCGGTCGGCTACGGCCGTACCAAGGACGAGTGGGTGCCCAACCGGGTCCACGCCGGGGCCTTCACGGTCCAGGCGGCCGGGGGAACGACTGTCGCCCTCGAGCCCACGTCCGCCGGCGCGGCCGTCTGCAAGGGTGACACCGGCGGCCCGGCGCTGCGTGAGGCGGACGGCAAGGTCGAACTGGCCGCGGTCAACAGCGTCTCTTGGCAGGGAGGGTGTTTCGGGTCCGGGGCAGAGACCCGCAAGGCCGCCGTGAGCACCCGCGTCGACGACATCGCCGACTGGATCAGGCAGACCGCCCTGCGCACTCTGCTGTCCCGCGCCGACTGGAAGAAGGCCGACCTCCTGGCCGCCGGATACTTCACGGGCGGCTCCGCGAACGGCAAGCGCCACATGGACCTGCTCGTGCGCTGGGTGGATGGTTCGGTGACCCTGTACCAGGGTGCCGAGGCCAATGACGCGAAGGTTCCGTTCTCGGCGCAGTACGAGTTGGCGAAAGCCGGCAGTGTGTGGAAGCACGCCAAGGCGATCTCCGGTGGCAGTTTCACCGCCGGTGGCAGTGACGGTCTGGTGGTGCGCTGGGTCGATGGTGAGGTGACCCAGTACGCGCACGTGGACCAGCAGGGCTTCCACAACGAGAAGACGCTGGCCAAGACGGCGGCGTGGCAGAACGCCAAGCTCGTGACCGCGGGCCGCTTCAACGGCGGCAGCCTCCGTGACGACCTGCTCGTGGTGTGGGCCAACGGTACGGTCTCGCTCTATGCGGATCTGAACACGAACGGTGTCCGCAAGGAGGTCCAGCTGGCCAAGGCGGACAAGACGTGGACGTACGCCGACCAAATCAGCGCGGGCGAGTTCACGGGCGCCAAGACCAGTGATCTGCTGGTCCGCTGGAAGGACGGCGAGACGACCATCTACCCCGGCGTCGACACCAAGGGCTTCCACGGCGAGACCAAGATCCGCCCCGTCAAGTCCCCTTGGATCAATGCCACGGTACTTACCGTTGGTGCCTTCACCGCCAACAAGGTTCCCAACGACGTCCTTGTCCGCTGGAACGACGGGAAGTTGACCCTGCATCCCGGTGTGAACGGCGCCGGGCTGCACAGCGAAGTCCAGATCGCCGACTGAGCCACCCGCGTCCAGTGGTGGCGGCCCGTGACCGACAGAAGGAACGGGCCGCCACCACACCACCCGTTGTCCACCCCGCCGCCGCACCGCCGTACGGCACCCCCTCTCCAACGGAGTTCCCTGTTGCGTAAAGCTCTCGTGGCCCGCCTCACCGTCTCCCTGGCGTGCTGCGCTCTGGCCACCGTTGCCACGAGCACCGTCTCGCTGGCGGCCGACCGGCCATCGCCCGTACCCACGAGCCCAGCGCCCGGGCAGCCGAGCGACGGCGCCTGGTCGGTGGCCGAAGCGCTGCGGTTCTGGACGCCGGAGCGCATCGCGTCCGCCACCGATCCTTCCGGCCGACCCGGCGCCGCCCTGCCCGGCGTCGGCCTGCCGGGGCGCAGTGCGTCGCCACGCGCCAGAGCGGACGTGGGGCAGCAGTTCGCGGGCATCCCCTCCGTCGGCATGCTCTTCACCGTCGGCTCCGACATGCGGGCGCACTACTGCTCCGCCAGCACGGTGCAGAGCAAGGGACGCAACCTGATCCTGACGGCAGGCCACTGCCTCAACACCCAAGCGGTCTTCGTCCCGAAGTACGACTCGTCCAGGACGCTCAAGCAACAGCCCTACGGCATCTGGCCCGTTGACGAATGGTTCGCCGACAAGCGGTACGTGAAGAACAGCAGGGGCCCGGAGTCCGACCTCGACTACGCCTTCGCCCGGGTCAAGCCCAACGGCACCACGAACCTCCAGGACGCCGTCGGCGGCAGCACCCTCGCCCGCCCCGCCACACCGGAGAACGCCGTCACCACCGTCGGGTACCCCAATGTCGGGCGTAACCCGCAGGACCGGCCCGTCCAGTGCACCAGCCGGACCCAGGCCCTGCCGGGCTACAACCAGATGCGGATCGACTGCGCCGGCATGTGGGACGGCGTGTCCGGCGGACCGTTCTTCTCCACCCTCGACCGTGCCAGGGGCACCGGCGAGATCATCGGCAATGTGGGCGGCTGGAACGGCGGCGGGCCGGGCGTGCCCACCACCCACCCCGCGTACAACCGCATCTCCTACAGCCCCGTGTACACCGACCGCTTCTTCCAGCTGTACGACGATGCCGACAACGGCCGTCACAGCGACTTCGGCCCCTACCTCCAGCCGACGCTGCCCTTCGCCATGGGCGGCTGGGAACAGTGGCAGAACGCCAGGCTACTGACCACGGGGGAGTTCACCGGCGAGGGAAGCGGCGACCTGATCGCGGTCTGGGCCGACGGCTCGGTGGATCTCTACCAGGGCAGCGGCACCGGGGATCCGCAGCGTCCGTTCTCCGCCACCGTCCGTCTCGCCGCCCCCGGAAGCGTGTGGAAGAACGCGCGCGCGATCGCCGGTGGAAAGTTCACCGGCAGCGGTACCGACGGGCTCGTCGTGCGCTGGAGCGACGGTGAGCTGAGCGAGTATCGGCATGTCGACAGGACGGGCTTCCACGACGAGAAGACCTTGGCCAAGCACAAGAACTGGCAGAACGCCAGGCTGATCAGCGTCGGCCGGCACACCCCCGGTGCGCTGCGGGACGACCTGGTCGTCGTCTGGGCGAACGGCTCCGTCGGCATGTACGCGGACGTCGACACCAAAGCGGTGAGCAAGGGCACCTTCCTGGCGAAGCCCAACAAGACCTGGCCGTACGCCACACAGATCACCTCGGGTCAGTTCACCGGCAGGAAGTCCGACGACCTGCTGGTCCGCTGGGCGGACGGTGAAACGACCATCCACCCGGGTGTGGACTTCGCCGGCCTGCACGGCGAGATCAAGATCCGTCCGTCGAAGTCCCCCTGGTCCCGCGCAGACGTCGTGACCGCGGGAGCCATCGGCCCCGACACCACGCGCAACGACGTCCTGGTCCGCTGGCGGGACGGGAGCGTCACCCTGCATCCGGGCGTCGACAAGGCGGGCTTGCACAAGGAGACAAAACTGGTGCGGTAACCGCGGTAACCGGGGTAGCCCACGGGGCATCAGCCCTCAGGGCGCGAGGCCATCGCCACCTCGGCCCAAACCGTCTTGCCGATGGGCACGCGGGGCGTCGCACCCCAGCGACTGGCCAACACGTCCACGAGGAGCAGGCCGCGGCCCGACTCGTCGTCGGGAGAAGGCTCGGGCGGACCGGTCGGGGGCCGGTCCGGGGAAGCGTCCGAGACCTCGATACGGATCAGGCACGGCCGCGCCTCGAGGCGGAGGTGGAACTCACGCCCGGGGACGCGGCCGTGGCGTACCGCGTTGGCGGCGAGCTCAGCGATCAGCAGGGCCACGGTGCCCGAGAGGTCCGACGTGGGCGGATGCCCCCAGTGCTCCAGGCGCCGCACCGCCAGCCGTCTGGCGAGTTGGGCCCCCCGGGCCGACGAGGTGAACTGCGCGGCGAACGTGCGCTCTTCGACCCCGGCGTCGTGGGCCTCCTGTCCGAGCACCCCTACGGTCGATTCCGTCTCGCGCTCCGGGCCGTCGCCCGACATGGCCATGGTCTTCAGCACGTGCCGTCCATCCCAGTCCGTCGATCCTTCACACGACCCACAGTGCCCACAGCGTGTACGGGTCGTAACATTCCGTGCTCAAGAATCGTCCGCCGCGCCTACGCTCGGAAGGTGACGACGCCTTACATCGCAAGCGGTAAGGAACGGAAGTGAGCCCATGGCCAAAGGAATTCAGCCCGAGGAGTCGATGGCCGCACTCTTCGGCTCACGTGTCCGCAGACTCCGTACGGCCGCCGGGCTGACCCAGGCCGAACTGGGCGCCAGAACGCATGTGGTGAGCACCCGGATCACCCAGATCGAGCGCTCGTCCGGCGCGAAACCGACACTGGAGCTGGCTCGCGCGCTCGACGCGGCCCTCGGGGCGGACAACCTGCTGGTCGACCTGTGGCCCTACGTCTACCGGGAGGCATTCCCCGACTGGTCACGGGCGTTCATGGCGCACTCGGCGCGAGCCGTGGCCATCGGCGAGTTCGCGGCGCATGTGGTGCCTGGCCTCTTGCAGACGGAGGAGTACGCACGCGCCCTGCTCAGCGTCGGCCGCTCGCTCACCGGCGAGCAGCAGTTGGAAGAACGCGTGACCGCGCGGCTCGCCCGGCAGGAACGGCTGCACGCTCCCGATCGCCCGGAACTCTGGGTGGTGCTCGACGAGTCGGTGATCCATCGTCCGGTCGGCGGACCAGGCGTGATGCGCAGGCAGTTGGCGCGGCTGCTGGACGCGGCCGAGGAGCGTCACATCATCGTGCAGGTGCTGCCGTTCGACCAGGGCGCGCACGACGCGCTCGGCGGCTCCTTGACCGTGCTGTCCCTGCCCGACGGCACCAGGGTGGCCTACACGGAGGGCGCACATTACGGCCAGCTTGTCGAGGATCCGCCCGAGGTCAACGGATTCACCCTGACTTACGATCGGCTGCGGGCGGCCGCGCTGCCCCCGCTCATGTCGCTCGACATGATCCGGTCCGTGATGGAGGGCAACTACCGTGCAGCAAATGTCCCGTCCCGATCTGAACGGCGCCGCGTGGCGCAGCAGCAGCTACAGCAATCAGGAGGGGGGAAACTGCGTCGAGGTGGCGGACGGATTCCCCGGCGTCGTGCCCGTCCGTGACAGCAAGGCCCCGCACGGTCCGGCGCTGGTCCTCTCGGCAGCCTGCTGGGCCTCGTTCATAGACCGGTTGAAGACCGCCGACCGGCACTGAGCCGGCCGGGAACCGGCTCCCGCTGCGGCCTCCCTGAGCCGCCGAAACCTCGCGCGCCAGGGTCCGGCGAGCCACGAACTCCCCCAAAGAACCTGGGGTAAAGAACCACCTGCCCTCCCTCCCCTCCCGCTCGTCACCCGGAAGGGTGACTGGCTTGCGGGGGCAGGAAGTTGGCGGTTACGTTCGCCGCAACAACCCCAGACATATGACGGCCCCCGGCCAGGACGGCAATCCTGATCGAGGGCCTCACCGATCAGGAAGAAGCACGCTTCCCGATGGCTGAACGGCAGTCTAACGCGCCCCTGCGCGCCCCCGCCGGAGCACCGACCTCCGGTGTGATCCACGTCCGAACCCGGCTCACCGCCGACTTCACCGTGATCGCCAACGCCCTTGCGCAGCGCCGCGGAAGCGCGGTCACAGTCGGTGTCGCGGCCTACATCCTCTCGCTGCCGGACGGCGCACCCGTACGCATCGACGCACTGTGCGAGCACTTCACCGAGGGCGAAATCCTCATCTCCCGGGCCCTGCGGGAACTGGAGGCGGACGGCTATCTGGAGCGACGGCGTGAGCGGGGTCCCGGCGGCGTGCTCCGTACCCGGACGTTCTTCTACGACGTGCCGGTTGGCGATCAGCCCGAGCCTCCGGTGCCGCCATCGCCACCGCGTCCTCGCAGGTCCGGGCCGTCTCCGCGGAAGCCCGAAACCGAGCCACAGCCCGAGGCGGACATCGAGCCGGACACGAAGCCCGGTCCGGAGCCCTCGCCGCCTCCCGCCGCCACGGAACCGGATCCCCGGGCCGTCGTGATCCTGGCCTCGCTGCGCATCGTCGACCGTCGGCTGCTCCTCTCCCGCCGAGAGGTCGGCCGGCTCGCCCCTGCGGTCACCCAGTGGCTCGCGCAAGGCGTCAGCCCCGAGGAGATCACCGGTCACCTCACCGCCCGCCTCCCTGCCCCGCTGCGAGCGCGCCCGGCCTGCATCCTGGCCTACCGGCTCCGCGAACTGCCCCCGCCCCTCCCGGCTCAGGCCGCCGCACCCTCCGTACTGCCCTGGCAGACCTGCGACGGCGGCTGCGAACGCGCCTTCCGCGCCACCGAGCCGGGCCGCTGCCGCGACTGCCCACCCAAGGCCGGCGTCGGGGCCGACCCGATCACCCGTCACGAGGACGCCTGGCCCACGGCATGCTGAGGTCGCAGTTCCGGATCACACACCTTGGCGGCGGAACCGTGCGACGGCCCCCACGAAGAGTGCCCCGGTGAAGAGGCCGAAGACGAGGACCGCGGTCCCGGGCGCCATACGCTGGGAGGCCTCGGCGAGGAAGGCCCCCTCATCGCCTGCGATGTTCGACATCGAAGTGCCCGCGGCGAACGGCAGATACCTCGCCACCTGCGCCAGCCACGTGGAGTCGGCGAACAAGCCGCCCGTCCTGACCATGGGCTCGAGCACATAGGGGATCGCCACCAAGGAGACGGCGCCGACGGCCTGTGAGCGGAACACGACGGTGATCGCGATGCCGATCAGGGTCCAGCACACGGTCTGCAGCAGCAGGCCGCCATGGAGCACGATCAGGTCTCCGTACGACACACCCGATATCAGCTCCGCCGGCAGGGCAGCGCTCGCCACGATCCAGGACACCGTGGTGGCGTACACCGTGACCGCCAGCGCGAATCCGCCGGCCACGAGAGCCTTCGCCGCGAGGGCCCGGCTTCGAACGGGAGTCACGGCGAGCATTGCCCTGATCGTGCCATGCCGGTAGTCACCTCCCATGGCGAGTGCCCCGAAGAGCCCGGCCGCGAGGGGGGCGAACGAAGCCTTGTTGATGACCGCGACCAGTGCTTCTTGCGCGGTGACGGCCATCTCTTCCGACTGGAACTCGGTGATGGTGAAGGCGTAGCCCCAGGCCCCAAGGGCAGTCACGGCGACCGCTGCGGCTGCGAGCAGCCACGTCGACGTAAGGGTGGTCAGCCGCACCCACTCGTACCGCACAGACCTGTTCACCGGGCACCCGCCTTCTCATCCGTCACGTATTCGACACTCGCCGCCGAGGCGTGCAGGAATGCCTCCTCCAGCGTCGCTTCGGCGACCGTCAGCTCCGTGACGATGACGTTCTCGGCAAGTGCCGTGGCTGCGATCTCCCGCTGCGCGAGCTCCTTGACCAGCAGACAGCCGTCCGCGCTGGACTCGACGTGAGCGCCGCGCCGCACGAGTGCGGCGCGGAGCTGGTCCGGTGAGTCCGCCCGTACTCGGACGGCTCCCCCGTCGTATGCGCGTTTGAAGTCGGCGAGGGTGCTGTCGCAGATGAGACGCCCCTTGCCGATCACCACGACCCGCTCGGCCAGCTCGTCCAGATCCGCCATCTGGTGGGAGGAGACAAAGACGGCGTTGCCCGCAGCCGCGTACTCCTTGAGAAAGGTGCGCAACCATCGCATGCCCTGCGGGTCCATACCGTTGCCGGGCTCGTCGAGGATGAGGACATCGGGGGAGCCGAGCAGCGCGCAGGCAAGGCCCAGTCGCTGCAGCATGCCCAGGGAGAAGCCCTTCGGCCGGTGCCGCGCGACAGGGAGGAGCCCCACGAGGTCGAGGACTTCGTCGATGCGCTTTTCCGGGACGCCTATACCTCGAGTGAGCATGCGCAGATGTGCGTGCACGGAACGCCCAGGGTGGTAGGCCCTTGTCTCCAGCAGTGCTCCGACGCGCTGCGCCGGATCGGCCAGCTCCGAGTAGCGCTGACCGTCGAAGAGCGTCCTGCCGCTTCCTTGCTCCAACTCGAGCATGAGCCGCAGGGTCGTCGACTTTCCCGCGCCGTTGGGCCCGAGGAAGCCTGTGACCGACCCGGGTTCCACGGTGAAGCGGAGCCCATCCACCACCAGCTTCTCCCCGAATGTCTTCGAGAGAGCGTCGACTTGAACCGTTGCCACTATTCCCCACTCCCCGGCGATGCACCGGAAAACCCGTCAAGGGTGATGGTCGTGTCCGCCGCCACGGTGGCCGGCGGATCGTGTGCGATCAGCACGACGGACGCATGCGTGGCCCACGCGCACATCTCGGCTGAGAGCAGCTCGATGCCCGCGGAGTCCAGGCCGTTGAAGGGTTCGTCGAGCATGACGAGCGCGAACTCCCCCAGCGTGCACATGGTCAGCCAGAGCTTCCTTCTGTTACCTGTGGACAGTTCCTTCGCAGCGTGGTCCAGCCACGGCTCCAGTCCGTAACGCACGGCCCTCTTCAGTCCCGGATCAGGACTGATCCCGTGGCAACGGGCGGCGAAGACGAGGTGGTCCCGCACGGTCATGCTGGGATAGAGCGACACGTCCGTACGGCAGACCCTGCGCGCGGTCCGGCTCAGCGGATCTCGTGCGTCCCGGTCTCCGACGCGGACCTGACCGTGCCACGGCGGGAGGTACCCGCTGCACAACTCGAGGAAGGTCGACTTACCGGAACCGTTTCTGCCCGACACCATGGTGAGACCACGGCCCGGCAGGGACAGGGAGAGGTCCACGAACACCGGGGCGGACTGGTCGTATCCGGCAGTTACGGACTTCAGCTCTAGCGCAGTTTCAGGATGCTTCGTCGCACGCATGCCGTTGCAACTCCAGTAAGTATCAGGGCGTAGCAGAATGCCAGGGCCGGTCCGACCATCCATTCCTGCCCGAGGATCCAGACCACCGGGCCGGTCAGCACGAGTGCGAGGAACCCGGCAATGGGGTCGGAGGCCGCACTGCCATCGGTGTTGCGCGGTGGAGTGGCCACGGTCTCGGCGACAAGTGCGGCGGACACGCCGCACACAGCCATGATCACAGGTATGGCAGTAAGGCTCGGGCCGGCCAGGAGCAGTACGACAGCGGCCGTTGTGACACCGACACACAGGCCGCACGTGGTCCACACCAGAACCAACGCGCGGGCGATGTACCAGGAGGACATGCCCGCCTCCCAGGTAGTGCGCAGCATGGCCCGCAACGTGGTCGGTCCGATCGCTCGGGACAGCATCTCCGCGAGGCCGAGCACCATCACGGCGACCGCCCCTGCTGCCATTTCGTACGCATGGGCAGGGAGGTTGGCCATCGGGAGGGGGAAGGGGCTCGCCAGTGCGAATCCCGCTATCGCGGCGACCCCTCCGGCCCCGGCCAGGAACACCTGCTTGACGAGCGGATACACCGCGCTGCCACGCAGTTCCCGTACCAGAATCGCGGCGAGCGCCGGGGGCCTGGTGCCGGCCCGTGTGTCCGAGGGAGTACTCGCACCCGGACGCGAGGCGGCCGCGAGGGGGAACGAGTGGAAGGGCATCCTGCCGAGGTCACGTACAAGGCGGAAGGAGGCCGTGCCGCCGACGACCAAGACCACCGTGGCACACGATCCGGCAAGCGCCGATGAGTAGAGCCCAGGCATCCTGACGTCGGAGGATCCCATCAACGGAGCCGCGATGAACAGCGCTGCCGAGATACCCAGGGCCAGGGAGCCGACGCAGGTAGCGAGCGCCCTGACGGACTCCCGGCTCCGCCCTTGGCGCAGGCTCAGTGCGGATCGTGCGGCGACCGACAGGCTGACGGCGCACATGCCGACCGGAACGACCGCGGCGAAGACGAGATGCGGAATGCTGGTGTCCGGAACCGGCCAGTAGGCGAACAGGAAACCAGCGGGCACCATGCCAAGCAGCAGATGGTACCCGCAGATACGGCGGGCGCAGTAGACGAGGAACACCTCCCGTGACGAGATGTCCATCGCCCGGAAGAGTTCCGCGTTCGGCGATCCCGCCACCATGAACCGGCGCTGGGAGAAGGCCTCCCGGAGGGCGTACGTCGTAGTCGCGTAGAACGACAACATCGCCAAGGCGACCAGTAGCTCCTCGGCTTGGACGCCTTTCTCTTCCGCAATGGGCCTGATCAGGGAGAAGCTGGCCATCGCGACGATGAAGACGAGCGGCACGGCCAGCACGTACATGCCGGCGAGTAGATGTCTGGCTGTGCGCACCGTCATACGCAGGCGCAGAGCAGCGAGTATCTCGAACAGGTAGAAGTCAGACACCGCACGGAGTCTGATCCTGTCCAACTGTGGTTCCGTAACGGACATGTTGCTTCCTCGAGCAGCCGAGCGGCTGCCTAGAACCTGCTCTGCGAAGGCTTTCCGGAACGGCCCTCACCCGCCGCGAACAACGACACCACCGCCATGGCGAGAGAGATGACCACAGCCAGGAGCGAGAACAGGGACTGTGGTGCTGACGCCACGGAATCGCCGAGCATGATCGAGTTCGACGCCATGGCGAGGATCGACACTGCTGCGATCCACCATGTTGTCTCTCTCGCCTTGCGTACCAGGACGGCCGAGGCGGGCAGCAGTACGGCGAAGGCGAGCAACTGCGCTGCCAGGACCGCTTTGAGCACGTCCGGGCTGACGTTCCCCACGGGCTTCAGTGGATGTGTGAGGAAGAACAGCAGTGCCGCCGCGCCGAGCAGCAGCACGGCCGCTGCGGCAAGTCGGACCGTCTTGGTGTAGAGCGCGAGCATAGGAGGTATCTCTCTCTTGCTTTCGATGCCCTCGGTCACCCGACCGCTGTGAACGCGGCGAGGCCGATGCTGCAGCAGTAGAGGGCGATGATCTTGCCTTGAGGCAGGTGCCGCCACCGGCCCCGGAAGAGCACCGGAACCAGCAGGGCCACTGCGGCAATGTAGAGGTAGTAGACGATGCCCTGGGTCGGGTCAACCACCTCGAATGCGAGGGCGGCCAGCTGCGGGGGCAGGAGGCACAGGACGAGAACCGGGAAGAACGCACCAGTGCGCAGTCCCCGGCCCAGCGACTGACTCGCGGTGAAGACCCGCCGCTCCAGGGCCCGGGCCACGAAGACGTAGAAAGCGTAGACGAAGACGGTCAGCAGCACGCCACCGCCCACGGCCACGCTGACCGCCAGGTCCTCCAGCGCGGGATCGCCGATCTCTTCCCGTTGCTTCGGCGTTATCAAGGTCTCCGCATAGGCGAATGCGGTCGGCAGCCTGCACAGCACGAGTGCGAGTGCGACGAAGTACAGCGAGACCCACAAGGACTTGCTCGTCGGCGCCGCGGCCTTGGCGGATTCGACAGTGTGACGGACCTCGTCGTCGAACGGCGCCTTGAGCGCCGACTGGTCCGCAACCGTCGGCTGCTGAGATGTGTCAGCTCTCATGTTTCCTATCTCGCTGCCATGACAGTGGCTTCGATACACGCGGCGCCGACAATGACCGACGCCCCGACCAGAAAGATTCGCAATGAGTCCGCCATTGCATGCACATATCGGCGCAGCATCCCGGTGCTGTCCTGGCGACTCCCCCGGACCATTGCGACGGCGGCTGGATACAGACCAGCAGCACCGGCAAGAATGAATCCCAGGAATTCGAAGCCCACGTACGCTCCGGTCTCGGTCAGGAAACCCGACCATCCGGAGTTGGACACGACGACAGCCAGCGTTGCTCCCACATAGGCAGCGAGCATGGTGATGCCGATCAGGCTCACCACACCAAAGGAAGCGGCTCCCGCATAAAGCAGCATCGCGGATGGGATGTTCCTGCTGAGAATCCCCGAGAAGGCTTGGCCGAAACTGCTTTCCGGTGACACTGTCGGCGGACTCAACTCCGCACCGGACAGCGCCGAATACCCAAGTACCGCGCCGAGACCGAAGATCGTGGCGCTCGCAAGGAGCGAGAGCAGAACGCTCCTGCTCCTTGCGAGACCAACTATGGCGTTGACAGCCATCAGGTAAGAATAGGGTTTAGGCGATCGCGAACGCCTTGCCCTTCTTCTTGATGTAGTAGAGCACCGTCGCGCTGATGGCAGAGATGACGCCACCACTGAACATCGCTCCGACGACGGCCAGCGCCAGGCCACCTGCGGAGATGGCGTCCACAACCTGCCCGGCGACGCTCGCGCTGATGCCCAGCGAACCGGCCACCCAGAACGCCGCGAAACCAGCCATTGCCAGCCCGGCCGCACCGATGGCGCCGGCCGCCAACGCGGCGAAGCTGTTCTTGGACATTATCGACTGCATGCAAGCTCCCGTTTCCTGAGGATGTACGGAAGCTGGCGCGAGGCAGAGTTCCCCCATGTTACAAGCCCCCGTTGATCCGTGATTAATTTCCCATGCCGTGATCGCCGTGGCGACGAAGGCAAGGGGCCGAGCGTCTCTTGGCTCACCCCAACCCGGTTGGTCATACCGGGATGTCGGATGCGGCAGCCGCAATATGATCATCAGGCCCGTTCAAGTGTCAAGCCCATTCACGTGGGAGACCGGCCTGCACCTGACGACACATCGCAAGGCCTCAACTTCTCGCTGCTTCCAACTGCCTGTCGCGACGAAAGCCGCAAGTGGGACACGTTGCTCAAAATGCCCTCCCATTGGTAATTGAATTCTCAACGTGCCGCCTGCTCGTTGAGTGGCCATGCTTGAGGTTGATGATGCTCGCGAGGACTCGCTCTCTTATTCGCGTACAGAGCCATACAGGACATCCCCGACGATAATCCTCGACAACCAACAGCTCCGCCTCGAGATGGTCGAACGGCTCGACGCACACCGCAGCGCGATGTACCGGGCCGTCGAGAAAGGCGGCCCCGCCGCCTATGCCGTAAGGCGGGACCGCATCGAGCGCACCTGGCCGTGACCACCAGGCGGGCACCCGATCGAAGGTCGCGTACGACGGTTATCGGTCGGCTTGACCACGTTTCCTCACGGCCCTGCTGAAGCTCTGAGTACTCGTACTCAGGACCGTCACTGGGGCGGCGCCTCATAATCGAGGCGCACTGTCCCCATTCCAGCCTGGCCATACGGGAATTGGAGCGCCTCCGTGAATCGTCTGACTGCCGCCTCGGCCGGTCTGTTCGTGCTGCTGGTCGTGTTCGTGACGGCGGGGTGCGGGACGGAGCGGGCCGTCGACGACGCCGCCGCCTCCGCGTCTGCTTCGTACGAGGCGCAGCGGAAGGCCGCGGAACGCAAACACGACCGGCTGTTCCGGGACGTGGCCGCCATCTGCTCGGACGGGGTGCCGCCCGCGTCCCCGAGCACCGCTGCGCCCGAGCCGACGGACCCCGAGGCGCGGAAATATGCGGAGAACCACGCGTACAAGCAGGCCGGCCCGCTCAAGGGCGCCGCGCTGTGCCGCGGGCAGGCACACGCGAAGCGGATCACGGCCGCGCTGGAAGGCGTCCACAGCGAGCCGGACCTGCGGTCCGAGCTGACCGCTCTCGGCTACCCCGAGTCCAGCGTCGAGGTGTACAAGACGGGAGGCTCGCTGGGCTTCACGTTCAGCGTCCCGGAGGCAGGCCCGTGCATCACGGGCCTGCTGACCTCGCACGTGAAGGTGGAGGCCCACGGCCACTACATGGAGGGCGGCTGCATGGAACCCAAGGGCGGCCACTGACCTTCCGGTGCCTCCGGGTGGTGCCCGTCAGTCGAACCAGCGGTCCCGGGCCAGTTCCTCCGTGCGGGACGGGTCCTCCAGGAGGGCCGCCACCTCGAAGCGCCGGGGCCACTGGCCCGCCGACCAGGCCAGGCCCGCCGCCACGCCCTCCACCGTGGACGCGTGGATCACGCCGTCCGGGGTGCGGCGCCATTCCAGTTCGGTGCCGCCTGCGATCAGTTCGTCGTGTTCGACGTACGTCGCCGGCGTGGCCGGGCCGAGCAGGACGTGGACCGACTCGGGGACCTCGTGTTCCTCGCCCTGTGTCGTCACCTCCGCCGTGACCGTCTCGCTCAGCCGGCGGACCTGGAACAGTTCCGCCAGTTCCGCGGCGCGCGACGGCGTCACCGGGAGCAGCGCGACGCCCGCGGTCAAGGGGAGCAGGTCCGGCGCGTCCGCGACCACCGCGTCCGCCGCGTCGACGACGCGGACCTCGCCGTCCACGACCGCCCGCAGGTCGTCCGGGAGGGTGACCTGCTCCGGGTCGAGATCCGCCAGCGCCGTGTACAGGGCGTGGAGTTGGGCCGCCCGCACCGGGCGCGAAGGGTCGGCCAGGCGGCCGAGGAGTTCCGCCGCGCCGCCCGGCTCGTCGAGGAGTGCGGCGACCGAGGTGCGGACGCCGAGGGCCTGCAGCACCTGGGCGTCCTCGAAGCCCGTGGTGTCGGCGGACTCGTACAGGCCCCGCAGCAGCGGGTCCGCGCCCGAGGCCCGCAGGCCCGCAGGGCGGCGGCCGTCCAGGACCGGATGGTCCCGCAGCCACCACGCCGTGTACGGACGGACCGTCTCCGTCGTGCCGTCCGGCAGCAGGATCCGTACGGACTGGGTGAGCGCGTCCCGCAGCGGCGGCTGTGCCAACAGCGCCAGTGCCTGCGGCCAGCAGTCGTCGTCGACCAGGTCCAGGTCACGGACGGCGACGACCTCCGTGGCGACCGGCGGCACCGGTGTGTCCGGAAGCCGGTCGAGGACGTCCTCGCACCACACGTCGACCGCGTCGAGCAGCCCCGCGTCGTCGGGCTCGGCGAAGTCCCCGTCGCGGGGCTCCAGTTCATCGGGGTCCAGGACGACATCCGTGGCCCGTACGAGCGCGAAGTTCGCCAGCACGCCGCAGGCGGCGAGCGGCTGCTCGCCCCAGCGTTCGGCCAACTCGGCGTCGCAGAGCGCGAGTTCGTCCTCCCGCATGATCGACGCGAACGGGCTGCCGGGCAGCACCAGTTCACCCGCGGGCGCGAGTTCCCCGTCCTCGTCGGACAGGGCCAGCGCCCCCAGCCACGGCTCGTCCCCGGGTTCGAGGCCCGCGTCCCGTACGAGCGCGAGCACCGTCTCCGCGAGCTCGTCCGCGTCCAGCGCGTCCTCGTCCCAGACCTCGCCCGCGTCCAGCGAGCCCGCGACCGCCGCGCGGACCTGCGGCGTCGTCAGTACGGCGCGCGGTGTCGCGGGCAGTGCGCCCAGCTTCTCCAGGAGGGGGTGCGCGGCATCGGGATGGACGACCTTCAGGCCGAGCCGGGCCAGCTGCGGCGGTGTCTCGGCCAGCGGCAGCAGCGTCTGGCGGGGCCCGATCGTCGTACGGCCGTCGGCGAGGGGCACGGGAAGCCCGGACAGCCGGTCGGGATCGACCCCGGCGAGGCTGTCGTACAACCGCTGCCACCAGCCGGGCTCGCGCTCAAGACCCGCGAGCCGGTCGACCGCCTCTGTCAGCGGCACCCGCGCGACACCGAGCGTACGCAGCTCGACACGGCGCTCAAGACCCGCGGGCAGCAGGCTCGGCAGCACCTCGGCCAGCACCTGGACCGTCTCCGTGCCCGCGCCCTCCAGGACCTCCGCCTCGATCGGTCGCAGCCCCGCGGAGATCTCCCGGTCCGGCAGACCGGTGTCCTCGCCGGACACGTCCCGGGGAGCGGCCGCCTCCAGGAACGCCGTACGCGGGAGACGCTCAAGGATCTCCGCCCGCAGCTTGCCGTCCAGCTCACCCTTGCCGAGCGGACCGGGCACCAGGTCGATCGTGCCGACGGTCACCGGCTGCCAGCTGCCGAGCAGTTCGGCGTACGCGTCCGCCGCCTTGCGCACCAGGAAGTCGGTGAGCGGCCCGGGCGCCGGGTGGCGGCGGGTGGTGTCCAGCGGGAGGGACGCGATCAGCAGCGCGGGCACACCGAGGGGTTCGTCGGTGGGCGTGGGCGCGTGCACCACGGGGGCGGTACGCGGCCGGGCCGGCGCGCCCGCATCGTCCACGGGCACGGCCCAGGTGACCGTCCAGTACGGCCGCAGCCGCTCCTCGACCGGCCGGTCCGCGAGCAGTGCGGGCTCGATGCCGCCGCCGTGACTGACGACGCGCCAGCGCCGGTCGCCCTGCACACTGTCCTCGACGTGTACGTACGCCCCGCGCACGGAGCGCCTCAACTCCCGTACGCCGCCCGGAGTTTCGACAATGATCTCGGAGAGTCCGGCCAGCGTGAGCAGCAGCGCGTCGTCGATCCCGGCGAGCAGCCGCTCCACCAGGTCGACCGCGGCACCGTCCCGCAGCGGCAGGACGACCACGGTGTCGTAGCCCTCGGGGGCCGTGCCCTCGGCGGGCAGCGGCAGCCGCAGCAGCGGTACGTGCCCGTCCCGGCGGCGCAGCTCGTCACCGAGGCCGGGGCTCGCCTGGGACGCCTGCTCGGCCAGTCCCCTGGCCTCCGCGAGGGACCAGCGCACGCCGCCGTGGCGTCCGACGACCGCGGGCTCGTCGCTCACCGCGAGGACGGCCGCGAAGCCGACGCCGAAGCGGCCGACTGCGGACTCGTGGCCCTCACGCTTGGCGCTGGCGCGCAGGGTGCTCAGGGACTCGACGCCGGTCGCGTCCAGCGGCGCGCCGGTGTTCGCGGCGGCGAGGACGGCGGGCTGGTCGCCGGTGCCCGGCCGCAGCGTCAGCCGCAGGCGGCCCGGCACCTTGGCGCGGGCGGCCGCGTCGGCGGCGTTCTGGGCGAGCTCGACGACGAGGCGGTCCCGGTAGCCGCCGAGCGCGAGGTCCTCCTCGGCGTTGGCGTCCTCCCGGAAGCGGGCGGGCGAGGCCCCCCACGCGTCGAGCACCCCGCGCCGCAGCCGCGCCGTCCCGAACGGGTCGGCCCACTCGGTCGTCCTGACGCTCACGCTGTGACTCCGCTCTCTCCAGTTGCGGGCGTTTGCCGCGCATGCCTGTGCGGCCGAAGGTACCTCGGTGCGGGGGGTTGTGGTGCGGTGCGGGGCGGGTGCCGCTGCGCGGGGCTGTTCCCCACCCCGCCCGTTCCCTTAACCGGGGCTCCGCCCCGGACCCCGCTCCTCAAACTCCCCCAGACTTCGTCCGGGGGGACCCCCAAGGGGCTGAATTTCAGCCCGTCCGGCGATTGAGGACACGCGCGAAGCGCGTACGGGGGCCTGGGGGCTTGCCCTCAGTTCGGGAAGGGGCGGGCTGGGGAACAAACAAGGCCCGCGCCACGGCCCCGGTGACGTCAGGAGTGGCCCAGGTCCTCAGACGCGCCGTCCGGCTCGGACACCGAGCCGCCGTCCCGCGCCGGGCGCAGCGGGAACTCGTCCGCGCCCATCGTGTCCAGCACCGGCGGCGGCGGCACCGGCGGCTTCGGCATCACGGCCGCCTCGGAGTGCCCTCCGCAGCCGTACGCCAGGGAGACGATCCGCCCGTCCGCCGGCGAGAACTCGTTCGCGCACACGCCGAAGGCCTGCCGCAGCGAGCCCGCGATCGGGACCAGGAAGCCGCATGTCACGCACGCCGCGGGGGCCGCCTGTGCCATCGGGGTCTTCGCGCCGAAGGACTCGTCCCAGCGGTCCGCGGCGATATGGAGCCCGTACCGGGACAGCACTCTGGCCCGGCGCATGCCGAGCTCCTCGGCGAGCGCCGAGATCGAGCCGCGGGAGGGAGCCAGCGGCAGCGAGGCCGGCGGGCCCGCGGTGAGCTCCGCGTCCTCCGCCTCGACCAGTTCGGCCATCTCCTCCGACACCGCGGAGTTCGGCGGCGGCGCGTCCTCGCCGGAGAAACCGGGCTCCAGCCGCAGATCGTCCGCCTCGGTGGGCAGCAGATCCCCGGGGCCCATGTCGCCGGGCCGCAGCCGTTCGCTCCACGGCACCCACTCGGGCGCCAGCAGTGCGTCGGGGCCGGGCAGCAGGACGGTTTCGTCGAGGGTGACGACCTTGGCGCGCGAGGCCCGGGCTACGGTCACCGCCCAGCGCCAGCCCCGGTAGCCGAACTCCTTGCACTCGAAGAAGTGCGTGACGACGCGGTCTCCCTCCGAGACGAGGGACACATGCTCGCCGACCACCCCCGGGGCCGCGGCCTCCTCGGCCGCCGCCCGGGCGAGGTCTACCGCCTCGACGCACAGACGGTCAGGGGTACGGCTTCGCGTCGTCGCAGCACTCACAGGTCTCGCTTCTCTCCTACGCCGTATCACGGGTGCGCCGGCCGATTCGCGAGGTACGGGCCGCAGGCGGAGCGGACCAAGGGGCCGCATCGACGTCCGCGCCCAGACCAACCGTGTCTCGGGCACACCTACCGTCATCCATTCTGCGGGATGCCGAAGAGGCGCGCGGCCGAGAACAACCGCCGGTGGCGCGCTACGCACGCTACCCCCTCCGCCGCCCGCCGCCCACCTGCCCGCCCCAACAAGGGGCTAACAACACCGCATCACCGTTCGCGTGGGCGGTGCTTGGGGCACTATGACGGAGTGGCAGCCGTACGGTCGTCCGAAGGCGCCGGGCAGCTCAGAAGAGCAGGCCGGGCGGTCGGGCGTGCCCTGCATCTCCCTTTCACGGGCACGGCGCGCGGCATCCGCAAGGCGACGCACGCGCACGGCGCGGGCGAGTCCGGCCTCGGCAAACTGATCGAACTCCACGCCGTGAACGGCGCCGGAGATGTCATGATCACCGTCGCGCTCGCGTCGACGGTTTTCTTCTCCGTACCGACGGACGAGGCACGCGGCCGCGTCGCGCTCTACCTCGCCGTCACGATGCTGCCCTTCACCCTGCTGGCCCCCGTCATCGGGCCGCTTCTGGACCGCATCCCGCACGGCCGCCGGGCGGCGATGGCGGCCTCGATGCTCGCCCGTGCGGTGCTCGCGCTCGCGATGTCCGGGGCGGTGGAGACGGGCGGCCTGCAGCTGTATCCGGCCGCGCTGGGTGTGCTGGTCGCCTCGAAGGCGTACGGAGTGGTGCGCAGCGCGGTCGTGCCGCGGCTGCTGCCGCCGACGTTCTCGCTGGTGAAGGCGAACTCCCGGGTGACGCTGGCCGGGCTGCTGGCGACGGGGATCGCGGCGCCGATCGGTATCGGACTGCAGAAGGTCGCGCCCCAGTGGCCGCTGTACGGGGCGTGCGCGCTGTTCCTGCTGGGCGCGTACTGGGCGTTCACCATGCCGCACAAGGTCGACTCGGCGAAGGGCGAGCGCAAGGCGCACATGCTGACGCACGGCGAGACGAAGCCGAGTCTGCGCACGGTCGGGCCCTCCGTACTGCACGGGCTGCAGGCCAATGCGTCCCTCCGCGCGCTGTCCGGCTTCCTGATCTTCTTCCTCGCCTTCCTGCTGCGGGAGCATCCGCTCAACGGGCAGAGCCCTGCCGTCTCACTCGGGATAGTGGGCGTCGCGGCGGGCGTGGGCAACGCGCTGGGCACGACGGTCGGGGCGTGGCTGAAGGCCCGCGGGCCGGAGATGATCATCGCGACGGTGCAGTGTGTGGTGCTGCTGGCCGCGATCAGCGCGGCGCTGTTCTTCGGCGCGGGCATGGTGGCCGTGCTCGGCGCGACGGCGGGTCTGTGCCAGGCCCTCTCCAAGCTGTCCCTGGACGCGCTGATCCAGCGGGACGTCCCGGAACAGGTCCGCACCTCGGCGTTCGCGCGCTCCGAGACGCTGCTGCAGATGGCCTGGGTGGTGGGAGGCGCGATCGGCATCGCGCTGCCGCTGATCGGGACGTTGGGGATGTGGGTGGCGGCGGGGATCGTCGGGCTGGGCCTGGTGTTGTCGGCGCGGGGGCTGGTGGCGGCGCGGCATGGCGGGAGAGCGCCGGCGAAGGTGGCGTAGCGGGGTGCGGTGCCGCTGCGCGGGGCTGTTCCCCCACCCCGCCCTCCCCCAGACTCCGTCCGGGGGGACCCCCAACCTCCGCGCGCCTCAAACTCCCCCAGACTTCGTCCGGGGGGACCCCCACGGGGCTGACATGTGCGGCTGGGCCGCACATGTCAGCCCGTCCGGCGTTGAGGACACGCGCGAAGCGCGTACGGGGGTCTGGGGGCCTGCCCCCAGTTCGGGATGGGGGTATCTCCCACGGCCGCCAGGCCGTAGGGGGAGGGCGGGTAGGGGAACAGGCCCGCCGCAGGCGCAGGGCGCGACGCGCGGTGGACCCCCGCGTGGCGGGGCCCGGCGGGCCCGATAGCCTCGGGACATGACCGTTGCGTTCTTCTCGGGCAAGCGCCGCCGGGCCGCTGCCGCTCTCGGTGCCGTCTCCGCCGGGCTCCTCGTCCTTTCCGCCTGCGACAAGCCGACCCCGCTCGCGACCGTGACGGTCGGGACGGACTCGGTCCACTCCGAGGCGGCCTGCTACAACGACGGCAAGGCGATCAAGGAATCGCTGCTGCAGGGCTGCCTCACCGAGAAGCCCGCCAAGACCATCAAGGTCGCCCTGGACGACAAGGTCCGCATGGGCGTCGACCCGGAGATCGCCGACCACGGCTGGACGCTGCTCTTCGGTGGCCAGCCCGTCGAGCAGGAGCCGTACAAGAAGGGCTACCGGACCATCCCCGGCAACGCCTTCTTCTCCTCGCAGACCGGTGAGCCGACCAGCAAGACCGCCGTCAGCATCATGGAGACCAGCGGCAAGAAGGTCATCGGCATCTGGCACTTCCAGTTCGAGAAGGAGTCCTGACAAGGACCCCGGTCCGGAGGGCAGGGCTGTGCGCGTACTGGTGGTGACCGCGGTGGCGGCGGAGGCCGACTCCGTCGCCGCGGGGCTCACCGGTGCCGGCGCGACGCCCTTCGTTGATGTGCTGGCCGCCGGTGTCGGCCCCGCGGCCGCCGCCGCGACCGCCGCCACCGCGCTCGCCCTCGGCTCGTACGACCTCGTCGTCTCCGCCGGAATCGGCGGCGGTTTCCAGCCACACGCCCCTGTCGGCTCCCTCGTCGTCGCCGACGCGATCGTCGCCGCCGATCTCGGCGCCGACACCCCCGACGGCTTTCTGCCCGTCGACGAACTCGGTTTCGGGCGCAGCGTCCACCTTCCGCCGCCCGAGCTGTCCGCGCGTATCGCCAAGGCGCTCGACGCCGTGTACGCACCCGTCCTCACCGTTTCCACGGTCACCGGCACCGCCGCCCGCGCCGCCGAGCTGAGCGTCCGTCACCCGCGGGCCGCCGCCGAGGCGATGGAGGGCTTCGGGGTGGCGGAGGCCGCCGCGGCCCACCGCCTACCGGTCCTGGAGATCCGCGCGATCTCCAATCCCGTCGGGCCGCGCGACCGTGCGGCATGGCGCATCGGCGAGGCGATGGACTCGTTGCGGTACGCCTTCCAGCTGCTCGCCCCCGTCCTCGAGGAAACGCCGTGACCTTGCAGATCGCGTACTCGCCGTGCCCGAACGACACCTTCGTCTTCGACGCCCTCGCGCACGGCCGGGTGCCCGCCGCGCCCGCCGTCGATGTGAGTTTCGCGGACATCGACATCACCAACGCGATGGCCGAGCGCGGTGAGTTCGACGTGCTGAAGGTGTCGTACGCCGTACTGCCCTGGGTCCTCGACGAGTACGCGCTGCTGCCCTGCGGTGGCGCGCTCGGCCGCGGCTGCGGTCCGCTGGTGCTCACCAAGGAGCCCGGTACGGATCTGACGGGAAAGACCGTCGCCGTGCCGAGCGAGCGCTCGACCGCGTATCTGCTGTTCCGGCTGTGGACCGCGGACGTCGTGCCCGGTGGGGTCGGCGAGGTGGTCGTGATGCCGTTCCACGAGATCATGCCCGCCGTACGGGACGGCAAGGTCGACGCCGGACTGGTCATCCACGAGGCGCGGTTCACCTATCAGAACTACGGGCTGCACTGCCTGGCCGACATGGGCGAGCACTGGGAGTCGACCACCAGCCTGCCCATCCCGCTCGGCGCGATCATCGCCAAGCGCTCACTGGGCGGGGCGACGCTGAAGCTGCTGGCCGACTCGATCCGCATCTCGGTGCGTATGGCCTGGGACGAGCCGGAGGTCTCCCGGCCCTACGTACTGGAGCACGCCCAGGAGATGGACCCGACCGTGGCCGACCAGCACATCGGTCTCTACGTCAATGAGTTCACGGCGGACCTGGGCGACGAGGGGTACGCGGCGGTGCGCGGCCTGCTGACACGCGCCGCGGCCGAGGGACTGGTTCCGCCACTGTCTCCCGACGCGCTGGCTTTCGGCTGACACCGGCGCCGACGGGCGCCGACAACGACCGACGGACGGAGTCCGGCGCAGCCGCTCGAAGCCTGCGAAGCAGTGCGAGAGCGGCAGAAAGAAACAGCTGCGGCGGTGCGCGGCCTGCTGACACGCGCCGCGGCCGAGGGGCTCGTACCTCCCCTCGGCCGCGATGCGCTCGGTTTCGTACAGGCGGCTACACGTCCAGCTGGTCCGCCACCGCCCGCAGCAGGCCCGCGATCTTCGCGCCGTGGACCTTGTCGGGGTACCGGCCGCGCTCCAGCATCGGCGTGATGTTCTCCAGCAGGGTCGTCAGGTCCTGCACGATGGACGCCAGCTCGTCGGGCTTGCGCCGCTGCGCCGCCGCCACGGACGGGGCCGGGTCGAGAACCGTCACCGAAAGCGCCTGGTCACCGCGCTGGCCTGCCACCACGCCGAATTCGACGCGCTGGCCGGGCTTGAGCGACTCGACCCCGGCGGGGAGCACCGACGAGTGAACGAAGACGTCGCCGCCGTCGTCGCGGGAGAGAAAGCCGAAGCCCTTCTCGCTGTTGAACCACTTGACCTTGCCGGTAGGCACGTCTGTCCTCGTCCTCGTACTCGTTGGGGCACTGGGGCACCGGAAATCGGGCACCAACCTGGGCACCGAAAAACGGTCTGGATAGCACTACAGCGGGTCGCCTGACCCGCCACCCCCAAGGCTAATGGTCCAGGGGCTGGTGACAAGACGTTGCCGAACGGTTCCTACGCGCAAGGAACTACCCTGGCCGGATGACTGCTACTCCTCCCGCCCCCGGTGACGGGCTGGTGCGCGTCGGCGCGATCGTCTTCATCGTCGGCGCCGTCGCCACACTGGTCACCGTGGCCCCACTGTTTCTGGGGACCGAACCGTTTCCGCCGATCGCGTACGCGGTGTGCATGCTGATGGGCGCCGGCTTCCTGATCGCCGCGGCGGGTGTGCTGCGCTCGATCGCCGCACAGCGACGACAGGCCAAATCCGCACTCTAGTTCTGGTTGTAGGCGCGCAGCCACGCCGGGAACGCCGTCAGATCATCGATGATCACGTCCGCGCCGGCCGCACGCAGCTCCGCCGCGTCGCACGGCCCCGTCGGCACCGCGACCGACAGCGCCTGAGCCGCCCGCGCACCCCGTACGTCCCCGGTGTGGTCTCCGACGTACACACTCGCGCCGTGCTCGCGCAGCGCCTCCGCCTTCGCCTCTGCCCACAGCCAGCCGATGACCTCGTCCGGGGCGATCCCGAGATGGGCGAGGTGCAGCTTGGCGTTCGGCTCGTGCTTGGCGGTGACGACTATGGCCCGGCCGCCGAGCTCCTGGACGGCTGCGACGGCCTCGCGGGCGCCGGGCAGGGCGAGCGTCGGCGTGATCGCGTACGTGGGATAGATCTCGCGGTAGCGGTCGCACATCCGCTGGATGTCCTCGCCCGGGAACCAGTGCGCCAGCTCCTCCTCCAGCGGCGGCCCCAGCCTCGTCACGGCCAGGTCGGCGTCGATCCACACGCCGGTCTCGGCGGACAGCGCGAGATAGGCGGCGTGGATACCGGGGCGGGAGTCGATGAGGGTCATGTCGAGGTCGAAGCCGACGGTGAGCGGGTGCCTTGCGGAATTCGAAGCCGAGTGCGAAGCCATAGGGGCCATTGTGCCCAGCGGGCCGCGGCGCCCGGCCGCGGTGCTCAGGACCTAGGACGCCCTCAGCCCGTCTTACGCCGCGCCCGCCACACCAGGTAGAGCGCGGAGGCGACCGCCGCCCCCTTCACCACCCAGGGCCAGGTCCCGGCCAGCGCATCACGCATCCCGTCCTGCGGGATCGGCTCGCCCCAGCGCCCGTCGACCCGGCCCCACAGCCAGACGAGGCCGCCCGCCACGACCGCCCCGGGCAGGCCCACGACCGCCCACTTCGCCTCGGCGCGGGACAGCCGGCGCGAGGCGTAGGCGAGAAGCCAGCCGAGGCCGAGGGCGAGGAAGGAGCCGAGGAGGGCGCCCCCGAGCAGCAGAGCGGCGGCGATCAGGAGGAACGGGTTGGCGAACGTGGGCGGTTGTCCTGCCTCTTCCGTACGGCGGCGAAGCCGCGGGAGCCACCGGCGGCGCCCGGTCCCGGCCTCCGCCGCCTCCTCGTCCTCGTACTCCTCCTCCGGCTCCGCCGCGTCCTCGGCGGCCGCCTGCGCCTCCAAGTCCTCCTTGGACGGCGGGGGTTTCAGTATTTCGGGGACCTCCACGCCGCCGACGAAGCCCGCGACGCTCTCGCCCGCGCCGAACGGCCCGGGCTCGACCCGCCACCAGTCGGGCTCACTGCCCGAGGGGCCGAGCTCGTCCATCCCCGCCAGATGCGGCGGCGAGGCGCCGGCCGACATCCGGGGAACCTCCGGCTGTTCCGGAGCCGCTCTGCGCGGCCGCGGGATACGGCGCCGGGCGCGCTGCTCGGGCACGGCGGCCGGGGACGCGGCTCCGGGCGCGGGCCGCTGCGCGGCGGCGCCGCTCTCCTCGAACGCCGCCGCCACGACCTCGTCCGGCGTACCGAGCCGCCCCAGAATGCGCCGTACCGACGCGGGGGTGTCGGAACCGAACCTCGCCCGCTGCCGGTCGATCTCGTTGCGCAGCGTCGACACCAGCCGCATGCGGGTGCCGGACGGCAGTTGCTGTTGCTGAGCCAGGTCCCCGACACGGCTCAGATAGTCGTAGACGAGCTGATCGCTCTCGATCCCCACCGGCGTTCCCCTGACGTTCCCTGCCCGGCCGCCCTGTCGTCCCGGGCCCGCCCTGTCCCCGACGGTAGCGCTCCAGGGACTAACGTGGTGCGGATGGGGACCATGCCCGAAGGAAGCAGTACGGCCGGCCGCGGCGGTCCGCGCACACTGGCCGAGGCCCTGCGCACCCGCGCCGACGAGGAGCTGGCCGCACTGCTGCGCGCCCGCCCCGATCTGCTGACCCCCGTGCCGGGCGACCTGACGCAGCTCGCGACACGGGCCGGTACACGCGCCTCCGTCGTACGGGCGCTGGAGCGGCTCGACCGCTTCACGCTGCAGAGTGCCGAGGCACTGGCCGTGGCCCCCGACCCCGCACCGTACGAGACCCTGCGCGGCCTGCTCACCGGCGACGAGGGCGATCCGGCCGTCGAAGCGGCCCTGCCGCACGCCGTGGATGTGCTGCGGAGGCAGGCGATCATCTGGGGCGGTGAGGACCGGCTACGGCTGGTGCGCACCGCGCGCGAGCTCCTCGCCCCCTCCCCCACCCGGCCCTCGCCGACCGGCCTCGGCCCGACCGTCGCCGAGGCCACCGCCGGGATGTCGCCGACGCGGCTCCAGGAAATCCTCGCCACCGCCGGGCTGCCGACCACGCACGACCCGGTCTCCGCGGTCGCCGCGCTCGTCTCGCTGTTCACCGACCGGACGCGGATGGCCGCGCTCCTCGACACCGCACCGCCCGAGGCGCTGACGGTCCTGGACCGGCTGGTCTGGGGTCCCCCGTACGGGGAGGTGACGGCCAGCCCGACCCCGCCCGTGCGGTGGCTGCGCGACCGTGGACTGCTGCTGCCCGCGTCACCGCGCACGGTCGTGCTGCCGCGCGAGGCGGCACTGCATCTGCGGGGCGGCCGCGCGCACCGAACGGTCGAGCCGCTGCCGCCGGAGGTCAGACCCGCCGCGACGACATCGATCACCCAGGGCCGTCCACAGGTTGTGGACAGTACGGCGGCGGGCCAGGCGTTCACCGCGCTCTCCACCGTCGAGGACCTGCTGAAGGACTGGCACGAGGGCGGGCCGGCGGTGCTGCGGTCCGGCGGCCTTTCCGTACGTGACCTCAAGCGCACCGCCGCCGCACTGGACACGAACGAGCAGATGGCCGGGTTCTGGCTGGAACTCACCTATGCAGCAGGGCTGTTGGCCTCGGACGGCGCGGCGGACGAACGGTACGCGCCGACGCCCGCGTACGACGACTGGCTCACCCTCCCCGCGGCCGAGCGCTGGGCACGGCTCGCCGCGGCCTGGCTCACCGCGACCCGCACGGCGGGCCTGATCGGCGGCCAGGACAGCAAAGGCCGCGCCCTCTCGGCCCTCGGCCCCGAGCTCGACCGCTCCGCCGCGGCCGAGGTCCGCCGCCGGGTCCTCGACCTGCTCGCCACCCTCCCGGCGGGCACCGCGCCCGACCCGGAGTCCGTCCTCGCCCGCCTGCGCTGGGAACGCCCGCTGCGCGGCAGCGGGACAGCGGACCCGGACACCAACGCGGCACGCAACGCGGCCGTGGGCCCCACCGATCTGCGCTCTCGCATCGCGGCCTGGACACTGCGGGAGGCGGAAGTCCTGGGCATCACGGGACGCGGCGCACTGTCGGCACACGGCCGGGCCCTGCTCGGCCACGACACCGCCCCGGCCGCCGGAACGGACGGGACGGGGGCCATCAGGCACGCCCGGGCCGAAGAGCTCGCCGCCGACGCCACAGCCGCACTCGCGCCGCTCCTGCCCGAGCCGCTCGACCACGTACTCCTCCAGGCCGACCTCACCGCCGTCGCGCCCGGCCCCCTTCAGCGACCGCTCGCCGAGACCCTCTCCGTACTCGCCGACGTCGAGTCCAAAGGCGGGGCGACCGTCTACCGCTTCACCCCGGGCTCCGTGCGCCGCGCGCTGGACGCCGGGCGGTCCGCGTCCGACCTGCACACCTTCCTGGCCACACACTCCCGTACGCCCGTGCCGCAGCCGCTCAGCTACCTCATCGACGACGTCGCCCGCCGCCACGGCCATCTGCGGATCGGCGCCGCATCCGCCTACGTACGCTGCGACGACGACGCACTGCTCGGCGAAATCCTCGCCGACAAGCGGTCCCAGGGCCTGCGGCTGCGCCGCCTCGCCCCCACCGTTCTGGCCGCCCAGGCCGACCCGGCGACGCTGCTCGACGGCCTGCGGACGATGGGGTACGCGCCCGCCGCCGAGTCCGCCGAGGGCGACGTCCTGATCACCCGCGCCCACGCCCGCCGCACCCCGCCACGCACCCCGCCCGCCCCCGTCCCGGACGGCCCGCCCCTGCCCGACGCCACGCTCCTCGGCGCGGCAGTGAAGGCGATCCGCGCGGGCGACCTCGCGGCCACGGTGGAGCGCAAACCTGCCCCGGAACCCGCGAAGAACGGCGAGCTGCCGCGCACCACCTCCGCCGAGACCCTGGCCACTGTCCAGGCGGCGGCGATGACGGGCGCGGCGGTCTGGATCGGCTACGTCAACGCGGACGGCGCGGCAAGCCAGCGCGTCATCGCGCCGGTGCGGGTCGAGGGCGGCTTCGTCACGGCGTACGACCACACGGCGGACGAGGTCCGCACGTACCCCCTGCACCGCATCACGGGAGTCGCCGAACTCGCGGACGACTCCGCCTGACGGGCCCCGCGGTGGCGGGCGTCAGACGCTCACATTGCCGGTGAGCAGCATCACGAGGAACACGACGATCGCCACCAGCATCAGGAGCTTCGAGTAGAAGAACGCGAGGCAGCAGGCCAGCAGCCCCAGCGTGATCCGCGTCGGACGCCGCCTCATGGTGTGCTCCGGCAGCCAACTGGCCGCCACCATGGCGAGCGGTACGAGGTAGCCGAGCGTCAGACCGTGGTCGAGCGGTATGCCGGACGAAAGGATGTCGACGTACGCCATCAGCAGCGCGAGCGGCGTGCAGAGCGCCGGTGCCACCCACCAGTACGCGTCGCGGACGACCGCCGGCGCGTACGACGGGGAGGGGACAAGGCCCCCGGCGGCCTGGGGTACGTACGGATTCGGCTGGATTTCCATGCCCTCAGCCAACCGCCCCGCCCCACTTCCCCTGCAGCGTGCGCCTACTCATCCACTCCGGTCCCGGTACTCAGGCCGCGGATCGACCGGCCAAGGACCTGAGGCGCGCCCGTGGCCGCGTACGGCACACTGGAGGTTTGGCCTCACCGAAAGGGCGCAGGTGTGAACGGACCCCTCATCGTCCAAAGCGACAAGACCCTCCTCCTCGAAGTCGACCACGAGCTGGCGGGCGACTGCCGTCGCGCCATCGCGCCCTTCGCGGAGCTGGAGCGCGCCCCCGAGCACATCCACACCTACCGGGTCACCCCGCTCGGCCTGTGGAACGCCCGGGCCGCCGGGCACGACGCCGAGCAGGTCGTCGACGCGCTCGTGGCGTACTCCCGCTACCCCGTCCCGCACGCCCTCCTCGTGGATGTCGCCGAGACGATGGCCCGCTACGGCCGGCTCACCCTCTCCAAGCACCCCACCCACGGACTCGTGCTGACCTCCACCGACCGGCCCGTCCTGGAGGAGATCCTCCGGTCCAAGAAGGTCCAGCCGCTGGTCGGGAACCGGATCGACCCGGACACCGTGGTCGTGCACCCCTCCGAGCGCGGGCAGATCAAGCAGACGCTGCTGAAGCTGGGCTGGCCCGCCGAGGACCTCGCCGGTTACGTCGACGGCGAGGCGCACGCCATCGAGCTGGACGAGACCGGCTGGGCGCTGCGCCCGTACCAGAAGCAGGCCGTCGAGGGCTTCTGGCACGGCGGTTCGGGCGTGGTCGTGCTGCCCTGCGGCGCGGGCAAGACGCTCGTCGGCGCCGGTGCGATGGCGCAGGCCAAGGCAACCACCCTGATCCTGGTCACCAACACCGTCTCCGCCCGGCAGTGGAAGCACGAGCTGGTGAAGCGCACGTCACTGACCGAGGACGAGATCGGTGAGTACAGCGGTACGAAGAAGGAGATCCGCCCCGTCACCATCGCGACCTATCAGGTGCTGACGACGAAGCGGAAGGGGATCTATCCCCACCTGGAGCTCTTCGACTCCCGCGACTGGGGGCTGATCCTCTACGACGAGGTGCATCTGCTGCCCGCCCCGGTGTTCAAGTTCACGGCGGACCTCCAGGCCCGGCGGAGGCTCGGTCTGACCGCCACGCTCGTACGGGAGGACGGGCGCGAGTCGGACGTCTTCTCGCTGATCGGGCCGAAGCGTTTCGACGCGCCGTGGAAGGAGATCGAGGCGCAGGGCTACATCGCGCCCGCGGACTGTGTGGAGGTCCGGGTCAACCTCACCGACGCCGAGCGGCTCGCGTACGCCACGGCCGAGACGGAGGAGAAGTACCGCTTCTGCGCCACCACCGCGACCAAGCGGAAGGTGACGGAGGCGCTGGTCCAGCGCTTCGCGGGCCAGCAGATCCTGGTCATCGGCCAGTACATCGACCAGCTCGACGAGCTGGGCGAGCATCTGAACGCGCCGGTCATCAAGGGCGAGACGTCCAACGCGCAGCGCGAGAAGCTCTTCGAGGCGTTCCGGCAGGGCGAGATCTCCGTGCTGGTCGTCTCCAAGGTCGCGAACTTCTCCATCGACCTGCCGGAGGCGACCGTCGCCATCCAGGTGTCCGGCACCTTCGGCTCCCGCCAGGAGGAGGCCCAGAGGCTCGGCCGGGTCCTCCGCCCCAAGGCGGACGGGCACCAGGCCCACTTCTACTCGGTGGTCGCCCGGGACACGATCGACCAGGACTTCGCGGCGCACCGCCAGCGCTTCCTGGCGGAACAGGGGTACGCGTACCGGATCGTGGACGCGGACGAACTGCTGGGCTAGCAGGACTGCCGGGCGCACCGTCCGCAGCGGTGCCCGTGCCCGGACGGTGATCAGCAGGCAGGGGACGAGCAGATACGTGTGGAGTGCCGGTTCGAGCCAGAGGCCGGCGGCGAGGGTGATGAGCACCAGCGGCGGCCGCGCAGAGCGTCTGGCGAACCGGAAGAGCGCGAGAGTGGCTGCGGAGAGTAAACGCGGGGTCACGTTCCGGAACTTCACGGCGCGACCCTACAAGGTCCTGTCCGGTCGATCAGGCCGGATCAGTGAGCGGCCCGCCGCGGAGCGGCTGATGTCACTGCGGTGCGTGCGATTGCAAGGCGGAGGAAGGAGCCGACGCGGAGCGTCGGCGACTGACGACAACGCGGCAGATGTGCGTGCCAGGGCACGCGAGCCCGGCAAGATCGGCCGGACCGGGCCTGGGGGGATCGGCAACGGCAGGGTCAGCGGCGGCGGACGCCAGCCTCCTCCGCGTACTCGCCGAGGACGGCGACGCTGAAGACGGCCTGGGCGTAGACCTTGACGACGCGCAGCGCGTTGCCGAGGCGATGCGGGGAATGGTGGGTGGAGCCGGTGGCGGTCGCGCCGTGGCTGGGATGGGGGATGTGGGCGCCTGGGGTGAAGGTTGCTGTGCTCATAACTCCATGATGGATTTCCGGCCGGCGTATGGCATCGATCTGCGGTCTGAACCCGGCGGTCGCCGGTGTACGACTCCAGGCATAGGCCGTCCCCTACGGGGAGGATGCGCGGCCTCCACCCGGGCGGGGGCCGGACCGGGCGGCGGGAAAACCATTCGCGCCCGGTGCTCGCCCTGACTAAACTCCCCGTCTTCCCCGCCTCCCTCGCAGGAGCGCCGCCGCCCGGACGGAAACCGGCCGGTCCGCCATGTCGTGATCCACCACGCCGTGATCAACCCTGTCGTGATCCACCATGCCGTGATCAATCACGCCGTGATCCACCACGCCGTGATCCACGCAGCATCCGTCCGGAGGCAAACCCGTGCCCGCGCACGCACCCGACACCGACCCCCTCGCCCGCGAGAGAGCCCATCTCACCGCGTCCCGCTCCGCGTTGCGCGCGATGCGCGAGGACGTCCAGGCCCTCGACATCCGCGACGTCACCGCGAACTGGGTCAACGCCGCCGTCCTCCAGCGCCAGATCGAGGACCGCATCAAGGCGCTCGCCGACCTCTCCCACACCCCGCTCTTCTTCGGCCGCCTCGACTATCTGCACATGGTCGGCGCGGCGCTGGCCGAGGGCGCATCAAGAGGGGCGGCGCGGAGCGCCTCGGGCAAGGGTGGTGGTGGGCGACGGGAGGGCGAACGCTTCTACATCGGCCGCCGCCACGTCCACGACGCGGACGGCGACCCGATGGTGATCGACTGGCGCGCGCCGGTGTCGCAGCCGTTCTACCGGGCGTCCAGGAAGGACCCGCAGGACGTCGGTCTGCGGCGGCGCTTCGGGTACACGGGCGGCGACCTCACGGCGTACGAGGACGAGCATCTGACCGATCCGGCGGAGCAGCAGCGCACCAGCAAACTGCTCCAGGCCGAGATCGAAAGGCCGCGTGTGGGCCCGATGCGGGACATCGTCGCCACCATCCAGCCGGAGCAGGACGAGATCGTACGGTCCGGGCTCGGCGGCACGGTGTGTGTGCAGGGCGGCCCCGGCACCGGGAAGACGGCGGTGGGGCTGCACCGGGTCGCGTATCTGCTGTACGCGCACCGGGAGCGGCTGGCGAAGACGGGGACGCTGGTCATCGGGCCGAACCGTTCCTTCCTGCACTACATCGAGCAAGTCCTCCCGGCGCTGGGCGAGTTGGAGGTCAAGCAGGCCACGGTCGACGACCTGGTCGCGCATGTGGAAGTGCGGGGCACCGACCCGGCGGACGCGGCGGTCGTCAAGGGTGACGCGCGGATGGCGGAAGTGCTGCGGCGGGCCGTCCACTCCCATGTCACGCTGCCGACGGAGCCGCTGATGGTCGTACGCGGCTCGCGCAGGTGGCGCATTCCGGCGTACGAACTCGAAGAGATCGTGCGGGAGTTGCTGGACCGTGACATCCGCTACGGCGCGGCCCGCGAGGCCCTTCCGCAGCGCATCGCGCACGCGGTCCTCGTCCGCATGGAACAGTCGGGCGAGGCCCCGGACGACCGGGTGCAGGACGCGGTGGCGCGCAACACCGCGGTCAAGGCGGCGGTGAAGGCGGTCTGGCCGCCGGTGGACCCGGCGAAACTCGTACTTCGGCTGCTGTCCGACCCGGAATTCCTCGCGGCACACGCGGACGGTGTGCTGACCGCGGACGAGCAGAAGACGATCCTGTGGACCAGGCCCGCACGCAGCGTCCGGGCCGCGACGTGGTCCCTGGCGGACGCGGTACTCATCGACGAGGCGACGGACCTGGTGCAGCGCACGCACTCGCTCGGCCATGTCGTACTCGACGAGGCGCAGGACCTGTCCCCGATGCAGTACCGCGCGGTGGGCCGCCGCTGCACCACGGGCTCGGCGACGGTCCTCGGCGACCTGGCGCAGGGCACGACCCCGTGGGCGACGGGGAGTTGGCAGGAGGCCCTGACCCATCTCGGCAAGCCGGACGCGGCTGTGGAGGAACTGACGGCGGGCTTCCGCGTCCCGCGCGAGGTCATCGCGTACGCGTCCCGGCTGCTCCCGCACATGTCCCCCGGCCTGGCGGAGGTCACATCCGTCCGTGAGTCGCCGGGCTCGCTGTCGGTCCGCGAGGTGGAGGTGGGGGACCTGGACGCGGCGGTGGTGGCGGCGTGCGAGGAGTCCCTGCGGCACGAGGGCTCCATCGGCCTGATCGCGGCGGACGCGCGGGTCCCGTCGCTGGCCGCGGCCCTGACGTCGGCGGGCCATGCGTATCTCGCGCCGGGCGAGGAGACGACGACGGAGTCCCGGCTGACGCTGGTTCCGGCGTCGCTGGCGAAGGGCCTGGAGTACGACTACGTGGTCCTCGACGAGCCGTCGGCGGTCGTTGACGGCGAACCGGACGAACGCACGGGGCTGCGCCGGCTGTACGTGGCGCTGACGAGGGCGGTGTCGGGGCTGAGGGTGGTGCATGCGGCGGGGTTGCCGGGGGAGTTGGGGTAACCGGGGCTCCGCCCCGGACCCCGCGCCTCAAACTCCCCCAGACTTCGTCCGGGGGGACCCCCACGAGGCTGGAAGTTCCGCCGGTCGGCCTGAATTTTCAGGCCGACCGGCGGAAAATCAGCCCGTCCGGCGTTTGAGGACATGCGGCCGAAGGTCCCATCCGGGGTCTGGGGCTTGCCCCAGTTCGGGATGGGGGTACCTCCCACGGCCGCCAGGCCGTAGGGGGAGGGCGGGGTGGGGAACAGGCCCGCCGCAGGCGCAGCCCTACGCGTCCAGCGCGTCCCGCCACCCCCCTACCGCCCCCGGGTCGACCCCCGCCCCCCAACCCCCCGGCCTCGCCGCCCCCCCGATGTGGAACGCGTCCACCCCCGCCCCCCGCAGCACCGGCACATGGTCCAGGCGCAGCCCGCCCCCGACCAGGATCTGCGGCTCGTAGCCCGGCTCGCCCCTCCTCGCCGCCTCCGCGGCCAGCGTCGGCAGGCCGTCGTCGACGCCCGACGCCGAGCCCGCCGTGAGGTAGGTGTCCAGGCCCGGCAGGTCCGCGAGCTGCTTGCGGAGTGCGTCGCGGTCCGCCGCGCGGTCGATCGCGCGGTGGAACGTCCAGCGGCAGCCGTCGAGTTCGGCGAGGAGCCGTTCGACCGTCACCAGGTCGGGCATGCCGTCCTCGCCCAGGAAGCCGAGGACGAATTCGTCGGCGCCCTCCGCACGCAGCCCCCGCGCGGCGCGTACGAGCGCGTCGGCGTCGCCCGCCTCGAAGCCGTCCGCGAGGCGCAGCATCACGCGCAGCGGGATGTCCACGGCCGCGCGGATGCTCGCGAACGTCTCCCTGGACGGTGTCAGCCCGTCCGACGCCATGTCGCTGACCAGCTCCAGCCGGTCCGCCCCTCCGGACTGGGCCGCGACCGCGTCCTCCGCGTCGAGAGCGATCACCTCCAGGACTGCACGGTTGCTCATGGAACCCCATTCCTCATACAGGTCTAGTCCAATGCGAAGCCTAATGCGCATGCACCGCGCAAGCAGCCGTACGAACCTCCCGCATCGGAATCGAGCCTTGCGCCACATACACCCGGGGGGTATACATGAGATCGAGAACTACCCCCTGGGGGTATAGTCCGATACGGGAGGAACCGTGCCACCCACCGCCACCCCCACCCACGTCGAACTCGCCATCGGCGGCATGACCTGCGCCTCCTGCGCGGCCCGTATCGAGAAGAAGCTGAACCGCATGGACGGCGTCGAGGCAACCGTGAATTACGCCACGGAGAAGGCGAAGGTCAGCCTCCACGCCCCGGACGTCTCCGTGGACGACCTGATCGCCACGGTCGAGGCGACCGGCTACACCGCCGCCGAACCGGCGCCCACGCCCCCGGAAGCCGTGCACGAGGACGACGGGCTGCGCGACCTCCGCGAGCGCCTCACCACCGCCGTCGTCCTCGCCGTACCCGTGATCGCCATGGCGATGGTGCCCGCCCTGCAGATCGAGTACTGGCAGTGGCTCTCCCTCACCCTCGCCGCCCCCGTCGTCACCTACGCCGCGTGGCCGTTCCACCGCGCCGCCTTCACCAACGCACGGCACGGCGCCGCGACCATGGACACGCTGATATCCCTGGGCACTTCGGCCGCGTTCCTGTGGTCCGTATGGGCGCTGTTCTTCGGGACCGCCGGTATGCCCGGCATGGTCCACCCCTTCGAGCTGACGATCTCCCGCAGTGACGGCGCCGGGAACATCTATCTCGAGGCCGCGGCCGGCGTCACGGCCTTCATCCTGGCCGGGCGGTACTTCGAGGCCCGCTCCAAGCGCAAGGCCGGCGCCGCCCTGAAGGCCCTGCTCGAACTCGGCGCCAAGGAGGTCACCGTTCTGCGTGACGGACGTGAAGTCACGCTTCCCACCGCCGAGTTGAAGGTCGCGGACCGCTTCCTCGTACGCCCCGGGGAGAAGATCGCCACCGACGGCACCGTCGTCGAAGGCGCCTCAGCCGTCGACGCCTCCATGCTCACCGGCGAGTCCGTACCGGTGGAGGTCTCCACCGGCGACACCGTCACCGGCGCCACTCTCAACGCCGGCGGCCGCCTCGTCGTCGAGGCCACTCGGGTCGGCGCCGACACCCAGCTGGCCAGGATGGCCCGGCTCGTGCAGGACGCGCAGAACGGCAAGGCCGCGGTCCAGCGCCTCGCCGACAGGATCTCCGCGGTGTTCGTGCCCGTCGTGATCGCGCTCGCCATGGCCACCCTCGGCTTCTGGCTCGGCACCGGCGCCGGGCCGGGTGCCGCGTTCACCGCCGCCGTCGCCGTACTGATCATCGCCTGCCCGTGCGCGCTCGGCCTGGCCACACCGACCGCGCTGATGGTCGGTACGGGCCGCGGCGCCCAGCTCGGCATCCTCATCAAGGGCCCCGAGGTCCTGGAGAGCACGCGCCGCGTCGACACGATCGTGCTGGACAAGACGGGCACGGTCACCACCGGCCGGATGACCCTCCTCGCGGTCCACACCAGCCACGACGAGGCCGAAGTGCTGCGCCTGGCAGGGGCGTTGGAGCACGCGTCCGAGCACCCGATCGCCCGTGCCGTCGCCGACGCGGCTCTGCGCAGGACCGGCACACTCCCCGCGCCCGAGGACTTCGTGAACATCCCCGGCCTCGGTGTTCAGGGCAGGGTCGAGGGCCGGGCCGTGCTGGTCGGCCGTGCCCGACTGCTCGACGACCGGGAGATCCGCCTCCCCGCCGCTCTGGAGCGGGCGAAGGCGGAAGCGGAGGCCGCGGGCCGTACCGCCATCGCCGTCGCCTGGGACGGCGAGGCCCGCGCCGTCCTGGAGATCGCGGACGCCGTCAGGCCCACCAGCGCCGAAGCCGTCGGCCGCCTGCGGGGGCTCGGCCTCACTCCGATCCTGCTGACCGGCGACAACAGGGCGGTCGCCGAGTCCGTCGCCGCCGAGGTGGGCATCGGTGAGGTCGTCGCCGAGGTGCTGCCCGAGGACAAGGTCGCCGTCGTCAAGCGTCTGCAGGCCGAGGGCCGATCCGTGGCGATGGTCGGCGACGGTGTCAACGATGCCGCCGCCCTCGCCCAGGCGGACCTGGGCCTCGCCATGGGCACGGGCACGGACGCGGCCATCGAGGCGGGAGACCTCACGCTCGTACGGGGCGACCTGCGGGCGGCCGCCGACGCGATCCGGCTCTCGCGCAGGACGCTCGGCACGATCCGCTCGAACCTCTTCTGGGCCTTCGCGTACAACGTCGCGGCACTGCCGCTCGCCGCCGCGGGCCTGCTCAACCCGATGATCGCGGGCGCGGCGATGGCCTTCTCGTCGGTCTTCGTCGTGGGCAACTCACTGCGCCTGCGCCGCTTCCGGGCGGCCTAGGCCGTGTCTGACAAATAGCGCCGTCCGCCCGCAGGGCGGGGTGCGCGGCGTCCGGTGCGTGCAATCGCAAGGCGGAGGATCATCCTCGTACTGGACGTACTTGGATGACTCCGACAACGCAGCGAGTGTGCGTGCCGGGCGTCGCGCACCAGGCGAGATTTGTCAGACACGGCCTAGGGCGTGTGCGGGGCGGCCTCAGCCGCCCAGGCCGCCGCTCCCGAACGCCCCGCCGCCCGCGTTCTTCCCGTGCTTCGGCCGCTCGTCGGGGCCCTTGCCGGAGTCGTGAGTGCTGTGGGTCTTCAGGTTGTACGGGAGGAGCCGCCCCTCGTGGGGGAAGTCGTCCTCGTCCTCGTCCCGGACCTCCTCGATGTGCTCACGATGGTCGGGGGTGGTCGGCTGCTCCTCGGGGCGGGGCGGAACCAATTGCTCCCGCCGCCTCGCCTCCCGCCACATGGCACCTCCGAGGAGGGCCACGATGACGATTCCGATGAGGACCAGACCGGCTCCGGCCAGGTGCGCACCCTCCGCCAGCTCGATACCCGAGCTGCTCTGGGCGATCATCACAGCGTTCATGTCGGCTGCCTCCGCACAGGGAACGGCACGGCACACATGCCCTTTGCTGCCATTATCGCCCGTTACCGCCACTTCAGCCGAAGTAGACGAGGTCCTTCTCGACGGCACCCGTGAGCTCGTAGCGCGTCCCGGTCAGCGGGCGGCCCGCCACCAGCCGGATCAGCGTGGAGGCCGGTCCCGTGTACGTGGCGGGGTCGGGGCTGTCCGCGCCGAGGACGAGCGGTGCGTCGTGGCCGTCCAGCCGGGCCAGCAGCGGCTGGCTCCTGCGGACCCGGGTCAGCGCGGCGAGCAGCTCCAGCGCGTACGGCAGGCCCTCGCCCTCGTACGCCCCCGGCTCGCCGAAGGCCTCCCGTACATCCCCGGCATGCACCCACTCCCCGAGCGCGACCGCGTCCAGCCTCCCGTGCACCGCCTTCTCGATGACCGGGCCCGCCTCGGTCATGCCGCGCTCCAGCTCGTCCACGACACGGGAGTTGGACCACTCGGCCCGCTCGGCGATGTCGCGGTCGTTGGCCTCGGGGCTGAACACCCCCTCCTCGAACCGCGTCTCCACCACCCGCATCAGCGCCGAACTGCAATGCGCGAGCACATGACGCACGGTCCAGCCGGGGCAGCAGCTACGGAGCGCGAAGTCCTCGTCGGGACGGGCGCGCAGCAAGGGGATCAGGACGTCGCGCTCGGTGCGCAGCAGCCGTCCGGGAAGCTCGGGGTCGCGTACGGATTCCATGGCGCCCAGCCAACCGCATGGAGACGGCCGCCGACAGCTGTCTGCCCGCCGCTTTAGGCTCGCCGTATGACCGCCGCATCCGTGGACCTCCGCGACCGCTGGACGAAGACCCTCATCGCCGCCCGCGGCGGCGCGAGCGCGCCGGATCCGGCGCCGTACGCCGAGAATCTGCTCGCCCGCTGGTCGGAGCCGCAGCGCCACTACCACACGGTGGATCACCTGACGGCGATGCTGCTCCACATCGACGCCCTTCAGGAGTACGCCGCCGACGCGGACCTGGTCCGTCTCGCGGCCTGGTTCCACGACGCGGTCTATCTCCCTGAACGCTCGGAGAACGAGGAACGCTCGGCCCGCCTCGCCGAACGCGCCCTGGCCGAGGCGGGCCTCCCCCCTGAGAGCACGGCCGAGGTCGCCCGCCTGGTCCGCCTGACGATCACCCACGCCCCTGCGCCGGACGACACCAACGGCCAGGTCCTGTGCGACGCGGACCTGGCGATCCTGGCCTCGGCCCCGGAGCCGTACGCCGCATACACCGCCGCGGTCCGCGAGGAGTACGTCTTCGTCCCGGCCGACGCCTTCCGCGCGGGCCGTGCGGCGGTGCTGCGGCAGCTTCTTGACCTGCCGCGGCTGTTCCACACGCCGTACGGGCAGACGCACTGGGAGGCGGCGGCCCGCGAGAACTTGAAGGCGGAGCTGGCGTCGCTCCTCTGACTCTGTGCGGTGATCACACGTTCGTGGGACGCTGACGTAAGCAGCCTCGCGAGGTGGTGGCCGCACCCTACGTTGCCCTGGCAGGGCCACAGAAAGGGGACCTCACGATGACCGCTGCACTGGTCGAGCCCGAGCTGTCGGAGGAAGACATGCCGTCGTGGGACTACCTGCTGAGCACGTGGCAGGAGCTGGACGTGCCAGAGGGTTGGCGCGCCGAGATCGACGAAGGGCTGATCACCTTGGTGCCGCCGCCGGACGACGGACACAATCTCATCGCTGAGCAGGTGCACTGGGCGCTGCGCAACGCCGCCCCCGAGGGCTGGGGGGTGTACCAGACCCTCGGCCTGTTCATCTACCGCCTGGAGCGGCTCTACATCCCGGACCTCGTCGTCGTCCCGAAGAAACTCCTCGCGGAACGCGCGAAGAAGAAGGAGAAGGCCCCGCTGGCCGCGGCCGAGGCAGCGCTGGCGGTGGAGATCACGTCGAAGAGCAACGCCTCGCACGATCGGTCGTCCAAGCTGAGCGCGTACGCGTCCGGGGCTGTCCCGCTGTATCTGCTGATCGACCGTTACGACGAGGGCGGGCCGTCAGTCACGCTCTTCTCCGAGCCGCGCAACGGCATGTACCGCACCGGATTGCGCAAGCCTTTCGGCGAGCCTGTCCCGTTGCCGGAGCCATTCAGCACCGAGCTGGACACCTCGGAGTTCATCGCCTGATCTCCGCCGGGGCGGCCCCTTACACGAGCCGCCCCTTCCGCCTGCGCAGCCCCGCCTTCGTCAGCAGTTCGACCACCTCGCGACTCGACACCTCCACCGCACCCGCCGCCACCGCGTCCCCGTACCGGTGCGACGGGACGTCGTAGTGGTCCCGTTCGAACGCTCGCGCCGGGCAGCCGATCGACGCCGCGAACGCGTGCAGTTCCTCGTGCGAGACGTCGCTGACCAGGTGCGACCACATCCGGCCGTGGCCCGGCCAGGTCGGGGGATCGATGTAGAGGGTCACCGAAGGCCGCCGACCGGCGCGACGACGACGCCCGCCTTCGCGCAGACCCAGTGCGGATCCGGCCCCAGTTCCGGTTCGACGTCCAGCGCGTGCGGGTCGCCCGCGTTGCAGACCGGGCAGAGCGGCCAGCGGCCGTGCCGCTCCAGGAGGGCGTCCTGGACGTCCTGGGCGACCAGGCCGGGGAGGAACTCGATGCCGTCCGGCCACTGCTCGACCCACCAGCGGCGGTGTGTCACCGCGTCCTCGACCAGCGAGACCACCCCGGCGTCGGCCACATCGCGGGCGGCCAGGTCGGCGAGGACCAGCGCGCGGGCGGCGTGCAGGGCCTGCTCCAGGGGGTTCGGGTCGTCCATACAGTCATTGTCCCCCAGCTCCCCGGCCGGGTCCCGAAGGGTTGACGGCGACGGAATCCCGAAAATATCTTTCAAGAGTGACCAATCCAGTGAAGGAAATTTTCAGCGGTGACGCCCCGCCCGCCCCCGCCGCCCTCGCGGCCAAGGTGCGGACCCTGGCGCCGTCCATGACCCGCTCCATGCAGCGGGTGGCCGAAGCCGTCGCCGACGATCCGGCCGGCTGCGCGGCTCTCACGGTCACCGGTCTCGCCGAGCTCACCGGCACGAGCGAGGCCACAGTGGTCCGCACCGCGCGCCTCCTCGGCTACCCCGGATACCGCGATCTGCGCCTCGCGCTCGCCGGGCTCGCCGCCCACCAGCAGTCGGGCCGCGCCCCCGCCGTCACCGCGGACATCGCCGTCGACGACCCCATCGCGGACGTCGTCGCCAAGCTCGCGTACGACGAGCAGCAGACCCTCGCCGACACGGCCGCCGGGCTCGACACCGTACAGCTGGGCGCGGCCGTCGCCGCCGCGGCGACCGCCCGGCGGATCGACATCTACGGCGTCGGCGCGTCCTCCCTCGTCGGCATGGACCTGGCGCAGAAACTGCTGCGTATCGGCCTCGTCGCGCACGCCCACTGCGATCCCCACCTCGCCGTCACCAACGCCGTGCAGCTGCGTTCCGGCGACGTGGCCATCGCGATCACCCACTCCGGATCCACCGGCGACGTCATCGAGCCGCTGCGCGTCGCCTTCGACCGCGGCGCCACGACCGTCGCGATCACCGGCCGCCCGGACGGACCCGTTTCGCAGTACGCCGACCATGTGCTGACCACCTCCACCGCCCGCGAGAGCGAGCTGCGCCCGGCGGCCATGTCGTCCCGTACGAGTCAACTGCTGGTCGTCGACTGCCTGTTCATAGGCATCGCACAACGTACGTACGAGACGGCGGCCCCTGCCCTCGCCGCCTCGTACGAGGCCCTGGCCCACCGGCACAGCCCGCGCAACCGCTGAGACGGCCTAGGTCGTGTCTTCAAAGTCCCGTCTGCCTGGCGACGCCTGGCACGCACCCTCGCCGCGTTGTCGTCAGTCGCCGATGCTCCGCATGGACTCTCCCCCTGCCTTCGGCGGGGGGACCCCCATCCTCCGGCCTGCGATCGCACGCACCAGACGCCGCCAGGCCCGCCCTTCGGGCGGACGACGCTACTTTGAAGACACTCCCTAGCGCACCGACCCCCCACGCAGACCGAGAAAGCAGAGCCGCTCTCCATGACCTCCACGTCCTCCGCCTCGTCGTCCGGGTCGTCCTCCCCGTCCCGGGATTCCGCCTCCTACGGTGAGCTCCGCGCCGAGCTGGCCGCCCTCACCACCGAGGCGTTCCGGCCCGAACTCGCCGACATCGACCGGCTGCCCACGCTCGAAATCGCCCGGATCATGAACGGCGAGGACGAGACCGTCCCCGCCGCCGTCGCCGCGCTGCTTCCGGGGATCGCCGCCGCCATCGACGCCACCGCCGAGCGGATGTCCCGCGGCGGCCGGCTCGTCTACGCGGGCGCGGGCACGGCGGGACGCCTCGGCGTCCTGGACGCGAGCGAGTGCCCGCCCACCTTCAACACCGACCCGGCCGAGGTCGTGGGCCTGATAGCGGGCGGACCCGACGCCATGGTCACGGCGGTCGAAGGCGCCGAGGACAGCAAGGAACTGGCCGCCGCCGACCTGGACGCGCTGCGGCTGACCGCCGACGACACGGTGGTCGGGGTCTCCGCATCGGGCCGTACGCCGTACGCCGTCGGCGCGGTGGAGCACGCCCGCACCCGCGGCGCGCTCACCATCGGCCTCTCCTGCAACGCGGGCAGCGCGCTCGGCACGGCCGCCGACCATGGCATCGAGGTCGTCGTCGGCCCCGAACTGCTCACCGGATCAACCCGGTTGAAGGCCGGTACGGCGCAGAAGCTGGTCCTCAACATGATCTCGACGATCACCATGATCCGGCTCGGCAAGACCTACGGAAACCTGATGGTGGACGTCCGCGCCTCCAACGAGAAGCTGCGCGCCCGGTCGCGGCGGATCGTAGCGCTGGCCACGGGGGCGTCCGACGAGGAGATAGAGGCCGCACTCGCCGCGACGGACGGAGAGGTGAAGAACGCGATCCTCACCATCCTCGGCGGGGTCGACGGCCCCACCGCGGCACGCCTCCTGACCGAGAGCCAGGGCCACCTTCGCGCCGCCCTGCAGTCGGCTCGTATGCACTGAACATCCCCCGGTCACCCCCGGGCACCCCCGCACCCCCCACAGCAAGGGCCCACGCACATGCCCGACGAGAAGAACAGCGCCATCGCCGCCGCCATCCTCCCCCTGGTCGGCGGCGCCCGGAACATCACCTCCGTCGCCCACTGCATGACTCGGCTCCGCCTCGGTCTGCGCGACCGCTCCCTCGTACGGGAAGAGGAGCTGAAGGCGCTCCCGGCCGTACTGGGCGTGGTCGAGGACGACACGTACCAGATCGTGCTGGGCCCGGGCACGGTCGCCCGCGTCACTCCGGAGTTCGAGGCGCTCGTGGCCTCCGTGCCGGGGACCGCGGAGGATCTGGCCGACCGGGGCGCGGCCATCAAGGCAGCCAGGTCGGCCAGGAACTCCACCCCGTTCAAGCTCTTCCTGCGCCGTATCGCGAACATCTTCGTGCCGCTGATCCCGGCACTCATCGGCTGCGGCATCATCGCCGGGCTGAACGGCGTCATGACCAACATGGGATGGCTGCCCGCGGTCGTCCCCGCTCTCACCGCCATGGCCGCCGGATTCATGTCGCTGATCGCGGTCTTCGTCGGCTACAACACGGCGAAGGAGTTCGGCGGCACGCCGGTGCTCGGCGGCGCGGTCGCCGCGATCATCGTCTTCCCCGGCATCGCGGACATCGAGGCCTTCGGCCAGAAGCTCTCCCCCGGCCAGGGCGGAGTGCTGGGCGCACTGGCCGCGGCGGTCCTCGCGGTGTACGTCGAGAAATGGTGCAGGCGCTGGGTCCCCGAGGCTCTCGACGTCCTGGTCACACCCACCCTCACTGTTCTGGTCTCAGGACTGGTCACCATCTTCGGCCTGATGTTCGTGGCCGGTGAGGTCTCCACCGCGATCGGCGGCTTCGCCAACTGGCTGCTGGCCAACGGCGGCGCGGGCGCGGGCTTCGTCCTCGGCGGCCTGTTCCTGCCGCTGGTCATGCTCGGCCTGCACCAGGCGCTGATCCCGATCCACACGACGCTGATCGAGCAGCAGGGTTTCACCGTCCTGCTGCCGATCCTCGCGATGGCGGGCGCGGGCCAGGTCGGCGCGGCGGCCGCGGTCTACGTCCGCCTCCCGCACAACACCTCGATCCGCACCACCATCAAGTCCGCACTCCCGGCCGGTTTCCTGGGCGTCGGCGAGCCGCTGATCTACGGCGTCTCGCTGCCACTGGGCCGCCCGTTCATCACGGCCTGCGTGGGCGGAGCGTGCGGCGGCGGCTTCGTCGGCCTGTTCAACATGCTCGGCGACACGGTCGGCTCCACGGCGATCGGCCCCTCGGGCTGGGCCCTGTTCCCGTTGCTCGACGGCAACAGGGGGGTGGGCGAGACGGTGGCGGTGTATGCGGGCGGGCTGGTGGTGGGTTACCTGGTGGGCTTCCTGGCGACGTACTGGTTCGGCTTTACGCGACCGATGCTGGCGGAGCTGAACGCGGAAAATCAGCCCCTCCGGCGTTTGGGGAGCGGGGTCTCGGGCGGAGCCCCCCACCCGGCGGAGCCGCACAATGTCACGGCGGGAAAGGCGGGCAGGGGCTGAATCGATGTGCGGCTCCGCCGCCCCCGTCGCGGGATCGTGGCCTTCACAGCGTCCCCGCGGACCTCCTGCGTCGCGCCAGCACCCATGCGTACAGCAGATGCGCCACCGCCTCGCCCGCCACCAGCAGAACGACCAGCCAGGGGGCGAGATGCTCCCCGAAGAGAACGACCTTTTCTTCTGGCAGGCAAGCGGCCCGGCCGGTTATGGTGCGTCCCTACGCGATCACTCAGCATCGCTCGCGGCGCCGGATCCCGGCGGCCGCTTCATGACCTGTGGGGGGTCCATTTCATGCGCCCAGCGCGCCTGTTTCCGCATGCCGCCGTGCGTGCGGCGACCGTATTCGCACTTTCGGCGGGGCTGACACTCCCCGTCCTGGCGACAGCGCCCGCCGCGTACGCGGCCGACGCGGCCGAGGTGCCGGTCACCCGTACCGACACCTTCGACGACGGCCGGCTCGATATCGGCCTTCCGTTCAACGCCCTGTGGGTGAAGGTCAATGTGCTCGCTCCCGGCGCACAGCCCGACGCCGCGCCGCTCATCTCCACCGACAAGCTTTCCTGGCACGACCACAGCGGTGGCAAGCCCGGCGGCTGGGCCACCGAACAGCCACTGCGGCTGCCCGAGGGAACCGCGTTCGGCGACTACCCGGTGACGGTGGACTACCGCATGCCCGGGGGAACGGTGCAGCACTGGGCGGGCGACGGCAGGCTCAGCTACAAGCCGCACACCGGCGTGTCCCGCCTCGCCTTCGACCGTGAATCCACCGACTACGACCACCGCGACACCGTGCTGACCGGCACCGCGACCACCCTCGACCCGTCCACCGGCCTGCGCACACCCGCGCCCGAGGGGACGAAGATCAAGGTCAACTTCCGTCTGTACGGCACCGACTGGACCGATCTCCCGAAGACGGCGGCCGTCACCGGCGCCGAGGGCGGCTTCTCGCTGCCCCTCACCCCGGGCGCGTCGGTGCGCGGCGGCGAAGCCACCGTCGAGGCGGCCCCCGGCACCGACCCGGACGAGGGCTTCCCGGTCCCCGAACTGCCGGTCTCCAAGACGAAGTACCGGATCTCCGCCGACCTCGACAAGAGGCGGGTCCACAAAGGGGATGCCGTCACGGTCACCGGACGTGCCGAGCGCCTGACCGCGGGCGGCTGGCAGCCGTTCACCGGCGCGACCGTCATCTCGACCCCGCGGGAGCCGGACACCTGGCACCACGAGACCGGCCCGGTCTGGGGCAGCTCCACGGTGCGCGCGGACGGCTCGTTCACGTACCCGGCGAAGGCGGAGTACTCGACCAGCCTCCACACGTACCTCAAGCCCAGCGTCTACTACACCGATCTGCCGTACGACCGCGGTGACGTCGCGGTCCCGAAGCCGTTCACGTACACCAACGTCAAGATCACGCTCGACCCGTACGGGAAGGTCAGGGCGAGCGGCCGGCTGACAGCCGACTGGTGCTGGGACGAGCGCCTGACCCTGCAGTACTCGGCGGACGGCAAGAAGTGGGCCAACCTGCGCACGGTCGTCGCCGGGAACGGCAATGCGGGCTACTGCCCCTTCACCATCGAGAGCTACGGCTTCGTCAACGCGTACTACCGCGTCGCACACGACGAGACCGACACCTTCCTCGCGCAGACCAGCACACCGGTCCACCTGACCCGGGTCCTGACCCGCTTCACGTCCTTCTCCGTCACCCCCACGCGCCCGGCCAAGAACGCCAGGTTCACCGCGTCGGGCACGCTCCAGCACTACACGGGCGGCAGGTGGCAGAGCTACAAGGGCGCCCAGGTGATGCTGGTCTTCAAGCCCAAGGGCGACACCAAGTGGTACTGGGTGACCAAGGGCTCCACCGGTACGAGCGGCAAGTACAGCCTCAGAGGCATCGGTTACCAGGACGGCAGCTGGGCCGTGGTCCTGCAGCCGGACGCCAAGCACTTCTACAGCGAGACGAAGGCGAAGTACGTCGATGTCCGCTGACCGCCGCACTTCCCGACGGGAGACCCTCGTGCCCAAGCGCACGCTCACCCTGCTCACCGCGGTCGCGGCGCTGTCCGTCTCCGTGCTCCCCATCGCTCCGGCCGCCTTCGCCGAGGAAGCCTCCCCGGTCGGCATCGGCCCGGCCGGCACCCTCGACACCGAGCGCGGGCTGTTCGCTGTGACCGCCTGGACCGATACCGCGGGAGCGGACATCGTTTCCGTGTCCGCGAAGGTGCGCAGCGGGCAGACCGTCGTCGCCGAGGTACCGAGCCTGACCGAACTGTCCTGGCCCAAGGGCCGGTTCCAGGTGCCCGAGAGCGCGGTGCTCAAGCTGGCCGAGGACGGTGGGACCGTCCCGGCGATCGGACGGTACTCGATCGATGTGACCGCCACCGACAGCAAGGGCGGCACGACCACCCGCCAGGACGCCGGCGTCCTCGACTTCACGCTGCGGCCGCAGTTCACGGAGATGCACCCGGACGCGCAGACCAGCCGCGAGGACCGTTCCCTGCGGATGACGACGCGGCTCGTGGGCGTGCAGCCGGGCAGCGGCGACACCGTCCCGCTGGCCAGCCGTGAGGTGAGCTTCACCCGTAAGTACGACAACGCCAAGCCGGAGCGGGACACGACGCTGAACGCGGTCACCGGTGAAACGGGCGAGGTCGCGAGCCCCGAGTTCGGTATGGAGAACTGGGCGAGCTTCGAGGCCCGGTACACCGAGGACAGCGAGGTGGCGCGCGGCTCGGCATACGAGTACGAGCGTCCCTCCATCACCCCGTACAAGGTCGAACTGACCGCCCAGGCGGACAAGACCCGCGCCCTGCCGGGCGAGACGGTCACGGTCACCGGCCGGGCGACGCATGAGGGGGTCGCGGTGCCCGGCACCTCGGTCCGCGTCAGCCTCGGCAACGACGGGCGTGGCACCGCGTGGGGCGAGACGGTCACCACGGACACCGACGGCCGCTTCACCGCGAAGCTGACCGGCACGCCCGGCATCCGGCTGAGCGGCTGGGTCGCGGAGGCCGCCGAGTTCTACGTCACCGGGCACGTCTCCGGGCCGCTCGCGCTGCCCGCCGAGTCACGGATCGACAAGGTGGTCTCCAAGCTCGCGGCAGACGGCAAGGTGACGGTCACGGGCACCTTCCGGAACACCTACGACCGGGAAGACCGCTTCGACTACGAGCCGGTCCAGCTCGACTTCTCGGCGGACGGCAGGACGGGCTGGAAGAAGGTCGCCGTCACGAAGGCGTCCTACTACTACCAGGCGATGACGCTGAACACGGGCACCACGACCGGCGGTTACTACCGGGTGCACCACGTGCTCAGTGACAACTTCACCGAGAGCTTCGGCCCGGTCGTCCGGCTCAGCCGCACCCAGACCCGCGTGGTATCTGTGAACGCCTCACCCGAGCCGGTGGCGAAGGGCGCCACGGTCACTGTCACGGGCGTGCTCCAGCAGAGCGCCGGCGGGTGGAAGGCGTACGCGTCGCAGCCCGTGAAGCTCTACTTCCTGGCGAAGGGCTACAAGACCTGGTCCCTGGTCGCCTCGGGCAAGACGGACTCCAAGGGCCGGGCCACGCTCAAGGGCAAGGCGGGCAAGGACGGTTCGTGGGTGATCCGCTACGCCGGGGACACCGCGCATTTCAACAGCACGGCGGTGGCCGACTTCGTCGACGTCCGCTGAGGCCATACCGACAGCCGAGGGCGGCACCCCACCTCGGGGGGGGCCGCCCTCTGGGACGCCCTCCTCCTGAGCCGCCTACAGGCTGAGCGCGTCCTCCGCGTTGCTCATCCAGGCAGTCACGGAGTTCTTGTCGGGCGACACGTACAGGCCGGGAGTCGACGCCTTGAGCGGCTTCTGCTCCAGGTCGGACTCGGTGTTCATGGTCATGGCGATCGAGTTGACGGTCTTGCCCTTGCCGTCGTTGGCGCCGCCCATGAGCCCGGCGTAGGCCGACTCGCCGGGCTTGAGCCTGATCGCGTCCGCGATGCCTGGGGCCTTTCCGCGCTCCGTCGCCGCGCCGTCCAGGTCGCCGAAGGTCACGATCGGGTGGCCCAGCACCTTGCACGGCTTGCCGCTCTTGTTGGTGATCTTCAGCAGGTAGCTGCTGGTCGTGGGCTCCGCCAGGGTCGCGATGAACGTCACGTCGTACGTGCTGCACGGAAAGACGGCGTAGTCGGGGTCCGCCGACGAACCGCCATCGCCGCCGGAGGCGCCCTTGCCCGGGGACTTGGACGGGGTTGCCGGCTTCGCCGGGGTCACGGGCTTCGACGGGCCGGCGGTCGCCTTGTCGGCTCCGCTCGGCTTCCCTCCCGAACCCTCGGCTGCGGGCTCACAGGCCGTCAGGGCCAGTGCCGATACGGCGGCGAGCGCGACGGCGGCTCTGCGAACGTTGGTCCTCATCTGATGTCCCCCCGATTGAGAAGCGCGAGTGCGCTGACAGAGCACGAGCTTCCCGTACGACCTTCACAGATTGGTGACGGCGTCTTGCCGAAACCACCACGAAAGCGCACGCCGGCCGGCAACTGGGGTGTGCGCCACCGCCAGGCGTTTCTCAGAAACCGTTATGGCGTCGTCCTCAGCCGCTCTCCCCTATGCCGGACCGACCGGCGGAGTACGGATGAGAGCGGAGACTCCATGCACCACCGAGACGAGGACACCCGGTTCCTGGACCCGGCGACCGGCCGCGACAGCACCCGCGAGGGCCGGGGCGGACGACGGAGAGCGGGCGCGGGGCGCCACGGGCGTCGGGGCAGGGCAGGCGGTCGACCGGTGGCCGCAATCGCGGTGGCCGGCACCGTCGCGGTCGCGGTCGTCGCGGGCGGAGTCTTCGCCCTGAGCGGCAGTGACGAAGACTCCGCCAGTACCCGGGCCGCAGCCTCCGTGCAGCAGGCGCCGGCGGATGCCTCCGTCGGCGGCGTCTCGAAGGCTTCGCCCACGCCCACGGCATCCGTCCCGCCGTCCGCCGTTCCTTCCGCAACTTCCCGTAAGACAAAGGGCCCTACCGCCAAGCCCAGCGCCGCGGCCCGCCGCACGGCCGGGCCAAGGACCGCTCCCGCGCAGCGCAGGCAGCAGTCCGCCCCGGCCCGTGCGGGCGCGGGCGCCCCCGCCGCGGGAACCCCCGCAACCGGCAAGGCCGCCGACTACGTCCAGCGGATCGCCGCCCTGGTCAACGCCGAACGCGCCAAGGCCGGTTGCTCGCCCCTGCGCGTCGACCGCCGGGTTCAGGCCGCCGCCCAGGCGCACGCCGACGACATGGCAGCCCGCAACTACTACGAGCACGTCAGCCCGGAGGGGCGGCATGCCGACGACCGGATGAAGACCGCCGGCTATCCCGCAGGCAAGTGGGGGGAGAACATACACAAAGGACCGAAGGACCCGGTCTCCGCGATGCGTGACTGGATGGACAGCCCCGGGCACCGCGAGAACATACTGGACTGCGGGTTCAAGGATCTCGGCGTCGGCGTGAACTTCAGCGCGAACGGCACCTGGTGGGTACAGAACTTCGGCGGCTGACCGGACAGGACCTAAGCACCCTGACGGACGGTGCGGGCTCAGGCCGGCGCGGCGAGGTTCTGGACCCACACCGTCCCGTCGGGACCGGGTACGGCAGCCACGCCGGTGTCCCGGTACCGGCAGTCGAGCATGTTGTCCTGATGGATCGAGCCGTCCATCCAGTCACCGACCACCGTCGCGGGTTCGCCGGGACCCTGGTCCAGATTCTCGGCCCACGGGCCCACTTCGTATCCGGCTGCCGAGATCCGCGCGTCGGCATGGCGTCCCTCCAGGTCGGCATGGTCGAAGTAGCCACGCGCCACCATGTCCTTGGCGTGCTTGCGGGCCGCGGCGCTGAGTCGCGGATCGATCCGCAGCGGCGCGCAGCCGGCCTCGGCACGCCGGGAGTTGACCAGGGCGGTGAGGCGTTCCTCAAGGCTCGCCGCGGACGGGGACGGCTTGGGGGGCTTCGGGGGCTTCGGGACGGGTGAGGCGGTGGGGGTCGGCGTGGGTGTCGGACTGGGGCTGCGGGTGGGTTTCGGGGCCGTGGCAGAGGGCGGAGCCGCCACCGGGGCCGGGTCGGCCGGGGTCTTCGCCGTGGGCCACACCAGGGCGAGGAGGAGTCCGGCGACCACGACCCCGCCTACCGCCGCCGCCACAGCGGGTACTTTCAGCCCTCCGCCTGCTGCGGCGGTCGGGTCCCCGGGCTGCCCCGTCCCGGCGAAGTCCCCGTGGCCGGCCGCCCCGAACTGGCCGTGCGGAACGGGAGGGTAGCCGTCGCGCGGGACCACCATCGCCATGCCGGCCAGCAGTCCCTCTGCGGGTACGAGCTCCGACCAGTGCCCCGAGCAGCCGGCGCACCCGCGAACATGCCTGGCGATCCGCTTGCGCCACACCGGCGAGGGCTGTCCGTCCCAGGCCGCGGTGACATCGGCCAATTCGGAGCAGCACGGCTCGGTGGCCAGCGCACGGGCGACGACGCGGCCCAGTTCCAGCTGGGTCTTCATCCGCTGGATGCGGACCGCGGCGTGCTGCGGAGTGACGCCCAGCGCCTCGGCCAGCTCGGCACGGCTCAGTTGTCCCGCGGCCTCCTGCCACCACAGGGCCAGCAGTTCACGATCGCTCTCGTCGAGCCAGCGGGTCGCCTCGGCGACCTCGCGGCGCTGGCCGGACAGCCCCAGCCGCAGGATGGTGAGATCCACGAAGTCACCAGTCGGGTCGGCGGTCTCCGCCACGCGGTCCAGCGGTGCTGTCGCCGTCTGCTGCTGGAGCGTCCAGCGCCGGCGTATCTGATTCATCGCGATCGCGACCAGCCAGGAGCGGAAACGGGAGGGGTCGCGCAGCCCGCCGAGTCCGTCGAGCGCGCGGAACATGGTCTCCTGCACCACGTCGTCGACGTCCGCATGGCCGTCCAGTGCCCGGCCGACGATGTTGTAGACAAGGGGAAGGTAGTCGGCGACCAACCGCTCGCGGGCCTGCTGGTCCCCCGCCCTCGCATCCGTCACCAGTTCCGGACGGTACCTGTCGTCCCTGTGCATACGTGCCCTCGCCCATTGCCTGTTCGACCCCGTCGCTCAGGGTCCTGCCCCCGAGGAGACCCGTCGGCGCCGATCGGATAACACAAACCCGGCTGGGGCGTGTTTTGGAAGTAGCGCCGTCCGCCCGAAGGGCGGGCCCCGCGGCGTCTGGTGCGTGCAGTCGCAAGGCGGTGGGGGCACCCCCGGACGAAGTCTGGGGGAGATCGCCCTCGTACTGGACGTACTTGGGCGACTCCGACAACACCGCGAGTGCGCGTGCCAGGCGTCGCGGGGTGGGGGTACCTCCCAGGCGAAGCTCTGGGGGAGAGACTTCTCAAACACGCCCCAGCCCTCCCCGGGCCGGGATCCTGAAACGCCCGAGGGCGGTACCCCCCTGGGAGTGGGGGTACCGCCCTCGGTCAGGACCGGGTCCGAGCCGTCAGGCTCAGAAGTCCATGTCACCGCCCGGCATGCCGCCCGGAGCGGCGGCGCCCGCCTTCTCCGGCTTGTCGGCGATGACGGCCTCGGTGGTCAGGAACAGCGCCGCGATGGAGGCCGCGTTCTGCAGGGCAGAGCGGGTCACCTTCGCGGGGTCGATGATGCCCTCGGCGATCATGTCGACGTACTCGCCGGTCGCGGCGTTCAGACCGTGGCCGACAGCCAGGTTGCGCACCTTCTCGACCACGACGCCGCCCTCGAGACCACCGTTGACGGCGATCTGCTTGAGCGGGGCCTCCAGCGCGAGCTTCACGGCGTTGGCGCCGGTCGCCTCGTCACCCTCGAGGTCGAGCTTCTCGAAGACCGAGGAAGCCTGGAGCAGAGCCACGCCACCACCGGCGACGATGCCCTCCTCGACGGCCGCCTTCGCGTTGCGAACGGCGTCCTCGATGCGGTGCTTGCGCTCCTTGAGCTCCACCTCGGTCGCGGCACCGGCCTTGATGACGGCCACGCCGCCGGCCAGCTTCGCGAGGCGCTCCTGGAGCTTCTCACGGTCGTAGTCCGAGTCGGAGTTCTCGATCTCGGCACGGATCTGGTTGACGCGACCGGCGACCTGGTCGCTCTCACCGGAGCCGTCGACGATCGTGGTCTCGTCCTTGGTGATGACGACCTTGCGGGCGCGGCCCAGCAGGTCCAGGCCGGCGTTCTCGAGCTTGAGACCGACCTCCTCGGAGATGACCGTGCCGCCCGTGAGGATGGCGATGTCGTTCAGCATCGCCTTGCGGCGGTCGCCAAAGCCCGGAGCCTTGACGGCGACGGACTTGAAGGTGCCACGGATCTTGTTCACGACGAGCGTGGACAGGGCCTCGCCCTCGACGTCCTCGGCGATGATCAGCAGCGGCTTGCCGGACTGCATGACCTTCTCCAGCAGCGGAAGGAGGTCCTTCACGTTGCTGACCTTGGAGTTGACGATCAGGATGTACGGGTCGTCGAGCGACGCCTCCATACGCTCCATGTCGGTGGCGAAGTACGCCGAGATGTAGCCCTTGTCGAAGCGCATACCCTCGGTGAGTTCCAGCTCCAGACCGAAGGTCTGGGACTCCTCGACGGTGATGACGCCTTCCTTGCCGACCTTGTCCATCGCCTCGGCAATGAGCTCGCCGATCTGGGTGTCGGCGGCGGAGATGGAGGCCGTCGAAGCGATCTGCTCCTTGGTCTCCACGTCCTTGGCCTGCTCCAGCAGGGCGCCGGAGACGGCCTCGACGGCCTTCTCGATGCCGCGCTTGAGGGCCATCGGGTTGGCGCCGGCCGCCACGTTGCGCAGGCCCTCGCGGACGAGCGCCTGGGCGAGAACGGTCGCGGTGGTCGTACCGTCACCGGCGACGTCGTCCGTCTTCTTGGCGACTTCCTTGACCAGCTCGGCGCCGATCTTCTCGTACGGGTCCTCGAGCTCGATCTCCTTGGCGATGGATACACCATCGTTGGTGATCGTGGGGGCGCCCCACTTCTTCTCGAGGACGACGTTGCGGCCCTTGGGGCCAAGGGTGACCTTGACGGCGTCGGCGAGCTGGTTCATCCCGCGCTCGAGACCGCGCCGTGCCTCCTCGTCGAACGCGATGATCTTGGCCATGTGAAGTGGTCCTCCCGGACTGGGGTGGATTCTCCGGACCGCGCTGGCGCCCGCGACGGACGGCCTGAGAGCCGTGCGGTTCCTTGCCCCGCCGACCCTTCGGGCCTCACCGACCCGGTCCTTAAGCTGTCACTCTCACCTGCAGAGTGCTAACGCCAATGATTAGCACTCGGCACATGAGAGTGCAAGCGGCTCGAAGAGCCTCGATGAGGGGTGGTGGTCGGGCGACGGGTGGGCGCAAGCGGCTCCGACACATCGTGGACACGGCCGGGGACGCACGAAGGGCCCGCATCCCCCTAGGATGCGGGCCCTTCGTGCGTGAGTGTGTCGCGTGAGTGCGTCGGTGGCCGATCGCGCCGAGATCAGACGGCGAGCTTGACCATGTCCGCCTGCGGCCCCTTCTGGCCCTGCGAGATCTCGAACTCGACCCGCTGACCCTCTTCAAGGGTGCGGTATCCGTCCATCTGGATCGCGCTGTAGTGGACGAAAACATCCGCACCACCGTCGACCGCGATGAAGCCGTACCCCTTCTCCGCGTTGAACCACTTGACGGTGCCCTGAGCCATGCCTAACTCCCCTATTACTGGCCCTTGCACAGGACCGCACTTCGCGGACCCGGGTCAGACCTCACCCTCCCGACAGGAAGGAGAGTGTGCGCCGGAACGCGTCGACCGCGGCTGAATGTATCTGCCCAACTGCCCTCTGCAACAGGTCAATCAGACGAGAAATCTGGGCACGCGCGATCGGATGATTGAACTGAATTCAAGAAATTCCGGGGCAAGTCGGGCCCGGCAAATGGCACTTGAGGGTGCATTTCGATCGAACACATTGGCTGCTTCTTGATGGGCCAGGGCGCATTCTCATATGCGGTCGGCACAAGCAGCGGAGGGGGCTTCCCCAACTGTACCGCGCTCAACCATACAGAATTGCCCCCTCCGCTTCTCTTGCGGAGGGGGCACTGTGTCGATTAGCGGCTGACGCCGCGGGTGCTCACGCTGGGTAGCTCAGCCGCCGGCGACGGCGGGAATGATCGAAACGCCCGCACCGTCCGGGGTCGCCGTCTCGAGACCCTGCTCGAAACGGACGTCGTCGTCGTTCACGTACACGTTCACGAAACGGCGCAGCTTGCCCTGGTCGTCCAGGACGCGCGCGGCGATGCCCGTGTGGTTCTTCTCCAGGTCCGCGATCACCTCGGAGAGCGTCGCGCCCTCCGCCGGGACCTCGGCCTGACCGCCCGTGTACGTACGGAGAATGGTGGGGATGCGGACGTTCACGCTCATGGTGTTCTGCCTTCCGTAGGTAGTCAGCGGGCCAGGCCGGCGTCGCGGAACGCCTCGAGGCTCGGGCGGATGGTCGCCGTGGGGCCGGTCGTCGGGGCAACGGCGTCAAGGGTCTTGAGACCGTCGCCGGTGTTGAGCACGACCGTGGTGAGCGCCGGATCGAGCAGGCCCTGCTCGATCAGTTTCTTCGCCACGCCCACGGTCACGCCACCCGCGGTCTCCGCGAAGATGCCCTCGGTCCGCGCGAGCAGCTTGATCGCGTCGACGACCTGCTCGTCATTGACGTCCTCGACCGCACCGCCCGTGCGGCGCGCGATGTCCAGTACATACGGGCCGTCGGCGGGGTTGCCGATGGCCAGCGACTTGGCGATGGTGTTCGGCTTCTGCGGCCGTACGACATCGTGCCCGGCCTTGAAGGCCGTCGACACCGGAGAGCAGCCCTCGGCCTGCGCGCCGAAGATCTTGTAGGGCTTGTCCTCAACGAGGCCGAGCTTGATCAGCTCCTGCAGTCCCTTGTCGATCTTCGTGAGCTGCGAGCCGGAGGCGATCGGGACGACGATCTGGTCGGGCAGCCGCCAGCCGAGCTGCTCACAGATCTCGTACGCCAGCGTCTTGGAGCCCTCGCCGTAGTACGGGCGGAGGTTGACGTTGACGAAGCCCCAGCCCTCGCCCAGCGGGTCGCCGATGAGCTCGGAGCAGAAGCGGTTGACGTCGTCGTAGTTGCCCTCGATGCCGACCAGCTCGCCGCCGTACACCGCGGCCATGACGACCTTGCCCTGCTCCAGGTCGTGCGGGATGAACACGCAGGAGCGGAAGCCCGCCCGGGCCGCGGCCGCGCCCACCGCGCCGGCGAGGTTGCCGGTGGAGGAGCAGGAGAGCGTCGTGAAGCCGAAGGCGCGCGCGGCCTCGACGGCGATCGCGACGACACGGTCCTTGAAGGAGTGCGTCGGGTTGCCGGAGTCGTCCTTGATGTACAGGCCGCCAGTGACGCCCAGCTCACGGGCGAGGTTGTCGGCCTTGACGAGCTTGGTGAAGCCGGGGTTGATGTTCGGCTTCTCGGCCACGTCGGCGGGGACGGGCAGCAGCGGGGCGTAGCGCCAGATGTTGTTCGGACCCGCTTCGATCCGCTTCCTCAGCGCCTCGGGGTCGTCCGCCGGCAGGTCGTAGGCGACTTCGAGCGGCCCGAAACAGGAGGCACAGGCGAAGATCGGGCCGAGGTCGAAACGCTCTCCGCACTCGCGGCACGAGAGCGCCGCGGCGGGACCGAGATTCACGGGGGTGGTGCTTGCGACAGTCTGCACAGCCATGGTGGCGAGGCCCTTTCTCCTCATCTTCCTCGCGACGCATTTCGCCACGAGACGGAATTGGCACCTTCCCCACCGTGACCTCGCGGTCGGCGGGAGGGTTGCCGGGGCTTCAACGGGCCGTTCCCTCTGCCCCTCTGGATGAGCGGTATTCGATTGTCAGCGCGATGACCCCGGCATGCGACGGTCATCCGCGTTGTTCAAGACTGTAACCGAAGGCCTGCATGGTTGAGATAGTCGTCCGAACCGCGAGACGGATCACAGGATCTCGATGTCAGAGGGAGACGCGCACGTGCTGGAAGAGGTGGAACGCTGGCTGAGCAGGCGTTCCTGGTCTGCGGCCGACCGCCCGCTCGGCCGGCTGATGGCCGCCAAGCACGGTACGACCATCAGCGTCGTCCTGCCCGCGCTCGACGAGGAGGAGACGGTCGGCGAGATCGTCTCCGTGATCCGGCGTGAGCTGATGGAGGCCGTGCCGCTCGTCGACGAGCTCGTCGTCGTGGACTCGGGATCGAGCGACCGCACGGGCGAGGTGGCCGCGGCGGCCGGCGCGCGCGTGGTGCACCGGGACGCGATCCTGCCCCGGATACCCGCGGTCCAGGGCAAGGGCGAGGTGCTGTGGCGCTCGCTGATGGTCACCAGCGGCGACATCGTCTGCTTCGTCGACGCGGATCTGCGCGAGTTCTCGGCCGATTTCGTCTCCGGGATCGTGGGACCGCTGCTGACCGACCCCGATGTGCAGTTCGTCAAGGCGATGTACGACCGGCCGCTCGGCGAGACAGCAGGTCAGGGCGGGCGGGTGACGGAGCTGGTGGCGCGGCCGCTGCTGAATCTGCACTGGCCGCAGCTGGCCGGGTTCGTGCAGCCGCTGGGCGGGGAGTACGCGGTGCGGCGCTCGCTCCTTGAGCGGCTGCCCTTCCCCGTGGGTTACGGAGTCGAGCTGGGCCTGCTCGTCGACGCGCTGCACACCGTCGGTCTCGACGCGCTGGCGCAGGTGGACGTCGGCTCGCGCAAGCACCGCCACCAGGACGGTCAGGCGCTGGGCCGGATGGCCGCGGCGATCTACCGGACCGCCCAACTGCGCCTGTCCAGGGGCCATTTGGTGCGGCCTGCGCTCACACAGTTCGAGCGGGCCGAGGAGGGCTTCGTACCCCGGACGCATGCGGTGGACACGCAGGAGCGGCCTCCGATGCGCGAGATCGGCGAGTACGCGGCGCGGCGCGCGGCATGAGCACGCAGAGTGGCACACCGGGTGGCGCGCCTAGGTCCTGTCCGGTCGATCGAGCCCGGCAAGATCGGCCGGACAGGGCCTAGTGGCGCAGTCCGGCCGTACGCACGTTTGAGGGTTTACCGGAAGGGCTAGGTTTCGGCACATGGTCTCCGAGCAGCCTGCCGCCCAGGTCCTAGTCGCCTCGAACCGCGGCCCGGTCACATACACACGTCAGCAGGACGGTTCGCTGGACGCCCGCCGGGGCGGAGGCGGCGTGGTCTCCGGCCTGTCGGCGATCGACTCCGAGTCGGACTCGGTGTGGGTGTGCGCCGCTCTCGGCGACGGCGATCGCGAGGCGGTCCGGCGCGGGGTGGCCGAGCCCGGGGTGCGGATGCTCGACATCGACGCCGGGGTGTTCGCCGACGCGTACAACGGGATCGCGAACTCCGTGCTGTGGTTCGTCCACCACATGCTCTACCAGACGCCGCTGGAGCCGGTCTTCGACGCGGAGTTCCGCCGCCAGTGGGCCTCCTACGAGGCGTACAACCACGCCTTCGCCGATGCGCTGGCCGAGGCGGCCGCGCCGGGCGCGGCCGTTCTGGTGCAGGACTACCACCTGGCGCTGGTGCCCCGGATGCTCCGCGCCCACCGCCCGGACCTGCGCATCGGCCACTTCTCGCACACGCCGTGGGCCCCCGTCGACTACTTCCGGATGCTGCCCGACGACATCGCGGCCCAGTTGCTCGGCGGCATCCTCGGCGCCGACCGGGCCGCCTTCCTCACCCACCGCTGGGCCGAGGCCTTCACCGACTGCTGCCACACCGTGCTGGGCCCCGGCATCCCCTCCGGCACGCGGATCGGAGTGCACGGCCTCGGCGCGGACGCGGAATTCCTGCGGGAGCGTGCGCACCGGCCCGATGTGGAGGAACGGCTGGCCGCGCTGCGCGAACAGGTCGGCCCGGGGCGCAGGACGATCGTGCGCGTGGACCGTACCGAGTTGTCCAAGAACATCGTGCGCGGGCTGCTCGCCTACCGGCACCTCCTGGACACCAGGCCCGAGTGGCGCGAGCGGGTCGTCCATGTCGCCTTCGCCTACCCCTCGCGGCAGGATCTGGCCGTTTACCGCGACTACACGGCGCAGGTCCAGCGCGTCGCCGACGAGATCAACTCCACCTACGGGACGGCGACTTGGAGCCCGGTCGTCCTCCATGTGAAGGACGACTTCGCCCGCTCCCTGGCCGCTTACCGGCTCGCGGACGTCGCCCTCGTCAACCCGATCCGGGACGGTATGAACCTGGTCGCCAAGGAGATCCCGGTCGTCTCGGACGACGGCTGCGCGCTGGTGCTGTCGCGCGAGGCGGGGGCGCACGAGGAGCTGGGTGAGGACGCGGTCACGGTCAATCCGTACGACGTGACGGGCACCGCCGACGCGCTGCACGAGGCGCTGACGATGCCCCACGACGAACGGGCCCGGCGCACCAAGCGGCTGGCGGCCGCGGCGACCGCGCTGCCGCCGCAGCAGTGGTTCCTCGACCAGCTACAGGCGCTGCGCGAGGGCTCCTAGGAATTCGACGACGGCCGCCGGACCCGGCAGCAGCAGGTCCGCGCGGTCCGCGACCTCCGGCACCTCCGCGCTGCCGCTGCACACCAGCAGGCCGGGAATGCCGTCCGAGCGGAGCTTCTCCACGGCGGCGAAGGCGGGCAGATCGCCGAGGTCGTCCCCGGCGTACAGGACCGCTTCGGCCTCCACTTCGCGTACGTACTCGGCCAGCGCCACGCCCTTGTCCATGCCCGGCGGGCGCAGTTCCAGGACCATGCGGCCCGGCTCGACGATCAGTCCGTGCCGGGCGGCGAGCTCGCCGAGAGGGTCGCGCAGGGCGTCGAAAGCCGCCTGCGGGTCGGCGGCGCGGCGCGTGTGGACAGCGACGGCCTGGCCCTTCTCCTCGATCCAGGCGCCGCGCCAGGCTCCGATGTCGTCGAGGAAACCGGGCAGTTCGGCGCGGGCGGCCGCGACGCCGGGGTGCGCAGCCGGGGTTTTGACCGTGCCGGACACGGCGTCCCAGCGCTCGGCGCCGTAGTGCCCGAGGACCACGAGGTGGTCCAGGCCCGGCACTCCGGCGAAGCCGCCGTACCGTACGGCAACGCCCGCCGGGCGTCCGGTGATCACGGCGACGGACGCCACACGTGGCGCGAGCGCGGCGAGCGCGGGGACGGTGCCGGGGTGGGCTCGGGCCTGTTCGGGGTCGGGCACGATCTCGGCGAGAGTGCCGTCGAAGTCGAGGCCGACGACGGTTTTGTGCGGCCGGCCCAGAATCGCGGCGAGACCGTCACGGCCGGCGGGGGTGGACGGCGTCGGCAGGGAATGCGCGTACGGGGAGCTGCCCATGCCTCCGACCCTATCGGCGACTTCGTCTGTCGTCCCTGACTCGGCGGAGACGGTTGACCGTGACGGGGTCGTGGGCGAGGGCGCGCTCGTCGTCGATGAGGGCGTTGAGCAGCTGGTAGTAGCGAACCGGGGAGATCCCGAGCTGCTCCCTGATGGCGCGCTCCTTGGCGCCGGGTCCCGGCCAGGAGCGGTGCTCCATGGCCAGAACGGCGCGGTCGCGCTCGGAGAGCGTCTGGTCGTCGGTCATACGATCCAACATATCTGCGGCCGGTCGATGCGGTCTCTGGACTACTCGGCGTTCTCGGCGACGGAGGCGGCGCGGCCTATGCGGCCGAGGACTGCCGCCGGGCTGGCGCCGGGCTCCACGGCCTTGCCGATGTTCTTCTTGATGTTCTCGCTCACGGCCGCCCACGAGGTCTTGCCGACCGGCGGAAGCACCGAGGTGGGCAGCTCCTCCAGGAACGCCTTGAGGTCCTTGTGCTCGGGGTCGGCGGCCATCGCCTCGGACGCCGAGACCGTCACCGGCAGCAGGTCGTTCTGGCCCGCGAAGTCGAGGACGTTCTTGTCGCTGAAGACAAAGTCCAGGAACTTGCCGATCTCGGCGCGGTGGCCGTTCTGCTTGAAGCCCATGATCCAGTCGGCGACGCCCATCGCCGCCTTGGGCTTGCCGCTGGTGCCGGGCAGGGCCACCTTGCCGACGTCGATGTTGGCCGCCTCGGCCGCCTGCATCAGGGACGGGTGGCCGTTGAGCATGCCGACCTCGCCGCGCGTGAAGGCGGCGAAGGCGTCCTTGCGGTTCAGCTTGCCGGGGGCGACAGGGCCGGTCAGCTTCTTGTCGACCAGCTTCGTCTTCAGCCAGGCGAAGGTGGCGATGTTCTGCTCGGAGTCGATGCCGTAGTTGCCGCTGGTGTCGGTGTACCCGTCACCGCCGCTGAGCAGCCACATCATGGTCTCGGCCTGAGCTTCCTCCGGCCCCAGCGGCAGCGCGAAGGGGTACTTCGCGTCGGTGTTGTCCTTCAGCTTCTCCGCGTCCTCGACGAGGTCGTCCCAGGTCTTGGGGTCGTTCTTGATCCCGGCCTCTTTGAAGAGCTTCTTGTTGTAGAAGAGCAGCCGGGTGGAGGCGACGAACGGCAGTCCGTACTGCACGCGCTTCATCTCGCCGGCGTCGGTGAGCGGTTGGAGGAAGTTGGACTGCACGGGTATGGAGAGCAACTGGTCGGCGGAGTACAGCTTGTCGGCCGCGGCGTAGTCGGCGTACGCGCCGATCTGGGCGATGTCGGGGGCCTTGCCGGCCTTGACCATCTCGCCGACCTTGCGGTCGATGTCGTTCCAGGACTCTATGCGGACATCGATCTTGATGCCGGGGTTCGTCTTCTCGAACTCGGCGGCGAGGTCGGCCCAGTACTTCTTGCTGCTCTGGCCGCCGGAGACGTCGTAGTCCGCCGCAACCAGCTTGAGGGTGACGTCGCCGGAACCGCTGGAGGTGCCACAGCCCGCGAGGGCCACCGTCATGCCCAGTGCGGCGAGTGCCGCGGTCAGACCCAAGAAGCGCTGATGCACAGCTCTTCCCCCACCCTCTGCTGTTTGTTTGCCCGTCTTGTCCCAGTCGGTCCCCCGTGACGTCCTGTTGAGATGGGCTGCGATTTTCCACTGTCCGGGGGATGAGGTCTACTCCAATCGGTATCGCTTCCGCAACGTCTGTCCCAAGGCGTGCGGGCATTGCCCGGGTACGCCGCGGGCTGCTAAGCACGTCCCTTGGCACGAAGTGGTCGATGCCGGTCCCGACTTACGCGTACGTCGCGAGGAGCCCAGTCGCATGTCCCGTACCGCAGCAGAGATTGCCACCCAGCCCGCCTGCTGGCGCCGAGCGGCGAAGGCCGCGGCCGCCTTCCCAGGACTGCCACAGCCGGGCGAGCGGGTCGCCGTCACCGGGTGCGGTACGTCCTGGTTCATGGCGATCGCGTACGCGGCGCTGCGGGAGGCGGCGGGGCAGGGCGAGACCGACGCGTTCGCCTCCTCGGAGTTCCCGGCGGGGCGGACCTACGACCGTGTCGTCGCGATCACCCGCTCGGGCACGACGACGGAGGTCCTCGACCTGCTGACCGCGCTGCGCGGCAAGGTCCCGACGCTCGCACTGACCGCGGACCCCAAGACCCCGGTCATGGACGCGGCGGACGACGTGGCGGTGCTGGACTGGGCGGACGAGGAGTCGGTCGTCCAGACCCGTTTCGCCACGACGGCGCTCGCCTTCCTGCGGGCGGGTCTGGGTGACATCCTCGGCGTGAAGTCGGTCACCGAGGCGGCGGTCGACGCGGAGCTGGCGATCACGGAGCCGCTGCCCGAGGCGGTGGTGGGCGCGGAGCAGTGGACGTTCCTGGGCCGCGGCTGGACGTACGGGCTGGCGCTGGAGGCGGGCCTGAAGATGCGCGAGGCGGCGGGCGCGTGGACGGAGTCGTACCCCGCGATGGAATACCGCCACGGCCCGATCTCCATCACCGGCCCCGGCCGCGTGACCTGGGTCTTCGGCCCGCTCCCGGAGGGCCTGTCGCTGGACGTGTCCCGAGTGGGCGGCACGCTGGTGGCCCGCCAGGAGACGGACCCCCTGGCCGACCTGATCCGCGCGCAGCGGCTGGCGGTGACACTGGCGGAGTCGAAGGGCTTCGACCCGGACAGGCCGAGGAATCTGACGCGGAGCGTGATTCTGGGCTGACGGGGTTCGGGGTGCGCCGGTGCCGCGGGGCGCGGGCCTGGGCGGTCCGGGGTGCGGGGCCCCCCGCGGGGCGCGGGCCTGGGCGGTCCGGTGGCGCCCGGTGCCGCGGGGCGCGGGCCTCGGGGTCCGGTGGGGCCCGGTGCCGTGGAGTGCGGGTTCCGGGCCCCTACGGGCTCGACTCCTCGGCGTCGGCGGCAATGAGGCGTCCGCACTGGTCACCCGGTGCTGGCCGCCAATCGCCTGCGGGGACGACCCTGCACGGCCCCTGCCCGGGCCCAGGGGCTGCGGGGCGCGGGGGTTCGCCCGCGAAACCACCCACGGGCAGCAACCACCAACGCCCCCTGGCCCACGGTGGCCACGAACGCGGTACAGGCCCCGTCGGGCTCGACTCCTCGGCGTCGGCGGCGATGAGGCCGTCCGTATTGATCACCGGGTGTTGGCCGCCAATCGGGGGTTCGCCCGCGAAACCACCCACCGGAGAGCAACCACCAACGCCCCCTGGCCCACGCTCACCACGGACGCTGGAAACGCGGGGACGACCCTGCACGGCCCCTCCCCACGCACGGGCTGCGGTGCGCGAGGGTTCGCCCTCGCCCCCTGGCCCACGCTCACCACGGCCGCTGGAAACGCGCGGACGACCCTGGCGCGGGCCCGCCAGGCGGCCACGGACTCCACACGGACACCCTGCCCGCGGGGCGCGGGGCGCGAGCCCCGCGTCTCGTTCTGCGGCGAAGCCGCCGGAGTCCCGCGTGCGGCGCGGAGCTGCCGCGAGGGGGTGCGGGCGGGCCCGCATGTTCCGCTCCGCGGCGAAGCCGACGGAGTCCCGGGCAATGCCGGGCTCTCTCCGCGGCGGAGCCGCTGGAGCTTCGGGGTGTGGGGGCGTCAGCCCCCGGTCCCCTTCCCCCAACGGGTCTGGGGGCGCAGCCCCCAGGTTCGGGAAGGGGCGGGGTGGGGGACAACCCGTTCCGCCGTTTGTATGGGCGCGCAACAATCCGGAGTAGTGGACTAGACCTTTCCACCGTCCACCCGCCAGACTGTCCACGTGAGACACGTCATCGCCCTCGATGTGGGCGGCACCGGCATGAAGGCCGCCCTCGTCGCCCCCGACGGCACCCTGCTGCACGAGGCCCGTCGCGCCACCGCGCGCGAGCGCGGGCCCGACGCCGTCGTCGAGTCCATCCTCGGCTTCGCCGGCGAGCTACGCGCGTACGGCCAGGAGCACCTCGGCCACAGCGCCCTCGCCGCCGGCGTCGCCGTCCCCGGCATCGTCGACGCCGAGAACGGGATCGCCGTGTACGCCGCCAACCTCGGGTGGCGCGACGTACCACTGCGCGACCTCCTGCGCGAGCGGCTCGGCGCCCCCGTCGCCCTCGGGCACGACGTCCGTACCGGCGGCCTCGCCGAGGGGCGGATCGGCGCGGGCAAGGGCGCCGACCGGTTCCTGTTCGTGCCGCTGGGCACCGGGATCGCCGGAGCCATCGGCATCGCCGGTCGGATCGAGGCCGGGGCCCACGGATACGCCGGCGAGATCGGGCACATCGTCGTCCGCCCCGACGGCCCCGCCTGCGGCTGCGGCCAGCGCGGCTGCCTGGAGACCCTCGCCTCCGCCGCCGCAGTCACCCGCGCGTGGGCGACGGCAAGCGGCGACCCGGACGCCGACGCCGCCGACTGCGCGAAGGCCGTCGAGTCCGGCGACGCCCGCGCCCGGGAGGTCTGGCTCGACGCCGTCGACGCGCTCGCCGCCGGGCTCGTCACCGCGCTCACCCTGCTGGACCCCCGCACACTGATCATCGGTGGCGGTCTCGCCGAGGCGGGGGAAACCTTGTTCACACCGCTGCGGGCCGCGGTCGAGGAGCGCGTCACGTTCCAGAAGCTGCCCGCCATCGTCCCGGCAGCCCTCGGGGACACCGCCGGATGCCTCGGCGCGGGACTGCTCGCCTGGGATCTGCTCGCCACCGACTCGGAGGTAACCGCCTAATGGCCGACCGCATGGTTCTCACGGGCGCCCGGGTGGTGCTGCCTACCGGGATCGTCGAGAGCGGACGGGTGATCGTCGAGGGCGCGAGGATCACCGGCGCCGCTGGCGCCGACGCGCCCGCCCTCGACCTCACCGGTCACTGGGTCGTGCCCGGCTTCGTCGACATCCACAACCACGGCGGCGGCGGCGCCTCCTTCACCTCCGGCAGCGCCGAGGACGTTCTGAGGGGCGTACGGACCCACCGCGAGCACGGCACGACCACCCTCGTCGCCTCCACCGTCACCGGCGAGATGGACTTCCTCGCCCACCGCGCGGGCTTCCTGTCCGAGCTGGTCGAGCAGGGCGACCTCGCCGGCATCCACTTCGAGGGCCCCTTCATCTCCCCCTGCCGCAAGGGCGCGCACAGCGAGGAGCTGCTGCGCGATCCCGACCCGACGGAGGTGCGCAAGCTGATCGACGCGGCCCGCGGTACGGCGAAGATGGTCACTCTCGCCACCGAACTCCCCGGCGGCATCGACTCCGTACGCCTCCTCGCCGAGCACGGCGTGATCGCCGCGATCGGCCACACGGACGCGACGTACGAGCAGACCGTCGAGGCGATCGACGCGGGCGCGACCGTGGCGACGCACCTGTACAACGCGATGCCCGGCCTCGGTCACCGCGCGCCGGGACCGATCGCCGCGCTCCTGGAGGACGAGCGGATCACGGTCGAGCTGATCAACGACGGCACGCATCTGCACCCCGCCGCCCTCGAACTCGCCTTCCACCGCGCGGGTGCGGCCCGCGTCGCGTTCATCACCGACGCCATGGACGCGGCGGGCTTCGGCGACGGCCGCTACCAGCTCGGTCCGCTCGAAGTCGAGGTCAGGGAAGGGGTTGCCCGGCTGGTGGAGGGCGGGTCCATCGCGGGCTCGACGCTGACGCTGGACACGGCGTTCAGGCGTGCGGTCACCATCGACCGGCTGCCCGTGGAGGACGTCGTCCAGGCCATTTCGGCCAATCCCGCCAAGCTGCTCGGCGTGTACGACAGGGTCGGCTCGCTGGAGCCGGGCAAGGACGCCGACCTGGTCGTCCTCGACGCCGAGTTCACGCTGAAAGGCGTGATGCGCAAGGGCGAATGGGTGATTGAGCCGCACGTAGGGTGATTTCCACGCAAGCCACTCAAGGCGGTTGGCCGGGGGTCTGGGCCAACCGCCTTCCGTTTGGCATGATCAGGGCCCGTACGAGCACGGCAAGCGCGTTCTGTGGGGGTGTGTACGGGTGATCCTGACGGTCACGCTCAACACCGCCCTCGACATCACCTACCGGGTCCCCGCACTGACCCCGCACGCGAGCCACCGCGTCAGCGAGGTCCGCGAACGCCCCGGCGGCAAGGGCCTCAACGTCGCCCGCGTCCTGTCCGCGCTGGGTCACGAGAGCGTGGTCACCGGTTTCGCGGGCGGGCCCACCGGAGCCGTACTGCGCGATCTGCTGGCCCCGCTCGCACCGCGCGACGCGCTCGTCCCCGTCGCCGGGACCACCCGCCGCACGATCGCCGTCGTCGACGACGCGAGCGGCGACACGACCCAGCTGAACGAGGCGGGCCCCCTCGTCACCGCCGGGGAATGGGCGACGTTCCTCACCTCGTACGACTCCCTGCTGCCCGGCGCCAACGCCGTCGCCCTGTGCGGCAGCCTGCCGCCCGGCATCCATGTGGGCGCGTACGCCGAACTGATCCGCAGGGCCCGCGGCGCCGGCGTCCCCGTACTCCTGGACACCAGCGGCGAACCGCTGCGCCGCGGCATCGCCGCCCGCCCCGACCTGGTCAAGCCCAACGCCGATGAGCTCGCGCAACTGACGGGCTCGCGCGAGCCGCTGCGCGCCACCCGCGACGCCCGCCGACGGGGCGCGCACACCGTCGTCGCCTCGCTCGGCCCCGACGGCCTCCTCGCGGCCACCGCGGACGGCGTCTGGCAGGCGGCCCCGCCGGCACCGGTGAAGGGCAACCCGACAGGCGCGGGCGACTCGGCGGTGGCCGGGCTGCTCTCCGGCCTCGTGGAAAAACTCCCGTGGCCGGACCTGCTCGTCCGCGCGGTGGCCCTGTCGGCGGCGACCGTACTGGCCCCGGCGGCGGGCGAGTTCGACGCCGCTGCCTACGAGGAGCTGCTGCCGCACATCACGGTGACCGAGCTCGCGGCCGCGGCGTGAAGGCCCACACACAGCGCACAATCGGGCCCAGCCGCCCGGGAATTGGGGTGCAGCATGCCACTCGTCAGCACCGGTGAACTCGTCTCGGCCGCAGCGGCCGACGGCCGCGGCATCGCCGCCTTCAACGTCATCACCCTGGAGCACGCCGAGGCGATCGCCACCGGCGCCGAGCAGGCTGGGGCGCCCGCGATCCTGCAGATCTCCGAGAACGCCGTGAAGTTCCACGGCGGACAGCTCGCCGCGATCGCCGCCGCGGCGGCCGCCGTGGCCCACGCGTCGACCGCGCAGCTCGCCCTCCACCTCGACCATGTCGTCTCCGTGGACCTGCTCCGGTCGGCGGACGACGAGGGCTTCAGCTCGGTGATGTTCGACGCCTCGAAGCTGCCGTACGAGGAGAACGTCCGGGTCACGGCGGATGCGGTGCGCTGGGGCCACGAGCGCGGCATCTGGATCGAGGCCGAACTGGGCAAGGTCGGCGGCAAGGAGGGCGAGGCCCCGCTCGACGCCCACGCACCGGGCGTCCGCACCGACCCGGCCGAGGCTGCCGCCTACGTCGCCGCCACCGGCGTGGACGCCCTGGCCGTCGCGGTCGGCTCCTCCCACGCGATGACGCAGCGCACGGCCGCCCTGGACCACGCCCTCATCGCCCGCCTGCGCGACGCGATCCCCCTCCCGCTGGTGCTGCACGGCTCCTCGGGCGTCCCGGACGAGGAGATCCGCCGCGCGGTCGCCTCCGGCATGGTCAAGATCAACGTCGGCACAGCCCTGAACACGGCCTTCACGGGCGCGGTCCGGGCCTTCCTGGACACGACCGACCCGTCCACGGTGGACCCCCGGAAATACCTCGCCCCGGCTCGCGCTGCGATGGCCGGGACGGTGGCGGGGTTCCTGACGCTCGTCAGTGGCTGATCAGCCTTCCTTGACCTCGAGCCAGTCGAGGATGACGTTGCACTGATTGCCCGCCTCGCAGGAGATCTTGAGCTCGTTCTCGCCCTTGTTCAGGTTGACCGGCGCCCAGGTGGTCTGCCAGTTCTTCTCCCACGCGGGGTCCGAGGAGTGGATGAAGTTCTTCAGGCCCAGCGGGTTGGTGTTCGCCTTGCCGTTGACCGTCAGCGTGGCGTTGGCGTCCTGCGCGGGGATGGCGTAGCGCACATACAGCCGGTACTGGCCCGCCTCCGCGATCTTGGCTTTCCAGGTGACCGAGGCGCCGACCGCGTTGAAGCCGGTCACAAACGCGCCGCCCGCACCCTCCGCGCCCTTGATGTCCTTCGCCAGCGCGGCCGGCGCACCCAGCTGGAGCGTCGCCGCGTCCTGCTTCGGCAGGGGCTCCTGCGGGTCCTGGGACGTGGAGGGCTCGCCGCTCGGCTTGACCGACTGGCCCGCGCTCGTGCCGCCGTCGCCGCCGGACTGGCCGCCCGCCTTGTCGTCCTCGCCGCCGCTCGTGATCAGTGCCGCCGCGATACCGATCACGACCACCGCGACCACCGCGATCGCGCCGATCAGCAGGCCCTTGGTGTTGGGTCCGCCACTACGGCCGCCGCCGTGGCCGCCGGCCTGGGGCGCGACCGGGCGGGTGGGGGCGCCGCCGGGGTAGGTCTCGGGTGCCGCGTACTGCGCGGTCGGCTGGCCCTGCGGGGCGTGCGCCTGCTGCTGCGGGACCTGCTGGCCGTACTGGCGCTCGCCGACCGTCCGGACCTGGTTGTACGAGGTTCTGGGGACGCCGGGCTGTGCGGCAGGACCCGGATAGCCGTAGCCGCGGCTCTGGCCGGGCGGTGTCGCACCCGCTGCCCGTCCGTCCTCGTACAGGTAGCCGAACGGATCGTCGTCCTCGGGCGTGCTCGCGCCGTTGTTCGCGGCCGTCATCCCCATTCACTCCTCACCATGTCGTCAGCACATCGCCGACGCGGGCGAGCCTACCCGGTTCGGGGTATTCCATAGGGTGTCGTTGACCTCAGCCGGCCCGCCGGTGCACTTTCGCCCGGGACCGCTTCTCGACGTACATCCGCTGGTCGGCACTCTGCAGGACCTCCTCGACGGACATTCCGCAGCTCGCCCAGCCGATCCCGAAGCTCGCCCCGACGCGCACGCCCCTGCCGCCGACCCTGATCGGCAGGATGATCGCGTTCCGCAGGCGTACTGCCAGGTCGGCGGCGTCCGCAGCGCCCAGGCCGTCGGCGAGCACGACGAACTCGTCACCGCCGAGCCGGGCGACCGTGTCGTTGTCGCGCACGCCGGTGGTGAGCCGGCGCGCGACCTCGACGAGCACGGCGTCGCCCGTCTGGTGCCCGAACCGGTCGTTGATCGACTTGAAGCCGTCCAGATCGCAGAAGAGGACCGCGAGCCCTTTCGTGCCGTCGTCGACCTCGCTGTCGGGCGCGATCGTGTGGACGTGGTGGTCGTAGGGCACGCCGGTGGTCTCGAAGTCGAAGCCGTCGCTGCCGAAGATGCCCTCGCTGTCAGACCCGTACGCGGCGTCCAGGGCCTCGATGGCGCTCTCCCGCGCGGTCTGCGGCCGCTCGCACAGCCGGGCGCTGAGCCGGGCGCGCAGCTCGGCGCTGTTGGGCAGCCCGGTCAGCGCGTCATGGCTGGCCCGGTGCGCGAGCTGGAGCTCGTGCCGCTTGCGGTCCTCGATGTCCTCGACATGGGTGAGCAGGAAACGGGGGCCGTCCGCGGTGTCCGCGACAACGGAGTTGCGCAGCGACACCCAGACATACGTCCCGTCCCGGCGGCCCAGCCGCAGCTCGGCACGCCCGCCCTCGGCGGACGTACGCAGCAGCGTGCCGACGTCCTCGGGATGCACGAGATCGGCGAAGGAGTAGCGGCGCATCGCGGAGGCGGGTCTGCCGAGCAGCCGGCACAGGGCGTCATTGGTGCGCAGCAGCCGACCGTGCTGGTCGCCGCCCATCTCGGCGATGGCCATGCCGCTCGGCGCGTACTCGAACGCCTGCCGGAACGACTCCTCACTGGCGCGCAGGGCCTGCTGCTCACGCTCCAGACGGACCAGGGCGCGCTGCATGTTTGCTCGCAGGCGGGCGTTGCTGATCGCAATCGCCGCCTGGGAGGCGTACATCTGGAGCGCTTCCTGGCCCCAGGGCCCGGGCCGCCGTCCGTTGCGCGGCCGGTCGACGGAGATGACGCCGAGGAGCTCGCGGCCGCCGCCCGATGCGTACATGGGGGCGTAGAGACGGTCCTGCGGGTGCCACTCGTCCTCGAAGCGCGGGTCGGGGCCCTCGGTGTGCCACTGCGGGACGTCGTCCTCTATGAGCACCCAGCCCTCGGTGTGCGGGATGAAGCGCAGCTCGCCCCAGGCCTCGCCCATCGACAGACGGCGTTCCCAGGACGGGCGGGAGCCGACGCGGCCCGTGATCAGGGCTTCCGCGGCGGCGCTGCCGGCGAATGCGGCGACGACGAGATCTCCGTCGGGGCGTACGAGATTGACGCAGGCCAGCTCGTAGCCGAGTCCCGCGACGATTCCGTCAGCGACGGTCTGCAGGGTGTCGGCCAAGCTCCGGGCCGTGTTGAGGTCCGCGACCACCTGGTGCAGCTGCCGCAGGGTCGCAAGACGGACGTAGGGCTCCGACTCGGTCTCCATCGCTCGCTCTCCCCGAGACCTCGACAGCAAACTCCAGGGTTCTCATCGACGTTCTTGTTGCGGTATCACGGTCACTGAATCACAGCGAGCTGCCCACTCGGTACACAGGGTCAACAATTACTGCACTCTGTGACTCAAGTCACAGTGGATGATGATGCGTTGCCTGCGTGAGCTGCAATGACCCTCGCTTTCCTGAACGCAAATATGGGTGCGCCGCCGGTCCCAGGACCTGCCGTCGGTCTTAGGTCCTGGCTGGTCCCCCGGCCCGATGCGGGCGCGGGTCGGCCGAGACTAGCGTTCCTCGTGTGTTGCAGACGACCCCCGCCACCGGTCCTGTTGCCATCCCCCATGCTGAGGGGGTGAGCAACGAGGAGTTCCGCGCCGCCATGTCCCGGCTGGCCGCGGGTGTGGTGCTGGTGACCGCGCACGATCCGGACGACGGCCCGCGCGGCGAGGACGTCGGCATGACGGCGACCGCCTTCATGTCGGTGTCACTGGACCCCCCGCTGGTCCTGGTGAGCCTGCGCAACGACTCCCGCATGGACGACCTGCTCGCCGAAGAGCCGCTGTGGGCCGTCTCGGTGCTCTCGGAGAGCCAGCGGCACATCGCGGGCCGCTTCGCGATGAAGGGCCGGGTCAGCGACCGGCTCCTGTTCGAGGACATTCCGTACACGAGGGGCGAGGTGAGCGGCGCGCTGCTGGTGAGGGGCGCGCTGGCGACGCTGGAGTGCCGTACGGAACAGAGGGTGGTGGCCGGGGACCACACGCTGGTGATCGCGCGTGTGCTGTCGGTGGGTCTGCCGAGCGCGGACGGGGGTCCGCTGACGTACTTCCGGGGCCGCTACCGCCAGTTGGACTGAGGTCCCGCCGCCGACCAGGCGGGGTACTACCAGTCGCGGCCGCTGCGGCCGCGCTTCGTCTGCGCGCGCTGCTTCTTCTCCTGCAGCCGGCGCTCGTTGATGCCCCGCGGAATCCTCGTCGCCCGGCGCGGCCGCGGCGGCGGCGCCGTCGCCTCTGCCAGCAGGGAGGCCAGCCGCACCGCCGCGGTCTCGCGGTTGCGCCACTGCGAGCGGTGTGCCGACGCGCGGACCGCGATCACACCGCCCACCATCCGGCCGGCCAGACGCTCCAGCGCGCGGTCCTTCCAGACCTGGGGCAGCGCCTCGGTCCTCGCGAGGTCGAAGCGGAGCTCCACCTGCGAGTCGCTGGTGTTGACGTGCTGGCCACCCGGTCCCGACGACCGCGAGAAACGCCACATGAGCTCGGCCTCCGGCAGGGAGACCGAACCGCGGATGATGTAGGGACCGGACATGCGTCCATGGTCCCGTGCCCGCGCCGTCCGCGTCACCCGCTTTTCGGGCGTCCGCGCTCCCCCGTGTCCTCGCGAGGCGGCAAAGGAAGCACAGACGGATGGAACCTGGCAGTCCCCTGCCTGCGTTATGACGGGTGACGGTAGCTTCGGGAGGGCTCGAAGCCCGCACAGTCGACACGAAGGGGACTTCCCAATGGCAGTAAGCCTGTCCAAGGGCGGCAACGTCTCGCTCACCAAGGAGGCACCGGGCCTGACCGCCGTCACGGTCGGCCTCGGCTGGGACGTCCGTACGACCACCGGCACCGACTTCGACCTCGATGCCTCCGCGATCGGTGTGAACCCCGGCGGCAAGGTCGCGTCCGACGCCCACTTCGTCTTCTTCAACAACAAGGCGACGCCCGACCAGACCATCGTCCACACCGGCGACAACCGCACCGGCGAGGGCGGCGGCGACGACGAGCAGATCAACGTCAACCTGGCGGGTCTGCCGGCCGACGTAGACAAGATCGTCTTCCCGGTCTCGATCTACGACGCAGTCAACCGCAGCCAGAACTTCGGCCAGGTGCGCAACGCCTACATCCGCATCGTCAACCAGGCCGGCGGCGCCGAGCTCGCGCGCTACGACCTGAGCGAGGACGCCGCCACCGAGACCGCGATGGTCTTCGGCGAGCTCTACCGCAATGGCGCGGAGTGGAAGTTCCGCGCCGTGGGCCAGGGGTACGCCTCGGGCCTGGAGGGCATCGCCCGCGACTTCGGCGTCAACCTCTGACGCAGGCACCGCGACGAAGGGCCCCGGCGCACAAGCCGGGGCCTTTCTGCTGGCCCCTCGTCCGCGCAGCCTTCGACCGCTGACGCCGGTCGGCGGCGCTGAGCATGCGCTCGCCGCCGACGTGAGAGGCCGGCTGCCTGACCGGACGAGAGGCGGCGGTCCATGGAACCAATGCCAACTCGCGATTACGGACTGGGAATCCGCCCTGGCAGATGGAGAACAAGCCGCGGAACGAAGGGAGTTCAGTGCTCTTGGGGTGCTAAAGGGTGGTTTACTGGCTTCGGTGATGCGGCGCGAGCCCGCCGTGCATCGCTCCGTTACCCCGGGGATGCTGAGGCTCTGAGCGTTGAGTGGCTGGGCCCACGAGGACCGCCGTTTGACTCGCGGCTGACACGAGACATCTGGATCTTCATCGGTCCGGCGGGCCGCATTCGGCCTGACCCCCTACGGCGACCGCCGGCCGGTCGCAACTCCAGCCTGGTCACCGTGACTGTCCAGCGGGTGACGGGTGCGCACGAGAGATGAGGCCCACGGGTGGCTGGGATGCGCAGAGAGTCCGGAAATCTCCCTGCGGACACGACGAGCTTCGTCGGTCGGCGCACCGAGATGTCGCGGGCGCGGCAACTGCTCGCGCGGACGAGGCTGTTGACTCTGACGGGTCCGGGCGGGATGGGCAAGAGCCGGCTCGCCCTGAGGCTGGCGGCGCAGGTGCGACGCTCCTTCCCCGACGGCGTCTGGCTTGCGGATCTTGCCGTGGTCGAGAAGGAAGAACTGATCGAGCATGCCGTGCTGGCGGCGTTCGAACCGAACCACGACATGGGTCGGCCGCCGATGGCCGCGCTGACAGATCACCTTCGTGACAAGCGGGTCCTGCTGGTGCTCGACAACTGCGAACACCTGCTGCACCCCTGTGCGGTCCTGGCCGACGCGCTGCTGGCAGCCGTCCCGGACCTGCATATCCTCGCCACCAGTCGGCAGGCCCTGGGCGTCACCGGAGAGTGCCTGCTGACGGTGCCCCCGCTGTCGGCGCCCGATCCGGACGATCCCGGGCCGGCGGGCCAGTCCGGGCAATCCGAGCGAGACAGGCAGGCCGGACGCAGCGATGCGCTGGACCTGTTCACCGACCGGGCGGCTGCCGCGCTGGGGGAGTGCGCACCCTCGCAGCACGGCAGGACGGCTGCCCTGATCTGCCGTCGCCTGGATGGCATTCCGTTGGCCATCGAACTGGCCGCGGCCCGGCTTCGGGTGCTGACCTGCGAGCAGATCCTGGAACGGCTGGGCGACCGGTTCGAGCTGCTGGCGGGGGGAAGCAGAGCCGCCCTGCCCCGCCAGCAGACTATGCGCGCAGCACTCGACTGGAGCTTCGATCTGTGCGCGCCCGGGGAGCAACTGCTCTGGGCCAGACTGTCCGTCTTCCCCGGCGCCTTCGACCTGGAGGCGATCGAGTCGGTCTGCACAGGTTCCGGCCTCACCGCCCAGGAGGTGTTCGGCGTCGTGGCGGGCCTGGTGGACAAGTCCGTGCTGGTCCGCGAGGAGCAGCACGCGCGATACCGCATGCTGGAAACCCTCCGCCAGTACGGCCACCTACGGCTGCGCGACGGGGAAGACCGGGCGCTGCGCCGCCGCCATCGCGACTACTACCGAGCGCTCGTACTGCATGCCGAGACCCAGTGGTTCACCGGCGAGCAGACGGCCTGGTTCGCCCGCCTGCACCAGGAACGACCCAATCTCCGCACCGCACTTGACTACTGCCTGACCGAACCGGGCGAGGCCCAAGTCGGTCTGGAGATAGCCGGATCTCTCTGGTGCCACCGTCTCGGCGCGGGCAGCCTGGAGGAAGAGCGCCACTGGCTGGGCAGGGCGCTGGCATCGGACGCCACGCCCAGCCCCGCAAGACTGAAGGCTCTGTGGGCCGACGGATGGCTGGCTCTCCTGCGCGGAGACACCCTCTCGGGACACGTCCGGATGGCGGACTGCCGCGCGTTGGCACAGTCTCTCGACGACCCGCTGGCACAGGCGTACGCCGAGCAGTTCGACGGGCTGACCGCCCTGTTCCAGGACGACTTCGCGCGCGCGATCCCTTTGTTCGACCGAGCTCTCGCCCTGTTCCGCACTCACGGAGAGATCGGCGACACATGGGCCACCCTCTACCTGCTCAGCTTGGCCTGCTGCCTTTCCGCCGACCCGCGCGCGGTCGCCCTCGGCAAGGAGTGCCTGGCACTGTGCGACGCCCACGGCGCTCAATGGTCCCGCTCGTTCACGCTGTGGCTTCTCGGGCTCCAGAACTGGCTGAATGGAGACATCCGGCAGACCGTCAGAATCCTCCAGGAGAGCCTGAGCACCGGTCGGCCCGCGCACAATGGGCTGGCCGTGGCCCAGTGCCTGGAAGTGCTGGCCTGGGCGCGAGCGAGCGACGGGGACGGCGCACAGGCTGCGGAACTCCTCGGCGCGGCACAGAGCGCCTGGGAGAAGGTCGGCACCATGCTGCCCGGTGTCGGGCGTCTGCTGCACCATCGCACCGAGTGCGAGGCCCTGCTCCGAGACGTCCTGAGCGAGGAGTGCTTCACTGCCCACATACAGTCGGGCGCCGCTTTGACCATGGAGCAGGCCATCGCCCGCGCACTGAACAAGCCCCCATCGCAACCCGGCCCACCGGAGCATGATCCAGTGACCATGCTCACTCCTCGGGAGCGTCAGGTCGCCCTCCTGGTGACTCAGGGACTGACCGACAGACAGATCGCAGCCCAGCTCGTCATCTCGCCGCGCACCGCGCAAGGGCACGTCCAGCGCATCCTCGCCAAGCTCGGGTTCACCACCCGCACCCAGATCGCCACCTGGGCGCAGGAGCGTACCCCTCGCCTCTGAGTTTCCGGAGGCACTCTGCTCTGTGGTCAGCGCAGTGGGGTGCCCCGGCCGGAGCCGCGGCACCCCCTGAGCGGTGTGTCGGGTGGACTGAACCCAGTGACCTCTAGGGCGTGTTTTAGAAGTCTCGCCTGCCCCGCGACGCCTGGCACGCGCACTCGCGGTGTTGTCGGAGTCGCCCAAGTACGTCCAGTACGAGGACGATCCTCCGCCTTGCGACTGCACGCACCAGACGCCGCGGGGCCCGCCCTGCGGGCGGACGGCACTACTTCCAAAACACGCCCTAGTTGATCATGGTCTCGGTCGGTCCGCCACTGACGCAGGCCGGCTGCCGCACCCATCGGCCATTGGCGTCGAGCTTGTCTTCAGCGACACCGGAGTCGTACATCATGGTGTTTCCCGACCCGGCGGGGTAGGTGACGGTGATCTTGGCTTCCGTGCTGTATGTCCACTCGTCCCAGCTGCCCTTGGCGAAGACGAACTTGCCGGTGTAGGTCTTGCTGACCGGGAAGGCCTTCACCCAGGTTGTGGAATGCGCGGGTGCTGCTGGGACCACGGCGCGGTAGGTCTTCTCCTCGGTCGAAGTAGTCCCCGTTTGAACCGAGTGGGTGATCAACTGGGACGCCTCGGCCGCGAAGTCGACGTGCCAGAAGTCGTTGGAGCTGCCGAGCTTGACGGTGACGGTCTCCTTCGTGCCGTTGGCGATGGAATCCGTTGTGATGGTCGACGTGCTGGTGGTCGACTTGTAGTCGACGGTTGTCGACGGGATCGCCACGTCAGTGTGCTGGGCCACCAGGCACTGAGCGACCCCTTCATCATTGCCGGTCACCGCGACCTGCGTCTGACTGTAGTTGCAGTACGGGTAGGCCGAATGCTCTGCAACGCTGGCATCGCACTTGGTCAGCGCGTACTTGGCCGCCCACTCCGTGGTGAAGTCGAGCCCGCTGTCGTCGAGGCGGGTGCCCCACAACTGGTTGTCATCGCCGTGGCAGGGCCACATGTTCAGGTAGTCCGAGTGGCCGACGAGCCAGCTCTTGGCCACGTCGATGCACTGGTCATCGGCTGCGTTGCGGATCATGAAGGATGTTCCGCTGTCCTTGACCGCACCCGGCTGGAAATACCAGTACTGCTCCTTCTCGGAGCCGCTGCAACGCTCCTGCTGTACGGGGCGAATCCGCCATGTGGAGTCCCATCCTCCCGGCTGCAGGCACAGCCCGGAACTGGACTTGATCTGGAAACTGCCATCGCCCTGCGGACGCAGTGAGAACACCTGGTTGGCAGCGTCATTGCGGGCGTATGCCAACAGCCACGACCCGGTACTGGACGTACCGTTGGGCACGTCGATCACCCGGGGAGACGAATCGTTGCGGTCTTTCGCCACCGTGAATACGCAGTCGACGGCTCCCTCATCGGTCGGACGACACTGGTGGGACGTTCCGTTGGCCCACCAGGCTCTCGCCTGTGCCGACTGGGCGCCCACACTGAGATCGACGGCTACCAACGCGAAGACCATCGACACCAGAGCCATGAGGTACACCGGTGCTCGGAAACGCCGTCTTCGGGACGTGTGTGCCTGAGCCGCGTCTGTATGGCGCATCTACTACTTCCTCCCCTGTCGTGGCACTCCTGCGGTGCCGCGCTCTTCAAGGCTGAAGAACTGCCTTGAGGCAGAACGATCTTGGGTTCCACGATGAGGCCTGAGGCCTCTGGACGGCAGCGCCGAATTACCTGGTTCATTACCTGCGTCGGGTTGCGACCGGAGACCAGCCGGGCTCGTAGCGCCAGGGGCGATTGCCGAGTTCGGTGTCGATGCCGACAGCAGCGTGATCAACTCGCTCGCCGCAGATCTTGACGCACGCGGGCCACGGCATCTATCCACTACCCAGGGGTCCAACGGCTGCACCCCTGCCACCAGCCGTCCAACCCGTTAGCGCATCGTCTCCAAAATCGCGAGGTCCTGATCAGCCCACTGCATCTCCAGCAGGCTGACTCCGCCTTCAGATCACCAAGACCACTACGCGACACACATGCACGAGGAGACCCGTGTCCGAGCCAGTGGCCGCTGAGGCCAACTCACTGATGCTGAAGGCCTTTCGCACCCTGCCCGAATCGTGGCAGACGGCGCTGTTGCAAAGCCTCGACGAACACGCCGGGCACACGACCCCCTTGGCGGGGCTGAGCCCTGACACGGCAGACTCCGAGGCCGCCCACGCCCTCAAGGGCCTGTACGAGGCCTACCTCCGCACCTACGCCGCGCAGACCCCCGGCCGAGCGTGCCGCCATTTCGCCGCCGTGCTGGACGACACCGTCCGCCACGGGGACTCCCCACGCTCCAAGGACTTCGACCAGCACGCGGCCACATGCGGGAGCTGCGCCCGGGCACGTACAGACATCGTCGCGATCCACACAGGCCAGCACACCACCCTGTCCAAGGCGTTGCTGCCGAGTACGGTGGAGCGGCCGGCCTCGTCACCGGGCGACGGGCGCTCTGCGGCTCTGGCGATCCCGGCTCTGGCGACGCCCGAGCCCACCGAAGTCCCCTCTCCACGCGGCATTTCGCGTGAGGCATCCTCCCGCCGCGTTGTCCCGGTCACCCCAGCCTTTGCCATCGCCGCGGTGGTGGCCACGGCCGCAGCGATTGCTGCATCTGTCACAGTCGTCGTCTCGAACGGTCCGGCCACCGCCACCCGACCGCCCCTGGCCGCCTCTGATTCCGCCACCAGCTCCGTCCCGGCGGCCGTTGCTGTGACCGCAACGGTGACCGTATCGGCCACCCCGACGCCGACTACCCACACCTCCGCCGGGGCGAGGTCTCGCGACGACCGCGCAACCGGTTCTGCTCCACCCGAAGTTGCCGCACGTCCGGCGCCGAGCGGAAAACCGCAGGGCTTCCAGCTGGTCAACCAAGCGACGGGCCTGTGTGTGGGGATCCAGGACGCCGCCGACACCGTGGGTGCCATGATGCAGCTCCAGGAGTGTGTCAGCAGCGAAGCGACCCAGCGCTGGGAACGCATCGCAGCCGGCCAGGACACCTACCAATTGAGGAACACGGGCACCGGGAAGTGCCTCGACGGCACTCACAATGGCGGAAACGTGGTCAGGGTCGTCCAATGGGACTGCCACGTCTCAGATGACCGTTCAGTACAGCTGTGGACCTTCACGTCGGACGGGACAGCACCCGGATATCGATTGTTCTTTGTCCCGCAGGTGGGCTCCAGCGACTATTCTTCGCACCTGCTCGGTCCGGAGGACTGGCCCGAGGCCGACCCGCCCAGGGCGGGATCCTACCTTGCACAACTGCCGAACTATTACAACTCCAGCAGCTTCATATTCGCTATGGACGACGGCATATGAAGCAACTTCACGTCATTGATACGCCGAGACTCACCGTCATCAGGAACCGGGACACTACGGGGTGTCGGGCTTGTCCTTTCCGTAAAGCCAGGTGTCCCAGAGCTCGGTGAGGTCCTTGCCGGACTTCTTCTCGACGTAGGCGGTGAAGTCGGCGGTGGAGGCGTTGGAGTGGCGGTACTCCGCCGCCCAGCCCTTCACGATCTCGAAGAACGGGTCCTCGCCGACCGCCTGACGGATCTTGTGCAGGACCATCGCGCCGCGGTAGTACACCGGCTCGTCGGAGACTTTCGCCGCGGACGGCGGATCGGCGGGCGGGAACGCCCAGTTGTCCTCCACGTCGAATTCCTCGTCGAAGCTCTCCTGGGCGGGCTTGTCCTGGGAGTCCGCTTTCCAGATCCACTCCGCGTAGACGGCAAAGCCTTCGTTGAGCCACATGTCCTTCCAGGACTTGGGCGTCACGGAATTGCCGAACCACTGGTGGGCGATCTCGTGCACGAGCGTCTCCGGGAGGTCATCCACCGGGATCACGGGCTTGGTCTGGGTCTCCAGGGCATAACCGATGTCATCGTCCGGCACGACGATCACGCCGGCGGACGAGAAGGGGTACCGCCCGAAGTACTCCTCGCCCCACTCCACGATCTCGGGGACCTGCGCGATCAGCTGTGCACGTTTCGTCCCCACGGCCGGGTCGACGACGGTAAGGACCGGCACGCCGCTGGAGGTGCGGGACGGCGTCGTCTTGTAGTCGCCGATGGCGAGCATGGCGAGGTAACTGGCCATCGGTTGCCTGGACTTCCAGGCGTAGGTGGTGCGCCCGCCCGTCGTGACCGTCTTCATCAACTCACCGTTGGAGATCGCCTGCAGCCCCTTGGGCACGGTGACCGTGATGTCGTACGTGGCCTTGTCGCTCGGGTGGTTGTTGCTCGGGAACCAGGCCATCGAGCCGCTGGGCTCGCCGACCGCGAGCGCGCCGCCCTCGGTCTCCAGCCACCCTTCCTTCGACTTCTCTTCGTCCTCGTCGATGATCGTCTGCGGTTCGCCGGAGTAGCTGACGACCGTACGGAAGGTCTTGCCCTTGTCGATGTCGCGGTGAGGGCGCAGCGTCAGCTCGTCGCCCGCCCGGTTGGCGGCCGCCTCCTTGCCGTCGACCGTGGCGCGGTCGACCTTCAGCCCGTGGAGGTCGAGGTTGAAGGCGCTCAGGTCCTGGGTGGCGCGGGCGGTGATCTCGGCGGTGCCCTTGAGGTGGTTCGTGTCCGGGTCGTAGGCGAGGGTCAGGGCGTAGTGCTGGACGTCGTACCCGCCGTTGCCGAGCCCGCGGAAGAGCGGATCGCGCACACCCGCGGAGCCCGGCTTGCCGTGCACACCCGCGCCGCCGTCGGTGCAGCCCGTGAGCAGGAGCAGCGCGACGGCGGGCGTCAGGGTGCGTACGAGAGTTCGCATATCCACGCAGTTGATCCTATGCGGGGTATGCGCTCGGGGAGCGAATCAGCAGGTACGGCTTACTTGTTGAGCGCCGCGACACCCGCCGCTGCGTACTGCTCGTCCAGGGCGCCACTGGGCGCGCCCGCCACGCCGATGCCCGCGATCGGGGCGCCCTGGGACCGCACCGGTGCGCCGCCCGCGAGGAAGAGCGTGCCGGGGATGTCCTTCAGGTTCGGGGCCTGCTCCAGGCGCTTGACGAGCTCGGAGGTGGGGGCGTTCCAGGAGACGGCGGTGAAGGCCTTGCGCTGTGCCGACTCGTACGACTGAGGGCCTGCGCCGTCGCCGCGCAGGGTGACGACGGTGGTGCCGTTGCGGTCGACGACGGCGACGGAGACGCGCTGGTTGTCCTTCTCGGCAGCCTCCAGCGCCGCCCGGGCGGCCTGGGTCGCCGCCGCGACCGTCAGGTGGGTGGACTGCTGGAGGTTGCGGTCGGCCGCATCGGCCCGGACGGCGGCGAGCGACTCGGCGGCGGGAGCGGACGCGTTCGCGGACACGGCGCCGAAGGTGCCCGCACCCAGGGCGGCCGCGGCGACGGCTCCGGTCAGGACACGGGCACGCAGGGACAGCTTCTTCATGGTCGTGGGGCTCCTCGGGCTCTGGGCCGGGTCTTACTCGGGGCTGGGTCTTACTCGGGGCTGGGTCTTACTCGGGGCTGGGTCTTACTCGATCCTCGGGTCCGGTCCGGGGCACCGCGGTCGGCGTACCGGCTGCTGAGCGCAGGCATGATGGACGACGGCCGGGTCAGCCGATCGGCTGATGCGGCGGTGGTCCCGCCGGGTCACGATGCAGAACAAGCCCCAGGTCACAGAGCACACGCAGCGCCGCCCGCAGGAGAGCCCGATGTCCCACGCACCGTCCGCCACCGGCGGTGATCGCGCGATCCTGGATCCGCAGACCCGGGATCCCGATGCCCGCCGGCTGGTGACGGTGATGAACACCGCCTTCCTCGCCCTGCTCGCCGGATCTCTGCTGCGCTATCTCTTCAAGCACCCGGAGAGTCCGCGGCTGCCGTGGGTCGTCGGCCTGAGCATCACCCTCGCCGCGCTCCAGCTCGCGGGCCACTGGCTCGGCGGGCGCCGGGCCGACCGGCTGCGGCTCGGCGGGCAGCGGCCAGGCCGCCTCCAGCTGGCGCTGCTCGGCTCCGTCGTGGCCTGCTGGGTCGTGATCGTGCTCCTCGCGCCGAGCTTCGCCTGGTGCGCCGTACCGCTCATCTACACCGGGCTGCGATCGCTGCCCATCCGCGCCGCCGTCGCGCTCGTCGCCGTGCTCTGCGCGCTGGTGATGATCGCCGAATGGCGCCTGGCGGACAGCGTGGACCCCAATCTCTTTCTGCTGCCGCCGACGGTCGCCGTCCTCGCCACCACCGTCTTCATCTACATGCGGCGCCAGGCCGACCGGCTGGCCGCCACCGAGCGGCGCGAGGGGACGCTCGCCGAACGCCAGCGGCTCTCCATGGAGATCCACGACACCCTCGCGCAGAGCCTGTCCAGCCAGCAGATGCTGCTCCAGGCCGCGGAACGCACCTGGGACAGTGACCCGGCGGCCGCCCGCGGCCATGTCCGTACGGCCGAGTCGATCGCCGAGCGCAGCCTCGCCGAGGCGCGCCGCTTCGTGCACGATCTGGCGCCCGCGGACCTGGCGGAGGGCGGCGGCCTGGACGAGGCCCTGCGTACGCTCGCCGAGCGCGAGTCCACCGGCTCCCTCCAGGTCCGCTTCCACCGGGACGGCACGCCTGTGCCACTGCCCGACCGGGTCCAGTCGGCGCTGCTGCGGATCGCGCAGGGCGCGCTGGCGAACGTACGGGAGCACGCGGCGGCCACCACCGCCGCGCTCACCCTCAGCCACCTGGACGACCAGGTGGTCCTGGACATCGCCGACGACGGCCGCGGCTTCGAGCCGTCCGGCGCCCGTACGGACGCCCCTGTCGGTGACCGGGGCCACGGGCTGCCCGCGATGCGCGCCCGCGTACGGCAGCTGGGCGGCACGCTGACCGTCGAGTCGACGCCGAGCGATGGCACGGTCCTGTCCGCCGCGATTCCCCTGGAGCGCGCATGACCGCGGTACGGATCCTGCTCTGCGACGACCACGCCGTCGTACGCGCCGGGCTCCTCGCCCTCCTCGGCAGCGAGCCGGACATCGAGGTCGTCGGCGAGGCGGGCAGCGGCGAGGAAGCGGTCGCGATGGCGGCGAAACTGACCCCTGATGTGGTGCTGATGGACCTCCAGCTGGGGCCCGGCATCGACGGAGTCGAGGCGACCCGGAGCATCGCGACGCCCCAGGTGCATGTGCTGGTGCTGACGACGTACGACACGGACGCGGACATCACGCGCGCGATCGAGGCGGGCGCGACCGGCTATCTGCTGAAGGCGGAACGCCCCGAGGAGCTGTTCGCGGCGATCCGCGCGGCGGCGCAGGGCCGCACCGCGCTCTCGGCCCCGGTCGCGAGCCGCGTACTGCACCACATGCGCGGCACGGGCCGCCCATCCCTGACGGAACGGGAACGGGACATCCTCGGCCAGCTGGCGCGGGGGCTCGGCAACCGGGAGATCGCGCGGGCGCTGTTCATCAGTGAGGCGACGGTGAAGACGCATCTGGGGCGGATCTACGCGAAGTTGGGCGTGGACACGAGGGCCGGCGCGGTCTCGGTGGCGAAGGAACAACGGCTGCTGCCGTAGCCGCGCCGGGCGCGAAGCGCGGCCGCTGCTGCCGTACGCGCGCCGTGCCCGAAGCGCCGCGAGGGCTCCTGTGGCGGCGACCCGCACACGGCCCGCCCCCCACGTCCACGTAAGCCACCCTCCGCATCAACACACCGCATAGCGGACACACTTGTACGCCTGACGAACAACTCACGGTCAAATTCGTGTTGCAGACCTGTCAACAACGGACTTTCGCTGGCACTCTCTCTGCCGCTGCCCCCCACCACCCGGCGAAGGAGCCCGCGTGACCCGCCTGCAGTCCTCGCACCACACCGCCCCCTCCCGCACGCGTGCGCGAACCGCACGTACCGCCGCGCTGATCGCCTCGGCCGCCATGGTCGCCGTCGCGCTCACCAGCGGCTCGGCCAGCGCCGAGGCCGACCGCGAAGAGGGCGCGACCGCTCTCGTACTGTCCGCCGCACAGCGCACCGCCACGCTCAAGGACGCCCAGGCCGAGGCGGCCACCACCGCCAGAGCCATCGGCCTCGGGGGCAAGGAGAAACTCGTCGTCCGCGACGTCGTCAAGGACACCGACGGCACCGTGCACACGCGCTACGAGCGCACCTACGACTCACTCCCCGTCGTCGGCGGCGACCTCGTCGTCCACGAGAAGAAGTCCGGCGCCCGCACCGCCACCAAGGCCACCAACGCCAAGATAGCCGTGGCCAGTACGGCCCCCGCCATATCCGTCGCGAGCGCCAAGAAGTCCGCCCTCGCCTCCTCCGACGCGAAGTCCGAGACCGCCTCGTCCGCCCGCAAGGTGATCTGGGCCGCCACCGGCAGGCCCGCCCTCGCCTGGGAGACCGTCGTCACCGGCGTCCAGCAGGACGGCACCCCGAGCGAGCGGCACGTCCTCACGGACGCTGCCACCGGCAAGGAGCTGTACGCGTACGAGGCCATCGAGACCGGCACCGGCCACAGCCAGTACAGCGGCACCGTCACCCTCGGCACCGCGCCCTCGTACACGCTGACCGACACCGGCCGCGGCGGCCACAAGACGTACGACCTGAACGGCGCCACCAACGGCACCGGCACCCTCTTCAGCGACCCCGACGACACCTGGGGCGACGGGGCCGCCACCAACCGCCAGACCGCGGCCGTCGACGCCCACTACGGCGCCGCGGTGACCTGGGACTTCTACAAGAACGAGCTGTCCCGCAACGGCATCAGGGGCGACGGCGTCGCCGCCTACTCCCGCGTCCACTACGGCAACGCCTACGTCAACGCCTTCTGGTCCGACCAGTGCTTCTGCATGACGTACGGGGACGGCGCCGCCAATCTCAAGCCGCTCACCTCGCTCGACGTGGCCGGCCACGAGATGAGCCACGGCCTGACCGCCTCCACCGCGGGCCTGCGCTACAGCAAGGAGTCCGGCGGCCTCAACGAGGCCACCTCCGACATCTTCGGCACCTCGGTCGAGTTCTACGCGGCCAACGCCACGGACGCCGGCGACTACCTCATCGGCGAGAAGATCGACATCCGCGGCAACGGCACCCCGCTGCGCTACATGGACAAGCCGAGCCGCGACGGCAACTCCGCCGACTACTGGTCACGGACCGTCGGCCGGCTCGACGTGCACTACTCCTCCGGCCCGGCGAACCACTTCTTCTACCTGCTCTCCGAGGGCAGCGGCGCCAAGACGATCAACGGCGTCAGCTACGACTCCCCGACCTACGACGGCTCCACCGTCACCGGGATCGGCCGGGTCAAGGCGTACAAGATCTGGTACAAGGCGCTCTCCACGTACATGACCTCCTCGACCAACTACGCGGGCGCGCGCACCGCGACCCTGCAGGCGACGAGCGACCTGTACGGCGCGGGCAGCGCGGAGTACACGGCGGTCGCGGCCGCCTGGACCGCGGTCAACGTGAAGTAGACACCGGTCACGGGCCGCGCGGCAGTGACCCCGCGCGGCCCGTGACACCATCGACCCGTGCTCGACATCGGCTACTCCCTCTCCCGCCGCTTCCCCGACCCCCCGCAGACGGACTACCGCCGCGCGGACGTCCAGGCCCTGCGGCACGACCTCTTCTGCGGCGACGTCTACCTCGCCGACACCAAAGAGGACCGCGAGGTCTCCACAGCCTGGGGATGGGTGCCGGTCCTCGACTTCGCCTGGGCCCTGTGCGACATCGTCGAGCAGCTCGACCGCGACCCCCTCGGCAACCGCGCCGCGAAACCGCAGCACGCCGAGCTCGACTTCACCGAGTCGGCCGACCGCATGCTCTTCGAGCGGCGCTTCGGCTGGGTGGACGTGGAGGCCGACTGGATGCCCGGCGACGAGCCGCCGCTCACCTTCAACCACGGCGAGCTGCGCCGCGAAGCCCGCGACTTTCTGCACGATCTGATCGCGGACCTGTCCGACATGCACGAGGGCCTCGCCGACAACCCCGTGGTGTGGGGCATCCAGGCCCGTTTCCCCCGCGTCTGACAAGCGCCGCCGGCCGTCGTCCTGGTCCCGAGCCTCGCGATCGCCTACGAGCCCAACGAGGCCAGCGCCTCGTCGGTCAGCCGGTACACCGTCCACTCGTCCTGCGGCTTCGCGCCCAGCGAGCGGTAGAAGTTGATCGACGGGGTGTTCCAGTTCAGTACGGCCCACTCCAGGCGCTGATACCCGCGCTCCACACAGATCCGCGCCAGCTCCGTCAGCAGCGCCTTGCCGTGGCCGGCGCCGCGCAGCGCCGGACGCACGTACAGATCCTCCAGATAGACACCGCTCACACCGGTCCACGTCGAGAAGTTGAGGAACCACAGCGCGAAGCCCGCCACCTCCCCGTCGTCCGTCTCGGCGATGTGCGCGAAAGCGGCGGGCCGCTCCCCGAACAGCGCCTCGGCCAGCTGCTCCTCGCTCGCACGGGCCTCGCCCAAGGCCTTCTCGTACTCGGCGAGTTCGCGGACCATACGGTGAATCTCAGGGACGTCGGCCGGTGTGGCGATACGAATCATGAAGCCAGCCTGCCCGCCCGCCCCTCTGCCGTGCCAGCAGTTCCGGGCAATGGGCACTTGCTGCCGAGTGCGGCGACCGGTCCCGCGTACGACGATGAAGTGGTGGGCGAGTACCCTCCCGCCACACGCACTCACGCTGAGCAGCAGGGGCATCATGAGCACGAGCAGTACGAGCACCGTCAACGGCGGCATATCGTTCTGGTACGCACAGGAAGGCACCCCCGTCCCCCGGGAACCCCTCCCCGGCGACGCCACAGCGGACGTCTGCATCGTCGGCGGCGGATACACCGGCCTGTGGACGGCCTACTACCTCAAGAAAGCCGTCCCCTTCCTGAACATCACTGTCCTCGAAGGCAAGTTCTGCGGCTACGGCGCCTCCGGCCGCAACGGCGGCTGGCTCTACAACGGCATCGCCGGCCGCGACCGGTACGCCAGACTCCACGGCCACGACGCCGCCGTCCGCCTCCAGCAGGCGATGAACGACACCGTCGACGAAGTCATCCGCGTCGCGGCCGAAGAGAACATCGACGCCGACATCCACAAGGGCGGGGTACTCGAAGTCGCCCACACCCCCGCCCAGTTGACCCGCCTGAAGAACTTCCACGCCGTCGAGATCGCCTTCGGCGAGAAGGACCGCGTCCTGCTCGGCGCCCGCGAAACAGCCGACCGCATCCGCGTCACCGGCGCCGTGGCCTCCACATGGACCCCGCACGGCGCCCGCCTGCACCCGGTCAAGCTGATCAAGGGCCTGGCGGCGGCCGTCGAAGCCCTGGGCGTCACGATCCACGAATCGACGCCCGTCACCGAAATCAGGCCCAAGCACGCGGTGACCCCCTACGGCACGGTCCGCGCCCCCTACATCCTGCGCTGCACCGAAGGCTTCACCGCGAACCTCAAGGGCCACAAGCGCTCCTGGCTCCCGATGAACTCCTCCATGATCGCCACCGAGCCCCTCCCCCAGTCCGTCTGGGACACCATCGGCTGGGACGGCCGCGAAACCCTCGGCGACATGGCCCACGCCTACATGTACGCCCAGCGCACCGCCGACAACCGGATCGCCCTCGGCGGCCGCGGCGTCCCCTACCGCTACGGCTCCCGCACCGACAACGACGGCCGCACCCAGCCCGCCACCGTCGAAGCCCTCCGCGACATCCTGGTCCGCTTCTTCCCCACCACCGCGGGCGTCCGCATCGACCACGCCTGGTCCGGCGTCCTCGGAGTCCCCCGCGACTGGTGCGCCACCGTCACCCTGGACCGCTCCACCGGCCTCGGCTGGGCAGGCGGCTACGTCGGCTCGGGCGTGGCCACCACCAACCTCGCGGCCCGCACCCTGCGCGACCTGATCCAACAGGACTCGGGCCAATCGGGCGGCACCGATCTCACCACGCTGCCCTGGGTCAACCACAAGGTCCGCAAATGGGAACCGGAACCCCTGCGCTGGCTGGGCGTCCGGACGATGTACGCGGCCTACCGCACCGCGGACCGCCGCGAATCAACGGCCCACTCGACCCAGACGAACCGCATCGCCCAGCTGGCGGACCGCATCGCGGGCCGCCACTAAGGCGTCCCCTGGGGCTTGCCCCTGCTTTCAGGGCCCCAGGCCGACCGTGCCGGGATCCAGCTGCTCCCGGAAGGCGCTCCGGGACAGCAGCTCACCGGAGCCGATGGCCTGGGGGCGATCGCCACAAACCCGGCCCGGAAGTGCATGCCGGGCTCGGCCGGTACGCCGGTCATCGACTCGCCGAGCGCGGCGGTGATGACCTCCCTGCCGTCCCTGGTGACGCGCAGCAGCACGGACTTGAGATCCAGCTCGCTCTTGACCTGCTCGGCGATCCGCAGCACTCGCGGGCCGGGCCGCCCCTGGGCGGCGGGGAGCTGACACACGGGCGGCTCTTCCCGTGCCCGTCCATGGCGGAGGCGGAGACCGTGAACTGGGTACTCGCGGCGATGAGCGTCGCGACGCAGAGCAGCGTCGTCATGCGTGTGCGTCTCATGCCCGCACGATGGGCGAGCGAGGCCAGCGAATCAGGACATAACACCCCGAACCGCACGGGGATCACTCTTCAGAGCCCTTGCCCCCGGCGCTGCTGGAACGGGCAGGGCGAGTGGCCCGGACCTGATGGGTCCGGGCCGGCGTGTCGCAGGAGAGCCCCCTGTCGGATTCGAACCGACGACCTACGCATTACAAGTGCGTTGCTCTGGCCAGCTGAGCTAAGGAGGCGCGTTCGAGCAGTCTAACCGGACCGGTCACCCGTCCCGGTCGAAAATTTCCTCACCGTCCCGCTACTGACAGATCGGACAACGCCAGGTAGCGTCACGGAAGGTTCACCACAGGTGGACTACACCACTCCCTTACTCGGATCGTCCGGCACGTTCCTGCCGGTGAAGGAGAACATCACCATGGCCACTGTCACGTTCGACAAGGCGACCCGGATCTATCCGGGCACCGACAAGCCCGCCGTCGATCAGCTCGAGATCGAGACGCAGGACGGCGAATTCCTCGTCCTCGTCGGTCCCTCCGGCTGCGGGAAGTCGACCTCCCTGCGCATGCTCGCCGGTCTCGAGGACGTCAACGCCGGATCCATCCGCATCGGTGACCGCGACGTCACGCACCTGCCGCCCAAGGACCGGGACATCGCCATGGTGTTCCAGAACTACGCGCTCTACCCGCACATGTCCGTCGCCGACAACATGGGCTTCGCCCTCAAGATCGCCGGCGTCAACAAGAGCGACATCCGCAAGAAGGTCGAAGAGGCCGCCAAGATCCTCGACCTCTCCGATTACCTCGACCGCAAGCCCAAGGCGCTCTCCGGTGGTCAGCGGCAGCGTGTCGCCATGGGGCGGGCCATCGTGCGGGAGCCGCAGGTCTTCCTCATGGACGAGCCGCTGTCGAACCTCGACGCCAAGCTGCGTGTCTCGACGCGTACACAGATCGCCAGCCTCCAGCGCCGTCTGGGCATCACCACGGTGTACGTCACGCACGACCAGGTCGAGGCCATGACCATGGGTGACCGTGTCGCTGTCCTCAAGGACGGTCTGCTGCAGCAGGTCGACTCGCCGCGCAGCATGTACGACCGCCCGGCCAATCTCTTCGTCGCCGGCTTCATCGGCTCCCCGGCCATGAACCTGGTCGAGGTCCCGATCACCGACGGCGGTGTGAAGTTCGGCAACAGCGTCGTCCCGATCTCGCGTGAGGCGCTGTCCGCCGCCGCGGACAAGGGCGACCGTACGGTCACGGTCGGCGTCCGTCCCGAGCACTTCGACGTGGTCGAGCTCAACGGCTCGGCGGCCAAGTCTCTTTCCAAGGACACCGAGGACGCCCCGGCCGGTCTCGCCGTGTCCGTGAACGTCGTCGAGGAGCTCGGCGCCGACGGCTACGTCTACGGCTCCGCCCAGGTCGGCGGCGAGCACAAGGACCTGGTCGTGCGGGTCGGCGGGCGTTCCGTGCCGGACAAGGGTGCCGAGCTGCATGTCGTGCCGCGTCCGGGTGAGATCCACGTGTTCTCGACCTCGACGGGTGAGCGTCTCAGCGACTGATCCCCTGCCGGCCCGGCAGAACCCAACTCGGCAGAACGGCCCCGCATTTCGGTGCGGGGCCGTTCTCGTATGTCGACAAATACCCCGGCACACCCCGGCACACCCCGCCACACCCTGACACTTCGGTGATTCCATGACCTTTCGAGCCCGTACGTCAACGCCGGATTCGAAAAGCAGCTTCGAACCATCCCCCGCCCGAGTGACTAAATGTCGCCAAATCATTACTGACCGCTACGCTCGCTCGCGTGACCCACACAGCCCGCCGAATCGGCCGCACTCTCGCTCTCGTTCTGCCCGTCGTCCTGGTGCTTTCCGGAACCCTCGCGGTCACCAGCGTCCCGTGGGCAGGGCACAACACCGAGTCGCAGATGCTCACCGCGTCCTCGGAGAACGTCTCCGTACGCGCCAAGTCGCGCGCTCCGCAGGACCTTCTGCGCGACCGCCTCCTCACCGAGCTTCAGGAGAAGGGCGCGAGCTCCGCCCTCACCCACCTGCAGCGCACGGTCGAGGAGCGCCCCTCGCTCGCCCGGCACTGCATGTCGCTCGCCCGCGCGCTCGGCCGCGCCGCCGTCGAGAAGTACGGCCCCACGCGCGCGCTGACCTTCTCCCGCCCCGTGTGCGACATCTCCTTCGCGAGCGGCGTCGCCCAGCAGACCCAGGGGAGGTGACCGCGGGGCGAGGGGTGTGACACCTCCTCCCCCTCGCCGCATATCGTTCACGGCATGCATACGCCTACGTATCCGACGCAGGCCGTGGTCCTGGCGGGCGGCCAGGGCTCGCGGCTGCGCCCGTACACCGATGACCGCCCCAAGCCGATGGTCGAGATCCCGGGGACCGGGACCCCGATCATCGGCCATCAGCTTGCCTGGCTCGCCGCCGAGGGCGTCACCGACGCCGTCGTCTCCTGCGGTCATCTCGCCGAGGTTCTCCAGCAGTGGCTGGAGAGCGCCGATCTGCCGCTGCGGGTGACCACGGTCGTCGAGACGGAGCCGCTGGGCCGGGGCGGCGGCCTCAAGTACGCCGCCGCCCATCTCCCGCATCCGGACCAGCCCTGGTACGCCACCAACGGCGACATCTGGACCCGCTTCTCGCTGCGCGAGATGGCCGCCTTCCACGGCGAGCGGGACGCGATCGCCACGCTCGCGCTCGCCCGCCCCCGGATCCCCTGGGGAGCGGTCGAGACGGACACCTTCGGGCACATCACGGACTTCGTCGAGTCCCCGCCGTCGCCGTATCTCATCAACGCGGGTGTGTACGTCTTCTCCGCGGCCTTCACAGCGCTGCTGCCCGACAAGGGCGACCATGAGCGCACTACCTTCCCCCGTCTCGCGCGTGATCGCCGTCTGGCCGGTTTCCCGCTGCCTCAGGGCGCGTACTGGCGGGCGATCGACACCGCCAAGGACCTGACTGAGGCAGCCAAGGAGCTTGCCGGGCAGGCGCGTTGAGGGATCACACCGAAGGGGCGGCCACCGTGGTCACGGTGGCCGCCCCTTTCGTCGTACGCGGACTCAGTTACGCGGACTCAGTTACGCAGACTCGGCTACGCGGACTCAGCCGAGCAGTCCGCCGATCACTCGGCCGCCGCCGGAGCCGCCCGAGGTGCCAGAACCGCCCGAGCCTCCGGAGCTGCCGCCGCTGACGCTGCCCCCACCGGAACCGTCCCCGCTGCCGGAGCCTCCGCCGCTGCCCGTGCCGGTGCCGCCGCTGGACGAGGGACCGGAGCTGCTGGACGGCGGCTCCACGGGCTCGGACTGTCCCGGCGGCTGCTGTCCCGTGCCCTGCGTCTGGCTCGGCTGATCGCCGATCGTGCCGGTCTCGCGGACGGCCTCCTTGGAGGGGGTCGCCTTCTCGGCCCTGGGGGTGCTGCTCTCGGACGGTGACGGCGTGCCGTCGCCGCCGCGGGTGCCGGAGGAGCTGCGCTCGCCGCTGGACTCCTGCGGCAGCGGGGATCCGGGAAGGTGGTTGGTCGGGTCCTGGTTGGGCCCCGGCACGGTCACCATGTCGGAGGAGCGCACCGCCCCGCCGAGCACGGAGCCGATCAGCAGGGTGAGGCCGACCACGACGGAGGCGACGACGGTGCCGCGCCGCAGTACGCGCCGGCGCAGTTCCCACAGTTCGGAGCGCGGCCCGAGCTTGCGCCAGGCCTCTCCGGCGAGCCGTCCGTCGACGGAGTAGACGGGGGCGCCCGCGATGATCAGCGGGGACCAGGCGGCGAGGTAGATGATGTCGGGCGCGTCGTACGCCGGAACGGTCTTCCAGCTCACGGTGAGGATCAGCGCCGCCGACAGCAGCGCGCCGATGACCGCCGCGACCCGCTGCCACAGTCCCAGCACGGTCAGGACGCCGACGACGACCTGGAGGAAGGCGACGGTGAGGCCCGCCCCGACGGGGTGGGACAGCGCGAAGTCGCGCAGCGGTTCGGCGAGGCCCCACGGGTTGAGGGAGTGGAGCCACTTCACCATCGAGCCGCGTTCGCCGCCGTCGAAGTAGACGGGGTCGCAGAGCTTGCCCATTCCGGCGTAGATGGAGATGAAGCCGAGGAACACCCGCATGGGCAGCAGCACCACGCCGAGGTTCATGCGCCGCCCGGGGTAGTAAGCGTGCCGCACGGCGTCTGCGCCGTGCCGTTGTACGGAGCTCTCGCCGCGCCTGCCGGCCTCGAACTCCTCGTCCTCGTACGGCTCCTGGCCGTAGGGCTGGTACGAGTCGTACGCGCCGACAGCCTTGCGCATGGGGGGCAGCAGCGGCCTGCCGGAGCCGCCGGACCCGGGTCCGCCCACGACGGGCGTGTGCGCGGTCTCGGTGGCACGGCCGGCGGCGAGGTCGATCCGTGGGATGACCTGCGTCGCGCCGGAGTCGTACGCTCCGCGGTCGAAGCCGCCGGAGTCGTAGCCACCGGAGTCGAGCGCGCCCGTGTCGAAGGCGTCGGTACCGAAGGCGTCGCGCTCCGCGGTGGAGTTGCGCACGGCCTGGAGCAGACCGGTCGCGCCGACGTCCCCCGGCGCCGACCTGCCGCTCCACACGACGGGCGCCCGTCGCCGCCCCGCCGCGCCGGCGACGGGGATCCGTGCGGTGTCCGCCAGGGCACGTGCGGGGCGCGGGCTCTGGGCGAGCCGCACCCGGAAGCTGGCGTGGTTCACGATGACCTGCGCGGGATCGCAGTCCACCTTGACCATGCTCAGCGCAGGCTGATCATCGAACCCGGGCCGGGGCGTTCTGGTGTCCACACTCATCTAACCGAGTGACCTGTCTTTAGGACACTGCCCCGAAGGCCCCTATCTGTCCGAGACCCGTCAAGGTCCTTTCCGTCAAGATCATTGCGGTCGGCGTGGCCCGTTCGTGGCCGATGCGCCAATTCGTATGACGATCACCGCAGTTGGCAGAAGAATGTGAATCCGTCGCCTCAGAGGGAGATCACCAGTGACCGACCGGGCCGAGTCCGCACGGGCAAGCAATCAACTGACCTTCGGGGACCTCACCGACTACCCCGTGATGGCGCAAGCCCTGGACAACCAGTGGCTGCCACCGGATCTCGCCGCCGCTCAGCAACGACCCCACGCCACAAAGGGCAGTACTTCCGAGGCCGTTGACGCCGCCTCCGCCGAGCTGCGCCGCTCGCTCGTCAACAGCGGGACGCTCGTGGTCAATCGCGCGTATTTCCTCAACAACGAAGCGCTCTACCGCAACTACCGCCCCGGCATCGAACCCGCCGAGCGCGAGGCCTTCGTCCGGCTGCTCAACGACCGTGCCCTGGTGCCCTACCTCTACCGGGAACGGGATCCGGGCGAGGAGGCCGCCTGGAGCAAGGACCGGCAGGTACAGCAGTCGTGGCGGCGGCTGCTCGCCGACGAGGCGGAGCCCGCCTGCGTCCGCTTCGACTGGGACGACGACACCAACAGGGAAGAGACCGAGAAGGTCAGCAACTACTTCTCGACGAGCCTGTCCACGCTGCGCCGCCTGAAGATCCCGCAGCTCGCCAAGGACTTAGGGATTTCGCAGGAGCGCGCCAGGGCGCTGCGGGAGGGAGTCCTCAAGGACATCTACGACTGGGCGGGCGAGCAGGACCCGGACAAGGACATCACCCGCAATGCCGTCTACCAGCAGTTCCTCTGCCGTCCGGGGTCCGAGCCGCACGAGCAGCTGCTCCGGGAGGGGGAGGACGTACTCCCCGCGAAGCAGCTGATCGACCTGCTGTACAGCGTGGGTGTTCCCAAGGCGAGCGGTCTGATCGCGCTGACCCCGCCCGATTCGCCGGCGCGCAGTGCCCTGCAGGAGCTCGGTGAGGCCGAGCGGTCGCCCGTGGCCGACCCGGAGGCGCTCGGCAGGCTGCTGCGCGACGTCTTCGCCGACTCCCTGCACCGGGCCGTGGACGGGCCCAACTCCTATGCGGCTCTCGGCCTTTCCGACATCACCGCGCTGCGCCGCGAAGAGGAGTGGCGCGCCTACATCGACGCGCTCAACGGTTTCGTGCGGGGCGGCTTCGCGCACGGACGTGTCCCCGATTCCGACGCGTTCACGGGCGCGACCACCGAAATCGCCGAGCTGCACGCGAAGATGCTGCGCAAGGCGCGGAAGCTCGGCCGCTCGGAGAAAGGTTTCCAGCGCGAGATCGGGATGGCCCTCGTACTCGAGTCGGCCGGCCTCTCGCTCCAGCTCGCGGGCGACGGAGTGTCGTTGCTGTCGGGCTCGGTCCAGCTGGCGAGCGCGGGCCTCGGCGCCCTGGTCGTCCGGCTGGTCTTCACGGACGGGGGCAGCGCTCTGCGCAGCGGGCTCGGACACAGCGTGACATTTCCCACGCTCAGGCTGGGCAGTGTGAAGCGGGACTGGGAAGCGCTGCTCGGCGCGTACGGCGAGCGGATCACGGAAATCGACGCCCTGCCGCGCAGGAACCAGGCCGACCAGCAGATCCCCGACGCCCCTTAGGTTCTGTCCGGCCGATCTTGCCGGGCTCGCGTGCCCTGGCACGCACTCCCCCGTAGCCCTTCGGGCACGGGAGGTGCCCCCATGCCGCGTTGCGTCAGTCGCCGACGCTCCGCGTCGGCTCTCCCCCTGCCTTCGGCGGGGGGACCCCCATCCTCCGGCCTGCGATCGCACGCACCACAGTGACATCAGCCGCTCCGCGGCGGGCCGCTCACTGATCCGGCCTGATCGACCGGACAGAACCAAGAAGGACCAGCATGAACACGTACGACCGGCTGCGCACCGAGCGCCCCGAGCTCTTCGTCAATCCGCCCGGCGGCATCGAGATCCTGAGCGATCCGGAGTCGGTCGCGGCGGCGGGAGGGGTGGTGTACGAGGACCCGTACGTGATGGTCCTCCGCGATCCGGTCAGGTTCCCGGACGGCAGGACCGGTACATACATCCGCTCGATCGGCACCACCGCGGAGCCGGGCTGTGTGGTGCTCCCGCTGCTCGACGGCGAGGTGGTGCTGGTCGAGCACTTCCGGCACGCAACACGCTCGTGGCTGTGGGAGGTGCCGCGCGGTTTCGGGACGCCGGGGCTGGCCGGTGAGCAGAACGCCGCGAAGGAGCTGCGGGAGGAGATCGGCGCGGATGTCCGTGAGCTGATCCCGCTGGGTGCGGTCCACCCGGACTCGGGGGCAGTGGGCGACCGTGTCCTGCTCTACGCGGCCCGGATCGACGCGATCGGCGCGCTTGCCCTGGGTGAGGGCATACGGCGGACGCTCACTGTGTCCTTCGCTCAGGCGGAGGAGATGGTGGGCGACGGCCGGATCACGGATGCGTTCACCATCGTGGCCCTCAGCCGCGCGAGGCTCGCGGGCGTGGCGGGCTGAAGGCTCCGCCCGGGGGCCTGCCGGGCCCCCGGGTCCGTCCGGATCAGACGCGGCGCTTGGACGCCTCGTACAGCACCACACCCGCCGCGACACCCGCGTTCAGCGACTCCGCGCCGCCCGGCATCGGGATGCGGACCAGGTAGTCGCAGGTCTCGCCGACCAGGCGGGACAGGCCCTTGCCCTCGCTGCCGACGACGATGACGAGCGGGCCGCCGAGCGCTTCGAGGTCGCCGACCTCGTGGTCGCCGTCCGCGGCCAGGCCGACGACGGTGAGGCCCGCCTTCTGGTACGACTCCAGGGCGCGGGTCAGGTTGGTCGCACGCGCGACCGGGGTGCGGGCCGCCGTGCCCGCGGAGGTCTTCCAGGCGCCGGCCGTCATGCCCGCGGCCCGGCGCTCGGGCACGACCACGCCGTGGCCGCCGAACGCGGAGACGGAGCGGACGACGGCACCCAGGTTGCGCGGGTCGGTCACGCCGTCGAGCGCGACGATCAGCGGGTCCTCGCCCTCGTCGAAGGCGGCTGCCGCGAGGTCCTCGGGGTGCGCGTACTCGTACGGCGGGACCTGGAGGACGAGGCCCTGGTGGTTGAGGCCGTTGGTCATCCGGTCGAGCTCCGGGCGCGGCGCCTCCATCAGGTGAATGTTGCCGCGCTGCCCGGCGAGCTGGAGCGCCTCGCGCACCCGCTCGTCGTTGTCGATGAACTGCTGGACGTACAGCGTCGTCGCGGGCACGCCGTCGCGCAGCGCCTCGAAGACCGGGTTACGGCCGACGACCATCTCGGAGGTGCCCTTGCCGCCGCGGCGGGCGACGGGGCGGCGGGCGGCGGTCTTCTTGGCCTGGGCGTTGGCGACGCGGTTCTTCTTGTGGCCCTTGCGGGCGGCCGCGGGCGGCGTCGGGCCCTTGCCCTCGAGTCCGCGGCGTCGCTGGCCACCGCTGCCGACCTGCGCGCCCTTCTTGTTGGACGTGCGGCGGTTCCTGCGCTGGCTGTTCCCGGCCATGACTACCTGTTTCCTGAAGCTTTCGAATGCGTACGTACGTAAGAAAGTGTGCCGCCCGGGAGCCCGGGCGGCACATTGTGGCCGGTCAGCGCGGTCCGAGCGTCCAGCGCGGCCCGTCCGGACCGTCCTCGACAACAAGCCCGGACTGCTGCAGCTGGTCGCGGATCGCGTCGGCTGTCGCCCAGTCCTTGCGGCCCCGGGCCGCCTCGCGCTGCTGGAGCACCAGCCTGACGAGGGTGTCGACGACGCCGTGGAGGTCTTCGCCGCGGTCGGCCTCGCCCGCCCAGTGCGGGTCGAGCGGGTCCAGGCCGAGGACGCCGAGCATGGCCCGCAGCTCGGCGAGGCGGGCGACCGCGGCTTCCTTGTCGTCGGCGGCCAGTGCGGAGTTGCCCTGGCGGACCGTGGTGTGGACGATGGCGAGCGCCTGCGGGACGCCCAGGTCGTCGTCCATCGCCTCGGCGAAGGCGAGCGGCACCTCGGGCGCGGGCTCGACGACTCCCCCCGCCTTCTCGACCACGCGCTGGATGAAGCCCTCGATACGCGCGAAGGCGGACTCGGCCTCGCGCAGGGCTTCCTCGCTGTACTCGATCATCGAGCGGTAGTGCGGCGTACCGAGGTAGTAGCGCAGCACGATGGGACGCCACTGCTTGACCATCTCGGAGACGAGCACCGAGTTGCCGAGCGACTTGGACATCTTCTCGCCGCTCAGGGTGACCCAGGCGTTGTGCACCCAGTACCTGGCGAATTCGTCGCCGAAGCCCTTGGCCTGGGCGATCTCGTTCTCGTGGTGCGGGAAGATCAGGTCGATCCCGCCGCCGTGGATGTCGAAGGCCTCGCCGAGGTACTTGTGGGCCATCGCCGAGCACTCCAGGTGCCAGCCGGGCCGGCCGCGGCCCCAGGGGGTCTCCCAGCTCGGCTCGCCGGGCTTGGCCGCCTTCCACATGGCGAAGTCGCGCTGGTCGCGCTTGCCGGTCTCGCCCTCGCCGGACGGCTGGCGCAGCTCGTCGAGGTTCTGGTTCGACAGCTCCAGGTAGCCGAGGAAGGAGCGCACGTCGAAGTAGACGTTGCCGTCGGCCTCGTAGGCGTGTCCGCGCTCGATGAGGCCGCGCATCATCTCGACCATCTCGGTGATGTGGCCGGTGGCGCGCGGTTCGTAGGTGGGCGGCAGGCAGCCGAGGGCGTCGTAGCCGTCGTTGAAGGCGCGCTCGTTCTCGTATCCGATCGACCACCAGGGGCGGTTCTGTTCCGCCGACTTCCAGATGATCTTGTCGTCGATGTCGGTCACGTTGCGCACGAAGGTGACCTCGTAGCCGCGGTACACGAACCAGCGGCGCATGATGTCGAAGTTGAGATACGACCGGACGTGCCCGATGTGCGGGGCGGCCTGCACGGTCGCGCCACACAGGTAGATCGAGACGCAGCCCGGCGTGAGCGGGATGAAGTCACGGATCTGCCGGGCGCTGGTGTCGTGCAGGCGAATAGTCACGTATCAAGGGTAGTGGCCCCGTACCAGTGCCCCGCGCCCCTTGTGGGACGCGGGAACAGGTTTGTGACTTTGTCCGAGCCCGATACGAGTCGGACACGGGCCGGAGGCGGGGATTCCTGGCGACAACTCGCCGTCCGTGCTGGGTATTTCACCCGTCCGCGCGGAACACCAGCGCCGTGGCGATAGCGGCAAGACCTTCTGCCCGTCCCGTCAGACCGAGCCCGTCCGTCGTGGTTCCCGATACCGAAACGGGCGCACCGACCGCCGCACCGAGCGTCTTCTGCGCTTCGTCGCGCCGCTTGCCGATCTTCGGGCGTACGCCGATGACCTGGATGGCGACATTGCCGATCTCGAAGCCTTCGGCCCGTACGATCCGGGCCGCCTCGGTGAGCAGCATGACGCCGGAGGCGCCGGACCACTCGGGCCGGGAGGTGCCGAAGTGGGCGCCGAGGTCGCCGACGCCGGCCGCCGAGAAGAGCGCGTCGCAGGCGGCATGGGCGGCGACGTCGCCGTCGGAGTGCCCGGCGAGGCCGTCCTCGCCCTCCCACAGCAGTCCGGCGCACCACAGCTCACGGCCCGCCTCGAAGGCGTGCACGTCCGTGCCGACGCCGATCCGGGGGACATGACTAGAAGCCATCGTTGGCCCTCCTGCGGGCGAGAACCGCCTCGGCGAGTACGAGATCGAGGGGACGGGTCACCTTGAACGCCTCCTCGTGGCCGGGTACGACCACGACGGGCTCGCCGAGCTGCTCGACCATGCTCGCGTCGTCGGTGACGTTGTCGGTCACGGTCTCGTGGGCGCGCACGAGGGTTTCCCGGTCGAAGCCCTGCGGGGTCTGTACGGCGCGCAGCCTGGCTCGCTCGGGCGTGGCGAGGACCGGCTCGGGCGAGCCGTCCGTGCGCGGCTCGACCTCCTTGACGGTGTCGGCGAGGGGCAGCGCGGGCACGACGGCCACCGCTCCGTCGCGTACGGCCTCGATCACCGCGTCGACCGTGTCGACGGGCACCAGCGGCCGGGCCGCGTCGTGGACCAGCACGGCGTCGATGCCGGGCGGCAGGGCGTCCAGGCCGAGCTTCACGGACTCCTGGCGGGTGTCACCGCCGGGGACGACCAGGAAGTCGGTCCTGTCCGGAAGTGCATGGTCGGCGAGGAGGGACTTCACTTCCGCGGCACCGTCGGGCGGGGCCACCACGATGACGAGCGAGACGGCGCGGGATGCGGCCATGGCTCGTACGGCGTGGACGAGCATGGGCGTGCCGTTCAGCGTACGGAGCGCTTTGGGGGCGCCCGGGCCGAGCCGTACGCCCCGGCCGGCCGCCGGGATCACCGCTGCGGTGCGGAACGGGGGCGATTGGTCAGACATCGGTTGCACTCCGGCAGGTTTGTTTCCTTGGCCGACATGGGTATGGCCACAGCGTGCCGGGCGCGACGCTTGACCGGACCCTTCCGTGACAACTGGTCTGCGCCAGCCGCCCGGGCCCGGCACACCAAGTGGGGCAGGGTGCCGCGCGTGCGGCAAGTGGGGATTCACGAGCGATACACGAAGCGATACCCAACACGAGCGATTCACGAGCGGCGATTCACCGGCGCAGACGAACATGCCGCAGCGCCCGGCGACAGGACTGTCATCACAGCATGTCAGCGGGCACCGCGGCACTTTATTGATTCCAACGCCGGTGCGTCAGGACGCGAGGACCTCGTCGAGCAGAGCCTCGGCCTTGTCTTCGTTGGTGTTCTCCGCGAGGGCGAGCTCGCTCACCAGGATCTGGCGCGCCTTGGCGAGCATGCGCTTCTCACCAGCGGAAAGCCCACGCTCCCGCTCGCGACGCCACAGGTCACGCACTACTTCGGCGACCTTGATGACATCGCCGGAGGCGAGCTTCTCGAGATTTGCCTTGTAGCGGCGGGACCAGTTCGTCGGCTCTTCTGCATACGGTGCGCGCAGCACCTCGAAGACCCGGTCGAGCCCGTCCTGACCGACTACATCGCGAACGCCCACGAACTCCGCATTGTCCGCCGGCACGCGAACCGTCAGGTCGCCCTGAGCGACCTTCAGCACCAAGTAGGTCTTGTCCACGCCTTTGATCTGGCGAGTTTCGATGGCCTCGATCAGCGCGGCCCCGTGATGGGGATAGACCACGGTGTCGCCAACCTTGAACGTCATGTGACAGGTACCCCTTCCGTGGCTATCCAGGGTAACACGGAAACGGCTTCTTCTGAATGGCGTTTTCGCAGGTCAGGGCATATCTCGGGGCTTGACAACAGCAACACGAACGTGCTGCGGGCGGCTTCCGGAAGGGGGTATTCGCAGGTCGGAGCGGCTGCGCGGGCGGACAGAAACGCGCACGTTACACCCGGCGCAAGCCCCTCCAAGGGGGCCGAACGTCCCGATTTGCCGGATTCCAAGCGGTGAACTTCCCGTACTCCGTTCGGCGGTCGGTCACCCGTACGGACGGATCCGCCGCCGAATCCGGAATTGATCACCGGAACGTATTCGGTAAGGAATGCGAGGCTGCCGTGAAATTGATCAACATGGTTATGTGAACGGCGCACGAAGGGCGGCGTACGAATCGGCAGGATCGCACTGCGGTGCTCGGCGAGTCCGGAGCGGCGGGAGGAGGCGGCCGGCGAAGGGGCGGGTCGGGTGCGGGGCGGGCGCGGGCGCTCGGTAACCTAAGCGCGAACTGACACGGGCTTAGCGATCTGCATGCCGGTTTCCACGCCAGTTCAACAGCCTGTCCGTAGCCAGTCCGTACGTCCAAGGAGATGCCGCCGCCGTGAGCCGCAGCCTTCGACGCGGCGCCCTCGCCGCTACCGCCATCGTGTTCTCGATCGCCGCGCTCTCCGCCTGCGGGGCGGGCATGGACGCGCAGACCCTTGAAGTCCGGCCGGACAACGCCGCGACGACGGTCGACACCATCAAGATCCAGAACGCGACGGTGCTCATTCAGCCGCAGGCGGAGGCGCAAGGTCCGGCGGTCGTCTCAGCGACGCTCTTCAACACCGGCTCCCAGCCGCAGACGCTCGAAGCGATCACGCTGCCGGGGCTGAGCGCCCCGGTGAAGCTGTCCGCCGCGAAGGGCTCGGGATCGATCACGATTCCGGCGCAGGGCTCGATCATCGTCGGCGGCGCGGGGAACGCGGCCGCGGTGATCGAGAAGGGCGAGGAGGCGTCGAAGAACGCAGGAGGCGTGCAGAACGTCGTCTTCCGCTTCAGCGAGACCGGCGACGTCAAGGTGCAGGCGATGGTCCTTCCGGCGAAGAGCTACTTCGAGGCGTACGGGCCGAGCTCGCTGCCGAAGCCGTCGGGGAAGCCGTCGACGGAGCCCACCGGCACACCCTCGGGCACGCCGTCCGGCAGCCCTTCGGGTTCGGCCACGGGCCAGGCGGGCGAACCGGGCAACGGCGAGTCCGGTGAGCCGGACACCGCGTCGGACTCCGCCTCGGCGTCCCAGAACGCCGGCCACTGACACACACGAGGGCGCCCCGCCAGAACTTCTCTGGCGGGGCGCCCTCGTGTTGTCACCGGAAGTCGCCGGTCCACAGCTCAAGCCATGCGCCCGACTCCGTCCGGCCTTCTGGCCGCGGGCCGGTTTACGGCTCGAACTTGTAGCCGAGGCCCCGCACCGTCACCAGGTACCGCGGCGCGCCCGGGTCAGGCTCGATCTTGGCGCGCAGACGCTTCACGTGGACGTCCAGCGTCTTCGTGTCGCCCACGTAGTCCGCGCCCCAGACCCGGTCGATCAGCTGCATACGGGTCAGCACCCGGCCCGCGTTGCGCAGCAGCATCTCCAGCAGGTCGAACTCCTTCAGCGGGAGGTCGACCTTTCCGCCCGAGACCGTGACGACGTGACGGTCCACGTCCATCCGGACCGGGCCCGCCTCCAGGGCGGCCGGGGTGACCTCCTCCGGCTCGCCGCGGCGGCGCAGGACCGCGCGGATGCGGGCGACCAGCTCCCGCGAGGAGAAGGGCTTGGTGACGTAGTCGTCGGCTCCTATTTCCAGCCCGACGACCTTGTCGATCTCACTGTCCTTGGCGGTCACCATGATCACCGGGACATTCGAGCGGCCGCGCAGCTGGCGGCACACCTCGGTGCCCGGCAGCCCGGGCAGCATCAGGTCGAGGAGGACGAGGTCGGCGCCATTGCGCTCGAACTCGTCGAGACCCTCGGGCCCCGTGGTCGCGATGGCGACCTCGAAGCCCTCCTTGCGGAGCATGTAGGACAGGGCGTCGCTGAATGATTCCTCATCCTCGACGACGAGCACTCGGGTCACGGAAGGACCTCCGGGGCAGGAATTTCGCTGTTCGGATCGGTGTCGTAAGGCCGGTCGTCGTCCTCGTCGACGCGATCCGGTCCGGTGGATGAACGGTCCCGCACGGCCCCCGCTTCGGGAAGCCGCAAGGTGAAAGTGGAGCCCTGTCCCTCGGAGCTCCACACCGTGACCTCCCCGCCGTGCGAGGCGGCCACGTGTTTGACGATAGCCAGTCCCAGGCCGGTGCCCCCGGTGGCCCGGGACCGGGCGGGGTCGACGCGGTAGAACCGCTCGAAGACCCGCTCACGGTCCTTCTCGGAGATGCCGATGCCCTGGTCGGTGACGGCGATCTCGATGAGATCGCCGCCGGGCGCGGACACGCGACGTGCGGAAATCCCGACCCGGGTGCGGGCCGGGGAGTAGTTGACGGCGTTCTCGACGAGGTTGCCGAGTGCCGCGGCGAGCTGGCCGCGATTGCCCCAGATGTGCAGGGCGGCGGTACCTCCCGCAGAGCCTTCGGCCTGGGAGGTACCCCCGACGGCCATGGTGATCTGTTTGGTGGACGCGGGATGCCGGGAGCGGTCGATGGCTTCGGCGATCAGTTCGTCCACGCGTACAGGTTCGGCGTCCTCCAGCGGGTCGTCGTTCTGCACCCGGGAGAGGTCGATGAGCTCCTGTACGAGATTGGTGAGCCGGGTCGCCTCTATCTGCATACGGCCGGCGAAGCGTTCCACCGCTTCGGGGTCGTCCGAGGCGCCCATGACCGCCTCGGAGAGCAGGGAGAGCGCGCCGACCGGGGTCTTGAGCTCATGGCTGACGTTGGCGACGAAGTCGCGCCGTACCGCTTCTATCCGGCGGGCCTCGGTGAGGTCCTCGACGAGCAGCAGGACGAGCCGGGAGCCGAGGGGGGCCACCCGGGCGGAGACGGCGAGGGCCTCGCCCCGGCCTGTGCCGCGCCGGGGCAGATCCAGTTCGACCTGCCGTATCTCGCCGTCTCGGCGGGTGTCGCGGGCCATGTGCAGCATCGGCTCGACGGCGAGTTTCCCGCCGCGCACCAGACCGAGGGCGTACGCCGCGGAGCTGGCCTTGACGACGGAGTCGCTCTCGTCGAGGACGACCGCGGAGGAGCGGAGTACGGACAGGACTGTGTCGACGCCGGGCGGCAGCACGGCGTCGGTGTGCAGGGAGGTGCGGGTGGGTCGCGCCTGGTCGCGTTCGCTCCAGCGGAACGCCAGCATGGCGATGACACCGGTGCACAACCCGGCGATCGCTGCCGCTGCGGCGACCGCCGCGTTCACGTCCATGCACCCAGGTTATGCGTGGCCGGGGAGATGCTCCCAGCCAAACGGGTGGCACCTCGAACAGTCGTCGCTCAGAGTTCACCAGGGGGATATGGCTGATTCACTTCCGGGGGAGGCTCCGGACGCGTAACGGACAGACCGTGGGAGCGTGGGGGTCCGAAAACACACCCCCTGGCCCATCCGGACCCCCGTCGCATCAAGAGAGGGACATCCCATGCGGGACGCGTACCACGAGGAACTGGACTCGATCGGCGAGGGTCTGGTCGAGATGGCCCGGCTGGTCGGGTCGGCGATCGGGCGCGCCACGACGTCCATGCTCGACGCCGATCTCAAGCTCGCCGAGAGCGTGATCGCCGCCGATCAGAAGGTCGACGATCTGCAGCACGACCTGGAGGCTCGGGCGATCGCCCTGCTGGCGCGGCAGCAGCCCGTCGCGACGGATCTGCGGATCGTGGTGACCTCGCTGCGGATGAGCGCGGACCTGGAGCGCTCGGGCGACCTGGCACAGCATGTGGCCAAGCTGGCCCGGCTGCGCTTCCCCGACTCCGCGGTGCCGCACGACCTGCACGCGACCATTCTGGAGATGGGGCAGCTGGCGCAGCGGCTGATGGCCAAGGCGGCGGAGGTCATCATCACCAAGGACGTCGACCTGGCGCTCCAGCTGGAGACGGACGACGACGAGATGGACCTGCTGCACCGCACGCTCTTCCAGCACCTGATGGACGACCGCTGGAAGCACGGCATCGAGACCGCCGTGGACGTGACGCTGCTCGGCCGCTACTACGAGCGCTTCGCGGACCACGCGGTGTCGGTCGCCAAGCGGGTCGTCTATCTGGTGACGGGCGAGCACGCGGACGAGCTCCAGCCGCCGACGCAGGTCGAGGGCGCGTAGTTCCCCGCGGGGTGCGATGTGCCTCCACGCGCTGTTGATGCGCCCGCGCGAGCGGGCATGCAATGGGCAGTGGCGGCACATCTCGTACGCCTATGAGGAGGGACCATGACCCAATCCCCCACGAGCGACCCTCAGCAGGAAACCCCTGTCGAGGTGGTGTTCCTGCCGGTACTCGGCGCCTGCGGCTGCGGCTCGGGGTGCGGTTGCGGCTGCCAGTCGGGCGGACCGTGCCAGTGCGGTGGCTGCTGCGGCTAGGCGATTTCTTACGTGCGCGTAAAGTTACTTATGTGCGCGTGTAGTTGAAAGGGCCCCGAATTCCCTTGCGGACGGGGCCCTTTCACCTGCGGCTCTACTGAGCGGTTCGCCAACTTTTGTCACAATTGCCCGAATTGCTTGACAATGCGTGACCACCCCGCGAAGGCTGGATCTTGATACATGCGGCAGTCCACAACGTACGCCTTGGTCGTGTCCTCGGCCTTCAAGGCCACCGCCGGGGCGCAGCGACTGCCCCTAGGACAACCATCCACCCTGTATCGGGAAGGCCCCCGCAAAGTCACAAGGATTACTCGGGAAAGGCGGTATAACGTCATGATGCAACGGATAGGACGGACCGTCGCGGCAGCGGCACTCGTCGCAGCCGGAATCTTCGGCGCATCGGCCCAGGCTTTCGCCACTCCGAGCGCTCCCACCAACGGCGGGAACGGCGCAGGACAGAGCGGGCAGTGCACCGGACCGGCCTCCGAACGCCCGCCCTCCTGCCAGAGCCCTGGTGGAGTGAACGCGAAGTAGCCCTTCGAGCACACTGACTGCCCACAGACGGCCAAATCGACGAGCCCTCTACCTACGGAGAACCCGCAGGTAGGGGGCTATGTCGCGATGAACTACTTCTTGCCCTGATTCTTGACCGCCTCGATCGCCGCCGCGGCCGCGTCCGGGTCCAGGTACTTTCCGCCCTTGGTGAGCGGCTGGAAGTCGGCGTCCAGCTCGTAGTAGAGCGGGATTCCGGTCGGGATGTTCAGGCCCGTGATGTCCGCGTCAGAGATGCCGTCGAGGTGCTTGACCAGGCCGCGCAGGGAGTTGCCGTGCGCGGCGACCAGGACGGTGCGGCCCGCCAGGAGGTCCGGGACGATGCCGTCGTACCAGTACGGCAGCATGCGCTCGACGACGTCCTTGAGGCACTCGGTGCGCGGACGCAGCTCGCTCGGGATCGACGCGTAGCGCGGGTCGTCGCTCTGCGAGAACTCCGTGCCGTCCTCGAGGACCGGCGGCGGGGTGTCGTACGAACGGCGCCAGAGCATGAACTGCTCCTCGCCGAACTCGGCCAGGGTCTGCGCCTTGTCCTTGCCCTGCAGCGCACCGTAGTGACGCTCGTTCAACCGCCAGGAGCGGTGGACCGGGATCCAGTGGCGGTCCGCGGACTCCAGCGCCAGCTGCGCCGTGCGGATGGCGCGCTTCTGGAGCGAGGTGTGCAGCACATCGGGGAGCAGGCCGGCGTCTTTGAGCAGCTCACCGCCGCGGACTGCCTCCTTCTCGCCCTTCTCCGTCAGGTTGACGTCCACCCAGCCGGTGAACAGGTTCTTCGCGTTCCAGTCGCTCTCGCCGTGGCGGAGGAGGATCAGCTTGTACGGTGCGTCGGCCATGCGTACGAGACTAATGGACGCCGATGTCGGCGTGTCGGTTGACGTCCCCCGTCAATTGACTGGCGGCCCGGACCCCGGCATATGTAATTTGCGGATGCCTGCCAAGCCACTTACAGCGTCTGCTCCCCGGGGGAATCCACATGTCCATAGCCGGTCTGCGGCGTGCCGCCAGAGAGAGCGTCTCGGGGCTGCCGCGTGAGTTCTGGTGGCTGTGGACGAGCACGCTCGTCAACCGGCTCGGAGCTTTTGTCGCGACGTTCATGGCGCTGTATCTGACCGTAGACCAGGGCTACTCGGCCTCGTACGCCGGACTCGTGGCCTCGCTGCACGGACTCGGCGGTGTCGTCTCCTCGCTCGGCGGCGGTGTGATGACCGACCGGCTCGGGCGGAGGCCCACGCTGCTGATCGCGGAGGCCTCCACGGCCGTCTCCGTCGCGGTGCTCGGCTTTGTCCAGCATCCGGTGGCGATCGCGGCGGTCGCCTTTGTCGTGGGCATGGCCTCCAACGCCTCCCGGCCCGCCGTGCAGGCGATGATGGCCGACATCGTCCGGCCCGAGGACCGGGTGCGGGCGTTCTCGCTCAACTACTGGGCGATCAACCTGGGCTTCGCCATCTCCGCGGTGGCCGCCGGATTCGTCGCCGAGCACAGCTATCTCGCCGGATTCCTGGGCGAGGCGGCCATGACGCTGATCTGCGCGATCCTCATCTTCTTCAAGCTGCCCGAGTCGCGGCCCGAGCATGTGGAGACGAAGGGCGCGCCGGTGGAGCCGCAGATCAGCATGCTGACCGTCCTGCGCGACGGGCGGTTCATGAGCGTCGTCGGACTGTCGTTCCTGATCGCACTGATCTTCATGCAGGGGCACGTCGGGCTGCCGCTGGCGATGGGGGCGGACGGTTTCGCCAGCTCGGACTTCGGTATGGCGATCGCGGTCAACGGTGTGCTGATCGTGGCCCTGCAGATCCCCGTCACCCGCTACATCGAGCACCGCGACCCGCGCCGGCTGCTGATCATCTCCTCGCTGCTCGCGGGGTACGGCTTCGGGCTCACCGTCTTCGCCGGATCGATCGCCGTCTACGCGCTGACCGTGTGCGTCTGGACACTGGCCGAGATCGTCAACGCGCCCACCCAGACAGGGCTCGTGGTGCGGCTCTCGCCCCTGCACGGCCGCGGCCGCTACCAGGGCATGTACACCCTGTCCTGGTCGGTGGCCGCGCTGGTCGCCCCACTGCTCGCCGGTTTCGTCATCGACCGGTTCGGCGCGGAGTGGCTGTGGGGCATGTGCGCGGTCCTCGGCACGGTGGCGGGGCTCGGGTACTGGCTGCTGATGCGCGCCCTGCCGGAGGAGGAGCCGGTCGCGGAGGTCCCGGTGGCCGCGAAGCCCGAGGTCAGCACGGCCTGAGGAGGAGGCGGCCCCGACGGGAAGGAGTCGTCCTGGGGGCCGCAGCCCCATCGCAGCCAGCGGCACCGCTCTGTGCACGATGGGTGGGGCGCCGTCCGCCTACCCCATCGCATCCAAGCGCTCAGCCAGACCGCGCAGCTCCGGTAAAGAGCGCCCGGCCATCAGCATCAGCTCCCGGATGGCGCCGCGAGCAGCGATGTGGCTGCGGACCAGGTCGGGCGCGATCGCTTCGGCCCGGAGCAAGTGGGCGAGTGCGTCTCCGATCAGTGGCGCCAAGTCTGTCAGTTACGCCGCGATCAACCCATATCTGCCGCCGTCGTGCCCCCGGCTGCTGTGGCACGTACAGGCTGCCGGATGGGACCTCATCGGATATGAGCACCTTGTCGGCCGTCACGCCGACTACGCACCCGGCTCCCCCGATCTGCCGCTCGTCGCCAGCGCCCTGGTCGAGCTCCAGAACACGCCTTGCCCCGACGTCGGGCTGAAGCGCGCCGAGGACCGATGGAGCTGGTACGCAGGCTCCACCGGCGTCGAGCAGCTCGTCGGCGACGCCCTGCTGCACACCGACCTCGCACCGCACAACATGCTCGTGACCAACCGCGCCCACCTGATCGACTGGGCATGGCCCACCCGCGGTGCGGCGTGGATCGACCCCGCCGTGCTCATCCTGCGGCTCATGGAAGGCGGCCACACCGCGCAGGCCGCGGACGCATGGGCACGCAAGCAGTTTCCGTCATGGGCAGCAGCCCCGCACGCTTCCGTCGCCGCGTTCTCGGAGGCGAACTCCCGAACCTGGGACGAGATCGCCCGCAACGATCCACAGGACTGGAAGAAACACATGGGGCGGCACGCCCATGACTGGGTGACCTACTGGCGCACGCTAACCGAGCAGGGATGACACGTTCCCCGCCGACCGATCGCAGCCTGCGGGGTTGAGATCCGCGGACCGAGTGGCGGCCCGTCGGCACAGCGGCGGGCCAGGTGGACGAATGCCGCCCGGGACGAGATCCCATCGACCCGCGACGTTCGTAGGCGATCACGGATGCATCTTCGCCCCCTTCAGTACTTTGTCCACCGCGTTCCTCGGCCCGTACACCGCCATCCCCACCAGGTCCAGCTCCCCCGTCGACACCGCCCTCACGGCCGCGCGGTTGTCGTGGTCATTGCCCGTGGTGAAGAGGTCGGAAGTGAAAACCGCGCGGGGCAGGGAGCGGGACAAGGCCCGTGTGTGGGCGGACGTCAGGGTCTCCTTCGTGCCCTCGAAGACGAGGACCGGCTGGCGGAACATCGGGAGGTACGGGACGCCGTCCGCGTCCTCGTAGGGCTCGCCGATCACCTCCGGGAGCTGTGAGCCCAGGCCGCTGACCAGGAAGGCGGTCACGTTCAGGCGTTGCCACGGCTCCAGGTCGTCCCGCAGCAGGACGGCGATCTTCGTGTCGAAGCGCATCGGTTCAGTGCTCATATGTCGAGACTGCCGACCGCCGCACGACGCCGTCTTGTACGTTCTTTGCATGGCTCCACAGCGGAACGTCTCCGCCTGGCGCCCGCGCATCCCGGGTGTCGTGGAGGTCTTCCACGCCCACTTCACGGAGTACGCGTACCCGATGCACGTCCACGAGGCGTGGACGCTGCTCATCGTCGACGACGGCGCCGTACGGTACGACCTCGACCGGCACGAGCACGGCACCCCGCACGACACGGTGTCCCTGCTGCCGCCGCACGTCCCGCACAACGGCTCCCCCGTCACCCCGTACGGCTTCCGCAAGCGCGTCCTCTATCTCGACAGCACCCGCCTCGGCGAGGACCTCATCGGGCCGGCCGTGGACGGGCCCGACCTGCGCGATCCCGTACTGCGGCTGCGTGTCGGCCGGCTGCACACCGCGCTCACCCACCCCGGCGACGAACTGGAGGCCGAGAGCCGGCTGACGCTCGTCGGTGAGCGGCTGCGCGAGCACCTGCGGCCGAGGCTCGTCGCCGAGGCCCCGCTCCGTGACCCCGCCCTTGCCCGCCGCCTGCGCGAACTCCTCGACGAACGGGTTACGCAGGGCATCGCCCTCGACGAGGCTGCACGGCTCGTGCATGCCCATCCCGCCCACCTGGTACGGGCTTTCAGCGGCGCGTACGGCATCGCCCCGCACCAGTACCTGATGTCCCGCCGCGTCGACCGCGCCCGCCGCCTCCTCCTGCGAGGCGAGACGCCGGCCGAGGTGGCCACCGCGACCGGCTTCTATGACCAGGCCCATCTCACGCGCCACTTCAAGAAGCTGGTGGGGGTGACGCCCGGGCGCTACCGGGTCAGCTCCCGCTGAGCCTCGTACAGGTTGCGCGGGTGTACGGCCCCGGGCATTCCGTAGGCTTCCAGGCGGGAGTTCAGCGCACCGCCGAAGTCCGGGACGTCGGTCTGGTCGAACTCGCGGACCGTACTGATGGCGACGGTCGCGCTGTACGGGGCGATCTCGTCGATCTTGACCAGGCCCGCACGTTCGTTGGTGACGGTGACGTTCCAGTGCGTGAACCGGGCGCCGTAGAGGGGTCCCGCGGATGCGTCGCCGCCGTGGCGGCCGTTGTTGTCGACCGTGATGTCGGTACGGACGTTCGCGAACGGCATGCCGCGGTGGGTGTCGAAGGTGCCCATCTCCATCCGCCCGCGCGACCAGACGTTGTGGCTGGACAGGCCCTCCACGTTGATGCCGTGGAGCTGGGTGCCCGCCGGAGCCGGGACGGTGCGCCGGGCGATGGTGAAGTCCTCGACGAGGTTGTCGTGCGAGCCCTCGCGGCAGAAGTACGGATGGTGGGAGCCGCGGCCCTCGACGCGGGTGCGGCGCAGGGTGCATGCGGAGGCTGCGACGAGGCCGAAGCCGTTGTCGACATGGCGGACGGTGATGTCGTCGGCCCAGCAGTCGTACGCGCACTGGAAGGTGACGCCGTTGTAGCCCTTGTCGAGGAGGTGCTGGGACTGCGGGGTCTCGGTCGCCTCCAGGGTCAGGCCCTCGACACCGGAGCCGGTGAGCGCAGTGACGAGGGTGACGATGCGGGGGTCCCATTCGGGGCGTACGTCGAGCGGCAGGGGGCGCTCAAAGGTGACCCTGTTCCGCTTGACCGCCGTGATGCGTACGGGCCATTCGCAGGGGACGTAACTGGTCAACTTGGTCTTGTCGTCCCAGACATACGCCTCGGGGCCCGGGCCGCCGCCCGCCATGTGCTCCAGCAGCGTGTGGCCCGGGTCGTCGGCGAGACGGAGCAGGACGAGCTGTCCGCGGCGCAGAGCCGTTGTGTCGTCCACGGTGACGGACCAGTCGCCGCGCCGGGCGGGCCGGACGGTGGCGAGAGTGCGCCACTCGTCGCGCCTGTTGCCGGTCCAGCCCTCGAAGGGCCAGGCCCTGGCCTTGATGGCGGTGGTGAGGCTGTTCCAACGGTCCTTCGGGCAGAGCCAGATGAGCCCGCCGGCCCAGGACCAGGAGGACTTGTCACCGCCGTAGCGGCTGCCGTAGGGGCCGACGAGCTCGGTGAGGTTCTTCGTCGCGAACAGCGTGGTGCGGCCGCTGCCGGCGCCGCGCAGGACGACATTGCTGTGCCCGATGCGGATGAGGTCGTCGATGCGGTAGGTGCCGGCGGGGAGGTGAACCGTGCCGCCGCCGCGTTCGCCCACAGCGACGAGGGCACGGTTGATGGCGGGAGCGGCGTCGGCGGAGCCGTCCCGCTCGGCCCCGTGGTCAAGGACGTTGGCCCGCACGGGGTACCGGGGGAAGTGTCCGGCACCGCGGCGGCTGCCCGCTCGTCCGACGTAGGGGATCTGGGGGTGGGTGTACGGGGTGCGGCGGAACTCGGCCCAGAGGGGGGACGTTTCGGCGGCGATGGCGGTGCCGGTGCCGGTGCCTATGCCGGTGCTTGGGCCGACGATGCCGGCTGCGGCGACGGCTGTGGCGCTGCCGAGCAGGGTGCGTCTGCTGATGGCATGTTGGCCGGTCTCCATGATCCCACCTTTCATGGATATGAACGATGTTCAGGTGTGCGTGTGCGTTGGCGGTGAGCATGCCATGGGTTGCGGGGCGCGGGAAGTGTTTGCGCGGGGGTTCGTGGCGGCGGGCGGTGCGCCTGCGGCGGGCTTGTCCCCCACCCCGCCCCTTCCCGTAACCGGGGCTCCGCCCCAGACCCCGTGCGGGGGCTCCGCCCCCGAACCCCGCGCTCCTCAAACGCCGGAGGGGCTGAATTTCGCGTCCGGGACCGCGCCTCAAACGCCGGCGGGGCTGAAATGTGCGGCAGGGCCGCACATTCAGCCCGTCCGGCGTTTGAGGACATGCGGCCGAAGGTCGCATACGGGGTCCGGGGCGAAGCCCCGTCGGGGGTCTGGGGACTTGCCCCCAGTTCGGGAAGGGGCGGGTAGGGGAACCCTCAGCCCTGAGTCAGATGCGTGAACGCATCCAGGTTCCGCGTCGACTCCCCCCGCGACACCCGCCACGCATACTCCTTGCGGATCGCGCTCGCGAAACCCATCTCCAGAAGCGTGTTGAACGCCCCGTCCGCCGCCTCCAGCACCGTGCCCAGGACGCGGTCCAGTTCCTCCGGGGTGATCACGGAGAGCGGGAGGCGGCCCGCCAGGTAGATGTCGCCGAGGCGGTCGATCGCGTAACTCACCCCGTACAGACGCAGATTGCGCTCCAGGAGCCAGCGGTGCACCGCCGCGTCGTTCTCGTCGGGGTGGCGGATGACGAAGGCGTTGACCGACAGGGAGTGCTTGCCGACGCGCAGGGAGCAGGTCGTCGACAGCTTGCGGGTGCCGGGGAGTTTGACCACGTACGAGCCGGGTTCCGGGCTCTCCCACTCGAGTTCGGCGTCCTTCAGCGTCTGCTCGATGACCTGTGCCGTCTGCTGTACGTCAGCCATGGTGCGAGCGTACCCGGCGGCGGTGTTCGTACATCGCCGCCGTGTAGACGTCCGCCGTCGCCGACGCCGCCGTGTCCCAGCCGAAGGACTCGGCGTGCCGGGCGGCCGCCGTGCCCATGCGGGTGATCAGGGACGGGTCGGCGATGAAGCGGTGCAGCGCGTCGGAGTAGTGGGCCGGGTTGTGGCCCTGGACGAGGAAGCCGGTCCGCTCGTCGCGTACCGCCACCGGCAGGCCTCCGACGGCCGCCGCCACCACCGGGGTGCCGGCCGCCTGGGCCTCGATCGCCACCAGGCCGAAGGATTCGCTGTACGAGGGCATGACGAGCGTGGAGGCGGCCCGGAACCAGTCCGCGAGCAGGTCCTGGCCGACCGGCGGCTGGAAGTGGACGAGGTCCGCGATGCCGAGGCGGGCGGCGAGTTTCTGCAGGCTCTCGGGCTTTGCCAGGCCGGTGCCGCTCGGGCCGCCGACGATCGGCACGAAGAGCCGGGAGCGCAGCGAGGGGTCACGTTCCAGGAGGAGCGCGACCGCGCGGAGCAGGATGTCGGGGGCCTTCAGGGGCTGGATACGGCCGGCGAAGAGCGGGACGAAGGCGTCCTGGGGCACCCCGAGGCGGGCCCTGGCGGCCGCGCGGCCGTCGGCGGGACGGAAACGGTCCAGGTTCACGCCGGGATGGACGACGGCCACCTTCGCGGGGTCGGCGTCGTAGAAGCGGACGAGTTCGTCGGCCTCCTCCGCGGTGTTGGCGATGAGCCGGTCCGCGGCGGCGACGACCTGGGTCTCGCCGATGACGCGGGAGGAGGGCTCAGGCGTGTCGGACTCGGCGAGCGCGGCGTTCTTGACCTTGGCCATGGTGTGCATGGCGTGGACGAGCGGGACGCCCCACCGTTCGGCGGCGAGCCAGCCGACATGGCCGGAGAGCCAGTAGTGGGAGTGGACCAGGTCGTAGTGGCCGGGGCGGTGTCCGGCCCAGGTCTGCATCACACCGTGCGTGAAGGCGCACAGCTGCGCCGGGAGGTCTTCCTTGGCCAGTCCCTCGTACGGTCCGGCGTCGACATGGCGTACGAGCACGCCGGGGGCGAGCTCGACGACCGGCGCCAGCTCGCCCGCGGTCGCCCGCGTGAAGATCTCGACCTCGATGTTGATCGCCGCGAGTCGCTTGGCGAGCTCGACGATGTAGACGTTCATGCCACCCGCGTCGCCGGTTCCCGGCTGGTGCAGCGGGGAGGTGTGGACGCTGAGCATGGCGATCCGGCGCGGCTTGCGATGGCCGCCGGGGAACCTGATGCGTGGAGCCACCAGACCACTGCCGAAGCGCGAGACGTACTGGCTCACGTCGAAGGTCCTCCTCGCTCCGGGCACGGCGAACTGCGGGCATCAGCAGCCCTTCGGAGCCTCTTCAACAGCGGAGGTCCGTCTTCCATTTCCATCACCGCCCTCTTTTGCCAAATCATTACCGTCCGGAGGCCGTGTCGCGAGCGCATACCCTCGCTCCTATGACCCGCCCCGTCGGAGCCGCGACCCGCGGGACGACCAACCCCAACCGGCTGCGCCGCATGGACCGCTGGATCGCGGCCACCCACGGCCCGGCACTGCGCCGCGGCGACGCGCCCGTGGCCGTCGACCTCGGTTACGGCGCCGCCCCCTGGACCGCCCTGGAACTGCTCCAGCGGCTGCGCACCGCCGACCCCCGCTGCGAGGTCGTCGGCATCGAGATCGACCCGGCGCGGGTCGCGGCGGCGAAGCCGTACGAGCGCGAGGGGCTCAGCTTTCTCCACGGCGGCTTCGAAGTACCCCTCACGACGCGGCCGACGCTGATCCGCGCGGCCAATGTGCTGCGCCAGTACGACGAGGGCGAGGTCGCCGCCGTATGGGCGCGGCTCTGCGCCCGCCTGGCCCCGGGCGGGCTGCTCGTCGAGGGGACCTGCGACGAGATCGGGCGGCGGCACGTGTGGGTGGCGCTGGGCCCGGAGGGGCCGCGCACGGTCACCTTCGCGACCCGCCTCGGCTCGCTGGAGCGCCCGTCCGACCTGGCCGAGCGCCTCCCCAAAGCGCTGATCCACCGCAATGTGCCGGGCGAGCCGGTGCACGCGTTCCTGCGGGACTTCGACCGGGCGTGGGCGGCGGCGGCTCCGTACGCCTCGCTGGGCGCCCGGCAGCGCTGGATCAGGGCCGTACGGGATCTGGCGGCCGACTGGCCGCTCGCGGACGCGCGGGGGCGCCGGCGGCAAGGTGAAGTCACGGTGAACTGGGCCGCCCTCGCACCCAATTCCAGATGACTCGTGGCCCTCACCGGATGAACATTCTCGAACACGGGAACGGCCAGGGCGCGTTGTTCGTCCCTGACGGGTGGGGTTGATCCACCAGTCGGCAGAACACGGCCGGTTGGCCCTGTCGGTTTCGTGGGTGTCGTGGCACCATCGCGACGTCACTCGTAAGTTACTGACGGTAAATCACATGTCAGGTGTTCCGGCGTCCACCCGGAGCCCGGAGGGGGAGTCGTGAACCGACGCCGCTGTGCCACTGCCGCGATCACTCTGGTCTGCGCTCTGACCGTGCTGGCGTCGCCGGGCCAGGCCTTCGCGGCCCCCGAGCCGCCGCCTGCCACGCCGGGCACGCGCGTGCACAAGAAGTCGCTGGAAGACGTGCGCCTGGAGCTCGACGCCCTTTACCGCAAGGCCGCGTCCGCGACCGATGCGTACAACCTCGCCGAGGAGCAGACCGAAAGGCAGTCTGCCGAGATCGTCAGGCTGGCCCAGGAGATCGTGAAGGGCCAGGCCCGGATCCAGGAGCTGAGGAACCGCGCGGGCGCCGCCGCCCGCGCCCAGTACCGCGGCGGCGGCCTGCCGACCGAGGCGCAGCTGATGCTCACCGACGACCCGCAGCTCTTCCTGGACAGCGCGGGCCGGATCGCGCAGGGCCAGAAGGCCACCAAGGACCTCATCGGCGAACTGACCAGGACACAGGCCGACTTGGCGTCCTACAGCAAGGACGCGAGCACCCAGTGGCAGAAGCTTGAGGCCAACCGCCTCAAGCAGGCCAGGGCGAAGAAGGAGATCAACACCCAGATCGCCGCGGCCAAGTCGATAGAGGACAAACTGGAGAAGGAGGAGCGGGCGCGGCTCCTCCAGCTGGAGCAGCAGGCGCAGTACAAGGCGCAGACGGCCTGGCTGAGTTCGGGCGTGCTCAAGGAGATCAACGGCAGGTCGAGCGAACAGGGCAAGAAGGCGGTCCAGTTCGCCACGGCCCAGATCGGCAAGCCGTACGTGTGGGGCGCCGAGGGCCCGGGTTCGTACGACTGCTCGGGGCTGACGTCCCAGGCGTGGGCGGCGGCCGGACGGGGCATCCCGCGCACCTCGCAGGAGCAGTGGCGGCTGCTGCCCAGGATCGACATCAGGGACATGCGGCCTGGCGACTTGATCATCTATCACGCGGACGCCAGCCATGTGGGCATGTACATCGGCGACGGTGCGATCGTGCACGCGCCGCGGCCCGGGCGGAATGTGACGATCGCGGGTGCGGGCTCGATGGCGATTCTCGGAGTCGTACGTCCCGACAAGTGACGCATCGGCGACACAGAGGTAGCGGGTACGTGACGTTCGTCATGGCTCGCTGAGCGCGTACTGAGCAAGTACCTCCCCATGCGCGGCATATGCCATCGGCGGTGTGCTCCAGAGCATTCCGCTCCGGCGCCAGGTACCGCTATGGTCCCGGTCTGGCGGGGCGTCGATCGTCGCCCTGCCGCCCTCGGGGGGAGGGAAGGAAACCGGAACCGATGCCCGTACCCGTACCGCGACAGAGAGGTGTCCCTGCCGCGGAAACCGCCCAGGGGAGCGCCGGCCCGAGCATGAGCTCAGGCGCGGGCTCCAGCGGCGACCTCACGCTACTGGTGATCGAGGACGACCCGGCGGGCACCCTCTCCGTCCCCGAGCTGCTCGACGCGGCCGGGACCCGGGTCCGTATCCGCAGCGCCCGCAATCTCACCGAGGCGGAGCGGCTGCTCACGGACGACGTCCACTGCATCCTCGTCGACCTCGCGCTGCCCGGCTCCGGCGACGACGAGCTCGGCCCGCTCAACCACGTACTGCGCCTCGCGCCGCGCCACGCGGTCCTCGCCCTGACGACATCGGGCGACGCCGAGCGCGCCGCCGAAGCGGTACGGGTGGGGGCACAGGACCATCTCTTCCGCGACGAGCTCGACGGGCGGCTGCTGAGCCGCGCCATCCGCTACGCGGTGGAGCGAAAACGCGCCGACACGGTCCAGGTGAAACTCGCCGAGTCGCGGCTGCGCGCCCAGGAGAACGCCCGTCTCGAGCGCGGCCTGCTGCCCACTCCCCTGCTCGAGGGCTCGGACCTGCGCTTCGCCGCGCGCTACCGGCCCGGCCGCTCGCGCGCGCTGCTCGGCGGCGACTTCTACGACACGGTCCGCACCCCGGACGGCACGGTCCACGCGATGATCGGCGACGTCTGCGGGCACGGCCCCGACGAGGCGGCGCTCGGCGTGGAGCTGCGCATCGCCTGGCGTGCCCTGACCTTCGCGGGCCTGTGCGGGGACGAGCTGCTCTCCACGCTCCAGCAGGTTCTGGAGCACGAGCGGGAGAGCGAGGAGATCTTCGCGACGCTCTGCACGGTCGACATCGCACCGGACGGCCGGCGGGCGGGACTGTGCCTGGCGGGCCACCCGACGCCGCTGGTCACCCGGAACGGCCGGGCGGCACAACTGCTCCCGTACGACGACGGCGGCCCGGCGCTGGGGCTGCTGCCGCGCGCACGCTGGCCGCGCCGCCAGGTGGAGCTGGGGGCCGCGTGGAGCCTGATGATGTACACCGACGGGCTGATCGAGGGACGCCAGGGACCGGGCGAGAAGCAGCGGCTGGGCCAGGACGGAATGCTGGAGATGATCAACCGGCAGCTGGCTGCGGGACTCGAGGGCGAGGCGCTGCTCGAATCGGCGGTCGCGGAGGTCCGCGCGCTGAACGGCGGGGAGCTGACGGACGATGTGGCCGTGCTGCTGCTCAGCAGAAACGGTTCCTGCCGCTAGATCTCTCGGCTACCGGCCGCCGTTGTACGGGCCGTAGGGACCGTCGCTGCTGGAGCCTTTGCCGCGGCGGCCGCCACCGCCCGAGACCTGCTTGAGGGCGGGCCGTACGTCCACGAAGAAGACGATGGTGGCGATCAGCCCGGCGATCGACAGGAACAGCACGGAGATGAACATGTTCACCGCGACCGTGATGCCCAGGATGATCAGCCAGAAGGACTTGGTCTGCTTTTCGGCCGCGCGGTAGGCGTCGTCGCGGGCGAACGCGGCCATGACCAGCGCAGTTACTGCGGTGACCAGGAAGACGAGGTCCAGCACCAGCCAGAGAGTGAAGTCGAATCCCGCGCGCAACATGCTGAGCACCGCCTAGTGAGTGGTTGGTAGCGCCTCCGCGGCCAAGGTACCGGGAGAACGCACCGGGCACCCCAAAGGTGCCCGGTGCGTTCTGCTCGTACCCCGACCCGGGCCTTACTTGGCCGACGGGGTGGTCTTCTTCGCCACGGGCTTGCGCGCCGTGGCCTTGCGGGCCGCCGGAGCGGGCTTCTTCGCCTCGGCCTTCGGCTCGCTCTCGGCCGCGGGCTGCGCCGTCTCCGGCTCGGGCTCGACGGCCACGGCGATCTCGGCGATCTCCTCGGCGGCCTCGCCGCGCCAGGCCTTCACGGTCTGCTCGCCGTGCTCGGCGACCTTCTCGTACGTCTCACGGGCCTTGACGGCGTACTCGGCGGCCACGCCGACACTGCGCAGCGCCAGGTCCTGAGCACTCTCGCCCAGCTTCTTCAGGTCGGTGTCGAGGTTCCCGATCACCTCGGTGACCTTGGCCTGGACGGTGGCCTGGGCCTCCTTGGCCTGGGTGGTCACCTTCTCCTGAACGGTCTTGGGGTCGGTGTTGCGCACGGCCTCGATACGGCTCGGGGCCTCGGCCTTGAGCTGCTCGATCAGCGCGGGAACCTTCTTCGCCTGCTGAACGGCGAGGTCGGCCGTGCCGGCCGCGAAGTAGAGGGGGGTTGGGTCGGTGAGGGTCTTACGCAGGTCATCGGTGATGGCCATGACTGTGGTCCTCCCGGAGCGCAGTTCGGTGTTCAGACTGAGGGTTTTCCGGCATCACTACCGTCGGCCGTGCGGGGGCCGTCAGCGGCGGTGTCCTCTCCGTTTTCCTTGCGGAAGGACTCGTAGATCTGCAGCAGCACTTGCTTCTGCCGCTCGTTTATCGAGGGGTCGGCAAGGATGACGGCACGCGTCTCCAGCTCGTCCCGCTCCCGCTCGTCGAGAATCCCGGCCCGGACGTAGAGCGTCTCCGCGGAGATCCGCAGGGCCTTGGCGACCTGCTGCAGGACTTCAGCGCTCGGCTTACGCAGACCGCGCTCGATCTGACTCAGATACGGATTGGACACCCCGGCGGCGTCGGCGAGCTGCCGCAGGGAGAGCTGCGCAGTGCGCCGCTGCTCGCGCAGATACTCGCCGAGATTGCCGACGTTGAGTGATGCCATACCTCGATGGTGCCCGTCATTGCTAACTATTGCAAGCACCTGCTTGCAAAAGTGTTCCAAGCAACACGTCTCCGCGCCTCACGGGCTGTCCGACAGGTGACCGGACAAGACTGATCAGGAATCGAGAAGCGCCGGCCCCGGGCCGCGGCTAGCGTGACCGCCAGGACGAACGGCGGGGCGGTGAACTCGCCGTCCGGGGCGATCGGCCACTCGATTGTCCGGACTTCCCCTTTGACTTCGTCTTCGTCTTCAAGCCAGACGATCCCGACCAGACCCACGACGTCAGGAGCGACCATGACCGGCTCTTCCACCCAGGGAATCAAGACCGTGCTGCATCCCGTGTCCGACCTGGCGACGGCCAAGGAGGTGTACGCCGCCCTGCTCGGCGTCCCGCCGAGCACCGACGAGTCCTACTACGTCGGCTTCGAGGCCGGGGGCCAGCACATCGGGCTGGTGCCGGGCGGTGGACAGCAGGGCAGGACGGCACCGGTGGCTTACTGGCACGTGCCGGACATCGAGGCGAAGCTGGCCGAGGTGACCGCCGCGGGTGCCGCCGTGAAGGAGCCCGCGCACGACGTAGGTGGCGGCCGCCTGGTGGCCACCGTCACCGACCCCGACGGCAACGTCCTCGGGCTGCTTCAGGACCGCTGAGTACCGCCCCCCGCTCCCGCGCTCAGCGTCCTCGCGACACCGAGCAGTTGGTCTGACGACCAGACGTACGCTCGAAGCCGGTCGGATCGAGACAGGCGACCCCGACGGAGACCGCGAACGCGGCTCCGCGCACCACAGATGGAGACACGATGAGCATGGCCACGAGGACGGACACGCGGTCGCCTGCACCGCACGCTGCAGACAGCCACGATCTGATCCGCGTGCACGGCGCGCGCGTGAACAACCTCAAGGACATCAGCATCGAGATCCCGAAGCGCCGGCTGACGGTGTGCACAGGCGTCTCCGGCTCGGGCAAAAGCTCGCTGGTGTTCGCCACGATAGCCGCGGAATCGCAGCGGATGATCAACGAGACGTACAGCACGTTCGTGCAGGGTTTCATGCCGACGCTGGCGCGGCCCGAGGTCGACGTGCTCGAAGGGCTGACGACCGCGATCATCGTCGACCAGCAGCGGATGGGTGCCGACGCCCGCTCCACGGTCGGCACCGCCACCGACGCCAACGCGATGCTGCGCATCCTCTTCAGCCGGCTCGGCAAGCCGCACATCGGCTCGCCCAAGGCCTTCTCGTTCAATGTCGCCTCGATCAGTGGAGCGGGTGCGGTCACCCTGGAGCGCGCCGGACGGACAGTGAAGGAGCGTCGCGCCTTCAGCATCACCGGCGGGATGTGCCCGCGCTGCGAGGGCCGGGGATCGGTCACCGACTTCGACCTGTCCCAGCTGTACGACGACAGCAAGTCGCTCAACGAGGGTGCGCTCACGATCCCCGGCTACAGCGTCGACGGCTGGTACGGCCGCATCTTCAGCGGCTGCGGTTTCTTCGACCCGGACAAGCCGATCCGTAAGTTCACCAAGAGGGAGCTGCACGACCTCCTCTACAAGGAGCCGACCAAGATCAAGGTCGACAACATCAACCTGACGTACGAGGGTCTGATCCCGAAGATCCAGAAGTCGATGCTGTCCAAGGACATCGACGCGCTGCAGCCGCACATCCGGGCGTTCGTGGAGCGGGCGATGACGTTCTCCGCCTGCCCCGAGTGCGGCGGCACCCGGCTCAGCGAGGGCGCTCGATCGTCGAAGATCGACGGGATCAGCATCGCCGACGCCTGCGCGATGCAGATCAACGACCTGGCCGAGTGGGTGCGAGGCCTGGACGAGCCGTCGGTGGCACCGCTGCTGGCTGCGCTGCAGCAGACGCTCGACTCGTTCGTGGAGATCGGTCTCGGCTACCTCTCGCTCGACCGGTCGTCGGGCACGCTGTCGGGCGGCGAGGCGCAGCGCGTCAAGATGATCCGTCACCTCGGCTCCTCGCTCACCGACGTCACCTACGTCTTCGACGAGCCGACCATCGGGCTGCACCCGCACGACATCCAGCGGATGAACGGCCTGCTGCTGCGGCTGCGGGACAAGGGCAACACGGTGCTGGTCGTCGAGCACAAGCCCGAGGCCATCGCGATCGCCGACCACATCGTCGACCTGGGCCCCGGCGCCGGTTCGGCGGGCGGCACCGTCTGCTTCGAGGGGACCGTTGAGGGACTGCGGGCCAGCGGCACCATCACCGGCCGCCACTTCGACGACCGGGCCGCCCTCAAGGAGGCGGTGCGAAAGCCCACCGGCACGCTGGAGATCCGCGGCGCGACCTCCCACAACCTGCAGGACGTGGACGTCGACGTCCCGCTCGGGGTGCTGTGCGTCGTCACCGGCGTCGCCGGCTCCGGCAAGAGCTCACTGATCCATGGCTCCGTCCCCGCCTCGGCGGGCGTGGTGTCGGTCGACCAGGTACCCATCCGAGGCTCGCGGCGGAGCAATCCGGCGACGTACACCGGACTGCTCGACCCGATCCGCAAGGCGTTCGCCAAGGCCAACGGCGTGAAGCCGGCGCTGTTCAGTGCCAACTCCGAGGGCGCCTGCCCCACCTGCAACGGCGCCGGCGTCATCTACACCGACCTGGCGATGATGGCCGGCGTCGCCACCACCTGCGAGGAGTGCGAGGGGAAGCGGTTCCAGGCAGCGGTGCTGGACTACCACCTGGGCGGCCGCGACATCAGCGAGGTGCTCGGGATGTCGGTGACCGAGGCCGAGGAGTTCTTCGGCACCGGCGAGGCGCGCACCCCGGCCGCGCACCGCATCCTCGGCCGGCTCGCCGACGTCGGGCTCGGTTACCTCAACATCGGCCAGCCGCTCACCACGCTGTCCGGCGGCGAGCGGCAGCGGCTCAAACTGGCCACCCACATGGCCGAGAAGGGCGGCGTCTACGTCCTCGACGAGCCGACCGCCGGCCTGCATCTCGCCGACGTCGAGCAGTTGCTCGGCCTGCTCGACCGGCTCGTCGAGTCCGGCAAGTCGGTCGTCGTCATCGAGCACCACCAGGCCGTCATGGCGCACGCCGACTGGATCATCGACCTCGGCCCCGGCGCGGGCCACGACGGCGGCCGGATCGTCTTCGAGGGCACACCCGCCGACCTCGTCGCCGCCCGCTCTACCCTCACCGGCACGCACCTGGCGGCCTACGTCGGCACCTGACCGAGACCCTCAGGGGCACCGTGAGACGGCCCCGGCACCGCTCAGGTCGACTTCTGGCCGTCGAGCGTCTCGCGCAGAATGTCCGCGTGCCCGGCGTGCTGGGCGGTCTCGGCGATGACGTGCATGAGCACCCGGCGCACGCTGCGCACCGCTCCCGGCTCGTTCCAGGGCGCCTCCGGCAGCGGATGCGTCGCCGACAGGTCGGGCACGGAGGCGATGATCTCCTCGGTCTGGGCGGCGACCTGCTCGTAGCGCGCGACGATCCCGGCCGGCGTCTCGCCGGGCAGGATCCGGAACTCGTTCTGGTGGTCGATCGCCCACTGCGGGAACTCGCGTGCGGTACCGGCCGTGAGATCGGCCCAGGTGACACCGTCGGGCAGGTCGTAACGCATGGCTGACGGGCCATCGACCACGAAGCGCATCCATCCCTCCTCCATGGACGCGACATGCTTGATCAGCCCGCCCAGGCACAGCGTGCTGACCGTCGGATGCTCGCCGGCCTGCTCGTCGCCGAGCCCGCGGATGGTGGTGGTCAGGGCGGTTCGAGCGGTCGCGAGCTGTGCGAGCAGGTCGGCCCGCTCGGCGTCGACGGTTGTGGGTGGCGTGGTCGTGGCGGTCATGGTGATCGGGCCCTTCCGGTCGTTCTCGTTGTCTGGCACGAAACGACAGTCGCAGGGGAAGCGGCCAGGTTGTGGCCGCTTCTCGAGGCACGATGGAGTCATGCCGAAGACCTCCGCGCGACTGCTCTCGATGCTCTCGCTGCTCCAGGCGCGCCGTGACTGGCCGGGGGCGCTACTGGCCGAGCGGCTGGACATCAGTCCGCGCACCGTGCGCCGCGATGTCGACCGCCTGCGCGAACTCGGCTATCCCATCGTGGCGTTCAAGGGCCCCGACGGCGGTTACCGGCTCGACGCCGGCACGGAACTGCCCCCGTTGCTGTTCGACGACGAGCAGGCCGTCGCCCTCGCCGTCGCACTCCAGATCGCCACCACCACCGGTGCCGGCATCGAGGAAGCCGCGGCACGCGCGCTGAACACCGTCCGGCAGGTCATGCCTGCCCGGCTGCGCCGCCGTATCGACACCCTCCAGGTCACCGCCGTCGAGCGGCCTGCGATCCGGCCGAACCCACAGGTCGACAGCAGCGTGCTCATGACGCTCAGCGCCGCCGTCCACGCCTGCGAGGTGCTGCGCTTCGACTACGCCCCCGCATCCCCGTCGGGAGCCGCCGACGACGACCGCGTCGGATCCCCTCCGCGCCGGGTCCAGCCCCACCACCTCGTCACCTGGGGCGGGCGCTGGTACCTCGTCGCCTGGGACCTCGACCGCGAGGACTGGCGCACCTTCCGCGCGGACCGGATCACCCCGCGTACGCCTACGGGCCCCCGCTTCACCCCGCGCGAGCTGCCCGGAGGTGAGGTGGCCGCCTTCGTCGCCGGCAGGTTCCAGGGCTCCGACCGCTCGGGCGAATGGCCCTGCCGCGGCGAGGTGATCCTCGACCTGCCCGCCGCAGTCGTGTCCCGCCACACCCAGGACGGAGTGGTCGAGGAACTCGGCCCGGACCGCTGCCGGCTCGTTCTGGGCTCGTGGTCATGGCCCGGCCTGGCCGCCACCATCGGCAGGTTCGACACCGCCATCGAGGTCGTCGGCCCGGCCGAACTCAAGGACGCCTTCGCGCACCTGGCCCGCCGCTACGCCGACGCGGCAAGGGACGCACCCGCCACGCCGCCACCGCCCCCATGAACCTGGCGGTCCGGAACAGCAGCGGCCGCGGCTCCTGGAACTCCTCGGGCCGGGTCACCCGAGGCTCTCCCGGAAACCCTGCCGCCACGACGGATAGCGCAGCTCCCAGCCGAGCTCCCGCTTGGCCTTGGCGTTGGAGAAGCCGCGCCCCTCGGTCATCATCGTCACCACCAATTCGCCGGCCAGCAGCCGGGCCAGCCACTTGGGGACCCGCATCGGCCGCTTCGCCCCCGCGCACTCGGCCAGATAAGGCAGCCACTCGCCGGCCGGGGCCGGTTCGTCGTCGACAATGCAGAACACACCCTTCGCCTTCTGCTCCACAGCCAGCACGGTGGCGCTCGCCGCGTCGTCGAGATGCACCCACGAGGTGTAGCCGGTGCCGCCCCCAACGAGCGGGAACTGCCGCTTGCGCACGAACGTGACCATGTCGTCGGTGGCGCCCGGCCCGTAGAACCCGCCGTAGCGCAGGACCGCGCCACCGGCCCTGACGACCGCGTCCTCGAGGTGCACGATCGCTTCCGCCGCCGTGCGGAACTTCCCCGTCTCCTGGGGCAGCGGGTCCTCCTCGGTCTTCACCCATCCACCCTCGCGGATGCCGTTCCAGATGCCGGCGCTCTGCGCGACGACATGGGGGACGCCGGTCGCCTCGGCCGCGGCCAGCAGGTGGTCCGTCCCCTCGGAGCGCAGCCGATTGGTGGTGGCGAAGAACCGGTCGAAGTGCCTCATATCGGGCTTGCCGGCGTGCTCCGCGGAAATTGCGGTCATCTGGTTCACGATCGTGTCCGGCCGGGCAGCCGCCACGGCTTCAGCGACCGACACCGCATCCAGCCCGTCCATCACGACGCCATCCGCGCCCATCTGCTCCAGCAAGCCCAGCTTGGCCGCGCTCGTCGTCGTAGCCGTCACCTGGTAGCCCCGGGCCACGAGTTGCGGCACCAGCCGCCGCCCCATGACCCCGGTTCCGCCTGCCACGAACACCCGCATGACCATCACCTTCCTGATTCCGGAGAATGTCTCTGAGACTGGGACGAGACAGCCCCGCCGTCTGTGACATGCGAGGCAACGAAGCACCCCCGCGCCGTCGAAGGGAATCCGCAGTGACCGTCGAACGAATCGGCCCGCCCCTCACGGGAGGCGAGCGCGAGACGCTCCGGGCCTTTCTGGACTTCCACCGCGCGACACTCGCCATGAAGTGCGAGGGCCTCACCGACGAGGAGCTGCGCAAGCAGTCGATGCCGCCGTCGACGCTCTCGCTGCTCGGGCTGGTGCGGCACATGGCCGAGGTGGAGCGCGCCTGGTTCCGCCGGGTGATCAACGGTGAGGACATACCGCTCGTCTGGTCGGACGAGGACGACTACCAGGCGGCGTACGACGCGAGCGCGTCCACCCGCTCGGAGGCGTTCGACGCCTGGCAGTCGGAGGTCGAGCACGCACGCCGGATCGAGGCGCGGGCTGATTCGCTGGAGGTGACCGGCTACCAGGCCAGATGGGGCGAGAACGTGTCGCTGCGGCTGGTGATGCTGCATCTGATCCACGAATACGCCCGCCACAACGGCCACGCCGACTTCCTGCGCGAAGGCATCGACGGGACCGTCGGGGCCTGATCGCCGCCAGTTGCCCAGTTGCCCAGTTGCGTCGGTGCAGGACATCGAGCCGCGACACCGCCCGAGCGTACGCAGCCGGCCACCGGACTCGGGGTTGACCTCAACCGCGCATGAGGTTTCAGACTTCCAGACAGTTGTCGACTTGGGGAGCAAACATCATGCGCGTGGCACTGGTGAAGGAATTCGGCGGCCCGGAGGTACTGGCCACCACAGAGGTACCCGATCCGGTGGCGGGCCCGGGCGAGGTGGTCGTGGCGGTTTCCGCCGTGGACACGATCTTCGTGGAGACACAGGTCCGGTCCGGCAGCTTCGGCGAGCACTTCCCGGTCCGGCCGCCGTACGTGCCCGGCGGCGGCATCGCCGGTACGGTGCGCGCGGTCGGCGAGGGGGTGGACAGTGGGTGGCTCGGCCGCCGGGTGATCACGTCGCTCGGCTTCAGCGGCGGTTACGCCGAGCAGGCGGCGGCCTCCGCGGCCAAGCTCGTCGCCGTACCCGACGGCCTTGGTCTGCAGGAGGCGGCCGCCCTGGTTCATGACGGCGTCACCGCGGCCGCACTCATGGAGTCGACCGGCCTCGGCGCGGGCGAACGGGTGCTGATCCTGGGAGCGTCGGGCGGCATGGGCACGCTGCTGGTCCAGTTGGCGAAGACCGCCGGGGCGATGGTCGTCGGCGTGGCCCGGGGAGAGCGGAAGACGTCCCTGGTACGGGAGTTGGGCGCGGACGCGGTCGTCGACGCGACGGACCCCGAGTGGCTCGCACAGGCCCGCACGGCGCTGGGTCCGGCCGGCGCGCACGTAGTCCTCGACGGCGTCGGCGGCGCCCTCGGCCTGGCGGCCTTCCCGCTGACGGCGGACGGCGGCCGCTTCTCGGCGCACGGGGCGCCGACAGGCAGCTTCGCCCCCGTGGACGCGGCGGAGGCGGAACGCCGGGGAATCAAACTGCTCGGCATCGCCGACGTACAGCTGACGGACGAGGCGTACGTACGGCTGGCGGCGAAGGCGCTCGGGGAGGCGGCATCGGGCCGCCTGCGACCGGTGATCGGCGGCACGTTCCCGCTGACGCGGGCAGCTCAGGCGCATGAGGCGATCGAGGGGCGGGGGCTGCGGGGGAAGGTGCTGCTGACGACGTGAGGGGCCGTGCCGGCGGCGCTCACGCGATCGCTGGTGACCTTCGGAGTCCGTACGGCGTGAGCGCGTTGCGGCCAACTTGCCTGCCCCGCAGCCGTTCGCGCCAGCAGGTTTCTAAGCTCGTGGAGGCGCGAACCGATCCGCGGGCAACCGGAACCAGCTCGTATACGCGGACACCACCTGGCGGAGCGTCGGCACGCTCTTCAGCTCCAGCGGGTCCCTCGCCACCGCCAGAGCCCGGCGGATCTTCCACGCCGCGCGCGGCAGGGCCCGCCAGTTCGGATCCCTGCGCGGACCCAAGGCCTCGGCCGTGCGGATGACATCGGTGAAGACGGACTGGGTCCGCTTGTAGGCGAGCAGGCGTGGCAGGTCCCGCTGCCACGCTGCCGAGCTCCCCGGGCGCGCGGCCTCCACCTCCTGCGCCCACAGCTCGGCGATACGAGCCTCCTCGCGCGGCGAGTAGCGCATGAGATGGAGATGAGTGGCCAGCTCGTAGAGCGGGTCGCCGATCATGGCGAGCTCCCAGTCGATGGTCCACAGGTCGCCGATCGTGTCGACAATGAAGTTGTGGCGGTGGAGATCTCCGTGAATCAGGGTGAAGGGGCGGCTCGTGAGCAGCGTGGCCGAATCTCCGAGGCCCGCCAGCGCCTCTCTGTGTACGCCGAGTTCCTCGAAGAGCGTGCCGTACTGCTCGGCGTTGTCGTCGTAGACCCGTTGCCCGGTGAAGTCGATCAGCCGGCTCAGGAACGCGGTCGAGTCGTCGTCGCACGCCGGCCGCTGCCCGTGGGTCTCGCAGGTACGCGGCACGTCCTTGAGCTCGTCGACCTTGATGGTGACCAGTTCCCGGAAGAGCCGGCGCAGTTGAAGGACGTGGCCGGCGGAGAGAGAGCGGCCCGGCAGCTGCCAGCGGCCGAGGGTCCTGCCCTCGATGAAACCCTGCAGAAAGACGTTCTCCGCGACCTCCACGATCTCCGGAATCCGGTCGATCCGGCCCTGGAGCGCCATCAGCAGACGGTCCTCGGAGGTGAAACACCGCCGGTCGAACCAGAGCACCCCGGGACGCGGCGCGCGGAACTTGCCGCGTGCGTAGCGGGCACTCAGGAGGTTCTCCTCGGGCAGCGGCAAGGCATACGTCTCGTGGTGATAGCCCTTGAGCGGCCCCACGATTCCCCGGGCGCCACCGCTCAGCTCGGCGGCTTGCCGGTGAACCTCTGACGCCGTACGGCCTGCCATGGCTGATGCCCTTGGTGTTCCGGATCAGGAAGTGATTCGAGGAAGGTACCCTTCCTGCCGGTGTTTCTGGGGGAGGTTTACGGCGTTGTCACTCGCCCACAACCAACTGATCCGCCCTGGGTGACCGGCACGTTTCGAAAAGTAGCCAGGACTGCTCGAAGGCGCCTTGAACGGGCCGCCCTCACGCGAACCTACTGCAGCCGTCCAACTCTCGTCAGTTGGTCGGCAGCATTGGCCAACTTTCGATGGGACCCTAGGCACTTGGCAGTCAGTCCCTACGGTGGGCCGACTCCAGGGCGTCGAGAACCGGCAGCAGCTCCGACATGGTGGCCACGATCGCCTTGTCCTGTGCCCCCGCTCTGCGAAGCGGCCCACGCTTCGACTCGTCGCGCGCGTATCCGAGGAAGGGGACGCCGAGTGTGGAGGCGGCCCGACAGTCCGCTGCCGAATCCCCGATCATCAGGGACTCGGCAGCGGTCGAACCGGTCGTGTCCAGCGCCCTCCTGAGGCAGTCCGGGTCCGGTTTCATGAGTTTCGGATCCGGCTTGCGGCCGTGGATGTGCTCCCCGAAGAGGTCCGAAAGGCCGGTGCGCTCGAGATAGCTCCGCACCGCGTGCTCGGAGTTGTTCGTCGTGACAGCGAGCCGGAATCCGGCCGCGCCGAGCCGGCGTATCAGCAGGTCGGCGTCCTCCGTCGGCTCCGCTGTCAGGGTCGCCCGCAACTCCTGCGAGGTCAGCTGCTGCTCCATTTCCTTCACCAGGTCGCTGTCCGGGTACATGAGCGCGGCGGCTCTCAGCAGGGCGAGGGGATCATCGACGGAGCCCGCTTCCACCACCACGTCACCCGGGACGTTCTGCGCCGCCCAGCCCCGGAGCTCGGCAGCGATTCCGGAGGCCGGATGCCCGTCGAAGAGATGACAGACCGGCCCGTCGAAGTCGAAGAGAACGCACTTGGCGGCGCCGAAGAGGCCGACCAGGTCCCCGGTCAGGTCGGGCACGTCGGTCAGGTCGGTCACTTCCGATTCAGTCACGTCGCTCCGTCCGTCGCGGCAGAGGGCGGCGTGCCGGTGCCACCACTCCCCATACTGCCCGCAACCACCCTCGGCGGTCGGGCAGTTGGCGGTGAGCGAGCGGAAGGCCCACCGGAGTGGCGCCGATCAGCTGCCCAGGGTGATTCCCTTGGCGAGCGTGCCCCACAGCCCGTCGAACCACTCCTGCGCCTGCGTCACGAAGGCCTCGTCCCGTGCCCCTCCGCCCAGCCCGAACGGGAAGAGCATCGAGTTGCTGCCGAGCACGTCGAAGATCTCCAGGGGTGTGTCGTCGATCTGCTCCTCCCGCTTTGTGACGGTGTAGAACGCGAACAACGCCTCGGAGCCGTTCAGCAGATACAGCTTCACGGGCGGGGTGAACGGCAGCGCCCTGAGCGTCACCTCGACGTCGATGCCGCGGGTGCTGCGCAGGGCGCGCAGGCTGTGGCGCAGGACGGCGCCGTGGTTGTTGCGCAGCGACAGCCAGTGATCGTGGACCAGTTGGCCGTCACCGGACTCCTCCTCCGCCGGGCGGGGAAAGGCGAGGTCCAGGTCGCGCGAGGGCACCATCACCCGGACCTTCACGGTCTCGGGCGTGATCCGGCCCGAGCGGATGAGCCGGAGCGGCTCGGCGAGTGCCATGTTGAGGGACTCCGCGGTCAGCGAGACCGCGTCGATACGGACATGGGGTTTCTCGAACGCCTCGATGAGGCGGGGCCCGAGCCCGGCGGCCGTCTGCTGGGGCTCCTCCACCGCGGGGTCCGCCTCGGCCGGGAGTGCGATCCGGGCGGGAGCGCCCTTGACGGCAGCGGTGAGCAGGCCCGCCTCGCGCAGCAGATCAAGCGCCTGGCGCACAGCGCGTCGCTCCACGCCGAACTCTTCGGCCAGGCTCTCCTGGGTCGGCATCCGCTCACCGCTCTTCAGCCGGCCGGAGCGGATGCGTTCGGTCAGGATCTCTGCCACGTCGGCGGGCGAGGGGCGGTTCCTGACGCCGTTCACTGCAGCGTGCTCATGGGTCACAACAAAACGCTACAACTTCTGGCTAACTAGCGGGAGTTCCCCGGAAGTTGTTTATGAACTGCAACCAAGAGGGGACAACTTCATTGAAGTTGGTCGCCAACTTGTCCAACCTGGCGAAGCGCCACCGCACTTCCCTGCTCACCCGTCCACCGTCGTACGGGTGTCGCGCGCGGATCCGTCCGCATCCCCTTGTGCCGCTCCACTCCCCACCTTGAGGAGGGATCGCCGTGCCCTTGATCACTCTTGTCATCGAGCAGTACGTGCAGTGGCGCTTCGGCGCCATGGCTGCGCTGGGACTCGCCCTGCTGGCCGCCGGACTGAAGACAGAGAACGCCACCTGCGCAGGAATCGGCGGCCTCCTGCTGGTGGCGCCCGCCGTGAGCGCCGGACCCTGACCCTGCCCCTGACCCTGACCGCGCCTTTGACCACCCGCCCGGACGTCAGAACACGTCCGGGCACCAGGGCCGCCGCGACGTACGGAACAACCCGTCCGTGACGGCCGCCGCCCCCGGCGTCCCCTCGGCCACCAGACCCAGTGCCGACAGCCTGACCGCCGACTCGTCACCCAGGTACAGCGCACCCAACTCCCGTACATCCAGCGTCAGATCGGGCGACTCGACCGACGGGGCGCACACCGCCCCCTCCGGTGAGGCGTCCAGCCGGAAGGTGCCGCCCGCGAGGCCCGCGGAGTCCTGGACGTCCAGGACCAGGGTCGCGGCGGCCGCGTACGTGCGCGCCTCCAGGGCTCGTACGACATCCAGGATCCGCACCCACAGGAAGTCCGCGTGCGTCAGGATCCGCGCCGCGCGCGGGTCCGGGAGCAGCAGCGGGAGCAGGTCGTCCGGAGCGCGAAAGCCCGACTTGACCGTGGCTATCCAGTCGACCGAGCAGACGTAGTGCCACAGCGCGCGCTCCGCCGCAGGCGTCAGCGCCAGCAGCTCGCGCACCGTCGCGGTGTTCAGCGGCTGCTTGGCGTCGCCCCACTTGTCGTCCGCCTCGTAGGCCAGCAGGCCCTCGATCTCCCCGGACGCGGAGCGGTGGACCGCGTAGTACGGCTCCGTCCAGGGCTGGCCGGGCAGCTGCACCTGGCCCGTGTTCAGCTGCCACCAGCGCTCGTTGCGGCTCACCACGCCCGGCTGCACGGCCGCCAGCCGCGCATGCAGTTCCGGGCCGAGTTTGCGTACGTCAGCCGCGTCCACCAGGTCGATACGGCCGCCGTCGGACGGGCCCGACCAGCGGGGGTCGAGGCCCGTGCGCGGTACGTCGACCGCCCATTCGGTCATCCAGGCGGCGGGGCCGAAGCCGTAGCGCCCGTATATCGGGTACTCCGCGGCGATCAGCGTGGACACGACGTCGCCGCGTTCCTTCGCCTCGGCAAGGTCCGCGGCCATCATGCGGCTGAGCAGGCCACGGCGGCGGTGGGTGGGCGAGACCGTGACATTCGAGACGGCACTCGCGGGGAGCGCGGCGCCGCCCACGGTCGTGAGCTGCTGGTCGAAAGAGCGGAACGTCGCCACACAACGGCCTTCGTCGAACGCGCCGCGCACCCGCGCGAGGTCGGTGTGCGGCCGGCGCGACGCGACCTCCTCGTCCGAGATCACCGGCGGCCGCAGAAAGCCGGTGTTCAGTGCCCGCAGCCAGTCGGGGTACTCGGACTCGGTGATGACGCGGGTTTCGACGCTCATGCGAACCACGCTAGGCCGAACGCCGACCGGCCCGCATCCGAGTTTCCACAGCCCCGGTATGACAAGAAGACCGCGCTGATGGCGCCGACCGCCACGTGCTCGGAGTTGAGCTCATCGCGGGCCTTCCGGGGCGTGAGCCCGCTCCCGGAAGACTCGGTGCGATCAATCGCTTCAGGTGAGCAGGTCGTCCACTTGCGCTTCGCCGTCACGGTACCTGCGGGCGATCTCCGCGCTGCAGTCGTCCGCGGTCCGCTGCAGCAGCTGACGGCGGCGGGAGACCTGCTGCTCGTAGCGGATCAGCCGTCCCATCGCCGCGTGCAGCTCCTCGTCCGTGCGGGCGTCGAGGTCCGAGAGCTCGACATCGGCGAGCATGTCGGCGGCCAGCCGCCGGTACTCCTCGTTGTGCGGCGTCGAGAGCGTGACATGGCGCGCGGAGGAGCGGTGCCGCGACGGCGCGTCGGCCAGGATCTCCGACAGCCGGTCGACGACCGGGGACTCCGGGACGACCGGGGTCACCGGGTCTCTGCGCCGGGCCAGCTCGGCACGCAGGATGTCGATCCGTCCCTGCAACAGCCGTCGTACGTAGCTGAGATCCGCCTCGTCGCGATGCGAGTCACGGCGCAGGGTGCGCAGCTCGGGCAGCCGAAGGGCGGGGAGGTCGTACTCCGGGGGCTCCGGCAGGGCGCCGGAGATGCGCTGCATGGGCGGCCGTACCGCACACGTCGTTCCGACGGGAGATGCAGGTGTGGATACGGGACCGGGCAGCGGCTGCCCGGCGCCAGATGTGCTCATATGCGTGTGTCCGTCCCCTCGACCGGTGCATGTGGTCTCCCCGGGCCCGGAGGGCCTGGGGGAAGCACCGCCTTGATGCATCGTGCCACTCCCTGCGCATCTGACGCAGGTGCTCTGCACCCGTTCAGCCCCAGATAGGTTGGTCTGTATGCGTGCGGTGGTGCAGAGGGTGGACGGCGCGAGCGTCGTCGTGGCGGGCGAGACTGTCGGCGAGATCGTCGGCGAAGGACTGTGTGTGCTGGTGGGAGTCACCCACGAGGACACCGGGGAGAAGGCGGCGCAGCTGGCCCGCAAGCTCTGGTCGGTGCGGATCCTGGAGGGCGAGAAGTCCTGCTCGGACGTGAACGCGCCCTTGCTGGTGATTTCGCAGTTCACTCTCTACGGGGACGCCCGGAAGGGCCGACGCCCCACCTGGAACGCGGCCGCGCCCGGCGAGGTGGCCGAGCCGCTGGTCGACGAGGTGGTGGTGCAGCTGCGGGCGCTGGGCGCGACCGTGCGGACGGGCAGGTTCGGGGCGGACATGCGCGTCTCGCTCACGAACCACGGCCCGTTCACGGTGATCATCGAGGTCTAGGGAGCGTCTTCCGGTGTCCTCGTGCCTGCCAGGCCTGCCGGTCGGCGGCCGGGGCTACGGCTCGACGACGGGTTCCTGCGCCGCCGCCGTGTCTCCGGCCAGCAGCTCCGCGTCCATCGGCACATTGCGCTTGACCAGCGCCAGCGCGATCGGGCCGAGCTCGTGGTGGCGGGCGGACGTGGTCACAAAGCCCAGCTGGCGGCCCTCCGCGCCCTCCGACGCGAGCCGGAGCGGGGTGCCGTGGGGCGGCAGGTGCACCTCGCTGCCGTCCAGGTGGAGAAAGACCAGGCGACGCGGCGGCTTCCCCAGGTTGTGGACACGCGCGACGGTCTCCTGGCCGCGGTAGCAGCCCTTCTGGAGGTGGACGGCGCTGCCGATCCAGCCCAGCTCGTGCGGGATGGTGCGGTGGTCGGTCTCGAAGCCGAGGCGGGGGCGGTGGGTCTCGATGCGCAGTGCCTCGTACGCCAGGATCCCGGCGGCCGGGCCGTTCTCCGCCGCGTACGCCTCCAGGCCGGCGCGCGGCAGAAACAGATCGCGTCCGTGCGCGGTCTCCCGTACGACCACACCCTCGGGCGCCTTGGCGATGGAGCCGGCGGGCAGATGCACCACGGCGAACTCCTCGGTGCGGTCGGCCACTTCGACCCGGTAGAAGAACTTCATCGACTCCAGATAGCCGATCAGCGCCTCCTGCGTGCCGGGCTCCACGTGTGCCCAGACCGTCTCGCCGTCGTCGACGAGATACAGCGCGTGCTCGATGTGGCCGTGCGCGGAGAGGATCAGCGCCTCGGTGGCCTGCCCCGGCGGGAGCTCGCTCACATGCTGGGTGAGCAGCAGATGCAGCCAGCTCAGGCGGTCGTCGCCGGTGACGGTGACGACACCGCGGTGCGAGAGATCGACGAGGCCGGTGCCGTCCGCGAGGGCACGCTGTTCGCGGAACAGATCGCCGTAGTGCGCGGCGACCCCTTCGTCATGTCCTTCGGCGGCGACGGCACCCGGCAGGGACAGCAGAGGGCTTTTCATGCGGTAAGCCTACGACTCGGTAGTCGGCGCCTCGGCGGTGCACGTCTCACAGCGGCCGAAGATCGCGAAGTGCTTCATGTCCGTCTCGAAGCCGAAGGTGTCGCGCAGCTTCGCGGTGAAGTCCGCCGCGACCTCGACATCCGCCTCGATCACATTCGTACAGTCCCGGCAGACCAGGTGGATGTGGTGGTGGCGGTCGGCGAGGTGGTAGGTGGGGGCGCCGTGGCCGAGGTGGGCGTGGGAGACCAGGTCGAGCTCTTCGAGGAGCTCCAGGGTGCGGTAGACGGTGGAGATGTTCACGCCGGACGCGGTCCTGCGCACCTCGGAGAGGATGTCGTCGGGCGTCGCGTGCTCAAGCTTGTCGACGGCTTCGAGGACAAGCTGGCGCTGAGGGGTCAGCCGGTAGCCGCGCTGCCGCAGGTCGCTCTTCCAGTCGGTGCTCACCACGGGTCCAGTGTAGGCGGGGCACCACCGCGGACGGGCTGCGTCCACAGAGGCAGCCCTGGCCGCGGGCCAGGGCCACCGGGAAGACCCTTCGGGTTACTTGAAGAAGGCGATGCCGTCGTCGGGGAGGTCACCGAGGTCCTTGGCCCACGCCGCGACCTGCTCCGGGGAGACGACCTTCTTCAGATGCGCCGACATGTACGGCCGCAGCGGGACCTCCGGCGTGGACTTCTCGCCCACCCACATCAGGTCGCCCTTCACATAACCGTAGAGCCGCTTGCCACCGCTGTACGGGCCGGACGCCCTGGTGCGAGCCACCGCGTCCGTCACCAGGTCGATCTGCGGCTTCTGGTCGGCGAGCTCGCCGTACCAGACCTCGACGACGCCCTGGTCACGGACCATGACGATCTCGACCTTGCGGTCGGAGTCGATACGCCAGAAGCCGGACTCGGACTCCAGGGGCCTGACCTTGTTGCCCTCGGCGTCGAGGACCCAGGAGTGGGAGACGTACTCGACGAAGTCCCGGCCGTCGTGGCTGAAGGTGACGGACTGGCCGAAGTTGCACTTCTCGGCCCCCGGGAAATCGGAAACGCCCACACCCTCCCAGGCACCGAGGAGGAAGGCGAGGGGGACGAGGTCCGGGTTCAGGTCGGACGGAATCTCGATCATGAGCAGCTCTGGCGATCTGTAGAGATACGGGTGTGACTAGCGCTGACCCTGGTAAAGCTTCTTCACGGCCAGACCGGTGAAGGCGAGGACGCCGACGCAGACCAGGACCAGCAGGGCTTCGAAGAATGCCTCAAGCACGGGGTGCTCCTCGGATGAGCGGGTGGGCAGTAAAGGGCCGGGGCCCAGCCTAATGGGTGGGCGCCCGGCCCTCTGCCTGAGGTGCGGGCAAGCGGTCCGGCGGTCCAGCACTCCGGTGCGCCGGTGCGGCGGCGCGCCGCCGCACCGGCGTTCTAGCCGAGGAGCTGGTTCTGCAGGACGACTGTCTGGTGGAAGGGGACGGCGGACGCCGTGCCCTTCTTCGACTGGACGATCAGCGCGACCGTGTCGCCCGCCGTGATGTACGCGTGCCGGACGTGAAGGGGGCCACGGGGTGCCGCCTCGTCGTACACGTTGCGTTCCGTCGAGGGGACGAGCGCGCCGGAGGGGTACGACTCGTCCAGTGGCGCGGTGTCCTCGACACCGTTGACCAGAAGGTTGGCGTTGAGATCCCCTCCGAGGTGATTGACATTGAACGCGCGGGCGAAGGCGCCCGACCGGAAGCGGACCAGGTAGATCCGAGTCGACGTGGCGTCCGGCATGGTCCAGCTACGGGCCGCGATGTCCAGCAGACCACCGTCGGTGAGGTCCTCCTTCATGCCGGCCCGTTCGTCCTCGGGGTACTCCGCGAGGAAACGGTCCGCCGACACCAGGTTCGTGCCGCCGCCGGTCGCCGGGGCGACCTTCGCGCCCTCGGGCGCCGGAAGCAGCAGCGCGCTCAGGCTCGCGTAGTGGATCTGGCCGGGGTTGCCCTTGTCGAACGGCAGCTCGGCACCCGCCGGAAGCACCGGCATCGTCAGCTTCGGATAGACCCAGCGGCCGTCGCCCTTGGTGCTGAGGCCGGGGACGTCGGTACGGGTCTGCTCGGTGATGCCGTACGCGACACCGGCACCGAGGGAGCCGAAGACGAGCACGGCGGCGGTCCAGCGGAGCGCTGCGCGCAGCTTCCGGCGCTCGGGCTTGGGCGCGGGCTCCGGCGCGGCTGCGGCCGCCGCGGGCACCTCGTCGAGCGCGGGCTCCGGCGCGTGTGCCGCCTCGGGCGCGGGCGCGGGCTCGGGCTCGGGCGCCGGTGCCTCCGGCAGCGGGGGCATCGGCGGCGTCTGGGGCATCTGGCCGGTCACACGTACTCCCCGGGAGACTTCAGAAGGTCGAGCTGCTTGGAGAGCATCGTCGCTGCCTCTTTGGTGTCGAACGGCTTGACGCCGTACGCTTTCGCGCTCACCAGCACATCGCCCTGGTAGGCGCTGCAGAACATGGCGTCGAGCTTTGCCTCGGACTCCTTGGGCATCAGGAAGCACCGGGCGTTCTTGTAGCCCTTGATCGCAGGCCCCTTACGGAAGATGCCGAGTACGTCCGCGAACTCGCTCTGGAAGTTGGCCAGTTCGCGGCCCTTCCCGGCGTTCTGGATCTGCGCGAGCCGGGTCTCGATGACGAGCCCGCCCTTGCTGATCCGGTAGCTGCGCATCGCGACACCCTGCAGCTTCAGCTTGTCGACCGCCTTGTTGCTCTGATTGCGCTGAGCGGAAGGCAGGTCCCGCCCGCCCTCCTTGAACACGGCGATGGCCTGCCTCTTGTTGAGGACGGTGTCATTCCCGTACTCGCCGATGTCCGGGCCCAGTTCGTAGCCGTGCGGCACCGGCAGCAACCTGGCGGCGAGTCCCTTGGGCGGCGTGGCCTTGTCGTCACCCGCGGACCCACCCTTCGGTTCCGCCCAGACAACGGTGGGCGCGGTGCGGTCGGCTTCGCCGAGCCTGTCCAGTGCCCAGACGCTGCCGCCGGCGACGACCGCGAGGGCGAGCACGGCACAACCGCCCACGACCAGCCTGCGGTTGACGCGGCGGGGCTCCTTGGGGGTGGCGAGTATTTCCGGGGCGGATTCCTCGGACTCCGGAGTCCCAGGGGTGGCCGGCTGCTCGGTCACAGACGCTCCAGCTGCTGCTTGGCGAGGGACATCACGGCCTTCGCGGAGACCTTGCGGGTGTTGTTCACGTACCAGATCTCCATGACGACATCACCGCGCTGGGCGATGACCCTGGCCTGGTAGAGCGGCTCGTAACCGGCGTGGCGGATCGGCTTGTCGTAGACGTAGACCCGCCCGTTGCCGCTGCCGGGGATCGGCTCGCCGCTGTTGCCGGCGTGCTCCTCCATCCCCATGTAGCCCTGCTGATCCATGCCCCACTCGCGGGCGGCGAGGACGTCGTCATCGCGGAACTGGATCAGGTTGACGGTGACGAAGACCTCGCCACGCTCCTCCCAGGAGGTCGTGTGCGATCCGGCGGGAATCGTCGTTCACCATCTCCTTGAACATGCGGTCGGGCTTGTCGTAGGCGTCCGCGTACTGGACGAGGCTCGTCCAGCCCTCGGACAGCGACTTGCCGGCCTTGGCGCCCTTCGGCTTCTTCAGCAGCAGCCTGCGCAGATCACCGTCGGTCTTGACCCGGCGGTTCACATTGACCGACTGCGCGGTGGTGCCCGGGCCCGCCGGCACGGTCTTCGCGTCACGCAGGTCCGGCTGCGACAGCGGCGGCAGCGGAGTCGGTTCACGGTCGAACTGGACGGCGTAACCGGTGACCACACCTGTGACCACACCGAGCACCGCCGCGCCCGCGATCAGCAGGGTCGTACGGCCCCGCCTGCGCGGCGGGCGCGGCGGTTTCTGCCGCTCAGGACGAATTTCTGGCGTTTCCAAAAGGTCCCCCCACGGGACATGAGGCACAGATTCCGTTACCTGTGCACAGCACAGACAACCGAGGTACGGACGGGGTTGTGCGGCCCGGGATTACAGTTCGGGCATGTCGAAAAAGCTCGTGATCAAGGTGACCGCCGGCGCCGACGCGCCCGAACGCTGCTCGCAGGCCTTCACGGTGGCGGCCGTCGCCGTCGCCAGCGGCGTGGAGGTGTCGCTCTGGCTGACCGGCGAGTCCTCGTGGTTCGCGCTGCCGGGCAGGGCGGCGGAGTTCGAGCTGCCGCATGCGGCGCCGCTTCCCGATCTGATCAAGTCGATCCTGGCGGCGGGACAGATCACGCTCTGCACCCAGTGCGCGGCACGGCGGGACATCACGGAGAAGGATGTGCTCGACGGCGTACGGATCGCGGGCGCGCAGGTCTTCGTCAGCGAGATCATGCCGGACGGCGTCCAGGCGCTCGTCTACTGAGGGCTGCTGACGGCTGCTGAAAGGGCGCCGGAGAGCTTCTACTGGCGCTTCTTGCCGTCGAGCTCGTCCCACCACTCGTCGGACTTCGGATCCCCGGACGGATCGTCCCACCAGCGGTCCTCGGGCCCGCGCGCATTGGCGACCATCGCGGCGACCGGCGGGATGACCATGGCGACGACGCACATGCCGACGGCGGCGGGGATCGACCACAGCCGCACGAAGGCCCAGGCGGACACGAACAGGACCAGGCATCCGCCCATCAGCAGGAAGTAGGCGTGACGGCGCCGCGCGTACATACCTTCAGCGTACGGCCGAATACCGGACGACCGAAGGGCCGCACCCGGTTCCAGGTAAGCGTCCAACCCCCTGGGGTGCGGCCCTTCGGCCAGTACGAGATGACTCAGACGGCGATGGCCACCTCAGCCAGGCCACCGGTCTGCGCGACGACCGTACGGTCCGCCGTGGCGCCCGGGACGAGCGCGCGCACGGTCCACGTGCCCTCGGCCGCGTAGAAGCGGAACTGTCCGGTCGCCGAGGTCGGGACCTCGGCGGTGAACTCACCGGTCGAGTCCAGCAGGCGCACGTAGCCGGTGACGGGCTCGCCGTCACGGGTCACACTGCCCTGGATGGTCGTCTCGCCGGGCTTGATCGTCGAAGCGTCGGGGCCGCCGGCCTTTGCTCCACACATAGAGGCTGTCCTTCGTGAGCGGGGAGGGAGGGGAGAGGGGGATTACTTGTTGGCGCCGAGCTCGATCGGCACGCCGACGAGGGAGCCGTACTCGGTCCAGGAGCCGTCGTAGTTCTTGACGTTCTGGACGCCGAGCAGCTCGTGCAGGACGAACCAGGTCAGCGCGGAGCGCTCACCGATGCGGCAGTACGCAATGGTGTCCTTCGCCAGGTCGACCTGCTCCTCGGCGTAGAGCGCCTTGAGCTCGTCGTCCGACTTGAAGGTGCCGTCGTCGTTGGCGTTCTTGGACCACGGGATGTTGCGCGCGGACGGGATGTGGCCCGGACGCTGCGACTGCTCCTGCGGGAGGTGCGCCGGGGCGAGCAGCTTGCCGCTGAACTCGTCGGGCGAGCGCACGTCGACCAGGTTCAGATTGCCGATCGCGGCGACGGCGTCGTCGCGGAAGGCGCGGATGGAGGTGTCCTGGGCCTTGGCCTTGTACTCGGTGGCCGGGCGGCCGGGGACCTCGGAGCCGTCGACCAGGTCGCGGGAGTCGAGCTCCCACTTCTTGCGGCCACCGTCGAGGAGCTTGACGCTGTCGTGGCCGTAGAGCTTGAAGTACCAGTAGGCGTACGAGGCGAACCAGTTGTTGTTGCCGCCGTAGAGGACGACGGTGTCGTCGTTGGCGATGCCCTTCGCCGAGAGGAGCTTCTCGAAGCCCTCCTGGTCGATAAAGTCACGGCGGACCGGGTCCTGGAGGTCGCTCTTCCAGTCGATCCGGACGGCGTTCTTGATGTGGTTCTTGTCGTACGCGGCGGTGTCTTCGTCGACCTCGACGATGACGACCTTCGGGTCTTCGATGTGGGCCTCGACCCAGTCGGCGTCTACCAGGACGTCGCTGCGGCTCATGCTCTATCTCCTCCGGGGCAGTGTGCGGCGGGTGGTGCGAGAGAGGGTGTGCAGGTAGGCGCAGCGCGCGGCTTACCGGCACGAGGGGTGGCCCTGACAACAGATCGAAGGGCTCGGGGGATACGGGAGTCCCGCTCCCGCTCAGAAGGTGCGACAGAGCATGGCGGCGACGCGGCACAGGTCTACTGCCCGCCGCTTCGTGAGATCCGCCTGTCGCTTCATGCGTCCGATCGTAGGGACGGTTCGGCCGCTATGTCACCGGCGTGTCGGATACTGAGACGCGATCGTCCACTATGCGGAACGAGACCGTGCCCCGGACGGCTCCGGCCCACCCCGGCCGGGGAATCCGCCCGCGTTCTTTCTATCCAGCGGACGGGGGCGTCTCACCATGCGGCCGGGGTGCAGGCGGTCCGCCGGTTTTCCCGGCCTCCGCCCATGTCCTCACAACGCCGGACGGGCTGGAATTCAGCCCGCCAGTGAGACGTTGGTGCCCCTGCCCGAGAAGCGCAGGCCCGCGTCCGTCGCCTCGACCTTGTCCAGCTTGATGCTGGACGGCATCCCGGCGATCTTCAGGTCGTAGTCGATGACCTGCCGCAGCTTCTCGTCGAAGCCCGGCAGCGGCAGCCTCGGCAGCGACTCGGCCTTCAGCTGGACCGTACTGCCGCCCGTGAGCCCGACGGTGCTGTAAGCGGTGACCGTGCGGCCCTTGAGCAGGCCCTTGAACGCGCCGGGCACCTTGATGCCCGCGCCCTCCAGCAGGTCGGTGAGCGGCCCGGTGACCTTGACCTGGCCCTTCGCCGCCCGCTCGGGTCCCGCGTAGCCGACGGTGGCGCCCTGGGGCGCGGCCTTCGTCAGATCGGCGTAGGAGATCCGGGCGGAACCGTCGGCCCGGTCCGCGACGGCGGAGGAGAAGCTGCTGTCGATCTTCACGCTGCGCAGCTCGGCCGTGACCTCGGTGACGTTGACCGAGCGGCCGCCCGCGCTGGCGGTGATGCCGGCAAGGCTGACGTCGACCTCGTCGAGTTCCTTGCCCACGACCTGGGTGAGGAAGGGGAAACCCTTGATCGAGATCTCGGGAGTCGAGCTCAGCCCCTGACTGCTCTTGATCTTGTCGGCCGCCTCGGACTCGGCCATGTTCACCGCGATCCGGTCCGCGGCGACGAAGATGCCGCCGAGGATCACGACGACGATCAGCAGTATTCGCAGTGCGCGCATTGCTCGGTGTCCCCCACCCTGTCCGTCCGGCCCCCGTGACGCCGCGAGCCTAAACCAGTGCGGACGACGCCTTCTGTCGAATGATCGACGTTTGGCGCAGGGGCATTGGTTCCTGGCCGGGAGCACCGCACAGGTCACACCCGGGCGCGGCTCATACCAGCGCGCGGCCGATCAGGTACACGGCGGGGGCCGCGGCGGTCAGGGGCAGGGCCACACCCGCCGTCAGGTGGACGAAGCGGGAGGGGTAGTCGTAGCTCGCGACCCGCAGTCCGACCAGCGCGCAGACACCAGCGACCATGCCGAGCAGCGCGCCCTCGGCGCCGATGCCGGTCAGACCGCCGCCCGCGATTCCGGCGCCCGCCGAGGCCAGCAGCGTGAGCACGACGGATGCGACACCCGGCAGGGGCAGCGCACGAGCCAGTACGGTCACGGCGACCGCGATCCCGCCGATGACCACGGCGTCCTCCGCGGCAGCGAGATGCCCGGTGGCGAGGATGGCGAGCGCGGCCGATGCGACGGTCGCCATCAGGCCGTACATCCGCTCGTCGGCGCCCGCGTGGCTGCGCAGCTGCAGTACGAGCGTGAGCAGCACCCAGACGCCGAGCGTGCCGATGATCGCGGCGGGCGCATGCTCGCGGCCGACGGACAGCAGTACGGCGTCGGCGGCGAGGCCGCCCGCGAAGGCGAGCGCGATGCCCTGCCGGGCGGGCCACATGCCGTTCAGCCGGAACCAGCCGGCGGCGGTGAGTGCCTGGAGCAGGACGAGCGGTACGAGCAGGGCGTACGGGCCGATGGCCGCGCACACCGCGAACAGCATTCCCAGGGCGGCGGTCAGCCCTGCCGGCTGCATACCCGGCGGGATGATCGGCGAGCGTCCCTCGGCGCGGGCGCGCTGGGCGTCGGTGATCCGCGCGTTGCCGAGGGTGGTGGGGGCGCTGTATCCCTCGGCGGCGGGCGGCGCGTACGCAGCCGCGGGTTCGGGCGACGGAGCCGGGGCCTCCGGCGGCAGCGGGTAGGCGGCCCGCGGCGGCAGATACGCGGCATCCGGGGCGGCGGGCTGCACGGGGTGCACGGGCTGCGCGGGGTGCATGACCGGCTGGTACTGCGTGTCCCAGGTCTCGGCCTCCCAGGTCTGAGTGGCGCCCGAGTCGTAGACCGGCTGCTGGTACGGGTCCTGGTACTGCTGATATTGCTGCTGTTCCGGGTACGGCTGCTGTTCCGGGTAGGGCTTTTGCTGCCCGTAGGGATACTGCTGATCGCTGCTCATGTTGCGCGCTTCACCCTCCTGCGAACGGCGGGAGCACCTCGACCGTGCCGCCCTCGGCAAGCCGTACGGTCTCATGGCCGCGGGTTCCGACGGGGTCACCGTCGATGAGGAAGGAACACCGCTGCAGTACGCGCGTCAGTTCTCCGGGGTGTCGTTCGCGCACGGCATCGAGCGCCTCGGCGAGCGTTCGGGCCGCGTACGGCTCCTCCGCGACTCCGGCCGCTGACTTGGCCGCGGCCCAGTAGCGGATCGTTCCCGCTGCCATGACGGCACTCCTTTCGTCGGCTTCCATGATGGGCTACGCGCGGATCAGCCAGTCGGCGAGGCGGGCCAGCAGCTCCTCGCCGGCCGCGTTCTCGGCATGTCCCATGCCCGGCTCCAGCCACAGTTCGGCGTCACCCGCCGCGGCCAGCATCCGGGGGTGATCGACCGGGAAGTACGGGTCGCGGTCACCGTGGACGATCAGCAGCGGCGTGGGCGCGATGAGCGGCACGGACTCCACCGGGGAGAGCGGGACCGGGTCCCAGACCTCGGGATGGATACGGGTGGCCAGGCCGTAGCGGCCGACGAGCCGGCCGAGCGGACGCGTAACCACCCAGTGCAGCCGCCGCATAGGGGCCGTACCGCGGTAATACCAACGAGCGGGAGCACTGACGGCGGCGACCGCGTCCGTGCGCGCCTCTTTGCGCCCCTCGTGCATCGCCGCGTGCCGCAGCACTACGGAGCCGCCCATCGAGAAACCGGCCGTCACCACCCGGGTGTGACCGAGTCCACGCGCCCACTCGACCGCGGCCGCGAGATCGAGCACCTCGCGGTCGCCGACCGTGGAGCGCCCGCCGGAGCCTCCGTGGCCCCGGAAGGAGAAGGTGACCACGGCGGCACGCTGGGCGAACACGCGCGCGGCACGGCGTACGGACGGCCGACCCACGGACCCCGTGAAACCGTGTGCGATGACGATCGCGGTCGCGCCGACACCCGCGCTGCACGGCTCGTAAACAGCCTCGATACGGACGCCGTCAGCGGTCCGCAGAATTGCGCGCCGAGGACCGTCAGTGGTCGAGGAAGCGTCCGAAGTGTGAAATGGACCCTCTGACAGGGAACTCATGTGGGTTATTCTGCTGGGCAGAGGATCCGGGCAACGAAGCCCCCGGGTCCTTTTGTGTTTCCCGGCCGTTGTTACAGGCAGGTGAACAAAGGCTCTCGGGGCGCGGGAGCCACCGTACGAAGCAGTGCCGCAACGTCCTCGCAGGGACCGAGGAGGAACCGACGTTATGGGCGAGCGAACCGTGCACAACCGCAGGACGACCCGGGCAGGTGGGGCGCGATGAGCTCTCTGCTGCTCCTGACCAATGCCCTCCAGCCGTCGACGGAGGTGCTTCCCGCCCTCGGACTGCTCTTGCACAACGTCCGGGTGGCCCCGGCCGAGGGACCGGCTCTCGTCGACACCCCCGGTGCCGATGTGATCCTGGTCGACGGACGCCGCGATCTGCCGCAGGTGCGGTCGCTGTGCCAGCTGCTGCGGTCCACCGGACCGGGCTGTCCGCTGATCCTCGTCGTGACCGAGGGCGGTCTCGCGGCCGTCACCGCCGACTGGGGCATCGACGATGTGCTTCTCGACACAGCGGGCCCCGCCGAGGTCGAGGCGCGGCTGCGGCTGGCGATGGGCCGCCAGCAGATCACCTCGGACGACTCCCCCATGGAGATCCGCAACGGCGATCTGTCGGTGGACGAGGCGACCTACAGCGCGAAGCTGAAGGGCCGGGTCCTGGATCTGACCTTCAAGGAGTTCGAGCTCCTGAAGTACCTCGCGCAGCACCCGGGGCGCGTCTTCACCCGCGCGCAGCTCCTCCAGGAGGTCTGGGGCTACGACTACTTCGGCGGTACGCGCACGGTGGACGTGCATGTACGTCGGCTGCGCGCGAAGCTCGGCCCGGAGCACGAGTCGCTGATCGGGACCGTCCGGAACGTGGGCTATCGCTTCGTCACGCCGGAGAAGGTCGAGCGCGCGTCGGAGGAGGCCAAGGCGAAGGCCGCGGCCGCGCTCGCCCGTACGGCGGCGGAACCCGTAGTCCGTACGGAGGAACCGGCAGAGGAGCATGAAGCAGCCGTACGCCCTGCCCAGAGGTAGGTCACCCCGCGTAGACTGCCGCGCGTGGCCAAGGTGACGCGGGACGATGTGGCGCGACTGGCGGGGACTTCGACCGCGGTCGTCAGCTATGTCATCAACAACGGACCCCGGCCGGTCGCCCCGGCCACGCGCGAGCGGGTACTCGCCGCGATCAAAGAGCTGGGCTACCGGCCCGACCGGGTCGCCCAGGCGATGGCATCGCGGCGGACCGACCTCATAGGCATGATCGTTCCGGACGCGCGGCAGCCGTTCTTCGCCGAGATGGCGCATGCGGTGGAACAGGCCGCGGCCGAGCGCGGAAAAATGGTCCTCGTCGGGAACTCCGACTACCGCGACGAGCGCGAGGTCCACTATCTGCGGGCCTTCCTCGGGATGCGGGTCTCCGGGCTGATCCTGGTCAGCCAGGGCCCCAGCGAGCGGGCAGCGGCCGAGATCGAGGCGTGGGACGCGCGGGTCGTGCTTCTGCACGAGCGGCCCGAGGCCATCGACGACGTCGCCGTCGTGACGGACGACATCGGCGGCGCGCAGCTCGCGACCCGGCATCTGCTGGAGCACGGGCACGAGTACGTCGCCTGCCTCGGCGGCATCGAGAACACCCCGGCGGTCGGCGACCCGGTCGCGGACCACGTCGAGGGCTGGCGACGGGCGATGCTGGAGTCCGGCCGGCCTGTCGAGGGCCGGTTGTTTCAGGCCCCCTACAACCGCTACGACGCGTATCTCGTCGCCCTCAAGCTGCTCGCCGGGCCCGACAGGCCGCCGGCGATCTTCTGCTCGACGGACGACCAGGCGATCGGTGTACTGCGGGCGGCGCGGGAACTGCGGATAGACGTCCCGGGCGAGCTCGCCGTTGCGGGCTTCGACGACGTCAAGGAGGCGGCGCTCACGGACCCGCCGCTGACGACGGTCTCCTCGGACCGCCCGGCGATGGCGCGGGCGGCGGTGGACCTGGTGCTGGACGACGGCCTTCGGGTGGTGGGGTCGCGCCGGGAGAGGGTGAAGCAGTTCCCGTCGGGATTGGTGATCCGGCGGTCGTGCGGGTGCGTGTAGGGCTCACGCGGGGGTTCGGGGTGCGGGCGGTTTTGTCCCCCACCCCGCCCCTTCCCTGAACTGGGGCAGGGGCGGGGTGGGGGACAAACCCCGGCGCACCCACGACCCCGGAACCTTTGCGTCGGGCATACACAGATCTGTCGGGCTTCTCAGCGCACCCTCAGGTCGCTCTCATCTACAGGCCCGACAGTAAGCGCCATGACGGACAACTACAGCTACCCGCAGCAGCCCCAGCCGCCGCACCACCAGCCGTACGACGCGGGCGTCTACCCCCCGCCCCCGTCCCAGCAGCCCGCGCCCCCGCGGGCCAAGGCCAAGCGGCCCGTCGCGCTCATCGCCGCCGTCGCCATCGCCGCCGCGGTCGTCGGCGGCGGCGCCTCCGTGCTCGTGCAGCAGCTCACCGACAGCAACACCGGCAGCAGCGGCTCCGCCGTCCCCGGCACCACCGTCGCCCAGAGCAGCAAGGGCACCGTCGCCGGAGTCGCCCAGGCCGTCTCCCCGAGCATCGTGGAGATCAACGCGACCTCCAGCGCCGGGCAGTCCACCGGATCCGGCGTGATCATCACCGCCGACGGCGAGATCATCACCAACAACCACGTCATCGCCGGGGCCGACTCCGTGAAGGTCCGGCTCAGCAACGGCAAGACGTACACCGCCAAGGTCGTCGGCACCGACCCCGGCAAGGATCTCGCCCTGATCAAGCTGGAGGGCGCGAGTGGCCTCAAGGCCGCCGCACTCGGCGACTCCAGCAAGATCGCGGTCGGCGACGAGGTCGTGGCAATCGGTTCGCCCGAGGGCCTGACCGGCACCGTCACCAGCGGAATCGTCTCCGCCCTGAACCGCGACGTGACCGTCGCGAAGGAGCAGGACCCGGGTCAGCAGCAGGACCCCCGCCAGGGCTGGCCCTTCGAGTTCGGCGGGCAGCAGTTCAACGGCGACACGGGCTCGTCGAAGACGACGTACAAGGCGATCCAGACCGACGCCTCCCTCAACCCCGGCAATTCCGGCGGCGCCCTGATCAACATGAACGGCGAGATCATCGGCATCAACTCCGCGATGTACTCGCCCAGTTCGGCCACCGGATCCACCGCGGGCAGCGTCGGGCTCGGCTTCGCCATCCCCGTCAACACCGTCAAGGCCGACCTGGACGACCTGCGCTCCGGCGGCAACAGCTGACCGCGTGCGAGGCTGAAGCCATGACGACCCCCCGCGAAGGCGAACGCATCCTCATCGTCGACGACGAGCCCGCCGTCCGTGAGGCGCTCCAGCGCTCGCTCGCCTTCGAGGGGTACGGGACCGAGGTCGCCGTCGACGGCGTCGACGCCCTCACGCGGGCGGAGGCGTACGCCCCCGACCTGATCGTCCTCGACATCCAGATGCCCCGGATGGACGGCCTGACCGCGGCCCGTCGGCTGCGCGCCGCCGGGTCGAAGACGCCGATCCTGATGCTGACCGCGCGGGACACCGTGGGCGACCGGGTGACGGGACTCGACGCGGGCGCCGACGACTACCTGGTCAAGCCGTTCGAGCTGGACGAGCTGTTCGCCCGGATCCGCGCGCTGCTGCGGCGCAGCTCGTACGCGACGACGGCGGGCGCGGCGACCGACGACGACGTGCTGGCCTTCGCCGATCTGCGGATGGACCTGGCGACCCGCGAGGTCCACCGCGGCACACGCCGGGTGGAGCTGACCCGTACCGAATTCACGCTGCTCGAGATGTTCCTGGCGCATCCGCGTCAGGTGCTGACCCGTGAGCAGATTCTCAAGGCTGTATGGGGCTTCGACTTCGAGCCCAGTTCGAATTCGCTGGATGTGTATGTGATGTATCTGCGGCGCAAGACGGAGGCGGCCGGGGAGCCGCGCCTGGTCCACACGGTGCGCGGCGTGGGGTACGCGTTGCGGTCGGGCGGCCCGGAGTGATCAGAAGGTTCCGCGCGCTGCCGCTCCGGTCGCGGCTGGCGCTGCTGGTGGCGGTCGCCGTTGCGGTGGCGGTCGCGGCCGTCTCCACCGCGTGCTGGTTCGTCGTACGCGGCAAGCTGTACGACGAGATCGACTCCAAGCTGAAGGCCGAGATCTCAGGCATCCAGTTGGGGACCGCCGAGATTGCCGCCGGACTGCGCAGCTGCCCCCATGGCCCGGCCCCCCGCACCGACATGGGGAAGCCCGTCTACTACTACGAGCTCGTCCGCACCTCCGACGACAAACCGTGCGTCTTCGGCATCTCCGCGGGCACAGTCAAGGTCGACAGCAGCGACCAGGACGTGGCGCGCAGAGCGGACCCGACCGTCTGGACCTTCCGCAACGGCGCGGACACCGAGGGCAATGATGTGCGCGTGCTCACCGTCGCGGTCATCGCCACGGGCCCTGGCGGCGGCGTCGTCTCGGACACCGCGCTGCTGATCGGACACCCGCTCAAGCCGACCGAAGGCACCCTCAACGACCTCGCCCTCCTGCTCCTCATCGCCTCCGGCATCGGCGTCGTCGGCGCGGGCCTCGCCGGTCTCTGGGTCGCCCGCACCGGGCTCAAGCCCGTCGACCGGCTCACCGGGGCCGTCGAGCATGTCGCCCGTACCGAGGATCTGACCGTGCGCATCCCGGTCGAGGGCGAGGACGAGATCGCCCGGCTGTCCCGTTCCTTCAACTCGATGACCGCCGCGCTCGCCAGTTCCCGCGACCGGCAGGCACAGCTGATCGCGGACGCCGGGCACGAGTTGCGGACGCCGCTGACCTCGCTGCGTACGAATATCGAGCTTCTGGCGCGCAGCGACGCGACGGGCCGGGCGATCCCGCCCGCCGACCGGGCCGCGCTGATGGCCTCGGTCAAGGCGCAGATGACGGAACTGGCCGCGCTCATCGGCGACTTGCAGGAGCTGTCTCGCCCCGATGCCGTGGACCGGGGGCCGCTGAAGGTGGTCGCCCTGCACGAGATCGCTCAGGCCGCGCTGGAGCGGGCGCGGCTGCGCGGTCCGGAGCTGAGTTTCGAGGCGGAGCTGGAGCCCTGGTACGTACGGGCGGAGCCGGCCGCGCTGGAGCGGGCGCTGGTCAATGTGCTGGACAACGCGGTGAAGTTCTCGCCGCCGGGCGGGACGGTCGAGGTGGGCCTGCGCCAGGGCGAGCTGACCGTGCGGGATCACGGTCCGGGCATCGGGCCCGATGAACTCCCGCATGTCTTCGAGCGGTTCTGGCGCTCGCCGTCGGCCCGCGCGCTGCCCGGCTCGGGGCTCGGGCTCTCGATCGTGGCCCGCACGGTGCAGCAGTCGGGCGGTGAGATCTCGCTGGGCCCGGCGGCGGGCGGCGGTACACGCGCGGTGATCCGGCTGCCGGGGGCGGCGACGCCACCCCCGGCCTAGGGACTAGGCCCTGTCCGGTCGATCTTGCCGGGCTCGCGGGCCCTGGCACGGATCGACCGGACAGGACCTAGTTGTGCCGGATGAGTGAATCGACCAGGCCCGAACGGGTGTTGGGGAAGTCCATGGGCACGATGCCGAGCCCCTTCCAGCCGCCGGCCTCCGAGCCGTTGATGAAGGTATGGACCCTGGGGTTGAGGTTGTCGGAGTTCCAGCGCGGCGGCAGATACGCGGAGGTGCTGACGAAGTTGATGAACAGCTTCCCGGGCTGCTGGGCCGCATTGCGGAAGTGCGCCTCGATCTTGGGGTACTTGGCGTTCGGCGCGGCGTTCCAGTCGTCCTGGATGTCGAAGACCGCGCTGTCCCACCATTTGACGCCGGGCAGTCCGCCGTTGTCGGCGATGAGGACGACCTTGCCGCGTGCCTCGCCCAGCGACGGCAGTCCGTCGCCGATGCGGAACAGCGGGCGCCAGCCCTTGGTGTCGAGGTAGGTGTCGAAGACGCGGCGGAAGGTCGCGTCGCTCTCCTGCGAGTACTCCTGCTTGACGCGCATGAGGACCGTCTCGGAGGGGTGGGCGCCCAGGAAGTCCCGGCAGGCGATGAGCACATCGCCGAACATCAGGTTCTGGTAGGCCGCGCCGTGGTGGATGGCGAACGAGTCACCGGTGACCCGGCACCGTACGTCCAGAAAGCGGATGCCGCTGTTCAACTGGTCGGCGATGGTGGTGTTCTGGCACTCGGCCCAGAGCCCGCCGAAGCGCGCGCCCGAGTCGTGGGTGCCGGGGATCGTCAGCCGCGCGAGGGCGGTGCTGTCCGCGCTGCCCGACATCCAGTCCTGCGCGGACAGGGTGCGGCGGGGTGCGGCGAAGGCGGGGGGTGCGCCGATGAGTGCGGTGGCGGAGACAGCTGCCGCGCCCGCGAGAAAGCTCCGTCGGTCCATGGTCCGGGATTATGGCGGGGTCACGTCAAGAAGCACAGGCTCAGGACTGGCCAGTAACCAACGGCTGAATCCGGCCTCGTCATCCGTAATCCGGCCTCGTCATCAGGCCGTGTCCCCGCATGCCGGTGGGGCGGCAGCCCCGTGGCCCGCCGCCCCACCGTCCTGCCGGGAACCGCTACTTCACCACGGTGATCCGGCCCGTCGCCGGCGGCGCCAGCGGCGCGCTCGCGCTGGAGTGCGCGGCCAGGTAGGCGTTGAGGATCTCCAGGTCGGAGGCGCCGACGAGCTTGTTCTTGTGCTCCTTGAACACCGGGAAGCCGTCACCGCCGCCCGCCAGGAACTCGTTCATCGCGACCCGGTAGGTCTTCGCCGGGTCGATCGCCTCACCGTTCAGCTTGACCGAGGAGTCGACGATCCGGTCGGCGCCGGTCTTCGTCAGATCCAGGGTGTAGGTGAAGCCCTTCGACACCTGGAGGATCTTCGGGGCCGCCTGATTCGCGCCACTCACCTGCTGCTTGAGCGCGGTGATCAGCTGCGCGCCGGTCAGGTCGACGACATTCATCATGTTGGTGAACGGCTGCACGGTGAATGCCTCGCCGTACGTCACCACGCCGTCGCCCTCACTGCCGGACGCCTTGTGGACCAGGCCCGCCCGGATGCCGCCCGGGTTCATGAAGGCGATCTGCGCGCCGCCCTTGTCCGCCGGGGCGAGACCCTCCTGCTGCGCGTCCGTGATCAGGTTGCCCAGCGGCTTCTCGACCGCCTCGAAGGGGTTCTCGATGTCGGCGGAGATGTAGCCGACGGGGCGGCTCGCAATCGGCGCGGCCAGCTTGTTCCACCGCTGGATCAGCGCCGTCATGTCCTCGGCCTTGGCCACGTCACGGGTGACGACATGGTTCGCGGAGGCCACGGCCGTACGGACGATGTCGTTGGTACGACGGTCGTAGGTGAGCGTCGTGTCGGTGTAGAGCTTGCCGAACGAGGCGGCCGAGGTGACCGTGCGCGGCTTGCCGGACGGGTCCGGGATGGTGCACGCGTACGCCTGGTGGGTGTGGCCCGTCACCAGGGCGTCGACCTGCGGGCTGATCTTCTTGGCGATGTCGACGATCGGGCCCGAGACGCCGTCGCCGGGGCCGGGGCTGTCACAGTTGTAGTTGTACGAGGTGGAGGCGGGCAGGCCGCCCTCGTGGATCAGGGCGACGATCGACTTGACGCCCTTGCGCTCAAGCACCTTGGTGTACTTGTTGATCGTCTCGACCTCGTCGCCGAACTTCAGGCCCTTGACGCCCTCGGCGCTGACGATGTTCGGCGTGCCCTCCAGGGTCACCCCGATGAAGCCGATCTTGACCCCGTTCTTCTTCCAGATGAAGTAGGGGTCGAGCAGCGGCTTGCCGGTCTTCTCCTTCGTCACGTTGGCGGCGAGATACGGGAAGTCCGCGCCCTCGAACGTCGTGCCCGACTCGTAGCAGCCGTCGGTCTTGTGACAGCCGCCGTTCTGCATCCGGGCGAGCTCGCGGGCGCCCTCGTCGAACTCGTGGTTGCCGACGGAGGTGACGTCGAGGTTCAGCTTGTTCAGCGCCTCGATGGTCGGCTCGTCGTGGAAGAGCCCGGAGAGCAGCGGCGAGGCGCCGATCATGTCGCCGGCGGCGGCGGTGATCGAGTACCTGTTGTCCTTGCGGGCCTCGCGCAGATGCGTGGCGAGGTACTCGACACCGCCCGCGTCGATGGTCTTGGTCGTGCCGTCCGGGTTGGTGTGGGTGACCCGCCCGGCCGAGCCGGCAGGCGGCTCCAGGTTTCCGTGCAAGTCGTTGAAGGACAGCAGCTGTACGTCCACGGTGCGGCCGTATCCATGGCCGTGTCCGTGTCCGTGGCCGCTCTCCTGGGCGCCTGCGGGCATCGCGGCGACCAGCGCGCCGACGGTGGTCAGCCCGGCGAGTGCGGCGAGTATGCGGCGGCGGGTCTTGTGCGGTGTCGCTGACATCTGTCCCCTTGTCAGTTTCAGCGTGGCGTAAGGGAATGCGAGCGGAAGCCTAGAGTCAACGCGCGTAGCGCGACAGGGGTATCCGGGTTACGACCAGATTGCTTTCGCGCCAGATTGGGCGGATCTTCGCACCACGGGTCAAAATGCCGAACCTCGCAGATCCCGCGCCCGCCACCTCCCGCCGTACGCTCGACACATGACCACTGACGCAGTGTTTCCGGAGCCCGGTCGGCAGATCCAGACCGTGGACGAGCTCAGCCCCGAGCAGGCCGAAGCCGTGCTCGGCATGCTCGCCGAAGCCGCCCGCGCCGATGGGATGCAGGCCGTCTCCGAGCAGGGCCGGCTGCAGCTGCGCGGCGGCAGGCGGGAGGGCGTGCGGCATCTGCTGCTCACCGTCGGGGGCGAGCTGGTCGGATACGCGCAGCTGGAGGACACCGACCCCGTCGAGGCCCCGGCAGCCGAACTGGTCGTGCACCCCGGGCACCGGGGCGGCCACGGGCGGGCGCTGGGCAGCGCGTTGCTGGGCGCCTCCGGCAAGCGGCTGCGGGTGTGGGCGCACGGCGGGAAGTCCGCCGCGCGGCATCTCGCGCAGGTGCTCGGGCTGACCCTCTTCCGCGAACTGCGCCAGCTGCGGCGGCCGTTGAACCTGCTGGACATTCCCGAGCCGGTGTTCCCGGCCGGCGTGACCGTACGCACCTTCGTGCCCGGACAGGACGACGCCGCCTGGCTCGCCCTCAACGCCGCGGCCTTCGCCCACCACCCCGAGCAGGGCTCGCTCACCCAGCGGGACCTCGACGACCGCAAGGCCGAGCCCTGGTTCGACCCGAAGGGCTTTTTCCTGGCCGAGCGCGACGGGGAGCTCATCGGCTTCCACTGGACGAAGGTGCACGCCGAGGAGCAGCTCGGCGAGGTGTACGTCGTCGGCATCCGGCCCGACGCCCAGGGCGGCGGCCTCGGCAAGGCCCTCACCGCGATCGGGCTGCGGCATCTCGCCGCGCAGGGGCTGCCGACCGCGATGCTCTACGTCGACGCGGACAACGCGGCGGCGCTGAGCGTGTACGAGCGCCTCGGCTTCACGACGCACGAAGTGGATCTCATGTACCGCACGGAGTCCTGAGGACGGGCACCGCACAGCGGCGCGGCCGGGCTGCGGTCGCCGGACGGGCTTCGGTCGTGCCCGGGCCCGGTCGCCGGACGGGCTGGACGCGGCACGCTGTGCCGTGTCCCCGGTCGCATGACGGCCCGTTGTGCCTCGTCCTCGATCGCCGGGAGGGCTTGCCACGGCCGCCCGGCGCCAGCATCCTGGCTGCTGCGCAGGCGTCACGGCCGCCACACCCCGTAACGGGGGTCCGCCGGACACGGGGAATCGCCCCCGCGAGACCCGCCACGCTTCCCCTCACGTCATGTCGTCGTTACCGGCCATTCAGACGACCTTGCGACCCTCACTCAATGCAGCCCGCTGTGCCCGCATCCCCAAATGGGAAAATTCCCCCCACTCCGGCCCTCTCCGACGCGCCCTTCCTGTCATCCACGCGGAAGAATGGGTCCATGAGTCAGCAGCCCGCCGAGGTACCGGCCCAGCACCCCCAGCCGTCCGTCGGTTCCATAGCCGCACACCGCCCGCACACCGTCGCGGCCACGGTGTCCGAGCTCGAACCCGATATCGACGCCGACCTCGATGCGTACGAGGAAGATCACGACGGCGAGGGCGCCGAACTGCCCCAGGGGCGGTTCCTCGACCGCGAGCGCAGCTGGCTCGCCTTCAACGAGCGCGTCCTCGAACTCGCCGAGGACCCCGCGACACCCCTGCTGGAGCGGGCCAACTTCCTCGCGATCTTCGCCTCCAACCTGGACGAGTTCTTCATGGTCCGGGTGGCGGGCCTGAAGCGCCGCATCGCGACGGGTGTCGCCACCCGCTCCGCGTCCGGCCTGCAGCCCCGCGAGGTCCTCGACCTGATCTGGACCCGCTCCCGCGAGCTCATGGCCCGGCACGCCGCCTGCTACCAGCAGGACATAGCCCCGGCGCTCGCCGACGAGTCGATCCACCTCATCCGCTGGCCAGATCTCACCGAGAAGGAGCAGGCGCGCCTGTTCACGCTGTTCCGGCAGCAGATCTTCCCGGTGCTCACCCCACTGGCCGTCGACCCCGCGCACCCCTTCCCGTACATCTCGGGTCTCTCGCTGAACCTCGCGGTCGTCGTACGCAACCCCGTGAGCGGCCACCGCCACTTCGCCCGGGTCAAGGTCCCGCCCCTGCTGTCGCGCTTCCTGGAGGCCTCCCCGCAGCGGTACGTCCCCCTGGAGGACGTCATCGCCGCGCACTTGGAGGAGCTGTTCCCCGGCATGGAGGTGCTCGACCACCACATGTTCCGGGTGACCAGGAACGAGGACCTGGAGGTCGAGGAGGACGACGCCGAGAATCTGCTCCAGGCCCTGGAGAAGGAGCTCATGCGGCGCCGGTTCGGCCCGCCGGTGCGGCTCGAGGTCGAGGAGTCCATCGACCCGTACGTCCTGGACCTGCTGGTCCGTGAGCTGAAGATCTCCGACTCCGAGGTCTACCCGCTGCCTGGACCGCTCGATCTGACCAGCCTCTTCGGTATCGCCTCCCTCGACCGGCCCGAGCTGAAGTACCAGAAGTTCATCGCGGGCACCCACCGGGACCTCGCCGAGGTCGAGTCCGCGTCCGCGCCCGACATCTTCATGGCGCTGCGAGAGCGCGACGTACTGCTGCACCACCCGTACGACTCGTTCTCGACCTCCGTCCAGGCCTTCCTGGAGCAGGCCGCGGCGGACCCCGACGTGCTGACCATCAAGCAGACGCTGTACCGCACCTCCGGCGAGTCCCCGATCGTCGACGCCCTCATCGACGCCGCCGACTCCGGCAAGCAGGTCCTGGTGCTCGTCGAGATCAAGGCCCGCTTCGACGAGCAGGCCAACATCAAGTGGGCACGCAAGCTGGAGGAGGCCGGCTGCCACGTCGTCTACGGGCTCGTCGGGCTGAAGACCCACTGCAAGCTCTCGCTCGTGGTCCGCCAGGAGGGCGAGACGCTGCGCCGCTACTCCCACGTCGGCACCGGCAACTACCACCCCAAGACCGCGAGGCTGTACGAGGACCTGGGGCTGCTGACCGCGGACCCGCAGGTCGGCGCGGACCTCTCCGACCTGTTCAACCGGCTGTCGGGCTACTCCCGCCGCGAGACCTACCGCCGGCTGCTCGTCGCCCCCAAGTCCCTGCGCGACGGCCTCATCGCCCGGATCAACAAGGAAGTGGCGCACCACCGCGCCGGGCGCCCCGCCTACGTACGCTTCAAGGTCAACTCGATGGTGGACGAGGCGATCATCGACGCCTGCTACCGGGCATCCATGGCGGGTGTGCCGGTGGACATCTGGGTCCGCGGCATCTGCGCGATACGCCCCGGAGTCGCGGGCCTCTCGGAGAACATCCGGGTGCGCTCGATCCTCGGGCGCTTCCTCGAGCACTCCCGGATCTTCGCCTTCGGCAACGGCGGCGAGCCCGAAGTGTGGTTCGGCAGCGCCGACATGATGCACCGCAACCTCGACCGCCGCATCGAGGCACTGGTCCGGGTCACCGACCCGGCCCACCGCGCGGCCCTCACCCGTCTCCTCGAGACCGGCATGTCCGACACCACGTCCTCCTGGCACCTCGGCCCGGACGGCACCTGGACCCGGCATGCGACGGACGGGGAAGGCCAGCCGCTGCGGAACGTACAGGAGATGCTCATAGACGCCCGGAGGCGCCGGCGTGCACAGCCCTGATATCTCCCGGCACGACGTGGAGGTCGTCCCGGCCGCCGCCCCCGCCCCCGTCACGGCGGGCGACGCGCTGGCCGGGTACCTCCATACGCAGGCGGGCGACTTCCTGCGCAGTCTGCGGATGCACACCGAGAGCGGCGCGGACACCGCGGGCGTGGCACAGGCCGCGGCAGCGCTCCGCCAGGCGTCCCGCCGGATCAGCGGGACGCTGCACACCTTCCGTCCGCTGCTCGACCCCTCCTGGGCGGACGATCTGCGCACCGAACTGGCCTGGCTGTCGGCGACGTTGGCCCAGGAGCACGCCTGCACCTCCAGGCTCGCGCGGCTGCTGGAGGCGCTGTCGCGGCTGTCGGGGGCGAGCCCGCTGCCACCGGCCAGGGGGGAACTGCGGCCGCCCGGCGCCGATGCCGCCACCGCCGCCCCGGAAACCGCGGCCGCCGGCCGCCCCACGGGCAGCCTGACCGTGGGCGCCGCCCGGGCGGGCGCCCTGCTGGAGCGGCAGCTGACACTGGCCCGCACCCGCGCCCACTCCGCCGCGCTCCAGGCGCTCGGCTCCTCCCGCTTCCACGCGGTCGCCGACTCCGTCGCCGTGCTCGCCTCCGAGCTGCCGCTCGGCCCGATGGCCGCCGCCCCGGCCGCCGAGGCCCTTGCGCTGCCCGCAGAGAACGCCGAGCGGCGGCTGCTCGAAGCCGTGGCCGCCCTGCCGCTGGGCCGGGCCTCGCACCCGTACAACGCCGAGGCCCTGGTCCACGGCCTGGCCACCGCATCGGCCGAAGAGGCCCAGGACTCCCCCTGGCACCAGGTGCGGCTGCTGCTGCGACTGCACCGCTACGCCCAGGAGGTGCTCCACCCGCAGGCGGACCCGGTGCTCTGCCACGCGGGCCTGGTCCTGGACCGCCACCGGGACGCCGCCGCGGCCGCCGCGGCCGCCGCGGCCGCGGCCCGCACACCTCGCATCGCCCCGGCCACCGCGTACGCCCTGGGTGTGCTGCACGCCGACCAGCGGCACGAGGTGGAGGCTGCCCGGTTCGCCTTCCAGCAGGTGTGGCAGCGGGCGACGGAGCCGACGCCCGTGACGGCCCCGTGAGAGACACACGGCAACCGATCAGTAAAGCCGCCCGTCACGGACGGCTTCTACGAGGAGCAGCCGTATGAACAACGACTCGGTGATTCTTGCGGCGGGCTGCGTCCTGTGGCGTCGCTCGTCCTTTGGCAACGGGATCGAGATCGCCCTGGTCCATCGACCGAAATGGGATGACTGGTCCCACCCGAAAGGCAAGCTGAAGCGCGGCGAGGACGCCCGTGGGGGAGCAGTGCGCGAAGTGCTGGAGGAAACCGGCATGACGTGCGACCTGGGCCCCGAGCTGCCCACCGTCTGGTACCAGGTCGAGGGCCGCCCCAAGGAGGTCCGCTACTGGGCGGCCGAGGCGACCGGCGGATCGTTCGTGCCGAACCGGGAAGTGGATCGCATGGTGTGGCTGCCGCCCGCCGAGGCACGCGGCCGCCTGACGCAGCACCGGGACAGGCAGCTCGTCTCCGCGCTCCTCGACACCCTTCATGTGACCAAGGACGGGATCTGACGACCAGTACGCCGGGCGCACCGTGTCCGGGCATGTCACGATATTCGTCATATCCCAAAGGCAGGTTCCAGCGCAGGCAGGCACCGCGCTTCCCGTTGCCCGGCCGCCTCCGCGCGTCACATTGCGAAAGATCGCCCAGACATGGACGCTCCCCTTGACGCTCTTCACTCGGCGGAAGCTTGCCGGCCCCCTTTGACTCCCGGCACTCAGCTGCCCGACACGGTTCACCTTCCGTTCACCCTCTCCCGTCGGCGGCTTCACCTCTTCTGCCTAATTTCGGCCCTACGCGGTGACCGGCGCAGTGCCGGTCCCCCCACCCCGACACACGCCGCCATATACGTGTCAGACAACAGTCAGCGTCCGGCGGCCCTTGGAAGGAACACCCGAAGTGAAGCTTCAGCGCAAGAACGGCCTTCGCGCCACCGCGCTCGGTGCCCTCGCCGTGACCGGCGCCCTGGTCCTCACGGCGTGTGGTTCGGACGACAACGCCGGCACCACCGGCGGCAGTGGCGAGAAGACCAGCGCCGCATCGAACATCAAGTGTGACGGCGCGAAGGGCAAGCTCCTTGCCTCCGGCTCCAGCGCGCAGAAGAACGCCATGGACGTGTGGGTCAAGAACTACATGGCCGCGTGCACGGGCGTCGAGGTCAACTACAAGTCCTCCTCCTCCGGTGAGGGCATCGTCGCCTTCAACCAGGGCACCGTCGGCTTCGCCGGTTCCGACTCGGCGCTCAAGCCCGAAGAGGTCACCGACTCGAAGAAGATCTGCAAGGGCGGCCAGGGCATCAACCTGCCCATGGTCGGCGGCCCGATCGCCATCGGCTACAACGTGCCGGGCGTGGAGAAGCTGAACCTGGACGCCGCGACGGTGGCCAAGATCTTCAACAACAAGATCAAGAACTGGAACGACCCGGCGATCGCCAAGCTGAACCCGGGCGCCAAGCTCCCGGCCACGTCGATCCAGGCCTTCCACCGCTCCGAGGACTCCGGCACCACGCAGAACCTCGGCAAGTACCTGTCCGCCACGGCGAAGGCCGACTGGCCCTACGAGCCCGAGAAGAAGTGGCCGGCCCCGGGTGGCCAGGCCGCGTCCGGCTCCGCCGGTGTCGCCGCGCAGGTCAAGCAGGCCGAAGGCGCGATCGGCTACTTCGAGCTCTCCTACGCGACCTCGCAGCAGATCCCGACCGTGAACATCGCCACCGGTGCTGCCGCCCCGGTCGAGGCCACCTCCGAGAACGCCTCCAAGGCCATCGCCGCCGCCAAGATCAAGGGCACCGGCAAGGACTTGGCCCTCGGTCTCGACTACACCACCAAGGCCGACGGCGCCTACCCGATCGTCCTGGTGACCTACGAGATCGCCTGCGACACCGGCAACAAGGCCGAGACCCTGGGCACGGTCAAGTCCTTCCTGACCTACGCCGCCAGCGAAGAGGGCCAGAAGGTTCTCTCCGCCGCCGGTTACGCCCCGATCCCGGCCGAGATCAACGCCAAGGTCCGCGAGACCGTTGCGGGTCTGAACTAGCGAAAAAGGCCGGCGGGGGCAATCTGCCCCCGCCGGCCACCTTCATCCGGTGCACCGCCGCCAGGGGAGTCTGCCGCTCCCCACCACAGACCGGAAAGATCATGGCTTCCACCACACCCATAGACTCCCCTCCCCCGGCTCCGCCGGTCACCAGGAAGAGCACGTCCACCGGCCGCGCAGGCGACAAGGTCTTCCTGGGCCTGTCCCGCGGGTCGGGCATCCTGCTTCTGGTGATCATGGCGTCGATCGCCGTGTTCCTGACCTACCGCGCCGCGCTTGCCATTTCGAAGGACGAGGCCAACTTCCTCACCTACTTCGACTGGAACCCGGCAGGCGACCCGCCGATGTTCGGCATCGCGGTCCTCCTCTTCGGCACCGTGATCAGCTCGATCATCGCGATGGTGATCGCCGTCCCGATCGCCGTCGGCATCGCGCTGTTCATCTCGCACTACGCGCCGCGCAGGCTTGCCGCCCCCATCGCCTACGTCGTCGATCTGCTGGCCGCCGTGCCGTCGATCATCTACGGCATCTGGGGCGCGCTCTTCCTTGTCCCGTACATGGAAGGCCTCAACCTCTGGCTGGACGAGTTCTTCGGCTGGACGTACATCTTCGAGAAGACCGAGGTCGGCGTCGCCCGCTCGCTGTTCACCGTGGGCGTGCTGCTGGCGATCATGATCCTTCCGATCGTGACCAGCGTCAGCCGCGAAGTCTTCCTCCAGGTCCCGAAGATGAACGAAGAAGCCGCGCTCGCCCTGGGCGCCACCCGCTGGGAGGTCATCCGCATGTCGGTCCTGCCCTTCGGCCGCTCCGGCGTGATCTCCGCCTCGATGCTGGGCCTCGGCCGCGCGCTCGGCGAGACGATGGCCGTCGCCACGGTCCTCTCCCCGAACTTCCTGATCTCCTGGCATCTGCTCAACCCGGGCGGCGGAACGTTTGCCCAGAACATCGCCGCCAAGTTCGACGAGGCCAATGAGCTCGGGCGCGACGCCCTGATCGCCTCCGGTCTCGTCCTCTTCATCCTCACCCTGCTGGTCAACGGCGCGGCCCGTCTGATCATTGCTCGCCGCAAGGAGTACTCGGGGGCCAACGCATGAGCCAGACAGCCATACAGGACAGGCCGACCCCGTCGCCCGCCCCCCGCAAGGGCAGCCTCAGCGGCCGCTCCCTCCCCCGCTGGGCCCCGATCGGATTCGCGATCGTCTCCATCGGCCTCGGCGTCGGCCTCTGCCTCGCGGCCAACTGGGAGAGCCGGGTTCAGTGGGGCCTCATCTCGGCCCTCTTCTTCCTGGTCATCTCGTACATCACGACCACGATCGTCGAGAACAAGCGCCAGGCCAAGGACCGCCTGGCCACCAGCATCGTCTGGGTGTGCTTCATCCTCGCCGTGATCCCGCTGTTCTCGCTGATCTGGGTGACCGTCAGCCGCGGTGCGAAGGCGCTCAACGGGTACTTCCTCAGCCACTCGATGGCCGGTGTCCCCGGCTTCGAAGAGGGCGGCGGCGTCTACCACGCCATCATCGGCACCCTGGAGCAGGTCGGCCTCGCCACCATCATGTCCGTACCGATCGGCCTGCTGACGGCGATCTACCTGGTGGAGTACGGCAAGGGGGCGCTCGCCAAGGCCGTCACCTTCTTCGTCGACGTCATGACGGGCATCCCGTCGATCGTCGCGGGTCTGTTCATCCTGTCGATCATGCTGATTCTCGAGCTCCAGCCGTCCGGCTTCATGGGCGCTCTCGCGCTGTCGATTCTGATGATCCCGGTCGTGGTCCGCTCCACCGAGGAGATGCTCAAGCTCGTCCCGAACGAGCTGCGCGAGGCTTCGCTCGCCCTGGGCGTGCCGAAGTACCGCACGATCCTGAAGGTGGTTGTCCCGACCGCGCTCGGCGGTATCACCACCGGTGTGATGCTCGCGATCGCACGTATCGCCGGTGAGACCGCGCCGATCATGCTGCTTGTCTTCGGCAGCCAGCTGATCAACAGCAACCCGTTCGAAGGCGCCCAGTCCTCGCTCCCCTTCTACATCTGGGAGCAGTACCGGGTCGGCAGCGCGGCGTCCTACGACCGCGCATGGGCCGGAGCCCTGGTCCTGATCGCCTTCGTCATGATCCTCAACCTGGTGGCCCGCGGCATCGCCCGCTGGAAGGCCCCGAAGACCGGCCGCTGACCGCGGCTTACGAAAGAAGCAGTGATTCAGATGGCCAAGCGAATCGACGTCAGCGGCCTCAGCGCCTTCTACGGCTCCCACAAGGCGATCGAGGACATCTCGATGACCGTGGAGCCCCGCTCCGTGACGGCCTTCATCGGCCCGTCCGGCTGTGGCAAGTCAACCTTCCTGCGCACCCTGAACCGGATGCACGAGGTCACCCCCGGTGGCCGCGTCGAGGGCAAGGTGCTGCTGGACGACGAGAACCTCTACGCCTCGAACGTCGACCCGGTCGCCGTGCGCCGCACGGTCGGCATGGTCTTCCAGCGCCCGAACCCCTTCCCGACGATGTCGATCTTCGACAATGTCGCGGCGGGGCTGAGGCTGAACCGCTCGTACAAGAAGAGCCGGCTGGCGGACGTCGTCGAGAAGTCCCTCAAGGGCGCGAACCTCTGGAACGAGGTCAAGGACCGGCTGAACAAGCCCGGTTCCGGCCTCTCCGGCGGTCAGCAGCAGCGCCTGTGCATCGCCCGCGCGATCGCGGTCGAGCCGGACGTGCTGCTGATGGACGAGCCGTGCTCGGCGCTGGACCCGATCTCGACGCTCGCGATCGAGGACCTGATCGGTGAGCTGAAGGAGCGCTTCACGATCGTCATCGTGACGCACAACATGCAGCAGGCGGCGCGTGTCTCGGACCGTACGGCGTTCTTCAACCTGTCGGCGGTCGGGCAGCCCGGAAAGCTGATCGAGATAGACGAGACGGAGCGGATCTTCGCCAACCCGTCGGTCCAGGCCACCGAGGACTACATCTCGGGCCGCTTCGGATAGTCACCCCGGTCCGTGGTGGCCGTGGGCGGGCGTTGACGGAAGTCACCCGGTTCGTGGATGCCGTGGGCCAGGGGGCGTTGGCGGTTGCTCCGGGTGGTGGGTTTCGCGGGCGATAGCCAGGCGCCGGTGGGTTTCACGGGCGAAGCGCCGCCCCACACCCCACGGCCCCCTAGACCGTCTCGCGGTGCTGCATGGCGGTGCCACCGCAAGGCGAAGGGCCCGCCCCTCTCTCCCAGAGGGGCGGGCCCACTTATATGTCCGCTTATATGTCCGCCCGGGTCTAGCCGAAGACCAGGTAGACCAAGCCATAGCTCAGCGCAGCGACACACGCCGCAGCCGGCATCGTGATGAACCACCCCATGACGATGTTCTTCGCGACGCCCCACCGCACCGCGTTCACCCGCTTCGTCGCCCCGGCACCCATGATCGCCGAGGTGATCACATGAGTCGTCGAGATCGGCGCCTGAAACAGAAACGCCGAGCCGAACATGATCGACGCCCCCGTCGTCTCCGCCGCGAACCCCTGCGGCGGGTCCAGCTCGATGATCTTGCGGCCGAGCGTCCGCATGATGCGCCAGCCGCCCGCGTACGTACCGAGCGAGAGCATCATCGCGCAGGCGATCTTGACCCAGAGAGGAATCGAGTCGCCCTGGTCCTCCACATCGGCGATGACCAGCGCCATCACCACGATGCCCATCGTCTTCTGCGCGTCCTGGAGACCGTGACCGAGCGCCATGCCCGCCGCCGAGACGGTCTGGGCTATCCGGAAACCGCGCTTGGCCTTGGAAGGGTTGGACTTACGGAACATCCACATGATCGCGACCATCACCAGATAGCCGACGAGCAGACCGACGACCGGCGAGACGAACATCGGGATGACGATCTTGTCGAGCACACCCGACCAGATCACCCCGGTCCCGCCCGCGAGCGCCGCGCCCACCATGCCGCCGAACAGCGCGTGGGAGGAGGACGACGGCAGACCGAAGTACCAGGTGACCAGGTTCCATACGATCGCGCCGACCAGCGCCGCGAAGAGGATGCCCATCCCCTGCGAGCCCGTCGGCGTCTCGATGATCCCTTCGCTGACGGTGTTGGCGACGCCCTGACCGAGGAAGGCACCGGCGAGATTCATGACCGCGGCCATCACCAGGGCAGCGCGCGGTGTCAGCGCGCGCGTGGAGACCGAGGTCGCGATCGCGTTCGCCGAGTCGTGGAAGCCGTTGGTGTAGGTGAATCCGAGCGCGACACCAATGGTCACGATCAGCGCAAAGGTGTCCACGTGGTTCAGGACTCCTTGACCGCGATGGTCTCCACGGTGTTCGCGACATGCTCGAAGGCGTCGGCTGCTTCTTCGAGCACATCGACGATCTGCTTGAGCTTGAGCACCTCGATGGCGTCGTACTTACCGTTGAAGAGCGTCGCAAGGAGCTTGCGGTGGATCTGGTCGGCCTGGTTCTCGAGGCGGTTGACCTCGATCCAGTACTCGGTGAGGTTGTCCATGGTCCGCAGGTGCGGCATGGCCTCCGCGGTCAGGTCGGCCGCCCGTGCCAGCACCTCGATCTGCTGCTCGACACCCTTGGGGAGCTCCTCGACCTGGTAGAGCACGACCAGGTCGACGGCTTCCTCCATGAAGTCCATGATGTCGTCGAGCGACGAAGCGAGTTTGTAGATGTCCTCGCGGTCGAACGGCGTGATGAACGAGGAGTTCAGCTGGTGGAAGATGGCGTGGGTGGCGTCGTCACCAGCATGCTCCGCCGCCCGCATCCGTTCCGCGATCTCGGCCCGGGCGGAAGCATCCGCTCCGAGCAGTTCCATCAGGAGCTTGGAGCCCGTGACGATGTTGTCCGCGGATGCGGCAAACATGTCATAGAAGCTCGTCTCCCTGGGGGTCAGACGAAATCGCACGTGGGGTCCTCGGGATGCTCTGGATTCGGTCAGGCTGATGCTAGGCGCATCATCCGGCCACGGCTAACCGGCGTTCCTCAGTGTCGCCCATCGACCAGCGGGATCAGCACGGGCCCCCGCCCCCCATCCGGCATGATTCGTTACGATATACCCACGAGGGGTATGCAGCCCATGTTTTTCGGACAGGTACAACGGGACAACGGGAGGACGCGATGACGACCACCGAGGCGGACGGCCCCCCGGTCACGGACCACGACCACGGAGTGCACGGCTACCACAAGCAGAAGGACGAACACCTCAAGCGCCTGCGCCGCATCGAGGGCCAGATCCGGGGACTGCAGCGCATGGTCGACGAGGACGTCTACTGCATCGACATACTCACCCAGGTCTCGGCGTCCACCAAGGCCTTGCAGTCCTTCGCGCTCCAACTGCTCGAGGAGCATCTGCGGCACTGCGTCGCGGACGCCGCGGTGAGGGGCGGCGACGAGATCGACGCGAAGGTCGAGGAGGCGACGAAGGCCATCGCCCGCCTGCTCCGTACCTGACCGGCCACCACCCGCGCTCCGTACCTGACCGGCCGGCGATCGGCCGACACGCATCGTGGCCGATAAGCACCGGAGGCAGGGCGCGGCGACGGCGTCCCGGCCGCACCCCTGGTCAATGCCTCATTGCTGCCCGGTCGGAGCGGATCGCTCGGCCGCCACCTTCAGCACCTCGTCGATACGGTCCGGGCTGAGCCTCTCCTCGTCCGCGGCGGACGCCGCGATGATCAACTCGCCACACAGCTCGATCTCGGCAAGGGCCACGTGGTCCTGGACGGTCGCAGTACTGGGCGGAGCCACGCGCATTCACCTCTTCCTGCCGGTGTCGACTTCCTAGCGTAGGGAGTGATGCACGGACCGCGCATGGCACGTCCGGACCATTTAGAGGGGCCTAAGCCCTGATCCTCCCGGCGTAAATGTCCCGTTCGTCCGGCAGACGCACGGACACCGGCGTCCCGAAGTCGTACAGCAGCGTCGTCGAGGTGACGGCAACCGTGCCGCCCCCGTTGGTGAAGGTGAAGCGGTGGCGCACCTTGCGCAGCCGACCCTCGTCGTCGAGATACGCGTCGAAGGGCACCGTGTCCGTGGCGAACCCTTTCGCCGCCGCGGCCAGCGAGGCCCGCGCATGCGGTTCGGCGACCTGCGCGGCCCGGGCGATGTCGGTGATCCCGCGGTAGTGGCGGACCGTCCGGCCCGCGAGCTTCTCCTCGCCGACGTACCTCACGCCCCGCGCGCTGCGCAGCAGTTCGGCGGCGGCGAGCGGATCGGTGGCCCCGCCCGTGACCAGGTTCCCGTCCTCCAGGGTGGTCGTGTCGACCCGTACCCACTTGTCGGCGGGCACGCCCGCACCCCGGTTCTTCATATACAGAGCGCCCGGCGTCAGCAGTTCGGTGATCGGACGGTGCTGCTCCGCGCCCGCGGGGTCCTTGGGCAGGACGACCGTGAGCTGCCCCATCCGCCGCTGGAAGTCATAGCTCCCTTCGCCGCGGATGGTCACCCGGGTCCCGCCGGTGGCCATCTCCATGGACGTACGGGCCTTGGAGCTGCCGGCACCGGTGAGCACATCCGCGGCGCTGAGCACCTCGTCGGTGTGCCCGCCGCCGCGCCCGTCGTCGGCGACGGCGCCCCCGCCGCCGGAGCAGCCGCTGGTCGCCACGACCCCCAGTACGGCGGCCAGGGCAGCGAAAGTCCCGCCCCTGCGCCTGTGCTGCTGCACCACCATCGCCTGCCAACCCCCAATACCGGACCGCCGCTACGAGACCCCGCCCGCCCCGCATAACGACGGCCTGGGCCCCTCGTCACGCGGGCGCCCGCGGCGGGCGCCAACCACGTACCGTGGAGAGGTGCACCAGCAGGACGCCATCGAAGACCCCTCGGCCCACCACCACATCAGCACCGGTGAACGCGGCTCCTTCGCACTCGCCCGCTGCACCTGCGGCTGGACCGGCCCCGCCCGTCGTTCGAGAGAACGGGCGCGCACGGATGCCTCACTGCATGCCGAGTTCCAAACCTCGCCGGCCGGGACCGAGCAGTAGCGCCTGTCGGGGCAGGAAAATCACCCGCCCCGGAACCCCTCACACCGCACAGCCGTCTGGTCCTCCAGGAGGTTCCATGGACCGGCGCGCGCTGCTCACCACCGCTGTAGTTCTCACCGCTGCCGCCTGCACAGGCAAGGACGGCAACGGAGCGAACGCGGCAACCACCACCACATCGACCAAAAGCCCCAAAAGCCCCTCGCGGAGCGGATCGGCGACGACCACGTCGGCTGCCGCCGCACCCGACTGGAACGCGCTCGCGCGCGGGCTCGACGGGAAGCTCATACGCCCCGGGGACGCCGCGTACGCGAGCGCGCGGCAGCTCTACAACACCCGCTTCGACTCGCTGAAGCCCGCGGCCGTCGCGTATGTCGCGGGCGAGGACGATGTCAAGGAGTGCCTCGCCTACGCCAAGGCGCACCGCACGCCCGTCTCCATACGCAACGGCGGCCATTCCTACGCCGGTTGGTCCTCGGGAAACGGCCGGCTCGTCATCGACGTGTCCTCGCTGAACCGGGTCGGATCGGACGGCACCATAGGCGCCGGCGCCAAGCTGATCGACGTGTACAGCGCCCTCGGCAAGAGCGGCCGCACGATCCCCGCGGGCTCCTGCCCCTCCGTCGGAGTTTCCGGGCTCACCCTCGGCGGCGGGCACGGCGTCACCTCGCGTGCGTATGGTCTGACCTGCGACAGCCTCACCTCCGCCACCATCGTCACGGCCGACGGCAAGGTGCTGACCGCGAGCGCCACCCAGAACAAGGACCTGTTCTGGGCGCTGCGGGGGGCGGGCAACGGCAACTTCGGGGTCGTCACCCGGCTCCGTTTCCGTACGCATCCCACGCCCCCGACCGTCACCGCCTATCTGACCTGGCCCTGGTCCAAGGCCGCGGCGGTGCTGGCCGCCTGGCAGAAGTGGGGTCCGGCGCAGCCCGACGAGATCTGGTCGTCCGCGCATCTGGCCGCCGGGCCCGGCGGCACGCCCACGCTCTCGGTCGCCGCCTTCTCCCTCGGCAGCGAGAGCGATCTGCGCAACGCGCTCGACCGCCTCGCCGACCGGGCGGGCTCGCCCGCGCGCCATGTCTCGGTGCGCCGCCGCGGTTATCTCGACGCGATGCTCGGCTATGCGAACTGCTCGACGCTGAGCCGGGAGCAGTGCCATCTGCCCGGCACCACTCCGGGCCGCAGCAAGCAGGGGGCGCTGCAGCGCGAGACGTACGCCGCGGCCTCCGACTTCTTCGACCGCGAACTCTCCCCGGCCGGGCTGCGCGCGCTGATCTCGGCGACCGAGGCGTTCACCCGGATCTCGCCCTCCCAGGGCGGGGGCGGCGGCTCGATCGCGCTGACGGCGCTCGGCGGAGCGGTCAACCGGGTGGACCCGCTCGCGACGTCGTTCGTGCACCGGCGCTCCCGGGTGCTGGCCCAGTACATCGGCGCCTGGCGTGCCGGCACGGCGGGCTCCGCCCAGCAGGCCTGGCTGAAAAGCGCTCATGCCTCGATGCGCCGTTACGCGTCGGGGGCCGCCTACCAGAACTACATCGACCCGACGCTGACCGACTGGCGCCGGGCCTATTACGGACCCGCGGCCGACCGGCTCACCCGGCTGAAGAAGCAGTACGACCCGGACCGGGTCTTCACCTTCCCGCAGGCCCTGTAGTTCAGGCGGCGCCGCAGGCGAGGCAGTCAGCCAGGCCAGGCAGGTCAGGCGGCTCAGGCCGCAAGGCCGTTCTCGCCGACGTCCGGACCCCCGGTCCTGGGCTCCGGGATGCCGAGCGTCTCGGGCCGCCCGGCCCGGGAGGCCATCACGCGCTTCGACCGTACGAGTCGGCCGATCCGCTCCGAGGTCGCGACCGCCGACACCACCGGTGTCAGAAGCGCGAGCGCGAGCGGCGCGAGCAGCAGCGCCACCGCCGTGCCGAGCGCGAATCCGCCGACGACGTCGGTCGGATAGTGCACGCCCAGGTAGACCCGGCAGAAGCCCTCGGCGAGCGCGAGACCGATCGCGGCAAGACCGAACCTGCGGTGCGCGACGAAGAGCCCGGCCGCGATCGCCATCGCCAACGTGGCGTGGTCGCTGACGAAGGAGTAGTCGCTCTTCCCGGACACCAGGACCTCGATGCCCTGGTGGTCGCGGAAGGGCCGCGGTCTCTCGACGAACCCGCGGATGGGGATGTTGATCAGCAGCGCGATACCGGCGGCGAGCGGCGCCCAGATCAGCGCGGCGACCCCGCCGACCGAGTCCTCCGTGGTGCCGCGCCAGCGCACGCTCCACCAGCACCACAGGACGAGAAGGACCATCGCGAGCATGATTCCGTACTCGCCGACGAACACCATGGTGCGGTCGAGCCACGACGGGGCGTCCTTGGCCAGGCCGTTGATGTCGTAGAGCAGGCTGAGGTCGGGGTCAGACCCGCCCCTTGACTGCGTCAGGGGGAACCCCAATGCGAGTCCAGCCATCTGCTGCGGCCCCTTGCCTTGTGCCTGGTGTGACGCACCTTCCGGGTGCGCCCGCTCTACCAACCCCCGTGATCAGTGCGGTGTCTGCTGCATGGTCAGTGCGGCTGTCTCCGTCCAGGGAACGGCCCGCTCCTCATGTACGTTCCACTCTCCACCGAACGATCACCATGACGTTATCGAAGAGTGACACGTCGTCGCAGTTCAGGGCTTTGGCGTAGCAGAGAGTTCCGGCCACGTCCGATGCCACGTCAGCCTTCCGGGAGGGCCGTCGGCAACGCTTTCGCGCCATCCTTGGTGACCCTCGTCGCACCGAAGTAGTCCGGGGTGTCGATCTTGTCGAAGCGGATCACGGCTCCGGTGTACGGAGCGTTGATCATGTACCCGCCACCCACATAGAGCCCGACGTGCCGGATCGCCCGTGAGTTGGTGAGGTCGTCGGAGAAGAAGACGAGATCGCCGGGGAGCAGCTCGTCGCGCGACGGATGCGGTCCCGCGTTGTACTGGTCGTTCGCGACGCGCGGCAGCTCGATGTCCACGGTCCGGTACGCGGCCTGCGTCAGCCCGGAGCAGTCGAAACGTCCGCCCTGCTCAGGCGTGCCGTTGCCGCCCCACAGATACTTCGTGCCGAGCCTCTGCTGAGCGAAGTAGATCGCCCCGGCGGCCTGCCGCGACGGTTCGACACGTCCGACGGGCCGGGCGAAGCTCTTCTCCAGGGTGCGGATGACCTTCACATAGTTCTGCGTCTCGCGGTAGGGCGGGACACCGCCGTACTTGATGACGGCGTACGCGCCCGCGTTGTACGCGGCGAGCATGTTGTCGGTCTGGTCACCGGGCGCCTTTTTGACATATCCGGCCAGTTCGCAGTCGTACGAGGCAGCAGACGGAATTGCGTCGGCCGGATCCCATACGTCGCGGTCCCCGTCCTTGTCCCCGTCGACACCGTGCGCCGCCCAGGTGCCGGGGATGAACTGCGCGATGCCCTGGGCCGCGGCCGGGCTCTGCGCCTTCGGGTTCCAGCCGCTCTCCTGGTAGAGCTGGGCGGCGAGCAGAGCGGGGTTGATGGCGGGGCAGAGGTTGCCCCACTTCTGCACGAGCGGCTGATAGAGCGCAGGCACGGCACCCTTGGCCAGCCCCACCGCCCGCCCGCCGACGCCGCCCATGAGCCCGGCGGCGGCGGAATAGGTCCCGACGACGAGCAGCGCGACAAAGCTCAGGCACAGCCCGATCCCGATCCCACTGGCCATCCAGACTTTCCGCACGCCCTCAACCCTCCCCCATCCGCACCGTGTTACTGCCCTATTCCGCCCGCGCGCCTACGGTTTGCGCCCCACGCCGCCGAACATGGCCACCTCGCCGGGCTCTTCGCCACCGGCGGTCTCCGGCCGCCAGCGCGAACACGACACCAGACCGGGCTCCAGCATGTCGAGCCCGTCGAAGTACCGGACGAGCTGACGCGGGGTGCGCTGGGTGAGCCTGGGCGTACCGTGCTCGTTCCAGAACGCGACGGCGGCGTCCACATCGGGCATCGCCGGGCTGGTGATGGTGTGTGAGAGGACGAGATGACTGCCGGCGGGCAGCGCGTCCATGAGACGGCGGACGATGCCGTACGACTCCTCGTCGTCCTCGATGAAGATCACCACGCCGAGGAGCAGCAGCGCGACGGGCTGCGAGAGGTCGAGTGTCCCTGCGGCGCGCTCGATGATCGTGCCGACGTCGCGCAGATCGGCGTCGAGATAGTCGGTGCGGCCCTCGGGCGTGCTGGTGAGCAGGGCGCGGGCGTGCGCGAGGACGAGCGGGTCGTTGTCCACGTACACGATCCGCGCCGCCGGATCGACGCGCTGGGCCACCTCGTGGGTGTTGTCGGCGCTGGGCAGCCCGGTCCCGATGTCGAGAAACTGCCGGATCCCCACCTCCGCGGCCAGATGACGCACGGCCCGCCCGAGAAACAGCCGGTCCGCGAGGGCGTAGTCACCGATGCCGGGATGAAGCCTGCGGATCTGGTCACCGGCCTCGCGGTCGACCTCGTAGTGGTCCTTGCCGCCGGTCCAGTAGTTCCAGATGCGGGCGGTGTGCGGGCGGGTGGTGTCGATCCCGGCGAGTAAGTGCGCGTTGTCGGTCACAGGGTCCAAGATATCCAACTTGCCGTAGAGCGGCTTGTGTTGGGGCCGCCGGTTTTGACGGCACCCGGTAGGCCCACTCATCCCGGATGGATCAGCTCGACCGTCGGAAAGTAGGTGCGGTAACGGGCCACGTCCCGCGTGAGCAAGCGATACGAGCGGACTGCCGCGTGCGCGCCAAGGTAGAAGTCGGGCAGCGGCGAGGCCTTCGCGCCTCCTCGTTGACGGTAGGCCATGAACGCCTTGCCCGCGAGGAAGCCCGCCTCGTACGGAAGTTCCTCCCTGCGGTAGTCCTCGGGCGACAGCACTTCGTCCAATGCCTCGATGGAGGCGAACCCGACGGACACCTCCGCGTAAATGAGCGGATTGATGACTACGCCCCCCTCGTCGCAAGCCCGGGCGAGGGCCTCGTCCGACCAGTCGGCCCACTTGGGGTCGTCGGTTGCGATGTCGAGCAGCACGCAGGAGTCGACGAGCGTTACCGGGGCCGCCCGCACCTCCCCGACCGCGCGCAGATGCCTACTCGCCACGCAACAGCTCCATGAGTTGGTCCGTACTCAGCGCCGTGGTGGCAGTGCCGCGCAACCGATGGGTGGCGCGCTGCCCACGTGTGGCGCTGCCTTCCCGGCGCACTATGCGCAGCGTGCCGCGGTCCGCCACGACGTCGACCTCATCACCGGGCCTGAGCCCGATCTGCTCCCGGAGCTCCGCGGGGATCGTCACCTGCCCTTTGCTGTTGACCCTCATTGAGCACCTCCTGCTGGCGAGCCTGCCCTGTATGCCGTAATACGCGTACCACGTAATACTACTCCGGATCGAGCCCGTCACCTGGTCCGGCCACTCTCCTCGCCTCGGCACTCGACCCAGAGCAGTTTCCCGCCGAACTTGAGCGGGTGCGCGCCCCAGGTGTCGGCGCAAAGCTGAACGAGGTGCAGCCCCCGCCCGCGCTCGGCTTCCGCGCCGGGCGGGCTGAGCGCGCCTTTGAAGGGCGGCGGAATCTCCGGATTGGCATCCCAGACACCGAGCCGGAGCCGGTGCGGCTCGGGGGCGCGGAGGCGGAGGCCGCAGGGCTCCCGGGAGTACTGGTGGGCGTTGGTGACGAGCTCGCTTGCCAACAGCTCGGCGGTCTCGGTGAGTTCGGTCATGCGGTGGGCGCGAAGGACGGCCCGGAGGGTGGAGCGGGCGATACCGGGGGCGCGGGGATCGTGGGGGAGTTGGAGGGTGTAGGCCCAGGGCGGGGATACGGTGGCCATGGAAGTCTCCTTCGCGGAGCGGACGTTGGGGTGCTTGCCCGGTGGCCCTGCCGCTCCGTCGAGCGGTGCACTTCCAGGCGATTGGCGTGGGGCTCAGACTAGGCTGTGCGCAAGTTACATTTGCACTCCACTCGCGAAATTCCATGCATAATCGCCCGTGTGAGTGATGGTCCGAACTGAGCTCCATCAAGGAGGAGTTGCATGGCGGGCAGGTCCGCCCCCACAGCTCGGCGCATGCGTATCGCCGCTGAGCTGCGCAAACTGCGCGAGCGCGCCGGGCTTACGGCCACAGAAGCCGCTCGTCTGCTGGGAACCAGCCAGGGGCAGCTGAGCAACGTTGAAACCGCGAGGTTCGGCGTGAGCGGCGACCGGATCCGCGCCATGGCACAGAACTACTCCTGCTCGGACCACGCCTTCATCGAAGCCCTGGTGCGTATGTCCGAGGACCGGAAGCGCGGCTGGTGGGAGGAGTACCGGGAGATCCTGCCCGCAGGGCTCATCGACCTCGCCGAACTGGAGCACCACGCAAGGGCCTTGCGCGGGGCGATCACCGCGCACATCCCGGGACTGCTCCAGACCGGCGACCACGCGCGCGAGATCTTCCGCCAGGACGTGCCCGCGATGCCCCCGCCGGAGATCGAACACCGCGTCTCGTTCCGGATCAAGCGCCAGGCAGTCCTGTACGGAGATACTCCGCGTCGGTACCAGGCACTGGTCCACGAGGCCGCGCTACGCATCGAGGTCGGCGGAGCAGCCGTCGCCCGCCAACAGTTGCGCCACCTCCTCGACATGAGCGAGCACGATCACGTCACCTTCCAGGTGATCCCGTTCAAGGCGGGCGCCATTCCGGGCTCGGGCCAGTCCGTCTACTACGCCTACGGCCCAGTGCCGCCACTGGACACGGTCCACCTCGACCAGTCACACGGCTTGGCCTTCCTCGATACCGAGGCCCAGCTCGACAAGTACCGGGTTCTCTTCGACAAGATCGAGGCCGTTGCGCTTTCGCCGATGGACAGCCGGGACCTCGTCCACAGCATCAGCCGGAACCTGTGAAGGGAACAGCCATGACTGCCTACGACTGGCAGAAGTCCTCGTACTGCGCCCAGGGCGACTCGTGCCTGCACGTCGCCGCAGGTGGCGACCGTACGGTCAAACTCACCGAGAGCAGCGATCCTGGCGAGGCGATACTCAGCACCACCCCCGCCGCCTTCGCGGCCCTGACCCGCGCCCTTAAGGCGAACCGTGGCTGACGTCCCCACCGACCTCCACTGGGCCCGCGCCGCCCCCGAGGGCGCCGAGGGCCCCGGCCCCTGGATCGAAGTCGCCTTCGGGCCCGACGACCTTGTCCACCTCCGCGAGACCAGCGATCCCGGGAACGTCGTCACAACGACGAGGAAGAAGTGGGACGCCTTCGTACTCGGCGTCCGAGCGGGCGAGTTCGACCATTTCGCGGAGCTGGACGGGCAAGGCCCCGCAACCCCCTGAGTGCGCCCCCTTGTGCTCGGCCACGACCCACCGCCCCAAAGGTGCAACAACGACAGTCATTGCCTGGAGTCACCCCCTGTGATACACAGAGTGACCATACGCACTCCCTCGCTTCGAACCGGTCCGTCCCCGTCACAGGTCAAGGCGGCAGGATCGGTCATCCGTTCGGAGATCGGGTAAAGAGACCGGCCAAGTCGGCTTACGCGGGCGATTTCATCAGCGAAGATAGAACGACGGCCCGTGCCGAGGGGCAAGGGCAATGAACAACCCAACAGGGGCGGTGAGTTACATGATCCTGGCAGCCGAAAAGGGCGACATCACCACCATCATCGGCGGAATCGCCCCGAACTGGGGGCCTTTCGGGAGCCTGGGGAACGAAGCTCGAGTGATGATCGAGGTCGTGATGGCCGTTGCCATCCTCCTCTGCCTCGGCATCGCGATCTGGGGCGCGGCCAAGCAGCGCATCGGAGCGACGGCGCTGCGCGACACTTTCAGCGCGGAGCAGGGCAAGGGGCTGATCGTCGCCGGACTGACCGGCGTCTTCATCATCGGGTCACTGGGGACCTTGTTCACCATCGTGTACGGGATGGCTGTCTAGCCGCCCGCCGTACTCTCCGGGCGTGCCCGGGCCCACCCTTTGAGGTTGCGTCTCCCTGATGTCGAGTCACCACACCACGCCCACGCGGGAAGCAGCACGACTACCGTCGTACTACGTGTCGGACCGCGCGTCGTACCGCCCGTCGTACTTCGCGGAACTGCAAACGGTTGAGGGGGCGTACGCCAGATGAGCCTCGGCGACGAGCACGGCCACGGCGGCGAGCCGGGAGGCCGCCCGGACGAGAGCTTCGGCGGATCGGGCCAGACCCGCACCAGACTCCCCGGCGGCGGCGACGCGGACGTGTACGGCGGCGCGCGCAGGCCCGTGCGGAACTCACGCTCCCTGATCACGGTCGTGGGTGTGGTGGTGCTTCTGATCGCTGCGATCGCGTTCGCCAACCAGGGCGGAGGCGACGACACCACGTCGGGCGGCGGCACGGAGGCGGCGACGGGGGCGGAGCCGACGGCGGCGACGGGGGTGAAGCCGGTTAAGGGGAAGGCCGGGGGGATTCCGTCGGGGTACGCGAGGGATGAGCAGGGGGCGCAGAGCGCGGCGGCGAATTACGCGGCTGCCCTCGGTTCTGACGGCATGTTCAACCAGGCTCGTCGCCACGACATCGTGGCTGCTGTCGCCGACGCCAGCACGCTGGACAAACTCCAGTCGGGATTCGACGCCGACTACTCCCCGGCGTTCCTCGCGCAGATCGGCTTGACCGCCGACGGCGGTGCCCCTGCAGGGTCGACCTTCGTCAATCGCACCCTGCCGGCGGGCACCAAGGTCCAGAAGTTCCAGGGTGAGACCGCAGACGTCGACGTCTGGTGCGTGGGCATGTTCGGGTTGACCGGGGAGAAGTCGACCAAGCCGGTGACGAGCGGCTGGTTCACGGTGAGCGTGAAGCTGAAGTGGAACGGGTCCGACTGGAAGGTCCTGGAGACCAGCCAGAAGACGGGTCCGACACCGGTCACCGGAGACAACCCGGTGTCGGGGTCCGATGAAATCGCTGACGCGGTCAAAGAATTCGGAGGGTTCACGTATGCCCGTTAACCCTCGCCCCCGTGCGCGCTCAGTCCTGACGATGGTGGCGGCCGTCCACACGACGGCCTTCCTTTTCGCAGCCCGCGCGGCCGCGGCGCCCACACCGCCTCCCACGCCCAAGCCGAGCAGGAGCGACAACCCGTGCGGGCTGATCGCCGGCCCCGCGCGGGACTACTGCGACAACGGCGAACCCGGCGGAGCCCGACGCTCCGGCCCCGCCGACCCCGCCGACGCCCTCGACCCCCTCGCGTCCCTCGCCCGCGGCTGCGCCGACGCCGCCGTATGGACCGTCGACACCCTCTCCAAGGCCGTGAAGTCCACCGCCAGCGTCGACTTCACCAACACCGCCTTCCTCTCCCAGTACGCCATCGTCTTCGCCGCGGCCACGATCCTCACCCTCGTCCTGTGGCTCCTCGCCGTAGCCAAGCGCGCCATCCGCGGTGTCCCCCTCACCACCGCCATCTCCGAAGCCATCGGCTTCCTCTGGCTCACCGTCCTCGCCTCCGCCTTCACCCCGCTGATCCTCTACACCCTCGTCTCCGCCACCGACGGCGTCACCGAGGTCATCGCCGGCGGTACCAGCGGTCAGACGGACATGTTCTTCGGGAACTTCTCCGCCGCCCTGAAGAAGGGCACCGACATCGGCGGCGGGCCGATCATGCTGATCGTCGTCTCGCTCGTCACGATCCTCGCCGCGGGTGTTCTCTACCTCGAGCTGTTCATCCGCGCCGTCCTGCTCTACATCGGCGCGCTCCTCGGAGTCGTCGTCTACGCGGGGCTCGTCGACAAGAACATGTGGGGCCACGTCCGCCGCTGGGCCGGGATCATGATCGCGATCATTCTGGTCAAGCCCGTCATCGCGATCGTCCTCGGTCTCGCGGGCGCGCTCTCCGCCGACAAGGGCCCCGATTCCTTCTCGGCCGTGGTCTCCGGGCTGGCGATCATCCTGCTCGCGATCTTCGCCTCGGCGATGATCTACCGGTTCGTGCCCGGCTTCGGCGACGAGATCGTCGCCTCCCGCAACAACCGCTTCCAGAGCGGCGCCGAGAACGCCGCGGCCGCCGTGATCAGTTCCCCCGCAGCCCTTGTCTCCCAGGGCATCAAGACCCACAGCAGCCGCGGCAACCAGGGCGGCGGCGACGGAGGCGGCAACAGCGCCCCGCGCCCAGCCAACCCCATCAGCGGCGGCGTGGCCGCCCACAGCAGCCGGCCCTCCTCAGGGGGAGGCGGCGGCGGATCTGTCCCCTCCGCCGCGCCCCCGCCCCGTAGCAGCAGTCCCAGCACCAGCACCCCGCACAGCAACCGCAAGAGCACAGGAGGTGGAGGGCGTTGACGACCCAGTCCCAACCGATCACGCCCCGCCGTACGTATCTGATCGGCCGCGCCCGGCCGAACGCGATCGTCGGCAAGAACCGCGAGACCGGCGAGATCGCCCTGATCATCGCCGGCGCGTTCCTCGGCATGATGAGCGGGCTGCTTGTCCCCGTCCTGTCCCTGCGGATCGTGCTCTTGATGGGCTTCCCGCTCCTCGCTCTCGCCGCCGTGTACGTGCCGTACAAGCACCGCACCTTCTACAAGTGGTACGAGATCAACCGCAGCTACAAGCGCACCCTGCGCCGGGGCACCCTCTACCGTTCCTCCGCCGCAGAGGCGGGCATCCGCCTCGACGGCCGTGAGATCGAGATCGGCCCGCCCCCCGGCATCGGCCGCATCAACTGGCTCGCCGCTCCCTTCGGCCCCGACGAGATCGCCGTGCTGCTGCACGCCGACCGCCGTACCGTCACCGCCGCCATCGAGATCGAGGGCCCGGGCGTCGGACTGCGCGACAGCGAGGACCAGGAGGCCCTGGTCGACCGTTTCGGCACGCTGCTCAAGCATGTGGCCAACGGCGACGGCTTCGTGACCCGCCTTCAGATGCTCGCCCGCACCCTGCCCGCCGACCCCGACGCGCATGCCAAGGACGTCGCCCAGCGCGGCGACCAGCAGTCGCCCGGCTGGCTGCGTGATTCGTACGAACAGCTCCAGTCCATGGTGTCGACGTCGAGCGAGCAGCACCGCGCGTATCTCGTCGCCTGCATGCACTACTCCCGCGAACTGGCCGCCGAGGCCCATGCCATGGCCCGTGCCGCCCGGCACTCCACCGGTTCGGGGGCGCGCAAGCTGGACAAGGACGCCGGTCTCGCCGTCGTCATGGCCCGCGAGCTCACCGACATCTGCGCCCGCCTCGCGGAGGCCGACATCCGGGTCCGCCAGCCGCTCGGCCAGGGCCGGCTCGCCTCGCTGGTCCACTCGATGTACGACCCGGACCACCCCATCGACCACATCCAGGCGATGACGAAGCGGAACGCCTGGCCCGCCGAGCTCGACGCCATGCAGCCCACCTATCTCCAGGCGAAGACCCGCGAGTCCTCCACCCGCGCGCCCTGGTGCCACTCCACCGCCTGGGTGAAGGAGTGGCCGATGACTCCGGTCGGCGTGAACTTCCTGGCACCGCTGCTCGTTCACACCCCCGACGTGATCCGTACGGTCGCGGTCTGCATGGACCTGGAGCCCACCGAGGTCGCCATCGAGCGGATGCTCACCGAGAAGACGAACGACGAGGCGGACGCGAGCCGCGCCGCCAAGATGAACCGGACCGTCGACCCGCGCGACATCGCCGCGCACGGTCGGCTCGACCAGAGGGGTGAAGATCTCGCCAGCGGTGCGGCAGGTGTCAATCTTGTCGGGTACATCACAGTGTCTTCGCGGTCGCCGGAGGCGCTGGCACGCGACAAGCGGACGATCAGGGCATCGGCCGGCAAGTCGTATCTCAAGCTGGAGTGGTGCGACCGCGAGCACCACCGTGCCTTTGTGAACACCTTGCCGTTCGCGACCGGCATCCGACGCTGAACGAGAGGGCAGTCCGCCATGCGAGATCCGCTGTCCGTCTTCACGGATGCCTTCACCTCCTTCCTCTTCGGGAAGGTGGAGTCGACCCGACTGCCGGTACGTACGTCGACGGGCCAGGCACAGGCCGTGTACCTGCCCACCGCGGCTCCGGGCCTCGGCGACTCGGGCGTGATCATCGGCCGTGAGGTGTACAGCGGAAAGGGCTACATCTACGACCCCTTCCAGCTGTACGGCCAGCAGCTGCCGGCCCCTCACTGGCTGGTCCTCGGCGAGTCCGGAAACGGCAAGTCGGCGCTCGAGAAGACGTACGTCCTGCGGCAGTTGCGCTTCCGCGACCGTCAGGTGGTCGTGCTGGACGCGCAGGGCGAGGACGGAGTGGGCGAGTGGAATCTCATCGCCCAGGAGCTGGGGATAACTCCCATCCGGCTCGACCCGATGACGGCGCTGGACGGCGGCATCCGCCTCAACCCGCTGGACCCGGCGATCACGACGACCGGCCAGCTGGCGCTCCTGAGGACGATCATCGAGGTCGCGATGGGGCACGGCCTGGACGAGCGCTCCGGCTTCGCGCTGAAGGTGGCGCACGCGTACGTCAACGAGACGATCGTCGAACGTCAGCCGGTGCTGACCGACATCGTGGATCAGCTGCGCCACCCGGAGCCGGAGTCGGCGGAGGCGATGAACGTCGACATAGACGACGTACGGGCCTGGGGCCTGGATGTCGCACTCGTACTGGACCGGCTGGTCGACGGTGACCTGCGGGGCATGTTCGACGGCCCGACGACGGTCGGCATCGACCTGGACGCGCCACTGATCGTCTTCGACCTCTCCCACATCGACCGGAACTCCATCGCGATGCCGATCCTGATGGCGATCGTGGGGGTGTGGCTCGAACACACCTGGATCCGTCCGGACCGGAAGAAGCGGATCTTCCTGGTCGAGGAGGCCTGGCACATCATCAACTCGCCGTTCGTGGCCCAGCTCTTCCAGCGGCTGCTGAAGTTCGGCCGCCGCCTGGGTCTCTCGTTCGTGGCGGTCGTCCACCACCTCTCGGACGTGGTGGACGGCGCGGCCGCGAGAGAAGCGGCGGCCATCCTCAAGATGGCGTCCACAAGGACGATCTACGCCCAGAAGGCGGACGAGGCGAGAGCGACGGGCCGCGTCCTGGGGCTTCCGCGCTGGGCCGTGGAAATCATCCCGACCCTGACCCCGGGTATCGCGGTCTGGGACGTCAACGGCAATGTCCAGGTGGTCAAACACCTGGTGACGGAGGCGGAGCGACCACTCGTCTTCACCGACCGGGCGATGACGGAGTCGTCGGGGCCTGCGTTGCCCGAGGACGTGGCGGCCGCGGAATGGGAGGCGGAGCAGCGCGCGGCCCTGATCGAGCGGCAGCAGCAGCTGGACGAGTCCTCCGAGTCGACGGTGGCATGACATGCGCGACCGTCGGTACCGGCACGAAGAGGAACGAGGCATCCCGGACGGCCTGTTGGTCGGCCTGCTCGCCTTCCTGCTCGGCCTGACACTGCTGGTCTGGACGGCCACGGGCCTGGCGGGCGTCCTGTCCCACGGCGCGTGGCCGACGGGCGTCACCTTCGCCAACACGCCACTCGCGATGCGCGCGCTGGCGTCCAAACCGCACGACCTCGCTGCGGCGTGGCCGGAGACCCCGTCGGCGGAGCTCTCGGGCTACGGGCTGTTCTGGGGCCTGGCGATCGGCGAGCTGATGATCCTGGTGGTCCTCACGATCTTCGCCCTGGGCACGCTGGCACGCTGGCGCGCGGTCCGCCGGTCGAGGGCGGCGGGCAGCGACCGCGCGAGAGGCGCGTACGGGGGCCACGCCCAACAGCCCGACCCCCGGGCGGAGTCGAGACACGGCGAGCGCGGTCGCGGCGGGACGGGGTGGGAACAGGACACGGGCAGCAGCGGCGCGTACGCGACCCCGGCCCCCGGCCGGCACGCGGCGAGGGACGCGTATGCGGGGAAGACCCAGGAGCCCGGCGCCCCCACCGCAGTCGGCGGCGCAGCCGCGAGTCCGTACCCAGGCAACACCCAACAGCTGGGCGGGCACGTCCCGTCGAGCGTCCGCGGAGCAGGCGCGGAGGCGTACGCGGGCAACGCCCAGGAGCCCGACTCAGGGGCACCCGGCGACACCGGGCGGCCCGCCGGTCAGGGCGGCGGCGCAGCCGCGACCCCGCCCCACGGGACCGCGGGTCCCGACCGGGCGGGCGGGCAGGACCCCACCGGCACCGGGGCGGCCACAGGAACCAACGTCCCCGCCCCCCGCACCACCCGCCCCGCCCGGCTCCTCTACGGCGACCCCGCGACCCGCCGCCCCTCAACCGTCCAGGCCGTCTTCGACGCCCAAGGCCCCGCCCTCGTCGTCACCTCCGACCCCACTGTCTGGGCCGAGACGAAGGACGCCCGGGCCAAGCTCGGCCCCGTCCTCGTCTACGACCCCGGGCACCTGTGCGACACCCCGGCCCGCCTCCACTGGTCCCCCACCGCGCACTGCGAGGACCCCGCCACGGCGCAGGAACGCGCGACCGCCCTCCTCGCCCCCGTCCGTCCCCGCGCCCTCCTCGACGCCACCATGGCCGACACTGCCGAAACGCTCCTGCGCTGCTGGCTCCACGCGGCGGCCGTGGACGGACGCCCGTTCAAGCAGCTCCACCGCTGGGCCCAGGGCGGCAGCGCCCATGACGCCGTACGCATCCTCCGTACGCACCCCAAGGCCACCTCCGGTCTCGCAGGCCTCCTGGAGTCCGCGCTCACCGCCCACCCCGAACGCCGGGAGATCGCCCAGCAGTTGGTCGTACGCGCCCTCTCGTCCCTGTCCTCGATCCACATCCGCGAGGCGTGCACCCCGAATCGAACGGATTCGCTCACCTTGGAATCATTCGTAAACGAAGGGGGCACCCTTTATCTGGTGGGTGAGTCCATCGAGGACCCCAGAACCCACCCAGGCGCGATGCCACTGCTCACCGCACTGGCTTCAGACGTGGTCGAGCACGGCCGCCGCATGGCCGCACGGTCATCCGACGGTCGGCTCGACCCACCAATGACGCTCGTCCTCGACGACGTCGCAGCGGTGGCTCCGCTTCCCCGGCTGCCGGAGCTGCTGGCAACCGGTCAGGACCAGGGACTTCCGACCCTGGTCCTGCTCCGCTCCGCCGAACAGGCCCGCGCCCGCTGGCCGGAGCCGCTCCCGCAGTAGCCGCCGTCCGCGGCCTCCTACCGCAGGATCTCCAGCTCCAGCTCTCGTGCCGTGTCATCGCCCGGCACGGGCACGGAGTCCCCGCTCGCCACGAACCCGAACCGCCGGTAGAACGCCGCGGCCCGCTCATTGCGCTCGTGCACGTACAGCCGGACGCGCTTTACCGGCGGCCCGGCAAGTTCCCATGACCAGTCCAGAGCCGCCCGGAACAGCGCATCGGCCACCCCCGCCCCCCGCGCCTCGGGTCGTACGAACACACCGACCAGATGCGTCTGGTCGGTCTTCGCGGCCTCCCCGAACCGCACCTCGCCGGCGGGCCGTTCGACGAGCGCGGTGAGCGTCCCGTCCCACCGCCCGTCCGGCGCCTCGGCGATGAACTGCTGCGCCGCGACCCCTTCCGCAGCGGTCGCCGTTCGGTCCTGCCAGAACCCGTCGGGCCGCTCGACGGCGTGCTCGTACGTCTCCAGAAAGGCGATGGGCGCGGCGGGGTCCTGCAGGGCGGAGAGCCGCAGCCCCCGGGCCTTGGCCCACTCCTCGGCGCGTACGGGTCGAATCACATAGTCCATCCCCCGATACTGACGGCGCCGCCCGCCACTGAGCAACGCGGTATCGCCGCGAGAGACAGTCGAGTGACATCAGGCCCTGAACGCAGAAAAGCCCCGCACCAGAAGGTGCGGGGCTCTCCCACAATAATTGTTCGGCGGCGTCCTACTCTCCCACAGGGTCCCCCCTGCAGTACCATCGGCGCTGAAAGGCTTAGCTTCCGGGTTCGGAATGTAACCGGGCGTTTCCCTGACGCAATGACCACCGAAACACTGTGAAGTTATCGATTCCGGAATCCCCCGGCCAATGGGGGACTCGACAGTTCGTTACTTCAGAACTGACACAGTGGACGCGAGCAACTGAGGACAAGCCCTCGGCCTATTAGTACCAGTCAGCTCCACCCCTTGCGGGGCTTCCACATCTGGCCTATCAACCCAGTCGTCTACTGGGAGCCTTAACCCCTCGAAGGGGGTGGGAGTCCTCATCTCGAAGCAGGCTTCCCGCTTAGATGCTTTCAGCGGTTATCCTTTCCGAACGTAGCCAACCAGCCATGCCCTTGGCAGGACAACTGGCACACCAGAGGTTCGTCCGTCCCGGTCCTCTCGTACTAGGGACAGCCCTTCTCAAGACTCCTACGCGCACAGCGGATAGGGACCGAACTGTCTCACGACGTTCTAAACCCAGCTCGCGTACCGCTTTAATGGGCGAACAGCCCAACCCTTGGGACCGACTCCAGCCCCAGGATGCGACGAGCCGACATCGAGGTGCCAAACCATCCCGTCGATATGGACTCTTGGGGAAGATCAGCCTGTTATCCCCGGGGTACCTTTTATCCGTTGAGCGACGGCGCTTCCACAAGCCACCGCCGGATCACTAGTCCCGACTTTCGTCCCTGCTCGACCCGTCGGTCTCACAGTCAAGCTCCCTTGTGCACTTACACTCAACACCTGATTGCCAACCAGGCTGAGGGAACCTTTGGGCGCCTCCGTTACTCTTTGGGAGGCAACCGCCCCAGTTAAACTACCCATCAGACACTGTCCCTGATCCGGATCACGGACCCAGGTTAGACATCCAGCACGACCAGAGTGGTATTTCAACGACGACTCCACCTGAACTGGCGTCCAAGCTTCACAGTCTCCCACCTATCCTACACAAGCCGAACCGAACACCAATATCAAACTGTAGTAAAGGTCCCGGGGTCTTTCCGTCCTGCTGCGCGAAACGAGCATCTTTACTCGTAGTGCAATTTCACCGGGCCTATGGTTGAGACAGTCGAGAAGTCGTTACGCCATTCGTGCAGGTCGGAACTTACCCGACAAGGAATTTCGCTACCTTAGGATGGTTATAGTTACCACCGCCGTTTACTGGCGCTTAAGTTCTCAGCTTCGCCACACCGAAATGTGACTAACCGGTCCCCTTAACGTTCCAGCACCGGGCAGGCGTCAGTCCGTATACATCGCCTTACGGCTTCGCACGGACCTGTGTTTTTAGTAAACAGTCGCTTCTCGCTGGTCTCTGCGGCCACCCCCAGCTCAAGGAGCAAGTCCTCTCACCAGTGATGGCCCCCCTTCTCCCGAAGTTACGGGGGCATTTTGCCGAGTTCCTTAACCATAGTTCACCCGAACGCCTCGGTATTCTCTACCTGACCACCTGAGTCGGTTTAGGGTACGGGCCGCCATGAAACTCGCTAGAGGCTTTTCTCGACAGCATAGGATCATCCACTTCACCACAATCGGCTCGGCATCAGGTCTCAGCCTCAATGTGTGACGGATTTGCCTGCCACACGGCCTACACCCTTACCCCGGGACAACCACCGCCCGGGCTGGACTACCTTCCTGCGTCACCCCATCGCTTACCTACTACCACCTTGGGCCGGCGGCTCCACCACTCCCCTTTGCCCGAAGGCTCCAGGACGGCTTCACGGCCTTAGCATTAATGGGTTCAGTACTGGGCGTTTCAAAGCGGGTACCGGAATATCAACCGGTTGTCCATCGACTACGCCTGTCGGCCTCGCCTTAGGTCCCGACTTACCCTGGGCAGATCAGCTTGACCCAGGAACCCTTAGTCAATCGGCGCACACGTTTCTCACGTGTGTATCGCTACTCATGCCTGCATTCTCACTCGTGTACCGTCCACCACTCGCTTACGCGGCGGCTTCACCCGGCACACGACGCTCCCCTACCCATCCCAGCGGGCGTTGGCCCTCATGCTGGAATGACACGACTTCGGCGGTACGCTTGAGCCCCGCTACATTGTCGGCGCGGAATCACTTGACCAGTGAGCTATTACGCACTCTTTCAAGGGTGGCTGCTTCTAAGCCAACCTCCTGGTTGTCTCTGCGACTCCACATCCTTTCCCACTTAGCGTACGCTTAGGGGCCTTAGTCGATGCTCTGGGCTGTTTCCCTCTCGACCATGGAGCTTATCCCCCACAGTCTCACTGCCGCGCTCTCACTTACCGGCATTCGGAGTTTGGCTAAGGTCAGTAACCCGGTAGGGCCCATCGCCTATCCAGTGCTCTACCTCCGGCAAGAAACACACGACGCTGCACCTAAATGCATTTCGGGGAGAACCAGCTATCACGGAGTTTGATTGGCCTTT
>NZ_JAPEPT010000002.1:235000-995000 GCF_026339995.1 Streptomyces sp. NBC_01481 | reverse complement strand
TTCACCGCCGGAGCTTTCAACCCCCCAAGATGCCTCGGAGGGTGGTATCCGGTATTAGACCCCGTTTCCAGGGCTTGTCCCAGAGTGAAGGGCAGATTGCCCACGTGTTACTCACCCGTTCGCCACTAATCCACCCCGAAGGGCTTCATCGTTCGACTTGCATGTGTTAAGCACGCCGCCAGCGTTCGTCCTGAGCCAGGATCAAACTCTCCATGAATGTTTACCCGTAATCGGGTCGAACACCACAAGAGCGGGACAACCGGTCGGAATAAGACCAGTCATCCACAGCGTCCTCGCTGTGTTATTTTGCCTGCCCGCCACATGGGCCGACAGGACTTTCAAAGGAACCTCAACCCACCGAAATGGGCCGGGGTTGTCAATCTGGCGTTGACTTTTGGCACGCTGTTGAGTTCTCAAGGAACGGACGCTTCCTTCGTACTCACCCTCACGGGCTTTCCTCCGGGCGCTTCCCTTCGGTCTTGCGTTTCCGACTCTATCAGACGCTTTCGTGTCCGATTCCCCGTCGGCGGGGCTCGCTTTCCGGCCTTTCGGCTTTCCGGCGATTCCGACTCTATCAGATCCTTTCGGGCCTGATTCCCGGTCGAACTCGGGTTGTCATTCCGGCCGTTCAGCCGTTCCGACGGCCAAACTCTAGCGGATTCCCCAGGCGACTCATAATCGAGTCTTCGAAATGAATTTCGGCATGCCGAAATTCGTCCCGGCTGGGAGATCGTGCTGAGTTGGGTTGCCGCTTTCGCGACGGGAGTGGCTGTCGCAGAACCGTTCCGGCCCCGTGACAACTCGAAGAACTTTACGGACTGGTGAAGGGTGTGTCAACTCCAGCCCTCAGGGCGCCGACCAGCGTTCTAGTCCAGGTCGGTGAGTCTGCCGCCGGCATCCGGCTGGGCGTGTTCCACGCGGCGCAGGACGCGGATCAGGAGCTCGCCCAGCACGCCCCGCTCATCCGCGGAGAGGTCCCGGAGCAGGTCCTCCTCGAAGTCGGTGGCCATGCGCATCGCCTGCTGCCACTTCGTACGGCCCTCGTCCGTCAGCTCCACGATGACGCGCACCCGGTTGTTCTCGTCGCGGTCGCGCGTGACCAGGCCCTCGGCCGCCATGCGGTCGATGCGATGGGTCATCGCGGCCGGCGTGAGGCCCAGCCGCTTGGCGAGCTCGCCCGGGCCCATCCGGTAGGGGGAGCCCGCGAGCACCAGGGTCTTGAGGACTTCCCACTCGGCGCTGCTGATGCCGAGGTCGGCGACCTGGCGGCCGTACGCGACGTTCATCCGGCGGTTGAGGCGGCCCAGGGCCGAGACGACCTTCTCGACCTGCGGGTCCAGGTCACCGAACTCGCGCTGATAGGCCGCGATCTGTTCGTCGAGGCTCGGCTCCCGGAGGGCGGGGCCGGGCGCCTCGGGGCCGGGGCCCTCTGGGGTCTCGGTTGGCATGGGCTGAAGTATCGCACGGCCGAGTTGGCCTTGAAGTCCTTCGATGTGTATTGTTCAGGATCTAACTTTAGTGTTGAAGTCTTCAGGCTTCAGCCCTTCAGCTCCAAGATGACCAGCAGGATCAAGACCTCGAGGCAGGTGAGTGTGACCAGGGCGATGGGCGCTGCGATGCGCCGGATTCAGACGGGGAACGCGCTGAGCGCGTTCGGACTCGGCTTCACCGTTCCGTATCTCTACGTCTATGTGGCGCAGGTGCGGGATCTGGGCGCGACGACGGCGGGGGTCGTCCTCGCGGTCTTTGCGATGGCCGCGCTCGTCGCCCTGCCCTTCACCGGGCGGGTCATCGACCGGCGCGGGCCACTGCCCGTGCTGATCGGGGCCGCGGTGCTCGCCTCCGTGGGGGCGGCGTCCATGGGGCTGTCGGCGAACGTGCCGACCGTCGTCCTGTCCGCCGCGCTGCTCGGCGCCGGTACAGCCGTGATGCAGCCCGCCCTCGCCACGATGATCGTCTGGTGCTCGGACGCCTCCACCCGTACGCGTGCCTTCGCCATGCAGTTCTTTCTGCAGAACCTGGGGCTCGGCATCGGGGGGCTGATCGGCGGGCACATCGTCGACGAGAGCCGCCCGGGCAGCTTCACGCTGCTGTTCGGCATCGAGGCCGTGATGTTCCTGGTGCTGGCGGGGATCGTGCTCACCGTGCGGCTGCCGCGCTCGCTCGCGCTCCAGGAGGCTCGGCCCGCGAACACCGAGGCCAAGGCCAGGGGCGGTATGCGCGCGGTCTTCGGGCACCGGGCCATGGTGCAGCTGTGTGTGCTCGGGTTCGTCCTCTTCTTCGCCTGCTACGGACAGTTCGAGTCGGGTCTTGCCGCGTACGGCACCGAGGCAGCCGGGATCCAGCCCGCGACGCTGGGGACGGCACTGGCCGCCAACACCGCGGTGATCGTGGTCGCGCAGTTCGTGGTGCTGAAGTTCGTCGAGCGCCGCAGCCGTACCCGGGTGATCGCGGCCGTCGGGCTGATCTGGGCCGTCGCGTGGATCACCGCGGGGTACGCGGGCCTCGGGCACGGCAGCCAGGCGATGGCGACGGCCGCGTTCATCTCGGCCTACGGCATGTTCGGGCTCGGTGAGGCGATGCTGTCGCCGACCGTCGCGCCGCTGGTCGCCGACCTGGCACCGGAATCGATGGTCGGGCAGTACAACTCTGCATTCGCCCTGGTCAAGCAGCTCGCGCTGGCGGTCGGTCCGGCCGTCGGCGGGCCGATGGGAGCCGCGCTGCACGGTCCGTACATCGTGACCTTCGTGCTGTTCTCACTCGGTATCAGCGTGCTGGCGCTGCGGCTGGGCAGGCAGCTGACCCCCGTACAGGACAAGCCGTCTCTCGTGTCGAGGACGCGGGTCGTGGCCCAGCACAAGCCTTCCGCGCAGCTCGAAGCCGCCGCCTAAGCAGGCAGGGCGAACTCGCACCACACCGCTTTGCCGCCGCCCGGAGTGCGGCGGCTCCCCCAGGACGAGGCGATCGTCGCGACGATGGAAATCCCGCGGCCCGCCTCGTCCTCCGTTTCCGCGCGGCGGCGGCGCGGGAGGTGATCGTCGCCGTCCGTCACCTCGATGATCAGGCGGCGGTCGGTGCGGCGGAGTCTGAGGCGCATGGGTGGGGTGCCGTGCTGGAGGGAGTTGGCGACCAGTTCGCTGGCGGCCAGCACGCCCAGGTCGTGCAGCTCGGGCGAGAAGCGCCAGGAAGCCAGGACTCCGGAAGCGAAGGCACGCGCGCGTGGCGCCGCTTCGACGCCGCCGAGCAGTTCGAGGGCGGCGTTGTGGAAGAGCTCGGCCGACGCGCCCGTACGCGTGGGGTGCTGGACGACCAGTACGGCCACGTCGTCGTCGTGTTCCGCGGTCACTCCCAGGGAGCGGATCAGCCGGTCGCAGACCACCTGGGGGGCGCCGGTCGCCCCGGACAGCGCGCGCTCCAGCGCGGCCACACCCTCGTCGATGTCCTCGCCGCGCCGCTCGATCAGACCGTCCGTGTAGAGAACCGCGCTGGAGCCGGGCGGCAGGGCGATGGTGCCCGAGGTGTGGAGCCAGCCGCCCGTGCCGAGCGGGGGGCCGGTCGGCTCCTCGGCGCGGCGGACCGTGCCGTCCTCGTCCCGCACGAGGATCGGGAGGTGGCCGGCCGATGCGTAGACGAGCCGGCCTTCGTTCGGGTCGTGGACGGCGTAGACGCAGGTGGCGATCTGGCTGGCGTCGATCTCGGAGGCCAGGCCGTCGAGCAGCTGGAGCACCTCGTGCGGCGGAAGGTCGAGGCGGGCATAGGCCCGAACGGCGGTGCGGAGCTGGCCCATGACGGCGGCCGCGCGCACACCGCGGCCCATGACATCGCCGATGACGAGCGCGGTGCGTCCGGCGCCGAGCGTGATGACGTCGTACCAGTCGCCGCCGACCGCGGCGTCCGTGCCGCCCGGTTGGTATGTGGCGGCGATACGCAGATCGTCGGGCTGCTCCAACTCCTGCGGGAGCAGAGATCGCTGGAGGGTGACAGCCGTCTCTCGGTGGCGGCGCTCGCTGGCGCGCAGCCGCTCGGCAGCCTCCGCGTGGTCGGTCACGTCGGCGGCGAAGACCAGGACGCCGCCGCCTTCCTTGGGGCTCTCGGCGGGCAGGCAGGTGACGGTGTACGAGCCGCCGCCGCGCACCTTGCGGGACTTGACCGTGCGCGGCTTGCCGCTGCGCAGCACCTGGTCCATCAGCGGCAGCAGCCCGAGCTCGTCGAGTTCGGGGCAGGCGTCGGCCGCCGCGGCCCCCGTCCGGCGGGAGCCGAAGGCTGCGGCATAGGCGTCGTTGACATACGCGACGCGGTGCTCGGGGCCGTGGACGAGGGCGACCAGGGCGGGCAGAGGGCCGAGGATCTCCCGTACGGAGAAGTCGTCGAGCGCGGGGACGTCGGGCAGGGGCTCCGGCTGCTGTTCAAACTCGCCGCGGGCCGCGGGCACGGAGCCTTCCCCTCGCTGGGCGGGGGAGATCCCGTGGTCGGTCCTCCGCCCTGCGGCGCGACGCTGCGTACCGGGGAGCCTTGCGCTCCAACGCGTGAAGTTCACTGACTTTCTAGCCTCAATGGTTGTCGCCAAGGGTCACTCTGTGCAGGTGTGAGCCCACCTATGGTCACACGTCCAGTGTGACCGACCGGACTGACAGTCCTCGTTGTCTACTTCCCGCCGGGACCCTCGCCCGGTCGCTTGTGCGGGCCGCTGTCGGGACCGCTGTGCGGCGCGTGTTTCGACGGGGTGTCAGGGCCGTGCCCCGGGCGTCTGCCGCTGCCGCCCGCGGCGAGTTCGAATTCGGCGCGCGGGTGCTCCAGCGAGCCGAGGGAGACGATCTCGCGCTTGAAGAGCCCGGCGAGGGTCCACTCGGCGAGCACACGGGCCTTGCGGTTGAAGGTGGGCACACGGCTGAGGTGGTAGGTGCGGTGCATCAGCCAGGCCGGATAGCCCTTGAGCTTACGGCCGTAGATATGCGCGACGCCCCTGTGGAGGCCGAGCGATGCGACGGATCCGACGTACTTGTGGGCGTACTCCTTGAGGGGTTCGCCGCGCAGCGAGGCCACGATGTTCTCGGCGAGGACCTTGGACTGGCGCACGGCGTGCTGGGCGTTGGGCGCGCATTCTTTGCCCGGCTCTCCCCCAGAGCCTTCGGCCTGGGAGGTACCCCCAGCGGTGACGTCGGGGACGGCCGCGGCGTCGCCGGCCGCCCAGGCGTGCTCGACGCCGACGACAGTGAGCTGGGCGGTGCACTGGAGGCGGCCGCGTTCGTTGAGGGGCAGATCGGTGGCGGCAAGGAGCGGCGCCGGCTTGACGCCCGCGGTCCACACGACGGTGCGGGTGGGGAAGCGGCTGCCGTCGCTGAGGACCGCCACGCGGTCCTCGCAGGAGTCCAGGCGTGTTTCGAGGCGTACGTCGATATTGCGCGAACGCAGCTCGCGGATGGCGTACTTGCCCATCTCCTCGCCGACCTCGGGGAGGATGCGGTTGCTGGCCTCGACGAGGATCCACCTCAGGTCGTCGGCCTTGACGTTGTGGTAGTACCGCGCGGTGTAGCGGGCCATGTCCTCCAGCTCGCCGAGTGCCTCGACGCCCGCGAAGCCCCCGCCGACGAAGACGAAGGTGAGCGCGGCGTCACGGATCGCGGGATCGCGTGTGGAGGAGGCGATGTCCATCTGCTCGATGACGTGGTTGCGCAGTCCGATCGCTTCCTCCACGGTCTTGAAGCCGATGCCGAAGTCGGCGAGACCGGGGATGGGCAGGGCACGGGAGATCGATCCGGGCGCGATGACGAGTTCGTCGTACGTGATCTCCACGGCGCCGGTGCGCTCTTCGGCGGTCGCGAGGGTGGTGACCGTCGCCGTGCGCTTGGCGTGGTCCACGGCCTTGGCCTCACCGATGACGATCTTGCACTTGTCGAGCACCCGCCGCAGGGGGACGACGACATGCCGGGGGGAGATGGAGCCGGCCGCCGCTTCCGGGAGAAAGGGCTGGTACGTCATGTACGGATCGGGCGTGATCACGGTGATCTCCACCTCGCCCCGCGCGAGCTCGTGTTTCAGCTTCTGCTGGAGCCGCAGTGCCGTGTACATCCCGACGTAGCCGCCGCCGATGACGAGAATGCGCGTTCCCGGCGGGGGGCCGGGGGTCGTCCCCCGGGAGTTAGAGGCCTTCACCATCCCATGACGCAACGGCCTCGGGCGTTTGTCCACAGCCCCGGCAAATTGTGTGACCGGAGGCTTTGCGCCACTGCGCGCGGGAGCGGAGCCGCCTGGCGGGGAAGGTGCCCAGGTCAGGGCATATGAGGGGGGTGGCGCGAGGGGGCGTATTAGGGAATGTTCCGGTCCTTGCTCCGATCGGGGGGCGCTCCGTGCGGAACTACCCCCTTCTGAATTGACCCTGGCTCAACTATGTTCGTACCTCGTCGGGGTGCCCGGACTAGGCACGCCCGGCGGACAGGCGGGGAGGTCTCCGGGGGGAGACATCATGACCGGGGGAACATGTATGACCATTCAGGATTCGCATTGGCAGGCTGCTGCCGCGCCGGGTTCGGCGGCTGACGGGAACGGGCGGGCGGGATCGGGCGGGGCCGGCCGCTCCGCGCCGCTGCGCGTGGACGCGCAGCGCAATCTCGAGCATGTACTGCGCGCCGCACGCGAGGTGTTCGGCGAGCTGGGGTACGGCGCGCCGATGGAGGACGTGGCCCGTCGCGCCAGGGTCGGCGTCGGGACGGTGTACCGCCGCTTCCCGAGCAAGGACGTGCTGGTGCGCCGGATCGCCGAGGAGGAGACCTCCCGGCTGACCGAGCAGGCGCGCACGGCTCTGGGGCAGGAGGAGGAGCCCTGGTCGGCACTCTCCCGTTTCCTGCGTACGTCGGTGGCTTCGGGCGCGGGACGGCTGCTGCCGCCGCAGGTGCTGCGGGTGGGCGTGGAGTCCGAGGAGTCGACCGTTGTCGTACGGGACGAGGCGCGGGTGCCGCAGCAGCGGGTCGGCGCACAGCCCGAACTGCGGGTGGTCGGACCGCGTCCGGTGCCGGTGGAGGAGCAGGAGGACACGGGCTCGGAGGAACTGCTCGAGGTCGTGGGGCAACTGGTCGACCGGGCGCGCGGGGCGGGCGAGCTGCGCGACGATGTGACCGTCGCTGACGTGCTGCTCGTGATAGCCACGGCCGCGCCCTCGCTGCCGGATGCGGTACAGCAGGCGGCGGCTTCGGCCCGTCTCCTCGACATCCTGCTGGAGGGTCTGCGGCCCCGCTCCGCCTGAGCGCGCTCCTACCCGAACCGCGGCACCAACTGACTTCTGGGCAAGGCCGGTTCAGTCTTCCCCGAACGAGTGACGAATAGGGCTGGGTTCGGGGAAGTCGCCCCGGATGAGTGGTTGCCGTGCACAAGGGCTCGATGTGCGGCAGCTCTGTGGCACCCTGGCCCGGTGTTCGGGTCTGCTGGTGCTTACGGGGGCTTCCGCGATGAGCGGTGAGGGTCGGGACAAGCCGCTCGGCGGCGCAGGCGGCGGGGAGGCAGCCGGACTGCCCTCGCGACAGGTGCCGAGCCAGGGCGGGCCCGGTGGGGCGTCCGGCGCGCCCGGAGCTTCGGGTCCTGCCGGTGTGCCGGGTCCCGCTGGTGTGCCCGGTCCCGTCGGCCCGTCCGGGATCGGTGCGAGTGGTTCGGAGGGCAACGCTTCGGGTGGTGCGGGCGAGTGTGCCGTGCCGCCACAGCGCGAGGCCTCGGGTCGCGAATCCCCTCCGCCGCCGCGTGAACTGCCCACGTCCGACGCCGCGTTGATCCGGCGCATGCGCAACGGCGACGACAGTGCGTACGAGGAACTGTTCCGTCGCCACTCGGACTCGGTGCGCCGGTACGCGCTCACCTGCTGCCGGGACGCGCACACCGCCGACGACCTGACCGCCGAGGTGTTCGCGCGGACGCTGCAGGCGGTGCGGGGAGGCTCGGGACCCGAACAGGCCGTACGGGCGTATCTGCTCACCACGGTGAGGCGGGTCGCGGCCGCGTGGACGAAAACAGCGAAGCGGGAACAACTGGTCGAGGACTTCGCGGTGTTCGCCGCGGAGGCCGTCCGCAGCACGGGCGCCGCAAGCGACGGCACCCTCGATCCGGGCGCCGACGTCCGGGCGATGCACGAAGCGGAGCAGTCGCTGGCCATGCGGGCCTTCCGCTCCCTGCCCGAGCGCTGGCAGGCCGTGCTCTGGCACACCACCGTCGAGGAGGAATCGCCGAGCGAGGTCGCGCCGCTGTTCGGGCTGACCGCCAACGCCACGGCGGTACTGGCAAGCCGGGCCCGCGAGGGCCTCAAGCAGGCCTACCTGCAAGCCCATGTGAGCACCGCGCTCACCTCCGGCGGTGACTGCGCGCGGTACGCCGACCGGCTGGGCGCGTATGCCCGCGGGGGCCTGCGGATGCGGGCCGAACTCGGTCTGCGCAAGCACCTGGAGGAGTGCGCCAAGTGCCGTCTCGCCGCGGGTGAGCTGGCGCATGTCAACGCCGGGATTCCGGCGCTGCTGCCGGTCGCGGTCATCGGCTGGTTCGCCGCCGGGTACTCCCTCAAGGCCGTCGGGATCGTGGCCGGCGGAGCCGCGGGCGCGGCAGGGGCGGGTGCGGTCGCCGCGGCCACAGGCAGTACGTCGGGTGCTTCCGGAGGCGCGGCCGGTGGTGCCGCGGTGTCGGAGGGTTTGGGTGCCCCGGCGAAGGCCGGGATCGCTGCGGCGCTGGCCGTCGCGGCAGCCGCCGGACTGGTGTGGGGGATGTCGGGCGACGATCCCGAGCCGGCGCCGAAGGCCGGGGCCGAGCCGGGCGTCTCGGTGCCCGTCGTACCGCAGAAGCCCGCGCCGTCACCGAAGCCCGAGCCTCCGGCGCCGCCCGCGGCGCAGCCGGCTCCGCCGCCGGACAATCCCGCGCAGCGGCCAACTCCGGCGCCCACCCTGCCGCCCGGGCCCAGAACGACGCCGATGGACACACCGCCCAGGCCGGTGCCGCCCCTCCCGCCGGCCCCGTCGGCCCCGCCCGCCCCCGGTCCGACGAAGCCGCAGCCGACACCGCCGACCCCGCCGCCCGCGCCAGTCCCGAAGGTCTACCAGGTCAACCGGCTCAAGTACGACGTGTTCGGCGACCACACCCGGCCCGAGGTGCGCCTCGGTGGGAGCAGTTGGCTCTGGCAGCGCTCGGGCATGTCGATCGACGGCAGGCGGTACGGCCACGGGGTGACCGTGCACGCCACGTCGTCGGTGACGATCGATCTCAACCGCCGTTGCACCGCCTACGACGCGTTCGTCGGCGTCGACGATCTGACGCTGGGCATGGGCGCGGTGCGCTTCTCCGTGTACGGCGACGGGGGGCGGCTGTGGCGCTCGCCGGTGATCCGCCGCGGGCAGGCGGCGGTGCCGGTGCATGTGTCGCTCGCCGGGCTGAAGACGATCCGGCTGGTCGTGGAGCCGCATACGGCGCTCGACTCGGCGGCGCTGGGCGACTGGGCCCAGGCGCAGATCAGCTGCGGCTGACGGACCCGGCCGCGTCGTTCCGGGTCCGGGGCGCGCGCGACGGCAGGGGCATTGCAGTCCGGGGTTCCTTTCCCCCACCCCGCCCCTTCCCGAAACTGGGGCGGGCCCCAGGCCCCCAAAGGGGAAGGAAATGTGGGGGCTGGCGCCCCCTACCCCCAGTGCGCCCGCTTCGCGGCGCGGGCTACCAGTTGCCGCCGCCGGGTAAGGGGCCGCGGAGCGGGTGGAGTTGGGACGTAAGCGTGATTTGTGGCGCGGGGACCCCCGCGCACCTCGGTACGGCCGAGACGCGCCGTAAATCATGCAGTCCCGGCTCCACCCCGGAGCGGACCCCAGGCGCCCGCCCCGCGGCACCGGGCAACCCCGCGGCCCGCACCCCGAACCCCGAACCCGCTACCACCGCGGCACCGGCAACCCCAGGCGCGCCAGACCGTCACCGACGCCGCACCGGGTAACCCCGCCCCACCCCCTACGCCTGCAGCGTCCGCCTCGGGGGGACGCCTCCCGCCACCGCCCGCTGTCTCGGTGCCGCCGTGCCTGTCCAGCACGTGCCACGCCGCGAGAGCAGCCTCCGTAGCCACAGCTCCGTCGAGATCAGGTCCGCCAGGCCGTCCAGCGGGACCGGTTCGCCCTCGGAGGCCGCCCGTAGCGCCTTGCGGATCACGCGGGCCTCCACCAGGCCCGCATCCGCCAGCAGTGGCGCGTCGAACAGGGCGATCAGGTGCGGGAGCGAGGCTCGCAGGCCCGTGCGGGCCGCCGTCGTCGAGGTCGTGTGGGTCGTCGCGCCCCAGCCCGGGGGCAGGTCGTGGATGCCCGCGCCCGCCAGGACCCGGCGGAGGATTTCCGCGCGGGCGCCCGGCCGGACCCGCAGGGATTCGGGGAGGTCGCGGCAGGCCCGTACGACCTGGTTGTCCAGAAAGGGGGCGTGCAGGCGCTGGCTGCGGATTTCCGCGGCCTGTTCGAGGATCCGCTGGTCCGACGCGTGGCGGGTCAGCGCCGCCCGCGCGCGGGCCTCGCCGGGCCGTTGCACCGACACCGGGCGCATCGCCGCCTCCGTCAGGCGAACCGATACTTCAGCGAGCGCCTCACCGGTGAGCCAGCGCGCCGCGGGGCCCGGCCGGGACCAAGTCAGTGCGGCGAGCGACGCGCCCAGGGGGCCGTCGTGGGCGCGGCCGGGCGGACGGTTCGCGGCCAGCAGGTGGTCCGCCGCCAGCTCCAGGCCGGTGCGGTAGGGCGTACGCGCCAGCCGCCGCGCCGCCCGGTACACCGTCAGCGGGATGAACAGGGACTGGGGCGAGGGCCCTTCGGCCCGTGCCAACGCCGCGACGGGCCGCATCAGATGGCGGCGGCGCCGGTCGAGCAGCAGATCCGCGAGCCGCGCCGGATGCGCGTCCAGGACCTGCCGCGCCCCCGCCCCGGTGAAGTGGTCCGCGCTGCCCGCCGCCAGCCGGTTGCGGTGCCGTTCCGCCACGACGAGGGACGGAGCGGGCTCGTCGGTCAGCGGCCCGTCGAGATCCGCGTACGGCAGGGACTCCTCACCCGCCGCGACCACCACGTGGTGCAGCCGCGGATTCGCGGCGATCGCCCGGGCCCGCTCCAGTTCGGCCGCGTGTTCCACCTCGCGACCGCCCGTCGCCAGGTCGTTGAAGGTGACAGCGAGCAGCCGCTCTCCCGCGCCGGTGCCATGGCCGAGGACCGTTCCCGGCACGCCGGGCAGCCCCGCCGCCAGCAGCGCGAGTGTGCCGGACGCGCTGCCGCCGGAGAGGTCGGCGCCGATGCCGGGTACCGGACCCCCGCGGGCGGCGCGCCGGGCCGCCGGGCCCATTCCGGGGACGGGCCCGGGGTCCGGCGGCAGGGTCTCGGGCGCGTGCCGGGGCGCGGTGAGCCTGGCCCGTACGGCGTCGACGAGCGCGTCCCGTACCCCCTCGACCGCACGCTCTGCCTCCATCTGCGGTCCGGCGACGGCCAGCGAGGCCACCGGCTCGTATCCGGTGATCTCGCGCGAGCCCTCGCGCAGGATCAGCGCGTGCCCCGCGGGGATGCGCTTCACACCGACGTACGGAGTCGAGTCGCGCAGCGCCTCCGGCGTCTCCGGGCAGGCCAGCAGCGCCGCCAAGTGCCCGATGTCCAGCTGCGCTTCGATGAGGTCGGCGAGCGGCAGCGCGGCGGTCGCGTACGCGGTGCCGTTCGCCCATGGCGTGTAGAAGACAGGTCTCGCCCCGGCGAGATCGCCCGCGACCGTTATCCGGCGGCCGACCTGCGCGACGGCCGTATAGCTGCCCCCCCACGCGGTCAGATGCCGCAACGCGCCACCGCGCGCCGCGAACAGACCGACCTTCAGCTCCTCGTCACTGGCCGCGCAGCAGCCCAGGACGGCCAGTTTGGTGAAGGCGTCCACGGTGACGACACGCACCTCGTCGGGGCGCCAGTCGCCGACCGCCCAGAGCGGATCCGGGTCTCCCCATAGGAGTTGGGACCCGACGGGGTGGACGGTGCGGCCCTCGTCGGACGCCCCGACGACCCCGGCCGTACCGAAGTTTGCGGCGACACTGCTCCAGCCCACCAACCACCGCATCGCGCCTCCACAGGCTGTGGACGAACTCAGACCCGGGACCGTAGCCGCTCGGCAGCACCTCAGGAGCATGCAGCCGCACGGGAACATGCCGCCGTTCGGGAACATGCTGCCACGAAGGCGGCGCAGAAGAGGGTCTCCGGGTCGCGTGCGCAAAAAGTGAACGCGCCCCTGGCATTGGCGATTTGACGACGGTCCAGGGCGCGGCGGAGCGAGCGACCAACGCCCATAAAGTCGCAAAAGGGATACAGGGGACAGTCGGCATTCAGCCAATCTGCGGGGCGTACATCCGTTCGTAACCCCCGCAGAACACAGTCCGGGAGGCGGCACACGCCTCCCGGACCGGTCCGCCACCCGCGGGGATTGAAGGCAGCGGATTCCCCCAGCCCACTGGTTCCAGTACGCAGTGGGCCGACCCACGCAGGACTCATGGAAGCGCTCCCCCACCAGCGGGACCAGAGCGCACGGACGGGCGCACGGCCACACACCCGGAGCACGCTCAGGAGCACGCCACGACCCCGCACTTCACGGACGGTCTGCTCCAACGCACAACAATCTCGCCATACGGAACACCGCCTCTTAACGGTCGGGATGCGGCGAACTACGCTGTGTTTACTGTTGTTCTCCTCAGGGGCGCATATTCCCAGGGGCTCGGCCAGACGCTTTTGCAGCCGGGATCCAAGGACGTGTTCACCGGGGAGAACGCAGCACGAATGCCGTGCGCCAACAGCGACGCGGCGGCCGTCTGTGTGTCGAGGGGTGGCGCATGTCCAGGGAGCAACGCGGGCCGAACGAAAAGCTCGGCACCGTTCTCGCCCTCGCGGGAATCAGCAACGCCGGCCTTGCCCGGCGGGTCAACGACCTCGGAGCGCAGCGCGGGCTGACACTTCGTTACGACAAGACGTCCGTGGCGAGATGGGTGTCGAAAGGCATGGTGCCGCAGGGCGCCGCGCCCCATCTCATCGCCGCGGCGATCGGCGCCAAGCTCGGGCGGCCGGTGCCGCTGCACGAGATCGGCCTCGCGGACGCCGACCCGGCCCCCGAGGTCGGGCTCGCCTTCCCGCGCGATGTGGGCGAGGCGGTGAAATCGGCCACCGAGCTCTACCGTCTGGATCTTGCGGGCCGCCGGGCGGGCAGTGGGGGCATCTGGCAGTCGCTGGCCGGTTCTTTCGCAGTGAGCGCTTACGCCACGCCCGCGTCCCGCTGGCTGATAACCCCCGCCGACTCCTCGGTGGAGCGATCCCTGGACGCGACGGAGGACACTCCCGCCCGCGTGGGCCACAGCGACGTCGCGAAGCTGCGGGAGGCGGCGGAGGACGCGCGGCGCTGGGACTCCAAGTACGGGGGCGGGGACTGGCGTTCATCCATGGTGCCGGAGTGTCTGCGGGTGGATGCGGCTCCGCTGCTGCTCGGGTCGTATTCGGACGAAGTGGGCCGCGCGCTGTTCGGCGCGACCGCGGAGCTGACCCGGCTGGCCGGGTGGATGGCCTTCGACACCGGTCAGCAGGAGGCGGCGCAGCGGTACTACATCCAGGCGCTGCGGCTGGCCCGGGCGGCGGCGGACGTGCCCTTGGGCGGGTACGTACTGGCTTCAATGTCCCTGCAGGCGACCTACCGCGGCTTCGCGGACGAGGGCGTCGACCTCGCCCAGGCGGCCCTTGAGCGCAACCGCGGCCTGGCCACGGCCCGCACGATGAGCTTCTTCCGGCTGGTGGAGGCGCGGGCGCACGCCAAGGCGACCGACGCGCCGGCGGCGGGGGCGGCACTGAAGGCCGCCGAGGGCTGGCTCGAGCGCTCGCGGGAGGGCGACGCCGACCCGTCCTGGCTGGGCTTCTACTCCTACGACCGGTTCGCGGCGGACGCGGCCGAGTGCTACCGCGATCTGAAGGCGCCGCGGCAGGTACGGCGCTTCACGGAGCAGGCGCTGTCGCGGCCGACGGAGGAATTCGTGCGCTCGCACGGGCTGCGCCTCGTGGTGTCGGCCGTCGCCGAACTGGAGTCGGGGAATCTGGACGCGGCGTGCGCGGCGGGCACGCGCGCGGTGGAGGTCGCGGGGCGGATCTCCTCGGCGCGGACCACCGAATACGTACGGGATCTGCTGCACCGCCTGGAGCCGTACGGCGACGAGCCGCGGGTGGTGGAGCTGCGGGAGCGGGCCCGGCCGCTGCTGGTGGCCCCGGCGTAGGGGGTGTCTTTTGGATCAGGCCGGATCAGTGAGCGGCCCGGCGCGGAGCGGCTGATGTCACTGCGGTGCGTGCAGCTGCAAGGCGGAGGAGGGAGCCGACGCGGAGCGTCGGCGACTGACGCAACGCAGCGTGGGGGCACCTCCCGTGCCCGAAGGGCTACGGGGGAGTGCGTGCCAGGGCACGCGAGCCCGGCAAGATCCGAAAGACACCCCCTAGGGACACATGGCTCCGGCATAGGCGCAGACACCCTGGCTCAGCTGGTTTAACGGCCTTGTCAGTGGGCCAGTGCACTATCGGGGTGGGAGGTGACGCGGTGACAGCGTCCGGGCAGGGCTCGGTGCACGACTTCGACTGTGACGTGCTGGTGATCGGCGGCGGGATCATCGGCCTGTCGACGGCGCATGCGCTCACGCGCGCGGCTCCCGGCACCCGGGTGATCGTCCTGGAGAAGGAGGCGGGCCCGGCCCGCCACCAGACCGGGCGGAACAGCGGAGTGATCCACAGCGGGATCTACTACCGGCCGGGGTCGCTGAAAGCGCGGTTCGCGGTGCGGGGCGCGGCCGAGATGGTGAAGTTCTGCGCGGAGTACGGCATCGCGCACAAGGTCACCGGGAAGCTGATCGTGGCCACCGGCAAGGACGAGTTGCCGCGGCTGCACGCACTGGTCCAGCGCGGCAGGGAGAACGGCATTCCGGTGCGGGAGCTGGGCCCCGCGCAGATCATGGAGTACGAGCCGGAGGTGCGCGGGCTCGCGGCGATCCATGTCGGGACGACCGGGGTGTGCGACTTCGGGGCGGTGGCGGCGCAGCTGGGGGCCGCGTCCGGCGCGGACGTCCGCTACGGCGAGGAGGTGGCCGCGATCGACCGCCGGAGCTGGGGGGTCGCGGTGCGCACGGCGTCGGGGGCGGTGGTCAGGGCGCGGGTGCTGGTGAACTGCGCGGGGCTGCACTGCGACCGGGTGGCGCGGCTGGCTGGCGACGATCCCGGGATGCGGATCGTCCCCTTCCGGGGTGAGTACTACGAGCTGACGGACCCCTCGCTGGTGCGGGGCCTGGTGTATCCGGTCCCCGACCCGGCCTTCCCCTTCCTGGGCGTCCACCTGACCCGAGGCATCGACGGCGGGGTCCATGTCGGCCCGAACGCGGTCCCGGCGCTGGCCCGCGAGGGCTACAGCTGGTCGGCGGTCCGCCCGAGGGAACTCGCCGAGACGCTGAGCTGGCCGGGATCCTGGCGGATAGCGCGGCGGCACTGGCGGTACGGGGCGGGGGAACTGCACCGCTCACTGTCGAAGCGTGCCTTTACGACGGCGGTGCGCAGGCTGCTCCCGGCGGTGTCGGAGACGGACTTGCGGCCGGCCGCGGCGGGGGTGCGGGCGCAGGCGGTGCTGCGGGACGGGACGCTGGCGGACGACTTCCTGATCCGCGAGGCGCCGCGGACGGTGCATGTGCTGAACGCGCCGTCCCCTGCGGCGACGGCGTCGCTTCCCATTGGCCGGGAGGTGGCACGGCGGGCCCTGACGGCCCTGACGCCGGGCCGCGTGGCGGGCGCGGCGCGGTCTTGAGGGCCGGTGGCGCGGGGTGCCGTGGCTTGGGCCTTGGGGTCCGGGGTGCGCCGGTGCCGTACGACGCACCAAGGCCCGCACCCCGCGACGGCCCGTAGAATCGAGCCACTGTGTCTGAGCTTCGTAACCCCACCCCCGCCCAATCCCCGTCCCGTCCCCCCCTCCGCGCCAAGAGCGAGCCGCGGTTCCCCGGGGGCCCCGCTGCCGATCCCGCCGGGTCGCATCATGAGCGGCGGATCCGGAGTTTCCAGCCGCGGCGGAGTCGGGTGACCGTCGGGCAGGGGGATGCCCTGGAGCGGCTCTGGCCCCGGTGGGGCATGGACATCGACGGGCAGCGCCTCCTCGATCTCGAGGAGATGTTCGGCGGGCTGCCGGTCGTCCTGGAGATCGGGTTCGGGATGGGCGAGGCGACCGCGCAGATGGCCGCCGCCGATCCCGGGACCGGGATTCTCGCCGTCGACGTGCACACGCCCGGGCAGGGCAATCTCCTCGGTCTCGCGGAGCGGAACGGGCTGTCCAACATCCGTGTCGCCAACGGCGACGCGATCATCCTGCTCCGCGAGATGCTTCCGCACGGCTCGCTCGACGGGCTGCGCGTCTACTTCCCCGACCCCTGGCCCAAGAAGCGCCACCACAAGCGCCGGCTGATCCAGCCCGAGTTCCTCAGTCTCGCCGCGCCCCGTATGAAGCCCGGCGCGATCCTGCACTGCGCGACCGACTGGGAGCCGTACGCCGAGCAGATGCTCGACGTGCTTTCGGCGCATCCGGACTTCGAGACCACCCAGGAGCACGGCGGCTTCGCCCCGCGCCCCGCCTTCCGGCCGCTCACCCGGTTCGAGGGGCAGGGCCTGGACAAGGGCCACAAGGTGCACGACCTGCTGTTCCGCCGCGTGTTGGAGTCGGCATAACCCTCGGTAGTGTGCCGTGCACCATCGCCAGGTGTCAGTGTGCCTCGTTAGGGTCATCAGGTGTCCGAGTCGTTCCCGCAGCACCTCCCACCGCATCCGGCGGTCCCGGCCTTCGACGAGCAGCCGCTCTTCGATGCCGTGCCGGAGCGCGCCCGCTGGCGGTACAAACCGCGCCGGGCCTCCCGGCTCTGGCGCAGCAAGGCGGTTCGGGCCGGGGTCGTCATCACCCTGCTCGCCCTCTCCGGCCTCGTCATCCTCGCTCTCGTACGCGAACAGACCGGCACCCACGGCTTCCTGGTCGGACTGGGCCTCGCCACCCTGCCCGTCCCGCTTCTCGCCGCGGCCTTCCGCTGGCTGGACCGGGTCGAGCCGGGACCCTGGCGGAATCTGCTGTTCGCGTTCGCCTGGGGCGCCTTCGCCGCCGCCCTCGTCGCGATCATCGCGAACACCTTCGCGACCCGCTGGATAGCCACCGCGACCGCCGACCCGGCGAGCGCGGACACGCTCGGCGCGACCGTCATAGCCCCGGTCGTCGAGGAGAGCGCGAAGGCCGCGGCGATCTTGCTGATCTTCATCTTTCGCAGACGGGATTTCACCGGGATCGTCGACGGCGTCGTCGTGGCGGGCTTCACCGCGACCGGCTTCGCCTTCACCGAGAACATCCTCTACCTGGGCAACGCCTTCGGTGAGGACCAGGAGATAGGCACCTCGGGCCTGGCATCGGTGACCGCGGCGACCTTCCTCGTACGTGTGGTCATGTCGCCGTTCGCGCATCCGCTCTTCACCGTGCTCACGGGCATCGGCTTCGGGATCGCGGCGCTCGCCGCACGGCGCCAGCGGTTCCGGCGGATCGCGCTGCCGCTGCTGGGCCTCGCCCTCGCGATGGGCATGCACGCGCTGTGGAACGGCTCGGCGTCGCTCTTCGGCCCGTTCGGCTTCTACGCGGTGTACGGGGCGTTCATGGTCCCGGTCTTCGGGCTGCTGACCTGGCTCACGATCTGGACCCGGCAGCGCGAACTGCGCACGATATCCACCGAACTGCCCGCATACGCGGCGGCCGGCTGGCTGACGGCCGACGAGCCGCGCGCGCTCTCCTCGATGCGGGCGCGCACGATGGCCCGCGACATCGCCCGCCGTACGCACGGACCGGCCGCGGCCCACGCCGTCTCGGAGTACGAGCGGTTCGCGACGACCTTGGCCTTTCTACGCCACCGGGCTCACCGCGGAACGGCGGGCCCGGACTTCATGGAGCGCGAGCAGGAGCTGCTGCACCACCTGTGGCAGCGCAAGGAAGTCGCGTCTCCCGCGCTGACCTACGCGGCACGGGCAACGGGCCGGGTACGGACCCCGCCCCCGCACCGCGACTACGGCGGCTACAACCCGTACCGCTCCTAGGCCGGTCCGGCCTGTTCCGTCCGCATGCCGTACGCGACCGGGGGCATAGGGACCGGCAGCCCTGGCGTCGGGGGGTGAGCGCCAGAACTGCCGGCGTTCAGGGGAGTGCGGAGCACTGCGCACATAGGGGCATCCGCAGGACGCCCCCTCGTGCCGAGCGGCGGCGCGAGGGGGCGCACGGAGAAATCAGACGGTCAGGCCCTTGTCCCGCAGCCAGGCCATCGGGTCGATCCCGGTCCCGCCCGCAGTGTGGACCTCGAGGTGCAGATGCGCGCCGGTCACATTGCCGGTCGCACCCACGCGCCCGATCGTCTCGCCCGTCGTCACCTTCTGGCCGACGCTGACCGAGATCGAGGACTGGTGGGCATACCAGATCTCCGTGCCGTCCTCGAGCTCCAGCACCGTGCGGTAGCCGTAAGACCCGGACCAGCCCGCCGACTTGACGGTGCCGCTGTGCACGGCCTTGAGGGGCGTGCCCGTCGGGGCCGCGAAGTCCAGGCCGGTGTGGTAGCCCGAGGACCACATCGATCCGGCCTCGCCGAAGGTGGAGGTGATCGTGTACGAGGAGGTCGGCAGCGCGTAGCTCGCGGCGAGTTTGGCGAGGCGCTCGGCCTCCGCCTTCTCCGCCGCGGCCTTCTCGGCCGCGAGCTTCGCCGCCTCGGCCTCGGCCTCCGCCGCGGTCTGCTGAGCCTTCGCCTCCGCCGCTGCCTTCTCGGCCGCGAGCTTCTCCGCGGCCGCCTTGGCCTCGGCGTCCGCCTCGGCCCGCTGCTGATCGGCCTGCTGGAGGATGCGGGCGCGCAGCGCCTCACCGGCGGAGCCCTGCGCCTCGGCCTCGGAGCCGGTTCCGGTGTCAGCGGCGAGCGTCGCCGAGGTGAGCGGAGAGGTGTTCCCGGTGTCGGCGTCCGAGGAGTCGTCGGACATGAACGAGCCGACGCCGGGAAGGGACTTGGCGTCGGGCAGGTTGTCCGCGATCGAGTCGGGGAGCGATATGGAGACCGGCGGCTTGCTCTGCGCGGTGGCCATGCCGCCCGCGCCGACCGCGGCGATCACACCGACCCCGAGCACCGTGGAGCTGCGGGCGAGTCCGCCGCGCTGCTTCATCACACGGTGCCGGCCGCGCACCGGACGGACGGAGTCCTCGGTGGGGTTCCATTCCTCCCATGCCCGCTCTGCCACCTCGTCGCCGAAGAAGTCAGTTTCGAAGGGTGCTGTCGGGGCAGGTTTGTTGGACGCCACTGAGGCGTGCTCCTTTCCTTCCTTCTCGCCTACCGGGTTAGCTGACGGGTTCGGAGCAGGAAGGTCTCCTACGGGCGCTTCCGCCGCGGACAAGAGCGGCAAAAGGTGCCCGATTCACCCCAATTGGTGGTTCCCCGGTTCCCTTGCGGGATTCGGCGCGTGCGCACGGTGCCGCCTCTTGCGACGACTGGGACGACCGCGCTGCGTTATCGAACGTTAATAGACACCGGGGCCCGATTCCAAGCTGTTCCGACTGATCATTAACAACATCGCCGGGACTTAACCGGACACAAGCGCCCGGAGTGGGGTGAGTTGATCGCCCCTCATGCACCATCCGCCATCTCCCGCCACCTGACAGTGCATCAAATGTTATGCGGAGGGGTGCCTCTCGATTACGTACCGTGCCCATCCGTACAGCCGACGGCCGGCGTCCGGCTTCACAGCGCCGCACGACGCCGAGCCGCCAGAGCCTTCACTCGCCGCCCTGGTCCCCGCCGTCCCGCCCGCCCCCGCCGATCACGGGCACGGTCCTGCGGCGCTCCTGCTGCCCCTCCGCGGGGCGGCTGACCGCAAGCAGCGCCATGTCGTCCGTCGTGCCGCCACCCGTATGGCGTCGTACGTCGTCCACCAAGGCGTCCAGCAGCTCCTCGGGCCCGGGGAACAGCCGCCCCGCCAGCCGCCGGCCGGGGTCGTAGAAAACGCCGCTCGCGTCGCGCGCCTCGGACAGCCCGTCCGTATAGAGAAGGAGCGTGGCCCCGGGGGGCAGCCGGTGCGCGTCGGAGCGGTCCGGCCAGATCCCGAGACCCATACCGAGCGGCAGCGCAGCCTGGGTCGGCTCCAGGATGTTCACGTTCCCGTCCGCGTACAGCAGGAGCGGCTCCGGATGGCCCCGGTTCACGATCCGTACGACGCGATCACCGCGCGGGATCTCGGCCAGTACGGCGGTGGTGAACCCCTCGACCGCGTCCAGGTTGTGCCGCGCGCCCTCGCGCACCAGTGCCCGCTCCAGCCGCGCGGCGACGCCTTCCAGCGAGCTCTCCTGCTCTGCAGCCTCCCGGAACGCCCCGATGACCACGGCCACCGCCTCGACCGCCTGCATCCCCTTGCCCCGTACGTCCCCGACGACCAGCCGCACCCCGAAGGGCGTGTCCTGTACGGCGAAGAGGTCGCCGCCGATGAACGCGTCCGCCTGCGCCGCCTCGTACCGCGCGGCGACGTGCAGCCCCCCGATCCGCTCCGGGGGCGTCGGCAGCACGGCGCGCTGCGCGGTTTCGGCGATCACCCGGGCCGACGCGAGGCGCTGGCTGCCGAGCCGTACGACTCGGTTGATCAGCAGCGCGAGGCCCGCGACGGTGATCACAGTGGTCAGCTCGGTGAACGCCGTGATCTGCGAGAGGGTGTGGTTGTAGAAATGCAGCCCGGTCACGCCGAGGATCGCCGCGATACCGACCAGCAGGGTGCCCACCCAGGTGAAGATGGGAGCCGCGATCAGCGGTGCGGCCGCGAACAGCGGGACCGCGGTGAACCGGGGCGGCGTCGCGAGGTCGAAGATCGCGCCGCCGACGATCATCAGGGCGGGCAGCAGGCGGACGAATCCGCGGGAGATGTCCGCTCCGCCCTGCTCTCGCTCGGCCAAGGGTGCTCTCCTGCCCGGTCCCCACACGGCTGCGGTACCGCGCCCTTCCCAGGCTGGCCGTAGCCGCGCCGGGCGGCGAGTCGCCGTCGGCCAACCGGGCGATGCTCGGAGCCCGTACACGACAGTGGCCCGGCACTCTGTCGAGTGCCGGGCCACTGTCGTCAGTAGCGGGGACAGGATTTGAACCTGCGACCTCTGGGTTATGAGCCCAGCGAGCTACCGAGCTGCTCCACCCCGCGTCGGTGAACACCACCTTACGCCATCCGGAGCAAGATCAAATCCATTTTGTTCAGCGGCGTCGCAGACGCAGTGCGGTGAGGGCTCCGCCGGCCGCGATCAGGGCGGCAGCGGCAAGGGCCGCGTACCGGGTGGAGCCGGAAGATCCGGTGTTGGCGAGGGCGCCGGTGGTGGTGACGGGGGTGTTACCGCCGGCCACCGCCGTGGCCAAGGAGGACGGGGTCACAGAGGGCGTGGCGGAAGCGGTCGCGGACGGCGTCGCTGAGGGCGTCGCGCTCGGCTGGGTGGTGCCGCGCTCGGGGGCGACGGTGATCCTGCCCTCGGCCCCCAGGAACGGATGGGTGTTGCCCTCGGTGAGCCCGGTCGTCGCGCGCAGCGTGAGCTTGACCGGCTTCTGGATGCCCTTGAAGTCGATGACGCTCACGCGAAGCCTGGTGCGCTTGTAGATGTGGCTCTTGCTGACGTCCGCCGGCTGCCACTTCTCCTCGCCCTTGAACTTCTTGACCTTGGTGTACTTGCCGTCCTCGCCCAGCTCCTCGATCACCAGCTCGGGGATCTTCACCGTGGAGCCGGGCTCCTCGGCGACCTCCAGGACGGTCCTCAGGTCGGAGTCGAAGGTCACCCCGCCCTTGAGCTGGTGGACGATGTCGACGGTGCCCGCCGTGCCGGGCTTGATGGGAGCGTTCTCGTCGGTCTCGAGCATCAAGGAGGCGGGCCCTGTGTTGATCTTCGGGCTGGCCTCGAAGACCAGGGTGTCGTCCTGCTCGCGCTTGGTGTTCTCGGCGAGGTCGTCGGCCAGAAACTTCAGATTGCCATTGTTGGAGGGGTAGTTCTTGCCGAGGCCGACGGAGACCTTCCAGCTCAGCTCGCCCTTGGCGGGCACCGAGAAGGAGGCGCTCTTGCCCTTCGCGGCCGGGTAGAACACGCCCTGCGCGCCTGTGCCCTCCTGGCTGACGAACTCGTCGGTCGCCGGGGCGTTCACCGGCTGCACGTCGAAGACGACGTGCGAGGCCGCGATGGGGCTCGCGCCGTCCGTGTCCCCGATCAGCCACGGCTGGAAGTCCACCGGCTTGTCCGCGGAGTTCTTCACGGTGAACGTGAACGTCTCGCTCGCCCCGCCCCGGGTCAGCGGCCCGGTCGGCGCCGGAGTGCCCAGCTCGATGGTGAGGGGCTTCTGGGGGGCCACCGGGGCGGCGTGGGCGCTGAGCGGGACAAGCGTGGTGCCGACGGCGGCGGCGACAGTGAGCGCGGCGGCGGAGGCGAAGCGAGCGGACATGGTGGACTCCCCCCAAGGAATCGACTAGGGGCCTGACTGCCGCTGGATGGGCAGCAGTCGGCCGAGAGACCAGCGCGACAGAGCGCGCCGCGGCAGGCGGTGGTACGGGATGAGAGAGCTCGCGTGGCGAGCCGCATCAGAACTCGCCTTCCGTCCGGCCCTGTTCGGTACCGGCTTGCGGCGATGTGCTCATCCTCACCGCTGAAGATCAGCCGGGCAATCCCCGTACTGTCACCACTCTGCAACAGCGAACGGAAGCCGGAAATCCGCCTCTGACCTGCGGGTTGTCCAGAGGCACGGGGAAGCTACTTCGGGGGCAGCAGCCGGGCCGCCCGCATCTGGAGGTAGCGCGTCTCCGGGACGCTGAGGGTGCGCCGGGCCGCCAACTGGTAGGCGGCCCTGGCTCCTTCGGCATCCCCCGCCTTCTCCAGCAGATGCGCCCGCACGGCGTCCAGCCGGTGATGCCCCGCCAACCGGTCCTCCAGCTCGGCCACTTCGGCGAGCCCGGCCTCGGGACCGTGCACCATGGCGACGGCCACGGCACGGCCCAGCTCGGCCATCGGCTCGGGAGCACGGCGTACGAGCAGGTCGTACAGCGCGAGAATCTGCGGCCAGTCGGTGTCCTGCGCACGCGCCGCCTCGTCGTGCAGGGCCGCGATCGCCGCCTGCAGCTGGTACGCCCCCGCCGGTCCCTCCGACAGCGCCTCCTCCACCAGCGCGGTCCCCTCGGCGATCGCCTTCGCGTCCCACAGACCCCGGTCCTGCTCGTCGAGCGGGACGAGCTCGCCGTGCGGTCCGGTGCGCGCGGCGCTGCGGGCGTCGGTGAGCAGCATCAGGGCGAGCAGCCCGGTCACCGTCCCGTCGCTGGGCAGCAGTCTGCGCACGGCCCGGGTCAGCCGGATCGCCTCACCGGCGAGGTCGGCGCGGTGCAGATCGCGGCCGGAGGTCGCCGTATAGCCCTCGTTGAAGATCAGGTAGAGCACCTGCAGCACGGCGGCGAGCCGCTGATCGCGGTCCTCGGGCCCCGGCTGTCGGAACGCCACGCCCTTGATCTTCTGCTTGGCCCTGCTGATGCGCTGCGCCATCGTCACCTCGGGCACGAGATGGGCGCGGGCGATCTCGGCCGTCGTCAGACCGCCGACCGCGCGCAGGGTGAGCGCGATCTGGGCGGCCGGCGTGAGTGCGGGGTGGCAGCACAGGAAGAGCAGCGTGAGCGTGTCGTCGTCGGAGGGCGCGCGGCTCTCCCCGGGCGCGGGCGCGGTGAACGCGTCCCTGGGGGTGAGCGCGGCGACGGTCTCCTCGCGTCTGCGCCGGGCCTCCTCGCTGCGCAGGGCTTCCGTGAGACGGCGGGAGGCGACCTTGATCAGCCACCCGCGCGGATTGTCGGGGAGCCCCGACTCGGGCCACTGCTGCGCGGCCGCGAGCAGCGCCTCCTGTACGGAGTCCTCGGCGAGGTCGAAGTGCCCGTACCGCCGCACCAGCGCACCGAGGACCTGCGGCGCGTGCAGGCGCAGCAGGTCCTCGATGCCGGACCCACGTCTCACAGATCGCCTCCCTCGTCGAGGATCGGCCGGATGATCACCGGGTAGGCGGGCGTCCCCTCGGGCACGGGGCAGGTCGCGACCCGCGCGGCGATCTCGGTGACCCGTTCCAGGCTCTCGCAGTCGAGCACCCAGTAGCCGGCGAGCAGTTCCTTGGTCTCGCTGTAGGGCCCGTCGGTGATCACGGGCCGCCCGTCCTCGCCGAGGCTGACGAACCGGGTCTTGGCGGGCTCGGCGAGCCCCTGGCCGTCGACGAGCTCACCGGACTCGGAGAGATCGTTGTTGACCTCGCCCATGAAGGCGAACATCGCCTGCAGTTCCTTCTCGCTCCAGCCCGGGCTGGCGCCGGACGCCTGACCGCGCATCGCCTCGTAGTCGTCCTGCGTGCCCTGGATCATCACCAGATACTTCATGACGTGCTCCTTCGGATGCGTCGCCGCCCCTGGTGGGCAACTCTCACAGGGGACGTCGCAGCCGATGCCGGATTCTCGACACCGCGCGGAGAATTCTTTCGAACCACTCGTCGGGAGCACGCGCACAGGCGGGGCCGCCGACGGGACGTGTGTCCGCCGCCCGCCGTGGGAGGGACCGTCGGGCTCGGGTCTACTCGCGGGCTGGCTACCGTCGGGCCGTGATGCCCGAATGAGCGTTTGCCGATGCGGCGGCCCCTCCAGGGATCCTGAGGAGACCTCGGATGTACCGGTAAAGACGTGGCGTACCGCCCGGCGGTTGCAGGCGCGGTCCGATCTGGCCGGTGCGGCAGCGGGCCCCGTCAGGCCGCGTCGTGGAAGACCAGGCCGAGCGTGCGCCTGCGGCCCGAGCGGACGGTGCTCACGCCGTGCCGCATGGGTCCGGCCGACCAGCCGCGCGCCGAGCGCACCGGCCGGTCGCGGGTGGTGAAGACCAGACCGTGGCCCTGGGGCAGCGTGGTCGACGAGCCCCGGGACTGGGCGCGCGGACGCTGCTCGACCATCAGGAATTCGCCGCCGCTGTAGTCGGTCCCGGGGGCGTCCAGGCCGATGACGACCTGGAGCGGGAAGACCGCGTCGCCGAACACGTCCCGGTGCAGGGCGTTCCAGTCGCCGGGTCCGTAGCGCAGCAGGATCTGGGCCGACCTGGACTGTCCCGCGTCATGGCACATGCCCAGCCACTCCTCCAGCAAGTCGGGCCACGGCGCGGGCCGGCGCAGCTTCCCGGCCCAGTCGCGGGCGATCGGCAGCAGACGCGGGTAGAACGCCTCGCGCAGCTCCCGTACCAGGTCCGGCAGCGGATGGGCGAAGTAGCGGTACTGGCCCGAGCCGAAGCGGTGGCGAGCCATGTCGACGGTCGAGCGGAAGCGCTCTTCGTCGTCGTACAGCGCGGCGAACGCCCGGCACTCGGCGGGGTTGAGGATCCGCGGGGTGAGCGCGCTGCCGTACTCGTTCAGCTCGTCGGCGATGCGGTGCCAGTCGCCCGCGCCCACACGCTCGCTCGCACGGCTCGCGGGCAGGGTTGTCGGGGTCATGGTTCGTTCCTCCGTCGGTTACGTAGAGCCTGCGCCGGCCGCGGAGTAGTTTCCGGCGGAATTCGGACGTCGTTTTCGCGAGCACTGCGTCGCGGACCACCGTCGCCAGAGCGGCGGGCGCGTTGGGTCGGCCTGCCGGCGCAGAAGCTCACCACGCCACAGGGCCAATGACGCACAGAAACTGACGCGAAATCAGATGGCGTGGAATCGCCAGTCAGGCGTAACGGCCGCCGGAACAGGGGATCCCGCGAGAGAACGGCACGGCGCAGCTCCTGATGGGAGGACCCATGGCCTGGTATCCCGGCGCCACCAAGTACGAGCTCCAGCCCGAGTCCGACGGTCAACCGGCCATCCGGCCGACGCAGTTCATCGTCCACTCGATCATCGCCCCCTGGACGACGAGGCGTATCTACGAGTACTGGCGCGACAGTTCGAACCTCGAGTCCCACTTCGGCCTCGGATACGCGGGCGATCTCGGCCAGTACATCGGCACGGAGACCCGCGCCGACGCCAACTACCAGGCCAACCGCCGCCCCGACGGGACCGGTGCCGTGTCGGTCGAGACCGCCAGCAACACCAGCGGGACCGACCCGTGGACGGACGAGCAGGTCGCCCAGCTCATCCGCGTCGGCGTATGGCTGCACCAGCACCACGGCGTCCCGCTCAGGATCTGCCGCACCCATGACGACCCCGGCTACGGCTACCACCGCCTCCACGCCGAGTGGGCCGTATCCGGCACCGCCTGCCCCGGCGACGCCCGCGTGAAGCAGTTCCGCGAGGTCGTGTTCCCCGGGATCGTCGCCCGCGCCATCGACACCGACCCGCCCCAGGAGCCGGACATGCCCATCGCGAAGCTGTACGAAGCGAACGCCATCGACGTCGAGCTGCCGTCCGGGGACTGGGTCCCTCTCGCCTTCAAGGACGCCGTCATCCACGCCGGGCCGCGCACCCTGATCGGCCCGGTGTACGTCCAGCTCACCATCACGGGCGCCCCCGCCGGCAGCCGCATAGACGGGCGGTTCTACGCCACCGACGCCGACGGCTCCGGCAAGTCCGGATACGGCGACATCACCATCACGGGCGGCTCGGGCGGCCACCAGTTCCTCCACAACGCCGACGTGCCCGAGGGCAAGCACCTGCGGTTCGAGGTGTGTGTCACCACTCCCGACGGCAGCACGGCTCTCCTCACCCACCGTCTCGTCACCGGCGACTACCTGGCCGCCTGACAGAGGGGACCGGGCTCCCGCGATTCGCTCGTTCGGCCGGTCCGGACGTGCTGTACCCGGGGACATGGGCGGAAATGGACCAGAGGCGTCAGCCCCATGACGCTCATGTCCCTGACGCTGGAGCTACGGATGACGAGCCCGCCGGAACCACCTCAGGAACCACCTCAGGAACCAGCGAGCCCTGCGAGCGAGGGCGCTCCAAAGGGTGGTGGACGGGTTGGCTCCACGGCCGGACGGATCACCAGGAAGGTGTCTTCGGCCGTCCTCATCGTCCTCACGTGCATCCTCGTCCCGCTGTCCGTACTGACGGTCTGGGTGCACGACATCGCGCTCGACACCGACCGGTACGTCGAAACGGTCGCTCCCCTGGCGAGCAATAAGGCGATCGAGGACGCCGCGGTGAACCGCGCGGTCCAGGCGGTGAACGTCCGTTTCGACGCCAAGCAGTTCACCACCAATGTCGCGGACTGGCTCCAGTCGCAGGGGCTGCCTCCCGCCGCCGCGACCGCCGTCAAGGGCTTCGCTCCACAGCTGGAATCGGCCGTGGACAGTGCGGTCGAGAAGATTGCCCGCCGCTTCGTCGAAAGCGACAGGTTCGAGACGATCTGGACCGACGTCAACCGCGCCGGCCACTCGGCCGTCGTCCACGCGCTCACCGGCAAGGGGCGAGGGGCCGTCGGCGTCGAGGAAGGGACCGTCACCCTCAGCGTCGGCACGGTCGTGGAGACCGTCAAGAAGGACCTCGTCGACGCGGGACTGCAGCCGGCCTCGAAGATTCCCGACGTCAACAAGACCCTGGTCCTCTTCAAGTCCGACAAGCTCGCCAAGATCCAGGACGCCGCACACGCGCTCGATGTGCTCGGCAACTGGATGCCGATCATCACTGTGCTTCTCGGCGCGGCAGGTGTGCTGCTCGCCCATCACCGCAGACGCGCCCTGGCCAAGACCGCTCTCGGTGCCGCCGTGGCCTGCCTGATCGTGGCCATCGCCCTGGTGATCGCCCGTCGTTACTACCTCGACCACCTGCCCAATCAGGTGCAGTCCGATGCCGCCGCCGCGGCGATCTTCGACACCCTCCTGCGCTTCCTTCGCGTCACCCTGCGCACGGTGATCGTGCTCGGCGTGATCGTCGCTCTCGGCGCCTATCTGATCGGACCCGGGCGGCTGGCCCGAGCCGTGCGGGACACGGCCGAGCGCACCGCCGACTCCGTGGCCCGCTGGGGCGGCACCCACGGAGTGAACACCGGCCCGGTGGGCACCTGGACGAACAAGTACCGCCACTGGATCACCGTCGGGGTGCTTCTCCTGCTGGCCCTGATTTTCGCCCTGTGGAACCACCCGACCGTGGCGACCGTGCTGCTCCTCGTACTGATCCTGCTCGCGGTCCTCGCCGTGATCTCCCTGCTGGCCGCGACGGGCCGCAACCGGGCGGCCTCCGGCGCGGGCGGCGGTGATCCCCTGCCTGGCGATCACTAACCGCCGCTGTGAAGATTGACGTGTTCTTACGAGTGCCGTCGGCACGATGTCCGACCGCGCCGGCCGGCACGCTCCGTACGGTCGGCAGGACAAGGCAGCCGACAGCCAGAGGGTGGTTGCCATGCCCCCCAACTCCACAGGGTCACAGCTGACTCCGGCCGGCGACCCCCTGTTGGCCGCGAAATTCTCCGTACCCGTGATTCCCGGGACGTTCGTACGCCGCAAGCGCCTGCTGGACCGTCTCACCGAGGGAACGGCGGGACCGCTCACCCTGATCACAGGCCCCGCCGGCGCCGGGAAGACCGTGCTCGCCGCCTCCTGGGCGGCCAGGGCGGCAGCAGCGCACCCCGTCGTGTGGCTGACCCTGGAGGACGACGACAGCGCTCCCGGCGTGTTCTGGACCTACGTCCTCGAAGCCTTCAGACATCACCCGGTGACACTGCAGGCCGCCGTGGGCTCCCCTGCCCGCGCCGACAGCGTGGATCGTTCCCTGCTGGTCCGTTTCGCCTCCGCGCTGGCCCGGCTGCCCGAGCCGGTGGTTCTCGTACTCGACGGCCTCGACCGGGTACCCGACCGCGAGGTGGCCTCGGGCCTGAACTTCGTCCTGCGGCACGCGGGGCCGCAGCTGCGCCTGGTGCTGATCAGCCGGGTCGACCCGCTGCTCCCCCTGCACCGCCATCGCGCCGAGGGCAGCATCTGCGAGATCCGCGGCGCCGACCTGGCGTTCACCCGCCACGAGACCGCGACACTGCTGCGGCGGCACGGCCTCGTCCCGTCGGCGGAGACCGCCGACACCCTCACCCGGCGGACCGAGGGCTGGGCCGCCGGACTGCGGCTGTGTGCCCTGGCCATGCAGCAGACCGACGATCCGGCCGGCTTCGCCCGCTCGTTCGCCCTGTCCCAGAGTGCCGTTGCCGACTATCTGCTCGCCGAGGTCGTCGACGCCCAGCCCGCCGCCACCCAGGACCTGCTGGTGCGTACGAGCATCCTGGACCGGGTGCACCCTCGGCTGGCGAACCTGCTGACCGGACGCGAGGACGCCGAGGGGATCCTGGCCGCCCTCACCCACGCCAACGCCTTCGTGGAGCCGATCGGCAACACCCCCTGGTGCCGCTTCCACCCGCTGTTCGCCGAGGTTCTCCAGGCGTATCTGCGCAGCCATCAGCCGGGCCTCGAACCGAAGCTGCACCGGCTCGCGGCCCGCTGGTTCGCCGAAACCGGCCTGATCGTCGAGGCCGCGGAACACGCGGCCGCCTCAGGGGACTGGGAGCATGCCGCCTCCCTGGTCCTCGACCACGTCGCCCTCTGCGGCCCGCTCAACGGCCCGGACACCCACCGGATGGAACGGCTCTTCGCGGGCATGCCCGCCGACATCCCCGAAGCCTCCCCCTGGCTCCGGCAGCTGCTCGCACACCGGCCCGAGCCGGTCGACGGCCACCCGCCCGAGCTGGTCAACGGCGTGCCGCACCCGGACGGCGGCCCCGCGCACCCGGCTCCCGTCGAGACGCTCAGCGACCGCGAATGCGATGTGCTGCGGCAGGCGGCACAGATGATGTCGACCGAAGAGATCGCCACAGAGCTGTACGTATCCGTCAATACGGTCAAGACTCATCTCAGGAGCATCTACCGCAAGTTGTCAGTTTCCCGGCGCCGCGACGCGGTCCGCCGGGCAAAGGAGTTCCACCTGCTCTGAGCGGCGACGGCGCGCTCACCTTCTCCGGGTGATGCCGCGCCCCTCGCATCTCGGACAGCATGCAGGAAAGACGATCCCCCGAGGACCGATGGGGAGTGCGGGCATGCGTTACGAGTTCCGCGTCACCGGCCGCCTGTCGAGGCCCATCGCAGAGAGCTTCCCCGAGCTGGAGGAGGCCGCCGCCGCGCCGCAGACGCTGCTCTTCGGCCCCGTCACCGACGAGGCGCATCTGTACGGACTGCTCATGCGCTTCCAGGACTTGGGCCTGCACATGGTGGAGATGCGCCGACTGCCGGACTGACCGGTTCCCCCAGAGCGGCAAGGAGTGCGCGATGACAGCCACGACACCGGGCCCGCAGACGACACAGGGCCCCCGTACGACACCGGGCGAACACCTGACACCCCAAGAGCGGGCCGCCATCGGCAAGGCCGCCCGCGCCCGGGTTCCACGATCCAGCCATGCCGAGTTCGATCCGCCGTCGGACCGGACCGGACCCGTCGAGATCATCGAGCGCCAGTCCGCCACGCGCGTCCCGGAGCTCGTGCCCATCCGCTACGGCCGGATGACGGAATCACCGTTCCGCTTCTATCGCGGCGCCGCCGCGATCATGGCCTCCGACCTGGGCGCCGCGCCCCACACCGGGATCTACTCCCAGCTCTGCGGGGACGCACACCTGCTGAACTTCCGGCTGCTCGCCTCCCCCGAACGGCATCTGGTCTTCGACATCAACGACTTCGACGAGACGCTGCCGGGCCCGTGGGAGTGGGACGTCAAACGGCTCACGGCCAGTCTCGTGATCGCCGGCCGCGCCAACGGCTTCTCGGCCAAGCATCGCGGCAGCGTCGTACGGGGCACGGTGCGGGCGTACCGGGACGCGATGCGCGGCTTCGCCGGGATCGGCAACCTCGATGTCTGGTACACCCAGGCCGACACCGAGCAGCTCCGCGGGCTCATGCCCGAGTCGCTGGGCAAGAACGCCCGCGAAAGGATGTCCGAGGCACTGACCACCGCCCGCACCCGCGACGCTCAGCAGGCGTTCAGGAAGCTCACGAGCGTCGTCGACGGCAACCGCCGGATCACGGCCGACCCGCCGTTGATCGTGCCGCTGCAGGATCTGCTCCCCGACGTCGAGCGCCATGTGCTGGAGCAGGAGCTACGTCTGCTCATCCAGCGGTACGGCACCACCCTCCCGTCCGACCGGCGGCATCTGCTCGAGCAGTTCCGGATGGTCGACATCGCCCGCAAGGTGGTCGGAGTCGGCAGCGTGGGCACCCGCTGCTGGGTGCTGCTCATGCTCGGCAGGGACGACGAGGACCCGCTGCTGCTGCAGGCCAAGGAGGCCGACCAGTCGGTGCTCGCCCCATACGCCGGTGTCGGCCAGTACGAGAACCAGGGCGAGCGCGTGGTGTCCGGACAGCGGCTCATGCAGGCCGCCGGCGACATCTTCCTCGGCTGGGAGCACGTCACGGGCATGGACGGTCTGCAGCGCGACTTCTACGTCCGCCAGCTGCGCGACTGGAAGGGCATCGCCCGGCCCGAGCTCATGGACGCGAACCAGATGGAGTTCTTCGGCACGCTCTGCGGTATCACGCTGGCCCGCGCCCACGCCCGCTCCGGCGACCGGATCGCCATCGCCGCCTACCTCGGGAGCAACGACTCCTTCGACCGGGCGCTGGCGGAGTTCGCCGAGCTCTACGCCGACCAGAACGAGCGCGATTTCCAGGCCCTGACCGATGCTGTGCGCACGGGACGGGTCACCGCGGAGACCGTCTGATCCGGGTCGGCAAGTCCTACGGATTCACCCGTGACGGGTGAGGGCTCGCGGGGGGAAACGAGGAGTCTGGAAACAAGCGGACCCCTGGGGTCCGAAAGCGAGGCAGGAGGAGAGCTATGGCTGGCGATCTGGTCCTGGCGTACGACTATCCCGTGCTGGGCGCCTTCTGGACCGTGATGTGGATCTTCCTCTGGATCATCTGGCTGATGCTCCTGTTCCGGATCATCATCGACATCTTCCGTGACCACGAGATGAGCGGATGGGCCAAGACGGCATGGCTGCTCTTCGTGCTGATCATCCCGTTCCTCGGCGTCCTGGTGTACGTGATCGCCCGGGGCAACCAGATGGGCAAGCGCGAAATCCGGCACGCGCAGGAACAGCAGGCAGCCGTGGACACCTACATCCGGGAGACGGCCGGCGATGCCGGGGGCGCCAAGAGCCAGGCGGACGAACTCGCCAAGCTGTCCGAGCTCAAGGCCAAGGGCGATCTGTCCGAGGCCGAGTTCCAGGCGGCCAAGGAAAAGATCCTGCACTGACCCCCTCCGGAGTACGTGACCGATCTCAGAAGTACGGGAGTAGAGGAAACGTCATGACACAGACAACTCACCGCTCCGAGGGAGCACAGGCGGCAGCCGGCGGGCTCGTGGTGTTCGCCGCGGTCATGCTGATCATCACCGGTGTCATGGACCTCTTCCGAGGCATCATGGGCATCGCCGAGGACGACATCTTCGTACGGACACCGAACTACACGTTCCAGTACGACGTGACCGGCTGGGGCTGGTTCCACCTGATCCTCGGAGCCGTAGCCATCCTCGTGGGTCTGAGCCTGTTCAGAGCCCCGCTCTGGGCACGGATCATCGGCATCGCGGTCGCGGGAATGCTCATCATCGCGAACTTCCTGTCGCTGCCGTACTACCCGATCTGGTCGGTCATCTGTATCGCCCTGTACGCGTTCGTCATCTGGGCGCTGTGCGTCGTGAAGCGGGACACGATGACCGGCTGACGGCGGGCGCGGGAGCGGACGACGCCCTGCGACAACAGCCGGGAACGACGCGGCGCCCCGACCGGTGAGGACCGGTCGGGGCGCCGCGTTTGCGGGTAGGCCGCCTCCGAGGGCGGCAACACGGCCGTCTATGCCGCCGTATGGCCGTACTCGATGTGCCCGGGGGATGGCTGGCTGTTTTCGTCGTAGGGGTGGCGCCCCGGCTGAGCGGGCGCCTCGACTCCGTTGGAGATTTCATGCGCAAGGCAGTCCTCGCGGTGGCGCTCACCGCTGCCCTGTCCACCGCCGCTCCCGCCCTGGCCGCTGACCCCGACCTCGGTGACGGCCGCCAAGGTCTGAAGGTGACCGGGCTGACCAGCGACCAGCTTCTGGTGCAGTTCCGCACCAGCAGACCCGGCTCGGTCACCTCGATCGGAACCGTCACCGGCCTGCAGGGCGACACAGCTCTGGTCGGTATCGACTACCGCGTCCAGAACGGCCTGCTCTACGGCGTCGGCAACGCCGGCGGCGTCTACACCATCGATACCTCGAACGCCGTGGCGACTAAGGTGTCCCAGCTGAGCATCGCCCTTCAAGGCGCCTTCTTCGGGGTGGACTTCAACCCGGCCGCGGACCGGCTGCGGATCATCAGCGACACCGGGCAGAACCTGCGCCACAACGTCAACGTCGCCATCGGCGGAACGGTCCCCGACACCGACCTCACCAACCCACCTGCCGTTGGACCGGCCCTCGGCGTGACCGGGGCCGCCTACACCAACAACGATCTCGACACGGCAACAGCCACCAGCCTGTTCGACATCGACACCACCAACGATCGCGTCTCGCTGCAGTCCCCGGCCAACTCCGGCACCCTCGCCCCCACCGGAAGCCTCGGCGTGGACGCCGGGCCCAGCGCCGGCTTCGACATCTACTTCTCGTCCAAGGTGGCCAGCAACCGAGGCTTCGCCGCCCTCGCCACCAACGGCTCCTACCGCTTCTACGAGGTCAACCCGCTCACCGGGGCGGCCACCGACGCCGGCGCCTTCCCCTCCAACCGCCAGGTCTTCGACGTCGCCCTTCCCCTCAATCAGTGGTAGTCCGCCCCATCGGCACCGGGTGAGGCGTAACCGCACGCACGGCAACTCACCCGGTGTTCCGCCCGCCCGCACAGAACCTACGCGGCCGCTCAGGTCGAGCTGGAGTCCGACCGCAGTGCACGATCCGTCCCATGCCGCCGAAGGCCTGACACACAGCGAGCCCCGGTCTGTCTGCGTTCCCCATCGCGGACAGGCCGGGGCTCCTCCGCGTCTTGATCGTTAGCCACTCGGGCCGACAGCCGGGCCGGCAAACGCCCGAATCGGGCTGCGCAACGAGATCAGCCCCAGGTCAGATGTGTTCTGACCTGGGGCTCAGCTGTAGGCCGTGTGGGACTCGAACCCACTGAAGGGCCCTTCAATGTCACCGCCGCCTGCTCGTCCCAGTCTGCGGCAGATACGTCTACTACTTCGCAGCGGAGAGCTTCGCCACCAGCCACCCAGTGCCGGCGCCCAGCCGAGCCGAGAAGCGGCGCAGTCCGCCGTCCGCGTCGATCCAGTAGCGGGTACGGCCCGCTGTGGTGCGGCCCGCACCCGGGGAGGGCTCTTGGGACGTGGTGGTGGACGGGCCCGCGAAGACCGTGACGGGGACTCCTCCTACTTCCTCGTGCCGGAGGCTCCGTGCCCCGCTGTGGAGCAGCAGTTGGGCGTTGTCCGGTCGGTCGGCGGCCAGATTGAGCAGCAGGAGCAGGGCGGTGTCGATGGTGGACGTCTTCGCGGTGAGCGCGCGTTGGGTCCAGCCGTCGCGGGGTGGGTGCGGGGGAAGGGGGCCCGGCCAGTTGCGCTGGACGGAGACGGTGGTCCGGTCCCAGCGCAGTAGGTGACGACCGTGTTCCAGGACACCACCGTTGCCCTGGAGGATGGCGAGTCCCGTTGAGTGGCGCCAGTCGAGGCGGCCGGTGAGCCGAGCGGAGTGCCCTTGGACCGGGATGTCGGCTGTGACCTGGGCGGTGCCGCGCCGGTAGTTGGTGAACCGGGTGAGAGCGAGCAGTTCGGCTTGCCGGGCGGTCAGTGCGGGGGCGCTGGTGGCGGAGGCCGGGGCGGATGGCTTTTCCTGGGTGCAGGCCGTGCCGCCGAGCAGGGTCAGGAGAGTCAGCGCGATGCAATAGGCCGAAACGGCCGGCGAGGTGCGTCGGCGCGGGGGTCTCATCGGACGGTCACACCTTGGCGGGGACGTACGGCGAGCAGATCCGGGCCGGGGAGCGGCACGCGGTCGGGGTCGACGTCACCGGGCAGGCGGACGGCGGGGGTGGCGGGTGCGGATTGCGCGTGCGGGAGTTGCGGCTGGGCGGAGGGCGGGGCGACATCCAGGAAGGGAATCCCGGCCGGTGGCGGGGCGGTGCGTGGGCGCGGCGCCGTGGCGGAGGTCCTGCTGTTTCCCCCAGGACAGGGAGCGGTGTGCGGAAGGTCTTCCGGAAGGGTGCGGTGCAGGGTGTTTCCGCGCAGGCAGTTGCCTTGGCCCGGGGCTCGGGCGGAAGCCTGGTAGGAGATGTCGACCGCGTTCGCGGACAGGTTGTTGTCCTCCAGCCGGTTGTCCAGGGGAGGTACGTCCTCGTGGGAGGCGAGAACGATGCCGGCGCGCGAGTTTCCGCTGACGCGGTTACGCAGCAGTGCGTTGTGCTGCCCGCCGGCGATACCGATTCCGATCCCGAAGCCTCCGTCGGCCTGCTCGGGTGTGTCGGGGGCGTTGTTGTCGGCGACCAGATTGCCGGCGACCACGCCGCCCGTTTGGGGTACGTAGGCCTCCTGGTAGTCGGTGTTGACCGTCAGTCCGACCCGGTTGTGGGCGAAGCGGTTGTGCAGCACCCAGACGGGTCCGCTGGCGTTGGTGCCCTCGTAGCCGACGGCGTTGTGTTCAGCGATGTTGTCCTGGACAAGTACGTGGCAGGGTTTGCACTGGCCCACGTAGAGGCCGGAGTCGGCGCTGCCCGAGGCGTAGTTGCGCTCCAGTACGCCGTGCCGGGCGTTGAACGCGTAGATGCCGTACAGGCCGTTGGCGTGGGCGGTGACATAGCGGACCCGGAAGCCGTCGAGGGGAGGGAAGCGGGCCGGGTCGAGGTGCTGGTAGCCATCGCTCCCGCGGGCCAGTCCGCCGTCGGCGTCGCTCATGCCGGTCACCAGCACGCCGTTGAGGAGGTGGTTGCGAACGGTCAGGTTCTCCACCGAGACGCCCGCGGCGGTGACCACCACGCCGTTGGAGCGCCTGCCCTCGCCGTCGATGACCACGCGGTTGCGGTCGGTGCCGCGCAGCACCACACGGTCGGTGCGCACTGTGACGCTCTCGTGGTACACGCCGGGTGAGACGAGCACCAGGTCGCCGGGGCGGGCCCTGTCGAGGGCGGCGTTGATCGTGGCCGCCTGCCCCGGTACCCGGATGGTGGCGGAACCGGTCGAGCGGGCGGGGCCGTTGCCGTGGCCGGCGGTACTGGTGGACGCTCCCGAGCAGCCGCCGCACAGGAGCACGGTGACCAGCACGCAGCCGAGCGTCGCAGCGCGCCAACTGCCCCCTGCCGGGCGGACGATGTGCGGGGTCATGCGAGGTTTCTTCCGATCCATAAGGACACCGGATCCTAGCTTAAAGTAGTCGAGTGACCACAGAACGTACTCACTTGGGCGAATCAGGCACGGAACAGGGGCTGTCGCGGCGCCGGGTGCTTGTGAGGGCATCGGCAGCCACGGCGGCTGCCGGGATCGCCGGGTATGCGGTCGCCGCGCGGCAACTGCCCACCGATCTCCCGGCCGACGGGTCGCAGGGGGGAGCAGCGTCGGAAGGCTCCCCTGCCGGAGCGCGGTCCGCACCGGGCATCACGGCCGTGTCCGCCCGGGGCAGTCGTCAGGCCGGAGTGGACCGCCCGGTGCAACCCCAGCAGCATTTGGCCCTGTCGGTCCACGACCTGCCCGGCGTGGGCCAACCGGCCGCTGCGGATGCCGGCTTCGTGAGCCGGAACACGCATCTGGTCGCCGGGCTGGGCACCCGTGCCCTCGCGCTGACGCAGAGGGGCGATGCGGCCCTCGGCGGGCTCCCGCCGGGGGACCTGACCGTCACCGTCGGGGTGGGCCCGCGGGTCGTCGCCGCCGTGGACAGGGGCCTGCCCGGGGCGGTCGAACTGCCCGCCTTCGCACGGGAGGAGATGACGGACGCGGCCCGGAGCGGCGACCTGATGGTCCAGGTCTGTGCGTCCGACCCCCAGGTGGTGACCCTGGCTGATGGCGCTCTGAGAACCTGGCTCCGGGAACGCTCGGCGGCTCCGCGCTGGGAGCAGTACGGTTTCCGGTCCCCCGCGCCCCGCGACCGGCCCGGGCCGGTGCGCAATCTGCTGGGGTTCCTGGACGGCATGACAGTGCCGCGCACCCCCCAGGAGCTGGCCCGTGAGGTGTGGCTGCCGGCCCCGGACAGGGTGCGGGGCGGCACCGTCGCGGTGGTGCGACGCCTGAGACTGGACGTGGCACGCTTCCTCGCCCAGGACCTCGACCGGCAGGAACGGGCGATCGGGCGGCGCCGCGAGGACGGTGCGCCGCTCAGCGGCGGCGGCCCGGACGCTCCCCTGGACCTGGGCGCGAAGTCCGCGCAGGGCCGGTACCTGGTCCCGGCGCTGGCACACGCGCGGCGTGCCCACCCCAACGCCACGGGCAGCGGGCTGATGCTGCGGCGCGGCTACAGCTACGCCAACGGGCCGGACGACCGGGGACTGCTGTTCATCTGCTTCCAGCGTGAGCTGCGCACCTTCGTGGCCACACAACAACGGCTGGACGACGGGGACGAACTGTCCGGTTTCGCCACGGCCACCGCCTCCGGCACCTTCCTGGTGCTGCCGGGCTTCTCGGCCGCACGTCCCCTCGGCGCCTCGCTGTTCTCCTGAACTCGGGGAAGGCCAAAGGGCCCGGGCCCCGCTCGTAGCGGCGCGGCCCGGACCCTCCGGTCGGCTGGGGCGGGCGGTCAGGTGCCTGCCCACATGCCGGCGTCCAGATCGTGGTCGACCGTTCCCGGGGGTCCGGTCGTCACCCTCGCCACGGCGGTCGGGGAGGACACGTTGCCGCCGGTCGGCTCGGCGTCGGAGTTGGTCGCCGGGTCGGACCCCGTGGTGGGCGTCCACTTGAGTTTGCTGATGTCCCTGAACTTGAACGGGAGCGTGCTGGTGTTGGCGGTGGTCTTGTCGAATTCCACCGTGTAGTCGGTGTTCGGCTGGAGTCCGTCGCGGTGGTCGAAGTAGTACTCGCCCTTGGCGTTCGTCTTCTTGGTGGCGACGACATTGCCCGCTGCGTCCCGCAGGGTGACCGTCACTCCGGGGAAGCCAAGGGATTCGTAGCCGTCACTGTTCTGGCTGCCGCCGCCATCGTCGACCCACACGCGGTTGCCGATCTGTACCGGTGGCTCGTCACACAGCAGTTCAAGGTCGCCGAGGCCGTGGGCCTTGGCGAAGCCGCCGTCGTTGGCGTAGACGACGCCGAATCCCTGCTGGGAGGGATCGGCGCCGCGGCTGCCCGTCGTACGGTCGAACCATCCGATTCCGCCGGACTGGATGGTACGCACCGGGTCCATGACAGTGCTGGCGATCGTGTCCTGCTGCAGCGGCAGCGCCAGCGCGCCCTGCGCGGTCTCCCGGTGGATGGTCCCGCTGTACCAGTTGTCCCCGGTGAAGAACTCGCTGCCGGCGCGCGGGCAGTCGGCGCTGCCCTCCCAGTGGTAGGTGCCGTCGGACTTGCGGCACACCTTGTTGATGTCGCCGCCGGTGTTGCCGTTTTCCAGCGCCATGCCGGTGGCCGGGTTGGCGTTGGGCATCATCAGACCGGACTGGTCGCCGTACCGGTCACGGAAGCCGAGGACCAGGCCTCCGTCGCGCTCCACCTCGATGTCGCTGAGCATGGGCTGCGGATATGCCTGGATTCCCGTCGGGAACTGCGTCAGGTCGTCCTTCGTCCAGGGCTTCCAGTTGCCCGGGGTGGGGTCGACGGCCGGGTCGCGGGGGAAGTTCAGCGGTGCGTTGACGATCGGCGCAGCACCGAAGGTGCCGGTGGCGGGGTTGTACGTCCACACCACGGCCCGCAGATCGTTCACGTTCTGGGTGCTCTCGGCGGAGCAGACGCCTCCGACGTAGAGCACGCCGTCCCGTACCCCAAGACCCATCGGCCGCCAGTCGCCGGCCGGGGTGCAGGCGGTGTCCGGGATCTTGACCGGCGCCCGCTTGGGGGCGATCGCCGATACCAGTGTGGCGTCGTAGGTGTAGAGGTTGCCGTCGTTCATGTTGACGACGTACAGCTCCGAGCCGTCCGAGGAGATTTCGATGTCTCCGAGGGACTCCTTGCCGGGCACGTTGGAGAAGGGTGCGTCCACGCGGTCGGCCTGATTGTGCGGCGTGCCTCCCGCTGACGGAACGTCGGCGAACACTCCCGTGACGCCGGTGTTCCGGTCGGTGACATAGATCGCGCCCTGGCCGTTGGGGCCGTATTCGGTGTGACGCTTGGCGTAGGCCCCGGAGAAGATCCGCTTGTCCTTCTTGCGGTACGCGAGCCCGTAGAGGGCTCCGGTGTCCGGTACGTGGGCGATCGGCTTCGGATTCGTGTTGTTGCCCAGGGTGTCGCCCCGGGAGTTGTACGGGAAGGTGACCAGGGTCTTGCTGCCCGGATTGGTCGCCGCCTGCTGGCAGGCCGTGGCGAGGGTGGGGTTGTCCTGGCAGTAGTCGTCCGGGGTCCACACGCCCAGGTTGAGCGTGGTGTCCTTGCCCTTCCTCAGGTCCACGTAATTGAGGTGGGAGGAGAGTCCGGAGCCCGCGAACGCCGGATGGAGGAATCCCGTGCCGGTGGCCGGGTCGTACTTGTTCGGCCAGTCGGTCAGCTCGATGCGGTACCTGCCCTCCGAGTCGAGCCAGTCGTCGAAGTCGATGGTGACGGTTCCGTCCGGGCCGACCGGGTAGAACCGCTCCTCTCCCGAGTCGTCGCTGGTGATCCGAATCGTCGCCCCGGCCAGGGCCGTCTGGATCTGCGGGTTGAGATCTCCCTTGGCCGCATACTCCCTGAACACATTGACGGTCAGCTTGCCCTCGCCGGTATCGGCCGAAGCAGGCGCCGCCGGAGCCAGCAGGGCGCCGGCGCAACTCAGCGCCAACACCGCCTGCCAGGTTGCTCGTCTGATCACGTAATTCCCATCCTTGCCTCGCAGTCGCCATGGAGCAGCGCCTTGAGCAGGTTCGGCCCGTGGCGCCGGGTGTGCGGTGGGTGTCGGCATCAGAAACGCAGGTCAGGTCTCGCTCTCCACGCCGGGACATGAGCCCTGGCGTAACGCGACCACTCGCGCCCCATTAGCACAAACTAGCTCAGAGTAACCATTCGAATATGTACTGTGACTACCGACGAATGGGTGACACGGACTCGGGCCGGTACGTCCACGGGGCGCGGCCATCCGCCGTCCCGCGTCAGCAGCGGTCGCCGCCGCCCAACAGTCCGGGATACGAAACCCGTCACGACCGGACCGTCCCGCGTTCCGTACCTGTCAGCGGGCGGCACCTCCACACGATCAAGGAGACGCTGCGGCACTCCACGATCACCCTGACGTCAGACACGTACACGAGCCTGCTGCCCGAGTTCGACAAAGCCGCGGCGGAAGCCGCCGCCACGGTTGGTGCCCCGTGCGCGAAAGGCCGCCTCCGCAGCGGCTGCTGCCGGGCCGTCCGCTCACGCATCGCTCACGCATGAGGCCGGAAACGACGAAGCGCCCCGACCGGCCGAAGCCAGTCGAGGCGCTAAGTAGCAGGTCAGAGGGGTTAACCCCTCGCTGCCGCAGGTAGGCCGTGTGGGACTCGAACCCACAACCAACGGATTAAAAGTCCGCTGCTCTGCCAATTGAGCTAACGGCCCTCGGCACAACATCCCTGAGCATAGCCGGACGGGACCGGTGAGCCGATCGGGTATCGGATCACCGGCCCCGTCGAGGTGCCGCGGCAGGTCACCGACGGGACGTCTCGCGGGCGATGGTCCGGGGGTGGTTGCGGTTGAGGAACCAGTGGCGGGCCGAGGCCAGCCACCAGGCCGCGGCGAAGCCCAGGACGGCCAGCACTGCGACCGGGGCGTAGTTGAACGTCTCCCAGGTGACCGGGGAGACCTGCGGAAGCATGAAGAGCACGGTGATCACCGCGACCCAGATCACCGCCACGATGCCGATCGGGCGGGACCAGCGGCCCAGGTGCCAGGGGCCGCGTTCGAAGCTGTCTCCGCGCAGCAGCCGCAGCAGGGTGGGGATGACGTAGGCGATGTAGAGGCCGATGACCGCGATCGAGGTCACAGCGGCGTACGCGGTGACATTGATCAGATACGGCAGACCGAGGACCAGCGCCCCGATCGCCGCGAGCCAGACCGCTGCGACGGGCGTCCGGGTCCGGGGGCTGACGGTGTGCCAGACGTTCGAGAACGGCAGGGCGCCGTCCCTGGAGAAGGCGTAGATCATGCGGCTGTTCGCGGTGACGGACGCCATACCGCAGAAGAGCTGCGCTCCGATGACGACCAGGAGCAGCAGCTTCCCGGCGGTCGCGCCGAGAGCGTCCAGCAGGATCTGGGCCGGCGGCGCTCCCGTCGGAGAGGTGAGGGCTCCTTCGTACGACTGGATGGCGAAGGTGAAGCCGAGCAGCAGGACGAAGCCTGCGATCCACGAGGTCCAGATGGACTGGACGATGCCGCGCGGTCCTGCGGTCGCGGCGTCGTGGGTCTCCTCGGTCATGTGGGCCGAGGCGTCGTAGCCGGTGAAGGTGTACTGGGCCATCAGCAGTCCGATGAGGACGACGTAGATGCCGCTGCCCCAGCCGGTGTTGTTGACGAACTTCGTGAACACGAAGGACGCGGACTGGTGCGAGTCGGGCGCGAAGGTGAGCGCACCGACGATCAACGCGACGCCCAGCACATGCCACCAGACGCTGACGTTGTTGAGGATCGCGACGATGCGTACCCCGAAGGTGTTGAGGAGGCCGTGCAGCATCAGGATCGCGGCGAACAGCAGGATCGTCCGGCCCGGTGTGACCTCGAAGTCGAACTGGAGATTGAGGTACGCGCCGAGGAAGGAGGCGGCGCCGAAGTCGATGCCCGCTGTGACGGCGACTTGGCCGAGGACGTTGAACCAGCCCGTGAACCAGGCCCAGGCGGCCGCGGTACGTGGCGGTGCCAGCCGGTGGGCCCAGAAGTACAGGCCCGCGGAGGTCGGGTACGCCGAGCAGATCTCGGCCATCGCCAGGCCGACGAACAGGGTCATCAGGCCGACGGCGACCCAGCCCCAGGTGATCACGGCCGGGCCGCCGGTGTTCATGCCGAAGAGGTAGAGGGTGAGACAGCCGGAGAGGACCGAGATGATCGTGAAGGAGACGGCGTAGTTGGAGAACGCCGACATCCGGCGGGCGAGGACCTGGGTGTAGCCGAGCTGGGCCAGGCGCTCCTCGTCGGAGCCCGCGGAGGGTGGTGTGAGGGCGGCTTCGGGAACGGGTGCTGTTGGCGGGGGGCCTCCCGCAGTGGTGTCATCTGTCATGCCCCCAGCAATTCCCTTGCCGGGGGCACCACATGCGCCACCTGTGGCCTAAAACAGCGCCCGGTAGTACTGCCAGCCTCTTCCGATCTGTTCCGTGGAGCCGAACGAGCCCCTGCCGTCGCCCCGGTTGCGCAGCAGCTTGCCGTTCGTATCGCGGGAGAGTAGATCGCCCACACCGTCGCCCGTGATGTCACCGACCGCGATGATGTCCGTGCGCCCCGCGCCCCAGTTGCTGAAAACCAGTGTCCGCGGCTTGAACGAGCCCGTCCCCGTCCCGTCGTAGCGCCACAGCTCACCGCCCGCGTCACGCGCCAGCAGATCGCCGATGCCGTCGCCGGTGAGGTCGTCGGCGCCGATGATCTTCCAGCCCTTCCAGCCCGAGCCGATCTTCACGGCCGGATCCTGACGACCTCTTCCGGCTCGACCTGCCCGGCGGCGACGGCGACACCGCCGGGAGCCAGCCCGAGACCCCCGGCGATGAGGGCGGCGACGGCCCCGAGCACGAGGCTGCGTCTGGTACGTGCGGCGGTGCGGGTCATGCGTACCCCCTAGCGCGGCTCAGCGTCCTGGAACGTACGACTGCCTGAAGTGCCCGCTGGTTGTACCCATATGAGTGACTGCCAGTTTCAGTCCGTTGCGATCAGTAGATCGCCGTGTACCGCTGCCAGCCGGTCCCGATCTGGACGGTGCCCCTGAACGAGCCCCTGCCGTCACCGCTGTTGCGCAGCAGCCGGCCCCCCGTGTCCCGGGAGACGAGATCATTCCTGCCGTCCCCGTCGAGGTCGCCGACGCCCACAAAGGCGTTGCGCCCGGCCCCCCAGTCCCTGAAGACCAGCACGCGGGGCTTGAGCGTCCCGGTCCCCGTGCCGTCGTAGCGCCACAGCTCCCCGCCCTCGTCCCGCGCCAGCAGATCACCGCGGCCATCGCCGTTCAGGTCCCCCGCGCCGATGAGGGTGAGCCCCTTCCAGCTCGCCGTGCCCAGCTTGACGCCCGCCTTCAGGCCACCCGCGCCATTGTCCGCGTACAGGTACAGCGCACCCGTGGCGCGCACGCGGGCCAGCAGGTCGGAGCGGCCGTCGCCGGTCAGGTCGCCGGGCGTGACGAGCGCGTCGAAGGCGTTGAAACCGGAGCCGATCTTCGCCTTGGGGGCACTGGTGGCCGGGATGCCGTGGCACCGCCCGCTGTAGCGGTAGAGGTCACCTGCGGTCGTACGGACGACCATGTCGTTGCAGCGGTCGCCGTCCATGTCACCGAAGGGGAGGACGTGCGTGGTCTCCGCCCAGCCTCCCGACTGGCTCTGGAACGAACCCCCGTCCGCGGACGCGGACATCCCCTCGTGTGCGGTGAGCACCGTCATCCGCTTGGTGAGCAGCTCGGGGACGCCGTTTCCGTCGTAGTCGTGGAAGGAGGTGGCGCCGCCGGAGATCCGGACCTGCCCGGCCTGCACCGCACGTGCGCCCGAGCCGTCACCGGGGTCGACACTCAAGGTCCAGCCATACCGTCCACCGAGCACGACCTTCCCGTCGTCGCCCTTGCCGTCCCAGGTCGCCGTGATCCGCGCGCCTTCGCGCTCGGTGGAGCTGATGGTCCTTACGGCGCGGCCCGCCGCGTCCTTGAAGACGACGCTCCAGCGAACGGCCGGGCGGGTCAGCTGCCAGGAGCCGTCCCACGTGCGGTCCTGGTCGGCGGGCCAGTTGACCACGGCATCCGTGTCCGCCTCGCCCTCGACGACGCCGATCGGGGAGCGCGGGACGGTGACCGGCTTGATGTGAATGCGCTGCTCGGCGTCCGTGTACGCGACATGGCCGCCGAATTTGTCGACGGTCCACTGCCCGTCAGCGGGAACATCGGCGAACTCCGTCGTCTTCAGGGCGGCCGGGTCGCGGACGTCGGTGAGCAGGAGCTTGCCGGCCGCGTTGTCCTTGCGTACGAGGAAGCCGTCGCCGAGCTTGGCCGGGCCGAAGGGGACACGGGTGGTCCGGCGGGTCTTCTGGTCCCACACACCAGCCTTGGAGCGGCTGTCACCGAAGTCGCAGGACCAGTAGATCCAGCGCCCCACGGCTTGCAGATCGGACAGGGAGCATCCGGAGTTGATGAAGAACGTCGGCGACGACTTCTTCGTCTTCACGTCGTACCACGTGATGGTCGACGGGTAGTTGGAGGAGCTCTCCCGCCAGAGTGTGCTGCCCCAGATTGACGCCTTCCTGGAGTCGTTGGGGAGGGTCGCGGCGAGATTGCCGTCGTGGTGCTTCCGCAGGTCACCGACGTACAGGTTCCCCTGGGCGTAAGAGACCGTGTAGCGACCGGTGGCATCGGCCAGGGTTCCGTAGGAGGAGGGCAGGTCCACCGTGTCCAGGGTGGTCGGATCCAGGGGTACCCGCACGCGGGACCCCTCACTGAACGCCGAACGTCCATCGCCGAGTGCGCGCAGATCGGCCGCGCTGCCGGTGGCCTGGGACCGCAGCGTCCGCTCTCCGGCCTCGGGCGTTCCGGTCACCGCCACCTCGTGGTCGTACAGGGAGGGCAGGGGACTGCCGTCGGCCGTACTGATGTAGCTGAGCCTTCCCCCACCCAGCGCAAGCGCTCCGGTCTTCGCCGGGACAGGGGGGACCTCCTTCACCACGGACAGCTGCGGCGTCCCGTCCGGCCCCGTGGTGATCCGGCGCACGGCCCAGTCCTTGGATCCGGTGCCCCCGGTCGCGAGAACGCTGCCGTCGGGCGCGGTCGCGAAGTACTCGTTCGCGTACGGCAGGAGTTCCTTGACCGGTCCGCCGCCGACCGGCATGGCCTTGAGCGGCGTGCCTTGGACGTACTGCTCCTGCTCGAAGGGCTGCAGGCGGTTGAAGACGATCCAGTCACCGACCAGCGCGAACCGGGCGAATGTGCGCTCGTGGCCGGTGGGCGCGGGCATCTGCACGGTGATCGGCCCGGCGGCCGGGTTGTACCGCTCGACGGTGGTCAGCGTGGCGTTCTCGTACGGGTAGATCAGTACGTGCTTGTCGCCCAGGACGACATGGTCTCTGGCCGCCTGGGGGAGCGGCATGAGCCGCGCGTGCTCGTAGTCGATCAGATAGGTGAGGCCGGTGCCGTCGGCCCGCCAGACCTTCAGGATCCCGCCCCTGGTGTCCTGTTCCAAGGTGGTGATGCGCACGGCGTCCGTCGGCAGCCCACTCACCGGCCGCTCGACGACCTGGCCGTCGACGACCCGGAACACACTCAGCGTCGTGTCCCGGCCATCGCTCCCCCGCCGGTAGGCGAGCGCCGAGTCGGAGTTGTACGCGTCCGCCCACCAGTAGTCGAGCGGCAGCGTGATGGACGTGACCTCACCCGTCCCGAGGTCGGTGATCCGCACCACGTCGCTCTGCTCCGGCACACCGTCGCTGTAGGAGGCCCGCAGCCCGGAGTGCCCCCGTTCCTCCAACTGCCCCGCGGGACGGGTCGTCCCCGTCGCGTAGTCCGTCCACAGCTTTCCCGTGGTGCCTTCCTGCTGGTGCAGGAAACCGGCGGCTCCGGCCTCCAGCACCTTCTCGTCGCGCGGAATGAACCGCCCGCCGGCCGGGATGACGACTTCCTGTGCCACCGGGTCGTCGGCGGCGACCGCCGCTGGAGCGGTCACGGCGCAGAGGCCCGCGCCGAGGGAGACGACGACCGCGGTGGCGGCAGCGCGTCTCAGAGTGGGGCGACGTGTCACTGAACTTCCTTGTCGGCTGAAGATGCTTACAAAAGACGCTGGTTGCTGCGGCGGAGCTAGAAGAGCCCCTTGTAGCCCTGCCATCCGGCGCCGATCTTCACGGTCGACCCGAAGGAGCCGACCCCGTTCCCGCTGTTGCGCAGCAGGTCACCCGCCGCGTTCCGCGAGATCAGATCCGCTTTGCCGTCACGGTTCAGGTCACCGACACCGACGAACACATTGCGGCCCGTGGCCCAGTTGCTGCCGAAGACCAACACCCGCGGCTTCACCGTGCCCACCGCCGTACCGTCGTACCGCCACAGCGAATTGGCGCCGTCCACAGCAAGCAGGTCCCCGATGCCGTCACCGTTGAGGTCCCCGGCACCGAACACCGACCGGTACACCTTCCAGTTGGTGCCGATCCGGCCGCGAGACGCGAGCTTGCCGACGCCGTTGTCCGCGTACAGATAGATGTCACCCGTCGACGTCTGGCGCGCGATCAGATCGGGACGACCGTCACCCGTCAGGTCACCCGGCGAAGTCAGCACATTGAACTGACCCCACACCGTGCCCAGCGACGTGTACGCGGTCGTCGGCGTGAGCGCCTTCCCACAACCCGGCCGGTACGCCCGCAGCTCGCCCCCGAGCCGCACCAACACGTCATTGCACCGATCACCGTTCAGGTCGCCGAACGGGACGGCAACAGCCGACGTGGACCAGCCACTGCCCGTCGTCGCTCCCGCCAGGCCGCCCGTTCCGCTGCCGTGCCGGAAAGCGAGGGCGCCGGAAGCGCTCAACGACACCAGATCGGCAACGGCGTCCGGGCCCGTGGGGCCGGCGTGATCACGGCGTACGGCCGCGGCGCCGGTCACGTTCACCGTGCCGGACTTCGCCAGGCTGCCGGCCTGGCCGTTCACCGGCTCGGCGGTGAACGACCAGGCGTACGAACCGTTGGTGACCAGTCGGCCGGCCGCGTCCTTGCCGTCCCAGACCGGGGCGACGAGTCCGCGTGCCGTGTCGCCGCCGTCGAGTGTGCGCACTACGGCGCCGGTCGACGCGTTCCTGACCGTCAGCTGCCAAGAGGCGGCCGGTGATGAGAGCCACCAGCGCGGCCGCCACGGCGCACTGCCCCCGTTCACCGCCTGTGTCAGGGGTACGTCGGAGTCGACGGCCGTAGGCGCGGACACCGCCACCCCGCTGCCGACGAGGTGAACGGCGTTTTTGGTGTCCGTCCAGGCGACGGTGCCGGTGGCCGGGTCGACCGCCCACGGCTGGTAGGACACGCGATCATCGGTGAGGGTGTGCACCGTGCCACCGTCACGCAGGTCCTTCAGCTTCAGGGAGCTGCCGACCGGGTAGACGATGAACCCGTCGCCGAGCCGGGCCCCGGCCCCGTATCCGATGCCGAGCGGGGTGTTCGTGCGGGTCTCGAGGTCGAACACGCCCTCGTCGTTGCGCGATCCCGTGCAGGTCCAGTGCAGCCAGCGGCCGATCGCCTCGGCCGCGTCGAGGAAACATCCCGGCAGGTACGCCGACTTCGTCTCGACACCCGTCCTGATGTCGTAGCCCACGGCCTCGTTGTTGTACCGGGAGGTCCACAGGGTGGTCCCGGACAGGGACAGCGGGTGGACCGGGAGCGTCCTCGCCACCTTGCCGGTGTCGAGGTCGATGATCCGGCTGACGCCCGTGCCGTCCGCCACGGTCGCACGGACCACGGCCCAGCGGCCCCAGCTGCCGACGAAGCCTGCATAGCCGGAACCCGTGTCGATCTTGGTGCCCGGGAGCTGAGCCCCTTCGGCCAACCGGTACAGCGGCACGACGGGATCGCCCCAGATGCGTTCGGCCCCGCCGTACGCGATGCGCCCGTCCCCGGTCTCCTCGACCTTCGGACAGTAGCCGTAGCGGAAGCAGGCCTCGGGCTGGTCGGGCACCCAGCCGCGGTTCCTCCGCTCGCCGTAGGACGGCACGCCGTCGTACTGCTCGGTGGTCCGCGTGTGGAGGCCGACCCGGCCGGCCGCCGCTTCGGCCTCCACGCTCGTCAGCCGTCCCTGCTGGAACGACATTTGGTGGATCGTGTTCGCTACGGCCTTCACTTGGACAGGGGTCTCACGGGACACCGTGGCCTGCCCCGCCGCGTCCGCCTGGAGCAGTTGGACGCCCCACTGGTCGATGCTCGCCCCGCCGTGCACCAGCAGGCCGCCGTTGGGGGTGAACGACGCCCTGCCGCTCGACCTGGCCAGCAGGGTGCGTACGGCACTCCCGTCCAGCGGATGGGCCTCGAGCTGCCACACCGGCAGGTTCTCGTCGGGCCGTCCGAGCGCCGGGTTGTTCCGGGCGACGACGAGCTCTCCGCCCACCATGCCAAGCAGCCGCACGGCGTCGCTCTCGGGGAGCGGCCGCAAGCGCTCCGGCTTGGTGAGGTCGCTGCGCGAGTAGACCGACACCTGGTCGTTCGACCAGATCAGCAGCCGGTCCCGCGTCAGGGCGAAACGCTTCATCGTCAGCTGCGTGTCGGTCAGGATCGGTACGACGCGCCGCTGGGTCACGTCCATCCACACGGTCCCGGCAGAGGGCAGGGACATCAGCAGTCCGTCGGCGTCCCCCACCCCCGGGAGGACGGCGAAGGAGCGGACGCCCGCGGGCACGCCCTCGACGAGCCGGTCACGCAACTGCCCCGTCTCCATGTCGAGCGCATGGAAGCGCATGCCCCCGCCGTCGGGCGAGTCGTAGGTGAGCACGTGCCGGCCGAACGCCCCCACATAGTCGTGGCCGAACGGCAGCGGCAAGGTGAAGGTCTCTCCCGCGACCATGTCCCGCAGTTCGACCTGCCGCGACGACTCCAGGTAGTGGGCGACGACGTCGGAGCCCGTTCCGCGCTGGAAGTTGCCCCCGTCGTATTCCAGGACACTGTCGACCTGGACGTCGGTGGCGGCGCCGTACGCCCGCCAGATGGTGCCGCGCCCCGCCTCGTGGCGCAGATAGCCGCGCGGCCCGGTGTTGAGCAGCGCGCTGCGTACGGGCAGGTCGCTCGTCGTGGCGGGAATCACCACCTCTGCCGTGGGTGCCGCCTGGGCTGTGGACACTGCCGGCCCGGTGGCTGTCGCTGCCGCCACTACCACGGCAGCGGCGATGACACGCAAGGGTCTCTTGCCGTACACGGAAATCCGCACTCCTCGATCGGATGGATCGGGCCTGCGGGGTGGTGCTCACCAAGGCGCGGCTCTTGGCACGCCGCGTACGCGTCGAGATGAACGAGAGCCCCCCGGCCCGGCCTCCAGTGCCCCCCACTGCGAGGTGGACGGATCGTAACAGCGGCCCATCAGCAACGCAGCAGGGCCCGTACCCCTTGTGGGAGGTACGGGCCCTGCTCAGTGCACTACGCGTCAGCCGTTGCGCTTCCAGCGCGGCTTGTCGTCACGCCGCCCGAAGGAACCGGTGTTCGTGCCGGTGCCGGTGCCCCCACGGTGGTCGTCACGACGGCCGTACGGCCGGTCGCCGCCACCGGAGCGGAAGCCGCCCGTGGGGCGGTCGTCGCGGCGGTCGCGGTTGAACGGGCGGTCGCTGCCGCGGTGGCCCGAGGGGCGGTCGTCGCGGCGGAAGCCACCGGACGGACGGTCGTCACGGTTGAAGCCGCCACGGTCGTCGCGACGGTCGTTGCCGCCGGAGCGGAAGCCGCCCGAGGGACGGTCGCCGCCACCGGAGCGGAAGCCACCGGAGGGACGGTCGTTGCCGCCGGACCGGAAACCACCGGACGGACGGTCGTCACGACGCTCGAAGGAACGGCCACCACGGTCGTCGCGACGGTCGTTGCCGCCGGACCGGAAGCCGCCCGAGGGACGGTCGTTGCCGCCGGACCGGAAACCACCGGACGGACGGTCGTCACGACGCTCGAAGGAACGGCCACCACGGTCGTCACGGCGGTCATCGCGACGGAAGCCGCCCGACGGACGGTCGTTGTCACGACGGAAACCACCACGGTCGCCGCCCCGCTCGCCGCCACGGCGCTCGAAGTTGCCCCGGTCGTCGCGGCGCTCGTCACGGCGGTCATCGCGGCGCTCCGCCGACTGCTCCGGCACCGAAGCCGCAACCTCGGCAGCGACCTCCGCCTCGGCGACAGCCTGCACCTCGGCGACCGCGGTCTCCGGGTCGTCTCCCCGCTCGCGCGCCGCGCGCGCCACCAGGCGGTCGGCCTCCTCGCGGAGTTCGGCCGCACGGCGCTGCACGCGCTCCAGCTGCTTGGTCAGGTCGACGACCTCGCGCTCCGCCTGCTTGGCGGCGTTGTTCGCGGAGTCGGCCTGGACCTCGGTCAGCGAACGGGCGCCGGTGATCTCGGCGACCTCCGGGTCGAACGCGCCGGCACCGGCGACGATGTGACGCGAGGCGTCGACGCCCGCGTCCTCCATCAGACGGAAGATCTGGCGGCGCTGGTGCGGCAGGGACAGCGACACGACCGTGCCGGACTTGCCTGCGCGGGCGGTACGGCCCGAGCGGTGCAGGTAGTCCTTGTGGTCGCCGGCCGGGTCCACGTTCAGGACCAGGTCGATGCCGTCGACGTGGATACCGCGGGCGGCGACGTCGGTCGCGACGAGCGCGTTGACGTAGCCCTTCTTGAAGTCGTCGAGGACGCGCGTACGGGCGCCCTGCGTCATGCCGCCGTGCAGTGCGTCGGCCTTGACGCCCGAGTCCTGCAGCTGCTCGGCGATACGGTCCGCGCCCAGCTGGGTGCGGACGAAGATGATGGTGCGGCCCTTGCGGGCGGCGATCGCCGAGGTGACCGGCGCCTTGTCCTTCGGCTTCACGACGAGCACGTGGTGCGTCATGGTCGTGACGTTGCCCTGGGCGCTGTCGACCTCGTGGCTGACCGGGTCGACGAGGTAGCGGCGCACCAGCGTGCCGATCTCGTTCTCCATGGTGGCGGAGAAGAGCATCCGCTGGCCGCCGGCCGGGATCTGGTCGAACAGCTCGGTGACCTCGGGCAGGAAGCCCAGGTCGGACATCTGGTCGGCCTCGTCGAGGACGGCGACCTGGACGTTCTCGAGCGAGCAGGCGCCACGGTTGATGATGTCGCGCAGTCGGCCCGGGGTGGCGACGAGGACGTCGACGCCGCGCTCGAGCGCGTAGATCTGGTTGCCCATGGACGTACCGCCGCAGACGACCTTCATCTTGAGGCCGAGTACGTCGCCGTACGGCTGCAGCGCGTCCGCGACCTGCATCGCGAGCTCACGGGTCGGGGTGAGGATGACGGCGCGGGGCTTCTTCTTCTCGGTGTGGCCGCCGGCCAGCGTGGCCAGGGTCGGCAGGCCGAAGGAGAGGGTCTTGCCGGAGCCGGTGCGGCCGCGGCCGAGGATGTCCTTGCCGGCCAGGGCGTCCGGGATGGTCGCGGCCTGGATCGGGAAGGGGACGGTCACACCGTTCTGCGCGAGCTTGCGGACGACGCCCTCGGGCAGGCCCAGCTCGGCGAAGGTGACGGTCGGCTCGGCGGCCTCGGTGTCGGTGTCGGTGTCGGCGACCGCGTCGGACTCGACGGCCTCTACGGCGTCGGGGGCGTCTACGGCCTCGGCAGCGGAAGCCGCCACGGCCTGGTCGTTCTCGGGCATGACGGCGTGATCAGTACTGAAAGTGGACATGCGAAATGCGAAACCTTCCGGAGTCTCGGCACGCGCCCAAACTCCGTGAATCGCAAATTCGACCGCCTCAATGCGGTCAGCCACGGCAAGGGAGAGTACGCGCCACGCGGCGCTCTTCTTTTTCGGCGCCGGGCAATGGGATCAAACGATCTATAACCATACGCACCCTCCCCCACAAATGGCAAACCGCGTCCGAGTGACTCCGGTTACACAGACATCCGGACGCGCCCTACATGGGTCCCACCTGCGGAGACGCCGTCGGTTCGCCCCGCATCCGCCACCTCTCGGCCGCCCGCATCGCCCCCGCGCGCACCTCCGGCGCCGACGACGCCGAGGGCGGGTCGGTGGGCTCGCTCGGCGGCGGCGTGGGGCTCTCCGGTGGCGGCTCGGACGGCGACGGCTGCGGCGGCGACGGCGGTTCGGAAGGGGACATCCCGCCGCGCGTCGGCTGCGGCAGCCCCGGCGGCTTGGGCCCGGGCCCGCCCCGCGTCGGCTTCGCCGCGGGCCCCACCGAGGCGCTCGGCTTCGGCGATGCCCCCTTGCCGTCCGCGTCCTTGCCGCCGGGCGCGTCCGAGCCGTCGCGGCCGCCGTCGGCATGCCGCCCGCCCGGCGCGACGTGCCCGCCGTCCGAATCGGCCACCGTCCCGTTCCGGTCCGCGGTCGAACGGGGCACCGGCTTCCCGCCCTCGTCGTCGCTCACGCTCATACAGCCTGCCGAGGCTGCGAGCGCCAGCGAAGTGGCGATCCACACAGCCAAACGGCCTGGGGCGGACAACTGGCGCACGAGCAGCACCTCCGGAGCACGGGAAACGAGACGGGTCTCACTGCCCAACTCCCCGTGCCCCACAAGGGACACGCCCCGCGCTACAAGGCCGACACCCCCCAGGCGCCCACCTGGGCCACCGGCCCGCGCGTCAACTCCGCGCCCAGGGACACCGATCCGAGCCCCACCAGCAGCGACGCACCCGTATTCGCGGCCGCCGGAAGCGTCCGGCCGCCCTCGGCCCGGCGCGGCATCTCGTACGAATACGTGGAGCACCAGTTCACTTGGCGACCGTCCGCGCCACGACCGCCCGCGTCGCCGAGGCCCCCAGCCACACCGCGCCCAGAGCCCCCACGACCGTCCCCGCCGCGTAGGCGAACGCCATGCCCACCTCGTCGCGTTCGAGGAGCTTGAAGAGGTCCAGCGCGTACGCCGAGAAGGTGGTGAAGCCGCCGAGTACGCCCACGCCGAGGAACGGCCGCACCAGCGGATGCGCTGGCCTGCCACCACGGCCGACCAGGACCATCAGCACTCCGATCAGCGCGCAGCCCAACACGTTCACCCAGAAGACGGTCCACGGGAACGCGCCCGGCGCCGCCGGCCACAGCAGAGTTGCCCCGTACCGCGCCAGCGATCCCGTCATGCCGCCCGCCGAGATGACGGCGAGCACCGGCCACGTGCGCCTGCCCGCGGCCCCGTCTCGCTGCGCGGGCACATGGAGATCGACATCCGGATCGACGGCCTCGGAGGACGGGCGGTGCGAGTGGTCCGGGTGGCTCATCCGTAGCCCAGCGCGTGAAGCCGCTCGTCATCGATCCCGAAGTGATGGGCGATCTCGTGCACGACGGTGATCTCCGTCTCCTCGACCACGTCCTCGCGGCTCTCGCAGATCCGCAGCGTCGGCCCGCGGTAGATGGTGATCCGGTCCGGCAGCACGCCCGCGTACCACTCGCCGCGGTCGGTGAGCGGAGTCCCTTCGTAGAGCCCGAGCAGCTCGGGGTCGTCGGCGGCGGGCTCGTCCTCGACGAACACCGCGACGTTGTCCATCAGCCGTGTCAGCTCCGGCGGGATCCTGTCCAGGGCCTCGGCGACCAGTTCCTCGAACTCCTCGCGCGTCATCTCCAGCACGTGGCCATTGTCACGTACGCCGACCGGGCGGTCGCCCCGGCATGGCCGCCCGCCGGACTGGGCATACGGGACCAATGGCCCGCGAAGCCCCGGAACCGACCCGATCGATCCGCGCAGCGCTCACCTCGATCCGCACACCGCACACCCGGCTCCAGCGCCTCTACCGCTCACGCAACACCGGACCCACCAGCACCCTGGTCCCCAGCCCGCACCCCTGGACCCGTGCCCTCGGCCTCACCGCCGTGGTCCTCCTCGGCGCCTGGCTCGGGCTCCTGATCGTCGGCAGCGTCCGCACACCGGTCGGCCCGATGGACACGACCATGACCCTGCGCCCGTCCTTCTCCGGCGGTACGAAGATCAACGTCTCGCCGCTGGGGGCACTGGAGCTCGACTCGCATGTCGCCCCCGTCCGCCTCGACGTCGATGTCGACCAGCTCGATCCGCTCCGCTCCCAGGCTCTTGTCGAACACCCCGAACGCCTCTCCGGCCTCCAGGACGAGGTCGTCCACGACGTGACCGACGGCACCACCGAGCTGGCCGTCCGCTCCTGTGTCGCTGCCGTCTCCGGCGCGACCGCACTGGGCCTCGCGGTCTACCGCCGCCCGCGCCGCGCCCTCACCGCCGGCGGCCTCGCGCTCGCCCTGCTGGCCGGGTCCGGCGTCTGCGCGTACGCCACCTGGAACCCGAAGTCCGTCCTGGAGCCGAAGTTCTCCGGGCTCCTGTCCAGCGCCCCCTCCGTCGTCGGCAACGCACGCTCCATCGTCACGGAATTCGACGTCTACCAGCAGGAGTTGGCGCGCCTGGTCACCAATGTCACCAAGCTGTACGACGCGACCTCCACCCTGCCGGCCTACCAGCCGGATCCCAGCACGATGCGGGTGCTGCACGTCTCCGACATCCACCTCAACCCGGCGGCGTGGCACATCATCGGCTCGCTCGTCGAGCAGTACGGCATCGACGTGATCATCGATTCCGGCGACACCATGGACCACGGCACCGCCGCCGAGAACGGCTTTCTCGACCCGATTCCTGATCTCGGCGCGCCCTATGTCTGGGTCCGCGGCAACCACGACTCCAACACCACGCAGACGTATCTCTCCCACCTGAAGAACGTGCACGTCCTCGACGACGGCCGCGCTGTCACGGTCGCGGGCCTGCGCATCGCGGGCATCGGCGACCCCCAGTTCACCCCGGACCGCTCGATCGTCGCCGAGGGCGACCCGGCCGAACGGATGGCGGGCATTCGCCTGGCGTCCGCCCTGCGCGACCAGTCCCGCGCGGGCACCCCCGTCGACATCGCGGTCACCCACAACCCGGTCGCCGCCCGCGAGACCGACGGCGTGGTCCCGCTGGCGCTGGCAGGCCATGTCCACCACCGCGAGACGGAGGTGCTCCCGCACGGCACCCGCCTGAAGATCGAGGGCTCGACGGGCGGTGGCGGTCTGCGCGCCGTACAGAACCGGGAGCCGGAGAAGGTGCGCGCGTCTGTCCTCTATGTGGACCGTACGACGAGACGGCTGCAGGCGTGGGACGAGATCACGCTGGGCGGCCTGGGCCTGGCGACGGCCGAGGTCAGCCGCCATCTCCCGGAGGAGAACCACCCGGGCGCGACCCCATCCCCGAGCGTCTCCTCGCCGTCCCCGACGGCGTTGTCCCCGGGGAGACGCTGACACCGGCGGCTCCGCCGCGGGCCGGCCGCCGTAAACCGTTTTGGCGATAGCTCCCCGCATCCCATATGCTTCTCACGTCCCCGACGCGCTGCAAAGCGCCCAGGTGGGCCCTTAGCCCTCATCGTCTAGTGGCCCAGGACGCCGCCCTTTCAAGGCGGTAGCACGGGTTCGAATCCCGTTGGGGGCACGCATTACTGTGTGCGAGACTCGTGCTCGCACATTGCTTGGTCCTGTGGAGCAGCTTGGAGTGCTCGCCACCCTGTCAAGGTGGAGGCCGCGGGTTCAAATCCCGTCAGGACCGCTGCGGCTCGTAAGAGCTGCGTGGCTGGGTAGCTCAGTTGGTACGAGCGATCGCCTGAAAAGCGATAGGTCGCCGGTTCGACCCCGGCCCCAGCCACAACCCGAAAGCCCCGATCCTGTGCGGACCGGGGCTTTCTCCGTGTGCCGGGAGCTGCGGAAACTCACTCTGCTCTGTCAGTGACCCTTGTTACGCTCCTGCGGCCCGCCACCGGGCGGGCGCCATAGGGGAGGGGCACATCTTGGGAAGACGAATGCGGGGCAGAGCGATGGCGGCGGTGGCCGTCTCGACTCTGGGGATCATGGCCGGGCCGGGGACGGCGGCTGCCGCGGACAATCAACCACCTTCGCAGCCGCTGATCAGCGAGCTCAAGACCGACTTCAAGGCCTGCGCCACCGGTGCCGACGCGCAGTACGTGGGCCAACCGCCCGTTCTCACGGCCGTGCTGCGCGATCCTGACGCCGTTCCGCCCGTCGCAGTCATGCTCACGGCCGAATTCGAGATGTGGTGGCAGGACGCTCAGGGGGAGGAGCAGCGCAGGTCGTTCTCACCCAGCTACCAGTCGCTCTCCGGCAGCGTGCAACGGTGGCAAGTACCCAGCGACATTCCGGCGGACACACCGATCTCGTGGCGAGTGCGTGCTTCCGACGGCACAGCTTGGTCGCCCTGGAGCTCCGACGGCGAGGGTGCGCCCTGCCGGTTCGTGTTCGACAACGAGAGCCCCCTCCCTGCCACCGTGACGTCGACCGACTATCCGGCCGAGGTCTGGAGGGACGGCGTAGGCGTCTACGGCAGTTTCCACGTGGACTCCCCCTCCGACGATGTCGTCGAGTACAAGTACGGCTTCCTGGGCGGTCCTTACGACTCAGCCAAGCCCGACACTCCTGGTGGGCCGGTGACCATCAGGCACCTCCCCCTGCGGTCGGGCCCTGACCGGCTCGAGGTGTATCCAGTTGACCGGTCCGGTCGCCGGGCCGGGCCGACCACCTACACCTTCCTCGTGAACAACGGGCGTGCCCCTGTCGCGCGGTGGAAGCTCGCCGACGCGACCGGCTCCCGTACCGCCGCGGCGGAGAGCGGCCCCGCAGCGCGGGCTGGGACGGGAGTCGCCTTCGGCTCCGCCGCGCCCAGTGGCACCGGGCTGACAAGCACCGCCAGGCTCGACGGCTCGAGTCGCGGCTTCCTGACCCCGAACGCCACCGTCGTCCCGCCCGGAAAGACCTTCGGTGTCGGCGGCTGGGTTCGTCCCGAGCGGACCGACCTCGCCATGCCCGTGGTCAGCCAGGACGCCGGGACGACGGGTCCAGGCTTCACCCTCGGCCTTCGTACGCCCGCTGGCGCCCCGGTCTGGTCATTCGAGATCGGCGGTACGAAGATCAGCGGCGGCGCGCCCGAGGCCGGTGAATGGGCGTATGTCCTCGGGCTGTACGACGCCGAGACCGGCACCGCACGGCTCTACGTCAACGGCCACGAGACCGGCACGGCCGCCAAGGCCACCCCCTGGGCCGAGAACGGGAACCTGCAGATCGGGCGAGCGCGCGGGAAGGACGGCTACCGCAACCGCTGGCAGGGCGAAATCGGGGACGTGCGGGTGTACGACCGGGTCGTCGTGCCGGAAGAACTGACGCGGCTGGCCGGTCGTGCTGCCCAGTCCACCGGCCACTGGTCTCTGGAATCGGCCACGGATGGCGCGTCCCCGGAGGAGCAAGGCGGGCAGGAGCTGCGGCTCGGCGGTGGCTCGTCCATCTTCACCGAGGCGCAGGAGTGCGATCTGCTGGACCCGGACTGCGTACCCGCGCCGTCGCCGCTGAACGGCAAGGGGCATCTGGAGCTCGACGGAAACGACGGGTACGCCGCCACCAAGAACCCCGTCGTCGACACGAGCGACAGCTTCACCCTCGCCGTACGGGTGCGCCTCACCGACCGGGAACCTGCCGGGCCGATGACCGTACTCTCGCAGGCCGGTCAGCATGCCAATGCTTTCAAGCTGCGGTACGTGCCTGCCGAGTACCGCTGGCAGCTGGTCATGACGCACGCGGACGCGCCCGATGCACCGGAGACCGTCGTCGCCTCGATCGCGTCGCCGGACGGTGGCGAAGGACCGGGGCAGCGGCTGGCGATCGTCTACGACGACGCCACCGACCAGGTCCGTCTCTACCTGGACGGGTACACGAACGCCGATGCGACGGCGACCTTCCGTAGTGCCTGGAAGAGCACCGGCGGTCTGCAGGTCGGACGGACCACCGTGGGTGACGGCTGGGGCGAGTATCTGCACGGCGCCGTCGATGAGATCCAAGCCTTCTCCGGCGTGCTGAGCGATCGGGACATTCCCGCGCTCGGTACCTGATCCCGAAAGGCCCGGTCCCCGACGGACCGGGCCCTTCGGCTTCTGCGCCCGCTCCCGTCGGCGCCGGCGATCGGCATGGACATGCTCCCCTGGTTTCGGATCTGGACGGATCTGCTCCGTTCTGCACCGGCTCGTGGGGGAAATGCGTTCGCCAGCGCTTTCCCGGGGGTGCGATCCTGGTCTCCGTATGTCTACTTCCTTCGCAGACCTTCAGACCCTGCTGGCCGGGGCGTCACTCCGCGACGCCCACCGGCTCGGCCGTCGTCTCGAAGGCGCCCGCCGCATCCGTAAGCCCGAGGCGCGGCAGGCCGTGCTGGACGAGATCGCCACCGAAGCCGAGCGGTCCTCCGCCCGCACGGCCCTGCGCGCCACCCGGGTCCCCGAGGTCACCTACCCCGAGCAGCTTCCGGTCAGCCAGAAGAAGGACGTGATCCTGGAGGCGATACGGGACCACCAGGTCGTGATCGTCGCGGGCGAGACCGGCTCGGGAAAGACGACGCAGATCCCGAAGATCTGTCTGGAGCTGGGCCGGGGCGTACGCGGCATGATCGGCCATACGCAGCCGCGGAGGATCGCCGCCCGCACGGTCGCCGAGCGGGTCGCCGAGGAGCTGCGCACCCCCCTGGGCGAGGCGGTCGGCTGGAAGGTCCGGTTCACCGACCAGGTCGGCGGCGACACCTTCGTCAAGCTGATGACGGACGGCATCCTGCTCGCCGAGATCCAGACGGACCGCGAGCTGCGCGCGTACGACACGATCATCATCGACGAGGCCCACGAGCGGTCTCTCAACATCGACTTCCTGCTCGGCTATCTCGCCCAGCTGCTGCCCAAGCGCCCCGACCTCAAGGTGATCATCACCTCCGCGACGATCGACCCGGAGCGTTTCTCCCGCCACTTCTCACAGGCCCCGATCGTCGAGGTCAGCGGCCGTACGTACCCCGTCGAGGTCCGCTACCGGCCCCTCCTGGAGGACGAGAGCGAGGAATCCGACCGCGACCAGATCACCGCGATCTGCGACGCCGTCGAGGAACTCCACGGCGAGGGCATGGGAGACGTCCTCGTCTTCCTCTCCGGCGAGCGCGAGATCCGCGACACCGCGGACGCGCTCAACAAGAAGCAGTACCGCTTCACCGAGGTGCTCCCGCTGTACGCGCGCCTTTCGCACGCCGAGCAGCACCGGGTCTTCCAGCCGCACACCGGGCGCAGGATCGTTCTCGCGACGAACGTCGCCGAGACCTCCCTCACGGTCCCGGGCATCAAGTTCGTGATCGATCCGGGCACCGCCCGTATCTCCCGCTACAGCCACCGCACCAAGGTCCAGCGTCTGCCCATCGAGCGGATCAGCCAGGCCAGCGCCAATCAGCGCAAGGGCCGCTGCGGCCGTACGTCGGACGGCATCTGCATCCGGCTGTACGACGAGGACGACTTCCTGTCCCGCCCGGAGTACACGGACCCCGAGATCCTGCGTACGAACCTGGCGTCCGTCATCCTCCAGATGACCGCGGCCGGCCTCGGCGACATCGAGAAGTTCCCCTTCATCGACCCGCCGGACCACCGCAACATCCGCGACGGTGTCCAACTCCTCCAGGAACTGGGCGCGTTCGACCCGGCGCAGAAGGACCCCAAGAAGAAGCTCACCCAGCTCGGCCGCAAGCTCTCCCAGCTCCCGGTCGACCCGCGCCTGGCCCGCATGGTCATCGAGGCCGACAAGAACGGCTGCGTACGCGAGGTCATGGTGATCGCGGCCGCGCTCTCCATCCAGGACCCGCGCGAGCGTCCCGCCGAGAAGCAGACGCAGGCCGACCAGCAGCACGCCCGGTTCAAGGACGAGACCTCCGACTTCCTCGCCTACCTCAACCTCTGGCGCTACATCCGCGAGCAGCAGAAGGAGCGCGGCTCCTCCAGCTTCCGCCGGATGTGCAAGCAGGAGTATCTGAACTTCCTGCGCATCCGCGAGTGGCAGGACATCTACGCACAGCTGCGTACCGTCGCCAAGCAGATGGGCATCCACCTCAACGAGGAGGACGCGCCCGAGCAGTCCGTCCACACCTCTCTGCTGGCCGGTCTGCTCTCGCACATCGGGCTGAAGGACACCGACAAGAACGAGTATCTGGGCGCACGCAGCGCCAAGTTCGCCGTCTTCCCCGGCTCGGCGCTCTTCAAGAAGCCCCCGCGCTTCATCATGTCGGCCGAGCTCGTCGAGACCTCCCGGCTGTGGGCCCGGGTCAACGCCAGGGTGGAGCCCGAGTGGATCGAGCCGCTCGCGCAGCATCTGATCAAGCGCACCTACAGCGAGCCGCACTGGGAGAAGGACGCGGCCGCAGTGATGGCGTACGAGCGGGTCACGCTGTACGGCGTGCCGATCGTCGCCCAGCGCAAGGTGAACTACGGGCGCATCGACCCCGAGACCTCGCGCGATCTCTTCATCCGCAACGCGCTGGTCGAGGGCGACTGGCGTACGCACCACAAGTTCTTCGCCGACAACCGCAAACTCCTCACCGAGGTCGAGGAGTTGGAGCACCGCGCCCGCCGCCGCGACATCCTGGTGGACGACGAGACGCTCTTCGACTTCTACGACCAGCGCGTGCCCGAACATGTCGTCTCCGGCGCGCACTTCGACTCCTGGTGGAAGCACAAGCGCCAGGACGAGCCCGAACTCCTCGACTTCGAGCGCGAGATGCTCATGACCGAGAAGGCCGGGCAGGTCACCAAGGACGACTATCCCGACTCCTGGCGCCAGGGTCCGCTGAAGTTCCGGGTGACCTACCAGTTCGAGCCGGGCGCGGACGCGGACGGTGTGACCGTCCATGTCCCGCTCCACGTGCTGAACCAGGTCACGAGCGAAGGCTTCGACTGGCAGATCCCGGGGCTGCGCGAGGACGTCGTCATGGAGCTGATCCGCTCCCTGCCGAAGCCGATCCGGCGGCACTACGTCCCGGCGCCGAACTACGCGAAGGCCTTCCTGGAGCGCTCCGTACCGCTCCAGGAGCCGCTGCCCACCACGCTGGCGCGTGAGCTGCAGCGCATGGTCGGCGTGCCCGTCACGGCGGACGACTTCGATCCGACCCGGATGCCGGACCACCTGAAGATCACGTTCCGGATCATCGACGAGCGCCGCAAGAAGCTCGCCGAGAGCAAGGACCTGGACGCCCTGAAGCTCCAGCTGAAGCCGAAGGCACGCCAGGCCCTGTCCCAGGCCGCGGCGGCGACCGCGGGCCCCTCGGGTGAGTCCATCGAACGCTCGGGCCTCACCGACTGGACGATCGGCACGCTCAGCCACGTCTTCGAGACCCGTCGCGCCGGACAACCGGTCAAGGCCTACCCGGCCTTGGTCGATGCCGGCGAGAGCGTCTCCGTACGCCTCTTCGACACCGAGGCGGAGCAGAAGCAGGCGATGTGGCAGGGCACGCGGAAGCTGATCCTGCTCAACATCCCCGTGAACCCTGCCAAGTTCGCCTCCGACAAGCTGACCAACCAGCAGAAGCTGGCGCTGTCACGCAATCCGCACGGCTCGATCCAGGCGCTCTTCGACGACTGCGCGATGGCCGCGGCGGACAAGCTGATCGCCGACCATGGCGGGCCGGCCTGGGACGAGGAGTCGTACCGCAAGCTGTACGACAAGGTGCGTGCCGATCTCGTCGACGCGACCGTACGGACCGTAGGACAGGTCCAGCAGATCCTGGCCGCCTGGCAGGCCTGTGAGCGCCGCCTGAAGGCGACGAACAGCCTGACGCTGGTCAACAACGTCCAGGACGTCCGCGAACAGCTGGCGGCCCTCATGCCGGCCGGTTTCGTCACCAGGACCGGCCTGCGCAGGCTGCCGGACCTGATGCGCTATCTGGTGGCCGTGGACCGCCGCCTCCAGCAGATGCCGACGGCCGTCCAGCGGGACACGACGCGCATGGAGAAGGTCCACGAGATGCAGGACGAGTACGCCTGGCTGCTGGAGCAGATGCCGCAGGGCCGGCCGGTCCCGCAGGAGGTCCTGGACATCCGCTGGATGATCGAGGAGCTGCGGGTCAGCTACTTCGCGCACGCGCTGGGCACGGCGTATCCGGTCTCCGACAAGCGCATCGTCAAGGCGATCGACGCGGCGGCGCCGTGACGCGGCGGGGCGGCTTGCATCGAGTTCGACCGCACCCACTGAGCTGCTGTACAGTCTCTCTCGCAGCCAACGACAGCAGCAATTTGCGGCTCCGCCGCGTGGCACCGGCTGCGAAACCTGGTCCTGTGGAGCAGTTTGGAGTGCTCGCCACCCTGTCAAGGTGGAGGCCGCGGGTTCAAATCCCGTCAGGACCGCAGTGAGATGAAGGCCCGCGCCGTTCGGTGCGGGCCTTCGTCGTGTCCGGGGGATTTCCCCCACCCCGCCCCTTCCCGTAACCGGGGCAAGCCCCCGGACCCCGACGGGGCTTCGCCCCGGACCCCGTATGCGACCTTCGGCCGCATGTCCTCAAACGCCGGACGGGCTGAATAATTCAGCCCCGTGGGGGTCCCCCCGGACGAAGTCTGGGGGAGTTTGAGGAGCGGGGAGGTTGGGGGTCCCCCCGGACGGAGTCTGGGGGAGGGCGGGGTGGGGGAAAAGCCCGCGCAGCGGCCCCGACAGCCGCTCCGGCCGACTCACGTGGCGCTCGCGTCACACCCGCCCCAGCCGTGCCCCCGTCGTCTTGACGCCGTCATCTGCCACCGGTACCCAGTGCATAGAGGACGGCACACACCGGAGGTGACGTGCATGGCGGCGTCCGCAGCGAGGCAGCACGAGACCAAGGCGCTTCTGCGCGCCCATCTGAAGGCCGCGTCCGGCTATCGGCACCGCACTCGGCACTGCCCGATCTGTCATCGCCTCCTGAGGCTCGCCATGGAACCCTCCGCGGACACCCCCCAGCCCGAGGCCGAAGGTTCCGCCCCGGAGTGACCAACACGCCCTGGCACGCGAGTTCGCGCGCGGCACGCTCGTCTTTGGCAAGAGGCGTGCAGTGTGACGGGAGTCACCGAACAGGTTTCCCGAACGGGGGAATTTACCCCCTGCCTACAACCGACCAATTTAATATGTGCAATTGCACCACCTTCCGAGCACCTCCCCACCCTTCCGGCCATCGGGCCCCCAGGGTCCCCCGGCCGGCCACCCGCCACACCTCCCCGGGCACAAAAAAAATCGCGCTGGACCCGGCGGAGTCCAGCGCGATCAATGACGAAGGTGTCCGTTGGGGCAGACGCCCGTCATGTGGAGCTATAGGGGGGCTTACCGGGATGGGGGTCCCGGAAATGCCCGATCAAATGGGGTGTTCAGGCCTCGCTGCGCTGCTGCGGAATACCCGCAAGCAGTGCGCGGACCTCAGCCTCGCGATACCGACGATGTCCACCGAGCGTGCGGATGGACGTGAGCTTGCCTGCCTTCGCCCAGCGGGTCACCGTCTTCGGGTCCACGCGGAACATCGTGGCAACCTCAGCCGGGGTCAGCAGCGGCTCGGCATCAGGGGTGCGAGCGGTCATGAGCGGCCTCCTCGGGAGAACCGAACCTTCTCGGTTCTTTCCTCTAAATTCTGCACCTTGACCCGCGTTGCCCGAAATGGCGGACGCGGGCCGAGTCGGTTATAGGACGAACGGCTTGTCCTCGGCACTACAACTACACCATCTGTCCAGCCACGTCGGCCAAACCGACGGAATTGCCCTCTGAGTGTCCAACAGCGGCGGAAGGCCGATGGACCATGCCATAGCGGACAGTCACGTCACAGTGACGATCAGTCACAGAGCGATCAGGAGTCGTCAGACCCCCCGTAGAGCGCAATGCCGAGTATTCCGCCCATAGTTGGACGGAAGGAGCCCTCCCCGGACTCCTTGTCCTATTTTGACACGAGGGTAGGTGATGGGCGCAAGAGCGCAGTAAGTGCCGTCCGTCACGCTTGAGACAAAGGCCCGGATAGGGACCTACGTCCTGGACCGATGGCTTCCATGAGGCTCAATGGTCCCCAGAAACGCTCAGTTGGCGAACTGAAGGTCCCTCACGGCCCGCCAGCGATCCACAAGGCGCGCGTACGCCTCGCCCGCGCCCTCGCCGTCCCCGGCCCGCAGCGCGGCGATCCCCTCGGCCAGATCCGCGGCCGACCGGTCGTCGGCGAGCTGCGGTCCTGTCAGCGCGTGCACCAGGCCGCCGTAGTCCAGCTCGACCAGGGAACGCGGATGGAATTCCTCCAGCCACCGCCCCACATCTACCAGGCCCTCGGTCAGCCGCCCCTCGTCGAGCGTCTCCCGCAGCGTCTTCAGCGCCCGCGCCACCCGCCGCCTGGCCTGCACCATCGGCGTCCGGTAGCGCAGCACGGCCGCCGCGGGCCCGGCCGGCTCGTACTGGCGCTCGTCGTCCGAGAAGAGCGCGAACCAGCGCACCGGCACCTGCCAGACCGCCGTCCTGATCCACGGCCGCGCGTCGGGGTTGCGCTCGCGCCACTGCTCGTAGTCCGCGGCCGCCTGCCCGCGCACCACCGGGGGCAGCGCCGCGTCGAGCAGCGGCGCGGGCAGCTGCTCCGCCAGTTCCTCCAGCGCCAGCCAGCCGCGCAGCCGCGTCCGCCACGGGCAGACGCAGACCACCCCGTCCACCTCCGTGACGAAGGCGTCACCGCTCTCGTGGACCGGCACCGGGACCGGCGGTGTGGGCAGCAAGTCGGCAAGCGATCTCCGTAGTTCGTCCTGCGCGGTGGGGGTGCGCTCCCGGCGGGCGTAGCGGGCCCAGTGGCCACGCTCCGGCTCGGGAAAGGCCGCCAGCGGCTCGTACACCCGCAGGTAGGCCGCATACGGGACAAGGACCGAGGACAGCGCTGGCATGGGGCAAATCCTTCCACGCCGGTACTCCGCCAGGGGGTGATCCTCAGCACTGGGTCGGATCTACGCGCGCGTAGGACTTACCCTCTGTCCCAACTGGGCCTTCCCCACCCACAGGAAGGTCCGCATCCGCCGCTTCGTACTTGGGAGTCACCACCGTGACCGATGTGACCGACGGCGTCCTGCACACCCTGTTCCGATCGGACCAGGGCGGCCACGAGCAAGTCGTGCTGTGCCAGGACCGCGCCTCCGGGCTGAAAGCCGTCATCGCCATCCACTCGACCGCCCTGGGCCCTGCCCTCGGCGGCACCCGTTTCTATCCGTACGCGTCCGAGGAAGAGGCCGTTGCCGACGCGCTGAACCTCTCCCGGGGGATGTCGTACAAGAACGCCATGGCCGGGCTCGACCACGGCGGCGGCAAGGCCGTGATCATCGGTGACCCCGAAACGATCAAGACTGATGAGCTGCTGCTGGCTTATGGCCGGTTCGTGGACTCTCTCGGTGGCCGTTATGTCACCGCCTGCGACGTCGGTACGTATGTCGCGGACATGGACGTCGTGGCCCGCGAGACGCGCTGGGCCACCGGGCGCTCGCCCCAGAACGGCGGTGCCGGCGACTCTTCCGTGCTGACCGCCTACGGCGTCTTCCAGGGCATGCGGGCCTCGGCCCAGCACCTGTGGGGCGACCCGACGCTGCACGGCCGCAAGGTCGGCATCGCGGGCGTCGGCAAGGTCGGCCACCATCTGGTCGAGCATCTGCTCAAGGACGGCGCCGAGGTCGTGATCACGGATGTGCGTGAGGAGTCCGTACGCCGGATCCTCGACAAGCACCCGCAGGTCACGGCCGTCGCGGACACGGACGCCCTGATCCGCACGGCGGGCCTGGACGTCTACGCCCCCTGCGCGCTCGGCGGCGCCCTGAACGACGATTCCGTGCCCGCGCTCACCGCGAAGGTCGTCTGCGGCGCGGCCAACAACCAGCTCGCGCACCCGGGCGTGGAGAAGGACATCGCGGACCGCGGGATCCTCTACGCCCCCGACTACGTGGTGAACGCCGGTGGCGTGATCCAGGTCGCCGACGAGCTGCACGGCTTCGACTTCGACCGCTGCAAGGCGAAGGCCGCGAAGATCTTCGACACCACGCTTGCAATATTCGCACGTGCGAAGGACGACGGCATTCCGCCGGCCGCGGCGGCCGACCGGATCGCCGAACAGCGCATGGCGGAAGCCCGCCGCCGCTGATCCTCGCCGGACCTCGGCCCGCCGCCCCGGGAGAGAAGACTCACCCCGGTCGGCGGGTCGACTGCCAAGAACAGGTTAAAATCGCAGTTGACCAGCGAGGACGGGGCTCCTCGCGGGTTCTGCGAAGAGGCGCGTCATGCGGGCGGCGTACCGTATGGCCGCGGAAGCAGGTACCGTTGAAGCCCTACGGACCGGTCTCTCCACGGAGAGCCCGTTCCGAATCATGAACGCGTGTCAAGACTCTGGGGCCGTCGAGCCCCGTCACCGAGGGGGTCGAGCCATGGGGCGCGGCCGGGCCAAGGCCAAGCAGACAAAGGTCGCCCGCCAGCTGAAGTACAACAGCGGCGGGACTGACCTGTCGCGTCTGGCCAACGAGCTGGGCGCATCGACTTCGAGTCAGCCTCCGAACGGCGAGCCGTTCGAGGACGACGACGAGGAAGACGACCCGTACGCACAGTACGCGGATCTGTACAACGACGACGAGGACGAGGACGACGAGTCCGGTCCGTCGTCGCAACAGCGCCGCGGCGCTTGACGTTGCACTAGACACACCGACCCGGTCCGGGGCTGCCCTCGGACCGGGTTCTGTGCTGTTCAGCTCGCGGCGCCTTTAGTCCGCATACGTGCCGGTGAGTTCGGCGCCCGTGGTGCGCTCGCCACGGTCGGTGATCTCTCCGGCGACCCATGCGTCGACGCCGCGGTCCGCGAGCGTGGTCAGCGCCGCGTCCACCGACTCCTCGGGGACGACGGCGATCATGCCCACGCCCATGTTGAGCGTCTTCTCCAGCTCCAGTCGCTCGACGTCGCCGGCCGTGCCGACGAGATCGAAGACGGCGCCGGGGGTCCAGGTCGACCGGTCGACGACCGCGTGCAGATTGTCCGGGATCACCCGGGCGAGGTTGTTGGCAAGACCGCCGCCGGTGACATGGCTGAAAGCGTGCACCTCGGTGGTCCGGGTGAGCGCCAGGCAGTCCAGCGAGTAGATCTTGGTGGGCTCGAGCAGTTCCTCGCCCAGCGTCCGGCCGAACTCCTCGACCTGCTGGTCCAGGGACATCTTGGCCCGCTCGAACAGGACATGGCGGACCAGCGAGTACCCGTTGGAGTGAAGGCCGGAAGACGCCATCGCGATGACCGCGTCACCCGTACGGATACGATCCGCGCCCAGCAGGTGGTCGGCCTCGACCACGCCCGTACCGGCGCCCGCGACATCGAAGTCGTCCTCGCCGAGAAGGCCGGGGTGCTCGGCGGTCTCGCCGCCGACCAGGGCGCAGCCCGCCAGCACACAGCCTTCGGCGATGCCCTTGACGATGGCGGCGACCCGCTCGGGGTGGACCTTGCCGACGCAGATGTAGTCGGTCATGAAGAGCGGCTCGGCGCCGCAGACGACCAGGTCGTCGACGACCATGCCGACGAGGTCGTGGCCGATCGTGTCGTACACACCCATCCTGCGGGCGAGATCGACCTTCGTGCCGACACCGTCGGTGGCGGAGGCGAGCAGCGGGCGCTCGTACCGCTTGAGGGCGGAGGCGTCGAAGAGACCGGCGAAACCGCCGAGGCCGCCGAGAACCTCGGGGCGCCGGGTCTTCTTCACCCACTCCTTCATCAGCTCGACGGCGCGGTCGCCCGCTTCGATGTCGACGCCCGCGGCCGCGTAGCTGGCACCGGTGCCCGCGTGCTCAGCACGCTCGGAAGATTCAGCGGTCATTGCTGGGAGCTTTCGTGTCGTACTGCGGGGGTTACGGACGACGGAGCGCGTCGGCGGCATCGGAACCGCCCGCCAGCTCGGTCTCCAGAAGCTGCTTACCGAGCAGCTCGGGATCGGGAAGATCCATCGGGTACTCGCCGTCGAAGCAGGCGCGGCACAGATTCGGCTTGGCGATGGTGGTCGCCTCGATCATGCCGTCGATGGAGATGTACGAGAGCGAGTCCGCGCCCAGCGAGCTGCCGATCTCCTCGATCGTCATGCCGTTGGCGATCAGCTCGGCGCGGGTGGCGAAGTCGATGCCGAAGAAGCAGGGCCACTTCACCGGCGGGGACGAGATCCGGATGTGGACCTCGGCGGCGCCGGCCTCGCGGAGCATCTTGACCAGGGCGCGCTGGGTGTTGCCGCGGACGATCGAGTCGTCGACGACGACCAGGCGCTTGCCCCGGATGACTTCCTTGAGGGGGTTCAGCTTGAGGCGGATGCCGAGCTGGCGGATGGTCTGGGACGGCTGGATGAAGGTGCGGCCGACGTAGGCGTTCTTCACCAGGCCGGAGCCGTAGGGGATGCCGCTGGCTTCGGCGTAACCGATGGCGGCGGGGGTGCCGGACTCGGGTGTCGCTATCACCAGATCGGCCTCGACCGGGGCCTCCTTGGCGAGCCTGCGGCCCATCTCCACACGGGAGAGATAGACGTTCCGGCCGGCGATGTCGGTGTCGGGGCGAGCCAGGTAGACGTACTCGAAGACACAGCCCTTGGGCTTCGCTTCTGCGAAGCGGGAGGTGCGGAGGCCGTTCTCGTCGATGGCGATGAGCTCGCCCGGCTCGATCTCGCGAACATAAGTGGCGCCGCAGATGTCGAGGGCGGCGGACTCGCTCGCGACGACCCAGCCGCGGTCCAGGCGGCCGAGGACGAGCGGGCGGATGCCCTGCGGGTCGCGGGCGGCGTACAGGGTGCTCTCGTTCATGAAGACCAGCGAGAACGCGCCCAGCACATCCGGCAGCACCTTGGCGGCGGCCGCCTCGATGGTGAGCGGCTTGCCGTCGCCGTCGACCTGGCCCGCGAGGAGGGCGGTGACCAGATCGGTGTCGTTGGTCGCGGCGACCTGAGTGGACCGGCCGTTCTCCTTGGGGAGAGCAGCGACCATCTCGGAGAGCTGGGCGGTGTTGACGAGGTTTCCGTTGTGGCCGAGCGCGATCGAGCCGTTGGCGGTGGCCCGGAAGGTCGGCTGGGCGTTCTCCCACACGGAGGCGCCCGTGGTCGAGTAGCGGGCGTGACCGACCGCGATATGACCCTTGAGGGAACCGAGAGAGGTTTCGTCGAAGACCTGGGAGACCAGGCCCATGTCCTTGAAGACGAGGATCTGGGAGCCGTTGCTCACCGCGATTCCCGCGGATTCCTGGCCTCGATGTTGGAGGGCGTAGAGCCCGAAGTAAGTGAGCTTCGCGACCTCTTCGCCCGGGGCCCAGACACCGAAGACGCCGCAAGCGTCCTGGGGGCCTTTCTCACCGGGGAGCAGGTCGTGGTTGAGTCGTCCGTCACCACGTGGCACGGCACCGAGTGTAGGCGAGATCGACCACTGGTCCGAATTGGGGATACGCAGGGGACTCGCGCGGAGGATGGTCCGGCGCGCTGTTCGACCATGCGTCTCTTGGTGACCGGACCGTCACGCTGCCGGAGCGCCGACGCGTTGACCTGGCCCGCGTCGTAGGCGCGACCTGTCGCCGCGACCGGCAGCCCCCGCTCCTCGGCACCGGGAAGGCCGGGATTCGTCTGCGGGGAACCCGCTGCGCGGGAGCCAGGGGCAACATCGGGGTTGCCCATGTCACACCTGGCGCGCTCCCGGACCCGGCTGATCACTTCTCCAACCGGGCGGGCGTCGACGTCGCGGCCAGTCCCTTGCCGTTCTCCGCGGTCAGGGACAGAGTGCGGTAGTCGATCTTGTACGTCACCTTGCCCTTGAGGACCTTCAGCAGGTGGCTCTCCACCATCGCCGCCGTGCCGGTGCACATCTTCCGGGTGGTGGCGAGCCGGTCGAAGGTGATCGTGGAGCCGGAGATCTTCGCGGTACTGGTGAAGGTGTTGCAGCCGAGGCTGCCGCGTACGGAACCGTCCTTGGCGAAGGTCATGTACGCGTTCTTCTCCGTGCCGGCGGGCATCGAGGACGCCGTGTCGCCGGTCACCAGGGAGTTCACGGTCCACTTGGTGCCCACCAGCGGAGCCGGCTTCTGGGCGCTGAGGGCGATGGAGTCGCCCTTGTCGGTGGTCAGGGTGAGCTTCCCGTCTGTGATCTTCGCCTTGAGCTTGCCGGAGAAGGCGGCCCGCAGCGCGTCTTCGAAGGCCATGCGGCCCTTGTCGCAGGCCATCTCGGTCTGCACGGCATTGCCCACGGTGATCGTGTCGCCGGCGACCTTCACGTCGGCGCCGAAGCCGTTGCAGCCGTAGCTGCCCTGGGCGCGGCCCTTGGAGGTGATCTCGACATGCGCGCCCTCGGGGGCAGCGGACTTCTTCCCGTCGACGGTCACGCTGTCGACGGACCAGTGGACGCCGGTGAGCGGCACATCGGTCGAGACCGACGCGCCGGCGTCGCCGGTGCCGGATCCGGAACCCGTTTCCGTGCCGCAGGCCGCGAGGGCGAGCAGCGCCAGGGCGGTGACAGGAATGCTCAGCTGGTTGCGCATACCGATCTGACGGGCCTGCTGTGGCTCTGGTTCCCCCACACCCCCCTCGCCTTCCCCCTGCCGCGTTCAGCCCAGGATCGGGAGCAACCCCGAGAGATCGGCACGCTCGCCGCTCGCGCTGACCTTCGCCGCGTGGAGCGCCTCGGCCCATCCCGTACGCCCGGTGGCGAGACGGATCCAGGTCAGCGGATCGGTCTCGACGACATTGGGCGGGGTGCCCCGGGTGTGCCGGGGGCCCTCGACGCACTGCACGACGGCGAACGGCGGCACCCGTACCTCGGTGGATGCGCCCGGTGCCTTCACCGCGAGCGCGTCGGCGAGCAGCCGGGTGCAGGTGGCGAGCGCCTGCCGGTCGCAGGGGATGCCGAGCCCGGTGGCGTCGTTCAAGTCGTCGGTGTGGACGATGAGTTCGACGGTACGGGTGACCAGGTAGTCGCCGAACCGCATCGCGCCGACGCGGGCGGCGAGCAGCCGGTCGTCGGAGGCGATGGCCAGCAGCTCGGCGAGCCGGGCCGCGGTCCGGGCGTACAGCTCCGGGGGCTCGGCAATCGCCGCGATCTTCTTGGTGTCCTCGGAGACGCTCCCGGCGTGCTTGGCCGTCGCGAACGGCCAGTCCAGCAGTTCGACTTCCACCGCGGCGGGCGCGGGGTTCGCGTAGGTCCGCACGACCGTGTCGACCGCCATGGCGATGTGCCCCGCCAGGTCACGCACCGTCCAGTCCCCGAGCCGGGTGGGCAGAGCGAGCTGCTCGGGCGTGAGAGTGCCGACCGCGCGCTGTACGTGCGCGAACTGGGCGAGAACGGCGCCGCGGATCTTGGCGGAGTCGTAGCTGCGGGTGCGCTTCTTGGCCGGTGGCATGAGACCGACAGTAAAGGGTGGGTACGACAGCCGCACAGGCCGCGAAAGCCCCCGCCCGAAAGGGTCCGGACGGGGGCTCCCACAGCAGTTGTGCGTCAGACCAGCAGACCCGGGATGGTCTCCTCGTGAGCCGTACGGAGCTCGCTCAGCGCGATGCTGAACTCGCCCTGCACATCCACTTCGTCCCCGTCCACGACACCGATACGTGTCACGGGCAGACCCCGCGCCCCGCACATGTCGTTGAAGCGGAGCTCCTCGCTGCGCGGGACGGACACGACCGCACGGCCGGCCGACTCGCTGAACAGGAAGGTGAAGGCGTCGAGCCCGTCCGGGACGATCAGCCGCGCACCCGTGCCGCCGCGCAGGCACGACTCGACTACCGCCTGGATCAGGCCGCCGTCCGACAGATCGTGCGCCGCGTCGATCATGCCGTCGCGGGAGGCCGAGATCAGGATCTCGCCGAGCAGCTTCTCGCGGTCCAGGTCCACGGCCGGCGGCAGTCCGCCGAGGTGGTCGTGGATCACCTGGGACCAGGCCGAGCCGCCGAACTCCTCACGCGTGTCGCCGAGCAGGTAGAGGAGCTGGCCCTCTTCCGCGAAGGCGATCGGGGTGCGGCGGTTGACGTCGTCGATGACACCGAGGACGGCCACGACGGGCGTCGGGTGGATCGCGACCTCGCCGGTCTGGTTGTAGAGGGAGACATTGCCGCCGGTGACCGGGGTGCCGAGCTGCAGGCAGCCGTCCGCGAGGCCGCGGGTGACCTCGGCGAACTGCCACATGACGTCCGGGTCCTCGGGCGAGCCGAAGTTCAGGCAGTCCGAGATGGCGAGCGGCCTGGCACCGGAGGCGGCGACATTGCGGTACGCCTCCGCCAGCGCGAGCTGCGCGCCCGTATAGGGGTCGAGCTTGGTGTACCGGCCGTTGCCGTCGGTCGCCATGGCCACACCCAGGTTCGACTCCGCGTCGATCCGGATCATGCCCGCGTCCTCGGGCTGGGCCAGCACGGTGTTGCCCTGCACGAAACGGTCGTACTGATCGGTGATCCAGGACTTCGACGCCTGGTTCGGCGAGGAGACCAGGGCGAGGACCTGCTCACGCAGCTCCTCGGAGCCCGCCGGCCGGGGCAGCTTGTTCGCGTCGTCGGCCTGCAGCGCGTCCTGCCACTGCGGACGGGCGTACGGACGGTGGTACGTCGGGCCCTCGTGCGCGACGGACCGCGGCGGTACGTCGACGATCTGCTCGCCGTGCCAGAAGATCTCCAGCCGCTCGCCCTCGGTCACCTCACCGATGACGGTGGCGATGACGTCCCACTTCTCGCAGATCTCCATGAAGCGGTCGACCTTGCCGGGCTCGACGATCGCGCACATGCGCTCCTGCGACTCGCTCATGAGGATCTCCTCGGGCGAGAGGGTCGCATCACGCAGCGGGACGGTGTCGAGCTCGACGCGCATACCCCCGGAACCGGCGCTCGCCAGTTCGGAGGTGGCGCAGGACAGACCGGCGCCGCCGAGGTCCTGGATGCCCGCGACCAGCTGCTCCTTGAAGATCTCGAGCGTGCACTCGATGAGGAGCTTCTCCTGGAAGGGGTCGCCGACCTGGACGGCGGGGCGCTTGGCGGGACCGGTCGACTCGAAGGTCTCCGACGCCAGGACGGACACGCCGCCGATGCCGTCGCCGCCCGTGCGGGCGCCGTACAGGATGACCTTGTTGCCGGGGCCCGACGCCTGCGCGAGGTGGATGTCCTCGTGCTTCATCACGCCGATACAGCCCGCGTTGACCAGCGGATTGCCCTGGTAGCACTCGTCGAAGACGACCTCGCCGCCGATGTTCGGCAGGCCCAGGCAGTTGCCGTAGCCGCCGATGCCCGCGACGACACCCGGCAGGACACGCTTGGTGTCGGGGTGGTCGGCGGCGCCGAAGCGCAGCGGGTCGACGACCGCGACCGGGCGGGCGCCCATCGCGAGGATGTCGCGGACGATGCCGCCGACGCCGGTGGCCGCGCCCTGGTAGGGCTCGATGTAGCTGGGGTGGTTGTGCGACTCGACCTTGAAGGTGACCGCGTAGCCCTGGCCGACGTCGACGACACCGGCGTTCTCGCCGATCCCGACGAGCATCGCGTCGCTCTCGGGCTTCTTCTCGCTGAACTGCTTCAGGTGGACCTTGCTGCTCTTGTACGAGCAGTGCTCGGACCACATGACGGAGTACATGGCGAGCTCGGCGCCGGTGGGCCGGCGGCCGAGGATCTCGCGGACACGCTCGTACTCGTCCTGCTTGAGGCCGAGTTCCTTCCAGGGCTGCTCGACGTCCGGGGTCCCGGCCGCGTGCTTGACCGTATCCAGGCTCATGCTGCGGCCCTTTCCTTCGCTTCTCCGCCCGCGCGGCGCAGAGGTGCGGCTTGCTTCTTCGTCTGCAGCCCGGCGGCCACGCGTGCGTCGCTCACAGGGAGACCAGCTTCTTGAGGATCGAGGTGAAGAAACCGAGCCCGTCGGTGCGGCCCGTGCCGATGAGCGGCTCGACGGCGTGCTCCGGGTGCGGCATCAGGCCGACGACATTGCCCGCGGCGTTGGTGATGCCGGCGATGTCACGCAGCGAGCCGTTCGGGTTGAAGTCCAGGTAGCGGAAGGCGACGCGGCCCTCGGCCTCCAGCTCGTCGAGCACGCGCTCGTCGGCGACGTACCGCCCGTCCATGTTCTTGAGCGGGATCAGGATCTCCTGACCGTCGGTGTAGTCCGCGGTCCAGGCCGTCCCGCTCGTCTCCACCCGCAGCTTCTGCTCACGGCAGATGAAGTGCAGATGGTTGTTGCGGAGCATGGCGCCCGGCAGCAGATGCGATTCGGTGAGGATCTGGAAGCCGTTGCAGATACCGAGAACCGGCATGCCCGCCCTGGCCTGGTCGATGATCGTCTCCATCACCGGCGAGAACCGGGAGATGGCTCCGGCGCGCAGATAGTCGCCGTAGGAGAAACCTCCGGCGAGGACCACGGCATCGACCTGCTTGAGGTCCTTGTCGCGGTGCCAGAGCGAGACGGGCTCGGCGCCCGCGAGGCGGACGGCGCGCAGGCTGTCCTGGTCGTCGAGCGTGCCGGGGAAAGTGACGACTCCGATACGAGCGGTCACGATTCCACCTTTACGACGAAGTCCTCGATGACGGTGTTGGCGAGGAACGTTTCGGCCATCTCATGGATGCGGGCGAGGGCGGCCTCGTCGACCGGCCCCTCCACCTCCAGCTCGAAGCGCTTTCCCTGACGTACGTCCGAGATTCCGTCGAATCCGAGACGCGGCAGTGCGCGCTGAACTGCCTGTCCCTGGGGGTCGAGGATCTCGGGCTTGAGCATGACGTCGACTACGACGCGTGCCACGGGCACTCCCGGTGGTGTGTTGCGAGGGCGGTTCCCTCAGCGTACCCGCCCGAAAAATCTACGCGGGTAGATATCCGGAGAACGTCCAGGGAAAATCCCGGGAAAGAATCCCGCACGCCATTGCATCGGACACGCGCATGTAATTGGCTGGGCTTCACAATGCAGTGCGAACCGCTGTACAAAGGAATACAGAGGAAAGCACCATTGCCCCTCACCGGCCGGAAATCCGGTATCACCGCATGTCGGTACGCCTGTCAGAACCGGTGATACCGCAGGGAAAGGACCGATATCCGTGGCTCAGCGAGTAGTGGTCACGCTCTCCGACGACATCGACGGCGGAGAAGCGGCGGAAACGGTCGCGTTCGCACTGGACGGGAAGTCGTACGAGATCGACCTCAACCCCTCCAATGCAAAGAAACTGCGCAAGGCGCTGGCCCCCTACATGGCGGCAGGCCGAAAGCAGACAAACGCCGGGAAGCGTGACAAGTCCCGCGTCTCCTACCGGCACACCTCGCTCGAGCCCGCCCCGGCGGCCGTGCGGGCGTGGGCGCAGTCCAACAAGATGGACGTGCCGGCCCGCGGACGGATCCCCAAGGCGGTCTACGCGGCCTTCCGCGAGGCCAGTTGAGAGGTCGGCCGAGAGCGCTCGCAGATCCGAGTTGCACTGCACCCCCGCTGTTCGGCTAGAGTCTGGAGCACGCCGAGGGGCGAGGCCGCACGGCCCGACCTCACGCAGCGTGCGGGTGTAGTTCAGTAGTAGAACATCCCCCTTCCAGGGGGAAGGCGCAGTGTGCAATTCCTGTCACCCGCTCTGCATCGCTTTACCGGCCACGGTTGTGGATCAGGTAGAGTGGTGGACGCACCGCCCAGTGAGAGCTGAGCGGCAGCAATGCGGACGTGGCTCAGTTGGTAGAGCATCACCTTGCCAAGGTGAGGGTCGCGAGTTCGAATCTCGTCGTCCGCTCAGAGTGAAGGCCCTGGTCGATATGACCGGGGCCTTCTTCGTGTTCGTGTGTGCCCTTCGGATGCGCCCATGTATGCACCGGCCCCGATGACATTTGTCATGGACAGCGGTGACAGCCCGCACTGCCGGGCGGACCCGGCCGGCCCGAGCCTTGAGTCATGACCAGAGACCAGTACGTCATCGAGGCCGAGGAGCTGCGGCGGACCTACGCCGGCGGCTTCGAGGCAGTGACCGGCATCTCCTTCTCCGTGGCGCGCGGCGAGGTCTTCGCCCTGCTCGGGACCAATGGCGCGGGCAAGACCTCCACGGTCGAGCTGCTGGAGGGCCTCGCCGCGCCCGACGGCGGACGGGTGCGGGTCCTCGGTCACGATCCGTACCGCGAGCGAGCCGCCGTCCGGCCCAGGATCGGCGTGATGCTGCAGGAGGGCGGCTTCCCCTCCGACCTGACGGTGGCCGAGACGGCCCGGATGTGGGCGGGGTGCACGAGTGGGGCCCGGCCGACCACTGAGGCGCTGGAGCTCGTGAAGCTCGGCGAGCGGTCCGGCGTACGGGTCAAGCAGCTGTCGGGCGGCGAGCGGCGGCGGCTGGATCTGGCGCTGGCACTGCTCGGGCGGCCCGAGGTGCTCTTTCTCGACGAGCCGACGACCGGCCTGGACGCGGAAGGGCGCTGCGACACCTGGGAGTTGGTGCGGGCGCTGCGCGAGGGTGGCACGACCGTGCTGCTGACGACGCACTATCTGGAGGAGGCCGAGTCCCTGGCCGACCGGCTGGCGATCATGCACCGGGGGCGGATCGTGAGCACGGGCACCCCCGCCGAGGTGACGGCGGCCCGGCCGGCGCGCATCCGGTTCGTCCTGCCCGAGGGGGTGGCGGCGGGACGGCTGCCGCTCTCGCTGCGGGCGGCGGCGGACGGCCGGCGCATCGAGATCCGTACGCACCGGCTGCAGCAGGCGCTCGGTGAACTGCTGCAGTGGGCACGGGAGTCGGACGTACGGCTGGAAGCGCTCGACGCCCGGTCGGCCACGCTCGAAGAGGCCTTCCTCGACATCGCCCAGCAGCAGGAAGGGCTGGTGGACGCCCGATGAGGACCAAAGAGGTGGGTGCCTCCGGACGGCTGAAGGCGCTCGGACGGGCCGAGTTGACCCTGCTCGTACGCAATCACTCGGCGCTGTTCGTGGCGTTGTTCGTGCCCGTGGCGATGATCGGGGCGATCAAGGTCTCGCTCGACCCGTGGGATCCCGAGGAGACCGGGATGAGTGTGGCCGAGGCCGCTATGACCGGCGGCATCGGGATGACGCTGATCTTGGTCGTCTACTCCAACCTCGTCTCGGCGTACACGGCCCGGCGCGAGGCGCTCGTGCTCAAGCGGCTGCGTACCGGCGAGGCTACGGATCCGGAGATCCTCACCGGGATCGCGCTGCCCGCGGCCGTCCTGGCGCTCGCGCAGTGCGCGCTGATGGTCGCCGCCGGGGCCGCGCTGCTCGGGGTGAAGGCGCCCGAGCGGCCCGAACTCCTCCTGGCGGGCGCGCTGTCGGGGACGGTGCTGATGACCGCGCTGGCCGCGGCGACGTCCGCGTACACCAGGACCGTGGAGAGCGCGCAGATCACCACCCTGCCGGTGTTCCTGGTCTCGATGATCGGCTCGGGCCCGTTCATACCGCTGGAGGCGCTGCCGCAGAAGGTGGCCTCCGTGTGCGAACTGCTGCCGCTGACGGGGGTGATGCAGCTGGTACGGGCCGGCTGGCTGGGTGGGGCGCAGACGTCCGACCTCCTCGGTGCCACGCTGAACGCACTGGCCTGGACGGGGCTTGCGGTGTTTGCTGTGCAGCGGTGGTTCCGCTGGGAGCCGAGACGCTAGGGAGTGTCTTCAAAGTAGCGTCGTCCGCCCGCAGGGCGGGCCTGGCGGCGTCTGGTGCGTGCGATCGCAAGGCGGAGGAACGAGTCCACGCGGAGCGTCGGCGACTGACGCAACGCAGCATGGGGGCACCTCCCGTGCCCGTAGGGCTACGGGGGAGTGCGTGCCAGACGCCGCCAGGCAGACGGGACTTTGAAGACACGACCATGGGGGGTGCGGGTGAAGGGGTGGAGCGCTCGCAGCGGGCTGGCCAAAGTCGACCTGTACACACGCGGCACGGTGTATCTGATCGTGTGGGTCGGGGTTCTCGGGCTGGGGTTGCTGCTGATGGCCCGGCCGGTGAGCACGGGCGGGCAACTGCTGGTCGCGGCCGCCATGCTGCTCGCGGTGGCCGAGGGGGTGTTCTGCGGACGCATGGCCCGGCACGCGATGGACGCCTATCTGGGCCAGGGGCAGGTGCCCCGGAGGCTGGTCCTGTGGGCCGCGGCGGTGACGGCCGCGACGACGGCCGCCGTGGTGGTGCTTGCGTCGACGGCCGATCTGACGGGACTGCTGCCGACGATGCTGGCGGCGGCGCTCGCGCCGTTCCTCACCGTCCACTGTCTGCTCGTACGCAATCGGACCACGGGCCTGATCCAGCTGGCGGTGCTGGCCGTGATCTGCGGTCTCGTCCCGCTGACGGGCCGCACGGCCGACGAGGTGCTGCTCACCGTGGTGAGTGTCGGCTTCACGAACGGATGGCTGGCCTTCACGGCCCGCGTGTCCATGTGGGTGCTGGCGGTGATGTGGGAACTGCGGGAGGCCCGTGATGTCCAGGCGCGGCTGGCCGTCGCGGAGGAGCGGCTGCGGTTCGGACGGGACATGCACGACGTCCTCGGCCGGAATCTCGCCGTGATCGCGCTCAAGAGCGAGCTCGCGGTGCAGCTGTCCCGGCGCGGCAGGCCCGAGGCGGCGGACCAGATGGTCGAGGTGCAGCGGATGGCCCGTGAGGCGCAGCAGGAGATACGGGAGCTGGTGCACGGCTATCGCGAGGTCGATCTCGGCGTCGAACTCCAGGGCGCGCAGGGGGTGTTGGAGGCGGCTGGGATCGACTGCCGGATCGAGGGCGGCATGGGCGGGGAGCTGCCGGTCCGGATCCAGTCGGCGCTCGGCTGGGTCGTGCGGGAGGCGACGACCAACGTGCTGCGGCACGGGGACGCGGCGCGCTGTGTGATCCGGCTGGAGGAAGCCGGGGATCACGCGGTGCTGGTCGTGGAGAACGACGGGGCGCCCGAGCCCCGCAGCGGCGCGGGCGGCTCCGGACTCGCCGGGCTGCGGGAGCGGCTCACCGCACTGGACGGCTCGCTCGACGCGGGCCCGGCGGGCGAGGGCCGCTTCCAGCTCACGGCCAAGGTGCCGCTTCCCCGGGAGGAACGATGACGACGACACCCGTACGGGTCCTGCTCGCCGACGACGAACATCTCATCCGGGGCGCGCTCGCCGCGCTGCTCGCCCTCGAAGACGATCTCGTGGTCGTCGCCGAGGCCGCTTCCGGGACCGAGGCCCTGGCCATGGCGCGGGCGCACCGGCCCGATGTCGCGGTCCTCGATCTCCAGATGCCCTCCCCGGACGGTGTGAGCGTGGCCACATCGCTGCGGGCCGAACTGCCCGGGTGCCGGACGATGATCGTGACGAGCCACGGGCGGCCCGGACATCTCAAAAGAGCGCTGGCAGCGGGCGTGCGGGGCTTCGTGCCGAAGACGCTCAGCGCCCGGCGGCTGGCGGAGATCATCCGCAGCGTGCACGCCGGAAACCGCTATGTGGACCCCGAGTTGGCGGCCGACGCGATCTCCGCGGGGGACTCTCCGCTGACCGTCCGGGAGGCCGAGGTGCTGGAGCTGGCGGCGGACGGGGCGCCGATCGCGGAGATCGCGGAGCGGGCCTCGCTGTCGCAGGGCACCGTGCGGAACTACCTCTCGTCGGCCGCCTCCAAGCTGGGGGCCGAGAACCGGCATACCGCGGTGCGTCTCGCTCGCGAGCGAGGTTGGGTATAGTGGTCCCCGCGCGACAGCGCATGCGGACGTAGCTCAGTTGGTAGAGCGCAACCTTGCCAAGGTTGAGGTCGCCAGTTCGAACCTGGTCGTCCGCTCAGAGTGGAGAAGGCCCCGGTCATCGCGACCGGGGCCTTCTTCGTGTCTACGACCAGCTCGTGCCCGTCAGCAGCTCGTACGCCTCGAGGTACTTGGCGCGGGTCGCCTCGACGATCTCCTGGGGGAGGGCCGGCGGCGGCTGCTCGCTCTTGCGGTCCCAGCCGGAGGCGGGCGAGGTCAGCCAGTCGCGGACGTACTGCTTGTCGTACGAGGGCTGGGCGCGGCCCGGCTCCCAGGAGGCCGCCGGCCAGAAGCGGGAGGAGTCGGGGGTCAGCACCTCGTCGGCGATGACGAGCTCGTCGCCCTCGAAGCCGAACTCGAACTTGGTGTCCGCCAGGATGATGCCCCGGTCGCGGGCGATGTCACGGGCCCGGCCGTAGACGGCGAGGGTCGACTGGCGCAGCAGGGCGGCGGTCTCCGCGCCGACCTGGCGGGCCACTTCCTCGTAGCTGACGTTCTCGTCGTGATCGCCCACGGCTGCCTTGGTGGCGGGCGTGAAGATCGGGGCCGGGAGCTCGGAGCCGTCGCTCAGGCCCTCGGGAAGCGCGAGGCCGCAGACCGTGCGGGACTCCTTGTACTCGGCGAGGCCGGAGCCGGTGAGATAGCCGCGGGCCACGCACTCGACCGGGACCATGCGCAGCGACTTGCAGATGAGGGTGCGGCCCGCCCAGTCGGCGGGAGCACCGTCGGGAAGGCCGGTGCTCAGGACGTGGTTGGGGACCAGGTCCTCCAGGCGCTCGAACCACCACAGCGAGAGCTGGGTGAGCACCCGCCCCTTGTCGGGGATCTCGGTGGGCAGCACCCAGTCGTAGGCGGAGATGCGGTCGCTGGCGACCATCACGAGGTCGCCCGCCTCGTTCTGGTACAGGTCGCGCACCTTGCCGGTGTGCAGATGTACCAGGCCCGGCACCTGAAGCGGCTCGGGCTTTTCGACGAATCCGGACACGGTTCCTCCCCGTGGTGACGTCTGACCTGTCCGATTGTCCCGTACGCGGGGTGGACCGGCTCGTACGGGGTCAGTCGCGCTTACCGATGGGGTCAGTCGCGCTTGCAGATGCGGTCGAGGAGGTTCGCCGTCGCCCGCTGGACACGGGTGTCGACATGGCCGGGGCGGTCCAGCGCCGGGGACCAGGCGAAGGTGCCTGCGGCGAAGACGAGCGCGCCCGAGGGTGCGCGGTACAGGGAAGTCTCCTGGTGGCGGGTGGCGCCGTCGCCGTCCCGGTAGGGGGAGTGGGAGAGCAGGATCCGGCCCTGGTGCTCGGGCAGCGCCGTGCGCGGGAAGTACCGGTCGGCCTCGCCCGCGACCAGGCCGGGGAGCTTGTCGCCCTCGTCGGCGCCGGTCGCCTCCCAGAGCCAGTGATCCGCGTTCCGTACGACCAGGGGGTGGGGCTCGGGGACCCGTCCCGCGTACTGGATGCCCAGCAGCTGCTGCTCGGCCCGGTCGATCTCGCGCCACAGGGCCGGTTTTCCGGGGCAGCGGCGCTTGCGGCAGGTCAGCAGGCGGTCGGGGACGCCGGAGGGCGACGGGCCGAGCTCGACCTGCCAGTACATGGTGTTGGCGGAGAGGAAGACGAGCGAGGTGCCGCGGTCGCGGGCGCGCTCGACGGCGCGGCGCATCGGGGCCGACCAGTACTCGTCGTGGCCGGGGAAGACCAGTCCCCGGTAGCGGCCGGGGTCGACGCGGCCGGCGTGGAGGTCGCGGGTATCCGCGTAGGCGAGGTCGTAGCCGTACCGCTCGGCCCAGCGGATGAAGTCATAGGCGTGGCCGACATGGAGGGGAAGGCCCGCGCCCGCGTACGGACGGTCGAAGGAGACCGTGGTGGCGGCGTCCTCCTCGCCGAGGAGGCGGCCCGTCTCGTCCCAGGCGTGGTAGAGGCTGGCGCCCGTGCGGCCGTCCTCCGGATAGAGGTTGTATGCCTGCCAGGTGATGTCCGGGAGGAGAAGCAGGAGGTCGGCGGGCTGGTCGTCGCGAACGGTGAAGGGGATGTGGGAGCGGTAGCCGTCGGCGGTGGTGAGCACGGCGACATACGCGCCGATCGCCCAGTAGGACGGGATCTGCAGCCGCCAGGAGAGCCACCAGTGGTGGCAGGAGACGGTCCGGTCGGCGGCGAGCGGCGGCGGCTGGACGATGCCGGAGAGGCGCGGACTGGTGGTGATCTTGGCCGCTCCGTCGCCCGCGTAGTGCCCGATGCGGTAGACGTCGACCGAAAACTGCTGGGGCGGGTCCACAGTGATGTGGAAATCGATCGCCTCGCCGGGGGCGGCCGCGCCCGTGGACGCGAAGCCCTTGATCTGCCGACGTACGTCGTCGGCGGTGCGGGGTCCGCGGGCGCTCCTGCCGCGGTCGGGATCGGCGTACCAGGGGACGACCTGGCCGGTGTCGTCGAAGTAGTGCTCGCTGCCCCGGAGCCAGGGCAGGGGGCCCTGGCCGAAGGGGTCCGTGACGGCGTGGGCGAGGGCGCCCGATTCCCATCGCCGGATCTGCTCCGCCCCCATGCTGCGCCCTCCCTCGAGGCCCCGGATCATCTGTGATGCGCCACCAGTGTTCAGTGCCGGTCTCCAGCACATCACATAACGCACGCACTCCGTCACCGTTCGTCGCGAATCGACGCGAACGGAAGAGGACTTTTCGGGCGAGATGGGTGTATCGCCCGCGCGGGAGGGCGCGGGGGCCCGTCGTCGTCCGTCGTCTGCCGCGTCGTCTGACGCCGTCAGACCAGGCGGACCGGCTTTTCCGGGCGGACGCCGAGGGTGGAGAGCCAGCTGCGCAGCGGGGCCGCGTCGCCGTCCTCGGTCAGGCTCAGCACGCGGGTGGCCAGATCCGTGCGGCGTTCACCATGGATCATCAGCGCCGGGCCGTCGAGCCAGTCGAGGCCGGGGGCCGCGCCCGCCGTGTCGACGGCGGCGCAGCAGACCATCGCGGTCACATGGTCGGCGAGCAGCTCACGGCCCGTACGGGGCGGCTGCAGCGGGAAGAGCGGAAGCGGGTCGGCTCCCCAGCCGTTCAGCGCGTCACCGGGGCTCTTGGGGGGCGGGGGGACCGCGGCCTCCTCGCGGGCGACCTCCGCGCTGATCCCGGCGGCCAGCAGCTCGCCGACCTCGGCGCCCCGGCCGGACAGATGGTCCATGACCCGGGTCAGCGTCGGCCCGTGCGGGCCCGTCGACGGCGGTACGCCCAGATCGTCGAGCACCCTGTGGAGGCGAGCCGCTTCCGTACGCCACTTACGGTCGACCACCTCTTCCGGATACTGCTGCCAGTCCACCGGCGACCAGTCGGGACCCGCCTCGGCCGGACCGCCGTGGAAAAGGCGGGCGGCCAGCAGCGACGCGGCCTCGTCTATCGCGCCGGGCTCTTCGAGCAGGTCGCAGGCGGGGCGCTCGCCGAGCCGGGAGGCGAAGCCCTCGGCAAGACGGTCGCGCCGGGAGAGCTCGGTCAGGGCCGAGACGACGCCCGCGTCGAGGCGCGAGGGCCAGCGGCCCATGCGCCATGCGGGCAGCGCGACCCGGGTCAGCAGCCGGTCCCAGCCCGCATAGGCGAGGCCGACCTGCTCCTGGGCGACGATCCTCAGGCCGTAGTCCACAGCGTGTGCACGCTCGGACGCGGCCGCCGCGACGCCCCGCTCCATCTCGGAGGCCGGCGCCTGACAGCTGCGCAGCAGCAGCCGGGTGCTCCCGCCGACGAAGCTGAGCGCCACCTTGCGTATCGGTCCCAGACCCGGGGCGGACGCGACCGCGACCGCTGCGTCCAGACCCCGTACGAAGCGGCGGGCCGCAGCTATGTCGGGGTGCGCGGAGGGTGCCGTGCCCGCGACGACCGGGGCCAGCACGGCCCGCAGCTCGGCGACCCGCATCCACCACAGGAAGGGCGAGCCGATCACCAGCACCGGCGCTTCGGTGCCGCGGCGCCTGCTTCCGCCAGGTAGCGCATGGGCGGGGTGCGTACGGTCCTCGAGCCAGCTGTCGCAGTCGGGGGTGAGCGCCAGCGCGGACGGCGCGGGGACCTCCAGGCGCTCGGCCAGGTCCCGCACCAGCCGGTACAGATCCGGGGCCGCGCGCTCCGGGAGCTCGACGGTGGGGCTGAGCGCGGGACTGGCCCGGACTATCACGGCCGCGACCGCCGCGGCGAGCAGCAGCACGATCACCGCGAAGACCGACACGGCCCAGCGCGCCAGGTCCCAACTTCCGCCGCTCATATGCCCCGCGGCATCGCCCGCGAAGAGCACCACGGCCACGGCCGCGGGCAGCAGCGCCACGGCCAGCGCCCTGCTGCGCACCCGCAGCACGGCGAGGGCTCGCGAGCGCGCGGCGTGCGCACCCAGCGACTCACCGAAACCGGTACCGGACACGGTCCGACCTCACCCCCTCTGCCCTGCGACGGTGTTGCTCACTCCCCCACTGTGGCACCCACAACTGACATCGCAATGCCGGTGGGCCAAGTGCCGGAACGCTTGCGCCGCACCCTAGTTGGGGCTTCGGCGGGCGTCATCCGGATGGCTCAGCCGTCACTCGATGGAATGGCGTTGGGCAAAGGTGATGACGGTCCTCAGGGCCTAGAGGTTCACTCCCCGGCGGCCTCGCGTGCGATGTCCGTACGGTGCTGCGAGCCGTCAAGACGGATTCGGGCCACCGCCCGGTACGCGCGCTCACGCGCCTGCGCCAGGTCCTGCCCGGTCGCCGTGACTGAAAGCACCCGGCCGCCGGCGCTCACGATCGCGCCGCCGTCCCGCTTCGTCCCGGCGTGCAGAACGTACGCGTGGGGCGCGTCCTGGGCCGCGACCTCGTCCAAGCCCTCGATCGGGTCGCCGGTGCGCGGGGTGTCCGGGTAGTTGTGCGAGGCGACGACCACGGTCACGGCGGCGTCGTTTCGCCACCGCAGCGGCGGCTCCAGGTCGAGGGTGCCCTGCGCGGCGTGGAGCAGCAGGCCCGCAAGCGGTGTCTGCAGGCGGGCCAGGACCACCTGTGTCTCCGGGTCGCCGAAACGGGCGTTGAACTCGATGACGCGTACGCCGCGCGAGGTGATCGCCAGACCCGCGTACAGCAGCCCGGCGAAGGGCGTGCCGCGGCGGTGCAGTTCGTCGACGGTGGGCTGGAGGACGGTCGCCATGACGTCGTCGACCAGCTTCGGGTCGGCCCACGGGAGCGGAGAGTACGCGCCCATGCCGCCCGTATTGGGGCCCTCGTCGCCGTCGAGGGCGCGCTTGAAGTCCTGGGCAGGGGTGAGCGGGACGACCGTCTCGCCGTCGGTGATCGCGAAGAGGGACACCTCGGGGCCGTCGAGGAACTCCTCGATGACCACGCGGCCGCCGCAGGCCAGGGCGTGCTCGCGGGCCTTGTCGAGGTCGCTCGTCACGACGACGCCCTTGCCGGCCGCGAGGCCGTCGTCCTTGACGACGTACGGAGCGCCGAAGGCGTCGAGGGCCTCGTCGATCTCCTCGGGCGTCGTACAGACATAGCTGCGGCCCGTGGGCACACCGGCGGCCGCCATCACGTCCTTGGCGAAGGCTTTGGAGCCCTCCAGCTCGGCAGCCTCGCGGGAGGGGCCGAAGCAGGGGATGCCCGCGGCTCGTACGGCGTCGGCGACCCCGGCGACGAGCGGTGCCTCCGGGCCGACGACGACAAGCCCGGCCTCCAGCTCGGTGGCGAGCCGCGCCACGGCCTCACCGTCCAGCGCGTCGACCGGGCAGAGCTCGGCGACCTCACCGATGCCTGCGTTTCCGGGCGCGCAGTACAGAGCGGTGACGTCGGGGTCGAGGGAGAGAGAGCGGCACAGGGCGTGTTCGCGGGCGCCGCCGCCGATGACGAGGACCTTCACGGCAGCCAGCCTAGCCGCCGGGGCAGGCTGCTCCTGTACGGGCCTCCGAGACCTTCTCCCCTATTCGTTTGTGTATTCCTCCACGACGGTGGCACCGAGCTCGCGGACGATCACGTCGATGCCGGAGAGCGCGGAGTCCACGAGGTCGGGGTCGTCCTCCTCCGGCACGTCGTCCTCGGGGGCGACCGGGGGCGGGCTGTGCACGGGGGCGGGGCGCGGGGGCTCGGCCGCGGAGGCCTGCGGGCCCGCCGAGTGTGGAGCTGCCTGGGCGGGCCGGGACGCCGGAGCCGTGGGGGCCGGGGCGGGAGCGGAGTTCTGAGGGGCCGTGGCTTGCGCGGCGGGGGCGGACGGGCCGCGGCCGCCGCCGTATCCGCCGCCGCCACCACCGAAGCCGCCACCGCCGGAGCCGCCTGTCCCTGGGCCGCCTGTGCCGAAGCCGCCTCCGCCACCGGACGGGGGCTGGGCGCCTCCGCCCGGGCCGGCCGTGCCGCCCGACGGGTCGATGATCGCCTCGACCTTCCACTGCACATTGAACTGCTCGGAAAGCGCCTGCTTCAGCACTTCCTCGCTGCCGCTGCTGGCGAAGTTGTCCCGGGCACCTGCGTTGATGAAGCCGAGCTGGAGGGTGGTGCCGTCGAAGCCCGCCACCTGGGCGTTCTGGCTGAGCAGGATCCAGGTGAAACGGCGGCGGTTCTTCACCGCCTCCAGGATGTCCGGCCACATGTTCCGTACCTGACCGGCGCCTTGGACCATGCCGGGAGCGGGGGCAGGTGCGGCGGGCGTGGGCGCGGCGGGAGCGGGGGCCGCGGGCACTGGCTGCTGGCCGCCCTGTCCAGGGGCCGACGCGGTGGGCCATCCGCCGGGACGCCGCCCGGCCTCGGGCGCGGTCGCGGCGGGCCAGGCACCGGGGCGCTGCCCGGCGGGCTGCTGCTGCTCGGCGGGGGAAGCGGAAGGAACCGGAGCGGGCGCTTCGGGAGCAGGGGCGGGGGCTTCGGCAGGCGTGGGCGCGGGGGGTGCGGGTGGCACCGGCGCGTGTGCCTGTGCCGCGGGCCCCGGGACGTACCCCATCGCGGGCCCGGGACCGCCGGTCGAGAACGTCACCCCGCGCTCCAGCTTGTCCAGCCTGGCCTGCGTCGAACGCTCGTCGTCGAAGGCGGCGGGCAGCAGCACCCGCGCGCAGATCAGCTCCAGCTGCAGCCGTGGCGAGGTGGCGCCACGCATTTCCGTAAGCCCCGTGTTGACGAGATCCGCGGCCCGGCTCAGCTCGGCCGCGCCGAAGACGGAGGCCTGCGCCTGCATCCGTTCGACCACATCGGCGGGGGCGTCGATGAGCCCGGTCGTCCCCGCGTCGGGCACGGCGGCCAGGATCACCAGGTCCCGCAGCCGCTCGAGGAGATCGGCGACGAAGCGCCGCGGGTCGTTGCCGCCTTCGATGACCGTGTTGACGACCTGGAAGGCCGCGGCCCCGTCACCCGACGCGAAGGCGTCCACGATCGAGTCGAGCAACGACCCGTCCGTGTACCCGAGGAGGGAGGTGGCCATGGCATACGTCACACCCTCCTCGGCGGCGCCCGCGAGCAACTGGTCCATGACGGACATGGAGTCACGCACGGACCCCCCGCCCGCCCGTACGACGAGCGGCAGCACGCCGTCGGCGACCGGGATGTTCTCCTTGCCGCACACCTCGCCCAGGTAGTCGCGCAGAGTCCCGGGGGGCACCAGCCGGAAGGGGTAGTGGTGCGTACGCGACCGGATGGTGCCGATGACCTTCTCGGGCTCGGTGGTCGCGAAGATGAACTTGAGATGCTCCGGCGGCTCCTCGACCACCTTCAGCAGAGCGTTGAAGCCCTGCGGGGTGACCATGTGCGCCTCATCGATGATGTAGATCTTGTACCGGCTGCTCGCCGGGCCGAAGAAGGCCTTCTCCCGAAGATCACGCGCATCGTCCACACCACCGTGGGACGCGGCGTCGATCTCGATGACATCGATCGACCCCGGCCCGTTCCTCGCGAGGTCGCGGCAGGACTGGCACTCACCGCAGGGCGTGGGTGTGGGCCCCTGCTCGCAGTTCAGACAGCGGGCGAGGATGCGCGCACTGGTCGTCTTGCCGCATCCACGCGGCCCGCTGAACAAGTACGCGTGATTGACCCGGTTGTTCCGCAGGGCCTGCTGCAACGGGTCGGTGACATGCTCCTGCCCGATGACCTCGGCGAAGGACTCGGGGCGATAGCGGCGGTACAGCGCAAGGGACGACACGCCTACGAGGTTATCGGGGCCCACCGACAAGCGGCGCCGCCGTCCAGCCCGTCCGCCGTGCGGCCCGTCGGTCCGTACGCCGCGTCCGCCCCGTTCGTCCGCCCCGCCCGTCCGCAAACGCAAGCGCCCCCCACGCACCCGCCAGAGCCGACCTACCCTTGCTGCCTTCCGGCCCTGGGGGAGTTCAGTCAGATAGCGCCACGTGAGGGGCTCCGCACAGGGTACCTGATGGCAGGGGGTGGGAACGAGTTCGCTAGCACTCCTCAACGTCTTGTATTGTTTGCGGCGGAGGATTCGCCTAGTGGCCTAGGGCGCACGCTTGGAAAGCGTGTTGGGGGCAACCCCTCACGAGTTCGAATCTCGTATCCTCCGCCAGTGCCTCACCGGGCACGATGTCGAAGGGCCCCACCGTTCGCGGTGGGGCCCTTCGTCGTTGTCCGTCTCAGTCTCCGTCTCCGCGGCCTCGCCCCTGGCTAGTCGCGACCAGGTGCCGGTGGCCCAGCGCCGCCTCCGTCCCGGCGATGAGCTCGTCGAGGTAGTCGCGGGCGCCGCGCGGCCGGGTGAGCGCTGCCGCCTGTCCGGACCAGAGGTTGACGTACTCGGCCAGACCGCGCTCCCCGGCCGCTGTGCGCAGCGGCCGGGTGAGCGTGTACTGGAGCGGATACGGCGCCAGTTCGTTCTCGTACGCCAGCGCCTCACGCGTGAAGCGGTTGGGGATCGCCCGCGCAAGCCGTCCCGAGAAGGCCCGGGTCAGTACGGTCGTATGCGCGTCGGGGCCGTGCAGCGCGGCCCTGTGGATTGCGCTCGCGCCGGACTCCTCGGTCGCCAGGAAGCCGGTGCCGATCTGCACTCCGTCCGCCCCCAGCGTCAGCGCGGCGGCGATTCCCCGGCCGTCGGCGATGCCGCCGGCGGCCACGACGGGGATCGACACGGCCTGCGCGACCTGCGGGACGAGGGAGAAGGTCCCCACGAGGGATTCGTTCACGGGGCGCAGGAACGAGCCGCGGTGCCCTCCCGCGTCACTGCCCGAGGCGACGACGGCGTCCATGCCTGCCGCCTCGATCGCGAGGGCCTCCTCGACGGTGGTCGCCGTACCGACGGTCCGGATGCCCCTTCGCCGGGCTTCGTCGAGCACGCGGGCCTCGGGAATGCCCATCACGAAGCTGATCACCGGCGGCTCCGCCGCGAGCAGCGCGTCGATCTGCTCCGCAAATTCCGGGGCGGGCGGTGGCTCCTCCAACTGGCCGGACGGCAGCCCGAGTTCCTCGAACCACGGGCGCAGCAGCCCGGCGTACCGGGCCATCCGGTCACGGTCGGGCGGTGCCACGGCTTCCTCGGGATGCGGGACCCAGAGGTTGACTGCGAAGGGCCGGGCGGTGGCCTTTCGCAGCTCGCCCACGAGCTCGCCGATCCCGTCCGGGGTGAGGATGTGTCCTCCGTACGAGCCGAGCCCGCCGCCCTTGGAGACGGCGGAGGCGAGCGCCACGGACGACAGCCCGCCGCCGAACGGACCCTGCACGATGGGGACTTCGAGGCCCAGCAGCTCGGCGAGGCGGCGGCGGGCCCAGGAGCGCTTCCCTTTGGTCATGACGGTCTTCCTTTCAGGACATGGAGAGCTCTCGGGGCATTCAGGGGATTGAGGGCGTTCACAGCGCGAGGGCGAGCGCCGTGCGGCCCGACACCTGCTCGAGTGCGGCCTCGGCCACCCGGCGCCCGAGGTGCTCGGCGGTCCCCAGGTCCGCCCCGGACGGGGCGTCGTCCGGACCGAGGTCGGACGGCGACTGGGCCATCGCGCCAAGGAAGCCGCCGAGGCGGTTGAGGTCCTCGGGGGTTCCGCTCGTGGAGTACTCACCGCCGGGCGGCAGGCCCAGCGAGACCCAGTTCATGCCGTGCTGCGCGGCGAAGAGCGCGAGGCTGACCAAGACGTTCAGCTTGTCGCCGTTGACGCCGGCGGAGTTGGTGAAGCCGGCAGCGAGCTTTCCGGCCCAGCCCTGCTCCATCCAGACCGGGGCGCTGGCCTCGGCGAATGCCTGGAAGACGGCGGACTGGCTGCCCATGTAGGTCGGTGTACCGAAGACGATCGCATCGGCGCCGGCCAGCGTCTCCCACAGCCGGTCGTCCACGACGGCCACGTCGCACAGCTCGGCCTGGGCTCCGGGCACCGACCCGGCGCCGGCAGCGACCGCACGAGCCTGACGGGCGGTGTGGCCGTAGCCGCTGTGGAAGGCAACGGCGATCGTGATGTTTTTGGGCATGTCGAAGTCCTCGCAGGTCATGGTGTCGGCGGGGTTTCCCACCATCTGCCGAGGAGACTAGATGACCGGTCAACTAAAAGCCACCCCTGATAGTTGACCACCCGTATACTCACCGGCATGGGACGGACGAGCACGGCACGGGAACGACTGCTGGAAGCGGCGTGCGGCCTGATCCTGAGCCGCGGTTACGGCACGATCGGCGTCGCCGAGATCTGTGCTCGCGCGGACGTGAGGAAAGGCAGCTTCTACCACTTCTTCGAGTCGAAGCAGGCCCTGACGATCGAGGCGATCAACGCCCACTGGGCGGCCCAGCAGGCCGGCTGGGTGGCGACCCTGCGCAGCGACGGGTCGGCGGAGGGCAGGCTGGAACGGCTCTTCCTCGACCAGGCTGCCGCCCAGCGCACGGCGAAGACAGAGGGCGGCGCGGTCAACGGCTGCCTGTTCGGCAATCTGGCGCTGGAGCTGAGCACCCAGGACGCGGTCGTCCAATCCCGGCTGACGGAGATCTTCGACGAGCAGATCGACCTGGTCCACGCCACGCTCGCGGATGGGGCGGAACAGGGCACGATCCCTGCCCAGGCCGCGACCCGCGCCACCGCCCGCGCGGTACTCGCCCAGCTGGAAGGCATGGTCATGTTCGCGAAGCTGGCGAATGACCCGTCTGTGCTGGACGGGCTTTGGGCACAGACCTCCCGGCTACTGCGGAGCTAGTCCGCCTGCGTCCGGCGTCACGACGCGCGAGCCACCGGGGACTGCTACGCGGCGTTACCGTCCGGGGCACCCGAGGCATCATGCGAGATGTACTTTGCACACCAATCGATATCCAAGGAGGTGCCTCGATGAGCCGCACCGTGATCGATCTCGATGACGACCTGCTTGCCAACGTGGCCCAGGCACTCGGTACGAGCACCAAGAAGGAGACGGTCAACACCGCTCTGCGCGAGGTGCTGGAGAACCGTCGGAGGGCACTCGCACTCGCCCGGCTGCGCGGCGCGGCAGACGACGGCGCCTTCGACCTGAACCTCTTCGAGGACAAGAGGAACTACCGACGGTGAACGCAGCGCAGTTCCTGATCGACACCAGCGCTCTCGCACGGTTCATGCGAAGCGATGCCGAGCAGTACGGGTGGGATCAGGCCGCTTCGGCTGGTCTCATCGCAACGTGCCCGATCACAGAGCTGGAGTTCTTCCACAGCGCCCGATCCGTCGAGGACCGCGCACAGGGCATCGAGGACATGCGGCTGCTCTTCGGCTGGGTGCCGGTCGACGACCGCGCCTACACCCGCGCATGGCAGGTGCAGGAACTGCTCACCCGACGAGGACAGCGCCGCAGCGCCGGCGCTGTGGACCTTGTTGTAGCCGCCACCGCCGAACTACAGGGGCTGACCCTCTTGCACCGTGACCGCGACTTCGAGTGCATCGCCACTGTCACCGGCCAGGCCCTCCAGTGGTACGGCCCCGAAGCCGGCAAGTGAACTCGCGCTGGTCTCATTCGCGCGTGTACAAGCACCGTTCGGTGACTCGCGAGGGAAGAACAGAGTCGTACGGTTCCGTCCTCACGACCCCAGGCCGAGGCAGTGGGGCCCTTCGACGTTGTCCGCCCCTCCGTCACAACCGCGCCTCCTCCACAGCTGCCTTCGGGCCCTTCGGCTGGGCACATACGTGCCCGGCGGCTGCGACCGGCTTGCGGAGCAGGAGCAGCGCCGCGTCGTCGTGGAGGCGGCCGCCGACGTGTGCCTGCAGTTCGTCGTGGAGCCCGGCAAGGGTGCGGGAGGGCTCGTCCGACACGTGATGTGCCACCCGCTCGGCGAGCGGGTAGAACTCACGGCCGTGGTTGCGGGCCTCGGTGACACCGTCGGTGTAGAGGAGCAGTTGGTCGCCCTCGGCGAAGGGCAGCACCTGGAGACTCGGCGTCTCGCCGGAGAGGGCGCGCAGCCCGAGCGGGGGAGCCGGATGCGTCGGCTCGACGGGCAGGACGGCGGAATCGCGGACCAGCAGCGGCGGGGCGTGTCCGCAGTTGACCACCTCCATGCGTCCGGACTCGGGGTGTCCGACGACGACCGCGGTGACGAAGTCGTCGGCACCGAGGTTGCGCGCCAGGCTCCGTTCGATTCTGCCGACGACGTCGAGGAGGTCCGGCTCGTCGTAGGCGGCCTCGCGGAAGACACCGAGGACCAGGGCGGCGGTGCTCACCGCGGGCAGGCCCTTGCCGCGCACGTCGCCGACGATCATCCTCACCCCGTACTCGGTGGGCACCAGCGCGTAGAGGTCCCCGCCGATGCGGGCCTCCGCCGCGGCGGCGCTGTAGCGGACGGCCACCTGGAACTCGCCGACCGTCGCCGGTATGGGCTTGAGTAGCGCGTGCTGGGCGGCCTCGGCGACCGAGCGGACGGCCGCCAGTACCCGTTCGCGGCGTACGCGCAACGCACTGGCCAGGGCGCTCGCCAGCGTCACGGCGCACAGCGAGGACAGCACGATCGCCTGCTCGCGGCCCGGCGCACCGCCCCTGGCGCCGAGTGCGGCGCCCAGCGCCACGGCGAGGAGGCCGATCCGCAGGACTCCCCACGGCCTGCTGGTGGCGGCGGCCAGCGCGGGCCCGACGGCGAGCAGGGGCACCCAGCTCAGTCCGGCTCCGCCGATGAGGCCGACCAGAGCGACGGCACAGACGATCAGTACGGGCGCGACGGCGGCGAGGTGCGCGGCTGTACCTGTGTGCCCCGGCGTCGCCGCCCGCGAATCGGCCGGGCGCTTCGTGAGCCGTTGAGTGAGCCGCTGCGTGCGCTGCCAGATCGGCCGGCGGTCACGCTGATGATCCCGGTCGTGGCTCATATCCTCTGCCGCAACTCTCCTGGTTCACGGCGCGCACGCCTGAATGTCCGTTTCCTCCAGGGAACAGGTAGCCGAGGCCTCGCCGCAAGGACGGGATTTTCAGATAGTGAGCGAAAGACCCCTGGTCACGCGGCTCGCGGTCGGGAGCAGTCGGGCTCGGACCTCTTCGAGCCGCGCCCGGGCCTCTTCGACACGGGGGAGCCGGTCGGCCCGGAGGGAGACGCCGAGCGAGCCAAGGGTGTTCCCGCTGTACACGGGCACCGCGACGCAGACCGTACCGAGGGAGTACTCCTCCATGTCCATGGCGCCGGGGGCGATGGGCGATGTGTCGAGTCGCCGGAGCAGTTCGGAGCGGCTGGTGATGGTGCGGGGCGTGAGGTCGGCGAGCGTGTGCCGGGAGAGGTAGTCGTTGCGGGAGGCGTCGTCCAGCTCGCGCAGCACGCACTTGCCCAGCGCGGTGGCATGCCCGGCGTCCTCGAATCCCACCCAGAGATCGACCCGTGGTGTCCGGGGTCCGTCGACGATGTCGGCTACTCGGATCTCGCCCTCCTCGTAGAAGGTCAGGTACGTGGCGGCCGAGAGTTCGTCGCGCAGAGCGGCCAGCGTGGGACGGACACGGGTGAGCAGCCCCTGCCCGCGGCTTCCGGTGTGCAGCGAGTGCAGCCTGTCCCCGATGACGAACGCGCCGTCGTCCAGTTTCCGCAGATAGCCGTCGTGGGTCAGGGTCCGCAGCAGGTGGTACGTGGTGGCCAGGGGCAGCCCTGCCTCACGTGCCAGCTGCTTCGCCGGGGCGCCGCCCTCGTGGGCCCCTGCGGCCTCCATCAAGCGGAAGGCCCGCTGCACGGATCGGATGAGCGTGGGGCCGTCCTGAGCACCCATGCCACAAGCTTGCGCCCGGCGCCCGGCACCAGCAAGGCACCACCACGGCACGAGCAAGGCAGCTCGCGATCAACGAGGCCGGTCGCCGACGGCACCGCCGGTCTCCTCGGCGTGAGCAACCACTGGGCGTGGCGGGTCGAGCGAGCCCGTTCGCTGGCGGCGGCGGCCGGGCTGCCCGGCTTCGAGGTGCTCCAGTACCACCACAGCTATCTGCGACGCCGCACCGACCGGCCGACGCTGCGCTCCCCCGACGGCGAGGTCGGCGTGGTCTCCGGGGACCTGCTCAGCTATCTGCGGGCCGAGCCCGAGCTGGCGCTGGTCGCGTACTCGCCGCTGCTGGCCGGGAGTTACGTACGCGAGGACAAGCCCCTGGACGCAGGCTTCGACCACGCGGGCACGCCCGCACGGCTCGCGGCGCTGCGCGATGTGGCCAAGGAGACGGGGGCGACGGTCAACCAGGTCGTACTGGCCTGGCTGATCGGCGGCGAGATCCCGGTGATCCCGCTGGTCGGGGCGTCGTCGGTGGCGCAGATTGACGAGAGTCCGGCCGCGGTGGACCTGGAGCTGACGGCGGAGCAGCGGGCGAAGCTCGACGCGGCCGGGTAAGTCGCAGCCGTGTGAGGGGAGGGCCGTCGGACCCGGCCGGGTCCGACGGCCTCCATGAGTCAGACGGCGACCGGCTGTTCCGCCTCGTGCAGCAGGCCGACCAGCGAGCTGCGTGCGCGGGCCACCCGGGAGCGGACGGTGCCCACGGGGCAGCCGCTGACCTGGGCGGCCTCGGCGTAGGGCAATCCCAGCAACTGTGTGAGGACAAAGGCCTCCCGGCGCTCGTCGGGCAGCGTGGCCAGGAGTTCGCCGAGGGCTATGCCGTCGTCGAAGCCGGGCAGGTTGCGGGACTGGGCGCGCTCCGCGGCGGACTGCCAGTCGTCCGTGTCCGCGAGCCGGGGGCGGGCCGCGGTGTGCCGGAGGCTGTCGATCACCGCGCGCCGGGCTATGGAGAGCAGCCAGGTACGGGCCGACGAGCGGCCTTCGAAGCGGTGCAGGCTGCCGAGCGCCCGCAGGAAGGTGTCCTGGGTCAGATCGTCGGCAGCCTGCGGGTCGGCGCTGAGGTAGGCCACGTACCGGCGTACGTCGCGGTGCAGGGCGCGTACGAATCGCTCGACGGCCAGGGGATCACCGCCGCGTGCGTCGAGCGCCCATGCGGTGATCGCGTCGTCGGTCGTACATCGCGTCGTACGGGGCACGGTCGAGGTCAGGGCAGATTTCATTGCCTGATGTCCTTCTCGGAATCCGGGAATCCGGAGCCGCGCGAGGGCGGGTCCGGTGAGTCGTACGGCCGCGCGCACAGAGCGCGGCCGATGCCCGAGCGCCTGGGGTGAGCCCCACGGCGGCGTCGGGGAACCGGCTGTCAGCTGACAGCGGTCCCCGTGGGCGGACCCCGAGTGGTGAGGGCGTGAGCGAGCAGCAACTGCCGTGGCGTACGCGCGCGGCGGCTGCGCCGGACGCGGATACGCGGCGGACGGTGCGGCAGTGCGGGGACGCGGACCGGCAGCCGGAGCGGGGCGACGAGCCGGTCGGCGAGTGCGCGCAGGATCCGGAACGCCGCGCGTTCGCCGTACGCGAGCCAGAGGCCGCTCAGCAGCGCGGCCAGCAGGTGGGCTGCGAGCATTCCGGTCGACGACGCCATGCCGCCGCCAGTCATGTCGTGTGCCGTCGATGCAATGGACTCCATCGACTGCCCCGAGCCCATGGGGTGTTGGTGATGCATCGACGGCATGTGCGGAGCAGTCGGCAGGACCGCCGTCTGGGCAAGCGAGAACGCGGTGTGCAGTGCGGTCTGCGCGGCGACGGCGAACAAGACGACCGGGAGCAGGGTGCGTTCCCGCTCGGCCAGACTCCAGGCCGCGGCCCCGGTGATCACCGCTCCGGCGCCCACCGTCCACCAGGGGACGCCCGTCTCCGACATCAGTACGTGGCCGATGACCGCGAGCAGCACACAGACGGCCGCGAACACCGCAGCCCGTACCGCGCGCACACCCCGTCCGACAGTCATGGCGGGGCTCATCCTCGCATCCGGCTCGCGTTCATCAAGGGTGGGTACGGAAGTTCCCGAGCCGCGCTCAAGCTCCGGCGCGTGATTCAAGCCACAGGAAATCGCGGGAACTTGAAGCCCCTTCCGTACGACTCCTGCCACGACCCGGGGGACTTCCCGGGCGGCGAAGGGACGGAGACGCACGGGTGGGGACGGAGCACAAGGACGCGGCCGCGGCCACGGATGCGGCCCGTCCGGCGCGTGCGCCGACCGCGTTGCTGACCTGCGCGATGGCCTTCTCGATGATGCAGCTGTTCCTGCTCGGGGCGCTGGGTCCGCGGCTCGTGGACGAACTGGACGTCTCGCCGACTCTGCTGGGCCTCACGACGACCGTCGGCTTCGGCGCGGCGGCCGTGCTCTCGCCGGTCGGCGGCCGCGTGGTGGACCGCGTGGGGCCGCGCCGCTGTCTGGTCGCGCTGCTTCTCGTCTCCGCCGTGGCCCTTGCCCTCATCGGATCGGCGCCCGGCGCGGGTCTGCTGCTGGCGGCGGTCGCGCTCGGCGGGCTGCCGCAGGCACTGGCCAACCCGGCCACCAACAAGGCGATCCTGGCCACCGTCCCGCCCGAACGGCGCGGCTCGGTGACCGGGATGAAGCAGTCCGGCGTCCAGCTCGGGGCCTTCGCCGCCGGGCTGCCGCTCGCGGCGCTCGCCGGGGTCGCGGGCTGGCGGGGCGCGGTGTGGACGGCGGCGGGTGCCGCGGTGGTGGCGGCCGCCTGGGCGGCGCGGACACTGCCCCGGGACGTGCCCCGGGTTGGCAGCAGTACGCCGGGGGCGCGCTCCTCGCTCGTACCGCGGGGCGCGATCGCCTGGCTCGCGGCGTTCTCGCTGCTGCTCGGCTGCGGGATCGCCTCGGTCAATACGTATCTCTCGCTGTACGGCACACAACGGCTCGGCCTCGGGCCCACGGCGGCCGGTGCGCTCGTCGCCGTGCTGGGGGTCGCGGGCGTCGCGGGCCGGGTCGGCTGGTCGAAGGTGGCGGGGCAGCCCGCGCGTGCCGTATGGCTGCCCGGCGGGCTGGCCGCGGGGGCGGTGGGAGCTGCCCTGTTGCTGGCCGCCGCGTCCTTCGCCCACCCGCTGGCATGGGTCGCGGCGGTCGCCGTCGGTGTCTTCGCGGTCGCCGCCAACGCGGTGTCGATGGTGCTCGTCATGCAGCGCGCGACGCCGGGGCGGGCGGGGCAGGACTCGGCGCTGGTCTCGGCGGGGTTCTTCGCCGGATTCGCCGTCGGGCCACCGCTGTTCGGGCTGCTGGCGGAGTCGGGGCGGTACGGGACGGGGTGGCTGCTGGTCGCCGTCGAGTTCGCGGGGGCGTGTGCCGTGGCGGTGTGGTGGGCGGTACGGGACCGGGGCGGGGTGAAACGGTGAGTGCAGCGCCGGCGCCGGAGTGGGCCGCGCCCGCGCTTGCCAGGATCCTCGACCGGGTCGCCGTCACGCGGGCCGAAGTCGGCGAGCGCTTCCCGCTGTTCGCGGACCCCGACACCGGGCGATGGAGGACCACCGGGCGCGGTTCCTGGACCGGCGGGTTCTGGGCCGGGCTGCTGTGGCTGCGCGCCCGCCACACCGGTGAGGCCTCCGACCGGTGGGCCGCGGCGGCGTGCACGGCGCGCCTCGCCGACTGGGTGGACGCCGACACCGCCACGCGCGGGCTGATCCTCTGGTACGGGACGGCGCTCGCCGATGACGAGGCGTCTGTACGGCTGCGCGGACGGGCCGCCCGCGCCTGCCTGAAGTCCTTCGACCCCGAACTGGGCCTCGTCCCCTGGGGTTCGGCCTTCGGCGGCCCCCGGCTGCTGGCCCGCGCCGACGCGGTGCCGGGGATGGTGCCGCTGCTCGCGGCGGTGGACGCGGGGGCGGCCGAGAGCCACCTGTGGACGCACCTCGAACTGTGCCGGGGAAACGGGGCGTCGCGCTTCGACTCCGCGGCGGGCGGGTGGGTTCCGCACCCCGAACCGACGCCCGGCTGGAGCAGGGGGCGGGCCTGGCTGCTGCTCGCGGCGGCGGACGCGGCGGGGCGGCTGGATGCGGCCGATCTGCGCGACCTCACCGACGAGTTGACCGACACCCGGCTGGTCCCCCCGGCCGACGACGCCTATCCCGACGGCCCCCTCGACACCTCCGCCGCCGCGATCACGGCGGTGGCGCTGCTCAAACTGGGCCGCCGAGAGCAGGCGGTGGCGGTGCTGGAGGAGCTCGTACGGGTGCACCTGGGGGAGGACGGGGGGCTGCGGGAGGGGTGCTACGACCTGGGCGGGGGTGTGGCGGTGCGGCACGAGCTGGTGTGGGGGGACTTCTTTCTGGCGGTGGGGGTGGGGGTGCTGGTGGGGTTGGTGGGGGTGGGGGAGGTCTAGGGGGTGCGGGGCGCGGGGCGGTGCGCGGGGCGGGTGCGGGGGACCTGTTCCCCGACCCGCCCCCCATGGCGGGGCTCCGCCCCGGACCCCGTATGCGACCTTCGGCCGCCTGTCCTCAATCGCCGGACAGGCTGAATGTGCGGCCCTGCCGCACACCCAGCCCCGCCGGCGTTTGAGGCGCGGTCCCGGACGCGAAATTCAGCCCCGCCGACCATTGAGGCGCGGGAGTCCGGGGGCGAAGCCCCCGTCAAGGCGAACGCAGCACCCGCCGTGCCACCGACACCACGTGAAGCTCGTCCGGGCCGTCCAGGATCCGTGCCATCCTTCCCATCCGGAACAGCCCCGGCAGCGCCGTGTCCGGGCCCAGGCCCGCCGCGCCGTGGATCTGGATCGCCGCGTCCGCGACCTGCTGGAGCATCCTCGCCGCCGCGACCTTCGCGAGGCCCACCTCCACGTGGGCGTCGCGCCCCGAGTCGAGGTGCACCACGGCCTCGTACACCAGCGGGCGGGTCGTGCGCAGTGCGAGCAGCGCGTCGAAGAGGTGTTGCTGGACGAGCTGGAGGTCGGCGAGCGGGCCCCGTGACCGGGTTCGGGTGAGGGCTCTTTCGCGCATCAGGTCGAAGGCGCGGCGGGCCTGGCCGAGCCAGCGCAGGCAGCGCAGGGTGCGGCCGAGTTGCAGTCGTTCGCCCGCGATGGCCAGGGCCCTGCCGGGTTCGCCGAGCAGATGGTCCGCGGGCACCGGGATCTCGTCGAGGGCGATCTCCCACTGGCCGCCCGCGCCCAGGACGCGCAGTTCGCGTACGACCCGGAAGCCGGGTGCGTCCGTCGGGACGAGGAGCAGGGACAGCCCGTCGCGGTCCGGCGGCGCGCCGCCGGTGCGGGCGAGGACGGTGACCACATCGGCGTCGCCGGCGCCGCTCGCGAACCACTTGCGGCCGGTCACCGTCCAGCCGCCGTCCGGCGCGGGCTCGGCGCGGGTCTCGGTGAGAAAGGGGTCGGTGCCGGGGACTTCGGGTTCTGTCATCGCGTACGAGCTGCGCAGCTCCCCGGCGACCAGCCGCCGCGGATAGTTCTCGCGGACCCGGGCACTGCCGTGCCGCCGCAGCATCTGCACATCCAGCAGGGAGGCCGAGCCGAGCGCCGCGGGCCCGTGGTCGCTGGCGCCCTCCGCCTCGGCGATGTGCGCGTACGAGCGAAGGGGAAGTCCCTGGCCGCCGAGTTCGGCGGGCAGGGGCAGCGCCCACAGGCCCTGTTCCTTGGCCTCCTGCCGCAGCCCGCGCAGAACGGCGGCCGCATCCTTCCCGCCGGCATCGAGGACTGGCTCCTGCGGCATGACCTGCCGGCATACGAAGTCGGCAACACGATCTCTCAACTCCCTTATGTCCGACGGACATTCGGGAAGGCCCTCCGTCACCGGCACCTCTGGCTGCACCACTTTCCTCCGGCCTTCCGGGAACCCATGGGAACGTCTGTCCGACTGCCTCTCACACGGAACAGGTCGGGCGCGACAGTCCCCTGGTTCCCACCGCTTCGGGAGAGGAGAGGCATGGCATCACCTGCCACCACGCGGACCGTCCGGCCGCTGGACGGCCTGCGCACGCGGGCCTCGGGGCCGCCGGGTCCCGGCGCCGGGCTCGTCACGGAGCATCTGCGGCTGCTGGGCGCCGGGGCGGATGACGCCGAGGGGTCCGAGATCGTCGTCGACGGCGCCGGGTTCGGGGCTCTCACCGCCCGCACCACCTGGGCGGACACTGCGCGCGACGTGACCGACGAGGCGACCGTGCAGGCCGCCACGGGGATCATGGCGGTGCACGGGCGGCGCGACGGCGGCCCGCGCGGGATCGCCGCCGACTACTCCGCCACCGCCTCCGCCGTACTGACCGTCCAGGGAGTGCTCGCGGGTCTGCTGGCCCAGGCACGCGGCGGCCGGATCGCCGAGGTGTCGACGAGCGCGGACCGGGCGGGGCTGCTGGCCGTCTCGCAGTATCTGGCCGCGGCCGGTGCCGACGAGGGCGAGGCGGCCGAACTCACCCCGGGCGGGCCGCCCTTCACCTCGGCCGACGGGATCGTCTTCGAGCTGGAGACCCTGGATCCGGGGGTGTGGGCGGTCTTCTGGCGTGCGCTCGGCGCTCCGGAGGATGCGATACGGGCGGGCTGGCGGCCCTTCCAGTTCCGTTACGCCACGGCCTGCGCGCCGTTCCCCGGCGCACTGCATTCCACGGTCCGTGACAGCGACTGGGAGCGGATCCGGTACGCGGCCGAGGCTTCCGGCGCGGAAGTGTGCCCGCTGCGTTCCCTGGCAGACCGGGGTATCGAGGACGCTCCCCCGTGGACGCTGGCCCCGCACGCAGCCGCGTACACCACGGGCCGCGCTCCGAGCGGGCTGCCGCTCGCCGGGCTGACCGTCCTGGAGGCGGGCCGCCGTATCCAAGCACCGCTCGCCGCCCATCTGTTGGGACTGCTCGGCGCCGACGTCGTCCGTATCGAACCGCCCGGCGGCGACCCACTGCGCGGCATGCCGCCCGCCTGCTCAGGAATCTCCGCGCGCTGGCTCGCGCTCAACCGGGGCAAGCAGGCCGTCGAGATCGACATCAAAGCGGAAGACGACCGGCGGCGGCTGCGCGAGATGGCGGCCGGGGCGGACGTCTTCCTGCACAACTGGGCCCCCGGCAAGGCCGCCGAACTCGGCCTCGACCACGATCAGCTGGCCGCGGCCAACCCCGCGCTCGTCTACGCGTACACCAGCGGCTGGGCCGGTCGGCTGCCCGGCGCACCCATGGGCACCGACTTCATGGTCCAGGCCCGTACCGGCGTCGGCGAGGCCGTCCGGCCGGACGGTGAACCGCCCGCGCCCTCGCTGATGACCCTGCTCGATGTGCTCGGCGGGCTGCTCGGCGCGGAAGCGGTCCTGGCCGGGCTGCTGCTGCGGGAGCGCACCGGTCACGGCGTGCGGGTGGACTCCTCCCTCCTGGGCGCGGCCGATGTCCTGACCGCGCCCGCCCGCCGCCGGGCAGCGCAGGGTCTCGCCCCGCGCCGTCCGGCCGGATTCCGCCGTCCGCTGCCCACCGCTGACGGCTGGATCGCACCCACCGACTCGTGCGCGGCCGCGGCCGCCGCGTACGACCTGGGCGCACTGCCCACCGCAGACGCCCTCGCGCAGCTGCGCACGCACGGTCTGGCCGCGACCGCGGTCACCACCGACCTGGCCGCACTGCATCACGACCCGCGCTTCTCCGGCTCGATCAGCCGGGACGCGCACGGTGCACCTGCCGTTCCCGACCCCTGGAGCTTCCTGTGACCGTCGCCCTGCACGATCTGCTGCCCGCCGAGCTGCGCCGTTCCTGGACCGTCGACGGCACCTGCCCCGACCTCGACGTCTACAGCCTCTACCGGGCCCGCCAGATCGCCGATCTGCATCGCACGGCGGTGATCGATGCCAAGGGGAAGCTCTGTTTCACGGCGCTGGACCGCAAGGTGCGATGTCTGGCCGCCGGCCTCACCGCTCTGGGCATACGTCCCGGCGACGTGGTCGGCGTCCAGCTCCCCGGCACCCGCAACGCCGTCATCGCCGATCTCGCGCTGGCCGCGATCGGCGCGGTCGCGCTGCCGTTCCCGGTCGGCCGGGGCGGCCGCGAGGCGGCCTCGCTGCTGAGCAGATCCGAGGCGGTCGGCGTGATCGCCGCCATCGAACACCGCGGCCGCGCGCACGCCGCCGATCTGCTCGCCCTGGCCGCCGAACTGCCCGCCCTGCGCACCGTGATCGCCGCCGGCCCGGGCGAGGCGCCCGAAGGGTCCGTGGCGCTGTCGCAGATGCTGCGCACCGACGCCGGCGCCTTCGTCCCGGCCCGCCCCGACCCCGATGCGGCCGTACGCATCCTGGTCTCGTCCGGCTCCGAGTCCGAGCCGAAGATGATCGCGTACTCGCACAACGCGCTGGCCGGCGGCCGCGGCAACTTCCTGGCCTCCCTGATGAAGGACGGACAGCCGCCGCGCTGTCTCTTCCTCGTCCCGCTCGCCTCCGCCTTCGGCAGTAACGCCACCGCGGTCGCCCTCGCCCGGCACGGCGGAACCCTGGTCCTGCTCGACCACTTCACGCCCGAGGCCGCCCTGGACGCCATCGCCGAGCACGAGCCGACGCATGTGCTGGGCGTGCCGACGATGATCCGGATGATGCTCGACGAACTCGCCGAGCGGCCGCGCGAACTCCCGGCGCCCACCGCGCTGGTGCTCGGCGGCTCCGTACTCGACGCGGCCACGGCCGATGAGGCGCGCCACGTCTTTCGCTGCCCGGTCGTCAATCTGTACGGGTCGGCGGACGGCGTCAACTGCCATACGGGACTGGGGGACCGGCCCGCGTCCGCGCCGGGTCCCGGCGTGCTCGCCGGGCATCCCGATCCCCGCGTCGCCGACATCCGTATCGCCGTCCCCGGCACGCGCGAGATGCGGGAGGCACCCGCGGGAGCCGTCGGCGAGATCGTCGCCCGCGGTCCGATGACGCCGCTGTGCTACGTGGGCGCGCCCGAGCTCGACGCGCGCTACCGCACGGCCGACGGATGGGTCCGCACCGGAGATCTGGGGCTCCTGGAGGAGGACGGGGCGCTGCGGATCGTGGGCCGCCTCAAGGACGTGGTGATCCGTGGCGGGGCCAACATCAGCCCGGCGGAGGTCGAGATCGAACTGGCCGCGCATCCGGGGATACGGGACGTGGTGTGCGTCGGCGTGCCCGACCCGCTGATGGGCGAGCGGCTCGCGGCGTGCGTGGTCACGAGGGACGGACAGGCCGCGGTGACACTGGACGAGCTGGGCGCCTATCTGGACGCGAGGGGCGTGGAGCGCCGTAAACACCCGGAGCGGCTGCTGGTCCTGGCATCGGTGCCGCTGACCCCCGCGGGAAAGCCGGACCGTGGGGCGCTGCGGGAGCGGTTCGCCGGTGCGGAGTTGGTCGAGGCGGTCTGACCTCGGGTCCGTCCTCAACCCCCGGACGGGCTGGATTTTCCGGCCCGTCCGGCGATTGAAGTGCGGGTCACCCCGCTGCGGTTCGCCCGCGGTACCACCCACGGACAGCAACCACCAACGCCCCCTGGCCCACGCTCACCACGACCCCGGTGACTTCACGACTTGGCCAGCGCCGCCTTCACCGCTGCCGCGGCGTCCCGGTACACCGGCAGCAGATCCAGGTCCTTCCCGGGGAAGTTGACGATCTTCACCTGCTCCGCACCGGAGTCCGGCAGCACTGTCCCCGTCGACATGTGCGCGTTGTCCAGCACGAGCTCCGGCTTCTTCGCCGACAGCTCCGACAGCTGCTTCGCGCTCACCGCCTCGGGCCCGTACGTCCCCACCACCTGCGCGCCCGCCATCTTCGCCGACCACGCGGTGAACACCTGCGTGACCACGGACGGAGCCTTTCCGCCCGGCCAGGCCGCCTTCAACTCCCGCTGCAGACCTGCGTACTGGGTCCCGAAGCCCTTCTGCCACGTCGCCGCGGCGGACTCGGTCCCGAACAGCTTGCCCAGCCGGGCGACCTCGCCCGTCACCTTGCCCGCGTCGTTGTCGAGGTTCACCTCGACCAGCTTCGCGTCGGAGCCCGCGGCCGCCTTGATCTTCTCCGCGTACGGCTCGAAGGGCGCGTAGAGCACGAAGTCGGCGTCGGCCACCGCCGCGAGGTCGGACGGTTTGGGGTCGTAGTCGGGGGCGTGCTGCACCGACTGCGGGACGATCACCTTGACGTCCTTCGCGCCCGCGGCCTTGGCGAAGGCGCCCTCCCAGGTCGTGGTCGCGACAACCACCGGGGCACCGTCGTGCGGATGCCCGTCGTCTTTGGACGAGGCGTCCGAGCTGCCGCCGCAGCCCGCGGTCAGGGCAAGGACGGTGGTCAGTGCGAGGAGGGAAGCGATGCGGACGCGGTTGCGCGCCATGGGCGGATTCTCCGTTCGGGGACGAGATGGACGCCGAGGGCCACGGCCCCGGCGGTCAGGACAAGGACGGGACCGGGCGGCAGGTCCAGCCGGAGGGCGATCAGGAAGCCGGTCGCGTTGACGGCGACGCCGATGCCGACGGCCCAGGCGGTGATGGACCTCAGCGAAGAACCGAGGCGGCGCGCGGCGAGTGCGGGCAGCAGGGTCAGCGCGTCGACGAGGAGCGCGCCGGTCAGCTTGATCGCACCGGCGACGGCCACCGCGACCAGGACGAGCAGGACGAGGGTGAGGCGTTCGACCCGTACGCCGGAGCAGAGGGCGAGTTCACGGTCGTACAGCAGCAGGGCGATGTCGCGCCGCCGCCACCAGAAGAGGCCGGGCACCACGAAGGCGAGCGCGCCCAGCACCCACAGGTCTGCGGTGCCCACCGAGAGGATCGACCCCCACAGCAGAGCGAACGCACCCGCGGCGTTGACTCCCGAGACCGAGAGCACCAGCAGCGCGGCGGCGATGGCCAGACTCATCAGCAGGCCCATCGCGCCGGAGAGCCCGTCGGGTGTACGGGCGAGCGGCGCGACTCCGGCGCCCGCGAGAGCGCAGGCGAGCAGCGCGCACAGCATGGGGTCGAGGCCGGTGAGCAGCCCGACGGCGATCCCCAGCAGGGCCACATGCATCATCGCGAACCGCACCGGCATGATGTCGAGACCGACGATCACGACGCCGACGACCGGAAGCCCGACGGCGGCCAACAACAGGGCGAAGCCCGCGCGTTGTACGGGGACGAGCTGCAACAGCGCGCCGATGTCGGCGGCGGCGAGTGTCATACGACCTCCCGCAGCCGGCCGGCGGCCATCTCCAGGACGCGCTCGCAGCGGTCTGCCAGGGCACGGTCGTGGGTCACCACGACGAGGGTCGCGGGCAGGGACAGCAGGACGTCGGCGGCCTCCTCCTGGCCGGCGAAGTCGAGCGCGGCGGTGGGCTCGTCGGCAAGCAGCACCCCGGCCCCGGCGGCGACGGCACCGGCGGCCCGGGCCAGATACATACGCTGCAACTGGCCGCCGGACAGGGTGTGCAGCGGACGCCCGGTCAGGTGGCCGACGCCCAGTTTCTCCGCTGCTTCCTCGGCCTCGGCCGCCGCGCCGCTGCTGGTCAGCAACTCCCCGGCCAGCAGCGGAAAGCGCCCGGCCGCGGGCTTCTGCGGAATCCACGCACATGCCCGCCGCCGCCAGGCCCACTCGGCCGGGGTGCGGGCCGGACGCCCGCCGACGAGTATCTCGCCGCCAGCGGTCCGGTGCAGGCCGAGCAGGGCCCGTAGCAGTGTGGTCTTGCCGGAGCCGTTGGTGCCGGTCAGCGCCACCCGCTCGCCGGGCGCGATGTCGAGATCCACGGCGCGTACGGCTTCGACACGGCCGTGCCGGCAGCCGACCCGGCGCATCCGCACGTCAAGCCCGCCCATTCCACCTCCCGTTCGGTCACCCAGGTACGGGAGAGGAGTCGGACGGCGGGGCCGATGAGTTCCCGGGCTGGAGCTGCGTCATCGATCAACTCGCGGACCTGACCGCACGGATGAGCGAACCGGGTCACTAAAGTTGCACCGTGACAGTCGCAGATACGGGGCCGGACAGCCGGAGTGCCGGGCGGTATCTATGGTGGCTGATCACCAGCCAGCGGCGCCGCGTCGCCGCGGGCGCTCTGCTCGGCAGTCTGTGGATGGTGTGCCTGACGCTGCCGCCGTATCTCCTGTCACGGGCCATCGACGAAGGACTCCGGCCGGGCGACTTCGGCGCGCTGACCGGCTGGGTCGCCGCACTGTTCGGCGTCGGGGTGCTCAACGCCTGGCTGGCGATCATGCGCCATCGCACCATGACCCGGATCCGGATGGACGCCGTCTTCCGTACCGTCGAGGTCGTCGTCCGGCAGTCGACGCGCCTGGGCGCCGCGCTGCCGCGGCTGCTCACCGCCGGCGAGGTCGTCACGATCGGCATCAGCGACGTAAGGACCATCAGCCAGACGCTCACCATCACCGGGCCCGGCGTCGGGGCGATCTTCGCCTATCTCGCAGTGGCCGTCCTGCTGCTCACCGTCTCGCCGCTGCTCACCGCCGTGGTCCTGCTCGGTGTGCCGGTGCTCGCCGTGCTGGTGGGGCCGCTGCTCGGACGGCTCCAGGGCGCGGAGTCGACCTACCGCGAGCGGCAGGGCACGCTGGCAGGGCGGATCGGGGATCTCGTGGGCGGGCTGCGCGTACTCAACGGCCTTGGCGGCAAAGGGCTGTACGCCGACCACTACCGCCGCGGATCGCAGAGGCTGCGGGCCGAGGGCTACCGGGTCGGCGTCGTGACCAGCTGGATCCAGGCGCTCGGGGTCGGGCTGCCCGCGGTCTTCCTCGCCGCCGTGACCTGGCTGGCGGCGAGGATGGCGGCTCAAGGGACCATCACCGTCGGGGAGTTGGTGGCGGTCTACGGCTATGTCGCGGTCCTCGTCGTGCCGGTGGCGTTCTTCATCGAGGGCGGCTACGACCTGGGGCGCGGCCTGGTCGCGGCCCGCCAGGTGGTGCGCTTGCTGAATCTCGAATCCTCGGACGCGGACGCCGCCGGGCCGGTCGACGCGCCGGCGTCCCCTGCCGTACTGCACGATCCGGCATCCGGTGTGGAGGTGACGCCCGGGCGGCTGACCGCGCTGGTCAGCGCGCGGCCCGCGCAGTGTGCGGAGGCCGTGGACCGGCTCGCCAGGTTCACCGGGTCGGCGGCTACCTGGGGCGGGATACGGCTCGACGCGATGGCGTCGGCACGGATACGGGAACGGATCCTGGTCGCCGACAACGAGGCCGATCTGTTCTCGGGACCTCTGCGGGAGGTCGTCGCCGGGCGCGCGGACCGGGACGAGGACGCCGTCGCGGCGGCGGTGCACGCGGCCGTCGCACAGGACATCGTCGACGGGCTGCCCGACGGCCTCGACTCGGCGGTCGACGCGCAGGGCCGCAATCTCTCCGGCGGCCAGCGCCAGCGCATACGGCTCGTACGAGCCCTGCTCGCCGAACCCGAGGTACTGATGGCGGTCGAGCCCACATCCGCCGTCGACGCCCATACGGAGGCGTCGCTCGCCTCCCGGCTGCGTGCCGCCCGCGCCGGGCGCACCACCGTGGTCACCAGCACCTCGCCGCTGCTCCTTGAACAGGCGGACACCGTGTACTTCCTGGTCGACGGGACCACGGCCGCGACCGGCAGCCACCGAGAACTGCTCGCGGCCGAGCCCAGGTACCGCGCGCTGGTCTCCCGCAGCGCGGGCGAACAGGAGGGTCAGCGGTGAACCGCCACCTCCCGGTCGCCGAGCCGCATCACGTACGCCGCGCCGCCCTGCGGCTCGTCCGGCTCGACTCACGCGCCTTCGCCGCCGTGATCGCGCTCAACGCGCTCGCCGCCGCAGCCGGGCTCGCGGGGCCATGGCTGGTCGGACGCGTCATCGACCGGATCAGGGACGGCGCGGGCGTCGCCACCGTGGACCGGCTGGCCTTCGCCATCCTCTGTTTCGCCGTCGCCCAGTTGCTGCTCACCCGCTTCGCCCGGTACGTGGGACACCGCTTCGGAGAGCGGACGTCCGCCCGGATACGTGAACAGTTCGTCGAGCGGGCGCTCTCCCTGCCCGCATCCGTCGTGGAACGCGCCGGGACCGGTGATCTCACCGCGCGCGGCACCGCCGATGTCGCAACCGTGGGCACCACGCTTCGCGACGCCGGGCCCGAGGTCTCCATCGCGGTGGCCCAGGCCCTGTTCATCATCGGCGCGGTCTTCGCCCTCCACCCGCTGCTCGGTGCCTGCGGGCTGCTCGGCCTGATCGGCATCTGGTTCGCCGCGCGCTGGTACCTGCGCCGCGCGCACACCGACTATCTCGCCGAGGGCGCCGCCAACTCCGCGCTCGCCGAGGTGCTTTCCGCCACCGCGTCCGGCGCCAGGACCGTCGAGGCACTCGGGCTGCAGGAGCGACGTATCGCGGCCTGCCTTGACGCCGTCGAGGAGTGCAGGCGGACCCGGATGCGGACGCTGTTCCTGCGCAGTGTGCTCTTCCCCGCCGTGGATGTCTCGTACGTCCTGCCGGTCGTCGGCGTCCTGCTGCTCGGCGGCGTACTGCAGGCGCATGGCACGGTCACCCTCGGAGCGGTGGTCACATCGGCCCTGTATCTACGGCAGTTGTCCGAGCCGCTCGACACCGTTCTCCTGTGGCTCGACCAACTGCAGAGCAGCTCCGCCGCGTTCGCCCGGGTCGAAGGTCTCGGGCGTGCCCCGGCAGCGCTGCCGGCCGCAGAGGCCGCTCCCGCCGACGACCGGATCGAGGTCGTCGGCGCGCGGTACTCCTACGACGGCGGGCGCGACGTCCTGCACGGCGTCGACCTCACCGTCCGCCCCGGTGAACGGCTCGCCGTCGTCGGCCCTTCCGGCGCGGGCAAGTCCACCCTGGGCAGACTGCTCGCCGGCATCGACGCCCCGCACACGGGCACGGTCACCGTCGGCGGCATACCGCTTGCCGCGCTCGACGCCGCACAATTGCGCCGCCAGGTCGTCCTCGTCACCCAAGAACACCATGTCTTTCTCGGCTCGATCCGCGACAACCTGCTGATCGCGGCTCCCTCGGCCACCCGCACCGAACTGTCCGCGGCTCTCGCCGCCGTCGGCGCCGACTGGGCGTCCGAGCTCCCTGACGGCCTCGACACCGAACTGGGCGCGGGCGCCCACAGGCTCGACGGAGCCCAAGCTCAGCAACTCGCCCTGGCCCGCGTCGTCCTGGCCGATCCGCACACGCTGATACTCGACGAGGCGACGGCCCTCCTGGACGCGACAACGGCACGCCATACGGAACGGGCACTCGCCGCGGTCCTCAAGGGCCGCACGGTCATCGCCATCGCGCACCGTCTGCATACGGCCCACGCCGCGGACCGGGTGGCGGTCCTGGCGGAGGGGCGACTCACGGAACTGGGGACGCATGAGGAGCTGGTGGGGGGTGGGGGTGCGTATGCGGCACTGTGGCGGTCCTGGCACGGGGGATAGCAGCTCGGCGGCACATCTCAGCCGTCCGGCGCGGGGAAAGCCCGCGCGGCGGAACCCCGTCCCCTCAACCCCCCGCCCGCACCACCACCGCCACCGCCCGCACCTCACCCCCGTCCCGGAACCTGAGCACGAAATCGACCCGCTCACCCAGCCGCAGAGCCGGTGGATTCTCGACCATCACGTCGCCCACCGCCGGGGACATCCGCACCTCCCCGCCCGCCGGCACCTTCAGCTCCCGCAGCGCCTCCATGCGGCCCGCCCCGTCCGACTCGACGTCGCGCGCGAGCATCGTCGGGGAGCCGAGCAGCGGCGCCTCGACCGAGACCAGGGACGCGTCGGCGCCTCCCGTGTTGCGCAGGTCGAAGTAGGCCACGGTGTCGCGGCCCGCGAGCGGCTGGACGACCCGGGCGCGGGTGACTGTGATCCGGGCCGGGGGCTCGCCGGCCGCGCCGCTGGAGACGTAGGCCGTGAGCAGGGCGAGCGTCACGGCGCAGGCGGCGACCGGCACGAGGATCGCCGCGGTCACGGCTGCCCGGCGGCCGGCGGGGTCAGCGGAGGCTGAGGTCATCGGAGCCCCTCCGTACGGCGGAACGGCCGGGCACGCGCCGGGCGGCCTGCGGCCGTCGGCGGGGCCGCGGCCCGTCGGCGCGCAGCCGCAGACTGTTCCCGACGACCAGCACCGAGCTCGCGGACATCGCCAGCGCCGCGAACATCGGGTTGAGCCACCCGGTCGCGGCCAGCGGCACGGTGACCACGTTGTAGCCGAAGGCCCAGACGAGATTGGCCCGGATCGTGGCGAGCGTGCGGCGGGTGAGGAGCACCGCGTCGACGACCGCCGCCATGTCCTCCCGTACGAGAGTGATGTCCGCGGCCCCGATCGCCGCGTCCGTTCCGCTGCCCATGGCGATACCGAGGTCGGCGCTCGCCAGGGCGGCCGCGTCGTTGACTCCGTCGCCGATCACCGCGACCTGGCGTCCCTCGGCGCGCAAGGAGGCGACCAGTTCCGACTTGCCCTCGGGGCTGACGCCCGCGTGCACGGTGGTGATGCCCAGCTCCCGGGCGACGGCCTGCGCCGCGGCGGACCCGTCGCCGGTCACCAGGATCGGCTCGATGCCCAGGCGCTTCAGCTTGGTCACCGCCGCGCCGCTGGAGGGCCGCAGGGTGTCGCCGACGGCGAGCAGGGCGACGGGCCGGGAGTCGATCTCGACGACGACCGCCGTGTGCCCGGCCTCCTCGGCACGCAGCAGGCCCTCGTGCAGGGTGTCCGGGAGCGGGCGCGCGGCCCGCGGACTGCGTACGGAGATCTCCCGGCCCTCGACCCGGCCGTGCACGCCTTCGCCCCGTACGGCCCGGAAGCCCGCCGTCTCGGGCAGCGGTTCGCCGCCCGCCTGCCTGCGCGCGGCCGCCACCAGGGCGCGGCCGACGGGATGTTCGGAGCCGTACTCCACCGCGCCCGCGAGACGCAGCACATCAGTGGCGTCCCGCCCTTCGGCCACGACGGTCTCGACGAGGGTCATACGGCCCGTGGTGAGCGTTCCGGTCTTGTCGAAGACGGCGCTGTCGACCTGGCGCAGCCGCTCCAGCGCGCCCGGATCCTTGATCAGTACGCCGAGCCGCGCACCGTGCCCCGTCGCCGCAAGGAACGCGGTGGGGGTCGCAAGCCCCAGCGCGCACGGGCAGGCGACGACCAGGACGGCGACCGCCGCGGTCACCGCCGCCTCCGGGTCGGCACCGGCCCCGAGCCAGAAGCCGAGCACACACGCCGCAACCGTCACGATGGACGGGACGAACACGCCCGCGACGGCATCGGCGAGCCGCTGAATCCTCGCCTTGCCCGCCTGGGCGTCGGTCACCAGCCTGGTGATGCGCGCGAGTTGGGTGTCCGCCCCGACGGCGGTCGCACGGACGACGAGCAGCCCGCCGGAGTTCACGGCACCGCCCACGACGCGGAAGCCGGGCCCCACCTCGACGGGAGTCGACTCACCGGTGACCAGCGACAGATCCAGCGCCGAACTGCCCTCGGTCACCACGCCGTCGGTGGCGGCCTTCTCGCCCGGCCGGACCATGAACTCCTGCCCGGTCCGCAGCGCGGAGACGGAGATGCGCTCACCGCTCCCCTTCAACTCCACGTCCTTCGCACCCAGTTCGGCGAGCGCCCGCAGCGCCGACCCGGTGCCGCGCTTGGCGCGTGCCTCCAAGTACCGCCCGGCCAGGACGAAGAGAGGTACCCCGACCGCTGCCTCCAGATACAGATGCGCGGTGCCGCCCTCGGCACTCGGCAGCCAGCTGAACGGCATCCGCATGCCCGGATCGCCCGCCCCGCCGAAGTACAGGGCGTACACCGACCACAGGTAGGACGCGATCACACCGAGCGAGACCAGGGTGTCCATGGTGGCCGTCGCATGGCGAAGCCCGCTGAGCGCCCGGGCGTGGAAGGGGGAGGAGCTCCAGACGACGACCGGTCCCGCGAGCGTGAAGCAGAGCCACTGCCAGTAGTCGAACTGCAGGGCGGGAACCATCGACAGCAAGAGGACCGGCACCGCGAGCACGGCGGTGATCACCAGCCGTTCCCGCCCGTCGTCCTCCCCGCCCTCGTCCTCGTCCCCGGTTGCGAGCGGAGGCGACGGCAACTGGGCGGTGTAGCCCGCCCGTTCCACCGTGGAGACCAGCAGGTCCACACCCACCTCGGGCGGATGCGAGATCCGGGCAAGACCGGTGGCCAGATTGACGGTGGCACTCACCCCGTCGACCCGGTTCAGCTTCTTCTCGACCCGGGCCACGCACGCCGCGCAGGTCATGCCGCCGATCAGCAGATCCGTCACCGGCCCGCCCCCATGTCATGCATCCCGGGCATCCCGCCGGGCTCCTCGCCGCCGGGGCTCTTCGGCTCATCGACACGGTGCAGCCCGGGCGCCACCGGGCCGACGGCGCGTCCCACGGCGTACGAGAGGGCCGTCAGGGCGAGCACCAGGAGCACGAACCCCACCAGGGCCGTGGGAACGGGCATCCGCGAAGTCCTCATGCATCCATACCGTACGGGGGTATGAGCGCGAGGCGAACCCCCAGGGGCTGTGAGGAAGAACAGCCCTCGGGACGGGAACCCGGAGGTCCCCTCGCGCGACTGGCGGGCGCCCATCGGCTGCGTGATCCTCGGGACATGAGCCCCACGATTCATCTCGCCCAGCAGCCCGAGGCCGACGAACTGCTCGGCCGCAGTCCGCTCGCCGCTCTGGTGGGCATGCTGCTCGACCAGCAGGTCCCCATGGAGTGGGCGTTCTCCGGCCCGTACACCATCGCCCGCCGACTCGGCGGCGAGGATCTGGACGCCGCCGAGATCGCCGCGTACGCCCCGGACGCCTTCGCCGACCTGCTGAAGGAGAAGCCCGCCGTCCACCGCTATCCGGGCAACATGGCCAAGCGGGTGCAGCTGCTGTGCCAGTACCTCGTCGACGAGTACGACGGCGACGCGAGCGCCGTCTGGCGCGATGCGGCGAGCGGCGACGAGCTGCTCGCGCGGCTGAAGGCGCTGCCCGGCTTCGGCGAGCAGAAGGCGAAGATCTTCCTGGCGCTGCTGGGCAAGCAGTTCGACGTACAGCCCACGGGCTGGCGCGAGGCGGCCGGAGCGTACGGCGAGAAGGGCTGCTACCGCTCGGCGGCGGACATCACCGGACCGGACTCGCTGGCGAAGGTGCGGGAGCACAAGCAGGAGATGAAGCGCGCGGCGAAGGCAGCGAAAAAGTCCTGACCGGCGCCGTGCCGTCCGACCCGGGGCTCCGCCCCGGAACCCGCGCCTCCATGTCTTCGGGTCTGCGTCACGGAGCAGACGCCGACCCCTTTCGAGCGAATCGGCCGCACTGTCTGTGTGATCGACTCCGGGACTGTTTCCTGGTTTGCGCATTTTTGCCCGGGATCGCACTCCGCCACCGTGGCTGCGCCCGGAGCCTCTTGACCGGTAGGCTTTCCGTGTGATCTTCAAGCGCATCGGTAACGGGCGGCCGTATCCCGACCACGGCCGGGAAAGCACCCGGCAGTGGGCGGACGTGGCGCCGCGCCCGGTCCGCCTCGATCAGCTCGTGACCACCAAGGGCCAGTTGGATCTCGAAACGCTGCTCGCGGAGGACTCCACGTTCTACGGCGACCTCTTCGCCCATGTCGTGAAGTGGCAGGGCGACCTCTATCTGGAGGACGGTCTGCACCGCGCCGTGCGCGCCGCGCTGCAGCAGCGCCAGGTCCTGCACGCCCGCGTTCTCGAGCTGGGCTGAGCCGCCCGGCCGGGGTTCCCGGCCACCTCCGCGGCCGCCCGGGCTACTGAGCCTTTCGGGCTTTTTACGGACCGTACGGACGCAATCGGTTGATCGTTTAGTAGGCATCGGCACCAGGCGGCACTACGCTGCGCCCATGAGCATGCTCACTCCCCCAGGCATGGGCGGAAAGTACCGCATCACGGGCGACAAGTACCCACGAATGCGACGCCCTCGCAAGCGCGGCAGGATCGTTGTGGTGGCCCTCGCCGCGGTGGTCGCCCTCGGCCTCGCCGGCTGGGGAACACTGCAGCTCATCGACGTCTTCACGGGCGACGACGGCAAGACGGCGTCGGCGGCCCGGACGAAGGACTGCAAGAGCGCACCGAAACCCTCCGCCGCGCCCCCTTTGGCCCTCAAGCCGGGCCAGATCACGGTGAACGTCTACAACGCGACCCCGCGCGGCGGCCTCGCCAAGGCGGCCGCCGACGAGCTGAAGAAACGCGGCTTCGCGATCGGCAAGGTCGGCAATGCCCCGGTGGCGTACGACAAGAAGGTGCCCGGCACGGCGATACTGCTGGGCGCTTCCGAGGCGCAACAGGGCGCGTTCCGGGTGCTGGCGACCCAGCTGAAGAGCAGCCGGCCGCAGACCGACACGCGCCGGACGGCGGACGTCGACCTGATCCTCGGCACGGCCTTCAAGACGCTGGACACGAAGAAGGACGCCGACGCGGCGCTGGCCACCCTGGCCAGGCCCGCACCGGCGCCCTCCGGCGCGTGCTGAGCTGAAATCCGGCGTGAGGGCTACTCCGCCATGCCGTACATCCGGTCACCCGCGTCGCCAAGCCCCGGCACGATGTAGCCGTGCTCGTTGAGCCGCTCGTCGACGGACCCGGTGACGACGGTGACCGGCGTGCCCGCCAGCTCGCGTTCCATCACCTCGACGCCCTCGGGCGCCGCCAGCAGCACGACCGCGGTCACATCGTCCGCGCCGCGCTTGATCAGTTCCCGGATGGCGGCGACGAGGGTGCCGCCGGTGGCCAGCATCGGGTCGAGGACGTACACCTGGCGGCCCGAGAGGTCCTCGGGCATCCGGGTCGCGTACGTCGACGCCTCCAGGGTCTCCTCGTTGCGGATCATCCCGAGGAAGCCCACCTCGGCGGTCGGCAGGAGCCGCACCATGCCGTCGAGCATGCCCAGGCCGGCCCGCAGGATCGGCACGACCAGCGGACGCGGGTGCGAGAGCTTCACGCCCGTCGTCCCGGTGACCGGGGTCTCGATGTCCACCTGCTCGGTGCGCACATCTCTGGTGGCCTCGTACGCGAGGAGGGTGACCAGCTCGTCGGCCAGGCGCCGGAAGGTCGGGGAGTCGGTGCGCTTGTCGCGCAGGGTGGTGAGTTTGTGCGCCACCAACGGGTGGTCGACGACATGGATCCGCATGGGCCCAACAGTAGCCCGGGCTGGCATCAACGGTGGGTACGGAGGGAAGGTGGTGGGAGTCCCCCAGGCAGCGGGGCCCGGAGGGGACACGGACCCAGCCGTGGGGTGGTGTGTGGCCGATGCGGGAGCGCGAACCCGAACAGCAGGAGATAGCGGCGGACGCCGAGCGCAGACGGCGACGCGCCCAGTTCCTCCGCGAACTGGGAGAGGCCAAAGCACTGCGCGACCGCGTCCAGCCCCGGAGGGCCAGAGCGGCCCGGATGCGCCAGCAAATGCGTATGCGGACGTTCCGCTGGTAACAGTCCTGGCAGAACTGATGGCCGACGCAACGACGGAAGACCTCTCGCATCGCGCAGGTTTCTGCCACGATTCCGAGTGGGCGGGGCACGAACAACCGCGCCGCCGGTCGTCACACCTCTGATCAGTGGGAGAGTCACGGTGTACTTCGCCGCACTGCTCGCGCGCACTCAAGACGGGTGGGAAGCGAGCGACACAGAGCTCGACGATGTGGAGACCCTGTCGGATCTGACCGACCTGGCCCGTGAGGCCTCGGTGGACGAGGACACGGTGCTCGTCTTCATCGAGCAGGAGGACGCCTGGTTCGGCGTTCTGCGGGTGGAGGGAGAGGAGGACCCTCGTATCTTCGTCTCGGACGCGGCCGCGGCCGCACGCTCCTCGTACGGGGAAATCCTCACCAACGAACTGCTCGGCGGGGACGATGACGACCCGGCCGACGACCTGGACACGCTGGATCTCGACGGCACCGAGGACGGAGAGCCGGAAGACGACGACGCCGACGACGAGGTCGGCGAGTCGGGTTCGGCCGCCGAGCTGGTGCCCGCGGGACCCGTCGGCGATCGCGACATCCTCATGGACCTGGGGCTGTCGGAGAAGGAGCTGCTGGCACTGGACACGGACGCACTGCTGGAGATCGCGGACGCCTTGGGCGCAGCCGAGGTGCTGGAGACCGTCCGCTAGTGACCGGGGGCGTACCTGATCCCGCATCCGGACCCGCAGGCGATCCGGTACGCGACCCGTGGAAGGCGCCGATGCGTCTCGCCATCGAGGAGGCGGAGCGCGCGGCGCTGTCCGGCGATGTGCCGGTCGGCGCCGTCGTGCTGGCCGCCGACGGCACGCTGCTCGCCGCCGGGCACAACGAACGCGAGGCGACCGGCGATCCGACGGCGCACGCCGAGGTGCTGGCGATCCGCAGGGCCGCGGCCCTGCTCGGGGATTGGCGGCTGAGCACCTGCACGCTCGTGGTGACGCTGGAGCCGTGCACGATGTGCGCGGGCGCGATCGTGCAGTCCCGGGTCGGCCGGGTGGTCTACGGCGCACGCGACGAGAAGGCGGGCGCTGCGGGTTCGCTCTGGGACGTCGTACGGGACCGACGGCTGAACCACCGGCCCGAAGTGATCACCGGCGTGCTCGAGCGGGAGTGCGCGCAGCAGCTGACGGACTTCTTCCGGGAGCGCTGACCGACGGGGTCCGGATACGGATTTCAGAGCACGGCACACCTTGGGCTAAGCTCTCTCCCGGTAGCGTGTCCGAGCGGCCGAAGGAGCTCGCCTCGAAAGCGAGTGTGGGGAAACTCACCGAGGGTTCAAATCCCTCCGCTACCGCTCTTGTCGAAGGACCCCGGTGCACCGCGCCGGGGTCCTTTGCCGTGCTCGGTTAGACTCACGCGACGCGCGGCCAGGGGGCTGCAGGGGCGCCAGGGAATCACAGGGGAGGCAGGGGCTGATGGTGCAAACGAAGAAGATCGCTCTCTACGCTGTCATCGTCTTCGTGCTGTACACGATCATCACCTCGCCGGCCAGGGCAGCCGATCTGGTGCAGATAGGGTTCGAGGGCATATCGAGCGCCGCGCAGAGCGTCGGAGACTTCATGACCGAGCTCGTGAACTAGGAGAGTCCCTTGATCCGCCATCTGGTCCTCTTCAAGCTCAACGAGGGCGTCGAGCGCGACGAGCCGCGTGTCGCCGCCGGGGTGAAAGCCTTCCAGGAACTGGACGGGCAGGTGCCCGAGCTGGAGTTCTGGGAGTGCGCCTGGAACATCACCGACCGGCCCATCGCCTATGACTTCGCGATCAACTCCGCGGTGGCCGACAGTGATGCGCTCAAGCGGTACCTCGAGCATCCGGCCCATCAGGCTGCCGCCGGTCAGTGGCGTGAGTTCGCCACGTGGGTGATCGCGGACTACGCATTCTGAACCCCCGCCTTTCCAGGCCCCTCGCCACCGCGGCGGGGGGCTTTTGAGGTTTAAAAGCCAACTTACCTTCAACACGTAGTTATGCGGTGCTTGCACACAGTGGACATGTCTTGTGATGCTATGACCGCTTTTGACGGATGAGTTGACCTTAGTTGACCGCAAAGGGGTGGCGTGACCGTGCCGGCCAGTACTGCGCCTCAAGTGCCACCCCAGAACGAGCGGCCGGACGATCCCTCTGCCGCCGCGAAACCGCAGAGCAGGGGCGCGGACACCCGCGCGCTCACCCAGGTGCTCTTCGGCGAGCTCAAAGAGCTCGAGCCGGGCACCCCGGAACACTCACGGGTGCGTGGCGCGCTGATCGAGGCGAATCTGCCGCTCGTGCGGTACGCCGCGGCCCGCTTCCGCAGCCGCAACGAACCGATGGAGGACGTCGTCCAGGTCGGCACCATCGGGCTCATCAACGCCATCGACCGCTTCGACCCCGACCGCGGGGTGCAGTTCCCGACCTTCGCGATGCCCACGGTCGTCGGCGAGATCAAGCGGTACTTCCGCGACAACGTACGGACCGTCCATGTCCCCCGCCGACTGCACGAGCTGTGGGTCCAGGTCAACGGCGCCACCGAGGACCTGACGACGGCTCACGGCCGCTCGCCCACGACCGCCGAGATCGCCGAGCGCCTCAAGATCGGCGAGGACGAGGTACTCGCCTGCATCGAGGCCGGGCGCTCGTACCACGCGACCTCACTGGAGGCCGCCCAGGAGGGCGACGGGCTGCCCGGACTGCTCGACCGGCTCGGTTACGAGGACCCGGCGCTGGCGGGCGTCGAACACCGCGATCTGGTCCGCCATCTCCTCGTACAACTGCCCGAGCGCGAACAGCGCATCCTGATGCTGCGCTACTACAGCAACCTGACGCAGTCCCAGATCAGCCAGGAACTCGGCGTTTCACAGATGCATGTGTCAAGGCTGCTTGCCCGAAGCTTTGCCCGACTGCGATCCGCAAACAGGATCGAGGCATAGCTGAAACGGGTAGACCGTTTGCGCGCCGGTTCCAGCGACCCAACAGCCCCGCACCCCCTGCTTCCTGCACAGATTCGCCGGTTACTTGTCGACATGTCACTTCAGCGTGTTGCCGACATGTGACATTCTGCGGGAACCGCGTTTGCCGCAGCCCCGCCTCCGGTATTCAGGTGGAGGCTGCGTTCCTCCGATGGTCGTGGCCGCCGCGACCGTCCGCGACCTCAAGGGGGTGGCATGTCCGTAGAACAGGGCAGCTCCAAGGTGCTCACGCTCACGAAGAGCGCGCCCGCACCTGTCGTACCCGACAGCTCCGAGGCCATCAACACCCGCACTCTGTCCCGCTCCCTGTTCCTGCGGCTGCGCGCGCTGGACACGGAAAACGCCGCGGGCGGAGCCGACACCCCGGAGCGCACCTATGTGCGCGACACCCTCATCGAGCTCAATCTCCCCCTCGTGCGGTACGCGGCGGCACGTTTCCGCAGCCGCAACGAACCGATGGAGGACATCGTCCAGGTCGGCACCATCGGCCTGATCAAGGCGATCGACCGGTTCGACTGCGAACGCGGCGTGGAATTCCCCACGTTCGCGATGCCGACGGTCGTCGGCGAGATCAAGCGCTTCTTCCGCGACACCTCGTGGTCGGTGCGGGTGCCGCGCCGGCTCCAGGAGCTGCGGCTCGCGCTCACCAAGGCCAGCGACGAACTGGCGCAGAAGCTGGACCGCTCCCCGACCGTTCCCGAACTCGCCGCGGTACTGGGGGTGTCGGAGGAGGACGTGGTCGACGGTCTCGCCGTCGGCAACGCCTACACCGCCTCCTCGCTGGACTCGCCCTCGCCCGAGGACGACGGCGGCGAGGGCTCGCTGGCGGACCGCCTGGGGTACGAGGACTCGGCACTGGAGGGTGTGGAGTACCGCGAGTCGCTCAAGCCCCTGCTGGCCAAACTCCCGCCCCGCGAGCGGCAGATCATCATGCTCCGCTTCTTCGCGAACATGACCCAGTCGCAGATCGGCGAGGAGGTCGGCATTTCGCAGATGCATGTCTCGCGGCTGCTGACCCGTACGCTCGCGCAGCTGCGGGAGGGCCTGATCGGCGACTGAGCCCCGGCCGAAGCCCGCTCGGCGGGGTTCCTTATTGACGGTGCGTCAGACACACTGGCGCGATGCGACGACGTCATGGGGCCGCTCTCGCGGCGGTCGCGCTCTGCCTCGGCGGGGCGCTGACCGCGTGCGGGAGCGGCGGCGGCGACGGCTATGTGGCCCTCGGCGCCGCGGGGTCGGAGCCCGACGAGGCACCCACCGCGGCCGTGCCGCCGAAGGGCAAGGTCGTTCTGGTACCGCTGGACGGCACCACACCGTCCGGTGGCGAGGCGGGGAAGCCGCCGGGCGATCGGGCCGCGAACGGGACGGGACTGCCCGCGGTGCCCGGCAGCGGCGGCACATCGAGCGGTACGGGCGGCAGCACCGGCGGTTCGGGGAGCCCGGGCAGCGCGGGAGCCGGCTCAGGCGGTACGGGCGGCGGCTCAGGCAGCACGGGCGGCACAGGCGGCTCGGGGACTTCCGGCGGCAGCGGCGGATCAGGCGGCTCGGGGACTTCCGGCGGCAGCGGCGGATCAGGCGGTACGGGGACTTCCGGCGGCAGCGGCGGATCAGGCGGTACGGGCAGCAGCACCGGCGGCACCACCCCGCCACCCGGCCCGACGCCGACACCGCCCCCGGCGGGCCCCGCCGTTCTCGCACTCGGCGAACCGGTCCGTGCCGCATTGGACAAGCGCTGGTGCGAGCAGGTGACCGTTGAGTTCCGCAACACCGGCGGCTCGCCGGTGACCTCGGGCACCGTCACCTTCGCGACACACATCATCGGCGCACTCGGGATCGACTGGGCGACCGTCGAGTCGGCTCAGCCGCTGCCCGCGCCGATCGCCGCGGGAGCGGTGAGAAAACAGGCGTACACCGTGTGTGTGGACGCCTGGCGGGTGCCGCTGGGCATGCATGTCGAGACCCAGGACGTCACCGCCGAATGGAAGTGACCCGGCCGCGACCCGCCGCTGGAGGGCTCAGCCGAGTGCGAGCCAGGCCACCGCGCCGAGGATCGCGACGGCCGCGATGATGCCGACGATCAGCCCGACACGCGAGGACGACTGGGCGGCGGGCGCCGCCTGGCGGCCCTGCGGCACGCCCTCGTCGACGAAGGCGCGGAACATCTGGGTGCTGCCCGCGGGGTCGTAGTTGCCCTCGGGGCCCTGACCTTGGGGAGCATGGGGGTTGTGTGCCATGGGGCAGGACCCTAGCGAACCCCGGTGCGCCCGCCCAACCCCGGGCGGACAGCAGATACCTCCCCCTGATGGCCATGACCGGCGACTTGCGAAGCCTTTGGTGTTCCTTTACTCCCGGGTGCCCGATTTAGTTTGCCTGCGGCAACCAACGGCTTTTATGGTTGCCCTAAGCAACAAGATGCGGGGAGGGACGGCCATGGCCGCACAGAGTCAGTACGCGGAACTGGCCCGTCAGCTCAGCGCCATCGGCGCCGTGAAACGCGGCCTCGCGCGGATGCTGCCCGCCGAGTGCCCGTCCGGTTCCGCCGCCGTACTCACCCTGCTGGACCGGCACGGAGAGATGCGGATGAGCCGGCTGGCCGAGCTGCTCGCCGTCGACATGTCGGTCACCAGCCGCCATGTCGCCCACGCGGCGGAGCGCGACTGGATCGAACGGCTCCCCGACCCGGGGGACAAGCGCTCCCGGATCCTGCGGCTCACCCCCGCAGGAGTGAACATGCTCGACGAACTCGCCCGGCGGACGACCGAGATGTTCGCCCAGAACCTCAAGGACTGGTCCGGCGATGACGTCGGACAGCTGATCGTCATGCTCGCCCGGCTCCGCGACAGCTTCGGCGACTGCCGGGCCCACCACCCCACCCGTACACCCGCTTGAGGCGTAAGGAAGTTCATGGCTACGACCCGTCCCCTACCTTCGGCGGGGAGACCCCATCCAACCGGTAGTGCGGGCGGCGACGCCGAACGCGGAGGGCAGTCCTCCGAGGGCGCGCCGATGACCCACCGGCAGATCATGGAGGCGCTGTCCGGGCTGCTGCTCGGCATGTTCGTCGCCATCCTGTCGTCCACGATCGTCTCCAACGCCCTGCCGGAGATCATCACCGACCTCGGCGGCGGCCAGAGTGCCTACACCTGGGTGGTCACGGCCTCGCTGCTCGCGATGACCGCGACCACCCCGCTGTGGGGCAAGCTCTCCGACCTCTTCTCCAAGAAACTGCTGGTCCAGATAGCCCTGGTCATCTATGTCCTCGGCTCCGTGGTCGCCGGACTCTCGCAGAACGCCGGGATGCTCATCGCCTGCCGCGTCGTCCAGGGCATCGGCGTCGGCGGTCTCTCCGCGCTCGCGCAGATCGTGATGGCCGCGATGATCGCCCCGCGCGAGCGCGGCCGCTACAGCGGCTACCTCGGCGCGACCTTCGCCGTCGCCACCGTCGGCGGCCCGCTGCTCGGCGGTGTCATCACCGACACCGACTGGCTCGGCTGGCGCTGGTGCTTCTACGTCGGTGTGCCGTTCGCGGTCATCGCGCTGATCGTCCTGCAGAAGACCCTGAAGCTCCCGGTCGTTGGGGTCCCCCATGCCGAAGGCCAGGGGAGCCAGGTCAAGGTGGACTGGTCAGGAGCGTTCTTCATCAGCGCGGCGGTCTCGCTGCTGCTGGTCTGGGTGACCTTCGCGGGTGACAAGTACGACTGGATCTCCTGGCAGACGTACGCGATGGTCGGCGGCTCGGTCGTGCTCGGCGCGATCTTCCTCCTGGTGGAGTCGAGGACGAGCGAGCCGATCATCCCGCTGCGGCTGTTCCGCAACCGCACCATCACGCTGGCGTCGCTGGCCTCGCTCTTCGTCGGCGTCGCGATGTTCGCGGGCACCGTCTTCTTCAGCCAGTACTTCCAGCTGGCGCGCGACAAGTCGCCGACCATGTCCGGCGTGATGACCATCCCGATGATCGGCGGCCTGTTCCTCTCCTCGACGGTCTCGGGCCAGGTCATCACCAAGACGGGCCGCTGGAAAGCCTGGCTGGCCGGCGGCGGCGTGCTGGTGACGGCGGGCCTCGGACTGCTCGGCACCATGCGGTACGACACCGAGTACTGGCACATCGCGATCTTCATGGCCGTCCTGGGTCTCGGCCTCGGCATGATGATGCAGAACCTGGTGCTCTGCACGCAGAACCAGGTCGCCACCGAAGACCTCGGCGCGGCCAGCTCGGTCGTCACCTTCTTCCGTTCGCTGGGCGGTGCGGTCGGCGTCTCCGCGCTCGGCGCGGTCATGGCGAACCGGGTCACCCACTACGTCAAGGACGGACTGGCCGAACTCGGCCCGCGGGGCGCGGCGCTGGGCCACGGCGGCACGGCGGGCGGCGGCATTCCCGATCTGGACAAGCTGCCCGCGCCGATCCGTACGGTGATGGAGAGCGCGTACGGACACGGTGTCGCCGATGTCTTCCTCTACGCGGCGCCGTTCGCGCTGCTGGCCTTCCTGGTGACGCTGTTCATCAAGGAGGTCGCACTCAAGAGCCACGCGAAGGCGGAGGGGGCCGAGGCTGCGGAGGCGGTCGAGTCGCCTGTCGCGGCGGTCGTCGTGGCCGGGACCTCCGTACGGGAATAGGCTGCGGCGCATGGCACCCAACATCGCCACCAACACCGCGGTGGAACTGGACGAGTTGCTGGACTTCGTACGCCCCAGGCACCGGGCCATCCTCCTCACGACCCGCGCGGACGGCACGCCGCAGGGGTCGCCGCTGACGTGCGGGGTCGACGACGCGGGCCGTCTCGTGATCTCCACGTATCCGGAACGCGCCAAGACCCGCAACGCGCGGCGCGACCCGCGGGTCAGCGTGATCGTCCTGTCGGACGACTGGAACGGCCCCTGGGTCCAGATCGATGGCACGGCGGAGGTACTGGACGCACCCGACTCGGTGGAACCGCTGGTGGAGTACTACCGGAACATCGCGGGGGAGCACCCGGACTGGGACGAGTACCGGGAGGCGATGGTGAAGCAGGTCAAGTCGATCATCCGGGTGACGGTGGAGCGGTGGGGGCCGGTGGCGAGGGGTGGGTTTCCGGCGAGGCTCAGTGGGGGTTGACGGTGCGGGGGGCCGGGGGGTGTTTCCCCCACCCCGCCCCTTCCCGTAACCGGGGCTCCGCCCCGGACCCCGTCGGTCAGCGGGGGCTCACGCCCCCACACCCCGGAGCTCCAGCGGCTCCGCCGCGGAGCTATAGACGCGGGGCTCACGCCCCGCACCCCGTTGCGGCAGCTTCGCGCCGCAGCGGCCAATCAGCCAAGTCACCCGGGTCCGTGGGTGCCGTGGGCCAGGGGGCGTTGGTGGTTGCTGCCCGGTGAGTGGCCTCGCGGGCGAACCCCATTGGCGGCCAACACCGGGTGAGAGTTACGAACCCTCATCGCCGCCGACGCCGAGGAGTCGAGCCCGACGGGGCTTGTACCGGGTTCGTGGGTGCCGTGGGCCAGGGGGCGTTGGTGGTTGCTGCCCGGTGCTGGGTCTCGCGGGCGAACCCCCGCGCACCGCAAACCATTCCGGTGGGGAGGGGCCGTGCAGGGTCGTCCCCACAGGCGATTGGCGGCCAACACCGCGTGCCCTTACGAACCCCTCATCGCCGCCGACGCCGAGGAGTCGAGCCCGGAGGGGACCCGGAACCCGCGCCACACGGCACCGGCGCATCCGGACCGCCCAGGCCCGCGCCATGCCGCCGCCCGCGCAACGGACCCCAAACCCGAGCCACGACCCCCCGCACTGAACCCTTACGCGCGAGCAACCATCGCTTCGATGCCCGTCACCAGCAGTTCCAGCGCGAACCCGAAGTCCCGCTCCCTCATTTCCTCCACCGTGTCCCCGCCCCGCGCCTCCATCAGCTCCGACGCGCTCTCCACCATCTCCCTGAACTGCGGCTGTTCGCTCACCGTCCCCATCGCCTGGCGGAAGTACTCGTCCTGGCTCATCCCCGCCGTCGCGCAGCGCTGAATGAAGTGCCCCTCGACCGTGCCGAACCCGTACACGAACTGGAACACCGCCGCGAGCGCTCCCATCTGCCCGTGCGGCGGCAGGCCCGTGTTGCGCATCACCTGCTGGACCGCCAGTGAGAACGCCATCGCGTTCGGGCCGATGTTCAGAAACGTACCGATCAGCGGGGACACCCAGGGGTGGCGGACCAGCAACGCCCGGTAGCCGGTGGCCAGTTCGCGCAGTTGCTCGCGCCAGTCCCCCGTCGCGCTCACTTCCGGAAGTCGCAGTGTGCCGAAGACCGAGTCGAGTGCCAGTTCCAGCAGGTCGTCCTTGGTGTCGACGTACCAGTACACCGACATCGCCGTGACGTTCAGCTCCGCGGCCAGGCGACGCATCGAGAACTTGGACGCGCCCTCGGTGTCGAGGAGCCGGACCGTCGCTTCGATGATCTTGTCGCGGTCGAGACCGGCCGGCTGGTCGCGGGTGCCCGATTTGCGGCCGCGGTCCCGGTCCGTCTTGCCGTCCAGCCACACGCTGGTCCGCGCGGGCCCCTTGGCGCGGTCGGCCGCACTCACCATCGCGCATCCTCCTCGGTTCGCCCCCCGACTCCGATGCTATGCCGCCCGCCTGGGTGAGTCTTCCCGCCCGGCCCGCCGCAGCAGCATCGCGGCGAGCAGCCCGCCGGCGAGTACCGCGACCGCGCCGACCAGCTGACTCGTCTGGAGGCCCGAGGCGAAGGCGTCGGAGATCCGGCCGCGTTCGGCGGGGCCGTCGGCCGCGGCGAGTGCCGCCGGGAGGGAGGCCGCGCCGGCGACGGTCGCTGCGAGCGCGGCGAAGCGGGAGTTCAGCACGGCGCCCAGTACGGCGACCCCGAGGCCGTTGCCGAATTCGGCGAGGGTGCCGTTCACTCCGGCGCCCACCCCCGCCTTCTCGGGCGGAATCGCGCTCATGATGGCGTTGGCCATGGCGGGCATGGAGAGCGCGACGCCCGCGCCCATGACGACGAGCCCCAGCAGCATGCCGCCGTATCCGTCGCCGCCGAGTACCGCGATCGCCGCGAGCCCGGCGGCGACCAGGGTCATCCCGGTGGCGATGGTCCCGGGGGTGCCGAGCTTCGGCAGCAGCCGCGCGCCGACGCCGGTCAGGTTGAGGGCGATGACGGTCAGCGCGAGCGGCGCCGTACGCAGACCCGCGTCCAGCGGCCCGTACCCCAGCACGAACTGGAGGTGCTGGGTGAGCAGGAACAGCGAGCCGCCCATGCCGAAGGCCACGAGGATCGCGCCCGCGACCGCGCCGATGAAGCGCTGGTTGCGGAAGAAGTGCATGTCCAGCATGGGATAGGGGATGCGCAGCTCCCAGAGGACGAACACGGCCAGGACGAGAACTCCGCCCGCCGCGGAGGCGAGGACCTGTGTGGACGTCCAGCCGTGCTCGGGCCCGGAGATGATCGCGTACACGACGGCCGTCATGCCGATGGTGGAGAGCAGCGCACCGAGCAGGTCCGGCCGGTCGCCCTGCGGGTTCTTGGACTCCGGTACGAGTGCGAGGACCGCGACGAGCCCGATCGCCGCCACCGGGATATTGACCAGGAAGATCGCGCCCCACCAGAAGTGGTCGAGCATGACCCCGCCTATGAGCGGACCGGCCGCGAAGCCGAGGGAGTTGACGGTGGACCAGAGGCCGATGGCCTTGACGCGTTCGGTGTCGTCGAAGATCTGGACGACGACCGCGAGGGTGGTGGTCATCAGCAGCGCGCCGCCGACGCCCATGCCCGCGCGCGCGGCGATCAGCCCGGTCGCGGTCTGCGCGAGTCCGGCGGCCAGGGAGCCGAAGCCGAACAGCGCGAGTCCCGCGACCAGCATTTTCTTGCGGCCGTAGCGGTCGGAGGCGTTGCCCGCGGCGAGCAGGAGCCCCGACTGGACGAGCGAGTACGCGTTGATCATCCATTGGATGTCGGCCGTGGAGGCGTCGAGCTCCCGGGTGAGGGAGGGGATGGCGACGCCGAGGACGGTGTTGTCGAGCAGCACGGTGAGCTGGGCGAGGCAGATGACGCCGAGGATCAGCCAGCGCTGCGGATGGCGGCCGGTGGGGGCCAGGCGGGTCTCGGCAGTCGTTGCCGTCATACACGCTCCTTGTACGGTGTACGGGAGTTCGTCGTACACCGTACAAGGATCCTCATACGCTGTATAGCGCTATTTTGCGTCGGTCAGGTCGTAGAGCGTCGTGCCGTCCACGGTGACCTTGGTGAACGTCGCCTCCACCCACGTCGTGATCCCGGAGCTGCCGCTGCCGCCGGGCCCGCCGCCCTGGCCGCCCTGGCCGCCGGAGATGAAGTAGTGGATCTTCCCGTTCGCGACGTACTGCTTGAACTGCGCGAGGCTCGGCGACGGGTCGCTGCCGTTGAAGCCGCCGATCGCCATCACCGGCTTCTCGGTGGCGAGTTGATAGCTGGCGGCGTTCTGGGAGCCGATGGCCGCGGCGATCCAGGTGTAGTCGCCGGCGTTCTGCTTCAGTTTGGCCTCGACTTCGGCGTTGACGTTCGCCCCGTTGAGGAGACCGCCCATACCACCGGCGCCGCGCTCGCCCTGCCCGACGCCGGGGAAACCGCCGGGCATCTGGCCCTGACCTTGAGGGGCTTGGCCCTGGCCCATCTGCCCGCCCGTCGGGGGCTGGCCCATACCGCCGCCCGGCATGCCGCCACCCTGCTGCCCGGCAGCCTGACCCTGCCCCTGCTGGCCGGGCGGCTGCATCCGCGCGCCGTCACCGCCGAACCGCCCGCCGGGACCGCCACCGCCCGGACCGCCGCGGCCACCGGCCACCGCCGGTCCCGCCGTCACGATCGAGCCCGCGTGGCCCTCGCTGACCGTCGTGAGGGAGTACGCGACGGGCCCGGCCAGCGATGCCGCGAGCCCCAAAGACGCCGCGCCGAGCGCCAGTTGGCGGCCGATCCTGCCGGCGAGCAGCAGCCCGGCCGCGGCCACCAGACCGCCGATCAGCACGGCCCACCGCAGCCACGGCAGATAGTCCGCACTCCGGCCGAGCAGGGTGTACGACCAGTACGCCGTCACCGCGACCGTGCCGCCCAGCGCCGCCGATGCCGCGTAGGAACGCCGCTCCTCCCACAGGACCGTCGCGCCCATGCCGACGAGCGCGGCGATGTACGGCGCCAGCGCCACCGTGTAGTACTCGTGGAAGATCCCGGCCATGAAGCTGAAGATCCCGGCGGTCATCAGCAGTGAGCTGCCCCAGACCAGGAACGCGCCCCGGGCAGTGTCGGTGCGCTTGGCGCGCCAGGTGATGACAAGCCCCGCGACGAGCAGCAGCAGCGCGGCGGGCAGCAGCCAGGAGATCTGGCCGCCGATGTTCCCGGCGAACATCCGGTCGATGCCGGTCTCGCCCCAGCCGCCGCCACGGCCCCCGCCACCGCCTCCGACGCTCCCGGTCTCGTTGCCGTTGATCCGGCCGAGGCCGTTGTAGCCGAAGGTCACCTCCAGGAAGCTGTTGTTCTGCGAGCCGCCGATGTACGGACGCGAGGACGCGGGCCACAGCTCGACGATCGCCACCCACCAGCCGGCCGAGACGATCATCGCGAGTCCGGCCAGCGCCAGTTGGCCGAGCCGTCGCCGCAGGGTCGTCGGTGCGCACACTGCGTAGATCAGGGCCAGCGGCGGCAGGATCAAGAAGGCCTGCAGCGTCTTCGTCAGGAAGGCGAAGCCGACCGCCACACCCGCCCAGACCAGCCACTTCGTGCGCGCGCCTTCGAGGGCGCGCAGCACGCAGTACACCGTCACCGTCATCAGCAGCGCGAGCAGCGCGTCCGGGTTGTTGAAGCGGAACATCAGCGCGGCGACGGGTGTCACGGCCATCGCGGCGCCCGCGATCAGGCCCGCGGCGGGGGAGAAGCGCCGGCGTACGGCGCCGTACAGCACGCCGACCGTCGCGACCCCCATCAGCACCTCGGGGACGAGGATCTGCCAGGAGCCGAGCCCGAAGAGCCGTACGGACAGGGCCATCGGCCAGAGCGCGGCCGGGGGCTTGTCGACGGTGATGGAGTTCGCGGCGTCGGACGAGCCGAAGAAGAAGGCCTTCCAGCTCTCGCTGCCCGCCTGGACGGCGGCGGAGTAGAAGGAGTTGGCGTAGCCGGACGTGCTCAGGTTGCAGAGGTAGAGCAGTGCGGTGAGAAGCAGAAGTCCGAGGAAGGCGGGTCGCACCCAGGCGGCATCGTCGGCGCGACCGCGCCAGATACGGGTGCCCGGCACGCTGCGGGCGTGCCCGGGGCGCTCCGCCACCGCGAGCCCGTCGTGGGGAAGAGTCGTCGTCATCGTGAGTTCCTTACGGTGTACGGAAGTTCGGAGGCGGGCCGCTCGTGGTCGGCCGGGAGGCGGCCGTCGGCCGGGACGTGGTCGTCAGCCGAGACGTCGTCGTCGCGCCGGTCCGGGAAGACCCACGCCCGGAAGAGCAGGAAGCGCAGCATCGTGGCCGCGAGGTTCGCCGCGATCAGGACCGCGAGCTCGGTGCCGTGGGACGGGTTTCCGGCGGCCGCGTCCAGCGCGGCCAGCGAGCCGCTGGTCAGCGCGAGCCCGATGCCGAACACGACCAGGCCCTGCGCCTGATGGCGTACGGCCCGCTCCCGGCCCCGGATCCCGAAGGTGAGCCGCCGGTTCGCGGCCGTGTTCGCGACGGCGGAGAGCAACAGCGCGCCCGCATTGGCGACTTGGGGCCCGACTCCCGCCCTGAAGAGCGAATACAGCAGCAGATACAGCAGCGTGGACAGCGCGCCGACCACACAGAAGCCGACCAGCTGCCGGGCGAGACCACCCGGAACCCCGCTCAGCTGCCGGTCGCGCGGATCGTCCCCGAAAGGCCGCGCGAGGCGGTCCAGCGGCAGCGCGCCGACCGCCAGCGCACGCCCCACCCGCCAGACTCCCTTGAGGTCCTCGGTCGCCGTGCTCACGATGTGCACCGTCGAGTCCGGGTCGTCGACCCAGTCCACCGGCACCTCGTGGATCCGCAGCCCGGCCCGCTCGGCCAGCACCAGCAGCTCGGTGTCGAAGAACCAGCCGGTGTCCTCGACCATCGGCAGCAGCCGCTCGGCGACCTCGCGGCGTATCGCCTTGAATCCGCACTGGGCGTCCGAGAACCGCGCCGCGAGCGATCCGCGCAGAATCAGGTTGTAGGCGCGCGAGATGAACTCCCGCTTCGGCCCGCGCACCACGCGCGACGAGCGCGCGAGCCGGGACCCGATCGCGAGGTCCGAGTGCCCGGAGATCAGCGGTGCGACCAGCGGCAGCAGGGCGTTGAGGTCGGTGGACAGATCGACGTCCATATAGGCGAGTACGGGGGCGTCGGAGTGCGACCACACGGTGCGCAGTGCCCGGCCCCGGCCCTTCTCCTCCAGCCGGTAGGCCTCCACCTCGGGGATGGAGTGGGCGAGCCAGGTCGCCACCTGGGGCGTGGCGTCAGTGCTCGCGTTGTCGGCGACGGTGATCCGGAAGCCGTACGGGAAGGTCCGTACGAGGTGGTCGTGCAGTCTGCGCACGCACCGTTCGAGGTCTTTCTCCTCGTTGTGGACCGGGATCACCACGTCGAGTACGGGCCGGCCCGCGGTGTGGGCGAGCAGATGCTCCCGGGCCGGAAGAGTCCCCCTTGGGGTATCGGTTCGCATGGCACGACACTCGGCGGCCGCGCTGTCACTCCTGTGTGATGTGCCTATGCGCCGTCTGTGAGTCGTGCGCCGCGGGCATTGCCACGGCGAAGACCGTGTGCCCCGGTTCGGAACGCACGCTCACCGTGCCGCCGTGCGCGGTGACGACCGCCTGCACGATCGCCAGGCCGAGGCCGGTGGATCCGGCGTGCCGGGACCTGGAGGCGTCGCCGCGCGCGAACCGTTCGAAGATGTGCGGCAGCAGGTCGGGCGGAATGCCGGGACCGTCGTCCTCGACCTCCAGCACGACGGCCTGGCTGCCCTCGCGTCGCACGCGTGCGGTGACCGTCGTACCGGGTGGTGTGTGGGTACGGGCGTTCGCGAGGAGATTGACCAGCACCTGGTGCAGGCGGGCACTGTCGCCCAGGACCGTCGCCGGTTCCACCGGGAGCTCCAGACGCCACTTGTGGTCGTGTCCCGCCGCCTGCGCATCACCCACGGCATCCACGACCAGCGGCGAGAGATCAGTGCTCTCGTACGAGAGCGGGCGTCCGGCGTCGAGACGTGCGAGCAGCAGCAGATCTTCCACCAGGCCCGTCATCCGCGTCGCCTCGGCCTCGATCCGCCCCAGCGCGTGCCGGGTGTCCGCGCCGACGTCCTCGCGTCCGCGCCGGGTCAGCTCGGCGTAGCCGCGGATCGACGCCAGCGGCGTCCGCAGCTCATGGCTGGCATCCGCGACGAACTGCCGCACCCGCGTCTCACTCTCCTGCCGCACCGCGAGCGCCGAACCGACATGCCCCAGCATCCGGTTGAGCGCCGCGCCCACCTGACCGACCTCGGTCTGCGGATCGGCCTCGGCGTCCGGGACGCGCTCGTGCAGGGCCACCTCGCCGCTGTGGAGCGGCAGTTCGGAGACACGGGTCGCGGTCGCGGCGACCCGCCGCAGCGGCTGCAGCGCGACCCCGACCAGGGCGGCGCCCGCGATACCGGCGGCGATCAGCCCGGCGCCGGTGACGGAGACCTCGACCAGCACCAGCGTGCCCAGCGCGTCCTGTACGTCTTTCGTCGGGATCCCGACGAGGTAGGAGCCGCGGACCCCGGTGCGGTACTCGACCCGGTAGTCGCCCCGGCCCGGCAGTTCCAGCGTGTGCGGACGGCCGTCGCGCGGGACCTCCGCCAGAGCCTTGGACTGTGCCGCGGTGAGCGGACTCCGGCTCGGCCCCAGCGCGTCCGTCGCCCGCTCGGTGCTGGCCGCGGCGTCGAGAACCGTGCCGCTGGAGGTGAGCTGTGCGCCGACGGTGCCCACCGGCGTACCGCCGCCGGTGACGAAGTCGAGCGGATCCCTCTCCGGCATTCCGGCGAACGGCCGGTCCTCGACCGGGCCCGGCGGTCCGGCGGCACGCATACCGACGGTGTCCAGCTGGGTGTCCAACTGCCCGTACAGATACGTGCGGTAGGCGATCGTCGTCACCGTACCGATCACCGCCGACACCACCGCGATCAGCGCCACCGCGGAGACCACGAGCCGGGTCCGCAGCGACCATCTGCGCCGCCGTCCACGTACGCCGCGCACTATTCGCCCGGCTTGATCAGATATCCGGCCCCGCGCCGGGTGTGGATCATCGGCGGACGACCCGCGTCGATCTTCTTGCGCAAGTACGAGACGTACAGCTCGACGACATTGGCCTGCCCGCCGAAGTCGTACGACCACACCCGGTCCAGGATCTGCGCCTTGCTGAGCACCCGCCGCGGATTGCGCATCAAGAAGCGCAGCAGCTCGAACTCGGTCGCCGTCAGATGGATCGACGCGCCGCCCCGGCTGACCTCGTGGCTGTCCTCGTCGAGGGTCAGGTCCCCGACCGCCAGCAGCGACTCGCTGCGTACGGTCGCGGCCCCGGACCTGCGGATCAGACCGCGCAGCCTGGCCACCACCTCCTCCAGCGAGAAGGGCTTGGTGACGTAGTCGTCGCCGCCCGCCGTCAGTCCCGCGATCCGGTCCTCGACCGCGTCCCTGGCGGTGAGGAAGAGCACCGGCACCTCGGGCAGTTCGCGCCGCAGCCGCCCCAGGACGGCGAGCCCGTCCATGTCGGGCAGCATCACGTCGAGCACCACCGCGTCGGGCCGGAAATCGCGCGCGGAACGCACCGCGCCCGCGCCGTCCCCGGCGCTGCGCACCTCCCAGCCCTCGTAGCGCAGGGCCATCGACAGCAGCTCGCTCAACGCCGCCTCGTCGTCCACGACGAGCACCCGGACAGGGCTGCCGTCCGGCCTGAGCATTTCGGTACGCCCCTGGGGCGAGGTCGCGGTCATGCTGGTCACCCTGCGACCCCGCCCTGAGAGGGTCCTTGCCCTTTGCTGTGAATTCCCTGAGAAAACGCTGGGTGCGACGGCCGGACAGGACCTAGGTGAGACCGAAAAGAGCCGCGCCGTTGTCGTGGCACACCGCGCGCAGCCAGTCGTCCCCGAGATCCAGCTGTTCCAGCGCCCGCAGTTGATGGACGTACGGATACGGGATGTTGGGGAAGTCGGTCCCGAGCAGCACCCGGTCCGCGAGCGCCGCCAGCCGGGCCCGCTCCCCGGCCGGGAAGGGGCTGAGGCGTTCACTGAAGTCCGTGAACGCCATCGTCGTGTCCAGCCGCACCTCCCGGTAGCGCTCGGCGAGATCGAGGAAGTCGGTGTACTCCGGCATCCCCATGTGGGCGACGACCAGCCGCAGCCGCGGATGCCGCGCGAGCAGGCGGCCCACCGGCTCGGGCCCGGTGTGCTTGCCGGGCACCGGCCCGGAGCCGCAGTGCGCCACCACCGGGATTCCGGCCTCGGCGAGCAGTCCCCAGACGGGGTCGAGCAGCGCGTCGTTGGGGTCGTACGCCCCCACCTGAAGGTGCGCCTTGAAGACCCGCGCCCCGCGCTCGACCGCCTCGCGCACGTACCGCTCGACGCCGTCCTCGGGAAAGAGGGTGGCGGTGTGCAGACAGCCGGGCGTGCGCTCGGCGAAATCGGCGGCCCAGCCGTTCAGCCAGGCGGCCATGCCCGCCTTGTGCGGATAGAGCATCGAGGTGAAGGAGCACACTCCGAACTCCCGCAGCAGCGCGACGCGTTCCTCCTCCTCGTGCCGGTAGGTGATGGGCCATTCCATGCCGGTCAGCGGGCCGACGGCATCGAAGTACGCCCACACCTTCCTGAGGACCTGCTCGGGCATGAAGTGAGTGTGTACGTCCACGAGTCCGGGCAGTCCGAGCCGCTGCCAGAACATCCGGACCTCGTCACTCCCGCTCAAAGCCGTAACTCCGCTCCACCTTGCCGACATGGACGCTGTAGCTGTCGAACCACTGGGCGCGTCCGCGCTTCTGCGCGGCCTGGTGCTCCAGATTCCGCTGCCAGGCGGCGATGGCTTCCTCGTCCCGGAAGTAGCCGACGGTGATCGCGAGCCCGCCGGGCGTCTTGGCCGACTCGTACCCGAGGAACCCGGGCACCTCCCGCACCAGTTCCTTCATCCGCTCGGCGGTCTCGCCGTATCCCTCGGGCTGGTCGGGACGGACGGAGGTGAAGACCACTGTGTAGTAAGGCGGTTCATGCGCCGCGACAGGTCTGATGTTCTGAATGCTCATGACGCCCAGCCTCCGTTCCCGGTCAGGGAGGTGTCCAGCCTCATTGCAGTAAGGGATCCAAAGGGGATCCAAGACTTGACCATACGGTCAGAAGAGCCCGTCCTGAACGGCCCCGCCGGCGACGTCGAGCAGGGGCACCGTCACGCCCTCCCCCGACCCGGCGCCGAGGAGCGACCAGCCGGTCATCAGCCGCGTATCGAGCACGACAAGCCCGTCGTCCGCGGTCCGCAGATGCAGATCGGGCCCGGCCGCCGCCACCACGCGCCCGGCGACGACCCCGCCGTCCACCAGTTCGCGCACAACTCCGGTCGCGGCGGGCAGACCGTCGAGCCCGAACACCTCGGCGTGGTCGACCGCCTCGAAATCCAGCCGCTCCAGCGACTCGGCCCACCCGGTGAGCCCCACGGCGCGGCGGTGCAGTTCCCCGATCTCCGCGGCCCGCTCCTCCGCCCCGGGCAGGGCAGCGCGGACGGCGCGCTTGGCCGCGTACGGAATCCGGTCGGGCACCCCCAGCGCACTACGCAGCAGCTCCTCGGTCCGGCGCGCGGCCATCAGCGGACCGCGCCCCAGCCAGCTGAAGACGACGGCCCCCTGCTCCAGCAGCCGCGCGGGCCCGCGCTCCTCGGCGGTGATGCCGACCTTGACCATCTCAAGACCGAACCAGGCGAGATACACGCGGTACGTCCGGGGGTCGTCCGCGATGGTGTCGGCGGCCACCGAGTGCGCCCGGTCCAGCCGCGCGCACTCCGCACACCGCGCCTGGGTCGCCCGGCCCGCCACGACGGCGCCGAGCGCACAGGGATTGCCCCGCGCCCCGACGCAGCATCGCTCACCCTCGGCACGGAAGCCGAGCTCCTTCCCGGCGGTCAGCGGACTGACCCGGCCGCCGTCCCACGCGAGCACGGGCATCCGGGCCCCCCGCGGCCAGCTGAGCCCTGCGCAGCGCCACGCCATACACACACCTCCGGCCGAAAACGGGGACGTTACCGGAGCCCGCTGACATCGCCCGCGATCGTTTCAGGCCTGCGCGGCCCCGGCCCAGACCTGACCAGCCCGGCTCAGCCCCGACCGGTCCGCGCGGACAGCCCCCGGCGCAGGCACTCGACGAGCCTCGCGGCGATGCTCCCGTCGGGATCGAGACGGGGATTGAAGATCGTGACATCGAAGCCGACGGCCCGCTCGTCCCCGAGCGCCGTGCGCAGCACGCTCTCCAGCTCGGCCCAGCTCAGCCCGCCGGGAAGCCGGTAGTCGACGGCGGGCATGACCGCGTCGTCCAGCACATCCACATCGAGGTGCACCCAGTACTCCCCGAGCCGACCGACGGCCCCCCGCGCCGCCGCCGCGGCCCCGACAGCCCGCACGCCGTCGAGATCGACCGCGCCCAACTTCGGCGGCAGCGCCTGCATCCCGGCCTCCGCTGACTCGCCGGCATCCCGGAACCCGAGCGCGACGACATCCTCGTCCCGCACCAACGGCCCCAGCCCTTCCAGATCGGCCAGCACCCGCGGCCCGCGCCCCGTCGCCAGCGCGAGCTCCATCGACGCGACCTCACCGGCCGGCTCGGCGGACGGCTGATAGAAGTCGGTGTGCCCGTCGAGGAAGAGCAGCCCGTACCGCCCCCGTCGCCGGAGCGCGAGGAGATTGCCGAGCAGGATGCTGCAGTCCCCGCCGAGGACGACAGGAAACAGCCCACGGTCAAGGACGCCACCCACGGTGTCGGCGAGTGCGCTGGAGTACCGCGCGATACCACCCGAATTGAGCACCCCGCTCTCGGGATCGAGCCCCGCCTCGTACGCCGGCGCCTCAACCCGCCCACCCCGCACGGCCCCCAGCCCCTCCACCAGCCCGGCCCCGAGCAGCGCCTGCGGCAGCTCCTCGACCCCGCTCGGCCGCAGCCCGAGAACGGAGGGCGCCTCGATGATCGCGAGTTCCCGCACTCCGCACGCCTCTCTCGACCTCAGCCTCAACCCGGTCAGACTTACGGCTGGTCCACCGCTACGCCGAGATTTCCGCACCACCACCCGGCACGGGCCACCCGATCGGCTCCGCGAGAGCTCACGGTTCACGGCAACGCAAGAGGCCCCTCGGATTTCTCCGAGGGGCCTCTGAGCTGTGTGCACTCGGCAGGATTCGAACCTGCAACCTTCTGATCCGCAGCTCTGTGTGGATCGGTCGCTGGCGGTCATAGCGGTCGCTTCGAGCGCTCTGGGGGACGCTGCTGGACGGTGGCGGCTGCTGGGGTTGCTGTACTTCTCTGCTGTACCGCAGCCTGATGCCTGAACCGAATCTGCGATCACGACTCTGACCTGTTGCTGAGAGTCACAAGAGGTGGCTCCTGCGGCTTCCTTCACCGTCCATCCACCGGAACGCGGGCTTCCGTGCGGCTGGCGAGCGTCGTCGATCGCTCGGGAAGGTACGCCGTTCGCGTGCATCCCGAGCCCCATCCACAGGTCCTGAGCATGGCTCCCTCTCCGACCGTGGTGGAGTCGCCGGTATGACCAAGAGTGACGCCGCGGCTCTGTTCGGCAACCGATTCCTGACCGTGCCCGCTCCCTCGGAGACCTTCCCCGAGGAAGGCATGGCTGCGACGGATGCAATGAGGCTCGTGGATGTGGATCTCGCCATGGAGGGTGACCCGCAGCGCAACCTCGCCACGTTTGTCACCACTTGGATGGAGCCGGAGGCGCAACGGCTGATCGCCGAGAATCTCCACCGCAATTTCATCGACCATGCGGAGTACCCGATTTCCGCCGAGATCGAGCAGCGTTGCGTGCGAATGCTCGCCGACCTCTACAACGCGCCGGGCAGGACAACCGGATGTCGGACCCAGGGCTCGTCCGAGGCGATCATGCTCGGTGCGCTATCCCTGAAATGGAAGTGGCGGGAGCGCCGCCAGGCGGCCAATCTGTCGGTCGACCGCCCCAACTTGGTCTTCGGCGGGGACGTCCACGTCGTGTGGGAGAAGTTCTGCCGCTACTTCGACGTCGAGCCGCGGATCGTGCCGCTTGCCGAGGGCAAGTACACGATCGGCCCGGAGGACGTGGAGCCTCACCTCGACGAGAACACGATCGGCGTCGTCGCCGTCCTCGGCACCACGTTCACCGGCCACAAGGACGACGTCGTCGGGATCGACAAGCTCCTGCGGGACGTCCGCAAGGAGCGGGACCTCGACATCCCGATCCACGTTGACGGAGCCAGCGGCGCATTCGTGTGGCCCTTCCTCTACCCGGACTCGAAATGGGACTTCCGGCTCGAGCAGGTCCGTTCGATCAACGTCTCGGGACACAAGTACGGCCTGGTCTACCCCGGCATCGGCTGGCTGGTCTTCCGCGAGGAGTCCGACCTGCCCAAGGACCTCGTGTTCCAGGAGAACTACTTGGGCAAGACCGACGCGACGTTCACGCTGAACTTCTCTACCGGCGCGTCGATGGTGCTCGCGCAGTACTACAACTTCGTCCGGCTCGGTCGCCAGGGCTACACCTACGTCATGAAGATGATGCAGGAGAACGCCCTCGCGTTGGCGGACAACCTGCGTAGCAGCGGCCGCTTCGAGGTGATCGGGAGCGACCTCGAGCAGCTGCCGCTGGTCGCTTTCCGTCTCGCCGGCAAGCACGCCTACGACGAGTCCGACGTCGCCTGGCAACTCTCGGCCGAGCGCGGCTGGATGGTGCCGGCGTACACGCTCCCGCCCAACGCGGAGCGGGTGAAGATCATGCGTGCCCTGGTCAAGGAGACCCTGAGCCGCGAGCAGGTCGATCGCCTGAGCCAGGACATCGCCGACGCGTGTCGCACTTTGGACGACAAGGGTGCGACCCATGGGACCGAGCGGGCCCAGGTCAAGCGCGGCACCGGCTACTGACGCCCGCAACCGGCATCCCCCGGGGACGGGCTGGCGGCGTCATCCTGCGGCACTCTCAGATCGCCATGACGATGGAGGTCTACGCCGAAGCGAGCGAGGAAGCAGTGCGCGCGGCGATCGGCAAGCTGTCCGAAGCGATGGGCGACACCGGCTGAGTCGCCACAGCCGCCGCGTATCAGTGCAGAAGACCTGGGGAGTGTTCCCCTGGTCTTCGCTGTTACGGCTGGCCTACGCCGACGGGGCCTCTACAGTCAGCGCGTAGTCCACGCCGGTCGAGAAGTCACCCGACTGGCCTCGGATCCTCAGCGTATGCGCCCCGGGCGCCAGCGATTGCAGCCGGACCCACAAGCCGCACCCAACGGCTGTGATGCGGCCTCCCGTTCCGGTAACCGCGTTGCCCCTAACGCTGCGCACGGTGATCGACTCACCTTCGTAGGTCTCCGGCTCAAGCTTTTTGCCATCCAGGAACACCGTCCCGTAGGCGCTGCTCATGAAAGCTGCACAGTCCGCACGATCGCTGAGGAGATTCACGACAGGGAAAGCGACCGGGCGACCAGCGGGAACACTGCACGCACGCTTGACGTGGCCACCGAAGGTGCCTGCCAGGAACCACACGTCTTGCGGTTGGTTTCGATCACATGCGCTCCCGTCATCGTCGGCAACGGGGTTCGTCGCCTCGGGCTCGGACGTTGCCCACGTCCACCAGTGGCCCTGCAGCTCCGCAGACGAGGATTCAGCGCCCACCGTCGTTGGAGAGGCTGGCCGACAGCCCACTAGTGCGGCCACGGCAATGGCCGTGAGCCCGACCAATCCCCGGTTGAACTTCATGTACGCCCGCCCCTCCGGTCGCTCACAGCTGCCAGAACCCCCCGGCATGGAGCGACATCGAGCGGACACCCTACCTACGGGGCCCGGCCCAGAGATCAGCAGCCTTCGGCCGTTGCTGTACTTCACTGCTGTACGGCACGACAAAGCCCCCTCCGGGATGATCCCGAGGGGGCTTTGAGCTGTGTGCACTCGGCAGGATTCGAACCTGCAACCTTCTGATCCGTAGTCAGATGCTCTATCCGTTAAGCTACGAGTGCTTGTGCGTCCTGGGCTTTTCTGCCCGGTCGGCGTTGCGGGAACAACATTACATGACCCGCGCCGTCAGGTGAAATCCGTTAAGCACATCCTGCCTGACCTGCGAAAACGCCGCAGAAACGCCCCTGAATCGCCCCCGCGAAGCAGCCGTGAACGACCGAAGCCCCGGCCATCAGGACGGGGCTTCGGTGATCAACTGGCGGAGGCGGAGGGATTTGAACCCTCGATGGGCTTTAAGACCCAAACCGCATTAGCAGTGCGGCGCCATAGACCGGACTAGGCGACGCCTCCAGCTCACCCGCGCGGGCGCGAGTGGTGCGTGCAGATGATGACACAGCCCGGTGGGGTGTCACCAATCGCTGTCCACGGTACTAGGCGCGCGGGCCACAGAGCAAAGCGCTTCTCCGGTTGCGCAACGCCGCGGCCCACGGAGCGTTAAAGATGCCGGGGCCCCGGGCCCCGGACGGAACCGTGACTCTCGAGCTCCAGGAGTTTCCATGCTGCGCCGCATCGTCCTCATCGCAACCGCCTCCGCCGCCGCGCTGGCCGCCGCCATCCCCGCCGCCGGGGCCTCGTCCCTTCCGCTGCCGTTGCCGCTGCTGTCCGCGCCGGCCGAGGACGAGATGACCGTGACCGTGTCCGACACCGCGCGGACCGACGGGATGTACGTGCTTCGGTGCGGGCCCACCGGCGGGGACCACCCGGCGGCGCAGGACGCCTGCGACCGGCTGGACGAGTTGGCGCTGCAGGGGGAGGACCCGTTCGCGCCGGTGCCGCAGGACCAGATGTGTACGGAGCAGATGGGTGGTGACGAGATCGCGCACATCACCGGCACCTGGCAGGGTCGGCAGGTGGACGCCACCTTCAGCCGGACCAACGGCTGCGAAATCTCGCGATGGCACATGATGGAGCCCGTACTGCCGAACACCAGGTCATAGGCCCAGGGCGTAGGCCGTGTGCACACAACCTTGGTGAGAGCTCCCCCTCATCCGCCGCCTCCCGCACATCCGCTGCCTTTAGACTCCCTCCAGTGACAGGCTGAAGCCCGAGGGGCAGTATGGGACCGGCCGTCCGCACCATGCAGTAGGTCAGGGAGGAACCGTCGTCGTGAGCAGCAGGCCATCCCGAGGCGCTGCTCGTCTCGCAGCCATACTCGACGCGCTCCCGGACGGGCTCGTGCTCGTCAACTGCAATGGCACAGTCGTCAACGCCAACACCATCGCCCTCGAACTCTTCGAGAGCGCGGGCACCGCACTCGTCGGGCGCGGGCTGCTCGATCTGCTGCCCTCCTTCGACTCCCGGCTGATCCCGGGCTCGATGCGACGGCCCGAGGCGGCCGACGAGCGGGGACGCACCAAGCCCGCCCGGATGATCGCGCGGCGCACGGACGGCAGTGAGTTCCCGGTCGAGGTCACCAGCGCGAGCCTCGAGGACGGGCGCGAGGCGTACGACTCGTACGGCGGCGGCTACACCGGTGACGAGCTGCTGATGCTCGTCGTGCGTGATCTGTCGGGGACCGTGGACACCGAGGCGGAGCTGGCGCGTTCGCAGCGCCAGACCGAGATGATCCTGCGGGCCGCGTCCGAGGGTGTCGTCGGTACGGACACGGATGGGCGCGTCGTCCTGGTCAATCCGGCCGCCGCGCAGATCCTCGGGTTCCGGGCTAGCGACCTAGGCGGCCAGGAGCTGCATCCGCTGATCCTGCACTCGCGCGCGGACGGCGAGCCCTTCCCGTACGAGGGGTCGCCGCTCGCGGACACCCTCAAGTCCGGTCGCAAGCACCGGGTGCGCGGGCAGGTGCTGTGGACGAAGAACGGTTCGAAGGTGTCGGTCGATCTGACGACCGCGCCGGTACGGGACGGGGACCAGCTCGTCGGCGCGGTGATGACCTTCACCGACCGGCGCCCCTACGAGGAGCAGGCGGAGCAGCACGCGGCGGAGCTGGCGCAGACGACCGAGCGGCTGACGGCCGAGATCGCGGAGACGACCGAGCGGCTGACGGCGGAACTCGCGGACAAGTCGGAGCGCTACGCCGCCGAGATCGAGGAGCGGACCGACCGGTTCGAGGAGCTGGCCGCCCGGCATGCCCAGCTGACCGCCGTACTGGGTGAGTCGCTGCGCGGGCCGCTGGAGGAACTGCGCGCCGAACTGGGCACGCTGGCCGCCGATCCGGCCGGCCAGCTGTGGCCCGAGGCCAACCAGATCCTGCATCATCTGGCCGCCGGATATGCCCGGATGACGACGCTTGTCGACAATGTCCTGAGCTATCAGCGGCTCGACACGGGCGCGGAGGAGTTGCACAAGGCCAAGGTGCTGCTCGACGAGGTCGTTGCGGCCGGTGTCGAGGGCGCGATCGAGCTGATCGGTCCGGGGCGGGCACAGTTCGCGGTGCACTCGCCGCCGATAGAGGCCGAGGTGGACGCGGGGCGTCTGGCGACGGCGCTCGCGCATCTCGTCGCGGACGTGGCCGGTGTCGACTCGACCGGCAAGGCCCGGGTGGTTCCGGGCGGCGGGTATGTGGACTCGACCGTCGTCGTGGCGGCTGCGCAGCGCGGTGATGTCGTACGGATCGAGGTTCGCGGGCCGTTCGCCGGGGGAGACCCGGTGCACGAGCCGATCGTGCGCGGGATCGTACGGGCCCACGGCGGGGTGCTGCAGACGCACGAGGTGCCGGGGATGAGCGGCAGCGCGTACGTCCTGGAGGTGCCGCTGGGCGAGGGCTCGGGGACGGTGACGGCTCCCCCGGCACCGGATCCCGAGGCCGGTGTGCTCGCGGTACCGGAACAGAAGGCCTCGCCCGCCACGACCGGCGGGGGCGGGCGGCGGCGAGCGCGGCGGGCTTCCACGGATGCCTTCCTGGAGAGCCCCGTGGCCGTGGAGGACCCGGCCACGCAGCCGACGGGCCGCCGCAGGGGTCATGCGGGAGAGCCGCAGCGGGAGCAGACCCCCGCCCAGGAATCGGGCGAGGGGAGTGGTTCGGGGAGCGGCGGGACCGGGCGTCGGCGCGGGCGGCCGAGCCCCGCCGAGCAGGCTGTCGCGGTCGCCGCGGGAGCGGCCCCCCGGCCTTCCGAGGGTTCGGTGGTGACGGCCGCGGAGGGCGCGGCCTCGACCGGACGGGCGGCGCTCGGCCAGACGGTGCCGCCGCAGGGCGTGCCCGTCGACCCGCACGGAACGGGCCCCTCCGGGCGGCGCGCGCTGCGCCCCGATGGCGGGATGCCCCAGCTGCCCGCAGCTCCGACCGCGACCGCGGCCCCCGCTGCTGCCCCTGCTCCGACCGCCGGGCGACGCGCCAGGCGGGCGCTGGCGACCGCGCCGGCCGAGGTGGAGGCAGGGCGCACGGCGTTCGCGCTCCCGCCTGCCGAGGCCGACCGGATTCCGCCGTCGGCGGGTGAGGCCGATGCCTCGCTGCCGGGCCGGCACGACGCCGTAGCGACCGAGCCGGGCACCCAGCACCACACACCGCCGCAGCAGCATCCGGAGCCGACGGGCAGGCGCCGGGCACGCCAGGGGGCTCAGCCTCTGCCGGAAGAGACACCCGAGCCGTCTGCGGTGCAGCCGGTCACACAGCCCGTCGCCCAGCCGGTCACCCAGCCCGTCGCCGAGCCTGCCGTACAGCCGGACTGGGCCGAGAACGGCACCGCAGGCAGGGGCCTCGCGGCCCTCGTCTCCGACGACTCGACCGGGCACCACGCGGCGGTCGTCGACGAGGCCGCGCAGCCGCCCGCTCCCGCACCCGCGCAGAGCCCGGCCCTGAGCCCTGGCCAGACGGTCGCGGCCGCCGGTTCCGTATCGATGCCGCTGCCCGTGCCCGCCGACGGTCCCGCCACCTCGCGCGCCGCGCAGCCACTGCCCGCCGCGCAGCCGCTGCCCGCCGAGGCTCCGGTTCCGGCCGAGGCCCCGGTTCCGGCCGACGCCTCACAGGGACGGGCCTTCAGCGTGCGCACGCTCGGGCAGGGCGTGCCGTTCTCGCAGCAGATCACCGAGAAGCAGAACCAGACACTCGGCTCCGGCCGTCGCCGCAAGCTGGCCACGCCCCCGGACGGCGAGCGTTCCGAATCATCCGCCCGTCAGCATCCGCAGGGCCCGGCACAGACCGGTTCGCTGATGCCGGCCGAGCGGACCGAGGGCCGGGCGTACGCGATCGGTGCCCCCGACGAGGGCGCGGAGGGCCCCGAGCCGCTGGACGGCCCGGGCGGCGCGGTCGAGGTGGCCAACCGGCCGCAGCCGCAGCCCGTCGACGACGAACTGCCCCCGGAGCCGCTGGACAACCCGCGCCGTCTCCTTGTCTGGCCCGCGCCCGACGTCTCCACCCAGCAGGCGCTGAGCGACCGCGGCTACCGCCCGGTGGTCGTGCACTCGCGCGAGGAGGTCGACGCGCAGATCGCGGCCTTCCCGGCGGCGCTCTTCGTCGACCCGCTGACCGGCCCGATCACCCGGACGGCCCTGCAGTCGCTGCGCCAGGCCGCGGTGGCGGCGGAGGTTCCGGTACTGGTGACGGCGGGGCTGGGGCAGGCGACGCGGGAGGCCGCGTACGGCGCGGATCCGGCCGTACTGCTCAAGGCGCTGGCCCCGCGCGACAGCGAACAGCACCCCCCGCGCGTGCTGTTGATCGAGGAGCACGAGGAGATCGCGCTCGCACTGTCGGCGACGCTGGAGCGGCGCGGTATGCAGGTCGCGCGCGCCGGGGCGGACACGGACGCGGTCACGCTCGCCTCCCAGATGCGGCCGAACCTGGTGGTGATGGACCTGATGCAGGTACGCCGCCGCAGGGCCGGGATCATTGACTGGCTGCGGGCGAACGGGCAGCTGAACCGCACCCCGCTGGTCGTCTACACCTCGGCGGGCCTCGACCGCGCGGAGCTGCCGCGGCTCTCGTCGGGAGAGACGGTGCTCTTCCTGGCCGAACGCTCCACGAGCAGCGAGGTACAGGCACGCATCGTCGATCTGTTGGCGAAGATCGGTACGAACTAGCTCGAAAGGGGCGGCGGTTGTGGCCGCCGCCCCTTCGTACGTCAACTACAGCTCCTTCGGCTCCACCCGGCTACAGCTGGGTGACGTCCAGCTCGCCGTCCGCGTACTGCTTGCGGATCACCTTCTTGTCGAACTTGCCGACGCTCGTCTTCGGAACGGCCGGGATCACCGCCCAGCGCTCCGGCACCTGCCACTTCGCGACCTTCTCGGCGAGAAAGGCTTTCAGCGACTCGTAGTCCGCGGTCGAACCTTCCTTGAGTACCACGGTCGCCAGCGGCCGCTCGCCCCACTTGGCGTCCGGGACCGCGACCACAGCCGCCTCGGCGACCTCCGGGTGTGCCATCAGCGCGTTCTCCAGATCGACGCTGGAGATCCACTCGCCGCCGGACTTGATGACATCCTTCGCCCGGTCGGTCAGCGTCAGGAAGCCGTCGGCGCTGATCACACCGACGTCGCCGGTCTTCAGCCAGCCGTCCTCGCTGAACTTGTCCTCGGGCCTGAAGTCCTCGCCGCCCGCGCCGCCGTAGTACGCGCCCGCGATCCAGGGGCCGCGCACCTCCAGCTCACCGGCAGACTCGCCGTCCCAGGCCAGGATCTCGCCGCCGGGACCGACCAGCCGCCCCTCGACACCCGCCGGGAAACGGCCCTGGGTGACGCGGTACGGCCACTCCTCCTCCGCGCTGAGCCCGGCCGGGGGGTGAGCCATAGTGCCCAGCGGGGAGGTCTCCGTCATGCCCCAGGCGTGGCAGAGCCGCACACCCAGCTTGTCGTACGCCTCCATCAGGGACGGCGGGCAGGCCGCGCCGCCGATGGTGACCTGCTTCATGGAGCTGAGGTCCCGCGGGTTGGCGGTGACCTCGGCGAGCAGGCCCTGCCAGATGGTGGGGACGGCGGCGGCGTGCGAGGGCTTCTCGCGCTCGATCATCTCGGCGAGCGGGGCGGGCTGCAGGAAACGGTCGGGCATCAGCATGTTGATGCCGGTCATGAACGTGGCGTGCGGCAGGCCCCAGGCGTTGACGTGGAACTGCGGGACCACGACGAGGGTCGTGTCCCGGTCCGTCAGCCCCATCGACTCGGTCATGTTGACCTGCATGGAGTGCAGGTAGATGGAACGGTGGGAGTAGACGACACCCTTGGGGTCGCCGGTGGTGCCGGAGGTGTAACACATGGCGGCGGCGGTGCGCTCGTCCAGCTGCGGCCAGTCGTACGTGCTCGGGCGGCCGGCGATCAGCTCCTCGTACTCGTGCACCCGCGCCTGCGCGCCGTCGAGCAGCGAACGGTCCCCGGGACCGGAGACGACGATGTGCTCGATCGTCGGCAGGTGCGGCAGAAGCGGCGCGAGGAGCGGCAGCAGGGAGCCGTTGACGAGGACAGCCCGGTCGGCCGCGTGGTTGACGATCCACACCAGCTGCTCCGCGGGCAGGCGGAGGTTCAGGGTGTGCAGTACGGCGCCCATGGAGGGAATCGCGAAGTACGCCTCGACATGCTCCGCGTTGTTCCACATCAGGGTGGCGACGCGCTGGTCGCCGTCGATTCCGAGCTCGTCGCGCAAGGCGTTGGCCAGGCGGCTCGCCCGCTCGCCGACCTCCGCAAAGCTGCGGCGCTGCGGCTCGGCCTCTCCTGTCCAGGTGGTGATCTGTGACTTTCCGTGGATCGTCATCCCATGCTGAAGGATGCGGCTCACAGTCAGCGGTACGTCCTGCATGGTGCTCAGCACGGCGTCCTCCCGGTGGGCGCTAGCGCTACGTGGCAGTAAGGGTGGGAAGATTCTGCTCACATACCGCGTGGTATGTCACTACCCGGAGGCAATCAATCGGCGCCGGAAGATCAGTGCGGAAACAGCAGGGCCTGCGGAAACAGGTGAGACGGGAGGGGTGCGGGAGCGGTCGGGAAGGGCAAGCGCGACGGGTCGGGTCCGGGGGCGGGGCCTGGCCGGGAGCCGGGCCGGGGCCGGTCAGCGTACGGGCGCCAGCTCCGGGTCCTCGCGGAGCTTGCCGAGCGCCCGCGACACCGCGCTCTTGACCGTGCCGACGGAAACCCCGAGCACCTCGGCCGTCTGGGCCTCGCTGAGATCCTCGTAGTACCGCAGCACCACCATCGCCCGCTGCCGGTCGGGCAGTTTCATCACCGCGCGCCACATCGCGTCGTGCAGCACCTGCTGCTCGGCGGGATCGGGCGTGGGCACGGTCTCGGGCTCGGGCAGCTCGTCGCACGCGAACTCGTCGACCTTGCGCTTGCGCCACTGCGAGGTGCGGGTGTTGAGCAGTGCGCGGCGCACATAGCCGTCGAGCGCCCGGTGGTCCTCGATCCGCTCCCACGCGACATATGTCTTCGTGAGCGCGGTCTGCAGCAGGTCCTCGGCGTCACTCGGGTTCGCGGTGAGCGAGCGGGCTGTTCGCAGCAGCACGGGCCCCCGCGCCCGTACGTACGACGAAAACGATGAGTAGGTCGCATAGCGCGCGTTCGGCGTGTACGAGGCCGCCGGTGCGGCGGCCTTCGAAGCGCTTGTGCAGACTGGCGTGGTCATAGGTCCACGCTAGGAGCGGGCACTACGGTCGCGGATCGGCCCCAGGTCCCGAAGCGGTGTCCGCCTCAGGTTGTACGGGTGGTGCTGCCCCCACCTCCTGAAGGTGGAGGACCACCCCGACGGTGGGATACGGGCAGCCGCGGCTTCGCCTCGGTCTGTAAGCCGCCGTAAGCCGCCTCAGCCGCCGCAAGCCGTCCCTCCGCCGTCCGTCAGCCGTCCGTCAGCCGTCCGCCCCCAGGACGAGCCCGGATGTGGGCACGCCGGTGCCCGCGGTGACCAACACCCTGGACGCGCCCGGTATCTGGTTCACCGAGGTGCCGCGCAGTTGTCTGACCGCCTCCGCGATGCCGTTCATGCCGTGCAGATACGCCTCGCCGAGCTGCCCGCCATGGGTGTTGAGCGGCAGCGCGTCCGCGGCCACGAACTCCGCGGCCTCGCCCGGCTTGCAGAACCCGAACTCCTCCAGCTGCATCAGAACAAACGGGGTGAAATGGTCATAGATGATGCCGACATCGATATCGCCGGGGGCGAGCCCGGAGGTCGCCCAGAGCTGCCGGGCCACCACACCCATCTCGGGCAGCCCGGTGAGATCGTCGCGAGAGAAGCTGGTCATCTGCTCCTGAGCCCGGCCCGCACCCTGCGCGGCCGCGACGACCACCGCCGGCGCCTGCCGCAGATCACGGGCCCGTTCGGCGCTGGTGACGACGATCGCCTGGCCGCCGTCGGTCTCCTGACAGCAGTCCAGGAGACGCAGCGGCTCGACGATCCAGCGCGAAGCGGCATGATCGGCGAGGGTGATCGGCTTCCCGTAGAAGTACGCGGCGGGGTTGTTCGCCGCGTGACGGCGGTCGGTGACGGCGACATGGCCGAACGCGTCGGGCGTCAGCCCGTACGTATGCAGATAGCGCTGCGCGGCCATGGCGACCCAGGAGGCGGGGGTGAGCAGCCCGAAGGGAAGGTTCCAGCCGAGCGCCGCGCCTTCGGCGGACGGCTCGCGGTGCTGCACCCCGGAGCCGAAACGCCGGCCGGACCGTTCGTTGAACGCCCGGTAGCAGACGACGACTTCGGCGATCCCGGAGGCGACGGCGAGGGCCGCCTGCTGCACGGTGGCGCAGGCCGCGCCGCCTCCGTAGTGGATACGGGAGAAGAAGGACAGCTCGCCGATGCCCACCGCCTGGGCGACGGTGATCTCCGGGCTGGTGTCCATGGTGAAGGTCACCAGGCCGTCGACGTCGGCGGGGGAGAGGCCGGCGTCGTCGAGTGCGGCACGCACTGCCTCGACGGCCAGCTTCAGTTCGCTGCGGCCGGAGTCCTTGGAGAACTCGGTCGCCCCTACGCCCACGACGGCTGCCTTGCCCCCGAGCGTGTCCCGGCTGCGGATGCTCATAGGGCGCCCTCCGGGCTCGGCGCGAGGCTCACGGTGACCGTGCCGGTGACGTGGTTGCCGATGCCGTTGGCGCCGACGACCCGCACTTCGGCGGTGCCGTCCTCGACGGAGGTGACCGTGCCGCTCAACACCATCGTGTCTCCCGGGTAGTTGGGCGCGCCGAGCCGGATGGCGACCTTGCGGAGCACGGCACGCTCCCCGAGGCAGTCGGTGATGTACCGCCCGACCAGGCCGTTGGTCGTCAGGATGTTCATGAAGATGTCCGGGGATCCCCTCTCCTTCGCGAGCTCCGTGTCGTGATGCACGTCCTGGTAGTCGCGCGAGGCCACGGCTCCGGCGACGATCAGGGTGCGGGTGATGGGGATGGTGAGCGGCGGGAGTTCGTCACCGACTTTCACGTACGGGCTCCTTTGTGAGTACGGGCTCCTGTGCGGTTGCGGGCTCCTGTGCGAGCAACTGGCCCAGCTCGGCGAGGAGTTCCGGACCGCAGCCGAGGTAGGCGTCCAGCTGGCGGCCCCACAGGAAGTGCCGGTGGACCGGATGGTCCAGATCGGCACCGGTCCCGCCGTGCAGATGCTGCCCGGCGTGGACGACGCGCCGGCCGGCCTCGGAGGCCCACCAGGCGGCGGTCAGCACTTCGGCCGCCGCGTCGAGCCCCTCGTCCAGCCTCCAGGCGGCCTCGTAGGCCGTGACCCGTATCGCCTCGGTGTCCATGTACGCGTCGGCGGCGCGCAGCAGCACTCCCTGGTTGGTGGACAGCGGACGCCCGAACTGCTCACGGGCCGAGGTGTGTTCGACGGCCCGGGCGAGCGAGCCCGCGCACACCCCGGCCTGCAGTCCCGCGAACGCGGTACGGCCCAGGGCGAGCACGGACTCGTAGGCACCGGGCCCGCCCAGCCGCTCGCCCGGAGTGCCGGACAGCACGAGCCGTCCCGCCGACCAGGGCGCCGTGGTCTCCACGTCGGTCACCTCCGCATCCGCGGTCCGTACGAGCCACAGTGCCCGGTCGGCGTCCGGCACCAGCACATGCGTGGCGTCCCGCAGCCAGGGCACGAGCGGCACCGAGCCGCTCAGCCGGTCCGGCGCCAAGACGCGTATGCCGCCGCGTGCCGGAAACGCCCCGGTCGCCACCGCCGTGCCCTCGCCCAGCGCGGGCAGCAGCCGGGCCCGCTGCTCGTGCGTGCCGTGCCCGGCCACCGCCAGCACCCCGTAGACGCAGGTGGCGGCGAAGGGCACCTGAGCGGTGGTCCGTCCCTGCTCCTCCAGCAGCAGCACCAGACCGAGCAGACCTATGTCCTCGGCGGCCCCCGGAAGGCCCGCCGCGCACAGCGCCTTCCACAACTCCGCGTCCGTACCGGTCCCGGCGGCGACCAGCCGCTCATGCGTGGAGAGATCACCGAATATCCGCGCCGCCAACTCCCGGGCGGCCGTCTGCTCCTGCGTGGGTGTGAAGTCCATCAGGCACCCCCTTGAGCGCCACTGAAGACCGGCAGCTCCAACTCCTCGTCCACCCGCAGGAATTCGAGCCGTACGGGCATCCCGATCCGCACCTTGTCGTACGGCACGCCGACCACATTGCTGACCATGCGGACGCCCTCGGCCAGCTCGATCAGCCCCACCGCGTACGGCGGGTCGAAGGCCGGGAAGGGCGGGTGGTGCATCACCACGTACGAGTAGACCGTCCCCGCGCCGCACGCCTCGACGGTGTCCCATTGCGCCGAGCCGCACGCCCCGCATCCCGGCAGCCAGGGCAGACGCAGCGTCCCGCACCCGCCGCACCGCTGGATGAGCAGTTTGTGTGCGGCCACCCCTTCCCAGAATCCGGCGTTGTCCCGGTTGATCACCGGCCGTGGCCGTCTGGCCGTGGCGGCCTTCGGTTTCGGCCGGGCCGGGGCGTACTTGAGGATCCGGAAGCGATGCGTCCCGGCCGGTTCGCCGTCGGCCCTCACGTCCATCCGTGTCGTGACGAAGTGGCCCGCTCCCAGCTTTGTCGTCTTGAGCTCCGACACCGACTCGATCACCGCGTCGAAGGTGATCCGGTCCCCCGGCCTCAGCGGCCGCAGATACTCCTGCTCGCAGTCGGTCGCGACGACCGAGGTGTAGCCCGCCTCGTCGAGCAGTCCGAACAGCTCGTCGTGCACCGCCGACCGGTCCGTGTGCCCCGAGAGACCGCCCATCGTCCAGGCTTGCAGCATCGTCGGCGGCGCTATGGCGTCGGGCCCGCTGTAGGCGGGGTTGGTGTCCCCCATCGCCTCGCACCAGTGCCTGATCATCGGCTCGTTGACCAGGTCCTTGCCGACGCCCGAGGTGGTGGCCGCCCGCCCCTCGTACGCCTTCAACCGCTCATACAGGTCCGTCACCGCTTCCCCCTCCTCATGCCGAGTCGCATCGTCGCGACGATCTCCCGCTGCACCTCGCTCACCCCGCCCCCGAAGGTGTTGATCTGCGCCGCCCTGTTCATCCGCTCCAGCTCCCCGTCCCCCAGCGGACGCTCCCCGGCACAGATGTCGAGCGAGCCGGGCGATCCGGCCCGGATCAGTCCTGCTTCCCCCGTGATTTCCTGGCACATGCGATACGCCTCGACCGTGGATTCAGTTCCCGCGAACTTCACGCCACTCGCGTCGCCGGGGGCCAGCCGGCCCGCCCCCACATCCCCCACCAAACGCCAGTTGAGCAGGCGCGTTGCCGCGAGCCTGGCATGTACTTCGGCCGCTCGGAATTGGACCCACGGCACGTCAATCCGGCGCTCGCCGGTCACTGGATCGGGTGTACGGGCTCGCTTCAGCACCGCCGCGTAGAAATCCTCGGCCTGCATTCCGATCGCCGCGAGCGCCACCCGCTCGTGGTTGAGCTGGTTGGTGATCAGTCCCCAGCCGCCGTTCTCCTCGCCGACGAGGTTCGCGGCGGGTACCCGTATCCCGTCGTAGTACGTCGACGTCGTGGCCAGGCCGCCCACCGTCTCGATCGGGGTCCACGAGAAGCCCGGCACGTTGGTCGGGACCAGGATGATCGAGATGCCCTTGTGTTTGGGCGCCTGCGGGTCCGTACGGCAGGCGAGCCAGATCCAGTCGGCGTTCTGGGCGTTGCTGGTGAAGACCTTCTGTCCGTCGACGACCCAGGAGTCGCCGTCCCGGACGGCACGCGTACGCAGCGAGGCAAGGTCCGTCCCGGCCTCCGGCTCGCTGTAGCCGATCGCGAAGACGAGGTCGCCGCTGAGGATGCGCGGCAGGAAGAAGGACTTCTGCTGTTCGGTGCCGTACTTCATCAGGGTCGGACCGACGGTGTTCAGGGTCACCATGGAGACGGGCACACCGGCGCGGTACGCCTCGTCGAAGAAGACGAACTGCTCGTCGGGGCCGCGCCCCTGGCCTCCGTACTCCACGGGCCAGCCGAGACCGAGCATCCCGTCCGCCCCGATGCGTCGCAGCAGCCGCCTTCGGCCCGGTTCGTCGGCGGCGGGCGGCGGTCCGTCCGGCATCAGTTCTCGGAAGTACGAGCGAAGTTCGGCGCGCAGCTGCTGCTGCCGCTCCGTCGGGGCGAGGTGCACGGCGGCCGCCTCCCGGGCCTACGGATCAGGGTTTCTGACTGTCCGTCAGATGCGTGTCCCCTGTCAAGGTCAGCAGCGGCCCCGGCCGCTCGGGCGGATGCCTCCGTACGCACAACGGCCTGCGCGACGGCACCGAAGTACCGCCGCGCAGGCCGTCGTTCACCCCTTGGTCGAACCCCCCATCGGGCCGGTCACCACCACAATTCCGTGAAGTTCACCACCGCATGGGACTGATCGATCGCCGTGAAGCCGGAGCCGCTCACGCTTGCGGTGTGGTTCTGGTTGGACGCTCCGGCTCCGTTCGCCACCTGTTGGGTGGTGGTCGAATTTCCCCAGTTGTCGCCGGCGACTCCGCTGCCGATGACCGAGGCCACCGCCGCGTTCGATCCGTCGTCCGCGAAGGCGCCGTTGTCGGCCTGGGCGACACCCGAGAAGAGTGCGGCAGCGAGGGGCAGGGCAGCGACGGCGGCGAAAGCGCGGGCGGTACGGATGCATGCCATGTCATTTCCTCCATGAACGAGAACTGCAGAACTATGGCTTGACTACGGCTTGTTCCGGGGCAGTTGGCCGACCGCCCGGGATCGTGATCACGACGTCGCGAGATGAGAGTTGCCCACGGAATCCCCGGCGAACCACCCCGGACACCCCAATTCCCCCTCAAGCGTGAGGACATGTCGATAAACCCCCTTCACGCCCACAGAACCCCAGCTCAGGCCGTGTGCACCACGAAACCCGGGCAGGGCAAGGAAGGAAGCGTTTACGGCATATATTCGGCCAATCCCCCCTTCGCGCCGAGACGGCCCCCTCTTCCCTTCTTCGAACACCTGTACGAACATAGAGGCATGGCCACCACCGACCGGCAGAACGCCACCCTGGCCCTCGCCCACGCTCTCTCCGCCGCGGAGCGCGGGCTCCCCGTCATTCCCCTGTCCCCCAGCAAACTCCCCGCCCTGCGCTCCCCCCACAGGGGCGACGCAGAGCCGGTCCTGTGCCGCGGCGAATGCGGCCTCCCCGGCCACGGCGTCCACGACGCCACCACCGACCCCGCAGGCGTCCGCGCCCTCTTCGCCGCCGCCCCCTGGGCCACCGGCTACGGCATCGCCTGCGGACGGCCACCGCACCATCTGATCGGCATCGACCTCGACACCAAGTCCTCGACCGACTCCGTCGCCGCGCTCCAGGACCTGGCCCTGCGCCATCTCTTCACCATCCCCGAGACGGTCACCGTCCTGACCCCGAGCGGCGGCCGCCACCTCTGGCTGACCGGCCCGCCCGACATCGTCGTCCCGAACTCCGCGAGCAGGCTCGCCCCCGGCATCGACGTACGCGGCGCCGGCGGCTATCTCGTCGGTCCCGGTTCGGTCAGCGCGCACGGCGCCTACCGCCTCGCCCCGGGTACGGCCGAGCTGTCCCCCGCGCCCTGCCCCCGCGCACTCCTTCGCCTCGTGACACCCCCCGCACGCCCCCACCACCCCACACAGGCGGGCCCGGCCCGCCCGGTGCAGGGCAACGGCCTGGTCCAGTTCGTCCTCGCCGCGCACGAGGGCCAGCGCAACACCCGGCTGTTCTGGGCGGCCTGCCGCGCCTACGAGAACGGCTTCGGCGACGAGCTCGCGGACGCCCTCACCGAGGCGGCGGTCCAGGCGGGCCTCACCGAACGGGAGGCCCGCGCGACGATCGCCTCGGCGGAACGGCTCACCTCGGGGCGCCGCTACTGAACAGGTCCCGTGAACGGGTCCCGCCACCACCCCACCGGGCTCCCGCGTGCGCCGGCGTACGCACGAGCACACCCTGGACACATGGGCACCGCGCGTCCGGAGTCCTGCCCGCAGTCCTGTCCGCAGTCCTGACCGCCCGCGAGCAGGTCGCGGGCCTGATCGCGGCCGCGGTTCTCTGGACGGCCGCGAACCCGCACCGTCCCCGGCTGACTCACCCGGACTCACCATGAACACTCACAAGGCCGGAAGCGACAGCACCGTACTCAGCGACTGCCTCGAAGTGCCCGGGATCGGCTTCATCCCCGTCAACGCCTTCGTCCTGCACTCCAGCCAGCCCGTGGTCATAGACACCGGCCTCTCGCTCCCCGACCGGGACTTCCTCAACACCCTCGGCTCCGTCATCGACCCCGCCGACGTCCGCTGGATCTGGCTCACCCACCCCGACCGCGACCACACCGGCGGCCTGTTCGACCTGCTCGCCGCGGCGCCCAAAGCACGCGTCTTGACCACCTTCATCGGCGCCGGCATCATGTCCACCGAGCGGCCTCTGCCCCTCGACCGCGTCTGCCTGGTCAACCCGGGCCAGACCCTGGACGTCGGCGACCGCACCCTCAGGGCGTTCCGGCCGCCACTGTTCGACAACCCCGCCACCGTCGGCTTCTACGACGACCGCTCGGCGACCTGCTTCAGCTCCGACTGCTTCGGCGCACCCATGCCGAGCGCGGAACTGGCCGTCGCCGACGACGTCGGCGCCGTACCCGCCGGGGATCTGCGCGATGCCCAACTGCTGTGGGCCACGGTCGACAGCCCCTGGGTCCACGTGGTCGACAAGGACAACTACCTCGCCACGGTCCAGCCCCTGCGCACCATGGCCCCCGAACTGGTCCTCTGCACCCACCTGCCGCCTGCGTCCGGACTGGCGGGGCCGATGCTCGACACCATCGAGGCCGTCCCGGGCGCGGACCCCTTCGTGGGCCCGGACCAGCAGGCGCTCGAGCAGATGCTCGCCGGCTTCGAACCGGACCAGCCGTGAATCGCGGCAGGACGGGACATGCGAACGGCCCGGACCGGCTTCGTTGACCGGTCCGGGCCGATTCGTCACACAACCTGCGGTGGGTGCTCCAGACTTCGGGCGACGACTTGTGCGTTCAGCCCTGGGCCTCGGCGTCGGCGACGGCGATCGCGATGCCGAGCGCTTGGGCGATGTTGCCCGCTGCCGTCATGACACGGGCTGTACCCACGATGGGGGCGATGGCGACCAGTACGTCCTGCAGCTGGTCGGCGGTCATACCCGCCTGGAGAGCGGGGTCGATGTTGGCGAGGTAGGAAATCGGCGGAGCGTCCGAGGCGGCGAGGGCCGCGATGCGGGTGAGCATGAACGTGTCCGGGGCCAGCCCGCACCGCTCAACCGAGTCGACCGTCATCGCGGCGAGGGTGTCCAGTACCGGGGTTTCAGATGCTGTGGCCATGGCAGGGTCGTCTCCTGTTGGTGTCGAACGAGGATCAACGGGCGGAAGATGGTGCTCCGCATCCCGGTGCAGCGTCTACTGCTCGACCGTAAGTCCGTTCCGCGCGGATTGCCTGTCGAGGGTGGCTCTGTGAGAAGGGCAGCACTTCGACAGCGGCGCGGGAGGCAGTTGAGCACCGAGGCGAGCCGGGGGCCGAGGCCTTCCCGCATCACACGGCCGGGTCTTCCCCGGCGCGGCGCTTCGATTCGAGGGCCGCGGCGCCGGCGCATCCGGCGGCGGCCAGCACGGAGCCCAGTACGGCCGGGTTGACGTAGCCGGGAACGGACTCGGCGGCGTAGCTTCCGCCGCCCTTCGTCTCGCAGACGAACCGGAGGGGCACGTAGTCCACGGTGTAGTCGACGACGCGTAGCGCTCGCTCCCACTGGCCCGGTGTACGGCAGGGTCGAAGCGGTGACGAATCGGCGCCGCCGTCCTCCGCGTCGAGGACCGCACCGGCGACATGGAGCAGGCCCCACGTATACAGGGCGGCCGCGACGGCACCGAGAATCGCGGCAAGGCTCCGGAGCCACACCTCGCGGCCGGCCTGCCGGTGGCCGGCCCGAGCCAGGGTGCCGAAGCCGTAGCCGACGAAGGCGAAGGCGGCGACGAGCCCGACCGGGATGAACAGCAGGAGCAGCAACGCCATCCGTCGAGTGCACCAGGACAAGATCACGAAGGCTGTGACGGAGCCCACAGTTCCGGCAACGGGAGCGTCACAGCATGCGGTGGTGCGGGGCGCTGATGCCGGGAGGCAGCGCGCACCTGCTCGCTGCGGCGAGCGGCCCAGACACACGAAGGCGGCCGGGGATCACGTCGGGGCGTCCAGAGGAGGACACTGATCCCATGGCCCTACCCAGAACGCATCATTGCCCGGCCTGCTCGGACGATGCCTCGCCGCAGACAGTCCTTCACGAAGACCTCGTTGTCGGCGCACCGCTGTCCATGGAGGATCTCACCGACGAGCAGCGCCTCGACCGGTTCGCCCGCAAGTACGCCCACGACGGCTGCGAGGTCAGAGAAGTCCGGCGGGTCCCACACGACGGCTTGAGCGGCTACGCCTGGTCCGTCCGCTTCGTCGAGAGTTCCTGAGCCTCGTCGGAACCAACGACCCAGCGCCGACCGGAGCGTCACGCCACAGCGGATGCGCAGCCGCCGCACCTCCCAGAGCGACAGCGCGGACACCGACAGCGGGCCGCCGAGCGAGAAGGCATGGATCACGACCGGAGGAGCGGCGACATCCGCGTCGTCGAAGAGCCCAAGACAGGCCGAGGCTGTGACTCTGGGACTGGGCACGGCTGACCAGAGCGCTCAGGTGATGACGGGTGGTCAACTGCGCTCTCCGACAGGTGTTCACGTGCGCCGGAGCCGAGCTTCGGCACCGAAGGCCCGTCACCCTAGCTGATCATGCTCGCGCCACTGGGCCTGTCCGTCGCCCCCTGCGGCAGTCCCGGCACCCAGCACATACGCGCCGACACTGCAGCCAAGCGTGTCAATCACTTGACACACTTTAGCCTGCCAGGCGATTGTGTCAGATAGTTAATACACCTTGGGAGAGGGAAGTGAGTCGGCATGTCTTCTGCCGCAGCAACGGAGGGCACGTGGCGGGCGGGGCTCGCTACCCCCGTGCGCTGGGCCGGTGCGGCGACCGGTCTGGCTGTCAACGCGCTGGTCTCCTACAGCCCCGAGCCTGACGTGGACCTGCTGTACGGATTCCCCGTCTTCGGCCTGTGCGCCATGGCCGGCGCGTTCACCGCAGATGTGATCGCGCGCCCGAGTCCTGGCCGACTACGAGTGGCCGAGGTGACTCCGCGCCGGATCCGGGACCAACTGCCCCGAATCCTGACTGCCGCACTGGCCGCCCAGGCTGTTGTCTTGCTGGTCCTCCTGATCGTTGCCGCCACAACGGCCTCGGCGGACGCTGACGGCCGTTCAGGGCACGCTCTGTCCGTCACGTGCCCCGCGGGCACCCATCTGCTCTCGCCCTGGCCCGGCCCCTACTACGCCTGGCCGGCCCTCGGCGGTCTCGCCCTCGGTACCGTTGCCTGTGCACTGTTCCTGCGCCGTGTTACCGCGCGCTCCGGGAGCGACGATCAACGCCGCACGAGCGTCCGGGCGGCAGTCGGCGCATGGGGAGTGCTGGTGAGCGCCCCTCTTTTCGCTGTCTCGTCGACGATGGGCGTCGTGGCGCTGAGCTCGCCCTGCGCGGGAGGGATGATGCAGGTGGCCTCGTGGGGGCTGATCGCCACGGCCGTCACCTCTGCACTGACGGCGGGTCACTGCCTCTGCGTCCTGTTGCTGCCGCGGGCATACGACAAGGAACGGCCATGACAACCAATGGCATCAGCATCAGGGTCAACCACGCTTCCCCTGTCCCCCCGTACGAGCAACTCCGCGCACAACTAGCCGATTTGATCTCCGTCGGCCGACTGCGTCAGGGGGAAAGACTGCCGTCCGTGCGCCAGTTCGCCTCCGACCTCGGGCTGGCCAACAACACCGTTGTGCGGGCATACCGCGAACTGGAGACCGCAGGCCTCGTCAAGAGCCGCCGAGGCTCTGGCACCCAGGTCGTCGCCCCGGCGGCCACCACCGACATCAAAGCGAAGCTCGCGGAACACGCAAGCAGTTACGCGGCTGCCGCCAAGCAGCTCAACGCCACGAACGAGGAAGTTCTTGCGGCAATCCGGCACGCTCTCGCGAGTCTCGATACACCGTGACCGGGCTCCTGAGGTGTCCGGCGGATCATGCCCGACGTGCCGAAATCCCATGTCGGCTCCGGCGCCCGCGGACGTAGCCTCGGGGCGTGCTCCAACTCGTCCTTGCCGCATCCGTGTTCACTGTGGCCGCCGCCGTGTACGGGGCCATCGGCCTCGGGTGGCGGCGCCGGGCCCGGATCCGGCGCGAGATCCTCGGGCTGGTCGCCACCCTGGACCTCGAGCCGTACCACGCGGCCGCGATGGAGTCCCGGGCGACCGAGGCGGCAGCCGCCGAGCTGCTGCTCGGCGGGTACCTCGACATCGACGGGGAAGGGGCGGCGCTCCTGACCGAGGCGGGCCGCGCCCCCGGCCGGCCGCCCGCCCATCCGCTGCCCGCCGCCCTGCTGGAGGCCGTGCGCCGGCACGATCCCGAGCCGGTGTCGATCGGCTGGATCGACGGGTGCGACGAGGAGTACGTGGCGCGGCGCCACGCGTACCGGAGCGAGCGGGACGCCCTGCTGCCCGAGATTCCGCGCATGCCGGACGGCGAGGGGCGGCAGCTGCTGGCCTGCTGCGCCTGCATGGGCGTCACCCTGCTGCTGAGTTTCTGGTGCCTGGCGGGCGTGCTGCTGGTGATGGCGCGCCCGCACGGCGTCCTGGAATGGGCGGCCGCAGGCCCGGCGGCGCTCTGGTTCGCCAACGATGCCCACCAGGCGGTCCGCGCACGCACGGCATGCGAGGACCCGCTGGGGGACAGGATCCGCGCAGAGTTGCATCCGTCCCTCGCGGCGCTGGACGAGCAGCAGCGGTTCCACGTCCTCAGGAGCATCGGCGCCGAGAGCCGGTAGCGGCAGCAGTAGGAGGCGTTTCACAGACAGGAGCCGCCGCGCAGGGCACGGGCCGTACCGGCCCGGGGTCCTGCCGGGTCCTCGCGCGGGCGGGTGGCGTGCCACGCGGGGTGGAACCAGTCGGCGGTCCATTCCCAGACGTTGCCGGTCATGTTGTGCAGGCCGCGGCCGTTGGGGGCGAAGGTGTCGACCGGGCAGGTGCCCAGGTAGCCGTCGTCGAGGGTGTTGTGGTCGAGGAAGGAGCCGTTCCAAACGTTCATCGCGTGCCGTCCGCCGGGTCGGAGTTCGGCGCCGCCCCAGGGGAAGTCCGGGATCGAGTCCCGGATGTCGAGGTTGACGACGCCCCTGAATGGCCTGGGTCTCTCCACTCTCGGAAGCCGCCCGGCTGGGCACATCACCCGGTCCGCGTGGCCACGTCCGGCCGCGGAGCCCGCTCCGCCCGGGCGGAGCACCCCCAGGCTGGCGCCCGCCTTGCGGTGGCCCGATGCTCGCCGCCAGGTGGCGCATGCGATCACCCGCTTCGGGGGCTTACGTGAATCCCCCCTCACCGCAATCCTGAGATGTAGGTGCTGCCTCCGTCTGCCATCGTGGATGTGAAGGCGAAGCCCGCCGAAGGAGGCGAACCACATGCCCCGTATCCGTCATCGCAGGACGATGTCTGCGCGGACCACTCAGGCGGAGTTCGGGAGCGGCGCCTGGATCCTGATCGGTGTCGTAACCATTGCGGTGGGGGCTGCGTTTCATGCGGTCGCCGGTCTCCTGGGCATCGTCAGGGACATGATGCGAGCGGAGCCGCGCGACGGGCCCGAGGAGAACGAGTCGCCATCCGTAGTCGCCGAAAGGGTGCCGCACGAGGCGGCAGGCTGGGTCCTCATCGCCGGAGCCACCGTTGCGGTTGCGGGGCTCTCCCATGCCGTTGCGAATCTTGCCCAGATCGTCAGAGGCGTCCTGCGAGGACGGCCGGTTCGGTCGTATTGAGCCCCACGTCGTACCGTCTCCGCTACACGAACATCGTCTACCAGCACCCCAAGGTCGTCGCCGCGATCCAGGAGCAGGCCAGCAGGCTCACCGCCTTCGCGCCCGCGTTCGCCGTCGGGGCCCGTTCCGAGGCCGCACGCCTCATCGCCGTGCCCCTCGCGTGCCCGTTCGAGCGGGGATTCAGGGGGAACACCGGTCGATCACGGGGCATCGAAACGGGAACGGCCCCTGACCAAGGTGCCTGGTCAGGGGCCGTTCACCTGCGGTGGGTGTGGGATTTGAACCCACGGTGACATCGCTGCCACGACGGTTTTCAAGACCGTTCCCTTAGGCCGCTCGGGCAACCCACCCACGCCCCGGCCACCTGCGGCGGAGCGGGCTACAGACTACCGGCCCCGCGTCGTGCGTCGCAGCAGTGTTCTCCCGTAGCGAGCTCTCCCGTACCGCGCTCTTCCGATACGGAGTTCTCCCGTACCGAAGGAGCGCCGTCGGTCAGCTGTCGCCCGTGCGCTTGCCCAGGACGACCTCCGCCGTGTGTTCCTTGCCGTCGCGCTCGTAGGTGAGCGTCACCTTGTCGCCCGGCTTGTGGTTCCAGATTTCGCTGATCAGCGTCGGGCCGCTCTCCACCGGCTTGCCGTTGAACTGGGTGATGACGTCGCCCGCCTTGAGGCCCGCCTTCGCAGCCGGGCCGTTCGGGGACACCGCCGGGGTGCCGCCCGTGCCCTGGGTGGCGATCTTGGCGCCGGAGTTCTTGCCCGACATGTCGACCGTGGCACCGATCACCGGGTAGACCGGCTTGCCCGTCTTGATCAGCTGTACTGCGACGTTCTTCGCCTGGTTGATCGGGATGGCGAAGCCGAGGCCGATCGAGCCCGCCTGCGTCTGGCCGAGGCCGCTGCCCGCCGACTGGATCGCGGAGTTGATGCCGATGACCGCGCCGCGTGCATCGAGCAGCGGGCCGCCGGAGTTGCCCGGGTTGATCGAGGCGTCGGTCTGCAGGGCGCTCATGTACGAGTTCTTGCCGCTGGAGCCGTCGCCGGAGGCGACCGGGCGGTTCTTCGCGCTGATGATGCCGGTGGTGACGGTGTTCGACAGGCCGAAGGGCGCGCCGATCGCGATGGTGGAGTCGCCGACGGCGACCTGCTCGGAGTTGCCGAGGGCCAGCGGGTTCAGCCCCGAGGGCGCGTTCTTCAGCTTCAGTACGGCGACGTCGTAACCCTGCGCCCGGCCGATCACTTCGGCGTCGTACTTCTTGCCGTTGGAGAAGGTCGCGGACAGTGTGCCGCCGTCGGCCGCGGAGGCCACCACGTGGTTGTTGGTGAGGATGTGGCCTTCCTTGTCGTAGACGAAGCCGGTGCCCGTGCCGCCCTCGGTCTCACCGCTCTCGCCGACGTCGGCGCCGCTCGCCTTCGCCTCGATGGTGACCACGCTCGGCAGCGCCTTGGCCGCGACTGCGGCGACCGTGCCCGGCTCGCGCTTGAAGTCCTTGGGGGTGTCGGCCGCGGAGACCGTGGTCGAGTCGATGCCGTCGTCGTTGTGCTCGGCGGCCCAGTAGCCGATGCCGCCGCCGACGCCGCCCGCGACGAGCGCGGCCACGAGCACCGCGGCGACCAGGCCGCCGGAACGCTTGCGCGGGGGCTCCGAGACCTGGGCGGGTGCTCCCCAGACCGGGCCGCCGCCACTGTCGCCGCTCCCGTGGGAGCCGCCCCCGTAGGAACCGCTCCCGTACGAGGGGAGTGCGGGCGGGGGCGGGGGCGGGGGCCAGTCGGCTCCCTGCGGCCAGCCGCCGGTCGGCGCGGCGGCAGGTACGGGACCGGGCAGCGGCGCGGTGGTGGGCTCGGGCTGGGGGGAGTGCCCGGGCTCCTGGACCGCGGCCGCTGCCGGCTCGATGGTTTGGGTGGCCCCGTTCGTGTGAGGTGCCCGGTCCGCCCCGGCTCCCTCGGTGGACGCGGGCATGCCAGCGGGAGCAGCGGCCGGCACAGGAGGTACGGACGGGGCGGCCGGTACCGCAGTGCCCTCGTTGCCCTCGTTCTCGGTGCTCACAGCTGTTTCTCCTCAGGTTCCACGTCGGCGCTATGCAAGTGTCTGCGGACAGCTTTTCCCACAGCCCGTCAGGCCACTGTAAGCGGGACCTGTGCGTATCTACGTAATCCTTTACGTCCGGCAAAACGGACGCATCTCCAGGGCCGCCGGACAGATGCCGCACGCCCTTCGGACGGACCTGCGAGTGACACATGACGGCCCCCGGCACCCGCCTACCCCGTTGCGGTGACACCATGACGCGGTGACTCAAGCACGACAGCACAACATCCAGGTCGTCGCCCACCGGGGCGCCTCCGAGGACGCGCCCGAGCACACCCTCGCCGCGTACAAGAAGGCGATCGAGGACGGCGCGGACGCCCTCGAGTGCGATGTACGGCTCACCGCGGACGGCCATCTCGTCTGTGTCCACGACCGGCGAATCAACCGCACGTCCAACGGCCGGGGCGCCGTCTCCGCCCTGGAACTCGCGGATCTCGCCGCCCTCGATTTCGGGTCCTGGAAGGACAGCGAGGAGAGCCCCGACTGGGGAGACCCGTCCTTCACGTCCGTACTGACCCTGGAGCGGCTGCTGGAGCTGGTGGCCGACTCCGGGCGGCGCATCGAGCTGGCAATCGAGACCAAGCACCCCACCCGCTGGGCGGGCCAGGTGGAGGAGCGGCTGATCCAGCTGCTCGGCCGCTTCGGACTGGCCGATCCGGCCACGGCCGACGACTCCCCCGTACGGATCATGAGCTTCTCGGCCCGCTCGCTGCACCGGGTCTCCGCGGCCTCGCCGAACCTCCCCACCGTTTATCTGATGCAGTTCGTGACCCCGCGGCTGCGCGACGGACGGCTGCCGGCCGGCGCACGGATCGCGGGACCGGGGATGCGGATCGTACGCAACCACCCCGGCTACATCGACCGGCTGCACCGCGCGGGCCATCGTGTCCATGTCTGGACGGTCAATGAGCCGGAGGACGTGGAACTCTGTGCCCGGCTGGGCGTCGAGGCAATCATCACCAATCGCCCCAAACAGGTGCTGTCCCAGTTGGGTCGTCGCTCACTCTGATAACAGGGAGTGCACCGGCGCGTTCGGTCCGTATTCGATCGTTACGAGTGCGTCACTGGCCTGCCGTTGGCCGGTTTCCGGTCCAGTCCATTGGGGCATTCACACCGTGGCGTGGGGCAAAGGAGGTCTCGGGGGTGGCGTTGGTGGTGGCACAGGAGGTGCCCACGTCGTCGAGCATGGCCGTACCCCATGGCCCTGCGGGCGTGGGTAAGGCGAGACAACGTATGCGGGAGCAATTGCGACGCAGCGGTATGTCCGAAACGGTCGTCGACGATGCAGTTCTTATCCTTTCCGAGCTTCTCAGCAACGCATGCCGTCATGGCAGGCCGCTGGGCCACGCCGAGGTGGGCGACGGCGACATCCGCGCAGCATGGCGGGTCGACGCGGTAGGCCGGCTCACCGTGGAAGTGACGGACGGAGGCGGTCCGACCCGACCGGTTCCGGCCACGCCTTCGGTCACGGCGCGTGGTGGCCGGGGGCTCAACATCATCAGCGCGCTCGCCCAGGACTGGGGTGTCCGGGACAGCGCGGCCGGTGAGGTCACCGTGTGGGTGATCGTCACCGAAGGGCACCGCCGCGAGGATTTCGCTACGCGCGTCGCCGGCCCCGGCCCCGGCTTCAACTTCGCGGACTCGTACGACGACCTCGACTGAAGCCGCGACCGAAGCCCGACCGAAGCGGAGAGCGGGGCCGAGGAGCGGAACGGGGAGCGGGATACGGGGAGCGGAACCGGCACCACCGGTTCGGCGCACCAGGCCGCGCTTGTGAGCCGCTGCTCCCCCGTCACGGCGACAGAGGACTAGGCTCGCGCCCGACACAGCACCACCGCAGTCGGGAGAGAGCCACACCATGGCCAAGAAGCGCCCCCAGACGAAGGCCGCCAAGCCCCAGATCGAAAGCGGGGAGGTTCCGGTCGTCGGGGCCCGCGAGCCCTGCCCGTGCGGATCGGGCCGCCGCTACAAGGCCTGTCACGGCCGGGCCGCCGCGCACGCCGTGACCGAGCTGGTCCAGCGTCCCTTCGAGGGCCTGCCCGGCGAGTGCGACTGGGTAGCTCTGCGCGAGCTGGTGCCCGCCGCGACCGTAGAGCTGACCCTGAAGGGCGGACTGCCGGAGGGCGTGCCCTCGGTGACCCTCGCGACCGTACTGCCGATGGCCTGGCCCGCGCTGCGCCGCGACGACGGCTCCGTGCTGCTCGGCCTGCAGAACGACACGTCGTCGGGCGATCTGAGCCGCGATCTGGCCGATACGCTCGGGCGTGCGCTGAGCGCCGAGCCCGGCACTCCGGTCGCCGCCGAGCGGGTGCCCGCCGACGGCCCCCGCCTTCAGGACCTCCTCGACGAGAGCGCCGAATTCGAGCCGGTCGTGCACTCCGGCTTCGAGTTCTGGGTCCCGGACTCCGCGGAGAACGCCACCCCCGAGGTCGCCGCATCGCTGGAGCGTGCGAACGCCGCGGCGATCCCGACCGTGAAGCTCTCCGGCGTCGACGCCGCCTACTGGTGCGAGACCCCGGAGAAGAACCATCTGCGCTGGGTCATGCCGCACCCCGAGGAGCAGCTCCTCGACGCGCTCGCCCGGCTGCACGCCGCAGGCACCTCCTCCCTCGGCGAGGACACGCGGCTGGTCGGCTCCTTCCGCGCGCACGGCCTGATGGTCCCCGTCTGGGACCTGCCGAGCGGGATGGGCGCCGAGGAGTGCGAGAAGCCCGCGGCCGAGCTCGCCGAGCGGCTGGCAAAGGCTCTTCAGACGGACGCTCCGCTGACCGCCGAGGAGCGCCGGGCGCGCGGCGGGCTCACCAACCGCCAAGTCACCCTGAGCTGAGAGTGACGGTTTCGTCGAACCGATTGGGGGTCCCCCCGCCGAAGGCAGGGGGCGTGACTCCAGTCACAACTCGCCCTACGGGCAAGTAAATCCCTGTCCGAATACCCGAGATCGAATTTGCGAACCGCCGATCTCTTGTTACCGTTCTAGAAGCCCGGTCGCTGGTGCATCCCCCGTCGCCAGCGACCGGGCGCTTCCATTTCCGCGGAATGGCTCATTCCTCAACGGCCAGCCGGAGCAGCCGAGTTGCTCCCGGATCGCAGCAGCAGCGGCCCTTCGCCCGCCTCGTCCGCAGTCGCGAACTCCGCCACCGCCGAATACCGCGCAACAGGCCCGCGCGAGAGCTCACGGGGCGTCTCACAGACATCCGGTTCGTCGCCCGCCTCGACCACACAGTTGGTCTGCAAAGTGCGCCCGCCGGGCCCCATCAGAGTGAGTACGGAACTCAATTCCTCGCCCGTCGCATTGCGGTAGTAGGTACGCGCCCAGGTGTCGCGCCCCTCTCTCAGTACGCAGGTCTGTGCCTCGACGCCGTCGGGAGAGGTGAGTTCCGGCCCACATCGGGCCGATGTCTGCGGGGCAGTGGCCCCGGTCACACCTGAGGGCTCGGCGGAGCCGGAGGCGCCTGCCCCGTCGCCGCGCCCTTCGGCGGAGCCGAGCCCGGGCAGCAGGCCGGGCCGTGCATCGGTTTTCGGCTTCGCCTCGTCCAGGGGTGCAGCGCCGGATCCCGGCCAGATTCCGTCGCTCGGCCCGGCGAACGCGGCCAGCGGCAGCAGCGCGGTGAACACCACGACAGCGCAGAGCCCGATCATGCGGAGATTCATGGGTCCACCTGCCGACTGAGCGGGAATTTGTTGACGGTGGGCCGAAGATAGCGACGGAATGCGGGCGCCCTGGGCGCCGCGCGCCCAATTCCCGTACAACTCGGGCCGGCTCCTACCCGTACGAGTGACGGAGCCGGCCCGGATCAGTGCACTTGTCAGTGCACTTGTCAGTGCACGTTGTCATTACGCGCTGGCAGTACGCGCGGTCAGTACGCGCGGTCAGTACGCGCGGTCAGTACGCGAGGCGGCTGCCGCCGTCCGGTGCGCTGGTGCTCGCCTCGACCAGCGCGTCCACCACCGCCTCCACATCCGGCAGCCAGGGAGCCGCGGAGCCGGGCAGCGGCGCGCGTTCCCAGCGCACCTGTCCCGTCCCGGCCTCCGAAGGCGGCAGCACGAGATAGCCGCCCTCCCCGTGGAAGCGCAGTGAACTGGGCACGCAGTCCTTGACGAAGAGAAGTTCACCGAGCCGTTCGAGGGTGTACGGAGCCACAAGCAGCGACCAGCGGGTGGGCGTCGCCACAACCGGGCCGAGCCGCATGCCCATCCGGTCCAGCGCCGACAGGGCTCGCGCCCCGGCGACCGCCGGCAGGCTGACGGCGCAGGGCGCACGCCCTCCGGTGGCCAGCATGATCGGAGCGGTGGGCCGGTTGGTCCACCACCAGCGCACCATCTGCTCGTCCGTCGTCGCCGCGAGGATTCCGGGTTCGAAGGGGTGCGCGCCGGGTACGACGCACTCGGGGTCGGGGCAGGCGCAGCCGCGCCCGCGGTCACCGCGACTTCCGGCCTCTTTCAGTCCCACACCGGGGAGTACGGGCCATTGCCACCCGGCGGCGCAGGTGAGCGCCGCGTCGAGCTGGACAGGCCCCCTCTTGCGCCGGAACCGGAGCCTGCGTCGCCTTCCGAGGATCTCGCGCATGAGCGCTCGTTCCTTTCCGTTGAACGCCGAGGTCCACCACATCACACCTTGTGTGCAGCTCTTCACTGTGCGTACAAGTCGGCGCATCGCCGCCCCTTGCCGGTGGCATGGGCGGCCCGCCGCTTCGCCTGCGGCAGGATCGCCGCCCGGGGGCCGAACGTGGGCTGTAGTCCATTAAACGCGTGGCGAGGGGTGGCGCGCGCCTGGCGCTTGCAGTCCCGCTGAACTTTTCCCCGCCGCTCGGGGATGAGGCGCGGCCTCCGGCTGTTATGACGCCCGGGCCCGTCGCCAGGTTCCGGGGCGGTCTCAACTGCCCCTGGCCATCACCGTTTAGGTACCCATCCCGCTTGGAATGACTCCCCCTCGGGCTTCGCCCTGGGAGGATCCCCCCTGCCGAACAGCCCTCAGTCGACCTCAATTGACCGCCAGGGGGTGCATTTTTCGGCCAAGTTCAAGGTCACCTAGACACCACCGATCCCACTGGTCCAATGCTGGACATCCCCTTACTTGTGCGTGTACATGTGGATGCATTGATAGCGGCGCAGAATGACATGGGGGTTTGCGATGCTATTGAGCGAAACGCACCAGTCGGAAAGCCGGCTGCCATGAGCCCCTCTCACCTGCCGAAAGTGGCTGGAATCGATTCAACGGTTCCCAACCCCGCGCACACTGCCGCCGCCCTGCCCGCCATCCCCGCCGCACCGGCCCCTCCCGGAGCGGTGATTCAGGACCGGCTCGCAGGCTGGGTCTCCGACCTGACCACCCTCCACGAACTCACCGAGCGCCTGGTCCGGACCGCTTCGCTCGACGACGCCCTCCATGAACTGCTGCGCGCCGGTGCCGCCCTCGTCGGCGCCCGGCGTGGCCTGGTTGTCCTCGAACCCGCCTCAGCCGCCTCACGGGCCGACTGTTTCGAGCCGGACCGCGGTCCCGCCCTCACTAAGGGCCTCGGGTTCACCCATGCCGAACTTGGCCACATCGAGACGGTGCCGCGCACCGCGACCGCCTACGGGCGGATCCTCGACGGCCGCCTCCCGGACGGACGGCCCGGCCCGGACGGACCTCCCGAGGCTGTCGCCCAGCCCGATCTGCTCGGCGACAAGACGCTCGACTCCCGCCACCGCGAGGTGGTCGTCCGCCTCGGCTACGCCGCCAGCTACACCGTGCCGCTCGCCTCCGAGGCGGCCGGAACGCTCGGCGCCGCCGTGTGGATGTACGACGAGCCCGCCACCCCGGTGGAGCGCCAGTGCCATCTGGTCGGGCTCTACATGCGCTACGCCACCGAGCATCTGGCCCGGCTCGTCGAGCTGGAGCAGGCGCGCGCCACGGTGGCGACCGTCGCCGAGGAACTGCTGCCCAGCCGGCTGCCCCGGGTGCCCGGCGTCCAGCTCGCCGTCAGACACCGCACCACCCCCAACGGCGGCGGCGACTGGTACGACGCGCTCCCACTGCCCGAGGGAGCGCTGGGGCTCGCGGTCGGATCAGTCAGCGGCTCCGGTCCCAGCGCGATGGCCGCGATGGGACGGCTGCGGGCCTCCCTGCGGGCGTACGCCGTGATGGAGGGCGAGGACCCCGTCGCCGTACTGTCCGATCTGGAGCTGCTGCTGCGGCTCACGGAACCGGCCCGTACCGCGACCGCGCTCTTCGCGTACGCGGAGCCTGCCGCCAGGAAGATCGTGCTGGCCGGCGCCGGGCACACACCGCCGCTGGTGGTCGGGGAGCGGCGTACCGAGTTCGTCGAGACGTCCCTGTCCGCGCCGCTGGGGATGCTCGCGTGCTGGGAGGCGCCGAGCGTGGAGCTGTCGCCCGAGCCCGGAGAAACGGTGCTGCTCTACACGGACGGGCTGCTGCGGCGCACCGGTGACCCCATGGACCGGGCTTTCGCCCGGCTGCACGCGGCGGCCGCGAGCGTGCCGAAGTCGCTGCGCGACGACCCGGGAGCGATCGCCGAGCATGTGCTGCGCACAGTGCTGCCCGAAGGTCTCGACGAGGCCGACAACGGTGAGGACGTGGTGTTGCTCGCTGCCCGTTTTGACTGATTCGTCGCACGTTTTCCACAGGACACCTGGCCGTCTTCCGCTCACACATACGATGGTGAGGTCGCCCCCGGCTGAAGCCAGGGGAGGTCCCAGTGTCGTATCAGGAAAGGCCGACAGGCCCAGGAGGCAGACGTGGCCGAGGAGCTCCCCCCGGAGACCCCGGAAGAAGAAGAGCAGCCGATCAAGCAGCGTAAGAACGGCCTGTACCCGGGCGTGTCCGACGAGCTCGCCGAGAACATGACGACGGGCTGGGCCGACACCGAGCTGCGCGACCTGGAGCCCATCGCGCAGGCCCCGCAGACCGCCGCCCGCCGTGCCGCGCTGTCGGCGCGTTTTCCCGGCGAGCGCCTGGTGATCCCGGCGGGCAATCTGAAGACCCGCTCCAATGACACCGAGTACGCCTTCCGCGCCTCCACCGAGTACGCCTACCTCACCGGCGACCTGACCGAGGACGGCGTCCTCGTTCTGGAGCCCAAGAACGGCGCGCACAAGGCCACCGTCTACCTGCTGCCGCGCTCCAACCGTGAGAACGGCGAGTTCTGGCTGTCGGGCCAGGGCGAACTGTGGGTCGGCCGCCGTCACTCCCTGGCCGAGGCCGAGCAGCTGCTGGGCATCCCGGCCAAGGACGTGCGCGAGCTGCCGGAGAAGCTGCGCGAGGCGAGCGGGCCGGTCCGCGCCGTGCGCGGCCACGACGCCGGTATCGAGGCGGCGCTGACCGACAAGGTCACCGCGGAGCGCGACGAGGAACTGCGCGTCTACCTCTCCGAGGCGCGTGCCGTGAAGGACGAGTTCGAGATCGGCGAGCTCCAGAAGGCGTGCGACTCCACCGCGCGCGGCTTCGAGGATGTCGTCAGGGTCCTGGACAAGGCCGAGGCGACCAGCGAGCGCTACATCGAGGGCACCTTCTTCCTGCGCGCCCGCGTCGAGGGCAACGACATCGGCTACGGCTCCATCTGCGCCGCGGGACCGCACGCGACCACCCTGCACTGGGTGCGCAACGACGGACCGGTCCGCTCCGGCGAGCTGCTGCTGCTGGACGCCGGCGTGGAGACCCACACCCTCTACACCGCGGACATCACGCGCACGCTGCCGGTCAACGGCCGCTTCAACGAGCTGCAGCGCAAGATCTACGACGCGGTGTACGAGTCCCAGGAGGCGGGCATCGCGGCCGTGAAGCCGGGTGCCAAGTTCCGCGACTTCCACGACGCCTCGCAGCGGGTGCTCGCCGAGAAGCTCGTCGAGTGGGGTCTGATCGAGGGTCCGGTGGAGCGGGTGCTGGAGCTGGGTCTGCAGCGCCGCTGGACGCTGCACGGCACCGGCCACATGCTCGGCATGGACGTCCACGACTGCGCCGCCGCGCGCACCGAGGCCTATGTCGACGGGACCCTGGAGCCGGGCATGTGTCTGACGGTGGAGCCCGGGCTCTACTTCCAGGCGGACGACCTGACCGTGCCGCAGGAGTACCGCGGCATCGGCGTCCGGATCGAGGACGACATCCTGGTGACCGAGGACGGCAACCGCAATCTGTCGGCGGCGCTGCCGCGGCAGGCCGACGAGGTCGAGGCCTGGATGGCCTCGCTCAAGGGCTGACCCGGAGGCCGCACACAACCTCCAGGAGGGCGCGCTGCTCAGGAGACCTTGAGCAGCGCGCCCTCCCGCCATTTGAGGATCTTGTCGAAGCTGACCACCGCACCCCGGCCGGGCCGGTTGCGGACATGAACATGGTCGGCGAGCTGCTCGATGAGACACAGACCGCGGCCGCTCTCGGCGGTCGGGGACGGTGGTTGCGTGGCAGTCGCGCACTGCCCGCCGCGCCGGACGGGAAAGCCGGGCCCCGAATCGGCCACTTCGATGCGGCACGTCTCGCCGTCCAGATACGCGGTCACGCGGTATGCAGCCGAGGCTTCCCCGGCCCCCTGGCCGCCGCCGTGTTCCACGGCGTTCGCGCAGGCTTCGCTGAGGGCGACCGACAGATCGTAGGAGATGTCGGGATCGACTCCCGCGGTCTCCATCGTGCCGAGCAACAGGCGGCGGGCGAGCGGGACGCTCGCGGCATCTCGCCGCAAGTGGAGTGACCACCAGATGCTCATGCTCCGGCCTCCTGGCTGCGGCTCGACATACCGATACGTATTGCCGTAAGACACCGTGCGTAAGCACACAGTTGATGTGATTGCGCTCATTCGGCGGATGCGCACGGTTCGGGTGGCGGTGTATGCGCCGGCGCTTGGGTCCTCGTACGCGGCAGTGCGCTTCAGAAAAGGGATCTTCCGGACCTGCCGTATGGGCGCTCCGGGCACAGTGCGATGATGACCCGGCCATGTCGTCCCTTCCCGTTGCGCGCGCCGGAGCCGGTCCCCGGCTGCTGAGGGCCGCGGTGTTCACCGCGGTCTGCGTTGTGCTGTCCGCGACGGGACATGTGCTGGCGGCCTGCGCCGCGATTCCCTGGTGGACGCTTGCGGCAGGCTTCATCGGAATGTTCGCGCTGGTCGCGCCGTTCGCGGGGCGGGTGCGCTCGCTGCCGTCCATCGCCGTCGCGCTCACCGCCGGACAGCTTTCCCTGCACGCTCTGTTCGGGCTCGGACAGCATCAGCTGCGCCTCGCCCCGACGGCGGACGACGCGTTGATCAGGATGGCCGCGAAGCTGATGTGCGGGGCGGGCGCCGCCTCGATCAGCCCCGCGGACGCCCGGCGGATCGTCACCACCTCCGGTATCACCCCGCCCGGACAGGGCGGACCCGGCGGCCACCTCGGCCATGAGCACATGGCGCAGACGGCCGTCGCTTCGCCGGAGCTGCTGCCCTCCCTCCCCATGCTGCTGGGGCATCTGCTGGCCGCGCTCGCGACCGGCTGGCTGCTGCGGCGCGGGGATCTGGCGCTGGTGCGGCTGATCCGCTTGTCGGCGGACTCGGCCCATGAGGTGGCCGAGGCGGGCCGGCTGCGTTCGCTGCGCGCCGCTCTCTGTCTCGTACGGGCGCTGCGTTCCGGTCTGGCGGTGGCGCCCGCGGTGGATCCGCGCACTGCCCGGATCTCGTGGGCCCCTCCCGTGCTCCTCACCGGTGAGGCACTCCAGCACACGGTGATCAGGCGCGGGCCTCCCGCCCGCCTCGCTCTGGCAGCCTGACGCGGCCCACGGGAGTGGTGCCGTGGTGCCCGCGCACGTATATGCGCGGCACACACTCACCTCTTCTGAACTGTGGAGTGTCCTCACCCATGAACGTTTCCCGTATCGCTGTCGCGACCGGAATCGCCGCTTCCTCCGTGCTGCTCCTCTCGGGCACCGCCTTCGCGCACGTCAGCGTGCAGCCGCAGGGCGAGGCCGCCAAGGGCGGTTACGCGACGGTCAACTTCAAGGTCCCCAACGAGCGCGACAAGGCCTCGACCGTAAAGCTCGAAGTCAGCCTCCCGGCCGACCACCCGATGGCCTCCGCCATGCCGCAGCCCGTCCCCGGCTGGGAGGCCGTGGTCACCAAGGCCAAGCTGGCCAAGCCTCTTGAGGTGCACGGCAAGCAGATCACCGAGGCTCCTTCCAAGATCACGTGGACATCAGTCGGCGGAAAGATCAAGCCGGGCGAGTTCCAGCAGTTCCCCGTCTCCCTCGGCCGACTGCCCGAGGACACCGACCAGTTGGTGTTCAAGGCACTGCAGACGTACGACAACAAGGAGGTCGTGCGCTGGATCGAGGAGGCGAAGGAGGGCGCCCCGGAGCCCGAGTCCCCCGCGCCCGTCCTGAAGCTGTCGGCCGCGACGGAGGACCACCACGGCGGCAGCGCGAAGGACGCGTCCGCGAAGGACGGGAAGAACGCCGGGCACGACGAGGACACGAAGTCCGAGACCGCGTCCGCCGACAGCAGCGACACGACGGCCCGCATCCTGGCGGTCGTCGGCATCCTGGTCGGCATCGCGGGTGTGGCCTTCGGTGTCCTGGCCGGCCGCCGTCGCTCCTCCTGACGCTCCGTACACGACACTTGGGACATTTCTCCATGCGCAAGAAGACCGTGCTCGCGGCCACGCTCGTCGTGGCCGCGGCGCTCAGCCTCTCCGCCTGCTCGGGCGACGACTCCGCCAAGAGCCCCGTCGCCGATGTCTCGGCCGGGGCGAACCGGCCCGCGACCGTGCTCGACCAGCCGTTCACCAAGCCGAACCTCGTCCTCACGGACACGCACGGCAAGAAGTACGACCTGCGTGAGCAGACCAAGGGCAAGCCGACACTGATCTACTTCGGTTACACGCACTGCCCCGACGTCTGCCCGCTGACGATGAGCAATATCGCCATCGCCAGGAAGCAGCTCCCCAAGGCCGACCAGGACAAGCTCCAGGTCGTGTTCGTCACCACCGATCCGGAGCGGGACACACCGGCCGAGCTGGCCAAGTGGCTGCCGGCCGCCGGAGACCCGTCCTTCACCGGGCTCACCGGCGACTTCCCGACCATCCAGGCCGGCGCACGCCAGATCGGCATCGGCATCGACCCGCCGAAGAAGGAGAAGGACGGCACGGTCGTCTCCATGCACGGCGCTCAGGTCATCGCCTTCTCCCCGAAGACCGACAAGGGCTATGTGCTCTACGGCGAGGACACCACGGCGGACGACTACGCCAAGGACCTCCCGAAGATCATCCGCGGGGAGAGCCCGTGAACCGGCGTACGTCCCTCGCTGCCGTCATAGCCCTGACCGCGGGACTGGCGCTGGCGGGCTGCTCGTCCGACGGCAAACCGGAGTTGAAGGTCAGCGGCGGGTTCATGCCACAGCCCGTCGGCGACATGGCAGCCGGTTTTCTGACGGTGCACAACAGCGGTGGCGGGGCGGACAAGCTCACCACCGTCACCAGCGACGTCTCCGACGACATCACGATCCACGAGTCGAAGAACCAGACGATGCAGGAGGTGAAGGCCTTCGACGTCCCGGCGGACGGCGAGCTCGATCTCGAACGCGGTGGAAACCACATCATGTTCATGAAGCTCAAGCAGCAGCCGAAGCAGGGCGAGAAGGTCACCGTGGAGCTCTGCTTCGAGGAGTCCGGCCCGATCACGGTCGAACTTCCCGTCAAGGAGCCCACGTACAACCCGAAGAAGCACTGAGCACCGAGGGACTGATCAATCCATGACAGCCACCGCCCCGCGCTTCGGCCCGTCCCCCCTCCGGCTGCTGCTCGCCGCGATCGTGCTCCTCGGCACGCTCTTCGGTGCGCTCCTGGCCGGTGCGAGCCCCGCGTCGGCGCATGCCGCGCTGACCGGGAGCAACCCGAAGGACGGGGCGGTGGTCGCCACCGCCCCCAAGGACGTCACGCTCACCTTCTCCGAGCAGGTGGCCATGGGGAACGACTCGATCCGGGTCCTCGAACCCAGCGGCAAACGCGCCGACAAGGCCGCCGTCCGCGACCTCGGCACCGGCGGCAAAGTCATCTACGGCGTCGATCTGCTGCCCGGACTGCCCGACGGCACCTACACCGTGGCCTGGCAGGCCGTCTCGGCCGACAGCCATCCCGTCTCCGGTGCCTTCACCTTCTCCATCGGGGCGCCCTCCAAGACCACCGCCGTTGTTCCCGACCAGAAGGCCGGCGGCGGAGTGGTCGGCGTCCTCTACGACATCGCGCGCTACGCCTCGTACGCGGGCTTCGTGCTGCTGACGGGCGGCGCGGCCTTCGTGCTCGCCTGCTGGCAGCGGGGTGCTTCCGTACGGCCGCTGCAACGCCTGGTCGTACGCGGGTGGGTGACGCTCACCGCGGCCACTCTCGCGACGCTGCTGCTGCGCACCCCGTACACAGGCTCCGGGAAACTGGCGGACGCCTTCGACCTCGGCGGGCTGCAGGACGTCCTGCAGACCAAGACCGGCGCCGCGCTCAGCTCCCGGCTGATGCTGCTGGGGGCGGCCGCGCTGTTCATCGCCGTGCTCTTCGGGGCGTACGCGAAGCGGGAGGACGAGGGCGAGAAGAAGGACCTGACCTTCGGTCTCGCCGTCGGCGGCGCGGTCGTCGCGGCGGGGATCGCTGCGACATGGGCGCTCTCGGAGCATGCGTCGACGGGCATTCAGCCGGGACTCGCGATGCCCGTGGACGTCACTCATCTGCTGGCCGTCGCGACCTGGCTCGGCGGGCTCGCGGCGCTGCTGACCGCGCTCTACCGTGCGCCGTCGATCGAGCGGGCCGCGGTACGGCGGTTCTCCACGGTGGCGTTCGGCAGCGTGGTCGTGCTCGCGGCGACCGGGATCTACCAGTCCTGGCGGCAGGTCGGCTCCTGGTCGGCGCTGACCGGGACCTGGTACGGGCAGCTGCTGCTGATCAAGGTGGGGCTGGTCCTCGTCCTGGTGAGCGTCGCGTGGATCTCGCGTCGGTGGACGGCGCAGCTCGCGGAGACGGCGGAGGTGACGGAGGCAGGCGAGGAGGCGGACCCGGTTGCCGAGGAGGCTGCCGACGAGGCGGACCCAGGTGGCGAGGAGGCGGACCCGGGTGCCGAGGACGCCGCGGACCCCGAGCGCGCCGCCCAACTCGCCCGGCAGAAGGCCGCGGTGGCAACGGCCCAGAAGAAGAAGGCCCGGGACAAGGCCAGAGACGCCGACCCGGTACGTTCCGGACTGCGCCGTTCCGTACTGGCCGAGGCGGGCATCGCGGTGGTCCTGCTGGCCGTGACCACCATCCTGACGTCCACCGAACCGGGCCGTACGGAAGAAGAGGCCGCCAACGCCTCGGGCTCGCAGGCCGCCGCGACCGTGCCGAACGGCCCCACCGAGATCAAGCTGCCCTTCGACACCGGCGGCAAGAACGGCAAGGGCACCGTCCGGCTCAGCCTCGACCCGGCCACCTCCGGCGCCAACGTGATGCACGTCTGGATCTACAGCCCGGACCTGAAGCCGATGGACGTGCCCGAGGTGAAGGTCTCCTTCACCCTCAAGGCCAAGCAGATCGGCCCGCTGCCGATCACGCCCGACCGCGTCGCCACGGGACACTGGAGCGCGGACGCGGTCCAGATCCCGATGCCCGGCGACTGGCAGGTCCAGGTGACCGTGCGGACCTCCGACATCGACCAGACCACCACCGACGAGAACATCAAGATCGGCTGACCCACCCGTGAGTGACCCTGTGCGCGACAACGACATCTCCAGGCGGCGGCTGCTCGGCACCGTGGGTGCGGCCGGCGCCACCGGCCTTGTACTGGGGGCCGCGGGCGGCGCCGCCGCACATGCCGCGGCCTCCGGCGACGTCCCGACCGCGCTGGCGACGCTCGGTTCGACCGGCATCCCCTTCCACGGCACCCACCAAGCCGGCATCACCACACCGCTCCAGGCCCGCGGCCATCTGATCGCCTTCGACCTGGTGCCCGGCGCGGGCCGCAAGGAAGCCGCCGCACTGCTGCGCCGCTGGTCCTCACTCTCGAGCGGGCTGATGGCGGGCCGGTCGGCGGGCGAGGGCGACACGGGCGTCGCGCTGGACGCCGGGCCGTCCTCGCTGACGGTCACCTTCGGCTTCGGTCGCAGCTTCTTCGACCGTACGGGGCTGGTGGCGCAGCGCCCGCCGCAGCTGGACCCGCTGCCCGCGTTCTCCTCCGACCAGCTGGACAAGAAGCGGTCGGACGGCGATCTGTGGGTGCAGATCGGCGCGGACGACGCGCTGGTCGCCTTCCATGCGCTGCGCGCGATCCAGAAGGCGGCGGGGGAGGCGGCCCGAGTGCGCTGGCAGATGAACGGCTTCAACCGTTCGCCGGGGGCCACCGGGAAGCCGATGACCGCGCGCAATCTGATGGGCCAGATCGACGGCACCCGCAATCCGAAGCCGTCCGAGCCCGACTTCGACAAGCGGATCTTCGTGCTGTCAGAGACGTCAGAGACGACGGGGGCCTCGGGGACGTCGGAGGCGAAGTACGCGTGGATGGCGGGCGGCTCGTACGCCGTCGTCCGCCGGATCCGGATGCTGCTCGACGACTGGGAGCAGCTTCCGCTCACGAAGCAGGAGCAGGTCATCGGCCGTCGCAAGTCCGACGGCTCTCCGCTGAGCGGCGGCAGTGAGACGACCGAGCTGGCGCTCGACAAGACCGGCCCGGACGGAAGGCTGGTCATCCCGGACAACGCCCATGCCCGGATCTCCGCGCCAGAGCAGAACGGCGGCGCGGCAATGCTGCGGCGGCCGTTCTCCTTCCACGACGGGATCGGCGCCGACGGGACGCCGGACGCCGGGCTGCTCTTCATCTGCTGGCAGGCCGATCCGCTGCGCGGCTTCGTTCCGGTGCAGCGCAAGCTCGACCGGGGCGATGCGCTGTCGGCGTTCATCCGCCACGAGGCGAGCGGGCTGTTCGCGGCGCCGGGCGGGCCGGAGGAGGGCGAGTACGTGGGACAGCGGCTCCTGGAGTCCTGAGGACTCCGGGCCCATTAGGGTGACGGTATGTCGGCCACGCGCGCTGCATACGTCGGGGGACAACCCCCGAACCCCCGGTCGGGGGCGTGCGCGGTCACCGACGCCGCCGCTGCCGCTCCATCGAGGATGACGTATGTCAGCCACTCGTTATACCTATCTCGGCCCCGAGGGCACCTTCACCGAGGCCGCCCTGCGCACGCTCCCGGAAGCCGCCACGCGGGAGCTCGTCCCGATGGTGTCCGTGCCCGCCGCGCTCGATGCCGTACGCAACGGGGACGCCGCGGCCGCCCTCGTACCGATCGAGAACTCCGTCGAGGGCGGCGTCACCGCGACCCTCGACGAGCTCGCCTCCGGCGAACCGCTGATGATCTACCGCGAGGTGCTGCTGCCCATCGCCTTCGCGCTGCTGGTACGCCCGGGCACCAAGCTGTCCGAGGTGAAGACGGTGACCGGCCATCCGGTCGCCCAGCCGCAGGTGCGCAACTGGCTGCGGGCCCATCTTCCCGATGCCCTGTGGGAGTCGGCCGCGTCGAACGCGGACGGCGCGCGGCTGGTGCAGGAGGGCCGCTACGACGCGGCCTTCGCGGGCGAGTTCGCGGCGGTGACATACGGCCTTGAGCCGCTGGTCACCGAGATCCATGACGCCGAGAACGCGGAGACCCGCTTCGTACTCGTCGGCCGTCCGGCCAGGCCCTCGGCGCCGACCGGTGCGGACAAGACGTCGGTGGTCATCTGGCTGGGCGACGACCACCCGGGTGCGCTGCTCGAACTGCTCCAGGAGTTCGCGGTGCGCGGGGTCAACCTGATGCTGATCCAGTCCCGGCCGACTGGTGCGGGGATCGGGAACTACTGCTTCGCCGTGGACGCCGAGGGCCATATTTCGGACCGCCGGGTGGGCGAGGCGCTGATGGGGCTGAAGCGGATCTGTCCGAATGTGCGGTTCCTCGGTTCGTATCCGCGGGCGGGTGTGGCGGTCGGGGACGTACGGGCGCTGCGTGCGGGGACGTCGGACGCGGAGTTCACAGCGGCGTCGGACTGGCTGGCGCGCTGCCAGGACGGCCGGGCCTGAGCCCACTCCGGGTCCGGAGTGCGGGGCCAGCGTCCGGGTCCGGGGTCTGAACCGGTCCTACCTGCAGATTTTCGTTATCCACAGAAGTTATCCACAGGTGTGCTTCTCGACCTGGGGACAAGTCGACAACACAACACGACATGGTCGACAAATCGGTCCAGTCACCCACTTCCGTCCACAGGTACGCACGGTGCCTTGTGTCACCTCAATTCCATTGATCAACTCTTTGGAGCGAGGAATTCCCACCCGAATGAGCGTGTGAGGTGGGTTTGGAAGGGGAATCCTCCGGCCCACGCCCGACATTGGAAATGATCATTTCCGTGGTCCACAGATCTCGCACACAGCCTGTGGATAACCCTGCGACAGCCCGTATCCCTGTGGACAAGGGGAGTCCGAGTCCCGCCCCCGCAAGAGAAGCGGGTCAATTCAGACAACGGCCGGATGCCCCATTTCGGCGAGTGGTCCAGCATTTATTGACGCTTGCCTGGTGAATAGGCGGCAGCTTTCTAAATTCCGGCAATTCGGACATAGTGACACGCAAGGCAATATCGAGTGAGGTTGAGCGAGTCGGCACCGGTAGCCTGGTGGGGTGATTGACCTTCGCCTGCTCCGTGAGGACCCCGACCGTGTTCGCGCCTCCCAGCGCGCCCGTGGAGAGGACGTCGAACTCGTCGACGCCCTGCTCCAGGCCGATGAGCGGCGCAGGTCGTCCGGCCTCCGCTTCGACGAGCTGCGTTCCGAGCAGAAGCAGCTCGGCAAGCTCATCCCCAGGGCCACTCCCGAAGAGCGCGCCGAACTGCTGAAGAGGGCCGAGCAGCTGAAGGCCGACGTCAAGGCCGCCGACGCGGCTCAGGACGAGGCCGACGAAGAGGCCAGGCGGCTGTTGCTCCTGCTCGGGAACATCGTCCACGAGGACGTCCCGGTCGGCGGCGAGGAGGACTTCGTCATCCTCGAGACGCACGGCACGATCCGCGACTTCGGCGCCGAGGGCTTCGAACCCAAGGACCACCTGGAGCTCGGCGAGGCGCTCGGCGCCATCGACGTCGAGCGCGGCGCCAAGGTGTCGGGATCGCGCTTCTACTACCTGACGGGCGTCGGCGCGCTGCTCGAACTCGCGCTCGTCAACGCCGCGATCGCGCAGGCGACGGAGGCCGGGTTCATCCCGATGCTGACGCCCGCGCTGGTCCGGCCGCGCGCCATGGAGGGCACGGGCTTCCTCGGCCAGGCCGCCGAGAACGTCTACCACCTGGAGAAGGACGACTACTACCTGGTCGGCACCTCCGAGGTCCCGCTCGCGGCGTACCACATGGACGAGATCATCGACGCGGACAAGCTGCCGCTGCGCTACGCCGGCTTCTCGCCGTGCTTCCGCCGCGAGGCGGGGACGTACGGCAAGGACACCCGCGGCATCTTCCGGGTGCACCAGTTCGACAAGGTCGAGATGTTCTCGTACGTCGCTCCCGAGGACGCGGAGGCCGAGCACAAGCGGCTCCTCGACTGGGAGAAGCAGTGGCTGACCGGCCTGGAGCTGCCGTTCCAGGTGATCGATGTGGCCACTGGCGACCTGGGCGCCTCCGCCTCGCGCAAGTACGACTGCGAGGCGTGGATCCCGACACAGGGCAAGTACCGCGAGCTGACCTCCGCCTCGAACTGCGACGGCTTCCAGGCGCGCCGCCTGTCGGTCCGGATGCGCGACGGCAAGAAGGTGCAGCCGCTGGCGACGCTGAACGGCACGCTGTGCGCCGTACCGCGCACGATCGTGGCGATCCTGGAGAACCACCAGCTGGCGGACGGTTCGGTGCGGGTGCCCGAGGTGCTCCGGCCCTATCTCGGCGGTCGTGAAGTGCTTGAACCGGTCTCCAAGTGAGCTTGCAGTACCGCCTGATCGCGACCGATCTCGACGGCACGCTGCTGCGTGACGACGACACGGTCTCGCAGCGCACGCGCGACGCGCTCGCCGCGGCGACCGCGGCGGGCGCCGCGCACATCATCGTCACCGGACGTGCCGTGCCCTGGACCCGGCACATCCTGGACGACCTGGGCTACGAGGGCCTCGCCGTCTGCGGCCAGGGCGCGCAGGTCTACCACGCGGGCGAGCACCGGCTGCTGACGTCCCTGACGCTGGACCGGCAGCTGGCCCGGCTCGCGCTCTCCAAGATCGAGGCGGAGGTCGGCCCGCTGGCGCTGGCCGCGAGCCGTGACGGGCTCGACGGCGAAGTGCTGGTCGGCCCCGGGTACCGGGTGCAGGAAGGCCCGCTGCCGGTGGTGGCGTACGAGGACCCGGCCGAGCTGTGGTCGGCCCCGCTGAACAAGGTGTACATCCAGCATCCGGAGCTGGACGACGACGCGCTGACGAGCGTGGCCAGGGCGACCGTCGGCAGCCTGGTGAACGTGGTGATGGCGGGCGCGGGCATCGTGGAGATGCTGCCGCTGGGGCTGAACAAGGCGACGGGGCTGTCGCTGGCGGCGAGGCGCCTTGGGCTGCGGGCCGCGGACACGATCGCGTTCGGCGACATGCCGAACGACATCCCGATGTTCGGGTGGGCGGCGCACGGTGTGGCGATGGCCAATGCGCATGAAGAGCTGAAGGCCGTGGCGCACGAGATCACGGCGTCGAACGAACACGACGGCATCGCGGTGGTACTGGAGAGGTTGCTGGGCTGACGGCCCTGTTGGGGGCGTACGTTCACAACCTGTGGTGCTGAAGTCTTCTCGGCTGACGGCCCGTTGTGGACAGTCGTTCCGCTGGGGCTGGAGCCACCGGCCAATCCGCCGGGAGGGGGGCGGCCCGCGCAGATGCGCGCTCGAAGCGGCCGCCCCCCGGGCAGCTTCCTGCGGGCGGCCTCGCGGAGTCGTCGGTGGCTACTCCGCTGCCTGCCCGGCGCTGCCCTGTAGGGAGCTCGACGGACTCCCACTCGTACTCTCGGTCATCGCCGCGCTCCTCTCCCGGTCGGTGGCGTCGGTCGCACTGGCGTGCGCCCGGCTCAACTACTGTGCCCCGGTGGACGGTTCGCTGCCACTGATTTTCCGGCGCGGCGACCGGCGCCCTGCCGGTACGCGTCGGCCCCCGCCCTGAGGACGGGGGCCGAGGACGAACTGCCCGACTGTCGGAGGGCCTTCCGGATCACTCCTCGCCGGCGAGCTTCAGCACCCTCAGCTTCTGACCGGCGTACCAGGTCGCCACCACCGTGACTCCCGCCAGCAGCGTCACGGCGAGCGGCAGCCCCACGTCCGAGCCGATCAGCCCCTCCCCGCCGATCTTCTCGGCGAGTGACAGCGACCACTGCTGCACGCTCAGCGTGCGCGCCCCCGGCACGAGGCTGCCGAACAGCGTCTCCCACACCAGGGCGTAGACGAGTCCGATGACGACCGCATGGCGGCTGACCGTGCCGAGGAGAAGGAACAGCGCGCTGTACGCGATCGAGGCGACCAGCGCCGCGACCGTGTAGGCGATGGCGACCTGCTGGCCGTTGCCGTTGAGGATGAATCCGGCGATCAGCGTGGGAATCGCGGAGAAGGCCATGGTGATCGCGATGGCCACGATCAGCTTCGTGACGATGATCGTCGGGCGCTTCACCGGCTTGGCGAGCAGATAGACGATCGACCCGTCGTCGATCTCGGGCCCGATCGCGCCGGTGCCCGCGATCACTCCGATCAGCGGCACCATCGTGGCGATGGCGAATCCGCCGAGGAGGTCGGCTGCGACCTGGTCGTCCAGGCCGTTGAAGCTCCGGACCGCCACCGCGATGAGCAGCAGCAGACCGGGCAGTACGAACAGGATCGCCGCGCGGCGCCTGCCGAGCACGGCCCGATAGGTGAGCCGGGCGACTGTGGGGTTGTACATGGACGTCACAGCTCCTTTCAGGCCGCTACGAGGTAGGAGAAGACCGATTCGAGGGACTCGTCCGAGGGCGAGACCGTCAGCAGCCGGATCGAGTGCTCGCGGGCGACCCGCGGCAGCAGCTCGGTGAACCGGCCGAAGTCGACGGCCTGGATGCGCAGCGCGCCCTCGGCCAGGTCGACCTCGATGCCCGCCGTCGACGGGTCGGCGATCAGGGCCGCGGCAAGCGCCCGGTCGTCGCTGGACCGTACGAGATAGCGGTGCGGCCGGTCCGTCATCAGCCGGCGGATCTTGCGGAAGTCGCCGGACGCGGCATGCCGTCCTGCAACGATCACCTCGATGTGCGAGGCGAGTTGCTCGACCTCCTCCAGGATGTGCGAGGAGAACAGCACGGTGCGGCCTTCCGCGCCCATCCGCCGCAACAGGTCCATCAGCTGCATGCGCTGGCGCGGGTCCATTCCGTTGAACGGCTCGTCGAGCAGCAGCACGGACGGCTCGTGCACCAGAGCGGACGCCATCTTCACGCGCTGCCGCATGCCCTTGCTGTACGTCGCGATCTTGCGGTCCTGCGCGTACTCCATCTCGACCGTGGCGAGCGCCTTCTGGGCGGCCTTCTTGCCCAGATTGTGCAACTCGGCGTTGGCGACGACGAATTCGCGGCCCGTGAGGAAGTCGTACATGGCTTCCCGCTCCGGTACGACGCCGATCTGCCGGTAGACCGACTCGTTGCGCCAGATCGCCTGACCGTCGAGCGTGACGCTTCCCGTCGAGGGGGCCAGGAAACCACCCATCATGTTGATGATGGTGGACTTTCCGGCGCCGTTGGGACCCAGCAGTCCGGTGACGCCCGGGCCGACGGTCATGGTCACGTCGTTGACGGCCACGACATTTCCGAACCACCGCGAGGTGTGCTCGATGTTGATGGTGGTCACAGCCCGACCTTTCGGTAGCGGCGCATCAGTACGGCGTACGAGCCGGCGACGAGCGCGAGGACGACGAGCAGATAGACCGTGCCCGGGCCCGCACCGGGACCCGCCTCGCCCGGGAAGGCCGAGGTTGCGCCGAGGAAGGCGGTCTGTACGCCGTCGATGAGGGTGACCGGCGAGAAGAGGCCGAGCCACTTGATCACTTCGGGCGATCCGGTCTCCCAGGCGATCGCCTGGACGGTGGAGACCGCGCCGTAGGTGATGGTCATCGTCGCGATGACGGCGGCGACGCCGAAGCCCCGGCGCGGGGTGAGCGCGGCCATCACCAGGCCGATGCCGCCGAAGAGCACGGACAGGAGCGCGACGGAGACCATGCCCTGCGCGAAGCCCTTCGTCTGGTCCGCGAAGTCCATCTTGGCGAGCAGCGAACCGACGTAGAGGACGACCAGGGGCGCCGCGGTGAGCACGAACAGCGCCGAAGCCATGGCGCCGTACTTGGCGAGTACGTAGTCGATGCGCTCGATGGGACGCGAGAAGTACAGCGGAACCGTCTTGAAGCGCAGATCGCGCGAGACGGACTGCGGGGCCTGCGCGGCGAGGAACAGCCCGATGACCGCCTGGGTGACGATCGCATAGCGGGTGTAGTCCAGCGGCAGGTCCTTGAGCTTCGTGGCGACGGCGACCGCGACGATGATCGCCGCAGGCAGGCACATCACCGCGAAGAGAATCATCGGCAGGACCTTGGACTTGGCCGAGCGGCCCAGTCCGTACGCGCCGCGCAGCGACTGCGAGTAGAGCGAGCGGCGGGCGTACGCCCGGCCGAGCCGCGGGCCTTCGTAGTTGCGGTATCCGATGTTGTGGATCCGGGTGGTCTCGTTCTGGACCCCGCTGCCCGGGACTCCGGTGAGCTCTGTGCTCATCGCGCCTGCACCTCCATGGGCTGGGCCGCTGTCTGGGGACCTTCGGGGCGGAAGACCTCGGCGATGTGGTGGCGGCGCTGTTCCATCCGTACGAGACCGAGGCCGAGCCCGGCGACGGTGTCGCGCACGACGTCGTACGTCTCCTCGCCCGTCGCCTCGACGAGGAGGATGTGGCCCGCTCCGGGCAGACCTTCCTCCACGCGCGCGTGGAGCGTGATTCCGGCGGCGGCGAGCGCCTCACGGAGCACCGCGGTGCCGTCGGGATGGGTGTCCGTGTCGGTGACCTCGACGGCGAGGGTCGTGGTGATCTGGGTGAAGTCGCTGGTCGAACTGGAGCGCAGCAGCGATCCGCCGTCGATGACGACGACATGGTCACAGGTGCGTTCGAGTTCGCCGAGGAGGTGCGAGGTGACCAGGACCGAGATGCCGAAGTCGGTGTGGATGCGGCGGATCAGGTTCAGCATCTCGTCGCGGCCGACCGGGTCGAGCCCGTTGGTCGGCTCGTCCAGGAGGACCAGCTTCGGGTCGTGGACGAGGGCCTGCGCGAGCTTGACGCGCTGTTTCATGCCGGTCGAATAGCCGCCGATGGGGCGGTACCGCTCTTCGTACAGCCCGACATGGCGCAGCGTGTCGGCGGTGCGCTCGCGGGCGGCCGTCGGCAGCAGCCCGGACATGCGCGCCATGTGGACGACGAACTCGGTGGCCGACACATCGGGCGGCAGGCAGTCGTGCTCGGGCATGTACCCCACCTGTTCCCGGATGGCGGCGCCGCTCGTGGCGACGTCGAGGCCGAGCACGGCGGCCCGGCCCTCCGTGGCAGGGGACAGACCCAGCAGGATCTTGATCAACGTGGACTTGCCGGCTCCGTTGGCGCCCACCAGGCCGGTCACACCGGGTCCGATGTCCAAGGAGAGCCGGTCAAGCGCGGTCACCCGGGGGAACCGCTTGCTCAGGCTTTCGGTCGCGATCACAGTCACAATTCGAAGGTAGTGGCGCACCACACATCGGGCGTCAACCTGCGCGGCTGGATCCGTGTCCGACTCCAGAGGTATGGACCCGTAGGGGGCTGCTACCTGAGTGCAGGGCTCCCCGCTCCTCGCTGTGGACAACTCCGTGACCCTTGGCCTCCGAGTTGTCCACAGGCTGACGCACGGGCCTTGACGTAGCCGTCGGGCATTGTCACATTCATCAGTGGCAAGTTACGAGGCGGGTACCGCACGGGGAGGGCAGGTGGCATGACCTCAGCAGTGGCAAGCGAACTGACCGCGGAACTGCGGGGGTTCAGGGAGGTGCAGCGTCTCGCGTACGCATGCGCGGAGGCGGTGGCGGCCCAGCTCAAGCCCGGCGTGACCGAGCGCGGGGCGGCGCGGATGCAGCGCGAGTGGCTTCGGGAGCGGGGTGTGCGCGACTGGTTCCACCTCCCCTTCGCCTGGTTCGGGGACCGCACGGCCTTCGTCAACTTCCGTATACCGCTGCAGTTCTTCCCGACCAACCGCGTCCTCGAAGCGGGCATGCCCTTCATCCTCGACATGGCCCCCGTCTACAAGGGCTTCACCGCGGACATCGGCTATTCGGGCTGCCTCGGGCCGAGCCCTCTCCACAACAAGCTGCTGGCCGACCTTCAGGCACACCGCGAGCTGATCCTGCGCGAGGTGCGCGAGCGGCGCTCGATGCGCGAGATCTATGAGGACGTGGACCGGCTCATGGTCCGGCAGGGCTATGCCAACCGGCACCGTGCCTATCCCTTCGGCGTCATCGCCCACAAGATCGACCGGGTGAAGGAGCGGCGCTGGGTGCCGCAGCTCTTCGGCTTCGGCACCCAGTCGCTGAAGGGACTGGCGAGCGACGCCCTGCACGGTCACCGGGACGGCTGGTCGCCGCTGTGGAGCCCGTACAGGTTCTCCGACCATCCGCCCCGGCCGGGGCTGTGGGCGGTCGAGCCGCACCTCGGATTCAGGGGTACGGGCGCGAAGTTCGAGGAGATCCTGGTGGTCACCGACTCCAAGGACCCCGAACAGAGCGCGTTCTGGCTGGACGATGATCTGCCGCATGTGCGGCGCTGGGCGGAGGACGCGTGAGCGAGGGAGCCGGCATGGGTCTCGAAGGTGCCCGGGAGCGCTGGGTCCGTACCGGCGGAATCGAGCTGTGCGTCGCCGAGCTGGGCGACGCGACGCAGCCGACCGTGCTGCTCGTGCACGGCTATCCGGACAGCAAGGAGGTCTGGTCGGCGGTCGCGCGGCGGCTGGCGGACCGCTTCCATGTGGTGCTCTACGACGTCCGGGGGCACGGCCGCTCGACCGCGCCGGTCCCGCTGCGAGGCGGCTTCACGCTGGAGAAGCTGACGGACGACTTTCTGGCGGTCGCGGACGCAGTGAGCCCGGACAAGCCGGTGCATCTGGTGGGCCACGACTGGGGTTCGGTGCAGTCGTGGGAGTTCGTGACGGTCAAGCGCACCGAGGGCCGCATCGCCTCCTTCACCTCGATGTCCGGTCCCTCGCTCGACCACTTCGGGCACTGGATCAAGAAGCGGATGAGCCGGCCCACACCCCGCAGGGTCGGCCAGCTGCTCGGCCAGGGTGCCAAGTCCTGGTACGTGTACATGCTGCACACGCCCGTGCTTCCGGAGCTCGCCTGGCGCGGGCCTCTCGGCAAGCAGTGGCCGAAGATCCTTCAGCGGCTGGAGAGGATGCCGTCGGCCGGCTACCCCACCCCCTCGCTGCCGCAGGACGCGGCACGCGGCGCCTGGCTCTACCGTGACAACGTCCGGGCCAGGCTGCGCCGCCCGCGCACCGACGCGTACGCGCATGCGCCCGTCCAGCTGATCACGCCCACCGGTGACATATTCCTGTCCGAGCGGCTCTACGACGAACTCGGCGAGTGGGCACCACAGTTGACGCGCCGCTCGCTGCCGGCCAAGCACTGGGCGCCGCGCAGCCGACCGGACCGGCTGTCGGCCTGGATCAGCGAGTTCGTCACTGCCAACGAGGACAGCGCCGCCGGGGTGGCAGGGCGGGAGAGCACGGCCCGTGGACGGTATGCCGAGCGGTTCGGGGGCCAGCTCGTCCTGGTGACGGGCGCTGCCAGCGGCATCGGGCGGGCCACGGCCTTCGCCTTTGCCGAGGCAGGGGCGCGGATCGTCGCCGTGGACCGGGACGCGGAGGGGGCGGCCAGGACCGCGGAGATGTCACGGCTGATCGGCGCACCCGAGGCCTGGGGCGAGACGGTCGACGTGAGCGACGAGCAGGCGATGGAGAAGCTGGCCGAGAAGGTCGCCGGCGAGTACGGCGTGGTGGACGTCCTGGTCAACAACGCCGGGATAGGCCTTTCCGGCTCCTTCCTCCAGACCAGCCCCGAGGACTGGAAGAAGGTCCTCGACGTCAATCTGTGGGGTGTCATCCACGGCTGCCGGCTCTTCGGCAGGCAGATGGCCGAGCGCGGACAGGGCGGCCACATCGTCAACACCGCGTCGGCCGCGGCCTATCAGCCCTCGAAGGCGCTGCCCGCCTACAGCACGTCCAAGGCGGCGGTGCTGATGCTCAGCGAGTGCCTGCGGGCCGAGCTGGCAGGACAAGGCATCGGGGTTTCGGCGATCTGCCCGGGCTTCGTCAACACCAACATCACGTCCACGGCGCGCTTCGCAGGGGTCGACGAGGCCGAGGAGAAGCGCCGCCAGAAGAAGTCCGCCCGGCTGTACGGCCTGCGCAACTACCCGCCGGAGAAGGTCGCCGACGCGATTTTGCGGGCGGTCGTGAAGAACCAGGCGGTGGTGCCGGTGACGCCCGAGGCACGTGGCGCCCACTTCATGTCCCGCTTCACGCCCAGAACACTGCGGGCGATCGCCCGATTGGAGCCGCCCCTGTGAGCGCCGAGGAGCAGGTCGGCCACTACCCCATCAAGCCGCGCCGGGTCTCGTTCGACTGGGACGAGACCCCGCTGCACTGGATACCGGACGAGCCCACGGCCACGCACGTCATCAATGTGCTGCATCTGCTGCTGCCGGCCGGGGAGCGGTGGTTCGTCAAGGTCTTCAAGGAGGCCCTGCCACTGGTCCGTGATCCGGTGCTGAGGAAGGACGTCAAGGGCTTCATGGGCCAGGAGGCCACACACAGCGTCCAGCACGCGTATGTACTGGACCACCTCGCCGCCCAGCGGCTCGGCACCGAAGGTTTCACCAAGCACGTCGACTTCCTCTTCGAGAAACTCCTCGGCGAGAAGCCGCCGTTCGGGGCGCCGATACCGCCCCAGGAGTGGCTGCGCTTCCGGCTGGCGATCATCGCCGCGATCGAGCAGTTCACGGCGGTCCTCGGCGACTGGGTGCTGCACGCCGAGGGGCTGGACCGGGCGGACGCCGACACGATCATGCTGGATCTGCTGCGCTGGCACGGCGCGGAGGAGGTCGAGCACCGGGCCGTCGCCTTCGACATGTACCAGCACTGCGGGGGCGAGGGGCTGCCGCGCTATGCCCGCCGTATCGAGGGCATGGCCGTCACCGCGCCCATGCTGCTCTGGCTGTGGGCATGGGGCACGGCCTATCTGATCCGGCACGATCCCCAGCTCGCCGGGCGGATGCGCTACTCCCTGCGCGAGCACAACCGCGCGGTGGACAAGGGGCTGCTGCCCACCTGGCGGGAGTTGGGCGCGGCCATACCCCGCTACTTCCGGCGGTCGTACCATCCCTCGCAGGAGGGCTCACTGCGCAAGGCCGTCGAATATCTCGCGACCTCGCCCGCGGCCCGCGCGGCGGCGGGGGCGGTGGGGCGGGCCGCCATGTCATAGACGGCGCGCTTCGACCGCTCATCAGCCGCTCATCGGCTCTCCTCGACCTGTCATCCGATCTGTCATTTCGATCTGTCCTCAAGGGGGCGGGCTTGTCCGAGCAGCCAGTGGCCCAGTCAGTGGCCGAGTACCGGATCGAGGATCTGTCGCACCACAGCGGCGCCACCGTCCGTACGATCCGCGCCTACCAGGACCGCGGACTGCTGCCGAAGCCGGAGCGCCGCGGCCGTGCCAATGTGTACGGCTCGTCGCACCTCGCTCGGCTGCGGCAGATCGCCGATCTGCTCGACCGCGGCTACACGCTGGCTTCGATCAAGGAACTGCTCGAGGCCTGGGACGCCGGGCGGGGGCTCGGAGGGGTGCTGGGTCTGGTCGCTGAGGTGCAGGGTCCGTGGACCGACGAGGAGGCGGCCAGGATCACCCGTACCGAGCTGGACGAGAAATTCGGCGGAAGGCCGGACGAGGAGGCCGTCGCGGAAGCGGTGGAGCTCGGGGTGCTGGAGCGGATCCCGGGACGGGACGACGAATTCCTCGTACCAAGCCCCCAAGAGCTGGCGGTGGCAGCGGAGTTGCACGCGGCTGGCGTACCACTGCCCGCGATCTCCGGTCATCTGCGGGAACTTCGCGGACAGGTCGAGCACATCGCCTCCCGTTTCCTGGAGTTCACCACCGAGCATGTCTTCGCCCGTTATCTCGGCCATCGTCCGCCGACCGAGGCCGATGCGGCCGAAGCGGCGTCGATGGTGCGGCGGCTGCGGCCGCTCGCGCAGCAGACGGTGGACGCCGAACTGGCCCGGGCCATGCGGACGTTCGCCACCCGTCATCTTCAGCACCATCTGGGTGCGGAGGGACCACCGCCGGCGGACAGTGAGCCGCGTTCGGTGTCCCTGCCGCCGGAGACAATGCGGGCGGTGCACGGCCTGGTTGGGCAGGTGCACGCGGCGGCGTTCATCGCGGCAGCGACCGAACGGGAGGTGCAGGCCCGGACATTGGACGCTCTTGCCTCAAAAGCCAATAATTCCCAGCAATTTGATCAAAGAGCTTGAAACGGGGCGCCGTTGTCCACAGAAGCGTCAATTCCCTTGTGGATAACTACAGTTGGCTGTGGATCAAACCTGTAGAGCGATTTTTTTCGGTGGCACCGGGACGCGACGCGAGGCACGCTGACGGGATGAACGAAAGACCCGACGAGTCAGACACGACCGGCGCGACCGACGAAAGACGCACCGTCAAGGTGTCGAAGTATCTCTCGAAGCATCTGCGGCACCAGCCGGAACGGATCGGCATCACCCTCGACGAGAACGGCTGGGTGGCGGTCGAGGAGCTGATGCGCGCCGCGGCGGCGCACGGCTTCCGGTTCACCCGCGCCGAGCTCGACGCGTCGTCGCACGCCGCACCGATTGGGGCGCTTCGGCGATCGACGAGCAAGCGTGCATCCGCTGCCGGCCAGTGGCCACGCCATGCCCTGAGGTCGACCTGGACCTTCCCACCGCCGAGCCGCCCGCGTATCTCTACCACGGCACCGTCGCCCGCAGCCTGGACGCGATCCGCGCCGAAGGCCTGCGCCCCATGAAGCGCCACCACGTCCATCTCTCGCCCGACCGCGAGACCGCGACCCGCGTGGGCGCCCGCCGAGGCCGACCCGTCGTCCTGTCCGTGGACGCCGGAGCGATGCACCGGGCGGGCCACCTCTTCCGCGTCAGCGCCAACGGCGTCTGGCTGGCCGACGCCGTACCGCCGGAATTTCTGCGCTTCCCCGGCGCATAAGCGGGACGGGGAAGCGCGGCGGGGAAGCGGCGCACTCAGCGGCGCAGCTGGGCGAGGCCCTCGGTCGCGATCTGCTCGAAGACCGCCTGGTCGGCGGCGAAGTCCGAGTCCGGGATCGGTGCGTGGATCACGATCTCCGTGAAGCCGAGCTCGAAGTGCTTGCCCGCGAAGTCCACAAAGGCGTCGAGGGACTCCAGCACCTTGCCCGGTTCCGGTGTGAAGCCGGTGAGCATGATCTTGTCCAGCTCGGCCACGTCCCGCCCGATGTCGGCGCACGCCTTGCCGAGCTTCTCGACCTGCCCGCGGATCGCCTCGACGGACTGCTCGGGCGTGCCCGTCTCGAACAGCTTCGGGTCACCCGTGGTCACCCATGCCTGCCCGTGCTTCGCCGCAAGCTTCAGCCCGCGCGGCCCGGTGGCGGCGACCGCGAAGGGCAGCCGCGGCCGCTGTACACACCCGCGGATGTTGCGGGCCTCCACCGCCGAGTAGAAGGTCCCCTCGTACGTCACGGAGTCCTCGGTCAGCAGCCGGTCGAGGAGGGGGACGAACTCACCGAAGCGGTCCGCCCGTTCGCGAGGCGTCCAGGCCTCCTGGCCCAGCACCGTCGCGTCGAAGCCCGTGCCGCCCGCGCCGATGCCGAGCGTGATCCGGCCGCCGGAGATGTCGTCGAGTGAGATCAGCTCCTTGGCGAGGGGGACCGGATGCCGGAAGTTCGGCGAGGTGACCAGGGTGCCCAGTCGCAGCCGCTCGGTGGCGGCGGCCGCCGCGGTCAGCGTCGGGACCGCGCCGTACCACGGGCCGTCGCGGAAGGTACGCCACGAAAGGTGGTCGTAGGTGTACGCGGTGTTGAAACCGAGCTGCTCGGCTCGGGTCCACTCGTCGCGGCCACCCTGGTGCCAGGGACGGACAGGAAGGATCACGGTACTCAAACGCATGCTTCGAGGTTACGTGGCTCAGAAGCGGCCCGTGCACTCTCACATGTGCGCCCGCCCGCACACCCGTGCGCCGGCGTACGGGAGAATGGATCTGTGACCTCAGCTACCGATCCCCGCGCCCTGCCCGCTGCCCCCCGGCTGATCGCCACCGATCTCGACGGCACTCTGCTTCGTGACGACAAGTCCGTCTCGGACCGCACCATCGCCGCACTCGCCTCCGCCGAGGAGGCCGGGATAGAGGTCTTCTTCGTCACCGGCCGCCCTGCCCGCTGGATGGACGTCGTCAGCGACCACGTCCACGGCCACGGTCTGGCGATCTGCGCGAACGGCGCCGCGGTCGTGGATCTGCACGCCGGCGGGAAGGTGATCGAGGTCCGCCCCCTGGAGCGGGATACGGCCCTCGATGTCGTACGCACGCTGCGCGATGCCGCTCCCGGGACATCTTTCGCGGTCGAGACGACCACCGGCATCCACTACGAGCCGGACTATCCGCCGTTCCATGTCGACCCGGGCGCCACCGTGGCGGTCGCCGAGAAGCTGCTCCGCGACGAGGGGCCCGGCTCCGCAGCCCCGGTGATCAAGCTGCTCGCCCATCACCCCGAGCTGACGCCCGACGGTTTCCTCGCACTGGCCCGTACTGCGGCCGGCGAGCTCGCGTCCTTCACCCGCTCCAGCCAGACCGCGCTGCTGGAGATCAGCGGCCTGGGTGTGAGCAAGGCAAGCACGCTGGCACTCTGCTGCGCCGAGCGCGGGATCTCCGCCGACGAGGTCGTCGCCTTCGGTGACATGCCCAACGACGTGGAGATGCTGACCTGGGCGGGAACCTCGTACGCGATGGGCAACGCTCATCCGGACGTGATAGCCGCGGCGTCCGGGCGGACCGTCGCCAACAACGAGGACGGCGTCGCGGTCGTCATCGAGCAGATACTCGCCCGCCGCCTGGAGCACGACAAGCACGGCAAGGGCTACGAAGGCAATGAGCACAGCGAGGGCAACGACAGCCACTAGAGCGGGACCCCGTGCTCGCGCAGCCAGACCGCCGGATCCACCCCGGACCCCAGATATGGCGTGAGCCGCACCTCGAAATGCAGGTGCGGCCCCGTCGAGTTCCCCGTCGTGCCCGTCTGCCCGATCCACTGCCCGGTCCGCACCTGCTCGCCCTGATCGACGGTGACCGCCGCCAGATGCGCGTACTGCGTGTAGTAGCCGCCCGGGTGCTGCACCACCATCTGGATCCCGAAGGCGCCGCCGCAGGAGACCGAGAGCACGCGCCCCGCCCCGACCGAGCGCACCGGGGTCCCGATGCCCACCGCGAAATCCTGTCCGGTGTGCCGGTGTGCCCAGTGCTCACCGGCACTGTCGAATCCGGCCGACAGCTCGTAGTGCTCCACCGGCGTCACCCACTCGGTGCCCGGCGGCGGCGCGCCCCCGGTCTCTTTGAGATCTACGGCACCCGCGCACTTGCCCGCCGCGACGCTTTCGTCCGCCTCCGCCTGGAGCGTCCACTGCGCGGCCTCCAGCTTTGTCTCGATGCCCTGCTTGATCGCGGCGAGCTTCTCCTTGCGTACGTCGAGTTCGCGCCAGGCCGACCTGGCCCGCGCCTCGGCGACGGAGAGCCGCCGCTCGGCCGCCCGGGCCCGGCCGATCAGCTGGTTCACGGCCCTCTCCGCCTGCCATGCCAGCCGCTGTCCGCGCATCAGCTCATCGGGGTTTCTGGCGAGCAGCATCCCGGCGGTGAGCGCGAGCGGGCCGCCGGTGCGGTACTGGGCGCGCGCCACACCGCCCACCGCGTCGTGGATCGCGGCGAATTCGAGCCGCTGCCGGTTCAGGCGCTCCTGCAGCAGGCCCGCGGCGGTGCGCTGTGCGTCGGCCGCGCGCCTGCCCTGTTCGTACGTCGCGGTGGCCTTGGCAGCGTCCTCGTACAGCCGCGCCACCTCGGCACTGGCGCTCGGCCCGTCGGACGCCGTGGCCGGGGCCACAGCCGTACCGATGAGCGCGCACAGCAGCACCGGGACGAGCAGCAGCCGGTCGCGGTGTCTCAGGCACATTCCCGGATCGTCACCCGGCGCCGGGACGATTCCCGGTACCCGTGAGGTGTCGTACGCCCGACCGGCCCAGCAATTAGTCCTATTTCGTGAAGAAAGCCGGTTGCGCGGCCTCTCCGATCCGGGCGGAGAGCAGGTCAGCGGCTCGTTCACGCTCCAGCATCCTGCGCAGGGGGCCATCGGCCGCGGCGAGTTCCGCGTACGAGCCGCGCTGCACCGTACGTCCCGCCTCCAGGACGACGACCTCGTCCACGGCGTCGAGACCCTGCAGCCGGTGCGTGATCAGCAGGGTCGTCCGGCCCTCGGTCGCCGTCAGCAGATCCGCCGTCAGCGCGTCCGCCGTCGCCAGGTCGAGATGCTCGGCAGGCTCGTCGAGCACGAGCACCGGGAAGTCGGCCAGGAGCGCACGCGCCAGGGCCAGCCGCTGCCGCTGGCCGCCGGAGAGCTGCGCACCGTGCTCGCCGACGAGGGTGTCGAGACCGTCGGGGAGCGCGTCGACCCACTCCAGCAGCCGGGCCCTGTCCAGCGCCTGCCGGAGTTCGTCCTCCGTCGCCTGCGTCCGCGCAAGCCTCAGGTTCTCCCGTACGGAGCTGTCGAAGAGGTGGGCGTCCTGCGCGCACAGCCCGACGAACCGCCGGACCGCGTCCCCGTCGAGCGCGGCCGCCTCCACACCGCCGAGCGTGTACGCCCCCTCCCTGGCGTCCAGGAAGCGGAGCAGCACCTGCGCGAGGGTGGTCTTGCCCGAGCCCGATGTGCCGACCACGGCGATGCGCCTGCCCGCGGTCAGGGTGAGATCGAAGCCGTCGAGCGCGTCCCGCTCCTGACCTGCGTACCGGGCACTCAGTCCCCGCAGTTCGAGCGGGAACGCCGTTGCGGGCGGGGTGGCAGTGAGCTCCGGCTCGTGTACGGGAAGAGGCGCGTCCAGTACCTCGTGGACGCGCTCGGCACTGCGCTTGACCCGCTGCCGGTACTGGACGGCCAGCGGCAGTGAGGTGACGGCCTCGAAGGCTGCGAGGGGGGTGAGCACCACGACGGCGAGGGACACCCCGTCGAGCCGTCCGTCCCGCACCGCCTGCACGCCGGCGAACGCGGCGCACACAACGGTCAACCCGCAGGCCAGGGCGGAGAGCCCGCCACCGAGCGCGGTGGCCGCGGCGCCGCGCGAGGCGATCCGCGTCAGCCGCGTGTCGGTCGCCCGCGTCCGCTCGATCCGTCCCTTCAGGGCTCCGGCGACCGTCAACTCGGCGCTCCCGCCGAGCAGATCAACGACATGGGTAGCCAATGACCCGCGTGCGGGGGCGAGTTGCCGCTCTGCCCGCCGGGCGAAGGTCCCGCTGACCAGCGGTACGGCAACACCTGCGAGGAGCAGTCCGACGGCAAGCACGGCCCCGGCCTCGGGCAGCAGCCATGCGGTGAATCCGACCGATCCCGCACCCACGACGACGGCCACGCCCGCGGGCAACAGCCAGCGCAGCCAGTAGTCCTGCAGCGCGTCCACATCGGCGACGAGCCGGGACAGCAGATCCCCGCGCCGGGTCTGCCGCAGCCCGGCGGGCGCGATGCGTTCCAGCCTGCGGTAGACGGCGACCCTCAGCTCGGCGAGCATCCGCAGCACGGCGTCGTGCGACACGAGGCGCTCGGCGTAGCGGAAGACGGCCCGCCCGATACCGAAGGCCCGGGTCGCCGTCACGGCCACCATCAGATAGAGGACCGGAGGCTGCTCCGAGGCCCGCGAGATCAGCCACCCCGAGACGGCCATGAGCCCTACGGCGGATCCCAGCGCGAGGCTCCCCAGAAGCAACGCGAGCCCGAACCGCCCCCGCAGCTCCCCGGCCATCCCCCGCACCCGCGCGAGCCCAGCGGTTCCGGACGGCGCGAAGCCGGGCGTATCGCTCCCGGCAGGGCCACGCCCGGAGAGCTGTCCGACACCGTACGGCGCAGCCGCCGCGGGCCCCAGCACGGAGGGACGGACCACACTGTCAACGGCACCTTCCGGCGAAGCCGACGGGCCCGGCACCACAAAAGAGCCCCGCGAGCCCCCCACCTCCACCACTCGGTCGGCCACCGCGAGAAGCGCCGGCCGGTGGACGACCAGAAGCACCGTCCGACCGGAGGCCAGCCGCCGTACCGCGTCGACGATGCCTGCCTCGGTCTCGCCGTCCAGCGCCGCCGTCGGCTCGTCGAGCAGCAGCAGCGGCCGATCCGCGAGGAACGCCCTGGCCAGCGCGAGCCGTTGCCGCTGACCGGCCGAGAGACCGGCCCCGTCCTCGCCGAGCGGCGTGTCCACGCCCTGGGGGAGTTCCGCCACGAAGTCGTGTGCCCCCGCCTGCCGCAGCGCTTCCTGCACCGCCGCCTCATCGGCATCCGGCCGCGCAAGCCGCACGTTCTCCGCGACCGTTCCCGCGAAGAGATACGGCCGCTGCGGCACCCACGCGATCCGCTCCCGCCACCGCTCCATGTCCAGGGCGGAAAGGTCCATGCCCCCGACCCGCACGTGCCCCGCCGCGGGCTCCACGAACCCCAGCAGCACATTCAGCAGCGTCGACTTCCCGCCGCCGCTCGGCCCGACCAGCGCGACCGTCTCCCCGGGCTCGACCACCAGTGACGCCCGGTCCAACGACGCCTCGCTGCGCCCCGCATGGCGGACGGTCACCCTGTCCAACTCCAGCCGCAGGCTGCCCGGAGTCTCCCCGGTACCGCCCGCCCGCGGCTCCCTTTCCAGAACCTGGAAGATCTCCTCCGCGGCCGAAAGCCCCTCCGCCGCCGCGTGGTACTGCGCCCCGACCTGCCGGATCGGCAGATACGCCTCGGGCGCGAGGATGAGGATCACCAGACCCGTATACAGATCCAGATCCCCGTGCACGAGCCGCATCCCGATGCCGACGGCGACCAGCGCCACCGAAAGAGTCGACAGCAGCTCCAGCGCGAAGGACGAGAGGAACGCGATCCGCAACGTCCGCAACGTGGCCCGCCGGTACTCCGCCGTGATGGAACGGATCGACTCGGCCTGCGCCTTCGCCCGTCCGAAGACCTTCAGAGTGGGCAGACCGGCGACCACATCGAGAAAGTGCCCCGACAGCCGGGACAGCAGCCGCCACTGACGGTCCATCCGGGCCTGGGTGGCCCAGCCGATGAGGACCATGAACACCGGGATCAACGGCAGCGTCACCACGATGACCGCCGCCGAGACCCAGTCCTCGGTCACAATCCGCGCCAGCACCGCCACCGGCACCACGACCGCGAGCCCCAACTGCGGGAGATAGCGCGAGAAGTAGTCGTCGAGCGCGTCGACTCCACGCGTGGCGAGCGCGACCAGCGACCCGGTGCGCTGCCCGCTCAGCCAGCCCGGCCCCAGCTCAGCGGCCCGCTCGAGCAACCGCCCCCGTAGCTCCGACTTGACCGCCGCGCTCGCCCGGTGCGCGGCCAGTTCGGTCAGCCAGGAGACGACCGCCCTGCCGATGGCGACCGCGGCGAGCAGGATCAGCGGTGTCCCGAGACCGGCGGTGGAGAGCCCCTTCTGGAAGGCCCCCACCACCACGTCGGCAATCAGCATCGCCTGGGCGACGACCAGCGCCGCCCCGACAAGTCCGAGGAGCACCACCGCGATCAGGAATCGGCGGGTGGCCCGGGCGTACCGGAGCAGACGCGGGTCGATCGGTTTCACGTGAAACATCCCCCACTAGTGGGCATCGACGATGTGCTGCGTACCGATCCGCTTGCGGAAGACCCAGTACGTCCAGCCCTGGTAGAGCAGCACCAGCGGAGTGGCGATGCCTGCGCACCAGGTCATGATCTTCAAGGTGTACGGACTCGACGAGGCATTGGTGACCGTCAGGCTCCACTCCTCATTGAGCGTGGACGGCATGACGTTCGGAAAGAGCGTGAGGAACAGCATCGCGACGGCGGCCGTGATCGTGACGCCGGAGAGCGCGAACGACCAGCCTTCGCGCCCCGCCTTGATGGCCACAATCGCGCCGACGAGCGCCACCACCGCGACCACCACCGCGACCAGACTCTTGCCGTCGCCGTGCGAGGCCTGGGTCCAGGTCAGGAAGCCGAGCGCCAGGGCGGCGGTGAGCAGCCCCAGCTTCAGGGCCAGGACACGCGCCCGTACCCGGATGTCGCCCACCGTCTTCAGCGCGGCGAACACGGCGCCGTGGAAGGTGAACAGGGTCAGCGTGACGAGCCCGCCCAGAATCGCGTACGGGTTGAGCAGATCGAAGAAGGTACCGACGTACTCCTTCTGTCCGTCGATCTTCACGCCGCGCACGATGTTGCCGAAGGCGACGCCCCACAGCAGGGCGGGCAACAGCGACGTCCAGAAGATCGCATGCTCCCAGTTGGTCTGCCAGCGCTCCTCCTCCCTCTTGTGCCGGTACTCGAAGGCGACTCCGCGCAGGATCAGGCAGACCAGGATGAGCAGCAGCGGCAGATAGAAGCCCGAGAAGAGGGTGGCGTACCAATCGGGGAAGGCGGCGAAGGTCGCACCGCCGGCGGTCAGCAGCCACACCTCGTTGCCGTCCCAGACGGGCCCGATGGTGTTGATCAGGACTCGCCGCTCGGTCCGGTTCCTGGCGAGCATTTTGGTGAGGACGCCGACCCCGAAGTCGAAGCCCTCCAGGAAGAAGTAGCCGATCCACAGGACGGCGATGAGTACGAACCAGACGTCGTGAAGTTCCATGCCTCAGCAGCTCCTCAGGGCCTCAGTACGAGAAGGCCATCGGCCGGTCGGCGTCACGGTCGTCGCCGCCGATCTTGGTGGGCGGGTTGAGGTCGGCCTCGGTGAGCTCGGGCGGTCCGGCCTTGACGTACTTGACGAGCAGCTTGACCTCGATGACGGCGAGCACCGCGTAGAGCAGGGTGAAGACGAGCATCGAGGTGAGCACCTCGCCCTGCGAGACACCGGGGGAGACCGCGTCACGGGTGCGCAGTACGCCGTACACGACCCAGGGCTGCCGCCCCATCTCGGTGAAGATCCAGCCCCAGGAGCTGGCGATCAGGGGGAAGGCCATCGTCCACAGGGCGATGATCCAGTACCACTTGGTGAGCAGGGGGTTCAGCGCCTTGCTCTTGAAGAGGACCAGATGGGGCACTTCGTCCTCGCCCGTCCGCAGGCTCGCCGACAGCATGAACTTCTTGCGGGTGAGCCAGAGCCCGATCAGGCCGATGGTGAGGGACGCCATGCCGAAGCCGATCATCCAGCGGAAGCCCCAGTAGGCGACGGGGATATTGGGCCGGTAGTCACCGGGCCCGAACTTCTCCTGCTCGGACTTGTTGACGTCGTTGATGCCGGGGACGAACGAGGTGAAGTCGTCGTTGGCCAGGAAGGACAGCAGTCCCGGGATCTCTATGGCGACCTTGTTGTGGCCCTTTTCGACGTCGCCGTAGGCGAAGACCGAGAAGGGCGCGGGCGCCTCGCCGTCCCACAGCGCCTCGGCTGCGGCCATCTTCATCGGCTGCTGCTTGAACATGACCTTGCCGAGCAGATCGCCGCTGACAGCGGTGAGCAGTCCGGCGACGACGATGGTGACCAGCCCGAGCCGCAGCGAGCTCCGCATCACGGGGATGTGCTTCTTGCGCGCCAGATGGAAGGCGGCGATGCCGACCATGAAGGCGCCACCGACGAGGAAGGCGGCCGTGATGGTGTGGAAGAACTGGGTGAGCGCGGTGTTCTGGGTGAGTACGTGCCAGAAGTCGGTGAGTTCGGCCCGCCCGCGCTCCTTGTTGATGCGGTAGCCGACGGGGTGCTGCATCCAGGAGTTGGCGGCCAGGATGAAGTACGCGGAGAGGATGGTGCCGATCGACACCATCCAGATGCAGGCCAGGTGGATCTTCTTCGGCAGCTTGTCCCAGCCGAAGATCCACAGTCCGATGAAGGTGGACTCGAAGAAGAACGCGATCAGCGCCTCGAAGGCGAGCGGGGCGCCGAAGATGTCACCGACGAAGCGCGAGTAGTCGGACCAGTTCATGCCGAACTGGAACTCCTGGACGATGCCGGTGACGACACCCATGGCGATGTTGATCAGGAAGAGCTTGCCCCAGAACTTCGTGGCCTTGAGGTACTTCTCGTTCTGTGTCCGCACCCATGCCGTCTCCAGGCCGGCGGTGAGCGCGGCGAGCGAGATCGTCAGAGGAACGAAGAGGAAGTGGTAGACGGTGGTGATGCCGAACTGCCATCGCGCCAGAGTCTCGGGCGCCAGAGCCAGGTCCACGTCGTCTTCTCCTTACATCGCCGTAGTGATCGGCAGCTTGCCCCTCCAATCCCATCGATCTCGGGACAATCAGGGCGAGCTTGTGAACGCGTTCACATTCACAAGCAATTATGGCTCATGCGAAATCCATACCGTCGGGCGGGGTACCCCTTCCCCGAAAGCTCAACATCTTGTTGAATTCGGCGCATGCAGATACGTATCTCATGGCCCGCCGGGCACCTGACCGCAACCCTCGACGAAACCCCTACGAGCAAGGCGCTCGCAGGGGCTCTGCCGCTCACGTCCACCGCCCTGACCTGGGGCGACGAGGTCTATTTCGAAACGACCGTCTCCCCCGCCCTGGAGGCGGACGCACGACAGGTGGTCGAGCCGGGCACGGTCGCGTTCTGGACCGAGGGCAACGCGCTCGCGCTGCCCTTCGGCCCCACCCCGATCTCGGAGTCCGAGAAAGAATGCCGCCTCGCGAGCCCGTGCAATGTCCTCGGCCGGATCGACGGCGACCCCCGCCTGCTGGCGACGGTCCGCTCCGGCGACCCGGTCCGCGTCGAACGGGCCGAGGCGGCTTAGGCCCCGTCCGGCTGATCTTGCCAGGCTCGAGGGCGTCCCCCTAGAGCTCCTTGCGGAACGCCTGGGTGGTGTGCAGGAAGAGGTCGTTGGCCTCGGTCTCCCCGATCGTGACCCGCACGCCCTCACCCGCGAAGGGCCGGACCACGACACCGGCCTTCTCACACGCCGCCGCGAAGTCGAGCGTGCGCTCGCCCAGCCGCAGCCAGACGAAGTTCGCCTGGGTCTCCGGCACCGTCCAGCCCTGCTGGACCAGACCGTCGTAGACCCGCGCGCGCTCGCAGACCAGCGAGCCGACCCGGCCGAGCAGCTCGTCCTCGGCACGCAGCGAGGCGACCGCCGCGTCCTGCGCGAGCTGCGAGACACCGAACGGCACCGCGGTCTTGCGCAGCGCCGCGGCCACCGGCTCATGGGCGATCGCGAAGCCGACCCGCAGTCCCGCCAGGCCGTACGCCTTGGAGAAGGTGCGCAGCACCGCCACATTGGGGCGGTTGCGGTAGATCTCGATGCCGTCCGGGACCTCGGCATCGCGGATGAACTCGCGGTACGCCTCGTCCAGCACCACCAGGACGTCCGAAGGCACCCGGTCGAGGAACCGTTCCAGCTCGGCCCTGCGCACCACCGTGCCGGTCGGGTTGTTGGGATTGCAGACGAAGATCAGCCGGGTCCTGTCGGTGATCGCGTCGGCCATCGCGTCCAGATCGTGCACCTCACCGGCGGTCAGCGGCACCTGCACCGACTTCGCTCCGCTGATCTGGGTGATGATCGGGTACGCCTCGAAGGACCGCCAGGCATAGATGACCTCGTCCCCCGGGCCCGAGGTGGACTGCAGCAAGGACTGCGCGACGCCGACCGAGCCGGTGCCGGTGGCCAGATGCGTCACTGGCACGGCGAAGCGGTCCGCCAGTTCGTTCATCAGGCCGGTGCAGGCCATGTCCGGGTAGCGGTTGAACCCGTGCGCCGCGGCGATCGCGCTCTCGATCACACCCGGCAGCGGCGGATAGGGGTTCTCGTTGGACGACAGCTTGTACGCGACCGGGCCGCCGGCAGCCGCGGGCTTGCCCGGCTTGTAGGTGGGGATGCCGTCCAGCTCAGCGCGCAGCTTGGGGCTCGTCTCGCTCACCGCAGGTCCTCCTCGTGCCTTCTCGTAGCTTTCTCGCACCTTGGGCAGGTTCGAATACTGCTCACCTTATGAGGATTCCCGGCCACTGCGAATGGCCGTGGCCAGGAAAGGGGGAGCGCTCACCTCCGCGGCGCGCGCCGGTAGCTCACGCCGTGGCGCGCATCACCCGTAGTGGTGAGTTGAGACCTCTTCGAAACATCGACCATTCGACAGGCCTGCGCGACCCGGCACCCGAGACGCCCTGGGCGTACCCCCCAACTTCCTTGACTTCCAAGGTAGTTGGGCGTCAATGATCATGCAGAAACGTGCCTGTCAACGCGTGCATATGCGACCGGCTCAACCACCCACGCGAGCCCTACTATCGGCTCGCCATGACAGCAGCAGGGAAGCACCAGGTGAGCCGGACGGAGACATCCCGCCGGAGCAGCCGGCAGAGTCGGGCGGGCATCCGAGACGTGGCCGCCGCGGCCGGTGTCTCGATCACGACTGTCTCAGACGCGCTCAACGGCAAGGGCCGGCTCCCGGACGCCACCCGCCAACATGTCCGCGAAGTCGCCGACCGGCTGGGCTACCGCCCTTCCGCGGCGGCCCGAACCCTCCGTACCGGAAAATCAGGCCTCATCGGCCTGACGGTGACGACGTACGGGGATGAACCTTTCACCTTCACCGAATTCGCGTACTTCGCCGAAATGGCGAGAGCCGCAACCTCGGCCGCGCTCGCCCGCGGCTACGCCCTTGTCATCCTGCCCGCAACCTCACGCCACGACGTCTGGTCGAACGTCGCCCTCGACGGCACCGTCGTCATCGACCCCTCCGACCATGATCCGGTCGTCACCGAACTCGTCCGCCAGGGCCTGCCCGTCGTCTCGGACGGCCGGCCGGCCGGAACCCTTCCGGTCACCGCCTGGGTCGACAACGACCACGAAGCCGCCGTACTCGATCTGCTCGACCATCTCGCCGACGCGGGCGCCCGCCGGATCGGCCTGCTCACCGGCACCACCACCGACACCTACACCCGCCTGTCCACCACCGCCTATCTGAACTGGTGCGAGCGCGTGGGCCAGGATCCGGTCTACGAGTCCTACCCCGCCCACGACCCGTGCGCTGGCGCAGTCGCAGCCGACCGGCTGCTCGCCCGCCCCGACAGACCCGACGCGGTCTACGGGCTCTTCGACCCCAACGGCACCGATCTGCTGGCCGCCGCCCGGCGGTACGGCCTGCGCGTCCCCGAGGATCTGCTGCTCGTCTGCTGCAGCGAATCGACCGTGTACGCCACCACCGAACCGCCCATCACCACGCTCTCGCTCAAACCGCGCAGGATCGGCACAGCGGTCGTCCAGCTCCTCATCGACGCCATCGAAGGCATCAACGAAGACCGGCCGGTTGAACAGGTGATACCCACCGAACTGATCGTGCGGACGTCCTCGCAGCGCCGCCCTCCGCGAACGACCGTGAGCGCCCCGCGATCACCTTCACCGGACTAGACCTGATAAATCGGGATGAAACAACCGGCGCACCAGGGATGCTGACGGATTCACCACCCCTGGTGCGTCACACAGCGCGGAGCTCATTCCTATGATGGGCGCACGACACCGCGGACCACCCCGACCAGGCTGGGCCGAGAGGTGAACGGCGGCGCGACGGTGGTGGAGGGGTCGATGACTCAGGGGGCCGGTCAAGGACCCGTGGTGCGGACGGCGACATTGCGCGATTTCCGTGTGCCGCCGTATGCGCAGGTGCCCGTGCAGTCACAACAGTCACCTCAGTCGAGCCATCCCGGCAACGCGGTCCCCGAGGGCGAAACCCCGGACGGCTACACCCCCACCGCGCGCGACCTCCCGGTGATCAGCGCCGGCGGTCCCGGCGACACCGTCCAGGTGCAGATCGCGCCCGACGAGGCGCCCGCGCCCGAAGGCCTCGGCCCGCTCTATGTCGTCGGCGATGTCCATGGCTATCTCGACGAACTCGTCGCCGCCCTCACCGAACAGGGCCTCATCGACGCCGAAGGCCAATGGGCGGCGGGCCATGCCCGCCTCTGGTTCCTCGGCGACTTCACCGACCGCGGTCCCGACGGGATCGGCGTCATCGACCTCGTCATGCGGCTCTCCGCCGAGGCTGCGGCCGCCGGCGGCTACTGCAAGGCCCTGATGGGCAATCACGAACTGCTGCTCCTCGGCGCCAAGCGCTTCGGCGACACCCCGGTCAACTCCGGCGCCGGCACCGCCACCTTCCAGGCCGCCTGGCTGCTCAACGGCGGTCAGAAGTCCGACATGGACCGGCTCCAGGACGTCCATCTGCAGTGGATGGCGCGCCTCGACGCGGTGATCGAGGAGGACGAGCATCTGCTGATGCACTCCGACACCACCGCGTATCTGGAGTACGGCTCCAGCATCGAAGACGTCAATGACACGGTGCACGCGATCCTCACGCGCAATGACGCCGACGAGTGCTGGGACCTGTTCCGCAAATTCACCAAGCGCTTCGCCTTCCGTGACGACGCGGGACCGCAGGCCGTACGCGAACTGCTTTCGGCCTATGGCGGCAACCGCGTCGTGCACGGCCACAGCCCCATTCCGTATCTGCTGGGCGAGGTGGGCACCGAGGACGGCGAGGACGGAGCACGTCCGGTTGTCGAAGGCCCGCACGTATACGCGGACGGGCTCGCGATCGCCATGGACGGCGGCGTGACCATGGCCGGAAAGCTGCTTGTCGTCCAACTTCCTCTGTCCAATTGAGCAGAGCCCTGCAGGCGATTTACGGAAAGCCCCTGTCACCCCGTGCCGTAACCGCTCTACCATCGGCTTATCCGTAGCAGGCTCTCCTCCGTTTCTGCCCAACCGCCCGATCCATGCGGGCAACCCGGCCCTACGGAGCATCGGGGGATGCACATGAACAGCGCTCCGCACCTGCTGACCGAGGACCGCGCCGAGTACGAGCGCATCCTCGACGACGCGCTGCGCAACGCCCATGACCGTCCGGACCTCGCTGCCGTGGGGCAGCGCCTGAACGCCGAACAGCTGCGCACGATGGCCCTGAACGCGACGGCACTGATCACCACCGCCGCCGCTGCCGAGTACGAGCACTACACAAAGGTCCGCGAGGAGATGCGTTCCCCCGCGGCCGCCGCTTCCACGCGGATCTCCGTGCCGGCCTCCGCGGCGGACGGGGCCTCCCAGAACGGCGCCGGGTTCGCCGCCGTCATAGCCGTGCTGGCCCCGGTGCTCGCGGGGACAGCCGCACTGATCTTCCTGCTGGTCGGCTACATCCTGAAGATGCTCAGCCCCACGCCCTCCTTCGCCGCGACCATGGTCGCGGCGGGCTGGTTCTTCGCGGCCCTCACAGCGGCCGCCATTCTGGTCGCCGCGATAGGGCTGCTGCTGACCGCGTTGCGCAATGGCGCGACCCAACTGCCGGCCGAGGAGTCGACGGGCGAACTACCCGACGAGGTGTCCCGGGCCAAAGAGGCCTGGCGGCACGCCCTGCTGGAGCGCGGTCTCCTGCCCTTCCTGCGAGCAGCGCTCGCCGACCCCAGCGCCGACCCGACCTCCGCGGCCCCGCCGCGCCATGTGAGCCGTATCCCGAAGGTCGGCTACAGCGGCCCGGACTACTCCAGCCCGAGCGAGGGCTCGACGTCGGGCCAGCGCCCCACCTTCACCAGCCCGGACTTCACCAGCCCGGACTTCGGCGGCCCCGAGCACCAGCCGGAGTGACCCCCGGCCGGTGCTCGGGCGACACGACCCAGCGGCGGGGCATCACTCCGCGATCGGCAGATAGACGCGATTGCCCGCGGCGGCGAACTCCTTCGACTTCTCCGCCATACCCTCCTCGATCTCCTGCTTCGAGCCACCGTGCCGGCGCCGGATGTCCTGCGAGATCTTCATACTGCAGAACTTCGGACCGCACATCGAGCAGAAGTGCGCCGTCTTCGCCGGTTCTGCCGGGAGCGTCTCGTCGTGGAACTCCCGTGCCGTGTCCGGGTCGAGGGCCAGATTGAACTGGTCCTCCCACCGGAACTCGAACCGGGCGTCGGACAGCGCGTCGTCCCACTCCTGGGCGCCCGGGTGCCCCTTGGCGAGGTCGGCCGCATGGGCAGCGATCTTGTAGGTGATGACGCCCGTCTTGACGTCGTCACGGTTCGGCAGGCCCAGGTGCTCCTTGGGCGTGACGTAGCAGAGCATCGCCGTGCCCCACCAGGCGATCATCGCCGCCCCGATGCCGGAGGTGATGTGGTCATACGCGGGGGCCACGTCCGTGGTGAGCGGGCCGAGCGTATAGAAGGGGGCCTCCTCGCAGATCTCCTGCTGGAGGTCGATGTTCTCCTTGATCTTGTGCATCGGGACGTGACCAGGTCCTTCGATCATCGTCTGCACATGGAAACGCTTCGCGATCGAGTTCAGTTCCCCGAGCGTGCGCAACTCAGCGAACTGCGCTTCGTCGTTGGCGTCCGCGATCGAGCCGGGTCGCAGACCGTCGCCGAGGGAGTACGTCACGTCGTACGCGGCGAGGATCTCGCAGAGCTCCTCGAAGTTCTCGTACAGGAACGACTCCTTGTGGTGCGCGAGACACCAGGCCGCCATGATCGAGCCGCCGCGCGAGACGATGCCGGTCTTGCGGTTGGCGGTCAGCGGGACGTACGGCAGCCGGACACCCGCGTGGACCGTCATGTAGTCGACGCCCTGCTCGGCCTGCTCGATGACCGTGTCCTTGTAGATCTCCCAGGTCAGTTCCTCGGCCTTGCCGTCGACCTTCTCGAGCGCCTGGTAGAGCGGCACGGTGCCGATCGGCACGGGAGAATTGCGCAGCACCCACTCACGGGTGGTGTGGATGTTGCGGCCGGTGGAGAGGTCCATGACCGTGTCCGCGCCCCAGCGCGTCGCCCAGGTCATCTTCTCGACCTCCTCCTCGATGGAGGAAGTGACCGCGGAGTTGCCGATGTTGGCGTTGACCTTCACCAGGAACCGCTTGCCGATGATCATCGGCTCGATCTCCGGGTGGTTGACGTTGGCGGGAAGAACCGCGCGACCTGCGGCGATCTCCTCGCGTACGACCTCGGGGGAGACGTTCTCGCGGATCGCGACGTACTCCATCTCCGGCGTGATCTCGCCACGGCGGGCGTACGCGAGCTGCGTCACCGCCTGCCCGTCGCGTCCCCGCCGGGGCTGGCGCGGGCGGCCGGGGAAGACCGCGTCGAGGTTGCGCAGACCGCCCCTCGGCGAGGTGTGCTTGATCCCGTCGTCCTCGGGGCGGACGGGGCGGCCCGCGTACTCCTCGGTGTCGCCGCGGCCGATGATCCAGTTCTCCCGCAGCGGCGCAAGCCCGCGGCGGACGTCGGTCTCGACGTTCGGATCGGTGTACGGGCCGGACGTGTCGTACAGCGTCACGTCCTTGCCGTTGGTGAGGTGCACCTGGCGGACCGGCACCCGGAGGTCGGGACGCGAGCCCTCGACGTATCCCTTGTGCCAGCCGATGGACTTCCCGGCCTCGGGCTGATTCGAGGCAGGCGTGCGTGCATCCTGAACGGTCATCGTGACCTACTCCCTACGCCGGCATTACCCGGTAACAGGTTCGGCGGTCGGCGCAGCCGCTTCCGTACAGTTCGTACGGATTTCAGCGCCCTCTCAGCCCGGTGCTCCGAGCTCCCGCGTGTGCAAAGGTGCCACCACGCTAGCGTCATTTCTGGCGTGCTGAACAGTGGGCCCCGTCGTTCTTGCGATGATCGGTCGGTGACCTCATCGCCGACACCCCCGCCGCAGACGCCCGAGCCCCATGGCCACTCGCACAGCCATGGGCCCGCCGCACCCGTCTCGCAGCACCTCCGCAAGGTCATCGCCGCGGTGCTGATTCCTTTCGCCACGGCCGTCGTCGTGGGCCTCGTCGTGCTCTGGCCGGGCGGCGCTCCCGGCCATGAGCGCACCGGTGTCGGCTTCGACCGGCAGACCGAGCAGGGCAAGGTTGTTCGGGTCGACAAGGTCGACTGCAAGGACGTGAACGCCGCACAGGTCCCGCCGACCGGCGACACCTCCACACCCGAGGGACGTGAGGCGGTCAACGCCCAGCAGGGCACGTGCAAGAAGGCGACGGTCAAGGTCACCACCGGCAAGGACAAGGGCCGCACCTTCGTCGAGATCGTCCAGCCGGACGCGACCCGTCAGTTGAGCGAGGGCCAGGGTGTGGTGGTGGCGTACGCCCCCGACGCGCCCCGTGATCTTCAGTACTCCGTGACCGACGTGGACCGCGAGTTCCCGTTGGCGCTGCTGGCCGGGATCTTTGCGCTCGTGGTGGTGCTGGTGGGGCGGATGCGCGGTGTGATGGCGCTGATCGCGCTCGCTGCTTCCTTCGCCGTACTGACCCTGTTCATCCTGCCCGCGATCCTGCAGGGCTCCAATCCACTGATCGTCGCGGTGGTCGGAGCGAGCGCGATCATGCTGATCGCGCTCTACCTGTGCCACGGACTGAGCGCGCGCACGTCGGTCGCGGTGATCGGCACCCTGATCTCGCTGCTGGTGATCGGGCTGCTGGGCTCGCTGTTCATCGGCTGGGCGAGTCTCAGCGGCAACACCGACGACAGCACCGGCCTGATCCACGGCCTGTTTCCGAACATCGACTTGAGCGGTCTGCTGCTGGCGAGCGTCATCATCGGCTCGCTCGGAGTGCTCGACGATGTGACGGTGACCCAGACCTCGGCGGTGTGGGAACTGCATCAGGCGGACCCGGACATGGGCCGGCGGGCGCTCTACCGGGCCGGTATCCGCATCGGCCGGGACCACATCGCGTCCGTCGTCAACACGCTCGTACTGGCTTACGCGGGCGCCGCATTGCCGCTCCTGCTGCTCTTCTCGATCGCCCAGAGCAGTGTGGGGACGGTGGCCAGCAGCGAGTTGGTGGCAGAGGAGATCGTACGGACCCTGATCGGTTCGATCGGCCTGGTCGCCTCGGTGCCCGTGACCACCGCGCTGGCGGCGCTGGTGGTCTCCGCCGACCGGCCGGGTCCTCTCCCGGCGACGGGCCGGGCTGCGATGCGTGGCGGCAGTGGCCGCCGCCGTAAGAGGTAGCGGGCACAAGCCGTAGATGCCCCGGCGCCGCTCAGCCGGCGTTCTCCTCCGCGAGAATGCGCCCGAGGGCCTCGTCGAGATTGCACTCGAAGTCGACGACCGTACGCTCCTGCCCCAGCGGCACCAGCTTGTCCGTGCGGTCGAGGAAGGCCACGAGCGGCGCAGCACTCACCCGGAACAGCGCCCGGTCGCAGCCGACCTGAAGCCGGATGGCCACATCGGACAGCTTCCCGGGACGCGTCGGCGCGATGTGCACATCGCCGTCCCCGCTCGGACCGTTGATGCCGTCCACCAGCAACTCCCGACCGAAGGTCCAGGTCACAGGCGCATCTCCGGGCAGGTGAAAGGTCATCCGCACGGCGAACGGATCCTTCGTCTCGTACCGGATCTCCACCGGGATCCGGAAGGAGAGTTCCTCGGAGACAAGGAAACTCATGAGGACCTCGGCCTGGACCGACTCGCGCATCATGTACCCCGCAGTGGATGAAGCAGTGAACGGAAGCTCGTCAAAAAGGCCAGGAAAGATCCCCATGGCCCTCTTGACGTAATCGTCCAGTACGCGCTCGAAGATCACAAGGAGTGAGTTTTCAGATACTGATAGAGAGCGTCAGGGAGCTGAGCACGTCCCACACCTCGACTGCAGGGGTACATGGGGTGTCGGTGACGGCGACGACAGGAAGCGGAGGGCCCGCCTCGCGCGCGAGCTGCCTCGCGGGGACTCCGTCCCGATGGGAGCCCGCAGCCTCCAGAAGCCGCAGCGCCCGCCGCGCGGGGTGTCCTCCCGGCCGGGCTAACGCCCGTCCGGATATGTCCTCTTGGTCACTACCAGTCGCTGCGCGAGCTGGAGGACGACATGAACTTCCGTACGACAAAGACGAGTCCACCGACAAGTGCGGCGAACAGCAGGACCTTGAAGAGCAGTCCGATCACAAAGCCGATCACGCTCGCGATCAGGCCGCCGAACAGCACAAGGGCGATGACGGGCACCGCGACCCACTTCACCCACCACGGCATCCCCGCGAATATCTCCCGCACAGCCATCGTCCCTACCTCTTTTCTCTGGGTTCCTGGCTTCGATGCTATGCGCGAGGGGTGACGTCCGGGGGCCCGCGAGCCCTTGATCTCCCCTGAGCGAACCCCTAGGGACCGGGCAGGGTTCCGGTCAGCTCTCAGGGGGAGAAAAGACCACCATGACCCGCAGATCCTCGGTGATGTGGTGGAACTTATGGGCCACTCCGGCGGGGACATAGACCACACTGCCCCGTCCGACCTGGGTCGTCTCCATCCCGACCGTGATGGAGGCGCGGCCGCTGACGACGAAGTAGACCTCATCCTGGCGGTGGGGCAGCTGGGGGTCGAGATCACCGGCATCCAGCGCGTACAACCCGACCGACATGTTCCGCTCGCGCAGAAACTGGAGATATGCGCCGTCGTTGGCGGCGCGCTCCGCCTCCAGCTCATCCAGTCGGAATGCCTTCATGGTCCGTCCGCCCCTGCCGTAGGTCCGATCACGTCTGCCACGATCAGACACATGATGAATTTCCTAGTCAAGACGATCGCCAATGCGGCAGCCCTGCTGGTGGCCATCTGGCTGCTGGAGGACATAACCCTCACCGGGGACAGCACCGGCAAGAAGGCCTGGACGCTGGTCCTGGTGGCGCTGCTCTTCGGTCTGGTCAACTTCCTCGTCAAGCCTGTCGTGAAGCTGCTGACCCTGCCGCTGTTCATCCTCACCCTCGGGTTGATCACGCTGGTCATCAACGCCCTGATGTTGCTGCTGACCTCCTGGCTGGCCGACCAGTTCGACCTGAACTTCCACGTCGAGGGCTTCTGGACCGCCGTGCTCGGCGGCCTGATCATCTCTGTCGTTTCCTGGGCGATGAATGTCGCTCTGCCGGACAAGGACTGAACACCGAGTGAGTTCTGCGTATCGCGTCTGCTTCGTCTGCACCGGCAACATCTGCCGCTCACCCATGGCCGAGTCCGTCTTCCGCGCGCGCGTGGCCGAGGCCGGACTCGACGGGGTGGTCGAGGTGGACAGCGCGGGCACCGGAGGCTGGCACGAGGGCGACGGCGCGGACGGCCGCACCGTCGCCGTGCTGGAGGCGAACGGCTACGAGTCCGGGCACAGCGCCCGGCAGTTCCGCGCCTCCTGGTTCCCGCTCCTCGATCTGGTGATCGCGCTGGACGAGGGGCATCTGCGGGAGCTGCGGCGGCTCGCGCCGACGGCCGCGGACGCCTCAAAGGTGCGGCTGCTGCGGTCGTACGACCCGTCCGCGGCCGGAGACCTGGATGTTCCGGATCCGTACTACGGCGGTATGGACGGTTTCGAGGAGTGCCTTGAGATGGTGGAGGCGGCGAGCGAGGGGTTGCTCGACGTCGTACGGATGGCAGTCGAGGAGCGTGCGGCATGAGCGGCGGCATGAGTGCAGGCGACGGCGGAAGCCTGGGCGACGGCACCAGGGCGGTGCGGGCCGGGCTTCCCGAGCCGGTGAAGTACGAACCGACCCTGCCCGGACCGGTCTTCGCGGCCCACTTCCACCTCCCGGGCGAGCCCACCGGTCCTTACACCTACGGCCGTGACGAGAACCCGACCTGGACCCATCTGGAGCGGGCGATCGGCGAGCTCGAGGCGCCGGGGGAGTCCGTAGGCACCGTGGCCTTCGCCTCGGGGATGGCGGCGATCTCGGCGGTGCTCTTCTCTCAGCTGAAGGCTGGGGAAGCGGTGGTGCTGCCGGACGACGGCTATCAGGCGCTGCCGCTGCTGCGGGAACGTCTCGAGGCCTACGGCGTCGAGGTCAGGACCGCGCCGACGGGCGGCGACGCTCAACTGGGCGTGCTCGACGGCGCGCGGCTGCTGTGGATCGAGACGCCGTCCAATCCGGGGCTGGACGTGTGTGACGTACGGCGGCTGGTGGAGGCGGCGCACGCGGCCGGCGCGCTGGTCGCGGTCGACAACACCCTCGCGACGCCGCTCGGTCAGCGGCCGCTGGAGCTCGGCGCGGACTTCTCGGTGGCCAGCGACACCAAGGGCATGACGGGCCACGGAGATATCCTGCTCGGCCATGTGACCTGCCGGGATCCGGAGTTGGTGGCGGGTGTACGGCGCTGGCGCAAGGTGGTCGGGGCGATTCCCGGCCCGATGGAGGCGTGGCTCGCGCACCGCTCCCTGGCCACGCTTCAGCTGCGGATCGAGCGGCAGTGCGCGAATGCGCTGGCGCTTGCGGAGGCACTGGGCGGCCGGGGCGAGGTGAGCGGGCTGCGGTATCCCGGGCTGCCGTCGGACCCCTCGTACAAGATCGCTTCGCAGCAGATGCGGCGCTTCGGCTCCGTGGTCTCGTTCGTGCTGCCGGATCGGGGGCACGCGGAACGCTTCCTGGGCGGGCTGCGGCTGGTGGACGACGCGACGAGCTTCGGCGGAGTGCGTTCCACCGCTGAGCGACGCGGTCGCTGGGGTGGCGACGCGGTTCCGGAGGGCTTCATCCGCTTCTCGGCGGGCGCCGAGGACGCGAAGGACCTGGTGGCGGATGTGCTGCGGGCGCTGGACAAGGCGGCACGTTAGGGCGGAGTCGCTGGTTCCGGACAGTTCGGGTTGAGGCCGGCAACTCGGGGCGGGGCGCACGAAGCCGCGCGCGGTAGTGGACCGGGGGCGTACGCCGGAGTACAACGGCGCGCTGAGCGGCACTACGCAAAACGAGCGGTCCGAGCCTCCCCCCTCATGGCTCGGACCGCCCTCGGTTCTCTGCGCGAAGAACCGCGCGAACAAGGCTAGTTGACTCTGCGTCAGTGTCCAATCACAGTAGCGACAGCGACCTATCGACTTATTTATAGTTGTCCGGTCCGCGGGCATCGTCGGTCGAGAGGGGCTTGGCATGGATCTGGCCCTGCTGCGCACATTCGTCACGGTGCACCGGGCCGGCTCCTTCACCCGTGCCGCCGCACTGCTGGGGCTCTCCCAGCCCGCCGTGACCGGGCAGATCCGCACGCTGGAGAAGCAGCTGGGGCGGCCGCTGTTCCTGCGCCAGGCCCGCGGAGTGACCCCCACGACCATCGGCGACGAACTCGCGCACCGGGCCGCCCCTCATCTGGACGCCCTGGTAGAGATCGCCGAGACCGGTCTCGACGAGGAGTCGGGCGTACGGACCCTGCATCTGGCGGGTCCCCCGGAGTTCGTGTCGCTGCGCGCCCTGCCCGCCCTCACCCCGCTCATATCCCAGGGCCTCGCGCTGCGAGCCTCTTTCGGGAACGCCGAGGAGACGCTGGAAGGTCTGGCCGCCGGACACCACGATCTGGCTATCGCCACCGCCCGTCCGCGCGGCGAGCTGCTCACGGCGACGCCGCTCTGCGACGAGGAGCACGTCCTGGTCGCCTCGCCGCGCTGGGCGGCCCGGCTGGGTCCCGGAGTGCTGCGCGGCGGGCATGTGGTGCTCGAGCAGTTGCCCGTCGTGGAAGTCCACGAATCCCTGCCGTTCGTCTCGCGCTACTGGTCCGCCGTCTTCGACTCCCGGCCGGCCGCCGCGGGCGCCGTGATCGCCCCCGACCTGCGGGCCGTCCTGGAGACCGCGGCCTCGGGCGCGGGCCTCGCCGTGCTGCCGCGCTATCTGTGCGAGGGGGATCTCCGCAGCGGGCGTTTGGTGGCACTGCTCGACCCTCCCGTACCCCCGCTGCGTACGTACTTTCTCGTCGTCCGGACCGGCACACTCGCACTCCCGCACATCGCGCGGGCGCACGAGTGGCTGCTGCGTGCTGCGGTCGACTGGTGACCGCATGGCTGCCGGGAGTTTCAGAACGGGTCTGGCGGGCCATTTTCTAGCCATGACCGAACGGCCAGTGGTCAAGCGCACCGCACGCGCCATCCTGCTCGACGGCGACGATCTCGTCCTGATCAAGCGCACCAAGCCCGGCGTGGATCCCTACTGGCTCACGCCCGGCGGCGGAGTCGAGCCCGAGGACGCCACCGTGGTGGACGCGCTCCACCGGGAGGTGGACGAAGAGCTCGGCGCCAAGATCACCGACGTGGTGCCCTGCTTCGTCGACACCGTCGAGCACATCGCCGACGGCGGTGTGACGGGGGTCAAGGTGCAGCACTTCTTCGTCTGCCGGCTGGAGTCCATGGACCCCTCGCGACGGCACGGCCCGGAGATCGACGAACCCAGCGGGGAGTACGAGATCGTACGGGTGCCGTTCAGCCGGGTCGGCATCGCCGCCGTCCATCTCGTACCGCTGTCGCTGCGGCACTACCTGGACGGCAATATCGAGGGTGTGCGCGCGATGCACGCCCCAGACCTGGGCTGACCCTGCCCGCCTCGGCTGTCGTGCGCTAGTCGCCCGCCGCGACGAGCTCTTCGAGGGAGTCGTGGCGGATCCGGGCGGACGGGATACCGATGCGGCGCAGCGCGTCCACACCGCTGCGGATCATGCCGGGCGGCCCCGAGAGATAGGCGTCGTACTCGTACCACGGGCCGAACTCCCGCACGGCGTCCGGGAACTGCGCACGGTCGTCCACCACCGGGCGCACCGACAGCCACGGGTGCGTCTGCTGGAGCCGGAGCATGGTGTCGATGTCGTACAGGTCGTAGTCGGTACGCGCCCCGTAGAAGACCTCCACCGGGCGCTGCTCACCGTGCTCGGCGACGTCCTCGACCAGTGCCTTGATCGGCGCGATACCGGTGCCGCCGCCCAGACAGAGCAGGCCGTTGTCGGTGGAGTGGTCGACGGTCATGGATCCCGCAGGAGGCCCGAGCCGCAGCATGTCGCCGGGGCGCGCGTGGCGGACCAGGGCGTTGGAGACCCAGCCCGCCGGTACCGCCTTGACGTGGAAGGAGAGCAGACCGTCGGCGCGGGGCGCGCCGGCGAAGGAGTAGTGCCGCCAGATCCGCGGCCACCAGGGCGTTTCCAGGCTGGTGTACTGCCCGGCCACGAACGCGTACGGCTGGTCCGGGCGCACGGTGATGATCGCGATGTCGGGGGTCCGGAGATCGTGCGACACCACCTCGGCGTGCCACCAGGCGGGCGCCGTCCGCTCGTTCTCGGCGGCCGCGTCGATCATGATCTGCGAGATCGTGGTGTAGGTGCGCACCCAAGCGGCCTCGGTCGCCTCGTCCCAGGTCGAGGTGGCGTACCGGGTCAGCGCTCCGAGCAGGGCCTCGCCGACGGCGGGATAGTGCGCGGGTTCGGTGCCGTACTTGCGGTGGCCGCGGCCCAGGTGCTGGAGGTAGTCGGTGAGCACCTCCGCGTTGTCCATGTGCTCGGCGGCGGTGAGCAGGGCCTTGAGGAGCCGGTCGCGCTGGGCGTCCATGGCGGCGGGGAAGAGGCTCCGTAGCTCGGGGTGGCGGACGAAGAGCAGGGCGTAGAAGTACGAGGTGACCTTGTCCGCGACGGGCCCGATCTCCGCCATGGTGCGGCGGATGAGGATCGCGTCGGGCGAGGCGCCGCCGGCGGGCGCGACGGGCTGCGGGTGGGGATTGTCACGGGGGGCTTCGCGCGGCTGGCCGGCTTCGCGTGGGGCCTCGCGCGGCGCTTCGCGCGGCTGGGGGACTTCGCGCGCTTCTACGGCTTCGTAGGGCCGTTCCGCGGCTTCCTGTGGTCTGCCCGCTGTGCCGTGAGGCTGTGCCGCGGGTTCGTGAGCCTGGTCCACGTGGCCCGCGCTATGGAGACGCCGCGGGCTCTCGACGGGCCAGATCGCATCACGGGGCCAAGGAGCTTGATGGGGGTGGGGCGCTTCACGGGGGCTCGGCACGCGAGGATCCGCCCGGCTTTCGCGGGCACGGGGATCCTGGCGCCCACCCGCGGTCTCGGCCGCCCCGGCCGGCGGGGCTTCGTCGACGGGAGTCGTGGGCCGCGGCTCATCCCTCGCCGCCGGCCGCGCCGGACGAGAGGTGACGGAGCCGACCGGGCGTATGGAAGCGACAGGACGCCTCGGGGCCGTTATCCGCTCCTGGCCCGCGTCACCCGCGGAAGCCTCCTCACCAGGGTCGGTCCGGCCCTGGACCGGCCGCTTACGAGGGGTGAACCATCCGCCCCCGCTGCTCTCGTCCGAAGTGCCATTGTCGGCCGACGTGGTGGTCGGAGCGTCCATTGTCTGCCTCGCCTCGAACATCTTTCGGTCGGTCCGCACTTCCGTGGCTCGGAACGTGCTTCATTCCCCGCTTCGCTCAGGACTACTGCCAGCCCACACTAACCACGACCGCAAGCTGAATCGGGACGACTGAGCAAGAAATGTGACATTGCCCGCAGCGCCCGTTGTCGCAGCATGCCAGGGAGCACCAACACAGGGGACAAAGAGCGGAAAGTCCGGGCATCCGGACCCGCTTTTTCGTTAGGCTCCATTGCCCCCATGTCCAAATTCCGGGTCGCCCGGACCACCTCCGGGCTCCTGAACTAGCGGCGGAATCGCACCAGTTCGTAGGCCTCGCGCAGATCGCCCCCCGTATAGGCATGCGTAGCCAGGCCCGACAGATGGTGATCGGCGTTCATCGCCACCGTTGTGGGCACTACCGCGAAGATCTCCGCGTCGGACATGGAATCACCATACGCAACACATGTGTCCAGACCTACCCCGAACTCTGCACAGAGCCGATTCGCGATCTTCACCTTCGCGGCCGCATTGAGAATGCCCGCCGGCTCCACAGGCCGGGTGAACGGAACGTCGGGAAAGCGTGATCCGTGCGCCGCATGAGCCCCCCAGCCCAGCAGCCGCTCCACAAAGAAGGAGGGTGAGAGTGAAATGACGGCGCAGTAGTCCCCGCTGTTACGGATCTCCCGCCACACGTCCTGGATACCGTCGAGCCAGGGTGCAGCCTCGAACGCTGCCGAGACATGAGCCTCCGTGAGACCGCCCCAGAGCGCATGCACATGCACCGCATACTCCGGCGGGCCTATCGTTCCGGCGATCAGTTCCCGCTCCAGCTCGCCGATCTCCTCCAGCAGCCCCAGCTGGCGGGATATCTCCACGGTCGCCGCCGAGCCACGGATCAAAGTGCCGTCGAGATCGAAGATGTGAAGTCTGGGTCTTCTCTTCCGGTACGCCATGTACGCCGAGGTTAGTACGCGGGGCTACTCCCGCTGTCAGACGCGATACGTCTGCCCGCCCGGCACGGTGTTTCACGTGAAACCACTCAAGCGCCCCGCCCGCCGGGCTCTCCTCGTCGTCCATGTCGCCGCATCCGCCGGCTGGCTGGGGCTCACACTCGGCCTGCTCGCGCTCTCCCTCACCGCAGCCACCACAGAGTCCGCCGCCATGATCGAGGCCGCCTGCCGCTCGATGAAGGTCTTCACGGACTGGCTGGTGATTCCTCTCGCCCTGCTGACCCTGTTCAGCGGCCTCGTGCTGTCGCTCGGAACACAGTGGGGTCTCGCGCGACACCGCTGGGTCTACGCGAAGTTCTGGCTGACGCTCATCACCATCACCGCATCCATCTTCGCGCTGCGTCCGGGTGTCAATGCCGCGGTCGACACCGTGGCCTCCGGGGCGACGCTGACGGACCCTCTGGGCCTGGTGATGGGACCCGTCGTCTCCTTCACGACGTATGTCTTCATGACGGTTGTCTCGGTACTCAAGCCATGGGGTCTCACCCGTCGCGGTCGGCGCTTGCGCGGCCTGATCACTTCTCGGAAAGCGCTGGACGAGCGATCACTACGTCCGACAGCCTGACCCTTATGTCGACACCGCTCTCCGAGCTGCCCATCCGCCGTCTGACCACCGACGACCTCACATCCTGCGCAGATCTCTCCGAGGACCGGGGCTGGCCGCGCGAGGAGCACAAATGGGGTCTGCTGCTCACGGCCGGTACGGGGTACGGAATCGATGACCCGGAGGGCAAGGGTCTGGTGACCGCCTGCGTGGTCACCTCCTACGGCCCCGGGCTCGCCGCGATCGGGATGATGCTTGTTGCCGAGCGGTACGCCGGCCGGGGCGTCGGGCGCCGCCTCATGCAGCACGTTGTGAACGAGGCCGGGGACATCCCGCTGACGCTGCACGCAACGCCGTACGGGCAGCCCCTCTATGAGCAGCTGGGCTTCGTCGAGACCGGCCGCGCCGAGATGGTCCGCGGCCACCTGCGGGTCCCGGAGTCTGCCCCCGAGGCAAAGGTGATCACCCGGCCGGCGACGGCCGAGGACCTTCCCGCGATCGTGCGTCTCGACGCCGAGGTCTTCGGCCTCGACCGCACCCACATGATCACGCGGCTGCCGGCCTTTGCCGATCAGCTCCGCGTCGCGGAGGAGGACGGGGTCCTCACCGGGTACGCCGCGGCCTGGCCCAATATGCAGACCCATGTCGTCGGACCGCTGATCGCCCGGGACACGGAGACCGCGAAGGCCCTGGTCGCTTCGCTGGCGGCGGGCACGGACCGGCCGCTGCGTACGGACATCGACGTACGGCACGAGGAGCTCATCGCGTGGGTGAAGGAGCACGGCCTGGAAACGGTCGCCTTCAACACCGTGATGACCTATCGCATCCCAGACCTTCCCGGCGACTGGACTCGCCGCTTCGCGCCGCTGTCGGTGGCCGCGGGCTAGCCTTTGGGCAGGCGAGATAATTGCAAACGCGGACTATTGCGTTCGTCGTCTATCCTGGGCAGAGCCGCTCCGGCACGGAGGAGGAAGACAGATGACCGCGACCGACCCCGCACTCACCGCGCTCTCCCAGAGCTGGTGCGCCCTCTCTCTGCTCCACGGGAAGATCGAGGCACACGTCGAGCGCGCCCTGGAGAACAAGCACGGCCTGAGCATGCGCGAGTACTCCCTCCTCGATGTCCTCAGCCGCCAGCACAGCGGCCCCGGCGGCCATCTGCAGATGAAGCAGGTGGCGGACGCCGTCGTCCTCAGCCAGAGCGCCACCACCCGGCTCGTCACCCGGCTCGAGGACCGCGGCCTGCTGACCCGCTATCTCTGCGACACCGACCGCCGCGGTATCTACACCGATGTCACCGAGTCCGGTCTGGCCCTGCTCGCCGAGGCCCGGCCGTCCAATGACGCAGCGCTGCGCGAGGCCCTCGACGAGGCGGCCAAGAACCCTGAGTTCGCTCCCCTGGTACAGGCCGTCGAGGAACTGCGGGTCCCCGCGTAATCTGCGGACCATGAGCGATCTGGACATACGGCCCGCGGTTCTCGACGACATCCCGGCGATCGTGGCGATGCTCGCCGACGACCCGCTGGGCGCGCAGCGCGAATCGCCGGACGACCTCGCCCCGTACACCGCCGCCTTCGAGCGGCTGAGCCAGGACCCGAACCAGATCCAGGCCGTGGCCGTGCGCTCGGACCAGGTCGTCGGGACCCTCCAGCTCACGATCGTCCCGGGGCTCTCCCGGCGCGGCTCGACCCGCTCGATCATCGAGGGCGTACGGATCCACGCCGACGAACGCGGCCTCGGTCTGGGCACCCGTCTCATCGAGTGGGCCATCGACGAATCCCGCCGCCAGAACTGCCAGTTGGTGCAACTGACCTCCGATACCTCCCGCACCGAAGCCCACCGCTTCTACGAGCGGCTCGGCTTCGAGGCATCCCATGCAGGTTTCAAACTCCTCCTCTGACCAAGGGAGTTCAGCGTGCACCGGATCAGTGACGAGCAGCGCCGCATCCGGCTCGGCCGCCGCCATCTGCTGGCTCCGTCCGTACGAGCCGACTCACCGGTGGCGGTCGCCGACGCGCTCGTCGCGCTGCATGCCACCGATGCCGCGACCGTCTTCCTCTCCGCCTGCGCACGCCTCAACGACCCGAGCGTCCAGGCAGTGGAGCAGTCTCTGTACGAGGACGTGACGCTGGTCCGGCTCCTCTCCATGCGGCGCACGCTCTTCGCGGTCTCCGCCGAACTCGCCCCGTATGTCGACGCCTCCACCGCTCGCGCCATCGCGGCCAAGGAGCGCAGGACACTGCTCAGCCACCTGGAGGAGGACGCGAACGGTCTGGACGAGACCTGGCTGGCCGAGGCAGAGGAAGCGGTACTCGCCGCCATCGCCACGCGTGGCTCCGCCACCGGCAGCCAGCTCTCCACCGACGTGCCCGCACTGAAGACAAAGATCACGGTCTTCCCCGGCAAGAAGTACGAGACGGTGCAGGGCGTCGCCACCCGTGTGATCCGGCTGCTCGCCGCGGACTGCCGCATCCGGCGGGACCGGCCGCGCGGCTCCTGGACCTCCAGCCAGTTCCGCTGGACGGCAGGCGACCCCTGGCCCACGCTGTCGCCCACCGAGGCATGGTCCGAACTGGCGCGACGCTGGCTCCAGTCGTACGGACCGGCCACCGAGTCCGACCTCAAGTGGTGGACGGGGTGGAGCCTCGCAGACTTGCGCAAGGCACTGGCTGCCGCCGGGGCGGAGGAGGTCGACCTCTCTGAGGGCACCGGTTATGTGGCTCCCGGCGACACGGCATCCGAGGAGCCCCTGGAACCCTGGGCCGCCCTGCTGCCCGCGCTCGACCCGAGCGCCATGGCTTGGGCCGACCGCCGCTTCCACCTGACCGCGGACCACAGCGTGGCGCTCTTCGACCGCTCGGGCAATGTCGGACCCACGGTGTGGTGGAACGGGCAGATCATCGGCGGCTGGGCTCAGCGCGCGGACGGTGAGATCGTCTGGCGGCTGCTGACGGACCCCGGCTCTGAGGCCACCGCCGCCATCGCAGCAGAGGCCTCGCGGCTGTCGGGCTGGGTGGCCGAAGCCCGGATTACGCCGCGCTTCCGTACCCCGCTGGAGCGGGAGTTGACCGCCTGAAGCGGGCCCGGGATCCTCCTCGCTCCCGTTTCACGTGAAACATCAGCTCCGTCTCACGCCTTGAGTCCGCGCCAGCCCTCCTTGTCCACGCCACCCGGAACAGCCGCCCCCGGTTCATACGGCTCACGCGTGAAGACGAACGAGGCCAGATCGAGATGGCTCACCGAGCCGTCCTCGAGCCGCACCGCACGAAGCGTCTCCCCCGCGTAGTAGCCGGTGAGTCCGGTCCAGGTCCCATCTGCCTCCGCGGCGAAACGCGACCCGCGGCCGGGACCGCCGAGCGGCTGCAGTTCCACGCCTCGGTCGGCGACCAGACGCAGCCCGAAGGATTGAGTCCCCCAGTACCAGGGCCCGGTCAGCTCGAGCAGCGCGTGGTCGACCTCCGGCAGCGGCCGCCAGGGATCGGGGATACGCGGTTCGGCCTCGGCCACGATCCGGACGAGATCGGCGGCCACGGCCCCGGCGGACGGCCCCGAGGTGGCGTTGGCGAGCGCGACGGCCGCGATGCCGTCGTCCACGCTCACCCAGAGCCCAGCGAGGAAGCCGGGCAACGAGCCCGTATGCCCGACAAGGGTGCGGCCGTCCTTCCGTACGATCTGCATCCCCAGGCCGTAGGTGCTGTCCCACTCCCCGGCCTCGGCCGGCACGGACGGCGTCCTCATCTCCCGCACGGACGCCGCGCTCAGCACGCGCTCGTCGCCCTCGGCGAGGAACGCAGCAAAGCGGCAGAGGTCGGCGGCGGTCGACCAGAGCTGTCCGGCCGGGGCCATCAGACCAAGGTCCTCGGAAGGTTCGGGGAGCATCACATCGGCCCAGGGATGCACCGCCCAGCCACCTGCATGAGGGGCCTCGGGCCGCGCGCTCGTACGGCGCAGGCCCAGCGGTTCCAGGATCTCGCTCCGCAGGACGTCCTCCCAGGAGGCCTTCCGTACCGCCTCGATCAGTGAACCCAGAACGGTGTAGCCGGGGTTGGAGTAATGGTGGCGCCGCCCGACCGGATGCATCCGCGACTGGTCTCCGAGAACGTCGGCGAGTTCGGGGCGCAGCGAGCCAGGCGTGCGCTCCCACCACGGCGCCGTGGTCTCCGCGCTCAGGCCGGCGCTGTGACCGAGCAACTGAGCGATGGTCACGTCCCCGACCCCGGTGCCGGGAAGGTGCTGCTCCAGCGGGTCGTTCAGGTCGAGCAGACCTTCGTCCCGCAGCCTCAGCACCAGGACGGCCGTGAAGGTCTTGGTGATGGAGCCGATGCGGTACTGGGTGTCGGCGTCCGGCGCATGTCCGTCGACCGAGCTGCGGGAGCCCGACCACACGAGCTGCCCGTCGCGCTGCACCCCGGCGACAAGGGAGGGCGCGCGCCCTTCGGACTGGGCAACGGCGATGCGATGAAACAGCGCCCGCCGCGTGGCAGGAAGGAGCTCGTCATAACAAGAGGTCATGAGGCAGGTCTATCTGGGCCGCCACGTCACGTCGAGCGCATGACGTGACATTACGCGGCGCGCGGACGAGAAGCCGTCCGTAACGAACGTCGTCCGGGCAGCGGCCACCGGCTCAGGCTTGCAAAGCGGACCGGCGGTCCGTACGATCCAGCTATGCGGACTGTCGGTCCGAATATGTTCGAACAGCCTGTCGCGAGGAACCACCATCGCGGGAGGTATCGCCCATCTCATGACGAGAGGCGATGTCCCGACGGGTCAGGATCGCTGCATCCTCGAGCGGAAACGGAAACCTTGATCATGACCATGCCCATGACGCCTTCCGAGCTGTACCGCCACGGCCTGCAACTGCTGCTGGAGAAGGACATCCCCGGCTGGGTGGACCTGTGGGACGACAATGGCGTCCTCGAGTTCCCCTTCGCGCCCGAAGGCTGGCCCAAGCGGCTGGACGGCAAGACCGCGGTCGGTGACTACATGCGCCACTACCCCGACCACGTCGACCTCCACGACTTCCCCGACGTGAAGATCCACCAGACCACCGACGCCGAGACGATCGTGGTCGAGATGCGTGGGGTCGGCCGCCTGGTGGAGACCGACAGCCCCTTCGACATGACCTACATCGCCGTGGTCACGGTCAAAGACCAGCGCATCACCTCCTACCGCGATTACTGGAACCCCCTCGCCGTTCAGCAGCCCGGCGCCGACTTCGCAGGAGCGAACTGATGAGCACCCCCAGCGCCACCCTTGTCATCGGGGCCACCGGCACCACCGGCCACCGCGTCGCCGCCGGCCTGATCGCCGAGGGCCACCGCGTCAAGGCCGCCGGCCGAAGCGCCACCCCGGCGGAGGGCACCCAGGCTGTCCGCTTCGACTGGAACGAACCCGCGACCTGGGGCGAGGCCATCGACGGCGTCGACCGCGTCTACCTCATCCCGCCCATCGGATCCTCGGACCCGGCCGAGGCCATGCTGCCCTTCCTCCGCCGGGCCCGCGCGGCCGGCGTGCACCGCGCGGTGCTGCTCAGCTCGTCGGCGATCCCCGCAGGCGGTCCGGCGGTGGGACGGGTCCACCAGGCCCTGCCCGGCCTGTTCGAGCAGTGGGCGGTGCTGCGGCCCTCCTGGTTCATGCAGAACTTCACCGGCTCCACCCCCCACGCGCGCAGCATCGCCGAAGAGGGCGCCATCATGTCGGCCTCGGGAGACGGCCGCGTCGGGTTCATCGACGCGGAGGACATCGCCGCCGTCGCCGTACGCGCCCTGACCGACGATCAGGCCCCCAACACCGACCTGATCCTCACCGGGCCGCAGACGCTGAGCTACGCCGACGTCGCAGCGACCATCGCCGAGGTCACGGGTCGCCCGGTGGTGCACCGGCAGCTGACATTTGAACAGCTGCGCGACCGTTGGGCGGCCGAGATACCGCTGGAGTTCGCCACGATGCTGGCCGGCCTGGACGTCGCCATCGCAGAGGGGGCCGAGGACCGCACCTCGGACACCGTCCAGCGCCTCACCGGGCGCCCCCCGGGCACCTTCCGTGCCTTCGTTGAAAGGGAGGTGTCTTGAAGCAGCTGATGTTCCACGACGACCCGGCGTTCTGGTTCGAGACCCTGCGCAACCTCGGTCTCGCCGCCTACGGCGGCTCGGACGTCGGCGAAGTCGTGGCCACCGCCTCCCGCGTCACCCCCGGCGACTACGACGGCTGGCACGACGCGTGGCTGTCCACTGCCGGGCGCCTGGAGACCGAGGCGCGCGGGAGCCACCCCATCAGCGCCCGCGACGGACTGCTGCGCGCCTCCAGCTACTACCGGGCGGCCGAGTTCTTCCTCCACGGCAACCCCGACGACCCGCGCATCGACCATGCCTACGAGCGCAGCGTCGCCTGCTTCCACGACGCCGTCGCCCACTTCACCGACATCACGCCCGTGGAGATCCCCTACCAGGACAGCGTCCTGCGCGGCTACTTCTACCGGGCGGCGGGCGAGGGCCCGAAGCCGGCACTGGTGATGCACAACGGATTCGACGGCGCAGCCGAGGAACTGCACTTCTTCGGCGCACTCGGCGGACAGGAACGCGGCTACCACGTCCTGACGTTCGACGGCCCCGGGCAGCCCTCAGCCATCCACCGGGACGGGACGACCTTCCGTCCGGACTGGGAGAACGTGGTCGGTCCCGTCCTGGACTTCCTCACCAAGGAACCGGGCGTCGATCCGGCCCGCATCGCGCTGCTCGGCGTCAGTCTCGGCGGCTATCTCGCGCCCCGCGCGGCGGCTTACGAGCCGCGCCTGGCAGCCGTTGTCGCCGTCGACGGTGTCTTTGACGCCGTCTCCGCTCTGACCGCTCACCTCCCGCTGTCGCACGAAGAAGCCGTCCGGCGCGCGGCAGCCGAGCACGACGAGGAACTGGACCGGATGATCGCCGCCGCCCGCGCCGAGAGCCCGATCATGCGCTGGGCCTTCGACCACGGCCGCTACGTCACCGGGACCTCGACGGACCGGGAGTTCCTTGCCGAGTACGCCCGCTACAACTTCAGGGACGGGAGCGCCGCGAACATCACCTGCCCCGTGCTGGTGTGTGAGGCGACCAACGACCTGTACTACTCCGCCACCGAGGAATCCGATCCGCGCAAGCTGTACCGGCACCTCACCGCACCGAAGACACTCCTGAGCTTCACCGAGGAAGAAGGCGCCGACGCCCACTGCCACCCGGGCGCCCTCCGTCTTTCGGTGGCGCGCATCTTCGACTGGCTCGACGACACGGTCAGACCCGTTTCGCGTCACGCGGACCGCTCGGCTGCCCGTCCCTGCATGCGGGAAGGGCAGCCGGGCGCGAGCCACTGCTGACGCGAACCCACCGATACCATTCCGGGGGGCCGGGACAGGCCGAAGACCAAGGAGGACCCGTGGCCCAGCGCACAGAGCGCGCGGACGCCCTACGCAACCGAGAAGCGATCCTGGCTGCCGCCGACGCCCTGTTCGCCCACAGCAGCAGCCCCCACAGCGTGTCGATGGACGACATCGCCGCGGCCGCGGGTGTGGGCAAAGGCACCCTCTTCCGCCGCTTCGGCGACCGTGCCGGCCTGATCGGCGCCGTGATCGCCTCCCGCCTCGAACCCCTGCAGCAAGCCGTGCGAGAAGCACAGGATGCAGGCGGGTCCTCACCGCGGCAGCAGGTGCTGGACCTCCTCAACGCCTCGCTGCGCTTCAAGATCGAGAACCGGCGCCTGATGTCGGCCGCGGAGGACGCCGGGCTCAGCAGCCCCTACCAGGCCGCGCACTACGGCTGGTGGCATGAAATCCTCCGCGTGGCACTGGAGCACGTGCCCGGCGTCCACAACGCTGATTTCACCGCACACGCACTGCTGGCCGCCATCCGTGCCGACCTCGTGGCCCACCTGATCGACGATCAGAAGATGGCGCCCGAAGCCCTGCGCTCCGCGCTCGCGGCCTACATCGACAACGTCCTCGGCAACAGCCCCGACACCAGCCAGCACGAGCAATGAGGCCTGGAGCGACCGCTCCCCGGTTCATGGACCCTCAAGGATATTGAGCGCGCGTCTCGCGGTCGGCCGTCCGGCGAGGTCCGGGACCGGTACTCCAAGAGGCCCGGGCAATGCCGGGAGTTCGTGTCCTACTGGGCCGCGTCAAGGGCCGCGAGGACGGCGGCCGGCTCACTGCGAGCGGTGCAGTCGGGGTGGATGTCGATCCAGCGCAGGATGAGCTCGGCATCGGTAATGACAACGGTGGGCATCGGCATCGTGTCAGTGCCGTCAGCCCGCGTACCGCAGCTCGGGATCCCGCACTGCTCCTGGGTCAGGTCTGTGCCATGTCCACGAAGCGGGAGTAGTGCCCCTGGAAGGCGACCGTGATCGTCGCCGTCGGGCCGTTACGGTGCTTGGCGACGATCAGGTCCGCCTCGCCCGCGCGCGGTGACTCCTTCTCGTACGCATCCTCGCGGTGCAGCAGGATGACCATGTCGGCGTCCTGCTCGATGGAGCCTGATTCACGCAGGTCGGAGACCATCGGCTTCTTGTCCGTACGCTGCTCGGGACCACGGTTCAGCTGCGACAGCGCGATCACCGGGAGCTCCAGCTCCTTCGCCAGCAGCTTGAGGTTTCGGGACATGTCCGAGACCTCCTGCTGACGGCTCTCCGCGCGCTTCGAACCACCGGACTGCATCAACTGCAGATAGTCGATGACGACCAGCTTCAGACCATTGCGCTGCTTGAGGCGTCGGCACTTCGCCCGGATCTCCATCATCGAGAGGTTCGGGGAGTCGTCGATATAGAGCGGGGCCTGCGACACATCCGGCATACGGCGCGCGAGCCGGGTCCAGTCGTCGTCCGTCATCGTTCCCGAGCGCATGTGGTGCAGCGCCACTCGGGCCTCGGCGGACAGCAGACGCATCGCGATCTCGTTGCGGCCCATTTCGAGGGAGAAGATCACGCTCGGCAGGTTGTTCTTGATGGAACAGGCACGGGCGAAGTCCAGCGCCAGCGTGGACTTACCCATGGCGGGACGTGCCGCGATGACGATCATCTGGCCCGGGTGCAGGCCATTGGTGAGGGAGTCGAAGTCCGTGAACCCGGTGGGAACACCGGTCATCTCGCCACTGCGTGACCCAATCGCCTCGATCTCGTCGAGCGCGCCCTCCATGATGTCGCCGAGCGGCAGATAGTCCTCACTGGTGCGCTGCTCGGTGACGGCATAGATCTCGGCCTGGGCGGAGTTGACGATCTCGTCGACATCTCCGTCCGCCGCGTATCCCATCTGCGTGATCTTGGTGCCCGCCTCCACGAGGCGCCGCAGCACCGCGCGCTCATGGACGATCTCCGCGTAGTACGAGGCGTTGGCCGCGGTCGGGACCGACTGGACCAGGGTGTGCAGGTACGGCGCACCACCGACCCTGGTGATCTCGCCCCGCTTGACCAGTTCGGCGGCGACGGTGATGGGGTCGGCCGGCTCGCCCTTGGCATAGAGGTCGAGGATCGCCGTGTAGACGGTCTCGTGAGCGGGCCGGTAGAAGTCATGGCCCTTGATGATCTCCACGACATCAGCGATGGCGTCCTTGGAGAGGAGCATGCCGCCGAGGACGGACTGCTCTGCGTCCAGGTCCTGCGGAGGCACGCGCTCGAAGCCGGGGGAACCGCCGTCCCAGCCCCCGGTGTCCCTGCCCCGCTCGTGCTGGTCTTCGCGGCCACCGCGGCCTTCGCCGCGGCGCTGGCGGGAGACGGAAGGACGTTCGCTGGGACCGCCGTCGGCTGCCCAGGGGTCGTCCAAGGGCTCGGAAATGCTCACCCGGGCCACCTCCTCCCGTCCGCCCCGCGGACCTCGCCGTGCCACTCTTTCTACGGCACGACACTGACAAAACGAACGGCCAGACTCCGCTTCGGGCGCGTCGGGCGACGGTCCACGGTAGGCCCGTCTGCACCGTCAGCCAATCTGGTTATCCACAGGCCATGTGGACGAAGGTCCAGATGCTGTGGAGAACCCTCCGGAACCTGTGCACGGACCGGGGGACAGCACTGTGGACAAAGTCATAACCATCCCGCCACACATGCCCTGACCTGGAATTTCTCCGTCCACCGGCTGTGGGGGAGAAAAACTTTGCCGACTGGATCAAGATCAGAACAAACGGCACACAGTCGAGCCCCTATATTGACCATCGGTAAGGACTGCAAGACAGTTGCATCTCTTACCTGTGGAAGATTAGATTGCCGCCATGACTCAGGCTCCGACGGCACCGAAGGCTCTCCGGCGACGCCACGACCGAGAGATCGTCGCACTCGCCCTCCCCGCCTTCGGCGCCCTCGTCGCCGAGCCGCTCTTCGTGATGGTCGACAGCGCCATCGTCGGCCATCTCGGCACACCACAACTCGCCGGTCTGGGAGTCGCGGCGGCATTGCTCATGACCGCCGTGAGCGTCTTCGTCTTTCTCGCCTACGCCACCACGGCCGCCGTCGCCCGCCGCGTCGGCGCGGGCGATCTCGCCGCCGCCATCCGCCAGGGGATGGACGGCATCTGGCTCGCGCTGCTTCTCGGCGTCGCCGTTGTCGCCGTCACCCTGCCCACGGCGCCCTGGCTCGTCCATGCCTTCGGGGCCTCCGACACCGCCGCCCCGTACGCCACCACCTACCTCCGGATCTCCAGCCTCGGCATCCCAGCGATGCTGATCGTGCTGGCCGCCACCGGAGTACTGCGAGGCCTCCAGGACACCCGGACCCCGCTGTACGTAGCCATAGGCGGCTTTGCTGCCAACGCGGCACTCAACGCAGGACTCGTCTACGGTGCCGGCCTCGGCATCGCCGGCTCCGCCTGGGGCACCGTCATCGCACAGGCCGCCATGGCCGCCGCCTTTCTGATCGTCGTCGTACGAGGAGCCCGACGGCACGGCGCCTCACTGCGTCCCGACGCCGCCGGCATACGGGCCGGCGCCCAAGCCGGCGTCCCCCTCCTCGTCCGCACTCTCTCGCTGCGTGCCGTCCTGATGATCGCCACCGCCGTGGCTGCCCGCCTCGGTGACACCGAAATCGCGGCCCATCAGATCGTTCTCTCCCTGTGGAGCCTGATGGCCTTCGCGCTCGATGCGATCGCCATCGCCGGACAGGCGATCATCGGCCGCTATCTCGGTGCGGGCGACGCCGAGGGCGCCCGTCAGGCCTGCCGCCGGATGGTGCAGTGGGGCGTCGTCTCCGGTGTGGTGCTCGGCATCCTGGTCGTGGTCTCGCGGCCACTCCTCATCCCCCTGTTCAGCAGCGACTCGGCCGTGCACAACACCCTTCTCCCGGCCCTGCTGGTCGTTGCCGTCTCCCAGCCGATCGCGGGCGTGGTCTTCATCCTCGACGGCGTACTGATGGGAGCAGGCGACGGCCCCTACCTGGCCGGGGCAATGCTGCTGACCCTGGCGGTCTTCGCGCCGGTGGCCCTGCTCATTCCTGCGCTGGGCGGCGGACTGACCGCCCTGTGGTGGGCCATGACGCTGATGATGACGGTCCGCATGCTGACGCTCTGGCAGCGAGCGCGCTCCGGCCGCTGGATCGTCACTGGCGCGACCCGCTGAACCGTGACCCGCTGAGCGTCGATGTTTCACGTGAAACTTGCTGTTTCACGTGAAACTTTGCTGAACGCACAGCAGAAGGGCTGTACCCCACGGGGTACAGCCCTTCGTACTAATCAGCCGAGCGCAGCGTTACGCGGCGACGACCTCGACGCCCAGCTTTGCGGCGACCTCGGGGTGCAGACGCACGGACACCTGGTGCGAGCCCAGGGTCTTGATCGGCGAACCGAGCTCAACGCGACGCTTGTCGACGTCCGGACCACCGGCGGTCTTGATCGCCGAGGCGATGTCGGCCGGGGTGACGGAGCCGAAGAGACGGCCGGCGTCGCCGGAGCGAACAGCCAGACGCACCTTCACGGCCTCGAGCCGGGCCTTGATCTCATTGGCCTGCTCGATCGTCGCGATCTCGTGGATCTTGCGGGCGCGGCGGATCTGCGCCACGTCCTTCTCGCCACCCTTGGTCCAGCGGATCGCGAAACCACGCGGGACCAGGTAGTTGCGAGCGTAGCCGTCCTTGACGTCAACGACGTCGCCGGCAGCACCGAGGCCAGAGACCTCGTGGGTGAGGATGATCTTCATGATTCGGTCACCCTTCCCTTATCGCGCGGTGGACGTGTAGGGCAGCAGCGCCATCTCACGGCTGTTCTTCACGGCCGTGGCGACGTCACGCTGGTGCTGCGTGCAGTTGCCGGTAACGCGGCGGGCACGGATCTTGCCGCGGTCGGAAATGAACTTCCGCAGCATGTTCGTGTCCTTGTAGTCCACGTATACGGTCTTGTCCTTGCAGAAAGCGCAGACCTTCTTCTTCGGCTTGCGCACAGGCGGCTTCGCCATGGTGTATCTCCTGTGTGATCAAGAAGTGGGGTACGAGCAGCCCTTAGAAGGGAGGCTCGTCCGAGTAGCCGCCGCCGGAACCGCCGGAGCTTCCGCCCCAGCTGCCCCCACTGCCCTGCTGCTGGCCGCCGCCGGCCGGCGCGCTGGTGGCCCAGGGGTCGTCGGCGGGTGCACCGCCGCCGCCCTGCTGCTGGCCACCGCCACTGGGACCGCCGCCCCAGTTGCCGCCGCCCTGCTGCTGACCGCCGCCGTAGCCACCCTGGCCACCGCGACCGGTGGTCTTGGTGACCTTGGCCGTGGCGTTCTTGAGGCTGGGGCCGACTTCCTCGACGTCCAGTTCATAGACCGTGCGCTTGACGCCCTCGCGGTCCTCGTAGGACCGCTGCTTCAGCCGGCCCTGCACGACGACGCGCATGCCTCGCGTAAGCGACTCCGCGACGTTCTCCGCCGCCTGACGCCAGACCGAGCAGGTGAGGAACAGGCCTTCGCCGTCCTTCCACTCATTGGTCTGCTTGTCGAAGATGCGGGGAGTGGACGCGACACGGAACTTCGCGACCGCCGCACCGGAGGGGGTGAAGCGCAGCTCGGGGTCGTCGACGAGATTGCCGACGACCGTGATGACGGTCTCGCCTGCCATGGGTGAACCTCTCGGCGGGATTGCTGCTGGCTGCTTGCTGCTACTCGAAACCCGATGACCTCTGAGCTAGGTGCTCAGTGGGTCTCGGGACGGAGGACCTTGGTCCGGAGGACCGACTCGTTCAGGTTCATCTGGCGGTCGAGCTCCTTGACGACCGCAGGCTCGGCCTGCAGGTCGATGACCGAGTAGATGCCCTCGGGCTTCTTCTTGATCTCGTAAGCGAGACGACGACGGCCCCAGGTGTCGACCTTCTCAACCTTTCCGTTGCCCTCACGGACGACGGAGAGGAAGTTCTCGATCAGCGGGGAGACAGCGCGCTCCTCGAGATCGGGGTCGAGGATGACCATCACCTCGTAGTGACGCATGTGGAACCCACCTCCTTTGGACTCAGCGGCCACGGTCGTTCCGTGGCAGGAGGGTCGTGATGCGTAAGCAACGGTAGCCGCCGCCACTGACAATCCCGGGGGATCGTCTCTGGCCTGGACAGACACCGGTGCAGACCGTTCAGACTACCCGCAGACGTGCTTCCGGTTGAAATCCGGTGGTCACGGGCCGCACCCTGTACGCATCGGGTGTGCGCGGCGTCACAGTGTGCCGCGTTCCGGACCGCCAGGAGGTGCTTCATGGCACAAACAATGCGACCGAACCCCACAGGCTCTCTCTTCGCCACGGACGGCAAACCCCATCCGCTCCAGGACACTCTGATGGTGGTGACCCTGGTGCTGGGCGCGCTGTCGTTCACGACGGCGCAGTTCGACAACCTTCATATCCTCAGCTCCTGGTCCGGTCTCATCGGAGTTCTCACGGGCGCATACGGCCAGTTCATCTCGGCCACGACCCGTGAACGCTTCCTCCTGATCCTCGGACTCGGCGCCTCCGCCTTCGGCTTCTACCTCGCCATGGCAGACGGCGGGCTCTTCGGTGGCTTGATCGGCTACTAGCCCCGTTCTCCCACGGCAACGCGGGGCGTTCCCACGGCCCAGTAGGCTTCGGCGCGAGAGCCGGAGCCCCTGTACCCATGGGGACACACCTGCCGAGGAGCGCCCCGCATGAGCCTGACCCTGAGGACCATCAGCCGAGAGCAGCATCTGGCGTACATCCAGACCCTGCCCTCGGCCAGTCATTGCCAGGTCCCGGCATGGGCTGATGTGAAGACCGAATGGCGGTCGGAGAACCTGGGCTGGTTCGACAGGAGCGGTGAACTGGTGGGCGTGGGCCTGGTGTTGTACCGCCAGCTGCCCAAGATCAAGCGCTACCTCGCGTACCTGCCCGAAGGCCCGGTGATCAATTGGTACGCCCCGAACCTGGACGACTGGCTGCAGCCGATGCTCGCCCACCTCAAGCAGCAGGGCGCCTTCTCCGTGAAGATGGGCCCCCCGGTGGTCATCCGCCGCTGGGACGCACCGGCGATCAAGGCCGGCATCCAGGACCCGGATGTGAAGCGCCTGCGCGATGTCGAGGCGACGCACATCGAGCCCCGCGCCTTCGAAGTGGCCGACCGGCTGCGGAAGATGGGATGGCAGCAGGGCGAGGACGGCGGTGCCGGCTTCGGTGACGTACAACCGCGGTACGTCTATCAGGTGCCGCTGGCGAACCGTTCGCTCGACGATGTCCTCAAGGGCTTCAACCAGCTGTGGCGACGCAACATCAAGAAGGCCGAGAAGGCCGGCGTCGAGGTCGTCCAGGGTGGTTATGACGACCTGGCCGAGTGGCAGAGGCTGTACGAGATCACTGCTGTACGCGACCACTTCCGGCCGCGCCCCCTCTCGTACTTCCAGCGCATGTGGACGGTCCTGAACAACGAGGACCCCAACCGCATGCGGCTGTACTTCGCGCGGCACGACGGCGTGAACCTGTCCGCGGCCACCATGCTGGTCGTCGGCGGGCACGTCTGGTACTCCTACGGCGCCTCCGACAACATCGGCCGCGAGGTCCGGCCCTCGAACGCGATGCAGTGGCGGATGCTTCGCGACGCCTACGCGATGGGCGCGACCGTCTACGACCTTCGCGGCATCAGCGACTCGCTCGACGAGACCGACCATCTCTTCGGTCTGATCCAGTTCAAGGTCGGCACGGGCGGCGAAGCCGTCGAGTACGTCGGCGAATGGGACTTCCCGCTCAACAAGCTGCTGCACAAGGCGCTCGACATCTACATGTCGCGACGCTGACGATGCGGCCGACCTCTTCACGGGCGACGCCGTAATCTCGTAGATCTCGCTCATACCTCTGATACACCGCAGCCACCAGAAAGGTTCCGGGCCGGCCATGGCGCTCTCCCTCTACGTCGACACCGCGCGCTGGCGGGCGCACCAGAAGTCCGTGATCGACCAGTTCCCCGGCCTCGTACCGGTCTGCAAGGGCAATGGCTACGGCTTCGGTCACGAGCGCCTCTCGGAGGAGGCCTCCCGCTTCGGCTCCGACATGCTGGCCGTCGGCACCACCTATGAAGCGGCCCGGATCAAGGACTGGTTCAGCGGCGATCTCCTGGTCCTCACACCCTTCCGCCGGGGTGAGGAGCCGGTTCCGCTGCCCGACCGCGTCATCCGTTCCGTCTCGTCGGTCGACGGTGTGCACGCGCTGGTGGGCGCACGGGTCGTCATCGAGTGCATGAGCTCCATGAAGCGCCACGGCGTCAGTGAGCAGGACCTGGGCCGGCTGCATGCCGCCATCGAGGATGTACGGCTCGAAGGCTTCGCCCTGCATCTGCCGCTCGACCGTACGGACGGCTCCGACGCGGTCGAGGAGGTCATCGGCTGGATGGACCGCCTGCGTGCTGCCCGGCTGCCGCTGCACACCATGTTCGTCAGCCACCTTCGCGCCGAGGAACTGGCCCGACTCCAGCAGCAGTTCCCCCAGACCCGCTTCCGCGCCCGCATCGGCACGCGGCTGTGGCTGGGCGACCACGAGGCGACGGAGTACCGCGGCGCGGTCCTCGACGTCACCCGCGTCGCCAAGGGCGACCGCTTCGGGTACCGCCAGCAGAAGGCCGCGTCCGACGGCTGGCTGGTGGTGGTCGCGGGCGGTACGTCCCACGGCGTCGGCCTGGAGGCCCCGAAAGCCCTGCACGGTGTGATGCCGCGCGCCAAGGGCGTCGCACGCGCGGGCCTCGCGACCGTCAACCGGAACCTTTCGCCCTTCGTGTGGGCGGGCAAGCAGCGCTGGTTCGCCGAGCCCCCGCACATGCAGGTCTCGATCCTCTTCGTGCCCGCGGACTCCCAGGAGCCCAAGGTGGGCGACGAGCTGGTGGCTCATCTGCGCCACACGACGACGCAGTTCGACCGCCTCGTGGACCACTAGGCCGTACGAAAGCGGTGGCCCGGGGTCCGGGCCGCCCGAGGCTGCCTTAGGCCGACGGGCGGGCGTCTCCGGGCGTCTTGGGCTGCGTCCCCCACTCGACTCTGGGTCCATCCACCGCGTGCGCCGCATGCCGCGGCGGATGGGCCGCCCGTCCCACCACGAAGATGTCCTCGGCCCCGTCGAGCACACCGCCCGACGGGTCGTCCGACCCGTCCTGCCGTACGCCGTCCCGCTCCGGCATCAGGATGTCCCGTACGACCACCGCGCACAGATACAGCGTCCCCAGCAGATGCAGAGCGATCGCCAGCTGGTAGCCCTCCGGCGGCAGCCCCTGGTGCTTGGGGCTCGTGGTGTACGCGAGATACATCCAGATGCCCAGGAAGTACATGACCTCGCAGGCCTGCCAGATCAGGAAGTCCCGCCAGCGCGGCCTGGCCAGCGCGGCGAGCGGAATCAGCCACAGTACGTACTGCGGCGAGTAGACCTTGTTCGTGAGGATGAACGCGGCGACGACCAGGAACACGAGCTGCGCGAAGCGTGGCCGCCTGGGCGCCCCGAGCGCCAGCGCCGCGATTCCGGCGCAGGCCAGGAGCATCAGCAGCGTCGCGTAGGTGTTCACCGAGTCGACATCGAGCGGCTCGCCCGTGCGCTGCGTGATGATCAGCCAGAACGAGCCGAAGTCGACCTGCCGCTCCTGGCTGAAGGTGTAGAACTTCTTCCACCCCTCGGGCGCCATCAGCATCACTGGCAGGTTCACAACCAGCCAGGCGCCTGCCGCGCCGAGCGCCGCCGTGGCGAACTCCCGCCATTTACCGGCCCGCCAGCACAGCAGCAGCAGCGGGCCCAGCAGCAGTACGGGATAGAGCTTGGCAGCGGTCGCCAGCCCGATGAGGATGCCGAAGGCCAGTGCCCGGCCCCGTGACCACATCAGCATCGCGGCGGCCGTGAGGGCCACCGCCAGCAGGTCCCAGTTGATGGTTGCGGTGAGCGCGAAGGCGGGCGCCAGAGCCAGCAGCAAGGCGTCCCAGGGGCGGTGGCGGTGGGTGCGGGCCACACAGACAGCGATGACCGCGGTGCAGATCATCAGCATGCCCGCATTGACCATCCAGTACGTCTGCTCCTGGTTCTGAATGGAGCCGCCGGCCAGATTGAGCCACGAGGCGACCTGCATGAACAGCCCCGTCAGGACGGGGTACTCGAGGTACTGCATGTCGCCCGGCAGCCGGTCGAAGTACGGAATGAGCCCTTCGGAGAAACCCCGCCCCACGTAGAGGTGCGGAATGTCGGAGTAGCACGCGTGCGTGTACTGGGAACTGGTACCCCTGAACCAGGCCCAGTTGTAACACGGCATCTTCTGCACCATGCCCAGCGCAAACATCCCGATGGCCACCAGAGCGACGACGCGTACGGGCGAGAACCAGCCACCGCTGCCGCGCAGGGCGAAGCGGCCTGCCGGACCGCCGATCAGCTCGCTTCCGGACGCGGCGACGGAGTCCCGCCGCGTGGGCCGTACGTCCGGCCGCTGCGTCCGGTCCTGGTACACGCTCGTCTCTTCTGCGCTGGGCATGCTGCACATCCTGCCGTACGAAGTCGGGGACACGGCCAGGGCCGCCGCCCCGGAACGCACATGCTGTGCGTTCCGGGTGCGGCGGCCCTGGCGTTACGCGGAGCTGATCACGGGCCGCTACCCCGAGCCTCCGATGAAGCCTCCGTTGCCATTGCCGCCGTTGCCGTTCGTGCCTGGCGATGATGTCGACGGACTGATCGTCGGCGTGCTGGTGGGATCGGTGGTGCTTCCGCCGCTGCCGTTGCCGCCATTGCCACCCGTGGTGCCGCAGGTGAAGTCCTTCCACGGATCGCAGGACTGGCTCGGGCTGGGCCTTCCGGACGGGAAGCCGGACGGCGTGTTCGACGGCGTCGGGGACGGGGTGCCGGACGGGGTGGCGGTCGGCGACGGCGGCGGGCTGGAGGCGCCGCCGCCCCAGACGGCCTCACCGTCGATGGGCTCCGGCTCGGGGAAGGGCTCGACCGGCTGGTCCTTGAGCGCTTCCGACATGTACGTCTGCCAGATCTCGGACGGGAAGGACGCACCGTGGATCTTGTCCTGACCGCCGGTGCCGTACATCTCGAGGAATTTGCGCTTCTTGTTCTTCTCGTTGTCGTCGAGGCGGTACATGTCGATCGCGGTCGACAACTGCGGCGTGTAGCCCACGAACCAGGCCGACTTGTTGCCGTCGGTCGTACCGGTCTTGCCCGCGACCTGACGGCCGGGAATCCGGGCGTTCTTACCGGTGCCCTCGCGCTCGTCGACGACGGACCTGAGCACGTCGGTCACATTGCTCGCGACAGCGGTGGTGAAGCGCTGCTTGGGCTTCACCTCGTGCTCGAAGACCGTCTTGCCTTCGTTTTCGACGCGGGTGACGGAGAACGGATCGTTCTGCTTGCCGTTCGCCGCGAAGGTCGCGTAGGCACCGGCCATGCGGATGGCACTCGGGGACGAAATACCGATCGAGAAGGACGGGACGTTCGACTTGTTCAGGCTGGACTCGAGCAGACCCGCGTCGATGGCCGACTGCCGGACCGTCGGGATACCGAGGTCCATGCCCAGCTGCACGAAGGGCGAGTTCGCAGAGTGGACCATGGCTTCACGCAGATCGATGTCCCCGTACGACTCGCCGCCGTCGTTCGTCTGGAGCCACTCCTTTCCCTCCTCGTTGTGCCAGATGGAACCGTCGTAGTCCTTGATCTTGAGCTTGTTCTTGCCGCTGTACCTGCTCTTGTCGGGGTCGACGATCTTGCGCTCGGACGTGCCCTGCTCCTGCCCGAGCTCGGGGTTGCGGACCCCGTCGCGCAGCGCGGCGGCCAGGACGAACGGCTTGAAGGTCGATCCGACCTGGGCACCGGTCTCGTTGGCGTTGTTGGTGAAGTGCTTGGTCGCGTTCTCACCGCCGTAGATGGCGACGATCGCCCCGGTCTTCGGATCGACCGACGCACCGCCGAACTGGACATGGGTGTCGGTGTCGGGGCGCTTCTTGGGCTTGATGTTCGCGTCCTGGACCTTCTTGACCGACTCCGCGAGCTTCCTGACCTTGGCCTTGTCGAAGGTCGTATGGATCGCGTAGCCGCCCTGGGAGAGCCTGGTGGCGTCAATGCCCTGGTCGTTGTTGTTGAGGAAGTACGACTTGGCGAGGTCGACCAGATAGCCGACCTGGCCACCCAGCTGCGCCTTCTTCGTGATCGGGTTGGGCATCTTGAACTTGGTGAACTTGGCCCGCTCCGCGGGAGTGAGGTGCTGGTCCTTGACCATCTCGTCGAGGATCCAGCTCCAGCGTTCGACGGCTCTGGCCGTGTTCGCCTCCGGCGTCGCCGTGACGTCGATGTCCGTGGCGCCGGCGGGGTCGTAGTAGGTCGCGCCCTTCAGAAGCGATGCGAGGAAGGCGCACTGCCCGGCATCCAGATCTTTGGCGTCCTTGCCCCAGTAGGTACGGGCCGCGGCCTGGATTCCGTACGCACCGCGTCCGTAGTACGACGTGTTCAGGTAGCCGGCCATGATTTCCGGCTTCTCCAGGTCCGTGCCGACCCTTATGGAGATGAACAGCTCCTTGAACTTCCGGGTCAGAGTCTGGGACTGGTCACCGAGCATGGCGTTCTTCACATACTGCTGTGTGATCGTGGAACCACCCTGGGTCCGCCCGCCCGTGGCCATGTTCTTCAAGGCTCGGGCGATGCCCATCGGGTCGATGCCCGAGTCGTTCTTGAATGTCTTGTTCTCCGCCGAGATCACCGCGTTCTGCATGTCCTCGGGAATCTCAGAGATCGGGACAATCTGCCGGTTGATCTCACCACCGGTGGCGGCCATCTGCGAGCCGTCGGCCCAGTAGTAGACGTTGTTCTGCGCCTTGGCGGTCAACTGCGGGTCCGGCACCTCAACCATCGCGTACGCGATGGTCGCCGCGGCCATCAGGCTTCCGATGAAACCCAGGGTGAGCCCGGTGACCAGCTTCCACGACGGCACCCAGCGCCGCCATCCGTACTTGTTGTGGCGCGGATAGTCGATCAGGCGCTTCTTGGACGGCCCTCCGCCACGACCGCGGCCGGGGCCGTCATGCCCCCCACCGCCTCCGCCGCGGCGTCCGCCGCCCCGGCCTCCATGACCGGCGCCCGCGCCTTCGTCGACGCGCCTGCGGCTACCGCCGCGCTGGGCGGCCCGGCGGGCCTCGGCCCGGCTGCCGTACGGACGCTCCTCGCCGTACGAAGCGGAGGGTGATCCCGAAGTGGAACCCCGGGACGGGGCTGCGCGGCGGCCGGAGGGCTGCTGGGCAGCGCGCCTGGACCCGGCACGCCCGCCACCCTGCGGCTGCGGCGGTTTGCGTCGGTGCTCGCTCATCGAACGACTACTCCTCGGGCAGGCGAGACGCCTGGAAGCGGCAGTTGAGTTCCGGTCCCCCCGAAATGAATACGGACCAGCCCCGCGAAGGGCTCATCCGCTGTGCATCCACGACGAGGACGCACACAGGCGTCACTTGGTTCCCGGCGGTCTGCATGGCGCACATGGCGCACAGACTACGCACGGTCAAAACCCGCCCAGCGCCAAAGTTCCCCACAAATCAGGCATATCGCCGCCTGTGAATTAAGGATGTGACGCCGTTCACCATGGCCCCTCTTGTCGCAGGAGGCACGTCGTTCTATCGTGCTGATGTATCGAGTCGATACATCAGCGCGGCATAGGCGACCGAGACGGCGAGGGAGGCAAGGGTGAGCAGACGCTCGGGCATCCTTGAGTTCGCCGTGCTCGGTCTGCTCCGTGAGGCCCCGATGCACGGGTATGAGCTGCGGAAACGGCTCAACACCTCGCTGGGAATCTTCCGGGCCTTCAGTTACGGGACGCTCTACCCCTGCCTCAAGACGCTGGTTACCAACGGCTGGTTGATCGAGGAGCCGGGAAGCGCTCCCGAAGACGCGCTCGCCGCCTCACTCGCAGGGCGCCGAGCCAAGATCGTCTACCGGTTGACGGCAGAAGGTAAGGAGCACTTCGAGGAACTGCTCTCGCACACCGGCCCGGACACCTGGGAGGACGAGCACTTCGCGGCTCGTTTCGCCTTCTTCGGGCAGACGGAGCGCGAGGTGCGGATGCGGGTGCTCGAGGGCCGCCGCAGTCGGCTGGAGGAGCGCCTGGAGAAGATGCGCGCCTCGCTGGCGCGCACCCGTGAGCGCCTCGACGACTACACGCTTGAGCTGCAGCGACACGGAATGGAATCCGTGGAGCGCGAGGTGCGCTGGCTGAACGAGCTCATTGAGAGCGAGCGAGCGGGGCGGGATCAGCGACAGCCCGCCCCCGAGAGCTCAGCTCAGCAGGACACCACATCTGGAGAGACGGGCGGCCTGCCCCGGCACAGGGGTGCCGAGTCATCCGGGGGCACACCCCCCGGAAGCTCCACCCCGCCGGATCCGTCCGACGACACCGCCAAGTGAAGCGCTGCGATCCGCAGGGTTTCATCCGGAATACCGAGAACACACAGGGAGCAACCGGAATGGGTTCGGTTCGCGTAGCCATCGTCGGCGTGGGCAACTGCGCCGCCTCGCTGGTGCAGGGCGTCGAGTTCTACAAGGACGCCGACCCGGCCGGCAAGGTGCCGGGTCTGATGCACGTCCAGTTCGGCGACTACCACGTCTCTGACGTCGAGTTCGTGGCCGCCTTCGACGTGGACGCCAAGAAGGTCGGCCTCGACCTGGCGGACGCCATCGGCGCCAGCGAGAACAACACCATCAAGATCTGCGACGTGCCGAACACCGGCGTCACCGTGCAGCGCGGACACACCCTGGACGGCCTGGGCAAGTACTACCGCCAGACCATCGAGGAGTCCGCCGAGGCCCCGGTCGACATCGTCCAGATCCTCAAGGACAAGCAGGTCGACGTTCTGGTCTGCTACCTGCCCGTCGGCTCCGAGGACGCTGCGAAGTACTACGCGCAGTGCGCCATCGACGCCAAGGTCGGGTTCGTCAACGCCCTCCCGGTCTTCATCGCCGGCACCAAGGAGTGGGCGGACAAGTTCACCGAGGCGGGCGTCCCGATCGTCGGCGACGACATCAAGTCCCAGGTCGGCGCCACCATCACGCACCGGGTGATGGCGAAGCTCTTCGAGGACCGGGGCGTCATCCTGGACCGCACGATGCAGCTGAACGTCGGCGGCAACATGGACTTCAAGAACATGCTCGAGCGTGAGCGCCTTGAGTCCAAGAAGATCTCCAAGACGCAGGCCGTCACCTCGCAGATCCGTGACCGCGACATGGGCGAGGACAACGTCCACATCGGTCCGTCGGACTACGTGGCCTGGCTCGACGACCGCAAGTGGGCGTACGTCCGCCTCGAGGGCCGTGCCTTCGGCGAGGTGCCCCTGAACCTCGAGTACAAGCTCGAGGTCTGGGACTCCCCGAACTCCGCGGGCATCATCATCGACGCCGTGCGCGCCGCGAAGATCGCCAAGGACCGTGGCATCGGCGGCCCGATCCTCTCCGCGTCCTCCTACTTCATGAAGTCCCCGCCGGTCCAGTACTTCGACGACGAGGCTCGCGAGAACGTCGAGAAGTTCATCAAGGGCGAGGTCGAGCGCTAAGCGTTCAGCTGATCGTCTGCCGAGGGTCCCCGGGTAATCCGCCCGGGGACCCTCGGCGTGTGTGACGCTTGATCGCATGCCTGTCGTACGTGATCTGCGCGTACTCCTGCGCCTTGCCGGCTTTCGCCGGCTCCTGACGGTCCGGCTGCTCTCCCAGTCGGCCGACGGCGTCTATCAAGTCGCGCTTGCCACGTACGTGGTGTTCTCCCCGGAGAAACAGACCTCGCCGGCTGCCATCGCCTCGGCCATGGCCGTGCTGCTGCTGCCGTACTCCGTGATCGGCCCGTTCGCGGGCGTCCTGCTGGACCGCTGGCAGCGCAGGCAGGTCTTCCTGTACGGGAATCTCCTGCGGGCCCTCCTCGCGAGCGGCACCGCGGTGCTGATCCTCCTCTCCGTACCCGACTGGCTCTTCTACGCCTCGGCCCTCTCAGTCACCGCCGTCAATCGTTTTGTGCTGGCCGGTATCTCCGCCGCGCTGCCGCGGGTCGTCGACGCGGACCGACTCGTCATGGCCAACTCCCTCTCACCGACAGCGGGCACACTCGCGGCGACCGCGGGCGGCGGACTCGCCTTCGCGGTACGCCTGGTGTCCGAGGAGTCCGATGCGGCGGTGGTGATGCTCGGCGCTGTGCTCTATCTCTGCTCGGCGCTTGCCTCGCTGCGGATGGCGCGTGAACTTCTCGGCCCCGACCAGCAATTGGTCCAGCCCCGCCTGGGTGCCGCGCTGGCGTCGACGGCACGCGGTCTGGCGGGCGGGCTGCGGCATCTGGCCGAGCGCCGCGCTGCCGCCCAGGTGCTGTTCGCGATGACTCTGATGCGCTTCTGCTACGGCGCCCTGACCGTGATGGTGCTGATGCTGTGCCGGTACGCCTGGTACGCGAACGAGTCGGACGGCCTCGCCCTGCTCGGTGTGGCCATCCTCATCTCGGGCGCCGGATTCTTCGCAGCGGCGGTGGTCACTCCGTATGCGGTCGACCGACTCGGCCAGTTCGGCTGGGTGGTGGCGTGCGCGGGAGTGGCAGCCGTCCTCGAGCCGGCCCTGGGGCTGCCCTTCGAGCCCGCGCCGATACTGGTCGCCGCGTTCATCCTGGGGCTCATCACCCAGGGCGCGAAGATCGCCACGGACACTGTGATCCAGACGTCCGTGGACGACGCCTACCGCGGCCGGGTGTTCTCCCTGTACGACGTGCTGTTCAACGTCGCCTTCGTGGGCGCTGCGGCGATCGCCGCACTGATGCTGCCCCCTGACGGCCGGTCGGTTCAGCTGGTGGTCGTGGTGGCGGTCATCTATGCGGCGGTGGCGGCAACGATGGCCCGTTGGAGGCATGTTGGCGCGGTGATATAGCGTGCCCGCGTCAAAAGATCGACGCACACGCCAATCGGGGGACTCCCACATGACCTATCCGCCGCAGCAGGGCCCAGGCCCCTACGGACAGCCTGACCCGTACGCACAGCAGCCTCAGCAGCCGTACCCGCCGCAGCCCGGCTACGGATATCCGCAGCAGCAGCCCCACCCGCAGCAGCCTCAGGCGGGATACGGGTACCCCCAGCAGCAGCCGACGCAGCCTTACCCGCCGCAGCAGCAGTGGGGGGCGCCGCCGCCCCCGGCGCCCTCGTCCGGACGCCGGGGTCTCGGCATCAAGAACATCCTGAAGATCATCGGCGTGGTCATCGCCCTCATAGTCTTCGCGATCGTCTACTTCACGAGCCAGGACGACGCCGAAAACGCGAAGGTCGGCGACTGCATGCACAACAGCGGCTCCAAGATCACTCCAGATCTCGAGGTCGTGAAGTGCGGTGACGCGAAGGCCGATTACAAGGTGGTCGAGGTTCACGCCGACACGACCGACCAAAAGCTCTGCGAGGGCAAGGCCGACGTCGGTTACTTCGAGCAGACGCGCGGCGGCCGGCGCAGCTCGGGCAAGCAGTTTGTGCTCTGCCTGAACGAGATCAAGAAGTAGTCGCGGAAGCAGCCGCATACTCCGAGGGGCGATGTTTCACGTGAAACATCGCCCCTTGCTCGTCGATCGGCGCCATGTTTCACGTGAAACATGGCGCCGTTTCAGGCTCAGCGGGCGCGCTCGGCCTCGGTCGCCCACCATTCCTTCAGTGCTGCGACCGCCGCATCATGCTCCATCGGCCCGTTCTCCAGGCGCAGCTCCAGCAGGAACGCGTATGCCTTGCCGATCACGGGGCCGGGACCAACACCCAGGATCTCCTGGATCTGGTTGCCGTCCAGATCGGGCCGGATCGCGTCCAGCTCCTCCTGCTCCTTCAGCTGAGCGATGCGCTCCTCAAGCCCGTCATAGGCCCGGGACAGGGCACTCGCCTTGCGCTTATTGCGCGTGGTGCAGTCGGAGCGGGTGAGCTTGTGGAGCCGGTCCAACAGTGGGCCTGCGTCGCGTACGTACCGACGCACCGCCGAGTCGGTCCACTCTCCGGTTCCGTAGCCGTGGAACCGGAGATGCAGTTCCACGAGCCGCGAGACGTCCTTGACCATGTCGTTGGAGTACTTGAGAGCGGTCATCCGCTTCTTGGTCATCTTCGCGCCCACCACCTCGTGGTGATGGAAGGAGACCCTGCCGTCCGTCTCGAAACGCCGGGTGCGCGGCTTTCCGATGTCGTGGAGCAGCGCGGCCAGCCGCAGGACCAGATCCGGCCCGTTCTCCTCCAGGTCCATGGCTTGTTCCAGGACGGTCAGAGAGTGCTCGTACACGTCCTTGTGCCGGTGGTGCTCATCACTCTCCAGCCGCAGCGCCGGCAGCTCGGGCAGCACATGGTCGGCCAGGCCCGAGTCGACGAGCAGCCCCAGCCCCTTGCGCGGATGGGCGGAGAGGATCAGCTTGTTCAGCTCGTCGCGCACCCGTTCAGCGGAGACGATCTCGATACGGTCCGCCATCTCCTTCATCGCGGTGACGACGTCGGGCGCGACCTCGAAGTCCAGCTGCGCGGCAAAGCGAGCGGCCCGCATCATGCGCAGCGGATCGTCGGAGAAGGACTCCTCGGGCGTACCGGGAGTCCTCAGGACGCGCTCGGAGAGATCCTCCAGGCCTCCGTGAGGATCGATGAACTCCTTCTCCGGCAGCGCCACAGCCATCGCGTTCACGCTGAAATCGCGCCGTACGAGGTCTTCCTCGATCGAGTCGCCGTACGACACCTCGGGCTTGCGTGACGTCCTGTCGTACGCCTCGGAGCGGTACGTGGTGACCTCGATCTGGTAGCCCTGCTTCTGGCAGCCCACCGTGCCGAAGGCGATCCCGACTTCCCACACCGTGTCGGCCCATGGACGGATGATCTTGAGTACGTCCTCGGGACGGGCATCGGTCGTGAAATCCAGGTCATTGCCGAGCCGGCCGAGCAGCGCATCGCGGACCGAGCCGCCGACCAGGGCAAGACTGAACCCGGCCTCCTTGAAGCGGCGGGCAAGGTCGTCGGCGACAGGGGACACCCGCAGCAGTTCGCTCACCGCGCGGCGCTGCACCTGACTCAGTGCAGTGGGGTTGTCTTCATTGGCGTTCGGCACAACAGAAAAGGGTACGTGCCCCGGCCGGCCGGAGCGTCCCTGTTTATGGCTGACCGACGGCCCATCCGATCTTGTGGGGCACTCCGCGGCACTTCGACACAGCGCACCTCGTTACCATGCGTGGACGCAGGAACCGAGAACCACCACCGGCAGCAGACGACAAGGGACGGGCGAGCGCGTGGCCGAGGCGGCAGACTTCCAGGGGATGAGTCCCTCTCCTGCCCGCCGGTGGCTGCGCCGCACAGCCTCCCTGATCCTGGGCGTACCGCTTGTGGCCGGACTGCTGTGCGGTCCACTCACACCGGCCGCACAGGCAGCCGAGGGCGCCTCCGGGTCCCACGGAGTCGATGTGTCTCTCGACACTCTGACGCCGGCCACCCCCGGCAAGAGCGACACGCTCGCGATCTCCGGCACGGTGATCAACAAGGGCAAGCAAACCGTCACCGACGCCGAGATCGATCTACGGGTCGGACCGGTGCTGTCCGGCAGGATCGCCGTCGACCGCGCCGTCGAGCGGACCGGCAATACGACGGACCTCGATGCTTCAAAGGTCGACGCCAAATACACGATCAAGATGCCGAAGCTCATCTCCGGCGTCGGGAGGGACTTCACCCTCCATGTCCCGGTCAAAGAACTGAACCTCGACGACGACGGTGTCTACCAGCTCGGTGTGTACCTCTCGGGCCAGACGGCGGCCCAGCCGTTCGAGCAGGTGCTGGGCGTTGAGCGGACCTTCCTGCCCTGGCAGCCCGACGCGACCGAGAAGAAGACCCAGTTCACCTATCTCTGGCCGCTGATCTCCTCGACCCATCTCACCTCCGAGACGGGGTCTGACGAGCAGCAGACCCCCGTCTTCGAGGACGAGACGCTGGCCACGGAGCTTGCCCCGGGCGGCCGGCTGGAGCAGCTCGTCTCACTGGGCAGCCAGCTGCCCGTCACCTGGGTCATCGATCCGGACCTGCTGGCCACGGTCGACGCGATGACCAGGAGCTACCAGGTCAAGAGCGGGAACACCACCGTCGCGGGCAAGAACCAGGCGATCGCCAAACGCTGGCTGAGCTCCGTAGAGGCCGCCGTCCGGGGCAGCAAGGTCGTCGCCCTGCCGTTCGCCGACCCGGATCTGGCGTCTCTGGCACACCGGGGCAAGAACGTCTCCGGATCCCTGAGCCATCTGCAGCCGGCCACCGAAGTCGCCGAGACGACCGTCGAGACGATCATCCATGTGAAGCCGTCCACCGACTTCGCCTGGCCCGTGGACGGCGCCATCGACTCGTCGATCGTGGATGTCGCCACCTCGGCAGGCGCCCACAAGGTGATCGCCCGAAGCGACAGCCTGAGCGACAACCTGTCGTACACGCCCACCGCCGCACGCCCGATCGGCGGCGGAACAACGGCCGTGGTCGCCGACACCCGGCTCTCCATCGCGTTCCAGGGCGACATGATCAAGACGGAGAACTCCACGCTCGCAGTGCAGGAGTTCCTCGCCCAGACGCTGGCGCTGACCCTTCAGGACACCGACAAGCAGCGGAGCATCGTCGTCGCCCCACAGCGCCAGCCAACCGCGTCCCAGGCGCAAACCATGGCACGCGCACTCAAGGCACTCGACGCTCAGCGCTGGACGCAGCCGCTCGATCTGATCGCGGCGGCGGGCGCCGCCCCCGACGCCGATGCCACGACCGACGTGCCCGTCACGTCCCGCTACCCCGATCGGCTGCGCAAGCACGAGTTGCCGGTCCAGGCGTTCCAGGACATCAGAGCCACGCAGAACACCCTCGACAACTTCAAGGTCATCCTCACCGCGAAGGACCGGGTGGAGACCCCCTTCGGCAGGGCGATCGACCGGGAGATGTCCACCTCGTGGCGCGGCAACCGGGTGGAGGCCCAGCTGTACCGCGACAAGGTGCAGGGCTATCTGCTGAGCCTCACCGACGAGGTGCAGCTGGTCGAGAAGTCGCTCATCACGCTCTCGGGGCGCAGTGCGACGATCCCGGTCACGGTGCAGAACAGGCTGGTCCAGGGGATCGACCATCTCGTGCTGCGGCTCAGGTCGGAGAATCCCACTCGCCTCAACCTCGACGACGACAAGGGCGTCGCAGAGCAGCCGATCAAGGTCGAGGGTGGCCACAGCCAGTCGGTGAAGTTCGCCGCGGCGGCCAACGCCAACGGTCCGGTGCAGATGAGGGCACAACTCTTCACCGAGGACGGCAAGCCGTACGGCGACCCCATGATGTTCACGGTGAAGGTCTCCGAGGTCACCCCCACTGTGATGCTCGTCATCGCCGGCGGGGTCCTGCTGCTCGTCCTCGCAGGGATCAAGATGTACAGCCAGCGCAAGCGCGCTGCTGCCCGCCAGGCGGCCGCGGAGGACACGGAGGGGCCCCAGGCCCCCGATGCCTCGGAGGAATCGGCAGACTCGGACCACACGGACGGCACAGAGGGCTCGGGCGAAGGCATCGACAGTCCTGATGCTGGGCAGCCGAGTGACCCGACACCGGACACCGGACCCGAAAGCGGTGACCCATCGGGCGCGGGTGAGAAAGTGGACCGTTGAGCGATGTCGTGGCCGGTCGGCCGGGGACGATGAGGTGGGGTGGCAATGAACGCGCCGTACGACGGTGACCGCGGTCAGGGCGCGGGCGGAGACCCGGCTGCCCAGGGTCCGCCGCCGCCCCAGCCCACCCCGGACCCGTATGCACAGGACCCGTACCTCCAGGAGGCCTACGCCCCCGATCCGTACCGGGCGCAGGACCTGTCCGCGCAGGACCCGGTGGCCGAGGCCCTCTACGACCGCGCCTCCCACCCGCCGCCGCCCCCCGGCACCTACCAGGAGCCTCAGTCGCTCTACCAGCAGCCGCCCAACCCCCAGCACGCTCCGGACCCCCGTATTTGGGCGCAGACCCCGCCGCCCGAGCCCTCCGGTCCCTCCCGCCACCTGCCGTACGGGGACGACGCCAGGACCACCCAGTTCACCGGTGTGGACGACCTGGTGACCCGGGCCGGTGAGCAGGAGCCCGAGCCCGACGCCTTTGCCCACCTCTTCCGGGACCAGCAGGACGCGGGCCGGCCGGCTCCGGACCCCGAGCCGAGCCCGGCGGCACCCGCGCCCAGGAAGCCCGGCGGCCGAGCCTCCGGCCTGCTGAAGTCCAGTGCGGTGATGGCGGCCGGCACGCTGGTCTCCCGCCTTACCGGTTTCGTACGCAGCCTCGTGATCACCGCGGCTCTCGGTGCCGCCCTCCTCGGCGACACCTTCACGGTGGCGTACACCCTGCCGACGATGATCTACATCCTCACCGTCGGCGGTGGCCTCAACTCCGTCTTCGTCCCGCAACTGGTGCGCGCGATGAAGAACGACGAGGACGGCGGAGAGGCGTACGCAAACCGTCTACTGACGCTCGTCATGGTGTCGCTCGCCGCCATCGTCGCCGTCGCGGTCTTCGCGGCCCCGCTGCTGATCCAGCTGATGTCGGACACCATCGCCGGCAACGAGGCAGCCAACAGCGTCGCTGTCACCTTCGCCCGCTACTGCCTGCCCACCATCTTCTTCATGGGCATTCACGTGGTCATGGGCCAAATCCTCAACGCCCGTGGCAAGTTCGGCGCGATGATGTGGACCCCGGTCCTGAACAACATCGTCATGATCACCACGTTCGGCCTCTTCATCTGGGTGTACGGCACCTCCGCCGAGTCGAACATGGGTGTCCAGTCGATCCCGCCGGAGGGTGTCCGGCTGCTGGGTATCGGCACCTTGCTGGGCCTTGTCGTCCAGGCGCTTGCGATGATCCCGTACCTGCGTGAGACCGGATTCCGGTTCCGTCCGCGCTTCGACTGGAAGGGCCACGGCCTCGGCAAGACCGTCAAGCTCGCAAAGTGGACCGTGCTGTTCGTCCTCGCGAACCAGGCGGGTGTGCTGGTCGTCACCCAGCTCGCCACCGCTGCCGGTGAAACCTCCGGCAGGCAGGGCGCGGGATTCATCGCCTACACCAACGCACAGTTGATCTGGGGCATGCCGCAGGCCATCATCACCGTCTCGGTCATGGCCGCCCTGCTGCCCCGTATCTCTCGTGCCGCCCACGACAACGACCCGGGTGCCGTACGCGACGACATCTCCCAGGGGCTGCGCAATTCCGCGGTCGCGATCGTCCCGGTCGCCTTCGCCTTCCTGGCGCTCGGCGTTCCGATGTCCACGCTGCTGTTCTCCTCGAGCGGCCTTGAGGCCGCCCGGGGCATGGGCTTCATCCTTATGGCTTTCGGCCTCGGTCTCATTCCGTACTCCGTGCAGTACGTCGTGCTGCGCGGCTTCTACGCGTACGAGGACACCCGCACGCCCTTCTACAACACGGTCATCGTCGCCGCCGTCAATGCGGCCGCCTCGGCGCTCTGTTACGTGCTCCTGCCCGCCCAGTGGGCCGTGGTCGGCATGGGTGCCTCCTACGGTCTCGCCTATGCCGTCGGCGTGGGCATCGCCTGGCGCCGGCTCAAGAACCGCCTCGGCGGCGATCTGGACGGTGCCCATGTCATGCGGACGTACGCACGCCTGTGCATGGCTTCCGTCCCCGCCGCGGCGGCCGGAGGCGCGGTCGCATACTTCGTCCTCAAGGGGCTGGGCAACGGGGCGCTGGCTTCGCTCGCCGCGCTGGTCGGCGGTGGGATTGTGCTGCTGGGCGTCTTCTTCGTGGCTGCGAAGCGGATGCGTATCGATGAACTGAACGCCATGGTCGGCATGGTGCGCGGGCGCCTCGGACGCTAAGAGCGCGCCGTCCCGCACAACCATCGTCGGCCGCCGTGTGTCGTGCATAGCGGCCGACTGTGGGCACAATTGGCATGGCTGTTGGATATGCACAACGGATGGGGAGGCAGGAACGACGGTGGCGGAACGTAGCACGGCTGCCGTCGACGTGGCCGACAACAGCGGAGATGATCCGCTGACCGCGAAGGCGGGCAAGGCCACGACCGACGGGGCGGCGGAATCCCAGGACACGGCGGAGAAGACCGCACCGGACACGGGCAGCGAACGGCAGGGCACCGAACCCACCATCGCCACGCCCGAACTGCACAGTGGTCACAAGCTCGCCAGACGCTACAGGCTCGAGGAGTGCGTCACCCGTCTGGACGGTTTCAGCAGCTGGCGTGCGGTCGACGAGAAACTGCGCCGCGCCGTCGGCGTGCATCTGCTCCCCGCCGACCACCCACGGGCCCGCTCCGTACTCGCGGCGGCCCGCTCCTCGGCACTTCTCGGCGACCCGCGCTTCGTACAGGTCCTCGACGCCGTCGAGGAGAACGACCTCGTCTATGTCGTCCATGAGTGGCTTCCTGACGCGACGGAGCTCACCGCTCTGCTCGCCATGGGGCCCATGGAGCCGCATGACGCCTACCAGCTCGTCGACCAGCTGTCCCAGGCCATGGCCGCGGCACACCGTGAGGGGCTGGCTCACCTCCGGCTCACCCCGGGAGCGGTGCTGCGGAGCTCGACCGGGCAGTACCGGATCCGCGGCCTCGCCGTGAATGCCGCACTGCGCGGAATCACGGCCGACGGGCCACAGCGCGCCGACACCGAAGCCATCGGCGCCCTGCTGTACGCGGCGCTGACCCAGCGGTGGCCGTACGAGAGCGACGCATACGGTCTCTCCGGGCTGCCCAAGGGCGTCGGGCTCATCGCTCCCGACCAGGTGCGGGCCGGCGTGCACCGCGGGCTCTCCGAGCTCGCCATGCGCGCTCTGGTCAACGACGGCGCCACGGCCTCCCGCCAGGAGCCGCCCTGCACCACGCCGGACGAACTGGCAAAGGCCGTCGCGGCGATGCCCCGCATCCGCCCGCCGGAGCCTGCGTTCACCTCCCCGCCCGAGTACCAGCGGACCACGTACCAGCAGGGCGCTTACGGCCGCCCTGCGCCCCGTCCCGGCCCCGCGGCAACCCAGCCGGTGGCCGCCCCGCCGCCACCGCTCCAGAGCCGCACAGGCAGGGTCCTCAAGTGGACCGTGGCCGCTCTGCTCATCGCCGCACTGGGGCTGGGCAGCTGGCAGATCGCCGACAAGCTGATCGACCGCGACAAGGACCCGGTCGACCCGGGCACGTCACAGTCGAACAGCGGCGAGAAGAACAGCGAGGACAAGTCCGGTAAGCCGGTCGACATCACCAGTGCCCGTGACTTCGACCCGCTCGGGGACAACTCCGAGAAGCCTGACGGGATAAAGAACAGCTACGACGGCAACCCGTCGACCTACTGGAACACCGACGGTTACCGGGGCAGCGGCGACTTCGGGAATCTGAAGTCCGGTGTCGGCATCATTCTGGACCTGGGCGAGGTCCATCAGGTCGGCACCGTGGACATCTCCTTCCTCGGCGGCGACACGTCCGTCGAACTGCGGACTGCTGCCGAGGATGCCTCGTCCGAGCCCACATCCCTCGACGGCTTCAAGAAGGTCGCGGACGGATCCGGTTCGAATGTGTCCCTCAAGCCCGGCAAGCCGGTGCAGGCACGGTACGTTCTGGTCTGGCTGACCAATCTGCCACGGAGCGACGAGGGCAACTTCCGGGGCAAGGTCTCGGAGATCAAGATCACTAGCTGACGGCACCGAGGGAGGGGGCTCACCGTTGGACGACGCGACACTCGGCGACGCAAGCGACCAGGACCTTCTGGCACGCCATGTCGCGGGGGACCCGGATGCCTTCGGTGAGCTCGTACGGCGCCACCGCGACAGGCTGTGGGCCGTCGCCCTGCGCACACTGGGCGACCGCGAGGAAGCAGCGGACGCGGTCCAGGACGCTCTGGTGTCCGCCTTCCGGGCCGCCCATACCTTCCGCGGCCAGTCCGCCGTCACCACCTGGCTTCATCGCATCACCGTGAACGCCTGTCTCGACCGGGCCCGCAAGGCGGCCTCACGCAAGACCTCCCCCGTCGACGACACGGAGCGTCTGGAGCAGCTTCTCGAGCCTCATGAGTCCGCCGAGGCACCGGCGGAGCGGCAGGATCTGCATCGCGAGCTCCTCGCCGCGCTGGCGAAACTGCCCGTCGATCAGCGGGCCGCACTGGTGCTGGTGGACATGCAGGGCTATCCGGTCGCCGAGGCGGCCCGTGTCCTCGATGTACCGACCGGAACCGTCAAAAGCCGGTGTGCTCGCGGTCGGGCACGGCTGTTGCCGATGCTCACTCATCTGCGCGGTGATGCCGGGGATAACACCGAGCTCAGCGTGGGAAGGAACCGGACGCCGGGGACATCCGTCCCACCGGCGTCGGGACAAAGGGACGCAGGGCCGAATGACCCTGCAGCCGTGAAGGGCGGAGGTGGGCGCGCGTGACATCGACGACCGACACGAGTCGGCACCCTGACGTCTCGGAAATCTCCGACCTCACCGAGGGTCTGCTCCCCCCGTCCCGTACAGCCGATGTGCGCGAGCATCTGGACGGCTGCCCGTTGTGCGCCGACGTACGCGAGTCGCTTGAGGAAATCCGCGGACTGCTCGGCACGCTGCCGGGCGCTCATCGGATGCCCGCCGATGTCGCCGGTCGCATTGACGCCGCTCTGGCTGCCGAGGCTCTGCTGGACTCCACCGCACCCGAAGAGACGGCACATGTTTCACGTGAAACAGCGCCCGCCCCTCAGCCGGCCGACACCACTCCCGCCGACCGCCCCTCGGGACACCCGCGCGCTGCCACAGGGCCCGGCCGCAGCCGACCCGGACGGCGGCGGCGGAAAGCCGTCCTCGGCGCCGTCTTCGGCGTAGCCGCAATCGGAATGAGCGTCCTGCTCCTGCAGTCGCTGCAGTCCACCGGTGTCAACGACGCCGACTCTGCGAAGAAAGATGCGGGCGTCAGTTCCGCGGCGGGCTCCTCCCAGGACTTCTCGGACTCCGACCTCAAGGGCCATGTCCAGGCGCTGCTCACTGCCGGCTCAGATCAGCCGGAGCCGCGGATCGAGAAGGGCCCATCGCTCAACAGCGAGGCCAATCCCCCTTCGCCCAGGCACAAGCCGACCGTGGCAGTGCCGCCCTGCATCCAGAAGGGCACCGACCGCACCGATGCCCCGATCGCCGTCGAGAAGGGCGAGTACAAGGGCGACGACGCCTACCTCGTCGTGCTGCCCCACTCCACGGACAGCCAGCAGGTCCAGGCGTACGTGATCGATGCAGCCTGCGTCGAGTCAGCGCCCACATCTGCGGGGAAGCTCCTGCTCACCAACTCGTACCCTCTGCGCTGACACACGCCGCCGCGCCGCGCGGGCGTCCCGGGAATGCAAGCCCCGTAGGATCCGTTGGGTGGGGTGAGGGTCACAGACCCGCCCCGGTAGGCAGCAGGCAGTTCGCAGAGACGAGGAAGAAACCCGTGAGCGACGTCCGTAATGTGATCATCATCGGCTCCGGGCCGGCCGGCTACACGGCGGCGCTCTACACCGCGCGCGCATCGCTGCAGCCGCTGGTCTTCGAGGGAGCCGTCACCGCCGGCGGTGCACTGATGACCACGACCGAGGTGGAGAACTTCCCCGGCTTCCGCGACGGCATCATGGGTCCGGACCTGATGGACAACATGCGTGCGCAGGCCGAGCGCTTCGGCGCCGAGCTGGTCCCGGACGACATCGTCTCCGTCGACCTCAGCGGCGAGATCAAGACCGTCACCGACACAGCGGGCACCGTCCACCGGGCCAAGGCCGTCATCGTCACCACGGGCTCCCAGCACCGCAAGCTCGGCCTGCCGAATGAAGACGCGCTCTCCGGGCGCGGCGTCTCCTGGTGTGCGACCTGTGACGGGTTCTTCTTCAAGGACCAGGACATCGCCGTCATCGGCGGCGGCGACACCGCGATGGAGGAGGCGACCTTCCTCTCCCGGTTCGCCAAGTCCGTCACCATCGTCCACCGTCGTGACACCCTGCGTGCCTCCAAGGCCATGCAGGACCGCGCCTTCGCCGACCCGAAGATCTCCTTCGCCTGGGACAGCGAGGTCGCGGCAATCCACGGCGAGCAGAAGCTTTCCGGTCTGACGCTGCGCAACACCAAGACCGGCGAGACCTCTGAGCTCCCTGTCACCGGGCTGTTCATCGCAGTTGGCCATGACCCGCGCACCGAGCTCTTCAAGGGACAGCTCGAGCAGGACGACGAGGGCTACCTGAAGGTGGAGGCGCCGTCGACGCGCACCAACCTGACGGGTGTCTTCGCTGCGGGAGACGTCGTCGACCACACCTACCGCCAGGCCATCACGGCTGCCGGTACCGGCTGCGCTGCTGCCCTCGACGCCGAGCGCCACCTCGCCGCTCTCGCCGACGGTGAGAACGCCGCCGAGGCTGAGAAGACCTCCGCGGTCTGACCCTCTGCATTCCATCCCCCTCACACCCCGCAAAGTAGTAAGGAGGCCGCCGTGGCCGGCGCCCTGAAGAACGTGACCGACGACACCTTCGAAGAGGATGTCCTCAAGAGCGACAAGCCCGTGCTGGTGGACTTCTGGGCCGCCTGGTGCGGACCGTGCCGCCAGATCGCGCCATCCCTCGAAGCCATCGCGGCCGAGCACGGTGACAAGATCGAGATCGTGAAGCTCAACATCGACGAGAACCCGGCCACTGCCGCCAAGTACGGAGTCATGTCCATCCCGACGCTGAACGTCTACCAGAACGGCGAGGTCGCCAAGACCATCGTCGGCGCCAAGCCGAAGGCCGCCATCGTCCGCGACCTCGAGGGCTTCATCGGCGAGTAGTCGGCGAGCAGTCACAGCGCCGCTGTTTCACGTGAAACACGAAGGGGCTCATCCCCACTAGGGATGAGCCCCTTCTCACGTTCGCGGTCAGAGCGGCCGCAGCACCGGCTCCTTCTGCACAGCTCCGAGCAGACGGTCCAAGGCCAGCTCCACATCTTCCTTCCAGGAGAGCGTCGTCCGCAGTTCCAGCCTCAGGCGGGGATACGTCGGATGGGGTCGCACCGTCTTGAAGCCGACTGCCAGCAGATGCTCGGCGGGCAGCACACAAGCGGGCTCCTTCCAGCGCGCGTCTCCGAACGCCTCGATCGCACGAAAGCCCCGCCGCAGCAGATCCTTGGCCACTGTCTGCACGATGACCCTGCCAAGTCCCTGTCCCTGATAGCCAGGATTGATCCAGGCGGTCATCAGCTGGACGGCGTCGGGTGAGACGGGACTGGTGGGGAAGGCCGTGGAACGCGGCACGTAGGCGGGTGGCGCGTACAGGACGAAGCCGACCGGAACCTCGTCGACGTAGACGACTCGGCCGCAAGAGCCCCACTCCAGCAGCACAGCCGAGATCCAGGCCTCCTTCTCCAGCTCGGGGGTTCCCGCCTTTACCGCGGCTTCTCCACTGACCGGATCAAGCTCCCAGAAGACACACGCACGACAACGCTTGGGAAGGTCCGAAAGGTTGTCCAGCGTGAGCGGTACAAGCCGACGCCCCATGAAGGCTGTTCCTCGCTTCCGTCACCCGCCGCGCTACGAGCGGCTGCCAGCGCGCTCCGCTCCTGGAGCAGGCTGCTGATAAAGCCTCCGACTGCCCCCAGGCCCAGGCCCGCTGTCACCAGTTGGCTGCGGCTCACCGTTCGCATTGCCCTCGCCCTCCCTCTGAGGTGGATCAAGGTGGATGCGCCCTACCAGAACGCATCGTATCCACCCAGCCCCGACACGGGTACAGGCCTACAGCAAAGGGCGGGCCATGTCCGGTCAACCCACCGGAACATGGCCCGCCCTTTACGACATTGGCGAGAGCCTCAGCCCTCGTCGTCCTCGCCCGGCTCCTCGGCGAGGCCCTTCTCCAGGACCCGTCCCTCACCGGGGGCAAGGGTGCCGAGAATGCGCTCCAGATCGTCTATCGACGCGAACTCGACGACGATCTTCCCCTTCTTCTGACCGAGGTCGACCTTCACCCGGGTCTCAAAGCGGTCGGAGAGCCGTGACGCGAGATCGGTGAGCGCCGGCGACAGCCGGGCCCCTGCCCGCGGGCTCTTCGGCTTGGTCGTGCTCTTGGTGCTCGAGTTGATCAGCGTGACGATCTCCTCGACCGCCCGCACAGAGAGCCCTTCGGCCACGATCCGGTGCGCAAGCCGGTCCTGCTCCTCGGAATCGTCCACCGAGAGCAGCGCCCTCGCATGGCCGGCCGAGAGCACCCCCGCGGCGACCCTGCGCTGGACAGGAGGCGACAGACGCAGCAGGCGCAGAGTGTTGGACACCTGCGGACGCGAGCGCCCGATCCGGTCGGCCAGCTGGTCGTGGGTGCAGTTGAAGTCCTTGAGCAGCTGGTCGTAGGCGGCAGCCTCTTCCAGCGGGTTCAGCTGCGCGCGGTGGAGGTTCTCCAGCAGCGCATCCAGGAGGAGCTTCTCGTCGTCCGTGTCCCGGACGATCGCGGGAATCCGCTCCAGACCGGCCTCACGGCAGGCCCTCCAGCGGCGCTCGCCCATGATGAGCTCGTAGCGCTCCGCGCTCAACTGCCGTACGACGACGGGCTGGAGAAGGCCCACTTCCTTGATGGACGTGACCAGCTCCGCGAGAGCGTCCTCGTCGAACACCTCACGCGGCTGACGCGGGTTGGGCGTAATGGCATCGAGCGGCAGCTCGGCGAAGTGCGCACCGGCCGGCTCCGCGGGCTGCGGTACGGCCTCCGGCTCCTCCGGTGCGAGGGTGATCGGATCCGGCGAAACAGCGGCCGCCGGCAGCGTCGTCACCTTGGCGGCCGCAACACCCCGCTCCGCGGTCAGCACCGGAGCCGCTCCCGGAGAGCTCGAACCCCCTGCAGGGGGCGCCTGCTTCTCCTGGGGAGCGGCAGGGATCAGCGCACCGAGCCCACGCCCCAATCCTCTACGTCGCTCGCTCACTGGATCCCCTCCGAGATGTTCTGCTGGCTGTTCTGGCCGACCACATGGGCCTGCTGCGGGTCGTAGTGGATCCCGACCCCTCGCAGTGCGATCTCACGCGCCGCTTCGAGATACGACAGAGACCCACTGGAACCTGGATCGTAGGTCAGCACCGTCTGTCCATAGCTGGGGGCCTCCGAGATACGCACCGAGCGCGGGATGCTCGTACGGAGCACCTCCTCGCCGAAGTGGCTGCGCACCTCGTCCGCCACCTGTGAGGCGAGCCGGGTTCTGCCGTCGTACATGGTCAGCAGAATCGTCGACACATGCAGCGTCGGGTTGAGATGCCCGCGCACCAGGTCCACGTTCCTCAGCAGCTGCCCCAGACCTTCCAGCGCGTAGTACTCACACTGGATGGGGATCAGCACCTCCGCACCGGCGACCAGCGCGTTGACGGTCAGCAGACCGAGCGAGGGCGGGCAGTCGATGAGGATGTAGTCCAGCGGCTGCTCATAGGCCTGGATGGCTCGCTGCAGTCGGCTCTCCCGCGCCACCAGCGACACCAGCTCGATCTCCGCACCGGCGAGATCGATGGTGGCGGGGGCGCAGAAGAGACCTTCGACGTCCGGGACCGGCTGGACCACCTCGGAGAGCGGCCTGCTCTCCACCAGGACGTCATAGATCGAAGGGACTTCGGCGTGGTGATCGATCCCCAGCGCCGTGGAGGCGTTGCCCTGTGGATCCAGGTCGACAACCAGAACACGCGCGCCATGGAGGGCGAGCGAAGCGGCGAGGTTGACCGTGGTGGTGGTCTTCCCTACGCCGCCCTTCTGGTTGGCGACAACCATGACGCGTGTCTGCTCAGGTCGGGGCAGACCCTCGCCGGCACGCCCCAGCGCCTCCACGGCCAGCTGGGCAGCACGGCCGATGGGGGTGTCGTCCATCGGGGGCGGTGTTTCACGTGAAACATCCTCCCCCGGTGACTCTGTACGGGGACCGGGGACCGGGTCGGTCATCGGTCCCGCGATGTTGGCGTCGGACCGCAAGGATTCACTCTCCTCGACTACAGGCTCGCGATGAACAGAGCCTGCCATGCTTTCGGGGTCGTGAACCAGCGAGGCAGGTGGTTCTGTGGGTGAATCCACCTCTGTGGACAACTCCGTAGCCCTCACGAGGGGCTTTCGGTCCCGCATCGGGGCGGCAGCACGGCCGCGACTGATGATTCCCTGCAGCAGTGAGCGACGTTTCACGTGAAACACGATGCACGCGCCGCAGGACTACACCCGCACGACACTCCGAAATGCGTACGTATGGAAGCTTGTATGGAGCATTACTCATAGGCAGTACGAACTGTATGGATCAGCGGCGCCGACGAGTGCGGCTGGTCCGGGCAGCCTTGGCCCGCTTCGCAGCGAATCGCACACCGCCAGGACTCTCCCCGACCTCCACACGGACCACCGTGGACAGCGGATCGACAATCCCCTCACCGACGTGCAGTACCGAGGTCTCCACCACACCGAGCTTGCTCAGGGCGGCACGGGCCCCCTGAATCTCCTCCTCGGCGGTGTCGCCCTTGAGGGCGAGCATCTCTCCGTACGGCCGCAGAAGGGGCACTCCCCAGCCCGCCAACCGGTCCAGCGGCGCCACGGCACGTGCGGTCACCACATGCACCGGAGGCAGCTTGCCGAGCACTTCCTCGGCCCGGCCCCGGACCACGGTCACATGCTCGAGACCCAGCAGTTCGACGACTTCCTGGAGGAAATTCGTCCGGCGAAGCAGCGGTTCGAGGAGTGTGATCTTCAGATCCGGGCGGACAAGCGCCAGCGGAATACCAGGGAGGCCGGCCCCCGAGCCCACATCGCAGACCGTGACGCCCTCAGGCACTACCTCGGAAAGTACCGCGCAGTTCAGCAGATGCCGTTCCCACAGCCGAGGCACCTCACGAGGACCGATCAGTCCACGCTTCACGCCGATGTCCGCGAGCAGCTCCGCATACCGCACGGCCTCCGGAAAGAAGTCTCCGAAAACCGTCCGCGCCTCCGCTGGCGCCTGGGGAAGCTCTGCTTCCTCCGTCACGGGAACCGTCCTTCCGTACCGCACTGTCGCACTGTGGACTGTGGACTGACTATCAGGCTGACAAAGATCGGCCCCGCCTGCGAACAGACGGGGCCGACGGACAATGGAGGTCAGGCAGGGAGCACGACGACGAAGCGCTGCGGCTCCTCGCCCTCGGACTCACTGCGCAGACCCGCGGCCGCGACCGCGTCGTGGACGACCTTGCGCTCGAAGGGCGTCATCGGGTCGAGCTTGACCGGCTCACCGGTGCTCTTGACCTCGTCGGCGGCCTTGGCGCCGAGCTCGGCGAGCTCGGTGCGCTTCCTGGCCCGGAAGCCCGCGATGTCCAGCATCAGCCGACTGCGGTCTCCGGTCTCCCGGTGTACGGCGAGCCGGGTGAGCTCCTGAAGTGCTTCCAGAACCTCCCCGTCACGGCCGACGAGCTTCTGCAGATCGCGGCTGCCCGAGTCACTGATGATCGAGACCGCGGCCCGGTCGGCCTCGACGTCCATGTCGATGTCACCGTCGAGATCGGCGATGTCGAGCAGACCCTCGAGGTAGTCGGCCGCGATCTCCCCTTCCTGCTCGAGGCGGGTCAGGGTGTCGCCACCCTCGGCGGCGGCGGAGATGGTGCCTTCCGTCACGGATGGACTCCTTCTTACTTACTTCTTGGACGAGGGGTGCTTGGGCCGCTGCTGGCCCTTGCGCTGCCCGGACTTGGGCTGCTGGCGTGGGGTACCCGAGGCGGGCTTGCCCGGCTTTGCGCCCTGAGGCGTGTCCTTCTGCAGCGAAGGCTTCGGGGCCGAGTCTGCGGCATCGGTGCTCTTGGGTGCGCCCTGCTGGGCACTGGCGGACTGCCGCTTCGCCTTGGTCTGGCGCTTGGGCTGCTGCCGCCTCTGGGCGGCGCCGCCCTCGGTCTCGGTCTCGGCGACGTCGCTCTTGATCACCGTGCCGTCCGCCTGAGCGGCGAAGCCGGCCTTGGTGAGGCCCGTGATGAACCGGCGCTCGTTCTCGTTGCGGTCCGGGCCCTTGGCGACGATCGCCCGGATCACGGTCCGCTTGCGTCGCGACTTGACCTCGCTGTGGGCGGTGACGCCCTTCAGCAGCCGCTGCAGGTACTGGTCCTGGGCCTTGCTGCCCGGCGTCGGGTTCTGGTTGATCACGTACATCTGCTGGCCCATGGTCCACACGTTGGTGGTCAGCCAGTAGACGAGGACACCGACGGGGAAGTTGATGCCCATAACGGCGAAGATGACCGGGAAGATGTACATCAGCATCTTCTGCTGCTGCATGTACGGCGTCTTGACCGTCAGGTCCACGTTCTTCTGCATCAGCTGGCGCTGCGTGTAGAACTGCGACGCCGACATCATGACGATCATGATCGCGGTGACAATGCGCACATCGGTCAGCGAGGCGCCGAGTGCGGCGACCTCCGCCGTGCTGTCCGTGAACTTCGAGGCGAGCGGGGCACCGAAAATGTGTGCCTGACGGGCGCTGTCCAGCAGCGATTCATTGATGACGCCGACAGTCTTACCCGAGGCAATGCTGGAGAGCACGTGGTAAAGGGCGAAGAAGAACGGCGACTGCGCGAGGATCGGAAGGCACGAGGAGAGCGGGTTGGTGCCCGTCTCCTTGTACAGCTTCATCATCTCTTCGGACTGACGCTGCTTGTCGCTCTTGTAGCGCTCCTGGATCGCCTTCATCTTCGGCTGGAGCGCCTGCATGTTCCGGGTCGACTTGATCTGCTTCACAAAGAGCGGAATCAGACAGATCCGGATGAGGATCACCAGCGACACGATGGACAGTCCCCAGGCCCAGCCCGTGTTGGGGCCGAAGACTGCCCCGTAGAGCGAGTGGAACTGGACGATGACCCACGAAACAGGTGTGGTGATAAAGCTGAAGAGACTGGCAATCGTGTCCACTAATCAGGCTCCTTGAGCATTGGGCGAGGTCTCTGCTGCCGGACTCGGGGGTTCGGGGGTCGACCCCCGGGGAGGCACATCGGCGGCGGAGTGCCCGCCCTTGCTGCCACGCAAGGCATCACGCAGCATTTCGTGCCACCGCGGACGCTTGCGCGGCGGCACATGATCAACGCCACCCGGCGACCATGGATTGCATCGCAGGATGCGCCAGGCGGTCAGTACTGTGCCCTTGACCGCGCCGTGCCGGTCGATGGCCGTGTATCCGTAGTGGGAGCACGACGGGTAGTACCGGCAGACAGGGCCCAGCAGCGGGCTGATCGTCCACTGGTACAGCTTGATCAGAGCCAGCAGCGGGTACTTCATCGCGCGCCCCCTCCCAGCAGCCGCTGGAGGGCGGCATCCAGGTCTCGGGCCAGCTGTTCATAGGAGGCGTCGCCCGCACCGGGCAGCGCCCGTACGACCACCAGGCTACCGGGGGGCAGCTGAGTGAGTCGTTCACGTATCAGGTGACGCAGTCTTCGCTTGACCTTGTTGCGGACGACTGCGCCGCCTACGGCCTTGCTTACGACGAAACCCGCACACGTCGGGGGAGCGCTCTCCCCAGGCGCGTGCGGGTCCGTTGCACCGCTGTGTAGATGGACGACGAGGAGCGGGCGACCGGCCCTGCGTCCTCGGCGTACCGCGGTCGCGAAGTCCTCGCGCCGCCTCAGCCGATTCTCGGTAGGCAGCACGTCATGACCTGTTAACGATCAGGCGGACAGGCTGGCGCGACCCTTGCCACGGCGGTTCGCGAGAATCGCGCGGCCGGCACGGGTACGCATCCGCAGGCGGAAGCCGTGGGTCTTCGCGCGACGACGGTTGTTCGGCTGGAAGGTGCGCTTGCTCACTCGGGGGCTCCAGAAATGATTCGTAGATGGCGGGACATCGCCTGGCTGTCACCGTGCGCCCACGAGAAGCTCGCGTTTACGCCCGAGTGCACCGCTTCACGATCACAGACCGTGATCATTGCCCATCGGAGGCAGGCGGCAGCAGCCATCGACAACTCGACCTGGTTACGGTACGCGCGGCTACGCCATCCGGTCAAACCAGCCTGATGGCGTGGTCCACTGTGCACAGGCTGTGGACAACAACTTGAACCGCGCGGGTCGCCCTGACTACCGTGGCTGAACTCCAATTCCTTTCCTGCCTGTCTTCCCATCCCGTCCCGAGAACCACACATTCGTGGGACCTGCGAGAGAGCGTGCCTTGTGGCTGACGTACCTGCCGATCTTGCCGCAGTGTGGCCACGAGTGCTGGAACAGCTCCTCGCAGAGGGCCAGCAGGGCATCGAGCCCAAGGACAAACAGTGGATCGAGCGCTGCCAGCCGCTCGCACTGGTGGCCGACACAGCGCTGCTCGCCGTCCCCAATGAATGGGGCAAGCGTGTCCTCGAGGGCCGGCTGGCTCCTCTGATCAGCGAGACCCTGAGCCGTGAGTGCGGCCGCCCCATCCGGATCGCCATCACGGTGGACGACTCCGTGGGCGAGCCTCCGGCCTCGCAGCAGCCCCCGGCCCAGCAGGCTCCCCGCTACCAGGGCCCGCAGCACGACGATCCTCGCGACTCCCGGCAGAGCGACCCCTACGACAGCTACGGGCACCGGCCCGGGGGAGACGACGGCCTGCCCGACGTCCGCCCCGCCTACCCCGAGTACCAGCAGCGACAGCAGCAGCGCCCGGAACCCGGCGCCTGGCCACGCACACAGGAGGATCTGTCCTGGCAGCAGCCGAGGCTCGGCGGCTTCCAGGACCGCGACCCCTCCGCAGAGCAATGGCGCGAGCCGTACGCCACCGCCCGGCCGCGCCAGCCCCAGCACGACTACCGGCAGCCGCAGTCGCCCGAGCGCCAGCCCTACGAGCAGCATCGCCCGGAGCGGCACGAGCGGCCCGACCACCAGACGCCGCACCGCGGGACTCCCACGGGCGCTCCCGGACCGCTGGGCGCGCAGCCCTCGCCGGCACCCGGCCCGGGTGAGCCGCATGCCCGGCTGAACCCGAAGTACCTCTTCGACACCTTCGTCATCGGCGCGTCCAACCGGTTCGCGCACGCCGCGGCGGTCGCGGTCGCCGAGGCGCCGGCCAAGGCGTACAACCCCCTGTTCATCTACGGGGAGTCGGGACTCGGCAAGACTCACCTGTTGCATGCCATCGGGCATTACGCCCGCAGCCTCTATCCAGGCACGCGTGTGCGGTATGTGAGCTCCGAGGAGTTCACCAACGAGTTCATCAACTCGATCCGCGACGGCAAGGGCGACACGTTCCGCAAGCGCTACCGCGATGTGGACATCCTGCTGGTCGACGACATCCAGTTCCTGGCGAGCAAGGAGTCGACACAGGAGGAGTTCTTCCACACCTTCAACACGCTCCACAACGCCAACAAGCAGATCGTGCTCTCCTCGGACCGGCCGCCCAAGCAGCTGATGACGCTTGAGGACCGGCTGAGGAACCGTTTCGAGTGGGGTCTGACCACCGACGTACAGCCGCCGGAACTGGAGACCCGTATCGCGATTCTGCGCAAGAAGGCGGTGCAGGAGCAGCTCAACGCCCCGCCGGAGGTGCTGGAGTTCATCGCGTCCCGCATCTCGCGCAATATCCGTGAGCTGGAGGGTGCGCTGATCCGGGTGACGGCGTTCGCGTCGCTCAACCGGCAGCCGGTGGATCTCGGGCTCACAGAGATCGTGCTGAAGGACCTGATCCCGGGCGGCGAGGACTCGGCCCCCGAGATCACCGCGAGCGCCATCATGGCGGCTACCGCCGACTACTTCGGTCTGACGGTGGAGGATCTCTGCGGATCCTCGCGCAGCCGGGTGCTGGTGACCGCCCGCCAGATCGCGATGTACCTGTGCCGCGAGCTCACTGATCTGTCGCTGCCGAAGATCGGCGCGCAGTTCGGCGGCCGCGACCATACGACCGTGATGCACGCCGACCGCAAGATCCGCGCGCTGATGGCCGAGCGGCGGTCCATCTACAACCAGGTCACCGAGCTCACCAACCGCATCAAGAACGGCTGACGCGACCAGCGGCTCACCAGCACAAGAGGCCTTCGAGGGCGCTCCGGGACGACGTTCCGGAGCGCCCTTCGGCGTTCCGCGGCCGTTTGCGTACCTGTCCTGCGGATGTCCGGTGTTCGAATACATGGCGACGGGAGGGTGTTCTCCACAGATCTGGGGACGATCTTCCGTCCACAGCCTGGGGACTGGAAAGTTGTCCAGATCGCATCCACAGGGGCGGCTGCCGAGATTTCATCACACCAGGTCAGGTGGCTGTGGATTTGTGGTCAACCGTGCTCCACAGTCTGTGGACGCAGGATCCGTCCACAAGGCGCGATCGAAGTTGTCCACCGGCGGCCCACAGGCAGCGCCGCGTTGCCCACAGCTTCGCGTGGCTTCTCCACACCCTTGTCCACTGTTCGGCAACGAAACGCCCGAGCTCACCGGGTCGAGTGAAAGGCGTCACACCAACGTGGTCGGTTGGGCTGTGGGGAACGTGGGTAAAGCTGGGGACAGCGCTGGGGAGAAGTCCCCCTCTCCTGTGCATCGGATGTGCAGAACTTTCGGGCGTCCACAGAAGCACCGGGTTGTCCACCGGTGCCACCCACAGGCCCGGTGGACAAAAAAACGGGTCTGACCTGCATGGATGACGTTATCCACGGTTTCCACAGGCCCTACTACTACTCCCACTTAGAGTTACCGGGGAATTCGCTTCGAAGAAGGCCCTGTGCACAACTCGAGCCCGGAGCCCCCGACACCTCTTGCCACGACTTGACCCCGACCCGCACCGACTGTCGGTGCCGTACGTCAGACTGGTCCCCGGCGACACAGCCGACGACGAAGGCCAGCAAGGGCGAGCCAGCAACAGCAGGAGGCGGTTCCGGTGAAGATCCGGGTGGAGCGCGATGTACTCGCGGAGGCGGTGGCCTGGGTGGCCCGCAGCCTCCCGGCCCGTCCGCCGGCGCCCGTACTCGCGGGCCTTCTTCTGAAGGCGGAGGACGGCGCCCTCAGCTTCTCGAGCTTCGACTACGAGGTCTCGGCGCGCGTCTCCGTGGAGGCGGAGGTGGACGAGGACGGCACCGTGCTCGTCTCCGGCCGACTCCTCGCCGACATCTGCCGCGCTCTCCCCAACCGCCCCGTGGAGATTTCCACAGACGGTGTGCGGGCGACCGTCGTCTGCGGCTCCTCGCGATTCACACTCCACACCATGCCTGTGGAGGAGTACCCGGCGCTGCCGCAGATGCCGACCGCGACCGGCACCGTGCCCGGTGAGGTCTTCGCCTCCGCCGCCGCACAGGTCGCCATCGCCGCCGGCCGTGACGACACGCTCCCCGTCCTCACCGGCGTACGGATCGAGATCGAGGGCGACACCGTCACGCTGGCCTCCACCGACCGCTACCGCTTCGCGGTCCGTGAATTCCTGTGGAAGCCGGAGAACCCGGAGGCGTCCGCCGTCGCGCTGGTGCCCGCCAAGACCCTGCTGGACACCGCCAAGGCGCTGACCAGCGGTGACACGGTCACACTCGCGCTCTCCGGCTCGGGTGCCGGTGAGGGGCTCATCGGTTTCGAGGGCGCCGGACGGCGGACCACGACCCGGCTGCTCGAAGGCGATCTGCCGAAGTACCGGACGCTGTTCCCCACCGAGTTCAACTCGGTCGCCGTCATCGAGACCGCGCCCTTCGTCGAGGCCGTCAAGCGTGTCGCGCTGGTCGCCGAACGGAACACTCCGGTCCGGCTCAGCTTCGAGCAGGGCGTGCTGATCCTGGAGGCCGGTTCCAGCGATGACGCACAGGCTGTGGAGCGCGTCGACGCGAACCTGGAGGGCGACGACATCTCGATCGCCTTCAACCCGACCTTCCTGCTCGACGGCCTGAGCGCCATCGACTCGCCGGTCGCCCAGCTGTCGTTCACGACCTCCACCAAGCCCGCGCTGCTGAGCGGCAAGCCCGCCATGGATGCCGAGGCCGACGAGGCGTACAAGTACCTGATCATGCCCGTGCGGCTCTCCGGCTGAGACGGCGAAGACGGCCGAACGGCTGATCCTGACGGGCCTGCTCGGGCGTGAGCAGGCCCGTCAGGCCGTCCGTACCGCCCGGGCGTAGGCTCGGAGCCGGTACGAATCGGCATACAACGCGTAAGGAATCTGTGATGGAGCTCGGTCTCGTCGGCCTTGGCAAGATGGGCGGCAATATGCGCGAGCGCATCCGCCGCGCAGGCCACACCGTCCTTGGCTACGACCGCAATCCGGACCTCGCCGATGTCCACAGCCTCGGCGAGCTTGTGGGCAAGCTCAAGGGCCCGCGGGTCGTGTGGGTGATGGTCCCGGCCGGAGCGGCGACCCAGTCCACCATCGACGAGCTGGCCGAGCTGCTGGAGCCGGGCGACGTGGTCGTCGACGGCGGCAACTCCCGCTGGACGGACGACGAGAAGCACGCGGTCGAGCTGGGCATCAAGGGCATCGGCTTTGTCGACTGCGGTGTTTCCGGCGGTGTCTGGGGCCTCGAGAACGGCTACGCGCTGATGTACGGCGGCCACGCCGAGCATGTCGCGAGGGTCCAGCCGATCTTCGACGCGCTCAAGCCCGAGGGCGAGTTCGGCTCCGTCCACGCGGGCAAGGTCGGCGCGGGCCACTTCGCGAAGATGGTCCACAACGGCATCGAGTACGCCATGATGCAGGCCTACGCCGAGGGCTGGGAGCTCCTGGAGAAGGTCAACTCGGTCACCGACGTACGCGAGGTCTTCCGCTCCTGGCAGGAGGGCACGGTCATTCGTTCCTGGCTGCTGGACCTGGCGGTCAACGCGCTGGACGACGACGAGCACCTGGAGAAGCTGCGCGGTTATGCACAGGACTCCGGCGAGGGCCGGTGGACTGTGGAAGCCGCGATCGACAACGCGGTGCCGCTGCCCGCGATCACCGCTTCGCTGTTCGCGCGCTTCGCGTCCCGTCAGGACGACTCCCCGCAGATGAAGATGATCGCGGCGCTGCGCAACCAGTTCGGCGGCCACGCGGTCGAGAACAAGAACTAGTCCCGAGCCGGGGGAGGTCGGCGTACATCCATGCACGTCACGCATTTGTCGCTGGCCGACTTCCGCTCGTACGCCCGGGTCGAGGTCCCACTCGACCCGGGCGTCACCTCGTTCGTGGGGGCGAACGGGCAGGGGAAGACCAATCTCGTCGAGGCGGTCGGCTATCTCGCGACGCTGGCGAGCCACCGGGTCTCATCGGATGCGCCGCTGGTGCGGATGGGCGCGGACCGTGCGGTGATCCGGGCGGCCGTCACCCAGGGCGAGCGCTCCCAGCTGATCGAGCTCGAGCTCAATCCGGGGAAGGCGAACAGGGCCCGTATCAACCGGTCCTCACAGGTCAGGCCGCGTGATGTGCTGGGGATAGTACGGACGGTGCTGTTCGCGCCCGAGGATCTCGCGCTGGTGAAGGGCGACCCGGGCGAGCGGCGGCGGTTCCTGGACGAGCTGATCACGGCGCGCTCGCCGCGGATGGCGGGGGTGCGCTCCGACTACGAGCGGGTGCTCAAGCAGCGCAACACCTTGCTGAAGTCCGCGGCCATGGCGCGGCGGCACGGCGGGCGCGGGATGGACCTGTCGACGCTGGACGTGTGGGATCAGCATCTGGCGCGCGCCGGGGCGGAGTTGCTGGCGCAGCGGATCGATCTGATCGCGGCGCTGCAGCCGCTGGCGGACAAGGCGTACGAGCAACTGGCGCCGGGGGGCGGGCCGGTTGCGCTGGAGTACCGTTCCTCCTCCGGTGCCGCTGTGGGTGTCGGTGAAGGTGTTGTGGGAGAGGGCTCGGTGCATGGTCGGGAAGCCCTGGCCGAGCAGCTGATCGGCGCGCTCGCCGAGGTGCGCAAGCAGGAGATCGAGCGGGGCGTGACGCTGGTCGGGCCGCACCGCGACGACCTGGTGCTCAAGCTGGGACAGCTGCCCGCCAAGGGGTACGCCAGCCATGGCGAGTCCTGGTCGTACGCGCTGGCGCTGCGGCTGGCCTCGTACGACCTGCTCAGAGCTGAGGGCAACGAGCCGGTGCTGGTCCTCGACGATGTCTTCGCCGAACTGGACGTGCGGCGGCGCGAGCGGCTGGCGGAACTGGTCGCTCCGGGCGAGCAGGTGCTGGTGACGGCGGCAGTGGACGACGATGTGCCGGCGGTGCTGGCCGGGGCGCGGTACCTGGTGGCGGACGGTGTGGTGGGGCGGGTATGAGCGAGGAGCCGAATCAAGCGGCCGAGCCGCCGGCGGTGCCCGAGTCCTCGGGCGTCGACCTGGCGCGGGTCGCGCTGCGCGCCGCGAAGGAACAGGCGAAGGCGCGCGGCGCCGCGGCACAGCAGAAGAAACAGGCCAGGCGGGGCGGCGGGCTGCGATCGGGAGCGCGGGCGGACGGGCGTGATCCGCTCCCGCTGGGTGCGGCGATCAACCGGCTGATCACAGAGCGGGGCTGGGAGACACCGGCCGCGGTGGGCGGTGTGATGGGTCGCTGGCCGCAGATCGTGGGCGCGGACCTGGCGAACCACTGTGTGCCGCTGCGGTACGAGGAGGACCCGGATCAGCGGGTGCTGACCGTGCAGTGCGATTCCACGGCGTGGGCGACGCAGCTGAGGCTGCTGGCGCCGCGGCTGGTGGCGCGGCTGAACGAGGACCTGGGGCACGGGACGGTACGGCTGATCAAGGTACTGGGGCCTGGTGGGCCGCCGAGGACGTACGGGGCGCTGAGGGCGCCGGGGAGTGTGGGGCCGGGCGACACGTACGGGTGAGGCGGGGCCCTGGGGCTTCGCTCCCGGGTCCCGGCGCGGGGGTCTCGCGTCGAGCCCGGCCCAGCGGGGCCGGGCTCGCGTCAGCGGGCGTGCGGTGTTCGCTCAAGGCGGATTTGGGGCTGACGCCCCACGCCCCGGCGCTCCAGCGGCTCCGCCGCGGAGAAAAAGCTCGGGCCTGGCCCGCACCTTAAGCGGCAGCTTCGCGCCGCAGCCGTCCTCGCGGGGGTGGCGCGCGCCCCGCCCGCTGCCACCCAGACCCAGGGCACCCCCCACGCCGCCCCGCTGCCGCCGACGCCCCGAGCGGCTGCCGCCCAGGGGCACCCCACCCCACCCTGCCCCGCAGCCGCAGCGGCCCAACGCCCCCCCGACCCGCCCGGAGCCCCGCGCCCCGCCCCCTGCTGCCCGTGCAACGCCGCCCATCCCGTAACACCCGAAACCCCCCGATGCGGGTGAGGTGTCCCTCACCGTAGCCAGTGGTTGACAGCCCGAAGCGCTCAATGCCCGTGTGAGCCTCCTGGAGCCCCTTCCCAGATATGGGGAGTCGGACCGACACGGTTCAGGGCGGCACATGAGGACGCAGCTACCGGCAAACCCCCATTCGGGTCGGCGGTACCGGTAGACTGGTGCACAATCCCGCCCACTCGCGGAACATGTCGAACGACGCAGCCGCTCCCGCCTGCCCGGAGAACGGCTTGTGCTGTGCCAGAAAGGGCGCTTCGTGGCCGATTCCGGCAACCCCAACGAGAACATTCCGTCCACTCCTGCCGGTGGGAACGGCGAGGTAACCGCCTCGTACGACGCCAGCGCGATCACGGTCCTCGAGGGCCTGGACGCGGTCCGCAAGCGACCTGGCATGTACATCGGTTCAACCGGTGAGCGTGGACTCCACCACCTCGTCCAAGAGGTCGTCGACAACTCCGTCGACGAGGCCATGGCCGGTCACGCCGACACGATCGACGTCACGATCCTCGCCGACGGCGGCGTGCGCGTCATCGACAACGGCCGCGGCATCCCGGTGGACATCGTCCCGTCCGAGAACAAGCCGGCCGTCGAGGTCGTGCTCACCGTTCTGCACGCGGGCGGCAAGTTCGGCGGCGGCGGCTACGCCGTCTCCGGCGGTCTGCACGGCGTCGGCGTCTCGGTCGTCAACGCCCTGTCGTCGAAGGTCTCCGTCGAGGTCAAGCGCGACGGCTACCGCTGGACGCAGGACTACAAGCTCGGTGTCCCGACCGCGCCCCTCGCTCAGAACGAAGCCACGGGCGACAGCGGCACCACGGTGACGTTCTGGGCCGACAGCGACATCTTCGAGACGACCGAGTACTCCTTCGAGACGCTCTCCCGCCGTTTCCAGGAGATGGCCTTCCTCAACAAGGGCCTGACCCTGACGCTGACGGACGAGCGCGAGTCGGCGAAGGCCACCGTAGGTGCCGACGCCCCCGAGGAGCCGGACGAGGAACCGCCCGCACGCTCGGTGAAGTACTACTACGAAGGCGGCATCGTCGACTTCGTCAAGTACCTCAACTCCCGCAAGGGCGAGCTGATCCACCCGACCGTCATCGACATCGAGGCCGAGGACAAGGAGCGCCTGCTCTCGGTCGAGATCGCGATGCAGTGGAACTCCCAGTACACCGAGGGTGTGTACTCCTTCGCGAACACCATCCACACCCACGAGGGCGGTACCCACGAAGAGGGCTTCCGGTCCGCTCTGACGGGCCTGGTCAACCGGTACGCGCGCGACAAGAAGCTGCTGCGCGAGAAGGACGACAACCTCTCCGGCGAGGACATCCGCGAGGGTCTGACCGCGATCATCTCGGTCAAGCTGGGCGAGCCGCAGTTCGAGGGCCAGACCAAGACCAAGCTGGGCAACACCGAGGCGAAGACCTTCGTGCAGAAGGTCGTGCACGAGCACCTCACCGACTGGTTCGACCGCAATCCCAATGAGGCCGCGGACATCATCCGCAAGTCCATCCAGGCGCAGACGGCGCGCGTCGCGGCCCGCAAGGCCCGTGACCTGACCCGTCGCAAGGGCCTGCTGGAGTCGGCCTCGCTGCCGGGCAAGCTGAGCGACTGCCAGTCGAACGACCCCACCAAGTGCGAGATCTTCATCGTCGAGGGTGACTCCGCCGGCGGCTCGGCGAAGTCCGGCCGTAACCCGATGTACCAGGCGATCCTGCCCATCCGAGGCAAGATCCTGAACGTCGAGAAGGCGCGGATCGACAAGATCCTGCAGAACACCGAGGTCCAGGCGCTGATCTCGGCCTTCGGCACCGGAGTCCACGAGGACTTCGACATCGAGAAGCTCCGCTATCACAAGATCATCCTGATGGCGGACGCCGATGTCGACGGTCAGCACATCAACACCCTGCTGCTGACCTTCCTCTTCCGCTTCATGCGGCCGCTGGTCGAGGCCGGGCACGTGTACCTCTCGCGCCCGCCGCTCTACAAGATCAAGTGGGGTCGGGACGACTTCGAGTACGCGTACTCGGACCGTGAGCGCGACGCCCTGGTCGAGCTGGGCAAGCAGAACGGCAAGCGGATCAAGGAAGACTCGATCCAGCGCTTCAAGGGCCTCGGCGAGATGAACGCCGAGGAACTGCGCATCACCACGATGGATGTGGACCACCGCGTTCTCGGCCAGGTCACGCTGGACGACGCCGCGCAGGCCGACGACCTCTTCTCGGTGCTGATGGGTGAGGACGTGGAGGCACGGCGCTCGTTCATCCAGCGCAATGCCAAGGACGTCCGCTTCCTCGACATCTGAGTCGGTCTCAGCTGACCGCACGAAAGGACTGAAGACCAGCAATGGCCGACGAGAACACCCCCGCCACGACCGAAGAAGAAGAGCCGACCCTGCGGATCGAGCCCGTCGGGCTCGAGACGGAGATGCAGCGCTCCTATCTCGACTACGCGATGTCCGTCATCGTCTCGCGTGCGCTGCCCGACGTACGGGACGGTCTCAAGCCCGTCCACCGTCGTGTGCTCTACGCGATGTACGACGGCGGCTACCGGCCCGAGAAGGGCTTCTACAAGTGCGCCCGCGTCGTCGGTGACGTCATGGGTACGTACCACCCGCACGGCGACTCCTCGATCTACGACGCGCTCGTACGTCTCGCCCAGCCGTGGTCGATGCGCATGCCGCTCGTGGACTCCAACGGCAACTTCGGTTCCCCGGGCAACGACCCGGCCGCCGCCATGCGGTACACCGAGTGCAAGCTGATGCCGCAGTCGATGGAGATGCTCCGGGACATCGACGAGGAGACCGTCGACTTCCAGGACAACTACGACGGCCGTAACCAGGAGCCGACGGTTCTGCCGGCGCGCTTCCCGAACCTGCTGGTCAACGGCTCGGCGGGGATCGCCGTCGGTATGGCCACCAACATCCCGCCGCACAATCTGCGCGAGGTCGCGGCCGGCGCGCAGTGGGCGCTGGAGCACCCCGACGCCACCCACGAGGAGCTGCTCGACGCGCTCATCGAGCGGATCAAGGGCCCGGACTTCCCGTCCGGCGCTCTGGTCGTGGGCCGCAAGGGCATCGAGGAGGCGTACCGCACCGGTCGCGGCTCCATCACGATGCGCGCGGTCGTCGAGGTCGAGGAGATCCAGAACCGCCAGTGCCTGGTGGTCACGGAGCTTCCGTACCAGACCAACCCCGACAACCTCGCGCAGAAGATCGCCGACCTGGTGAAGGACGGCAAAATCGGTGGCATCGCCGACGTACGCGACGAGACCTCGTCCCGTACGGGCCAGCGCCTGGTCATCGTCCTCAAGCGCGACGCCGTCGCCAAGGTCGTGCTGAACAACCTCTACAAGCACACCGACCTGCAGACGAACTTCGGCGCGAACATGCTGGCGCTGGTCGACGGCGTGCCGCGCACGCTCTCGCTCGACGCCTTCATCCGCCACTGGGTGCACCACCAGATCGAGGTCATCGTCCGGCGTACGAAGTTCCGCCTGCGCAAGGCGGAGGAGCGGGCGCACATCCTGCGCGGTCTGCTCAAGGCGCTGGACGCGATCGACGAGGTCATCGCGCTGATCCGGCGCAGTGACACCGTCGAGATCGCGCGCGCGGGCCTTATGGGCCTGCTGGAGATCGACGAGATCCAGGCCAACGCCATCCTCGAAATGCAGCTGCGCCGACTGGCCGCCCTGGAGCGCCAGAAGATCGTCGCCGAGCACGACGAGCTGCAGGCCAAGATCAATGAGTACAACGCGATCCTGGCCTCGCCCGAGAAGCAGCGCCAGATCGTCAGCGAGGAACTGAACGTCATCGTCGAGAAGTTCGGCGACGACCGGCGCTCCAAGCTGGTGCCCTTCGACGGTGACATGTCCATCGAGGACCTGATCGCCGAGGAGGACATCGTCGTCACCATCACGCGTGGCGGCTATGTGAAGCGTACGAAGACGGACGACTACCGCTCGCAGAAGCGCGGCGGCAAGGGCGTACGCGGCACGAAGCTGAAGGAAGACGACATCGTCGACCACTTCTTCGTCTCCACCACGCACCACTGGCTGCTGTTCTTCACCAACAAGGGCCGGGTCTACCGCGCCAAGGCCTACGAGCTGCCGGACGCCGGCCGGGACGCGCGCGGTCAGCACGTCGCCAACCTGCTGGCCTTCCAGCCGGACGAGCAGATCGCCGAGATCCTGGCGATCCGCGACTACAACGCCGCGCCCTACCTGGTGCTTGCCACCAAGGGCGGTCTGGTGAAGAAGACGCCGCTCAAGGACTACGACTCGCCCCGGTCGGGTGGTGTCATCGCGATCAACCTCCGCGAGACGGAGGACGGCAGCGACGACGAGCTGATCGGTGCCGAGCTGGTCTCGGCCGAGGACGATCTGCTGCTGATCAGCAAAAAGGCGCAGTCGATCCGGTTCACCGCGACCGACGACGCGCTGCGTCCGATGGGGCGTGCCACATCGGGCGTGAAGGGCATGAGTTTCCGTGAGGGAGACCAGCTCCTCTCGATGAATGTGGTGCGGCCCGGTACGTTCGTGTTCACTGCTACTGATGGTGGGTACGCGAAGCGGACCGCCGTCGACGAATACCGCGTCCAGGGTCGTGGCGGCCTCGGTATCAAGGCCGCCAAGATTGTGGAGGACCGTGGTTCACTCGTGGGCGCGCTGGTGGTCGAGGAGACGGATGAGATCCTCGCCATCACCCTTGGCGGCGGTGTGATTCGTACGCGAGTCAACGAAGTCAGGGAGACGGGCCGTGACACCATGGGCGTCCAACTGATCAACCTGGGCAAGCGCGATGCCGTGGTCGGCATCGCTCGTAACGCCGAGGCCGGTCGCGAGGCCGAAGAGGTCGAAGGGACCGACGAGGTCGAAGCGACCGATTTGGCCGGCGCCGACGCGGCCGAGGCGGCAGTCGAGGGCAGTGAGCCCTCGGCAGGGGAGCACGAGGAGTAAAGCGTGAGTGGAGCCACGGGCGCCGGATCGGCCGCATCCGGAGCGAACGGTGCCCGTGGCCCTGCCGCGGACTCCCAGGGGGTTACGGTGACGGACACCCGGGGGCCCATGCCCCCGCACGAGACGTATGGCGGCGAGCAGCCGGCGCCGCAGCAGGCCGCGCAGCCGTACCACCCGCCGCAGGCATACCCCACGCCCCAGGGCGGGGGCGCGCCTCAGCCGGGCGCGGCTGTACGCCGGCCGCGCACCGGTGCCCGTACGACGCCTCGGACGCGCAAGGCGCGGCTGCGGGTGGCCAAGGCCGATCCCTGGTCGGTGATGAAGGTCAGCTTCCTGCTCTCCATCGCGCTGGGCATCTGCACGGTGATCGCGTCAGCGGTTCTGTGGATGGTCATGGACGCGATGGGTGTCTTCTCCACCGTCGGCGGGACGATCAGCGAGGCGACCGGCTCCAACGAGAGCAATGGTTTCGACCTTCAGTCGTTCCTGTCGCTGCCGCGGGTGCTCATCTTCACCTCGGTCATCGCGGTGATCGATGTGGTGCTGGCCACAGCTCTGGCCACCCTCGGAGCCTTTATCTACAACCTCTCCGCGGGTTTCGTGGGCGGCGTCGAGCTCACCCTCGCCGAGGACGAGTGAGACAGGACAACCGATTTTGGGACTGGCCCCGACGTGCGCTAATCTTCATGAGTCAGCGCGCAGCGCGGCGGGGCTATAGCTCAGTTGGTTAGAGCGCATCCCTGATAAGGATGAGGCCACAGGTTCAAATCCTGTTAGCCCCACCAGCTTGATTCGGCCCGGACGGAGTTTCTCCGTCCGGGCCGATCGCTTTGTCCGGGGCCGGAGTTGGGGCGTGCGGAGGTCGTACGCTGGTCCTACGCAGGTCACCGATCGGTATCGGTCGGTGTGTATAGTCGGGCGCCAGAAGTCCTCATACGTCAAGGAAAGACGAGGTCGCGCGGTGAAGAAGCTTCTCCTGGTCGCACTGGCCGCCATCGGCGGGCTCCTCGTGTACCGCCAGATCCAGGCGGATCGCGCCGAGCAGGATCTGTGGACGGAGGCGACCGACTCCGTGCCCGCAGGTTCGGGTGTGTGAGACGCAGCAATCTTGAAACCACTGAGCCCCGGTCGCTGAAGCGGCCGGGGCTCAGTGCTGCCCGCCCCCTTTCTTGGCCGTCCGGTGCCGTTGCGGGACCGTGACAATCTTGGTCTTGAGTTCGCCTGAGCAAATCATTAGCTTGCAAGAGCAAACTTCAGTGCTCGGGAGGGGAACACGAGTGAAGGCACGACTGGGCCGCCGCGCGACGGCGGCAGTGATCGGGGTGGGGGCACTGCTCGCCCTCGGGGCGGGCCCGCTGCCGGGTGCGAGCGCCGCGGGGCAGACAGCCCGGGCCGAAGGGCCGGGGGACGGGAAGAGCGGCCTGGTGATGGTCCTCGACTCCTCGGGATCCATGGCGGACGACGACGGCGCAGGGCAGACCCGGATAGCCTCCGCCCGCGCGGCCATCGGGACGGTCGTCGACGCCCTTCCCGACGGCTTTCCCAGTCCGGCACCGCGACGGCCGCGGCGGCCGGCTGCCTCTGCTTGCCAAGAAGGGGGACAAGCAGGGTGATTCGGCCGCCCGCGAAGACAGCCGAGCGGCTGCCGGGGCAGGATGGTCCGGCACCGCGACCGCCGCGGCGACCGGCTGCGCGGTCGTCCTGATCGTGGGCCTGGTGCTCGTACTGGTACGGCGGACAAGGAGAAGCGCGTGAAGAGGCAGCGCGGCACGGGCCGGGTGACGCTGGCGGCCATGGCGGCGATGTGCGCGGTGGCGGCGCTGCCCGGGCAGTCATGGGCGGCCGGCGAGCCCAATCCGTACGCCTTCGACAGCGAGGCCAAGACCGTCAAGGGCGCCCCGGTCAACAGTGACGGGCCGTCCCTGACGGCCGGATCGACGTACAAGGACACGATCAAGCCGGGCGAGAAGCGCTACTACCGGGTCGATCTCGATGCCAAGACCAACGCCTACATCTCGGCCGTCGCCGTCCCCAAGCTGGCGACGAAGGTGTCGTACGCGGACAAGCTCTCGGTGAGCATCGAGGACCGCTCGGGGTACAAGTGCGGCGACGAGGACGCCCAGTTCGGATCGGCCTTGTACGCCAGGCCGGTCGCCGCGTACGCGGACCGGACGATCGCCAAGGACACCAGCAACTGCCAGGAGGCGGGCGCCTACTACGTGCTCCTGCAGCGGTCGAAGGCAGACACCTCCACGCCCGAGCCGTGGGATGTGGAGATCCGTTTCGCCTCCGAGTCCGGGCTGAAGTCCCAAGGCCCCACCGCGCCCGCCGAGAACTGGCCGTCCGCGTCCCCCCCGGCGCCCGGAGGCGGCCCCGGAAAGCGGCACGGCGGCACGAGCTTCACCCATGCCACGAGCCTGAAGCAGGGCGAGTGGCAGGACACGATCACCCCCGGCCAGAGCCTCTTCTACCGGGTGCCGGTCGACTGGGGGCAGCAGCTCTTCGCCAGCGCCGACCTCGGAAGCAGTACGGCGCCCGACAGTGCGAAGAGCGTCAACAATGCCCTGGTGCTGTCCCTGCACAACCCGGCCCGTGGATACGTCGATGACGCGTCGAGTCTGTACTACGACGGCAAGCAGAAGTCGCTGGCGCTGGACCCGCTGCCGCCGGTGGCGTACGAGAACCGATACGACTCCACGAGTTCCACCAACGCCATGCGGTTCGCCGGCTGGTACTACCTCTCGGTCACGCTCAACCCGGAGATCGGCAAGGAGTACGGCACGAAGCCCATCCCGCTGACGCTGCGCGTGAACGTCGAGGGCGAGGTGCGGAGCGCCCCGGCGTATAACGGACCCGCGGGGGACTTCCAGGTCACCAAGGACGACCAGGAGGCCGCGGACAGCGGGAAGAGCGCGCCGGAGGCGGCGAAGGGCGACACGATGCAGCTGGTCGCCGCCGCGGGGATCGGCGCGGGGACCGTGCTGGTGCTGGGGCTCGGCGCATGGACCCTGCTGGCGCGGCGGCGGACGGCCGGGGCGCCGGCGCAGGGACCTGCTCCCGCGGCTGCGGTGGCTCCCGTCACGGATGCTGCCGCTCCGTTCCCGGCTCAGGGACCGGCGGCGGGGCAGGTGCCAGGACAGGTGCCCGGTGGGCACGGTCAGATTCCGGGCCAGGCACCTGGCCAGGCGCCCGGGCAGTACGGCCCGCCGCCCACCTGGTAGTTCAGGGCCGCGGGATCAGGCCTGGGTCAGCGCCCAGATGCCCACCGCGAAGCAGAGCAGCGCGACAAGCAGCACCGGGACCGCGACCTTCGGGGGCGGTCCCGGTCGCTTGCGGCCCGCCGTCGGAACTGGCGCGTGCGCGTGCGGAACCTGCGGGCTCTGCGCGGTGTAAGCGCGGGTAAGAGCTTGTTCGTACGGCACCGGGGCGGTCGGAGCGGTCGGGGACTGCACGGACTGCTCGGGCGCGGGGGCGTACAGCGGGGAAGCGCTGTGGGCCGGTACGGGCGTGGGGGTGGGAGTCGGCGTGGGCGTCGGCTCCGAGGTCGCCGGCATCGGGGGCGGAGTGGACGGCTGGGCCGTGTAAGGGAGTTGGGCGGACGGCTGCTGCGGTGGCGGGGCCAGATGGAAGCTGCCCGTCTGCGACGGCGGGAGCGGCTGCTGTACGTGAGCCTGGGCAGCCGGTGCGGTGTCCCGTGCGGGGCCGGTCGGGCCCTCGGGACCGAATCCGGCGGGGAGCGGGCCGATCTGGTCGAAGATCTCGACGGGCTCGTCGTCGGCGCCGGGCTCCGGGAGCATCTCGACAGCCGCCGTGAGCGCCTTGCGCGCTCCCGTGGCAGTACGGAACCGCACCTGCGGATCGGGCTGCAGCAGACCGGCGAGCACCTGCCACAGCGGTTCGGGGATGCCCTGAGGGGCACCAGGAGTGCCGATGTTGGCGAAGTGCTCGACCAGCGCCCTGGAGTCGGGCTTCTTGCCCTGGAGCAGATAGAGCGCGACGAGACCCACCGCGAAGAGATCGGCCGTGAAGTCCGGCTCCGCGCCCATCATCTGCTCGGGCGCGAAGTAACCGGGCGTGCCCACCACATAGTTGGTCTCGGTGAGCCGTGGCTCACCCTTGCGCATCGAGATCCCGAAGTCGGACAGCCGCAGATGCGGCCGTCCGGTCCCGGTGGCTTCCATGAGGATGTTCGCCGGCTTGATGTCGCGGTGCACGACCCCCTCCGCGTGCACCGCGGCCAGACCGGACAGCAGCTGATCGAGCAGCGTGCACACAAAACGGGGCGGCAGCGGGCCGTAGTCCCCGATGACATGCGCCAGCGACCCGCCGCTCACCAGGTCCATGGTGAACAGCACCTTGTCGTCGTCCGCGGCCCAGCTGGCCGGGGCGAGGACATGGGGATGATCGATCCGCAGGGCCTGTTCGCGGACGAAGCGCAGCAGGGTGTGCGCATCGCTCTGCTGCAGCACCTTGGCCGCCACATAGCGACGGCGCCGCTGGTCCCAGGCCCGCCACACCGCACCGACACCACCGCGACCGATCGGGTCGATCAGTTCGTACCGACCAGCGAAGACCTCACCCATTGCGCTGCGCCCGCTCCCCGTTCCCTCGTGAGGCCAACTGCCTCGGTCAGCTCTGATGCGACTCGTAGTGGGCGACGGCGTCGGCCGTGCGACCGGCGCCGTACACCCGGAGGAACTCTGCCAGTTCGGGGTGGCTCGGGGCGAGAGAGTCCGCCGCATCGATGATGTCGCCCGCCGCAGCAACCGAACGAAGCAGCGACTGGATCTCGCGTACGACACGGCGAACTGTCGGCGCTCCGGAGCTGCTTGTGCTCTGGCTGGTGCCGGTCAGCACGGAGCCACCCTGCGATTTCTTGATCTCTTCCATCCGGTCCGTCGCCTCGACCGCGCTGACACTGCCGTCGGCGACCTGACTCGCCAGATCCTGCAGAGCCTGCACCCGCTGGACCACCGCGGGATTGCCGATCTTGGCGCGCTGGCCGCTCATCAGCTGGGAGAGCATCGGAGCCGACAGCCCGAGCACCGCGGCAAGGCGGGCCTGGTTCAGGCCCAGATCATCGATGAGCCGACGGAAGAGCGCCCCCAGCGGCTCTCCGTACCAGCTGCGCTGCAGCTCTCTGGCTCTTGCGGTTGTTTCCTGCTGCACGGCGTCCATTGCGTCTCCCCATCGCTTTTCCCCAAAGCGGGCTTCGCTGCTGCGAACCTCGACGAGCATCTTACGGAGAGTGGTCGCCCACCGGGAGTCCCAATCCTTTTGCAGGATTCCGGGGGTCACCCGGTACTCTGGTCTGCGGCGGTGGCCGAGGCACGCTTCTGCTCGGCCGTACCCACCCTTCCGGGGCCTTAGCTCAGTTGGTAGAGCGCTGTCTTTGCATGGCAGATGTCAGGGGTTCGACTCCCCTAGGCTCCACAGCGACAAGGGCGCTCCGATCTGTCGAGAACAGATCGGAGCGCCCTTTTCACTGCCTTGTACTGCCTCTCCGCCCCGCCCGCACCGTGGAATGGGCCGTCCGGGTGGTGTTCATCGGAAGAGCTGCGCAGCGGCGGCGTCGCTCCCCCACTTCCCGAGATGCGTACACATCATGAGAAAGGTATGTAGATCGCTCAACCCGAAAGCGAGGGGTCATGGCCGCCATGAAGGTCAGAAATCTGTGGACCGCGTTCATCACCGCGTTCTTTGCGCTGCTTGCCTCGGTGGGGCTGACCACCGCCACCGCCACCGCCGCCGCGCGCCGGCCGGCCGTCGGGACTCCCAAGGCGCCGGTCCTGCCGCAGCAGGTGCGCCGGCAGCCCGTCCGGCCGACGGTGCCCGCGCCCAGCACGCGATGGAGCCCCGTTACACAGTGGAGCCCCGTCGCGCGCGACAGATCGCTGCCACCCACCATCAAGCAGCGCATCCGCGCCGAGGCCCATGGATCGTCGCCGGCCACCCGTCACCTGCCCGCGACCGACGCCGACAGCGCCGACATCGCGGACATCGGGTCGAGCCCGGCCCCTGCCCGCGTCGCCGACACGGCGCCCGCCTCGGCATGAGGCGCCGGGATCGCCCACCTCTCCCGGCGCCACCTGCCACACGGGCGGCATGCGATCAGCGCTGATCGTCGCGGTCACCAGCCTCCGCCTCGTCCTGCTTCGCCTGCACCTCGGGGTCCAGGTCTCCCTGCTCACTGCCGTCGACGGACGACAGCGGGGCTCGGTCGGAGACCTCCGTGGCAGCGGGCGGTTCCACCAGCCAGTCGGGGTTGGCCTGCTTGTCCCACCACTTCCAGGCCGCGACTGCCCCACCGACCAGCACACCGATGATCGCGAGACCCTTGGCGAGCCGCGCGGCCTTCGAGCGCCGCTCGTGCTTCCTCATCAGCTTCTGAATTTCCTTCGCCGTCACCTGTCCGCGCAGTGCGGCCAGTGCGGCAGCGGAGCGGGCAAGAGCCTCCTCCCGTACGGGCAGAGCGACGGCCACCGCCTGCTCCACACGCGGAACGGTGTAGTCCGCCGCCTGACGAGCCGCCCTCCGAGCCTGAACCGCGGCTCGGTGCGCTGCCTCGTCCACCTTCGGCGGCACACGCGGCGCAACACGCGCGTCGTACTGAACACGGGCCTGAGTAGCGGCCTTGGAGACTTTGGGCGCGAGCCGTACGCGGGCCTCGTGCGCATAGTGCGCGGCCTGGTCCTTGGCCGTACCGGCGTAGGGCGCCACCACTTCCGCGGCGTGCAGCACGCTGTCCTTCGCCGTACCGGTCGCGGCGCGCACGCTGTCCATGCGGGTCACGGGATCCTCCTCCTCGGTGGCGTTCTGGGTGGCTGGGCTTTACTTCCAGTTAGGCATAGTTTCGCCTTTCCACCCGTTTGGAAATCATGCCTGTTGAGTGCGGCCTCGGCATGCGGGGCGGGCATCCGGGTCATGTAGGGACCTTGCGGACGACGATGCCACGGTTCGCCCCACAACGCGCCGCTTCGTCGAGGACTCGACGCCTTTTATCCGTGGACTGCTCTCGCGTGCGAGGATCGTGGGACGTCAGAGCAGACTTACGGAAGGCAGATCGTGGCCGAGCAGCTGTACGCCACCTTGAAGACCAACCAAGGCGACATCGAGATCCGGCTTCTGCCGAACCACGCGCCCAAGACGGTCAAGAACTTCGTGGAGCTCGCCAAGGGTGAGCGTGAGTGGACCCACCCGGCGACCGGAAAGAAGTCCACGGACAAGCTGTACGACGGCACGGTCTTCCACCGCGTGATCAGCGGCTTCATGATCCAGGCCGGTGACCCGCTGGGCAACGGCACGGGCGGCCCGGGGTACGAGTTCCAGGACGAGTTCCACCCGGACCTCGGCTTCGACAAGCCGTACCTGCTGGCCATGGCGAACGCCGGCCCGGGCACCAATGGCTCGCAGTTCTTCATCACCGTGTCGCCCACCGCCTGGCTGACCCGCAAGCACACCATCTTCGGCGAGGTCAGCAGCGAGACCGGCAAGAAGGTCGTGGACGCGATCGCCTCCACCCAGACCAACCCGCGCACCGACCGCCCGCTGAGCGATGTCGTGATCGAGTCGGTCGTCGTGGAGACCCGCGAGGGCTGAGCCCCGCGGTGCCCCTGTGCTGCCCCCGGGATCCTCAGGGACCCGAGGGGAACCCAGGGGAACCAATTCGCCCCGCTCATCCGTATGGATGGGCGGGGCGGTGTGTTGAGCTAGGGAGACAGAGGGACCTCATGGACCAGGCGCCAGGCAGTGGGCAGCAGCCGCAGGACGCGCACGGCCCCAGCTGCTACCGGCATCCGGGCCGCGAGACGGGCATCAGGTGCACCCGTTGCGAGCGGCCCATCTGCACGGAGTGCATGGTCAGCGCGTCGGTCGGATTTCAGTGCCCGGAATGTGTCCGTTCGGGATCCGGTACGGGACACGCGCCGTCGGCCACGCGACCGCGGACCATCGCGGGCGGCACGGTCACCGCTGATCCGCGCCTGCTGACCAAGCTCCTGATCGGGATCAACCTCGCCGTCTTCCTGCTGCAGCTGTCGCTCGGGGACCGGTTCACCGACCAGTTCGACCTGATCGGGCGCGCCTTCGTCCCGGTGCTCGGAGATGTCGAGGGCGTCGCGGAGGGGCAGTGGTACCGGCTGCTGACGTCGATGTTCCTGCACGGCAGCTATATCCACATCGCATTCAACATGCTCAGCCTGTGGTGGATCGGCGGCCCTCTGGAAGCCGCCCTCGGACGCGCGCGCTACCTCACCCTGTACGTGCTCTCCGGCTTGGCGGGCAGCGCGCTGACGTATCTGCTCGCCGACGCGAACCAGCCCTCGCTCGGCGCTTCCGGCGCCGTCTTCGGCCTCTTCGGCGCGACCGCCGTACTCATGCGGCGAATGAACTACGACATGCGGCCGGTCATCGCGCTGCTGGTGATCAACCTGATCTTCACCTTCAACCCGGCGTTCAACATCGCCTGGCAGGCCCATATCGGCGGGCTCGTCGGCGGTGTGGTCGTCGGGTACGCCATGGTGCACGCGCCGACCGAGCGCCGAGCTCTGGTCCAGTACGGCACCTGCGCACTGATCCTGGTCGCTGTGATCGTCACCGTGGTGGCCAGGACCGCCGCGCTCACCTGAGCGAGACCTTTCCCCAAAGTTGTCCACAGCGTGTGGTCGATCTTGTGCATGCTGTGGGGAACAAGCGTGCCCCTTGTCGCTGAGCTGGGTTTTCCCAGCAGGGACAAGGGGCGGGACGCTTCATCAAGATGGCCGATGCAGTCACACCGGCGTCAATGCTTTGAGGGTTATCCACAGATCGTCTGAACTTTTCCCCACTGTGGACAACGCTGTGGATAACCTCGGGGCAGGGCTTGACGACGAGGCTGCGGAGAAGCTACTTCCACTGGGTCGATACGCCGAAGCCGGCGGCGATGAAGCCGAAGCCGGCAACAATGTTCCAGTTGCCGAAGCTCTTGATCGGAAGGTCGCCCTCAGTGACATAGAAGAGGACGATCCAGGCCAGTCCGATCAGGAACAGCGCGAGCATCACCGGTGCGACCCAGCTGCGGCTGGTCAGCTTGATGCTGGTCGCCTGCTTCGACGCCGGCGGCGGCGTGAAGTCGGCCTTCTTGCGGATACGTGACTTCGGCACGAGGGACTCTCCTGTCGATGCGCTGCGTGACCGCGCAGGGAACTGTGGCTTGACGCCAGGGGCTGGAGCGAGGGGGACCACCGCCTCCCCCGGGCGTCCGTTAGCGTAGTGCTTCCGCGGCGCCTAAGGAGATAAGGGTACGTTGAGCAATTCTGCCGACTCCCCCCAAGGTCCGGACAACCGCTTCGACGAACAGGAAGGTGGCGAAGCTCGATGAGGGGTGGTGGTCGGGTGACGGGCGGGACCGTCCGGCTCCTGACGGCTGCCGTCTTCGCCCTTGCCGGGCTGATCTTCGTGACCAGCTTCAATACCGCCAAGGGCACCAATATCCGTACGGACGCGTCGATGCTGAAGCTCTCCGACCTGATCCAGCAGCGCAGCACCAAGAACGCCGACCTGGACGAGTCCACCGCGGCGGTACGGGACGACGTCGACGCCCTGGCCCGGCGCGACGACGGCTCCACCAAGGCCGAGGACGCCAGGCTCGGCGCCCTGGAGAAGGCCTCGGGCACCTCGTCGGTCAGCGGACCCGCTCTCAGCGTCACCCTCAACGACGCCCCGCCGAATGCCCAGGCAGCCCCCGGCTACCCCGAGCCGCAGGCCAACGACCTGGTCATCCACCAGCAGGACCTGCAGGCCGTCGTGAACGCCCTGTGGCAGGGCGGCGCCAGAGGAATCCAGGTCATGGACCAGCGGCTGATCTCCACCAGCGCCGTGCGCTGCGTGGGCAACACTCTGATCCTCCAGGGCCGCGTCTACTCCCCGCCGTACAAGGTCACGGCCGTCGGCGACCGGGGCGCGCTCGAGAAGGCGCTCGCCGAGTCCCCCGCGATCCAGAACTACCAGCTGTATGTGAAGGCCTACGGGCTCGGCTGGAAGGTCGACGAGCGCAAGGCGGTGACTCTCCCCGGCTACTCGGGCACAGTGGATCTCCACTACGCGAAGCCCGTGCAGTAGCCCCTGGGGGGACGGTGGGACGGACGCTATCGGTACGGCTGATCGTCAGGACCTTCAGCGAACTCTGCATCACCGCCGGCACCTTGATCGTGCTCTTCGTCGTCTACGTCATGTTCTGGACCGGAATCAAGGCAGCCGACGCCACCGACGGACAGATCGACAGGCTCCAGGAGCAGTGGTCGCAGGGTCCGGTCCAGGCTCCCGCTGCCACCCCGGCTCCGGAGCGCACGACGACACCCGCCCCTCCCGCCCCCGAGCGGTACCGCGATGGGCATCCCTTCGCGGTCATGTACATCCCCCGCTTCGGCAGGAGTTGGGACTGGCCGGTCCTGGAAGGCACCTCGACGGGCACCCTCAAGAAGGGCCTCGGGCACTACGCCTCCACCACCGTCCTCGGCGGCAGCGGTAACTTCTCGGTCGCCGGCCACCGGCGCACGTACGGCGATCCCTTCAAGGACTTCCCGGAGCTGCGGCCGGGTGACGCGGTGGTGCTGACGGACGGGACGACCTGGTTCACGTACCGCGTCGACCGGGAGCCCTACCGGACCGTCCCGAGCGACACCGGCGTCATCGACCCCGTCCCCAGGAAGTCGGGCTTCGACGGGCCGGGGCGTTATCTGACGCTGACCACCTGTGATCCGGAGTGGGGCAGCAGCCACCGGCTGATCGCCTGGGCGCATCTGGACGCCACCCAGCCTGTGACCGACGGCAAACCGGAAGCTTTGCGCAGCTGACCCATGTGCCCCTGCGGCCCTTTAGTCTGGTGCGGTACCAAACGGAAAGGGACAGCATGTACGGCTGGATCTGGCGGCATCTGCCGGGCAACGCATGGGTGCGGGCAGTTCTCTCGCTCGTGCTGATCCTCGCGGTCGTCTACGTGCTGTTCCAGTACGTCTTCCCGTGGGCGGAGCCGCTGCTTCCGTTCAACGATGTGACGGTCGACGGAGCGGGGGCGGCCCGATGAGCGCGCGCATCCTCGTCGTCGACAACTACGACAGCTTCGTCTTCAACCTCGTCCAGTACCTGTACCAACTGGGTGCGGAGTGCGAGGTCGTGCGCAACGACGAGGTGGCGCCGGCGCATGCGCAGGACGGCTTCGACGGGGTGCTGCTGTCCCCCGGGCCCGGAGCGCCCGAGCAGGCAGGTGTGTGCATCGAGATGGTGCGCCACTGCGCCGACACCGCGGTGCCGGTCTTCGGCGTCTGCCTGGGGATGCAGTCGATGGCGGTGGCGTACGGCGGCGTGGTGGGCCGCGCTCCCGAGCTGCTGCACGGCAAGACCTCGCCGGTCACGCACGAGGGCAAGGGCGTCTTCGCGGGGCTGCCTTCGCCGTTCACGGCGACCCGCTACCACTCGCTGGCCGCGGAGCCGGCGGAGCTCCCGGACGAGCTGGAGGTCACGGCACGGACCGCGGACGGCATCATCATGGGGCTGCGCCACCGTGAACTGGCTGTCGAGGGCGTGCAGTTCCACCCCGAGTCGGTCCTCACCGAGCACGGGCATCTGATGCTCGCCAACTGGCTCGAGCAGTGCGGCGACACCGGGGCGGTCGGGCGTTCGGCGGGGCTCGCACCGGTGGTGGGCAAGGCTGTGGCGTGAACGCCCGGCGTCCTGAGGACGGGTATGAGTACGACCCGCTGACGGATCCTTCCCCTACGGCTCCGCCGTGGGGAGACCCCATGCCGCCGGGGGAGCAGGGGTCGCCGTGGTTCGGGGCGGCGGACACTCCGGACGCGGGGCAGGCTCACGCCGCTGAGGCCGAGGTGCCCCAGCCTCGGGAGTGGTCTGGCTACCGCCAGTACTCCGGAGACGACCCGGAGGGTTATCAGCGGGACTGGTACGCCCAGCCGCAAGCAGAAGCGGAACCTGGGACGGCGCTGTACGAGACCGTCGCGATCCCTCAGCAGATGTCCGGGCCGATACCAGTACCGGACGACGAGACCGTCGCCCTGCGTACGGAGGACACCCGGCGCGCGGCACAGACGCCCGCGGGTCCCGGCCGTGCCGAGCGGCGCCGGGCTGCCAAGGCCCGGGGCCACAGGCGCCCGGGGCCCGCTTCTGCCGCCCCGGACGCCTCCGCGACGCCCGCCAAACCCCTCTCACGCGTCGAGGCCCGCCGCGCCGCGCGTGCCGCGAAGGACAGCCCCGCCGTCATCGCGAGCCGCGCCATCGGTGAGCTCTTCATCAGCTTCGGTGTGCTGATGCTGCTGTTCGTGACGTACCAGCTCTGGTGGACGAACATACGGGCGGGGCAGCAGGCCAGCCAGGAGACGAACAAGATCCAGGACGACTGGGCGAAGGGCCGCCAGCCCGGTGCGTTCGAGCCCGGGCAGGGCTTCGCCATCATGCACATCCCCAAGCTGGACGTGGTCGTCCCGATCGCCGAGGGCATCAGCAAGCACAAGGTCCTCGACCGCGGCATGGTGGGCCACTACGGCGAGGGGAAGCTCAAGACCGCGATGCCTTCGGACAAGGCGGGCAACTTCGCGGTCGCGGGTCACCGCAACACCCACGGAGAACCGTTCCGGTACATCAACCGTCTACAGCCGGGGGACCCGATCGTCGTCGAGACGCAGGACGCGTACTACACGTACAAGATGGCAAACATCCTCCCGCAGACCTCACCGTCGAATGTGAGTGTGATCGCTCCGGTGCCGGAGGGCGCCGGATTCGACGGACCGGGCAGGTACATCACGCTGACGACGTGTACGCCGGAATTTACGAGTACGTATCGAATGATCGTGTGGGGCAAGATGGTCGACGAACGACCGCGCAGCAAGGGCAAACCCGACGCGCTCGTCGGCTGAAAACGGTTGGTTCGGTTGGTTCGGTGGGTGCGGTGGGACTTCAAGACGGGAAAAGGTGCAGTGTCACGTGCGCGTAGCCGGGCCGCCGGTGTCATCAGTGTCTTCGGCGAACTGCTGATCACCGCGGGCGTGGTGCTGGGGCTCTTTGTCGTCTACTCACTGTGGTGGACGAACGTCCTCGCCGACCGTGCGGCCTCCAAACAGGGCGACCAGATGCGCGACGGCTGGGCGAGCAGCCCCGGCGCCCTCGACACCAAGGACGGCATCGGCTTCCTCCACGTACCCGCCATGAGCAACGGCGAGGTGCTGGTGAAGAAGGGCACCGACTCCCAAAGCCTCAACGACGGCATCGCGGGCTACTACACGGACCCGATCAAGTCGGCGCTCCCCTGGGACGGCAAGGGCAACTTCACGCTGGCAGCACACCGCGACGGCCATGGAGCGAAGTTCCACAACATCCACAAGCTGAAGGACGGGGACCCGATCGTCTTCGAGACGCGGGACACCTGGTACGTCTACAAGGTCTTCAAGGAGCTTCCGGAGACCTCGAAGTACAACGTGAACGTGCTGCAGCCGGTCCCGAAGGAGTCGGGCAGGACGAAGCCGGGCCGGTACATCACGCTGACGACGTGCACGCCCGTCTACACGTCGGACTTCCGCTACATCGTGTGGGGCGAGCTGGTGCGCACGCAGAAGGTCGACGCGGACCGTACGCCGCCGGCGGAGCTGCGCTGACTGAACTCGTCGGAGGAGTTCAGTCGTCCTGGGATCCTCTGTACGTTCAGCGCGGTGCCCGCGCTCTTTGCCTCCAGCAGCCCTCGGTGTACGGCGGTGATGCCGCCCTCGGTGCGCGGAGCAGATGGCAGGCAGCAGGAGGCCCCGGTCACCCGATGAGGGGTGCCGGGGCCTCCTGCTGTTGCGGGCCGGGGCTAGCCGAAGATCCCGCCGTCGTTCCCGCCGTTGTTCCCGCCCCCGCCGCCGTCAATGGTCTGCACATTGACCTGCTGGCCGGGAGTCGCCGGTGAACCGGCCGCCGGGTCCTGAACAATGATCCGGGCCCTGTCGTCGTTCGGACCGTTGACGGCGCCGAGCTGCAGACCTGCCTGAGCGAGGAGCTGCTTGGCCTCGCCGATCGTCTTGTTGAACAGCTGAGGCACCTGAGCGGTCTGCTGCGGGCCCTTGGAGACCTGCAGCGTGACCGTGGCACCCTTGGCGGCCTTCGAGTTGCCCGTCGGGTCCTGCGAGATGACCGTGCCCGCCGGCTGGTCGGAGTCCACGTCCGCCCGCACGACGGTGAACTCGAGAGTCTCGAGCTGGGCCTTGGCGGCGTCGAACTGCTGGCCCACGACCGGAGGCACGGTGACCTTGGCCTGCTTGGCCACGGTGAGCGTGACCTCGGTGCCCTTCTCGGCCTCGGTGCCGCCCGTGGGATTCTGCGAGAGGACCGTGCCCGGGTCCTCCTCCGAGGACTCGGATTCCACGATCTTGACCTTGAAGCCCTTGTCCGTCAGGGCCTTCTCGGCCTTGTCCCGGGACTTCTCGGTGACGTCCGGGACCTCGACCTTGGGTGCGCCCTCGGAGACGACGACCTGGATGGTCTCGCCCTGCTGCATGTTGCCGTTGGCCGGCGTCTGGCTGCAGATCTTCTTCTTCGGCTGCTCACAGCGCGCCGTACCCGATTGGGCGACCTTGACGCCGGCGTTCGTCCCGAGCGTCTGGGCTTCCTGCAGCGTCTTACCGACGACCTGCGGCACCGGCACATCGCCGCCGCCGCCGTCACCGCCGCCGAAGACCGCCTTGCCGATCAGCACCGCGCCGACGAGCACCAGGATGCCCGCGAGGATCAGCAAGATCGTCGAGGTGTTCGACTTCTTCTGGCGGCGGCGGTCCGGGCGGTCGTCGTAGCCGTAGCCCCCGTCGTCCGGGTTCATCGGCGGAAGCATCGACGTCTGGCCCGCCGGGTCGGCCTGGCGCAGCGCCGTGGTCGGCTGGTCCTCGGGGGCGTATCCGCCGTAGCCGACTGCGCCCATCGCCGCCGTCGCCGCGACCGGCTGGCCGTCGAGGCAGGCCTCGATGTCCGCGCGCATCTCGTCGGCCGACTGGTAGCGGTAGTCGGGGTCCTTGACCAGGGCCCGCAGGACGATGGCGTCCATCTCGGGCGTGATCTCGGGGTCGAAGTTGCTCGGCGGCTGCGGCTCCTCGCGTACATGCTGGTACGCCACCGCCACCGGGGAGTCCCCCACGAAGGGCGGACGGACGGTGAGGAGCTCGTAGAGCAGACAGCCGGTGGAGTACAGGTCGGAGCGGGCGTCGACCTGCTCGCCCTTGGCCTGCTCCGGGGAGAGGTACTGCGCGGTGCCGATGACCGCCGCGGTCTGGGTCATCGTCATCCCGGAGTCGCCCATGGCGCGGGCGATGCCGAAGTCCATGACCTTGACCTGGCCGGTGCGCGTCAGCATGACGTTCGCGGGCTTGATGTCGCGGTGGACGATCCCGTTGCGGTGGGAGTACTCCAGCGCCTGGAGGATGCCGATGGTCATCTCGAGCGTGCGCTCGGGAAGCAGCTTGCGCCCGGAGTGCAGCAGCTCTCTGAGCGTGGAGCCGTCGACGTACTCCATGACGATGTACGGGATCGAGACCCCGTCGACGTAGTCCTCGCCCGTGTCGTAGACCGCGACGATTGCCGGGTGGTTGAGCGAGGCGGCCGACTGGGCCTCACGGCGGAACCGGGCCTGGAAGGACGGGTCACGGGCGAGATCGGCCCGCAGCGTCTTCACGGCGACGGTGCGGCCGAGCCGGGTGTCGTGGGCGAGGTAGACCTCTGCCATGCCACCACGGCCGAGCACCGAGCCCAGTTCGTACCGGCCGCCGAGGCGACGCGGCTCTTCCATAACTGTTCCAGCCCTCTCCGTCAGTCCCGACCGCACCCGTGTGTGGTCCGGCGGTGTGCTGTTCGCGCATACGCTACCGGCCACGCACCACCTGATCGGCCCGCGACCGTCACCTGATACCCGACCGGTATCGCAATGTGCAGGTATGGGCGCCGGACGTGATCCGCGTCACTTCTTGCTGTCCAGTACGGCCTGCATCACGGACTTGGCGATGGGGCCGGCGAGACCGCCGCCGGTGATGTCGTCGCGCTTGGCTTCGCTGTCCTCGACGATGACCGCGACTGCGACGGGCGATCCGTCGGCGGTCTTGGCGTACGAGATGAACCAGGCGTACGGGTTCTTGCTGTTGTTCTCGCCGTGCTGGGCGGTACCGGTCTTGCCGCCGACGGTGACGCCGTCGATCTTGGCCTTGCCGCCGGTGCCGTTCGGGCTCTCGACGACGTTCTGCATCATTTCCTGGAGGAGCTGCGCGTTCTTCTGGGAGAGCGGGCGGCTCATCTCCTGCGGTTCGGTCTTCTCGATGACGTCCAGGTTGGGCGATTCCAGCTGGTCGATCATGTACGGCTTCATCAGCTTGCCGTCGTTGGCAATCGCCGCTGCGACCATGGCCATCTGAAGGGGCGTGGTGGCGGTGTTGAACTGGCCGATGGAGGAGAGGGCGTTGCCGGGCCTGTCCATGTTCTTGTCGTAGACGGAGCCGGCGGCACGTACCGGGGTGTCGATCTCCGGGTTGTTGAAGCCGAACTTCTGCGCCGTCTCCAGCATCTTGTCCCGGCCGACCTGGTCACCGAGCTTGGCGAAGACGGAGTTGCACGAGACTTCCAGCGCCTTCATCAGGCTGGCGTCCTTGCAGCCGTTGGCGTGGTTGACCATCGGCGTGCGGGTGTTGGGGAGGATGTACGGCTCGGGGGTGTCGGTCGCCGCGTTGATGTCGTCGATCACGCCGTGCTCCAGCGCGGCGGCCGCGGTGACCACCTTGAAGGTGGAGCCCGGCGGGTAGACCTCGCGAAGCGCGCGGTTGAGCTTCGGCTTGTTCTTGTCCTTCTCCAGCTTGTTCCACGCCCGCTCGTCCGATGCGCCGTAGCCGGCGAAGGAGGCGGGGTCGTACGAGGGAGTGGAGGCCAGCGCGAGAATCCTGCCGGTCTGCGGGTCGATGGCCGCGACGGCGCCCTTCTTGTTGCCCAGGCCCTCATACGCGGCCTTCTGCGCGGCGCCACTGAGCGTCGTGACGACGTTGCCACCCTTCTTCTTGTCGCCGGTGAACATCGCCATCGTGCGGTCGAAGAAGAGCTGGTCGGAGTTGCCGGTGAGTATGCCGTCCCTGAGCTTCTCGATCTGGTTGGCGTCGAATGCCTGGGACGCGTAACCGGTGACGGGTGCCCACATGGGGCCGTCGACGTAGGTGCGCTTGAACTTGAAGTCCGTGTCCTTCGTCTCCACGGAACCGGTGATCGGCTTGCCGTCGACGATGATGTTGCCGCGCTCGGCGGCGTACCGCTCGATCAGGACACGGCGGTTCTTCGAGTTGGTATTGAGATCGTCGGCCTGGACGTACTGCAGCCAGTTGGTGCGCACCAGCAGGGCAAGTACCAGGAGCCCGCAGAAGATGGCGATCCGGCGCAGGGGCTTGTTCACGGTCGGACCACCTGGGTCATCTCGGCGTCGGGGGACGGAGCGGGAGCCGGCGCGGGACGGCGCGCGGTGTCGCTGATACGGATCAGGATGCCGATCAGCGCCCAGTTGGCGATCACGGAGGAACCGCCGTACGCCACGAACGGCATGGTCATACCGGTGAGCGGGATGAGGCCCATGACACCGCCGGCGACGACGAAGACCTGGATGGCGAAGGCGCCGGAGAGGCCGATCGCCAGGAGCTTGCCGAAGGGGTCGCGAGCGGCGAGGGCGGTGCGTACGCCGCGCTCCACGATCAGGCCGTAGACCAGCAGGAACGCCATCATTCCGGCCAGGCCCATCTCTTCACCGAACGTGGAGAGGATGAAGTCCGAGTTGGCGGCGAAGCCGATGAGGTCGGAGTCGCCCTGGCCGAGGCCGGTGCCGAGGGTGCCGCCCGAGCCGAAGGACATCAGCGCCTGGCCGATCTGTTCGCTCTGCGCCCAGGTCTTCTCGGCGAACGGGTTGAGCCAGAAGTCCACACGCTGCTGGACGTGCGGCTCGAAGGAGGCGACGCCGACCGCGCCGACCGCGGACATCAGCAGACCGAAGACGATCCAGCTGGTGCGCTCGGTGGCGACGTACAGCATGATCACGAAGAGGCCGAAGAACAGCAGCGAGGTGCCGAGGTCGGTCTCGAAGACCAGGATGAGGATCGACATCGCCCAGACCATGAGGATCGGTCCGAGGTCACGGCCCCGGGGCAGATACAGGCCCATGAAGCGGCGGCTGGCCAGCGCGAGGGCGTCCCGCTTCACCATCAGGTAGCCGGAGAAGAAGATCGCAATGATGATCTTCGCGAACTCGCCGGGCTGGATGGTGAAGGGACCGAGACTGATCCAGATCTTGGCGCCGTTCACCGCCGGGAAGAACACCGGCAGAATCAGCAGGACCAGGGCCGCTGCCATGGAGATGTAGGTGTAGCGCTGCAGGATGCGGTGGTCCTTGAGCAGGATCAGTACGCCGACGAAGAGGCCGATGCCGATCGCGGAGTACAACAGCTGCTTGGGGGCGTCCGGGCTGAAGCCTCCGAAGAGCTTCTCGGCGCGCTGGATCAGCCGGGGCGACTGGTCCAGTCGCCAGATCATCACCAGTCCGAGGCCGTTGAGCAGCGCGGCCAGCGGAAGCAGCAGCGGGTCGGCGTACTTGGCGAACTTGCGCACCGCGAGATGGGCCACACCGGCGAGCAGGCCAAGGCCGATGCCGTAGCCGAGCACTCCGGCAGGCAGCTTGCCGTCGAGTGCGAGACCCACGTTGATGTACGCGAACACCGGGATGACGACTGCGAAAGCGAGCAGCATCAGCTCGGTGTTGCGGCGGCTCGGTGCTTCGATCGCGCCGATCGTGGTGGTGTTGGTGACAACGCTCATGGTGGAGAAAGGCCCCCTACGGCCGATTACTGCTTTCCGCAGTTCGCGGCCAGCTTCTGCTCCTCCTCCGAGAGGGTGGGGCCCGGAGTGGGAGTAGGTGCGGTCGGCTTGGTCTGTGCGTTCTGGGTGGTGGGCTTGCCGGTGGTGCCGCCGGCCTCGCCCTCACCGGGCGGCGGAGTGCTGGCGCGGTCCGCGGCGTCGCGGCGCTGCTCGTCCTTCTTGCAGGCCGCGGACTGGTCGGCGAGCTCGTCGACCTTCGCCTTGGCCTTGCTGAGGCTCTCGGCGGTGATCGTCGCCTCGACCTGCTTGCGCTGGTAGGGCGGGAGGTACTTGAGTTCGATCTCGGGGTGGTCCTTCTCGACGTCCGAGAGCGAGACCCAGGCCAGGTCCTGGCTGATGCCCTGGTAGAGCGCCACGTGCTCGTCCTTGGAGCCGACGTAGTACTGGGTCTGCGTCCAGCGGTAGCCGCCGTACAGGCCGGCGCCGACGACCCCCAGGGCGAGCACGATGTAGAAGCTTCTCTTCAGCCACTTGCGGCCGCCGCGCGGCTTGATGAAGTCGTCGTCGGTGTATGCGCCGAAGCTGCCCTCGGGCGGCATCCCGCCGTATCCCATGTCGTCGCCGCTGCCGGGCGGGCCGAAGCCACCGCCGGGCTGCTGCGGGGGTACGGGGCGGCCGAGGCCGGCCGCGCGGCCCGCCGGGGTCTGCATGGCGCCGCCGTCGTTCAGCTGGAGCTGGTTCTCGGCGACCGCGCCGACGACGACCGGGGTGTCGCTGAGCTGCCCGGCCAGGGTGTCGTTGGAGTCGGCGTCGAGGACGTCGGCGACGATGCACGTGATGTTGTCCGGGCCGCCGCCGCGCAGCGCGAGCTGGATGAGGTCCTGGATGGTCTCCTGCGGGCCCTGGTAGCTGGCGAGAGTCTCCTCCATCGTCTGGTGGGAGACCACACCGGACAGTCCGTCCGAGCAGATCAGATAGCGGTCGCCGGCGCGGACCTCGCGGATGGAGAGGTCGGGCTCGACATGGTCGCCGCTGCCCAGCGCGCGCATCAGCAGGGAGCGCTGCGGGTGGGTGGTGGCTTCCTCTTCGGTGATCCGGCCCTCGTCGACGAGGCGCTGCACCCAGGTGTGGTCCTGTGTGATCTGCGTCAGCACGCCGTCGCGCAGCAGATAGGCGCGGGAGTCGCCGACGTGTACGAGGCCGAGGCGCTGCCCGGTCCAGAGCAGGGCGGTGAGAGTGGTGCCCATGCCTTCGAGCTGGGGGTCCTCCTCGACCATGAGCCGCAGCTGGTCGTTGGCGCGCTGTACGGCACTGCCGAGCGAGGTGAGGATGTCCGAGCCGGGCACGTCGTCGTCGAGTGTGACGAGGGTGGAGATGACCTCCGACGAGGCGACCTCGCCGGCGGCCTGTCCGCCCATGCCGTCGGCGATGGCCAGAAGGCGGGGACCGGCATAGCCGGAGTCCTCGTTGCCCTCCCGGATCATGCCCTTGTGTGATCCGGCGGCGAAACGCAGAGACAGAGTCATGCGCACCTCGCCCGTCGGCTCGGGGTACAGCCGGTCTCGAGCCACACTGCCCACCCTCCGGTCGGGAGCCCGTCCCGGTCCGCTGTCGGGACCGCTGCGGCTCGCTCGCTCCGCTCGCTCATTGTCGTACTACTTCCGCAGCTCGATGACGGTCTTGCCGATGCGGATCGGCGCGCCCAGCGGAATCGGTGTCGGGGTGGTGAGTCGGGTCCGGTCGAGATATGTGCCGTTGGTGGACCCGAGATCCTCGACGATCCACTGGCCGTCACGGTCCGGGTAGATCCTGGCATGCCTGCTGGACGCGTAGTCGTCGTCCAGCACGATTGTGGAGTCGTGCGCCCGGCCCAGGGTGATTGTCTGCCCTTGCAGCGCCACCGTGGTGCCCGTGAGGGTGCCTTCGGAGACGACCAGTTTGGTGGGCGCACCGCGCCGCTGGCGGCCGCTCGCCTGCTGCCGCTGCTGCGGAGGCGCGGCGGTCTGGCGTGCCTGCTGGGGGCGTGCGTCGGCATTGCGGCGCGAACCGCGTTGCGTGACGCGCGTACCGAACAGGTCGCTGCGGATGACCTGAACGGCCACGATAACGAACAGCCACAGTACGGCCAGGAAACCTAGCCGCATGACCGTCAGGGTCAGCTCTGACATTGCCCCCGCTTCACCCTTCGGCTTGCCGGTAAACGATGGTGGTGCTGCCCACGACGATCCGCGAGCCGTCGCGGAGCGTAGCGCGGGTGGTGTGCTGCCCGTCTACCACGATGCCGTTGGTAGACCCGAGATCCTGGATCGTCGAGGGCGTTCCGGTCCGGATCTCACAGTGCCGGCGCGATACGCCGGGGTCGTCGATCCGCACATCGGCGTCGGTGCTGCGACCCAGCACCAGCGTCGGGCGGGAGATCTGATGGCGGGTGCCGTTGATCTCGATCCAACGTCGTACTTGAGTGCTCGGCATCGGGCCTGGGCCCGGTGCCGGGCGGCGGTCCGCGACGGGCGCGGGGCCGGGTCGGCCGGCGCCCGGAGGGGGCGCGGCCGGCATGGGAGGCGCTGCGGTGGGCGGGTAGCCGTAGCCGCCGCGGACGCCGCCCTGGGGGGCGGCGGCGTGGCCGGGACCGGCAGGTGCCCGCTCGGGCGACTGTGACGTACTCGACGCGAGGGTGCGGCTGCGCACCCGGTACAGACCGGTGTCGAGGTCGTCCGCCTTCTCCAGGTGGACCTTGATCGGCCCCATGAAGGTGTAGCGCTGCTGCTTGGCGTAGTCGCGTACCAGTCCGGACAGTTCGTCGCCGAGCTGGCCGGAGTACGGGCTCAGGCGCTCGAAGTCGGGCGCGCTGAGCTCCACGATGAAGTCGTTGGGGACGACAGTCCGCTCGCGGTTCCAGATCGTCGCGTTGTTGTCGCACTCGCGCTGGAGGGCGCCGGCGATCTCGACGGGCTGGACCTCGGACTTGAACACCTTGGCGAAGGTGCCGTTGACCAGACCTTCGAGTCGCTGCTCGAACTTCTTCAGGACTCCCATGAGGCACCTCCTCCGTCGTTGCCGTCCTGGTACTGCTTACTGATCGTATCCACGCGTCGGGAAATCGGCTGGTTCCCCTTGTCTGCCCCGTCGATGAGTGTCACCTCTCACACGGATCGTAGAGGCGGCCTCCTGACAGTGTCCCGCACACGGGGTGCTCCAAGGAGGAGCGGGGGCGGCCGCCTTCCGTTCCCTGTTCCCCGGCACCGTCCGCGAAACAATCGGATGTGAATCCACCCTGTGCAGCGTGCTAATCTTCTGCATGTCGCCAGGCGCTCCACCGGCAGGTGGGGACAGGCGGCAACACCCAATGCGCGGGTGGCGGAATAGGCAGACGCGCTGGATTCAGGTTCCAGTGCCCGAAAGGGCGTGGGGGTTCAACTCCCCCCTCGCGCACAGAGAGAAACCGACGAAACGGGTTCTCACCAGAGACGAAAGTCCTGGTGGGGGCCCGTTTCTCGTTGGTCGGGAGCGCGACCGGCCCGAGTTCGGTGTGTACGGGGCGTTTCGACGTGAATGAGCCCACACCATGACATGCCTCACGGTGCGGGCTCTGCTTGTTTGATGATCTTCAGTTGGTATGCGCTGGCGTTGATCTCTAGCCGGTGGGTGCCAGGAATCCCGTGGGTGTCCATTTGCCCAGCGGCTTGGTGCGGCGCCGGTGGTGCGTGCGTCTGCGCGGGCGCTCCCCGTTGAGGGCGAGGGTCTCCACCCAGTTCTTGATCTTCCGGCGGTTGGCGTGGGCGAGCTGGAAGGCGAGAAGGATGGTCTGGGCCGCAATGCCGCGGATGCGTCGGGTGCCGGAGGCCTCGATGGCTTCGGCGAGGGGGTTCTTCGCGTAGCCGTTGTAGCCCTCGACGCTGTTGCGGAGGCGGAAGTAGACCTTCTGCCATTCCTCGTCGCCGAACTCGAGGGGCTGCCAGTGCTTGGCCCCCTCGGCCGGGGCGAGCGTGATGCTGCGTTGGCGGCAGACCTTCGGCGGGCCGGCGGGGCTCGGCTCGGGGTCGACGAGCGGAAGGTGGATGCCGCGGCCCATTGATCTCGATTTGATGGGGCACTGAACCTTGCCGGCCGCGGCCGGGCACATCATGCGCTGGTGCCCTTCGGGGTCCTCGTTCTCTTTGGGCATGAGGCGGTAGGACTTTCGGGCGGCGATGAGCCGGATCCAGGTCTCGCGGTCGATGCGCTCGGCACAGAGGTCCTTAGTGGCATCGATCAAGGGCTCGGGCATCGAGGGGCAGTACCAGGTTCCTTCGACCAGGATCGCGCCCTGGGTTTCGGCCTGCTTGCCGAGCTGATTGATGCGGTAGTCGTACACGGGCTTGTAGCCGAGGGCGCGGACGGGCAGCTGCCACTCGTCGGGCTCCGAGTTGTTGTACGCGAGGTCCCCGGCGACGTAGCCCGGCTTGTAGCCCCGCTGACGTAGTCGGCTCAGGACCTTCAGTCCGTTGTAGCCAGGGCGGCAGCCCGGCTTGTCGAGGGAGACGCCGAGGACAAGGGCTGGGAGGACGTCGGGGTTGGGGGTGTTGTCGTCCAGGAGGATCTCGTCGTAGCGGGCGTCACGGGTGACGGCGAGGGCGGCGTCGTAGCCGAACAGGTACTTGGCCTTCTTCTTCAGCGAGGTTTTCTTCCCCTTCCTGCCCTTTTTTGCGGGCTTGCTCTTCTTGCCGCGCTTCGTCGGCGGTCGCACGGCGTCTGCGGCGGGTGCGGCGTCCGGGTCGCGGTGGTCACCTTCGCGGACGTACCAGCCGGCGTCGGGGTCGGTGGCGAGTTCGGGGCCGTTGGTCTTGCGCCCCTTGGAGAAGGTACGGATGGGGGTGGCGTCCACGGCCAGGGAGCCGTCCGACAACTCGGCGAGCAGGTCCTTCAGGGGACGTACGGATGCGTCCAGGAGAAACTCGGTGAACAGGGCGAGCCGGTGTTCTCGTTCGGCGAGAGCCTCCGGGTCTGCGGCTGCCGTGAGCCGTGCTGCTTTCTCGCGGGAGAGGCATTTGTTGGCCGGCAGGGGTGAGGGGTCCATCGCCTTGCGCATCGCGTGGAAGAGGCGCCGCACGACGGCGTAGCCGGCTTCGAAGCCCTGGTCGTGGTCGGGGTAGTCGGGGATGGCGAGGCTTTCGCGAGCCTCACTGCTGATCCCGAAGAAGAGGATGTCCGTGACCCGCTCCAGCACGACCCTTCCACCATGGATCTGGGTGCACAGGTGGAGGCCGATCAGCAGTGTGCGCAAGGAGAGGTTGCGGGGTCGGCCGCGGCCCAGGTGGACGAACTCCTGCAGCATTGGGACGAGGCCGCTGTTGTCGACTTCTTCACAGGCTGCCGCGACGTCGGGGTCGGCGAGCAGTCTGCGTTCCGCACGCATGGCCAGCAGTCGCTCGTGTCGGTCCTTGGGCACCCCGCTCGGGGCGCTGCCGCCCATCAGTCGCCTCTCAGGAGCCTGGCGGCCTCGTCGGCGGGGATGCCTGCGAGGTACGGGAGGACTCGGGACAGGCCGTGCAGGGTGTCGACACCGGCAGCGGCCACGATCACGGTGATGGGGAGTCGGGCATTGAACAGGTCGACCAGCCACGTTGTGCGCAGGCGGCCCATGACCAAGCGGGGAACGCCCTGGCTGGGCTTGGTCCGGGCCAGGAAGTTCGTCACGGTGTTCGTCCCCCGGCCGTAGGAGTTCGGGCGAAACAGATAGCTGGCGGTTCCGGGTGCCGTGAGCCGCTCGGCCGCCGCTGCCAGTACCGGCTCCCAGGGGCGACGGCAGAGGATTTCGCGCTTTCGCTCGCCACGGGTGGCCACGACCACCGCGCCGCTTTCGTAGGGCGAGGAGCGGACGTCGTGGACTCGCAGGGGGATGACTTCTGGAGAGTCGAGGCCGACGCCTGCACCGAGGGCAAGGAGCGTTTTGCAGCCCCAGCGCAGCTCATCGGTCGGCTGGCCATTGGCCCACCCCCACAGGTCCGCCAGCTCCCTGCGGCTGTAGGGCCGGTTTCGGCTTGAGCCGGAGAGCTTTGCGGGTTCGCCCGTGACGCAGTCCCCTCCGAAGACGACCTCGCGCAGCCGCAGGAGCCGGGAGCGGTAGTTGCCGCGGGTGCTCTCCTCCACGTGCGGGCAGCCCACCGCGATGAAGCGTTCGATCACCTCACGCTGGAGCCACACCTCGGCGTTGACGGGCAGGCCTTCACCCGAGCAGAAGAGCGCCAACTGTGCCAATGTGCCGAGGAGTTCTCGCGCTTTGTGCGGGAGCACGGGGTCAGCGAGCAGGACCACACGGCGCACTTCGTCGCCGACGCGGCTCCACCCCGCGGGGGAACCGTTCGGTCGATACGAGTTGATCCGTTGAGTCATCACATGTCGCCAGACCAGCACCCCAGCGGGCGGGGTGCTATTCGAATAACATGTATCCGTAGCAGTGACCGCGCGCGACCGGGGAGGACCGGATGGGTCAGACTTCATCTCATGCCCCAAGGAGATGCCCGCAGACTGCCGCCGCGCGCCTACTGCGCCGACGGTGCGTGGCCTGAGGCCCTCATGACCGACCATCACGGGGCGCGGGTCGCTCAGGCCATGGCTGCCAGGCTCAAGGCCGCGCTCGACGACAAGGGCTGGTCGGTTGCCCAGCTGTCGCGGATCAGCGGCGTCGCCCGCTACACGATTGCCAAGGCGATCGCTGGGGAGGCGTGGCCCGATCTTCTGACCATCGCCAACCTGGAAAAGGCGCTGGACTGTGATCTCTGGCCGGGGCGCGACGTATGACGCGGAGCCTCGCCGCAGGGCAGAGGCGTCGAATGGGAAGCGTGTACCAAAGGGCTGTTCGAAGCTGAACAAAAGGCCGGTCATCCCTTCGAGCGAAGGGCCGGTCCAATTTCGTCGTACGCTACCGGCGGCGCTTGGCCGCCCGTAAAATGCAACGTGACGAACTGATCCGGCGCTGTGGAAGGTATCGGTGGGGTTCGTCGCCGTTGGCCGTCACCTTGGCCTCGACTCCTTGGTGACGGCCTTCCCTATTTCTGGATCAGGTCTGCTGATATTGCGTGAACTGGTAGAAGGCGTTCGGCAGCTTAGTGAGCGATCCCGCCTTTGCCAGTTCGTCCATGGCAACGCGAACGCTCTTGGTTTTGGGTACCTCGTCGAGCGCGTGCGCTACGTCGGACACCTTCCAGCGTCGGTGTGGATCTTGGCTGAGGAGGGCCAGGATCCTCATCTTGCGCGTGGGGGGCTGAGGGGCAGCCGTGTCTGTGCCCTCGGCGTCCGTCGGCCGGGCCTCGGGCTGACGCTGCTCCGGGATGCCTGCGTCACGCCAGCCGGCGAGGGTGTCCTTGACCTTCAGGAGCTGGCGCATTTGCCTCGCCACCTGGCGCAGCTTGTAAAGCTCCTGGTTCAATTCAGCCTCCTTCTTCTCCAGGGCCTCTAGGTAGTTTTCTGGATCGCCAGACAGTTCGGGCCAATCAAGAGTCTCGTTCATTTGCAGAACCCTACCTATGAGAGGGCATAGGCCACCGCCCTCGCAAGTGGTACTTCACCCGATGTAGCGACGTGATCAATTACCTCGCGCGAGCACCGTCGAACGAAATCGAAAAGACATGGACGGATATGCCGGGGTCTGCCTTTTCTGGAAAAACGTTTCCCTGTCTGAAGTGGGTAATGCGGAGGTAGTGATTCATGCGGTCGTGCTGGGCTCATAGGCCTGCATGGTCGGGGAAGTTACCTGCTTGATAGGTGCAGGGGGGTATATCCCTGTCCCGACGCCTGGAGGTCCCGACCAGCAGTGGGGTGATCCCCCGTGATGAACCACGGAGCAGGCAGCCCTGCCCGGTCGACGGAGCGCCAGTCGAGGCCATTGCCTACCTCTGCTGGTTGCCCCGGGTTCGTTCGCTGCCTCTGAGATGTCGTCCGCAAGGTAGGGGGTGACGGTGCGTCCCTGGATTCGCCTCGCCTGGGGGCGGACCGGCTACAGGCTGGATCCGTCGAGAGCCTCGCCCGCGCGGCATCACCTGGTGCCGGGCACTTCCAGTGAGCAAGGCGCGGAACCGGTACCGCACAACTCCCTGCATCCATGTGCCTGGCTGTACCTGCCACGGCGCAGGGGCGATGACAGGTACAGCCAGGCACATGGACGCAAGGGGGTAGCCCGATATGGGCGCGCCTGCGAACTTCTCTGGTGCAGGGGGCCCCGGCTCCTGCCTCCGTGATCAGGACCGGAGGTAGTCAGTTGCCGCTCGGGGTACCGCTGGTGTGCGCACAGCCCTGGCCCCCGGACGAGCGAGAGACGGCATCGGCTGGGACACATGCCACTCGCGCCTACCTGTCACTCATGCCAGGTAGGGTGTCCCGACGACAGGCCAGAAGAGCTGCCACTGCAGACACGAGGGCGAGTGCGAGAAACAGGCCGTCGTAGCCGCCCAGCGGTCCGGCCAGCGCTGCCCCGGCCCAGGGGGCAACAGCTCCCGCGACTGTCGCGGGAGCTGTGAGGAGAGCGGAGAGCCGTATGCCGCGGTGCCCCAGCGGTCTGCGACTGAGGTGGCATGCAGCAGGGTGAGATTCCCGCGTACGACGCCGTCGAGGACCGCGAGCAGGAACAGCAGCGCAATCGGGCCGGGCACGAGGGTGATTCGCGGTCCGGAATGGACAGCTCGCTCGCCGCTAAGGCTTGGAGGTCAGGCGGCACGGCGGTCGGTGTCCGTCCCGGCATCGTCGCCGGTTGCATGGACGGCGGAGACATCGGGGGGTTGATCGGCTGGTGACGGTTCGGCGCCCGGTAGCCGCAGCCGTTTCAGCGCCAGGGCGTTGAGGGCGACGATGATGCTGGACCCGGACATGGACAGCGCGGCGATCTCGGGGCGCAGCACCAGAGAGAAGGCGGGCTCGAACACGCCTGCGGCGATGGGCAGGGCGATGGTGTTGTAGCCGATGGCCCAGCCGAGGTTCTGCCGCATCTTGCGCAGCGTGCCGCGGCCGATGCGCAGCGCGGTGGGCACATCGAGGGGGTCTGAGCGCATCAGGACGAGGTCGGCGGTTTCGATGGCCACGTCCGTGCCGGCGCCGATGGCGATGCCGAGATCGGCCTGAGCGAGAGCGGGGGCGTCGTTGACGCCGTCGCCGACCATGGCGACCTTGCGGCCGCCGCGTTGCAGCTCGGCGACCTTGGCTGCCTTGTCCCCGGGCAGGACATCGGCGATCACGGTGTCGATGCCGAGACGGTCCGCGATGCGCTGGGCGGTGGCCTGGTTGTCGCCCGTGAGCATGACCACCTCGACGCCCAGGGCGTGCAGCTCGGCCACGGCGGCGGCCGAGGTCTCCCTGGGCGCGTCGGCGATGCCGATCAGGCCTGCCGCCCGGCCGTCGACGGTGGCGATGACGACGGTGCGGCCGGTGGAAGCCAGTTCGTCTCGCCGGGTGGCCAGTTCGCCGAGGTCGACGCTTTCGCGTATCGCCAGTCTGCGGTTGCCGACCGCGACCCGGTGGCCGTCGACAACGGCGGTCGCGCCGTGGCCGGGGATGTTCTCGAAGTGCCGGGCGCTGGCTGCGTCCACGGCTCGGCTCTCGGCGTAGCGTACGACGGCTTCGGCCAGCGGGTGCTCGGACTCGCGCTCCACTGCCGCGACCAGCCGCAGTAGTTCGCCCTCGTCCCATCCCGGGGAGATGATCAGGTCGGTCACTTCCGGTTCGCCCTTGGTCAGGGTGCCGGTCTTGTCCATGACGACGGTCTGGATGCTGGCCGATGCCTCCAGGGCGACCGCGTTCTTGAACAGCACGCCGCGCCGGGCTCCCAGTCCTGTGCCGACCATGATGGCCGTGGGGGTGGCCAGGCCCAGAGCGTCCGGGCAGGTGATGACGACGACGGTGATGGCGAACAGCATCGCGGTGCCCAGAGAGCGGTCTGTGGCCAGCAGCCAGACCGCCAGCGTCGCGGCGCCGCCGATCAGGGCGACGAAGACCAGCCAGAACGCGGCCCGGTCGGCGAGCCGTTGACCCGGTGCCTTGGAGTTCTGGGCTTCCTGGACGAGCTTGACGATCTGTGCCAGCGCGGTGTCGGAGCCGACCTTGGTGGCGCGCACTCGGAGCGTGCCGTTGGCGTTGATGGTCGCGCCGACGACCTGCGAGCCGGGGGCTTTGTGTACCGGCAGGCTCTCCCCGGTGACCATCGACTCGTCGACCTCGCTCTCGCCCTCCTCCACAATCCCGTCGACGGCGACCTTGGTTCCGGGACGAACCAGCAGCAGGTCGCCGACCTGGACCTCGGCCGTGGGAATCTCCACCGCTTTACGTTCACGGACGACGAGTGCCTTGGGAGGGGCGAGGTCGAGCAGGGTGCGGATGGCGTCATTGGCGCCGCCCCGGGCGCGCATCTCGAACCAGTGGCCGAGCAGCACGAAGGAGGCCAGCACGGTGGCCGCCTCGTAGAAAACGTCGCCGCCCCCGGTGAGCGTGATGATCAGGGAGTACAGCCAGCCGGAGCCGACGGCGACCGCGACCAGCACCATCATGTCCAGGGTGCGGGCACGCAAAGCCCTTAGGGCGCCGTCGAAGAAGATCGAGCACGCGTAGAAGATCACCGGCAGGCTCAGCAGCAGTGCCCACACGTCCTGGCGCAGCCCGAAGGGGACCGGCGCGTCGATGCCGAATACGTCCTCGCCGATCGGCGACCAGATGACGATGGGGATCGAGAACAGCAGCGCCACCAGGAAGCGGTTGCGCATGTCGGCCACCATCGCCGCCATCGACATGGGCTCGTGCCCGCCGTGCCCCATCAGCTCGTGCGGCGACGGCAACTGCTCAGCCTCGGTGGGGGCCTGGGGCGCGGCGCGCTCGACGTGCTCAGCGCGTTCCGGTGACACGGCCCGGGCGGCCTCCCGCGCGGCTCGGCCCTCCTGAGCCACATGCCGGACCTCCGCGACTTCGGCGGGAGGATCCGGCTCGGCCATCGGGTCACAGACATGGGACGGCACCAACTGGCCGGCGCAGTGGTAGCCGCATTCCTCCACCCAGCGGCGAAGCTCGGCCAGGGACGTACGCCGAGGGTCGAAGACCACGGTCGCCGACTGCGCGACCGGGTTGACCTCGACCTGAAGGACGCCGGGGCGCCGCCCCAGCACGGCGGCGACGGTGCTCTGCTGCGACGCCCAGGACAAACCGCGCACATCCAAGACCGCTGTACTGCGCTCTTTGTGAGGACTCTCGTGATGCTGTGCGTGGTGATCACGGTCATCTGGATGATGCTGCACGGTCACTCCTCCTTTGACGAGCGAGACCGGGGTTACCGACGGGAGGACAGCCGCTGGTGCCCGCCTGCGGCCGAACGTCGCCGCGCCCTGGGGCCGGGCAACGGCAGACAGGGAGGGCCGACGAGCACGGCCAGGATCCGCGCCGTCTGGAGGGCGGACGCGGCCAGCGCGAGAGAGCTGCCCAGGACGAGGATCCCCGTGGTCGGGCCGGGAGCGGAGCGCAGGCCGTGGGACAGCGCGCCCATCGCGAGTACCGCTGTTGCGGTGAGCGTCCAGAACCAGCGTCGTGCGCGTCGTACGGCAGTGGTGTCCATCAGTGCCCCTTCGGGCTGGTAACCCACACCTGGATCGTGATCGCGACAAGTGCGAGCAGCAAGACCCCGGCCACCCCGAGGGCAAGCTTGCGCTCGCGCCATCGTCGTTTCGGGCTGCGGTCGAGGAACGGCACAAGGAAGATCAGTCCGAACACGCCCGCAATGACATACGCGATCGACGCGACCCCGAACCACTCCTCCATGGGGAAGAACCACCAGAACATCCACAGTGGGCGAGTGACCTCGATCCCCTCGACCGGTGTCGGGCCGACCACGGGCGGCACCAGCACGCCGAGGATGGCCACCACGCCCAGCAGCACCAGGCCGAATGCGGCGACCCTCTGCAGGTGGGCTGTGAACGGTTCGGGTACTTCCTCCTCGGGGGCCGGGATCTCCGGATGGGGCGAGATCTGGTGCCGTTTGACCAGCAGCGCGTGCCAGACGAAGAGGAGCAGGACCAGGCCGGGGATGATCACCACGTGCGCGCTGTACAGGCGCAGCAGAATGGGCACCCGGTCACTCAGCTCCGAGGTGAACCAGATCCCCGCCCCACCGAGCAGCTCGGCCACATCCAGATTGTGGATCAGCGCCTCGAATCCCTCCTGGTCCCATTTCAGAACAGTGCCGGTGAACACGGCGAGAAAGGTGAGCAGGAACATCGCTGCGCCCACAACCCAGTTGCCCTCCCGCGGCTTCTTGTACGAGGCGTGGAAGAACACCCGCAGCAGATGAAGCAGGGCAAAGACGAACATCGCCTGCGCCGCCCAGTAGTGCAGGGCGCGGGCAAAGCCACCGAGCCAGACGTCGGTCACCAGGTCGCGCACTGACTGGTTGGCGTCCTCCGGGATGGGCACGTAGAACTGCGCGATGTAGATCCCGGTGACCAACAGGATCACGAAGGAGACGGCGGTCAGGCCGCCCAAGCTCCATGTGAGGTTGTTGGCGTGCTCGGGCACTGGGTAGGCCAGCGCCTTGATGCCCATGCGTTCGTCAACCGCATCGATGGCACGGCGCCATCTGCCGGGATGGACGAGCCTGGTCGACGCGGAGTCGGGGGCCGGCGACGGCTGGCCGGTGGTCATCGCTCCTCCCGGGCAGCGCGGTGTTCGAGTTCGCGGATCGTGTGCGGCGGGCGCAGCCTGTGCGAGAGCCACAGCCCGCTGACGACGGCGGCGAGGGCCAGGCCGAGCAGGGCCGCATCCCCGCCGTCGGCGACGCCCCGCGCTGGCCGGAACTCCTCCAACACCACGCTCGTGCCGGTCTCGGTTCCCGTCGCGAACCGGCCGCTCTCCGGGGCGGAGGGCAGCCTGCCGCCGAGCGCGTCCAGCAGCAGTACGCGCGCCCGCCGAAGGACGTTTTCGTCCTCGTCCGGGCCCTCGACCACATCGAGAGCCTGACGAACGAGACCGAGGTCGACGCCCTCTCTGTCCGGGGCCTTCAAAGCGTCCTCGATACGCTCGGCCACCCGCGCCTCTCCGGCGTCGTTGGCGATCAGAGCGACGGCCTGCTCGACGAGCACCGGCGCCTCCCGGCTCTCTTCCTCATCCGCACGGGCCTGGCCGGGGAACACCGCGCTGAGCAAGACGAGCGCCGTGACGACCAGTGCCGCGGCACTCTGGAGGGCGAGGCAGCCGTACCCGGTCGAACGCCGGCCCTCCCTCCCGACTGGCGGGTCCTCACTCATGAGCGCCTCCCTACTGCGACGCATGGCAGCACCGCTGTCTCTCTCGAGACTGGCGGGTACCGGGAGCAATCCCTGCCCGTGACCCGCCGATCCGCTGAGGCCATCACTCCTCCGCGCGCTGACGGAGGCGAGCGACGGGCGCCGGTCCGATCCGGCGACGACCACGCTCATGGACGGCCATTGACTCGGTGGCGGGTGTGGTGCCGCTCCGCGGGGACCGGGGGTTCTTCTCCGGGGTTTCGCCGTGCTGGCCGACGTGGGGTGCGGATTCAGTCTTCGCGCCAGCCGAGTTTGATCAGCAGGTTCTTGGCTTCGTCGGCGACCTCGGTGTCGGCTACGACGTCGTAGCGGGCGGCCACGATCTGACTGCGGGAGGCGAAGTCGCGGTGGCCGCCGCTGAGGGCATGGCCGGCGAAGCCGAAGACCGCACCGAAGACGGCGCCGTAGGCCAGCCCGCTCAGCATCAGGACCAGGACGTGGTGGCTGCCTGCGGCGAAGAGCGACAGCAGCAGCCCGATCAGCAGACCGAACCAGGCGCCGCTGCCGGCACCGGCCAGTGCGGCCCGGCCGCGGGTGAGGCGGCCGAGGACGGTCTCGACCATGCGCAAGTCCGAACCGATGATCGCGGTGCGTTCCACCGGGAATTTGCTGTCGGACAGGAAGTCGACAGCGCGCTGGGCGCCGGTGTAGGTCGGGTACGAGCCGACGACCGGACGGTCGACTTCTGCGGTGTGCGTGTGCTGGGTCATCGAAGGACTCCGTTCGTCGAGGAGCGGCCTGCCCCGCGATACGTCCCGTGCCGATGGGCGCCGCAGTGGGTGAGCGCGGCGGAAGGGCAGGGCGGCGATGTCGCGGAGGGCCACGGAACGCGGCCCGGCCCCAGGTGGGCGGCTGTTCGCCGAGCAGGAATCTCTGCCCCGCGTACGGTCGGCTTCGTCGAGCCTGCTCCTCGGGTGCCGATCCGGACAGGATCCGACCGGCCCCCGGGTGTGGGCCGCTGGTCCCTACTCCCGTCGGCTATCGCGGGTGAGGGTGGACTCCAGACCGAGCGTGCGGCCCGTCCATTCACCGGCCCGCACCGAAGGGCCGGGTACACCCCGGGGCGAAGGTCGCGCCCCAGACCGGGCCGCCGGAGCCTGGACGTGTCCGCCGACACGACATGGCCTGCACGTTCGCTCCCCCGTCGAGAGAAGGCGCTATGAGCAGCATCGCTCACCGCATGGCCGCCCTGTTCCGAATCAAGGCGAACAAAGCTCTGGACAGAGCCGAGGACCCGCGCGAGGTTTTGGACTACTCCTACGCCCAGCAGCAGGAGATGCTGCAGAAGGTGCGGCGCGGCGTCGCCGATGTGGCCACCAGCCGCAAACGCGTCGACTTGCAGATCAACCAGCTGCAGCAGTCAGGCGTCAAGCTGGAGGCACAGGCCCAGCAGGCACTCTCCGCCGGCCGCGAGGACCTCGCTCGCGAGGCTCTGACCCGACGCACCGCCGTGGCCTCTCAGGTCACCGACCTGCAGACTCAGGAGGCGTCGCTGCAGGATCAGGAGGAGAAGCTCACCCTCGCCTCGCAGCGCCTGCAGGCGAAGGTCGACAGCTTCCGCACCCGCAAGGAGACCATCAAGGCCACCTACACCGCGGCCGAGGCGCAGACCCGTATCACCGAGGCCGTCACCGGCATCGGTGAGGAGATGGGCGATGTCGGCCTGGCTATGCAGCGTGCCCAGGACAAGACCGAGCAGATGCAGGCCCGCGCCGGCGCACTGGACGAGCTGATCGCTTCCGGGGCGCTGGAGGACGCCACCCTTCCGGCCGGCCGTGACGACATCCAGGCCGAGCTCGAGGCCGTCACCGCGGGCCAGGACGTGGAGGCGGAGCTGGCCCGGATGAAGGCCCAGCTCCCGCCAGCTTCCGCCCCGCCGGCGGTGGAGGGCGCAGAACTCCCGAAGGACCCGCCGGACCAGAAGGAGACGTCATGATCATGCGGATTCTCGGCGAGGGCCAGTACGAGATCGCCGACGAGCACCTGACCCGGCTCAACGAGCTGGACTCCGCCCTGCAGTCGGCCGCCGACGCAGGCGACGAAGCGGCGTTCGCCACCGCCCTGTCGGCCCTTCTGGACGCTGTGCGCAGCCTCGGTACAAGCCTGCCGGACGACAGGATCACGCCGTCCGAGCTGGTGCTGCCCGATGCGGACACGAGCCTCACGCAGGTGCGGGAGCTGCTCTCCGACGAGGGTCTGATCCCGGGGTGATGGCGATGCGCAGCCGTTTCGAGCCCGACCGGCAGCTGACCGCCCGCATGGCGGTCACGATGTTCCTGCTCGGGCTGGTGTACGTGGCGTTCGTCGCCGCGCTGATCGTGCTGCTCAAGTCCGTCGTCCTAGTGGTCGTCATTGCCGCAGGGCTGCTGGTTGCGCAGTTCTGGTTCTCCGACCGGATCGCCCTCTATGCCATGCACGGCCGACTCGTCACAGCCGAGGAACAGCCACGGCTGCACGGGGTCATCGACCGGCTGTGCGCCACCGCGGACATGCCTAAACCCCGCGTGGCCGTCTCCGAGATGGACCTGCCCAACGCGTTCGCCACCGGCCGCAACGCCGACCACGCCGTCGTCTGCGTCACCACCGGACTGCTGCGCCGCCTGGAGACCGAGGAACTCGAGGGCGTCCTCGCCCACGAGCTCTCCCACGTCGCACACCGCGACGTCGCCGTGATCACCATCGCCTCTTTCCTTGGCGTGATCGCCGGTCTCATCGTCCGCTTCGCCTTCTACTCCCAGCTGTTCGGCGGACGCAACCGCGACCAGAACACCGCCGCCCTGCTCGCGATCGTCATGGCGGTCTCCGCCCTCGTCTACGCCATCAGCTTCCTGCTCATCCGGGCGCTGTCCCGCTACCGCGAACTGGCCGCCGACCGCGCCGCCGCGATGCTCACCGGGAAGCCCTCCGCCCTCGCATCCGCACTGACCAAAGTCAGCGGCGACATCGCACGCATCCCCACCCAGGATCTGCGCACCGCCCAGGCGTTCAACGCATTCTTCTTCACCCCCGCCCTCGGTCCCGGTACGGCGCTGGCCGCCATGTTCTCCACCCACCCCAGCCTGGAACGCCGCCTGGAGGCGCTCGCGGAGATCTCCGCACAGCTGGGCGAGGCGGCATGACCGCCCACCACCGCTCCGGCGGCCCGGACTGGCGTATTGCGACCGAGCCGGACCTGAGCAGAAGGAGCTGACGGCCCGTGGGTTTCCTCGATGCCCTGTTCGGACGGAGCAAGCCTGTCAAACCCGACCTCGACCAGCTCTTCGGCCTGCCCTCGGCAGCGATCACCCTCCAGGCCGCCACTGGCTTCACCCCCACCGGAGCAGGCTCGGTGTGCTTCGCCACCATCGAGGGCGGGGCATTCACCCAAGTCCAGCAAGACGTCCGGGCCCTGCTGGACGCGGACTCCGAACGGAGCGGTAGGCCGGTGGAGTTCAGCCGCGACGACTACGGCTACTCGTGGCTGCTCTCCCGCCGCACACCCGACAACCTGTCCGCCCTCGTGAGCGACCTGCACGCGGTGAACACCGCCCTGCAGGACAGCGGCTTCGGACCCCAATTGCTCTGCTCCCTGGTCACCTTCCACGACGCCGAGCTGCGCCCCCTCGCGCTGGTCTACCTCTACAAGCGCGGCACCTTCTACCCCTTCGCGCCTCTGCCCGGCCAGAAACGCGACAACCCGCTCGAACTCCAGATCAAGGCCACGGTCAAGGACGACCTGCGCATCGAAGAAGACCTGACCCGCTGGTTCCCGCTCTGGGGCGCCCCCGGCCTGTGAGCCGCCCGCTCCGTGCCGGCGCGGTCAGCAGCGTCTCATCCACGGCGGTCCGGGGATCTGCCCTGCCCCCGCGGCTCAAGGGCGCCTGATGCCGCCGCCCGGCACTGCTCGCATCTCTTGGCGGAGTGCCCCGGGCACCGGAGGTTGGGTGGCACGCGAGCACTCCGCGTGCCACCCAACCGCGACGTCACGAACGGTAGGCGACGTTCGCCATCATCCCGGCCTCGCCGTGGTAGGCGTTGTGGCAGTGCAGCATCCACTGGCCGGGGTTGTCGCCGTCGAAGAAGACGGACAGCTTCTTCTTGGGCAGGACGATCGCGGTGTCCTTGCGCGGGCCGGAGTCACCGAGCTGGTAGGTGTGGCCGTGCAGGTGCATCGGGTGCCACATGGTGGTGTCGTTGACGAAGTCCAGCCGTACCCGCTGGCCCTCCTCGACCACGATCGGGTCGGCGTCCGGGTTGGCCATGTCGAACGGCCTGCCGTTGATGGCCCAGTTGTAGTGCATCATGCCGCCAGTGAGCTTGATCTGGTGCGTGACGTCGGTCCTGGCGGACTTCAGGCGCACGTCGTCGGCCGCGCGGAGCTGGGAGGCGGTCATGATCATGCCGCCGAGTTCCTTCGGCCGTACGGACGCCGACGGGGCGCTCCCCGAGCCCGTACGGACGAGGGCCAGGCCGCCTGTGTTCTTGCCTTCGGCCGTGGCGACCAGGGGGAAGACGCCGTCGCCGAGGACGACCAGGACGTCGTAGCGTTCGCCCATGCCGATCAGCAGGGCGTCCACCTGCTGGTGCTGGACTGGGTAGCCGTCGGTGTGGGTGATCGTCAGCTTGTGGCCGCCGAGCGCGACCCGGTAGGCGGTGTCAGAACCGGCGTTGATGATCCGCAGCCGCACCTTACGGCCGGGCTTGCCGGTGTAGACGTCTGGGTCGGCCGGGATCCGTCCGTTGACCAGGTGGTACGGGTACTTCACGTCACCGGCGTCGCCGCCAAGCAGGTCGCTCTCGGCGCTCATGAGCATGAACTTCGACGACATGCCGCCCGACGAGGAGGACGGGGACGGGGACGCCGCGTCCTCACCCGTGTCCCCCATGTTGTGCATGTCGTGGCCTTCCATGCCCGAGCCGGAGCCGCCGCCCATGTCCATGCCGCCCATGCCCTGCCTGAGCTCGGCGAAGACCTCGTCGGGCGTCCCGGTCACGCCGTCGATCCAGTCGTCGAGGACGACCACCCATTCGTCGTCGTACGCCAGCGGCTCGCGCGGGTCCTCGACGATCAGCGGGGCGTACAGCCCACGGTCGAGCTGGACGCCGACGTGCGGGTGGAAGAAGTACGTGCCGGGGACATCGGCGATGAAGCGGTACGGGAAGGTGCTCCCGGCCCGTACCGCGGTCTGGGTGGCGGGCGGCACGCCGTCCATGTCGTTGCGCAGCGTGATGCCGTGCCAGTGGATCGAGGTGGTGGTCCCGCCTGGCAGCTGGTTGGACAGCTCAGCGGCCAGGGTGTCTCCGGCGGACAGCCGGACCTCCTTGCCGGGGGTCTGCCCGTCGAAGGTCCAGGTCTTGGCCCGGACGCCGCCGCCCAGGTCGAGCATGGCGGGCGCCGCGGTCAGGGTGATCTTGTGCTCTTTGCCGGTGCCGGCCCGCCTCTTGTCCACCCGGGCGACTGCGGAGCCGGACGGGCTGACGAAGGCGGGGGTGCTGCCGGAGTTGCTGCAGGCGGCGAGCGCGCCCGCGCCGACGGCGCCGAGTCCGGCGAGCAGGACGGAGCGGCGGTTGATGCTTTTCACGATGTGAGTCCTCTGGTTTCGAGCTGCGTGCGGGGTCGCGGACGTAAGACGGCACGCGGGTGCCGTGGGCGCGGCCTAGATGCGCAGTTGAGAGAGGACCGACAGGTCAGGCGGCGCGCGGCCGATCGTCCCGGCGGGCAGTGGGCCGGGCTCGGCCTGGGACGGGATCGCCGGTTGCTCGGCATGGAGCTTGGGCGGCATGGCGAGCTTCACCACCTCGACGTTCGCGGTGGAGCAGTGCTGCATGCCTGGGGTGGAACAGGCATTGTGGTGAGAGCTCTGCGCTGACTGGTGCGCGCCGAGCAGGTCTGTGTGGTCGGCGGCGGAGCCCTTCGGCATCGCGGCAGCGGACGAAGAGGAGGCCACACCGGGCATGGCGTGTCCGGCATGTGTGGCGGAGGGCACGGAGGAAAGGGCAATCGCAGCCGTCTCATGGTGGACCAGTACAGCCAGTGCGGCACACACGGCGATGACCGTGCCGCGCACCCAGCGGACGGCACCGGCGCGGGTTGTCGCTATCACCATCGCCTCCGCCTTGGCTTCTCTTCTCCGAGTCCCGTGGGTGGGAGCTCGCTGCCTGCTCAATATACCCCTACGGGGTTTATCTGGCCTTTGGGTCGCGGAGGCGGTCACAGGCGCAGTGTGCGGCGCAGGGTGAGGGCGAGTTCGTCGAGCTTGGCCTCGCCTTCGGCCGGGCCCGATCGTGCGGCATCGGTGACGCAGTGCCGCGCGTGGTCGTCGAGAAGGCCGAGTGCGACTTCCTGCAGGGCTCGGCTGACTGCACTGATCTGGGTGAGTACGTCGATGCAGTAGCGGTCGTCGTCGACCATGCGCGTGATACCGCGTACTTGGCCCTCGACCTTGTGCAGCCGGGCCAGGTGGTCGGACTTGTGGTCGGCATAGCCGTGCGGGGCCGCGCTCGGTGCCGGGTCCGGGATGGTGGTCACCTGCTCCCTCCTCCTTCATGTGTCCCGCCTGCCGCCGGCGCGCGGTAGCGGTCCGGGTCGACGTCGAAAGTGGCCGCGCACTGCGCGGAGCAGAAGAGGTAGCTGCTGGTGCGGGTGTCGCGCCGTTCGGCGGCGGTTGCCGGGTCCAGGCGCATACCGCACACCGGGTCCACCGCCCTCGCCTCGGTGCCCTGCCCGTGGTCTTCCACGGCCCCGGGCTGGTGGTGCAGCTGTCGGCCATCACCCGCGGTCGCAGCGTGGGCCGGGGGCCGGTCGGCAGCGGACTCAACTCTGGGTTCGACGGATTCCGCCGCGGCCGACGGCAGCGGGCTGGTACGCCAGCGGCGCAGGCGGCCGGAGTTGGTGACCACGGACAGGGAGGACAGCGCCATCGCTGCGGCGGCGATGATCGGGCTGAGGCGGATGCCCCACACCGGGTAGAGGGCGCCGGCTGCGAGGGGGATGCCGACGGCGTTGTAGATCAGGGCGAAGAAGAGGTTCTGCCGGATGTTGCGCATGGTGGCGCGGGAGAGCCGGATGGCGGTGACCACGCCGGTCAGGGAGCCGGAGATGAGGGTGATGTCGGCGGCTTCGATGGCGACGTCGGTGCCGGTCCCGATGGCGAGCCCGACGTCGGCGGCGGCGAGGGCGGGGGCGTCGTTGATGCCGTCGCCGACCATGCCCACGGTGCGGCCCTCGCCCTGCAGACGGCGGATCTCGTCGGCCTTGTGCTCGGGAAGCACCTCGGCCAGCACCCGGTGGACGCCCACCTGTTGGGCGATAGCGGCGGCGGTGCGGGCGTTGTCGCCGGTGAGGATGACCACGTCGATGCCGAGCCCTTGCAGGGCGGCGATGGCCTGGGCGGAGTCGTCTTTGACGGTGTCGGCCACGGCCAGCACCCCGGCTGCCCGGCCGTCGACGGCGGCGAGTACGGGCGTCTTGCCCTGCGCCGACAGTTCGGCTGCGACCGGGGCGAGGGCACCAGTGTCGATGCCCACGTCCGAGAGCAGGCGGGCGGTGCCGACCAGCACGGCGCGGCCGTCGACGGTTGCCTGCACGCCCTTACCGGTGACCGAGTCGAAGCTGCTCGCAGCGGGCACGCTGAGCTTCCGCTCCCGGGCACCGGTGCCGATTGCTCCTGCCAATGGGTGCTCACTGTCGGCCTCGGCCGCCGCCACCAGTGTCAGCAGTTGGGACTCCTCGAAGCCGTCAGCCGCGTGAACATCGGTCAGGACAGGCTTTCCCGCGGTAACGGTGCCGGTCTTGTCCAAGACGACGGTGTCGAGTTTGTGGGCGGTCTCCAGAGCTTCGGCGGAGCGGATGAGGATGCCCGCCTGGGCGCCCTTGCCGGTGCCGACCATGATGGACAGCGGGGTGGCCAGGCCCAGTGCGCAAGGGCAGGCGATGATCAGCACGGCGACCGCGGAGACCAGGGCGAGTGTGAGCGCCGGGGCCGGACCGACCGTGTACCAGAGCGCGAACGTGGCGATGGCGATGGCGATGACGGCGGGCACGAAGTAGGCAGAGACCGCGTCGGCCAGCCGCTGGATCGGCGCCTTGGACGCCTGGGCCTGCTGCACGAGGCGGATGATCTGGGCCAGTATCGTGTCGGCGCCGACCTTGCTCGCGCGTACCCGCAAGGAACCGGTGGTGTTGACGGTGGCGCCGATGATCGTGTCGCCCGCCCGTTTGGTGGCGGGCATCGGTTCGCCGGTGACCATGGACTCGTCCACCGCCGAGGACCCGGACAGCACCCGGGAGTCGACGGGGATCTTCTCCCCGGGCCGGATCACGATCTCGTCGCCCACGACGACGTCTTCCACAGGGACTTCCGCCTCGGTTCCGTCGCGCACCACGCGTGCGGTACGGGCCTGAAGGCCCAGCAGCGCGCGGATGGCCTCGCCGGTTCCGGCCTTGGCGCGCGCATCGAGGAGACGTCCGAGCAGGATCAGGGTGAGGATCACTCCGACCGCCTCGAAGTACACCTCGCGCACGTCCTCGGGCAACAGGGAGGGCGTGAGGGTGACCAGCAGGCTGTAGCCGTACGCAGCCGAAGTGCCCAGCGTGATCAGGGAGTTCATGTCCGCGCCGCGGTGGCGCAGGGTCAGCCAGCCGATGCGGTGGATCGGCCACCCCGTGTAGAACATCACCGGAGTGATCAGAGCCAGCTGGAACCAGTGGTTGAGCATCCAGCCCGGCACCCAGTCGGCGCCGAAGAGTTCATGCGCCATCACGGCGAAGAGCACCGGCGCCGTCAGCACCGCGCCGAGGGCCACACGACGCGTCAGGTCATTGATCTCCGCGCGCCGCTCGGCGGCCTCTGCTGCCTCGGCCTCGGCCGCTGCGGCATCACCGCCCGGCGCCCCGGACGCAGCAGCGCCCCGGACCTCGCGACCCTCCGAAGGGCCTTCCCCACTGTCCGGTTCGACGAGCAGCGTGCCGTGGATCATGTTCATCCCGCAGGCGAACCCGAACGAACCCGCCTCGGCCGGATGCACCCGCACGGTGGTACGCGCATACGCCGGCAGCCCGGCACTCACCCGCAGATCAGGGAAGACCACCCGGTTGGTGCACTCACCGCTCTCCTGCCGGTCGAAGACCAGCTCCACCGGAATGCCCTGCCGGACCTTGATGACGTCGGGGCTGTAGCCGCCGCGCACCGTCACCTCGACCCGCTGCACCCCGCCTTCCAGCCGCGCGGTGCGAGCCCTGCGCGGCCCGAAGAAGAACCACCCCAGACCGGCGATCAGCACGGCGGCGGAGATCACTACGACGACATCGGCGCCACTCATGGCGGACCGTCCTCCCTGTGTGTTCGCTCCCTCCAGCCTCGCTCGCCCCTACCCGTACCAGGTAGGGGCTGACCGGCCCCACCGCCCGGGACCAGTGGACCCTGTGCCCTCAGGCCAGGACGGGAGGACCTTGGAAGCACCACAAGAACGAGCCCGGACAGCGCGGGCCCTGCGCCCGCCGCCCGGGTGACCTGAGGACGTGATGGTGATGATGTTCTGGTACGACCACGACGTCAGCGGATGGGGCTGGTTCGCGATGTCGGCCAGCATGATCCTGTTCTGGGCACTGATCATCACTGCCGCCGTCCTGCTTTTCCGGGCCCTGGGCCGCCCCCACGAGCACAGCCACAGTCCGGCCGGGCCGTCGCCCGAGCAGCTGCTCGCCGAGCGGTTCGCCCGCGGCGAGATAGACGAGGAGGAGTACCAGCGACGCCTGACCGCCCTGCGCTCCTCCCGCCCCCTCACCAAACACTGACGTCCTCCCAAGAAGGGGTCTCCGCCATGAAGAACAACCGGAATTACGGCCTGTACGCGATCGCAGCCGCCATCGTCGTGGTCGGCGCGCTGGCTCTCGGCGCATCGCTGGGCAGCCTGGCCTGGCTCGCCCTCGTGGCTGCCTGCCCGCTGATGATGTTCTTCATGATGCGCGGCATGCACGGCGGCCACGGCGACGGTGACCAGCACACCGACCAAAGCGATCCGCTGCGCAAGCACGACAACCACCAGCACCCCGGATCCGGTCGGTTGTAACCGGCCGGATCCCCGCGTCGACGGCGTGGCGAGGAGAACGCCATGAGCGCCGTGATGGCCACAGTGATCGGCACGCTGATCCTGGCGGGCATGGTCTACGACATCGCGCGCCTGATCACGCCGAGGGAGAGCCGATGCCCTTCCCTGGCACGCCTGCGTGGCCGGCGCGCCGCCCTGGAAGACGCTGAGCAATGGTGTGTGGGCCTGCGCATGCACGGCCGGATCGACGCGGCCACCTACCAGCACCGGATGAGCGGCCTCACCCGCGGCCGGCGCAGACCAGCCAAAGACCGAGAAGCATCAAGGAGGACGTGATGGCTGATGCCGCGTACGGCCTGTGGCCGCTGGTGGTTCTCAACACCCTGCTGTTCATCGTCTTCGCCGCGAGCTTCTTCCACCCGAAGACCAAGCGGGACTGGCGGGCCATGGGCGCCTACAGCGCCTTCCTGGTGGCGCTGTTCACCGAGATGTACGGGACCCCGCTCACCATCTACCTGCTGGGCAGCTGGCTCGGGAATCAGTTCCCGCTGCTCAAGGACACCCACGCCGGCGGGCACCTGTGGAACGACCTGACCGGCTGGACCGGCGACCCGCACCTGAGCCCCTTCCACCTGGCCAGTTACGTCGCCATCGGCGTCGGCTTCTGGCTCATAGCCGCCGCCTGGAAGGTCCTGCACGAGGCCGCCCAGCACGACAAACTCGCCACCACCGGCCCCTACGCCTGGGTGCGCCACCCGCAGTACGACGGCTTCCTGCTCATCATGATCGGGTTCCTGCTGCAGTGGCCCACCATCCCCACCCTGATCATGTTCCCGATCCTGGTGTACGTGTACGCCCGACTGGCCCGCAGCGAGGAACGCGAGGTCGCCGCCCGCTTCGGCGAGCAGTGGACTGCGTACGCCGCCAGCACCCCCGGCTTCTGGCCCCGCCGACCCCGCCAAGCGCCGCCTGCCCGGAAGCAGGGCACCCCCAGCACTCCCAGGTCTGCGCCCGGGCCCCACTCACGAGCCACGCGGAGGTGACCCGGCATGGAAGCCCTCGTCTGGATTCTGATTGTCCTCGGGGACCTGGCCGCCGCGGCGTGCGCCGTGCATCTCACCCGGCGACACCGGCGCGACCCCGAGCTCCTGGTCCGTTCCATCCACCGCACCGCCCCTATCCTTCTGGCCGCCGGTGTGCTTCCCCTTCCCGCTCTCCTTGCCGCTGGCGCGTCTGCGGCCGCCTGGGGCCTGTGGGGCGCCACCACCATCGCCGCCGCCCTGGTCTACGCCACCGCCGACACCCTCCGCGACCTGCCTCGCGCTCAGCCGGCGTCCTGCACCGGGAGCAGGCCGTGAGCGGGCGGAACGTGCGGGGAACACCGCCCGGCGGCCTCCGCGCCGAGATCGCCTCATCCGGGCCGGCCGGCGCACCGCACGACAGCAGCGAGACCGAAACAGCCCAGCCGCCCACCGGCCAGGCGGTCCTGGATGCGGCCGGGATCGAGAAGGCATACCGGCGTGGCGTATGGCCGACCCGGCACCAGATACCCGTGCTGCACGGCGTGGACCTCACCCTGGCCCCGGGTGAGGTGGTCGGCATCGTCGGCGAGAACGGCTCCGGCAAGAGCACCTTGATGAAGATCCTGGTCGGCGCGCTGGCCGCCGACGCGGGCACGGTGACCCGCATGGGGCGGATGGGCTACTGCCCGCAGGACCCGGTCGTTTACGAACGCCTCACCTGCGACGAGCACTTCGAGCTGTTCGGCCGCGCCTACGGCCTGTCCCCGGAGGCGGAGCGACGCTCGCGCCGCGAGATCTACACAGCACTCGGCTTCGAACGCTACGCCGGCACCCGCGCAGATCGCCTGTCCGGAGGGACTCTGGCCAAGCTGAACCTGGGCCTGGCGCTGCTGGCCGACCCGGACGTGCTCTTGCTGGACGAGCCGTACGCAGGCTTCGACTTCGACACCTACCTCAAGTTCTGGGACCTGGTCGCCCAGCGCCGCCAGTCCGGCCGCTCAGTTGTGATCATCAGTCACTTCGTGACCGACCAGGAGCGTTTCGACCGGATCGTGGAACTGCGGGACGGCCGGGCGGTCCCCCGATGACGACCCTGACATTCGCCCGCCGGTTCCTCATCGAATCCGCCCGCACCCCGGTCAACCTGCTGGTGCTCGTCCTGGTGCCGGTGGTGTTCGTGGTGGTGGCCGCCAAGCCGCTGACGGATACGGCCGAGCTGCTCGGCGGCCCCGGCGGTCCGGCGGTGCAGACCGCCACCGCCGGCTGGGCCGCCGGGTTCATCGCCGCGATCGCCATGTACTTCCAGATGCGCGCCGCCCGCGCGGCGGACCGGCGCCTGGTCCTGGCCGGGCTCGCGCCCTTCCGGCTGGTGGCCGCCCGCATGGCCACTGGCCTGGTACTCGCGCTGCTGGCCACGGCGGCAGCCCTGCTGGCCCTTCAGCTGAGGACCGGACTCGGGGACGATCCGGGACGGGTGCTCGCCGGGACGCTGATGTACGCGGTGATCTACCTGGCGATCGGGGCGCTGATCGGCGCGCTGGTCGCCAGTCCGGTCAACGGCACCGTGCTGGTGCTGTTCGTGTGGATCCTGGACGTCTTCTTCGGCCCCGTACTCGGCGCGGCGGACCGGCCGGTGACCCGCATCCTGCCAACGCACTTCGTCACGCTGTGGATGGTGAACCTGCCCTCCGGCCACGGCGGGCAGATCGGCGATCTCGGCTGGGCCCTGGCTTGGGCAGCCGTAGCGACCGCCGTCGGCTGGGCGGTGATCACCGCCACCAGCCGAACTGCCCGGACCCGCCACCACACCCAGCCCGGCTCGGCCGTCGGCCAGATCGCGGCAGGAGTGCGCATGGGCCTGCGGGAAGCCGGCCGCAACCACGTGCTCTGGGTGCTGCTCATCGCCGTACCTGTGGTCTTTGTCCTGCTCGCAGTGGCCACAACTCCCGACGAGTCCACCTCCCTGACGGTGCGCGAGCAGGGCCGCACCCTCTCCCAGCTGGTCTGGCTCCCCGACGTCCACGGGGGCACCATGGCTCCCATCGCCATCGCCTCCCTGGCCACGCTCGCCGGACTGTTCACCGTTCTCAACGCCCGCTCCGCCGACCAGCGCCTGACCTTGGCCGGCTTCCGTCCAGGCAGCCTGCTCGTGTCCCGGCTGGCCGTCGTCACCGTGCTGGCGCTGCTCGCGGCCGCAGCCTCCCTCGCCGTCACCGCGACCGTCTTCGATGCCCGCCAATGGGGCCTCTACATCGCGGCCAACACCCTCATCGCGCTCACCTACGCCCTGATCGGTGTCCTGATCTGCCCGCTGTTCGGCCGTGTCGGTGGCGTGCTCATCGCCTTCCTGGTGCCCTTCCTCGACATCGGCATCGAGCAGAGTCCGATGCTGCACCCCCAGCCCCCCGCCTGGGCGCACGCCCTGCCCGGCTACGGCTCCGGCCGTGTCCTGATCGACGCCGCCCTCACCCCAACCTTCGACGAAACCGGGGCCCTGCTCCTCGCTCTCGCCTGGCTTGCCGCCCTGACCGCCGCCGCAGCCGTCCTGTTCCGCCGCGCCGCCACCGCACCCCGCTGACACCCACACCCGCACCCGTGTGAGGCACGGCTCCACCGCCGACTTTCAGGTGAGCAGTCGAGGCGGACGGCCGTACTGCCATGGCGAGCGGCGCCACCGACGGCATCATCATCGCCACCATCATGACCACCCACAGCAGCAGGAAGAGCGGAAGCGCCAGGCCCATGGTGCCGGGCTCCATCCCCATGTGGCGGGCCTGGCCGACCGTAAGTTAAGGGTGGTCCGGTCGGCCAGTTTGGAGCAGTGCAGGCTCGGGCTCCGGATCAGCGGTGCAGGGGCTGGAAGCGCCGCAGCCGCAGGCTGTTGGAGACGACGAAGACGGACGAGGACGCCATGGCCGCTCCGGCGATCATCGGGTTGAGCATTCCGAGGGCCGCCAGCGGCAGCGCAGCCACGTTGTAGGCGAACGCCCAGAATAGGTTGGCCTTGATCGTACGAAGGGTGCGGCGGGCCAGCTGGATCGCGTCGGCCGCGGCGCGCAAGTCGCCCCGTACCAGGGTGAGATCGGATGCGGCAATCGCCGCATCGGTGCCAGTGCCCATCGCAAGCCCGAGGTCGGCCTGGGCGAGGGCGGCCGCATCGTTGACGCCGTCGCCGACCATCGCCACCACCCGGCCCGCGCCCTGAAGCCGCTGGACTTCGGCGACCTTGTCCTCGGGGTGGACTTCGGCGATGACCTGATCGATACCGACCTGAACAGCGACCGCGCGAGCCGCCGCCGTGTTGTCGCCGGTCAGCAGGACGGGCGTGAGCCCGAGCCGCTTGAGGTCGGCCACCGCCTCGGCACTGGTCGCCTTGACGGTGTCGGCGACCACCAGCGCACTGCGGACCTGTCCGGCCCAGGCGACGAAGACCACCGTGCGGCCCTCTGCTTCGGCCGCGTCGCGGGCGCGGGCCAGTTCTGCCGGCAGCGGCTTCGCCTGCTCCAGCAGCCAGGAGGCGCGGCCCGCGAGTACGGTGCGGTCCTCGACCTGCCCACTCACGCCCCGGCCATGAGTGTTGGCGAAGCCGGTCACTGACGGCAGGGTGCCGAGCCTTTCCCGCGCGGCCACGGAGATCGCGGAAGCGATGGGATGCTCGCTCGCGTCCTCCAGCGCGCCGGCGAGGCGCAGGACTTCGTCCTTGTCCTCCCCCTCGGCGGGCACAACGTCGACCAGGCTCATCCTGCCCTCGGTGACGGTTCCGGTCTTGTCCAGCACGACGGTGTCGATCCGCCGGGTGGACTCCAGCACCTCCGGTCCGCGGATGAGCAGACCGAGTTGCGCGCCGCGTCCGGTGCCGACCATCAGCGCGGTGGGCGTCGCCAGTCCGAGAGCGCATGGGCAGGCGATGATTACTACGGCGATGGCCGCGGTCAGCGCGGTGGCGCTGGAGGCGCCGGTCAACATCCACACGGCGAAGGTGCTCGCGGCGAGGGCGATGACGACCGGGACGAAGACCGCCGAGATGCGGTCGGCCAGGCGCTGAACCTCTGCCTTGCCCGTCTGCGCGCGTTCCACCAGTGCGGCGATCTGCGCCAGTTTGGTGTCCGCGCCGATCCGGGTGGCCCGTACGGTCAACCGTCCGTGGCTGTTGAGGGTGGCGCCGGTGACCTGCGAGCCGGGCTCGACCTCCACCGGCACGCTTTCGCCGGTCAGTAGCGACTCGTCGACGGCCGAGGCGCCCTCGGTGACCTCGCCGTCCGTGGCGATCTTCTCGCCGGGCCGCACGACGAAGAGGTCACCCACAGCCAAGTCCTCGACCGGGATGCGCACTTCGGTGCCGTCGCGCAGCACGGCGACGTCCTTGGCGCCCAGGTCCATCAGAGCCCGGATGGCGTCCCCGGCCCGTCGCTTTGCCCGGGCCTCGAAGAACCGCCCGGCCAGCAGGAAGGCCGTCAGCACGACGGCGACCTCCAAGTACAGGTGCTCGCCGCCCAGTGCAAGGGTCCCCGCGCTCCACAGGTAGGCAGCCAGCACACCCAGAGACACGAGAGTGTCCATCGTCGCCGAACCGTGGCGCAGGTTCAGGGCCGCTGCCCGGTGGAACGGCCACGCACCCCACGCGACCACCGGGGTGGCAAGCAGCAGCGCCACCCACTGCCAGCCGGGGAAGTGCAGGGCAGAGATCATCGACACGAGGACCACCGGCAGCCCGAGCAGCGCCGATGCGATCAGGCGGCGGCGTAGAGCGGCGATGTGGGCGCTCTCGGCATCGGCCGCTTCCGTCTCCTCCCCCGGCTCGGCCGAGGGCTGGCCGCGAGTCGGCGTGGCACCGTAGCCGACGGCTGCGACGGCGGCGATCAGCTGCTCGGGGGAGACATCGGGGCTGTTCCGGGTGATGTGCGCGGTCGCGGTCGCGAGATTCACTGTCGCGCTCACTCCGGGCAGCTTCCCCAGCTTCCGCTCGACCCGCGCGACACACGAGGCGCAGGTCATGCCGGTGATGGCCAGTTCTATGGAGTGACCGGCATCGGCTGGGGTGGTGGTAGTCATGGCAGGGATCCTCTCGCTTTCAATGTCGTACAGAATTGGGTGCCCGAAGCAGGCGTGCCCGGCCCGCTTGACCACGTCGGCGCACCGGCCGCTTCACGGTGCTACCGCCATCGCCGCCGTACAGCCTGGCCCTGGTCTGTGGTCATGACCGCACGGTAAAACCTTGCCCTTAGGGCAAGGTCAAGCGCAGACTGGCACCACTCGCACGAACGGAGTCGCCATGCTCACCGTCGGCCGTATCGCTGCCCAGACCGGGCTGAGCCCCAAGGCTGTCCGCCTCTATGAGGCCAACGGCCTCATCGACCCGCCCGAGCGCACCTCCGCGGGCTACCGCACCTACACGGACGAAGCGATTCCCGTGCTCGGCTTCATCCGCCAGGCTCAGGCACTCGGCCTCAGCCTGAAGGAGATCAAGGAGATCCTCGACCTCCAACGCCGCGGAGAGCAGCCCTGCGGCTTCGTGAGCGACCTTCTCGATCAGCATCTCGCCGACATCGACCGCCGCATCGCCGACCTCCAGGCGCTGCGGACGACGCTCCGCAACGCCCGCGCCCAAGCCGACCAGGCGGCCGGCCGGGGGGAGAACGCCGTGGTCTGCCGGATCATCGAAGGCGCGTCAACAGGGTCCGATCCTGCGGCCTCACGAGTCGGGTGAGGAACGCGCGAGGGGTGTGCCGGGGCGGTCTCGCCCACCGGTAGGCTGCCCGCGTGGTCACGGCCTGGTCGCCATCCGGCAAGCCTCGGGCCCGCTTTTCGGCGGGCCCGATGCGGGTGCTGTGGTTGGCAGCCCTGCTGTTCGGTTTCCTGTACTCCCATTGTGCGAGCGCGGAGAGCGCAGCGGGACACCTGACCGCCGGTGCCGTCGTGTCCTCGGCGCATCCGGCGCACAGTCACACGGCGGAGCAGAATCGGGTGGCCCCCGACCACAATGACGACGACCAGGAGCCGACCCATCCGGCCGAGGAGTGCGTGTCCGGGCAGCCTCAGCAGGTATCGGGGGTCTCGGCCCCGCCCCTCACCCCGGTCGTCGGGCAGCTGTCATGGGACCGAGTTGTGGCAGGCAAGTCCGGACCGGCCGTGGCCCCATCAGCCATTCCCCCGTTGAGTAGTCGTACGAGTTCCGTGATTCAGCAGGTCTAGAAGTGGGCCTTTTGCCCCGATTGGCCATGGTTCGAGAGTCGTCCTCTCGCGCCGCATGCTGCACCCGCACTCGTAAGGAACAGAACTCTTGTCGACCCAACTCATCGACATGCCCACGCTCGACGAGCAGCCCGCGACCGCCGGGGGCGGACGAGCCGCACGGCGCAAGGCGCAGGCGCACCGGGCCCGGAAGAGGTCCCTGCCTGCGCGCTATCTCGGATACGTCGGCTACTTCGTCGGCGCCGGTCTCATCAGCGGCGCAGTAGTCCACCACCCGCTCGACCCAGCCCGCTACACGAGGATCGCCGTGTACGGCGTCCTGGTCTTCCTGGCCGCCACCGTCATCAACGAATTCATCCTCGCCCGCGAGCGGCCGGGCTTGCCGCGGATGCTGGTGGTCATCGGCGCCTCGCTCCTGCTGTCGTTCGGCATCGGCATGCTCAGCGGGGGCATGCAGCACTTCGACGACTTCCCGGCCCGTGGAGCCGTACTCATACCCGCTGGCATGACCATGTCCTTCGTCGCATACGTCATCAAGGACGCGGACACGCCGTGGCACCGCATCTTCAGCCTGGTGGGGCTGGCCGTGCTTCTCATCGCAAGCGTCAGCTTCGTCGGCCTGCGCCAGGTGGCGGCCTCCATGGGTGAGTCCTCGAAAGACGGCGGGCACAGCCACGGAACAGAGGAGGAGCCGAAGCAGGACGAGCCCGGTCCGAGCCACCCGGAGCCGTCCCCGCCCACTGCGCCGACCGCCAGCGCCTCCCCGCCTGATGGCGGCGCAGCAGAAGAGCCGGGTCACGACGGCGGCCACGCTCACTGACTGAACGGGATCATCTTGCCGGGCGTACTACACAGCGCCTCGGTTATCGTCGGCAGCGGAGGTAAGCGTTCATGGTGCACCGGTACACACGAGCAGTCGGCGTGGCAGCACGCCTGTTGCTCGTCGTCGTGCTGGCACTCGGCGTGTTCATCATGCATACCGTCGGTCACCCCAGCGGGGCCTCCGGCCGTATGTCCGCCGCGCCTCATGCGGTGGGCGCTCACGGGGTCGGCACGGTCTCCGTGCACGGTGAGCGAGACGGCGGCGCACACCCGGGAACGCTCAGCATCACGGACAGCCCTGTCCACGGCTCCGAGCCGGCCGACGCTGTGTCGGCGCCGCACGACCCCGGCATGGGGATGGACATGGCGTCCCTGTGCTTGGCGGTGCTCGGTGGCTGGGCGCTGGCCTCTCTGCTGTATGCGGCGTTCACGGCACGACGCGAAGGGCTGGCCGATCTCGCCGCCCGGGTGATCACGCTCGTACGCCCCGATCCCCCGCCCAGACCGCCTGACCTCGCGCAACTGTCGATCCTGCGGATATAGGCCGACCCTCCCGCGCGGGGGGCCCGTGAGGGCTGCCCGCCGAGACGACGACGCATCTATCCGCAGAATCGAACAACGAGGTACACAGAACATGACCGTCTACAAGCGTTCCTTCCGCATGCCCCTGCACCGCGGTGTCGCGGTGGTGGGAGCCGTCGCCGCGGGGACCCTGCTGCTCGCCGCCTGCGGCAGTGACACCTCCAGCGGCGGCCACAACTCCGCCGCCAGTCAGCAGTCGACGAAGTCGCCTGCCGCGGGAGCGTTCAACGACGCGGACGTGGCGTTCGCCCAGTCGATGATCGTCCACCATCAGCAGGCCCTGGAGATGTCCAAGCTGGCCGACGGCCGGGCGTCCGATCAGGAGATCAAGACCCTGGCCGGGCAGATCGAGAAGGCTCAGGATCCCGAGATCAAGACCATGCAGTCCTGGCTCAAGACATGGGGCAAGCCGGAGTCGTCCAGCATGGACCACGGCGGCATGAATCACGGCGGCGGCTCGATGCCCGGGATGATGTCCGAGAAGGACATGTCGGACCTGACGGCGGCCAAGGGCACGGACTTCGACCGCAAGTTCGCCACGTTGATGATCGCCCACCACAACGGGGCGATCGACATGGCGAAGGACGAGCAGGACAAGGGCGGCGACGCTGCTGCCAAGAAGCTCGCGGACGACGTCATCAAGAACCAGTCCACCGAGGTCAAGCAGATGCAGGGCATCCTCGACCGGCTCTGATCCGCCCCATGCTCCACACTGTTCCGGGCCTTCCGCACGAAGGCCCGGAACAGCGTCCGCCTGGAGGACGGCGCCCACATGGACACCGCAGTTCTCGTCGCGGCCGTGGAAGCGGCCGGCGACTACATGGAACGGCTCGCCGACTGACGAGACCGTGTGAAGGCCGAAGGCCCGACCGGGAGATGCTCCCGGCCGGGCCTTCGATCATGTTCAGGAGTCGAGTGCGATTGCGTCGAGCTCGAAGCCCGGAGGGGTGAATCGGGACGCCCAGACGGATCTGGTACTGCCTACCCCAGCAGAAGCTAGGGAAGGGGAGCGAGGTTCGTGTCGTAGCGGCGCGGAGTGATGATGGAGGGGTCCTTGTAGGTCTTGGGAATACCCAGCCGCTCAGGCTCGCACCACGGGCGGATGAAGTGCTCCTGCCCCGTCACCTCGTTCACCGTGCGGCCCGAAGACCATGGTTCGACATTGCCGTTGAGTTCCGGGTCGGCGCCGAGTGTGCCGTAGACGTGGTCAGGCACCAGCCGCTTGGGGTGGCTCGGTTGCGTCTGCCAGAGGGCGAACAGCCGGTCGACGTTGGAGTGCAGCAGGAATACGAAGGGGTCGCGGAAGGAGATGTGCTGGCCCCCCATGTTGACGAATCCGTGCATCTCGTTGTGGCTGTCCTCGAGGAGCGCGGTCATGTCCGCGTAGTCCTCGGCCGCGACAACGTCGTCGTCTCGGTTCTGGCTGACAGGTGAGCCGTTGACCTGTCGGCGGACCGCTTGCGGCTTGTCCGCCGGGTTGTTGTTGGGGTCGAAAGAGTTGTCGGAACGGAAGGGGATCGCCTGGGGGTCGTAGTAACCGGCGGCGTCCCAGGGATGACCGATGGGCTTGAGGTCCGCCCCGCCATGGCCCATGAAGTCCGGGGTGAAAAGACTCAGGGGACCTGTGAGGCCGTTTCCGAGGTTCGCGTTCGGGATCGACCTGGGGTCTTCGGTCCAGTCCCAGTAGTGCAGGGACAGGCGTGGGTCGATCACCCGTAGTTGGTCCTCGCACCGGTTGACGACCTCCCGGTGCCAGGGCAGGAACTCCGCCCCGCCGTGCACATGCGTGATCTTGTGGATTTCGTCCTGCTTGAACCACCAGGTCACGCCGCCGGGGACGGTGTCGTTCCGCGTGCCGTCCCATTTCGGTGCGTTCATCTTCAAGAACGCGTCGCGAAGCAGGTTCCGCTCCCCGGGGTCCACGGAAGCGATGTTCCGGCGGATGCCGTCTCCCAGAGCCACGGCCGCTCCTTCGCTCGATGCCGGGTCGCCTCGACGGCGAGATTGGCATGGATTTGCCCCACCCGCACACTTTGCCGAGTTGGTGCGAGTTTGGCAGACACGTTGCGTGTGGCGGTGCAGCCGCGCCGTAGGGCGAACGTGCGGGGCCGTCGGGCTGGGCGCGGCCGCATTGGCTTGGTACGCGCTGCACCACCCCACCCGCCGAGCCTCCAGCGACCTGATCTGGTGAGACCGCACGGGTCGTGAGGGACGGCCTGATTATCGCGGTACGACAAGGCTTCCACCGGCATCCGGTGGGAGCCTCGCGTCAGTCCGCCTCGTCGGGATCGGCCTCCGTCGGAGCCGGGCGCATCCCGTCCAGGGTGACCGCGACGAGCCGGTGGACCGCTGCCTTGGAGGGCAGGCTGCCGGCTGCGGTCAGCGCGTGCAGGCAGTAGTTTGCCAGCTCGCCGGGCGCGATGTCGTGCCGGAGGTCGCCCGCCTTTGCGCCCTCGGCCAGCAAGTTCTGGATCATGCTGTGGAGTTGCTGCTGTGCGTGGGTGACGTGGGGGTTCCGGTGCAAGAACGCCGCGAGTTCGGTGTCGCGATGCCCGCGGGATTCGTGGGCGATGAGGGCGAACGCCTTCAGTACGGCTTCGAGTCGTTCCGCGGGGGTGTCGGCCTGGTCCCGGACTTCGGAGAGTTGACCGAGGTGCTCGGTGATCTGTCGTTCGTGCCAGGCGAGCAGGATGGCTTCGACGTCCGGGAAGTACTTGTACAGCGTTGCCCGCCCGATGCCGGCTTCCTTGGCGATCTGCGACATCGTCACCGACGTCGGCCCGTGCTCGGCGACCAGTGCCGCGGTGGTGTCCAGAACCGCGGCACGCACCGCTGCGCGGTGCGTATCGATCGTCTCGTTCCACAGCTTCGGCACCGCCCTAGTGTACGACCCGACGACATGGAGACAGTATGGGTTGACAGTGACGATGTGTATCGATAAAGCTGGTGGCGTCACGGAGGCCCGGGCCAATCCCGCTACGGGAAGGACACGAGGATGGCTGACTCGACCCCCCACCTCCATCACGGGTCCATGACCCCACCGGAACCCAACGACCTCTACCTAAGCCCGCCGCCGTGGGACATCGGTCGGCCTCAACCGGCGTTCCTCGCCCTCGCTGCCGCCGGCGCCGTCCGGGGCCGCGTCCTGGACGTCGGCTGCGGAACCGGCGAGCACACGCTCATGGCGGCCGGTCTCGGTCTGGATGCGACCGGCGTCGATCTCGCCTCCCGGGCGCTGCGCGCCGCCGAGGCCAAGGCGCGCGACCGGGGCCGTACAGCGCGGTTCCTTCACCACGACGCCCGGCAGTTGGCCGATCTACAGGAGCCCTTCGACACCGTGCTCGACTGCGGGCTCTTCCACATCTTCGACGACGACGACCGCACGGCATACATCGCCGGCCTGCGTTCCGTGGTGCGCCCGGGTGGCCGCTACTTCATGCTCGGCTTCAGCGACCGGCAGCCGGGCGAGTGGGGCCGGGTGCGCAAGCTGACGCGGGACGAGATCGAAGCCTCATTCGCCGACGGGTGGCGCATCGACTCCATCGAGCCCGCCACGATCGACATCACCACCGACCCAGACGGCATTCGGGCCTGGCTCGTCGCCATCACCCGCATCTGAAACTTCCGCAGGGCTGTACCCCCTGCCCGCGCAACAGCCCGTCAATGCCTGTGGGGCATTGCCCGAGGCGCCAACCCTGCGGAGGAGCCCGAAAGGAATGCCATGCCGACCGCCGAAATCCACATCGAGACCGAACGCCCGAGCCGGTATCTCGTCCAACTCTGCAAGCACTTCAACAACAAGGGCAGGCACCTGAGCCACCAGCTGCGCCCCCATCAGGGCGGTGATGCACAGGCACTCCGTGAGATGCAGGCAGTGGCAGCCCAGGCGGCCGTCGAATGGTCGGACACGCACGGAAGCGTCAGCCTTCCCTGGGGCCGGTGCACCCTGCAGGCCATCCCGAACGTGCTGACGTTGCGCGTCGAAGCTGCCGACGAGGAGAACCTGCGGCGACTGCAGGACCTTGTCGCCGGGCATCTCGAACGGTTCGGCAGGCGGGACCAGCTCAAGGCGAACTGGCAACGGACGGACGCATCCACGCCCTCACCCGGCGAAGTCATCAGACCGACCGGCATGCCCGAAGGAGGAGCCACAAGGCACCGGCGACACCTCCGGACGATAGGCCTCGTCGCGGCCGGAACGCTCCTCATCGCTGCACACCTCGGGCTGGGTGGAGCACTGCTGACGGACTGGCGGTGGACGGGATGGGCAGCCGGAGTCATCGTGGCGGTCGTTCTCGTCAAGGTCATCGTTCTCACCGGCCTGGGCCGCCTGGTCATCCGCCGCGGCAAAGCCTCCAAGTCCCGCTGAAACCTGCGGCACCTCCACTGCCGGGCTCTTCCAGACCTGAAGGGCCGGGACATCGAGAGCGCCCGATCGGTGCGGGATGCCCTGGCCCTTCGCATCGGGAACCTGGCGATCGAGATGGGGCGTGAGGCGGACGCGTGATGGTGTCGGGTGTCTGTGGACACCCTTGCGGTCCAGTTCACCGGTAAGCAAACGAGCCGATGGTGATCACACCCCTGCGGACGAGTTCGTCGACGTAGGGATTCGGGCGGAGTGCCGATCCGTAGGCCCATTCCATGACGTCCAGCCGCCACGGTGCTTCTCGGTAGTCGAGGGACCTCATGTCCACGATTCTCATGGCCACCTCGGATGCCGACGGGTTGGAGCACAGCAGCCGATTCGCAGCGGAGGCAGCCGCAGCAATTCTCAGCGGATCAGTCCACGGGACGCGTTCCTGCGTAAGGCCCAGCCCGCGGCGTGATCGCAAGTGGCACAGGAGTGCCGGGTCTTCGCTGCGACGGCGCATCATGGCCGGGGTTACAAGCATGATCATCACGGCAGTGAGGGATGCGAACTGCCTGTCGCCGGCAGTCGGATGCCCGTCGAGCCAGGCGTTGATCCTCTCCTGATGCACGAGCAAAGAATCATCGGTGACCGGGAGGGGTCTGTGGAGGGTGATCGGGTACTCGCACCTCTCGTCGTATCCGTACGTGTGCCTCCGCTCATCCACCCTGGCATCGCACAACCGCGGAAGCGTGGAGTGCCGACCGTAGTGGACCGGGGAGAGGCACCGAATGCATTCGGTGGCCAGGAAGACGCGATGCTCGAGGCACGCGAAGGTCCACGGCAGCATCCAGCGCAGTGGCCAGCGGAAGCCATTTTTACGCAGGCATTGGGCACACCAGCGTGCTCGGTGATCCGAAAGCCAGGCCGATGAGCTCCACTGCGCGACGGCTGCTGAGTCTGTCCACGGGGTGAGAGGCAGATGAGGGAGGGCGTTGCCGGCGTAGCGAGCGAGTGTCATCTCGTGGAGGACGGCTTCGCCCACCCCCGTCTCCCTGTGCACCCGGCGAGCCGCTGGCTCGGACAACCGTGTCTGGGCCATGGACAGCGCACCGTCCCGGTGGAGATGAAGTTCTCGAAGCAGAGCCGCAGTCTCAACCTCGCGGTGCTTGGCCATGGCGTTGACCCAGCTGGCCAGCGACTCTCCGTCGAGCGGCTGCAAGACGGCATCGTTCACGCGCGGCCCGGGGACGGCCGCGCGTCGCGACCGTGAAGGGGTTGCTCCCATGCAGCAGATCTTGGATGCGCATGCCGCTGTCGAATCGCCGATCGGCGCCACACCACCGATGTGAGTGACGATCGCAACGCCGCCGTTTACGTACGGCTGCGCGCCCCACGCCACCCGTATGACATTTAGTGGGTGCGATTCGAATAACCTGCCCGCAGGGTGGGCCTATGACGACCGCCCGGCGCCCCGGACCGTACAACTTCGTATTCCCGGTGATCCTGGATCCGCTGAGGGGACGGATTCTGCTGGTGCGACGCCGGGAGCCGTCGGGCCCCTGCTGGACCGTGGCGAAAGTGCCCATGCGGGCCGGTGCGACGTACCACCATGCAGCGATGCGGTTTCTGCGTCGCCGACTGCAACTGCCCCCGGTCCGTATCGCTCCAGTGGTTGGGCGGTTGTTCGCCGTCGACGATGCGGACAAGCGCGGATACGTCGTACTCGTACTGCCCACCAGCGGCAGTTGGAAGGACAAGCCCGGCCGGATGCTGGGGCCCGAAGCCCGCTGGTGGACCGTATCCGAGCTTCGGTCGGAGCGGGCCACGGTCGAGCCCGGGCAGATACTCGATCTGGTGGACGGCTACTGGGAGGGGTGGCTGCCCGACGGCGAGACGTCGCTGGTGTGAGGGCCTCCTTGAAGGAGGTTCGCGAGACCGCTGGTGCGAGGCCCCCTGCAGCGACCGCCTCGCCTCGCTGGGCTGACAGTTGGGCCAGCCCCTGCCCCGACACCACGCGGCCCTTTCCCGATGTGACGCATGTCGCTCAGGAAGGGCCCGGTAGTCGACGTAGTGGTTCACCTGCGCTGTTTCGATTGTGTGCGATGGATGCAGCCGGATGTTCGCGTGGCGTTTGCGACCGGGGCGGCAGGACCGCCTGAACGAGCCGTTAAGATCACGGCATGGTCACGGCCTGGTCGTCTTCCCGCAGCTCGCGGGCCCGCTCGTCGGCGGGTCCGCTGAGCATGCTGTGGGTGGCGCTCACGCTGTTCGCCTTCGCGTACGCGCACGTGACCGCCGAAGGCACCACAGGCCATCTCGGTGCAAGTGCAACCGTGACCGCAGCAGCCGCCCTTCACGACCACGCGGTCCAGGAGCCGCCGGTCGATCACCACGATGGTCATCACGGCCCGTCCCATACAGCTCAGGACTGCGTGCCCGGCCAGCCCCAACAGACGCCCGTTCTGGACGCGCCCGGTGCCTGTGCCCTCGCCGACGAAGGAGCTCCTCCGGCGCCGCGACCCGCTCTGGTCGCCTTCGGTGACGTGGCGTCGGCCAGGCAATTGCCGAGCACGCCGATAAGAGCCACGGTTCTGCAGATCTAGGATCCGGCGACACTTCGCCGGCCATCGACGCCTTCCCGTTTGATCACGACTCCGGGACAGCCCCCTGGGCTGCGGGCGCGATGCGGCCGGCTGTCGCCGCACCGGTCTTGCCCGAGCGCGCCCAGGCGCCTCGGCAGGCTGATTCCTGCGGCGTTGTCCTGACACTGCCCGCCCCGCCCGCCGTTCCCTGCGCCTTGAGGTGCACGCCGGCCGCATGCGGAGGAACCGTGCTCTCGTCATCCCGCACTCGCCCGCTCTCCAACTCCCCTGTGCAGTACCGGCTGCTCGCCCTGCTCCTCAGCGGGCTGCTGCTGATCGTCTTCGACTGTGTGCAGCTGCTGCACGAGCCTGGCCAGGCTCACGGCCCGGTCCGTACGGTCTACGGCGCCCAGCCCGGCGACGAGCAGGTGCCACGCGCCGAGGCGCCTGCTGACTCCTGCTCGCCTGCCGGTTCAGGCGTGGAGTCCGCCGGACGACAGTCGACGCGTACGCCCGGGCTCACGGCGGGGGCGCCCGAAGCCGCAGCGACGCACGCGGCCGCACCCGGCAAGGATTTCTGGCCGGCGTCGACGGGGCTCCGAACATCCACGTCCGGGCGCCTCACCCTGTGCTCCCTCTGCCGCTGGCGGACGTAGGCCATGCCCGTCGCGCCGCAGCATGCCGCGGCCGCCGCCCCCGGCGGCGCACGCGAGACCAGCACCCGAACGTGCCATTCACCGAACGATGAGAGCGGAACTGATGCACTCTCCGAAGACCACCCCCCTCACCAAGCCCGGCCACGCCGCCCTGTCCGGGCTAGTGGGCAACACTCCTCTCCTGCACGTCAGCGAGCCCTTCGCACCGGCGGGACGCGGCTTCTGGGCAAAGCTGGAAGGCTTCAATCCCGGCGGCATCAAGGACCGCCCCGGCCTCCACATGGTCGAACGCGCCCGCGCCCGCGGCGATCTGAAGCCCGGAGCGCAGATCATCGAGTCCACCAGCGGCACGCTCGGCCTCGGCCTCGCCTTGGCCGGAATGGTCTACGGCCACCCGGTCACCCTGGTCACCGACCCGGGCCTGGAGATGTCCATGACCCGGCTGCTGAACGCCTACGGTGCCCAGGTCAACGTCGTCTCCGAGCCCCATCCCACCGGCGGCTGGCAGCAGGCTCGCCGCGACCGCGTCGCGCAGCTGATGCGGCAACACCCCGATTCCTGGTGCCCGGACCAGTACAACAACCCCGACAACACCGCCGCGTACACCCCGCTCGCGCTGGAACTCGCCACGGAACTGGCCCATATCGACGTCCTGGTGTGCAGCGTCGGCACCGGAGGTCACTCGGCGGGCGTCTCCCGCGTTCTGCAGCAGCTCTACCCCGACCTGAAGCTCGTGGGCGTGGACACCATCGGCTCCACGATCTTCGGACAGCCCGCCCGGCCCCGCCTGATGCGCGGGCTCGGGTCGAGCATCTATCCCCGCAATGTCGCCTACGAGAACTTCTCCGAGGTGCACTGGGTCGCTCCGGCGGAAGCGGTGTGGGCTTGTCGGCAGCTGGCCGCCTCGCACTACGCCACCGGCGGATGGAGTGTCGGCGCAGTCGCCCTGGTCGCGGGATGGCTCGCCCGCACCCTGCCGGAGGACACCCGGATCGCGGCGATCTTCCCCGACGGGCCGCAGCGCTACCTCGGCACGGTGTACGACGACGACTACTGCGCCGCCCACGGTCTGCTCGACGTCCCGCCCGCATCCGAACCGGACGTGATCGGCCGCCTGGACGAGAAGGAAGTCACCGCCTGGACCCGGTGCACGAGCGTGGTCGACCCGCTCACCCTCGCCCAGGACGCGCGGGAGGAGGACCGGTGAAGAGCATGATCGCGCAGGTCCGCACGTACGAACGCAGCGTCCAGCTGCTGATGGTGAACCAGTTCACTATCAACCTCGGCTTCTACATGCTGATGCCGTACCTGGCCACGCACCTGGCCGGGCCTCTTGGCCTCGCCGGATGGCTTGTCGGCCTGATCCTCGGCGTACGCAACTTCAGCCAACAAGGCATGTTCCTGGTCGGCGGCACACTGGCCGACCGGCTCGGCTACAAGCCGTTGATCATCGCTGGCATGGTCCTGCGCATCGTCGGCTTCGTAACCCTCGGGCTCGTCGACTCCGTACCCGCGCTGATCGCCGCCTCGGCCGCGACCGGCCTGGCCGGCGCCCTGTTCAACCCGGCCACTCGCGCCTACCTCGCCGCTGACGCGGGAGAGCGGCGAGTGGAGGCGTTCGCGTTGTTCAACGTCTTCTACCAGGCCGGAATCCTGCTCGGCCCGCTCGTCGGCATGGTGCTGACCGGCATCGACTTTCGCATCACCTGCCTGACGGCGGCCGGCATCTTCGCGGTCCTGAGCATTGTGCAGATCCGGGCGCTGCCCGCACGACGGGCCGACGACGCCAAGGCCCAGGCGGACGGTGGGCGGGAGAGTGTCCTGTCGCAGTGGCGGAGCATCCTGGTCAACCGGCCGTTCCTGCTGTTCTCGATCGCCATGATCGGCTCGTACGTGATGTCCTTCCAGGTCTATCTCGCGCTGCCGCTGGAGGTCCGACGCCTGGGCGGAGAGGGCGAGTTCGGTACCGCGGCGGTGGCGGTGCTGTTTGCCGTGTCGGGACTCAGCACCATCCTCGGCCAGACCAGGGTGACCGCCTGGTGCAAGGCCCGTATGGAGCCCGGGCGCGCGCTCACCTGGGGCCTTTCGACCATGGGATTCGCGTTCGTGCCGCTGCTGCTGGCCACGGCAATGCCGGTCCCGGACGGCGGAATCGGACTGTGTCTGCTCGCGGCGGTGCCGCCCGCGCTGTCCGCACTGCTGCTCGCCCTGGGCACGATGATCGCGTACCCGTTCGAGATGGACACCATCGTCCGGCTCTCCGGGGACCGCCTCGTCGCCACGCACTACGGCCTGTACAACACCATCTGCGGCGTCGGCATCACCATCGGCAACCTCCTCACCGGCGCCGCACTGGACGCCGCCCGCGCTGCCGGAGTGTCCGCCCTGCCGTGGATCGCGCTGTTCCTGCTGGGCCTTGCGTGCGCCGCCGCCGTGTACGGCCTGCACCGCACTGGTCGCCTCGCACCTCCGGTACCCGCTGCCCAGCCCGAACCAGCCACGGCCTGACGCCACCCGGGTTCCGGGAGCGCGGGGGGTGGTGGAGCAGGTGCCCGACGAATCGCCGGTCATCGCGCTGGCGCGAGCCTCGGACCGGGCCGACCTCTTGGTCGTCGGCTCTCGTGGACTCGGCGGTTTCCTCGGTCTGGCCCTCGGCTCCGTCAGCCACCACCTCTTGCAGTTCTCCCAGTGCCCCCTGGCCGTCATCCCGCCGCGCCCCGAGAACATTGCTGCCTGACAGGCCCGGGCCGAACGACCAAAGCCCGAGCGGGAACAACTCCTGCCCACAAAGCGCTATTCCGTATACCCCACCGGGTATGAGGCCTCGGGGTGGCGACCGCTGGGGACGGAACCGACCGGCGGAGGAGCGTGAGACCGATGGCGACGGCAGTGAACGACCGGCTCCACAGGATCGACGAGAGCCGTGCCGAAGAGACCGCTCTGGTGACCAAGTGCGGACGCAGGATCGAAGTACGGTGCCTGCGGCTCGGACGTCCGGACCGGCCGGGCCCGGTCAGCCGGATTGCTCTGGACGTCGGAGAGGACCAGGGCGGCGAGCCGGGAGTCTGGGCGGCACTCACCCCGGACGAGGCGCGCGGCCTGGCCCGCCTGCTTCTTCAGCAGGTCGGTGCGACCGAACAGCCCGCCGATGGTCGGCCGCAGGACGGCACTTCCTGATGTCAGAGTTGGCCGCGGAGCGTCGGACATGCACGAGCCCCGCATCTCCTCCCTGCGTGATCAGCTCTGTGGAAACACCCGCCTGGCTGTAACGAGGCGTCGGCGCACGAGAGGGCCGATCGGCCCCCGGACCACCCTGCCGGCCTCTCGATCAGGGAAGCCGTGCGCAGTCGACTGGGCACCGGCAACCGTTGTCACCGCCGGAAGGGGACCGGTCAGCAAACCAGCCGAGGGACGCCGACGTACACCGACTCGATGTCGGCCACGTCGGCGACGACGCCTACACCGTCGAGGTCCGCGGTCACCACATCCGGGTCGACCAGCCCATCGAAGCGGGCGGTACGGACACCGCACCGACACCCACCGAGCTGTTCGCCGCCTCCCTGGCCACCTGCGTATCCTTCTACGCAGGCCGCTACCTGCACCGCCACGACCTGCCCCGCTCCGGGCTGCGAGTGCGTGCCGAGTTCGTCATGGCGACCGACCGCCCGGCCCGTGTCACCTCCGTGCGCGTAGTGGTCGTCCCACCGCCAGAACTCCCCGAACAGCGCCGCGCCGCCCTTCTGGCCGTCGCCTCGCACTGCACCGTCCACAACACACTCGAACAGCCACCGGAGATCGACATCGAACTGGCGCCATGAGCGGGTCTGTGATGACGGTGATCAGCCGCGCCGCAGTGTGGCGAGCGTCGCGGCGAGGTCGGCCGGGCGGGCACGGTTGTGGGGCAGCTTGCCCAGCATGACGGCCATGCCGCAGGTGTCGGTGAGTGCGGAGAAGACGAGGCCGCCCGCGACGCCGGCCGAGAGGATCTGGAAAGCCGGATGCACCAGCAGGCCGAGGAGCAGGCCCAGGAGCACCACGGCGCCCGCGGTGAAGCGCACCTGCCGCTCCATGCTCCACCGCGCCCGGGTCTCGCAGGCCGCCGGGTGGTGCAGGTCGTGTCCCTCGGCGGCCCACGCGCTGGTGCCGCCGACGAGGTTGGCCGCGGGGATGCCCTGCTCGGCCAGGAGCTTGCAGGCGTTCTCCGAGCGGGCGCCGGAGGCGCACACCACGAGGACGTCGCCCCGGTCGGCAGCGTGCCGGATCTCGGGCAGTGCGCGCCGGATCTGGTCCAGGGGGATGTTGAGGGCGCCGGGCAGGTGGCCGGAGGCGTACTCGCCGGGGGTGCGTATGTCGATGACGGTGAGTTCGTGCCGCCGGGCGCGGGCCTGGTCTGTACCGAGGGCGGTGGGGGTGTGGGGGGTGGTCATATCAGGTGTGATCCTTAACGGTCGCTGCCGTCCCGAACTGAGACGTACAGTACCCCTAGGGGTATTTTTGAGGAGTGATCGTGGAACTGGAGCTTGAGGGCGCGTCCCTGAGGGCCGTGCTGAACCGGCTGCGGCGGGCGCAGGGCCAGATCTCCGGCGTGATCCGGATGATCGAGGAGGGGCGGGACTGCGAGGACGTCGTCACGCAGCTGGCCGCCGCCTCGCGGGCGCTCGACCGGGCCGGGTTCGCGATCATCGCCACCGGCCTGCAGCAGTGCGTGGCGGACATCGAATCGGGTCGGAAGGACGGTGAGGACGCGGAGGCGATGCGCGCGCGGCTGGAGAAGCTTTTCCTGTCGCTGGCGTAAGGAATTTTGGTCGGGCGGTCACAAGACCGCCTCCACCAGCATGAAGCCGGCCACCGCCAGCAGGACCAGGGCGAAGACCCGCTGAAGCGTCTGCCCGGACAGCTTCGCCGACAGGCGCTTGCCGTCCCAGGCACCCAGGATCGCCGCCCCGGCGAACGGTCCTATGACGGCCCAGTCCAGGCCGTCGGCCGTACCGGCGCGCATCGCCAGGGCCGCCAGCGAGTTGACGGTGATGACGAGCAGGCTGGTGCCCACGGCCGCCCGTATCCGCATGCCGAGGACGTTGACCAGCGCGGGGACCGCGAGGAAGCCACCGCCCACGCCGAGGACGCCGGTGACCGCGCCCAGCCCGGCACCGGCAGCCCCTGCCCGGCCCGGCCGTACGTGAATGATGCTCTCCGAGGAAGACCGGGGCCTGAGCATGCGTACCACGGCGAACGCCACGGTCAGCACGGCCGCCGGCAGGCGCCCGGCGAGCGCGCCGCCCAGCATCGCCGGGCCGACCCCCGCCGCGGCGAACAGCAGCCCGGTGCGCCAGCGAACGTGTCTGTCGCGGGCGTGCGCGGACAGCGCGGTGGCGGAGGTGACGGTGACGATGACCAGGCTTGCGGTGGTGGCCGCGACCGGGGTGAAACCGAGCAGGTAGATCAGGGCGGGGACGGCCAGAACACTGCCACCCCCTCCGAGCGCGCCCAGCGCCAGGCCGATGACGGCACCGGCGATCAGTGCGAGCATCACAGCGCTCACGCGACGGTCCCGTTCCTGCCGCGCGAGTCCACGACCGGCAGTCCTGCCTCGGCCCAGTCCTGCATGCCGCCCATGACGTCGACGGCCTCGACGCCGTGGGCCTGGAGCAGTTCGGCAGCCCGTCGGGATCGGTTGCCCGACCGACAGATCACGACGACAGGCCGTGCCTGCGCCTCGGCGGGCAGTCCGGCACCGGTGACCAGCGCCGTGAGGGGCAGGTGGACGGCGCCGGGGGCGTGGCCGGCCTGCCACTCGGCGGGTTCGCGTACGTCGAGCAGCACGGGGGTCCCGCCGTTTCCGGCCGCTTGCGCGTGCCCGGTGCGGGCGGCGGCCTCCTGCACGGTCACCCGCCCTGGGCCGCCCCGGCCGCGTCGAAAGAGGCTCATCGTGGTTCTCGCTCCTGTCCGTCTTGTGGGTGCGGTGATCTGCGGCGGCCGTCGTCAGAGGGTGTCGACGGTGAGTCCTGCCCTCTCGGCCGAGTCGAAGGAGTCGTCGACGGCGACGACGTCACGGCCTGCGGCGTCCAGCAGGGAGGCTGCGATGGCGGCGCGCATGCCGCCCGCGCAGTGCACCCACACCTGCCCTTCGGGGACCTCGTGGACGCGGCGGTGCAGGGCGTGGATGGGGATGTGGACCGAACCCTCGATGATGCCCGCCGACCGTTCGGAGGCCCGGCGGACGTCCAGCACGACGACGCCGTCCTTGGAGTGCCCCGCAAGATCGGCGAACGTGGCCCGTGAGAAGGAGGCGAGGTCCTCGCCCTCGCGCGCCCAGCGCGCCGGTTCTCCGGTGGCTGCGGCGGCCGGGCGGTCGATGCCCACCCGGACCAGCTCGCGCTGGGCGGCGGCGAGCTGCCCGGCGGACTCCGCAAGCAGCGTGACCGGCTTGCCCCACGGGATCAGCCAGGCCAGGTAGGTGGCGAGCTGTCCCTCGGCCTCGAAGTTGAATGAGCCGACGACGTGTCCTTCGGCGAAGGCGACCCGGTTGCGCAGGTCGACCACCCATTCCCCGGCGGCCAGCCGGGCGGCGATCTCCTCGGCGTCCGCGACGGCGGGCGGGCTCAGGTCGACCGGCGCGGGGCCGGCGGCGTTGGCCGGGCCCATGTGCGTGTAGTACGCGGGGATGTCGTCCAGGCCGGCCAGCAGGTCGGCGACGAAGGTGTCCACGTCACGGGTGAGCGCCTCGTTGGACGCCCTCTCCTTGCCGATCGTGGTGGACTCGCCCTCCGCCTGACCGGAGGAGCAGAAGCTGCCGAAGCCGTGTGTGGGCAGCACCGCCGTATCGTCCGGCAGCTCGGTGGCCAGGCGGTGCGCGGAGGCGTGCTGGGCCCGGGCGAGGTGTTCCGTCAGCCGTGGTTCGACCAGATCGGGTCGGCCGACGGTGCCGATCAGCAGCGAGCCGCCGGTGAACACCGCGACGGCCGTCCCGTTCTCCTCCAGCGCGTAGGACGTGTGGTGCGGGGTGTGGCCGGGCGTGGCCAGCGCGCGCAGAATCAGTCCGGCGGTGGCGTCGATCTCGGAGCGGTCGCCGTCGTGCACCGGTACGCGCTCGTAGGAGACCCGGGCCCCGGCGGGGACGAGGTAGGCGGCGCCCGTGAGCCGGGCCAGCTCCAGGCCCCCGGTGACGTAGTCGTTGTGGACGTGTGTCTCGACGACGTGGGATATCCGCACCCCGCGCCGCGCCGCTGCCGCGATCACCTGGTCGATGTCACGCGGAGGATCGACTGCCACCGCCGTCCGCTCGCCGCCTGCCAGGTAGCTGCGGTTGCCGAGCCCGGCCACCTCGATCGTGTCGATGAAAAACACGAGGCACTCCCTTCCAGTAAAATTACCCCTGGGGGTATATCTGGACGGTAGCACGAGTACCCCCGGGGGTATTTTTGAAAGCAAGGGGCAGCCCTGTGGGACGGCTGACGGGTACTTGGCACAGGGCCGGACACCCGTCCCACCCGCACCGCACAAGCCGAAGAAAGGCCATCGCCATGCGTTACGACCGCACCGTGCACCTGGACGCCGACTTCGCCACCACCGTGGCCCGCGTCCGCGAGGCCCTCGCCGAGCAGGGCTTCGGCGTCCTCACCGAGATCGATGTCACGGCGACGCTCAAGGCCAAGCTCGATCACGACATGGAGGACTACGTCATCCTCGGCGCCTGCAACCCGCAGCTCGCCCGCCGCGCTCTGGAGGCCGACCGCACCGCCGGCCTGCTGCTTCCCTGCAACGTGGTCGTCCGCAGAGACCGCGACCGCACCGCCGTACAGGCCCTCGACCCCGGCACGATGGTCACATTGACCGAACTCGATGCCCTGCGCCCAGTCGCCGAGGAAGCCACCCGTCGCCTCGACGCGGCGCTGGCCTCCCTGACCGAGGCGAGGACGGCCGGCTGAGCCGCCTCACAAGCCCAACGGAGTCCGGGCCGACTGACCGTCAGACGCCCGGTTTCCCCTGGCATGAACCGCCCGTCCGGTGAGCAGCTGCTGAACGAGGAAGCCGAGGGCTGCCGAGCGGCGCGTGGAAGAGAGCGTGTATCGAGCGGGGCTGGACAGTCGCCGACCAGGGCGGCGGGAAACGATCTCCATCAGCGCGGGAAACGATCTCGGCTGCCATTGCTCAGCCGCTGACCAGCGCATTCCGTCGGTTCCCCGCAGAGAGAAACCGACGACACGGGTTCTCGCCAGAGACGAAAGTCCTGGCGGGGGCCCGTTTCGCGTTGGTGGGGCCGTGACGGCCCGAGTTCGGTACGTACCGGGTGGTTTTTACGTGAATGAGCCCACACCATGACATGCCTCACGGTGCGGTCCCGCTTGCTTGATGATCTTCCGGTGGTGTGCGATGTCACCCGGTGCCTGTCGCGGTGACCACGATGCGCTGTGTGGTCGGCAGCAGGCCTCGCAGACGGCTCCCTGCCGGTCCCGCCTGCGTTGACAGGCCTTCCCCCAAGTCCTCCATGCCACATGGCGGAATTCTGTTCAGGACGGGTTCTATGTGCGCCAGCAAGATGCATGCCGACGAGGTGAGCACCGACGCAGCTCTTGTGCGTCGGCTCATCGCCGCTCAGTTTCCGCGGTGGGCGGGCCTTCCCGTCGAGCCGATCGACTCCGCCGGCACATCCAATGCCATGTATCGGTTGGGCCAGGACATGGTCGTACGACTCCCCCGCCTCGCGGGGGCCGCCCATGACGTCGAGAAGGAACACCGGTGGCTGCCACAGCTTGCCCCGCTGCTTCCCTGCGACATTCCCGTTCCGCTGGGCAAGGGCACGCCCGCTCTGTCGTATCCCTGGCATTGGTCCGTGTACCGATGGCTCGACGGTGAGAATCCCAGCGTCGGATCCATCGCCGAACCCGGCCTGCTCGCCGAGGACCTGGCGGAGTTCGTCACCGCGCTGCACCGGATCGATCCCACGGACGGGCCACCCTCCTACCGGAGTGAGCCCTTGGCCGACCGGGACACCGCGACGCGCGCCGCGATCGCGGAACTGCGTGGAATCGTCGACACCGATGCGGCGACCACTATCTGGGAAGCGGCCCTGCGGGTTCCGGAGTGGTCCGGCCCGGCAGTCTGGCTTCACGCGGACCTGCAGCCGGGCAATCTGCTGATGGCCCGCGGACGGCTCAGCGCAGTCATCGACTTCGGGTGTCTGGGGCTGGGCGATCCCGCCGTCGACCTGATCTCGGCGTGGTACCTGTTGCCGGCCGACACGAGGGGGGCCTTCCGGGCCGCCCTGGAAGTTGATGACGCGGCCTGGGCACGAGGTCGCGGCTGGGCGCTGTCGATAGCGCTCCTAGAACTGCGGTACTACCGGCACACGAATCCGGTGATGGCGACCATCGCTCGACATGTCATCGAGGAAGTCCTCACCGACCACGATCGCGCCGAATGACACCGACATGACGTCGTGGCGCACGGAGCGGGCGGAGCGGGTGGGCGCACCGGGTCAGTCCCAGAGCGCCTCGCCGAACAGCACACCGGCGAAGACGGCGCCCAGCCCGGCGACCACGCCGGCGATCACGTTGACCGCCGCGTAGAACTTCGCCCCGTCCTCGACCAGCCGCAGCGTCTCGTAGCTGAACGTCGAGTACGTCGTCAGCGCCCCGCACAGCCCGGTCCCCAGGAACAACTGCACGTGCGAGGACGCCGCCCCGGCCGTCACCGCCCCGGTCAGCACACCCAGTACGAGACAGCCGACGACATTGACCGCGAAGGTTCCCCACGGGAAGACCGAGTCGTGCCTGGTCTGCACCGCCCGGTCGGTCAGGAAGCGCAACGGGGCGCCGATCGCCGCCCCCAGCGCCACCAGCAGCCAGTTCACTTGGACGTCTCCCTGCCCGCGTAGCGGATGACCTCGCAGTCGTCCAGGATCACCAGCCCCTCCGTGACCAGCTCGTCGAGCTGCGGCAGGAAGGCGCGGATGCGTTCCTCGTCATCCACGATCACGATCGCCACCGGCAGATCCTCACTCAGGGACAGCAGCCGGACGGTGTGAATCAACGAGGAGGCGCCGAACCCCTCAATCCCCCGGAACACACTCGCGCCCGCCAGACCCGCCTTGTGCGCCCGGTGCACGATCTCCGTGTACACCGGTTTGTGATGCCACAGATCCGATTCCCCGATGAAGATCGTTACGCGCAGTGCCCTGCCCGTCAGCCTGGTCATCCCTGCCTCCACGCCAGTACGCGGCGCGCCACCCACACCGCACTCCACACCGCCGCGAGCGGCGTCGGTCCCAGATACGCCGGCCTTGTACCGGCCTGGCCGCCTTCCTTCAGACGTCGAATATCCACCGCATACCTCGAGAACATCGTGAACCCGCCCAACACGCCTACTCGCAGGGCGCCCGGCGCAGAGCGCCCGGACCTGGGCGCGCCCCTCGCAAGGTGCGACGTTCGTCGCTCCCCGGCAAGACGAAAGTGGGGCGTGAGCGCCGGGGCGTGCTGATTAGGGTGCCACCGTGGACGCTTCATCGAGAATCCGAGCGGGCTGGGCATGGCTGGCGGCGCCCGAGCTGTGGTCGAGGCGGCGGACCGCCGGCGAGCTGGTGCTCGCGCTGGTGCTGGGCCTCATGGCCGCCGGGACCGAGGAACTGCTGGGCAGCGAGGGACTGAGGCTGCTGTTCGTCGGTGTGTCGGCCGCGCTGCTGTCTCTGCTGCGGCGCCGGATGCCGACGCCTGTCCTGGTGATAACCGGGGGGCTGGCGCCGCTCATGAGCGGCTTCGCGCCGCTGCTGATGGTCGTGGGGTGGTCGGCGGGGCGCAGGATCGTGGGCGCCGGGCGGGCGCTGGCCGCGTTCACCGTCGCGTACGTCCTCTTCATCGGCACCACGCTCGTGGACTCCTGGTCGCAGCAGGCGCAGATGACGGCGGTGCTGCTCTCCACCCTCTACTTCCTGGCGACGACGGTCGTGCCGGGGCTGGCCAGCCGCTACTGGACGCAGCGCAGGACTCTGCTGCACGCCCTGCAGGAGCGCAACAGCCAGCTCCTGCGGGAGCGGGCGATGGTGGCAGGGCAGGCACGGCTGCTGGAGCGGCAGCGGATCGCCCAGGACATGCACGACAGCCTCGGCCACCAGCTGGCGCTGATCTCCGTACACACCGGGGCGCTCGAGGTGGACCCCGGGCTGACACCACGGCAGCGGGAGGTCGTCGGCGTGCTCCGGGACGCTTCCGTGACCGCCATGCACGAGCTGCGCGAGGTCGTCGGGATTCTGCGGGACGGGGTCGAGGCTGCGCCGTCCGTCGACGAGTCGGGGCGGGCCGCGCGCGGGACTGCCGGTATCGCGGGGCTCGTGGAGGCGGCGCGTGCGGCGGGCAACGCCGTGGAGCTGCGGTGCTCGGGTGGGGCGCGGCCCCTTGCGGCGGCGGCCGACCATGCTGCCTACCGCATTGTGCAGGAGTCGCTGACCAATGCGTACAAGCACGCGCCCGGGGCCGCGATAGGCGTGGAGCTGAGATACGAGCCGGACTCCTTCGTCCTCGAGATCGTCAGCGGGGCCCCGGTGGCGCCGGCGCCGGGCGAGGTGGTCAGTGGCGGGCAGGGGCTGACCGGGCTGCGGGAGCGGGCCCGGCTGGTCGGCGGCATCGTGCACGCGGGTCCGGCGGACGGCGGGGGCTTCCGGGTGGCAGGGGTGCTGCCGTACGGAGTCGGGGAGGCGGCGCCGTTCGTCGCGACGGAGGACGACTTCCGCCAGCAGTCGCCACAGGCCGCACTCGGGAACGGTGGTCCGGTCATGGGCTGGACTGTTTCGGAGCGGGAGCTGGCGATGGGTGGACAGAAGAGAAGCAGGGGCGGCGGTCTGGCGCTGGGCTGCGGGATCGCTGTGGCGGCGTTGCTGGTACTGGGGGCAGCGGGCGTCTTCGGGCTGTTCTTCCTGGTGGGCTCGATGAGTGAGGGGATGATCGACCCGGTCGAGTACGAGAAAGTGAAGATCGGGGCCGCCGAGGACGAGGTGCGTGACGGGCTGCCGAGCGGGGACACGATCGCGACCACCGGACTGAGCGGCAAGGGCCCTCAGGAGCCTGCGGACTCCGAATGCCTGGTGCTGATGTCCTCGGAGGTGGGAGACAACTTCGACACCGAGCCGGTGTTCCGGTTCTGCTTCAGGGACGGCAAGCTGATCGAGAAGAAGTCCTACGAGGTCAGCCGATAGGTGCAGTTGGCCGCGCCGGTCGAGCGGCGCTGGGCGGCCCGCCGGGCGGCCGAGGCCGAGCCGACATGGTGCCGCTGGGTGTGGGGGGTGCAGTGACACAGTCGCCGATCCGGGTTGTCATCGCTGATGACGAGCCGCTCATCAGGGCCGGGATCCGGATGATCCTCACCTCCGACCGCGGGATCGAGGTCGTGGCGGAAGCGGCCAACGGGCGCGAGGCGATCGAATTCGCACGTTCGCACAGCGCCGATGTGGTGCTTCTCGACATCCAGATGCCGGTGATGGACGGTCTCACGGCTCTGGGAGAGCTGCGCAGGGCGGCACCGGCGGCACGGGTGATCGTGCTGACGACATTCGGCGAGCGCGAGAACGTACTGCGGGCGCTGGAACACGGCGGCGCAGGCTTTCTGCTGAAGGACACCGCGCCCGCGGAGCTGATCGGGGCGGTACGCGCGGCGGCCGCGGGGGATGCGTATCTCTCGCCCGGTGCGACCCGGCATGTGGTGGACCAACTCGCCTCGGGGCGGGCGGCGGCGCGCGGTGAGCAGGCGCGGACGAGGGTGGCCGCGCTGAGCAGTCGCGAGCGGGACGTGCTCGCCCTGCTTGGGGAGGGGCTGTCCAACGCGGACGCCGGGCGGCGGCTGCATATGAGCGAGGCCACGGTGAAGACGTATGTGAGCCGGATCCTGGCGAAGCTGGAGTGCGAGAACCGGGTGCAGGCGGCGCTTCTGGCGCGGGATGCGGGGCTGGACGCGGTGTGATGGGAGGGGGGCGCGTGCCGCCGGGACCGTTCGGCACGCGCGGCTGGCTGCCACGCGGACCAGCGGTGTGATTGACGTCGTTCCACGTGGAACATCCGTGTTGCCTGTTTCACGTGAAACGCCGGGCTCAGTGAGCGGGCGCTAGGGGGTGTCTGCTCCGGTCGCGTTGTAGCGCAGCAGATACGCGGCGAAGCGGGTCAGATCTTCGGTCGGCCAGTCGGCGAGGCGCTCCTGGTAGGCGGCGCGGCGACTCGCGTGGGTGGAGGAGAGCAGTTCGGTTCCTGCCGCGGTGGGGTGCAGGACCTGGACGCGATGGTCGTCGGTGTCGGGCCGCCGCTCGACAAGACCGAGCTTTTCGAGGGCGGAGACCTGTCTGCTGACGGTTGACTTGTCGAGCATGTAGTGCGCCGCGAGGTCGGTGGCGCGGCAGCCCCGCCGGCCGTCGATGTGTGCCAGCAACGTGTAGGAGACCAGCGGCAGTTCGGGGTGGAGTCGGGCGGCCGCGGCGCGGGCACGGCGGGCGAACGCTGTGAGTTCACGCTCGATGGTGTCGACGGACTCGTCACGTGTGGCTGACATGGTCCGCCCTCCTCGATCTCGGTTGCATAATACAACGTTTAAGGGAAGGGAGCCTCTGGGAGATCGGTTGCGGAGATCTTCGCAGGCGGTGGAGGCGGCGAACGTTATCCACAGGGGGAGACGGCTGTCGCGGAGCGGCGGTACGGTCAGTAGCAGTTGATGTTGAAGGTGTGCGTGTACGACGACGGGGGAGGCAGCGCGTCATGGGCGAGGCTGAGACGGGGATGCCGGTGCGGCAGGCGGAGTTCGGCGGAGCGGGAGCCGACGGGTCACGGGATGCGGCAAGGGCATCCGGGGACGCGGCGGGTGTGGGGGCACGCATTCCGGTGGTGCCCGGATTCGCATGGCGTCCGGGGCAGCGGACGGCAGGTGCTCAGAATGGCGCCAGGTCGCCGAAGGAGGCGGGGAAGGCGCTGCGGGACCGGATTCCGCGGGCCTCGCACGACTCACTCGTGCTTCGAGCGGCGCGGCCCGACGCCGTCCAGGCCGTCGAGGAGTCCAGCCGGGGCCGAGTGCCGGAGCTCACGCCGATACGGGTGGGCCGCATGGCCGCCTCGCCGTTCGCCTTTCTCCGCGGCTCGGCCGGCCTGATGGCCCACGACCTGGTGGGCACTCCGGCCACCGGAGTGAGCGCGCAGATCTGCGGCGATGCGCACGCGGCGAACTTCGGTCTGTACGGCGATGCCCGCGGCCGCCTCGTCATCGATCTCAACGACTTCGACGAGACCGTCGTCGGCCCGTGGGAATGGGATCTCAAGCGGCTCGCCGTCTCGCTGGTCCTGGCCGGGCGCGTGGTGGGCGCGGACGAAACCGTCTGCCGGGCGGCCGCTTTCGACGTCGTGGGAGCCTACCGGCGCACGATGCGGCTGCTGGCCAGGCTGCCCGCGCTGGACGCGTGGAACGCCATCGCCGACGAGGAACTCGTCTCCCACACGGACGCGCGGGATCTGCTGGGCACGCTGGAGCGGGTCTCGGAGAAGGCCCGCAACAACACGAGCGCGCGCTTCGCCGCCAAGTCGACCGAGGCTGTGTCCGGCAGCGGCTCCGCCGCGGGCGACGGGGGACGGCGCTTCGTGGACGCGCCGCCGGTGCTGCGGCGGGTGCCGGACGCGGAGGCGGCGGCCGTCGCCGCGTCGCTGGAGGAGTATCTGCACACGGTGTCCGAGGACCGGCTGCCGCTGCTCGCCCGGTACTCGATCCATGACGTGGCCTTCCGGGTGGTCGGGACCGGGAGCGTGGGTACGCGGTCGTATGTGGTGCTGCTGCTCGACCACCGTGGCGACGCACTGGTGCTGCAGGTGAAGGAGGCACGCTCCTCGGTACTGCTTCCGTATCTGACGGCTGCCGGCTTCCCGGTTCCGGACGTGGAGCACGAGGGACGCCGGGTGGTGCTCGGCCAGAAGCGGATGCAGGTGGTCAGTGACATCCTGCTCGGCTGGACGACAGTCGACGGACGGCCTTTCCAGGTACGGCAGTTCAGAAACCGCAAGGGCAGCGTGGACCCGGCGGCCCTTGCGCCGGACCAGGTCGACGACTACGGACGGATGACCGGAGCCCTGCTGGCCCGGGCGCACGCGCACAGTGCCGACCCGCGGCTGCTCGCCGGATACTGCGGAAAGAACGAAGAGCTGGACGAGGCGGTGGCCGGCTTCGCCATGATCTACGCGGACCGTACGGAGGCGGACCACGCGGATCTGCTGTCGGCGATCAAGAGCGGGCGGATAGCCGCTGAGCTGGGGGTGTGACGGGGCGCTCGGCCGCGCCCGTAGGCTGGGCGGGTGACCCAGGATGCACCCGGGGGCCCGACGACCCGGAACGACGAAGAGCAGGACGCGCAAGCGCGGCCCGAGGCCCGGCTTGAGAAGGCGGTGCGCGCGGCCGAGCAGGCGCTGATCGAGTTCGAGATCGCGCTGGAGACGTTCCGGGTGGAGGTCGAGAACTTCTCCCGGCTGCATCACCAAAAGCTCGGCCCGATGTACGCGCGCCTGGACGAGTTGGATGCCCAGATCGCCGAGGCCATGGCCGCCCGCACCGGCGACCCGGAGGATCTGCGCAAGGCGCAGGAGGCCCGGGCGATGGTGATGCCCATGCCCGGCGTCGACGAGCTGTTCAACGACTGGATGGACGCCGACGGCCTCTCCCCTGAGGCCGCCGCGATGCTCACCGACCAGCCTGTGCGGGCGCCGAAGCGGGTGCGGCCGAGCGAAGAGGCGCGCAAGCTCTACCGCGAGCTGGCTCGCAAGGCGCATCCGGACCTGGCTCAGGACGAGGAGGAGCGGACACGGCGCGACGAGTTCATCACACGCGTGAACGGTGCGTACGGGCTCGGCGACGTGGCGTTGCTGAAGGAGCTGGCCGCGGAGTGGGAGGCCGGTCCCGTGCCGGCCCAGCAGCGGTTGAGCGAGAGCGAGGAGCTCTACGCCCGGCTCGAGTGGCTGTCGCAGCGCAAGGAGCTGCTGACGGCGGTCGCCAGGGAGCTGGAGGAGAGCGCGATCGGCTCGATGCTGCGGATGGCGCCCGAAGACCCGGACCGGCTCCTGGAGGAGATCGCCGAGCAGCTGCTCGCGCAGGTCGCCGAGCGCGAGGCGGAACTGTCCAAACTCGTGCAGTAGGTTTTCCGAGGGGTCTCGGGAGACCTGATACCGGCGAACCCCGCCGACGTACGTACGAGAGAAGGCATAGCCCATGAATTTCGCCCCGCTGCCCTCGGTGGACGCCGCGGCGGTACCGTCCGAGGGCCTTGTGCTGGACGTCCGGGAGAACGACGAGTGGGCGGCCGGGCATGTCGAGGGCGCACTGCATGTGCCGATGAGCGACTTCGTGGCCCGCTTCGGTGAGGTGACCGAGGCTGTGGCGGACAAGGGCCGTGCCTATGTGATGTGCCGGGTCGGCGGGCGGTCCGCGCAGGTCACCCAGTATCTGGTGCAGCAGGGCATCGACGCGGTGAACGTCGACGGCGGCATGCTCGCCTGGGACGGCGCCGGGCGTCCGATGGTCACCGACAACGACAGCCCGGCGTTCGTTCTCTGAGCTTCTGCCTGAGCTCCTAGCCGAGGGGATGGGCTGCCAGCAGGTCGCCCAGCGCCTCCTCATGTGCCGCTGCCGGGCCGAGCGAGAGCTCGAGCTGCTTGGCCCAGGCGTGATAGCGGTGCAGCGGATAGTCGGTGTCCGCGCCGAAGCCGCCATGCAGATGCTGGGCGGTCTGTACGACACGGCGTACGCCCTCCGAGGCCCAGATCTTGGCCACGGCCACATCGCCGGATACGGGCAGTGGCCCGCCGACACCCGCACTCCCCCGAGCCGGGCCCAGCCGCCAGGCCGCCTGCCAGAGGGTCGCCTCCATCGCGCGCAGATCGATATAGCGGTCGGCGGCCTGGACGGCGACTGCCTGGAATGTCGCGACCGGGAATCCGAACTGCTCGCGTTTTCCGGTGTATTCACTGGTCATCGAGAGCACCGCCTCACCGAGACCGAGCGCCAGCGCACAGATCCCGGTCGCCAGGAGCTGGCGCAGCCACTCCCAGGCGCCCTCGGCGTCGATCAGCTCGCGGCTCCCGATCTGTACGGAATCCAGGCTGACCTCGGCGAAACGCTCACCGCTGGTGGAGATCTGCTCGGCGAAAGTGAGACCGTCACGGTCCCGGGGGACCACGGCGACAACGGCCCTGCCGTCATCGGCGTGCGCCGGTATGGCAATGCGGTCCGCGGACTGAGCCCAGGGCACGCCTGTCTGCACGCCGTCGAGCACCCAGCCGTCCCCGTCCCCGCCCCCGAGCTCGGCGTCCCGACGGGCGGCGACGGCGAGCTCGGCGGGGTCGTGACCGGTGCGGCCATTGGCACCGACGGTGAGGACCAGCTCACCGCGGCCGACCCGGGGGAGGATCTCCTCGCTCAACTCGGCGCTGCCATAACGCTCGACGGCCATGGCGACCGCGCTCGTCTCCAGCAGCGGCACCCGCGCGAGTACCTTCGCCGACTCGCGCAGGACCAGGCAGAGCGCGATGGGGTCGAGGCCCGCCCCGCCGTACTGCGGAGACAGGACCAGGCTCAGCAGATCCCCGCCCGCGAGCTTGGCCCACAGCGGTCGGTCGAACTCCTCGGCCACCGCGCCTGGGGTGAGCGCGGGGCTCGGTACTCCGTCGGGAGCGACGCCCGAGAAGGCCGCTTTCGCCGCCTCGACGGCCGCCTGCTGCTCCTCGGTGAAGGTGAAGTCCACAGTCCTGTCCTCCCACGCACCGGCGCTGCCTCATCCATATCTGACGGACCGTCAAGATAGAGCAGGTCCCGGAAAAAGAACACAGCGCGGGAGGACCGAGGGCGCGCCCGCTCGGCGCGCCCCGGCTCAGCGGTCGAAGTCCAGCTCCACTTCCGGCGTGGCCGGATGGGACTGGCAGGCCAGCACATAGCCCGCCTCGGTCTCCTCCTGCTCCAGCGCGAAGTTGCGGTCCATCCGCACTTCGCCCGAGACCAGGAAAGCCCTGCAGGTGCCGCAGACACCGCCCTTGCACGCGTACGGCGCGTCCGCGCGGCTCCGCAGAACCGTCTCGAGCAGCGACTCCCCTTCCCGGACGGGCCACTTGCCGGACCGGCCGTCGAGAGTCGCGGTGAGCTCGGCGTGGGCCGGGGCGCTCACCGCGGCCTTGATCGGCTCCGAGCCGTCGTCGACGTGGAAGATCTCCTCGTGGATGCGGCTGCGGTCCACCCCGAGCCCGCGCAGCGCGCGCTCGGCGCCCTGGACCAGACCGAAGGGGCCGCAGAGGAACCAGCCGTCCACGTCCGACACCGGCAGCAGCGCCGGCAGCAGCCCGGTCAGCCGCTCCTGGTCCAGCCGTCCGGACGGCAGCCCCGACTGCTGCTCCTCCCGGGAGAGCACGGTGACCAACTGCAGACGGTCGGGGAAGCGGTCCTTGAGGTCGGCGACCTCGTCCAGGAACATCGTCGAAGCCGCGGTGCGGTCGCTGCGTATCAGACAGAACCGGGCCTCCGGCTCGGTCGCCAGCAGCGTCGCCGCCATCGACAGCACCGGGGTGATGCCGCTGCCGCCGACGATCGCGGCGAAATACCCGGGGCGGGGAGCGAGGAGGAAGCGGCCCATTGGGGGCATCACCTCGACGGTATCGCCGACTGCGAGCTCCTTCAGTGCGAACGTCGAGAACTCGCCTCCGTCCACCAACCGGATGCCCACACGCAGCATCGGATCAGCGTGTCCCGGGGCGGCCGGGGCGCAGATCGAGTAGGTACGGCGGATCTCCTCGCCCTGCACCAGACGGCGCAGGGCCAGATGCTGGCCGGGGGTGTGTCGGAAGGTCTCGCGCAGCTCGGGCGGCACCTGGAAGGTGACGGCCACCGAGTCGTCCGTGAGCTGTTCGACCTCGCTCACCCGGAGCGGATGGAACATCTACAACTCCTTGAAGTGGTCGAATGGTTCGCGGCAGCTGACGCAGCGGCGCAGAGCCTTGCAGGCGGTGGAGGAGAACCTGCTCAGCAGTTCGGTGTCCGTGGAGCCGCAGTGCGGGCAGCGCACGGAGAGCGTGAGCGCCACCGGTCCCTCAGCAGCGTGCGGGCGGGGCGGTGCTATCCCGAACTCGGCGAGCTTGCGCCGCCCTTCCGCGCTGATGTCGTCCGTCGACCAGGCCGGGGAGAGAACCTTGACGACCGAGACGTCCGGCACCCCGTTCTCGTGCAGGATCTGTTCTATGTCCGAGGTCATGGTCTCGATCGCCGGGCAGCCGGTGTAGGTCGGAGTCAGTTCCACTTCGACCCTGCCGGGCCCGAGGATCTGAACCCCGCGCAGCACACCGAGCTCCTCCAGGGTCAGCACCGGCAGCTCAGGGTCCGGCACGGAGCCGGCGAGCCTGCGCAGCTCCTCCTCGAGGCGTGTGTCGGTCACGTTGGTCACCATGACGCCCCCGGGTGGCTGCGGTGCAGATGCTGCATCTCGGCCAGCATCCGCCCGAAGGACTCGGTGTGCAGACCCTGGCGGCCCGCCCCCGCGGCCCAGCCGCCCGAACGCGGCCCGTCGGGCACGGTCAGCGTCGACCGCTCCAGGACGGCGCTGACGCTCTCCAGCCAACTGGACTGCAGTGCCTGCCAGTCGATGTCGATCCCTTCGACCGGCTGGAACAACTCGCCGGTGAACCGCCACAGCGCATCGCAGGCGCGCTGCATCCGCTCATGGCTCTCGGCCGTGCCGTCGCCGAGCCGGGCCGTCCAGTGCTCGGCGTGGTCCTGGTGGTACGCGACCTCCTTGACCGCCTTCGCCGCGAGCCCGGCGAACTCGCTGTCGCCGACCGCCAGCTGCCCGTACAGCAGCCGCTGGTAGACGGAGAAGTAGAGCTGGCGGGCGATGGTGTGCGCGAAGTCGCCGTTCGGCTGCTCGACCAGCTGGAGATTGCGGAAGGCCCGCTCCTCGCGCAGATACGCCAGCTCGTCCTCGTCACCGACGAGGGAGAGCAGCACACGCGCCTGCCCCAGCAGGTCCAGTGCGATATTGGCGAGGGCGACATCCTCCTCCAGGACGGGCGCGTGGCCCGCCCACTCCCCCAGGCGGTGCGAGAGCACCAGTGCGTCGTCGCCGAGGGCGAGTGCCGCGGCGTTCACCGTGGTGCTCACAGGTGCTTCACCCCTTCCGGGATCTCGTAGAAGGTCGGGTGCCGGTAGGGCTTGTCGGCGGCCGGCTCGAAGAAGGGGTCCTTCTCGTCGGGCGAGGATGCGGTGATCGAGGTGGAGGGAACGACCCAGATCGACACGCCCTCGTTCCGCCGGGTGTACAGATCGCGGGCGTTGCGCAGGGCCATCTCCGCGTCCGGGGCGTGCAGGCTTCCCGCGTGGGTGTGGGACAGCCCGCGGCGCGAGCGGACGAAGACCTCCCACAGCGGCCAGTCGGTCGAGCTGCTCATGCCGTCGCCTCCCCGGGCTTCACGTGCTGTGCTTCATGCTTGCTTGCGTAGGCCGCGGCCGCTTCCCGGACCCAGGCACCCTCTTCGTGGGCCCTGCGCCGCTGCGTAATCCGCTGTTCGTTGCAGGGGCCGTTGCCCTTGAGGACTTCCTGGAACTCCGACCAGTCGATCGCGCCGAAGTCGTGGTGGCCCCGCTCCCCGTTCCACCGCAGGTCGGGGTCGGGGAGGGTGAGTCCGAGAGTTTCGGCCTGCGGGACGCAGATGTCCACGAAGCGCTGGCGCAGCTCGTCGTTGGAGTGCCGCTTGATCTTCCAGGCCATGGACTGCACGGAGTGCGACGACTCGTCGTCCGGCGGGCCGAACATCATCAGCGAGGGCCACCACCAGCGGTTCACCGCGTCCTGCGCCATCTCGTGCTGGGCGGGAGTGCCCCTGGAGAGGGTGAGCAGCAGCTCGTAGCCCTGGCGCTGGTGGAAGGACTCCTCCTTGCAGATCCTGACCATCGCCCGGGCGTAGGGACCGTAGGAGCAGCGGCAAAGCGGCACCTGGTTGGTGATCGCGGCGCCGTCCACCAGCCAGCCGATCGCGCCGACATCGGCCCAGGTCAGCGTCGGGTAGTTGAAGATCGAGGAGTACCTCTGGCGGCCGGCGTGGAGCTTGTCGAGCAGCTCCTCGCGGCTGGTGCCCAGGGTCTCGGCCGCGCTGTACAGATAAAGGCCGTGGCCTGCTTCGTCCTGGACCTTGGCCATCAGGATCGCCTTGCGCCGCAGCGAGGGCGCCCGGGTGATCCAGTTCGCCTCCGGCTGCATGCCGATGATCTCGGAATGGGCGTGCTGTGCCATCTGGCGCACCAGCGTCGCCCGGTAGGCGTCCGGCATCCAGTCGCGCGGTTCGATGCGCTCGTCGGCGGCTACGGCGGCGTCGAAAACCGCCTCGTACGTATCCGCAGTCACTGCCGTCATCCGGGCTCCCCTACCGACCGATCGTTCGGTTCATTGACTTCAATGGTGAGTCGACGGCCCGTAGGGTGTCAACCCTGTGGATAACTGAGGTGGACCGATGGGGATCGGGGCGGGATGGACTCCTACGAGGACGAGGACGCCAGAGGCGCCGGGGGCCTGAGCTCCGAGCCGCCTGCGGGCCACGGCCCCGAGCCCGTCCCAGCAGCCCGGCGGGTGTCGGCCGGCGGGCCCGAGCTCGCAACTCAGGCGCAGCCCACGCCCGGCCCGGGCCCTGCGCCCGGCAGGGGCATCGCGGCGCTCTCCCTCCCGTATCAAGTGGCTGCCGCCGTCTCGCTCGCGATCATCGCCGCGCTCGCCTGCATCCACCTGACCATGGTGTTTCTGCACGTCGCGCCGCCCAACACGGTGACCAAGGAGCACGGCGAAGTGGTAGACGGCTGGATCTATCCCGAGTTCGAGCAGAACTGGAAGCTCTTCGCCCCGAACCCGCTCCAGCAGAACGTCGACGTAGAGGTCATGGTCGAGTACACGGCCTCCGACGGCAGCCGCGAGAACTCCGGCTGGATCGACCTCACCGCCGATGACGGCGAGGCGATCCGCGGCAATCCCCTCCCCAGCCATGTCCAGCAGAACGAGCTGCGCAGGGCCTGGGACTTCTATGTCAATTCCCACGACAACCAGAACCGCGGCAACGGCCTGCGCGGCCAGCTCTCGGAGAGCTATGTCCGCCGCATCGTGATGACGCGGCTCGACAAGCGCGACCTTGGCGGCTCCGTCGAGCGCATCCAGCTCAGGTCGGCGACCCGCTCGGTCAAGGCCCCGGAGTGGAGCGACGAGAAGATCGACACCCGCCCCGCCTACCGCGTTCTGCCCTGGTGGACGATCACCGCGGCAGATCTGCCCGGGGGAGTCCGTAACGGTCGTGCGGAGGCGGGCCAGTGAGCGGCACTCCCGACCGCAGGGCCGCGCGCGCCGTCCAGCGCATCACCTCCACGGCCATGGGCCCGTACCAGAGCGCCGTCATCCGGATCGGCTTCGCCGCCACCTGGCTGCTCTTCCTGCTGCGCGAGCTGCCCAACCGCCATGAGATGTACGGCCCCAACGGCTCCTGGAGCTGGGACATGGCGCGGCAGCTCATCGCGGGCAATGACGCCTTTACCGCGTTGATGTGGGCGGACAACACCCTCTGGTTCGAGGTCGTGTACGGCCTCGCCGTGCTCTCCAGCGCGCTGCTGATGCTCGGCTGGCGGACCCGCACCATGTCCGTGCTCTTCATGATCGGCGTGCTCTCGCTGCAGAATCGCTCCATCTTCATGGGCGACGGCGGGGACAACGTCATCCACCTGATGGCGATCTATCTGGTCCTGACACGCTGCGGACAGGTCTGGTCCCTGGACGCGCGGCGCGCGGCACGAGCCGCCCCGGATGTGCGGGGTGTATCACCGCGTGACCGGGTCGGCCCGGCACTGTGGGCCGTGCTGGGATTCGCCCTGGTGATAGCCACCTTCCTGAACCAGACCGGCTGGTACGTCCTGCTCCTTGTCTGGGGACTCTGGGTGGGACAGGGCCTGTGGTGGATGGCCGTCCGGTACGCGCCGAACAGCGAACCGCGCGCCCTCCTGGACGTTCTGGCCAACCTCGCGCACAACGCCGCCCTCGTCGTGATCATGGCTGAGGTCTGTGTGATCTACGCCACCGCCGGCTGGTACAAGATCCAGGGCTCGCGCTGGCAGGACGGAACCGCGCTGTACTACCCGCTCAAGCTCGACTACTTCACGCCCTGGCCGGCCCTTTCGGACCTTCTGGCCTCCGGCGGCGTGATGGTGATGGTGCTGACCTATGGCACGGTCATCGTGCAGGTCGCCTTCCCCTTCACGCTCTTCAACCGGCGCGTCAAGAACGTCCTGCTCGTGGCCATGATGATGGAGCACGCGGCGATCGCCGTGCTGCTGGGGCTGCCGTTCTTCTCGCTGGCGATGATCGCCGCCGACGCTGTCTTTCTGCCGACCAGCTTCCTGGTCCGGCTCGGCGGGTGGACGGCGCGCGGCAGGGACCGGCTGTTCTCCCGGGCGGGCGGGGTGGGGACCGAGCAGCGGCGGGGGAGTCAGGACCAGCCCCGTACGCTCGTTGGGTGAGCACCACCGAAGAACCGATTCAGTACGACGACGCCTACAGCCCCGAGGTCGGCGTCGGGCCGCATCCCCTGCCCTGGCCGCAGGACGAGTGCTACGACCCCTCCCTGCTGGCAGAGGGCGACCGGCGCAATGTGGTCGACCACTACCGGTACTGGACGCGCGAGGCGATCGTCGCCGATCTGGACACACGACGGCACGGTTTCCATGTGGCAGTGGAGAACTGGGGCCACGACTTCAACATCGGTTCGGTGGTGCGCACCGCCAATGCGTTCCTCGCCCAGGAGATCCACATCGTGGGCCGGCGGCGCTGGAATCGGCGCGGTGCCATGGTCACCGACCGCTATCAGCATGTGCGCCATCACCCGGACACGGCCTCACTGACCGCGTGGGCCGCCGAGGAAGACCTGCCGATCATCGGGATCGACAATCTGCCCGGGGCGGTGCCGCTGGAGCGGACCGAGCTGCCACGGCGGTGCGTTCTGCTCTTCGGTCAGGAGGGTCCCGGGCTGACGGAGGAGGCGCGCAAGCACGCGAGCATGGTCTGCTCGATCGCGCAGTTCGGCTCGACGCGGTCGATCAACGCGGGAGCGGCGGCCGCGATCGCGATGCATGCCTGGGTAGAGCGCTACGCGGAGATCAACACTCCGTAGTGCTCCGCCGAGGCCGATCCGGCAGGCCTTGAACCGAGGACCGCGCACCGCCGTGACCCTTTGCAAGGCCGTGACCCGTACGTCCCACGGGTCACGGCCTGCTCAGGAGCTTCAGGCCTGGCGCCGGACCTCCACCACACGGAAGCGGTTCGAGACGAACGCTCCGTCGCACAGGGCCGCGTTCGCCGCCGGGTTGCCACCCGAGCCGTGGAAGTCGGAGAACGCCGCCGTCTGGTTGACGTACACCCCGCCCGTCAGGTTCAGGGAGAGCTGCGCCGACTCGTCCAGGCAGACGTCCTCGATCGCGCGCTCGGTCTCTTCCGAGGTCGTGTACGCGCCGACCGTCATCGCGCCCTTCTCACGGACCGTGCGCCGCAGCAGCTCCAGGGCGTCGGCCGTCGAGTCCACGGCGACCGCGAAGGACACCGGGCCGAAGCACTCCGAGAGGAACACGGCATCCGCGTCGGTTCCCTCCCAGAGCTTCCGGGCGCCGTCGAGCTTGACGATGACCGGCGTACGGACGACCGCGTCCGGGAACTCCGGGTTGGCGATCTTCCGTGAGGGCAGAGCCACCTCGCCCAGTCCGGCCGCCGCGTCCAGGCGCGCCTTCACATCTGGGTTGACCAGCGCGCCCAGCAGGGCGTTCGCCCGGGCGTCGTCGCCGAGCAGGCCGCCCACGGAGGCCGCGAGGTCGGTGACGACCTCGTCGTAGGACTTGGGGCCCACGTCCGTGGTGATGCCGTCCCTCGGGATCAGGAAGTTCTGCGGGGTGGTGCACATCTGGCCGCTGTACAGGGACAGCGAGAAGGCCAGGTTGGACAGCATCCCCTTGTAGTTGTCGGTGGAGTCGACAACGACCGTGTTGACGCCGGCCTTCTCGGTGTAGACCTGCGCCTGGCGGGCGTTCTCCTCCAGCCAGTCACCGAAGGCGGTGGATCCGGTGTAGTCGATGATCTTGATCTCGGGGCGGACGGCCAGGGTCTTGGCGATGCCCTCGCCCGGTTGCTCGACTGCCAGAGCGACCAGATTCGGATCGAAGCCCGCCTCGGCGAGCACCTCGCGGGCCACGCGCACTGTGAGCGCGAGCGGCAGCACCGCGCGGGGGTGCGGCTTGACCAGCACGGGATTGCCGGTGGCCAGGGAGGCGAAAAGCCCCGGGTAGCCGTTCCACGTCGGGAAGGTGTTGCAGCCGACCAGCAGGGAGATGCCGCGGCCGGCCGTCGTGAAGGTCTTCCGCAGCTCCAGGGGGTCGCGCTTGCCCTGAGGCTTGGACCAGTCGGCTGCCGCGGGGGTGCGGGTCTGCTCCTCGTAGGCGTACGCCACGGCCTCCAGGCCGCGGTCCTGGGCGTGCGGTCCGCCCGCCTGGAACGCCATCATGAAGGCCTGCCCGCTGGTGTGCATCACCGCGTGCGCGAACTCATGGGTGCGGGCACTGATCCGCGAGAGGATCTCCAGGCAGACCAGGGCACGGGTCTCCGGCCCGGCCTCGCGCCAGGCGGTCATGCCCGCGCGCATCGCCGGCAGCAGGACGTCCAGATCCGGGTGCGGGTAACCGATACCCAACTCCGGGCCGTACGGCGAGACTTCGCCGCCGGTCCAGCCGTCTGTGCCCGGCTGGTCCAGCTCGAAGCGGTTGTTGCGCAGGGCCTCGAACGCGGCGAGGCCGTCGGCCGGCGCGCTCTCTCCGTACGCCTTGGGGTGCTCGGCGTGCGGCGACCAGTAAGCGCGCGTGCGAATCGCCTCGAGGGCCTGGTCGAGCGTGGGCCGGTGGGTCTCGGTCAGCTGCATGAAGGACCAACTCCTCGTCGAGCTGGGCAGGGAAGGAATGACAGAGTTAGAGTAACCGAACGATCGGTCGGTACAAGGGGGCCTGGCAAACCTGTGGACAACTCATCGGGGAGGATCACTCCCATGACCGCCATCGATCAGAGCCGGACCGTCGCCGTGGTCGGCACCGGCACCATGGGGCAGGGCATCGCGCAGGTCGCCCTCGTCGCAGGCCACCCCGTGCGTCTTTACGACGCCGTCCCCGGACGGGCGGGCGAGGCGGCGGACGCCATCGGCGCGCGCCTCGACCGGCTGGTCGAGAAGGGCCGGATGGACGCGGCCGCCAGGGATGCGGCCCGCGCCGGGCTGCACGCCGCGGCGGAACTGGCCGAGCTGGCCGACGCCGCGCTGGTCGTCGAGGCGGTCCTCGAACAACTCCCGGTCAAGCAGGACCTGTTCACGGCGCTCGAGGAGATCGTCGCCGACGACTGCGTACTGGCCACCAACACCTCCTCACTCTCGGTGACCGCCATCGCGGGCGCTCTCAGGAACCCGGGCCGTTTCGTCGGCCTGCACTTCTTCAATCCGGCGCCGCTGCTTCCGCTGGTCGAGGTGGTCAGCGGCTTCGCCACCGAGGAAGCGGCCGCCACGCGCGCGTACGAAACGGCGAAGGCCTGGGGCAAGACCCCGGTGCGCTGCACCGACACCCCCGGTTTCATCGTCAACCGCATTGCCCGGCCCTTCTACGCCGAGGCCTTCGCGGTGTACGAGGAGCGCGGCGCCGATCCGGCCACCATCGACGCGGTGCTGCGCGAGAGCGGCGGCTTCCGGATGGGGCCCTTCGAGCTGACCGACCTGATCGGCCAGGACGTCAATGAGGCCGTGACCCGTTCGGTCTGGGAGTCCTTCTTCCAGAGTCCCAAGTTCACGCCGTCGCTCGCCCAGCGCCGGCTCGTCGAGTCGGGCCTGCACGGGCGCAAGAGCGGCCGCGGCTGGTTCTCGTACGAGGAAGGCGTCCCGCGCCCCGAGCCGCACACCGCACCGGCCACCGAGCCGCCGTCCCACATCACCGTGGAGGGCGGCCTCGGGCCCGCCGGGGAGCTGCTCGGGATGATCCGGGAGGCGGGCATCAGCGTCCGCGAGGCGGATGAGGACCAGGGCACCAGGATCGTGCTGCCCAGCGGCGGACAGCTGGTGCTCGCCGACGGGCAGACCTCGGCGGAGTTCCGCGATGTCGTCTACTTCGACCTCGCCCTCGACTACCGGACAGCGACCCGGATCGCGCTCTCCGCCTCCGAGGTCACCGGCTGGGAGACGCTCAGGCAGTCGATCGGCCTCTTCCAGGCTCTCGGCAAGAAGGTCAGCGTCATCGGGGATGTCCCCGGGATGATCGTGGCCCGTACGGTCGCGATGCTCGTGGATCTCGCCGCCGACGCCGTAGCCAAGGGAGTCGCCACCCCTCAGGACATCGACACGGCGATGCGGCTCGGCGTCAACTATCCGCTGGGGCCGGTCGAATGGGGCCGCCGGCTCGGCCGCTCCTGGGCTCACGAGCTGCTGGACGAGCTCCACGCGCGCGTGCCCACCGGGCGCTATGCCCCATCCCTGGGGCTCTACCGGCAGTCGTACGTGCGGCTGGAGAAGGACGAGGCAGGCACATGACCACGGCCAAGCGGGACACCTACACGCCGGAGACGCTGCTGACCGTCGCAGTCCGGATCTTCAACGAGCGCGGCTATGACGGCACCTCCATGGAGCATCTTTCCAAGGCGGCGGGCATCTCCAAGTCCTCGATATACCACCATGTGGCGGGCAAGGAGGAGCTGCTGCGCCGGGCCGTCAGCCGGGCGCTCGACGCCCTCTTCGTGGTCCTCGACGAGCCGGGGGCGCTGCGTGGACGAGCCATCGAGCGGGTCGAGTACGTCACCCGGCGCACCGTAGAGGTGCTGATGGCCGAGCTGCCCTATGTGACCTTGCTGCTGCGCGTACGGGGCAACACGAAGACCGAGCGGTGGGCCATGGAGCGGCGCCGCGAGTTCGACCAGCGGGTGGCCGATCTGCTCAAGGCCGCCGCGGCCGACGGCGATCTCCGTGCGGACATGGAGATCCGGCTGGCGACCAGGCTCCTCTTCGGCATGGTGAACTCGCTGGTCGAGTGGTACCGCCCGCATCCCGGCAGCGGCTATGAGGGCGAAGAGGTCGCCGAGGCGGTCGTGAGGCTCGCCTTCGACGGCCTGCGTACGGACTCCTAGAGCTACAGGCCTCCGGAGCTGCACGACAGGGCCGGGTCTACTGCAGCGGTTCCACGTCCGGTGGCGCGCCTGAACCGGGCCCCGGGTCGAGATCCGTCTCCTCGAAGACCAGCAGGGTGCGCGTGGACAGCACTTCCGGGATGGACTGGAGCCGGGTCAGGACGAGCTCGCGCAGCGTGCGGTTGTCCGGGGTGTGGACAAGGAGCAGTACGTCGAAATCGCCGCTGACCAGAGCGATGTGGGCGGCTCCGGGCAGCGCCTGCAGCTGCTCGCGCACCGTGCGCCAGGTGTTCTGCACGATCTTGAGCGTGATGTAGGCGGAGGCACCCTGACCTGCGCGCTCGTGGTTCACCCGGGCGCTGAAGCCGCGTATCACGCCGTCGTCGATGAGCCTGTTGATACGTGCGTACGCGTTGGCGCGCGAGACATGCACACGCTCGGCCACGGAGCGTATCGAGGCGCGGCCGTCGGTCTGGAGGATCCGAAGGATGTCCCGGTCGATGGGGTCGAGGGGCCGCGCCGGAGTGGTCTGCTCCGTCCGGTCCCCGCCCTCGGCCATTTGTTCAGCTGCCATATCCCCCCGCCTTCTCAGCATGGACGACCTGTCTCCATCTCAGGCTGTGGAGAACCGTTTGTCCACAGGCTGAAGGTGCCTGTAGCCAAAATGCGTCCACGACCGAACAATCGGTAGGGAGGCGGGCCACACTGTCGTGCCGCTTCGTCGTCGCTCCCGTGAGGAGGTGCTCGCCTTGAGGAAGAGCAGCATGACGGTCCAGGAGCTGCCCGGTGGCGCTGCCGCCTACCGGCCCACCCCGCCGCCGGCGTGGAAGCCCCGTACCGACCCCGCACCCCTGCTCCCGGACCCGGAGCCGTACCGCGTGCTCGGCACGGACGCCGCCGCCGGTGCCGACCCCGAGCTGCTGCTGCGGCTGTACGCGGAGCTGGTGCGCGGCCGCAGGTACAACGCCCAGGCGACCGCCCTGACCAAGCAGGGCCGGCTTGCCGTCTACCCGTCGAGCACCGGGCAGGAGGCGTGCGAGGTGGCGGCGGCGCTGGCGCTCGAGGAGCGGGACTGGCTCTTCCCCAGCTACCGCGACACCCTCGCGGCCGTGGCACGCGGGCTCGACCCCGTACAGGCACTGACGCTGCTGCGCGGTGACTGGCACACCGGATACGACCCGCACGAGCACCGCATAGCGCCCCTGTGCACCCCGCTCGCCACCCAGCTGCCGCATGCGGTGGGACTGGCGCACGCCGCCAGGCTCAAGGGCGACGACGTCGTCGCGCTCGCCATGGTCGGCGACGGCGGCACCAGCGAGGGCGACTTCCACGAGGCACTGAACTTCGCCGCCGTGTGGCAGGCCCCGGTCGTCTTCCTGGTCCAGAACAACGGCTTCGCGATCTCGGTACCGCTGGCCAAGCAGACGGCCGCGCCCTCGCTCGCCCACAAGGCCGTGGGATACGGAATGCCCGGCCGACTCGTCGACGGCAACGACGCGGCCGCGGTGCACGAGGTGCTCGCCGATGCCGTGGCCAGGGCCCGGCGCGGCGGCGGTCCGACGCTGATCGAGGCCGTGACGTACCGCATGGACGCCCACACGAACGCCGACGACGCGACCCGCTACCGGGTCGAGAGCGAGGTCGAGGCCTGGCGTGCGCACGATCCGATCCGGCTGCTGGAGCGGGAGTTGACCGAGCGAGGACTGCTTGACGAGGACGGCATACGGGCGGCTGCCGACGCCGCCGAGACGATGGCCGCTCAGCTGCGCGAGGGGATGAACGCCGACCCGGTGCTCGACCCCATGGACCTCTTCGCGCATGTCTACGCCGAGCAGACCAGCCAGCTGCGGGAGCAGGCCGCGCAGCTGCGGGCCGAGCTCGACGCCGAGGGAGAAGCGCGATGACCACGGCAGCGGTGAAGCCGGCCTCGATGGCGCAGGCCCTTCAGCGGGCGATGCGGGACGCGATGGCCGAGGACCCGACCGTCCATGTGATGGGGGAGGACGTCGGCACGCTCGGCGGAGTCTTCCGGGTCACGGACGGGCTGGCCAAGGAGTTCGGCGAGGACCGCTGTACGGACACACCGCTCGCCGAGGCGGGCATCCTCGGCACGGCCGTCGGCATGGCGATGTACGGGCTGCGGCCGGTGGTCGAGATGCAGTTCGACGCCTTCGCCTACCCGGCGTTCGAGCAGCTGATCAGCCATGTCGCGCGGATGCGGAACCGGACCCGGGGCGGGATGCCGCTGCCGATCACCGTGCGCGTGCCGTACGGCGGCGGAATCGGCGGCGTCGAGCACCACAGTGACTCGTCCGAGGCCTACTACATGGCGACTCCGGGACTCCACGTCGTCACGCCCGCGACCGTCGACGATGCGTACGGGCTGCTGAGGGCCGCGATCGCCTCCGACGACCCGGTGGTCTTCCTGGAGCCCAAGCGGCTGTACTGGTCGAAGGCCCAGTGGTCGCCCGAAGCGCCGTCCGCGGTGGAGCCGATAGGACGCGCCGTGGTGCGCCGGCCGGGGCGCAGCGCCACGCTGATCACGTACGGGCCCTCCGTGCCGGTCTGTATGGAGGCTGCCGAAGCAGCCGCGACCGAGGACTGGGACCTGGAAGTCGTCGATCTGCGCTCGCTGGTGCCCTTCGACGACGAGACTGTCTGCGCGTCCGTGCGGCGCACGGGACGGGCGGTCGTCGTCCATGAGTCCACCGGTTTCGGCGGCCCTGGAGGAGAGATCGCCGCGCGGGTGACGGAGCGCTGCTTCCACCATCTGGAGGCTCCGGTGCTGCGCGTGGCCGGTTTCGACATTCCGTATCCGCCGCCGATGCTGGAGCGGCACCATCTGCCGGGAGTGGACCGGGTTCTGGACGCGGTGGCGCGGCTGCAGTGGGAGGCGGGGAGCTGATGGCTCAGGTGCTCGAATTCAAGCTTCCGGACCTCGGTGAGGGCCTGACCGAGGCGGAGATCGTGCGCTGGCTGGTGGCGGTGGGCGACGTTGTCGCGATCGACCAGCCGGTCGTCGAGGTCGAGACGGCCAAGGCGATGGTGGAGGTGCCGTGTCCCTACGGGGGCGTGGTGACCGCGCGTTTCGGCGAGGAGGGCACGGAACTTCCCGTCGGGGCACCGCTGTTGACGGTTGCGGTGGGGGCGGCGGACCTGAGCGGGGTCGGCGGTAACGGCTCCTCCGGCTCGTCCCGTACCGCTGAGGCCGCCGGTTCTGCCGGAGCCGCGGAGGAGTCTTCGGGCAATGTGCTCGTCGGCTACGGGACGGGTGCGCCCGCGGCCCGTCGCCGGCGGATACGGCCTGCCGGGCCCCTCGCGTCCGTGCCGACGGCGCCGGCTCCCGCGCCCGCTCCCACGTCCGCTCCGGCTCCTGCCGCTGCTCCGGCGCCCGAGCGCCGGCCGGTCGGTGCGGTGGCGGTCGATGAGGCCGTGCCGAGCGGGCCTGTGCCCGTCATCTCGCCGCTCGTCCGCCGTCTTGCCCGTGAACATGGCGTCGATCTGCGCGCGTTGGCCGGTTCCGGGCCTGACGGCCTGATCCTGCGCGCCGACGTCGAGTACGCGATGCGGGCCGCAGAGGCACCGGCCGCGCCCGCCCCTGTCGCCGCAGCCCCCGCCTCCGCCGTGACGCGCGGCGAGCGGATTCCGCTGCGCGGCGTACGCGGAGCCGTGGCCGACAAGCTGTCCCGCAGCCGGCGCGAAATACCGGACGCCACGTGCTGGGTCGATGCGGACGCGACCGAGCTGATGGCCGCGCGGGCCTCGATGAACGCGGCGGGCGGTCCGAAGATCTCGCTGCTGGCGCTGCTCGCCCGGATCTGTACGGCCGCGCTCGCCCGCCACCCGGAGCTCAACTCCACGGTGGACATGGATGCCAGGGAGATCGTGCGGCTTCCCGAAGTGCATCTGGGCTTCGCGGCGCAGACCGAGCGTGGCCTGGTCGTTCCGGTCGTACGGAATGCGCACAGCCGCTCGGCCGAGTCGCTGAGCGCTGAGTTCGCGCGGCTGACGGAGGCGGCGCGGCAGGGGACGCTGACTCCGGCCGATCTGACGGGCGGGACGTTCACCCTGAACAACTACGGGGTGTTCGGTGTCGACGGCTCCACGCCGATCATCAACCACCCGGAGGCGGCGATGCTCGGGGTGGGCCGGATCGTGCCGAAGCCGTGGGTGCACCAGGGCGAGCTGGCCGTACGCCAGGTCGTGCAGCTCTCGTTCACCTTCGACCACCGGGTGTGTGACGGCGGCACCGCAGGCGGCTTCCTGCGCTATGTCGCCGACTGCGTCGAGCACCCGTCGGTGCTGCTGCGCAGCCTGTAGCGACAGCCGTACGTCGGTCCTGGGCACGCCCCAGAAAACAGGAGAGATCACTCGGGGCTGCCCGCCCAGACGATCGCGGCCCATACTTCAGGCATGACCGCCTATGACGCCATCGTGCTCGCCGGGGGTGCCGCGAAGCGGCTGGGCGGGGCCGACAAGCCTGCGGTGAGAGTGGGCGGTCGGGCCCTGCTCGACCGGGTGCTCGGGGTGTGCCGTGACGCGGGGCGCACCGTCGTGGTCGGGGGGCGCCGGGCCACGGCGCGCCCCGTGGTGTGGGCCCGCGAAGAGCCCCCCGGCGGCGGGCCGCTCGCCGCGCTCGACGCCGGGGTGCGGCAGGTCGAGGCAGGAGCCGTCCTGGTCCTCTCGGCCGATCTGCCGTTCCTGGGGGAGCGGACCGTACGGCAGCTGATCGGCACCCTGGGCACGAGCGGGCGCGAGGCGGCGCTGCTCACCGATGCGGGCGGACGCGACCAGCCCCTCGTCGCCGCGTACCGCACCGAACCGCTGCGCCGTGAACTCGCCCTTCTCGCCACCGAGTACGGCAGTCTGACCGGGCTGCCCTTGCGTCTGCTGACCCAGGAGCTGGATCTCGCTCGGATCGACGCGGAGCCGCTCGCCTCCTTCGACTGCGACACCTGGGAGGACATCTCCGCCGCTCGGGCCCGCATCAGGGACCATGGGAACGTGCTGGACGAATGGATCACCGCAGTCAAGGACGAACTCGGCATCGAACTCGACGTCGACACCGGCGTCCTGCTCGACCTCGCGCGGGATGCCGCGCACGGCGTCGCCCGCCCCGCCGCACCGCTCACCACGTTCTTGGTGGGCTACGCGGCGGCCCAAGCAGGAAGCGGCGGCCCGGCGGCGGTCGCCGAAGCCGCCCGCAAGGCGGCCGCGCTCGCCGCGCGCTGGGCGGAGGAGGCCGAACAGGGAGCCCCGGGAGCCGGTCCCGCCCAGGCTTCAGGGTCTGCCGAGCCGGACAAGGGCGACGCCGGATGAACGGTCGGGACCAGGAGGCCGAATCCGACGGCGTCGAGGAAGCCCTCGCGCTCGTCGCCCGCCAGACGCGGCACGAGGACGCCCCCGGTTCGGCTCACGGCTCCGACGCCTTCTCCGCACCGACGGGCGAGGCGGCCGCGGACCGGCACCGCGCGACTTCGTGGCCCGACGCCCGGGCTCTCGCCGCGCGTATCGGGCGCGCGGCGCAGCCCCGCACCCGGCGGGTCCGGCTCGATCAGGCTCTCGGCCAGGTGCTGGCCGAGCCGCTCACCGCGCTCTGCGATCTGCCCTCCTTCGACACCTCCGCCATGGACGGCTGGGCCGTCGCCGGTCCCGGGCCCTGGACCATTCGCAGCGGCGGCTCGATTCTCGCCGGGCACGGCGAAACCCCGCCACTCCCCGACGGTGCAGCGGTACGCATCGCCACGGGCGCGCGTATCCCGCCCGAGGCCACCGCGGTGATCCGGAGCGAGCACGCCCGCACCGACGCGGACGAGGGCCAGCTGTATGCCGAGCGCGAGGTGGTCCAGGGACAGGACATCCGGCCGCGAGGACAGGAATGCCGGTCCGGCGACCACCTCCTGCCCGCCGCCTCCCTGGTGACCCCTGCCGTGCTGGGTCTCGCCGCGGCCGCCGGTTACGACGAGCTGGTCGCGGTTGCGCGGCCGCGCGTTGAAGTGTTGGTACTCGGCGATGAATTGCTCAACGCCGGACTCCCCCACCAGGGCCTCATCCGCGACGCCCTCGGGCCGATGATCGGGCCCTGGCTGGGTGCCCTCGGCGTCGATGTCGTCGCGACCCGGCGCCTCGGTGACGACGCCGAAGCCCTGCACCGCGCTGTCACGACCTCCGACGCCGATCTCATCGTCACCACCGGGGGCACGGCCGCGGGTCCCGTCGACCATGTCCACCCGGTCCTGCGGAAGGCGGGCGCCGAGCTGCTGGTGGACGGGGTGGCCGTGCGCCCCGGCCATCCGATGCTGCTGGCCCGGCTCGCGCCGCACGGCGAACTGCCGTCCAGGCACCTGGTGGGGCTGCCCGGCAATCCCCTGGCTGCCGTGTCCGGGCTGCTGACACTCGCAGAGCCGCTGTTGAGCGGACTTGCGGGGCGGCCGGCGCCCGTTCCGTATCGCGCGCCGCTACGTGACGAGGTGCATGGGCACCCGTACGACACCCGCCTTGTGCCCATCGTCCACCGCGCCGACCGGCTGGTGCCGCTGCACTACAACGGGCCCGCCATGCTGCGCGGGATCGCCGCGGCCGACGGGCTGGCCGTCGTGCCGCCGGGCGGGGCTCGGGCCGGTGATGAGCTGGATGTTCTCGACCTGCCGTGGACCTCCTGGGCGCCGTCGATTGCCGACGGAGGGTGTTTCACGTGAAACGTCCCGGCCGGGACGCCATGGCTTGAACGGCCAAGTCGCGGAGTAGCCTCGCGCCCATGCATGCGATCACGATTCCCGAACCTGGTGGTCCCGAGGCGCTTGTCTGGGCAGAGGTGCCCGATCCCGTACCCGGCGAGGGCGAGGTCCTCGTCGACGTCGTGGCCAGCGCCGTCAACCGTGCGGATCTGCTGCAGCGGCAGGGCTTCTACGACCCGCCGCCCGGCGCGTCCCCGTATCCCGGTCTCGAATGCTCGGGGCGCATTGCCGCGCTGGGCCCCGGGGTCTCGGGGTGGGCCGTGGGCGATGAGGTGTGCGCGCTGCTGGCCGGCGGCGGATACGCGGAGAAGGCCGCCGTGCCGATGGGGCAGTTGCTGCCGGTGCCGCAGGGGATGGACCTGGTCACGGCGGCGGCGCTGCCCGAGGTGACCTCGACGGTGTGGTCCAACGTGTTCATGATCGCGCACCTGCGGCCCGGAGAAACGCTGCTGGTGCACGGCGGAGCGAGCGGGATCGGCACGATGGCGATCCAGCTCGCCAAGGCGGTGGGGGCGCGGGTCGCCGTGACGGCGGGCGGGCCTGAGAAGCTGGCCCGCTGCGCGGAACTGGGCGCGGACATCCTCATCGACTACCGCGAGCAGGACTTCGTGGAGGAGCTGCGGAAGGCGACGGAGGGGGCGGGGGCTGACGTCATCCTCGACATCGTCGGCGCGAAGTATCTGGACCGGAATGTGCGGGCGCTGGCCGTCAACGGGCGCCTTGCCGTGATCGGTCTGCAGGGCGGCGTCAAGGGCGAACTGAACCTGGCGACATTGCTGGGCAAGCGGGCGGCGGTGACGGCGACGTCGCTGCGGGGCCGGCCGCTGGGCGAGAAGGCGTCGATTGTGGCGGCGGTACGGGAGCACGTGTGGCCACTGATTGAAGCGGGCCGGGTGCGGGCGGTGGTGGACCGGAGGGTGGCTTTGGCGGACGCGGCGGAGGGGCACCGGGTGCTGGAGTCCGGGGCGAATGTGGGGAAGGTGCTGTTGGTGTCGCCTGCGGGTGAGTGAAGGCGGTGGGGGTACGGGTCCACGCCGCGGGGGCGGTTCCCGCGCCGCACCAGCCCGGGGCGCGTGCCGGGGCTCGCCGCACGAAGGGTCGGATCGCCCGGGGTACCCCGGGCGCCCGCCCTTGAGAACCGGCCGCACGGGATGCCGTGTCCGGGGAGGTGCTCCCACCGGCTTCCCGGGGCCGGGCTCCAGCTCGCGGGCGTCGCCCGCCCGCCCTTGAGACGGGGGTACCGCGTACCCCCTCCACCCGCTTTGTGTGCGGGCTTCGCCGCACGGGCTGATCTGCCGGCGGGGCGCTGCGTGCCGACGCGCCGCTTGTCGGCTCCGCCGGGGCCACGCGTGGGAGCTGGGGTACTGCGTACCCGGTCGCCCCGCGGTGTGCGGGCCTCGCCGCGCACGGTTCCTGCGCGGCGAGGCCCGTACGCTGTCGCATCGCGGCTTCGTCGCAACCGCCGCCGCGCGGAGCAAGATCTCCCCGCCCACCGGCAAGCCGCGGGCAAAAAGACCGGCGGGCCGAGGTGTTCGTGCCCCGGTCCGCCGTTGTGTCGCGCGAGGATTCGCGAGGTCGAGTTACAGGTACGGGCCCGAGCGGATCGCGCCGTGCTGGCCGTCCTCGTCGTCCTCGTGGCTCGCTCCCGGCGGGAGCGCTCGGCGCATCTGTTCCAGCTGGGCGCGAGCCGCCATCTGCTGGGCGAACAGCGCCGTCTGGATGCCGTGGAAGAGGCCCTCCAGCCAGCCCACCAACTGGGCCTGCGCGATGCGCAGTTCGGCCTCCGAGGGGATTGCCTCGTCCGTGAAGGGGAGCGAGAGGCGTTCGAGTTCCTCGACCAGTTCGGGGGCGAGGCCGTCCTCCAGTTCCTTGACGGAGCTGGCGTGGATCTCCTTGAGCCGGACCCGGCTCGCCTCGTCCAGAGGTGCTGCTCTGACTTCCTCCAGCAGCTGCTTGATCATGCTGCCGATCCGCATGACCTTGGCAGGCTGCTCGACCATTTCCGTCACCGGGACCTCGCGCGACTCGTCGTCACTGTGACTGCCGCCGAGTGCCATTCCGTCCTGTCCCACGACAAGGACATGGGGGCTCTCCTGCGACCGTTCATTCCTCGGCATCTCCATGCCGCCATTCTCTCGCACATGTGCGTCACCACACGGTGTGCCCCCGTACGAGGGTGATCCACCCTCGTACGGGGGCACAAAACCGCTGGACATGGCCGGATGCGACCGTCAGGTCGCCTCTCGGCGGGAGAGCGCACCGCGGGAGCGGGTCACCAGTGCCGCCAGGAGCGCCGCGCCGACCGGGACCGCGACGAGCAGCGCGGCCAGGGTTTCCCAGGGCACGATGATCGGCACGTACGGCACCGAGTCTGCCGAGGCGAAGCCCTGGTCGAGCGCCTGCTCGTGGAACTTGATCTGATCGCGCCTCTCGGTGAGCCGAAGCCCGACCGCCGGGAGAACACCCGCCGCCGAGCCGAGGAGCACACCCATCGCGGCCACCACCCCGCACTGGAACCCGCTGAGTGTCCTGCGCACCCGCGGCGGGGCGCCGACCGCGGCCAGGGTCTTCAGGTCGGCTTCCGCATCGGCCTGGGCGAGGCCTGTGGCGATACCCGCAGCGCCGATGGTGATGAGCCCGGCGAAGACGGTCAGCGACAGCAGGATGATGCTGTTCTCGCTGGTGTAGCCATCCTCGACATCGAGATTGATGTCCGAGCCGGTCTTGTCGAGCTCGCCGTCCAGACGCTGGCGCTGCGCGCTGCTCGGCATCTTGTCGGTCGAGTAGTACGCCCCGAACGGCACCGTGGTCACACCCGCGGCCTTGGCCGCCGCAGGCGGCACGATCATGGCGACGCCGTACGAATTGGCGGTTCCGGAGACCTGGTGCGCGGTGAACGACTTGATCTCGCCCGGCGCCTCCTTGCCCTTCTCCATGGCCTCGTCGGCCTTCTTCGGGTCGGTGATCAGGCGGATGTTGATCTTGCCCTTGGCGTCGAGATTGCGCTTGTCGAACGAGACGATCTGCCCGTCCGCCAGCGCCTTCTCCGCCGCCGCGTCGTTGATCTCGAGCACGTTCAGCAGCTTCGCGTCACCAACCACCACACCCGCGTCGACATAGGCGGAGCCCGAGAGTTCCTTGCAGCGCCAGTCCTTTGCGAGTTTGCGGCGCTGCTCCTTGCTGAACTTCTCCGTGGGGTCCTCGTCCGGGTGGGCAGGGTCGGTCATCCACAGCGGGCACTGGTTGGCCTTGGGCACGACGACCTCGTAGCGGCCGCAGCCCTCGTTGACGCTGTACATCGGGCAGGAGGCTTTGCCGACCGAGATCCGGTCCACATCGGCCCGCACATCGATGGGCAGCAGCTTCTGGACGGTGGCGCGCAACGCGGGGACATCCCTGCCGCCGGCCTCGTCGAGCATCACGGAGACCGCGCCGTGCGGCAGCCGTGCCTCGTAATCGGCCTTGCCCTGCGCCTCGTTGCTCGCGGTGTACGTCGCCACGGCCACCGTGCCCGCGACGGCGGCCAGTACTGCGGCCACCGCGGGAGCCGTGCGGCCCCGGTTGCGTACCGCGTCACGCAGCGCGAGGCGCGGCGAGAGCGGCAGGATGCGCCCGGTCCGGCCGAACAGGCCCACCAGCGCGGGGGTCAGCGCGACCACGCCCAGCTCGGCGATGGCGCTGCCTCCGGCGACGACGATGGGCTGGTCCGTCATCAGCGAGCCGTAGAGCGCGATCGCCGCGCCCAGCAGGACCGCGATCAGGCCGATCACCGGCAGCACCCGGTTGCTCTTGCGTACGCCACGACGGCCGGTGAGCGAGGCCAGCACGGACTGACGGGACGAGGTGACCGCCGGGACGATCGCGGCCATCAGGCCCGTGAACACAGCCAGCAGACCGATGCCGAGCAGTTCGAGCGGCCGTACGTCGAAGCTTCCGAAGCGAGCGCCCATGTAGTCCTCGAGGACCGGCTGCAACGCGAAGGTGAGCAGCAGACCGAGGACCGTGCCGACCACGGCCGCGGCGAAGCCGATCACCAGGCCACCGGCGAGGACGATGGCACGGATATGGCGGCGGTCTCCTCCGTTGGCGCCGACCAGACCGAGCTGGCGGCGCGAGCGGCGGGCGCCGACCGCGAAGGCGGGCCCGGCCAGCAGGCAGATCTCCAGCATGGCAAGGCCGACGACGGTGGCGACCGCGGCGAACTCGGCTGCATTGGCGGCCGCGCTGTCCTCGAAGGTGCCCCAGCCCTCTTCCTGGTAGATCGGAACGTCGGCCCTGGCGGGCGGATCGAGGGCCACGGCGCGCGAATTGACCGTCACACCCTTGGCGTTGGTCGCTTTGACCATGTTCCACGTGAAACCACCGGAGACACTCACCAGATGCGTGGTGCTGGTCTCGGTGCCGGGCAGCTCGGCCCTGTCGAGGGCCTTGTCGAGCGGCGCGAGAAGCGCGCCCGGCAGCGCGTTGACCTGGTCGGTCTTCAGCGCGTCGGGGAGTTCGTACGAGCCGACGATCGTGTACTCGCGGTCCAGCCCGCGGGCCGTGAGCTTGGAGCCCACCTTCAGACCGCTGGACTCCAGAAAGTGCGTGGTCGCGGCGACTTCGTCGGACTTCTGGGGCAGGCGGCCTTGGTCGACGACCATGATCCCCTTGGCCATCGGGTCCGAGGCCTTCAGCTCACGGATCTCGGTGTTCAACAGACCGTGCGTGGTGCGCAGCTTGCCCGAACCCAGCGAGTCCGTAAGGGTCTTGGTACCCGGCGGCAGCGCCTTGCTGATGTCCGTCTTGCCCTCGGGCCACGGCTTTCCGTCGAAGTCCCCCACCGGCGCGTAGCTGCCGGCGTCGGGCGTCTGCTTGATGGGTACGCCGCCCAGACCGGGGTCGGCCAGCCGGGCGTCGGCGGCGCCCAGCTTGCGCTCAAGGCTCTGCTCGGTCGACAACTCGGCGCTGCGCAGGGTCAGATCCGCGGCGCTCACGCCGAGGATCGGGAGGGCGATCATCGCGAGGACGAGGAAGCTGCGTCCCTTGGAGCGCAAGGCGTCGCGGCGGGCTATGCGGATCGCGGCCCGCCAGGAGTGGTACCAACTGTTCACAGTTCCGCCGCCTGGCCCGAGAGCAGCGAGTCGGCCTGGCTGCGGATGGTCTGGTCGACGACCGCGCCGTCACGCAGGAAGACCACTCGGTCCGCCCAGGCGGCGAAGCGTGGCTCGTGGGTGACGAGAACGCCGGCCGCTCCGCCGTCGCAGCGGGCGCGCAGCAGGGCGAGCACGGACTCGCCGGTCTCTGAGTCCAGGGCGCCGGTCGGCTCGTCGGCGAGGACGAGCCGCCGCTCGCCGACCAGGGCACGGGCGATGGCCACGCGCTGCTGCTGGCCGCCCGACATCTCGTCGGGGAAGCGGTCGGCGAGATGACCGAGGTCCATCTCCTCCAGCGCGGCGACGGCCTCGGTACGGGCCTTGCGTGCGGAGATGCCATCCAGCTCGCGCGGCAGGGAGACGTTCTCGGCGGCGGTGAGCGCCGGGATGAGGTTGTAGTCCTGGAAGACATAGCCGATGCTGCGGCGGCGCAGGGCGGCGAGCGTCTTGCGGTGGGCGGTGGTGATGTCGGTGTTCTCGACGATCACCCGGCCCGAGGTGGGGGTGTCGAGGCCGCCCGCGATGGTCAGCAGCGTGGACTTGCCGGAGCCCGACGGGCCCATGACGGCGACGAGTTCGCCGGGGAAGACATCGAGGTTGATGCCGCGCAGGGCATGCACCTCGGTGGCGCCGCTGCCGTGGACTCGGGTCAGTTGCTGGAGTTGCAGGACGGGCTGTTGTGACTGCTGTGACGTGCGGTCGGACATGAAGGGGTCCCCCTTGGACGGACGGCGAACGAACGAGCGGATGTACGAAGAAGTCGAGAAGCGAAGAGGCTGAAAGAGGCAGGACGCTAGGTCGGCGGCGCGGGGCGCCCCGGCGCCGGTGCCGCGGACCGCCCCTGCGCCGACGACGAGGCGGGCTGCGCGGGAGACCCGATCAGAGAAGCGGCCGTCGGGCGTTCGGCTCCCCGATTCGCTGTCGCGGAGAGCCTGATGAGACGGACCTCGCAGTGGTCGAGCCAGCGGGCCTCGGCCTCGGTCTGGAAGATCAGCTGCTCGAGCACGAGGAGCCAGGCCACGTCGTCGCGCTCGGCCGAGCCCCCGCTCTCGATCGCGGCCAGTGCCTGCGCCTTGAGCCGGGTGTAGTCCTGCATCGCCTTCACGGTGTGGTGGCGCTGGGACTGGATGACATTGCGGATGTCCACGCCGGGCGCGCCCACGGCCATGGCGAGCTTGATGGCGAGTTCGTCGCGGGGCGGGCTGCTGCGGTCCACGGGCGTGGCGAACCAGTTCCTCAGCTCGGTGTGCCCGGCCTCGGTGATGACGTAGAGCGCATGGCCGGCGCCGTCCTCGCCGCTCTGGGCGACCATGCCGTCGCGCTCCAGGCGGCTGAGGGTCGTATAGACCTGACCGACGTTCAGCGGCCAGGTGGCACCGGTGCGGGATTCGAACTCCGTACGGAGCTGAGAGCCGTAGCGAGGGCCGTGCTCAAGGAGGGCGAGAAGCCCGTGGCGGATGGACATACTCAGTATGTATACCGAGTATGCCGCCGACGGCAACCCATCGATAGGCGGAGCCTGTGCATCCGTCTTAAGGAGGACGGCGCGTTCAACGACGCCGCAGCCGCACCCCGAGGAAGCCGATTCCGAGCCCCATGAGGGCCATTCCGATCCCCAGCGACATCGGGGAAATCTGCTGAGCGACGGGCTGGGGGAGGGCCTGAGGTGCCTGCTGACGTGCGGCCGCGGGCGCACTGGGGATCGGCGCGGGCGACGCAGAGGCCTCGGCTTCCTCCTGCTCGCCCGTCGTGAGTTCCTCGTCCTCCGCGGGAGGGGGCTTCCGCTGGGACGGGCGCGTACGGGACGGGGCGGCCGAAGCGGATTGTGACGCGGAAACCGAAGGGGAAGGTGATTCGGACGGCCTACGGCCCGGCCGGTCCTCGCGATCCGCCTCCCCGGGCTCGTCCCGGTCCTGCGACGCGTGAGTCCTGTGCTTCTCGGGAGTACGTCCCGGCCGCGGGCGCCCCTCACCGGCCGGGCGGCCCGCGAGAGAAGAGGAGACGGCGGGCGTGGCCGCCGCCGGAGTCAGCTCGGGAGCCTCGGACTCCTCGGCGTACGCGACGGGCGTGGCCAGCAGGAGGAGCGAGGCGACTGTGATCGCACAGTGGTGTGTGCGGAGCGCTGGAGTCACCGGGTGACCCCCTCCCGTGCCGAGTCGCCGAGATATCGGACTCAGCGTCACATACCATGGCAATTCCGGCATCCCGGGCGGGCGCACGGGGGAATCTTGGGGAATCTTGAGAGAAATCGCGACGGCACCAGGAGAACGGCCCGGCACGCATGGTGCGCGCCGGGCCGTTCCCGTCGAGCGATGTGAAGCGATGTGGAGCGCTGAGGTCCGGGTCAGCCGGCCTTGCCCGTGGAGATCGTGAGTTCGAACTCCTGGCTCTTCGGCACCACGGCCTCGCCCGAGCTCGGGTACTGCGAGATCACCGCGTCCTTGGGGTACTGAGGGTTGTCCTCCTCGACCACCTTCCAGGTCCAGCCGGCCGCCCGCAGACAGTCCTTCACCGAGAGGACGTCCTTGTAGAGAAGCTGAGGGGCCTGGACCTTCGACGGGTCGGTGCCGTCCTCCATGGCGTCCGAGCACTTCGTCTTGTCGATCGTCCGGGTCCGGTCCGGCGCCAGAGCCCCGTCCGCATTCGCCGACTCGCTCGCACTCGGGTCCCCGCCGACGTTGTCGTCGCCCGGGTCGCCGTTGTTCAGCGCGATCGCCGTGATCAGGCCGCCGACCGCCAGCAGGGACACCACGATGGCGCCCACGACGACCGGCATGTTCCGCTTGCCACCTCGGTTGCCCCCGCTGCCTCCCGGGACCGCTGTCTGCGGAGAGATGGAGTACGGAGGCGGCGTCGAGACCCCCTGAGCGGGCGCCTGGTATGCCGGTACCGGGGCCGGCGTGTGCGGGTACCCGTAGTGCGGCGCCGGAGCCGGCGCGGGTGCCGGAGTCGGCGGGCCGTACGGGCCCGGCTGGTAGGGCGTCTGCACGCTCTGCGGCGCCGGAGTCGACTGGTCCAGCGGCGGGAAGACCGCCGAACCCACCCCCGCGCCACTCGTCGTCGGAGCGCCGCCGATGATCACCGGCGCGCCCGTCCGACCGGCGCTCGCCACCCGCGCGCATTCGTCGCGCATCGCGGCGGCGCTGGGGAAACGCTCGTTCGGGTTCTTCTTCAGTGCCCGAGCGACCAGCGCGTCCATCGCGGGGGTGACGGAGCGGTTGATCGTGGACGGAGCGACCGGCTCCTCCTGCACATGCGCGTACGCGATCGCCAGCGGCGAGTCCGCGTCGAACGGCAGCCGGCCGGTCAGCAGCTGGAACAGCATGATGCCGACGGAGTAGAGGTCGGACCGCGCGTCCACACCGCGGCCCAGCGCCTGTTCGGGCGACAGATACTGCGGCGTACCGACCACCATGCCGGTCTGGGTCATGGAGGTGACGCCCGACTGCATGGCGCGCGCGATTCCGAAGTCCATGACCTTCACGACATTGCGCTTGGTCATCATCACGTTGCCGGGCTTGATGTCCCGGTGGACCAGGCCCATCTCGTGGCTGGTCTCCAGCGCGGCCAGCACATCGGCCGTCACCTTCAGCGCCTTGTCGGCGGGCATCGCGCCGTACTGCGCGATGTCCGCCTGCAGTACGGATCCGAGCGGCTGGCCCTCGACGTACTCCATGACGATGTACGGCATCAGCGAACCGTCGAGTTCGTCCTCGCCGGTGTCGAAGACCGAGACGATGTTGGTGTGCGACAGCTTGGCGACGGCCTGCGCCTCGCGCCGGAAGCGCTCACGGAAGGACTGCTCGCGTCCGAGCTCGGTGTGCAGCGTCTTGATGGCGACCTGGCGGTCGAGCGCCGAGTCGTACGCGAGATATACGGAGGCCATGCCGCCCTCGCCGAGCAGGTCGCGGAGCTGATAGCGCCCGCCGGCGACCGAACCTCCCGCATAGCGGCCCTGTGCGCCGTCGTGGCTCATGCTCTGCTTCCCCCTCGGCGCGAAGGCCGCGATGCCCGCGTTGCCCACAAATGCCCGCGATGCCTGCGATGCCTGCGATCCGCATTCCCGTGATCCGTATGTACGGGCCAAGTCTGCCCGAGGGCACAGACACGTCAAGCCGGGTGCCCGTTCCGTGACCGTACGCACAAGAAGAGACTCGGAAGCGTTACAGGAACCGCATGGAATTTGCGCGGCAGCGGCGGCAGCGGTTGGATGGCCGGTCCCTCTCGAACCGGCGCGCCCCGCGAAGGCTGTAGCGTGACGTGGCAGAGGACCCCTGAGGACTTAAGAACACCCGCACGCACAGTACACACAGTGCACGCGGACAGATACGACGGCGAGGACTGATGGCACCCGAACCCGAAGCAGGCGGCGGCGGAGTGCCGGGTGCGGCGGACAACTGGGGCGTCGGCGGACTGGTCGGCGACGGCCGCTACCGCCTGACGCACCCGCTCGGACGCGGCGGCATGGCCGAGGTGTTCGCGGCGGAGGACGTACGGCTCGGCCGCACGGTCGCCGTCAAGCTGCTCCGTTCCGATCTCGCCGAGGACCCGGTCTCCAAGGCCCGCTTCACGCGCGAGGCGCAGTCGGTCGCCGGCCTCAACCACCATGCGGTGGTGGCGGTGTACGACTCCGGCGAGGACGTGGTCGGCAAGCAGACCGTCCCGTACATCGTGATGGAGCTCGTCGAAGGGCGCACCATCCGCGACTTGCTGCTCAACGCGGAGGCCCCGCCGCCCGAGCAGGCGCTGATCATCGTCTCCGGTGTGCTGGAGGCGCTCGCGTACTCCCACCAGCACGGCATCGTGCACCGCGACATCAAGCCCGCGAACGTCATCATCACCCACTCCGGTGCGGTGAAGGTGATGGACTTCGGTATCGCGCGCGCTCTGCACGGCGCGCAGTCGACGATGACCCAGACCGGCATGGTCATGGGCACGCCGCAGTACCTCTCCCCCGAGCAGGCGCTGGGCAAGGCCGTCGACCACCGGTCCGATCTGTATGCGACGGGCTGTCTGCTCTACGAACTCCTCGCCCTGCGGCCCCCGTTCACCGGTGAGACGCCGCTGTCGGTGGTCTACCAGCACGTCCAGGACATCCCGTCGCCGCCGTCCGAGGTCTCGGACGCGGTGCCGCCGGAGCTCGACGGACTGGTGATGCGCTCGCTGGCGAAGGACCCGGACGACCGGTTCCAGAGCGCGGAAGAGATGCGCGGCCTGGTGCAGTACGGGCTGCAGATGCTTCATCAGCAGGGCAGCCACACCGGTACCTGGAACACCGGACCCGTCGACCTGCACGAGGGCGGATTCACGCCGGCGATGGGGACGACCGCGCCGACCGCGGTGCACCACCTGGTGCACGGCGAGACCTCGCAGAGCCCGATCCTGCCTCCGATGAACCCGAACGACGGCGGGTACGACGGCGGTGGGGACGGCCGGGACCGCCGCGGCGGCCGGGGCAAGATGTGGCTTCTCGCGGTGCTCGCCGTGCTGGCGATCGCCGGTGGTGTCGCGTTCGCGCTGAACAAGGCGAACGGCAACGGCACGGACCAGAAGCCCACCACGACGGTCTCCGAGACCCCGTCGACGCCGGACACCACGCCGACGCCGACGGAGGAGGACACCGAGCAGAGCGAGGAGACCGACCCGACGGGCGACGAGCAGCAGCCGTCGTGGACGCCCTCGTACACGCCGTCGGTCACGCCCAGCGATCCGCAGACGCCTTCGCAGGAGCCGACGACGGCCGATCCGACGGACCAGCCGACGGATCCGACGGATCAGCCGACGGATCCGACGGATCAGCCGACGACTGCGGATCCGACGGACGGTCAGACGGGGAACCCGGCCGACCCGGGCTCCGGCTGACGGACACTCAGGGGGCTTCGTTCGCGGGGTCTCAGCCGGCGAAGGCGTCCCGTACCGCCTCGTACTCCCTCGTCCACCACACCGCCAGGGCCGACGCCGCAGGAAACTGCGGGTCGGCCCTTCGGTCGTGCAATTGGTAGCGCCAGCGCAGTATCCAGAAGTCGTTGAGCCGCTCCCACCACACCCGGTGCACCGCCGCCGCCAGTTCCGCTGCGTCCGCGCCGGCCGCCCGGCGGTAGGCGCGCGCGTACGCACGTACCTTCCCCAGCTCCAGCTCACCGGCCGGCTGGACGAAGAAGATCGCCGCCGCCCGCACCGCCTCCTCCGCGCGCGGGTGCACCCCCAGCCGGTCCCAGTCGACGATCGCGGCCGGTTCCGCGCCCCGGTAGAGCAGATTCAGCGGGTGGAAGTCGCCGTGCACCCAGCAGCCCGGGGAGGCCGGAGGCGGTCTGCGGTCGGCATGGCGTTCCAGCAGCGCGCGCCGTTCGAGGAGCCTGCGCTCGGCCAGATTGTCGAAGGCGTCCCGGGGGCGGGCGGCGCGCGCGAGGGCCAGCAGTTCGTCGATGAGGGCGAAGGTCTCCTCGGGGTCGGCGCTCTCGTGCCGGCCGCGGTGGGTGGCGTCCACCTCCATGACCCGCTCCAGACAGGTGTGGACGAGACCGAGGAGGGAGCCGAGCCGCCGGGACTGGGGTGTCGTCAGCTGCGCGCCGTCGCGGTGCCGCCCCTCGATCCAGGGGTGCAGGGCGTAGCACCGTCCGCCGATCACCGCGACCGTGTCGCCGTGCGCGTCCTCGACGGGCGGGGCGACCGGGACGCCGAGCTCCTGCAGCCGCTGGGTGGCCCGGTGCTGGCGGGCGATGGCCTCGTGGTCGCCGTCGAGATGGTGCTTGAGGAAGTACGCGCCACGGGTGGTGGCGAGCCGGTAGCCGCGGTTGAGGAGCCCCTGTGTGACGGGCTCGCAGGAGAGTGGTTCGCCCGGGTTCTCGTAACGGCGCAGCAGGACACCGACGGGTGGGGCAGTTGCAGATGAGCGCGGCACTCGCCAGATGTTAGATCACGCAGCGTGGCCGGCGGGATGCTCTTCGGGATAATCCAGCATCTGTGCGGTGGACAACCGTGGCTCGGTGTATAGGAACCCGAACGGGTGACCCCCTGACCGGAGGGTGTCGGTGGCCCTTGGCGCCGGCCGTGTACGGCGGGCGCCAGGTGCCACGTCCCGTGCGCCGCCAGCAGCTCATTGCCTTGGAATACGATGATTTTTACCTCTTCGCGTACGAAAGGGGTGTCACACATCTACTCTTCCCGTGCCCGGGGTGCCCGGGATAACGTGCCGGTGTTCCGGCGGCCTGCAAGGCTGTGACCAGTGGTTGTTCCCGCATTTCTCGATTTACTTGGAAATCCAAGCAAAATCGCAGGTCAAGTGGGGTTTCGCAGTAGTGCGACCCACTGGGTAACGTGCCTTTGGCAGGCGCTCGCCGGGGCACCTGTCACGCCTGATTCCCGGCCGAGCGGCACCCACCCCGTGCACGGGTACGGAAATAGGCGAGCCGCACTGGCCACACCGGCAACCCCGGGGGCCGGACCGACGGAGGAGCACGCACGTGACCGTGGAGAGCACTGCCGCGCGCAAACCGCGACGCAGCAGCAAGCGCGTGAGCGCCGCGAAGAAGCCGCAGAGTTCTGAGCCCCAGCTCGTACAGCTGCTGACGCCCGAGGGTGAGCGCGTCGAGCACCCGGACTACGAGATCGACCTGACCCCGGACGAGCTGCGCGGGCTGTACCGGGACATGGTCCTGACGCGGCGTTTCGACGCCGAGGCCACCGCTCTTCAGCGGCAGGGCGAGCTCGGTCTGTGGGCGTCGCTGCTGGGCCAGGAGGCCGCACAGATCGGCTCCGGCCGGGCGCTGCGCGACGACGACTATGTCTTCCCGACCTATCGCGAGCACGGCGTCGCCTGGTGCCGCGGGGTCGACCCGACCAATCTGCTGGGCATGTTCCGCGGTGTGAACCACGGCGGCTGGGACCCCACCACCAACAACTTCCACCTGTACACGATCGTCATCGGCTCGCAGACGCTGCACGCCACCGGCTACGCCATGGGCGTGGCCAAGGACGGCGCCGACTCCGCCGTGATCGCGTACTTCGGTGACGGCGCGTCCAGCCAGGGCGACGTCGCGGAATCGTTCACGTTCTCCGCGGTCTACAACGCCCCGGTCGTCTTCTTCTGCCAGAACAACCAGTGGGCGATCTCCGAGCCGACCGAGAAGCAGACCCGTGTGCCGCTCTACCAGCGCGCCCAGGGCTACGGCTTCCCCGGCGTCCGCGTCGACGGCAACGACGTCCTCGCCTGCCTGGCCGTGACCCGCTCCGCGCTGGAGCGTGCCCGCCGCGGCGAGGGCCCGACCCTGGTCGAGGCGTTCACCTACCGGATGGGCGCGCACACCACCTCGGACGACCCGACGAAGTACCGTGCGGACGAGGAGCGCCAGGCCTGGGAGGCCAAGGACCCGATCCTGCGGCTGCGTACGTATCTGGAGAACGCCGGACACGCCGACGAGGCGTTCTTCATCTCCCTGGAGGAGGAGAGCGAGACGCTCGGCAAGCGGGTGCGTGAGGCGGTGCGGGCCATGCCCGACCCGGACCATCTGGCGATCTTCGAGAATGTCTACGCCGACGGGCACGCCCTCGTCGACGAGGAGCGCGCCCAGTTCCTCGCGTACCAGGCGTCCTTCGCCGAGGAGGGCAACTAATCATGGCCGTACAGAAGCTTCCCCTCGCCAAGGCGCTCAACGAGTCGCTGCGCAAGGCACTCGACACCGACCCCAAGGTCCTGATCATGGGTGAGGACGTCGGCAAGCTCGGCGGCGTCTTCCGGGTGACCGACGGACTGCAGAAGGACTTCGGCGAGGACCGGGTCATCGACACCCCGCTCGCCGAGTCCGGCATCGTCGGCACGGCGATCGGTCTCGCGCTGCGCGGCTACCGGCCCGTCGTGGAGATCCAGTTCGACGGCTTCGTCTTCCCCGCGTACGACCAGATCGTCACGCAGCTCGCGAAGATGCACGCCCGCGCGCTCGGCAAGATCAAGCTGCCGGTCGTCATCCGCATCCCCTACGGCGGCGGCATCGGCGCGGTCGAGCACCACAGTGAGTCCCCCGAGGCCCTGTTCGCGCATGTCGCGGGCCTCAAGGTCATCTCGCCGTCCAACTCCTCCGACGCGTACTGGATGCTCCAGCAGGCGATCCAGAGCGACGACCCGGTCATCTTCTTCGAGCCGAAGCGGCGCTACTGGGACAAGAGCGAGGTCGACACCGAGGCCATCCCTGGCCCGCTGCACAAGGGCCGCGTCGTCAAGGCGGGCTCGGATCTCACGCTCGTGGCGTACGGTCCGATGGTGAAGGTCTGCCTGGAAGCGGCGGCCGCGGCCGCCGACGAGGGCAAGTCGGTGGAGGTCATCGACCTGCGCTCGATGTCCCCGATCGACTTCGACACCATCCAGACCTCCGTGGAGAAGACGGGCAGGCTCGTCGTCGTCCACGAGGCCCCGGTCTTCTACGGCTCCGGCGCGGAGATCGCCGCTCGCATCACAGAGCGGTGCTTCTACCACCTGGAGGCCCCGGTGCTGAGGGTCGGAGGCTTCCACGCCCCCTACCCGCCGGCACGGCTCGAGGAGGAGTACCTTCCGGGACTTGACCGGGTGCTGGACGCCGTCGACCGCTCGCTCGCGTACTGAGGAGTGCCGTGACCATGACTCAAGACACTTCGCTCCGCTTCCGAGAGTTCAAGATGCCCGATGTGGGCGAGGGACTCACCGAGGCCGAGATCCTCAAGTGGTACGTCCAGCCCGGAGACACGGTGACGGACGGCCAGGTCGTCTGCGAGGTCGAGACGGCAAAGGCGGCCGTCGAGCTGCCGATCCCGTACGACGGCGTGGTGCACGAGCTCCGCTTCGAGGAGGGCACGACCGTCGACGTCGGCACCTCGATCATCACGATCGACGTGGCGCCGGGCAGCGGTGACGCGGCCCCGGCCGCTGCCGCTCCCGTCGTCGAGACGCCTGCCGAGGCGCCGGCCGAAGAGGCCGAGCCGAAGGGCCGCACGCCCGTCCTCGTCGGCTACGGCGTCGCCGAGACCTCCACCAAGCGCCGCGCCCGCAAGGGCACGTCCGCCGTCCCGGAGCAGGCCGCGGCGGCCGCCGCGATCCAGGCCGAGATGAACGGCCACGGCGTCGTCGGCCAGGCCCGCCCGCTCGCCAAGCCCCCGGTCCGCAAGCTCGCCAAGGACCTGGGCATCGATCTGGCGACGGTCACCCCGACCGGGCCCGACGGAGTCATCACGCGGGAGGACGTCCACGCGGCGGCCGCCCCGGCTCCGGCACCCGTCCGGGCCGAGCCCGCGCTCGCCGCGCAGCCCGGGCCCGCGCCTGTCGTGGCGGGCGCCCGGGAGACCCGTATCCCCATCAAGGGAGTACGCAAGGCCACCGCGGCGGCGATGGTCGGCAGCGCCTTCACCGCGCCGCACGTCACGGAGTTCATCACGCTCGACGTGACACGGACGATGAAGCTCGTCGACGAGCTCAAGGCCGACAAGGACATGTCGGGGCTGCGGGTCAATCCGCTGCTGCTGATCGCCAAGGCGCTGCTGGTCGCGATCAAGCGCAACCCCGCCGTCAACGCGGCCTGGGACGAGGCCGCCCAGGAGATCGTGCAGAAGCACTACGTCAACCTGGGCATCGCCGCGGCCACGCCGCGCGGTCTGATCGTGCCGAACATCAAGGACGCGCACGACAAGACCCTGCCCGAACTGGCGCAGGCGCTCGGTGAGCTGGTCTCCACCGCCCGCGAGGGCAAGACCACTCCCGCGGCCATGCAGGGCGGCACGGTCACGATCACCAACGTGGGCGTCTTCGGCGTCGACACCGGTACGCCGATCCTGAACCCGGGTGAGTCCGCGATCCTCGCGGTCGGCGCGATCAAGCTCCAGCCCTGGGTCCACAAGGGCAAGGTCAAGCCGAGGCAGGTCACCACGCTCGCGCTCTCCTTCGACCACCGGCTGGTCGACGGGGAACTGGGCTCCAAGGTGCTCGCGGACGTCGCGGCGATCCTGGAGCAGCCCAAGCGGCTGATCACCTGGGCCTGACGGCCCGGAACACCGAGGTCCCGTGACGCGATGCGTCACGGGACCTCGTGTTTTCAGCGGTGCGTCAGTCGCGCTGCGTGCCGGCCGGGAGCGTTCGAACCGTCATCGTCTGGGCGGTGGTGGAGCCGAATCCGAAGTCCAGCAGCTTCGCCGCGTCCTTGGTGCGCTCGGTGACGCTGGAGCTGGCGAGGACGACGCCGACGTAGGTCTTCGTGCCGCGGGTGGCGGCGAAGACGAGGCAGGGGCCGGCAGCCGTGCCGGTGCCGGTCTTCACGCCGATGGCCCCGCTGTACGAGCCGAGGAGCGCGTTGGTGTTGTACCAGGTGTACGTGCGGGTGGCGCCGGTGCTCGTCGTCGCGACGGTCTTGTACGACGTGGCCTTGACGACATCGCGGAAGGTCGCGCTGCTCATCGCGTGGCGGGCGAGCTTCGCCAGGTCCCACGGGGTGGAGTAGTTGGCGCCCGCCGCGGAGATTCCGTCGAACGAGTCGAAGTGCGTGTTCACCAGGCCGAGCTGCTTGGCCTTGGCGTTCATCTTGCCGATGAACGAAGACGTGCGCGCGGCGGTCGTCGTCCCGGTGCCGTAGGCGTCGGCGAGGGCGTACGCGGCGTCGCAGCCGGACGGCAGCATCATGGCGGACAGCAGCTGACGGACGGTCAGCTTGTCACCGGTGCGCAGGTCCGCGGTGCTCGCGCCCTGCCGGACGACGTAGTCCCGGTACGCCTGCTTGACGGTGACCTTCTTGGTGAGGTCCACGCCGGGCGTGGTGAGGACCGTGATGGCCGTCACCAGCTTCGTCGTGCTCGCGATCTGGCGGCGGGTGTTGTTGGCCTTGCCGTAGACCGGCTTGCCGTCCGCCTGGTCCAGCAGGAAGCCGCCCTTGGCGCTGATGGTCGGGATCGGCACCGCTGCCTGGGCGGTAGTGGCCAGGGGCGAGGCCGCCAACAGCAGGCCGCCGGCGAGGGCGACGCCGGCGGCTCTGCGCAGGCCCTTGCTTTTGAGTATCAAAGGGAACGCTCCGATAGTCGCGTTTGCGTCGAAAGTCCGTTAAGTCCCGTGACTTTCAAAGTCGATGGGGCCCAGGGAAAACAGGGTCCCGACATGAGACTCGTGAGCAGAGCGAATGGATGTACGGAAGTTGCGTACTTCTTGTTCCGGGCGCCCAAACCCCTTGTCCGTCCTGCATCGTGGACCAGGCTTCCTGATGCACCTGTGTTGTATCTAAGCTGTGCGCATGCCCGCCGCCGCCCCTGCCGCAGAACGCGTCTACACCCACATCAAGCAAGCCGTCCTCGACCGCCGCTACGAGGGCGGAACCCTCCTCACCGAGGGCGAACTGGCCGACGCCGTCGGCGTATCGCGCACCCCCGTCCGCGAAGCGCTCCTCAAGCTGGAGGTCGAAGGGCTGATCAAGCTCTACCCGAAGAAGGGCGCCCTCGGTCCTCGCCGTCTCCGCACAGGAGATCGCCGATGTGGTCGAGACCCGGATGCTGGTCGAGGAGCACGCCGCCCGCAAGGCCGTACCGGCCTCACCGCAGCTGATCGCCCGCCTCGAAGAGCTCCTCGAACAGCAGAAGCGACAGGGCGAGGAGGGCGACCTGGCCGCCGTCGCCGTCACCGACCGCTGCTTCCACGCCGAGATCGTCCGCAGCGGGGGCAACGCGATCCTCTCCCGCCTCTACGACCAACTCCGCGACCGGCAGCTGAGGATGGGCGTCGCGGTCATGCACTCCCACCCCGACCGGATCGCCAAGAACGTCGCCGAGCACAGCGAGATCCTTGAGGCACTGCGCGCCGGAGACCCGGACGCGGCGGCCGCCCTCGTCCACCGGCACGTCGGCTGGTTCAGCAACCTGGCGCGGGGCGAGGTCCGGTGAGCGCCTGCGCCGCCGCCCTGCCGGGGGATCCACCCGGCGGACGGCGGGCCGCCGCGGTCTGGGGCATCGGCGTCGCTGTCTACTTCGTCGCCGTCATCTTCCGTACGTCCCTGGGCGTCGCCGGACTCGACGCCGCCGACCGCTTCGACGTCAACGCCTCCGCGCTGTCCACCTTCTCCATCCTCCAGCTGCTCGTGTACGCGGGGATGCAGATACCCGTCGGCCTGCTGGTCGACCGCCTCGGCACCAAGAAGGTCCTCACCATCGGCGTGGTGCTGTTCACGGCCGGGCAGCTGGGCTTCGCGTTCTCGCCCTCGTACGGCACGGCCCTCGCCTCGCGTGCGCTCCTCGGCTGCGGCGACGCGATGACCTTCATCAGCGTGCTGCGGCTCGGCACCCGCTGGTTCCCGGCGCGGCGCGGACCCCTCATAGGGCAGGTCGCCGCGCTCTTCGGGATGGCGGGCAACCTCGTCTCGACCATCGTCATCGCCCGGATGCTCCACGGCCTGGGCTGGACCGCCACCTTCGCGGGCAGCGCGGCGGCCGGACTGGTCGTGCTCGTCCTGCTCGTGCTCTTCCTCAAGGACCACCCCGAGGGCCATGAGCCACCGCCCGCCCGGCACGCCGGATCGGCATTCGTACGCAAGCAGATCGCCCAGTCCTGGCGGGAGCCCGGCACCAGACTCGGCCTGTGGGTGCACTTCACCACCCAGTTCCCCGCGATGGTGTTCCTGCTGCTGTGGGGGATGCCCTTCCTCATCGAGGCACAGGGCCTGTCCCGGGAGACGGCGGGCGAGCTGCTGACCCTGGTGGTGCTCTCCAACATGATGGTGGGCCTGGTGTACGGGCAGATCATCGCGCGCCACCATGCGGCCCGGGTCCCGCTCGCTCTCGGCACGGTCGGGGCGACCGCACTCGTATGGGCCGCCACCATTGTGTACCCCGGCGACCCTGCCCCGATGTGGTTGCTGATCACACTCTGCACGGTGCTCGGGGCATGCGGGCCCGCGTCGATGATCGGCTTCGACTTCGCCCGCCCCGCCAATCCCCCGGAACGGCAGGGGACGGCGTCGGGCATCGTCAACATGGGCGGCTTCGTGGCCTCCATGACGACACTGCTGGCGGTCGGGGTGCTGCTGGACGCGACCGGCGACAACTACCGGATCGCGTTCTCGTCGGTGTTCGTGCTGGAGGCCGTCGGGATCGGGCAGATCCTGCGGCTGCGGGCGCGCACGGTGCGGCGGGAGCGGGAACGGCTGGTGGCGAGCCGGGTGGAGGCCGTGCACGTACCGGCGTGACGACGCGGACCGTCTGCCGCGCGGACCCTGTGAGGCGCGACCGGTTCGGCGCGGACCCTCCGGCGTGAACCTGCGGCGCGCGCGAGGCGGATGCCACGCGCGCCCGGCTCCTCCGCTACGGAGTGACCGCGAACTCCCGCAGGATCGCCGCGCCCAGCTCCGCGTCCCCGTCCACCTTGACCCGGTCCTGCACCGCGGCCGCCCGCACCCGCCCGCACGCCAGGCGGACGTAGGTCTCCCAGTCCATGGCGAGGGTCACGACGGGCCCGAGCGAGGGCGCGCCGTCGACCGTGCCGCGGCCGTCCGCGTCCACCCGGACCGTCCGCAGGAACTCCACCGGACCGTGCACATCGAAGACGACCGCCGAATTCGCGGGCGCGCCCGCGTCCTTGGCGACGACCTTCGGCAGGGCTTCGAGCAGACAGTCCCGCGCGACATACGCGCCGGGGGAGTCGAGGTTGCCCGGCTTGCCGAGCGCCACCCGCAGATCCTGCTCGTGCACCCACGTGTCGAACGCCCGCATCCGCATGGCGAGTTCAAGGGTCTGCTCGGCGCCGAGCGGGGCACGGACCATGGTGCCGGGGGCGCGGCTCTCGTTGCGCAGCTGACGGGCCCGCCGGATGATCGTGTACTCCAGCTCCGAGGTCATCTCCGGCGCCGTGTGGTGCCGGCGCACATCGACCTGCATCTCCATGTAGCGGGCGAACTCGCTCTGTACATGGTAGAGATCGCGCGGCAGCGTATGGATCGGCCGGGGATCGCCGAGCATCTCGCACTCCATGCCGATGACGTGCGAGACGACATCGCGGACCGACCAGGCGGGACACGGCGTCGGCCGGTTCCACTCGCCTTCCACGAGCGGCTGCACCAGCTCTGCTATCGATTCGATGGAGTGGGTCCAGGCGTCGGCGTAGGTCTGGAGGCTGGGATGGACGGTCACGGGACCCCTCGGCGGTTCTGCGGTACGCGGGCTGGGCTGCTGACTGCTGGGCTGCGTGGGAGGCTCGGCAGTTAAGTTACGCTGCCGGACGGCACCCCGGCAGTGCTTTCGTGTGACGATCGTAGGCCCGCGTTGACGGCTCGAATGCCAGGACGGTGGTAGTGTGCGCGCCTCTCTCATCCAGATCGCAGTAGACCCGGACGAAACAGTCAATTCTCGTAGGGCGCGGGCCGCTTCGCTGGTACGCGAACAACAGGACGCCGATCTGGTGATCCTGCCGGAACTGTGGCCCGTCGGCGCCTTCGCCTACGACTCCTTCGCCGAGGAGGCGGAGACGGTCACCGGGCCGACGTACGAGGTGATGGCGAAGGCGGCGAGCGACGCAGGCGTGTGGCTGCACGCGGGCTCCGTCGTCGAGAAGGCCGCGGACGGCACTCTCTACAACACCTCCCTCGTCCTCTCCCCCGCCGGTGAACTGGTCGGCACCTACCGCAAGATCCACCGCTTCGGCTTCGACAAGGGTGAGGCGGTGATGATGGGCGCGGGCGACGAACTCGTCACCGTCCCGCTGCCGGGCCTCACCGTCGGCTTGGCGACCTGCTACGACCTGCGCTTCCCCGAACTCTTCCGCGGACTCGTGGACGCCGGCGCCCAGGCCTTCGTCATCCCGGCCGGCTGGCCGGCCCGCCGCCGCGAACACTGGACCCTGCTGGCCCGCGCCCGCGCGGTCGAGAACCAGGCCTACGTCCTGGCCTGCGGCACCGCGGGCACCCATGCGGGGGTCGAGCAGGCGGGCCACAGCATTGTGGTCGACCCGTGGGGCGAGGTCCTGGCGGAGGCGGGGCCGGGCGAGGAGGTCCTGCGGGTGGAACTGTCCGCGGAGAAAGTGACGACGACGCGCGAGCAGTTCCCGGCGCTGAAGGACCGGCGGCTGGGCCTGGACGCGCCCTAGCGTCCAGGCGGGCTGCGACCTTCGGCCGCATGTCCTCAACGCCGGACGGGCTGAAAATGCGGCCCAGCGGCATATTTCAGCCGCCGCCCGGAACTAATCGTCGTCGCCGTCCCGCTCCCTCTCCGCCATGCGGATCACGCACACCGCCACCGCGATCATCAGCGCCGGATCCGCGTCCTCCCGGACGACATTCACCGCGTACGTCTCCCGCACCCGGAACCACTGCTTCGAGATGTGAGCCAGCAGTTCGCCGTCGTACTCGATCACGAACTCCCGGTGCAGGATCCGGCCGCTGACATCCAGTTCCGTGCCCTCGACGAGTGCCACCCGGTAGTGGTTGCGCAGCAGCGAGAGCCGTTTCCTGCGGATCGTGGCGAGCGGCGCGTCGCCCCGTTCGACGGTCATCGTGTCCCTCAGGCTCAGCAGCTTCTTGCGCAGCGTGATGAGCACAAGCCCGCTCGGGTCCTTGAGCTCCAGCGTGTCGCGCAGCCGCAGCGCCTTGCCGTCGACGAGGAAGGCGCGGCGCCCCTGCTCGTCCTCGATCCAGTAGTCGTCACCGATCGCGAAGATCTTGTCGCGTACGAGGTATTTCATGGCTGGAATGCGTACCCGGTCTCGTGCGGTTGGATGGGGGTATGGCTACACGTGCACGCGTTCGGGCCCCCGAGCTCATCGGCAGGGGCGGCTGGCTCAATACGGGCGACACCCAGTACACCCTCGCTGACCTGCGAGGACGCATCGTTATCCTCGATTTTTGGACATTTTGCTGCATTAACTGTCTGCATGTCCTGGACGAGCTGCGCGAGCTCGAGGAGAAGCACCGCGACACCGTGGTGATCATCGGGGTCCACTCGCCGAAGTTCGTGCACGAGGCGGAGCACCAGGCCGTCGTCGACGCCGTCGAGCGCTATCAGGTGCATCACCCCGTGCTCGACGACCCCGAGCTCGCCACCTGGAAGCAGTACGCCGTACGGGCCTGGCCCACCCTCGTCGTCATCGACCCCGAGGGCTATGTCGTCGCCCAGCACGCCGGCGAGGGGCATGCGCACGCCATCGAGAAGCTCGTCGAGGAGCTGGAGGCGGAGCACGCCGCCAAGGGCACGCTGCGGCGCGGTGACGGGCCGTATGTCGCGCCCGAGCCGGTCGCCACGCATCTGCGCTTCCCCGGCAAGGCGCTCGTGCTGCCCGACGGCGGTTTTCTGGTCTCCGACACCACGCGCCATCAGCTGGTGCGGCTGGCGGCCGACGCCGAGACGGTCGTCCAGCGGTACGGCGACGGTGAGCGGGGGCTCGTCGACGGCGGCCCCGAGCGGGCCCGGTTCAGTGAACCGCAGGGGCTCGCCCTGCTGCCCGGGGGGCGCGTCGTCGTCGCCGACACGGTCAACCACGCCCTGCGTGTGCTCGACCTGGAGAACGCAGAGACCACCACCGTCGCCGGGACCGGCAGGCAGTGGTGGCAGGGCTCGCCGACGAACGGCCCGGCCCGCGACGTGGACCTCTCCTCGCCGTGGGACGTGGCCTGGTGGCAGGGCGAGGTGTGGATCGCGATGGCCGGCGTCCACCAGCTGTGGGCGTACGACCCCGAGCTCGGCACGGTCCGCGTCGCCGCGGGCACCACCAACGAGGGCCTGGTCGACGGACCGGTCGCCGAGGCGTGGTTCGCCCAGCCGTCCGGGCTCGCGGCGACCGAGGAGCGGCTGTGGGTCGCCGACTCGGAGACGAGCGCGCTGCGGTACGTCGACCGCGAGGGCGCCGTGCACACCGCCGTCGGCACCGGACTCTTCGACTTCGGTCACCGCGACGGTGCGGCCGGACAGGCCCTGCTCCAGCACCCGTTGGGCGTGACCGCGCTCCCCGACGGTTCGGTGGCCGTCAGCGACACGTACAACCACGCGCTGCGCCGCTACACACCTCCCGTTCAAGAGGGGCACAGCGGCGAGGTGACCACCCTGGCCACCGATCTGCGGGAGCCGAGCGACGCCGTGCTGGTCGGCGAGGACATCGTCGTGGTGGAGTCCGCGCGGCACCGGCTGACCCGGCTGCGGCTGCCGGAGGAGGCGGTACGCGTCGATGCCGTCGCTCACCGCACCCAGCGTGCCGCGACCGAAGTCGCCGCGGGCAAGCTGCGGTTGGACGTGGTCTTCCAGGCCCCGGCCGGCCAGAAGCTGGACACCCGGTACGGGCCGTCTACCCGGCTGCTCGTCTCCTCGACCCCGCCGGAGCTGCTGATCTCCGGTGAGGGCGCGGGCACGGACCTGGCGCGCGACCTGGAGATCGATCCGGCGGTCGCCGAGGGCGTGCTGCATGTGTCGGCGATGGCGGCGTCCTGCGACGACGACCCGTCCAACGAGTACCCGGCGTGCCATGTGCATCAGCAGGACTGGGGTGTTCCGGTGCAGGTGAGCGCGGACGGGGTCACGCGGCTGCCGCTCGTACTGGCCGGGATGGACCAGGAGTAGCGGCGCTACTTCCCAACACGCCCTAGTGGAAGAGCCCCTGTCGCAGGGGCTGGCGGCCCGCCGCACCGTCCAGGCAGCCGTCCACCCACAGGCCGGGGTCGTACGTCGCCTTGCGCCCGCCCCAGCCGGCGGACCGGATCTCCGCGCACCCGTCGGCCAGGAGCTTTCTCACCTCCTGGCCGGTCGGGTCGTACATCCGGACCCGTCGGCCCTGGACGTAACCCGATTCGTACGCGATGTCCTCGGCCCACGGCGGCCGCTCGTTGTACCGCTGAATGACGAACCAGCACCCTGCGGCAAGGACCGCGACCGCCGAGGCGAGTGCGAGGAACAGGGTGCGGCGCGAGGGGCCGGGCCGGTGGGTGACCACCGCGTGATGACCGAGGAGAACCATGGTCATCACCGTTGCGTACGGCTGCTTTCGCAGTTGTTTCGCAAACCCCCAACCGGCCCCTGGGCCAGGGGACTTCAGGCCTCCAGGAACGCGGTGAGGGCGTTCGCCAGCAGATAGGGGTCCTGTGCGCCGCACAGTTCACGCGCGCTGTGCATCGACAGGATCGCCACGCCGATGTCGACGGTCTGGATGCCGTGCCGGGCCGCGGTGATCGGGCCGATGGTCGTGCCGCACGGCATCGCGTTGTTCGACACGAACGTCTGCCACGGCACCCCGGCCCGCTCGCAGGCCTCGGCGAACACCGCGCGGCCGCTGCCGTCGGTGGCGTACCGCTGGTTGACGTTCACCTTGAGGATCGGGCCGCCGTTGGCCCGCGGGTGGTGCGTCGGGTCGTGCCGTTCGGCGTAGTTGGGGTGGACGGCGTGGCCCGTGTCGGACGAGAGGCACACCGTGCCCGCGAAGGCGCGCGCCCTGTCCTCGTACGCACCGCCGCGCGCGAAGACCGAACGCTCCAGCACATTGCCGAGGAGCGGACCGTCGGCGCCGGTGTCGGCCTGCGAGCCGTTCTCCTCGTGGTCGAAGGCGGCGAGGACGGGGATGCAGGGCAGCTCCCCGGACTCGGCGACGGCGGCGAGCGCGGCCGTGCCCGCGTGCACAGAGAGCAGGTTGTCCATCCGGGGCCCGGCGACCAGTTCCCGGTCGCGGCCCAGATAGGACGGCGGCTCGATGGAGTGCACCATCAGGTCCCAGCCGGTGACGTCGCCCTCGGCGAGGCCCGACTCCTGCTCCAGGAACCGGATCAGATCGCCTTCCTCGACCTCGCCGAGACCCCAGATCGGCTGGAGGTGCTTCTGCCGGTCCAGCTTCAGGCCGTCGTTGGCCGAGCGGTCCAGATGGATGGCGAGCTGCGGTACGCGCAGCAGCGCACGGTCGATGTTGACCAGGCGGTGGCTGCCGTCGCGAAGGGTGAGCCGGCCGGCGAGACCGAGGTCCCGGTCCAGCCAGGTGTTGAGCAGCGTCCCGCCGTACACCTCGACGGCGATCTGCCGCCAGCCGTACGCGCCGGTGTCCGGCAGCGGCTTGACCCGCAGATTGGGCGAGTCGGTGTGGGCGCCGACGATCCGGAACGGGGTGTGCGGCTCGGCGCCCTCGGGCACGTACCAGGCGATGATCGCGCCGCCGCGCAGCACGTACTTGCCGCCGTGCGTACCGTCCCAGGCGTCCGTCTCCAGCACCTGCCGGAATCCGGCCTTCTCCAACCGCGCGGCCGCGTTGGCGACAGCGTGGTACGGCGACGGGCTCGCCGCCAGGAAGGACATCAGGTCGTCGGTGTGGCCGCGGTCGAAGCGGGCGGTTCTCGCGCTCATGGGGTCACCTTAACGAGGGAAAGCCCTGGCCCGTCTGCCGATCGGGGCACCCAGGCCGGCGGCGCGTCGATCCCGGGGCCCGGTCATGGAGGTGGCCCGCCCCCGGAACTGGGGGCGGGCCACCTCAAGGACGCATCGGCGTGACTAGAACGCCGCCTCGTCGAGGTCCATCAGCGAGTTGTCGACCGTCTCCGCGAGCGCGCGCTCGGCCGAGACGCCCGGCAGGACGTTCGCGGCGAAGAACTTCGCGGCCGCGATCTTGCCCTGGTAGAAGGGCACGTCCTTCGCGGAGGCCGTCTGGAGCTTCTCCGCCGCGACCGCCGCGCCGCGCAGCAGCAGGTAGCCGACGACCACGTCGCCCGAGGCCATCAGCAGGCGGGTGGTGTTCAGGCCCACCTTGTAGATGTTCTTGACGTCCTCGCCGGTGGCGATGAGGTCGTTCGTCATCGTGCCGACGATCGCCTCCAGGTCCACCGCGGCCTTGGCGAGCGCGTCGCGGGCCGGGGCCAGCTCATCGCCCCCGGTGCCGACCGCCAGGAACTTCTTGATCTCCTCGGAGAGGGTGTTCAGCGCCTGGCCCTGGTCGCGGACGATCTTCCGGAAGAAGTAGTCCTGGCCCTGGATGGCCGTGGTGCCCTCGTAGAGAGTGTCGATCTTGGCGTCCCGGATGTACTGCTCGATCGGGTACTCCTGCAGATAGCCGGAGCCGCCGAAGGTCTGCAGCGACTGGGCCAGCTGCTCGTACGACTTCTCCGAGCCGTAGCCCTTCACGATCGGCAGCAGCAGGTCGTTCAGCGCGACGAGCGCCTTGGCGTCCTCGCCCGCGGCTTCCTTGAGGGCGATCTCGTCCTGGACGGATGCGGTGTAGAGGACCAGGGCGCGCATGCCCTCGGCGTACGCCTTCTGCGTCATCAGCGCGCGGCGCACGTCCGGGTGGTGCGTGATGGTGACCTTGGGCGCAGTCTTGTCCGCGAAGTTCACCAGGTCCTGGCCCTGGACGCGCTCCTTGGCGTACTCCAGCGCGTTCAGGTAACCGGTGGACAGGGTCGCGATGGCCTTCGTGCCGACCATCATCCGGGCGAACTCGATGATCATGAACATCTGGCGGATGCCGTCGTGCTTGTCGCCGATCAGCCAGCCCTTGGCGGGGTGCTGGTCGCCGAACGTCATCTCGCAGGTGTTGGAGGCCTTGAGGCCCATCTTGTGCTCGACGTTCGTGGCGTACACGCCGTTGCGCTCGCCCAGCTCGCCGGTCTCCCAGTCGAAGTGGAACTTCGGCACGAGGAAGAGCGACAGGCCCTTGGTGCCCGGGCCGTGGCCCTCGGGGCGGGCCAGCACGTAGTGAAGGATGTTCTCCTCCATGTCGTGCTCACCGGAGGTGATGAAGCGCTTCACGCCCTCGATGTGCCAGGAGCCGTCCTCCTGCTCGACGGCCTTGGTGCGGCCGGCGCCGACGTCCGAGCCGGCGTCCGGCTCGGTGAGCACCATGGTGGAGCCCCAGCGCTTCTCGACGGCTATCTGGGCGACCTTCTTCTGCGCCTCGTTGCCCTCCTCGAAGAGGATGCCCGCAAAGGCGGGGCCCGAGGAGTACATCCAGATGGCCGGGTTCGAGCCGAGGAGCAGCTCCGCGTACGACCAGATCAGGGAGCGGGGCGAGGTGGTGCCGCCGATCTCCTCGGGCAGGCCCAGGCGCCAGTACTCGGAGTCCATGAAGGCCTGGTAGCTCTTCTTGAAGGACGCCGGGACGGGCGCGGTGCTGGTCTTGGGGTCGAAAACAGGGGGGTTGCGGTCGGCGTCCGCGAAGGATTCGGCGAGCTCGTTCTCGGCGAGACGCGCGATCTCTTCGAGGATGGTCTTGGCAGTGTCGACGTCCATCTCCGCGAACGGGCCGGTGCCGTACAGCTTGTCGCGCCCGAGGACCTCGAAGAGGTTGAACTCGATGTCGCGGAGATTCGACTTGTAGTGCCCCATGGCGACGGCTCCGTAAGGATCGGGAGGCGGGATTCTCATCCACGTACCAGTTAGTAACTAACATGATGCTACCCGCCGGTAATAAGACGCAACCCTAACGGGGCAACTGTGACTCAGTACTCTTGCGTGCATGTACGGCTACGACCAGACCCCGGGCGCTCAGCAGCAGTACGTACCGCAGCAGCCCTCCTACGGGGAGCAGCCGCTCTACCCCGAGCCGTCGCCCCCTTCGCTCGCCGACGCGGTGCGGGCCTTCACCACGGCGTCGCTGTCCGCGGAGGACTTCCAGCAGATCTTCGCGACCTCGAAGGTGTACTGCCCGCGCGGTGACAATCCCGGGTTCCTGGCGCTGCACAACACCCAGCAGCCGGTCATCCCGATGTTCACCTCGCTCAAGGAGCTGCGCCGGTACGCGGGCAAGGAGTCCAAGTACTTCGTGATCACGGGTGCCGAGGTGATCGACCTGCTGCCGACCGGGTACGGCTTCGTCCTGGACATGGAGGGCGACCACCGCATGGTCTTCGACGCGAAGGCCGTGGAGCAGATGGTCGACTTCGCGATGCGGCGGATGTATGGCTGAGCGGCAGGCCTGCCTGTAGGGCGCCCGGGGGGAATTCCTCCCGGGCGTCTCGCGTTCCAGGTGCAAGAAGTTCAGTCTTCAACTAAACTGGACGCACAAGGAGGCCACGTCATGCCTGCAGTGACTGTCGAGAATCCGCTCACCCTGCCCCGCGTAGCCGCGCCCGCCGATGCCCTGTCGCGCCCCGTGCTCGCCGTGACCACGGCGCCCAGCGGGTTCGAGGGCGAGGGCTTCCCGGTGCGGCGTGCGTTCGCGGGGATCAACTACCAGTACCTCGACCCGTTCATCATGATGGACCAGATGGGTGAGGTGGACTATGCGCCCGGCGAGCCCAAGGGCACGCCCTGGCACCCGCACCGCGGCTTCGAGACCGTCACGTACCTGATTGACGGAACGTTCGTGCACCAGGACAGCAACGGCGGCGGCGGAACGATCCGCAACGGCGACACCCAGTGGATGACGGCGGGCTCCGGCCTGCTGCACATCGAGGCGCCGCCGGAGTCGCTGGTCATGTCGGGCGGACTCTTCCACGGGCTCCAGCTGTGGGTGAACCTCCCGGCGAGCGACAAGATGATGGCCCCCCGCTACCAGGACATCCGCGGCGGCCAGGTGCAACTGCTCACCTCGCCCGACGGCGGCGCGCTGCTACGGGTCATCGCCGGTGAGCTGAACGGTCACGAGGGCCCGGGCATCACGCACACGCCGATCACGATGATCCACGCGACGCTGCGGCCCGGCGCTCAGATCGACCTGCCGTGGCGCAAGGACTTCAATGGCCTCGCATACGTCCTGGCCGGGCGCGGCGCGGTCGGCACCGAGCGGCGGCCGGTGCGGATGGGGCAGACCGCGGTGTTCGGCGACGGCGACTCGCTCACGGTGTGGGCGGACGACACCCAGAACGGCTCGCACACCGGTGACCTGGAGATCGTGCTGCTCGGCGGGCGTCCGATCCGGGAGCCGATGGCGCACTACGGGCCGTTCGTGATGAACAGCCAGGCGGAGCTGAGGCAGGCGGTCGAGGACTTCCAGGCCGGACGCCTCGGCTCGATCCCGGCCGTGCACGGACTGGGCGAGCCGGGCGTGGGAGAGACCCAGGGCTGAGGGGGTCCAGGGGGCGTGAGCCAGGAGTGAGGGTCCGCGGCGACCTTCGGCACCTGGGCGCGGACCGGCCGGTCGACCTGGGCGTGGACCGGCCGGTCGACCTGGGCGTGGACCGGCCGGTCGCCGGATCTGATGGGGTGTCACCCTCCTGGCCCCGGTGGGCGGGACGGGGTGTGTGCGCTGTGGTCACGTGGGAGCGTGCAGACCCTTCTTCCCGAGCCCGTGCGGCGGCTTGCCGCCTGGTGCGTGGTCGCGCTCCTTGTGGCCGGGGTCGCCGCCGTCGGCGTATGGCTGGTCGTGGAACTCAAGACCGCCGTCACGCCCGTGCTGCTCGCACTGCTCGGGACCGCCCTCCTCGGGCCGCTGCACCGGCGGCTGGTGAGGATGAAGGTGAACCGGTCCGTCGCCGCGGCACTGACCTGTGTGGCGGTCGTCGTCGTGATCGGTGGGGCCACGTACATCGTCGTCAGCGCGCTGATCGACAGCGGCGACCAGATCGTCGACTCCCTGCGGCGGGCCGGCCGGGATCTCGCCGAGCGCTTCGGGGCCGCCGGGACCTCGCTCGACGATCTCGCCAAGAACTCGAAGGAACTGCTCGGCAGGTTCGGGGGGACGGCCGCGTCCGGGGTGATCAGCGGGCTGAGCGTGGTGGGGGAGGTGATCGCCGCCTCCGTACTCGCGCTGCTGCTCATGTTTTTCTTTCTGCGGGACTCCCACAAGGCGGCCGGTCTGCTGCGGTCCCTCGCCCCGGGCTCGACGGGCGATGCCGCCGAGGCCATGGGGCGGCGGGCCTTCGGGGCCGTCGAGGGCTTTATGCGCGGGACGACGTTGATCGCGCTCATCGACGCGGTCTGCATCACCGTCGGGCTGCTGATCCTGCGCGTCCCCGGAGCGGTCGGTCTGGGCGCGCTCGTCTTCGTCACGGCGTACATCCCCTACCTCGGCGCCTTCCTCTCCGGCACGGTGGCCGTCCTTGTCGCGCTCGCCGACCGCGGGTTCGTGATCGCCTTGTGGGCGCTGGGGGTGGTGATCGCCGTGCAGGTGCTGGAGGGGCATGTGCTACAGCCCGTGATCCAGAGCCGTACGGTCCAGATGCACCCGGCCGTCGTGATGGTGGCGATCACCGCGGGGGCGTCCGTCGCCGGGATTCTCGGGATGCTGGTCTCCGTACCGCTGACCGCTGCCGCGTTCGGCGTGATCGGCGAGCTGCGCAGCCGCTACTCCGCCGACGCGGGCTCCGGCGACAGTTCGGGCTCCGGCGGTGGTTCGGACTCGGGCGAGGGTCCCGGCTCGGACCCGGGTTCGGGCTCCGGCGCGGACGATGCGTAGAGCGCCTGCCACAGCGTGCCGACCGGTGGCATGCGTATGTCAATGAGCCGGACGGGGGCCGGGCGGTAACCTTGACGGGCCCACCCCCTCTCAAATTGCTAAGACTGGATGAACGACGATGCATCGGTACAGGTCCCACACCTGCGGCGAGCTCCGCGCCTCTGACGTCTCCACCGACGTCCGGCTGAGCGGCTGGCTGCACAATCGCCGAGACCTGGGCGGCATCCTCTTCATCGATCTGCGCGACCACTACGGCATCACGCAGCTCGTCGCCCGCCCCGGCACCGCCGCCTACGAGGCGCTCGACAAGGTCAACAAGGAGTCGGTCGTCCGCGTCGACGGACAGGTCGTCTCGCGCGGCGCCGAGAACATCAACCCCGAGCTGCCCACCGGCGAGATCGAGGTCGAGGTTTCCGCGGTCGAGCTGCTGGGCGCCTCGCAGCAACTGCCGTTCCAGATCAACACCGACGACGGAGTGGGTGAGGAGCGCCGCCTGGAGTACCGCTTCCTCGACCTGCGCCGCGAGCGCATGCACCGCAACATCATGCTGCGTACGGCCGTGATCTCCGCGATCCGGCACAAGATGACGGCGCTCGGCTTCAACGAGATGGCCACCCCGATCCTGACCGCGACGTCCCCCGAGGGCGCGCGCGACTTCGTGGTGCCCTCCCGGCTGAACCCCGGCAAGTTCTACGCGCTGCCGCAGGCCCCGCAGCAGTTCAAGCAGCTGCTGATGATCTCGGGCTTCGACCGCTACTTCCAGATCGCGCCCTGCTTCCGCGACGAGGACGCCCGCGCCGACCGCTCGCCGGGCGAGTTCTACCAGCTCGACGTCGAGATGAGCTTCGTCGAGCAGGAGGACGTCTTCCAGCCGATCGAGAAGCTGATGACCGAGCTCTTCGAGGAGTTCGGCAACGGCCGGCACGTCACCTCGCCGTTCCCGCGCATCCCCTTCCGAGAGTCGATGCTCAAGTACGGCAACGACAAGCCGGACCTGCGCGCCCAGCTGGAGCTCGTCGACATCACGGACGTCTTCGAGGGCTCGGAGTTCAAGGCCTTCGCGGGCAAGCACGTGCGCGCGCTGCCGGTGCCGGACACCGCCTCGCAGCCGCGGAAGTTCTTCGACGGCCTCGGCGACTTCGCCGTCGAGCACGGCGCGAAGGGCCTTGCCTGGGTGCGCGTCGGCGAGGACGGTTCGCTGACCGGCCCGATCGCCAAGTTCCTCACCGAGGAGAACGTCAAGGTCCTCACCGAGCGTCTCTCGCTCGCCCCCGGCCACGCGATCTTCTTCGGCGCCGGCGACTTCGACGAGGTCTCCAAGATCATGGGCGCGGTCCGGGTCGAGGCCGCCAAGCGCGCCGGTCACTTCGAGGAGGGCGTCTTCCGGTTCTGCTGGATCGTCGACTTCCCGATGTACGAGAAGGACGAGGAGACCGGCAGGATCGACTTCTCGCACAACCCCTTCTCGATGCCGCAGGGCGGCCTCGAGGCCCTGCAGACCCAGGACCCGCTGGACATCCTGGGCTGGCAGTACGACATCGTCTGCAACGGTGTCGAGCTGTCCTCCGGCGCGATCCGGAACCACGAGCCCGAGATCATGTTCAAGGCCTTCGAGATCGCGGGCTACTCGAAGGAGACGGTCGAGCACGAGTTCTCCGGCATGCTCCGCGCCTTCCAGTTCGGCGCCCCGCCGCACGGCGGCATCGCCCCGGGCGTCGACCGCATCGTGATGCTGCTGGCCGACGAGCCGAACATCCGCGAGACGATCGCCTTCCCGCTCAACGGCAACGCGCAGGACCTGATGATGGGCGCGCCGACCGAGCTGGAGGAGGCGCGGCTGCGCGAGCTGAACATCGCGCTGCGCAAGCCGGTCGCCGACAAGGACAAGTAGCAGGTACGCACAGGGGCCCCGACCGGAAGGTCCGGGGCCCCTGTGCGTTCACATACCTCGGCCGCGCACACGCCGTACGCGCGAAGGGCCCCGGAACCGCCCAGGTTCCGGGGCTCGCCGGTTTCAGTCCGAGCAGCAGGCGGCGGCGTGCCCCCCGTGCCGCTGGCGGGTGGCGCGTCGGCAGGGGCTGGTGAGCAGGATCTGGTGGACCAGCTGCTGGAAGGAGAGCAGGGCGGTCACGGGCGGAAGCGCGGCCACGGCCATGGGGATCGGCGACCTGGGCGCGTGGGCGACGCACAGACACATCGCGACGGCGGAGAAGAGCACCACCACGGCCCAGCTGTGTGCGGCGCGGCGGTCGTGCAGCGCGGCCCGCAGGATCGACAACGACGCCACCAGCCACGGCCCGTAGACCAGCAGCGGCCACCATCCGGCCAGCCCGTGGGCTTCGGGGGACGCCATGCGGCGCAGCGGATCGTAGGCGATCAGCCCGCTGAGCACGCTCAGCATGCCGACGATGGCCGCGGTCAGTGCCGCGATGATCAAGCTCAGCACCTTCACCCGCGGCGCCCGGATGCGGCGGACGCAGCGCACCAGCAAACTCGGACGCCTGCGGGCACCGCGCCTGCGGGGGAGGGGCGGGACGGACGAGACGGTGGGTGCGACGGGGTCGGGGGCCGCGGCCTTGAGAAGCTGGGTGAGATCGCTCTCGAAGTCCCAGTGGGTGTCCGGATGGACGTCCAGGCCGTCGGGGATGGTGGGGTCGAGCACATCCGCGCCGAGGGCGTCCGACGGAAACTGATAGTGATACGGAGCCGTGCCCAACCCGTCGTCGGGACGGGGCCAATATCCGCTCATGCCCGCCTCATCGGCGCCGGGGCGGCGCCGAAACGCCGGGTGAAATCTGCCTGGATCTGCTCCAGGGCGCCAAAGAGGTCGTCGAGCAGATCGGAGCAGTCCGCGTATCCGGACGCGCGCGCGAACCCCGGATCCCGCTCCTCGTAAAACTCTGCCACCGCTGTGTTCTGCGGGCTCATCGTCGCCATGCCCTCCCAACGATGAAGAAATTCGTTGGATACGCCCAGCTTGAAGACAATGTCCGATTATTCATGCGTTTAACGCTTCTTCACTTCAATTGTCGATGCGCTATAACTACGGGAAGTTGCGGTCCCGGGATGCGCTCGTCACCCTTGGTGGGGAGACAGGCGGCAGCTGCGGCTTCCAGGAGTACACCGCGCCGATCGGCGGCGTCGCCGCGCCGGAACATTGTGATCCTCGTGCGTTTTCCGTGCCTCCGGTTCTGTGTCTTTGGGCGACGCCTCGCGCATTCTCCTTCCGAAATGCAACGAATGATCGCATACATCCGATTTGATGTCGCCGGGACCGACGTCGCCCCGAGCCCCGACCCAGAAGCAGCAGCACCTTCAGGCTCTCGAACCGAAAGGCCCGCACATGTCCCTCCGCACAGGACTGTTCCCGGCGGTCGCGCTGGCCGTCGCAGGTCTGCTGCTCACCGGCTGCGCGGGCGCCGGCGGCGAGGCGGCGCCCGGGGCGCAGAGATCCGCGGGCGCCGCCTCGACGGGTTTCGCCGGGCACCTCGGCCCCCAGGCGCAGATGGTCCGGTCGCAGGAGATCCCCTTCCTCGGCCCCCAGACCCGCGCCAGGATCTCCAAGGCGACCCAGCAGGCGGTCGTGGTGGTCGGCGAGGGACCCGACTCCAACCAGTCCGCCACCACTCTCTACGAGCGCATCCCCGGCCTGGGCTGGAAGGCCGTGTCCGATCCCTGGCCGGCACACAACGGCCTGCGCGGCTGGACCGACGACCACGAGGCCGCCGACCACCGCTCGCCGATCGGGGTTTTCGGCCTCACCGACGCGGGCGGCAAGCTTCCCGACCCGGGCACCAGGCTTCCCTACGACCAGGAAGCGGCCTTCGACGCGCCCGGCACCGGCTTCGAGGGCGAGCCGCTGAGAGGCTCCTTCGACCATGTGGTGGCCATCAACTACAACCGCGAGCCGGGCACCACCCCGCTGGACTGGACCCGGCCGCTCGGCGACGAGAAGGGCGGCGGGATCTGGGTCCACGTCGACCACGGCGGGCCGACCCAGGGCTGCGTGGCGCTGAAGCTGGACCGGATGAAGGAGCTGCTGGTGTGGCTGGACCCGGCGAAGCGGCCGGTGGTCGTGATGGGCGACGTGGCGGCGCTGAGGCGCTGAGGCCGAGCCGCCCAGTACGTAAGCGAAAGGGCCCGGGACCTGTGCAGGTCCCGGGCCCCTTCACACAGGCACCAGGGGGTGTCCGGCGGATCATGCTGGGCTCGCGACGCCCTGCGACTCCGTCTCCTGCGTTGTCGTCGGTCGGCATGGCTCCGCCATGCCTCCCTCCTCCGCCTTGGATCCGAAGCCGCATGACGCCGCTCCCTGATCCAGCCTGATCCACCGGACACCCCCTAGCCCTTCTTCGGGTCCTCCAGGCGCGGGAACAGCACCGCGCCCTTCGTCACCGTGGCACTCGCCGGGAGCCTGCCCCACTCGCCCGCGTGCTGGATCCGCTGGTCCGCGAGGGCACCCAGCGGGGCCTCGGCACCGAGCGAGTCCCACAGGGCCTGCGAGGTCTCGGGCATGACCGGGTTGAGCAGCACCGCGACGGCGCGCAGGGACTCGGCCGCCGTGTACAGGATCGTCGCGAGACGGGCCTGGCCCTGGGGCGACTCGTCCTTGGCGACCTTCCACGGTTCCTGCTCCGTGATGTACCCGTTGACCTGCTTCACGAAGTCGAAGACCGCCAGGATGCCGCCCTGGAAGTCCAGCTCTTCGCCGATCTTCCGGTCGGCCTCGGCGACCGCCTTGGCAAGGCCCTCCTGGACCGCCTTCTCCGCCTCGCCGGACGCCGTCGCCTCCGGCAGCGCGCCGCCGAAGTACTTGCCGACCATCGCCGCGACACGGGACGCGAGGTTGCCGTAGTCGTTGGCGAGCTCGCTGGTGTACCGGGCGGTGAAGTCCTCCCAGGAGAACGAGCCGTCCTGGCCGAACGAGATCGCGCGCAGGAAGTACCAGCGGTACGCGTCCACCCCGAAGTGCGAGGTCAGGTCCTGCGGCTTGATGCCGGTCAGGTTCGACTTCGACATCTTCTCGCCGCCGACCATCAGCCAGCCGTTGCACGCGACCTTGCCGGGCACCGGCAGACCCTGCGCCATCAGCATCGCGGGCCAGATGATCGCGTGGAAGCGCAGGATGTCCTTGCCGATCAGGTGCACGTTCGCCGGGAAGGTCTCCTCGAACTTCGCCGGGTTCTCGTTGTAGCCGACGGCCGTCGCGTAGTTGAGCAGCGCGTCGATCCACACGTAGATCACGTGCTTCTCGTCCCACGGCACCGGGATGCCCCAGTCGAAGGTCGAGCGCGAGATGGACAGGTCCTGCAGGCCCTGCTTGACGAAGTTCACGACCTCGTTGCGGGCGGACTCGGGCTGGATGAAGCCGGGGTTGGCCTCGTAGAACTCCAGCAGCTTCGATCCGTACTCGCTGAGCTTGAAGAAGTAGTTCTCCTCCTTGAGGATCTCCACCGGCTTCTTGTGGATCGGGCAGAGCTTCTGCCCGGCGAACTCGCCCTCGCCGTCCAGCAGGTCACCGGGGAGTTTGTACTCCTCGCAGCCCACGCAGTACGGGCCTTCGTACCCGCCCTTGTAGATCTCGTCCTTGTCGTACAGGTCCTGCACGAACTCCTGCACACGGTCCGTGTGCCGCTTCTCCGTCGTACGGATGAAGTCGTCATTCGCGATGTTCAGATGCTCCCAGAGGGGCTTCCATGCCTCCTCGACGAGCTTGTCGCACCACTCCTGGGGCGTGACGTTGTTCGCCTCGGCAGTGCGCATGATCTTCTGACCGTGCTCGTCCGTGCCGGTGAGGTACCACACCTTCTCGCCACGCTGACGGTGCCAGCGTGTGAGCACGTCGCCTGCGACGGTCGTGTAGGCGTGGCCCAGGTGAGGAGCGTCGTTGACGTAGTAAATGGGGGTCGAGACGTAGTACGCCTTCGCCCCCTGCTTCTCGGATCCAGTGGCCGCCATGGTCGAAATCCTAACGGCCCGCGCAACGTCCACTCACCTCGATAAGCGGTGCGGAGAGGTCTGCGAAACATCCCCTCCCCTAAGAAGGGCGGCATCCTGGGAGGAGGGGCGGTGCAAGGGGAGCCAGGGGATCGGGGGGAGCTGGGGGAGGACACGATGCGGGTACTGGTCGCCGAGGACGAGGAAATCCTGGCCGAGCTGGTCTCCACCGGGCTGCGACGGGCCGGATTCGCCGTCGACACCGTCTACAGCGGGGACGCCGCGCTCGCGTATCTCGGGCTGCACGACTACGACGTCGTCGTCCTCGACCGCGATCTGCCGCGCGTCCACGGCGACGAGGTGGCGCGCGAGCTGGTCGCCTCCGCGTCCCGCACCCGGATCCTGATGCTGACCGCCTCCTCGTCCCTGGAGGACCGGGTCGAGGGCCTCGACCTGGGGGCGGACGACTATCTGGGCAAGCCCTTCGAGTTCCCCGAGCTGGTCTCCCGGGTACGGGCGCTGCGTCGGCGCAGCGCCAGGCCGGTGCCGCCGCTGCTGGAGCGGCACGGGGTACGGGTCGACACGGTGCGGCGGACGGCCGAGCGGGACGGGCGGGATCTCGATCTGTCACCGAAGGAGTTCTCCGTCCTGCAGATCCTGCTGGAGGCGGACGGTGCGACGGTCTCGGCGGAGGAGCTGCTGGAGCGGGCCTGGGACGCGCACACGGATCCGTTCACGGGCGCGGTGCGGGTCTGTATGAGCAAGCTGCGCGCCAAATTGGGGGAACCGGCGCTGATCCGTACGGTTCAGGGTGTGGGGTACGTCCTGTGAACCGTCCCCACATGGGCCCGGGTTCGACGATCCGGACCCGGATCGCGCTCGTCTACGGCGGGGTCTTCCTGGTGCTCGGCGCGGTGCTGCTGGGCATCGTCAATCTGCTCTCCCGCGCCGGTACGGAGAACGAGGTCGCCGCGATCAGGGCGCGCGTCGTTTCCGCGCTGCCGGTGGAGGACGTGCGCGGGGTCACGGTCGTCCAGCTGACCGACGGCGTCCGGGACGCGGCGGGGCAGCAGATGCTGATCTGGTCGGTGTTCGCCCTGCTGGGGACGGCACTGTGCGCGGTCGCGGTGGGCTGGTGGACGGCGGGGCGGGTGCTGCGGCCCGTACACGCGATGACGGCGAAGGCACGGCGGCTGTCCGAGCGGACGCTGCACGAGAGGATCGCGGCGAGCGGTCCCGACGACGAGCTGAAGGAACTCGGCGACACGCTGGACGCGCTGCTGGCGCGGCTGGAGAAGGCCTTCGACAGTCAGCGGCGGTTCATCGCGAACGCCTCGCACGAGTTGCGTACGCCGCTGGCGACACAGCGTACGGCGATCCAGGTGGGGCTGGACGCGGACTGTTCGCCGGACGAACTGGCCGCTGTGAAGCGGGTGTTGCTCGACAACAACCGGCGCAGCGAACGGCTCATCGAGGGGCTGCTCGTACTCGCCCGGAGCGAGCGGGGGCTGGCCGAGCGGGAGGACGTCGACCTGGGAGAGCTCGTGGCGCAGGAAGCGGCGCGCTACGAGGTGAAGGCGGCGGCGACTGTGTCCGGTGGCGTGGTGCGCGGGAACCGGCTGCTGCTGGCGCAGCTGGTCGGGAACCTGGTGGCCAACGCCGTCGCGTACAACGTGCCGGACGGGACGGTCGACGTCGGAGTCGAGTCCGGGCTGCTGACCGTGACGAACACGGGGCCGGTGGTGGCGGCGGCGGACATCCCGGCGCTGTTCGAGCCCTTCCGGCGGGGCGAGGGGCGGGACCGGATGGGGCCCGGGGCGGGGCTCGGCCTGTCGATCGTCCGCTCGATCGCCGAGGCCCACAGCGGCACGGTGACGGCCGAGCCCGGCCCTGCGAGCGGGCTCGCCGTCACCGTGTCGCTGCCGGTCGTGCCTTAGGTCGTGTCCGCAAAGTCTCGCCTGGCCCGCGACGCCCTGCACGCACGCTCGCTGCGCACCGAACGCCGCGGGCCCCGCCCTTCGGGCGGACGGCGATACTTTGCGGACACTCCCTAAGGGCGCCAGGCCTCCAGAACGCCGCTGAACAGCTCCGCGTCCGGGAGCTCGCGGGGCGCGGGCCCGGCGTGGAAGAACCCGGCGTTGCCGGCGGTCAGCTTGCGGAGGTAGTCGAAAGCCTTCGCGTCGTGCTCGCCGAACGCGACGAACTGCCAGAAGACGGGCTTGTCGGCCGCCTCCGACAGCGCGGCCGTGGCCGCGGTCTTCGACTCGGGCGCGCCGTCGGTCTGGAAGATCACCAGTGCGGGCACGGTGGAGTCGGCCTTGGCGTGCAGGGCGAGGACCTCCTCGACGGCGAGGTGGTAGTTCGTACGGCCCATCCGGCCCAGGGAGTTGTGGAGCTCGTCGACGCGGCCCTGGTGCTCGGCGAGGGTCAGCTCACCGGTGCCGTCGATCTCGGTGGAGAAGAAGACGACGTTGACGGTCGCGCTCTCGTCGACATGCGCGGCGAGGGCGAGGGCCTGCTCGCCGAGGTGCTGGGCGGAACCGTCCTTGTAGAACGGCCGCATGGACCCGGACCGGTCGAGCACGAGATACACCCGTGCGCGAACCCCGGTGAGCTCGTGCTTCTTGAGCGCGGCACCGGCGGCCTTGTAGTGGTCGGCGAGCTGGGGCGCGAGGGCCTTGACCTGGGCGAGCGTGTGCGCGGGGGCCTGGGCGGGCGGCGGGGTGGTGGGCTCGGCCGCGGCGACCGGCTCATCGGCGGGGGCCGCCTGCGGCTCGGTTTCCGTAACCGGCTCGGCGGGTTCGGCCTTGTCGGCCGGGGCCGCGGGGGCGGGTTCGGTCTCGGCGGCCGGAGTCCCGGTCTCCGGCTCCGCCGGTGCGACCTCGGTCGCGGTGACGGCGACGGGCTCGTCGCTCTCGGCGTCAGCCTGCGGCTCGGTCAGCGCAACCGGCTCCGCCGGAGCAGCTTCGGCGTCCGGGGCCGCGGGGGCGGGTTCGGTCTCGGCGGCGGCCTCGTTCTCCGGCTCCGCCGGAGCGGTTTCGGCCGCGGTGACGGGGACGGACTCTTCGTCCTGGGCCGGGGTGACGTCTTCGGCGTCAGCCTCCGGCTCGGCCACCGCAACCGGCTCCGCCGGAGCGGCCTTGACGGACGCGGCCTCCACCAGCGGCTCCGCCGGAGCGTCCGCGGCTTCGGTCGCTGCCGACGCGGCGACCGGCTCGGGCTCGGCGTCTGCCGCGGGCTCGGTGGCCGTTTCGGGCTCGGCGACCGGCTCGGTGATCGCAACCGGCTCCACCGGCTCGGCCACCGGCTCAGCTTCGGCAGGAGCAGCCTCCGCCTCGGTGACCGGCTCCGCGGGAGCGGCCTCGGGCTCCGCTGGCGCCACCTCCGCGTCCGGGGTTACCGATTCCGTAACCGGCGCCGCAGGGCGCGCGGCCTCGGGCTCGACCGTGACATCCCGCTCGGCGGCCGGGGCTGCCTCGGGCTCCGCTGGCGCCGCCTCCGCGTCCGGGGTTACCGATTCCGTAACCGGCGCCGCAGGGCGCGCGGCCTCGGGCTCGACCGTGACATCCCGCTCGGCGGCCGGGGCTGCCTCGGGCTCCGCAGGCGCCGCCTCCGCGTCCGGGGTCGCCGATTCCGTAACCGGCGCCGCAGGCCGCGGCTTGGACGGTTCCGCGGCCGCCTGGGCCGGGACCTTCGGGGTCGGGTTGTCGAACGCCGCCGAGACCAGGTCCGCCGCCGCCCTTTCCGCCGGGGACGGCGACGGGACCGTCGCGGTCGGCGGTTCCGAACGCTCGGTCTGGGGCGGGACGGAGGCTGCCGTCGACTCGCCTCGCTCCGAACGCTCGCGTCCGAACACCTTGCGCAGCAAGCTCCGAATGCCCATGGGCGAGGCCTTTCGCATGAGTTGAGTGCGGAGAATGTCCACATGTGGCCGGAACGCTCCGCATCCTGGCCACGGCGGACACGTAAGGTTAGCCGCCGCCCGTGGCGATCTCCGGCAGGGGCGGCCCTCAAGCGCCCGCACATGTCAACCCGGCCTCAGCCGGGCCGCATTCATTCGCCGTTCACTTCCCGGCTGCCACATTGAGCACGTTTACCCCTAACGTCGCGGCGGAACATATTCCGACACCATGTCGGCGCGGGTGCGCCGGAGGAGGACGAAGTGCGCAAGCTGCTGCCGCTGTTGAACACGAACGCCCACGCGGGCGGACGTTCCGCTCTCACCTGCCGCTTTCGCTGTGGCGATGCCTGTTTCCATGAGGTACCGAACACCAGCGACAACGAGTACGTCGGCGATGTCATAGCCAGCGCCCTGTCGCGGCGTTCGATGATGCGCGCCGCCGCCGTGGTGACCGTCGCCACTGCCGCCGGTACCGCGACCGTCATCGGCGCCGGTGGCGAGCAGGCCTCCGCCGCGCCCGTCGGTGCCGCCGACAGCCTCGGGAGCGGTGGCAGGACGGACGGCGCCCGCGGTCTCCGCTTCGCCGCCGTCGCGCCGAACAAGGACGACAAGGTCACCGTCCCCGCCGGGTACTCGCAGAACGTCGTCATCCGCTGGGGCGAGCCGATCCTCCGTGGCGCCCCCGCCTTCGACGCCGACAAGCAGACCGCCGCGGCGCAGGCCGGCCAGTTCGGTTACAACAACGACTTCCTCTCCCTGCTCCCGCTGCGCGGCGAGTACGGCCGTCAGGTACTCGTCGCCAACCACGAGTACACCGACGAGGTCCTGATGTTCCGCGGCTACGACGCCGCGAACCCGACCCGCGAGCAGGTCGAGATCGCCTGGGCGGCGCACGGCCTGTCCGTCGTCGTGGTCCAGGAGGAGAGCCGCAGCGGCAAGCTCACTCCGGTCACCCGCCACCCGCTGAACCGCCGCCTCACCGCGACCAGCGAGTTCAAGGTCACCGGCCCGGCCGCGGGCAGCGCCCTGCTGCGTACGAGCGTCGACCCGACCGGCACCAAGGTGCTCGGCACGCTCAACAACTGCGCCGGTGGCACCACCCCGTGGGGCACCACCCTCCACGGCGAGGAGAACTTCAACCAGTACTTCGCGAACGGCGGGGTCAGCGCCACCGACAAGCGGTACGGCCTCGCGGCCGGCGCCTCCGAGCGCAAGTGGGAGCGTTTCGACAAGCGCTTCGACATCGCGCAGGAGCCCAACGAGTCGCACCGCTTCGGCTGGGTCGTCGAGCTCGACCCGTACGACCCCGAGTTCACCCCGCGCAAGCGCACCGCGCTCGGCCGCTTCAAGCACGAGGCCGCGCAGCCCCGCCTGACCGACGACGGCCGCCCGGTCGTCTACATGGGCGACGACGAGCGCTTCGACTACTTCTACAAGTTCGTGTCGAGCAAGAGCATGAAGAAGGGTTCGAGCCGCGCCGCGCGCGAGCACAACCGCACGCTCCTCGACGAGGGCACGCTGTACGTCGCCAAGCTGACCGGCGACTCCCCGGCGGCGGAGATCGACGGCACGGGCAAGCTCCCCAACGACGGTGAGTTCGACGGCAGCGGCGTCTGGATCCCGCTCGCCACCGGCAACACCTCGCACGTCCCCGGCATGACCGCCGAGGAGGTGTACGTCTTCACCCGCCTCGCCGGCGACAAGGTGGGGGCCACCAAGATGGACCGCCCCGAGGACGTCGAGCCGTCCCCGCGCACCGGCCGCGTGTACGTCGCGCTGACCAACAACAAGGACCGCGGCGCGGCGGGCAAGGCCGCTGCCGACGAGGCCAACCCGCGCAACGCCAACAAGCACGGCCACATCCTGGAGCTCGCCGAGCACTGGGACGACCCGACGTCCGACGGCTTCGCCTGGCGGCTCTTCCTGGTCGCGGGAGACCCGAACGACCCGGCCACGTACTTCGCGGGCTACCCGAAGGACAAGGTCAGCCCGATCTCCTGCCCGGACAACGTCGCCTTCGACCCGCACGGCAACCTGTGGATCTCGACGGACGGCGCCCAGCTCGGCTCGCACGACGGTCTGTTCGGCGTGGCGACCAAGGGGGAGCGGCGCGGTGAGCTCAAGCAGTTCCTGACCGTCCCGGCCGGTGCCGAGACCTGCGGCCCGATCATCCAGGACCGCCGGGTGCTCGTCGCCGTCCAGCACCCGGGCGAGCTCGACGGCGCGTCCGTCGAGAAGCCCGCGAGTGTCTGGCCGGACGGACCGGGCAAGATCGTCCGCCCGGCGGTCGTCGCCGTCTGGCGCAAGGACGGCTGCGACATCGGCGTCTGACGCCTGTCATGAGGTGGCGCGCACCTGTGCGCGCCACCTCATGAATTCGTCCGGCGCGGGTCCCGTGTACGACCACGGGACCCGCGCCGCTTGCCGCCCGAGCAGCCCGAACAGCTGCCGGGCCTCGTCGGCCAGGCCCGCGTAACAGGCCGCGTGCGTCAGATAGTTGAGCTCGCCCATCTCCTCCGGGGCCGCCGGGCCCCGCCCGCGGCCGCCGATCCAGCGGTCCCAGGTGCGTCGTACCTCGGTCACCGCCAGCTCGTGGTGCCAGTGCCTGCCGAAGTCCCGTACCGGCGCTGGACCCGTCGCGCCCTCGGTGACATGGCGGTACTCCTCCACCCGGGCGATCTGCACCAGTACCGGCAGCGGCGACCCGGGCGGCGCCGCGCCCGCCGCGTCGCGGGCGAAGTCGTACATCCGGCCGTGTGTGCCGTGCCAGCGCGCCGAGTGGTAGCGCAGCAGCTGCACATGGCCCTCGATGTTGTGCGGGTCGCGCCGCCGCAACTCGTCCCACCAGCCGCGCAGTTCGCGCCGCGACACCCCCGTCTCGTACAGCCGGGCCACCGTCAGCAGCGACACCCACGGCATCGGGTCGTCCGGCTCGGCGTCGGCCGCGCGCAGGCAGGCCAGCACCGTCGCATCGAGCCGTTCCTGGTCGAGCGCGGCCCTGCGGCCGGACTCGATCGCCTGGTGGAAGACGCGTACGACCTCGGTCGCCGCCCGCAGCACCTCCGCGTCCGGGCTTCCGGGCTCCGCCGCCCGCCAGGCCTCCACCGCCGACGAGCCGGCGGCCGCGTGCGCGAGCAGCCGCAGCCGGTGGGTCCGCAGCGGCCAGTCGGCGCCGGTGGCGCGCAGCAGATCCCGTACGCCCTGCCAGCGGCCGATCACGATGTCGTGCACGGCGTCGGCGAGCGGCCGATCGCCGAACGCGGGATCGAAGTCCGGTACGAAACCATCACGTCGGCGGCGCGCGGCCATCTTCGGCACGTCCCTCAGAAGTCTGTCGCCAGCGCCTGGTCGGCGTAGTCGGTGTGCTGCGAGGCGGAGTTGGCGTACCGCTCCTCGGCGGCGATGGCCCGCGTCGCGTCCAGTCTGGCGGGTCGGTAGTACGAACTCCCCTGCCGCCAGTAGTGGATCAGCGGCACGAGACCGGCGGCGAGACCGCCGATACCGATCGCGATCGATGCCGCGCTCAGCCTGCTCAGTGCCTCGACAAGAATCCAGAGCATGAACAGCGCCCCGAGCAGCGGCCACGCTCCGCCGAGGACGAAGTCCCGTACGGACGTGAGCAGGGTCTTGCGGTACGCGACGACGGCGGCGATGCCCGCGAGGCCGTAGTAGAACGCGATCTGCAGGCCGATCGCGGAGACCGCGGCGGAGAGCACGTCGCCGACCGAGCCCAGCGCGGTGGAGGCGACGAACATCGCGAGCGCCACCGCCCCGACGACGGCGACCGCGACCCCGGGGGTGTTCCAGCGGCGGTGCACGGTGCCGAGCGCGGCGGGCATCGTACGGTCGCGGCCCATCGCGAACAGTGAGCGCGTCACCTGGATCAGGGTGGTCTCCAGGGTGGCGACAGTGGACAGCAGCACCGCCACGACCAGCAGTTTCCCGCCGACGCCCGGCCAGATCGCGTCCCCGAGCGCGCCCAGCACATTGGCGCCGCCCGCCCGGATGTCCTCGCTGGTCAGGATCATGTTCACGGCGATGGTGAAGGCTTCGAAGAGGAGGAAGACGACGCCGAGACCGACGAGCGAGGCGAGTCCGGCCGTGCGGCGGCTGTCGCGGGTCTCCTCGCTGAGATTGCTGGTGACGTCCCAGCCCCAGTAGTAGAAGGCGGCGACGAGCGCGCCGGAGGCGAAGCCCGCCGGTCCGTCGAAGTGCGAGAAGCCCAGCCAGGACCAGTCGAAGGCGGCGGCGTAGCCGGTGTGCAGCAGCGCGGCCACGACGAAGAACAGCAGAATCGCCAGCTCCACGCCGGACATCAGAAGCTGCGCGCGCACGGTCAGCCGCGCCCCGCCGGCGACGACGAGCAGCATCACCAGGAACCAGGCGGCGCCGGTGGCCGTCGCGAGTGCTGTGTTCCCGGCGAGGTCCGGGTCGAAGAGCGCGAGGGTCATGGCACCGGCGGGCAGCGAACCGGCGACCATGAAGATCGTCGCGGAGACGACGAGGGCCCAGCCGGACAGAAAGCCGAGAAAGGGGTGGACGGTCCGGCCCACCCAGGAATAGCTGGCGCCCGCGTTGACGTCGATCCTGCCGAGTCGGCCGAAGGCCAGGACGATGCCGAGCATGGGGATCGCGCAGTAGAGCAGCGCGGCGGGTCCCGCGAGACCGACGGAGGCGACGAGTACGGCGGTGGTGGCCGCGATCGAATAGGCGGGGGCACTGCCCGCGACGGCCATCACGATCGTGTCGAAGGTGCCGAGGACATTGGGCTGAAGCCCTCTGCCGGAGTTGGTGCGCATGGGACTCTCCGAATGCCCTGGTGGTGCCTGGTGCCGGATGTGCTTGTGTCACACGACATGTGTCGGCACGTCAGAAACGAATGCCCGCTGCAGAGTGAAGGCCCCGCGAGAAGGCCTCCGTGAAGGGAGAACGTGCGCATCGTAGTCGGATGCGTGCGCTGGGGTGAGGGGGTGGGGCTGCTCCCGGAGGCTGGGTGACGCGGTGGGCCGGGGTCCCCGCTCTCTTGTGCGTCCGCGTCGCGGTGATCGGCGCGGCGGGCGCCGAAGGTTATTGCCGGTGCGGGCGGCGCGGGCGGACTCGTAGAGTCGGTATATGACTGCAGACGTTTCGGACGAGGGAACGGTACGGGTCGACACCTGGATCTGGTCGGTCCGCCTCACAAAGACCCGCTCGCAGGCCGCCTCGGCCTGCCGGGCCGGACATGTCCGGGTGAACGGCGACCGGGTCAAGCCCGCGCATGCGGTGCGCTCGGGGGACGAGGTGCGGGTCTTCCACGCCGGGCGGGAGCGGGTGGTGGTCGTCTCGAAGACCGTCCGCAAGAGGGTGGGCCCACCGGTGGCGGTCCAGTGCTACGTGGACAACAGCCCGCCGCCCCCGCCGAGGGAATTCGTGGCCCCGGTGGCGATCCGGGACCGGGGCGCGGGGCGCCCGACGAAGAGGGACCGGCGAGAGATGGAACGCTTGCAGGGGGGCGGCGGCCCGGTCCGCTGAGGCCGGGGACGCGGGTCTGGGGGTCCGGGGTGCGAGCCGGCGCGGGGCGCGGGTCTTGGGCGGTCCGGGGTGCCCGATGCTGTGTGGTGCGGGTGGGCCGCTGCGCGGGGCCTTTTCCCCACCCCCGCCCTCCCCCTACGGCCTGGCGGCCGTGGGAGGTACCCCCATCCCTCAACCGGGGCTCCGCCCCGGACCCCAGAGGGTTGGTGGGGGCTAACGCCCCCACACCCCCTTGCGGCAGCTTCGCGCCGCCCGGCGGGCTCGGGCCTACACCGTTCCGGTGGGGAGGGGCCGTGCAGGGTCGTCCCCGCAGGCGATTGGCGGCCAACACCGGGTGAGCGTTACGAACCCCTCATCGCCGCCGACGCCGAGGAGTCGAGCCCGGAGGGGACCCGGAACCCGTGCCCAACGGTGCCGGGCTCCCCGGACCGCCAGGCCCGGGCGTACCGGAACCCGCGCCATGCGGCGGGCCCGCGCAGGGGACCCCAAGGCCCCCTCACCCCGAACCGCCCGGCGACGCGATCGCCCTCGCCGCTCTCACCTCCTGCCGCAGCGCCCCCAGCACCCCCTCCTCGCCCCCCTCCAGCTCCGCCTTGACCTCCACCAGCACCTCACTCGCCCTCACGCCCTCCGCCAGCTCCCGCAGCTGCTGCTCGATCTCCGCCACCTCCGCCCGCGTCGGCGGCTCCGCCCCGTGGTTGACCCGTACCCGCGCCGCCGTCGTCGCGTCCACGATGCGTTCGACGGCGACTACCAGCGGCCACCAGGCCGCCGCCCGCGCCCCCGTCGGCGGTGGTTCCGTCAGGGCGCGCTGGAATTCCGTGCGGACGGAGGACAGGTCGCGGTAGATCCGCCGTCGGCGTCGCACCCGTTCCGCCTGGTCCGCCGCCGACTCGGACCCGAACGCGTACGCCACGTACCCCGCCGTGTCCTCCACCGCCGCCGCGAGCCGGTCGCCGATGCGGGTGTGCCAGCTTTCGGGCCAGAGCAGATAGCCCGCCACGAGCGCGATCGCGCAGCCTATGAGGCTGTCGACCAGGCGGGGGAGGACCAGGTCGAAGCCCTGGTGGTTGAGGAAATCGGAGAGCAGCAGGATGACGGGGGTGATGGCCGCCGTCTGGAAGGCGTAGCCCTTCGCGGAGAAGGCCGGGACGAGTGCCGCGAGGACCATCATGACCGGCACGTCCCACCAGCCGCGCGGCACCTGGGAGAGCACGGCCGCCGCGACGACCAGACCGCCCGCCGTACCGAGCGCGCGCAGGACCGCGCGGGAGAAGACCGAGCCGAAGTCCGGTTTGAGTACGAAGGTGACGGTGAGGGCGACCCAGTACGAGCGCGGCACGGGCACCAGCGAGACCAGGGCCTGGGCGAGGCCGATGCACAGGGCGAGCCGCAGGCCGTAGCGCCAGGACGGTTCGGAGAGCAGGAGGTCGCGGGCCGTGCGGCGGGCGCGGATGCGCAGGGCCGCGGGCCTGCCGAGCCGGTCGTCGACGTTGTAGGGGTCGGGGTCCGCCTCGTGGACGACGACCGCGGCGTGCCGCAGCGCGGCTTCGACTGCGCGGTCGGCGGGGCCTTCCGGCTCGGGCAGCTCCAGCCGGGGCGCCTCGCCCCGGCCCTGGTCGACCGCGTCCGCCAAGTCCCGTACGGCCCCGGCGATTTCGGGCTGCCGCGAGGCCCGCCCGTACAGGTGCGCCGCTGCCGCCGCCTCGACGAGCGGGATCAGTACGTTGAGCTGCGCGAGCAGCCGTACGAGCGGGCTGCTCCGCCCGTGGTCGCGGGCCCGCCGGGCGAGGATCAGGTCGTAGGAGGTGTTGAGGGACTGGGTGACGGCCTGGCGTTTCTCGTCGTACTCCGTCGTGCCCGCCGCATCGAGGAGATCGGCGACCGAGCGGTACGTGGCGGCGACCGCCGCTCGCTCCGGCATGCGTCCGCGCAACGGCCAGGCCAGCAGCGACAGTACGAGGACGAACAGACCGCCGAGCGTGAGCAGCATCGGGGCCTTCCACCAGGGCCCCGGCATCGGCAGCCCCGCGCCCACCACCGCGTTGAGCAGGAGCAGCAGCCCGGACACGGAGGCCACCGCGCCGATCGACGAGATCATTCCGGAGACCAGCGCGACGAAGGTCAGCGCGGCGACCGCGAGCCAGCCCTCTCCGTAGACGAGCGTGCCGAGCGTGACGCCGATGGCGCCGAAGAGCTGCGGGACGGCGATATTGAAGATCCGCATCCGGTACGCGTCGGCGGTGTCGCCGATGACGCCCGACAGCGCGCCCATCGACACCAGCGCGCCGTACATGGGCTGCCCGATCGCGAGCCCGACGGCGAGCGGCGCGGCGAGCGCGACGGAGGCACGGGCGACGGCGGCCCAGGGCACGGGCGCGGACTGCGGCCGCAGGCTGTTGAGCAGCCACTCGGGTGGGGACAGGCGCCCCGTCGGCGCCGCTGATCCGGAGGATCCCGTGGAAGTCCCGCCCTTGTCTTCACGCATGGTCATCAAAAGACCTCGAAGTGGGCGGCCTGCGCAACTCCCCCGCGTACCTCCCCTTCGCTAATCCCCTGAGGGAAGGCGGGCGGGCGGTCAGCCCAGGTAGCCCTCCACCTCGTCGGCGGGCTGCACCCTCGCCGTGTCCGGGTCCTCCCCGAACTCCGCCTTGGCGCGGCGCCGGCGCAGCAGGTCCCAGCACTGGTCGAGCTGGATCTCGAGGTCGCGCAGCCGCGCCTGCTGGCCGGAGTCGAGGCCGTGCTCCTCGGACGTGCGCGCCCGCAGCGCGCGTTCCTCGGCGACGAGTTCGCTGATGCTGCCGAGTATCTGGTCGTTGTCCATGGCTCCTGCTCTCAGAGTACGAAGACCGTCTTGCCGCGTGCCCCGCCCGCGCGGGACCGCGCGAGCGCGTCCGGCGCGTTCTCCAAGGGGAGTTCGGCGTCCACGGGCGCCCGCAGGGAGCCGTCGGCGGCGGCCGCGGCCAGGGTGTCCAGCAGGGCGGCGGAGGGGTGCTGCCGGAAGTCGATGCCCTCGACGCCGGCCGGGAGCCGGGCCTCGCCCGCCACGCCGCGCGTGGTCAGCGCGCGGCCGCCGGCGTGCACGAGGGCGGCGTTCGCCGCGAAGGAGGACGCCTCGGCCGACACCAGGTCGACCAGCACGTCGACGCCGTCCGGGCAGGCGTCCCGTACGGCAGACGGAAGATCGTGGGAAGTGGTGTCGATGGTCGCTGCCGCGCCGAGCGCGGACATCCGGCCGTGCTCGTCGCCGCGTACGGCCGCCAGGACCTGGACGCCACGGGCCGCGGCGAGTTGGGTCAGGAAGGTGCCGACGCCGCCCGCGGCGCCGATGAGCAGCAGGGACTGCCCGGCGCCCACATTCGCCGCGTCCAGCAGCTGCGCGGCGGTCATCCCGGCCGAGGGCAGCATGGCCGCCGTTCTCAGCGGGAGGCCGTCGGGGACGAAGGCGATGGCCGCGTCCTGCGGCATGACCACGTACTCGGCGTACGTACCGGTGCCGACCGGTGGCCTGGTCGCCTGGCCGAAGACCGCGTCACCCACCCGGAAGCGGCTGTCACCGGGGCCGACCACATCCACCCTGCCCGCGAAGTCCGAGCCGATGACCAGCGGGAAGACATGCGGGACCCGGCCGGCGAGCGCTCCGTCGGCGGCTTTCCAGTCGAAGGGGTTGAGGGCCGCGTACGCGATCTTCACCAGCACCTCGCCCTCGCCGGGCTCCGGCTTGGGTACCTGGATCAGCTCGGCCTCGGCCTTGAAGGCCCTGACCGCGACAGCGCGCATCCGGAACGCCTCCTGACGAACGGCCCCCGCGACTCACCGACACTCCCACGACCCCACTCTTACGCGGGCGCGCACTCAGCGCACGTCGTGCAGTTCGAGCCCGACGAGCAGCGCGCGGTGATCGGTGTCCGCCAGGTCCAGGAAGCGTGCCGAGCGGACCGAGAAGTCCTCGCTGACCAGCACATGGTCGATCTGCGCGCCCAGCGGGCGGCGGACCGCGGCCGGCCAGGACGGGGTGCGGTCCGCGCCCACGAGGGTGGCGCTGTCGCGCAGCTGACCGGCGTCGAGGATGCGGCGGAAGGCGGCGTGGTCCTGGGTGGCGTTGAAGTCGCCCGCCACCAGGGTCGGCTCGCCCTTCACCCCGCTCGCGTACGAACGCAGCCGGCCGAGATCGCGGCGCCAGTCGCCGATGACCCCGGGCATGGGCGGCAGGGGGTGCGCCAGCTGCACATTCACCGGGTGCCCGGCGACGACGGCGACCGAGCCGGGCATCGCGAGCTCACTGTCGATCCCCGGCGCCGCGCGCAGCGGATACTTGCTGAGGATCGCCGATCCGGCGGCCGAGTAGCCCTCGACGACATTGCGGTACGGGTAGTCGGTGCGGGAGACCCTGGCCGCGAGCGCGTCCGAGCAGGTGCTGTCGCATTCCTCGACGAACACCAGGTCGGGCTTTTCCCGGCGGATGGTGGCCAGAAGCCCCTCGGTGGCGTTCCCGAACTCGATGTTCGATGCGAGCACCGTGACGCGGGCGACGACCCGCCCCGGCGGATCGTCGGTCAGCCCGGTGTCGTACGGCCTGACGAACCACCCCGTGACGGCGAGTACGGCAGCGGCCCAGATCATGCCGGTGCGCCAGCGCGCGAGCAGGGCGAGCAGCAGCCCGGCTCCCGCGGGCAGCAGTAGCCAGGGCAGGAAGGCGAGCAGCTGGGGGACGGGCGTGATCCCGTCGGTGTCCGCGACACGGCAGCCCACGACCACGCTGGGAGCGAGGAGCAGCAGGCCCGCGAGCCAGGCAGCGGCGCGCCGTCCGTCCGAGGAGCGGAAGGATGTGTCCGCCGGCGTGTCCGGGGCCGCCGCCGATATGGCGCTGTTCACAACCGGCCTCCGAGCCGCGGGATGGTCAGTCCTCCTTCGGAGCATACGGGCGGAGGGCGTCGATCAGCAGCTCCACCCCGAAGGTGAACTCCGCATCGTGATCGATCACCGCGAGCTTCGGCGCGAGTTTTGCCACCGCCGGGAAGCCCGAGTTCGCGAGCTGCTCCGTGCGCTCCCGTACCACCGACTCGTCCTCACCCTTGACCGACGGCGAATGGAACTCCCGGAGCAGGGAGCCGACCTGGAAGGCGATGAGCAGCCGCAGGGCGTGCACGGCGGCGGCCTCGTCGAAGCCGTGGTCGAGCAGGACGGCGAGGGAGCAGTTGATGGTGGGGAGCGCGCCGGGCGAGGACAGCTGGCGGGTGAGGACGAGCTCGCAGGCGCGCGGGTGGCGCAGGGACGCCCGCCGGAAGGCGTGCGCGACCGAACGGATGCCGTCCTCCCAGCCGCCGCCGGAGCGGCGGGAGAGCTGCATGTCATGGGTGATGAACTCGGTGACTCCGTCGAGGACGTCCGCCTTGCTGTCGACATGGTTGTAGAGCGACATCGCCTGGACGCCGAGGGTGGTGGCGATCCGGCGCATGGAGAGCGCGTCCACGCCCTCGTTGTCGATGATCGTCAGCGCGGCCTCGACGATCCGCTCCCGGGACAGCGGCTCGCGGGGTTCCCGCTCCTCGCCAGGGGCGGATGTGTTGCGCTCCGTGGGGTGTTGACGGGATCTTCCGTCAGACATCGAGGGGCTCCTGGGTGGGTTTCGCGGACTCGTGCCCTACTCCTTGACGACTTACAGCGTAAGTGCTTCTCTCGGTTCCGTACTTACGGCGTAAGTACGGAATGGACTGGCCTGGAGGGCCCGGAAGATGAGCAAGGAAGCGCGCGAGGCACTCGTCCTTGCGCACATGGCGAGCGAGAACCGGCACGCGTACGACGACACCCGGAAGACCTTCGGTCACCCCCGGTACGAGATCGTCGCGACGGGTCAGCTCTTCGACGGGCCCGCGGAGGCCGCCGGTTACTACGAGGCGACCCGCAGGGCATGGCCCGTCCGGCGTGATGAACTGGTCTGCGAGCGCGTCCACTTCGCCCCCGCGACCGTGCCCGCCCGGCTCGGCTTCGCGCCGTCGCTCCTTCTCCCCGCGTAAGCCGGAGGCGCGCACGCATGTCTGTGCCCACCGTCCATCATCTCGACTGCGCCCCGATGCATCCGGTCGGCGGCGCCCCGCTGGTCGCCCACTGCCTGCTGGTGGAGACCGGCAGCAGCCTCGTCCTCATCGACACGGGCCTCGGCTCCGCGGATGTGGCCGACCCGCGGCGGCTCGGCACGTTCTTCCGGCGGACCATGCGGCCCCAACTGGCCATGGCGCACACGGCGTACCACCAGATACGGGCGCTCGGATACGACCCGCGCGACGTGCAGGACATCGTGCTCACGCATCTCGACCTCGACCACGCGGGCGGTCTCGCGGACTTCCCCGACGCGCGGGTGCATGTGATGGCCGACGAGTACCGCGCGGCGATGCGCCGCGACACGCGCCTCGACGCCGGCCGCTACGTCACCGCGCAGTGGATCCACGGCCCGCGCTGGACCGTCCACGACACGGCGGACTCCAACTGGCACGGCTTCGCGGCGTCCCGTGTCCTGCGCTTCCCGGACGTCCTGATGGTCCCGCTGCCGGGGCACACGCGGGGCCACTGCGCGGTGGCGGTCCAGCAGCCGGACCGCTGGCTGCTGCACGCGGGCGACGCGTACTTCTTCCACGGCGAGATGGACCTGCGCAGGCCGCGCTGCCCCCGCCCGCTGGCGCTGCACCAGCGGCTGGTGGCGGAGAACCACGGCCAGCGCCTCACGCAGCTGGAACGCCTGAGGGAGCTGCGCAGGGCGGACCCGAGGCTGATCCGGATCTTCTCCTCGCACGACGCGCAGGAGTTCGCGACGCTGAGCACGGAGAGTTTCGGCCACGTGAGGTGACGGGTCGGGGGTCCGGGACGCGGTGTGACATGCGCCCCCAACTATGGCCGTAGCGCTCGCAGTTGGGGTGCCGTCCCGTGGTCGGGGGAGGCCGGGACGGGCGCCTGAGGGACGCCCGCGGCCCGGCTGCCGCGGCGCAGGCCGATGAGCTTGGCGACCGTGTCCAGCCAGCGTGCGGCGCGCGCCTCGTCGTCTGGTGTGCCCGCGGCCTGCGCGGCGGTCTCCAGCCAGTCCCGCAGGTGGGCGGACGCGGCAGTGGACGGCAGGGGCTCGGGCAGTCCGGCCGCGTACGAGAGGCCGCCGGCCCTGACGATCTTCGCGACGTACGCCACCGAGCGCGGCAGCACTCCGAGCCGGTCGAGGGTGACGGCGGCGGCGATCGCACCATCGCCGAAGAGCGCGGTGCGGAACGTGGCGCGGCTGAGGCCGTGGCGCAGCAGCGCCTCGATGTCGGTGGTGGCGAGCACCTCGTCGTCGGTGCGTGGGGAGCGGTCGTGGACCATCGTCGTTCCGTTCCGGTCCGGCTCAGCGGACGGTGATCGTATAGAGGTAGTAGGCGGGTTCCTGGTCGGCGTTCCTCGGGGTGCTCGTGGCCGTCGGGACCGGCGACGCTGCGACCTCGTTGGCGCTGCTGCACCGGGCGTAGGGGCAGAACAGCAGCTTCACCGTCGCCTTCCCGGGCGAGAGTGCGGTGAAGTCGAAGAACTGAGCTCCGTCACTGACACTGTCGTCCTCGCGGAAGCCCCGGTACTCCAGGACTTCCGGGTCCGGGCGCGGGTCCGCCAGGTACCAGTTCTGGCCGAGCTCTGGGCTGGCCGGGACCTTCAGCGTGAACTTCTCGCCGTGGTCGACCGAGACAGTCCGCTCGTCGGTCTCGTACTCGGAGTCGCCGCAGCCGGTGAGGACGAGGAGCAGGGCGGCCAGCACGGGCGCCGTACGCAGGGAAGACGGCATGGACACCCTCAGTTCCGCTCGATGTAGACGGTTTCGACATCGCCGTGGTGGGCCTTTGAGTAGCGGTCGTCGGTGGCCGCGCTGAGGTCGCCGTTGATGAAGTCGTCCTCGCTCACCCACGCGGTGGTGCCCCAGGGGTTGTAGACCTGTAGCTTCCCGTCCTCGTGCCCGACGATCACCAGGCTGTGGCCGACCCAGTCGCCGTTCTCGTCCTTGCGGGAGATGTTGATGGGGACCGGCTTGCCATCGGCCACGGACTTCTCGATGTCGGGCAGGACACCGCGCCGGTCGTCGGCGCCGTCCATGTCCTGCGTGTCGTACTTGTCGCCGGTGTGCGGGCCGATCTCCTTGTTCGAGATCTCCTCCTGCCCGTCGGAGTCCATACCGGCCGGGTGGCGGTCCCACCACCAGCCGTCGTAATCGCCGTCGCCCTCCTCGTTCATCCGGAACTGCTCGTCGTGCAGACGCTCGCGGAAGTGATCGGGGTCATTGTCCTGGCCGTCGGGACCGCCGGTGAGCTCGAGGGCGTAGACCGGATCGACCAAGGCGCGCGCGGTGACCGTCGAGGACGGCACGCAGGTCGCGTCGTCCTGGGACCAATTCTCGTCACCGAACTTCTGGTCCTCCTTCCCCTTCTGCCCCGGGGTCATGCCGGTGGTGACCGGCGCCAGGTGCTCGTGGAGCCACGTCGAGTCCTTGCCGTGGATCTTCCCGCCGAACTTCTCGACCTCGCCGACGTCGTAGCCCGAGGCGAGGGCCTTCATGAGGTACGCCTTCTCCTGCGGGCTCGACGCGTTCGCCAGGAGCAGTTCCATACGGGCCCGTTCGGCGGGCGAGAGGTTCTCCATTGCGCGGCCCGAGCGTTCGAGGTCGTTGGCGCTGAGGATCTCGTTCAGTTCGGCGTCGCCGCCGACGTTGCTGGTGTCGGCGAGGGCGAGGCGGTCGGCGGCGGTCAGTTCGTCGGTGTCCATCTGGCCGGCGCGGGCCTCGGCGGCGAACTTGTTGAGGTCGCGGGCCGCGACGCGGGCGGCGTCGTCGGCGTCGGCGGCCGCCGTGTGGAGGTCGTCGACGCCGTGGGAGGCCAGCGAGCGGGCCCGCAGACGGAGGTCCTCCTCGTCGTCGTCCTCGTGCCAATCGTCGAAGAAGCCGTCCTTGCCGCCGAGCATGGTGCGGGCTTCGCGCAGCTTGCCGCGGCCGGTGCCGTCCTTGGTCTGCGCGATCTCCAGCGCGTCGGACAGCGCGATCAGTGCCTTGCCGCCGCCCTGGAACGCCTCGATCATCTGCTGGGCGTCGCGGGAGGCGGCGCCCACCACGTCGGAGGCGAGGACGCTCGTGTCGCCGACCCAGACCTGTGGCAGACCCTTGCGGGCGATCTTGTCGATCCGGTCGCTCACCTTGTCGGCCTCGTCGGTCTGGCCGGTGTAGCGCTTGCCCAGGGCCTCGATCACCTTCGGGTCGCCGACCGGTGCCGAGACGCCGAGGGCGTCCTCGATCGCGTCGATCAGGTCGTTCTTGCTGCCGGCCGAGGAGATGCGCCCGCGCAGGCCGTCGAGCTTCTGCCTGCGGTCGTTCGTGGATTCCGTCATGGACGCGTGCCCCGTCAGTAGGAGGCCAGCGCGGACGGGCGCTGGGCATGGGCCGGCATCGTGCTGACGCCCGGGTCGGCCGCCGAACCGACGGAGACGGCCTGGGCCCCCGTACGGACGTCGATGTCGGAACCGCGGTACGCGTGGCTGGAGAGGCGGACCTTGTCCGCGAGTTCGTGCAGGGCCGCTTCGAGGACCTTGGTCTCGGCCTCCCAGGCGGCCGCGAACGCGTTGAACGCGGGCCCGGTGTCGGAGCCGCCGAGGGCGTCCTGCGTGTAGCACATCGTGCTGGCGACGGCCTTGCGGATCTTGCCCACGTCGTTGCCGGAACCGTCCAGTTCGCCGGCCTGGCCCGACATGCCCTTGTGCCCGACCTGGTAGCCCTTCGCAGAGGTCATGACTTTTCCCCCGTTTCCCGCGTCCCCGACCCCGACGCACCTTCCGGACAGGGAAGTTGGGCCAGGTCACAACCGTCAGGAAGTTAGCAGATGACTGCCATGGACACGCCCGGCGCCACAGGTTCCCCACAGGGCTCCCGCGCATGTGCCACCGGCGACGAGCGTCGCCCACCGCAAGAGCCGAAGGTGCGGCACTCCGGCGGTCTCGGTGAGCCGCGGTGCTACGTGACCAGTACCTCGTAACGTCCGACCGTCGCAGGGCCAGCACCCCATCAACGACAGCAGACAGGCCCGGTGTTGGGCGCTCGCGGGCGGTTGGGCCTCGTACGGCCGAGCCTTCTGCGAGGCCCACCCGATCGAACTCCTCGAGCCCGCGCCCCCCGCCACCGCCCCACCCCCCACGCCCCCACCGCAATCCCCACCCCCACCCCCGCCACCCACCACGACGTCGTCCGCAGCGTCTCCGTGAGGGCGTCGTACACCGCCCCCGCCGCCGCGCGGTCGACGTCCGGGGGGAGGTCGTCCAGGGCGAGGCCGTGGCCGATCGTGACCGCGAGGCGCAGCAGGGCGCCGCCCACCGCGAGGGCGAGGCCGAGGCCGATCAGGGCGCGGACAACCCGGCGTGCGGCGAGCAGAACCGCGGCCACCGCGAGCAGCAGCGTCGCCACCGGCAGCCACACCCCCGCGATCTGCAGCCCGTCGAAGACCTTGCGCGCCACGCCGAGCTTGTCGGACTCCAGGATCGTGATCGGGGTGCGCTCCACGGGGATGTGGTCCGCGAACGGCACCCCTTCGTCGCTGAGCTGTTGCTTGACCTGCGCGATGACGGGCCCCAGGTCCATGCTCACGCTGTCCCCGTTGTCGCTGGTCAGCGTCTGCTCGACGGCGGTGTGCGCCGCGCGGTTGACCGTGTTCCAGGCAGTTTTGTAGGCGTCGGTGCCGGAGAAGGAGAACACGGCCTCGTGCAGCAGGTTCCGTACACCTTCGTGGAAGGGACCCGCGTCGAACTTCGCCATGGCCTCGTCGGTGATGCGGTCGGCGACGGCGTTCTGCACGGCGGGGTCGGCGGCGAGCGGCGCCATCGTGGCGACATAGCTTTCGGTGTCGCCCATCTCCCGGTCGGCCCAGACGGCGAGCGCGCTCAGCGGCGTCAGGAGGGCGACGAGGACGAGCAGCACCGCCGACGCCGCTGAGAGGAAACTCCGCACAGCTCAAGGGAACGCGGGCCGAGGGCCGCTCGCGAGCGGTGCGCCGCCGACCGGGCGGGTGCGCGGCGCAGTGGGGTGACTGGGCGTCAGCCGCCGCCGGGGCAGTCCAGTCCCGGGTCCATCGCCTGCAGGATGCGCACGCTGATCTCGCGGAGCTGGTCGAACTGTTCGGGCTCCAGCGCGTCGACGACGAGCGACCGTACGGCCGTCACATGCCCTGGCGCGGTCGCGACGACCTTGCCCCAGCCCTCGTCGGTGAGGACGGCGTTGGTGTAGCGGCCGTCCTCGGTGCAGGGCTCACGGCGCAGATAGCCGCGGTTCTCAAGGCGTTTGACGACATGGGAGAGGCGGGAGAGCGAGCCGTTGGCGAGTACGGCGAGGGTGCTCATCCGCAGGGTCCTGCCCGGGGACTCGGAGAGCCCGGCGAGCACGAGGTACTCGAACTGGTTCAGTCCCGCGTCTCGCTGCAGCTGAGCGTCCAGCGCGGCGGGCAGCTTGATCATGGCCGCGCTGAAGGCCCGCCAGGCGGCGAGCTCCCGCTCGTTCAGCCAGTGCGGGTCCTCCGGATCACGGTCGTGCGCGTTCATGGCATCGAGCCTACCCGAGTCACTTGACGTTTCAAGTGACCGCTTCTACGGTGAGGACCAACTGGGTTGAAGCTTCAACTCATCCCGCGATCCGAAGTCGAAGGAAGTCCCCGCCATGAACATCACCCTCTGGACGGTCGCGGGCCTGCTGGCCGCGCTCTTCCTCGCATCCGGCGCCGGCAAGCTCCTCCAGCCGAAGGCGAAGGTCGTCGCGAGCAGCGGCGCCTGGGCCGAGAGCTTCCCGCCCGGCGCGCTGAAGGGCATAGGCCTGGCGGAGGTGCTCGGTGCGATCGGGCTGATCCTGCCCGCCGTCTTGGACATCGCGCCCGCCCTCGTCCCGCTGGCCGCCACCGGCCTCGCCGTGGTGATGGTCGGTGCCGCCGTCACCCACGGCAGGCGCGGCGAGACCAAGAACGTCGCGGTCAACGCCGTACTCCTCGCCCTCGCCCTGGTCGTGGCCTGGGGCCGGTTCGGTCCGTACGCGTTCTGAGCCCGTCATCCCCGCCCGTCGTCCGAGCCTGTCGCCGGACTTGCCAGGCGGTGGGCGCGGGTGTGCTCTGAAAGGAGGACACGGGGGACGAGAGGAAAGGAGCTCTCCGCCATGGCCGCACACGCAGCGGTGCCCGCACGGCACCACGGTTCTCTCGGCTGGGCGATGCCCGTCAGCCTGGGCCTCGCCTACGGCACCTACGTGCTGTTCATCCGCCACGCCTGGGGTGACGTCACCTGGGGCGATGTCCTTTACGCCTTCGTCGCCGGCGTGATTCTCGCGGCGCTGGCGTTCGTTCTCGGCCGGACCCAGCACCTGCTGCCGCGTGAGCTGCGCGCCGGGGCGTACGGGGCACTGTGCGGCGTAGCCATGGGCTTCCTGTACAGCCTGACCGGCGCGAGCGTGCTGAGCTCCGTCGGGATAGGGGCGATCTTCGGCGCGGTGATGCTCGCCGTGTCCTTCTACCTCTTCTACATGAGAGAGGACTAGGGCCTGTCGTTCGGATCTTGCCGGGTTCGCGTGCCCTGGCACGCACTCCCCCGTAGCCCTTCGGGCACGGGAGGTGCCCCCATGCCGCGTTGCGTCAGTCGCCGACGCTCCGCGTCGGCTCCATCCTCCGCCTTGCGATCGCACGCACCAGACCCCGCTCACTGATCCGGCCTGATCCAAACGACAGGCCCTAGCGGGTGCCCCTGCCGGGGCACCCCCTGTGACGGCCTACGCGATACGGGCCGCCGGCACCCGCGCACCCGTCCTAACGCCCGCGCCGACGCTGCCGGTCATCAGGCCCGCGAGCTCACCACCCGCGCGTTCGATCCGCTGCGGCAGCGTGTCGGTGAGGGCGTCGCCCGTCCCGCCCCAGTCCTCCGAAGCCGCGTACACCGCCGTCGGCACGACCAGCGCCCGCAGATAGGCGAACAGCGGTCGCAGCGCGTGCTCCAGCACCAGCGAGTGCCGCGCCGTTCCACCGGTCGCAGCGATCAGCACCGGCTTACCGGTGAGGGCGTCGGGCTCGATCAGGTCGAAGAACGACTTGAACAGACCGCTGTACGAGGCCGAGAACACCGGCGTCACCGCGATCAGCCCGTCCGCCTCCGTCACCGCCTCGACGGCCTCGGCGAGCGCGGGCGCCGGGAACCCGGTCACCAGGTTGTTGGCGATCGGCACGGCCAGCTCGCGCAGCTCGACGACACGCACCTGCACGTCGATGTCCTGCTCGCCGAGCCCGCCGCGTACGGACTGAGTCAGCCGGTCGGCCAGCAGCCGGGTCGACGACGGCACGCTCAGCCCGGCCGACACGGCGACCAGCTTCAGCGTTGTCATGGATCATGCCTCCTTCGTGGCTACGGCTACGGCGGGGTGCGGCGGCGCGGTCTGAGGCACACCCGCCGGCCGCAGGTTCGCGAACTCCTTGCGCAGCACCGGTACGACCTCCTCGCCGAGGATGTCGAGCTGCTCCAGGACCGTCTTCAGCGGCAGTCCCGCGTGGTCCATCAGGAACAGCTGGCGCTGGTAGTCGCCCACGGCCTCGCGGAAGCCGAGCGTGCGCTCGATGACCTCCTGCGGGGAGCCGACGGTCAGCGGGGTCTGCTCGGTGAAGTCCTCGAGCGAGGGCCCGTGTCCGTAGACGGGTGCGTTGTCGAAGTAGGGCCGGAACTCGGCCACCGCGTCCTGGGAGTTCTTGCGCATGAAGACCTGCCCGCCGAGTCCGACAATGGCCTGCTCGGGGGTGCCGTGGCCGTAGTGCGCGTAACGCTTGCGGTAGAGCTCGACCATCTTCCTGGTGTGCTCCATCGGCCAGAAGATGTTGTTGTGGAAGAAGCCGTCGCCGTAGTACGCGGCCTGCTCGGCAATCTCGGGAGAACGGATGGAGCCGTGCCAGACGAACGGCGGGACGCCGTCCAGCGGGCGCGGCGTCGCGGTGAAGCTCTGCAGCGGCGTACGGAACTTGCCCTCCCAGTCCACGACGTCCTCGCGCCACAGCTTGTGCAGCAGGGCGTAGTTCTCCAAGGCGAGCGGGATGCCGTGACGGATGTCCTGACCGAACCACGGATAGACCGGCCCGGTGTTGCCGCGGCCCATCATCAGGTCGACCCGGCCGTCGGCCAGGTGCTGGAGCATCGCGTAGTCCTCGGCGATCTTCACCGGGTCGTTGGTGGTGATCAGCGTCGTGGAGGTGGACAGGATGAGGTTCTCGGTGCGGGCGGCGATGTGCCCGAGCAGGGTGGTGGGCGAGGAGGGCACGAAGGGCGGGTTGTGATGCTCACCGGTCGCGAAGACGTCGAGTCCGACCTCTTCGGCCTTCAGCGCGATGGCGACCATCGCCTTGATCCGCTCGTGCTCGGTCGGCGTACGGCCGTTGGTCGGATCGGTGGTCACATCGCCGACGGTGAAGATCCCGAACTGCATCGTGTTCGCCTCCAGGGGGTCCAGTTGGTTGAATCTTAAACTGCCAGCTGGAACGGAGGAGGGGTTTCGTCTATTCCGCCGCCCGTACTCTGGAGCGACGGAGTCACGGTGCCACGGAGTGACTGACGCAACGGTGACGCGAGGAGCGACGGGTGAGCGAGAGCGAGAGCTGGAAGGAGCGGGGGGTTGCGCTGCGGGTCTTCGTGTACATCTTCGCGACGCATCTGTTCGCCGGGTTCGTGTACCTGCTGTTCTACGTGGGGGAGCATGCGCAGAAGTAGGCGGACCCGCAGCACCCCGGACCGCCCGGCTCAGCCCCGCCCCGCCGCCGTCGCGAACAGCTGGCGGAACGCGTCCGCCGACTCCGAGCCCGAGCGGCCGAACGGTGCGTCGAAGTCCCAGACCAGGAAGAGCAGGAACGCGATCAGCGCGCTGAAGAGGCCGGCCATCAGCAGCTCCCTCGGCGTGCGGCCGATCTGCAGCGTGAAGATCAGGCCGACCGTCACCAGCGCGCCGGTGATCAGGCCGAACCACACCACACCCGGCAGCGTCGCCCCGGCGTTCTCCGCGCGGGCGTTGCGTGCGTCGTCCGCGATCGCGATCTGGTCGAGCATCGGCTGGTAGGCCTGCGCCTCCAGTTCGCCCGCGGGCGCCCTCTCCGCGATGCCGGTACGGACCGCCGCGAGCAACTCCGAGCCACGGTCGGGCAGTTCGTTGTGGTTGACCATCCTGGGCCATTCCACCCGGACGACATGGGAGACGTACTGGTTGATGTCCGCATGCAGCTTCTCCCGGACGTCGGGCGGATAGACCTGAGCCCGCTGGGACACCTCGTGCAGGGCCTGCGCCTCGCGCCGTACATCGTCCTGCGCGGCGCTCCGCGCCTCCCACACACCCGCGATGGCCAGACCGAGCACGATCGCGTACACGACGCCGACCATCATCGTCATGTATTCGAGGACGTCGGGCGTCTCGCTGCCGTCCTCCTCCGCCACCCCCGCCCTGCTCAGCCGGTACTGCCTGAACAGCACGATGACGAGGACGAAGGCGCACGCGGCGGCCATCGCGAGGACCAGGACCAGCCATTCCGACATGACAGTTCTCCGGAGGGTGTGTGGGGAGCCGGGGAGGGGACGGTGGTTCAGGAGCGGCCGCGCCCCGAGGTGGCGGACCGTGAGCGGGGTCGCAGCGCTGCGGCCGCCAGGACTGCCGGGGTGGTTGTCACCAGCATCAGGACCGTGAGCGGGGTCCCAGTGGCGGCCGGTTTCCCGGTCGCCCGGCGGTAGTTGCGTACGGCGTGGACGCGCGGCCGCGCTGTGGGCGTCGCCCCGGGAGCCGGAGCCGGAGCGGCAGGCGGATCCGCGACGGGTGCCTTCGAGGGGGCGGCCCCCGGGGGCTGGGGCGAGGGCGGCTCGGGCTCAACCGGCGCGGGCGACGGCGGCGGGGGCGGCGGGCCCGCCGGAGTGCTGGGCGGTGCCGGAGCCGACGGCACGGGCCGCGTGGGAGTGGGCACGGGAGCAGGTGTCGGCGTCGGTCTTGGCGCCGGCGGGCAGCTCCCGATGTGAACCGACAGCGGCCCGATGTCCACGCACACGGCGATGCCGCACCCCTGCGAGCCCAGAATCGCCACGATCCCCAGTACGCACAACTGCTTCCATCCCGCCACAACGGCACGCTACGGGCGCACGCCCTGGCCGGACTACCACCATCACCCGTACGACTGATCAGCACACTTGTCGGACTGTCGCGACCGAGTAGCCGAGATCACCCGACCTACTCTTTTGCACCTTGTTGCATAATCGCTTCGGGGTCGCTACAACTGGACCGTCGACCCCTGCGCGAGGAGGCGCCCCCCATGAGCCCGAACCCGAACCCGTACCCGCATCTGCTGAGCCCGCTCGACCTCGGGTTCACCACCCTGCCCAATCGGGTGCTCATGGGCTCCATGCACGTCGGCCTCGAAGAGGCGGAGAACGGCTTCGAGCGGATGGCCGCCTTCTACGCCGCCCGCGCCCTCGGCGGCGCCGGCCTCATCGTCACCGGCGGCATCGCGCCCAACGACCGCGGCCGTCCGTACGAGGGCGGCGCCAAGCTCACCACCGAGGCCGAGGCGGAGCAGCACAGGACCGTCACCGACGCCGTGCACGCCGAGGGCGGGCGCATCGCGATGCAGATCCTGCACTTCGGCCGGTACGCGTACCACGCGGACCTCGTCGCTCCGAGCGCCATCCAGGCACCCATCAGCCCTTTCGTCCCGCACGCCCTGACCGATGCCGAGGTCGAGGAGACCATCGAGGACTACGTACGGGCGGCACGGCTCGCGCAGTCCGCCGGGTACGACGGCGTCGAGATCATGGGCTCCGAGGGCTACTTCATCAATGAGTTCATCGCGGCTGCCACCAACCACCGCACCGACCGCTGGGGCGGCCCGTACGAGAACCGGATCCGGCTCCCCCTGGAGATCGTCCGCCGCACCCGCGAGCGCGTCGGCCCCGACTTCATCCTGATCTACCGCCTCTCCATGCTCGATCTCGTCCCCGGCGGCTCCTCGCTCGAAGAGGTGGTCACGCTCGCCAAGGAGATCGAGGCGGCCGGAGCGACGATCATCAACACCGGGATCGGCTGGCACGAGGCCCGTATCCCCACCATCGCGACCTCGGTGCCGCGCGGCGCGTACACCTGGGTGACCAGGAAGCTGATGGGTTCCGTCTCCGTCCCCCTGGTCACCAGCAACCGCATCAACACCCCCGAGGTCGCCGAGCAGCTGCTCGCCGAGGGCCGCGCGGACATGGTGTCGCTGGCCCGCCCGTTCCTCGCCGACCCCGAATTCGTCGCCAAGGCGCAGGCGGACCGCGCGGAGACCATCAACACCTGCATCGGCTGCAACCAGGCCTGCCTGGACCACACCTTCAGCGGGAAGATCACTTCCTGCCTGGTCAACCCGCGCGCCTGCCACGAGACCGAGCTGGTGCTCTCCCCGACCCGGCTGCGCAAGCGCGTCGCCGTGATCGGCGCGGGTCCCGCGGGGCTCGCCTGCGCGGTCTCGGCGGCCGAGCGCGGCCACGAGGTGACCCTCTTCGACGCGGCGGACGAGATAGGCGGCCAGCTGAACGTCGCCAAGCGGATCCCCGGCAAGGAAGAGTTCAACGAGACGCTGCGCTACTTCCGTACGCAGCTCGAACTGCACGGCGTCGAGGTCCGCCTCGGCGTCCGCGCGACCGCGGACGAGCTCGCGTCCGCCGCGTACGACGAGATCGTGGTCGCCACCGGGGTCACGCCCAGGACCCCCGAGATCGAGGGCGTCGACCACCCGAGCGTCCTCAGCTACCTCGACGTCCTGCGCGACGGAGCCCCCGTCGGCGAGCGGGTCGCAGTCATCGGCGCGGGCGGTATCGGCTTCGACGTCGCGGAGTTCCTGACCGACGGCGGCGAGGGCGCAAGCCTGGACGCCGAAACGTACTTCCGGCAGTGGGGCGTCGACACCGGCTACAGCGCGCGGGGCGGACTGAGGGCACCCGAGCGCCCGAAGCCGCCGCGGTCCGTCCACCTCCTGCAGCGCAAGAGCAGCAAGGTCGGCGCGGGTCTGGGCAAGACGACGGGCTGGATCCACCGGACGGAACTCAAGCACCGCGGTGTGACGATGACGGCCGGGGCGACCTACGAGCGCATCGACGACGAGGGCCTGCATGTCAGCGTCGACGGCACGACCACCGTGCTCCCCGTCGACACCGTCGTGCTGTGCGCCGGCCAGGAGCCGCAGCGCGGACTGTACGAGGAACTGAGCGCCGCGGGCCGCTCGGTGCACCTGATCGGCGGCGCGGACGTGGCGGCCGAGCTGGACGCCAAGCGCGCGATCGATCAGGGCACGCGGCTGGCGGCGAGGCTCTAGGTCGTGTGTTCAAAGTCCCGTCTGCCCGGCGACGCCTGGCACGCACCCTCGCCGCGTTGTCGTCAGTCGCCGATGCTCCGCATGGACTCTCCCCCTGCCTTCGGCGGGGGGACCCCCATCCTCCGCCTTGCGATCGCACGCACCAGACGCCGCCGGGCCCGCCCTTCGGGCGGACGACGCTACTTTGAAGACACTCCCTAGGGCATCCCTAGGATCTGGCCATGTCCCTCCCACACGCGATCCTCACGGCCCTGCTCGAAAAGCCCTCGTCCGGCCTTGAGCTGACCCGCCGCTTCGACAGGTCGATCGGCTACTTCTGGTCGGCCACGCACCAGCAGATCTACCGCGAGCTGGGGAAACTGGAGCAGGCGGGCCATATCCGGGCCCTTCCCGCCGCGCAGCCCACCCGCGGGCAGAAGAAGGAGTACGAGGTTCTGCCCGCGGGCCGCGAGGAGCTGACGGCCTGGGTCGCGAGGTCGGAGGACCCCAGACCGGCGCGCGACCCGCTGCTGCTGCGGCTGCGTGCTGCGGGTGTGGTGGGCAGCGCGGGTCTGGAGGCCGAGCTGGAACGCCATCTGGGGCTGCATCGGCGCCAGTTGGAGGAATATCTGGCGATCGAGGAGCGCGACTTCCCACCTGACCGGCAGGCGACGGAGCAGGACCGGCTGCGGCATGTGGTGCTGCGGGGCGGGATCGAGCTGGAGACGTTCTGGACGAAGTGGCTGACGGAGGCGCTCGCGGGCTTCCGTACGGGAGCCTGACGTTTCCGACGTCCGGCCTTCCGTCTCCTGCGGACGGAGTAGCTCGGCATGCGGCATCTGACGACCCGTGAGACGGTCGCCGCGTGACCGATTCCATGTTCGCCGTCTTCGTCGCGGCAGCTCTCGCTCTGATCGTGACCTCCGTGCGCGGCTTCTCCCGCGCCGGAGGTACGGACCCGTCCGCCGAGGCGCGCTCCGTGACGCTCGCTCTGTACGGCTGTGGTGTCGCCGTACTGACGTTGGCCCTGTTCATCGCGAAGACGTAGCACGGCAACGGGCATTGTCAGTGGCGGCTGGCACGATTGTTCGCATGACTGGGACGACTGTTTCGATCACCGACTACTGGGACGCCGCCGCGCCCGCCTTCGACGACGAGCCGGACCACGGTCTGCGCGCCGAACAGACGCGCACCGCATGGGCCGGGCGCCTGCGCTCCTGGGTTCCGTCCGGCCCGGCGGATGTGCTCGACGTGCTCGACGTCGGCTGCGGCACCGGGTCCCTGTCCCTGCTCCTCGCCGAGTGGGGCCACCGGGTCACCGGGGTCGACCTGGCGCCCCGCATGGTCGACGAGGCCCGCGCGAAGCTGGGCGCAGCGGGGTTCGCGGCCCGTTTCCTGGTCGGCGACGCGGCGCTGCCGCCGACGGGCGACGAGCGTTATGACGCCCTGCTCTCGCGGCACCTGCTGTGGACCCTTCCTGATCCCGAAGCCGCCCTGCGCGAATGGGTCCGGCGCCTGCGGCCGGGCGGTGTGCTGGTCCTGATCGAGGGCTGCTGGCGCGAGGCGGGCCAGACGGGTATGCCCTATGTGGCCGGAGCCGAGTCCCTGCCGTGGCACGGCGGCGTCGGCGCGAAGGCACTGGCGGCCGCGGTGCGCCCGCTCGTGGCCGCGCTGCGCATCGAACCACTCAGCGACGACCCGCAGTTGTGGGGACGCCCGGTGACGGACGAACGGTACGCGCTCATAGCCCAGGTCTAGGCAAACGCCCAGGTCTGGGACACCGCCCAGGGGTACGCTGACGCCGTGCCCCGAGTGGTGGAACTGACGTCCTATCCGGTCAAGGGATGCGCGGGCGTTGCGCTGACAGAAGCGCTGATGACCTCGGCGGGTCTCGCTCATGACCGCAGCTTCATGGTGGTCGGCGAGAACGGGGTGTTCCGCAGCCAGCGGCGCGATCCACGACTTGCGGTCGTCCGCCCCGCGATCACGGCCGACGGCGGACAACTCACGCTCCACGCCCCGGGTGTTGACCCCGTCCGTATCGACGTCGACCGGGCGTCGGCGCGGGTCGGGGTGGAGCTGTTCGGTACGGCGTACCAGGGCATCGACCAGGGCCGCGCAGCCGCCGACTGGCTCTCCGGCGTACTGGGCACACCGAGCAGACTCGTGTGCGTGCCGCCGGAACACGGGCGCCTGACGGACGGGTTGACGCCCGGCACCTCCGGCTATGCCGACAGCAGCCCGGTGCACATCCTGTCGGTCTCCTCCCTTCAGGCGCTGAACCGGCGGATCGCGCAGACGGGCTCCGGCCCGCTGCCGATGACCCGGTTCCGCCCGAACATCGTGGTCGACGGCTGGGACGAGCCGCATACGGAGGACCGGGCCCGGCGCATCACCGTCGGGAGTGCAGAGCTCGGTTACGCGAAGCTCGCGATCCGCTGTGCGGTCACCCTCGTCGACCAGAGCAGCGGCGCGAAGGCGGGCCCGGAGCCGCTGCGGACGCTCGCGGGCTATCGGCGGGTGGCCGAGGGCGGTGTGGCGTTCGGCTCGAAGTTCTCGGTGGTACGGACGGGCGAACTGGCCCTCGGCGATGACCTCGTCGTCGGCGAGTGGGACGGCTGAGGCGTCCGACCGGGGAGCCGACGAGCTCAGCCGGCCACGCTCTGCGCCGCCAGGTGCGAGGTGAACCAGTCCCGGGCGAGCTCGGCGACCCGGTCCAGGGCCCCCGGCTCCTCGAAGAGGTGCGTGGCGCCCGGCACGATCTCCAGCCGGTTCTCGCAGTGCAGCTGCGTCTGTGCCTGGCGGTTGAGATCGAGGACGAGGGCGTCGTGGCCGCCGACGATGAGGAGTGTGGGAGCGCGTACGTCGCCGAGGGAGGGCCCGGCGAGATCGGGGCGGCCGCCGCGGGAGACCACGGCCCCGATGTCCGCGCCGGAGTCCGTCATGGCGGCGGCCCGCAGCGCCGCCGCCGCTCCGGTGCTCGCTCCGAAGTAGCCGATCGGGAGGGATTCGCGGTCCCGCAGCCAGCGGGTGGCGTCGGCCAGCCGCCGGGCCAGGGTCTCGATGTCGAAGACGTTGGCCCGGTCCGACTCCTCGGCGGGAGTGAGCAGATCGAAGAGCAGCGTGCCCAGGCCCGCCCGGTTCAGGGTGCCCGCCACGAAGCGGTTGCGGGGGCTGTGGCGGCTGCTGCCGGAGCCGTGGGCGAACATCACGACCGCCGCGGCACCTGCCGGCAGGGTGAGGTCCCCGGCGAGAGCGACCCCTCCCGCGTCCACATCCACCTCGGCCTCGGAGCCTGTCGAGGCGCCGTGCGCCGACGCCTGTGCGAGCAGCGAGGCGACCTCCTCGTCGGGAGTCTGTGAGAAGTCCATGTACCACTCGCCGACGGCGCGGAAGGCGCGCGGCGTGGACAGGCACACCACCTCGTCCGCCTCAACGCGCAGCCACTCGACGGCGTCGGGCGGTGCGACCGGCACGGCCAGCACCACGCGGCCCGCGCCCTGTGCCTGTACGACCTGGCAGGCCGCCGCGGCCGTGGCGCCGGTCGCGATCCCGTCGTCCACGATGATCACGGTCCGGCCGGTGAGTGCGAGCCGCGGCCGGTCGGCCCTGAAGCGCCTCGCCTGCCGCGCGAGCTCCGCCTCCTCGGCCCGCTCGACCGACTTGAGCTCGTCCTGCCCCGCCCTGCTCATACGGACGATGTCGTCGCTGATGACCCGCACCCCGCCCTCGCCGATGGCCCCGAATCCCAGCTCCCGGTGGTACGGGACCCCCAGTTTGCGGACCACGATCACATCGAGCGGCGCCCCGAGCGCCCGCGCCACCTCGAAGGCCACCGGCACTCCGCCCCGGGGCAGGCCCAGAACGACGGGCTCCTCCCCCTGTACGTGCCGTAGCGCTTCGGCAAGCTGTCGTCCTGCATCGGTGCGGTCGGTGAAGAGCACGGTGGTTCACTTCCCCGCGCGTATTGCCCCTTTTGTGGCTATTTTACTAGGCGGCGATACGGTCCTCCGTATGGAACGCATCGGAGCCGCCCTGATCGACATCGACGGCGTACTCACCGTGTCCTTCAAGCCACTGCCCGGAACCGTGGAGGCCATGCAGCGCCTGCGGGCCGCCGGCGTCCCGCTGGCGCTGGTCACCAACAACACCTCACGCACCCGCGCCACGATCGCCGCGAAACTCGCCTCGGCGGGCTACCCGGTCACCGCCGGTGACATCCTCACGGCCCCCGCCGTCACGGCCGCGTACCTGCGCGAGCACCACCCGGGCGCCCACTGCCTGTTCCTCAACAGCGGCGACGTCCAGGACGATCTCGACGGCGTGACACTCGTCCCCGAGGCCGACGACACCGCCCCCGACGTGGTCGTCTTCGGCGGTGCGGGCAAGGAGTTCACCTACGCCTGTCTCAACCGCGCCTTCCGCGAACTCCAGCGCGGCATCCCGCTGATCGCCATGCACCGCAACCTCTACTGGCGCACGTCAGGGGGCCTCGACCTCGACACCGGGGCCTTCCTGCTCGGCCTGGAGCGAGCCGCCCGCGTCGAGGCGACAGTCACCGGCAAGCCCGCGGAGGCGTTCTTCGCCACCGCCCTGGCACACCTCGGAGTCACCGCGTCCGAGGCCCTGATGGTGGGCGACGACATCGAGTCCGACGTCCTCGCGGCGCAGCGCTGCGGCATCACCGGGGTCCTGGTCAAGACGGGCAAGTACCTCCCGGAAACCCACGCGTCGGCTTCGGGCACCCCCGACCATGTCCTCGACTCCTTCGCCGACCTGCCCGCGCTGATGGAACGGGCGGGCCGATGAGGCTGACTCCCGAGGATGCGCGAGCGCGGTTCGCGGCGGCACCGGTCGCCCGCCTGGCCACGGTCGGGAGCGAGGGCACGCCGCATCTGGTGCCGTTCACCTTCGCCGTGGAGGGCGACCTGGTGTGCTTCGCGGTCGACCAGAAGCCCAAGAGCACTCGCGATCTGCGGCGGCTGCGCAATATCCGCGCCAACGATCAGGTGTCGGCACTCGCCGATCACTACGCGGACGACTGGTCCCGGCTGTGGTGGGCGCGGGCCGACGGGCATGCCGAGGTGGTCGAGGAGGGTGAGCGGCTCTCCGCTGTCATGGAGCTGCTGCGCGCCAAGTACGTGCAGTACCGGGAGCGTTCTCCTGAGGGGCCGGTCGTCGTGATCAGCGTGACTCGCTGGTCCGGCTGGGCCGCCACCTGACGGCCCCGGCCGGCGCGGCGCTCAGAGCCAGCCGTTGCGGCGGAAGCTGCGGTAAAGGACGAAGCAGGCCACCGCCATGACGCCGAGGACCAGCGGGTATCCATAGGTCCAGCGCAACTCCGGCATGTGGTCGAAGTTCATGCCGTAGACGCCGCACACCATCGTCGGTACGGCGATGATCGCCGCCCATGCCGTGATCTTGCGCATGTCCTCGTTCTGGGTGACCGTCACCTGTGCGAGGTGGGCCTGGAGGATCGAATCGAGCAGGCCGTCGAAGGACGTGATCTGCTCGGAGACGCGGTTGAGGTGGTCGACGACGTCACGGAAGTACGGCTGCATGTCCGGGCCGAACGGCGGCAGCGAGTGGGTGGTCAGGATCTGGAGCGGGCGGTCCAGCGGTGCCACCGCGCGCTTGAGTTCCAGCAGTTCGCGCTTGAGCTGGTAGATGCGGCCGGCGTCGCCGCGGCCCGCGTGTTCGGTGAAGACGGCGGTCTCGACGGCGTCGATGTCGTTCTGTACGGCGTCCGCCACGGTGAGGTAGTCGTCCACCACATGGTCGGCGATCGCGTGCAGTACGGCGGCCGGGCCCTTGGCCAGCTGCTCGGGCGAGGCCTCCAGGGCCTCCCGCAGCGGGCCGAGTGACCCGTGCCTGCCGTGCCGGACGGTGATCACGAAGTCGGGCCCGGTGAAGACCATGAGCTCGCCGGTGTCGACCACCTCGCTGGTGGCGGTGAGCTCCTCGTGCTCGACATAGCGGCAGGTCTTGAAGACGGCGAAGAGCGTGTCCTCGTACCGCTCCACCTTGGGCCGCTGGTGGGCCTGCACCGCGTCCTCGACGGCCAGGGGGTGCAGGCCGAACAGCTCGGCGATACCGGCGATCTCCGTCTGCGAGGGCTCGTGCAGCCCGATCCACACGAAGCCGCGGCCCGTCTTGCGGACCCGCCGCAGCGCCTCGTCCACGGGGGCACCATCGGGCTGCCGTACGCCGTTCTCGTAGATCACGCAGTTGACGACGGTGCTGCCCAGGGGGGAGCGGGACGGGTGAGAGAGGTCCACCGTCCTGCGGTAGGCGCGGCGCACCGCACGGCGGAGATTGCGGATCATCGGCACAGCTGGGCTCCTTCGGACAATCGTCCGCCAGTGTGCCATCGGTCGCGCCGGCGCAGAGTGCCGCCTCTCGCTCCGGGTCAGCCGCAGCTCAGCGTCGGGGCCGCCCAGTCCGCGTGGTCGTAGTCGATGCCGTCGCCGCTGTCGGTGACGACCAGCCTGACCTCCAGGCCGCCGGTGAGATCCGCGGTCAGCTGTCTGGCCGCGTCGGCTCCGGTGACGCGGCCGCTGTCGGCGACCAACGCATCGTCCCGGTAGATCCGGAAGACCACGGAGCCGTTCGTACCGCCCGCCTCGTCGTCGATGCCGACACCGGTGGTCAGGGCCGAGCAGCCGCCGCCGAGGTAGTACGTGATCGTGGAACCCGCGTGGGTGCCGAAGCCCTTGGCGTAGGCCGTGCCGCCCACGGTGAGGGTCCTGCCGTCGCCCGCGGGCTTCTCGCCGTTGCTCAGGTCGCGTTCCACCGGCCCCCAGCCGTTGACCGCCGACGTCCACGACAGGTCGCTGAGCGCATGCGTCCCGGCGGCCGGGCCGTTGCCGCAGACGAGCCTGGCGTCCGCCCAGTCGGTGTGGTCGTAGTTGATGCCGTCGCCGCCGTCGGTGACGACGAGCCGCAGTTTCGTACCGCCGGTGAGGTCGGCGCTCATCCGCTTGGGCGGATCGTTCGCCGTCCGCAGCCCGCTGTCCGCGAGCAGGGCACTGTCTCTGTAGATACGGAAGACGGCCGAGCCGCCCGCCGTCGACTCGTCGTCCACGCCGACGTCGACGCTGAAGGACCGGCAGGTGCCGCCCAGGTGATACGTGAGGTCGCTCGCCGCGTGCGTGCCGAGGCCCTTGGCGTACGCCGTCCCGCCGATGGTGAGGGTCCTGCCGTCTCCGGCGCGCTGTTCGCCGTTGCTGCGGTCGCGCTCGACCGGCCCCCAGCCGTTGATCGCCGATGTCCACGGCAGATCGCTGAGCTGGTTGACCCCGGCCGGGGGCGGTACGGGAGCGCCCGGCGTCACGCGGTACATCACGGTGCCGTGGGCGGGCACCGAAGCGCTGATGGCACCCGTGGTGGTGCCGGTCTGCTTGGACCAGAGGTCTTTGAGCGCGTACGAGGAAGCACCGCCGATCCCGATCGCGTCGACGGTCGTCGAGATCGTTCGCGCCGAGGAGGTCTCGTTCGTCAGGGTCACCGAACGGCCTCCGTCCGCCAGGGGTTTGGACATCACCACCAGACCGCCGGAACTGGACACGACGGTGCCCTGCCTGCCCAGAGCGTCCTGGTCGACCGCGATCACGTCGGTGTTCTTCAGGATCGCGAGGGTGGCGGCGGATGCGCTGCGCAGATCGCTGCCGATCAGCAGTGGCGCGGCCATCTGTGCCCAGAGGCTGAAGTGGGTGCGGTATTCGGTGTCGGTCATCCCGCCGTTGCCGACCTCCAGCATGTCCGGGTCGTTCCAGGCCCCGCGCCCGGCATACGGAGCGAGTCCCTGGTTCTGGTGGGCGATGCCGATCATGCTGGACCAGGAGTCGCTGATGTCTCCTGTCGTACGCCATGAATTGCCGACGCCCGCCGCCCAGTTCCAGGGCTGGTTCTCGCCCCACTCGCAGATGCTGTAGAGGATCGGCCGCCCGGTCGCTTCGAGCGCGTCGCCCATCGCCTTGTAGCGCTGCCGTGCGTCGGCGCCGGTGTTGTTGCAGTTGTCGTACTTCAGGTAGTCCACGCCCCAGGACGCCCACAGGTTGGCGTCCTGCTGCTCGTGCCCGAGCCCGCCGGGGAAACCCTGGACGTCACAGGTCTTGGTCCCGGCGCTGGAGTAGATCCCGAACTTGAGCCCCTTGGAGTGCACATAGTCGGCAACCGCCTTGATTCCGCTGGGGAAGCGCACCGGGTCGGGGACGAGGTTGCCGTTCGCGTCGCGCTGCGGAAGGGCCCAGCAGTCGTCGATGTTGACGTAGGTGTATCCGGCGTCCTTGAGCCCCTGCGAGACGAAGGCGTCGGCGACGCCCTTGACCATCGCCTCGTTGAACTCGGCCCGGCAGTGGGTGGAGTTCCAGTTGTTGAAGCCCATCTGGGGCGTCAGGGCGAGGCCGTTGTCGACGGCCGCTGCCGGGGGCGCGGCGGCGACCTGCGCGGTGACGGTGGCGAGCGTCGTGGCCGCGGCCCCGCCGGTGAGGAGGGCTAACGCGGCGGTGACGGCCGCCAGGCGCTCTCTGAGGGTGTGTCTGGTGTGTCGTTCGGTGTGCATGTGCGGCTCCAGAGGGGGTCAATGGCGCACAAACAAACGGGGGCGAACGAAAGTCACCACATCTCAGCGTCGAGGCAGGAACATGTCAAGAGATTGCGCGAGTGATGCCGCAGGTGCGGCACCGGCGGTTGCTCAGGCGGCGTACCGACCCAGGATGTGGCCCATCGCGGCCAGCACGGACGGCTCGACCCGGTAGTAGACCCAGGTGCCGCGCCGCTCCGAGCTGAGCAGGCCCGCGTCCTTGAGCTTCTTCAGGTGGTGGCTGACAGTCGGCTGGGAGACGCCGACGTCGGAGATGTCGCAGACGCACGCCTCGCCGCCCGCGTGCGAGGCGACCGCCGAGAAGAGCCGCAGCCGGACCGGGTCGCCGAGGGCCTTGAACATGGCCGCGGTGCGGACCGCCTCCTGCGCCGTGAGGGGGCGTTCGGTCAGCGGCGGGCAGCAGGGCTCGCCATTCGGCTCCAGCAGGGGCAGCACCTTCGCATTCGACATATGTCTATGTTGACACATGTCGAACCAATGCGCCGGAAGCCGGGGTCTCGGCTCCGTGAACTTATGCCGGAAATAGATGGGAAAGGAGCACAATCTATTCAGGGGGGAACGAGAAACGGCACCGCCCGGAGAGTGATCAGATGCCAGCGAACCGGCCTCTTTCGCGCTACGCCCCGGATCACGGACTCACCACGCGCATGGTGACGACGATGTTCCTGATCGGGCTGCTCTATGTCGTCTTCGTGGGCGCCCTGCTGGCGATCCTGCGGGGCTCCTGGCCGCTCATCCTGCTGATCGCGGGCGCTGTGTTCGTCGCGCAGTTCTGGTTCAGCGACCGGATCGCGGCCTTCAGCATGGGCGCGCGTGAGGTCACCCCCGAGCAGGCGCCCGAGCTGCACGGCGTCGTCGACAGGATCTGCGCGCTCGCCGACATGCCCAAGCCGCGCGTCGCGATCGCCCAGAGCGATGTGCCCAACGCGTTCGCCACCGGTCGCAACGAGAGGACCGCCCTGGTCTGCGCCACGACCGGCCTGCTGCGCCGCCTGGAGCCGGAGGAACTGGAAGGGGTCCTCGCGCACGAGCTGTCGCATGTCGCCCATCGCGATGTCGCGGTGATGACCATCGCGTCGTTCCTGGGTGTGCTGGCGGGCGTGATGACCCGTATCGCGCTCTGGGGCGGCTTCGGCCGGGCGGACAGCAGCCGCGACCCCAACGCCGCCATCGCCATGATCCTTGTGCCGGTGGTCAGCGCCGTCGTCTACGTGATCAGCTTCCTGCTGACCCGCGTGCTCTCCCGCTACCGCGAACTGTCCGCCGACCGTGCCGCCGCGCTGCTCACCGGCCGCCCCTCGGCGCTCGCGTCCGCGCTCACCAAGGTGACGGGCGAGATGGCGAGGATCCCGACGGAGGATCTGCGCAAGGCGGAGCCGTACAACGCCTTCTGGTTCGCGCCGGCGTTCTCCTCGAAGCAGAGCCTGAGCCGCCTGTTCTCCTCGCACCCGACGCTGGAGCAGCGCCTGGACCAGCTGGCCAGGATCTCGGCGCAGCTGGCCCGTCCGTAAGACGCAGATGCCGACGAACTGAGGTACCTCGTGGGACTCCTCGACACCATCCTCGGCCGCAGCAAGCCCGTACGCCCCGATCTCGACCAGCTCTTCGGCCTGCCCGGGGCCGCGATCACCCTCCAGGCCGGCGCCGGTTTCACCCCGACCGGTATCGGATCGGTGTGCTTCGCCAGCGTGGAGGGCGGCGCCTTCGCACAACTCCAGCAGGATGTACGGGAGTTGCTGGACGCGGACACCGGTCGCGGCGGCGTCCCGGTCGAGTTCAGTCAGGACGCGTACGGCTACACCTGGCTCCTCGCCCGCCAGCCCGCCGAGGACACGGCCTCCCTGGTCAACGACCTCCACGCGGTCAACACCCTTCTCCAGGAAGCGGGATTCGGCCCCCAGCTGCTCTGCTCCCTGATGGTCTTCCGCGAGACGGCGGGCGATCGCCCCCTGGCCCTCGTCTACCTCTACAAACGCGGCACCTTCTACCCCTTCGCGCCGCTGCCCGGCGCGGTCGAGAAGCGCGACAGCGCCCTGGAACTCCAGACCAGGGCGCTGCTCACCGACGACCTGCGCATCGAGACGGACCTGGCCCGCTGGTTCCCGGTGTGGGGCGCCCCGGGCCTGGGGGCCCGGCGGACCTGAATCTCACCGGATGTGTCAGGCGTTCACCGCGCGGGTTGGCCCCGGAATGGCTAGCGTGACAAGCGGGGACAAACCATCGAGCAGGAGAGAGTCATAGCCATGGCCGCACTACCTGAGGGCACGCCGTGCTGGGCGGACGCGATGTTCAGCGACGTCGAGGGTGCGAAGAGTTTCTACGGAGATGTGCTGGGCTGGACGTTCGGGGAGGCGCAGTCGGAGTACGGCAACTACACGCAGGCCTACGTCAACGGCAAAGCGGTGGCCGCTGTCGTCCCGCCGATGCCCGGCGCGGAGGGGCAGTCGGCGTGGTGTCTGTATCTCGCGTCGCCGGACGCCGCCGCCACGGCCGCGAAGATCCGTGACAAGGGGGGCGAGGTGCTGATGGAGCCGATGCAGGTCGGCGACTTCGGTTCGATGCTGCTGGCCCGCGACCCTGGCGGTGTCGCGTTCGGGGTGTGGCAGGCGGGTGTCCACGAGGGCTTCGAGGAGAAGGCCGTACCGGGCGCGTATGCCTGGGCCGAGGTCTTCACGCGCGAGCCCGAGAAGGCGGACGCCTTCTTCCCCGCCGTCTTCCCGTACAAGGTGCAGCGCGTCGAGGACCCGGAGATGAAGGATCTGGACTTCACCATCTACAACCTCGGCGACGACACGGTCCTGGGGCGGATGAAGATGGGGGAGGAGTTCCCGCCGGAGGTGCCTGCGTACCTCAACGTGTACTTCACCGTCGAGGACTGCGACGCGGCGGTGGCCAAGGCGACCGAACGCGGCGCGGTGCTCCGGTTCGGGCCGATGGACAGCCCGTTCGGGCGGTTCGCGGCGCTGACCGATCCGCAGGGCGCGGCGTTCTCGGTGATCGACATGACCACGACCGCCGGCGATATGCCGAAGATGTCGGACGTGACCTGAGGGCGGTCGCAGGACCTCCCGCACCTCCCTTTACCTGCTGATCGCGGCGGACCGCGGTGACCGCGTCCGACCGCTCAACGGAGCAGCCCCGGGCCCCAGGTCCTGTCCGGCCGATCTTGCCGGGCTCGCGTGCCCCGGCACGCACATCCGCTGCGTTGTCGTCAGTCGCCGACGCTCCGCGTCGGCTCCATCCTCCGCCTTGCAGCTGCACGCACCAGACCCCGCTCACTGACCCGGCCTGATCGACCGGGCAGAACCTAGTCGGCCCGGGGCTGCTCCGCCGTCGCGGCGAATTCACGGCCCGCACATGCGGGCATCCCGTGCCCGACGCCCGGCCGCCATCCCCCGGTTACACGCTCACGTGACTGATCGTCATGTTCCCGACACTGAGGAGCACATTCGTGAGCAGGCCCCGTTCCGTCCGGCCGGCCGCCCTCGTACTGGTCACGTCTCTCGCGGTGCTCGCCGCGGCCGTGCCCGCCGAGGCGCGTACCCCTGCCTCCGGTTCACTGCCCGCCGTCACACCCCGGGCGGAGACGCCCACGCTGTACGACGACGAGGCGGGCGGCAATGCCAACGCCGACGACCCCGCGATCTGGCGCAACGCCGCCGACCCCGGTCGCAGTCTGGTGATCGCCACCGCCAAGGAGGGCGGACTGCGCGTCTACGACCTCGACGCCCGCCAGGTGCAGTCGATCCCGGCGCCCGCCGGGCCGCGGCCCGGTGACGCCCCGGGCAGGTTCAACAACGTCGACCTGGTCCAGGGGCTACGGCTGAGCTCCCAGAAGGCCGACATCGCCGTGACCACCGACCGCGGCAACGACCGGCTGCGCGTCTACCGCATCGACCGCGACCGTCCCGGCGGACCGCTCACCGATGTCACCGACCCCGCCGCCGCGCCGGTGTTCTCCACGGGCCAGGACGAGATCAACGACCAGAAGACCGCCTACGGCCTGGCCACCTGGACGGACAGGGCCAGCGGCCGCTCGTACGCCCTGGTCAGCCGCCGCAACCGCACCGCCGTCGCCCTGCTGGAGCTGACCGCCCGGCCCGGCGGCACCGTCGGCTACCGCAAGCTGCGCACCCTCGACCTGCCGTCCGCCTTCCGGCTGCCCGACGGCTCCTCCTGGACCCCGTGCGCCGAACCCGGTGAGCTGCCCCAGGTCGAGGGCATGGTCGTCGACCCGGCCAGCGGCATGCTCTACGCCGGGCAGGAGGACGTCGGCATCTGGCGCTTGCGCGCCGATCTGACCGGTCGGCCCCAACTCGTCGACAAGGTACGCGAGTTCGGCATCCCGGGCGTCTACGACGAGGAGACCGAGGAGTGCACCGCGGGAGCCGACCCCGGCTTCGGCGGCAAGCGTCTCGCGGCCGACGTCGAAGGGCTGACGCTGCTCACCGAGCGCGACGGCGACGGCTACCTCATGGCCTCCAGCCAGGGCGACAACACCTTCGCGCTGTACGACCGCGAGCTGGAGGACGACAACGAGTACGAGGGCGGCTTCCGGGTCGCCGCGGCCACGGGAGCCCTCGACGGCTCCGAGGAGTGCGACGGCGCCGCCGTGCTCAACGCGCCGCTGGGCAGGAAGTACCCGCACGGCCTGCTCGTCGTCCAGGACGGCCACGACACACCGGCAGAGGGCGAGCGGGAGGCCACCGGGTTCAAGTTCGTCGATCTGGGCGATGTCATGGACCGCGTCAAGGACTGAGCCAAGGACCGAGTACCGGCCGGTCCCGCCGCCCCGCCAGGAGCGGCCCGGCGGGACCGGCCGGGCGGCTTGCGCCCAGGGGGTGGCGGGAAGCCGGGAACTGGTGAACACTCGCGGAACCCCGCACACGTCGCGCGCCTTCCCTAGGCTGGAACCGACCGGTCCAGGACGCGTGACGAGGTGGGTGGGCCGCCTCTGAGCGCGGCGCGGCCGACAGGGCCCGGTCGGAGGCGAGGGATGATGAAACGTCCGACGAGAGCGCGAGCACGGGGGCGCTGCGGACTGTGACCCAGCGGATCCAGGTTTTCGGCGGGGCGGCGCTGGCCGCTGTCTATGTGCTGGGCAAACAGCACGACACCCTCCAGCTGGCCGAATCGGCCGGGGGCTCCGGTGCCCTGTACGGGCTGTCGCCCAGCTACTCCCTGTCCGGCCGGGCTCCCGTCGTGGACGCCTTCCGTACCGGCCGCCCCCTGTGGCTCAACGCAACGGGACTCGCCTCGTACGGCGAAAGCCCTCCCGAGACCCTGCCCGCCCATGTCTCGCTGGGCGCGCTGCCGCTCGGAGCGAACGGCAGTCCGCTCGGCTGCCTGGTCGTCGTCGACGAGGTCGCCGACGGCTTCGACGCCGAACGGCGCAACTTCCTGGAGCTCTACGCCGACCAGGTCGCCGCATGGCTCGAAGCGGGCGGCGAACCGAACAGTCACGCCATCGGCCGTACGGGCCGCCGCGCGGTTCTGGGACCCGCTCTGGACCGCTTCTCCGTCGGCTCCTTCACCCTGGTCCTGAACACCGGGCAGATCGACGCGGACGACCGGGTGCTCGATCTGGTCGACATCCCCAGGGATGACTTCGACGGACGTGTCGAGACGCTGCTCGAACACACCGTCCCCGACGATCTGCCCGCGCTCATGTCCATCGTCGAGCCGGGCCATATGACCTCCACCGGCCGAGAGCTGGAATTCCGTATCCGCCGCCCCACGGGTGAGCTGCGCTGGCTGCGCCTGCGCGCCCGGCGGCTCGCGGAGCGCGGCGGCAGGCCCGAGCGGGTCCTCGGAGTCGTCGCCGACGCCGCGCATCTGCGGCCCAGCGCGGACGAGGTCTCCAAGGTGCAGCGGCTGTCCGTCGCGCTGGCCGGTGCGATGACCGTCAGGGACGTCAGCCGGGCGGTGGTGTCCGCCCTGCGCGACCCGCTGGAAGCCGACCGGGTGGCCCTCGCCGAACTGGAGGGCGACCGGCTGGTGGTCTCGGTCCTCGACCCGCCGGAACCCGACGCCTGGCCGGAACTGTGGCGTTCGGAATGGCGCTCCGAGTGGCCCGACGCGCCCGCCCGCGCCCTGCCCACGCTGGAGGCCGCGCTGCGCGAGGGCCGCATGAGCCTGTGGACGGCGGGATCCAGCCTGGAGCCGAACCTCGCGGGCATCGGACCCGGCGGCCTCGCCGTGCTGCCGCTCCCCGCCGAAGGCCGGGTGGTCGGCGCCTGCCTGATCGGATGGGACGAGCCGCACGCCTTCGGTACCGAGGAGCGGTCCCTGCTCACCGCGACCGCGGGCCTGGTGGGACAGGCCCTGATGCGCGCCCGTGCGCTCGACGCCGAGCACGAGCTCGCGACGATGCTCCAGCGCAGCCTGCTGCCCCGCAAGCTTCCCCGGCTGTCCGGAGCCGTCGCCGTCGCCCGCTATCTGCCCGCGACGGTGGGCCTCGCCGTGGGCGGCGACTGGTACGACGTGATCCCGCTCTCCGAGAACCAGGTGGCGCTGGTCGTCGGGGACGTCCAGGGACACAACGCGGGCGCCGCGACGATCATGGGCCAGATGCGTACCGCCATCAGGGCCTACGCGGTGGAGGGCCACCCGCCCGACGTGGTGGTCTCCCGCGCCAATCACCTGCTCGTCGGCATGGAGACCGACCTGTTCGCCACCTGCTGCTATGTCGCCATCGACATGGAGGAGGGCAACGCCTGGTGCGTACGGGCCGGGCATCTGCCGCCTCTGCTGCGGACGCCGGACGGCCACACCCGGGAGGTGACCATCGAGGGCGGACCCCCGCTGGGCGTACTCGCCGAGGCGGAGTTCCCGATGACCGCGGTCGCGCTGGCCCCCGGCGCGGTACTCGCCCTGCTGACGGACGGCCTGGTCGAGTCGTCGAGCCTGCACCTGGACGACGGCATGCGCCGCGTGTGCGACCTACTGTCCGCCGCCGACCCGTCCGACGCCGGGCGGATGGCCGACGATCTGCTCGGCGGCTCCAACCGGCGTGACGACGACGTGGCCCTGCTGCTCCTGCGCTACGACGGGATCGGGGTGCGGCCGCTGCGGGTGAGCTGGACCGTGTGGCGACTGCCCGACGCCGTCGCCCACGCGCGCCGCTTCACCTCCCGCACCCTGCGCTCCTGGCAGGTGACGGAGGAGGCCGACACCATCCTGCTGGTCGTCTCCGAGCTGGTCACCAATGCCCTCGTCCACACCCAGGGCCAGGTGCGCCTCGACTTCACACTCGCGGGGGCGCGCCTTCGGGTGGCGGTGAGCGACGCCTCTCCGCGCGCGCCCGTCAAACCATCGAACGTGAACTGGGACGCGACCGGCGGCCGGGGCATCCTGCTCGTCCAGGCGGTGTCGGCGTCGTACGGCTCCGTGCCGCTCAGCGGCGGCAAGCAGGTGTGGGCGGACGTCACCCTGTCGCCGCGCGAGACCTGACCGGCGGGGTGGTGCGCACGCGCGCGGTGACGGACGTGCGCACCCCTGCTGTCCGACGGGCTACGGCTTCCACCAGGCGGCCGAGGCATCGCGCAGCGTGTTCGTTCCGCAGTGCACCTCGCCCATGCCGACGTGATACGTGTGCCAGTCGTCGAGGTACGACACCTTCATGCCCGCGCCCGTGTACGCGGCGGTCACGGCGGTGGTGAAGATGTCCTTGCCGCCGACGACCGGTCCCCACTGCCGCGGAGCCAGATAGCGGTTCCTGCCGAGCACGATCCCGTTGACCGCCCCGGGAACGTAGGCGCTGGTCATGACGGTTTCCGCGGCGGCGCCGCCCGCGCGGTGCCGAGAGAGTTCCTTCTGCTGGCCGTACTCGCGGACCGCGTCCGGTGCCTGGCCGGCGCCCATCCGCGTCAGCCGCGGCATGCTGTCACCGCTCTCCTCGCCCGTACCCCGCGTGTACAGGGCGGGCACCCGCACGACCTCGGCTTCGGTCGCGCCCGTCTCGCGCATGAGCACCGCCAGATTCGCCGTGATCCGCTTCGCGGCCATGGTGTTGTCGGCCACCAGCCACTTCGAGGCGAGTGCCTGGTCGATGGTCTCCTTGGGGGCGGGCAGGTCCTTGCTGCCCGGCACCGAGAACATCCGCGTCCTGCCGTGACCTGCCGCCTTCGCCTCGCGCAGCAGCCGCAGCCCGGCATCCGGGTCGGCGATCGCGATCTTCCAGCCACGCGGGGTGTCGGCCGGGAGGAACTGGACGAACTCGTCCACGTGGCCCACGTGCAGCCACGAGGTGTCCAGGAGCAGCGGGTCCTGGAAGCCCTGGGACTTCAGCAGCGTACGCATGGCCTGTGCGGGCTTGGAGCCGTTGTCCTTGCGCTCGCCCATGATGATGCGCCCGGCGGGGAAGGACCGGCCGCCCTGGCTGTACGGAGGGATGGTCTCCAGATTCCCCATCGAGTTGAGGGTCCACTCCTCCGAGTCACGGACCCCGGACACCTGCACCACACCGACGCCGTTGCCACGCAGCTTCTCGAACAGCTCCCGGCCCGCCGTGCGGTCCGCCTGCGCGGAGCGCAGCATCACGCGCATGACCTGCTGCCGCCCGCCGGGACCGGCCATGCTCACATAGCCGGGCTCGACGAAGTCCTGCGCCCAGATGTCCCCGTACTTCTCGAAGGTCACCAGCGGCTTGGACAGCCCCGCCGTCTTGGCCTGCGCGGCAAGGCCCTTGACGAAGGCCTGCTGCCTGCGCGCGTAATAGTCCTTCCCCGGCACCTTGGTGACCATCAACTGCTGGGCGTTCTGCAGGTGATGGTGGGTGAGCAGCGGGGCGACGCGCAGGGTGACATCGTCCGACGTGCTCTTCCCGCCGGAGGTCACGGTCAGCCGGATCACGGCCCGGCCGTCCCAGACCTTGCTGTCCCGTATGACGTCGGTGCTCTCGACCCCGAGCTCCGCACCGGAGCGCAGCTCGGCGGCGGACAGCCGGGTCTTCGCGGTGACCAGGGCCCAGCCGGTGGTGCGCTTGAGGAAGACGCGGGTGTTCTTGCCGCCGTTGACGACCCGCAGCGCGCCTGTCGCGGTGGCGGGCAGCTTCGTCATCGGCACGGAACGCACCCGCGCCAGGTCGGCCAGGTCGTCGGCGCCGTTCACCTTGGCGTCGGAAGCGTCGTTGCAGGCGGCGAGTTTGGCGTCCGGCAGCGGCTTGCCGCCGGGGCCCTTCACGGCGCACCGCTTGCTGTCGTCGTCGATATTGGGCAGGAAGACCGCGCCCCTCCCGGGGGCCCAACTGTCCTCACCGTCCGTGTCGGTGGCGCCGCTGACATCCACCCGTCCGTCCCGGTTCACATCTGCCCGGAGGTCCACCAATGGCGGCGGCTCGACGGCGAACACCGGTGACACGGGCGCCAGTACGGCCCCGATCACCGTTATGGCCAGTGCCGCGTGTCTCGCATGGCTCGTACTCACGCTGCGTCCCTTCCTGAGGTTCGGGATTCCGAGCCGGAAGAGGGCATGAGAGGGCGGTGAGTTGCCTGTGGGCGCGAGGGATCATCCTGGGGACGTGGTGAGGGGAGACCGGTGGAGGAGGCCGTGTCAGCCCGGGGCATGACGAAGAATCAGGCGCGCTGGGATAAGGGCGGGTTGGACCTCCTCAAACGCCGGAGGGGCTGAATTTCAGCCCGTCCGGCGTTTGAGGACATGCGGCCGAAGGTCGCATTCGGGGAGCTTGGGGGTCCCCCGGACGGAGTCTGGGGGAGGGCGGGTCGGGGCTGTATCGATGTGCGGCTCCGCCGCGTGGAGCCCGCCGCAGGCGCGCGCTCTACTCGCTCAGCCGCACCAGCGCCAGCGTGATGTTGTCCGGACCCCCCGCCTCGATCGCCGCCTTCCACAGCTCGAACGCCGCCCTCCCGTCGTCATGCACCCGCAGCAGCTCGTCGATCACGTCGTCCGGCAACGGATCGGTCAGCCCGTCGGTGCAGATCAGGTAGCGATCGCCCGTCGACAGCGTCGAGGCCCTCACATGGGCCGTGACGGCCTCGAATTCGAGGCGCCCGCCGAGCGTCTGTGTGACGGCCGACGTCGTGCGCCGCCCCGGCTCCGGCGGCGGGCTGTCGTCCACGCTCACCTGGCGAAGCCCGTCCCCGGCAGCCTCGTACACTTTGCTGTCCCCGACGTTGAACGTCAGCAGTGACTCCGCGAGCACGACGGCACCCGCCACCGTCGTCCCCATCGTGGCCAGTTCGGGTCGGCCGTCGGCAGCCGCGTACACCGACTCGTTGCACACGTCCAGCGCGTCACGGAGGGTCGCCTCACCGTCCAAGGAAGGCCCGAACGAGGCGAGTTGGCGGGCGACCAGCGCACTGGCCACCTCACCGGCGGGCTGCCCGCCGAGCCCGTCGGCCACCGCGACGACGAGCGGCGTGCCGAGCGGGAACACCAGGGTCTGAGGGTTCTCGGTCACGGTGCCGCACAGCGTCCACGGCCCGACGACCAGGCTGTCCTCGTTGTGCTCGCGGATCAGCCCCACGTGGCTCAGGGCGGTCACGGCTATGTACGGCACTGAAGGTCCCGCCTCTCAGCTGGGCAGGCGCGTGCTCCTCACCACCATTGTGACGCGGGGGGCGCGCCGGGGCAGCGGGCCGGACCCTGTTCCGTGCCGCAAGGCTCCGGAGTGCCCCTGCGGCAGGGGTGCCATAGCGTTGGTTGAAGTCGTGGGGGCCTTGCGGAAGGATCACCATGCGCAGCTATCCGCCCATCGCGGACCACGGGCTCATCGGGGATCTGCAGACCGCGGCCCTCGTCTCCTCCGAGGGCGTCGTCGACTGGTTCTGTACGCCGCGCTTCGACTCGCCGAGCCTGTTCGCGGCGCTGCTCGACCTTGAACGCGGCGGGCATTTCGCGATCACCGCCGATGCGCCCGACGCCACCGTCCGGCAGCTCTATCTGCCGGACACGGCCATCCTGGTCACCCGATTCCTCACGGCCGACGGGGTGGGCGAGGTCCTCGACTTCATGCCCCTGGACCTCCCCGAACTGCCCACGGCCCGGCACCGCATGGTGCGCGTGATGCGGGTGACGCGCGGCACCGTCCGTTTCGCCCTGGAGTGCAGACCGCGGTTCGACTACGGCCGTGCCGAGCACCGGCTGACCCTGGAGTCCGGAGTCGCTCACTTCAGCGGGCCGGGCGCCGAGGCCTTTTTGCAGACCATAGGAGGGGTGACGCTGGAGCGCGACGGGGAGGACGCAGTGTCGACGGTGGTGCTGCGGCAGGGGGAGCGGGCCGCCGCGATGCTGACCGTGTGCGAACCCGGTGGCGAGCAGCCGCCACCGATGACCGAGCACGACGGACGGCAGGCGTTCGACGACACCCGGGACTTCTGGCACGGGTGGATCCGCCGCAGCCGCTACCGGGGCCGCTGGCAGCAGATGGTTCACCGCTCCGCGATCACGCTCAAGCTCCTGACGTACGCGCCGACCGGCGCACCCGTGGCGGCGGTCACGATGGGGCTGCCGGAGCAGGTCGGCGGCGAACGGAACTGGGACTACCGCTACACCTGGGTGCGCGACGGCTCCCTGTCCGTGAAGGCTCTGGTCGACCTCGGATTCGAAGAGGAGGCCCACGCCTTCCGCCTCTGGCTCGGTGCGCGTCTGAAGGCGGGCAAGACCGTCACCGGTGAGCCGCTGCAGATCATGTACCGGGTGGACGGCGACCCTCACCTCGCGGAGGAGGTGCTCGGCCACCTGGAGGGCTATCGCGGCTCGGCTCCGGTACGGGTCGGCAACGGGGCCGCCGACCAGCTCCAGCTCGACATCTACGGCGAGGCCGTCTACGCGCTCGCGGAGACCAGGAACGTCGTCCTCCTCGCCGGCTATGACGGCTGGCAGGTCGTTGCCGGACTGCTCGACTGGCTGGCCGGGACATGGGACCGGCCCGACGAGGGCATCTGGGAGACCCGCGGCGGCCAGAAGGACTTCACGTACAGCCGTCTGATGTGCTGGACGGCCTTCGACCGCGGTATCCGGCTGGCCACGGAACTCGCCCGCCCGGCCGACGTGCCCGGCTGGACCGCCGCCCGTGATGCCGTGCTCAAGCAGGTGATGGACCGCGGCTGGAGCCGTGACCGCCGGGCGTTCGTCCAGCACTACGGGGACGAAGTCCTGGACGCGTCCCTGCTGTTGATGCCCACCGTGGGATTCGTGTCGCCCAAGGACCCCCGCTGGCTGTCGACGCTGGACGCGATGGACGCAGAACTGGTCTCCGACAGCCTCGTCTACCGCTACGACCCGGCCGCCTCCCCGGACGGACTGCGCGGCAGCGAGGGCACCTTCTCGCTGTGCAGCTTCCTGTACGTGGACGCACTTGCCCGCGCGGGCAGGCTCGCCCCGGCCCGGTACGCCTTCGACAAGATGCTCACCTACGCCAACCATGTCGGCCTGTTCGCCGAGGAGATCGGTCCCACGGGCGAGCAACTGGGCAATTTCCCCCAGGCGTTCACGCATCTGGCACTGATCACAGCGGCCATGTCGCTGGACGAGGAGCTCGACCGGGCGGAGGCATGACGCACCCCTGAAATTCAGCTCAGCCGTCTGGGTGACGGTTGCAGTGAGTCACCGGGGCGCCCCGAGCCGGGGTGGTGATGATGTTCCCGACATCACGTTTCCCACCCGCCTGTCTGTGGCGCTCCCGGTCCGCCGGGGGCGCCACACGCACGCGCGAACATGAGGAGTGGCATTGGCCGCTGAACAGGGCAACGAGCAGGAGATCGGCAACCTGACGCTCGGGGGGCGGATCGCGTCCGTACCGCCGATGCCGTATCCCGTACCGGACCCGGACCAGAAGTGGGATCTGCCGAACGGTTTCGCGCGGGTCTACTACGGCGAGGGCTCAGATGGTGTCGAACGGCCGGTCATCATGGCCGACGGGTTCAATCTGGGCAGGAGCAACCTGGACTGGCTCTACGCGGGACTCGACCGGGACTACCCGCTGATCACCAAGCTGCGGCAGCAGGGCAGGACCGTGATCCTGCTCGGCTTCGACGAGCGCACCGCGTCCATCCTCGACAACGCCGAAGCCGCGCAAGAAGCCATCCTGCGCACCGTCGCCGAGCAGCGGGACAACACCCCGCTGGCCGTCGGCGGGTTCAGCATGGGCGGTCTGATTACGCGTTATGCCCTGGCCCGACTCGAGACGCAGCGTATGGACCACCGCACCGGTCTGTACTTCTCCTACGACACCCCCCACCGCGGCGGCGTGATCCCCATCGCGATCCAGGCGTTCGCCCACTTCATCCCGGGCCAGGAGAATCCCTTCGCCAAGCAGATGAACAGCCCGGCCTCCCGGCAGATGCTGTGGCGGCACTACAACAGCGCGGACGGCTCGGTCCGGCGGGACCCGATGCGCGACAAGTTCCTCGAAGCGTTGAGCGCAGTCGGCGACTGGCCTCGGATTCCACGAAAGATCGCCGTCGCCAACGGCACCGGCAACGGCAACGGAATCGACGTCCCACCCGGCGAGATGGCCCTGAAGAGCACCGGCCTCATCGCCTTCCCCGGCTCCACCTTCTACACCCAGGCCGCCGGCGACGGTGTCACGGTCGCTGAACTCAGGCGACTGCTGCCGCCTGCCTCGAAGACCGTCAAGACCGACGGGCTCCCGGAACTCGACGGCGCCCCCGGCGGCACCCTCGACTCCTACCAGATCATCGCCAAGGCTCTGGAGGAGAAGGGAGGCAGGACCGATCTGCGGCACCCGACGGTCTGCTTCGTCCCTTCGGTCAGCGCCGTCGCCATCCGGGACATCGGCAACCAGGACGACCTCTACGTCAAGATCGACGGTCTCGACCCGGAGGAGAGCGAGCTGGACGAGTTCCTGTGCTCCTCCACCACCACTGCCCACACACAGGTCACCGCCGAACTGTGCGAGTGGCTCCTGGCGCGGCTTCCGTAAAGGACTGCTCCCCGCACACACTGAGCGCTTCGGTTGGCGAACCGCCAACCGAAGCGCTCAGTCACATCCTGTGCTACGACCCGCTGATCAGTTCCTGACCTTGACGGGGGTCAGGGTGAATCCGTTGTTGGGCTTGCCCATGAGCAGGTCGGGCAGCCCACCGCTGAGGGCGAACGTCGACCCGTGGGGACCCGCGGCGATGCCGCTGGTGACGGGGGCGGTCACGGTGTCGGTGACATTCACCGTGGCGTACTTCCAGTCGCCGCAGGGGCGCACCCGCTGGATCTGGGCGGGCTTGCCGGTCAGGAGGCCGCTGCTGACCGCTGCGATGGAGCCGTCGGGCAGCACCCGGATGCCGGCGGTGAGGGCGGCCAGCGGCTTGGAGAGCTCGACCTTCCGTGCCCGCTCGGGGTGGTTGAGCGGTACCCGGACCAGAGAGCCGTCGGCCTTGGCGATGATGAGGCGGTTGTCGGGCGTCCAGGCCACCGCGGTCATCCCGATGCCGGACAGGAAGTTGGGAACGTCGACGGTTCCCTTCAGGAGATCGCTGCGCAGGAGGACCGAGGCGCGGCCGTTGCGGTCGATGCGGAACACCGTGGGGGTGAGCTGGTCGACGGCGTACGCGGTGCCGTCGGGGGCCACCGTCACGTCGGCGATCAGGTGCTGCTTGCCGTCGGCGGCGACCTTGGCCAGATCGGCGTACCAATGCTTCCGTCCGCCGGCCAGGTCGTAACTGCCCACTCCGGCGACGCGGAAGGTGGTCTCCTTGGAGGAGCGGTCGGCGAGGCCGTAGTCCACGTTGCTGGCCAGCACGCGGTGCCTGTCGCGGTCGACGCGGACGGCCTGGACGGACACCAGGCTCGGGTCGTCGACGAGGGTGCGCACCGTTCCGTCGAGGCCGACGGTGGAGATCGTGCTGTGCTTCAGCGAGCCGACGACGAAGTTCTTCGACTGGCGGTTGTAGTCGGCCGAGTGGGGGAACACACCCGGGCCGTTGGCCTTGATGACGCTGTGCGCGGCGTTGTCGGTCTGCTCGATCCGGTGTCCGTCGTGGCCGGGAGCCGTGGAGGCGGAGGCCGTCATGACGGCCGTACCGGTGGTCAGCACTGCCGTGAAGGCGGCGGCAGCGAGCGCGAGCTTGAGCTTCATGGAAATCTTCCTCCGTCTGTTGAGGTGTTCTTCGCGAAAGGCTGTGAGTGAGGGAGCGCGGCGTCGACGCTGCCGCGGACGGCGTTGGAGTCCGGGCGGACCGACTGGGAGATCAGTTGGTGATCTGACGCCCGAGCAGGGCGGCCAGGTGGTCGATCGCGGGGGCATCCGTCGGGGCGGTACGGGACATGGCGAACGGGCCGTCGGGGGCGGGCGGCAGCTGCGCCACCAGACCGCGGGCGAACTCGATCTCCCGCTCGACCGCGGTGTCGTCGAACAGCGCCTTCTGGCCGGTGGCCTGGGCCAGGTCCCAGCCGTGGACCAGGTGCTCGATGGTCTGCAGGTGCAGTGCCACGGCGCCGGGCACCTCCCCGATCGGGGCCCGCACGGTGCGCTCCAGCGCTCCGGGTCGAGCGAAGGCGGCCGCCAGAGCGCCGGCCGACTCGCGGACGGCCGCCTTCAGCGAGGCCGGCGTGGACTCGGTGCCGGCCGACTGCTCGGGGCCCTGCGAGGTGGGCTGCTCGGCCATCACGTCGGTGAACACCCGCTGTCCCGTCACCAGGTGGTCGACCAGCTGCGACACGTTCCAGTCGGAGCAGGGCGTGGGCGCGGTCCACTGGTCTTCGGCGACGGCCTCGACCAGCTGGGCAACGGTGTCGACGATGCCGGCGAAAGCCGTCACGGGGGTTTTGGACATGGGAGATCTCCATTCATGGTCAAAAGGGGGCAGGGCGGGGTGTTCCGGTGGCTCGCCGCTTGCGGGCACCGCCCCGGTGGACATGTCTGTCGAAGGGCACGTCGTGCCCTGGTTGCGGAGGTGGGACGAGCGGGAGCGGCAGCGTCATCGGCGATGGCGTCGGCGACGGCGACGGCGAGGTGGCCATGACACGCGCCGCTCAGGTCACTCGAGGCCCGGTTATCGGCAGTGGGCAACCGCCGGGGCGCTCGTCCGGGTGTGACGCATCGTCCGGCCGGCTGCGGTTCGGTTTCGGTTCGTCAGCCGGGCGGTTGGATCAGGCAGGCGATCGGATCAGGCGTGCGAGGACGTACGGGTGTTGGGGCTGTCGGCCGTCGCCACCTCCCCGGCGGGGTGGAGGGTCTGGTTGAGCAATCGCAGCGCCGCTTCGGAAGCCGATCCGGGCTCGGCCGTCGTCACGACCAACCGGACCCCCTGTCCCCGCGGCACGGGCAGCGAGTGCTGCAGAACGTCCATCTCCCCGACCAGCGGATGGCGCATCCGGTACTCGGCAAGATCCCAGGCCCGTACCCGGTGCTCGGCCCACAGGGTGGCGAACTGCGGGCTCTGCATGGTCAGTTCACCGATCAGGGATGCCAGGCGTGGGTCGTCCGGGTATTCGCCGACCGCCTGCCGCAGCTTGCCCACCACGTCCCTGGCCTTCCTCGGCCAGTCGACGTACAGGTCCCGCGTGTGGGCGTCCAGGAACACCAGCCGGGCCGTGTTGGGCCGCTCGGCCACCCGATCCGGGCTGTCCGCGTCCAGGTGCCCTGCGAACAGGGCGTGTCCGGCGCGGTTCCAGGCCAGCACGTCCGAACGCCTGCCGAGGGCGACCACCGGTGCATCACCGAAGGTGTCCATCAACTGCCGTACGGCCGGGGTGACCCGCTCGGCCGGCAGCCGGCGCCGGCGCGTCTGCTGCCGCCCGTCACCCGCCAGGTCGTGCAGGTGGCGCCGCTCCGCGTCGTCCAGCCCCAGCGCCGTGGCGAGCGCATCGAGGACCTGCGGCGAAGCGTTGAGCGACAACCCCTGTTCCAGCCGCGTGTAGTAGGCCACGCTGACGCCCGCCAGCTGTGCCAGCTCCTCGCGCCGCAGACCCGGGACCCGCCGCCGCTCGCCGTATTCCGGGAGCCCCACGTCCGCCGGCTTCAGCTGGGCCCGGCGCGTTGACAGGAACTCCCCGAGGAGGGATTTGCCGTGCCGTTTGTCGTTCATGCGGTCGAGTATGGTCCGGCTCGCATTTTCTAGCCTGCCACTGCGAGTAACAGGCTCGGAGACCGCGGAGACCAGGCTGTTCGTCCCGGGAAGGGGACACGACGCCCGACGGCTCGGCGCTCAGCACACACCCGTGAGCCAGTCGGTCACCGTCAGGTTCCCCAGTCACCGAAAAGTGCGTTCTTCCCTGCCGGGCACACACTCTCCTACGGTTTCCGAGTAACCACCGGAGAGCGTTTGTGCCTCGGGTTCTGTGGGAGCGAGCCCGCGGGCTCGCAGGCAAGAAAGCAGGCGGCATGCCCATCACCCTGGTTAACCCCGAAGGACTCCCGAAGGTCGACATCTATCGGCAGGTATCGATCGCGACCGGGTCGAGGCTGGTCCACATCGCCGGCCAGGTCGCCCGCGATGCCGACGGGGGCCGAGTCGGCGAAGGTGACCTCGCCGCCCAGGTCGAGCAGTGCTACCTCAACATCGCCACCGCCCTGGCCGAGGTCGGCGGCTCCTTCGCCGACGTGGTGAAGCTGACCGTCTACGTGGTCGACCTGACCCCCGACAAGATGCCCCCGTTCCTGGAGGGGGTCGCCCGGGTGGCCGCGAAACTGGGGGTCACCCCGGTACCGCCGCTCACCGGGGTGGGCGTCGCCGCACTGGCCGAGCCCGACCTCCTGGTGGAGGTCGAAGCCACCGCGGTCCTCGACTGAACAGGGGCTCTTCGCCCGGAGGTGCGTGCCGCTCGATCCGCCGTGCCGGATACCGGAGCGAGCCAACCAGAACGCTCTCGGGCCATACAGAGAGCTCAGTCACACGAAGGCGTGCACTCGGCGTGTAGGACGTGCGCAAGAAATCGAACACATGATTGAATTCCGGCCATGCCCCACGCTGCTTTCCCGCCCGACCTCGTGCAGGCCCAGCGCGACTAGAACCGGACATACGCCCTGCTCGCCGAGCATCAGCTCCACACCACGGTGCTGCGCCGCCGCCTGCTGGACCTGTCCCTCCGGCTTGTCCGGCATCCGTTCTGGGCCACCGAGCAGGGCCGGTCGCCGGCGGCCCGGGTGGAGCTGCGCCGCCAGGCGCGCGCTCAGGAGGAGGAAGGGGAGACCTGTGGTCGATCGCCTGAGCGGGCGGCAGGAGAGCATTCTGCGGTGCATCACGGAGTGGATAGCTGAACACGGCGAGGCCCCGACGATCCGGGAGATCGGTGAGAGTGTCGGTCTGTCGAGCACGTCGTCGGTGGCCTACCAGCTCCGCCGGTTGGAACAGGCCGGGCTGATCAGCCGCAGCCGCCGGAGCTGGCGCTCCTGCCGCATCGGCAACTGACCTGTGGGCCCGGCCCGTTGGGCTGGAGCTCATGCATCGCGGAGCCTGAACACCGCAGCGCCGGCTGGCGGATTGGCCCGCAGCCGGAGCCGGTCATGGCCCGGGCGGGGCCGGAGGCGTACGGCTCACCGTCCGGCCCAGCGCCGCCGCGGCCCGTGCGAACTTCGCCGCGTCCACCACGGCCGCGCCGCCGACGTCGTTGTTGAAGTACACGTACACGTCGTCCTCGTCCGGCCAGGCGTCGGCGATCCGCCCGGCCCAGGACGTCAGGGCCTGGCGGCCGTAGCGCGGCGGCGGCTCGGCGATGCCGCCATGGAATCGCACGTACCCCCATGACGCCGTGCGCCACAGGGGCGTCACCGGACGGGACGCACGGTCCGCCCAGCACAGGGCGCTGCCGTGCCCTTCCAGTACCGCCCGGAGCTCACGCTCCGCCTCCCACCACGAGGTGTGGCGGAATTCGACGGCCACCCGGACCGTGCGGGGAAAGCAGCTGAGGCAGGCGTCCAGAGCCGCGATGTCTTTCCGGAAGTTGGGTGGCAGTTGCAGGAGGACGGGTCCGAGCCGGTCGCCGAGGCCCTCGGCGTGGTCCATCAGCCGGCGCACCGGCTCCTGGGGGTCGTGCAGCCGCTTCAGATGGGTCAGATAGCGGCTGGCTTTGACCGCCATGACGAATCCCTCCGGCGTCCGCTCCCGCCAGGAGGCGAAGATCTCCTTGGTCGGGAGCCGGTAGAAGGCGTTGTTGTTCTCCACGGTGGCGAACTGCCGGGCGTACTCCTCCAGCCACAGCCGCTGCGGTTGCTTGGGCGGATAGAGAACACCGCGCCAGTCCTTGTACTGCCACCCCGAGGTTCCGACGAGCATGGGCATGCTTCGATCCCTGCCCGCGAGAGGCAGGGGCATATCGCCCCATTCGTCCGGCCGGACCTTCGCGAAGCCCGCGGCACCCGTGAGTTCAGGGCGCCGTGAAGAGGGTCGGGAAGCGGGGAGCGAGCCAGGGCTTGCGGCCCCAGGCGACGACGCGGCCCCGGGCGATGGCGCCCCACGGCTCGCAGCGGCCGAGCGCCATCAGCAGGAAGGTGACCGGTTCCGTGAGGATCGTGCAGTCCGGGCGGTCAGGCGGCTGCGGGCTAACGGCCACATCGCCGTCAGTGAACGTCACGCCGAAGCGGGCGCCGCCCCACAGGCGGATCGTGTAGCGGGCGTTCAGCCCCGCGCTGTTGGCGGCGTCGACCACCCGGGGCATGGCCCTGATCAGGAAGGGCAGGGCCAGCTCGACCCGGACGCGGTCGATCATGTGCGGGCGGCCCAGCGCGCGGGCGAGGTCGTAGCCGTGGCCGAGCATGTGCGTCAGCAGGTACGAACCCAGCTCGGCCGGGCTCATCGGGCCCAGCGGAGTGAACAACGCCCCCTCCCCGGCCCCCTCGCCCGCCCGCTCGTCGACCGCCTTGAGGAATGCGGCGGCCTGCTCCACGATCATCCCGGCCAGCGGATCGGCCCCGCGCTCGCCGAACTCGGCGAGCGCGCGCTCATTGGCCGCGGCCAGGCTCTGCGGGGTGCCGTCCCCGTGGCTGCGCTCCTGCCCTGCCACGATGTCGGCCATCAGCCCATTGGCCTGCGCCAGATGAGCTGCCGCCGCCCCGAGGCTCCACTCCGACCCGGGCACCGGAACACCCGTGTCGGCAACCCCGCGCAGCAGCGCGGCGATCTCCTCGGCGGTGCCGCGTATGGCGTCACCGAGCCCCTCGGGCAGAGTGCCTCGCAGGTCCTGCCCAGCCACTGGTGCCACGCCTCTCCCCTCGTCACCGATTCCGTACGGGATCGCCCGCGGTACACAACCAGGCAGGGAGAGCTGCGACAAGACCTAGCGCACCACTGATGCCACGTGCACCTGGCTTCACTTCGAAGGCGGCAGAATCACCCAGTCCGCGTCGGGGGCCGACTCCGTACCGTCGGAGTAGACCGCGGTCACCCGGTAGAAGTGCGTGGTGCCGGGCGCCGCGCTGGAGTCCGTGTACGAAAGCTCGGTGACCGGCTCGGCGGTCAGCTTCTCGTACGTGCCCGTGGCGGGGTTCCAGCGGTGGACCAGATAGCCCGACGCGTCGGCGACCGAGTTCCAGGAGAGCTCTGCCGCGGTACCGGCTTCGGTGTCGTTCCTCGTCGCGCTGAGCGTGAGCGGGGAGCCGTCGGGCGTCGCGACGGACGGCGTCAGATCCAGTTCGGTGACGACCACGGCATGGGCGGTGCCGGTCCATTCGAAGCTGGAGTTGCCCACGGTGTCCACGGCGTCGACGAAGTAGCACCTTTCCTCCCCGTCGGGCAGCCGCTCGTGGGTGTAGGACGTGTCGCCCGGAGCGAGGTACGCGTACGCCGAGCCGTAGCAGACGCGCTCGTCGTCGTCACCGATCAGCTCGCCGCTGTAGACCACGTACCGCTTGAGGTCGGGCTCGGTGTTGGCGGCCCAGTTCAGGACGATGCCGTACGCGGTTGCCTCGGCGGTGAGCCCGGCGACCGCCGCGGGCGGCGTCAGGTCCCTGTCGAGCGTGGTGACGGTCACCGTTGCGGAGGGCACCGACTCGACGGAGCGGTTGTCGTACCCCTTGATCACATAGTGGTTCGTGGTGCTGTTGCCCGCCGAGGAGTCGGTGCAGGTGTACTGCCACCGGCCGTCGGCGAGCGCTGTCGAGGTGGTGCTGCACCTCACCGGCTCGGTCGAGGTGTCCACGGGGAGCGTCGTGGAACGGTAGACATGGAAGCCGTAGTGGTCGCCGTCCGTGGCGGGGTTGATCTTCCACGTCAGCACGGCCTCGCCGGGCCCCGGTGCCGCGGTGACGTCGTGCGGCGCCGCGACGGGGCGGCGGGCTTCGGCGGCGGGGTTGTACTCCGCGGTGTACGCGGAGGCGCGGCCGGCCCCGTCCACCGCCGCCACTCGGTACATCCATGTGTCGGACCGCGCGACCGTGGTGTCGGTGAAGCTCGCAGCCGTGGTGGTGCGGATCAGGTCGTCCCCGCTGAGGTTGTCGCGCAGCACGTAGTAGCGGACCGCCCCCGGGACCGGCTTCCAGCTGAGCCGGATGCCGGCGTCCTCACCGCGTGCGGTCAGCCCGGTCGGGGTGGTGACGGCGATGGTGGTCACCGGCTGATCGATGCTGCCGAGGGAGGCGTTGCCGGCCTTGTCGTAGGCCCGGACCTCGTAGTAGTAGGTGCGGCCCGCCTCGGGCGTGATGCCCGCGTACGCGGTCGCGGTGGTCGTCGCGACGAGGGTGAAGGTGCTGGTGCCGTCGAGCCGCCGGTAGACGCGGTAACCGGCGAGATCCATTTCCTTGTTCGCGGACCACGACACATTGGCCTCGGCGGTTGCGTTGTCGAGGGACGCCTTCACCCCGATCGGCGCGAGCGGCTTGACCTTGTCGACGGTGGCCGAAGTCCTCGGCGCGTAGACGAACTTGACGTACGCCGAGCCCGTCCAGTTGACGTAGTCGACGCGCAGCGTGTGCCTGCCGGACGGAATGGTGAGGTTGAGCGTCCGGGTCTGCGTCGTGGAGACGTTCTTCCAGACGTCGACCTTGCGTACGCCGTCGACGTAGACCCGTATGCCGTCAAGGGCCGAGGCCGTGAGGGCGAAGGGGCCGCCCGAGCCGAAGTCCCTGGTCATCGACCAGCGGACGCCGAAATTGTCCCTCGGGAGACCGACAGCGGTGGCTCCGGTGCCCCAGTTCTCGGCGATCACGGAATCGCAGTCGGTCTTCTTCGGTGTACCGGAGAAGGTCGTGTTCGCGAAGAGCTGCCGTGTGAAGGAAGAGGACGGGCAGCTGACGGCAGCCGACGCGGGCGTGGCCGCAACGGCGGTGAGCAGACCGCAGGCCGTCATGGAGACGACGGACAGCGCGGCGGCGGCACGAAGCCGCCGACGGGGATTGGGGGTCACGGGTGAGAACAGCCCTTTCAAGCCCGAAAGACGAAGATGTCGCGGTGGGATGGAAGCGAACGGGCAGTTCAGGTGGGGCTGATCTTCCGCCGAGCCCGGATACTACGTGGCGCGATCTTGCCCGTACAGGGCGGTGTGACCGCGTGCCCTGCACCCCCCGGGCAGGCGGTCCGGCGGACTACTGCCCCGACCGGTCCGCCGCGTTCTTGGCGGCGGCGAGCAGGTCGATTCCCAGCTTGTCGGTGCGGCCCGGCGAGCCGCCGAGCCGGTGGACGAGCACCCAGTTCCCCGTCTGGGGGAGCGCCCCGGCGAAGGCCGAGGCATCGCGGGTCGCCCCGTTGTGCCACAACAGCTGCCCGGCCGACTGCCAGGAAGGCGCGGGTTCCCCCAGCGCGCGTTCCATCAGCAGCTGGGTGACCACGCTCGCCAACGCGCGGGGCGTGGCCCACAGCCCGCCCGCGGGCAGGATCGGCCCGTCCATGGTCCATCGGGCGCGTTCCCGGCCGAGCAGGTTCCGCGCGCCCAGCAGCCGGTCGGCCGGCGGATGCGCGGTGACCTCGTCCACCCCCAGGGGTGTGAGTACGTGCTCACGCACCAAGTCCTCGTACGGCTGCCCGGCCGCGGAGACCAGGGCCGCGCCGAGCACGGCGTAACCGAGGTTGGAGTACTCCTCCTCCTGTCCCGGTCGCCGCACGGTGATCTCGTCCAGTCGCCCCAGGAGGGCCCGGAGCGCGTCCTCGTCGAAGGCCGCGTAGGGATCGCTGCCGGTCAGGCCCGGCGGGAGACGCGGCAGGCCCGAGGTGTGGTCCGCCAGCGTCCGTAGCGTGATCCCTGATCCGGGCGTTGTCGGGAGCCATTGCTCCACCGGATCGTCGAGGCCGAGCAGGCCCGCCCGAGCCATCCGTATCAGTGCGGTGCCGGTGAGCACCTTGGTCAGGGATCCGATCTCGACGAAGGCGGCCGCATCGTGCCCGTGCCGGGCCAGCGGTGGAGCCGAGCTGCTGAGTACGCAGACCGGAACGCGCAGCCGATGAAACAGCCCGACATTTGCCACAGTTGACCCCACGTTCGACTCCACCACTGACTCCACCGTTCGCAACCCGCCTGACGATCAGCCGCATTTTCCCATTCACGGGAGCAGCAGAGTTCACGATTGCCTGAATTCAGAGGTCTATGTATCGTCGCAGTGTGCTGACACTTGCCACCGAGCTCGACGTCCTGGCCCGCTTCGGCCGGGCGCTCGCCGATCCGATCCGCTGCCGCCTGCTGTTCGCCCTGCGCGAGGCGCCCGCCCATCCGTCCGACCTGGCCGACGAGTTGGGGATCTCCCGGACGCGGCTGTCGAACCACCTGGCCTGTCTGCGCGACTGCGGCCTCGTCGTGGCCGTCCCCGTCGGCCGCCGTACGCGCTACGAACTGGCCGACCCTCGACTTGGTCATGCCCTCGACGACCTGCGCTCCGCCGTCGTAGCCGTGGAAACCGACCGCACCTGCCCGGATGCCGCCGAGAAGAGCTGCTGCTGATGGCCGCGACGTCCCCCGGCGCCGCGACACCCCTCGGCCCTGCCCCCGCCCGACGGGACGAACTGGCCCGTCGCATACGCCTGTTGGTCGCCGCCACCCTGACGTACAACGTCGTCGAGGCGGCCGTCGCCATCACCGCGGGCACCATCGCGTCATCCACGGCGCTCGTCGGCTTCGGCCTGGACTCGGTCATCGAGGTCTCCTCCGCCGCGGCGGTGGCCTGGCAGTTCTCCGCCCGTGACCACGCGTCGCGCGAGGCGCGGGAGCACACCACCCTGCGGATCATCGCCGTGTCCTTCTTCGTACTCGCCGCCTATGTGACCGTCGACGCCGTGCGGGCGCTGGCCGGCGCGGGCGAGGCGGACCGCTCCGTCCCGGGGATCGTGCTCGCCGCCGTGTCGCTCGCGGTCATGCCCTTCCTGTCCGCCGCTCAGCGCAAGGCCGGGCGCGAACTGGGGTCGGCCTCCGCGGTCGCCGACTCCAAGCAGACCCTGCTCTGCACCTACCTGTCCGCCGTACTGCTGGTCGGCCTGCTCGCCAACGCCACGTTCGGCTGGTCCTGGGCCGACCCCGTCGCCGCCCTGGCCATCGCCGCCGTCGCGGTCAAGGAAGGCCGCGAGGCATGGCAGGGCAAGGGCTGCTGCGCACCCCCGGTACCTGCCGCCTCCCCATCAGCGGATGCCGAGGCCGATGCCTGCGCCTGCGGGCCGGGCTGCGGCTGCGGCTGACACCGGATTACGGTGGCTCCATGGCGGAACCGCTGGATGTACTGGTGGTGGGTGCCGGCCCGACGGGACTGGCCCTGGCCGCTCAGCTACGGGCGTACGGCACCCGGTTCCGCATCATCGACCGCAGTCTCGACCGGGCCCGCGAGTCACGCGCTCTGGCCATCCAGCCGCGGACTCTGGAGGCGCTGGCCGGGTTCGGTGTGACGGACGAGCTGGTCGCGCGCGGCAACCGGGCGGTGCAGGTGCGGATGCATGTGCCCGGCCGGGTGCTGCGGCTGCCGCTGTTCGACATCGGCTGTGCGGACACCCCGTATCCCTATGCGCTGTTTCTGTCCCAGGCCGAGACCGAGGCCGTGCTCGGCGCGCATCTCGCCGAGCGCGGTGTGGCCGTCGAGCGCGGCACCGTGCTGCGGGACCTGTCGCCACAAGACACGTACGTCACCTGCCGGTTGAGTCACGGTGAGGGTGAGCGCGAAGAGATCCGTGCCCGCTTCGTCGTCGGCTGCGACGGCGCGCACAGCACCGTACGCGGCCTCGCGGGCATCGGCTTTGTGGGCTCCACCTACCCGCAGACGTTCCTGCTCGCGGACCTGGAGGTCGACGGCCTCGAACGCGGTGCCGCCCATGCGTACCTCTCCGAGGCCGGGATGCTGCTCTTCTTCCCACTGGAGTCACCGGCCACCTGGCGAATGCTCGCCATGCGCCCGCCGGACGCACCGGACGAGGAAGTGAGTCTGAGGCAGCTGCAGGCGATCACCGACCGATACGTGGGCTCGGCGGGCTCCGCGGCCGAGCCGGGCGAGGGGCTGCGCCTGCGGGATGCCGTCTGGATGACCCAGTTCCGGCTGCAGAACCGCGGTGCCGCCCACTACCGCGCCGGCCGTGTCTTTCTCGCGGGCGACGCGGCCCATATCCACAGTCCGGCCGGCGCCCAGGGCATGAACACCGGCATTCAGGACGCGCTCAACCTCGGCTGGAAGCTCGCCCTCACCTGCCGGGGCGCCGCCCCCGAAGCGCTTCTCGACACGTACGAGAGCGAACGGGCGCCGGTCGGCCGGAACGTGCTGCGCTTCACCGACCGCGCCTTCACGATCGCCACGAGCCGAAACCCGTTCATCCGTCGTGCGAGGACCCAACTCGCCCCGCGCCTCATGCCGTTGGCGCTTCGCTTCACCACCCTGCGGGGCAGAGCGTTCCGTACGCTCTCCGAACTCGCCATCCATTACCGGCGGAGCCCCCTCACCGAAGAGGGGAACCGCCGTCCGCGCGGCGGCCCCCGGGCGGGCGACCGGCTGCCCGACACTCCCGCCGGTCTGCAGGCCCTGACATCGGGCCCCGGCTACCACGTGCTGCTGTGCGGTCAGCGTGACGCCTGGGAGTCGCAGGACCTGGCGGCCCTCGGCCGAAGCGGCCTGGTCACCGTCCACCACCTCGGCGACCAGGGCCCCTGGCCGGGCACCGCGCACGGCCTGGTCCGCCCCGACGGTTACCTCGCCTACCGCGCGGGCGGAACCGACCTGTCCGGCCTCCGCCACCACCTGGACCGCTGGCTGCCCGCGCCACACCACAACTGACGGGTTTCACGGGCGTCGTACGACCGGCCGCGATTCCGTCAGCGCGAGGAGGCCGCGGCGCACGGTGGCAGCGAGACGATCAGCCAATGCACAAGGCGATCAGGCACACCTGCGTCGGTGATGTGGGATCGCCCGTCGACGTTGTCGGCAAGAGGTTCACAGTCGTTGTGCTTGCGCCGGGGCGTTCGGCGGAAGCGGGCGCCGTCGGCTCCGGGGCGGGGGCGTTGCCCGCAGGCGTCGCCGGGGCCGGATCGGCTGCGGAGGGCGGCGTTGCGTCGGGGGGCGCGAGGGGTTGGGCCGTTGCCGCGGTTTTCAGCTGTCGGCTCGTCGTCGCTGTGGCAGGCGCAGTACGAGGCGTGGCGGCCGTGGTGCTCTGCTGTCCGCTGGTTGCTGTCGGCGGGCGAGTGCTGGGATGCCGCGAACCCGGGGTGTCCGGTTGCTCCGACGCCGAGTCGGTGGCAGCGGTCCCAGGGGTTGGCGCGGTTACCGGATCCGGCGGTGAGGCCGCGTGTGTGTGGCTGCTGGAAGGCCTGGTGGTCGGCAGCGCGGCAACGGTCAGTCCGCCACCGACGAGGGCAACGGCCGTCGCGGCCACGGCCCGGCGCTTGTTCTTCTTCCAACGCGCCAGCTGCCGACGCCGAGCCGCCCGGCCCTGCCCGGTGGAGTCGGTGCCTTCGTGGCCGCTGGAGGAACCATTGCCGTACGCGCCCGCCGCCGTGTCTTCGGACGCGCCGCTGCCGGTGGGTGCGGCAGCGGACTTGGGGGTGCCGGGGCGGGGCTCCGGAGCAGGGACATCTTCCGCGTCCCAGGCCTGCCTCGTCCTTTCGGGAGTGGCGACCGAGCTGTGGAGGCGATGGGTGGGCGGGGCTATGTCCGGAGCGTATGCACCGCACCCCGGACACACGAGGGCACCGTTGAGATTCCGGCGGCACGAGTAGCAGTAGTCCATCTGCGATCTTCCTGTGCTGACTGCACCGCCAGGGACGCCGGCGACCTGTTTCGCGTTCGCATTTCGCTTCGCATGCGGGATCGAGCGGCCAGTAACGCTACTGGCGCCCGCGGAAGGTGATGCGCAGCCCTTGTGACGCTGCTGCAAAGATCTACTGGCGGTAGTGCGTGGTACTCCCGGACATGTCGTCACGCATGCCGGGATGAGAAGCGGGACTACGCGGCGTACCGCATCCGGTGCGCGGATGGACCGACCGACGGCGCTGCGGCGCGGTCTACTCCCAGGGCCAGCTGGAGTCCTGGCTGGATTCCAGGAGCGGGATCAGCCGGAAGGCGGCGTCGCTGAGACCGCCGAAGGTATGGCGGTGCGGCCCCGCGGCGGTGTGGCCGTAGGCGTAGCCGGCCAGGTTCCAGGTGTAGACCGGAATGTGCCGGGGCACCGCCCGGAGCGGGTCGACTGAGCCTGCTCGTCGGTGACGACGATCACGCGGTCGTGTTCGCGGTAATTCCGGGTGACCGCTCCGGCGGTGTCGGTGCCGCCGAGGTTGTGGAACCGGTCCAGCACCCGCAGGACGGACTCGCCCGGGCCGACCTCGATCCGCCGGCTGTCGGTGCCGAACTCGATCAGCTCGGCGTGCTCGGCCCGGACGGCCAGTGCGGTGCCGAAGATGGCGGCGGAGTCGGCCCGGTTGAGCTCGGTCCCGGCACTGGGCAGGTCGAACATCGAGCCCGAGCGGTCCACCAGGACCAGGGTCCGGCCCGGCAGTGCGGGCACGTTGGCGAGCGAGTGGCCGAGGGCCGATTCCAGGGACTGCGCCCAGCGCGGCGAGGGCGCGTTGCGGTGGGCGGCCAGGTAGCGGAACGGGAACTGCCGGGAGCGGGCCACCTCGTACGGGTCCGAGATCCGGCGGGCCACGTCGGCGGCCACCCGGTCGCTCACACCGGCAAGGTCGAAGTTCCGCAGGTTGCGGACCAGGGCCATCGGACCCATCGAAGGGATCACAGCCTCCCAGACCGCGGCGTCGAGCGGCCCGTGCAGCCAGCCCGCCACCGCCTCCCACGTCATTCCGGCCGCCGCGAGCCGCTCGGCCCCGTCCGGTCCGGTGACCAGCGCATACCGCTCGTCGGCCGGGACGGACATCAGCTCGTGGTGTGCGGTGAGGAGCTGTTCGCCGGTGGGCAGCACGGCACGGTCAGGGTGGTGGCGCCGGTCCAGTGCATACCGGAACAGCTCCCCCTGCCACGGCCTCTCCGGGGCGGGCGCGGGGTGGGTCAACTCCAGGACGTCGCCGAAGCGGTAGGGCCGGGAGCCGCTGTCGTACTTGAGCAGTGCGTGGCCGGTGTAGAGCCGGCGCACGGCATCCGCGACCCCGCGCTTGACCGGCTGGGGCAGCCGCCTGCCGTAACGGGAGGTCCAGTACGCCAGCAACTCACCCGGCTCGTCCGGGCGTTGGAGCACGGCGTCGACGGCCTGCCGGGAGAATCCAGGCGCCCCGGCATCCAGCCGGGCACGGGCGAATTCGGCCGCGCCCACGAGCGACGCCGTCCGCATCCGGGCCTCGGTACGCAGCCAGCCGAGCAGGCCGAGGGTCCACTCGGGTGCGCTGACCGCGAGTTGGCGGACCAGCTGGGTGTAGCGCTCGTCGCGGGACTCGGCGCTCTCGTAGAAGCTGCGCTGCCCGACCAGGTTGGCGACGGCGAGCAGGAGGAGTTCGGACTTCGGGTCGCGGAGGTAGCCGGTGCCGCCCTGGTGGTTGGTGACCCACGGCATTGTGGGGACCGCCCTCGGGGAGGCCCCTCGCGGCGGGGTGGCCCACCGGCCGTGGGTGGAAAGCGGGGAGGTCGCTCCGCCTGCGGTCATGCCCGGTAGTTCGGCCTGGATCTCTGCCCTGGCTTCGGCCTTGGTCCGCTGGCGGCTGAACCGGGTCATGCAGAAGTCCCCCTGGTGAGGGGTGGGTTGGAGGTCACGCGGGCGCCGGACGCAGTGTCGTCGTGCGGGTCTGGGTGCGGCGCGCGGTAGTGAGCGCCTCCCGAGATCAGAGATGGGCACCGGTGATTTTTTGACAGGAAGTAACCGGGGCGCGGGCGCATCGGAAGGCGCGGGACGGGACGCTACCGGCTGCGGCTCGGAAGAGCATCCGAATTAAGTGTCATCCGGGGCTGCCTGATGCGGTCACGGTGGCTGCTGTACGTCATTGCTGTACAACAGCCACCTGTTGATCAACCCCTCAGGGGCTCGATCACGAGTGCCGCCCTCGTTCGGGGGCGGGGTGGGGTTTCGTCAGGGGCGGTGCCAGCCCCAGTTCCAGTTCCAGTTCTGCCAGTTGCCGGTGATGGTGGTGGGGTCGGTGGCGGTGTGGGTGGTGGTGTCGCCGCCTCCGGTGACGGTGGCGGTGTTGGTGACTGAGGCGGGGGCGTTGCGGGCGATGCGGACTCTCAGGGTGATGGGCGGGTAGCTGTTCCCGGCGGCCAGGACGCTGCTGCGCGTGCAGGTGAGGGTGGACCGGGTGCAGCTCCATCCGTTGCCGCTGATGCTGGCGGCGGAGAGTCCTGCCGGGAGGGTGTCCTGGACGGTGACTGTGGTGCCGTCGGTCGGGGCAGTCCCGTCGTTGCCGACGGAGATGGTGTAGGTGCCCTGGCGGCCTCGGACGAAGTTCCCGGTGTGGCTCTTGGTGATGGTCAAGGACGGCGCCGACGGCGGGGTGAACGGGCTGATCGCGACGCCCTGCGGGCCGGTGCCGACGGGGACGGTCGCGGTGACCGTATTGGTGCCGGTATCGATCACCGACACAGTGTTCACGCTCGGGTTGGTGACATAGGCGTGCCCGCCGTCCGGGGTGACCGTCACGCCGAACGGGTTGGAGCCGGCGGCGACGGTGGCGGTGACCGTGTTGGTGCCGGTATCGATCACGGACACAGTGTCCGAGAGGAAGTTGGTGACGTAGGCGTGCAGGCCGTCCGGAGTGACCGCCACACCCCTTGGGGTGGTGCCGACGGTGACGGTGGCGGTGACCGTGTTGGTGGCCGTTTCGATGACCGACACATTGTTCGAGCTCTGGTTGGTGACGTAGACATGCAGGCCGTCGGGGGTGACCGCCACGCCGTACGGGCCGCCGCCGACGGCGACGGTGGCGATGACCGTATTGGTGGTCGTATCGATCACCGACACATTGCTGGTGTCGTTGTTGGCGATGTAGGCGCGATCGCCGTCTGGGGTGATCGCCGCACCCGCCGGACTGCCGCCGACGGCGACGGTGGCGATGACCGTATTCGTGGCGGTATCGATCACCGACACATCGTCCGAGTTCTGGTTGGTGACGTAGACGCGCTCGCCGTCTTGGGTGACCGCCACGGCGGACGGGTTGGTGCCGACTGTGACGGTATCCGTGACCGTATTCGTGGCGGTATCGATCACCGACACATTGTCCGAACCGAAGTTGGCGACGTACGCGCTCTCGGTCGGGGCGGCCCAGGCCGGTGACGAGGCGACGGCAGGCAAGGCCACTCCCGCCAACATCGCCAGCCCAGCCACGCAGGCCCTCAGCCACGCCCATGACCACGGCCGAAGCCCGCTCCTCTCGGGCCCTGGACCGCGATAGGACCCAGTCTGTCTGTTTGCTCATGCGTCTGACCACCGGTACCTCCGTCGCACGAAAAGGGGCGACCTCCGCCGGTCGCGCCGACAACAAGCCGCCGATCACCCAGTGTGATCGTGCGTCAGTTTAGGTGCCGATGAATCGATTCTGACGATATGACACCTTTTGTCCGGTGAACCGGTACGGGGGCCCCGCCGCCTCCCCGTACGCGCGATCAGGCAATGCGCGTGAGCAGCCGGCTGTCACAGTTTCAGGATGTGCTGCTCCTGGCCGCGGTGATGATGGTGTCGAGCCTGTCGCGGGCGCTGGCCAGTTCACCGATCTGCTTGTCGATGCGATTGCGCTCGGCCGTCAGCAGCGCCAGGGATTCCGGCGTGCTCACTCCTGTGTAGACACAGGGGAGGAGCTCCAGGATCGTCCTGCTCGGCAGCCCCGCGGCGTACAGCTGCTGGATCAGCAGCACGCGGTCGACCGCGCTTTCCGGGTAGAGCCGCTGCCCGCTCGGGCTGCGTTCCGAGGTCAGCAGATTCTGCTCCTCGTAGTACCGCAGCGCCCGCACGCTCACGGACGTCCTCATGGCGAGCTCGCCGATGCGCACAGCGCCTCCTCGTGATCCGGGCCACATGACTTGCCTCTGACGTCAGCGTCAGGTTTTAGCGTAGCTCACGGAGCTGCCCATGGACGGCCCGCACATTCCACGAATGCAAAGGACAGCACTGTGACCAGCTTGTTTGACAGCTACCAGCTCGGAAACCTCCGGCTCCCCAACCGCGTGGTGATGGCCCCGATGACCCGGGCCCGGGCAACGGCCGACGGAATCCCGAGCCCCCTGGCGGCGACTTACTACGCCCAGCGGGCCACCGCCGGGCTGATCGTCAGTGAAGGCGTGCAGCCGAGCCTGCGGGGCCAGTCGAACCCCAACACCCCCGGGCTGCACACCGATGAGCAGGTCGCCGCGTGGCGGCCGGTGACCTCCGCCGTGCATGCCAACGGCGGGCGGATCTTCGCCCAGCTCATGCACGCCGGCCGGGTCGCGCACCCCGAGACCGTCGGCCACCATCCCGTCGCCCCGTCGGCGATCGCTCTGAAGGCAGAGCTGTACACCGGTCCCAAGGGGCTGCTGCCCGCTCCCGTCCCGCGCGCCCTGTCGACCGAAGAGGTCAAGGGTGAAGTGCAGGTGTTCGTGGACGCCGCGCGCCGTGCGATCGACGCCGGGTTCGACGGCATCGAGCTGCACGGGGCGAACGGCTACCTGATACACCAGTTCCTGTCCTCCAACGCCAACCAGCGCACCGACGCCTACGGCGGTTCCGTGCCCGGCCGCATCCGCTTCGCCGTCGAGGTGGCCGAGGCGACCGCGGACGCCATCGGCGCCGACCGCGTCGGTATCCGTCTCTCCCCCGGCGGCCAGGTCTGGGAGATGGCCGAGGACGATGTCCCGCAGTTGTACGGGGCCCTGCTCGACGCACTCGCCCCGCTCGGTCTCGCCTACGTCCACGCCCTGGTCACCGCGGACGACGCCCTCATGATCACGCTGCGCAAGGCCTGGCCCGGCGCGTTCATCGTCAACCCGGGCGGGCAGATCGGCCCGGTCCCGACCGACCAGGCGCTCGGAGAACGCTGGCTCGCCCAGGGCGCGGACCTGATCGGCTACGGTCGCGCCTACCTCGCCAACCCGGATCTGGTCGAGCGGCTTCGTACGGGACTGCCGCTGCGTGACACCCCCGACAAGGACACGTGGTACTCGGGCGGCGACACCGGATACGTCGACTACCCCAGCTACCAGCACTGAGCCGGACTGAAGCCCGGCGCGTCCCGCACCGCACCACGGCTCCGCACCGGGCACCTTCGGTGGGCTACTTCACCGCGCTCAGTGTCGCGAAGACCACGACGTTGCCCTGGTAGCCGGTGCGCTTGGTGTAGCCGCCGCCGCAGGTGATCACCCGCAGTTCGGGCCGGTCGGAGCTCCCGTAGACCTTCTCGTCCGGGAAGCTCTTCTTGTCGTAGACCTCCACGGCGTCGACGGTGAACACGGCCGTGCGCTGGTCTGCCCGGCTGATCTCGATGATGTCGCCCTTGGTCAGGGCGCCGAGGTCGTAGAAGACGCCCGGGCCGGTGCGTGTGTCCACGTGCCCGGTGGTGACGGCAGTCCCTGTCGCGCCGGGAGCCGTGCCGTCGCCGTACCAGCCGGCAAGGCCGGGGCTGTCGGCGGGCGGGGGCCGTAGCGCCCCCGCCGCGTCGAGGTCCAGTCGTGTCATGGGCGCGTCGACCTCGATGGCGGGGACCCGAAGCCGGACAGGATCCGACGCGGGCAGCGGCTGGACGGTGGGGGGCGCGGCCGGGGCGGCGCCGCTGGGAGTGGGCCGTACAGCGGTGGGGACAGAGGTGGGGAAGGCCTGGGCGGCCGAAGGCTGCGGTGGCTGCTCGTCGCGTGCCGCGTTGATCACGAGCAGCGTGCCCGCCATCAGTGCGCAAGCCAGAAGCTTGACCGAGGGGATGAAGGGGTGTGGGGAAGCGCTGGTCTGGTGCCCGGATTCCATCGCGGTTGAGCCTTTGCCTCGCAGCGGGGTGAGGACCTCGCGGCCCCCGGACCGATGCGGTGTCCGGGGGCCGGTGTGGCGGGAGTTGGGCGGTCAGGTCCGGACACCGCTCGGGCGGCGCCGCATCCTGAGCACACCCCCGGCGGCGGCTCCGGCGATCAGCACACCGCCGAGGGCGAGCTGAGTACTTTTGTCGTCGGCCCCGAAGCCGGCGTCGACCGGGCCGCTCGGGGAGCCGGCGGTGATCAGGTGCGTATCTGTGATCTTGATCCGTGGTGGGCACTTCACCGTGACTCCGTGGACGCCGGGCCCGGTCTCTTCCGGGACCTTGAACTGGCCGGTGAGCACCCCTGCCCTCTCACCCTTGAACAGGTGGAACGCTCCTCCCGCCTCCGCCTCGCCCTTGCCGTAGGTCTCCTTGCCGCAGGCGGTGGTACTGACGGTGATCGTGGAGCCCGGGGATGCCTTCCCCGGGCGGATCTGGATGCCTGAGCCATCGGCGGCGACAGCGGCCGGGACCGACAGGGCAAGGGCACCGACAACCAGGCCGATACCTGCACCAACTCGTGTGTAACGCATGAGGATCCTCCAACGGAGCAGTGTCCGGCCTGTCTGCGCGGCGCCTCTGCTGTGCTCCGCTCATGAGGCAACCGACAGTCCGTCAGCTCCGCAACATGACGGATCGCCACATGTGTCACCCGGGTAGGCGAAGTGGCGGCTTTCGCTTGATCATTTACGCAGGTCATCGGAGCAGAGCCCGCCACGGTGGAGGAAACGGCGCAGGGACGGCGAACGGGCTAGGGAGCGCTCTGCCAGGAGGCTGCGCTCTTCCGGAAACGCAGGCAGTGGTCCGTGCACGTGATGTCCGGAAAACGCGTCAGAGCCCTGAGCCGTCCGGAGACGAGTCAGGGCCCTGATCAGGCATTTTGTTGTGTCTTACGCAGAGCGGGTGACGGGAAGCGCCCTGTCCGCCCCCTTCGATGTCAGGCGTGGATGTCAGTCCGGGGGCGGTGCCAGTTCCAGTTCCAGTTCCAGTCCTGCCATCTGCGGGGGCTGATGGTGGTGGGGTCGGTGGCTGTGTGCGTGGCGGTGTCGCCGCCTCCGGTGACGGTGGCGGTGTTGGTGACCGTGCCCGGGGTGGCGTTGCGGGCGACGCGGACGATCAGGGTGATGGGCGGGTAGCTGCTCCCGGCGGCCAGGACGATGCTGCGGGTGCAGGTGACGGTGGACCGGTTACAGCTCCATCCGGAGCCGGTGATCCGGCCGGCGGTGAGTCCTGCTGGGAGGGTGTCCTGAACGGTGACCGTGGAGCCATTGGTGGGCGCTCCCGTTGTTGCCGACCGTGATGGTGTACGTGCCCTGCCGACCTGGATCGCGACAACGTCACCACCTCAGCGGGTCTGGCGGCCGTGGCCGGACCGCATCGGCCGACAGGCACTGACTCGCCTCCATGGCAATTGCGCGACCAGATACGGCACTCCAGGCAGAACCCGCCCGTACCGTCCTGGAGTTGGCCGCGCGGGTCAGTGGACAAACGGGTAAAGTCGGCGAGCCGTTGATGGGACTCTTCCACTGCCAGAGTTCGGCATCTGGAGCGGCTGATCACCCGGAAACGCAAGCCCGTGTACTGAAACAGAACATCGGACGGTGATGATGAGCGATTTAGTTCGCTTTAAGACTACGCAAGGCTCTGTGCTGATCGAAGTTGACGAGAATTCCTTCGGAGTTGAGCGTGTAGCTCGCGATCGCAACGGAGTGATCGAAGCGGGACGTCGGTTGGACGACGCCTTACAAGCCGCACGTCCCACCATTCGCGCGGTGATCGAGACCGTGCGGGAGATGGTGCCGGACGAGTTCGAGGTCGAATTCGGGATCAAGTTGAACGCCGAGGCCGGCGTTGTCGTGGCGAAGACAGCCGCAGAGGGACACTTCACCGTCAGGCTTGCGTGGCAACGCTCGAGCGAGGGACCGGCTGGTGCTTGAAGCGACGATTGAGCGGCCACCCTGGCTGCTGAGGGTCCGTCGTAGCGCGAGTGAGGCACCAGTAGGCGCAGGGATCTTCGTGGGTGAGCGGCATATCGTCACCTGCGCGCATGTCGTCATGGCCGAGGCGGGGCCAACGCCCTTGGTGGACACCGTGTATGTCGAGTTCCAGCACGCCGAGCCGCACAAGTCGATTCCCGCCAGGGTGGTGGAAGGCGGATGGCACCCCGATCCGAATGACGGCACAGGTGACGTGGCCGTTCTTGAACTGCAGCTGCCTCCGCCCCAAGACGCCATGCCCGCGCCTCTTTGCTCGACAGAGGTGGGGGTTTGGGACCACCGGTTCCGTGCGTACGGCTATCCGCGGGGACATGAGGAAACCGGAGTGCCCTCACGAGGAGTGGTGATCGGCGCAGCGGGTGTCGAGCGGCTGCAGCTGCAATCGGACTCCGCCCTTGGCTTCGCGCTGGAACGGGGCTTTTCGGGATCGCCGGTGTGGGACGTCGATCTCGCGGCAGTCATCGGGATGGTCGTCACGAGAGACCGCCCCCGAGGGGACGGCGGCGACCCGCGGACCGGTTACGCGATCCCCGTAGAGGTCATTGGTCGCTACTGGACGCCATGGCCGCTGCCCATCAACTCCCGTGCTCCGGCCGCGGAACCATCCGGCATCGGAGCGACGGAGCGTGAGCATCTCAACAAGCTGGCTCGCATTCATGAGCGCAGTATCCAGATCCTCGAACAGCAGGAAGCGCGGTACGCGGGAAGTGCCCCCGTGCATCTCCTGACCCAGCTGGAGGACGAGCGCTGCCGACTGTCCGAGCTGAGGCGTCGGCTCGGACCAGAAAAATGAGAGGTGCGGGCCGTTGCCACGGAATTCACCCGTCTACCGCATTGGAAGCTCCACCTTCAGCGTCAGCTACGGACTTCTGGAGGACTCGAATGCCGAAGTTCTCGTAAGTTCTGACGACAACTACCTGACCATGGGTGGGGGAGTTTCTCGGTCTCTCCTGAGGTCGGGCGGCTCGGATGTTCTCAAACATTCCCGGAAGATGATTCCGCTGAGCATCGGCGATGTGGCCGTGACGACCGCAGGGAAACTCCCTGCGAAATACATCTTCCATGCGGTGACAATTGACCTGGACCGCAGAGTGTATCCGGACCATCGATGCATCAGAGACCTGGTGAACCGGGCCCTGGATTTGGCGGAATTTCTCCGTATCCGGACCATTTCCTTCCCCGCTCTGGGGACTGGTGTCGCAGGTTTTCCTTTCTATGACGCTGCCGCAGCCCTGGTCCCGACGATCTGTGACCGGCTCGCCCAGAACATGTCGCTGCAGGAGGTCAACCTGCTCCTTACGGCGCGAGAAGGCGTCAGGGAGAATGATCTCACCGTATTTTACGAACGTGCCGCCTCGCTGGCATCGGTGGCCGCGCAAGGGCAGAGGCTCGCCGCGTCCATGGGGCGGCTGCAGGATATCGTCGGTGACACAACCCCCTCGGACCTCAAATCCAACCTGTCGGACCTGCTGTCGGAAATCAGGGACGAACTCGCGACCATCGCGAGGAGCCCTCGGTCTGTCGAGGAAATCGACCGGCAGCAGGAGAGTCACGTCGCAAGTACCGGAAGACATGTCGTCGAACTGATCGACGGCGCGGACGGTCTCGGGAAATGGAAAGATCTCAACGTCGAGAGAAAAGCGCTCCAAACGAGACTTGAAGGGCTGAGTACGCTCCTCAACGTCCACTACGGTTCGTTGAACAAACTGGAAATCGAGAAGGCTCGCTATGCCGGAGTCGGAATCCCGGTCATTCTCGAGAACCAGATCGAGGAAGTGAACGCGGAGATCAGGCGAGTGGAAGAACTGACGAGAGAAACACGGAGAAAGGTCGAAAGCCTGCCGGAAGGGTGACGGTCCGGCGAACTTCGTTCGGCCGCACGTGGGTTGGGGCTCGCGCGAGGGTCGGCTGCTGGACCGGAGACGGCCAGGCCCGTGGCGGGCCACGGCTGGCGTCTATCGCTTCTGAGCCCCTTGCCGTCCTCGTTCAGGACGGCGACAAGGACGAAGGCGTGCGGCCCGTGGCCCAGTTGGTGCCGAACACCAGGACCCGCGCCTTCAACGTGCCCCCGGCCGTGCCGTCGTACCGCCACAGCGCGTCGGCGCCGTCCACCGTAAGCAGATAGCCGAAGCCGTCACCGTTGAGGTCGCCGGCGCCGAACACCGTCCGTTATGCCTGAGGTCGCCGCCCGCTGAGCTGGCGTGGAGCGCATATATCCGCGTGTGGTGCGGCCGAGGGCGGGCCGCGATCTATAGGTTGGGCGGGTGCACCGCCTTTTCCGATGGCCTCGCAGATCCGATCACACTCGGTCGGCATCGCCGACGGACCACGCGGGAGCCGTCTACGGGTCGCTCCTTGCGGCTTCGGTGATTGCCACTGCCAGCGCGGTCGGTGACTTCCCGCGCGTCCAGGTCATCGTGATGCTTCTCGTGACGGGCACGGTCTTCTGGGCGGCCCATGTCTATGCGAGCCTCGCCGGCGAGCGACTGGTTGGCCAGCCCGTTGGCTGGGCCGAGGTCCGACGGGCCGGACGGCGCGAGTTGCCTATCGTTGAGGCGGCCGTGCTGCCCGCGGCGGCCTTGGTGGTGAGCCCACTCCTGGGGCTGGGGCCGAGCGGCGCGGGGTGGCTCGCACTGTCGGTCGTGGGGGCGCAGCAGTTCTCCTGGGCCCTGTTCGGAGCTCTGAACGCCGGTGCGTCCCGCACCCAGGCGGTCATCGAGGGCCTGGTCAACCTGGCCTTCGTGTCGCTCATCGTGGCGGCGAAGGCGGCCCTCGGGCACTGACGGGGTCCGACCGGGGCCTTCGCCGTTCCCGCCGACGCTGCCTGTTCGGTCGGCCCTATCGGCCCACGCCCGGCCGAACGGAGGACTCGATGTCCGCGATGCCAACCAGATCTGGCGGTCGTCGCACGCGGATGGCGTGACATTCCGTTCCCCCCCGGGACGGTAAGGACATGGCCGCCTCGCTGGTCCGGTGCGGCACATGGTGAAGATGCGGCCATGATCGTACACAAGTCCCACACAGAGAACCTGAATTCGAAGGGAGGGGCACCGACCAGCACCAGGCACGCCCGACGCAGGGCATCGAGACTCTGGGCCTGGAACGAGCGACGAAGCTTCTCGGCCGGGACGCGGCAATGCGTCCCCGCTGCCCGAATCCTCTCTCCACTGCCGGCGAACATTGCCCTTCCGGCGCTGGAGGAGCGGCCGACCACTGCGGTCCCGCAGTGACAGGACTTGCGCAGACCCGGCAGGCCGGTCAGTGAGACGGCAGCCGCGCCCGTACCCACTCCCAGGGCCTTGCCGAAGCCGCGCCTGTTGTTCATGTGCGTCTATCTCGGTGCCTATGGCCCGATGCGCCCCGAAGAACAGGATCGGCAGGCCGTCACAGAATCCATCGGGCCAGGGCCCTGTCTACGGCGCTTGCCATTCCGCCTGGAGCTGCGGAGCTACGACGGCCCCTCCATTGGACGCGGAGAGAGAGGTGGCGGGGCTTCCGCTGTTCTGGAAGACCGTGAGGGAGATCACGTCACCGGCATTCAGCTCAAGAATCGTGGACACCTCCTGCGAAATTCCAGGAGCGCCCCCGGTGTCTGCGGTGTCCTGCTCGTCGTAGGCCTGGAGAACGCCGTTGACGTAGATGCCCATTTGACGGCTCCCCGGAGCCGGAGTGATGGACCAGAGAAGCCTTGCCTTGAGGAGGTAGCGCCCGGGGGTGTTGACCACCAGACTGTCGGACGCGTCATCGAACATCGCGTCTGTGTCGTAGGCGGAGCCATCGAAAGTGATCTGAGTCGCGGCGCTGCTCGGGATGGCCTGGTTCGTTGTGGCGAAGATACTCGCGCCGACATCGAGCGTGGGCCCGGTCGCCCCGGTCGCCCCGGTCGCTCCCGTCGCCCCGGTTGCACCGGTTGCGCCGGTCGCCCCGGTCGGACCCGTTGGTCCCGTCGCTCCGGTCACTCCGGTCGGACCCGTCGGTCCCGTCGCGCCGGTCGGACCAGCGGGACCGGTCGGACCCGTCGGACCCGTCGCCCCCCTGCAGCGGTCCGTGTCGCCGAGGATCGACACGCCCTCGCACCTGTCGTCTCCGCCGCCAGGACCGCTCGCCGCGCTCACGCGTTCGCCCATGCTCTGAGCCGCGACCGCGACCGGACTGACAACCCCGGCCGCCAGGACCAGCGCGAGGGAGACGATCGTGCCGCGTGCCTTCCACTTGCCTCGACGGGGCAAAGGCCCCAGCGGGGACCTAGTCCTCGTGTCTGAACTCATGAACTTGCTCCCTGTTTCAGTCGAATTGGCCGAACCCAGGGCTGAGCTTGACCCGTGCGCAGTCGATCGATCCCCCTACTCGATAAGAACGCGCCGATTGTCAGCAGATCGGAGTAATCGACATATCCGGAGGGGTGCGTTTCGTCCGCCGATTCCCACTCGGGGCCGCGCGGGCAATCGGACTGAGCGTCCGACTTCGTGTCGGTGGAGCGGCTCTGATCGGTGTTCTGCCCGGTTCGAGAGGATCTAGCCTCTGAACTGGCCCTTAGTCGTGTGCCCCCGGCAGGATTCGAACCTGCGACATCCGCTTCAGGAATTGGGTCTCGCCCGGCGTGGTGGAGGACGTCGCGAGCAGCGATCTTGACCCACAACAGGACCACACCCTCCTCAGGCTCGGCTGCCCCTCCCCATCGCCACGTCATCGGGGCCACCTACACCCGGTTGGGCAGCCTTGTCGTACCGAGCAGACAGCTGTCGAGGAGGTTCGCCACGTTGAACACCCCTGAGATCCTTAGCACTTGGCTGGGCATGATCTACGCTAAAACCTCACACCAACGTCAGAGGCAAGAGGCGTGCCGTGTGCCACAACCGGGAAGCTGCACACACTGGGAGTCGCGTCACGATTTCCTCGCGTCTGGAGTCATCACGTCACACCGTCCGTGCCCCGTGACGGCCTTGTCCCGGCTCTGTGACACCGGGAGTTCAAGTGCTGCGGTGCGACGGGGCCGTTGCTACGGTCCCGCTTCGGGGTGCGGCCGATTGGGCCGCCTGTGAACAGGGGGACGTCCAGATGAATGCCAACCGCCTCAGACCCGTTGTCCTCGTGCTCGCGGCCGTGGGCCTGACCGCCGTGCTCACCGGATGCAGGGAGGACGGGTCTGCCGCCGGGGCTGACGCGGCGCCGAGCGCGGGAGCCAAGGCCACTCCGTCGCCAAGCACGACTGCCGGCGAGCACGACGTGACGCCCAGCGAGGGCGCCACGTCCCCCTCGTCGCCCGCTGCGGGCGGTAGCGGCAAGCCCGCCGGCAAGCCCGACGCCAAGCACACCGGATCAGCCGCGACCAGCGCGCCCGCCGCTGACTGTGCCGGCAAGCCGCCGAGCCCGGACCAGGTCGACCCCGACGAGATCGCCGTCTACCGAGTTGAGGAACTCGACGGCAGCACCGGGAAGGTGAACCTGGTCATTGAGCACGGTGCCTGGGGATGCCCGGGGAAGGACACTGACGGCGCGCCCTTCGTCGTCACAGGCGAGCACAGCCGCTGGGCTCTCGACCAGGCTGCGTATGTCACCGCCACCAACCCCATCACCGAAAGCAGCGAGAACCAGCGGATCGGCGTGCAGGAGCTCATCGACTGGATCAATGCGCACCCCGACTCCGGCCTGGTGTTCAGGTATCAGACTGGTTCGGACGGCGCTATCCACCGCCTGGAGCAGGTCTTCACGCCGTAGTCAGTGCGGAGCCCTGCTGGTCTCCGCCCTGGCTGCGGGTACGTCTGGGGTGTGAAGTGGCACTGCCCCTACCCAGGAGCGAAGGTTCTTCCCGAGTCGGAAGCGACCGCCGCTGGGCGCAAGCCGTCGGAACCGACTTCCATGAGGTACGCATCGAAACCAACGCGCACCACCTCACCTTGCTCTTCTCCGACCTCCAGGTGCGCTCGACCAGCCGTACCCTCGCCTGCCAGGGTTGACACCGGCCAGCAGTGGGTACCAAACCGGGTCGTTACGAGGGTGCGAAGGACGATCGCCATGACAGGGACTCAGCAGATCTTGTTCATCCAGGGCGGCGGCGCGGGCGCGCACGACGAATGGGACGACAAGCTGGTCGACAGCCTGAGGCGAGAGCTCGGGGACGAGCACGAAGTCCGCTACCCGCGTATGCCCGACGAGGGTGACCCGAGTTACGCCCGGTGGAGCCCGGCCATCCGGCGCGAGATGGCGGACCTGGACGACGGCGCGGTCGTGGTCGGCCATTCGGTGGGCGGGACGATCCTCATCCATGCACTCGCCGAGCAGCCGCCGGAGCCCAGGCTTGCGGCGATCGTGCTGATCGCCGCCCCGTTCGTCGGCCAGGGCGGCTGGCCAGGCGACGAATTCGAGCTGCCCGGCGACCTCGGCGCGAGGCTGCCGCACGGCGCGCGGGTGCATGTGTTCCACGGACTCGAGGACGAGACCGCCCTACCGTCGCATGCCGACCTCTATGCCCGCGTGATTCCGCAGGCGCAGGTGCACCGGCTGCGCGGGCGCGATCACCAGCTGAACAACGATCTGAGCGTAGTGGCCAAGGCGATCAGTCCCGACAGACCCTGACCCCTTCAACCGCACTCCCGAACGCTGTCCCTGCAACGGAGGACGTAGCGTTGCTCACGCGAGGCCACGGCGGCTACGAGGCGTGAGTTGCGCGGTGAGGGTCCGCACACCAGTCCGTGAGCTCCCTTGGGTCGCGGTCATGGACTCCATCCAGCGAGCTACTCGGCCGCCGGAAGGCGGCGTCGTGGGTTTCGAACCCGCGTTCTGAGCTTGGGAATCACGGGACGCTTCCAGCGGACATGCCTGCTGACCTGTGGAAACGACCAGAATCGGGGTGTGCTCCAGCCTCGCCTTGTGACTGTGGTTGACCGATGAACGCTGCCCTATCTGGTGCGTATCTGGTGCGTATCTGGTGCGTATCCGGTGCGCTCGCCGTGCAGGCGCATCCTGCGTCATTGCTGAGCCAGTGGGGCTTCCTCCGGGCCAGTCGTCTTCGCTTTTCCCTTGGACGGCGGAAGTCAGCACCCGGCTCTGACATCTGACGCCGGCCGAGAGCACGGCCAGGGACCGCCGTGCCCGCCATGGGCGACAAACCTGATGGGCAGCCACCTACTTGCGCACGGCCCCCGCCTTCCCCTCACGCCCCTGCCTCTACCCTTGAGGACTTCGGATTGATGGTTCACGAACAACCACGGAACGGAGCGTGCGGTGACCGCGGGGGAAGCGCATGGCGGAGAGCTGACGGGCAAGGTACTCGGCGGGCGTTACCGGGTGACCTCCATGATCGGGCGCGGCGGCATGGGAGTGGTCGCCCGGGCGGTGGACGAACTCCTGAACCGAGAGGTCGCCGTCAAGGTCCTGAGGGCTTTCACCGACACCTCCGCAGCCGAACTGGCCGACGTGCGGACCCGGATGCAGCGGGAGGCGCAGGCCGCCGCCCGTATCCGGCACAGCGGCGTGGTCACCGTGCACGACGTGACCGAGGAGCAGGGTCTCCCGGTCATCGTCATGGAACTCGTCGACGGGCCCTCGCTCGACGACGTGCTGACGGAGCGCGGCACACTGGAGCCGCACGAAGCCGCCGCGATCGGCGCCAAGCTGATGGACGCCCTCGACGCCGCGCACCGGGCCGGCGTACTCCACCGGGACGTCAAGCCGGGAAACGTGCTGATCGAGCACGGCGGCAGGGTCGTGCTCACCGATTTCGGCATCGCCAGCATGGAAGCCTCCGGCGACGATGCCATGGCCAAGCTGACCCAGAGCGGTCAACTCGTCGGTTCCCTCGACTATTTGCCGCCGGAGCGGGCGCAGGGCAGGGAGCCCGGTCCCGCGTCGGACATCTGGTCGCTCGGCATGACGATCTACGCGGCCGTGGAGGGCACTTCGCCGTTCCGCCGCACGTCCGCGTGGTCCACCCTTTCGGCGATCGTCACCGAGCCCCTGCCGGAGCCCCGCCGGGCGGGACCGCTCACGCCGGTGCTCCAGGCGCTGATGGCGAAGGAGCCGGAGAACCGGCCCACCGCGGAACAGGCGCGCGGCATGCTGGAGCGCGTCGCCTCGGGCGGGACGGTGCACCTCGCATCCGCCGCACCGGCGCCGACACCCGCTCCCGCTCCCACGGTGGGTCCCGGGGCTGCGGCCGCCGCCGCACCTGCCCCCGGGTTCGGTCCCCCGCTGTTCCCCCAGCCCGCCCCGCAGTCTGAGCCTCCGCACGCCGGCTACGCGCAGCCCGACCTGCTGCCGCACGGCGCGCCGGTCGGGGGCCACGCCGGAGTGCCCGCTCCCGAGACGAGCCGTACGGCAGCCCGTCGCACACGGCGCCGCAGCAACCGCACCGCCGTCGCGGCAGCGGCCGCCGTCGTGCTCCTCGCCGCAGGCGCCGGCATCACCTACGCCCTGACCTCCCAACAGGGCGGCACGACCACGGACGGCGCACAGGCGACGCCGCCCGGCGTCGGCTTCCCCACGGACAACCCCTGGCCGACCGGGGGCAGCACCCCGTCGTCCGCCGGTTCTCCCGGCACGTCATCGAAGCCGTCGACCTCGGAGGAGCCGGACGGTCACGAGGACGAGGAGCTGGGCCCCACGAAGAAGCCCGGCGTCGAAGGCGACAAGCCGACCGAGAGCCCGTCGGCCTCCCCAGAGACCAAGCCCAGTCCGACGGTGAAGGAGCCCACTCCCGTGTCGACGGCCTGCACCGGCTGGGGCCACGAGAACCGCGGCGACGGCTACGGCTACCTGGCCGAGACGTCCCACCTCTACACCGGGCCGTACGCGGAATGCCAGTTCGTGACCGTGGTCAAGACCGGTGTGAAGCTCTACTACCACTGCTACATCACCAACGCCTACGGCAATAAGTGGATCTACGCCCGTATCGATGGGACGAACACCGAAGGCTGGGCCCACAGCACCAAACTCACCAAGGAGAGCGGCACCCTGCCCCGCTGCTAGGCAGTGCTGTATAGGGGCGCAAGCCGGCACGAGACGCTTGGACCGGTCCAGACAACAACAAAGCCCCGGGCCGCCGGCCTGGGGCTTTTCCATGGGCGGGTGACGGGAATCGAACCCGCGCTCTGAGCACGCTCTGCCGAGTTGTGCTCAAGCGAGGCCGACTTCGACGAGATCAAGACGGTTCGCGCAACCGCCAGGCCATGGATGGAAGGAGCAGCGACGTCCCGCCACGGCGCGAAACCGCCGCCCACCCCCCGTGCGGCCCTTGCTTGATCTATCGAAAGTCGATAGATTCTCATCGTAACTCGATGGAAGGGTGGGTCATGGGAAAGCTGACAGTGCGTGCGCTGCGCGCCGTGCTCGTGGTGGTGCTCGCCGGCACCGTGTTCGTACAGGCAGGGATGGTGTGGGCGTTGGCCACCGACCCGGAGGACGGGTCGCTCCCGCTGACCCCGCTGCGCGTGATCACGATCCTGGGCATGATGTCGGCCCAGGTCGCCCTGGTCTGCGTATGGCGGCTGGTGACGATGGTGCAACGCGGAACCGTGTTCTCCCACACCGCCTTCCGGTACGTGGACGTCATGATCGGCGCGATTGTGGCGGCTGCCCTCGTGTGGTTCGCGGTCACGGCCCTCAATGCGCCGGGCCAGCGGGCCGACCCGGGCGTCACTGTCATCATGGGCGGGGTTGGCGTGGCCATCCTGGGGGTCGCGCTCATGGTGCTCGTGCTGCGGATGCTGCTCGCCCAGGCCGTCGCGCGCGACGTCGAAGCGGCGCAGATGCAGGCCGAGTTGGACGAGGTGATCTGATGCCGATCGCCGTCGACATTGACGTGATGCTGGCCAGGCGGAAGATGTCCGTGGGCGAGCTCGCGGAGCGCGTAGGGATCACGCCCGCCAACCTGGCGGTGCTCAAGAACGGCCGCGCCAAGGCGGTGCGCTTCGCGACGCTCGCCGCGCTCTGCGAGGTGCTCAAGTGCCAGCCGGGCGACCTGCTGCGCTGGGAGGCCGAGGACGCCGCGGGCGGATGACGTACTAGTCCTGGCGGCCGGCCGTCGTGAAGCGGCCCGGATCGTCCTCGGTCAGCCAGCCGCGGTCCACGAGCCGTTTCAACTTCGCACGCAGCCCCTCGACCTTCGACTTGTCGGTGTGTGGTGACCGTCCGATCCGACCGGTGAGGCTGGGCGTGCCGGCGTTAGCGGGGGTGGATGCGGTCGTCGGCTGCTGGACTGCTGGTGCGGGTCAACTCCCGTTGCCGCCATGCTCCGGGTGGGTCTCCGTGATGGCGGCGGAAGGCGGCGGCGAACGCGTAGGGAGAGCCGTAGCCGGTCACGTTGGCGATTTTCGCCAGGCTCAGCTCGCCGTTGCGTAGGTAGTCGCGGGCCAGGGTCATGCGCCAATCCGTCAGGTATTGCATCGGGGTCTGGCCGAGCGCGTCTTTGAAGGTTCGTGCGAAGGCCGCCCGGGACAGTCCGCTGATCTCGGCGAGCTCGGGGACCGACCATGGGTGCCCGGCATCCTCGTGTATGGCTTGCAACGCTGCGTTCAGCCGGGGATCTGCCGACGCCTGGTACCAGCGAGGTGCGGTGGTGCTCTGACGGAAACTGGTACGGATGGCAAGAACCAGAAGTATGTCGAGGAGCCGGTCCAGCACAGTGGGCTGACCTGGCTCCGGGAAAGCCAGCTCGCGGGACAGCAGGCCGATCACGTCGCGCAGGGGATCGCCGACGGCCGCCGAGAGTGGTAGCACCCGGGGCAGCGCATCGAGCAGGCCGCTGCCGATGTCCCCCGAAAACCGGTAGGCGCCACACAGGAACACCGTGGCCTGTGGGTCGTCCGAGCGTCCGTCGCGCCCGTGATGCGCCCGGAACTCCTCCGGTTCGAGGCAGTCGGCGCCGGGTTCATGGCCGATGTAGTGATCGGGGCCCCCGCGGACAAGCGTCACGTCGCCCGGCGAGAGCTCCATCGGGCTCTCAGAGGCGTCGTCGAACCACAGCCACCCCCGCCCCCGTACGACAGCGTGCACCGCGAGCTGGATAGAGCCCCCCAGCCGCAACCCCCAGGGGGGCGTGGCCACCGTTCGAGCGAAAACAGCGCCCGAGGCGCGCGCTCTCGCGAGGTGGTCGTCCAGCAGATCCATGCGCCAAGTATTAAGCAGGACAATCACGGCGGTCAATTGTCCGAGTGTTTGAAACAAAGAACTGAGCGGATCACGCATTGATTCGCTCGAGCGGTGATCTCACCATGGAGCCATGACCGATTCACAGCAGACGACACTTGTCCTCGGCGGTACCGGACGAACCGGATCGCTGGTGGCGCGGAAACTCGTCGAGCGGGGTCTGAATGCGCGTACTGCCTCGCGCCGCGGCGCCGACATGCGGTTCGACTGGGACGACCCGACTACGCATGCCCGTGCTCTGGAGGGCGTCGACCGCGTCTACCTCGTCACGCCCGTCATGCGGGTCAAGTACGCCGGCCCGGTGTCCGACTTCCTCGATCTTGCCGCGGGAGCCGGGGTGCGGCACGTTACGTACCTCAGCGCCTACGGCAGCGACCAGGCACCACCGGAGGTCGACATCCGGGCCGTCGAACTCGACCTGGCGCGCCGAGGAGCCTTCACGCACTCCATCCTGCGTCCCGCCTGGGTCATGCAGAACTTCAGTGACGAACACACGCCGGTCATCGAAGGCGCCATCACCGTACCGACCGGCGGCGGCGCGGAAGCCTTCGTCGATGCCGCGGACATCGCGGCGGTCGCGGTCGAGACGCTGGTAGCCCCTGATGCCCATGCCGGCGCGCAGTACGCGCCGACCGGCCCTCAGGCGCTCACGGTCGGCGAGGTCGCCGACATCATCGCCGACGTGATCGGCGGACCCGTCACCCACCACGACATCGACCCTGACGCATGGATCGGCGGTGCGATCGCAGCCGGCGTCGTACCCGCCGATTACGCCGTGATGCTCCGCTGGCTGACGGGGACCATCATCTCCGGCAACGGTTCCCGGCCGAATGACGACATCGAGAAGGTCACGGGCAGGCCGCCGGTCACCTTCCAGGACTTCGCCCGGCGGAATGCTGCCGCATGGACCCTCCAGGCGTCCAAGTGACCACGCTCATCGCCGACTTCGACGACTTCGCGGCGCTGGACCCCTTCTTCCGAATCATCGAGGAAGGACTGGCAGGTTTCGTTGACGGACGGCACTTCTTCGATCTCCTGGCCGAAGACGTCATCTTCGACTACGTGATCTCCGTTCCCGGATACCCGCGACGGGTCGAGGGACGCCGGGCCGTGGCCGAGCTGTACCGCGGCTACGGCAGCACCATGGTCCTGCGGAGCGCGGACGAACTGGCCGTTCACCGGGATCATGAGGCGTCGGTGATCGTGCTTGAGTACGCGGTGCACGGGCAGGCAGTCCAAACCGGGCGGACCTACGACAACCACTTCGTCTCAGTGATCACCATCAAGGACCGCAAAGTCACGCACTGGCGGGACTACCTGGACCCCGTCGCAATCTTCAACGCGATCGGATGGCCTGCACAGTAACGGTCGACTCGCGGGGAGGACACTGGCCGCCGCCTACCGGCCCAAGAATAGGCGGTGGCCCATGGCCCGCCCGCGCGCCGCGACGCCGGGATCAGCATCGTCATCGACCTCGTCCACGTCCTGGAATACGTGTGGAGCGCGGCATGGTGCTTCCACGAAAGCGGTGATGCGGCGGTCGAGGACTGGGGCGCCGTCCAGGCCCTGGCGATCCTCGCCGGCCACTCCCGCCGGGTCACCGAGACGATCACAGCCCAGGTGGACAACGCAGGGCTGAAGGGGGACCGGCGCCGCGGCGCCGACGCATGCGTCCGCTACGTGACCGGGAAGGCCGAGTTCTTGCGCTACGACCGGGCGCCGGCAGCCGACTGGCCGATCGCGACCGGCGTGATCGAAGGCGCGTGCCGGCATCTGATCGCCGACCGACTCGACATCTCCGGCGCCCGCTGGGGCCTCGACGGTGCCGAAGCCGTTCTCAAACTCCGGACCGTCCACAGCAACGGCGACTTCGACACCTACCGGCGCTTCCACGTCGCTCGCGAACACGAACACCTCTATCAAGCCGCCGGCCAGGGCGAATACGACCTCACCACCTGATCGACGACCTCACTCGAAACGAGCTGCACCCATCAGAGGTTGGCAGCCCAGTTCAGGTAGGCCACCTCTTGGCCGTCTCCGAATGCTTCGCACAGGGCGTAGCTCGACACCTCCTCGCTGAGCTAACGCTCGTGGGCGGCCAGGGTGGCTGCCCGCCAGAGCTGCTGACTCAGCTGAAGGCGAGTTCGCAGAGGGTGTTGGAGACGGGGGAACCCGATGACGTGATCTACTCCATGAACGCCTTCCCGTACATCGCTCCACACCGGCTGTTGCCTGCTGTCGCCGCAGCGCTCAAGCCCGGCGGGACGCTGTGCTTCACAGTCCTGCACACCAACTCCCACGGCCACGGCCCCTCCCCGGTCAGCGCGAGGCCCGAGATCCTGCCTTTGCGTTTGGTCCGCTGACTCGCCTCACTTGATCTAGTTTTCAAGAGCTCGGGATGATTGGCATGCGTGATGCTGGCGGCGAGCCGGTGTTGCCTGGTCGATCAGGTACGAGGGTGCGTCCCGGCCCTGCTCAAGGCCGTTCGGTGCTTGTCCGGGGCAGCCTTACGCCTCCACGGGGGTGGTCGGTCGTGTCGCGTAACGGTGGCGCATGGCGTCGCTGGCCGCAGGGCCTGCGGTGAAGACGTAGGTGTCGCTGTCGTCGAGTCGGCGGCCGGTTTTGGCGTCGATGACGACGGGCTCGACTTCCTCGCCGCTGTGCGCGTCGATGAGGATCATGCTGCGTTCGGCCGCTGCGAGACGGGAGTTGCCCCACGCGGCCAGGGCGACGATCACCGGTCGCAGGGAGTGCCCGAGTTCGGTGAGGACGTACTCGTGGCGTACGGGGTTGGTCTGGTAGGGCCGGCGCTCCAGTAGTCCGTCCGCGACGAGGGTTTTCAGCCGGGTGGTGAGCATGCTGGAGGAGATGCCCAGACTCTCCTGAAACTGGTCGAAGCGTGTGTAGCCGTCGAAAGCGTCGTGGAGGATCAGCAGCGTCCACCACTCGCCTACGTGTTCCACCGTCGTGGACAGTGGGCACTCCCGGTCCTCCAGCCTGATCCGGCTTGCCACGGCGACCATCCCCTCAGTTACTGCTAAAGTCGAAGTTAGTAGCTTCTATTTTAGCAGTAACGACGGGAGCGGTGCCTTCTCTGCCCGCACCCCGGATCGGAGCACACCGTGACCACATCCATCAGCGAATCCCTCGAAGCCCGACGCGCTCTGGTCACCGGCGGCAGCAAGGGCACCGGAGCCGCCATCGCCCGACGTCTCACCCAGGCCGGCGCGACCGTACTGGTCACCGCCCGCAGCCGCCCCGACGACATCGAGGAGAAGACGTTCATCACCGCCGACCTGTCCACCGCCCAGGGCGCCGCCCACGTCGCCGCCGAGGTGGACGCCCGTGTGGGAGGCGTCGACATCCTGGTCAACACCCTCGGCGGGTCCGAGGCGCCGGCCGGAGGGTTCGCCGCGCTCGGCGAGGACGACTGGGCCAGGGAGCTGAACACGAACCTGCTGGCCGCCGTCCGCCTGGACCGCGCGCTCCTGCCGCACATGATCACCAAGGGCAACGGGGCAGTCGTGCACGTCACCTCGATCCAGCGCCGCATGCCGCTGTGGAACGGCACCCTGGCCTACGCCGCCGCCAAGGGCGCCCTGACCACGTACAGCAAGGGCCTGGCCAACGAGGTCGCCCCGCACGGCGTCCGCGTCAACACCGTCTCGCCCGGCTTCGTGCAGACCTCGGCCGCCGACAACCTCGTCGCCCGGATCGCCCACGACGCGGACATCACCCAGGAAGCTGCGCTGGGCCGGCTCATGGAGTCCCTGGGCGGCATCCCGCTGGGCCGTCCCAACCGGCCCGAGGAAGTCGCCGAGCTCGTGGCCTTCCTCGTTTCCGACCGCGCCTCGGCCATCGTCGGCGCCGAACACGTCATCGACGGCGGCACCACCCCCACCGTCTGAACCCGCCACCACCCCAAGGAGCGTCATGCACGACAACCAGCCCCGCACCAGCACCCCGGACATCCTGCCCGACGTGATCACCCGCTACCTGAACGCGCACCGCGCCCACGACACCGCCACCGCAATCACGGCGTTCACCGGTGAAGCCACGGTGATCGACGACGGCAACACCTGCGAGGGCACCGAGGCGATCGAGGCGTGGCTCAACCGATCCGCCACCGAATTCACCTACACCATCCACCTCACCGACGCCCAGCAGACCGACGCGACCCGCTACATCGCCACCCACCACCTAGAGGGCAACTTCCCCGGCGGCACCATCGATCTGCGCTACCAGTTCACACTCCGCGGCGGCCTCATTGAACGCCTCGTCATCGAACCCTGAGTCCCTTCCAACGCCACCCGCTGCCGCCTCATGCGAGAAGCCCCGCCGCCCCGCAATCTCGGTGACTCAGACTCACCTTCCTGCCAGGTCAGGCCGCCACTCGCAGGGGCCGTCCGCCCCAGCGGATGCCGCCGGGTGGTGACGCCGTACGTGCGGTACTCGTCCATGCTCGGGGCGCGATCGGGCGCCGGCTGGAGCAGACTGGCGGAGGACTGGACGGCACCACGGCGCAGGCGTGCGCCCGCATTTGCTGCGTCCCCGACGCGGCCCGCGTCCGCCGCAGGCTCGGCCGCCCCACCCAGGTGATCAGGCAGCAGGACCCGGCCAGTGAGCCGACGCGGCCATGACACCTGCAGCGGCCGGGCCGCACATGTGGGTACCGGCGGACGACTGCGAGTTATGGCGGGAGTTGGTCGGGGAGAAGGTGCCGCTTCCCGTCGCGCCGGAGCAGGAGGAGGACGACCAGATCACCTTCGCCGAGCAGGAGATTGACCGGACATGCCGCGCCGGCGAAGAGGGAGGGTTCGTCAGCGATGCCCGGCCCATCCGCGATCTGGGACAGCCCACCGGTGGCGTGACCCTGCCACGGATGCCGCTGCAGCGGTCCGTGAAGCCGACGCTGATCACGTCCGTCGGGCGGGCTGCCGCCTCGGCCGCGCTGGGGTGCCCGCCCTGGGAGTTGGGGCTGTGTGCAGGCTGCGGTCAGCTGATGCATCGGCACGGACGCCATGCGGCCATGCACTGCGCGGTGTGCCGCGCCGAACTTAACGGCCGATAGCTGGGGAGCCTTCGCACAGTCCCGGGTGAACTGAAGAAGGCCGATGAGGATCCCGACGTTTGAGGAGCTGTTCCGCGACTGCCAGAGGACGGCCGTCCATCTGGAGATGCGCGACGCCTACATGAAGTCGGACCCGGCCTTCATCGACTCGAAGGCCGGCGTGACACTCGACCCGGCCGAGCGCTGGGGCGACTGGCACAGCATCGTCACGGAGGCGACCTCGCGAGGCGTCGAGGTCCGCCGGGCCCGCGTCCTCTCGACTCCCGTCAGCGAGTACATCCGCTTCGAGTACGACGTGACGGATGAACTGAACATCGCTGCCGGTGAAGACGTGTGCTGGCTCTCCCGGCGAGAGGCGACGGCCCTCGCGCTTCCGGGCAACGACTTCTGGCATTTCGACTCCAGCCTCGTCCTCGTCAACCACTTCGATGGCGACGGCGAGAACATGGAGGTGGAACTCACGGACGATCCTGAGGTCGCAAAGCTCTGCGAGTCGGCCTTCGAGGCCGTGTGGGCTCGGGCAACCCCGCACGCAGAGTTCCAGTCGGCCTGATACTCGAACGGCACCATCGCAGCGACATGACATCGCCATCTTCGAGCGTTCAGGCAGCCCGCAGGGCCCTGGGTAAACGCCTGAGCGAACTGCGGCTCGAAGCCGGGCTCACCAAGCGAGCGTTGGCCAGCAGTCTCGGCTGGCATGAGTCGAAGTGTTCGGCGTCAGGCGTCGCTGCCGGAGGGCTTCCGGGGTCGTTTGTGCTGGCCGGAGGTGCCCTAATGGCACGCGAATGGCACGCCGCCCCAAAATGGTCTAGACAGAAAACAAGGCCCTAGTCTCTGACCAGGGCCTTCGTCGTGGAGCGGGTGACGGGAATCGAACCCGCGCTCTGAGCTTGGGAATCACCGGCCCCTTCAGTAGGAAACGGGCGCTGGCCTGTGCAGACGCGTTGCTGACTGGGCTGCGGTGGGGTTCCTCTGAGCCGTGGTTGACCGCTGTTCGCCGCCAAATCGGGCACGCATCGGGCACGGCGGGGACCCTACCCACTGCGTTGAGCCGCCCACCACGCCGTAGAAATGACGGACCGAGCCCTCCCGGACGATCTCATCGATCAACGACCGTCCGACGTCGAACCGTCATTGTTGACTACGCTGAGCATGGGCGTGCCTTCCCAACCGACGGTGCAACGTCGGTCTACTCGGTGACCTATCGATCACTCGGGAAGGTACGCCCGTCGCGCGCCAACCCGAGCCCGATCCACAGGTCTTGAGCATTGCTCCGAGTTGGCCCGTCCGGCCAACTGAAGCGCTAACGCGTGAGTGTGCGATCGCTGGGCGTGACCTGTGGGTCGCTCCACTCTCAGGACTTCGACATGCTGGCAGCCATCGAAGCTGCGCCACTCGAGGGCGGCGTGTGCCAGTGGTGCCAGGCGCTGCGATGGGTGGCGCCGGCCCAGGCGCTGAACTTGCCGTGTTTTTCGCTTGATACATGGACGACTAGACCGGGGTCCTGCCAGCTCCTGTGCGGCCGTTCGTGATCTGCTCCTTCTGCCGGATGAGCAGTACGGCGGGGACCAGGACCAGGAGCATCGGCGTCGGCTCGACGACGACGGCGCCGACGGCGCTCCACGCGGCCAGGCCCCAGCCGACGGACGACGGCACCCGCACGCCCTGTCGGCCGAGCCACGAGACGAGCAGGCCGAGCAGCAGCAGCGGTACGGCGAAGCTCCCGATCGAGATCCAGAACGCGCCGCCCGCGCCGCGCGGCTCGATGAACTCCTCGCGCGGCAGGCCCCACAGGGCACCGCTGAACCAGGCGTCGAGGTGCCCGGTGTTCTGCGCGCCGAGGACGAGAAGGTGCAGGGCACCCAGGAAGACCAGGATGCGCCCCGCGCGTACGGCTGTGTTCCCCATGACGACCCCCATGCAGATTTCGAGACTATTAGTTTCGGAACTAGGATTATCGTAATATGGTGGCCATGGCAACCACGGGACGGCCACGGGATGCGCGGGTGGACGCGGCAATCCTCGACGCCACGCGCGAGCTCCTCGCCCGGGACGGCTACGCCGGGCTGACGATGGACGCGGTGGCCGAGCGGGCGGGGATCGGCAAAGCGGCGATCTACCGGCGCCATGCGACCAAGCAGGAGATGGTGTTCGCTGCGGCGATCCATGAACCGGAGCTGCCGGGCAGACCCGACACGGGCAGTCTCGCCGGGGACCTCACGGCGCTCGTCCAGGAGATCGTGGACCATCTGACCAGTCCGGCGGCCTCTGCGGCGGTGCTCGGCCTCTTGGCGGACCTGGGGCCCGACAGCGCCCTGGGAGTCCGTTTCCGGGAGCGGTTCGTCACCCGCGAACTCGCCGACATCGAGAGCCTGCTCGACCGCGCGGTCACCCGCGGCGACCTGCCGCCCCCGCCGTCCCGTCCGGACGCCTCGACCGTCCACGCCCTGGTGACCGGCCCGGTCTTCGCCCTGCTGTATCTCCAGCGCACCCCGCCGGACGGTCTGTCCGAGCGCCTGGGCCCACTTATCGCGACAGCCCTCACCGCCGCCCAGGCGTCGCCCGGCTCCTAGCCGGACGCCCCCTTGGCCGCCCACGGGCTGGCAAGCCCCTGCGGCCCTGTCACGCCCGGGACGGAGACGACCTCCCAGGACCGCAGGATGCAGACCGCAGGCCGACCCGCCGGGCCACAGGCCGAGTCACGCCGAGACGCAGGCCTCGAGCCACCGCCGACGCCGCAAGATGAGGGGCGCAGGCCGAGTCACCGCCGACGCCGCAGGACGCAGGCAGCAGGGCCACGCACGACACCTGGGCGAACCCCACCGGCTAGACGTGGGCGGGGCGTTGCGCTGATATCGCCATGGCTCGTCACGCTGCGATCGTCTCAGGGCGCTCTATCAGCACGCCACGTTCGAAACAGGATCCGGCGCGGACCAAGGCGACGAGGTGGGGTGCGTTTACCGCTCGCCAGCGGGCCTGGGCGGATTCGACGAGCTTGAAGACCATGGACAAGTCTTGAGCATTGCTCGTTGGTCCGCGGTTGCTGGCCCTCGGTCGGGGCCCGTGTGAGTCGGTTGGTCGGTTGGCCTCCGGTGGTGGCGCAGGTACGTGGGCAGCGCGCAGGGCTCGGTCTTCCTCCTGCTCCAGCCAGCGTTTCGTCTGCTGGAGCTGTTGCAGCTGGACCCGCTCCAGAAAACGCAGTAGCTCCAGCCGCGATGGTTGGCGCTCGGCCATGACGGTCTACGCCGCCTTGTCCTCGGCCTGCTCATGGGCGTGCTTGAGCGCCATCCGCGCATCGACCACGCCCGCCGTCAGGGTCGCCCAGTACGGATGCGTGCTCACCGTGACCGACAGATCGAGCAAACGCCGGCGCAACCGCTCCACCTCCGCTGCCTGCTCGTCGGTGTAGCCCGGGCTGTCCGGAAAGGACACCACCCGGTCGCCGAGTACGTGCTTCTCACTCGTCCAGCCTGGCTCTGGGGTCACCGACCAGGGCAGGGCCCTGCAGAGCGCCGCGTACTCAGCACGCGTCCGGTGCAGGTCGAGCTGTGCGGCCCGGAGGTCGTCGGGGAAGTCGTACGTTTCAGCCACACCGGAATGGTACGTCTGTTCGATTAACGATGGCGAGCATCTATCCCTCCGTCTTCCTGAACGCGTTCAAAATACATGTCACTATGTGCTATGCCCTTCGTGATCACCTCTCCCTGGCGCCGACTCGGCCGTGTGGGCCTGTGCCTCGCCGATGCCACCGGTCGCTACCTGCTGATTTGGGTGGCTGCATGGCTCGTTTATGCCCTGACGGCCCCACGCCAGCACGAGCTTGTGTCCTACCTGCCCCGCACCCGCTCGTACTGGGAGGACACCGCCTACTACCTGTGGGACGACTCCATTGCCTGGGTGGGGCTGGCGGTGGGGATCCCCTCGCTGCTGATAATCCTGCTGTTCGGGCTGTTCAACGAGCGCAAGGGGATGGCATTCCGTATCCGTCTAGCGGGGCTGCTCCTCCTGCCCACATGGTTCTTGCTCTTCCAGAACTTCGTGGCGCTGCTCTTCGTCCCAGTCCTGGCGCAGATCGTCTTCGCGCTCTGCCTGATGCCGGTTCCCCTGGTTCGCTTTCCTGCACAGGCCGCGAACTGATTGCCCAGGCGGGTGCACGTCGAGTGGTGGCGGGTGGGCGAAGCCTTGCGGGTCGACGTACACAACCCCGGCTTCCCTGCGCAGGTGCGGATGCGGCAAGCCTCCGCCGAAGGAGCATGGGCGAGGGCTCTGTCTGGTCAATGAGCGTCGGATCCCTGGAGGGCCGGCGCGAGCCCCTTCGGCGGGACGATGGTGTCGTTTCTGGTCGACGAGCTTGGCCGTCGTGACCCTCCGGTTTCCTGCTGGCGAGCCAGTGCCCCGAGGAAGGCCAAAGGGCAGGTACTGACATCAGTACCTGCCCTTTGATCTCTGTGGGGGTGGCGGGATTTGAACCCGCGACCTCTTCGTCCCGAAGCAACTTGGGCGGACGCTCGACCTTGGCCCGGTTTGCCTCTCACCTGCTGGGATGGTCCGCAGGTGTGCGCGGTCGTCCGCCGCTGTGCGTCGGCGTTGTCACGCAGTTAGACACTCGCCGCGTTCAAGGGCGCTCAGTAGTGATCGACGCACCCGTCTCCGTCGAAATGAACGAAGCGAAGGTGGCGCGCCAACTCGTTGACGGCACGTTGTGACGGCGTGGCCTCGGGTGGGTCGGGCAGGAACGAAAGCCATCCTTCTGTCGCGGCTGCTTCGGCCACGAGGTGTGCCAACCGTTCGATGAGTTGGAGATATACGAGGTCTTCTATGGGCTCACTGGACACGTGCCAAGCATGGCCGTCGGCTGGGTGCGCGGACCACTGCTTTGTAAGCGTGGCGCCGACCTCAAAGCGGTCGTGCCAGGTCAGCAGGCCCGCAGGGGTGCTGAACCTGCCGGCGGGTGCTTGCACCTTCCCGCGCCCAACTGACCGTGAATGACCGCACGATCTGGCACGCATCTGGCACGTGACTACCGGTCGGTCCCCGGATCGCCAGTGGTAGGGTCACGCTCTTCGCCAGGCTCTCCCTGTGCGGAGTCCCCGCGGTAGGTCCTGCCATGTCCGATCCTCTTGACCTCGATCTGTACGCAATGTGGCGGCACGCGCTCGCCGAGGCTGACCGGGTCTTCGCGTCACCTCCCGAACTCGACCGCCCGGTGGACGGCTGCACGTACTGCACCGCGGAGTCGGAGCTGCACATTCTCGGTGGCGATCCCGCTGCCGTACCGGATGATCTCCTCGGGCATTTCATGCGCGAAGTCGTCAGCCACTGGGACGCGGACCAATACCCCGTCCTGTGGCGTCGCCTCATGCCCCATGCGCTGCGCTATTGGGGGCCCGAGGGCCATGGCGTCGATCCATCCCGGGAAATCGGTCATCTCGGCCAACACGGGGCTAAGTTCGTTGACTGGCCCGCGCCCGAACGTGCCGTGGTAGAGCAGGCCTTCCGAGCGCTGCTGGCCCTCGCCCTGGTTGATGGCACTCCCGGGGACATCGCTGAACTCTTGGAAGGAATCGCCCACGCAACGGGTGATCTGGAGCGGTGGTTGGAGCACATCGCCGGGCTCTCCGGCTCCGAGGCGGACGCCGGCCTCGTCCGCCTCGCCTTCGACTGGGCCACCGACCTTCTCTGGGAAGAGCTTCAGTTCACCTGGTGGTACGACGGCGACCCCCAGGTGATCGCTGCCTGGCTGCCCACCCAGCGCTCCCGCATCACCACCTTCGCCACACAGCACCCGCGCTGCAAGACCGCGGCGGACGCGCTGATCGCGATCGACCGACTCCAAGCCGGTGGCCATAGCCCATGGCTGTACCCGCACGCCATGAACGAGTTCCTCAGACTGGCCCCATGACCAAGACCGGTCGATGTTCCAGCACAGACGACATCGGCCCCGCGTACCCCCGCTTTAGGAGCGCGGTGGGGCGATCATGAGCGTGACCTGCGGATTCCGTACCGCGGGCGGAGTCCGGCCGAGCTCACCCCTGGGGACCCCGGTTCCCCGTGAGTCCCCGTCCGTTCTGGCACAAGAGTGGCACGGCCACAGGACCGTTCCTTGGGCTCCCGCGATGCGAACTGCGGGCGGTGCGGTCGCTGAGGGCTGCTCGGCCGACCATGATCGGCTCGTAGACAGCACGGTCAAGATCAGGCAGGATCGGCGGATGTTGAGGTGGGAACGGCCGGTGGTGGTCGCCGTATGCGGGTCTCCGGGGGCCGGAAAGACCACCGTTGCCTGCGCAACGGCGCGTCGCCTCGGTGTGCCGTTCCTGACCCGGGATGAGATCAAGGTCGGTCTCGGGCTGTCCTCGGCTTCCGTCGGCAAGGGCGGCGGTGTTCAGCTCAACCCGGACTTCCACATCGCCGACGGTGCTTTGAGCCTCCGCGCTGAGGCCGTGATGGTCAACACAGCCCGGCTCCTCGCCTCCTCAGGGGTGAGCTTCGTCGTGGAGTCCTCCGTGTTGTCGCACAAGCTGCTAGATGCGCTACTCGCATCTGACGCCCGAGTGCTCGCTGTTCACGTCGTCGCCCACGAATCGGTCATCGACGAGCGCCTCCGCGCCCGAGCGGCCGAAGGCGGGGCAGTCGACCGACAGCTCTCATCTCAGGTCCAGCGAGGCGAGATGAAGCGGTCGATTTTCGATCCGCCGGGTGGAGTCGATGCCGTCGTTGAAGTCGACACTTCAGATGATGGCGATCCGGACATCGAACCCATCGAGGCAGCCGTCGTCGCCCTGATTCGGTGACCGAGCGCCGCTCAAAAGTACCCAGTTTGGAAGATCGCGTATGCGGATCGGGGCTGAGCTGGCGAGACGGTGACCTGCGTGTTCCTGGCCTGGTCACCGCGGCTCCCCGCTGTTCCCCGCCTGGTACCACCGGACCGGGCACGCGGGGGGCACGTTTGGCTCTGCCGCGGTCTCGGCTCCCATCGCGCCCCGTCTGCTCTGGTGCCTTGATCGGCGCTCACAGGGCCAGTGAGGCAGCCCATTGAGTCAGACGTCTAGGGCGTGTATCGAATGTGCGGGTTACAGCCACTCGTTGATGGCCGCCACGAGGATGGTTGCCTCGTAGCGGACCGCCAACTTGTCGTACCTCGTGGCCACGGCTCGGTGCCTCTTAGCGCCTCAGGCCGCTGCCGTGACCGTGCCGGTCCGGTTGCTGCAGTGGACTGACCAGGAAGGTCCACCTCACCTCGGCGGGCGGGGTTGATCCCTGGCCTGTCTCGTCACCGTCAGGTGCAAGGGCTGAAGGGCCGGTGGCTGCACTGTCCTTCGCTACTTTGGGCTCACCCAGTGCGCCGTGATTTGGGTGCGTCCGTCGCCGTTGCTGAGGATGGCGGCGTTGCCGGACTGCCCGACGCGGTACGCGTGGAGCGTCACCTTGTCCTTGGCCTTGAATTCAGCCAGGAACGTCTGCCCGGTGGTGGTCTGGCTTGCATGATTTGTGCCGTTGATGCCGGTCAGTGCCTCACTGTCGGGGAGGAGCGCGCCGTTGTTGAACAGCGCTGTGTGGACATACTCGAATTCCCGGCTCGCGGGCACCTCGACATATGAGCGGGCGCCATAGGAGATCTCCCACACGCCGGGGAAGGGGATCTCGAGTTCCGGGACCTCGAAGATGTGCTCGTAGGCGCGGTCGGCGCCGGTGAGGGAGTGGCTGAAGCCGCGGCCGGAGGAACAGGCCGAGCTGCGTTGCAAGGACGTAGACCTGGAGGCGATGACCGTTCGCGTGCGCATGGCCGCGCCCGAGCTGACGACCGGCCGTCGCGCGCCTGGCGACACCAAGTCGGAAGCGGGCAAGCGGCTCGTGGTTCTGCCGGCCTTTCTGCGCACGGACCTTCGGCGGCATCTCGACTGGTACGCGGAGAAAGGACTGGACGGACTGCTGTTCGTGGGGGAGAAGGGCAAGCCTTTCCGGCGGTCCACCTTCGGGCGGAAGTGGCGCAAGGCGCGTGCCAAGGTCGGCATGCCGGAGAGCTTCCGCTTCTACGATCTTCGTCACACCGGGCACACCCTGGCGACCCGTTCCGGGGCCACCCTCAAGGACACCATGGTCCGCGCTGGGCAGTCGTCGGAGAAGGCGGCTCTGATCTATCAGCACTCGGACGTGGAGCGTCAGCACGAGGTCGCAAGCGGGCTGGACCAGCTGGTGCGGGCCGCCCGGCAGAAGGACAAGGAGAAGCCTTCTGGGGCGGATCTGGTGCACGGCGCTTAGCGCGGTCTAGACAACAACAAAGCCCCGGGCCGCCGGCCTGGGGCTTTTCTATGGAGCGGGTGACGGGAATCGAACCCGCGCTCTGAGCTTGGGAAGCTCATGTTCTACCATTAAACTACACCCGCGCGGCGGGCCGTGACCGGCACCGCATCGTCGCACACTGTACCCCATCGCTGGCCCCCGGTGTATTTCGCCGCGGGGCCTTTGCGCTGTCCGGGGCCCTGGCCGCGGGTCCTCTCGAAGGTCGGATGTGGCTGCGGGGCGCGGGAGTTGAGGCGTAACGTTGCACGGCGGAGTGCCGCGTGCAGCCCCGTCCCCTTCATCCTCTAATGTGGCCGTTCGTCCGCATTTGGTTGGGGAAGGGACCCGATGGACTTGATGGAGCGCACCGTCGTCCGCTGTGCCGAGGGGCATGTCTTCAGTACCGCTTCGTTTCCGATGCAGCAGCTCGGCGCCGATCGGATCGGGCCCGGGCGGCTCATCCGGTGTCCGCGTTGTGCGCGGCTGCGCAGTGTCGTGCCCGTGGAGCCCGCCAAGCGGTAGCGGGAGACGTAGCGGGACGTAGTGGAACGTCAGGGAGAGGCACGGAGAGGAGCGCGCGGGGCCGTCCGATTGGGGTGGGCCCGTGCGCTCTGCGTATCCTCGGGACGTGCTTCTCTCAGACAAGGACATCCGGGCCGAGATCGACGCCGGGCGGGTCCGCATCGACCCGTACGACGCAACCATGGTGCAGCCCTCGAGCATCGATGTGCGGCTGGACCGCTACTTCCGGGTGTTTGAGAACCACCGCTATCCGCACATCGACCCCGCCGTCGAGCAGGCCGATCTGACGAGGCTGGTCGAGCCCGAGGGTGACGAGCCGTTCATCCTGCACCCCGGGGAGTTCGTCCTCGCCTCGACGTACGAGGTCATCTCGCTGCCGGACGATCTCGCCTCGCGGCTCGAGGGGAAGTCCAGCCTGGGGCGGCTCGGGCTGGTCACGCACTCCACCGCCGGCTTCATCGACCCGGGGTTCTCCGGGCACGTCACGCTCGAGCTGTCGAATCTCGCGACGCTGCCCATCAAGCTCTGGCCGGGGATGAAGATCGGCCAGCTGTGCATGTTCCGGCTGAGCTCGCCGTCCGAGTTCCCGTACGGGAGCGAGCGCTACGGCTCGCGCTACCAGGGGCAGCGGGGACCGACCGCCTCGCGGTCCTTCCAGAACTTCCACCGGACTCAGGTGTGAGCCATGGCTGATGTCCGGGAGAACCTGACGTACGAGAAGTTCGGCGGCGCGATCCGTCAGCTCGCGCAGACCATCGCCGACGACGGCTACGAGCCGGACATCGTGCTCTCCATCGCGCGCGGCGGCGTCTTCGTCGCGGGCGGCCTCGCGTACGCGCTCGACTGCAAGAACATCCACCTGGTGAACGTGGAGTTCTACACCGGCGTGGGGACGACGCTGGAGATGCCGGTCATGCTCGCGCCGATGCCGAACGCCATCGACTTCTCACAGAAGAAAGTCCTCATCGCCGATGACGTCGCCGACACCGGCAAGACGCTCAAGCTCGTGCACGACTTCTGCGTCGACCATGTCGCCGAGGTGCGCAGCGCCGTCATCTACGAGAAGTCGCACAGCCTCGTGAAGTGCGAATACGTGTGGAAGCGCACGGACGACTGGATCAACTTCCCGTGGTCGGTCGAACCGCCCGTCGTGCGGCGCGCGGGTCAGATTCTGGACGCCTGACCGGGCACGAGCAACTGACGTGACCCCGGCATCCGTCGGGGCCACGTCTGCTGCCCGGAACCGGGGCGCCACGGATGGCGGACACGATCTCAGAATGTGGGCATCTCACGGTCGTGGGCCCGAGCACCAGAAGCGACGTGGCTAGCATGGCGGGATGAGCGACGACACCTCCGATGACGCCAACTACAGCCACTCACCGACCTCGGGGTCTGGAAGACCCACATCGCTGCGTACGCTCAGGCGTGCTGCTCGGTGGGAGATGTTCGCCCTTCTTGTCGTGCTGCTCATCCTCGCTTTCGCCTTCGCCTAGCCAGTCGTCGACGGCGCGCAGGCCGGGCCCGGTGGCAGAGGGCTGTACGTCCGGCTCGGACGGGAAGGCGGCGGACATGCGCAGGGCCCCCGCCTCATCGGCGGGGGCCCTGCGCAGTCTCAGATCGTGCCCAGCTTGATGATCGACAGCAGCGCGATCAGTTGGATCGCCGAGGCTCCCAGCGCCTTCGGCCACGGCAGATCGTGCGACTTGCTCACCATCGACGTGAACAGCGCGCCCGCCGCCAGCCAGGTCGCCCAGCCGAGCACCTGGACCAGGGAGTTCTCGCCGCCCAGGAAGAGCGCGAAGACCAGGCGTGGCGCGTCCGTGATGGACATGATCAGCATGGAGAGGCCGACCGTCGGCTGCCAGGCGCCGTCGCCGCCGAGCTGGCGGGCCAGGGTGTGGGTCACCGCGCCCAGGATCAGGCCGCCGATGACGAACGCCACCGCCGTCGTCAGGACGTACGGAATGGCCGTGGAGATCGTCGCGTTGATCGTCTCCTCGCGGGCCTTGTCGAAGCCGAAGAGCGCGAGCAGGCCGTAGAGGAACGTGACGATCAGCGCCGGGCCCCACACGGGGTAGTCGCGCATCTGCCAGAACGTCGGGCCCGGGCGCAGCACGATGCCGCTCAGCAGCTGCTTCCAGTGCAGCCGCGGGCCCGCCGGCGCAGCTGTTGAAGCGCCCGCGCGGTAGGTCGCGCCGTTGCCGTACGGGTCCTCGTCGATGCTGAACGCCTGCGTGTGGCCAGGGGAGTTGGCATACGGGTCGCCGTGCGGGTGCTGCTGCTGGTACGGGTCGCCGAAGTACTCCGGTTCGCCGTACGGGCCCTGGGGCTGCTGCTGTTGTTGGTAGCCGCCGCCCGCCTGGGGCCACTGCGGCGGTTGTTGCTGCGCATGCGGCGGCCCCGCATGGCCGCCACCGCCCCGGTAGGGCGGCGGTGCCTGCTGCGGTTGCTGCTGCTGCGACGTGCGGTTGTCCCGGCCGCGTCCGATCCTGAATCCAGCCACGTAATCGAACGTACCTGGTCCCGGAGAGTGAGGTGCCCGCGCTCGGGGAACCCACAGGCCTTTGCTGCCGACCTGTGACATCCCCTAGGGGATCCCGGGGGTGGCTGCGGAGGCGGTTCAGTGCAACCGGTTCGGTGCAGCTGGTTTCAGCGCAGCCGGTTCAGTGCAGCCGGTTCAGTGCAGGAAGACCGACGTGCTGAAGGTGAGCAGCGCGGCCGTCCGCGCCGAGGCCGGATACAGCACCACCACATCCGCCCGCTCGCCCCGGTGCGTACGGGTGAGAAGGTCGGGGCGCTTGTCGCCGTCGAAGTCCGCGTACTGCAGGACATCGGTCACCGGGCTCGTCTCGCCCGCCGGGAGGGCGGGGGACGGCGGGACGGACACGGCGGTGTAGCCATAGCGGCCGCCCGCGCGGCCCGGGCCCTGCGGGCCGCCGAGCAGCAGTTTCCCCTTGGCCGCCGCGCCGGGCTCCGGGGCGCGGGCGGAGACCACCAGGTCGTCGTAGCCGTCGTCGTTGGCATCGGTCCGAGGGGAGGGCGCGGACAGGGCGGGGCCGCCGCCCTGGACCGGGGCCGCGGCCGCGCGCGGGGCGCCGGTGCGGGCGAAGGGCCCGCGCAGGAAGCTGACCCGGCCCGCGGACGCGGTGACCGCGAGGTCGGTGGAGCCGTCGCCGTCGAAGTCGCCGCAGACGGGGTGGTCGGGCCACTCGTTTCCGTAACGGGCCTGCTCAGGGATGCGCAGGACGACCGCCTTGCCCGCGAGCCCGGCCGGGGAGCCGAAGAGGACCTGGAGCGGTACGGGTGGGCGGCCGATGCCGTCGTACGGCGGGTCGGTGGCCACGATCAGGTCGGAGAAGCCGTCCTTGTCGAGGTCGCAGGCGGCCTCGGCGTCGAAGGCGGCGGGCAGGGTGCCGCCGACGGGCGCGGCGTTGGTCCGCGGGGTGAGCAGGCGGTGTACGGAGGGGTCGAGGGTGCTGGGGCCCGCGGTGCCGTAGACGACGCCGATGCCCGCGTCGTCGCCGTGGCTGTCGCCCGGGGCCTTCACCAGGTCGTTCAGTACGAGGTCGCGGTGGCCGTCGCCGTTGAAGTCGGCGGGGACGCGGCTGCCCTTGCCGCGGGGGACGGGCAGGGCGGCCGCCCGGGCGGCGAGCGGGGCGGTGTCGCCGTTCTTGGCGGGGGCGGGCCGCTGGGGCTCGGGCGTGCTCGTGCAGCCCGCCAGCAGCACCGCGCAGGCGCAGGCCGCGATCGCTGCCGCCGCGGGCCCCAGTCCTGTCCGCACAACCCACCTCGTCCGTCTCGTCGTACTCAGCCGCCTCACGATGCTCGTTCGGTTCGCCTCAGGGCAATGGCTCCGGCGAGATCGCTGGCCAATGGTTATCCGGTGAGCATCCGTAGCTTCGTGGATGCCGCAGCCGCAAAGGGCTACAGACACGGCAGATCAGGCATCAACTCACCGGCCTGGGCCGCGCGATGCCGCGCCGCCGCGGCAACTGGCGTACGCGTACGCATGAGGCAACTGACAGACAGAAGCGGCCGGTTCTGCCCCCGAGGCAGATCCGGCCGCTTCTGTGTAGTGCAGTCTTCCAGTCTTCCGGAACTACTTCACCGGCTCGGGCTCCGGTGCGTCCTGCGACTCCGTCTCACCCGCGGGTTCGGCCGGAGGCGTCTTCACCGAGTCGAGGAGCAGCTGCGCGACATCCACGACCTGCAGGCTCTCCTTCGCCTTGCCGTCGTTCTTCTTGCCGTTGACGGAGTCCGTCAGCATGACGAGGCAGAACGGGCAGGCGGTCGAGACGATGTCCGGGTTCAGCGACAGCGCCTCGTCCACACGCTCGGTGTTGATGCGCTTGCCGATCCGCTCCTCCATCCACATGCGCGCGCCACCGGCGCCACAGCAGAAGCCGCGCTCCTTGTGACGGTGCATCTCCTGCTGGCGCAGGCCCGGGACGGCGGACATGATCTCGCGCGGCGGCGTGTAGACCTTGTTGTGGCGGCCCAGGTAGCAGGGGTCGTGGTACGTGATCAGACCCTCGACCGGCGTCACCGGAATGAGCTTGCCCTCGTCGATGAGGTGCTGAAGCAGCTGCGTGTGGTGGATGACCTCGAACTCGCCGCCCAGCTGCGGGTATTCGTTCGCGATCGTGTTGAAGCAGTGCGGGCAGGTCGCGACGATCTTCTTCGACGACTTGGGCTTCTTGGTCGTCTCGTCCTCGTCGTCCTCGCCGTAGGCCATGTTCAGCATGGCCACGTTCTCCTGGCCGAGCTGCTGGAACAGCGGCTCGTTGCCCAGGCGCCGGGCGGAGTCACCCGTGCACTTCTCGTCGCCGCCCATGATCGCGAACTTCACGCCCGCGATGTGCAGCAGCTCCGCGAAGGCCTTGGTGGTCTTCTTGGCCCGGTCCTCCAGGGCGCCCGCGCAGCCGACCCAGTACAGGTAGTCGACCTCGCTCAGGTCCTCGACGTCCTTGCCGACGATCGGGACCTCGAAGTCGACCTCCTTGGTCCACTCGACGCGCTGCTTCTTGGCGAGCCCCCAGGGGTTGCCCTTCTTCTCCAGGTTCTTGAGCATCGTGCCCGCCTCGGACGGGAACGCGGACTCGATCATCACCTGGTAGCGGCGCATGTCGACGATGTGGTCGATGTGCTCGATGTCGACCGGGCACTGCTCCACGCACGCACCGCAGGTGGTGCAGGACCACAGGACGTCCGGGTCGATGACGCCGTTCTCCTCCAGCGTCCCGATCAGGGGGCGCTCGGCCTCCGCGAGAGCGGCGGCGGGGACGTCCTTGAGAGCCTCGGCCGAGGCCTTCTCCTCGCCCTCCATCGTCTTGCCGCCGCCGGCCAGCAGATACGGGGCCTTGGCGTGCGCGTGGTCGCGCAGCGACATGATCAGGAGCTTGGGGGACAGCGGCTTTCCGGTGTTCCAGGCCGGGCACTGCGACTGGCAGCGGCCGCACTCCGTACACGTGGAGAAGTCGAGGATGCCCTTCCAGGAGAACTGCTCGACCTGGGAGACGCCGAAGACGTCGTCCTCGCCCGGGTCCTCGAAGTCGATCTCCTTGCCGCCGCTGGTCATCGGCTGCAGGGCACCGAGAGCGGTGGAGCCGTCGGCGTTCCGCTTGAACCAGATGTTCGGGAAGCCGAGGAAGCGGTGCCAGGCGACACCCATGTTGGTGTTGAGCGAGACCGTGATCATCCAGATCAGCGAGGTGCCGATCTTGATCATCGCGGTGAAGTAGATCAGCGTCTGGAGCGTGGGGACGCTCAGCCCGTTGAAGGCCAGGACCAGGGGGTACGAGACGAAGTACGCCGGCTCGTAGCTGTCGACGTGGTGGATCGCGCCCTCGAGCCCGCGCAGGGCGAGGATCGCGAGGCCGATCGTGAGGATGACGTACTCGACGAAGTACGCCTGCCAGGCCTTGGAGCCCGCGAAGCGCGACTTGCGGCCCGCTCGCGAGGGCAGGTTGAGCAGCCGGATCGCCATCAGCACGACGATGCCGACCACGGTCATGATGCCGATGAACTCGATGTACATCTCGAACGGCAGGAAGCCGCCGATGACCGGCAGCGTCCAGTCCGCCTCGAAGAGCTGGCCGTACGCCTGCGCCAGGGTCGGCGGGAGCGTCAGGAAGCCGATCGCGACGAACCAGTGCGCGAAGCCCACGATCCCCCACCGGTTCATCCGGGTGTGGCCGAGGAACTCCTTGACCAGGGTGATCGTGCGCTGCTTCGGGTCGTCGGTGCGGCTGCCTGCCGGGACCGGCTGACCGAGCTTCACGAAGCGGTAGATCTGCGCGACGGCTCGGGCGATGAGCGCAACGCCGACCACGGTCAGGACCAGCGACACGATGATCGCGGCGAGTTGCATTTGGGGGCTCCTCGGGCCTGCGAGGGTGGGAATCTCGACAGTCTACTAAGCGGTAACTTAATCAGTCCGTGCTGAGCGTACCCACTTATTCCGCCGCACTGTAGCCACGCAGCCGGTGATCTGTGTCGCTCAGGCAAGCCTGACCGGACGGGCCGCGCGGCGTCCGGCGATCGCGGTCGGCAGGGTCCGGACCAGGATCAACAGGTCCAGTCCCAGCCAGTGCTGCTCCACATAATGTAGATCGAGCACGCCCATTTCCTCCCAGGGGAGCTCGGAGCGGTCGCTGATCTGCCACAGACCCGTGATTCCGGGGCGTACGCAGAGTCGGGCCCGGCCCGCGACGGAGGCGTCGTCCCCGGGCGGTAGCGGCCGGGGGCCCACGAGCGACATCTCCCCGCGCACCACATTGATCAGCTGCGGCAGACTGTCGAGGAAGTGGCGGCGCAGCAGCCGTCCGGCGGGCGAGGCCGGTGTCGTACGGAACGACAGCATCGCAAACGTGGACCCGCCCAGGCCCGTCCTGTCGCGGCGGGTCAGGAGCGGGCCCCGGGTGGTCGAGGCGACGGCGGCGGTGAGGGCGAGCAGCACGGGGGACAGGAGCAGCAGCAGGATCAGGCTGCCCGTCAGGTCGATGGCTCGCTTCGCAGGCATGGACGCACGCCCTTTGGCTTCTCTTGACCGCTTTTGCGGCTCCGACTCTCCCAGATGGGGGCATTCGTGAAGGGGTGCGCCACGCGCTGCGGCGGACTTGGGGTGCAGGTCGGGGGGTGGGCTGCAGGTAAGTGCCGGATAAAAGTTGAGTGGGGTCGACTCAGCTCTGTTGACGTCGTCGACTCGGTCATGCATCCTTGAGCCAGATCCACTCAAGTCAGCTGGAGGAATTGAAATGGCACGTGCGGTCGGCATCGACCTGGGCACGACTAACTCCGTCGTCAGCGTTCTGGAGGGCGGCGAGCCCACCGTCATCACCAACGCCGAGGGTGCCAGGACCACGCCGTCCGTCGTCGCCTTCGCGAAGAACGGTGAGGTGCTGGTCGGCGAGGTAGCGAAGCGTCAGGCAGTCACGAACGTCGACAGGACCATCCGGTCGGTCAAGCGCCACATGGGCACCGACTGGAAGATCGAGCTCGACGGGAAGACCTTCAACCCGCAGCAGATGAGCGCCTTCATCCTGCAGAAGCTGAAGCGCGACGCGGAGTCCTACCTCGGCGAGAAGGTCACCGACGCGGTGATCACCGTCCCGGCGTACTTCAACGACTCCGAGCGTCAGGCCACCAAGGAGGCCGGCGAGATCGCGGGTCTGAACGTCCTGCGTATCGTCAACGAGCCGACGGCGGCCGCCCTGGCCTACGGGCTCGACAAGGACGACCAGACCATCCTCGTCTTCGACCTCGGTGGCGGCACCTTCGACGTCTCGCTGCTGGAGATCGGCGACGGCGTCGTCGAGGTGAAGGCCACCAACGGTGACAACCACCTCGGTGGTGACGACTGGGACCAGCGCGTCGTCGACTACCTGGTGAAGCAGTTCGCCAACGGTCACGGCGTGGACCTGTCCAAGGACAAGATGGCTCTCCAGCGTCTCCGCGAGGCCGCGGAGAAGGCGAAGATCGAGCTGTCGTCCTCGACCGAGACGAACATCAACCTGCCCTACATCACGGCCTCCGCCGAGGGCCCGCTGCACCTGGACGAGAAGCTCACGCGCGCTCAGTTCCAGCAGCTCACCGCGGACCTCCTGGAGCGCTGCAAGACCCCGTTCCACAACGTCATCAAGGACGCCGGCATCCAGCTGTCCGAGATCGACCACGTGGTTCTGGTCGGCGGCTCGACCCGTATGCCCGCCGTCGCCGAGCTCGTCAAGGAGCTCACCGGCGGCCAGGACGCCAACAAGGGTGTGAACCCCGACGAGGTCGTCGCCATCGGCGCCGCTCTGCAGGCCGGTGTCCTCAAGGGTGAGGTCAAGGACGTCCTGCTCCTCGACGTGACCCCGCTGTCCCTCGGTATCGAGACCAAGGGCGGCATCATGACCAAGCTGATCGAGCGCAACACCACGATCCCGACCAAGCGTTCCGAGATCTTCACGACGGCCGAGGACAACCAGCCGTCCGTGCAGATCCAGGTCTACCAGGGCGAGCGCGAGATCGCGGCGTACAACAAGAAGCTCGGGATGTTCGAGCTGACCGGTCTGCCGCCGGCCCCGCGCGGGGTCCCGCAGATCGAGGTCGCCTTCGACATCGACGCCAACGGCATCATGCACGTGACCGCGAAGGACCTGGGCACGGGCAAGGAGCAGAAGATGACCGTCACCGGCGGCTCCTCGCTGCCGAAGGACGAGGTCGACCGGATGCGCCAGGAGGCCGAGCAGTACGCGGAGGAGGACCACCGCCGCCGCGAGGCCGCCGAGTCCCGCAACCAGGGCGAGCAGCTCGTCTACCAGACCGAGAAGTTCCTCAAGGACAACGAGGACAAGGTCCCCGGTGACGTCAAGACCGAGGTCGAGACCGCGCTCACCGAGCTGAAGGAGAAGCTCAAGGGCGAGGACACGGCCGAGATCCGCACGGCGACCGAGAAGGTCGCCGCGGTCAGCCAGAAGCTCGGCCAGGCGATGTACGCCAACGCCGCCCCCGAGGGTGGCGCGGCCCCCGGCGCCGAGGGCGCCCAGGCCGGCGAGCAGCCCCAGGCCGAGGACGATGTGGTCGACGCCGAGATCGTCGACGACGAGAAGCCGAAGAAGGACGGTGCCGCGTGACGGAGGAGACCCCGGGCTTCGAGGAGAAGCCCGACGTCCCCTCAGGCGCCACCTCTGACGACGCCGCCGCGTCCGCCGAGTCCTCCGAGAAGGAGGGCACGGCGGCCCCGGCAGGGGACGCAGCAGCAAAGATCGCAGGCCTGACGGCTCAGCTGGACCAGGTGCGCATGGCGCTCAACGAGCGCACCGCGGACCTCCAGCGGCTCCAGGCCGAGTACCAGAACTACCGCCGTCGTGTGGAGCGCGACCGGATCACGGTCAAGGAGATCGCCACGGCGACTCTCCTGACCGAGCTCCTGCCCGTGCTCGACGACATCGGCCGTGCGCGTGATCACGGGGAGCTGGTGGGCGGGTTCAAGTCGGTTGCCGAGTCTCTCGAGACGGCCGCGGCCAAGATGGGCCTGCAGCAGTTCGGCAAGGAGGGCGAGCCCTTCGACCCGACGATCCACGAGGCCCTGATGCACTCGTACGCACCGGATGTCACCGAGACCACGTGCGTCGCGGTCCTGCAGCCGGGGTATCGCATCGGCGAACGGACCATCAGGCCCGCACGGGTCGCGGTGGCCGAGCCCCAGCCGGGCGCGGCGCCCGCGGCCTCGAAGGACGAGACGGCGAACGACGAGGAGAGCGGTGGCCCGGAGGAGGGTGCGTGATCTGGTTCCGCGCGGATAAGGGGCTGGGAGTCGCGAGCCCGCGCGGAGCCGGGGCAGGCACCCTACGGGCTGACGCAATGAGTGTCCGAGAGGAGGGACGTCGATGAGCACGAAGGACTTCGTCGAGAAGGACTACTACAAGGTCCTCGGCGTCCCCAAGGACGCCACCGAGGCCGAGATCAAGAAGGCGTACCGGAAGCTCGCCCGCGAGTTCCACCCGGACGCCAACAAGGGTGACGCCAAGGCGGAGGAGCGCTTCAAGGAGATCTCGGAGGCCCACGACATCCTCGGCGACCCCAAGCGGCGCAAGGATTACGACGAGGCACGCGCCCTCTTCGGCAACGGTGGCTTCCGCGCCGGTGCGCCGGGCGGCCCCGGCGGCTCCTTCAACTTCGACCTGGGCGACCTCTTCGGCGGCGCCCAGGGCGGCACGCAAGGGGGCGCCGGCGGCTTCGGCGGCGGTCTCGGCGATGTCTTCGGCGGGCTGTTCAACCGCGGCGCCGGCCCGGGTACGCGTACCCAGCCGCGCCGTGGCCAGGACATCGAGTCCGAGGTGACGCTCAGCTTCACCGAGGCGGTCGACGGGGCCACGGTCCCGCTGCGGATGTCCAGCTCGGCCGCCTGCAAGGCCTGTTCGGGCACCGGCGACAAGAACGGCACGCCCCGCGTGTGCCCGACCTGTGTCGGCACCGGCCAGGTCTCGCGCGGCGGCAGCGGCTCCTTCTCGCTCACCGACCCGTGCGTGGACTGCAAGGGCCGCGGGCTGATCGCGCAGGACCCCTGCGAGGTCTGCAAGGGCAGCGGGCGCGCCCGTTCCTCGCGCACCATGCAGGTCCGGATCCCGGCGGGCGTCTCCGACGGCCAGCGGATCCGGCTGCGCGGCAAGGGAGCTCCTGGTGAACGGGGCGGCCCGGCGGGCGACTTGTACGTCGTCGTGCACGTCGACTCCCATCCGGTCTTCGGCCGCAAGGGCGACAACCTCACGGTCACCGTGCCCGTCACCTATACGGAGGCTGCGCTCGGCGGCGAGGTGAAGGTGCCCACGCTGGGCGGTCCGCCGGTCACGCTGAAGCTGCCCGCGGGGACACCCAACGGTCGTACGATGCGTGCCCGCGGCAAGGGCGCGGTCCGCAAGGACGGCACCCGCGGCGACCTGCTGGTCACCGTCGAGGTCGCGGTCCCCAAGGAGCTGGGCGACAAGGCGAAGGAAGCGCTGGAGGCCTACCGCGAAGCCACCGCGGACGAGGACCCGCGGGCCGAGCTGTTCCAGGCCGCGAAGGGAGCATGAGATGGACGGTCGTCGCCGCAACCCCTACGAACTGACCGACGAGTCGCCGGTGTACGTCATTTCGGTGGCGGCCCAGCTCTCGGGCTTGCATCCGCAGACGCTGCGGCAGTACGACCGGCTTGGTCTCGTGTCCCCCGACCGCACCGCGGGACGGGGCCGCCGATACAGTGCCCGTGACATCGAACTGCTGCGCACCGTCCAGCAGTTGTCGCAGGACGAGGGCATCAACCTGGCCGGAATCAAGCGCATCATCGAACTGGAGAACCAGGTCGCTGCGCTTCAGCAAAGGGTTGTCGAGCTGTCGGCCGCAGTCGAGGGAGCGGCTGCGGCGATGCAGCAGCGCGAGGCCCAGGTGCATGCCTCCTACCGGCGCGATCTCGTGCCGTACCAGGATGTGCAGCAGGCGAGCGCGCTGGTGGTCTGGCGACCCAAGCGTTCCGAATAGGCCATGTCTCGGCCCGAAGGGGCGGTGGAGCAACGCGAGTTGCTCCACCGCCCCTTCTGCATATGAGTTTCGGTCAGGTTCAGGACTGGTGTTCCAGCATTCCCGACTGGGCGATCAGATAGCCCAGCTGGGTCCGGCTGCCGCTGCCCAACGAGGAGCCCAGCTTGGCGATATGGGCCCGGCAGGTACGGACATTCATCCCGAGCCGGCGGGCGATGGCCTCGTCCACATGCCCTTCTACCAGCAGCTTCGCGATCGAGCGCTGGATGCCGGTGATGCCGTCCAGGTCCGGTCCGTACGAGATCGGCTCCTCCCACGCGATGCCGTGCAGCCAGAACTGCTCGAAGACGCCGACCAGATACTCGACGATGCCCTTGTGCCGCAGTTCCAGCGCGGACAGCCGGTCGCTGCTCGCCGGGATGAAGGCCACTCTCCGGTCCACGATGATCAGCCGGTCGATGATCTCCTCCAGCGTGCGCACCTCTACGCCGGAGGGCCCCACTTGCTCCATGTAGGCGAGCGTGGCGGGGTGGTGGCGGGCCGTGTGCTGGTAGAGCGTGCGCATGCGTACGCCGCGGTCGATGAGCGGCTCCACGCGGCGCAGCGCCTTTTCCAGGATGTGCGGCTGTCGCCCGCTGCCGGGCTGGACAGTGAGAAGCTCCTCGGTGCAGTCTGCGGTGACCTGGTCGAGGGTTGTGTTGATGCGGTTGAGGCCATCGAGGACGGTAATCCCTTGTGGGACCGTGGAGTTCTGAGCGGTGAACGCCATGAATGGCTCAAGAGCATCGGTCAGAGCGACAGTTCGTCGTCGGCGCTCTTGGATCTCCCGCTCAATGGGGTGTATCAGCTGTGTCAGCGCAGTGGTCGGCGGGACCGGTCGGAGCCACTGAGCGTCGTCGGGATCCGGGTGCAGCAGGGCGAGATCGAAGAGGCAGGGTGTTGATTCCGCCTCTGACCGGGCTATACGCCCGGTGCGCAGTGCGGTGATGTAGAGACTTTTCCCCGCCTCGCACAGCTCGCCGTCTGCGTGAGGGTGTCCCGTTTCGCCCTCATTAGATGGCATATGCACCCCCTCAGGCTCCTGCATTACAGGAACATGATGCCTGCCGTCGCTGGTGCAAGCGTTCGGAGTGAGACATCGTCTTATGCGCGGGGGAGGAGGAATGATCAAAAGAGGTGGAGATCACCCATGTCTAGGACGCTACGTGCTCTTTGTGCTCTTGCCATAGCGGCGGCCGCGCTCGGTGCGGTGGCCTCCGGTGAGCCCTCCTGGGGTAGCTCTCCCGCCGGCGCGGTGACGGCAGCTCCTGGGGAACCGTCGTGGGGTTTCGCTCCCACTGACGCTGTGGCCGGAACGCCCGGTGAGCCCTCCTGGGGCGTCGTGGCACCGGCGGATGCGTCGGCTCCCGGTGAGCCTTCATGGGGTGTCGCTCCGGCTGACGCCGCGGGCACGCCCGGTGAGCCCTCATGGGGTGTCGCTCCGGCCCGCACGGACGCATGACCGTTCCACCGGACGACCGGGTCTTCCGGCGTGAGATGGCTACGGCTTATCGATCGGGGTGGCATTTCATCGACCTCGTCACGGCAATCCCCCACCGTGGCGACTCGTTGATGGTCACCCTCTTCGGAGAGCCGATCGTCGTGGCGCGCGAGGAGGACGAAGACGTCCGTGCGTATCGGTGCCTTCGCCGGCCCCGTGGAGCTCCGCAGCCCGTCCGCTGTGCCATCCGGTACGGCATGATTTTCGTCAATCTCGATCAACGCGATCACCAGTTGGTCGAGCCCGACACCACCACCGCCACCCCCCGCAGTGCCTGAGCGGTTCCCCCGTCGTTGTAAATCGCTCAGGCGCTTCCCCCACACAGCGGCGCCATCGTGGACCTGAAACGCGATGGCGCCGCTGTGCTTTTCCCGTACGGAAGGCCCGGTAGGGCCGGTACGGGAACGTGAGCCCGGCTATGCCCGGCCCATCGCCCGTGTCAGGGCGATCTCGATCAGCACCCGGTCCGGATTCGGGGCCGGTGTGCGCCCGTAGCGTTCCGCGTAACGCTCCACCGCGTCCGCGATGAGCTCGGGCTCCGTACGGACCCTCGCGCGGCCCTCCAGGGTCGCCCAGCGCCCCTTGTCGACCTGGCAGACCGCGACCGGCGCCCCGTCCGGGCCCGCGGCCAGGATGTTGGCGACCTTGTGGCTGTGCTTATTGGTGATGACGCGCGCGAATCCGCCCTCCGGGTCGTACGTGACGCCGACCGCGACGACGTGAGGGGTGCCGTCCGCGCGCGGGGTCGTCAGTGTGCACATGTGGTACTCACGCCAGAAGGTGAGGAAGGACGCGTCGGGACTGCGCGGATCGATGGCCATGCCCCGGAACCTACCGGCGGCGGCTACCGTTTCACAGATTGAGTGGAATAGACTCAACTTTGTGCACGCTGAATGAGTCAGTGTGAGGGAAACAGGCCCCTACCAGCGAGGAGGAGAGACCGCAGTGGACGCCGAGCTGACCAACAAGAGCCGGGATGCGCTCAACGCCGCCACCAGTCGGGCGGTGTCCGCCGGGCATCCCGATCTGACCCCCGCGCATCTGCTGCTCGCGCTGCTCGCGGGCGAGGACAACGAGAACATCGTCGATCTGCTGGCCGCCGTCGAGGCGGACCAGGTGGCCGTGCGCGCCGGGGCCGAGCGGGTGCTCGCGGCCCAGCCGAGCGTGACCGGCTCGACCGTCGCCCCGCCCCAGCCCAACCGGGAGCTGCTGGCGGTCATCGCCGACGCCGACCGGCGGGCCAAGGAGCTCGGCGACGAGTATCTGTCCACCGAGCACCTGCTCATCGGTATCGCCGCCAAGGGCGGGCAGGCCGGAGAGGTGCTGGCCCGGCAGGGGGCCACGGCGAAGAAGCTGCAGGACGCGTTCGAGACGGTAAGGGGAGGGCGCCGGGTGACAACCCCCGACCCCGAGGGGCAGTACAAGGCACTGGAGAAGTTCGGTACGGACTTCACCGCCGCCGCCCGCGAGGGCAAGCTCGACCCGGTCATCGGCCGGGACCAGGAGATCCGCCGGGTCGTCCAGGTGCTGTCCCGCCGCACCAAGAACAACCCGGTGCTGATCGGTGAGCCCGGCGTCGGCAAGACCGCCGTCGTCGAAGGGCTCGCGCAGCGCATCATCAAGGGCGACGTCCCCGAGTCCCTCAAGAACAAGCGGCTCGTCTCGCTGGATCTCGGCGCGATGGTCGCAGGTGCGAAGTATCGCGGTGAGTTCGAGGAGCGGCTGAAGACCGTCCTTTCCGAGATCAAGGCGAGCGACGGCCAGATCATCACCTTCATCGACGAGCTGCACACCGTGGTGGGCGCGGGCGCCGGCGGCGACTCGGCCATGGACGCGGGCAACATGCTCAAGCCGATGCTGGCGCGCGGCGAGCTGCGCATGGTCGGCGCCACCACGCTCGACGAGTACCGCGAGCGGATCGAGAAGGACGCGGCCCTGGAGCGGCGCTTCCAGCAGGTGCTGGTCGACGAGCCGACCGTCGAGGACACGATCGCGATCCTGCGCGGGCTCAAGGGCCGCTACGAGGCGCACCACAAGGTGCAGATCGCGGACAGCGCGCTGGTCGCCGCCGCGACCCTGTCCGACCGGTACATCACCTCGCGTTTCCTGCCCGACAAGGCCATCGACCTCGTCGACGAGTCCGCCTCCCGGCTGCGGATGGAGATCGACTCCTCGCCGGTCGAGATCGACGAGCTGCAGCGCGCCGTGGACCGGCTGAAGATGGAGGAGCTGGCGCTCAAGAACGAGACCGACCCCGGCTCCAGGCAGCGGTTGGAGAAGCTGCGCCGCGACCTCGCCGACAAGGAGGAGGAGCTGCGCGGTCTCACGGCGCGCTGGGAGAAGGAGAAGCAGGGCCTCAACCGCGTGGGTGAGCTGAAGGAGAAGCTCGACGAGCTGCGCGGCCAGGCCGAACGGGCCCAGCGCGACGGCGACTTCGACACCGCGTCCAAGCTGCTGTACGGCGAGATCCCCGACCTGGAGCGTGAGCTGGAGGAGGCATCCGAGGCGGAGCAGGAGGCCGCCAAGGACACCATGGTGAAGGAGGAGGTCGGCCCCGACGACATCGCCGATGTGGTGGCCTCCTGGACCGGCATTCCGGCCGGGCGGCTGCTTGAGGGCGAGACGCAGAAGCTGCTGCGGATGGAGCAGGAGCTGGGCAAGCGGCTGATCGGCCAGAGCGAGGCCGTCCAGGCCGTGTCCGACGCGGTACGCAGGACGCGGGCCGGGATCGCCGACCCCGACCGGCCCACCGGCTCGTTCCTCTTCCTCGGCCCGACCGGTGTCGGCAAGACCGAACTGGCCAAGGCGCTGGCGGACTTCCTCTTCGACGACGAGCGGGCGATGGTCCGTATCGACATGTCGGAGTACGGCGAGAAGCACTCCGTCGCCCGCCTCGTCGGCGCCCCGCCGGGGTACGTCGGCTACGAGGAGGGCGGCCAGCTCACCGAGGCTGTCCGCAGGCGCCCGTACTCCGTCGTCCTGCTCGACGAGGTGGAGAAGGCACACCCCGAGGTCTTCGACATCCTGCTGCAGGTACTCGACGACGGGCGGCTGACCGACGGCCAGGGGCGGACGGTGGACTTCCGCAACACCATCCTGGTCCTGACCTCGAACCTCGGCAGCCAGTATCTGGTCGAGCCGCTCACCAGCGACGAGGAGAAGAAGCAGCAGGTCCTGGAGGTCGTACGGGCCTCCTTCAAGCCGGAGTTCCTCAACCGGCTGGACGACCTGGTGGTCTTCTCCGCGCTGAGCAAGGAGGAGCTGAGCCGGATCGCCGAGCTGCAGATCGGGCGCCTCGCCAAGCGTCTGGCCGAGCGCCGGCTGACGCTGGAGGTCACTCCTGAGGCGCTTCAGTGGCTGGCCGACGAGGGCATGGACCCGGCGTACGGGGCGCGCCCACTGCGCCGTCTGGTGCAGACCGCGATCGGCGACCGGCTCGCGAAGGAGATCCTCTCGGGCGAGATCACGGACGGCGACACGGTGCGGGTGGACCGTTTCGGGGACGGCCTGATCGTCGGACCGGCCACCGGAGAGACTGGACCGGCCACCGGAGAGACTGGACCGGCCACCGGAAAGACGCTGTAAGGGCCGCCGTAAGAGTCGCTCGGACTACGCCACGAGCGGACCCGTCGGGTGGGGGTTGCCAGCCCCCGCCCGAGATGGGGGAGGATGGCGGGAACCGTACGAAGGGAAATCCACGGTGACCATCGATCCGTCCTCGATTCCGAATTTCGGGGGCCAGCCCCAGCCTCAGGCCGCAGGACCGGCGGGCCCCGTCGTTCCCGACCAGGACCTGGTCAAGCAGCTCCTCGACCAGATGGAACTGAAGTACGTCGTCGACGACGAGGGTGACCTCGCGGCGCCGTGGGAGGAATTCCGTACGTACTTCATGTTCCGCGGCGAGGACGACCAGCAGGTCTTCTCCGTGCGGACCTTCTACGACCGTCCGCACGCCGTCGAGGACAAGCCGAAGATCCTCGACGCGGTCGACGACTGGAACCGCCGCACGCTGTGGCCCAAGGTCTACACCCACCTCCACGAGGAAGAGGAGGACGGCCCCACCATCCGCCTCATCGGCGAGGCCCAGATGCTGATCGGTACGGGCGTCAGCCTGGAGCACTTCGTCTCCTCGACGGTCAGCTGGGTCCGTGCCGCCATCGAGTTCGACAAGTGGCTCGCGGAGCAGCTCGGCCTGGAGACGGCGGACGAGAAGCCCGCCGACGAGAAGCCCGACGACGAGGCCTGAGCAGGTACGTCCCGCAGGCGAACGACAGCCCGGCCAGTGCGACGGTCACCACGACCGCCGCCCTCGGCCGGGCTTTTGTCAGCGCGACGGCCCGCCGCGGCGCCTTCTCACGCCTATCGTGAGGGCCGGATCTCCTGGTTGACGGACTCACTCGGGAAAGCGGGATCGCATGAACACGGCAGGGACGGCTGATACGCGCGGCGTCGTGGGCTCGGCAGGATGGAGTCCTGCTGCTCGGGTACACGGCATGGGCACGTCGATCTTCACCGAGATGACGGAGCTGGCGCGGAGTACCGGAGCCGTGAACCTCGGGCAAGGGGTGCCGGAGCTGGCCAGTCCGCCCGCGCTGCTCAAGGGCGTGGCGGACGCGGTGCTCGGGGGCAGCAACCAGTACCCGCCGGCTCATGGATTCCCCGCGCTGCGCGAGGCCGTCGCCGCTCATCAGCTGCGGCGGTACGGCCTCGACTACCGGCCGCAGGGGGAGGTGCTGGTGACGACGGGCGCGACGGAAGCCCTCGCCGCGGCCCTCCTGGCGCTCTGCGATCCCGGCGACGAGGTCATCGCCTTCGACCCGTGCTACGACGCCTACGCCGCCGACGCCCGCCTGGCCGGGGCCCGGCTGGTCGCCGTTCCCCTCGTCCTCGACGGCGACGGGTTCGCCCTCGACGTGGACGCGCTGCGCGCGGCCGTTTCCCCGCGTACCCGGGTCCTGATCCTCAACACCCCGCACAACCCCACGGGCATGGTCTTCAGGGCCGAGGAGCTCGAAGCCGTCGCGGACGTGTGCCGTGAGCACGCGCTGACGGTGATCACGGACGAGGTCTACGAACACCTCGTCTACAGCGACGGCGCGCGCCATCGGCCCATTGCCGCTCTGCCGGGGATGCGGGAGCGGACGGTGGTCATCTCCTCGGCGGGCAAGACCTTCAACACGACGGGCTGGAAGGTCGGTTGGGTCTGCGGACCCGCGCCGCTCGTGGCCGCGGTGGGCGCGGCCAAGCAGTTCCTGACGTACGCCTCGGGTACCCCGTACCAGGAAGCGCTGGCGCAGGCACTCGGCTCGGTGGAGGAATGGGCGGCCGGTCTGCGCGACACGCTGCGCGCGAACCGCGATCTGCTGAGCGAGGGCCTGGCGGAGGCCGGACTGCGGCCCTTCCGCGCGGATGCCGGCTACTTCGTGCAGGCGGACGTGCGGCCGTGGGGATACGCGGACGGGGTCGAGTTCTGCCGGAGGCTGCCGGAGCGCGCGGGTGTCGTGGCCATCCCGACGTCGGCGTTCTACCTGAGCGCGAACGCTCCGGCCTGGCTGGTCCGCTTCTCGTTCTGCAAGCGCGAGGACTCGATCCGCAAGGCCGTCGACCAGCTGATCAACGCGCGCTGATCGCAGCCGGGCTGTGCCGCACCCGGAAAGGCCGCCACTCGCGTTGCGCCGCGCGGCCCGGTCCGGGCATGTATCGCCGCAGAGGACTTCGCGGTGTTAGAAAGGCAATGTGGTCAAACGCTCCGACCGATTCCGGAGCGCACCGGTTCGGTCACTGACCGACAAGCACCCCCGGAGCGTTGCGGGGCAGGTCTTCACCCTGCAGGTGGCCTTGGTGGTGCTGCTTGTGGCGGCCGCGGTGGTCGCGCTTGTGCTGCAGTCCCGGTACGACAGCAGCTCGGAGGCGAAGCGCCGCTCCATTGCCGTGGCGCAGACGTTTGCGAACTCACCGGGTGTTCTGGCTGCGCTGAAGACCCCTGATCCCTCCAAGGTGCTGCAGCCGGTCACCGAGGCGGGGCGCAAGGCGGCCGGCGTCGACTTCATCGTGGTGATGGACACGAAGGGGATCCGCTACACGCATCCCCAGCCGGGCCGGATCGGGAAGAGGTTCGTCGGCACCATCGAGCCCTCGCTGGCCGGCCGCGTGTACACCGAGAGCGTCCATGGCCCGCTCGGCCACGAGGTACAGGCGACCGTCCCCATCTACGACGTCAAGGGCAATGTCGTGGCCCTGGTGTCCGCCGGCCTCAAGGTCAAGAACGTGACCAGCGTGGTGGACAGACAGCTGCCGATCATCCTCGGTGCCGGAGCAGCCGCGCTCGCCGTTGCCACAGCCGGGACGGCGCTGGTGGCCAGGCGGCTTCGGCGGCAGACCCACAGTCTGGGCCCGACCGAGATGACCCGCATGTACGAGCATCACGACGCCGTGCTGCACTCTGTCCGCGAGGGTGTGCTCATCGTCGACAACGACGGTCAGCTGCTGCTCGCGAACGACGAGGCCAGGCGGCTGCTGGACCTGCCGCCCGACGCCGAGGGGCGGCACATCTCGGAACTGCCCAGCCTTGATCCCCCCACGGTGGAGCTGCTGACATCGGGCCGCGTGGCCACGGACGAGGTGCACCTGGCCGGGGAGCGGCTGCTTGCGGTGAACCAGCGGCCCACGGATCGTCACGGTGGCCCCGAGGGGACGGTCGCGACCTTGCGTGACTCCACGGAGCTGCGGGCGCTGTACGGCAAGGCGGAGGTGGCCCGCGGGCGGCTGCAATTGCTGTACGACGCCGGTCTGGGCATCGGTACCACCCTCGACGTGGTGCGTACGGCCGAGGAACTGGCGAGGGTCGCGGTCCCCCGGTTCGCCGACTTCGTCACCGTCGATCTTGCCGATCCGGTCCTGCGAGGGGAGGAGCCGAACGGTACGGGCGTCGACATGCGCCGTACGGCGGTCCACGGCATCCGGGACGACCATCCCCTCTACGAACTCGACCGCCTGATCGACTTCGTCCCCTCCACACCGCAGGCACGCGGTCTCGGCAGCGGGCTTTCGGAGCTGGTTCCCGACCTGGCCGACGCGTCCGGCTGGCATGCCCAGGACCCGGAGCGGACACGGATGATCGTCGACTACGGCATCCATTCGCTCATCACGGTGCCCCTCCAGGCGCGGGGCGTCATCCTCGGCATGACCAACTTCTGGCGCTCGGAGAAGCCCCAGCCGTTCGAGGAGGACGACCTGTCCCTGGCCGAAGAACTGGTCGCCCGGGCGGCGGTCAGTATCGACAACGCCCGCCGCTTCACCCGTGAGCACACCCTGGCCGTCGCCCTGCAGCGCAGCCTGCTGCCGCGGGCCCTGCCCGAGCAGAGCGCCCTCGATGTCGCCCACCGCTACCTGCCGGCGCTGTCCGGCGTGAGCGGCGACTGGTTCGATGTGATCCCGCTTCCCGGCAGTCGCGTGGCGTTGGTCGTCGGGGACGTCGTCGGCCACGGCCTGCACGCGGCCGCCACGATGGGACGGCTGCGCACGGCGGTGCACAACTTCTCCACGCTCGACCTGCCGCCCGACGAAATCCTCAACCACCTCGACGATGTGGTCGGGCGGATGGACCAGGAGGAGGAGGGGGCGGCCGCGGGTGCGGGGGTCATGGGCGCCACGTGTCTGTACGCGATCTACGATCCCGTCTCCCGCCGCTGCACCATGGCGCGGGCCGGGCACCCCCTGCCCGCGCTGGTCCACCTCGACGGCAGTGTGTCGTTCCCCGATCTTCCGGCCGGGCCGCCGCTGGGCCTCGGCGGTATGCCGTTCGAGACCGCCGAGCTGGAACTGGCGGAGGGTACGCAACTCGTCCTGTACACCGACGGGCTCATCGAGGACCGCACCCGGGACATCGACGTGGGGATCGAGATGCTGCGCAAGGCACTGGAGTCCCATCCCGACCGGTCGCCGGACGCGAGCTGTCAGGCGGTGCTGGACGCGCTCCTGCCAAGTCGGCCGAAGGACGACGTGGCGCTGCTCATCGCCCGCACACGGGCGATCCGGCCCGACCACGTCGCCTGCTGGGACGTGCCGCTGGATCCCGCCGCCGTGGCAGGGATGCGCGCCGCCGTGGCCGAGAAACTGGACGACTGGGGTCTGTCCGAGCTCGCGTTCGCCATGGAACTGGTGCTCAGCGAGCTGATCACCAACGCCATCCGCTACGGCTCCGCACCTGTCACGATGCAACTGCTCCACGATCGCACCCTGACCTGCGAGGTGGCCGACGGCAGCAGCACCTCGCCCCATCTGCGGTATGCGGCCACGATGGATGAAGGGGGCCGCGGCCTGTTCCTCGTCGCGCAGATGGCCGAACGCTGGGGCACCCGCTACACCCCCGAGGGCAAGGTCATCTGGGCGGAGCTGGCGCTGCCCCGGTCCGACGGGAGCGTGGACGGCGCGGTGTAGGCCCTGTCCTGCCGGGACGGCACGGCTTCGGGGGTGTCCGACGTCCCCTGCGCGGCGACGACGCGGCGAAGCTCTGGAGTTGCTCAAGTCTGCTTTGGGTTCCCGGGGCCGGGGGCATCCCCCTCACACGCAAGAAGCGGTCACGCGACGACGCGGGGAGCTCGCTTCGGGGGATGGAAGGACGGTGAGTGCAGTGCCAACGTTCATCGGGATTCTGATCATCGGGTTCGTGTTCGTCGTGATCATCGCGATGGCCGCCGGTTCCAAGCGGGCAAGGAGCGGCAGGGGGCGCCGGAGCAGCGCCGCGGGGGGCGGCAGCTGGTGGGCCGGTGGCGGTGATTCGGGCGGCAGCTCGTGCGGGGGCGGCTCTTCCTGTGGCGGGAGTTCGTCCTGCGGGGGCGGCGGGGGATGCGGTGGCGGAGGCAGCTGACACGGGGCAGCTGGTCCGCGACCACTGAAGGCACCCGGCGGAGCAACTCCCGCCGGGTGCCTTCTTGTTGATGGCGGGCGAGGTGACCTTTGTGGCCGTTCGTAGTTGAACAGTTGAACCGTCAGGCCCCCGGGGGGATGGAAACCCCTGCAAGTTGGGTAAAAATGCTGTGAGCGTCGCTTACTTCATGATTCCCTCGCTGTCGGAACCTTGTTGGAACCATCCAGCCCTCGGACCTGATGTGGACCCGAGCAGGCGCTCCTCCCGGATCTTCTTCAACTCCCCTCAGGGGCGCTGCCGGTCCACGTGTCCACCCGCCGAAGCGTGTTTGCGGAGCCGACCCATGCTCACGACCCTCCATACCGCCTACACAGACACCCGCGCCGACGACCTCGCCTGGGCGCTGGGCCGGGAGCCGCTGCCCGCCCTCGCCGTCCTCGACCTCGAACTGTCCGGAGCGAAGCTCCAGTTGAGGCTGCTCGGCGCCTCGCACCAGGTGCTGCTGGAGGAGGAACAGGGCAGCTGCTCCGAGACCGTCGCCTGTATGCCGGGCAGTAGCACCCCGCTCCCTCTCGGCGTCGCCAAGCGGATCGGGGACTGGGAGTACGAGTTCGCGGCACGCGTCGAGACGCTGTCGAGCGGCTCCTTCGCCGGGCGCGCGCAGGAGCTCCTCGCGCTGGTCGCCGATCACCCCCATGGACTGGCCGGCACCTTTCCCGGATCACCGCACGCGTTCACGGCGATGCTGGCGCAGCGGCTCGACGGCCAGGTGCGGTGGCGCACATGGCACGCCTATCCGCAGGAGGGCCAACTCGTTGTCACCCGAACGCGGGTCGGTGCCCGTATGCCTGCAACGCTGTAGTGAACCCTTGTGGGTGACAAGCCGCACCGTACCCCTGACGTAGCGTTACGAACATGATCGACCGGCCGCCGACCTCACCGCCCCCGTGCGCGGTGCGGCTGCCCGTGCGCCCCGACGCCGGCCGGTATCTGGTGCTCACCGCCGTCTTCGTCTGCGCCGCCTGCGGACTTGTCTACGAGCTCGAACTGGTCGCTCTCGCTTCGTATTTGATCGGCGACTCCGTCACCCAGGCGTCCGTCGTGCTGTCGGTGATGGTCTTCGCCATGGGTGTCGGCTCGCTTCTCGCCAAGCGGCTGCGCTGCCGGGCCGCGGTCGGATTCGGTGTGCTGGAGACGGTGCTCGCCCTGGTCGGCGGCTGCTCGGCGATGGTGCTGTACGCCGCGTTCGCCTGGATCGGCGAGTCCCGCTTCGTGCTGGTGGGCTTCTCGCTCGCCATCGGGGTGCTGATCGGCGCGGAGATCCCCCTGCTGATGTCCCTGATCCAGCGCATCTCCCGGCGCGACGCCGAGGGCACGGTCGCGGACCTGTTCGCCGCGGACTATGTGGGTGCCCTGGTCGGCGGGCTCGCCTTCCCGTTTCTGCTGCTGCCCTGGCTGGGTCAGCTCACGGGCGCGCTGTTGACGGGAGCCGTCAACGCGGTGGCGGGCGGCTCGCTCGTACTGTGGCTGTTCCGGCGGGATCTGACGGCGCGTTGGCGCGGCTGGCTGCTCGTCGCCAATGTGACGGTGCTCGCCGTGCTGGCGACCGCGACCGTCATGGCCGACGACTTCGAGCGGGCCGCACGCCGGGCGGTCTACGGCGACGAGGTGCGCGTCGCCGTCCGCACCGGCGTCCAGGAGGTCGTCCTCACCGGCAGCCGTTCGGGGCCGCCGGATCTCTTCCTCGACGGACGGCTGCGGGTCAGCGGGCGAGACGAGTACCGCTACCACGAGGCGCTGGTGCACCCGGCGATGCTGGGGCCGCACGCCCGGGTGCTGATCCTGGGCGGGGGCGACGGGCTGGCCGCGCGCGAGGTGCTGCGCTACCGGGACGTCGAGTCGGTGACCGTCGTCGAACTGGACCCGGGCGTCGTCCGGCTGGCACGCAGCGACCCGGCGCTCGCCGCGCTGAACGGGCACGCCCTGCGCGACGCACGGGTGCGCGTCGTCATCGCGGACGCCTTCACCTGGCTGCGCGTGCCGCGCGGGACGTACGACGTGGTGATCTCGGACCTGCCCGATCCGGGCATCACACGGAGCACGAAGCTCTACTCCCAGGAGTTCTACGGACTTGCCGCGCGGGTCCTCACGGGCGGCGGGCGGCTCGTCGTACACGCGGGGCTGCCGGGCACGGGCCCGCGCACTTTCTGGACGGTCGACGCGACGCTGCGGGCCGCCGGGTTCCGGACCAGTCCGTACTGCGCCACCGGGCCGCTCGCGGGTTTCGTGCACGGGGCCGGGCGCTCGGGGCGGGCGGCGGCCGTGCCGCGCGGCTGGGGCTTCCTGCTGGCGGCCGTCGGGTGGGCGCCGCAGCTCGGGCTTGCCTCCTCGGCGCCGCCACTGCGTGCGCTTGACGCGTCCGAGCTGGCGGCCGGGGCGTGGTGTGCGGAGCGTACGAGGCTGCCGGATCTGCCGCCCTCCACGCTGGTGCACCCGCGGTACACCGACTGAGCAGCGCATCGAGTGAGCCGTACACGGACCGAAAAGCAGACGTGGCGGGCGCGTCTGAGTAGGCTCGGCTTCCATGGAGCATGAGGTGTTCGTTCCGGTTCCGGCAGAGACCGTCCGAAAGGCGCTGCGGGACCCCGTCCGGGTCGCCCGTTGTGTGCCGGGGCTCCAACAGGACGCGGACGAGTCCGCGGGCCCGCTCGCCGGCCGGCTGAAGGTGCGGATCGGCGGGCACACGATCACCTACCGCGGCACCCTGCGCATCGTGGAACGGGGCGAGGTCTTCGCGGTCGAGGGCGACGGCGTGGAGGCGCGCGGCACCGGCTCGGCCAAGGTGAGCCTGACGATCCGGCCGGAGCCCGCCGAGGGCGGCACTACGCTCACTTTTACGGGGACGTCGAGCGCCGAGGGCCGGCTGGCGGAGCTGGAGGACGCGACGACGGCGTCCGCCGCGCACCGGCTCCTCGACCGCTTCGCGGACCGGCTCGCGACGACCGCGGAGGACCCGGCGGTGGAGGACGCGCCGGGCGACGATGCGTCTGCCGACGATGCGGCGGTGGCTGAGACCGCGGTGGAGGACCAGGACGGCGGCGCCGCGGCGCCGTCCGCCTTTGACGCGCCCTCCCTCGACCCCGTCGCCGACGAGGAGTTCGACGCGGCCGATTTCGACGAGGGCGAGGCGCAGGCTGTTGACGGACCCGAAGAGCCGGAGGAGTTCGGCGAACTGCCTGAGCTTCCCGTCATCCCCGACGAGCCTCCCGCCGAGGCGGCGCACGCCCGCCGCACCATGATCGGGCGCAGCGCCGAAGAGGTCGACCACGCCCCTCCGCGCGGGCGTTACGCCCCCACGCCCGCCCCCGAAGCCGGTACCGCCGCGGCCACCCTGCGCTGGATCGCGCCCGCCGCCGCGCTCGCGCTCGCCTCCGCCGTGGTCGTCGGCCGGGCGCTGCGCCGCCGCAAGTAGTCACCGCCAGTACTGTCGTGGTGTGAGTAGCGAAGAGAGCGTCCGGCTGGCCGCCGGAGACGTCGAGTTGACCGTCAGTCCGCAGAACGGCTGCCGTGTCGCAAGCCTGAGCATCGGCGGGACCGAGGTGCTGCGCCAGGGCGACCGGTACGGGTGCTTTCCGATGGTGCCCTGGTGCGGCCGCGTCAGGAACGGCCTGTTCCACAACGGCGATGTCGCGCATCAACTGCCGCTCAACTCCCCGCCGCACGCCATCCACGGCACCGGCCGCGACACCGCATGGCGCACCGCCCGTACGGCCAAGAGCGAGGCGTCCTTCACCTACGACCTCGCCGAGCCCTGGCCGTACACCGGACGTGTCACACAGACCTTCGAGCTGGCCGAGGACTCGCTGACGCTCGCGATGGGCATCGAGACGTACGACACCTCCTTCCCGGCCCAGGCCGGCTGGCACCCCTGGTTCCGGCGCAACCTCGGAAGCGGCGAGGACGCGCGCGTCGACTTCAGCGCGGCGTGGCAGGAGCAGCGCGGGGAGGACCAGCTGCCGACCGGACAGCGCATCGCGCCCCGGCCCGGGCCCTGGGACGACTGCTTCGGGATGCCCGACGGGGTCTCGGTCACCCTCACCTGGCCCCAGCAGCTGGAGCTGACCGTGGCCAGTCGCGCCGAATGGGTCGTGATCTACGACGAGCAGGCCGAGGCGGTCTGCGTGGAGCCGCAGTCCGGTCCGCCCAACGGCCTCAACACCCACCCTCGGCTCGTCACACCGATCGAGCCCCTGGAGATCACGACGACCTGGCGCTGGCGCCGCCTCTAGTGTGTTGTCCGGTCGATCTGGCCGGATCAGGGAGCGGGGTCTGGCGATGGGGGCACCTCCCGTGCCCGAAGGGCTACGGGGGAGCATCGCAAGGCGGAGGATGGAGCCCACGCGGAGCGTAGGCGACTGACGACAACGCAGCGAGGTGCCGTGCCAGGGCACGCGAGCCCGGCAAGATCGGCTGGGCAAGACCTAAGCTGGCGGGCATGACTGACGTACGTGGTGAGCTGCTCCAGCAGATCAAGGACAAGGCCGTGGTGCACGGCAAAGTGACCCTCTCCTCGGGCATTGAGGCCGACTGGTACATCGATCTGCGCCGGATCACGCTGGACGGCGAGGCCGCGCCGCTGGTCGGACAGGTGATGCTCGATGCCACCACCGACCTGGACTACGACTGCGTGGGCGGGCTGACCCTGGGCGCCGACCCCGTGGCCACCTCGATGCTGCATGCGTCGGCGGCGCGCGGGCAGCGGCTCGACGCCTATGTCGTACGCAAGGCGGGCAAGGCGCACGGAATGCAGCGCCGCATCGAGGGCACCGACGTCAAGGGCCGCCGCTGCCTGGTCGTCGAGGACGTCTCGACCACCGGCGGTTCGCCGCTCACCGCCGTCGAGGCGGTACGCGAGGCGGGCGGCGAGGTCGTCGCGGTCGCCGTGATCGTCGAGCGGGGCGCGGCACCGGCCATCGCCGAGGCGGGGCTGCCCTATGTCAACGCCTACTCGCTCGACGAGCTCGGTCTCGCCTGAGACCGGTCCGCGAGCAACTCGTGACCTGGGTCGCGAGAGGTCCTCTGACCTGCGGTGATGATGAGGGGCCGGCTGTTTCACGTGAAACAGCCGGCCCCTCACGCAGGCCCACGACGCACGCAGGGTGGAGCCGCGCCAAGAGTCTGGAAAGATAGGCCGCGACGATGACGTCGCCCCCAGGTCAGGGCCAGCACCACACACCCGCACATCACAAGGAGCGGACACATGCCCATCGCGACTCCCGAGGTCTACAACGAGATGCTCGACCGGGCGAAGGCAGGCAAGTTCGCCTACCCGGCCATCAATGTGACCTCGTCCCAGACCTTGCACGCTGCGCTGCGCGGCTTCGCGGAGGCCGAGAGCGACGGCATCATCCAGATTTCGACCGGTGGCGCCGAGTTCCTGGGCGGCCAGCACAACAAGGACATGGTCACGGGAGCGGTCGCGCTGGCCGAGTTCGCGCACATCGTCGCCGCCAAGTACGACATCACCGTCGCCCTGCACACGGACCACTGCCCCAAGGACAAGCTCGACGCCTATGTCCGTCCGCTCATCGCCGTCTCGGCCGAGCGCGTGGCCCAGGGCCAGAACCCGCTGTTCCAGTCGCACATGTGGGACGGCTCCGCCGAGACCCTCGCCGACAACCTGGCCATCGGCCAGGAGCTGCTGGCACAGGCCGCCGCCGCCAAGATCATCCTCGAGGTCGAGATCACCCCGACCGGCGGCGAGGAGGACGGCGTCACCCACGAGATCAACGACGAGCTGTACACCACGGTCGAGGACGCGCTGCGCACCGCCGAGGCGCTCGGCCTGGGCGAGAAGGGCCGCTACCTGCTGGCCGCCTCGTTCGGCAACGTTCACGGCGTCTACAAGCCGGGCAACGTCGTGCTCCGCCCCGAACTGCTGAAGGACCTGCAGGCCGGTGTCGCCGCCAAGTACGGCAAGGCCGACCCGTTCGACTTCGTCTTCCACGGCGGCTCCGGCTCCACGGCCGAGGAGATCGCCACCGCGCTGGAGAACGGCGTCGTGAAGATGAACCTCGACACCGACACCCAGTACGCCTTCACCCGCCCCGTCGCGGACCACATGTTCAAGAACTACGACGGTGTGCTGAAGGTCGACGGCGAGGTCGGCTCCAAGAAGACCTACGACCCGCGCACCTGGGGCAAGGCCGCCGAGGCCGGTATGGCCAAGCGTGTGGCCGAGGCCTGTACGGCCCTGCGCTCCACGGGCACCAAGCTCAAGTAGACGACGTCCGCACCGCCGGGCCCGGCACCCCCTCGCGGGGTGCCGGGCCCGCGGCATGCCCCGGGAGGGACTCATCGTGAGCTATGACTTCGACACCCCCGTCGACCGGCGCGGCACCTGGTGCATCCAGTGGGACGGGGTCGCCGACCGCTTCGGCGCTGACGGGCTGCTGCCCTTCACCATCTCCGACATGGACTTCACCTCCCCGCCCGAGGTCCTCGAAGCGCTCCAGCGCCGGGTCGCCCACGGCGTCTTCGGCTACACCGACTGGCGGCACGAGGACTTTCTGTCCGCCGTGGCGCACTGGTTCAGCAGCCGCTACGACACCGAGATCGACACCGGACGGGTCGTGTACGGGCCGTCCGTGCTCAACCAGCTCTCCCAGCTGCTGCGGATGTGGTCAGAGCCGGGCGACGGGGTCGTCGTCCACACACCGACGTACGACGGCTTCCTGAAGGCGATATCGGGCCTCGGGCGGGAGCTGCGTGGGGTGCCCGTCGGTGACATGGCCGCACTGGAGCGGCAGCTCGCCCGTGCCGACAGCAAAGTGCTCGTCCTCTGCTCGCCCCACAACCCCACAGGACGGGTGTGGACGGGGGCCGAGCTGGCCGAGACGGCCCGGCTGGCGGCCGCGTACGACGTCGCAGTCGTCAGCGACGAGATACACGCCGACTTCGTCCACCGCGGCTTCGTGGCGGACGGGCAGCGCCATCTGCCGTGGACGCGGTTCGGAGCGGGCCGCTGGGCGCTGATCACCTCGGCCACCAAGGCCTTCAACTTCCCGGCGCTGAGCGGCTCGTACGGGATCATCGGCGACCCGGACGACCACGCGGCGTTTCTGCGCCGGATGCAGACCGGCGAAGGGCTCGCCTCGCCGGCCGTGCTGTCGCTGACCGCGCACATCGCCGCGTATCGCGAGGGCGGGCCGTGGCTGGACGAGCTCGGCGCGTATGTAGCGGGGAATCTTCGGATGGTCGCCGAACGGCTGGGCTCCGCCTTCCCCGAGCTCGGCTGGCAGCCGCCGCAGGCGGGCTATCTCGCCTGGATCGATCTGCGGGCGCTGGGCATCGACGACGCGGTGCTGCAGCGTGAGCTGATCCAGCGCGAGAAGGTCGCGATCATGCCGGGCACGACGTACGGGGTCGAGGGCTTCGTACGGTTCAACGTCGGCTGCCCGCGCGCCAAGGCGGAGCGGGGTGTGGACGCGCTGATCCGTGCCCTCCGCCGACTCGTCTGAGCCGGTGGCGGCTGGGATGATCCGGGTATGGACAAAGCCCCGGGCGAGATCAGGCTTTCTACTGCCACCGGCCGCTGGGTGGTTCTGACGACCGTGCTCGGGTCCAGCATGGCGCTGTTGGACTCCACGGTCGTCAATGTCGCACTGCCTCGCATCGGTGAGGACCTCAACGCCGACATGGCGGTCCTCCAGTGGACCGTCAACGCCTACACGCTCACCCTGGCCGGTCTGATCCTGCTCGGCGGGGCGCTCGGCGACCGCTACGGGCGGCGGAAGATCTTCGTCCTCGGCGTGGTCTGGTTCGCCATCGGCTCGCTGCTGTGCGGCCTGGCACCCAACGACATTCTCCTGGTGGCCGCGCGTGCCCTGCAGGGCGTCGGCGCGGCGCTGCTCACCCCGGGGTCGCTGTCGCTGATCCAGGCAAGCTTCCACCCGGACGACCGGGCGCGTGCGGTGGGGCTGTGGTCGGGTTTCGGGGGCGTCGGCGCGGCGGTCGGCCCGTTCCTCGGCGGCTGGCTCGTCGACGGGCCCGGCTGGCGCTGGGTGTTCCTGATCAATGTGCCGCTGGCCGCGCTGTGCGTACCCGTCGCGCTGCGGCATGTGCCGGAGTCGCGCGATCCGCAGGCGCACGGCCGGTTCGACGTACTGGGCGCGGTGCTCGGCGCGGTGGCGCTGGCGCTGATCACGTACGGGCTCATCGCGCCGCAGGTGTGGGCGGGCGTCGCGGGCGTGGTGGTCGCCGTCGCGTTCGTACTCGTCGAGCGCTCGCGGCCGGATCCGATGCTGCCGCCGTCGATCTTCGCCTCTCGGCAGTTCACCGCGGCCAATCTGGTGACGGTGTGCGTGTACGCGGCCTTCTCGGGCTTCTTCTTCCTGACCGCCCTGCAACTCCAGGTGGTGGCGGGCTACTCGGCGCTCGGCGCGGGGACCGCGTTGCTGCCCACGACGGTGCTGATGCTGCTCTTCTCCGCGAGATCGGGCGAGTTGGGGGAGCGGATCGGCCCGCGCATCCCGCTCACCGTGGGCCCGTTGCTGTGCGCGGGCGCGATGCTGCTGATGCTGCGCGTGGGCGAGGACGCCTCGTACGTACGCGATGTGCTGCCCGCCATGGTGGTCATGGGCATGGGCATGGTGACGCTGGTCGCGCCGCTGACCGCGACCGTCCTGGCGTCCGTCGAGACCGCGCGGGCGGGGCTCGCGAGCGGCATCAACAACGCGGCGGCCCGCGCGGCCGGACTGCTCGCGGTGGCGGCGCTGCCGCTGCTGGCGGGGATGGGGCCGGAGGCGTACCGCTCGGCGGAGCAGTTCGGGGAGACGTTCCGGCGGGCGATGCCGATGTGTGCGGGGGTGCTGGTGCTGGGCTCGCTGATCGCGTGGACGACGGTACGGAGGCCGGCACCGGCAGACGTTCTGGCGCGGGCGCGGCCGCAGTGCCGGGTGAACTGCGGGGTCTCGGCGCCACCGCTGGAACAGGCGGAGGAACGGGTGACGGGGTCCGCGGGACCCTGACACGGGGCTCCGCCCCCTGCCTGGGCGGTCTGGGTGCGGGTCGTGTTGTGGCCCGGTGCCGCGGGGTGCGGCTCTGGGCGGTCCGGGGTGCGCCGGTGCCGTGTGGTGCGGGGTGGGCCGCTGCGCGGGGCCTTTTCCCCACCCCGCCCTCCCCCAGACTCCGTCCGGGGGGACCCCCAACCTCCCCGGTCCTCAAACGCCGGACGGGCTGGATAGGCCGGTCGGCGTTGTGGGTGGGTGGTTTGGGGGGGCGAACTCTGCCCGCCCGCGCCTCTGGCGTTCCGGTGGGGAGGGGCGGTGCAGGGTCGTCCCCGCAGGCGATTGGCGGCCAACACCGGGTGACCAACACGGACGCCTCATTGCCGCCGACGCCGAGGAGTCGAGCCCGGAGGCGACCCGGAACCCGCACCCACGGCACCGGGCGCCCCGGCCGAGCAACGAACGCCCGCACCGGGCACCCCGGACCGCCCCGCACCCGGACCGCCCCGCGCCCCGCCGCGGATCTCGCCAGGACCTGTGACACTTGGGCCATGTCCATCCATGAAAACCTCCTCGGGGGACTGCCCCCGACCCACCTGCCCGACGAGCCCGAGCCGCGTGAGCTGCTCGCGGCCGGGACGGCGCCCGCCGAGGTCGCCGCCAAGTACCCGACCTCCTCGCTGGCCTGGGCACGGCTCGCCGACGACGCCTTCGAGAACGGGCGCGTCGTGGAGTCGTACGCATACGCCCGCACCGGCTACCACCGCGGCCTCGACGCGCTCCGGCGCAGTGGCTGGAAGGGCCACGGCCCCGTGCCGTGGGAGCACGAGCCGAACCGGGGCTTCCTGCGGGCCCTGCACGCGCTGGCCCGAGCCGCGCAGGCGATCGGGGAGCAGGAGGAGTACGAACGCTGCTCGACGTTCCTGCGGGACTCCTCCCAGACCGCGGCGGACACGCTGAGCTGAGGCGCGGACACGCTGCGTTGATCATGGAACCGAAGGCCCGTATCCCCTGTCTTGATCGGGGGAGCGGGCCTTCGGCCTGTCCGCCCGCACACCGGTACCGCTGGGGAGGGGTCTGTCTTGGGCAAGCGTGCCGACGCCCGTCGCAAGGATTCCCGCCGCCGGGCCTTACGCATACTCCCGCTCGCCGCCGCCCTCGTCGTCCTCGCGCTCGGCGGCGGCGCGGCCCTGGCGCACTGGCAGGGAAGGGAACAAGCCGTGACCGGGGCCGCCCAGGACACCGTCCGGCCGCTCCTTCCGCCGTCACCGAGCCCCGAGGCCGCCGACCCCGAGGCGGCCGCGCCCGAGGCCGCCGATCCCGAGCCGCGCACCACCCCCTCGGCCCCCTCGCGAAACCGTCCGCCGGTCCCCGAGCCGCCGGCGAAGCAGAAGCCGTCCGCCAAGGTCCCGGCCTCGGGTGCGGGCACCTTCACCACCGCCCGTGGCACAGGCCGCCCGTCCGGCTCGGGCACGCTGCGGCGCTACCGCGTCCAGGTCGAGGACGGCGTCGACATCCCCGCGAAGGACGCCGCCGCCGAGATCGAGCAGATACTCGCCCATCCACGCGGCTGGGGCGCGCACGGCCGGGGTTCCTTCCAGCTCGTCGAGACCGAGGCCGACGCCGATTTCGTGATCAGGATCGCCACCCCGGCCACCGCCGACAGTCTCTGTCTCAAGCAGGGCCTCGACACCCACGGCGAGCTGAACTGCGAGACCACCGACGGTGTCGTGGTGAATCTGCGCCGCTGGATGCTGGGCTCGCCGACGTTCAAGGGCACGCCCGACGAGTACCGGCATCTGATCATCAACCATGAGGTCGGGCACGAGATCGGGATCAGCCGGCACCTGGGCTGCGGGGGCCCCGGAAGGCTCGCTCCGGTGATGATGCAGCAGATCAAGGGGCTGGACGGCTGCCGTTCCAATGCCTGGCCGTACGACGAGGACGGGACGTACATCACAGGCCCGGAGCTCTGACCCGTGAAACGAACGTCGGCTTATGATGCCGGTGGGGACCGGGGCTCCCGTGCCAACAGGAAGGGGCGGACCGCTACCCGGACACGTCGAGGAGACAGCGATGTCACATGACGCGGCCCCGAATCTGGATTTCGCGGGCACCACTCCGTACGAGGACTATGTCCAGGCGGACGTTCTCACCCACCTCCAGAAGACGCTCTCGGACGATCCGGGAGAGATGGTCTTCCTGGTCACCACACAGGTGATGGAGCTGTGGTTCACCGTCATCGTCCATGAGTGGGAGACGGCGGCGCGCGCCCTGCGCGAGGACGATCTGCCCGTCGCACTCGCCGCCCTGAAGCGCAGCACGTACGAGCTCGAATCGCTCAATGCCTCCTGGAAGCCGCTGGCGCACCTGACGCCCGCGCAGTTCAACGCGTACCGCAGCGCCCTGGGCGAAGGCTCCGGCTTCCAGTCCGCGATGTACCGGCGGATGGAGTTCCTGCTCGGCGAGAAGTCGGCGTCGATGCTGGTGCCGCACCGGGGCGCGCCGCGCGTGCACGCCGAGCTGGAGAAGGCCCTGCACGAGCCGAGCCTGTACGACGAGGTGCTGCGGCTGCTCGCCCGGCGCGGGCTGCCGGTGCCGTCCTCGGTCCTGGAGCGGGACCTGTCGCAGAAGTACGAGCCGTCGGAGGACGTCGAGAAGGTCTGGGCGGCGGTGTACGGCGGCGAGGACCAGGACAGCGACATGGTCCGTATCGGCGAGGCGCTGACCGATGTCGGCGAGCTGGTGTGGCGCTGGCGCAACGACCACCTGGTGGCGACGCGGCGGGCCATGGGCTCGAAGGCGGGAACGGGCGGTTCGGCCGGGGTTGCCTGGCTGGAGAAGCGGGCCCGCAAGAACGTCTTCCCGGAGCTGTGGACGGCGCGCAGCCATGTCTGAGTCACTGGCCCACAGGGCCGCGGCGCTCGACGCCGCCGACGAGCTGGCCGGTGCGCGCAAGCTGTTCGCGCTCGACGAGACGGTCTATCTGGACGGGAACTCGCTGGGCGCGCTGCCCGCGCATGTACCCGCGCGGGTCGCGGATGTGGTGAGCAGGCAGTGGGGCGAGCTGCGGATCCGCTCCTGGGACGAGAGCGGATGGTGGACGGCACCCGAGCGGATCGGTGACCGGATCGCGCCGCTGGTGGGGGCGGGGCCGGGGCAGGTGGTGGTCGGCGACTCCACAAGTGTCAACGTTTTCAAGGCGGTTGTGGGGGCGGTACGGCTGTGCGGGGACGACTCCCGTACGGACATCGTGGTCGACGCGACGACGTTCCCGACGGACGGTTACATCGCCGAGTCGGCGGCCCGGATGACGGGCAAGCGCCTGGTGCCCGTCGCCCCGGCGGACCTGCCCTCGGCCCTCGGGCCGAGCACGGCGGTCGCGCTGGTCAACCATGTCGACTACCGCACCGGCCGCCTTCACGACCTGCCGTCGCTCACCGCGGCGATCCACGAGGCGGGCGCGCTCGCGGTCTGGGACCTCTGCCACAGCGCGGGCGCGCTGCCGGTCGGCCTGGACGAACACGGCGTGGACCTGGCGGTCGGCTGCACGTACAAGTACCTGAACGGCGGGCCGGGTTCGCCGGCGTATCTGTACGTCGCCGAGCGGCATCAGGCGGCGTTCGACTCCCCGCTGCCGGGTTGGAACTCGCACCTGGACCCCTTCGCGATGACGCCCGGCTTCGAGGCGGCGCCGGGCGCGGTCCGGGGGCGGGTCGGGACGCCGGACATTCTGTCCATGCTGGCGCTGGAGGCGGCGCTGGATGTGTGGGACGGGGTCTCGATCGATTCCGTACGGGCGAAGAGTCTGGCGCTGACGGACTTCTTCCTGGAGTGCGTCGAGGCGTACGTGCCCGAGGGGACGATCGCCTCGCTGACGCCGGTCGAGCATGCCGCGCGCGGCAGCCAGGTCGCGCTGCGGTGCGCGGACGCGCCCGCGGTGATGGAGCGGCTGATCGCGCGGGGCGTGGTGGGGGACCTGCGGCGGCCGGACGTGCTGCGGTTCGGGTTCACACCGCTGTACGTGGGCTTCGGTGATGTGGAGCGGGCGGCGGCGGTCCTGGCGGAGGTTCTGGCGGGCTGAGGGCGTCCCCGGGGGCGCTGCCCCCGGACCCCCGCGCCTCAATCTCCCCCAGACTTCGTCCGGGGGGACCCCCACGGGGCTGAATTTCCGCCGGTCGGCCAGAACATTCTGGCCGACCGGCGGAAACCTCAGCCCGTCCGGCGTTTGAGGACATGCGGCCGCATACGGGGAGGTTGGAGGTCCCCCCGGACGGAGTCTGGGGGAGGGCGGGTACGGGACCGCCCCGCGCAGCGAACCGGACACCGTCCGGCCCGGGCCACCCGGACCCCGGAAGGACCGGCACCGCCGGACTGGTACCGTCCCCGCTGGTCAGGTCAATTCCGCCACTCCGCAGGAAGGCTGGAGCGCAATGCCGGACCCCGTCGACCCCGTCGCCCGTGACGCCGCCGAGGCCGAGTCGGTGTTTTCGCATCCCGCCGTCGCGCCGGACGTGTCCGTCGCGTACGGGGACCATCCCGACCAGGTCGTCGACTTCTACGCGCCCCACGGCGGGCAGGCCGGTGCGCCCCTCGTCGTCGTGCTGCACGGCGGCGCCTGGCGGGCGCCGTACGACCGGTGGCATGTCACCCCCTTCGCGGACTTTCTGGCCCGCCGCGGGCTCGCCGTCGCCAACGTGGAGTACCGGCGCGGGCGCGACATTCCGCAGCAGCACGGGAGCGGGCCCGTCGCCGGGCGGTGGCCGGAGACCTTCGACGACGTCGCTGCGGTGATGGACGCCCTGCCCGCCCTCGCGCGGAAGGCCCTGCCGCAGGCGGACGTCCGGCGCATCGTGGTGACCGGGCATTCCGCGGGCGGGCATCTCGCGCTGTGGGCCGCCGCGCGGCATGTGCTGCCCGTCGGGTCGCCGTGGCGGCCGGCCGCGCCGCCCGCGCTGCGCGGGGTCGTCGCGCTCGCCCCGATCGCGGACTTCGCGACGGCCGTCGAGCTCGATGTGTGCGGTGGCGCGGTGACCCAACTCCTCGGCGGCGAGGCGGAGTTCGAGGCGAGGAGCGCGCACTCCGATCCGGCCGCGCTGCTGCCGACGGGCATTGCCACGACCGTCGTGCAGGGCCGTACGGACATCGTCGTGCCGTACGCCGTCTCCGAGTCGTACGTCGACGCCGCGGCCAAGGCGGGGGAGACGGTCGGGCTGACCCTCCTCGAAGAGGTCGGGCACTTCCCGCTCATCGATCCCGCCGCCGACGCGTGCGCGGTCGTGGCGGAGGAGATCGCTCAACTCGCCTGGTAGAGCCTTTCATTGAGGACTGAGGCTGACCGCAAGCCTTTCTACGGTGTGCTCATGACGAATCCCGAGAACATCCTCGTGACCGGAGCCACCGGAACCGTCGGCCGACAGGTCGTCGCCGAACTCCTCGCCCGCGGCCACCGCGTGCGCGCCCTCACGCGGGACCCCGCGAAGGCCGAATTCCCGGCCGGTGTCGAGGTCGTGCGGGGCGATCTGACCGACCCGGACTCGCTCGCCCCCGCGCTTGAGGGTGTCACCGGCCTGCATCTGATCACCTTCGGCGGGGCCTACTTCGCCCCGCTGGAGACCGGCCCGCGGATCCTGGAGCTGGCCCGCGAGGCGGGCGTACGCCGCGTCACCGTGCTGCACGGCGGCGAGCCCTCGCTGCTGGAGGACGCCGTGCGCGCGGGTGAGACGGACTGGACCGTGATCATGCCGGTCGAGTTCATGTCGAACGCCCTGCAGTGGGCGGACGGGATCAAGAACGCCGACGAGGTGCGCGAGCCCTTCACCGACCGGCTCAGCGCCATGGTTCACGAGGGCGACATCGGCGCCGTCGCCGCGGTCGCTCTGACCGAGGCCGGTCACGGCGGTGAGGAGTATGTGATCACCGGCCCCGAGGTTCTCACCCTCAAGGACAAGGTGAACGCGCTGGCGGCGGCCCGAGACCGCGAGATCGCGCTCGTCGAGATGAGCGAGGAGGAGGCCGTCGAGCAGTGGCGGGCGGCGGGCCACCCGCAGGAGGTGATCGACTTCCTGCTGGACGCGTACGGGAACACGCCGCGAGTGGGCCGCACGGTCGCCGACACCGTGGAGAAGGTCACCGGACGCCCGGCGCGGACCTTCGTTCAGTGGGCGGCCGAGCACGCGGACGCGTTCCGGCCGTAGGGTGCGCCTGACCAGGAAGTACCGCGAGTAGTCGCAGGTAGTACTCAGGACGGACGCGGCAGGATCCGCAGCGATGCTGACGACCGCGTGCGTCCGTCCGCTTACCGTTCTGTACGTGACCGAGACGAACCGCAGCCCCGAGTACCGCCTGGCCGTGGGCGCCCTGAGCGGGCTCCGCCAGGACCTCTTCCACGACGCCTTCGCCTACCGGCCGCTGCCGCGGAGGCGCACGGACGGGCCGATATCCCGCCGGCTCCCGGGCCGGCTACGCGACTACGCGGCCTGGACGCCGCATGCGGCGGTCGGCGCCGTGGCGATGTTCACGCTGCTCCTTGCCTACGGCGGCGAGGCCGTAGGACCGGCGTTGGTGCTCACCGGGTTCATCCCGGCGGCCGCCGTGGTGATGACGCTGCTCAGGCCGGTCGGCGCGTGGTGGCTCTCGCTGGCGGCGACACCCCTGGGCATCGCCTCCGGCTTCTACTTCGACTGGCCGTGGTCGCCCAGTGGCTTTGCTTCGCATCTGGCGGTGATGACCGTGGTGGCGCTGCGGACCCGGCCGCGGACCGCGGCCTGGATGTGGCTGCTCACCGCCGGATACGGCGTGTTCGCCGAGGTCGTGCTCTCCCGGGGCATCAGCTCCAACACTCCGGAGATGCTCTTCGTCGCCGCGCTGGTGCTGCTGGTGGTGACGGTGGGGCAGGTACGCCGCGAGGCCAAGGAGGAAGTCGCGGCCCAGCAGACGGTGACGGCCGTCGAGCGCGACAAGCGCACGCTGCTGGAGGAGCGCACCACCATCGCGCGTGAGCTGCACGATGTGGTGGCCCACCACATGTCGGTGGTGGCGATCCAGGCCGAGGCGGCGCCGTACCGGGTGGAGAACCCGCCGCCCGAGCTGGAGCGGGCGTTCGCCACGATCCGGGAGAACGCGGTGGCCGCGCTGACCGAGCTGCGCCGGATCCTCGGAGTCGTACGGGCCGAGGACTACCAGGCCCCGGACGCACCGCAGCCGGTGCTCGGCGACCTGGACACCCTGCTCGCGAATGTTCGTAACGCGGGCCTGGAGACGGAGAAGACGGTCACCGGCGCGGTCCGCACGCTGCCGCAGGGCGTCGAGCTCTCCGCGTACCGGATCATCCAGGAGGCACTGAGCAACGCACTGCGCCACGCGCCGGGAGCGACGGCGAAGATCGAGATCTCCTACGTCCTCGGGGGCCTGGGCCTGCGGGTCGTGAACACCGCGCCCCGGGGCCTGGTCAAGCCCTCGCCGGGGGCCGGGCACGGCATCACGGGCATGCGGGAGCGTGTGACGATGCTGGCCGGCGAGATGACCGCGCAGCCCACGCAGGACGGCGGCTACGAGGTGACCGCCTTCATTCCCGTCGCCGCGGCCGAGACCGCATCCGAGGAGACCTCATGACGATCCGCGTCCTCATCGTCGACGACCAGATCATGGTCCGCGAGGGCTTCTCTGTCCTGCTGAACGCGATGCCCGACATCGAGGTCGTCGGCGAGGCCGTGAACGGCCGCGAGGCGGTCGCCAGGGTCGCCGAGCTCGCCCCCGACGTCGTCCTGATGGACATCCGTATGCCGGAGCTGAACGGCATCGAGGCGACCCGCGAGATCGTCGCGGCGCACGCCGATTCCAAGGTGCTGGTGCTGACCACCTTCGACCTCGACGAGTACGTGTACCAGGCGCTGCGCGCGGGAGCCTCCGGCTTCCTGCTCAAGGACGCCTCCGCACGCCAACTGGCCGACGGCGTACGGGTGGTGGCGGCCGGCGAGGCACTGCTCGCCCCGACGGTGACGCGCCGCCTGATCACGGAGTTCTCCAAGCTCTCCCAGAACCCGCGGCCGCCCGCGCTGGCGCAGGTCGGCGACCTGACGGAACGCGAGACGGAGGTCCTTGTGCTGATCGCGCAGGGCCTTTCGAACGCGGAGATCGCCTCGCATCTGGTGGTCGCCGAGTCGACGATCAAGACGCATGTGAGCCGGGTGCTGGTGAAGCTGGGGCTGCGGGACCGGACGCAGGCGGCGGTGTTCGCGTACGAGGCGAGGCTGGTCACGCCCGGCTGAGGGGATTGCCCGGACACCCCCTAGGGCCCGGCTGAGGGGATTGCCCCGACACCCCCTAGGGCCCGGCCGTACCTTCGGCTAGCGTCGGCCCATGGCCGCCTTCGACCCCTGGTCACCCGCATTCCTCGCCGACCCCTACCCCGCCTACGCCGAGCTCCGCGCCCGCGGACGCGTCCACTTCTACGAGCCCACCCGCCAGTGGCTCGTCCCCCGTCACGCCGACGTCTCCGCGCTGCTGCGGGACCGGCGGCTCGGCCGGACGTATCTGCACCGCTTCACCCACGAGGAGTTTCGGCGTACGCCGCCGCCCGCCGAGCACGAGCCGTTCCACACGCTCAACGACAACGGGATGCTGGACCTGGAGCCCCCGGACCACACCCGTATCCGGCGCCTGGTCTCGAAGGCGTTCACGCCGCGCACGGTCGAGCGGCTGGGCCCGTACGTCCAGGGGCTGGCCTCCGAGCTGGTGGGCGCGCTCGTCGCGGACGGCGGCGGCGATCTGCTGACGGCCGTCGCCGAGCCGCTGCCGGTCGCCGTCATCGCTCAGATGCTGGGCATCCCGGAGTCCGACCGCAAGCAGCTGCGTCCCTGGTCGGCGGACATCTGCGGGATGTACGAGCTGAGCCCGTCGCAGGAGACGGCGCATCGGGCCGTGCGGGCGTCCGTCGAATTCTCCGCCTACCTGCGGGAGTTGATCGCCGCCCGCCGCAAGGAGCCGGGCGACGACCTGATCTCCGGCCTCATCGCGGCGCACGACGAGGGAGACCGGCTCTCCGAGCAGGAGATGATCTCCACCTGCGTCCTGCTCCTGAACGCGGGCCACGAGGCGACGGTGAACGCCACCGTCAACGGCTGGTGGGCGCTGTTCCGCCACCCCGAGCAGCTGGCGGCCCTGCGCGCCGACCGCTCGCTGCTGTCCACAGCTGTGGAGGAGCTGATGCGCTATGACACCCCGCTCCAGCTCTTCGAGCGCTGGGTCCTGGACGACATCGAGATCGACGGTACGACGATCCCGCGCGGCTCCGAGGTCGCCCTGCTCTTCGGCTCGGCCAACCGCGACACGGACGTCTTCGCCGACCCGGACACCCTGGACCTGTCCCGCGAGGACAACCCGCACATCTCCTTCAGCGCGGGCATCCATTACTGCATCGGCGCGCCCCTGGCACGTATCGAACTGGCCGCGTCCCTGGGGGCCTTGCTGGACCAGGCTCCGACGCTGCGTCCGGCGGCGGAGCCGGAACGCAAGCCGAACTTCGTGATCCGCGGTCTCAAGGAGCTGCGCGTGGAGCTGTAGAAGCAGCGCGTCGAGCTGTAGCCCTGTCCTTAGCCCACGCAGGTCATCGTCTCCGGCCGTTCGTGGGACGGGTGCGCCGCCCGGGTTGCGGTTGTCGGCCGGTTGGGGCACCCATGCCCTCGCGCCGGGCGACCCGGCAGACGAACAGGAGACATCAGCATGCTCAAGATGCGAGCGACTCGCGCAGCGTGGCGCCTTTGGGCGCCGGCCGTGACCGTCGCGGTCACCGCGGCCACGGCGGGAGTGGTCTCGGCCGCGCCCGCCTCGGCCCAGACCATCGTGAACTGCCCCGGCCAGAACCTCCAGACCGCGATCGACAGCGCGGACTCGGGGTCGATGATCATGGTTGCGGGTACCTGCGTCGGCAACTTCACCGTCGACAAGGACCTCAGCCTCGTCGGCTTCAATGGCGCGGTTCTCGACGGCAATGCCGCGGGTACGACCCTGTCCGTCGGCGCGGGTGCCCACGTGCAGATCACCGCCGTGGACATCACCAACGGCTCCGCCGACAACGGCGCCGGTCTCCTCAACAACGGCACGGTGACGCTGAACTCCTCCACCGTGCGCGACAGCAACGCGAACTTCTACGGCGGCGCCGTCCTCAACGCCGGCACGATGACGCTGAACGCCTCCACGGTGCACACCAGCACCGCCGATGTCGGCGGCGGTATCGCCAACTTCTCCAGCTCCACGCTGACGCTGAACGCTTCCACGGTACGGAACAACACCGCTCTGTCCGGGGGCGGCGTCGCGAATCTCGGCGGCACTGTCCTGATGAACTACTCGGCGGTGACGCTGAACACCTCGGTGGGCGGCGCCGACACCGACGGCGGCATCAACAACAGCAGCGGTTCGGTGTCCCTGCTGGCCACCGCCGTCACCGGCAACACCCCGAACAACTGCAGCGCGGCCATTGAGGGCTGCACCGACTGACCCGAAGACCCCGGCGCCGGGCCGACGGCCCGGCGCCACGCTTCTCACGGCCTGATCTCTCGGCCGCTCCCGCCTTTCGCCCGCCTGTCCCCCGCTTGTGCGGCCCCGGCCCTACCCGCCCCCCGCCGCGCCCGCCGTCGACGGCAGGGTCAGGCCCCACGCACCCGGTCTCAGTGTCCATGTCCGGGTCCGGACCGGGCCGGTGATCAGTGCGTCCGCCCGGTAGCGGAAGTCCGCGCCCGACACCGTCACCGTCAGGGCCCGCGCCATGACCGGTTCGGTGTGGGCGCCGTGCCGCACAATCACCTCCGCGCGCCCGCCCCCCGCCCGTACCGTCACGGCCTCCACCAGGCGGTCCAGGTCCGTCAGCAGCACCCCGTCGGCTTCCACCCGCAGCCGTTGGGTCCGTACCGCGGGAGCGGGCGGTGCCGGGCGGACCAGGGTGCGCACCAGCGAGCGGCAGGTGTCCCACACGGACGCGCCGCCCGCGCCGTTCGCCGTGGGAACCGCCACCGGCCCCGCGGCAGCCGGGATCGCCAGATCCCCCAGCACCACCCCGTCGCTCTCGTCCACCAGCAGATCGAGCCGCCGTACGACCCCGTCGAGCACCGCGCGGGCCGCGGCCACCGCCCCCCGCGGCACCCCCAGCGCATGCGCCAGTTCTACGGAAGGCCCCACCGGGACCATCGCCAGTGCCCCGTCGCCGAGCCAGCGGTCACGGTGCAGCAGTGCCACCGCACGCAGCAGCGTCCGGTCGTCACCCACCACCACGGGCCTGCGCGACCCCCTGCGGGCCAGTGCCCGCGCGAATTCCTCCGGCCCCTCGGGGAGACAGATTTTCGCCTCCGACCCGCCACACAGCACATCTTTCGCGATCCGCACGGACTCGCCGTCATTCCGGCGGGCGACCGGGTCGATGACCACCAGTAGCTGGTCGTGAGCCGACACCTCGGTCCTTCCTCGGGTAGCATCTTTGTGCAAGAGCCCCTTGCGCTATTGCGCCAGGGGCTTCGTCTATTCCGGGGCAACCGGTCCGAAGACTCAGGCACGGCTCAGGCCCCCTGACCTTGGTCTTGCCCCGCCCGGAAGGGGTGTACGCCTGTGCCCGCACTTGTGCTGCTCGGTGCTCAGTGGGGTGACGAGGGCAAGGGAAAGGCCACCGACCTCCTCGGTGGATCCGTCGATTATGTGGTGCGCTATCAGGGCGGCAACAACGCCGGCCACACGGTTGTCGTGGGCGACCAGAAGTATGCGCTGCATCTCCTCCCTTCCGGAATCCTCTCGCCGGGATGTACCCCGGTCATTGGCAACGGCGTCGTTGTGGACCCGGCGGTTCTGCTCTCCGAGCTGAGCGGGCTGAACGACCGCGGCGTCGACACGTCCAAGCTCCTGATCAGCGGTAACGCCCATCTGATCACTCCGTACAACGTCACCCTCGACAAGGTGACGGAACGGTTCCTCGGTAAGCGGAAGATCGGCACGACCGGCCGCGGAATCGGCCCGACCTACGCCGACAAGATCAACCGCGTCGGCATCCGCGTCCAGGACCTCTACGACGAGTCGATCCTGGAGCAGAAGGTCGAGGCGGCGCTGGAGTCCAAGAACCAGCTGCTCGCCAAGGTCTACAACCGGCGCGCGATCGAGGCCGGGAAGATCGTCGAGGAGATGCTCCAGTACGCGGAGCAGATCAAGCCGTACGTTGCCGACACGACGCTGATCCTGAACAACGCCATCGACCAGGGCAAGGTCGTCCTCTTCGAGGGCGGCCAGGGCACGCTGCTCGACGTCGACCACGGCACGTACCCCTTCGTCACCTCCTCGAACCCGACCGCGGGCGGCGCCTGTACGGGCGCGGGCGTGGGTCCGACGAAGATCAGCCGGGTCATCGGCATCCTCAAGGCGTACACCACGCGCGTCGGCGCGGGTCCCTTCCCGACGGAGCTCTTCGACGACGACGGCGAGGCGCTGCGCCGTATCGGCCACGAGCGCGGTGTGACGACCGGCCGTGACCGCCGCTGCGGCTGGTTCGACGCGGTCATCGCGCGGTACGCGACGCGGGTCAACGGCCTGACCGACTTCTTCCTCACCAAGCTGGACGTCCTGACCGGCTGGGAGCAGATCCCGGTGTGTGTCGCGTACGAGATCGACGGCAAGCGGGTCGAGGAGCTGCCGTACTCCCAGACCGACTTCCACCACGCGAAGCCGGTGTACGAGTACCTGCCGGGCTGGTCCGAGGACATCACCAAGGCGAAGACCTTCGACGACCTGCCGAAGAACGCGCAGGACTATGTGAAGGCGCTGGAGGAGTTGTCGGGCGCGCCGATCTCGGCGATCGGTGTGGGCCCGGGCCGCACCGAGACGATCGAGATCAACTCGTTCCTGTAACAGGGATTCGAACGACAGGCCCTAGGGGCGCCCCGGATGGTGCGGGGCGCCTCGTGTCGTCCCTCGGCGTTGCGCCAGGTCACCTTGGTGGTGAACGGCCCGGCGCTTTCGGCGAGTTCCTCGGTGCGACCCACGCATGCCGACGTACAGCGCGTCGGCCGGGGTAACGATGGAGGCACCTGCGCAGGGCTGTGTCACCGGCACCTCGTAGGCTCCCGCCCATGAGCGACGGGGAATCCGGCAGACGGGTCATCGACGGGCGCTTCGAGCTGGAGGCCCGGCTCGGTGGCGGCGGTATGGGCATGGTGTGGCGAGCGCGCGATCTGGCGCTGGACCGGGCCGTGGCCCTCAAGGAGGTGCGGCCGCCCGATCCCGGGCTCGCCGAGCACGACCCCGAGGCCGCGGCGATGCTGCGGGAGAGAGTGCTGCGGGAGGCGCGGGCGCTCGCCCGGGTCAACCATCCCCACGTGGTGACCATCCACCACATTGTGGACGGCGCCGAGCACACCTATCCGTGGCTCGTCATGGAGCTGGTCACCGGCGGATCGCTCCAGGACCGGCTGAACAAGGGGCCGATGACGCCGGTCGAGGCGGCCAGGATGGGGCGGGACGTGCTGGCCGCGCTGCGGGCCGCGCACGACGTCGGCATCCAGCACCGTGACGTGAAACCCGCCAATGTCCTGATGCGGCCCGACGGGCGCCCCGTCCTCACCGACTTCGGCATCGCGGCGATCCGGGAGTCGACCTCGCTGACCATGACCGGGTCGATCATCGGCACGCCCGACTACATGGCGCCCGAGCGTATCTCCGGCGACGACGGCGGCCCGGGCTCGGACCTGTGGTCACTGGCGATGATGCTGTACGTCGCCGTCGAGGGGAACCATCCGCTGCGCAGGGGGACGACGCTGGCGACCTTGGCCGCCGTGCTCAAGGAGGAGCTTCCGCCTCCCCGCCGGGCGGGTGCGCTGGCAGGGGTACTGGCCGCCGTTCTCGTCAAGGACCCGGCCGCGCGGCCGGACCCTGAGACCGTCGACCGGATGCTCGCGGAGGCGGCTCAGGGTGAGGCAGGCACACAGAGCGGGACCGGGGGGACCACGTCGTACCGGCTGACGCCCCCGCCGGGACCGGCGACCCCGCTGCCAGGACCGGCGACCCCGCCGCCCGCACCGCCCGGGTTCGGGCCGCCGATGGGCTTCGGACCCGCGACTCCGCATGATGCAGTGCGCGGCCCCATGGGGCCGCCGACCCCCTACCCCATGGGTCCTACACGGCAGACACCGCCCCGGACGGGCACCCGTGCGAAGCGCCGGATCGCGATCGCGTCGTCCGTCGCCGCGACCGTGCTGGCCGGCGTCCTGGTGTGGTCCCTGCTGCCGGACGGCGGCGGGCAGGGCGATGACAAGGGCGCGAACTCACTGGGTGATTCGTCGGCCACCAGCTCGCGGACCCCGACACCGACCTCGACATCCTCCGCCTCGCCGGAGAAGTCGGAGCCGGAGAAGACGGACAAGGTCGACCTGCTCACGCCCGCCGGCATCCGGATGGCGATCAAGGAGATCAAGGAGAAGACAGGCACCAACAGGGCGGGTGACTTCACCGTCTACCCGGAGCACATCTCCGTGTCCGTCATGGTCAAGGGGAGCGACAAGCGCTACGACAGCTGGACCTACCGCGCCGGCGAGGGGGCGACCAAGGGCATCATCAGCAGCACGCTCATGGGTGGCGAACTCCCGTTCAGCCTGGACGAATTCGACTGGGATGTCGTCCCTGCTCTGCTGGCCAGGGCCGAGAAGGACCTGAATGTGAAGAATCCGACCTCACGCTACCTGATCGTCAACGGGCGCAACGAAACGTTCGACACGCCGCCGAACCTCGCCGTCTACCTGGCCGACGACTACGAGAGCGCCTACATCGAGGCCGACCCCAAGGGCAAGGTGACCCGGGTCATGCCGGCCGAGGGGGGCTGACCTGCCCTCCTCCCGCACCTCGACCCACCGGGTTCCTGGGGTTGAGGCTCGCCCCGGTCGGCCTCTCGGCCGCCCGGGGCGCTCTGCGTTCTCACAGACCCGTTCTTGTCGACCCGTTCTTACGGACGCCGGTACTCGCGCGGCGAGTTGCCCGTGTCGAGGAAGGACCGGGTCAGCGTGCTGCCGCTCACCGTCAGGACCGACGACCCGGCCGCCGCGCAGTCGCCGCTCAGCACCCGGGAAGGCCCGATCACGACGCGGTCCCCCGCCGAGAACAGCTCGGCGTCCGACGTACAGGTCGCGCCGTCCGTCGTCGTCGTGAAGGTGATGACGCTGCTGCCCACTGCGCCCTGTTTGACGGTCAGCCGCTGCGCACCCTTCGAGCCGCTCAGCGACCGCTCCCACGAGCCCAGGAAGCTTCCCGGGATCCGGTCGGAGCCCGCCCTGCGCAGTGTCGAGGTCCGGCCGCCGCTCGCCGTCCACGCGAGGGTGCCGTCGGAGCGCGCTGTCAGGGTCTGCTCGCCGATGGCGGAACACTTTCCGGCGGGCGTGCTCGCGGTGACTCCGGTGTCGATACGGATCGAACCGCCGCCTGCCGCAAGCAGCTTGCCGGTGCCCTTGCACAGATAGCTCTCGCCCACGCTGATGCTCGCGACGACCGTGTCGCCGACCGTGCCGGGGGAGAGGGTGATCCGGCGCTCCGACCCGGTGTCGGCACCGTCGCGGAAGACGCTGCCGGTCCAGGACCCGGCATACGCGGCGGGCAGCGCGGCCGGTCCTGCGGGCTTCCCCGGCGCTCCCGGCTTCTTGCCCGCCGGGTCCTTGGCTGCCGGGTCCTTGGCATCCGCGCTCGCGCCGCTCCCGGGCTCGGACGAGGACAGCGACTCCTTGCCCTTGCCCTGCCCGACCGCGCCGGGCGCTCCGGTGGTCGGCCCGCCGCCGCCCGGTCGGCTGCTCACGGTGTCTCCGTCACCGCGCAGGAGCGTGACGGCGGTGAAGGACGCGCCCAGCAGCGCTGCCACGGCGACACCGGCGATCGCCACGGTGCGCCGGGAGCGCTTGCGTGCCTGGGTGCCGGTGGTGTCGGGTGCGTCGGCGCTCGTGAGGTGGGCCTGTACCCAGGGGCCGTAGGGGGCTCCGGGCATGGGAGTTGCGGGCGCGCCACCGGAGGTTCCGGGTGCCGGGGCGGCGGCGTACGCCGGTGGGTTCGCGGCGGCGCCCCTGGACGGCGTATCGGCGTCGAGCAGCGACACCGCGTGCTGCCCGAGCTGTGCGATCAGAGCCGCGGGCAGCCAGGGCGCGGCCGGATCGGCGGGGCGCGTGCGCTCCACGATCTGCTCCGGCGTCGGCCGCTGTGCCGGGTCCTTGGCCAGACAGTCCGCGATCAGCTGCCGCAACTCCCCGTCCACACCGCTCAGATCGGGCTCCTCGCTCACGATGCGGAACATGACCGCGTGGATCCCGGTGTCCGAACGCCCGAACGGCAGCCGCCCGGTCGCCGCATACGCCAGCACCGAGCCCAGCGAGAAGACGTCGCCCGCGGGACCGACCCGCTCGCCCTGGATCTGCTCGGGCGACATGTAGCCCGGCGACCCCACCACCACGCCGGTCTGCGTCAGTTCATCGGACGCGTTCTCCAGCGCGCGGGCGATGCCGAAGTCGATGACCCGGGGACCGGCGATGGTGACCAGGACGTTGGACGGCTTCAGATCCCGGTGCACGAGACCGGCCCCGTGCACACTCCGCAGCGCGCCGGCCAGCCCGTACGCCAATGTCCGCACCGACTCCTGAGGCAGCGGCCTCTCTCGTACGACCTGCAGCAGCGAGGGTCCGGCGACATACCCGGTCGCCACCCACGGCTCCGCCGCCTCGGTGTCCGCGTCCAGCACGGGCGCGGTCCACTCCCCGCCGACCCGGCGTGCGGCGGCCACCTCCTGCCGGAAGCGGTGACGGAACTCCGGCTGCCCGGCGAGCTCGGCCTTGATGAGCTTGACGGCCACCGTGCGGCCGCCTGCGGAACGTGCGAGGTAGACCCGTCCCATACCGCCCTCGCCGAGGCGGCCGAGCAGACTGTACTCACCTATGGAGGGCGGATCCTGGGGCGCGAGCTGTTCCATGCGCCGAAGCCTACGAGGCTAGGGGGTGTCCGGCGGAACAGGCTGGGCTCGCGACGCCCTGCGACTCCGTCTCCGGCGTTGTCGTCGGTCGGCATGGCTCCGCCATGCCTCCCTCCTCCGCCTTGGATCCGAAGCCGCATGACGCCGCTCCCTGATCCAGCCTGATCCGCCGGACACCCCCTAGCCCTCGCCGCAGATCCGCAGCCCCTTGGGCGTCGCGCACGGCAGGTGGCCGTGCGTGCGGATGACGTCCTGCCCGTTCCCCCGGCTCATGTAGCCGAGGAAGCTGGAGGCCAGTGAGTCCGCCGGCGGCTGGCCGTAGGTGTACGCGTACTCGATCTCCCGGTACGGGTACTTGCTCTCGCCGATGTCGTCCACCGACGGCGGATCCCCGTCGATGTCCAGCCGGTGCAGCCCCTTCAGCCCGGCCCCGGCGCGCAGTTCGCTGTAGCCGATCGCTCCCGGCAGCCGCGCCACGGTGGCCAGCACCTGTTCCGTACTGTCGAGTTCGCAGCGCAGGACCTTCGCCTCGCCGTCGTCCTTGCTCTCGCAGTCGCGCGAGGAGTTCGCGGGCTCGTTGCGCAGCAGCACCCGGCGCTGGAACACCTCGCGCGTACCGGAGTTGGCGTCCCTGCTGACCAGCAGGACGGGCAGAGCTGGCCCGCCCAGCTGCTTCCAGTTGGTGATCTCGCCGCGGTAGAGCCTGCGGATGTCGCCGGTCGACAGATTCCGCACGGGCACCTTGTCGTTGACGACGAGCGCGAAGACGGAGACGGCGACGCGGTCCTCGCGCAGCTGCGGATAGCCGCCGGGCTTGGGCCCGTCGGCGAGGGCGATCAGCGCGGGGGAGCCCTTCGTGGACTGCGCGCCCGCCTCCGCGAGCGCTCTTATCCCCGCAGTGCTGCCGTGCGCGTCGACGATGACGGTGGAACCTTCGCAGTCCCTCTCGTACTTCTTCGCCAGCTCCTTCACGACGGGCGCGAAGGCGGTCGAACCGGTCAGCCTCAGCGTGCCCTTGGCACAGCCGATCGGGGGCCGGGTGTCGTCCCGTACGACGATGATCGTGGCGAGCGTGACCACGCAGACGGTCAGCAGCACGGTGATCCAGCGGGCCGCCCGGCTGAACAGCGGGGCCTTGTCGTCGGGCGTCGTGCTGCGGTTGGGCATCACATCGCCGTCGCGGATTCCGCCGGTGACCTTGACCTCGCAGCCGATCGGGCCGCCGGTGAGGAGCACCAGCAGCTTGAAGTGCTGGCCCCGGTTGAGCGGGACCCGCGGCAGATGGATCGTGCTGCCGGAGTGGCGCATGCCCGCGGCCGGGGTGAAGTGGTCCATCAGATACTCGGCACCCGGGGGCTGGGTGACGGCGATGGCCCGTACGGTCCGGTCGGTGAACTCGGCGGTCAGGCCGTGGATTTCACGTCCGGTGTAGTCGTCGTTGGCGATGCTCTGCGAGCCGTCGTTCTCGATGCGCAGCAGGACGAGTGTGGCGTCGGACATCTCCGGGGCCTCATTGAACAGCCCGAGCCGGAAGTTGGGCCGCCCGGCGCGTACGTCGCTGCCGATGGGGGTGTCCAGCTGGACGCGATACCCGATGCGTTTGCGCCGCGGCACCCGTCGCTCGTACCAGAGCACGGCCACAGAGGCCAGGATGCCGAGCGCGGCGGTGAGCACGGCCACGGCGTTCTCGGCACTGAGCCACTCCACGGGGTCTTCTCCTCGTCGTCTGCTCGCACGCATGGCGGGGCGGCCACCGTAAGAGGTGGGCGGGGGGAGGGGGAGGGGTTTGAGGGGGCCGACGCCGGATGTTCGCCGGGGGTTCAGCGGGGCGGGTGCCGTCACCCTGAGGGGTGAAGCGTCTCGATGAGCCGGGCGGTCGAACTCTGATGCTGGCATAGTCCGTTAGCACTTGCCCCCGAGCGGAAGAAGGTCGTTGTGACCATCCAGTTAGACCGGCCCAAGGTGGTATACCGCTGGTATACTGCCGTCATGGCTGACACCACCGTCAAGGTTGACCCCGCTGTCCGCGACCGCCTCCTGGTGCTTGCCCGTGAGCGCGGCATGACGATGCGCGATGTAATCGCCGAGCTGGCCGGAGCCACGCCCACCAAGGAAGAGCTCCAGAAGCGGTACGAGGAGACCAAGGCCTACTGCGAGACGCACTTCGGTGTGACGCTCACGGACGAGGATCACGACAGGGCCGAAAAGGTCTGGCAGGAGCTCGAGGCCGGTCGGCCCGTGGACAGTCTGTGAGCGGATCCACCGCGGTGATCTACGACGAGACCGCACTCCTCGCGCTCGGCTCGGGCAACCGGCTGGCCTCACAGTTTGTGTCCAACACGGAGCACGGCCCGACGAGGCACGTGTACGTACCCGCCCTCAGCCTGATGGCTGCCGATGGCATGCGGAAGGGGCTTGCGGAACATGTGGGAGCCCTGCCCGCCGCCGAGATCGTGGAGCTGGACTTCTCCGGTGTGTGCGCGGTGGGGGCGCTGATCCGTGACGGGGTCGAGTGGCGGATCGGGCACGCGATCCACTTGTCGCGCCCGACCGTTGACTATCCGGACGGCCGGCCCGTGGTGACCGCAGAACCCGAGCTGTACGCAGACATGCCGCTCGTACGGACGATCAGGCTGCCCGAACAGCGCTGACCGCCAACTCGGCGCGGGGCCCGGCTCGCACCCGGGCCCCGCTGCCTAGGCGACGCCGGTGACGAAGGACGACCAGGCGGTCGGGGTGACCGTGAAGGTGGGGCCGTCGGGGTTCTTGGAGTCGCGGATGTGGATGGCCTCCGGGCAGGTGGCGACCTCGACGCATTCACCGCCGCTGTCGCTGCTGTATGAGGACTTGCGCCAGTCGAAGGCCACCTCGATGCATTCGCCGCCGCTGCTGTCGCTGTAGCTGGACTTGAACCATCGCAGGGTGTCGCTCATTGCTGTTCTCCCGCCAACCGCTCGATGAGGCCCAGCGATTCACGAGGACCCAGGGCCTGTGCCCGGATCTTCGCATACCGTTGCGCGTAAGTGCTCACCTTTGCAGGGTCCTTGATCAGCAGGCTCTCGAACTGGATCTCCAGGTAGACCAGGTGGTCGTGGTCCGGCGTTTCCACCAGAGTCATTCCGCCATTGTTGCCTGCGTGTTCGCCGCTGAGACCGCAGTCCAGCGGCAAGACCTGCAGCGTCACGTTACGCCGCCGCGCACACTCCGCAAGGTGCCGCATCTGGCCACGCATCACCTCCTCGCTGCCGATCGTCCGCCTCAGTACGGACTCCTCCAGGATCAGCTCGATCAGCGCCACCGGCTCCCGCTCGAAGAGCGCCCGCCGTACCATCCGGACCTCGACCAGCTCCTCCACCCGCTCCTCGGGGAGCGGCGGATAGCCGCCGCCGATCAGCGCCTGCGCGTACTCCTCCGTCTGGAACAGGCCGTGCACGACGAGCGTTGCGTACAGCGACAACCCCAACGCCCGCTGCTCCAGCAGCGCGTAGTCCTTGAACTGCGCCGGGTACTTGTCCAGCCGTACGTACTCCCGCGCCTGCTCGAAGATGCCCATCCCGTCCCCGAGCACCCGCTCCAGCTCCACGAGCATCTCGTCGCTGGCGGGCTGCGCACACGTCTCCATCGCGCTCACTGCCGCCGCCGAGAAGCCGAGTTCGCTCCCTAATTGCTCCTGCGTCAACCCCTTCCGAGCACGCATCCTGCGGGCGATATCCGCTACCAAACGCGTCGCCGAACCGGCCGTTTCCTTGTTTTCCGCTCGTGCCATGTGCGATCACCAATCGACTCAACCGGACTCAACCGGTCACCATCAGTCCCCGCCGAATTCGACCCGTCTACAAGGCAGTTCGCGCAGGTCAACCCCTTCGCGACGCCCTGCGCAAGGCCATGGAAAACGCTAGCCGAGGTCACACAGACTGTCCTTGTGGATACGCAAAGTCGCCAACTGAACCTCGATTGGATTCCGGCTTCCGGATTCCAGCTCCGTAAGGCGGGCGTGCAATTCGACGCTGTCCGCGTCGACGACGAAGACGGCCGCAGCCTCGCCGATCTGATGGAGCGGATGACCGGCGGGGACCCCGGCCCTGTCGTCATAGAGGCGTACGGGCGGCGGTCGGTCTACTTCCTCGTACCGGCGGGGAGTACGTCCCACCGCCCCTGGCCGCGCGGCGTGACCCGTCTCAACTCGGGGCCGGCCCATGTGAGTTACGTACCCATCCCCGCCCTGCGCGGCCGCACCTGGCCGCTGTCCTGGAGGTTCCCGCCGGCCGCAGAGGGGCGGTTCGTGCACCCCCTCCTCCTGCTCAACGCAGCGGCCGCATTGCTGCATGGTAAACAGCTCAGGCGGGAGCCCCCCGACCTTGACTTCAGGCTGGAGATCGCAGATTGAGTTACCCCTTCGAGCTGGACGGCGAGACGCTCTGGGACGCGGGCTACTACAGCGGACGGCTGTACGCCTCCCTTGCGCGGGGCGCGGCGGAGTTCGTGGAGCTGCCGACCGGCCTCACACCGAGCGATCAAGGCGGCTGTGACGTGGAGCTGCCGACGTTCCGGGCGTTCGTGGAGGGCCTGTACGGCACCTACTCCTCGACCCGGAATCCGGTGCCGCACGGGCTGATGCGCGGCTTGTTGGTCACCTCGCTCGTCCTCCTGGAGCGCGCAGGGGCCTCTATCACGCTGAAGCCCGAGCACGAGGAGGCCTTCGGGGAAGAGAAGGCCGCATTGGCGCGCGCCATGGGATAGGGCACGGCCCGACAGGAAGCAGCCCCGCCGGAATCCGTTTCGGCGGAGCTGGTCAAGTGGGCGGTGCTCAGCCCGACTTCGTGTACGTGAGCGGCGCCCCGCCCGAGCCCACCAGTTCGCGGACGATCGTCGTGTCGTTCGGCATGTCCAGGCGGCTCCACTGGCCCGGGGCGCACTGCTTCGGGTCGCCCGATGTGACCTGGGTCGGGCCGAGTTCGAGGGGCGGGCCAGAGGCCCGGAGGGTGGCGGACCAGGTGCAGTCGTAGTTCGGGCCGGTGCCCGACAGGGTCATGACCTGGGTGCCCGTCGTGCCCCGGGTGATCGTCATGGTGCGGGTGTTGTTGCCGTCTGCCGTGGCGAAGGAGGCCTGCCAGGTGCCGACGTACTCCGCGGGGACGCCGCCCTCCTGGGTGCCGGGCGAGGTCGGGGGCTGGGAGGAACCGGCGGGCGTGGACGGCTTGTTCGTGCTGGGGGTCGTCGGCGCGGAGGTCGTGGGGCCCGGCTTGGCGTCCGCCGGGGACTTCTTGCCGTCGTCGCCCATGAGCGCGTACACCGAGCCGCCCGCGGCCACCGCGACCAGCAGGGCGACCGCGATCAGGGCGATCGTGCCGCCCCTCTTGCGAGGCGGGGGCGGGGGCGCGTAGGGGGCGGGCATCGGCTGGTACGGCATCGGCGGGGCGTGCGTGACCGGGACCGCCGCGTGCGGGTAGCCGTAGGCGGGCAGCGGCGGGGGCGCTGTGGGCAGCGGCGTCGGGCCGGGTGGCTTGGGGGCGGGCGCGGTCATCGTCGGCGGCTGGACCGGCGCCGCTGCCTGCGGCTGTTCCACCTCCAGCAACTGGACCGCATGGCGGCCGAGTTGGGCGATCAGCGCGCCCGGCAGCCAGGGCTCGGCGGTCGCGTCGGAGGTGGTGAGCTCCAGGATCCTCTCGATCGTCGGGCGCGCCTCGGGGTCCTTGTGCAGGCAGTCCCGTACGAGACCGGCCAGGCTCTCCGGAAGGCCCTCCAGGTCCGGTTCCTCCTGCGCGATACGGAACATCAGCGCGTGCACCCCGCTGTCCGCCGAACCGAACGGCATCCGGCCCGTCGCCGCGTACGCGAGAACCGAGCCGAGGCAGAAGATGTCGCAGGCGGGCGTGACGCGGTCGCCGCGTACCTGCTCCGGAGCCATGAAGCCGGGCGAGCCGACGAGCGCGCCGGTGCGGGTCAGACCGCCGTCGGTGACGGTCTCCAGGGCGCGGGCTATGCCGAAGTCGATGACGCGGGGGCCGTCGATGGTGACGAGGATGTTCGACGGCTTGAGGTCGCGGTGGATGAGGCCGGCGGCGTGGATGTTGCGCAGGGCGTGCGCGAGGCCGGAGGCGAGGATACGGACGGAACGCTCGGGCAGGGGGCCGTGGTCGCCGGAGACGACGGTGTGCAGGGCGGGTCCGGCGATGTAGCCCGTGGCGACCCAGGGCACGGGCGCCTCGGTGTCGGCGTCGAGCACGGGCGCGGTCCACTCGCCGCCGACGCGCAGAGCGGCCCGTACTTCCTGGCGGAAGCGGTTTCGGAACTCCTCCTGCTCGGCGAGCTCATGGCGTACGAGCTTGACGGCGACGGTGCGGCCGCGGTCGTTGCGGGCGAGGTAGACCTGCCCCATGCCGCCCGCGCCGAGGCGGGCCAGCAGGCGGTACTCGCCGATGTGCCGTGGATCTGCTGGTGCCAGAGGCTCCATCGCCGTGCGCCCTTCCCCCGTACCGCTTCGCTGCCGACGGACCGAGGATAGTGCGCGCCGAACCGGGGCTTACAGATCAGGATCCGGCGGGAGCGGCCCGAGGCTGTCCATGGCTTTGGAGAGCTGCTCCAGGATCCGTGCGGTCTCGGCGAACTGCTCGGGGCCCAGTGCCTCGGCGAGACGGGCGGCAAGCGCCGCGTGGCCGGGGTCGATCCGGGTGATCGCGGCGCGGCCGTCGTCGGTGGGGCGCAGGAGTTTGGCCCGGCGGTGGGCGGGGTTGGCTTCGTACGCCGCGAGGCCCCGCTCGACGAGCAGATCGGCGATGCGCTGCACGCTCTGGCGCGTGATGCCCATGGCGCGGGCGATCCCGGCGACGGGCAGCGGCTCGTGCAGTACGGCTCCGAGGACCTGCCACCAGGCCGCGGTCAGCCCGGCGGGCTTCGCCAACTCCTCGGAGACGGCGAGGAATTGGCCGTTCAGCCGGAAGACGCCGAGGGCTGTGCGGCTGAGCAGGTCCTGTTCCTCGCGGCTCATGAGTCGAGGACCGCGAAGGCGGAGGCGTCCGAGTCGTGGAACAGCCGGTACCAGGCGTCCAGCTTCTCGCCCTCGTACACACCGAGCCTGGCGAAGACCTCGCGCGCGAACGCGACGGGCTCGGTGGGGCCCGCGGTGATCAGATCGCGGTCGGTGACGGCGTCGGCCTCGCGGTAGTGGTCGCCGCCCTTGTAGCCGGTGGCGCCGAGGTAGAAGGAGACGGCGCTGGTGTGATCGCGGTCGTCGAGCAGCCCCTCGCGGGCGAGCCCGGCGGTGGCACCGCAGATGGCGGCCACGGGGACACCGGCATCGAGGAAGGCACGCGCCTTGGCGGCGAAGGGGGCGAGGTCGTCGCCCGCGTCCCACAGGTGTGCGCCGGTGAGGATGAGCAGGGCGCTGTCCTCGGGGTCGAGCTCGCCGAGGGCGAGATCGGGCTGGATACGGACGCCGCCCATGGTGGTGACGGGGCCGGTGGTGGGGCCGACGGTGCGGACGGTGAAGCCGTTCTGGGTGAGGTGCGCGGTGGTGTGGCCGGTTTCCCAGTCGGCGAAGGTGTCGTAGACGGCGAGATGAACGGTGCGGGTGCTCATGGTGGCCCTCCTGGCTCGATGACAGCAATCTGTCATATCGACAGCCTGCTGTCAATGGGCTGAGGGCGGGGCTCGGGCCTAGCTCGGGGCTCCGCCCCGAACCCGGCGCCTCAATCGCCGACGGACCTGAAATGTGCGGCAGGGCCGCACATCCAGCCCGTCCGGTGATTGAGGACATGCGGCCGGAGGTCGCATACAGGCGGGGGCAAAGCCCGCCGCAGGCGACCCGCTGACGCGACACAGTGCCCAGGAACAGCGCCACGGCCATACACCGTGGCCATGTCCCTCCCCAGCCGCCCCTCCTTACGCTTGCCCGCATGACCCCTCATCCCGACCCCCAGGCCGGCGCGGCCGTGAAGGCCGCAGACCGTGCGCATGTGTTCCACTCCTGGTCCGCCCAGGGCCTGATCGACCCGCTCGCCGTCGCCGGTGCCGAGGGCTCGTACTTCTGGGACTACGACGGGAACCGCTACCTCGACTTCACCAGCGGCCTTGTCTACACGAACATCGGCCACCAGCACCCCAAGGTCGTCGCCGCGATCCAGGAGCAGGCCGGCAGGCTCACCACCTTCGCGCCTGCGTTCGCCGTCGAGGCCCGTTCCGAGGCCGCACGCCTCATCGCCGAGCGGACCCCGGGCGACCTCGACAAGATCTTCTTCACCAACGGCGGCGCCGAGGCCGTGGAGAACGCCATCCGGATGGCCCGGCTGCACACGGGCCGCCCGAAGGTCCTCAGCGCCTACCGCTCGTACCACGGCGGTACGGCGACCGCGATCAACCTCACCGGGGACCCGCGCCGCTGGGCCTCCGACAACGGCACCTCCGGTGTCGTGCACTTCTGGGGGCCGTTCCTCTACCGGTCGCCGTTCTACTCCGAGACCGAGGAGCAGGAGTGCGCCCGCGCCCTCCAGCACCTCGAGGACACGATCGCCTTCGAGGGCCCGGCGACGATCGCCGCGATCATCCTGGAGACCATCCCGGGGACCGCGGGCATCATGACGCCTCCGCCCGGCTATCTCGCGGGCGTACGCGAGATCTGCGACCGGTACGGGATCGTCTTCGTGCTCGACGAGGTGATGGCCGGATTCGGCCGCACCGGCGAGTGGTTCGCGGCCGACCACTTCGGTGTCGTACCCGACCTGCTGACCTTCGCCAAGGGCGTCAACTCGGGCTACGTACCGCTCGGCGGTGTCGCCATCTCCGCCGAGATAGCCGCGACCTTCGAGACCCGCCCCTACCCCGGCGGCCTCACCTACTCCGGGCACCCGCTCGCCTGCGCGGCCGCCGTCGCCACGATCAATGTGATGGCGGAGGAGAAGGTCGTCGAACAGGCCGCCCACATCGGCGCGACCGTCCTCGGCCCGGGCCTGCGCGAACTTGCCGAGCGGCACCCGAGCGTCGGCGAGGTGCGCGGTACGGGTGTCTTCTGGGCGCTCGATCTCGTACGGAACAAGGAGACGCGCGAGCCGCTGGTGCCGTACAACGCGACCGGCGCGGCGAACGCCCCGATGGCTGCGTTCGCGGCGGCGTGCAAGTCCCATGGCCTGTGGCCGTTCGTGAACATGAACCGCACGCACGCGGTGCCGCCGTGCAACATCTCCGAGGCGGAGGCGAAGGAGGGCCTGGCGGCGCTGGACGCGGCGCTGTCGGTCGCGGACGAGCACACCGCGTAAGCCGACCCGGGGGCGCTGCCCCCGGACCCCCGCGCCTCAAACTCCCCCAGACTTCGTCCGGGGGGACCCCCACGGGGCTGGAATGTGCGGCTGGGCCGCACATTCAGCCCGTCGGGCGTTTGAGGACTACGGCCGAAGGCCGTACTGGGGGTCTGGGGGCTTGCCCCCAGTTCGGGATGGGGGTACCTCCCACGGCCGCCAGGCCGTAGGGGGAGGGCGGGGTGGGGACAAGCCCCGCCGCAGGCGGTCTCACCCCCGCCCCGCCTCCACCTCCAAGAACCGCCTCTTCCGCGCCCCCCGGTACATCAGCGCCTCCCACCCCATCGCCCCCAGCGCCGCCGCGCACCGAGCCAGCCCCGGCTCCTCCTCCTGCGCCGCACCGGCGCCCCGCGGACCCAGCCAGTCCACGCACACCATCCCGGCCCTGTCCGACGCGCGTACGCGATAGCCCGTCGCCGTCCTCGCCCCCGACGCGTCCACGGCCGAGGGCGGAATGCCCGCCGCCTCCAGGACGAGGGCGACCGCGCGCACCATCCGGTTGAGCTCCCACGCCGCGGGTGCCGTGTTCGTCAGGCGCCGGATCTGAAGCAGGCCGTCCAGCGCGGCGCGCACCTCCGCGGCCCGTACTTCCGCGGCCCGTGCGGTGAGATCGGGCCGCGGACCGTCACCCGTCGCCGCCTCGAAGACGTCTGTCATGTCAGAATCCCCTGTCCGCACCCGGTTCGTGACGTCTGGCCTATCGTGTCCGGGACCCCGGCGAAGGAGAAGGCCACGATGCAGGGCAACGGCAGCACTTCCGCTGTCACCCGCAACACCCTGCGACAACAGATCGCGGACGCGCTGCGCGACGAGGTCCTGGCCGGACGTCTGCAGCCCGGGCAGGAGTTCACCGTCAAGCAGATCGCCGAGCAGTACGGCGTCTCCGCCACGCCCGTCCGCGAGGCCCTCGTCGATCTCTCGGCCCAGGGCCTGCTCGACTCCGACCAGCACCGGGGCTTCAAGGTCCACGAGTTCTCGGTCGAGGACTACCGCGGCATGGTCGAGGCGCGCGCGCTCGTCGTGGACGGCGTCCTCCACCATGCGCAGAAGCGCGGCATCACCGCAGTGCCCGGCAAGGCGCTGGTGTCCGTACGCCGCCGGGCCGAGGAGGCCGCCCGCGCGGCCCGCGCCGGGGACCTGGACATCCTCATCGGCTACGACCTGCGTTTCTGGCGCGAGCTCTGCGCGCTCGTCGCCAACCGCTACATCTGTGACTTCCTGCACCGGCTGCGCGTCCAGACCTGGGTGTTCGCCGTCCCGTATCTGCGCGCTCTGCGCAGCGACGAGGAGTTGCGGCAGTGGCTGTGGAGCGGCCACGAGGAACTGGTGGACGCCGTCACGGCCGGCGACGCCGAAGGCGTGCGCGCGGCCGTCGGCGCATACGACGAGCATGCGCTCGCCTGGGCGGATCGGCTGGAGCAGTGAGCGTGGATCTGAGCGTCGTCGTCCCGGCGTACAACGAGGAGGGGCGGCTGCGTCCGACCCTGGACGCGATCTGCGCCCATCTGCGCGCGGAGCCCGGCCGCTGGGGCGACTGGGAGCTGATCGTCGTCGACGACGGCTCCACCGACGCCACCGCCCAAATAGCCAAGGAGGCCGCGGCCGATGAGCCGCGCATCCAGCTCGTCAGCGGCAACGGCAACCGCGGCAAGGGCAGTGCCCTGCGCCTGGGCGTGCTCGCCTCGTACGGCCGGCGCGTCCTGATCACGGACGCCGACCTCGCGACTCCCATAGAGGAACTGGACCGTCTCGACAAGCAACTCGCGGCCGAGGACAGCGCGGCGGCGATCGGCTCGCGCGCGCACCCCGACTCGCACATCGAGGTGCACCAGCGCCCGCTGCGCGAATGGATGGGCCGGATGGGCAACCGCCTCATACGTGCCGTCGCCGTGCCCGGCATCCATGACACCCAGTGCGGCTTCAAGCTTTTCGACGGCGACAGGGCGCGTGCCGCCTTCGCCGACTCGCGGCTCGACGGGTGGGGGATCGACGTCGAGATACTGCGCTTCTTCCGGCGCGCGGGCTGGCCGGTGACGGAGGTTCCGGTGCGCTGGTCGCACCAGGAGGGCTCCAAGGTCAGACCGCTGGACTACGGCAGGGTGCTGCTGGAGCTGCTCAGACTGCGCGCCCGTGCCGTACGCCGCGTCGACCTGGCCGTCGTCGGGCTCTTCGTCCTCGCGTCCGTACTGCTCTACAAGAATCTGTGGGCGGACCTCGACCGGGGCTATCTCGCCGACTCGGGGCAGGACCAGAACCAGTGGGAGTGGTTCTTCGCGGTCACCGCCGACAATGTCGCGCATCTGCGAAATCCCCTCTTCACCACGCTCCAGGGCTTTCCGGACGGCGTGAACCTGATGGCGAACACCGTCATGTTCGGACTGTCCGTCCCCCTCGCCCCCGTCACGCTGCTGTTCGGCCCGACCGTCACCTGGGCGCTGGTGCTCACGCTCGGGCTCGCGGCGACCGCCGGCGCCTGGTACTGGCTGATCGCCCGGCGGCTGGTGACCAACCGGTGGGCGGCCGCGTTCGGCGCGGCCTTCGCCGCCTTCGCGCCGCCGATGATCTCGCACGGCAACGCACACCCCAACTTCCTTGTGCTGTTCATGATTCCGGTGATCATCGACCGGGCACTGCGGCTGTGCGAGGGGCGCAATGTCGTACGCGACGGGGTGCTGCTGGGCCTGTTCGCGACGTATCAGATCTTCCTCGGCGAGGAGCCGTTGCTGCTCGCGGTGGTGGGCATGCTGCTCTTCGCGCTCTCGTACGCGCTCGCGCGCCGCGATGTGGCGCAGGCGGCCCGGCGGCCGCTGCTGCGCGGGCTCGCCGTCGCGGCCGCGGTCTGTCTGCCGCTGATCGCCTTCCCGCTGGGCTGGCAGTTCTTCGGCCCGCAGAGCTACAAGAGCGTGCTGCACGGCGACAACGCGGGCAACAGCCCGCTGGCTTTCCTGGAGTTCGCGGGCCGTTCACTCGCGGGCTCCGACGAGGGTGCCGACCCGCTCGCGCTGAACCGCACCGAGCAGAACGCCTTCTACGGCTGGCCGCTGATCGCGCTCGCCGTGGCGATCGTGGTGCGGCTGTGGCGGCTCGCACTGGTCAAGGCGCTTGCCTTTACGGGTCTTGCCGCGGCGTTCCTCTCGCTCGGGCCGAAGTTCCGCATCCCGTACACGGACACCGTGCTCACCGGCCCGTGGCGTGCGCTGGCCCATCAGCCGCTCTTCGAGTCGGTCATCGAGTCGCGGGTGGCGCTGATCTGCGCCCCGGTGCTGGGCGTTCTGATCGCGCTCGCCGCCGACCGGCTCGTGGTGACGAGGGACCGGGTCAACCAGGTGGTGGGCCTCGCGGCGGTGGCGGCGGCGCTGCTGCCGGTGCTGCCGACGCCGTATCCGGTGCGGGAGCGCTCGCAGGTCCCGGAGTTCATCACGCAGGGCATGTACCGCTCGTACCTCGGCGAGGGCGAGTCGGTCGTCACGGTGCCGCTGCCCAATCCCGGCAGCGCGGAGGCCCTGCACTGGCAGTCGGCGACCGGCCTCGGTTTCCGGGTCGCGGGCGGCTATTTCAACGGGCCGTGGGGGCCGGACCGCATCGGCATCTACGGCGCGACGCCGCGGCACACCTCCAACCTCCTCAACGAGGTGCGCAACAGCGGGCGCGTGCCCACCATCGGCCCGAACTGGCAGGCGCAGGCGCGCTCCGACCTGGCGGCGTGGAAGGCGGGACTCGTGGTGCTGGAGCCGCAGTACAACGACGCGGCCCTGTATGCGACCGTGGAGAAACTGCTCGGGCGCCCGGGGAAGCGGGTGGGCGGCGTGTGGGTATGGGATGTGCGGGACCCGAAGGACTCGGTTCGGACAGACAGCTGACCGGCACCCTTCGCCGAACGTGTCCCTGCCACTACGCTGTCCCGTCCGTGCCCGACCCTGTTCCCGATCTTGTGCCTGATCGTTCGACCGACCCTTTGCCCGACCTTGTGCCCGACCCTGTGCCCGACACCCTGGAGAGCGAGCCTTCCCTTGGCCTGTGACCTGTGGCTGGTCCCCCTCGTCGACGTGCTGTGCCACAGCCCCGACAACCCCTTCGCCGAAGAGATCGCCGCCTACGACAAGGCACTGACCGACGCCGGACTGCCGACCGTCCCCGTCTTCGCGTACATGCCCGGCCTGTCCGGGGATGTGGCGCCGGTCGCGGGCTTCGACTACGACGCGCTGCACTTCCTGCGGCGTGCCTACCTGCTGCAGCTGTGCGGGCTCGCGGTGACCCCGGTGGACGAACTGGGCGGTGACTACGAGCAGTTGCTGGAGATGTTCGAGGCGACGGCACAGCAGTCGCATCTGGTCTGGCACTACGACCACGCAGGGGCGTACGTTCCCGTCGACTTCACCTCGCCGCTGTTCAACGACGAACTGCTCGCCGGGGGCGGTCCGCTTGGCTCCACGCAGGGTCTGCTGCGGGAGCTGGAGTTCGTCGCGCCGTCGATCGGTATCGACCCGGCGAACCCGCCCGAGGCACCGCGGCCGCCGGACCGGCCGACGTCGCTGGAGGAACCGGCCGGGCCGATTCCGTACGACGAGAGCCCTTTCGCGCGGGAACGGCACGTGTGGCTCGGGCTGCACGCGGCGGCGACGCGCAGCCTCGGCCAGGGCTCAATGATCATTTTCAGCTGACGCACATCCTGCGCACATCCGCTGAACGCGCGTCCTTAAGCTCCGGGACATGTCCGCCCGGTAGGACCGGTGCATGTCACAGACGAGTACCCCGGCGACGGGGGAGATCGCGGACGAAGCGCTCCCCCGGCCCACGCGCTTCGCGGACGTCAAGGGCTGGTTCTGGCCCGTGGACCAGCTGCTCTTCGACTGGTTCCTGTCCTATCAGCGGGACACGGATCCGGACGGGAGAGGGGATCTGCTCGAGCTCGGCGCGTACCTGGGCAAGAGCGCGATCTTCACGGCCGACTATCTGCGGGAGGGAGAGGAGTTCACGGTCTGCGACCTGTGGGACTCGCCGGCACCGGACGACTCCAACAGCGCGGAGATGGACCGGTCGTACTCGACGCTGACGAGGCGGGCTTTCGAGGCCAACTATCTGTCGTTCCACGACGAACTGCCCACGATGGTGCAGGCACCGACCTCCGTGATCACCTCGCGGGTGAGCGCGGGGAGCTGCCGCTTCGTGCATGTCGACGCGTCGCATCTGTACGAGCATGTGCACGGCGACATCGAGGCGGCGAAGACGCTGCTGCAGCCGGAGGGCATCGTGTCCTTCGACGACTTCCGCGCGGAACACTGCCCCGGGGTCTCGGCCGCGGTGTGGGGCGCGGTGGCCACGTCGAGTCTGAAGCCGATCGTGATCACGGGCACGAAGCTGTACGGCACGTGGGGCGACCCGGCACCGGCACGCGAGGCGCTGCTGACGTGGCTGGAGTCGCGTACGGACCTGTGGCACGGGGTGGAGGACGTGGCGGGCCTGCCGCTGATCCGCATCAAGGGCAACAAGGCGGAGGTGCCGCCGCACCCGAAGTCCCGCCACACGCCGTCCCCGAAGCCCGAGCCGGCCGCACCCGCGCCCGTGCCCGCCGTCGCGCCAGCCGCGGCACCACGCCGCCGCCCGTCCCGCGCCCGCCGCCTGGCGAAGGACCTGCTGCCCCCGATCGTGACGAGGGCGATCACGTCCCGCCGTTAGCTTCTACCCCTGGCCCCGGGGGGCGGAAGCCGAGCCGCAATGCGGCACGAAACCGCCGCTTCCCGGGGTCCGGGGGCTCCGCCGGACGAAGTCCGGTGAGTTGGCGCGGGGGCCCGGGTCGGAGCCACGGCGTCCGGCCCTGGCGTCCGGCCCTGGCGTCCGGGTCCGAGCGCGGGGTCCGGGGGGAGCCCCAAGTCCGCGAACGGTCCCGCGGGCCGCCGCCTCAGCGCGGCGCCTCCGGCGGTCGCTGTCGCGGCATGTTCGGCCGCGCCCCCGGCGGCAACGGCACCCGACCCGACGGGTGCCCCTCCACCCCCCGCCCCGGCGCCGCCCCCGTCGACTGCATCACCAGCGGCGCCGGGCCCGAGCCGAACTCCACCATCCAGTCCGACGTCTCCGCCCGCACCAGCTCCGCGACGTCCTCCGTGAACCGCCGCAGTACCCCCAGGCACCTCTCCGTCGCCTCGCTCGCCGTGCCCTCCGCCGGGCCCAGCACCTCCCGTACGCACTCCGACGCCCAGTCGAACTGCAGCCCCAGCAGCTTGCGCTGCACCGCCTGCGCCGTGGCGACGTTCCTTATCCAGCCCGACGTCAGGCCGAAGTACCGGTCGCACGCCAGGCATGCCGCTCCCAGCAGCAGCGACAGATACCCCCACCTCGACGTCCCGTCCCGTACGCCAGTCACCTCCAGGAGGGGGAGCACGGCCCCGGCGATCACGCCCAGAGCCGTGCCGATGCGCAGCACCCGCGCCGCCCGGCGTTTCCACACGCGGTCCACCAGATACCACTGAGCCGTACGCAGCGCGCCCGCCTCGACCCACCGGTACAGCTCGTCGAGGCGCTCCGCCGGTTCTCCCCAGTCGCCGAGCGGAAACGGCCTCCCGGCCAGGTCACGGCGCGGCGCCTCGCCGCGCTCGCCCCGGGCCGGCCCCCCGGGCTGCATGTCCGGCTGGCTCACCGGTGCACTCCTCTACGACGTGGAACGAGGTGGAACGAGGTGGAACGACGTAACACTGCGTGTACATACGGTGCGCGCGTGCATTCTGATGCGCATGCCCTTCCTACCGCCGAATGGTGGGCTGTGCGCCAGAAATACCGATATTTCCGCCCACAAGAGGTCCTTGATCAGCTAAGGGTGTGCGCGCCCACTCACTCGAAAGAGTTGGTCACCGCAGGGTGGGGCGAGCCGCCCGGCGAGCACGTAGGCTCGCCTTACCGAATATTCGTCGTCGAAATGCCAGGAGTGACCGTGATTCCCGGTGGTGGCCAGCCCAATATGCAGCAGCTCCTCCAGCAGGCCCAGAAGATGCAGCAGGATCTCGCGCAGGCCCAGGAAGAGCTGGCACAGACCGAGGTCGACGGTCAGGCGGGCGGCGGCCTGGTGAGAGCCACCGTCACCGGCTCCGGCGAGCTGCGAGGCCTCGTCATCGACCCCGAGGCCGTCGACCCCGACGACACCGAGACCCTCGCGGATCTGGTCGTCGCCGCCGTCCAGGCCGCGAACGAGAACGCGCAGCAGCTTCAGCAGGAGAAGCTCGGCCCGCTCGCCCAGGGCCTGGGCGGCATGCCGGGCCTGCCCTTCTAAGGCGCAGGCGCACCAACTACCGTAAGCACCACAGCACTCCACGAGAGGCGTTCCGTTGTACGAAGGCGTGGTTCAGGACCTCATCGACGAACTGGGCAGGCTGCCCGGCGTCGGTCCCAAGAGCGCGCAGCGGATCGCCTTCCACATCCTCCAGGCCGAGCCGACCGACGTACGCCGGCTCGCCCACGCGCTGCTCGAGGTGAAGGACAAGGTCCGCTTCTGTGCGGTGTGCGGCAATGTCGCGCAGCAGGAACAGTGCAACATCTGCCGTGACCCGCGCCGCGACCACTCGGTCATCTGCGCGGTGGAGGAACCGAAGGACGTCGTCGCGATCGAGCGGACCCGGGAGTTCCGGGGCCGCTACCACGTGCTCGGCGGGGCCATCAGCCCCATCGAGGGCGTCGGCCCCGACGACCTGCGGATCCGTGAGCTGCTGGCCCGCCTCGCGGACGGCACGATCACGGAGCTGATCATCGCCACGGATCCCAATCTCGAGGGCGAAGCCACTGCCACGTACCTGGCGCGCATGATCAAGCCGATGGGCCTGAAGGTCACAAGACTGGCCAGCGGTCTGCCCGTGGGGGGAGACTTGGAATACGCCGACGAGGTCACGCTGGGGCGTGCCTTCGAGGGGAGACGACTTCTCGATGTCTGACGCCAATCTGCACGCCGTCAATCAGGACCCGGACAGTTTCGCGGTCCAGATCGCCGACTCGATCGAGTCCTTCATCGTCGCGACCACGGAAGTCGCGAAGGGCGACGAGCCGGACAGCGCGGTGCCCTTCCTGCTGCTGGAGGTCTCCCAACTCCTGCTGACGGGCGGCCGGCTGGGCGCGCACGAGGACATCATTCCGGACGAGCGGTACGAACCGGACACCGGCCCCGACGTGGACGTCGACGACCTGCGCGAGCGCTTCGCCGTGCTGCTCGACCCGGTCGACGTCTTCTCCGAGGTCTTCGACCCGTACGAGCCGCGCAAGGCCCCGGTCGCCTCCCGGATCTCCGACAACCTCGCGGACATCGTCACCGACCTGCGCCACGGCCTGGCCCACTACCGTGCGGGCCGCACGAGCGAGGCGCTGTGGTGGTGGCAGTTCTCGTACTTCTCCAACTGGGGCCCGACCGCCTCCGCGACACTGCGGGCGCTGCAGTCGCTGGTCGCCCACGTCAGGCTGGACCAGCCGCTGGAGGAGCTGGACGGCCTGGACACGGACGAGGACCTTGCTGAGGACGCGCTGGCCGAGGAGGCCGGCAAGGTGATGGCGCAGGAGATCGCGGGCCCGCTGGGCCTGCGTACGGCCACCTGAGGGCTCTCCGCGGTGGCCGGGGAGCGGCCTCCCCGCACCGGCCCGGGGTGTGACCCGGCCCACACCTCGCGTAGCGCGCATCAGGCGGGGCAGGAGTCGGTCCGAGCGGCCGTGCCCCTTCCTGATGATCACGTGGTGAGCGGGACATCTCACGATGTGACAGCACCGGGTGGGAGTCCGGCCGTTCGTTAGACTGAGCCGACCGCAGTAGTGCGGAACGAAACGGACTGAGCGAGGAGCGCACGTGGGCCTTGTCGTGCAGAAGTACGGAGGCTCCTCCGTTGCCGATGCCGAAGGCATCAAGCGCGTCGCCAAGCGAATCGTCGATGCCAAGAAGAACGGCCACCAGGTGGTCGTCGTGGTATCCGCGATGGGCGACACGACGGACGAGCTGATCGATCTCGCCGAGCAGGTATCTCCGATCCCTGCAGGGCGCGAATTCGACATGCTGCTGACCGCCGGAGAGCGGATCTCCATGGCCCTGCTGGCGATGGCGATCAAAAACCTGGGCCACGAGGCCCAGTCGTTCACCGGCAGCCAGGCAGGCGTCATCACCGACTCCGTCCACAACAAAGCGCGCATCATCGATGTGACGCCGGGCCGGATCCGTACGGCGCTGGACGAGGGCAACATCGCCATCGTGGCGGGCTTCCAGGGTGTGTCCCAGGACAAGAAGGACATCACCACCCTCGGCCGCGGCGGGTCGGACACCACCGCCGTCGCCCTGGCCGCCGCCCTCGACGCCGAGGTCTGTGAGATCTACACCGACGTCGACGGCGTCTTCACCGCCGACCCCCGGGTCGTGAAGAAGGCGAAGAAGATCGACTGGATCGCCTTCGAGGACATGCTGGAGCTCGCTGCCTCCGGCTCCAAGGTGCTGCTGCACCGTTGCGTCGAGTACGCACGCCGATACAACATCCCGATCCACGTCCGCTCGTCCTTCTCGGGGCTGCGCGGCACCTGGGTCAGCAACGAGCCGCAAGGGGACCAGCAGGTGGAGCACGCCATCATCTCCGGAGTCGCCCATGACGTCTCCGAGGCCAAGGTCACGGTCGTCGGAGTGCCGGACAAGCCGGGCGAGGCCGCGGCCATCTTCCGTACGATCGCCGATGCCGAGATCAACATCGACATGGTCGTGCAGAACGTCTCGGCGGCCACCACCGCCCTGACGGACATCTCCTTCACCCTCCCCAAGACGGACGGCCGCAAGGCCATCGACGCCCTGGAGAAGGCGAAGGCCGGGATCGGCTTCGAATCGCTGCGCTACGACGACCAGATCGGCAAGATCTCGCTCGTCGGCGCGGGCATGAAGACCAACCCCGGCGTCACAGCCTCCTTCTTCGAGGCGCTCTCCGACGCGGGCGTGAACATCGAGCTGATCTCCACCTCGGAGATCCGTATCTCGGTGGTCACGCGCGCCGACGACGTCAACGAGGCCGTGCGCGCCGTGCACACCGCCTTCGGTCTCGACTCCGACTCCGACGAGGCGGTCGTCTACGGAGGCACCGGGCGATGACCCGCAAGCCGACGCTCGCGGTCGTCGGAGCGACCGGAGCCGTCGGCTCGGTGATGCTCCAGATCCTTTCGCAGCACGCGGATGTCTGGGGCGACATACGGCTGGTCGCCTCTCCGCGCTCGGCCGGCCGCAAGCTGGCCGTGCGCGGCGAGGAGACGGAGGTCGTCGCGCTCTGCGAAGAGGCACTGACGGGCGTCGACGTCGCGCTTTTCCTCGTACCGGACGCGGTGTCCGCGCAGTGGGCGCCGATCGCCGCGGCCAACGGTGCGGTCGTCGTGGACAATTCGGGCGCCTTCCGGCTGGATCCGGATGTGCCACTGGTCGTCCCCGAGGTCAATCCGCATGCCGTACGGGTCCGCCCGCGCGGCATTGTCGCGAGTCCGCACGACACCACGCTCGCGATGGTTCCGGCGGTGGGCGCGCTGCACGCCGAGTTCGGGCTGCGCGAACTGGTCGTCTCCTCCTACCAGGCTGTCAGCGGCGCGGGACGTGACGCCGTCGCGGCGCTGCGCGCCCAGCTGTCGCTCGTGGCCGGTACGGAGCTGGGCGCCCGGCCCGGAGACGTGCGCAGGGCCGTGGGCGACGAGCTCGGGCCCTTCGCGGCACCGCTGGCGCTGAACGTGGTGCCGTGGTCCGGGACCCTCCAGGAGGGCGGCTGGTCCTCGGAGGAGCTGGGACTGCGGGCCGAGACGCGCAAGATCCTCGATCTGCCGGGGCTGCGGGTGGCGGCGACGTTCGTCCGCGTACCGGTGCTCACCACCCACTCGCTCGCCGTGCACGCGCGCTTCGAGAGCGAGGTCACAGTGGAGCGGGCGCACGAGATCCTGGCGACCTCGCCCGCAGTGGTGCTCTACGACAATCCGGCGGCCGGGGACTTTCCCACACCCGCCGATGTGGTGGGGACCGATCCGACGTGGGTGGGGCGGGTGCGGCGGGCTCCGGACGACCCCTGTGCGCTGGACCTCTTCGTCTGCGGCGACAATCTGCGTAAGGGTGCCGCGCTCAACTCCGCGCAGATCGCGGAGGCTGTCGCGGCGGAGATCGGGCCTGCGCTCGCCTCCGGCTGATCCTTCTCGGTCTTCTCCGTCTCCTCCGTCCGTCTTCCTTGTCCGCTTGCGGCTTATTCGGGGCGGCAGAACCGGAATGCTTTGTAGGATCTGTGAACGCCCTGTGATCAAGTCGAAGGTCTGTACCACTTGAACTGGGGTGCAAAGATGTTCGACGATGCGCTTCCCCCCTTCCTGCAACCGGCAGTTGGGCGGGAAGCGTCTTTGCGGTTGCCCCTTCACGGTGCCGTGAAGAAAAGGGGCATTGGGGAAGAGCGGGTACGCATGGGCGCATTTGATTCACCGTCAAAAACGGTGGCGTACGCGTACAACCCTGACGGGGGGAAGCGTGTCCAACAGGCGTGGCAGAGGTTCTCGACATCACCAGGGTGGTCCCGGTCCGCGGCGCTGCAGTGCGCCCGCTCCGCAGGCCCCGCCCGTCCGGCGGCATGCCGGTGATCGCCCCCATGCCCGCGCCCCGCACCACCCGCATCTCGTCCCAGCGCGAGGGCGCTGAGGACGTCATGGCCGCGGGTACCACAGTCGATCACCTCACTGAGACCTACCGCGCCCACTACCGGTCGCTGCTCGGTCTCGCGGCCCTGCTTCTCGACGACACGGCCTCCTGCGAGGACGTCGTCCAGGAAGCGTTCATACGCGTCCACTCGGCGCGCAACCGGGTGCGGGACCCGGAGAAGACGCTGGCGTATCTGCGCCAGACCGTGGTCAATCTGTCGCGGTCGGCCCTGCGCCGCCGCATCCTCGGGCTGAAGCTGCTCTCCAAGCCGATGCCGGACATGGCGAGCGCCGAGGAAGGCGCGTACGACCAACTGGAGCGGGACGCGCTGATCAAGGCGATGCGCGGACTCCAGCGCCGCCAGCGCGAGGTGCTGGTGCTGAGGTACTTCGCCGACATGACAGAGGCTCAGGTCGCCGAGACGCTGGGGATCTCCCTGGGCTCGGTGAAGGCGTACGGCTCGCGGGGCATCGCGGCGCTGCGCGTCGCCATGGAGGCCACGGCATGAGCGGGCACAGGCACAGGTTTGAGCGGTACGGGCCGGACGGGCCGTTTGACGACCGGACTGGGAACGGAATTGTGAACAACGGGCCGGAAAATGAGCTGGGCGGCCTCGGAGGCCTCGGCGGGGACGAAGTTGCCCTGCGGCGGCTGCTGCAAGGGGCCGTGCAGGACCTCGAGCCCTCCGACGGAGCCCTCGACCACCTGCGAAGGGCGGTACCCGCGCGGCGCGCCCGCAAAAGGCAGGCGCTGGTCGGTGCGGCGGCTGCGGTGATGCTGATCGGCACCGCCGTCCCCGCCTTCGTGCATGTGGCGAACTCCAGCGGCAGCGACAGCGCCAACCCCGTCAACGCCGGACACGGCGAACAGGCGCAGGGCGGCACCGGGTCCGAGACGGGCGCCGAGGACGGCGAGGCGGGGACGAACAGCCCCTCCGCCGGCGGCCAGGGCACCGGGCAGAACCAGGGCGGCGCGACCCAGACGCCGGGACAGCAGCCCTCCGGCGCCAAGGACGGCACGGTGGGCGGTGTCGTCAACCCGTCCGTCAGCGCGCCCGCGAGTTCCCCGGTCTGCGAGGCCGGCCAGCTCGGCGTCACCGCGGCACAGGCGGCGCCGGATGCCGAAGGCAAGGTGTACGGCACCTTCCGCGTCACCAATGTCTCCAAGACCGACTGCGCTGTGAGCGGCGACGGCACGGTCGGCTTCAAGGCGCTGGGCGCGGCCGACGCCGCCAAGATCACGGTCGTCGAGCACGCGGCGGGCGACGCGGCGACCGGACTGCCGGACCCCTCGCTGGAGCCGGGCTCGCTGCTGCTGAAGCCGGACACGGCGTACGAGGTGAAGTTCGCCTGGGTCCCGAAGGACAGCTGCCCGACCACCGGAGGCTCGCCCGAGCCCACGCCTTCGGACGGCGGCTCGTCGGGCACGAGCACCGGTACGGGTACGGGCACGACCTCGGAGAACAACCAGCCCCAGCTCGTCCCCGCGGAGGGCGGCGGCACGGCGGACGGCAGCGTCGCAGTGAGCCACACCACGGCGGTGGGCGCGCCGAGCGCGGAGACGACGATCCCCAACGCGTGCTCGGGCACGGTCTACCGCACGGGTGTGCTGAGCGGTCAGTGACGGGCGGGCGGGTCCGGCGCCTGCGGCGGGCTCAACCGCCATTCCGTAACTGGGACAAGCCCCAGAGCCCGTATGCGACCTTCGGCCGCCTGTCCTCGAACGCCGGACGGGCTGTATGCGCGGGGGCCGGGGCGGACGGTGCCGCGGCCCTGGTTACACCGGCTCCGGCTCCAGGCCCAGCGCGCGGTCCCGCTCCGCCTCCGCCTCGCGGCGCAGCAGCCGGAACCACATGAAGAGTACGAAGCCCGCGAAAACGAACCACTCCCCGGTGTAGCCCAGGTTCTGGAACGCCTTCAGGTCCAGCCCGCTGCCCTCAGGCACGGACGCCGGGACCGGCTTCAGCCCGCTGTCCGCCTCCGTGAGCGTGACCCACGCGTCGTACACGTCGTCCGGCACGAGGTTCACCAGCGATGCCGCGCTGATCATCCCCAGCTGCCCGCTCGGCAGCCCGCCCGCCGCGTGCACCCCGTCGGTGCCCGGGGTCTCCGAGGCCTGCAGGGCGCCGGCCACGGCGACCCGGCCGGCCGGTGCCGCGGGGGCGGGCGCGCCCTGCCGCAGCCAGCCGCGGACCACCGGCAGCGTCCGGCCGCCGTCGGTCTTGAGCAGCGTCAGCACATACGAGCCGTGCTCACCGTCCAACTCCCGGTCCGGCACCAGGAACTGCTTGCCGTACCGCCCGCCGGCCGTCACCTGCCGCCCCGACGTCTCCTGGTCGACGGGCAGCAGCTCGTCGAGAGGCGCGGCCTTCTGCTCATCCGGCGCGGGCTTCTGCTTGGCCTGCTGATGCGTGTGGACGCGGTCCTCGAACTTGCCGAGCTGCCACGAGCCCATGAAGACACAGAAGGGGATCGCCAGCACGACGAAGATATTGATCCCCCACCAGCGGGGCGTCAGCAGGAACCGGTACACACCCCCACGGTACGGAACGTGCCGACCGTCCCTCGGCCCGCCCCCCGTTCCCGCCCCTGTTCCCGGAGTCCGCTCCCCGTCTCCGCTACCCCAAGTCCACCCCCTGCCCCAGGTGCTCGGCCGCGAACGCGATCTCCAGACCCACCTGCTTGATCCGCTCCTCCACCACCAGCGAGCCGTGCCCCGCGTCGTACCGGTACACCTCGTGCACCGCGCCGCGCGCGGCCAGCCGGTCCACATAGTTCTCGATCTGGCGGATCGGGCAGCGCGGGTCGTTGACGCCGGCCGAGATGTAGACCGGGGCACGGACCGCATCCACATACGTCAGCGGCGAGGAGGCCTCGAACCGCTCAGGGACCTCGTCCGGCGTACCGCCCAGCAGGGTGCGGTCCATCGCCTTCAGGGCCTCCATCTCGTCGTGGTACGCCGTGACGTAGTCCGCGACCGGCACCGCCGCCAGGCCCAGCGCCCAGGCCTCGGGCTGGGTGCCCAGGCCGAGCAGGGTCAGATAGCCGCCCCATGAGCCGCCCGCCAGGATCAGCTTCCGTGGATCCGCGAGCCCGGAGGTGACCGCCCACTCCCGGACCGCCGCGATGTCCTCCAGCTCGATCAGCCCGACCCGGTGCTTGAGGGCGTCCGTCCACTCCCTGCCGTACCCCGTCGAGCCGCGGTAGTTGACCCGTACGACCGCGTAACCGTGGTCGATCCAGGCCGCCGGGCCCGCCGCGAAGGCGTCGCTGTCGTGCCAGGTCGGCCCGCCGTGGATCTCGAAGACGGTCGGCAGCGGGCCCGTCGAACCCGCCGGCCTCTGCACCAGCGCGTGGATACGGCCGCCCGGCCCCTCCACCCAGGCGTCCTCCACAGGCACCGACGCCGGCGCCTTCATGCCCGGGGGATCGAGCACGACACCGCCCGACGTCGAGCGCACCTGGGGCGGCAGCGCGGCCGAGGACCACAGGTACTCCACCTCCCCGTCCGGCCGGGCCGTCGCACCCGAGAGCGAACCGGCGAGCGTCTCGATCCGCACCAGCTCCCGCGTCGCCAGGTCGTACCGCCACAGCTCGCCGCGCGCCTCGAAGCTGTGCGCGACCAGAAGCCCCGAGCCGTCCGGATACCACTCGGCGTTCACATCGCCCGGCAGGTCGATCGCCAGATCGGACTCCTCGCCCGATGCGACGTCCCAGATCATCGGCTCCCAGCGGCCGCGCCGCTGATGCCCGATGAGCAGCCGGGTGTCCCCGTCCACCGGAGCGAAACCGAGGACCTCCAGCCCCAGTTCCTCAGTGCCCCCCTTTGTGTCGTCCAGCTCGGCGACGGGGCTGCCGTCGAGGCGCACCACCCGCAGCGCCGAGTGCATCGCGTCCCCGTGCTCGGTGTGCTCGATCGCGATCAGCGTCCCGTCGTGCGACAGATCGCCGACCCCGGCCGACTCCCGGTGCCGGTAGATCTCGACCGGCTCCGCGTCCTGCCGCGCGACGTGAATGGTCGTGCCGTCCTCGTCGGTCGAGCGGCCGACCACCGAGGTGCCGTCGCGGCCGATTGCCAGGCCCGCCGGGTACGAGGGGCCGAGGCCCGGTGCGGCGGGCTCGTCGCCCCCGCCGCCGAAGGGCTGGCGCATCCACACGCCGAACTCGTCCCCGTTGGTGTCCGAGAACCACCAGATCGACGCGCCGTCGGGGGAGAGCACCCCGTCCGTCGTGCCGTTCGGCCGGTCCGTCGCCTGCCGCTGCTCGCCGGTCGCCCGGTCCCAGGCGTACAGCTCGTACGTCCCCGTGGCGTTCGACACGAAGAGCGCGCGGTGCGGTGCGTCCTCCGCCCAGTCGGGCAGGGAAACGCGCGGCGCTCGGAAGCGCTTCTCCCAGTCGGGCATGCCGGGCAGCTCCGCCGTGCCCGGCAGCTCCGGCGTGGAGTCAGTGATCTCAGTCATGACCCCATTCTGCGCCGGACCCCCGACAATCCGTTCGCGTCGTCCGCAGCCTGTGGATAACTTCGACGGCATGTACTCCCCGACCCCCTCGGACTGGCGCGAGGCCAACCGCTCCCGCTGGGACGAACGTGTCCCCATCCATGTGGCGAGCGACTTCTACGACCTGGAAGCCTTCCGCTCGGGCAAGGACGTCCTGCGCGACTTCGAGGCCGCTGAGGTCGGCGACGTGAGCGGCCGTACGCTCCTCCACCTCCAGTGCCACATAGGCCTCGACACCCTGTGCTGGGCACGCCGCGGCGCCGACCAGGTCGTCGGCCTGGACTTCTCGGAGCCGGCCGTCGAGACGGCACGCGGCCTCGCGGCTGACCTCGGACTCGGCCCGGACCGTGCGGCGTTCGTCGCCGCCGATGTCTACGACGCCGCCGAAGCCGTCCCCGACTCCTCGTACGACATCGTCTACACCGGCGTCGGTGCGCTGAACTGGCTGCCCGACATCACGCGCTGGGCGGAGACCGCCGCGTCCCTCGTCGCACCTGGCGGCTTTCTCTATCTCGCCGAATTCCATCCGCTCACCGATGTCCTGGACGACGCGTCGGGCTCGCGGATCGTCAACGACTACTTCGCGCGAGACGCCTGGGTCGACCAGACACCCGGCACCTACGCCGACTTCGACGCGCCCACCGTCCACAACCGCAGCGTCGAGTGGCAGCACCCGGTCGGCGAGGTCGTCTCCGCGCTCAGCGCCGCGGGCCTGCGACTGGAGTTCCTGCACGAGCACGACGTCTCACTGTTCGAGCGCTTCGGCGTCCTGACACGGCACGAGGACGGCTACTACCGCTTCCCGGCCGACCGGCCCCGTGTACCGCTGATGTACTCGCTCAAGGCCTCGCGAACATGATCACCCAGAGCCGATTGTCAGTGGCCGGGTGCACACTCGCCGTATGAACCGATCGACCTCAGCGACCGAGCTGCACACAACAGTTGAGACGTACTGGTCCTCGGCCGAAGCCCGCGACTGGACGGGCTTCGCCGCGACGCTGGCCGAGGACGTGGTCTACGACCTGCCGCAGACCCGCGAGAAGATCCGCGGCAAGGAGGAGTGCGTCCGGTTCAACCGCGAGTATCCGGGCGACTGGCACGTGCGCATCCAGCGGATCGTGGCCGACTCCGACCAGGCCGTCACCTGGATCCACGTCACCGTGGGCCTGGAGGAGATGTACGCGGTCACCTTCTTCACCGGCGACAAGGAGGGCCGGATCACGACCGTCACGGACTTCTGGCCCGAGGCGTACGAACCGCCGCCTGGCCGCGAGCACCTGGTCGAGCGCTACTGAGAAGCGGGCGCGGACATGGTGCGGTGTACGGCGACGGCCGCCGTGTAGCCGGGATCCGCGGGCAGGTCGGCCAGCAACCAGTCGGCGTTCACGGCCGGTTGGGGCCCGGCCCCGACATAGGTGAGGGCAAGGCCCTCGTTCAGGCCGACTCCGGTCGCCTTCAGCAGAGCCTCCTTACGTGTCCAGCAGCGGGCGAAGGCGATGGCGCGGTCCTCCGTGGGCAGCGCCGCGAGGTGTGCACGCTCCTTCGGGTGCAGCTGCGATGCGACATCGGCGACGATGCCGGGGTCGCCGGGGACGCCTTCGACGTCGATGCCGACGAGTGCCGTTGCGAGGGCGATCATCACCAGGCCACTGGTGTGCGAGAGCGAGAAATGCACGGGGCTGCCGGGGACGACGGGCCGCCCGTGCGGGCCACCGCAGTGGGCGCACGGCTCGCGCGAGAGTGTCACCGCATCGGGGGCCTGTCCCAGCCGCTCACCCAGCAACCGGCGAAGCATCACGTGCGCCACGGCGTAGGAGTCGCGGTCGGCGTCGCGCACGAAGGCGGCCAGGCGCGTGGATTCGTCCCTGTCGAGGATGTGGCGCTGGGCGAGGACATCGGCAATGTGGTCGGGGACCCGGCCGGACCACAGCAGATCCACGCCCGGCAGCGTCCGGGCCTCGCGGCCGAGGGGGATGTCGGTCGGCATGCTGTGGTCCTCCGCCTGTGGTTCGACGCCGTCACAATGATCAACGGGCCGGATGTTGCGTTGAATTGGCCGGCTCCAGAGTCGACCGTACGGGAACGGGAGTCGCCATGATCTCCGAGGACGCAGACCCGGGCAGCCCCGGCGCTGTCCGCCCCGGCCGCCGGACCGTCCGGGTCCGGGCTTCCGTTCCGCGGGCCGCGGGCTACGCCCTGTTTGCGTACGTCGGCTGAAGCGGCAGACGGACCCGGGGGCGTGCCAAGGGCCCGACCCGCGCGGCATACGTCGTCGAGGATCAGGCCCTTGAGCAGGTGAACAGGCTTACGCGGCTCAGATGTTGACGCCGAAGTCCTGCGCGATGCCCCGCAGACCAGAGGCGTACCCCTGGCCGACCGCGCGGAACTTCCACTCCGCGGCATTGCGGTACAGCTCACCGAAGACCATCGCGGTCTCGGTCGAGGCGTCCTCGCTCAGGTCGTAGCGCGCGAGCTCGGCGCCGCCGGCCTGGTTGACGACGCGGATGAAGGCGTTGCGCACCTGGCCGAAGGACTGCTGGCGGCTCTCGCCCTCGTGGATCGAGACCGGGAAGACGATCTTGTCGACCTCGGTCGGCACGCCCGCGAGGTTGACCTTGATCTGCTCGTCGTCGCCCTCGCCCTCACCCGTGAGGTTGTCACCGGTGTGCTCGACGGAGCCGTCCGGGCTCTTGAGGTTGTTGAAGAACACGAAGTGCTGGTCGGACACGACCTTGCCGTTGGCATCGACCAGCAGGGCGCTGGCGTCGAGGTCGAAGTCCGTGCCGGTGGTGCTTCGTACGTCCCAGCCGAGGCCCACGACGACCGCGGTCAGTCCCGGGGCCTCCTTGGTCAGCGAGACATTGCCGCCCTTGGAAAGGCTGACACCCATGGAAATCCCCTGCGCAATCCGGCGCGGGCCGCGCCTCTTGACGATTCCTTTGCCCAAGGGGGCAACGAGCGGTCCCCCTCTCTGGTTCCCGTACACCCGATGTCATCGTCCGGATGGCCCTCACCACGCTTCGCTGCCCTCGGCCCGCTCCGCCCTGTGGGCGGCCCCCTTCCCGTTGCGGATCCTCAGCGCCAGCAGCGGGAAGACAAGGACGGACACCATGGCCGCGCCGACCAGCGCCGCCGCCTCGCCCGCCTCCAGTACGTCCTCGTCCAGCCCGATGGTGGTGATCGCGACCACGAGAGGCAGGCAGGTGGACCCGTAGAGCATCAGGGCCGCGCGGTCGCGGCGGACCAGGTCGCGGGGGGCGAGCGCGTACACCGGAGCCCCGCGCACCAGCAGGAACAGCAGCAGGAAGACCGGCAGGAGTGCCAGCGAGCGGCCACCTTCCAGCAGTGAGGCGAGGTCGAAGTCGATACCGGTGACGACGAAGAAGATCGGGACCAGGAAGCCGAAGCCCATCGCCTCGATCTTCCCGAGGATCTCCGCACTGCTCTCGGGCACCGAGCCCTGCAGGAGAAGCCGGGTGAGGATGCCTGCCGCGAAGGCGCCCAGCAGGGTGTCGAGGCCGAAGGCGTTCGAGAGCGCCAGCATCGCGGCGAGCAGCAGCATGACGAAGCGGACGGCGAACTGACCGCTGCTGTGCAGGGTCCCGGCGACGATCCGGGAAAACCATGGCCGTCGCGGCCGCAGCGCCCAGAAGATCGCCGCAGCGGTGATGCCCGCGAAGACGAACAGTACGACGGCGGACTTCCCGGGACTCCGGCCGCTCAGCAAGAGGGTGATGGCGATGATGGGGCCGAATTCACCGACCGCCCCGAAGGCCAGCATCACGGTCCCGAAGCGGCCCTGAAGGTCGCCGCTGTCGCGCAGGATCGGCAGGACGGTGCCCAGCGCGGTACTGGTGAGCGCCGTGCCGATGACGAAGCTCGTGCCGGTCTGCCCACCGGTGAGCGCGAACGCGATGCCCAGGCCGAGGACGAGCGAGACCGCCCACGCCCAGGTCGCCCGGCGCAGGGTGTCGCCGCGCACGCTGCTGAAGTCGATCTCGTACCCGGCGAGGAAGATCAGCATGGACAGGCCGAGATTGGACAGGGTGTCGATGAACTGGCTGTGGGAGGCCCAGCCCAGTGCGTCGGGTCCGACCGCGATGCCGAGCAGGATCTCGAAGATCACCAGGGGGACGGGAGCCCAGCGGGCGACACCGTAGGCGAGCAGGGGCGCGACGACGGCGATCGCCATGATCAGGATGAGTGTCCCGTGATGCGACATGGCTCGTATGTAGCATCAGGCCGGACATCTCAGACGGACCTGTCAGCTGAGATCGTTGCGCCCGAGCCGCTCCCCGGCCCGCCTGCGCACCCGGCGCGTCACGGCGGTCGCGGCGGCGGTCAGAACGACGAAGCTGTACAGGATCTGAAACATGGTCACCAGTCGTGCGGTCTGGCTCTGCGGCACCACGTCCCCGTAGCCGACGGTCGCAAGCGTGACGACGGTGAAGTACAGGGCGTCGAGGCGTGTCTTCAGTCCCATGAAGGCGTTCGGGTCCTTGGCGAGTGTGTAGTACGTCCCGGAGAAGAGCAGGACCGCCAGGAACATCAGGACGGGAATGACGATGACGGGGTGGGTGCCCGGCTTGTCGACGTACGCGTTCATGATCTGACGCAGCAGCAGGTACGTGACGATGGCCATCCCCACGAAGAAGATCGTCCAGCTGAGCAGGGGGCGGTGCGGTCCGAACTTGTCGAGGGGGAGCAGGAAGTACGCGACGGTCGTGGCGACTACGAGACACAGGGGTGGACCCAAGACCCGTACCGGGCCAGGATCGGTTGTGCGGTGCACCACGTGAGCCTCCCGCCCGAGGTCGCGTCCCGCCGAAGCACGCCCCCACCACGATCGGCCGCCCCGGCGATCCGCCGCCACCCGACAGCGGCCGAACGGTGCACCGGCGCATGAGCGCCCTGCGCCCGAATCACCCGGACGGGCGTTCCCGTATGGCGGCGGGGTGGGCCCGGGCCGACGCTCGAGGTCCCGGACGCGGCCGGCGTACGGGACCGACCGGAGGACCACGCCATGAGTCAGGACCAGCCGATAGGAACACCGACGTACAAGGGGCCGCAGCCAGGAGAACCGAACAGCCCGTGGGTGACCGGCGGTCTCGCCTTCGCCGCCGTGCTGATGCTGTGCATCGGAGTGCTCGGCGTACTCCAGGGCATCGCCGCGATCATCGAGGACGATGTGTACGGCCGGGTCGGCAACTACGTCTACCGCATCAACCTGACCGGCTGGGGCTGGATCCACCTGATTATCGGCGCCTGCCTCGCGATCACCGCCGGGGGCCTGTTCAAGGCCGCCACCTGGGCACGGGTGCTGGGTATCTGCCTGGCCTCGCTCAGCCTCATCGCCGAGTTCATGTTCCTGCCGTACTCGCCGATCTGGTCGGTGGTCATGATCGCGATCGACGTGTTCATCATCTGGGCGCTGGCGGTGTACCGCAGCGACGCGCCGAGCAGGGCCTGATCAGTCCGTCGCGCCCTACTTCCGCTCCCCTTCGAGGAGTTGGGAGACGACGAAGCCGAGAACCGAGCAGACGATGACCAGCGGCATCTGGTCGGCCGCGTCAGTGCCGAGCAGGAGGAAGGAGAGCACGGCGCTGGTGACCGGGAGGCGGGTGACCACGGCGGTGGCGGTGGCGATCCCGAGCGCGAGCCCCGCCGCCGTACCGAGTCCGGGCAGCCCCGAGCAGGCGATCCCGATGGCGGCACCGAGCAGCACAGACGGGAAGATGGGGCCGCCGCGCAGGCTGCCCAGACAGATGCCCCAGGCGAGGCCCTTGAACAGGACCAGAGCGGCCAGCGCGCCGATGGACCAGGCGTGGGGGTTTGCGGCCAGGGTGCCCAGGGTCGCCTGGCCGGACAGGGCGGCCTCCTCCGGCGAGCGGTCGGTGACCAGGGCGTACGCGGAGATGCAGACGCCCACGGCCCCGGCACAGGCGATCGTACGGACGGCGGTGCTCCGCCCCGTCCAGGCCGCCGTCAGATAGCCGAGGCGGTGACCAGTGGTAAGGATCGCCGCGATCAGCACCGCCACGGGAATCCCCCACAGGAAGTCCCCCGCGTCCGGGCTCGCGTCCGGCGGCACCTCGGGCAGGGTGAGCGCCCCGGTCGACAGCCCGGTCCACTGCCCGAATCCGGTGAAGACCAGCGCCCCCACACCGCTGGCCAGCAGACAGGGCAGCAGCAGGAGCACCAGCTGCGGGCCGCCGAGACCGGCGGCCTCGACCATCATCACGGCGGCCACCAGAGGGCCGCCGAGAATGGTGGAGATCGCCGTCGTGGAACCGGCGGTGCCCAGTACGAGCACGGTCTTGGGGTCCGCGTCCCTGTTCACCGCTCGCACGATGAGCAGCGCAAGGCCGCTGCCCACCGCCATCAGGGGAGCTTCCGGACCCAGCACCACGCCCAGAGGCAGCGTCGCGAGGGCGGCGAAGAGCACGCCCGGCAGCTCCTTCGGCCCGAGCGGCGGGCCGAAGAAACCGTGGACGGGCACATGGCCGCCATGCCCCGGCGCGCGTGTGACGACGGGCGCGAGCAACAGCCCGGCCAGCAGCAGCGCGGGCAGCGGCCACCACCAGGGCGCCCGGTCGTATCCGGCCGCCTCCGGCAGGGACTCCCACACCCAGTGCTGCAGCTCGTGCTGCAGGCTCACGAAGTAGAAACAGGCGAGCGCGATGGGCACACCCAGGACGACGGAGACCAGCAACAGGCGTACGTAGCCGGGGCTCAACAACGTCTGACGCAGCGCCGGCTGGCCGGAACCGGGCCCTTGGCCCTCGGGCGCGGGGGGTGCGGACTGGCCTTGGGGCGCGGGGACTGCGGACATGGAGGGTGCGCTCTCCTCGATCTCCGGCGGGCCAGGGGCGGTGGGCCCAGTCAACGCCGACGTGATCAAGGGCGCACTCCGGGGACGGCGGTGGGGTGACGGGTCTCCCCGCCACCTCATGGGCGGACTGCTTACGAAGATGTTCGTCAGGTACTTGTTTGTGGCGAACATGTTCGTTACGTCGAGGCATGGCAACTCACGGCAATGGCCCCCTCAGTCGTCGGGAACGCCCGGCCAAACCCGCTCTGACCCGGGCGGGCATCATCGCCGCCGAAGTGCGGATCATGTGGTCCGAAGGTCTGCAGAAGGTCACCATGCGCCGCCTGGCGCAGGAGCTGGACACCGGCCCGGCATCGCTGTACGTCTACGTGCGCAACACCGCCGAACTGCACGCGGCAGTCCTGGACGAACTGCTCGGCTCCGTAGACATGACCCCGGTCAGCGCCGACGGCGACTGGCGCGACCGCTGATCGAGGTGCTCACCTCCTGCACGACGGTGCTGTTCGCCCACCCGGAACTGGCACGCGCGGCGCTGGTCGCCCGCCCCAGCGGTGAGCACTATCTGCGGCTGGTCGAGGCGTTGCTGGCTCTGCTGGACGAGGGCGGCGTGCCGCCGGGACAGGCCGCCTGGGGCGTGGACGTACTACTGCAGTACGCCACCGCGATGGCCGCCGAGCACGCCGGCCAGGACCGGGCCGCCGACACCCAGGACGACTGGGACGCCCTGACCCGAGCCGCGCACGGCCTCGCCGACGGGAGCGCCTTCACCACCGACCTGCTCATAGGCGCCGACGGAGCCTCGTCGAGGATCCGCCCGCTGCTCTCTGCGGCCGTCCCCGCGTACACCGGCGTGTCCTTCGTCGAGGTGGACCTGCTGGACGCCGACCGGCGCTACCCCGGCAGCGCGGCCGTCATCGGCGGCGGTTTCTTCTTCGCGCTCGACGGCGGCAAGGGCCTCATCGCCCACCGCGAGACCGACGGCAGCCTGCACGTCTTTGTCGCGCGCAAGGCACCCCAGGATTGGATCACCGGCATCGATTTCACCGACTCGGATGCCGCCAAGGCGGCCGTCCTCGCCCACCTCGACGGCTGGGACGACAGCCTGCGCGCACTGGTCGCCGAGGCCGACGGCGCCTTTGTGTCGCGGCACATCCTCGCCCTGCCCACCGGACACCGCTGGGAACGGATCCCCGGTGTCACGCTGCTGGGCGACGCCGCCCACCTGATGTCCCCGTTCGCCGGCGAGGGCGCCGCCCACAGCCAGGCGGGCTGACCCGCGCGGCCCGCCCCCTTGCGCCACGGGTCCGTACGACGACGAACCGTGAAGGAGCCCCGATGAGCACGATCGCGATCATCCTGGCCAGCACCCGCCCCGGACGCGTCGGCGAGGCCGTCGCCCACTGGGTCCTGGAGCAAGCCGCCGGCCGCACCGACGCGCAGTTCGACCTCATCGACCTGGCCGAGGTCGACCTGCGGCAGATCGACGAACCCCTGCCGCCTGCCCTCGGCCGCTACACCCAAGCCCACACCATCTTCTCCCAGACTGCTCCCACGCTCACGACAGTGCGGTGTCAGCTTTGGAGTGCATCTGTTGGTCGTGCTCGCATCTCAGGCTTGCTCACGGTCAAAGCTCGCGCATGGCCAATGCAGATCCGTCCGGATGTACTGAGACGGGGCCTCCCCACTTGGAATCCCAAGTAGCTTGCGGCCAGGCGTCACGACGGACGTAGACCTCATCCCGGTACCTCTGGACGTGGCCCCCTTCCAGGTGGCGGTAGAGGTGCTCGGCGACGCCGGAGAACGCCTCGACACGTGTCCGGTTCAAGCGAAAGACGTGATCCGTGCCGACGAACGGAATACCGCAAAGCTCTTGCCGCGCATCTTGAACACTGCCGGTCGCGGCGTGTGCGAAACCCGTGAAGTGGCGTTGGCCTTGACGCTTGGTGAGGTACCGCACCGTTGCCTCCCCATCGCCAGCGAAGGCAGTGAGCCCAGCGGCAAACGTGCGGGCAAGGACGTGCCCAAACCAGGAGTAGTGCTCTGGCTGGACGTGGAAGCCAGGCTCGGAGGAGGGAGTCTCGCCGTCTGCGGACGGCGGCTGTATCCCTGGATAGATGTTCAACTCCTCAACATGATGATCCAAGTCTCTGTCGCCTGCGCCAAGTGACTCTCTCAGGAAGCCGCCCTTCCCGAGTGTCTGTAGACCGTGCACGGTGAGCGGTCCTTCCATGGGAAGTTCAGTGCTGAAAAGCAGACTGGGCGTCTCGTTCCAGGATCCGATGTGCACCGCCTCAACGTGCGCTGAAGCAGAAGCGAGCTGGTCGTGCGAAGTGGAAGCGTTGCTGTGGTTCCCCTTGGACTCGATTGGAAAGACCCGCGAGGGCTCTCCCGGCTTCCACACCTCGGCGAAGAACCGCGGACGGTACCGGTAGCCGGATCGATGCCCCGCGTCCCGGCTGGTCAGGGCCCAGCCAGCCCGAAGAACCGTGTCCGCGGAAATGATCGATACGGCGTGGTGAGGGTAGCGCCGCCCCAAAACGTGTTTGGCCAGCGACAGCGCGAATCCGACACCAAGCTCGCCAGACTGGAGTGCCTTGTAGTAGTCCGCCGTTTCACGGCCTTCGGCGGAAAGGCTCATGTACGCGTCCGGCCGACCCGCAAAAAGGGCCTGACTGTACTTCAAGCTGCCCCAGTGTTCGGCAAGGCCACGACCGGCTCCTCTCCGAGCCAGAGCGATAGCCCGTCCGAACGTGTGCAGCACGTGCCATGGAGTCAGCCGAAAGGAGCCGATCTCCTTCGCGGCTAGCGGCTGCAAGGCTGGCTTGCGACGAAGCGCGTCGAGCTCCCTCTCCCTGCGCTTCTTGTCATCCTCCACTGCTACCGCATCTACGTCGCCAACTAACGCCCCGCTTGAGTGGACTGCGACGTTAGTTGGCCGTATGAGGTCCTTCAGTACCTCTGATGCTGGCTTCAACCTGCTCCCCCTAGGTTCAGACCGAGCGCTGCAGATGACATCGCAACCTAGAAGGCAAACCAAGGGTGTACACAAGTACGCATAGGCGCATGGCCGCCAGCAACAACCGTTGCAGTAACGGTTGCAGGGAGCCTGGCACCAACCCAGGAATGCGGACCTCCTGGCAGGGGCCGGTCTGCGGGCGTCGCCGAACCCGCCGCACGGTCCATCAGCCCGAGGGCTCCCCTGGGACGCGTTCGTGGACTCCATCCAGTGAATGACCACCCGCCTTGCTCGATATCCGCTTGAGGAGTTCGATCGGGCGCAGAGGTGGATCTTGGGTTCGGCAGTCGTGACGACCGGACAGGGGTGCCCATGTGCGCCCCTGCCCGGGGTCGTTGATGTCAACAGCGGATGTCAGAGACCTTCTGATCCCTAGCTGAATGGGGATCGGTCATCGGTGTTCGAACTCGTCGCCGAAGGGCTCTGGACGCGGTTTGGCGGACACGGACCGCGCCCTCTGTTCCTCCCGGGCCAATTAAAAGGATCAAGAGATGGATGAGAGGGCGTTCTTCCTAGCGGCCCTCAGCTTGAGCGGCACCTGCGATGGAGGGAGCCCGCCGCCCCACCGAAGCGTTGGAGCGCGCCTGCACTTGCACGGATCAGTGAGCTCTTTCAGCGTTGCCTCTCGAAGGTGAGGATGGCTGCGGCGATTGACGACATTCGGTTCGGCTGCACCGGGAGCTTCGGAAGACCCCGGCGGACGGTACACCGCGGTACTGCCGCCCCCGCTGAAGCCCCACCAGTTCAGGTCTTCGTCACCTGCTCCGGTGGCAGGCTGGGCCTCGATGCGGCGCAGCAGGTCACCAAGAGCACGGGATGTGCTTCGGGTGTGCGGGTGCTCCTCGCCGAGAAGCCGGGTCTGGCCGTCGAGTGCTGCCCGGTACTCGGCTTCCGCCGCTGCCAGGTCGCCCCGCTGGCCGAGCACCCACGCCAGTGCATGCCGGGTGTGCAAGGTGTGGGGATGGTCGCGGCCCAACATCCGTGAACGGTCCTCCAGCACTGCCCGGTACTCCGCCTTGGCCACCGCCAGGTCGCCCCGCTGGCCAGCGATCCAGGCCAGGTTGTGCCGGGTCCACAGGGTGTCGATGTGATCGGTACCGAGGATCCGTGAGCGGCCTTCGAGGACCGCCCGGTATTCCGCCTCAGCCCCGTCCAGGTCTCCGCGCAGGTCAAGTACCTGGGCCAGGGCATGTTGGGTCCACAGGGTATGGGGATCGGCGTCGCGCAGTAACCGGCGCTGGATGTCGAGCAGTGCGCGGTACTCCGACTCGGCCGCTGCGAGGTCACCGGCCAGGTCGGTGAGCCGCGCACGTTCGAGACTCAGCCTCAGGGCAGTTCGACCGTCGGAGGGCAGCGATGCGCACACTGCGGTGGCGCGATCAACCGTGGCTTTTGCGAGGCCGTGCAGGCTGGCGTCCCTGGCGTACTCGATGCAGGCGATGGCCGCGACGGTCACGGTCTCCGCATCCGGACCGACGTCCCCGTCCCCCGCCTGTTCAAGCAGACGGTGCAGATGGGCTGTGGCGAGGTGCCAGAAAGGCCAGTCGGCCGGGCGGCGAGGGTCATGTCTGGCCGCACCGTCCTGCAGGCCCTGGGCGACCAGCGCGACGTACTCACCACGGCACTGGCGGACCTCGTCGAGTTGCCGGGTGACTTCGGCGACAAGCGGATGCAGGGTCACTGTGTAACCGGCCGGGTCGTCAGCGTCGCTGTCGGGGACCTGGGTGGTGACCAGGGCGTATTCGGCGAGCGCGTTGATCGCTTGCTGGAGATCGGCCCTGGGCTGTAGCTGGAATAGCGGGGAGGTGTGAAGGGCCGAGCAGGGCAGCACCTCCGTGTATGGGATGGGTGCGTCACCGAAGTGCGCCAGCAGCCGCAGCAGCGGCCGGGTGTGGCCCAGCTGCCGCCGGGCCAGGAGATCGAGGGTGACCTCCCATGTCGCGGTGGCTCGTTGGCGCGGCAGGTGCGATGGCTGGCCCGTCGGGCTGTCCAGCAGTTCGTTGAGGCGGTCGCCGAGTGCGATGCGATACGCCCAGAAGGTTCGAGGGCAGCGAGGCGCGCCAGGCCACGGGGGATTACGGTCTGCACGGGAGAGATAGAGACCGGCCTGGTGGAGCAGCAGTGGCAGGTGGCCGAGTCGGTCCGAGAGCGCGGCCGCTTGGGCTCCGGCTCCCGCTGTAGGGGCCCGGTCGAGGAGCAGTTCTGTCGCTGCCCGGCGGGAGAGAACGCCGAGCGGGTGCAGACTCACCCAGGTCCCCCACGCCTCTTGGTTCTGGTTGCGGCTGGTGATCAGCAGCCGTCCTGGTGTCGGCGGGCGGCGGATCCAGCCGTTGCCGTCCTCTACGTGGCCGTCCGCGCCCGCCAGTAGTCCCAGGTCGTCGGCGTTGTCGACGACGAGCAACCATGGTCGCGTCCGTTGCTCCAGCGCTTCCCACACAAGGTCGGGGGCGTCACCGGCCGAGCCCGACCAGGCGAGCCTGAGCCGCTCGATGCCGACACCCAGCCGCACGGCAAGAGCACGTAAATGAGCGTCGAACGTAGCGGGGTCCACGGCGGACAGCTGCCACACCTCGGTGCCCCGAGCCCGGGCTTCCGCCGCGACGGCCAGTGCGACCGTAGTCTTGCCGGACCCTCCGATCCCGCACACCACGTGCACCGTCCCGGAGGGAGCAGCGAGCAGGGACTCGGTGCCGCGCAATCTGCGGCGTGGGTAGTGCCTGCTAGCGTCCCGATGACCGGCGGTCGGTAGGAACTGGAGGCCCCATGCTCGACTCAGGAAAACCCACGCCCGACCCTGTCGCAGCGGACCCGGTCGCCGGCCTGGAGCCACCGGCCGCCACGCTCCCGCTGCACGTCCGCAGCGCGGGTGAGAGCTTGCTCGTCCAGCCCTCAGTAGTGTTCGACCTCTTCGCCGTCCGGGACCTTGTAGCAACCGGACACTAGGTCCAGGCTCAGCATCGGCGGGTCACTCTTCGCCATTTTGATGACATTGACGCTGACCTTCTTCTTGTCGTTGTCGGCGGTCAGGGTGATGCTTCTGTTCTTGCTGTTATTCGGTCCGTATTCGACGATCTCCCACCCGTGCTTGGGCAGTTCTCTCTTGAGCCGCTCCATCGCTTCGTCGAGGTCGCTTGCCGAGGCGGGGGTGAAGCTCCACGGATGGAAGATGCGGAAGTATGTCTTTGTGTCCTTGCCTGAGCAGCCCGTCACTCCCGGAAGGTTTTCTGACGCCTTTCCCTTCACGCCAATCAGGTCGTAGATACCGCTGGAGACCTTTTTCATCGTGTCGGTGGCGTCACGCGAGGTGCTCGTGCCTGCGGACGGGACGCCATCGCTCTTGTCGTCAGTCATGCCACATCCGGTCAGGATAGTAAGTACAAGGGGTACGGCGAGCACGAAGGCACGCGTTCTGGTCTTCACGTCTGAGCTCTCCTACTTCGAACGCATTACTTCTTCACTCGTCAATGGGTTGGGCGGCGGCTTCAAGTCCACTTCATCGCCCTTCCCCACTACCACCAGGGCCTGATTCTTCAGACTTGTCGACCCCTCATCCCAGTAACCGCTGTGGCCTTCGGTGTCCGTGGTCATCTGGTTGGCGCCGAATTTCTCATCGCTGGGAATTCTGAAGTTCAAGCCGTCCCCGCCGTGTCCATAGCGGCCGAGATCCGGGACCACGTCCCCCTTGGCTTCCTCGTTCCACACATGGCCCTTGGGGACATCCATCTCATCGGCACCCGACACCTTGACGCCGGGGCTGCCCGCGAAGACGACGTCATCGGCGTTGAGGTCCCCTGTCTCGGCCGCCGCGCCGACCAGGGTCGTCCCGTACGAATGGCCGATCACGGTACGGTGCGGTGCCGTATCGCCGGTGTGTGACGTTTCCAGGCCGTCCAAGAACCGGTTGAGCGCCGGTGCGCCGTCGTACGCGTAGTGCTCGAACGGGGCGTCCTTGGGTACGGAATCAGGCGCGTCGTATCCGAGCCAGGTGATGGTGGAGACGGACTGACCACCGGCTTTGGCGTCGGCCGAGTTCCACACATTGACCGAGCGGTTGATGTCGCCCTCGATCGTTCCGAGCTCCGCCGTCGTACCCGGCACGTAGACCGACTGGTGATCCGCGGTGTCCGGGTTTCCGTTGGCGAGGATCGCGCGGCCGTCGCCCTCGGTGCTGAAGCCCAGCAGATACGCCTCGGGCAGTCCTTTCGTGCCGGTCTGGTCGAAGCGGTTCTGGATCGCATCCATGCCGTCGATGGATTTGTGGGCGCTCTTCCGTGCTTCTTCCCATTCCTTCCACGCCACGCTGTCGACCTTGACGCCCTTCATGATGGTGCCGGTCATGGGGTTGATGTAGTCCGTGTGCCGCGTGGGCTCCGGATGCTTCTTGAGCCACGTGTCGTATTCGACCTGCGCGGCACCTCGGGCCTCGGCGAGCACCATCCGGTTCGCGTCGTCGCGTACGGCGGAGGGAAGGCCGTCGAGCGCTCCGATGCTCGCGGGGTGCATGGAGACGTAGGCGTCGCGCTGCTCCTGGGAGAGGCCGTTCCACCAGTTGGCGTTGTCCTGGGGCGAGTCGTTCTTGGGCGGTGGCTTGATCGTGTCGAGGTAGGCATCGGCAGCCTCGCGCACGCCCCCCGTGTCCGACGTGACGTCCGTCCAGTCCTGGGCGGACACTGTCAGGTCGTCATCGGCCTTGAGGGCCTGTAGTTTCGGCGCCCACTTCGTGTCCGCGTCCGTGGCTTCCTTGAGCGCGTCGGCGATCCGGTTCGCGTACCCCATCGCCTTGCCGTAGTTCGGGTTCGGGTGGATGTTCGCCGCCTGGCGCTCCAGGGCATCGGAAGTGGGGCTGCCTCCGGCACTCCCCGTCACCGTGCCGCCATCAGCGACCTTCTCGTCGCCGGGCTTCTTACCTGCTGGATATGTGACCGAGCCGTCCTCGTTCACCGTGCAGCCCTGGGCGTCCCCGATCGCCGTGTCCAGCTTCCGCTTGGCGGCCGCCATGTCGTAGGCGAACCCGTTGAGGGCTGTGCTGATCACGCCGCATTCGGTCTGGATGTAGTGGAAGTTCTTCGCCAGGGCTTGAAGCTGCTTCTGTGCCGCCTCCGCTGCCTCACCCTGCAACGTCTTGCGCATGCCTGCGGCCACGGTGTTCTCGACGCGATCCTTGGCTGCCTGGGCCACGTTGCCCATGGAGCGGTATCCGTCGGCGGCGTCCTCGTACTCGGAGGGCTTGAAGGCCTTGAGGGTGGCGTAGTCCATCCCGCCCGTCACCGGCCCTTCGCCTGGCCGCCGACGGCGTCCGTGTCCGCGTACTTGAGGTTCAGCTTGCCCATCTCGCCCTTGACCGCCTCATCGGACGTCAACAGGTCGCGGCCCACCTGCTCCAGGATGCTCTGGAGTGAGCCGCACCGCTCGCTGACGCTTTCGGCGTACTTTTTCCAGGAGTCGTACACGTCTTTCTGCGCGGCCGCGCTCAGACAATCCGTGGTTGCGCCGAGCCCTGCCTGGCCGTCCTCCAGTTTGGTCAGCCCGCCGCCGATGCTCTGGCGAAGGGAGCCCACCCCTTCGCCGGCCGTGGCCCACGCCTTCTTGCTGGACTTCAGGCCGCCTGTCACGGCGCTGGGCCCGGAACTGGGCTCAACCGGAACGTGGTTGAGCCGCATCGCTGCGGACTGCCGTTCGGTCACATCGGCTTTGATCTGTTCCCACTCGTCCCACGCCATGCGTAGCCCCCGTTTACCCCTGTGGATCACTCCAGCCAAGAACACTACATCGCACCAGCACACAGCCCATGAGTACCTGTGCCTATGCGAATGAGCACCTGCCCCGGGACTTGGCTGTTCCAGCCGGCCCGTACGGGGTGGTACTCGAAGAAGGCCCCGCAGGAGGCGCGTCCTGTACCCGTTATGGCGGACCCCTGGCCGGGGGTGCCGGCGCGGGGCCGGAATGCCTCGGGCCGCGCGGACGCATGCTGGCTGCCCATCGCACGGTGCCTCACCCCGCACGGGCTCAGGCACTCTCACAAGACGGTCATGGAGGAGCTCGGGATCCCACCCAAGCTCATGGATGAGCGTCTGGGGCACGAGGACGGCTCGGTTCAGGCGCGTTACTCACACATCACCGCGCGGATGAGGAATCGGCTCATGGACGAGCTGACCGAACAGTGGGAGGAGGCGCTGGGTGCACGGTTGGCCATGCATCCGCGGTCCCCGGTGCGTGCGCTCGATGCCTTACTGAGAGCGCGTCAGGGGTGATGACTGGGGAGTGGTTCCTTGATCCACTCCCCGTTCACTCCTCAGAAGCCCCGGCCAACGAGTCAGGGCCGGTTTCCCGTAAAGGAAAACCGGCCCTGACCTGCTGTTTCGCTGTCGGGGTGGCGGGATTTGAACCCACGACCTCTTCGTCCCGAACGCGATCAGGACCCTCGTCACCTTGATGTCAGGCCGCTGACCTGCTCGCTCCCCTCCAGCACAGTCCATGACTGTCCGGGACGGTCGTGGTGCGCCCGCCCCGTTTGGCCCCCCGTTTGGCTCCCACCTCGGTTCAGTCGGGGGGTGAGACAGGTAAGGGTTTCGGCATTGCCCTGCCTGGGACGTTGGCGGCACCACCTGCTGTCACTCGCAGGAGTTCGAGAGCTTGTCCGAGTTTTCTCCCAGCCGACGGCGACGCCTCTGTCGCACCAACAGCCCTGTGGCAACCACCAGCAGGGGTTCATCCGCGCGGGGAAACATAGTGCCCTGGTTCTCGTTGGGGACGCCTGCTCGATCCACTGGCCTTGTCGACGCAGGGAGTCGAGAACTCCAGGCGGGAGTCACACGGCAGACGAGGGGCGAAGCACTTCGGCCTGAGCCTGCTTGGACACAAGAGCAAGGTATGATGCCGCGCTCGACTGAAGCTGTCTCGTAGACTGTCGCGGTACCAGCCCGCAAGGATCTTGAGAGAAGGATCGTGGACAGTTCGACGCCCAGTCTCGCAGCAGCCGAACAGGAGGCGTTGCCGGGCCTCTTCCACGGCTCGCCAAGTGAGCGTGGCGTCCTGTCGCCGAAGAGGCCAGCAGTTGAGACCGCCGGCATGGCAGACGTGTTCCCCTATTACGCAGGTTTCGCATTCGAGTGGGCAACCAAACAGCTCAGCAGGGACGGCTCGCACGTCGGTAGTGACATGACGGTCCTCGATCCCTGGAACGGCAGCGGCACGACCACGCTTGCTGCGCAGTCGCTGGGCATCCGATCGATCGGGGTGGATCGCAACCCTGTAGCAAACGTCATCGCGCGATTGCGGGGAGAGACGTGCCTAAAACCCCAGCTCACCGAGGCTCCGCCCCCCGGATTCGGCCGACGGTTCTACAAAGCCAGTGACCCACTTAACGCCTGGTTCAGTGACGGTACCGCGAGAAGGTTTAGGGACTGGACAACCGCGCTTCGAAATGCTGACGGATCTCTGAACGCCGTCGGTGCTGTGGCCGTCTTCCGGGTTATTCGTAGAGTCACGAAGAAATTCGAGGGCAGCAATCCCACCTGGGTGAAGCGATCCAAATCCCCAGAGGATCGCATTCGGATTCCAGCACGCGAGCTTGATGATTTTCTGCTGACCGAGCAGAAAGCTCTGCGTTCGCGCATAGCAACTCAAGATCGCCCCGAGGTCGGCACGACAATCCTGACCGCTTCCTCGGATTCATTGCCTCTGCGTAGTAATTCCGTCGACGTAGTTCTCACGTCTCCGCCCTACCTCACGCGGATTGACTACGCTGTCGCTTATGCGCGCGAATTGGCTATCTTGGGGCATGACATCAGTGCCGACAGGTCTCTTAGATCGAGCCTCATGGGGACAACGTTGATCCGTAAGGGTGAGACGTTTTCACGCCAGTTCAGTCCTGTCGCGCAGGAACTCCTGGTAAACATTTCCGGCCATGATAGCAAGGCATCGTCGGGCTACTACCTGAAGCAAGCCCAGCAGTACCTGGCTGACTTGACCGATGGCCTTAACGAGATTTCGCGCGTATGTAAGGAAAGGGCTCTTGTGCATCTAGTGGTACAGGATTCCTTTTACAAGGATGTCCCTGTTCCACTTGCAGAAATCTGCATAGATGAGGCAGCCGCTCGGGGGTGGGTTCTGGAAGAGCGCGAGCAGTTTGTTGTTCGGCGGTCACTAGTCACGTTGAACACTCCGGCCCGAGCATACAAGAAGAGCAACGTCGCAGAATCAGTTATCACCTTGAGAAGGGGATGAAGTGGCTTCGGGTGGGGATGCACCGGCGGAAGAATTGATCCAAGCGGTTGACAGAAAGATCACCGCCATCCGAACGAAGAGCAATGACTTTTCGTTCAACGAACTTGTCGATATGTATGATTCAGACGAGCTCATTATTGACCCAGAATTTCAAAGAATGTTTCGCTGGACCGAAGGAGCGCAGTCTCGTTTCATCGAATCCCTCTTGTTGGAACTTCCAGTTCCTCCGATCTTCCTAATTGAAAGAGAGGATCGCGTTTACGAACTTATTGATGGCCTTCAGCGGCTCTCAACTTACCTGCACTTTAGGGGCGAACTCATCCTCGAAGGCAAGAAGTTGAAGCCTTTGGTTCTCTCGGACTGTGACATCGTTCCTGAGCTCAATGGGCGAACCTTCGCCAACCTCCCCCGAGCCCTGGAGATCAAGATCAAGCGCAGTTACATCCGTGCGGAGATTTTGCGAAAGGAGAGTGACCCAAGACTCCGTTACTACATGTTCAAGCGTTTGAACACCGGTGGTGAGAACCTTTCGAAGCATGAAGTGCGTAACGCTACAATTCGCCTACTGTCGAACGGCTTCAATCAATTCATCATTGACCTTTCTCGAAATGACGATTTCAAGTTCGGCGTGGAAACGCTGACAGAGAAGTCGCGGAACGAAAAATTCGATCAGGAGCTAATCCTTCGATTCTTCGCCTTCAAGAATGCTGGCGCTGGCTACCGTCATGACATCGCAGACTTCATGACCGACTACATGGAAGCTGTATCAGATCCAACTGGTGCCGAGACGTTTGACTATGAAACCGAGAAGGCTACCTTCGAGAAAACCTTCGATATCATCAAGAAGATGGCGGATCACCTCGATATCGGACCGAGGATCTTCGGAACCGTGGATGCGCGTACAGGAGAGCCTCGTTGGCAATTTTCTGTATACCATTTCGAAGGCATAGTCCTGGGCCTGCAGAAGGTTCTGGATCGCATCGATCCTGAAGATACTGGCCAAATCTCTTTTTTGGCTGAAGTCGTACGAAAAGGTAAATCTGATCCTTCCTTTAGGGCGGCAACGGGGGGCGGCAAGAATGATCGGATTTCTCTCCGTACGCGCGTAGGGTTCTTTGCTGACGGTTTCACTGGAGCCCTTAGTTGAACGTCTCCGAGATGCGTGCTGAGCTCGAAGATGACATGAGTTGGCGGTTGGATGAGATCCGCCACCTGGTGAACCATCTTCTTGGGGACAAAAAGGCCGGAGAGGCTTCTGTCTATTCTCTCCGTGCCATTCTTGTGATGCAGTACGCTCATCTTGAGGGGTTCACGCGCAACGCCTTGGCGCTGTATATTAAGGCGATCAACGCGCAGGCGATAGCCGCTAAGGACCTCCGGCCCGAGCTCCTCTCAGCGGCTTTGGCCGCTGAGTTCGATGGCCTGCGCAGGGGAGCAGATCCCAGGGATGGGGAAGGCAAGTTGGCCACACGTGCGCGACAGCAAGTCGCTTTCGTGCGTAAGCTCCAAGAGCTTTCCGATGGGCCGATTTCTATAGCCGCAGAAGTGGCAGCGTCGATGGAAATGAATCTAGGATCTGATGTTCTGAAACGGGCATTGGTCAACTTGGCAATTCCTGTGGATCGCGTGGCTAATGATCAGTACAGCTCCATTGAGTTCGTGAAGCGGGTTCGCAACGACATCGCACATGGAAGTCGTAAGGAGAACATCCCGGAAGGAATGTTCTCCGAACACCTAAAGAGGTGTGAACGCTTCATGAATGGGCTCGCCCGCGTCCTGACTCAAGCTTTGTCGGAACAATGGTTCAGGGCAGCCACCTAAAATTTCCCCCTAAGAGTTAGGTACTCTCCTTCCCCTCCTAGCGTGTCGAGGCTTAGCGAGGCATGAACCCAGGCTTCTGCTCGGCTAGCGCATGCAGACGTGCGAGGTAGTCCTGTGCCGTTGGCTCGGAGCCGTAACGGTGCCGCATCTCGGCAGCGAGTTCGCGGCTGGTCATGATGAGCGACGGCACCGACTGCCGGTCGCCTTCGAGGGCGCGCTCACCCATGCTGAGCGCCTGTTCCAAGTCGCCTTCACGTGCCGCCGTGACGCCCAGCGTGACGCGGGCTTCCGCGTTGCGCATCGGTGAGCGCTCGGTTCCGTCGAAGTCTGTTCCCGCCCTCAGCACTTCTTCGGCGAGCGTGCGCGCTAGCTTGTCCTCACCGACCAGGCGGTAGCAGTCCATCGCGTAGAAGTCGAACTTGGCGGGGTCCACCACAAAGTGATTGTCCAGGTTCTCGGGGTGCGGCATCGCTTCGAGCATTCGCCGTCCCTTGTCGAGTGCTACCTCAACCTGCCGGCGGTCCCCGAGCCGCGCCCACGCCTTGGCTTCCTGTGCGGCAAGCTGCACGGCAACGCCGTGGTGCTGTGCTGTGTCCGCTCCGGCCTGCGCTGCCGCGATGACGCCGCGATAGTCGCCGGTCGTGAGCGCGAACCATGCCCGCATCTCGTGCGCCCACCCGGCCACCTCTGCGTGCTCAGCCTCGTTGGCGAGGGAGAGTGCGGCGCGGCGCGTCGACTCAGCGGCGTGACGCTCGCCGGTGTCGTACTCGACACAACCGACCAGTAGAGCGAGCCAGCCGGACAGTGCGAGTACTTCGCGGTGCTGGGCGAGCGTGAGGCTTTTCGTGTGGAGGTCGACGACGCGGCGAAGCCATTGGCGCCCCTCGATGAGGAGTTGTTCGCTCGGCATGAACGGGTACTCCGAGGAGAGCCGGTCCGTCGTGATCCGCAGGGCATCAAGCGTGGCGTTGTCGACGTCGGACCGGTTCAGTCGGCTTACGATCTCCAGCGTCTCCATGCCGCTCGCTGCCAAGATCTCCTTGTGTCCATCCCGGCGCGATGGGGCTGGGAAGAGCGCATGCGTCAGGGCGAGAAACGAGAAGGTCGAGCCCTTCCGCGCCCGCCTGCACGAAGAAGAAGGCAACGCGCTGCGCGACCGTCTCGCCGCATGGGCCGAGCAGGCCCGAGGCTGGGTCATGGGCGCATGGCCGGAGATGCCCGAGGGCGTCACCGACCGCCCCGGCGATGTATGGGAACCCCTCCTCGCCGTCGCGGACGCCGTCGGTGGCAACTGGCCCCGCCGGGCTCGCGAAGCCTGCGCGGCCCTAGTCAAGGCCTCCCAGGCCAACGACAAGGGCAGCCTCGGCGTGCGGCTGCTGACAGACCTGCGAGACCACGTCCTCATCGGCGTCGACAAGCTGCCCACCGTTGCCATCCTCGACCGCCTCAACACTCTCGACGACGCCCCGTGGGCCGACCTGAACGGACGGCCGCTCGACAACCGGCGACTGTCCAAGATGCTCAGCGAATACATGACGGCGGACAACGAGCCCATCGGCTCCCGCAACATCCGCACCGCCGGTGGAGTCCTCAAAGGCTTCTTCGCCAAGGACCTCGAAGACGCGTGGGCCCGCTACTGCCCACCCCCACCGGGCGCTACATCCGCTACACCGCTACAGCCCAGCTCAGAGCCCCTGAATCTGTAGCGGCAAACCGAGATGTAGCGGCTACGGCTGGTCCCCCGCGAACGGTCGTAGCCGCTACAGCCCATCCATCCGCTACACAAAACACGCCGCTGACCTGCGATGTAGCGGCGTAGCGGATGTAGCGGCCCTGACGGGAGGGGGCCGAGCGTCCGCGACTCCCCGCCGAGGAGGCATCACCGCATGAGCACGGCCACAGCACCTGCTGAACAGCTCCTCTACAGGCCCGAAGAGGCCGCAAAAGCTCTCAGGATTGGCCGCTCGATGGTCTACGAGGAGATACGGCTCGGGCGACTGCAGACAGTTCGCATCGGCCGTCGTCGACTCGTGCCGCCTGAGTACATCGCGCAGTACGTCGAACTCCTCAAGCGCGAGGCAGAAGCCACCGCCTGAACTCCCCCACCTATCTCACCAGGGCCGCACCTTCAGGGTGCGGCCCTGGTCTTTGGAGGCACAACACAGCATGACCGAGACCGCGAAGCGCGCCCGAAGGGCAGGCCACGGTGAGGACACGATCTATTGGGACGCGGCGAAGAACTGCTATGTGGGGGCTGTCTCACTGGCCACGCCCCGAATGGCAAGCGCCGTCGACCGAAGGTGTACGGCAAGACGAAGACCGAAGTCCGCCAGAAAATCAGGGACTTGAAGAAGGAGGTACAGACTGGTGTCAAGTCGCCTGCCAACTACACCGTGATGGAAGCAGTGAGCGACTGGTTGGAACGAGGTCTGAAGGGACGGGACGCGAAGACTGTCGGCAAGAACCGCACGATGGCGGGCAAGCACCTGATCCCGCTCATTGGAAAGGCCAAGCTGAGGGAACTCAGCGCGGACGACGTTGACGACTGGTTGGACGACAGGGCCGAAGCTCTCGCGACACGGAGCCTTCGCGACCTGCTCGCCATCCTGCGCCGCTCTATCGCGCACGCTCAGCGCAGGGACATGGCTGTGCGTAATGTCGCCCTTCTCGTCAGCGTGCCCGAGGGTCGCCCCGGCCGTCCCAGCAAGGCACTGAACTTGGAGCAGGCGAAGGTTGTTCTCGCTGCTGCGCGTGGATCGCGACTGTACGCCTACCTCGTTCTCTCGCTCCTCAGCGGCGTTCGCACGGAAGAGGCGCGGCCCCTCACCTGGGATCACGTCTTCCTGGAAACGAAGGACGGTGTTCCGTCGCACGTCGCCGTATGGCGCTCGGTGCGCAAGCACGGCGAGACCAAGACCAGGAAGAGCCGACGGACCATTGCTCTGCCGAAGCAGGTGGTCGACGTACTCGAAGAGCATCTGAGGTGGCAGAAGCAGGAGCGCGCGTCGAAGGGGAAGGAGTGGAGTCCGACCGGCCTTGTCTTCACGACGCGGAACGGCGAACCGCTTGATGCCGCCAACGTTCGGCGCGACTTCAAGGCCATCGTGAAGAAGGCGGGGCTGAAGCCCGAGTGGACGCCGCGGGAGCTGCGGCACAGCTTCGTGTCCCTGCTCTCCGACCACGGCATCCCTCTGGAGGCGATCGCTCTGCTTGTCGGGCACAGCAGTCAGGCCACAACGGAGGCTGTCTACCGCAAGCAGCTCCGGCCCGTGATCACGAAGGGTGCCGAAGCGATGGACGACATCTTCGCTGAAGATCAGGAAGGGGAAGATACGGAAGACGAGGAAGAGGGCGACGCGCGCCTGATCAAATTCGTTTGGCCCTCGGTTCGGCCTCAGGTATGAAAGCGGCCATTGCGTTCGCAGAAGCGTCCGTCGGCGTGTCGTGGCCTACTCCAGCTTGGCCAGTGCCGCACGCGGTCCGAACCGCGGACTGAAGAGAGCCCCCAAGGAGATGACTCCGAGGGGGCTTCTCATGGGTCAGTCGCTGTGGAAATCGTGCCAGGCTTCACGTACCTCGGTAAGGGTGTCGAAGGTGGCGGTAGCCGCGTCGCTCACACCGTGAGCCAGGTACTGAATTCCGAACAGAACAAGCCCGGCAATGGCCAGTCCTGCAATGATCTTTTCCTTCATCCGTGCTCGGATCCCCTCCTAGCGTGCAGGGCCGATCCGAACGGACTTGCTCGGACCGGAGCTCATCAGGCTGGTCCGAGCGCAGGAAAGCATCCCGGAGCAGCCATGGGTATGCCATGTCGCCCTCGATTTCTGCTTTCCGTTTTCTTTCAAATGTTCGACTTGAAGCCCTGCCCGTCTAAGAGACCACTGACGGACACAGATGAGGCACCGCGTTGCGCGGCACGAACGGATATCACGTTACAGGGTGTTCGGACGTGCTCCGTCCATCTGCACGTCGGGTTGTGCACCTCTGTCCGGGGCGTGCGTCGCTCTGGTCGCTTCGTACCCCAGCGGAAGCAGATGGTCGACTGCTTCGACCGGGCTCCACGGAGGGGGCGAGGCGATGGACGACACCTCCGAAGATGATCAAGGGAGGGGGGAGGAGAGGCAGCGCCGTGGCCTGATCAACTTCGTTTGGCCCCCTGTTTGGCCCCCCGAGCACGACAGAGGGCACATACGGATCTCCGTATGTGCCCTCTGACCAGCGTCGGGGTGGCGGGATTTGAACCCACGACCTCTTCGTCCCGAACGAAGCGCGCTGCCAAGCTGCGCTACACCCCGATGTCACCGCTGTCGCGGCGACATCGATTACTTTAGCCCACCCGCGCCCCTGGACGAAATCCGGTTTTCGCGCATCTCCCGGGGCCGCCTCAGTCCCGCGCCACCAGTGTGAGCAGCGTTGCTTCCGGCGGGCACGCGAACCTCACGGGCGTGTAGCGGCTCGTGCCGCAGCCCGCCGAGACGTGCAGGTAGGAGACGTTTCCGGCGTTCTGGTGGGTCGAGAGGCCCTTGACGCGGGCCGTGTCCAGGTCGCAGTTGGTGACCAGGGCGCCGTAGAAGGGGATGCACAGCTGGCCGCCGTGGGTGTGGCCCGCCAGGATCAGGGGGTAGCCGTCCGCCGTGAAAGCGTCGAGCGTGCGCAGGTACGGGGCGTGGACCACGGCCAGGGAGAGGTCGGCGGCCGTGTCCGGGCCGCCGGCGACGCGGTCGTAGCGGTCGCGCCTGACGTGTGGGTCGTCGAGGCCCGTGAACGCGAGTTCGTAGCCGTCGAGCTTCAGGCTGCCGCGGCTGTTGCTCAGGTTCACCCAGCCCGCCGTGTCGAAGGCGTCGCGCAGCTCTTCCCACGGGTTGTGGACCACGCCCACTGCCGGGGCGTTGCCGTTCAGGCCGTGTCGGCCCTGGGCCTTCTCGATCAGATAGCGGCCCGGGTTGCGGAGCGTGGGGCCGTAGTAGTCGTTCGAGCCGAAGACGTAGACACCGGGGTACTCGAGAAGCGGGCCCAGCGCGTCGAGGACCTCGGGTACGCCGTCCGGGTCGGACAGGTTGTCGCCGGTGTTGACCACGAAGTCCGGGCGCAGGCCCGCCAGGGACTGGAGCCATGTCCGTTTCTTGCGCTGGCCGCACACCATGTGGATGTCGGAGACCTGGAGTACGCGCAGCGGGCGCATCCCGTGCGGCAGGACGGGGACCGTCAGCCGTCGGAGGCGGAAGGAGCGGGCTTCGAAGCCGGCGGCGTAGGCGAGGCCTGCCGCGCCGACTGCCGTGATTCCCAGGGGTACTCCGTAGCGTGCGCGCATGCGCCCATCGTTGCAGACCCGGCGTGGTGGGGGAGCGGGCGGGCGGCGGCCGCCCCTTCCCGCAGGGGAAGCGCGATGAGCAGACCGAGACAGATCCAGACGTACGTATTGCTGCCGAGGAAGCCGTCGATGCCCGTAGCGTCCCAGCTCCACAGCCATACGACGCTGCTGCACAGGATGACGTAGATCCCGCCCGCCCAGCGCAGCAGGCGGCGCCGTCTCGGGTCACCCCTCTGAAGGCGCAGACCCGCGTCGATGAGGACGGCCAGTGCCGGGAACACCCAGACCAGGTGGTGCACCCAGGTGACCGGGCTGATGAGGCAGGCCGTGAGGCCGGTCACGGCGAAGCCCGCGAGTTCGTCTCCGGCGGCCACGGCCCGGCGGGCGCGCCAGGCCCACAGGCCGAGGATCACGATCACGCCGAGCGCCCAGACCGTGCGGCTGGGGGCGTCGGATTCCGAGAGCCGGGCGACGACTCCCTGCCAGGACTGGTTGGAGACGTACGCGAGCGAGCCGACCCGGTCGGTGTTCCACATCGCCTCGGTCCAGTAGACCCGCGAGGCGTCGGGCGCCACCCACATGGCGAGCAGTGTGGCGCCGGTCGCGACGCCCGTGGCGGTGGCGGCGGCTCGCCAGCGGCGGGTGACCAGGAGGTAGCCGATGAAGACGGCCGGGGTGAGCTTGATCGCGGCGGCCAGGCCGATGCCGAAGCCCGCGAAGCGGCCGCGGCCCGTGGACAGGAGCCAGGCGTCGGACAGTACGAGTGCGAGGAGCAGCAGATTGACCTGGCCGAAGCTGAAGGTGTCGCGGACGGGCTCCAGCAGGACGAACAGACAGCCCGCGACGGCAAAGGTGAACCACCGGCTCCAGCCCTGCCGCCGGACGACGGTTCCGGCCGACCAGTACAGCACCGCTCCGGCCGCCGCGAGGTTGAGCAGCACGCTGATCGCGACGGCGCTCTGCCAGTCGACCAGGGTCATCGGGAGCATGCACACGGCGGCGAACGGCGGGTAGGTGAAGCCGTAGTGCGTCCCCGGGACCAGATAGTCGTAGATGCGTCCGCCGTCGGTCCACGACTCGACGGTTCCGTAGTACACGCCGAGGTCGAACCAGTCCCGATGCAGCGGGACCGTGGCCAGGAAGAGTCCGACGGCGGCCGCCAGCCCCCCGACGAGGGACAGCCGTCCGCGCGTGGTCGTCGGCCAGGTCATGGCCGTGGCTCTGGTCATCGACATGTGGCGCTCCCTGGCATCGTCCGGCGGCTCCCCGGCCTCTTCGTCATGCGGTGCTCCCCAGCGGGTCCGTCCCGGCGCGGGCCGTGGCGCGCTCCGTCATGCGGTGGGCGCACCACAGCGCGAGTACGGCGAGGACTCCGCCGCAGGTCGCCAGCGCCACCTGCGGTCCCTCGGGCGCGAAGCCGCTCGGCAGTACGGCCAGGGCCAGGACTCCGCTCGCGACGGCGACCGTCCGGCGCACCCAACTGTCGGGTCCGGCCGCGGCTATCAGGAACAGCCCCCACAGCACGTACCAAGGCCTTATCGCCGGTCCGAGGACGGCCACCGCGATCAGGCTCAGCCCGAGTGCGTACACCGGGCGCAGCCGGTGGTGGCGCCGCCAAGCGAGCAGTACGGCCAGGGCGGTGGCGCCGAGGCCCGCCAAGTGCCAGGCGGGCGCGGCGAATTGGGCGAGCCCGCTGCCCGCGTTTTCCAGCAGTGCGCCGGTCATACGGCCGAGGGAGGAGGTGAGCGACCAGTTCTGCGGCGAGACCGGGGTGTCCAGGGCGCCTATCCATCCGTATCCGGTGCCGGTCAGGGCGGTGGTCACCGCCGTGGTGGCGGCGCTGATCCCCAGGACCGCCGCCGCGGCCCTCACCCGTGGCGTACGGCCGTCTAGCTGCCGGGCCCAGAGCAGGGCGACGGCCAGCAGCCCCAGCGCGGCGGGCGCTTTCACCAGGGCCGCGAGCGTGACCAGGACGACCGCGACGATCGGCCAGCGCCCCAGCGCCGCCACCAGACCGGCGCCCAGCAGGCCGAGCATGATCGCGTCATTGTGGGCACCGCCGACAAGATGCAGCAGCACCAGCGGATTGAGCGCCCCGAGCCAGAGCGCGGCTGCCGGGTCCGCCCCGCAGTGCCGGGCCAGCGCGGGCAGGCAGCAGACCATCACGGCGACGCCGAGCAGGGCGACGAGCCGCATCCCGAGCACGCCGGTGAATACTTCGCTGCGGGTGAAGTCGGTGATGGCGCGGGCGCAGGCGAGAAAGAGCGGTCCGTACGGAGTCGGGGTGTGCTGCCACAGCGGCGCCACCTCGGCGGGCAGCGGTCCGCCGAGCCGCGAGGGCCCGTGCGTGTAGACGTCGATCTGCGCGTCGACCATGGCGCCCTGCGCGAGATAGCTGTACACGTCCCGGCTGAACAGCGGCGGCGCAAGCAGCAGCGGGGCCGCCCACAGCCCGAGCGTGAGCAGCAGGGTGCGCCGCCCGGGCGGCTTGGGACCGCGGACCGCCCGCCCCAGCAGCGCCCAGGCCGCTACCAGCAGGACGAGTCCGAAGTACGCGGCGACCAGTCCGAGGGCGGCCCGGCCCGACTCCGGTGCGAGAGCATTCCGTACGGGCAGGGCGCCGGCGGTCACGCCACCCGCGGCAAGCGCTGCCGAGCCCACCAGGCCGAGCAGTTGGCAGCGGCGGGTGTCGACGGAGACGGGGAGCACCAGCATCTGGGCAGCGTGTCAACGGGCGGTGTCCGAAAGGCGACGTCGTCATCGCCATCGTGCGGCCGCCATATGTCGGCAGTCTTACAAACATACGCACGAGGGGTTCCGCGGCCTGTCCGGGCCGCCGCCGCGAAATGCACGGGCAGGGACATCGACCCACCTGCCACACTGGACCCCATGACCAGCCTCAAGTCCAAGCTCCAGGAAGACCTCACCGCCGCCATCAGGGCGCGCGACGAACTGCGCTCCTCCACACTCCGGCTGACCCTCACCGCGATCACGAAGGAGGAGGTCGGCGGCAAGACGGCGCGCGAGCTCTCCGACGACGAGGTGCAGAAGGTGATCGCCAAGGAGGCGAAGAAGCGCCGCGAGGCTGCCGAGGCGTTCCAGCAGGGTGGTCGGACCGAGTCGGCCGAGCGGGAGCTGGCCGAGGGCGTGCTGCTCGACGCGTACCTGCCCCAGCAGCTGTCCGACGACGAGCTGGGCGCGATCGTGGCGCAGGCCGTCGAGGAGGCCAAGGCCGCCGGCACCGAGGGGCCGCGGGCCATGGGGGCCGTCATGAAGATCGTGAACCCGAAGGTGGCGGGGCGTGCCGAGGGCGGCCGGGTGGCCGCCGCGGTGAAGCAGCTCCTCGCGGGCTGAGCCGCGCACAGACACAGCACGACCGAGGGGACCCGGCCGCCCGGCCGGGTCCCCTCGGTTCGTACATGACTACCTCTACGCGACTGCTGCTGACTTCCTACGGGAATGCGCCGGTCGTCCCGCCGTTCCCCTGGCCGCGGTTGTTCCCGCCGCCGATCAGGTCCGGCGGGATCGAGATGTCCGGGAACGGGTCCTGCCCGCCGTTGTCCTGACCCCGGTGGTCACCGGGCTTGCCGCCCTCCGGCTTCTCCGGCTTCTGCTTGGGCGGGTCCGGGATCGGGACGGTGATGAACGGCGGCGCTTCCTTGCCCTCCAGGGCCCCGGTCATCGCGTCGCGCCAGATGGGTCCGGGGACCTGACCGCCGAAGACCTTGTCCTGGTACTCGCCGCCGATGTAGATGCGCTCCATCTTCACCTGCTGGGTGGGGCTGCCGACCCAGACGGCGGCGGACAGGTTCGGGGTGTAGCCGACGAACCAGGCGTTCCTGCGGCCGTCGGTCGTACCCGTCTTGCCCGCGTTGTCACGGCTCTGGAGACCGGCCTGCTGACCCGTACCGGAGTCGATCACTCCGCGCAGCAGGGTGTTGATGGTGTCCGCCGTCTGCTCGGACATGACCTTGCCGCAGGTGGACTTCGGGACCTCGAGGTTCTTGCGGTCGGCCGTCTCGATCGACTCGATCGCGGTGGGGGTGCAGTACGTGCCGCGGTTGGCGAAGGTCGCGTACGCGTTGGCCATGGTCAGCGGCGAGATACCGGTGGAGCCCAGGGTCAGCGGCGAGGGCTCCTCGGGGAGCTTCTTGCCGTTGCCCTGCACCACTCCGAGCTTCTGCGTCATCTCCATGACCGGGCAGAGACCGATGTCGGCGATCATCTGAACGAAGTAGGTGTTGACCGACTTCGCCATCGCCTCCTTGAGGGCGTACGGACCGACCTCCTTCTCGTTCTCGTTCTCCAGCCGCTGGTTGCCGAGGTTGACCCACGGCTTTCCGCTGCAGGTCGCCACCTGGGAGGGGTAGGGCATCTCGTAAGGCGCCGGATACACCTGCGTCGGCGGCTTGCCCTGCTCTATCGCCGCTGCCGCCACGAAGGGCTTGAAGGTCGAGCCGACCGGGAAGCCGTAGTTCGAGCCGCCCATGCCCTGGTTGACCGAGTAGTTGATCTGGGTCTCGGTCTTGCCGAAGCCGTACGGCCTGGACTGGCCCATCGCCACGATCTTGCCGGTGCCGGGCTGGACCATCGTCACTGCGGTGGCGACTTGGTCCGTCTTGTAGACGTGTTCCTTGATCGATTTCTGGGCCGACTTCTGGGCCTGCGGGTCCAGCGTCGTCTTGATCGTCAGGCCGCCCTGGTTCCAGACCTTGGCCCGGTCCTCCTTGGTCTTGCCGAAGACCGGGTCGGACAGGAACACCTCGCGTACGTAGTCACAGAAGAAGCCCGCGCCGTTGACGGCCGTGATGCAGCCGTTCTTCGGCTTGCTGACCTTCAGACCGATCGGCGCCGCCTTCGCCTTGTCCGCTTCCGCCTGGGTGATGTCGTGGACGTCGGCCATGCGCTGCAGCACGGTGTTGCGACGCTTGGTCGCCTCCTGTGTGTCGTTGACCGGGTCGTAGCGGCTGGGGGACTGCACGATGCCCGCGAGCATCGCCGCCTCCTCCAGCTTCAGGTTCTTGGCGGACTTGGAGAAGTAGCGCTTGGAGGCGGCCTCGATGCCGTACGCCTGCTGCCCGAAGAAGGTGATGTTGAGGTAGTTCTCCAGGATCTTCTTCTTGCCCAGCTCTTCCTCGACCTGGATCGCGTACTTCAGTTCCTGGATCTTGCGGCCGATCGTCTGCTGGGTGGCCTGGGCGACCTTGTCGGCGTCGTCGCCGGCCTCCTCGACGAAGACGTTCTTCACGTACTGCTGGGTCAGGGTCGAGGCGCCCTGGGAGACGGCGCCCGACTGCGCGTTGCGGTTGAGCGCGCGCAGGACGCCCTTGAGGTCGATCGCGCCGTGCTCGTAGAAGCGTGAGTCCTCGATCGCGACGATCGCCTGCTGCATGTACGGGGAGACGTCCTTGAGCGACACCACCGTGCGGTCGCGTGAGTAGACCGTGGCGATCTGCCCGCCCTGCGAGTCCAGGATCGTGGTGCGCTGACTCAGCGGCGGAGTCTTGAGATTGGCCGGGATCTCGTCGAATCCCTTGACCGTTCCCTTGGCCGCGAGGCCCAGCGCACCGACGGCGGGCAGGGCGATGCCTGCCAGCACGGCTCCGGAGAGCACGCTGACACCGAGGAACTTGGCGGCCTGCTGGGGCCCTGTCAGACCTCCGCCGGAGCGCTTCTTTGGCATGGGGGCAGCCTACGTTCTCATTCGCCGGACACGCGTATAGGCCTTGGCCTAAGCTGCTCACAACTGTCACAGCAGTGCGGTTCTGCATCAAGGCCTTCCCGGATTCCCGCTGTACCCGAAGCCGGCGGGCTGCTGTCCGAATCCGCCTCATGCGTCGCCCGACGTCCGTTGTGACTCAACTAATCTGTCCCTTTTTGTCGGGATAGTGACGTATGCCCTCAGCTCACTCCCCTGGGTGATCTGCCGCGTACGCATAGTCCGTTCGGGCCATTCAAGATTGGGCCCGAAGGGGGTGTTGCGCTGTGCCCACCTTCCGTAACGTCCTCAACTGGCAGCGGTGAATATGCCGCTGCCGCCGTGGGGGAGCCTCGATTCGGGAGAGGACGGCGCCGGCATGGGCTGGGTAACCGACTGGAGTGCGCAGGCAGCCTGCCGCACTACCGATCCGGATGAACTGTTCGTACAAGGGGCAGCGCAGAACAGGGCCAAGGCGGTGTGCACCGGTTGTCCGGTGCGGACCGAGTGCCTGGCCGATGCGCTCGACAATCGCGTCGAGTTCGGCGTCTGGGGTGGAATGACCGAGCGGGAACGGCGCGCACTGCTGCGCAGGCGTCCCACGGTCACCTCATGGCGCAGGCTGCTCGAGACCGCGCGTACGGAGTACGAGCGCAGCGCGGGCATCCTGCCCGTGGGCCTCGACGACGACGAGACATACGAGACGTACGCGGCGGTGGGGTAGCCCACCGCTGTTTGTTTATACGGCGCTTCTTAGGCGGCGCTTGTCTTCACGGCGTCTGTGTCTGTGTACACGGCGTCCGATTACACAGCTCCGGCCGGAGCGGAACCGCCGGTCGCGAGCCGGTCACCGATGGCCCGCAGCCCCGCGAGATCGTGTACATCGCCGGGCAGGGCGGGCACTTGGGTCACCGCCACCTCGGGGTGGAGCGCGGTGAAACGGTCGCGCGTGCGCTGTTCGCGCGCGAGCACCTGCATCCGTTCGGCGTGCAGGCGCAGCAGACCCGCCGTCAGCTGTTCTGTGGTGTGGTCCGCGGGCGTGTGTTCCTCGGGGGTGGTGTCGTCCACGGGCTGGGAATCGGGAGAGGCGGCCGTGGAGTCACGAACACCAGTCTTCCCGGACCTTTGATCCACAATGCGGCCCTCATCAAGATTTTCTGCGGCCGCCAGCGCCCGCTCGGCCGACAGGCGGGCGGCGCCGCTGCCATGGACCCGGTTGAGCACCAGACCGGCCAGCGGCATCTCCTCCGCCGCCAGCCGCTCCACGAAGTACGCCGCCTCCCGCAGCGCGTCCCTCTCGGGCGCCGCCACCACCAGGAAGGCGGTACCGGGCGCCTGCAGCAGCCGGTAGGTGGCATCGGCGCGGGTGCGGAAGCCGCCGAACATGGTGTCCATCGCGCCGACGAACGTCTGCACATCGCGCAGGAGTTGACCGCCGAGCAGTTTGCCGAGTGTCCCCGTCATCATCGACATGCCGACATTGAGGAACTTCATCCCCGCCCGGCCGCCCATCTTCGCCGGCGCCATCAGCAGCTTGATGAACTTCCCGTCCAGGAAGGACCCGAGACGCCCGGGCGCATCGAGGAAGTCCAGCGCCGAGCGCGAGGGCGGAGTGTCGACGACGATCAGGTCCCACTCGTCACGGGCGCGCAGCTGCCCCAGCTTCTCCATCGCCATGTACTCCTGCGTGCCCGCGAAACCGGCCGACAGGGACTGGTAGAAGGGGTTCTCCAGGATCGCCCGGGCCCGATCGGCGTCCGCGTGCGCCTCGACGATCTCGTCGAAGGTCCGCTTCATGTCGAGCATCATGGCGTGCAGTTCTCCCTCGCCCTCGATGCCCTTGACCCGGCGCGGGGTGTTGTCCAGGGAGTCGATGCCCATGGACTGGGCGAGCCTGCGGGCCGGGTCGATGGTGAGGACGACGACCTTGCGACCGCGCTCCGCCGCCCGTACACCGAGGGCCGCGGCGGTCGTGGTCTTGCCGACGCCTCCCGCGCCGCAGCACACGATGATGCGGGTCGCGGGGTCGTCGATCAGCGGGTCGACTTCCAGAGCGGCCGCCGCGTCCAGGGTCATGAGCCGGTCCCTTGCTTCCGCAGTTCCTTCGACAGCCGGTAGAGCCCCGCCAGGTCGACTCCCTCGCTCAGCAGAGGGAGTTCGTACGTGGGCAGGCCGAAGCCGGCCAGTGCCGCGCGCTGCTCGCGCTCCAGCTCCACGCGCTGGGCGTGGTCGGCGGCCTGCTCCAGGAGCGGAGTGACGAGCTTTGCCGAGCCGCTGACGCCCGCCGCCGTGAGCGTTTTGGCGATGTCCGCGCGCCGGTCGCCCGCGGCGTCGCGCACCGCCTCCTCGTCGAGGATGTGGGGGCGCACCATGTTCACGATGACCTTGCCGACGGGCAGGTCGGCGGCGCGCAGCTCGGCGATGCCGTCCGCGGTCTCCTGGACGGGCATCTCCTCCAGGAGCGTCACCAGATGGACCGCGGTCTCGGGGGACTTGAGCACGCGCATCACGGCCTGGGCCTGATTGTGTATCGGGCCGAACTTGGCCAGGCCCGCCACCTCGTCGTTCACATTGAGGAAGCGCGTGATGCGGCCGGTGGGCGGGGCGTCCATCACCACGTAGTCGTAGACGTAGGGGCCCTGCTTGGTCCTGCGGCGTACGGCCTCGCAAGCCTTGCCGGTCAGCAGTACGTCGCGGACACCGGGCGCGATGGTTGTCGCGAAGTCGATCGCGCCGAGCTTCTTGAGCGCGCGTCCCGCGGTGCCCAGTTTGTAGAACATCTGCAGATAGTCGAGGAGCGCGCGCTCGGCGTCGATGGCCAGCGCGAACACCTCGCCGCCGCCCGACGAGACGGCGATTTTCCGCTCCTCGTAAGGAAGCGCCTCCGTCTCGAAGAGCTGTGCGATGCCCTGTCTGCCCTCGACCTCCACAAGGAGAGTGCGCTTTCCCTCGGTTGCGAGGGCCAGCGCGAGGGCGGCGGCCACCGTCGTCTTACCGGTACCACCCTTGCCGCTGACGACCTGGAGCCTGCTCACGTATTCGAGCCTAATTCCTTCTTAAGCACTCCGGTGGCTCCGGGTGGGGTAGCCGGGGTGTTCGAGTAGTGAGGTCCGTTACGCCTGATTCGAGCTGGGCTTGTGAAGCCTCTGGTTAGAGCGTGCGGGCGGGCCTTGCGCTTGTGGTGGTGGCTGCACGGGCACCGGACGGATGCCTTCGCTCAACCCGGCGTGAACGCCTGAGTGAAGAGTGGCGGCGTCCGGCGCCTCCGCGGCCGCCACCACTGACGCAGTGGGTGGCGATGTTCCATGGGCGCCGAGCGGACGTCTCCGCTGGACCTGGCCTCGATGCCTCTAGCCAGAGCGACGACGCTCGGCACCTATGAAGCGTCAACACCTACTCGCTTGATCACTCGTTGGTGTTGGTGGTGCGAGCCCTCCGCACGGTGACCTCTTGTTGCCCCCGAGCCGTATGAGCTCCCGAGTAGACCGAGGCCCGCGCGGTGCGCTGGTGCCACGAACACGGCTAGTGAGGCGTCGGTCCAGCCTGTGCGGTTGAGACCTGGAATTAGGTAGCCGCGTGGCCCGCATGCGCTCGTGACCAGCGCAAACACCTGCACCATCGGGGAAGGAACTACCTTGATCTACTGCGGAATCGACTGGGCGGAAAGGACGCACGACGTCGCCCTGGTCAACGACTCCGGCGAGTTACTGGCCAAGCGGCACATCACCGATGATGCCGCCGGCTACAAGATCTTGTTGGACCTGCTCGCCGAGTACGGCGACACCGAAGACGATCCGATCCCGGTCGCCATCGAAACCTCCCGCGGCCTGCTCGTTGCGGTGCTGCGGCAGGGAAAGCGGAAGGTCTTCGCGATCAACCCGATGGCCGCGGCCCGCTATCGCGACCGTCACTCCGTCTCGCGCAAGAAGTCCGACCCCGGCGACGCCCTCGTTCTCGCCAACGTGCTGCGGACCGACATGCACGCCCACCGTCCTCTGCCCGACGACAGCGACCTGGCCCGCGCCATCGCGGTCCTTGCCCGCGCCCAGCAGGACGCGACCTGGAACCGGCAGCAGATCGCCAACCAACTCCGCTCTCTCCTGCGCGAGTACTACCCTGCAGCCCTGGACGCCTTCTCCACCTGGCAGAACGGACTGTGCCGGCCGGAGGGTCGCGAGCTGCTCAGGCTCGCCCCCACGCCGGCCAAGGCCGCACGGCTGACCCGCACGCAGATCCAGGCCGCGCTCAAGCGAGCAGGCCGCCAGCGGGGCATCGCCGACGAAGCCGCGCGGCTCCGTGAGGCCTTCCGCGCCGACTGGGCCCACCAGTCCCCCCTCGTCGAAGACGCACTCGGCAAGCAGATGCTCGCCCTGTTGGGCCAACTGGAAGCCGCCTGCACGGCGGCCGACGACCTGGCGAAGGCGGTGGAAGAGACTTTCCCTCAGCACCCGGACGCTGAAGTGATCTTGAGCTTCCCGGGTCTCGGCGTCCAACTGGGCGCCCGGGTGCTGGCCGAGATCGGAGACGACCACGCTCGCTTCGCGGACGCCCGCGGTCTGAAGGCATACGCGGGCGCCTCGCCCATCACCCGGGCCTCCGGCAAGAAGTCCAGCATCACCCGACGGCGGATCAAGAACGACCGCCTCAACCACGCCGGCTACCTCTGGGCCTTCGCCGCCCCGAACGGCTCCCCTGGCGCCAAGGCGCACTACCGTCGACGCCGAGACGAGCACGGGGATTGGCACGCGTCCGCTCTGCGCAACCTCTTCAACCGAATGCTCGGTCAGCTCTACCACTGCCTGCAGGGCCACGAGCTGTTCGACGAAATGACGGCGTTCCCCACTCGGCTTGCCGCTGCGGCTTGACTCTTAGCTTCGTGAGGCGTCTAACCAGTCGGGCTGTCGCCCATGCAGGAGGCTGCCTGCGGGCTGCGTCACGAGGCGGCTGGCCGGTGCGGCTACAGTCGGCTCCATGACCAAGTGGGAATACGCGACCGTGCCCCTTCTCGTGCACGCGACCAAGCAGATTCTGGACACCTGGGGCGAGGACGGCTGGGAGCTCGTCCAGGTCGTTCCCGGGCCGAACAACCCCGAGCAGCTCGTGGCGTACCTGAAGCGGGAGAAGCAGTCGTGAGCGGCGTTGTCGAGGCGAAGCTCGCCGAACTCGGGCTGACGCTGCCGGAGGTCGTGCCGCCGCTGGCGGCGTACCAGCCGGCGGTGAGGTCGGGTGCGTACGTCTACACCGCCGGCCAGCTTCCGATGGTGGGGGGCAAACTTCCGGTCACCGGCAAGGTGGGCGCCGAGGTCACCCCCGAGGAGGCCAAGGAGCTTGCGCGCACCTGTGGGCTGAACGCGTTGGCCGCGGTGAAGTCGGTCGTCGGCGATCTGGACCGGGTCGCCCGCGTCGTGAAGGTTGTCGGCTTTGTCGCTTCGGCCGCGGACTTCACCGGCCAGCCCGCCGTGCTGAACGGCACCAGCGAGCTGCTCGGCGCGGTGTTCGGCGACAAGGGTGTGCACGCGCGCAGCGCGGTGGGCGTCGCGGTGCTGCCGCTGGACGCTCCGGTCGAGGTCGAGATCCAGGTGGAGCTCGTCCAGGACTGATGCACTGTCGAGGACTGAACTGCTGAGGGACTTACGTGCCGTGCGGGCCTGAGCCGCCGTGCGGGACTGACTGATCGTTCAGCACGGAGCGGAGCTTGTGCGAAGTCGAAGCTCCAGGTCAAGCATCGTATGGGGCCCCGTGTCCGCCGGTTTTCCGGCGGACGCGGGGCCCTACTCGTCTTCGGTAATCCCTTGCATCTCTCTTGACGTGGACGCGTCGACGGGTGTGACCTGTCCATGGTTAGGAACGTTTCCTAACCATCTGAACGCAGGAGGGATCCGTGGCACCAACCCCCCACCGGTCGCGCAGATCGGTCTGCGCCGCACTCGTGGCCGCGGCCACCGCAGCGTTAACCGTGGCCCTTCCGGCCCTGAGTACTGCCCAGCCCACCGCCCGAACGACCGTGAACGCCGCACCCGTCCGCTACGAAGCCGAATCGGCAACCATCTCCCAGGGCGCCGTCGAGTCCAACCACACCGGCTTCTCCGGCACCGGTTTCGTCAACTACACCAATGTCGCCGGCGGTTATGTCGAGTTCACCGTGAACGCCCCCGCCGCGGGCAGCGCCACCCTGGCCCTCGGCTTCGCCAACGCCACCACCGGCAACCGCCCGCTGAACATCTCGGTGAACGGCAGCGTCGCCGCGGCCAGTCTGGCCTTCCAGCCCACCGGCGCCTGGACCACCTGGTCCACCGTGACCACCACGGTGACGCTCAAGGCGGGCACCAACACCGTCCGCGCCACCGCCACCGCCGCCGAGGGCGGCCCCAACCTGGACTTCATCGACGTCACTCCCGCCGACGGCCAGGCAGGCACCGACTACGAGGCCGAGTCCGGGACGATCTCCCAGGGCGCCGTCGAGTCCAACCACGCCGGGTACTCCGGCACCGGCTTCGTCAACTTCCAGGCAGTGGCGGGCGCTTCTGTGGAGTTCACTGTCGACTCCGCGCAGGCCGCGGGCGCCAAGCTGGACTTCCGCTACGCCAACGGCTCCACCGCGAGCCGCGCGATGGACATCACGGTGAACGGCACCCCGGTCGCCGACGACCTCGCCTTCCCCGTCACCGGCGCCTGGACCACCTGGAAGACCGTCACGGCCAACGCGGCCCTCAAGGCGGGCTCCAACAAGATCCGTGCCACCACCTCCGCGGGCGACGGCCCCAACCTGGACAAGCTCACCGTCACCGCGAGCGGCCCGGCCGACACCGAGAAGCCGACCCCGCCCGCCGATCTGCGCAAGGACAAGGAGCCGACGGCGAGCACCGTCTCGCTGGCCTGGGACGCGTCCACCGACAACGTCAAGGTCACCGGCTACGACATCTACCAGCACGGCCAGCTGATGAAGAGCGTCGACGGCAGCACGCTCGCCGCCACGGTGGAGGGCCTCAACCCCGAGACCTCGTACGACTGGACGGTCTTCGCCCGTGACGCCGCCGCCAATGTCTCGGCCGCGAGCAACGCCGTCACCATCGCCACCCTGCCCGCCCCGCCGGACAACGAGGCGCCGAGCGTCCCGGGCAACCTGCGCTCCACCGGAAAGACCGCGACCAGCGTCGACCTCGCCTGGAACCCCTCCACGGACAATGTGAAGGTCACCGGGTACGACATCTACCGCGACGGCGCGGCCGCCGGAAGCTCCGACTCCACGTCGACGACCATCGCTGGCCTGAAAGCCAACACCGCGTACAAGTTCAAGGTCAGGGCCTTCGACCTGAAGGGCAACAAGTCCGGGTTCGGACCGGAGATCACCGTCACGACCGGCGGCAGCCGGCCCGGCGGCGTCCCCGACCCGGGCACCGTCTCCACGCTCGCCGGCGGCGTGGACGTGGCCTGGGGTTTGGGCTTTCTCCCCGACGGCTCCGGCATCTACACCGAGCGGAACACCTTCAACGTCTACCGGCTCACCAAGTCGGGCCAGAAGACGCTGATCGGCAAGGTCCCGGGCGCGGTCGGCACGGGCGGGGAGGGCGGTCTGCTCGGCATCGAGATCAGCCCGGGCTTCACGACGGACCACTATCTCTACTTCACCCACTCCGCGTCCGAGGGCAACCGCATCGTGCGGATGAAGTACGAGAACAACGCGCTCAGCGACTACAAGATCCTTCTCCAGGGCATGGAGAAGAGCCGCTTCCACAACGGCGGACGGCTGCGCTTCGGTCCGGACGGCAAGCTGTACGCGTCGATGGGCGACGCCCAGAGCGGCAGCCGGGCTCAGGACAAGAACTCGCTCAACGGAAAGATCCTGCGCATCAACCCCGACGGCACCGTCCCGTCGGACAATCCCTTCGGCAACGCCGTCTGGTCGCTCGGCCACCGCAACCCGCAGGGCCTGGACTTCGACTCCCAGGGCCGCCTGTGGCAGGCGGAGTTCGGCAACAGCATCATGGACGAGGTCAACCTGATCCAGAAGGGCGGCAACTACGGCTGGCCCAACTGTGAGGGCACCAGCGGAAGTTGCTCCGGCTACATCGCACCCAAGAAGACGTGGCCCACGTCCTCGGCCTCACCCAGCGGCCTGACCATCATCAACGACCACGTCTTCGTCGCCACCACCGTCGGCGAGCGCGTCTACCGGCTGCGTATCGACGCCAACTCCAACCTGGTCGAGCAGAAGACGTACTTCCAGGGCACTTACGACCGGCTGCGCACCGTCGAGGTCGACCACGACGGCGACATCTGGCTCACCACGTCGACCGACAAGGACGGCACGGCGGGCAACGACAGGGTCCTCTTGATCGACATCGTCTACTCGGGCGGCAGCCCGCAGCCCGGCGAGTTCAAGCTGACCAGCAGTGCTTTCAACGACAACGCCACCATCCCGGCGAAGTACACCTGCGCCGGGGACGGCACGGCGGGCCAGGATCCGTCGCCGCCGCTGGCCTGGGGCGCGGGCAGCTCCGGGGCGAATAGCTATGCCATCGTCTTCGCCGACGTCGCCAACAGCGGCAACAAGCTGCACTGGGCGATCTGGGACATCCCGGCGGCCAGGCTCTCCCTCCCCGAGGGTCTCGGATCGGGCTTCGACGTCCCCGGCCAGGACGGCGCCAAGCAGAAGGCCATGGGCAGCGGGGCGAACGCGCAGAAGTTCTTCGGGCCGTGCCCCGGAGGCTCGACGCATCCGTACACCTTCATGCTGTACGCGGTGAACTCGGCGACCGTGCCAGGGATCGGCTCGGGTTCGTCGATGGCCCAGATCGAAACGGCGATCAAGAACGCGAGTACCGCGAACGTGAAGCTCCGCGGCAACTCCAACGCCGGCACCTGAGCGCAGGCGCCGCGAGGGGCGGCGCTTGCGGCCGCCCCTCGAACATCCCGACGAGAGCGGATAGCCTCCGGCCATGTCCAATGGTCAGTGGTACCCGCCGGAGTGGCCGGACCGGATTCGCGCACTCGCGAGCGGTGAGCTCACCGCCGTGACGCCGAAGCGGGCCGCGACCGTGATGCTGTTGCGCGACACCGCGGACGGCCCTGCCGTCCACATGCTGCGCCGACGCGCCTCCATGGCCTTCGCCGGAGGCGCGTACGCATATCCCGGCGGCGGCGTCGACCCGCGCGACCACGACCATCTGGTGCGCTGGGCGGGTCCCTCGCTGCAGGCCTGGGCCGACCGTCTCGGCGTGGACCAGGCATCGGCCCAGGCCATCGTGTGCGCGGCCGTGCGCGAGACGTACGAGGAGGCGGGCGTCCTGCTCGCGGGGGAGACGCCCGGCACGGTCGTCGGCGACACGACGGGCGACGACTGGGAGGCCGACCGGCGGGCGCTGGTCGAGCGGGAGCTCTCCTTCGCGGACTTTCTGGACCGGCGGGGCCTGGTACTGCGCTCGGACCTCCTTGCCGCATGGGCGCGGTGGATCACCCCCGAGTTCGAGCCGCGGCGCTACGACACCTGGTTCTTCGTGGCAGCCCTGCCCGAGGGCCAGCGGACGCGGAACGCGTCGACGGAGGCGGACCGCACCGTCTGGATCCGCCCGGTCGAAGGGGCCGCGGGCTACGACAAGGGCGATCTGCTGATGATGCCGCCCACGGTCGCCACGCTGCGGGCGCTGGAGCCGTACCGGACAGCCGCGGACGCGCTCGCCGCCGCCGGGGAGCAGGACCTCACTCCCGTACTGGCCCAGGCACGGCTGGACGACCAGGGGCAGCTCGTGCTGAGCTGGCCGGGGCACGACGAGTTCACCAAGCACATCCCGACGGAGGGCTCGCGATGACGGAGAACGCCGCGATACGGCGGCGTGCCGGAGGTGCGCGATGACCGAAGCAGCCGCTCTGCCCGGGCAGCCGCGCGGGGGCGTGCTGTCGGGACCCGCCACCGCACGCGCCGTGAACGTCCTCGCGCCCAATGCCTCCGCCATGACCCTCGACGGCACGAACACCTGGATCGTCTCCGAGCCCGACTCCGAGCTCGCCGTCGTCATCGACCCGGGCCCTGACGACGACGGCCATCTGCAGACCGTCGTCGCGACCGCCGAGAAGGCGGGCAAGCGGGTCGCCCTGACCCTGCTCACCCACGGCCACCCCGACCACGCGGAGGGCGCCGCCCGGTTCGCGGAGCTGACGGGTACGAAGGTCCGCGCCCTCGACCCGGCGCTGCGTCTCGGCGACGAAGGGCTCGCGGCGGGCGACGTGATCAGGGTCGGCGGCCTCGAGATGAGAGTCGTCCCCACGCCCGGCCACACCGCCGACTCGCTCTGCTTCCATCTGCCGGCCGACCGGGCCGTACTGACCGGCGACACGATCCTCGGGCGCGGCACGACGGTCGTCGCCCACCCGGACGGGCGGCTCGGCGACTACCTCGACTCACTGCGCAGGCTGCGCTCGCTCACGGTCGACGACGGGGTGCACACGGTCCTGCCGGGCCACGGGCCCGTACTCGACGACGCACAGGGCGCGGTCGAGTTCTATCTGGCCCACCGGGCGCACCGCCTCGCCCAGGTGGAGACGGCCGTCGAGGACGGGCATGTCAGCGCGGCCGACGTGGTGGCGCAGGTGTACGCGGACGTGGACAGGTCGCTGTGGCCGGCGGCGGAACTGTCGGTGCGGGCGCAGCTGGAGTATCTGCGCGAGCACGGCCTGATCTGAACCCGTCCTGAACTGAGTCCTGTCCTGATCTGAACTGTGTTCCGGGCGGAAACCGCCGGCAGGCCCCCAGGCGTCGGGTTCATTGGCCGGTGCTTTACGCTCCGCTTACTTTCTGACACCGTTCCTGGGGGGACCAGCGTGTTTGTGCTCTTCATCCTGCTCGTCATCGCGGCAGCCGTGATGTTCTTCGTCAGCCGCGGCAGCGACAAGCGCGGGCTCAAGCTCGGCGCGCTGGGGGCGCTGCTCGCTGGCCTCTTCGCGGGGATCGCCAGCTGTGTGCATGTCATCGGCGCTTATGAGGTCGGCGTCCCGGTCACCTTCGGCAAGGTCGGATCGCCCATGACGCCGGGGATGAACATCACCTCGCCGTTCACCAACGTCACGACGTTCTCCACCCGCCCCGTGGACCTCAGCCTCTCCGACAAGGACGTGGTCGAGGTGCGCTCCTCGCAGGGCGGTGTGATGTACGCGGAGCTCACCGTGAAGTGGGCGGTGACGCCCGCCAAGGCCGTCGAGCTGTACCGGCTCGCGGGCAGCGAGGACGCGATTCAGCAGCGCCTGGTCTTCCCGGACAGCCGGGAGATCGTCCGTAACGTCTTCGCCCGCCACACCAGCGAAGAGGGCTACAGCTCGGCCCGGGAGACGATCAACAGCGAGATCGCCGACCGGATCAAGGAGCGGCTCGCTCCGCGCGGGATCGACGTCACCACCGTCAATCTGCGCAATGTGAAGCCGTCCGACCGGCTGCAGGACCAGATCGACCGCAAGATCCAGCAGCAGCAGGCGACCGAGCGGGCGACGGAAGCGGCACGCACCGCCAAGGCAGAGGCCGAGCGCCGCCGGATCGAGGCCGAGGGCATCGCCAAGGCCAACAAGATCCTGAACGACTCGCTCACCGACAAGGTGCTGACCAACCAGTGCATCGACGCCTTCAAGGAGGCGGCGGCGAAGCACCCGGTGTACGCGGTGCCCTGCGGCGGCGGCAGCGCCAACCCGCTGATCGTGGACGGCACCAAGAACTGACGCAGACATGCGGGAAGGGCCGCTCCCGGTGGGGGCGGCCCTTCCCGTACTCCCGTACGAGCTGACTCAGCGCGAACGCTTGGCGAGGCGCTCCACATCCAGCAGGATCACGGCCCGCGCCTCCAGCCGCAGCCAGCCGCGCTGCGCGAAGTCGGCCAGCGCCTTGTTCACGGTCTCGCGGGAGGCGCCGACCAGCTGGGCCAGCTCTTCCTGGGTCAGGTCGTGGACGACGTGAATGCCCTCCTCCGACTGCACGCCGAAGCGGCGCGACAGGTCGAGGAGCGCACGGGCCACACGGCCCGGTACGTCGGAGAAGACCAGGTCGGACATCTGGTCGTTGGTCTTGCGCAGCCGGCGGGCGACGGCGCGCAGCAGCGCGGTGGCCACCTCCGGCCGGGCGTTCAGCCAGGGCTGCAGATCGCCGTGGCCGAGGCCGAGGAGCTTCACCTCGGTCAGCGCGGTGGCGGTCGCGGTGCGCGGGCCGGGGTCGAAGAGGGACAGCTCGCCGATGAGCTCGCCCGGGCCGAGGACGGCGAGCATGTTCTCGCGGCCGTCGGGGGACGTGCGGTGGAGCTTGACCTTGCCTTCGGTTACCACGTAGAGGCGGTCGCCGGGGTCGCCCTCGTGGAAGAGCGCGTCGCCGCGGGCGAGCGTCACTTCACTCATCGAGGCGCGGAGCTCCGCGGCCTGCTCGTCATCGAGCGCCGCGAAGAGCGGGGCGCGCCGCAGAACGTCGTCCACGTGTTCTCTCCTTGTCGACCTGCTCAGGGACCGTGGCCCATGATGCCGGACCGGGTACCCGAGGTGCGGGCGCAGGTCGGATCCCTGGCCGTAAAACCGTGCGATCAATCACACCAAGTCTGACGCACTGGAGCGCCTGTTCGTGCGGCAGGGGCCCGATTGGGTCCTGATTGGCTGTGACCGGGGCGGATGTCAGTGCCTGCCCGTAGGCTGACCGGGTGTCCAATTCGCCGGTGAGAGCGCAGGCCAAGGGGGCTGGGAGCGTGTCCGGAAAGCAGAATTCCGCTGTGGGCGAACAGCCCCCGCTCGGCCCTAAGAGAACGAGCAAATCGCCCAAACCGGAATCGCGGCTGGCCATGGTCCGCCGCGCGCGCCGGATCAATCGGGAGCTCGCCGAGGTCTATCCGTACGCCCACCCGGAGCTGGACTTCACCAACCCCTTCGAGCTGCTCGTCGCCACGGTCCTGTCCGCCCAGACGACGGACCTGCGGGTGAACCAGACGACGCCCGCGCTCTTCGCGAAGTACCCGACACCCGAGGATCTCGCCGCCGCGAATCCGGAGGAGGTCGAGGAGCTCATCCGCCCGACAGGGTTCTTCCGGGCCAAGACCAAGTCGATCATGGGCCTCGCGACCGCGATCCGTGACGACTTCGGCGGCAAGGTCCCCGGCCGCCTCGACGACCTGGTGAAACTGCCGGGAGTGGGCCGCAAGACGGCGTTCGTGGTCCTCGGCAATGCGTTCGGTGTGCCCGGCATCACCGTCGACACCCACTTCCAGCGCCTGGTGCGCCGCTGGAAGCTCACCGAGCAGGAGGACCCGGTGAAGATCGAGGCGGAGATGGCCGCGATCTTCCCCAAGAGCGAGTGGACGATGCTCTCGCACCGGGTGATCTTCCACGGCCGCCGTATGTGCCACGCCCGCAAGCCCGCCTGCGGTGTCTGCCCGATCGCGCACCTCTGCCCGGCGTACGGAGAGGGCGAGACGGACCCCGAGAAGGCGAAGAAGCTGCTCAAGTACGAGAAGGGCGGCCAGCCCGGCCAGCGCCTGAACCCGCCCCCGGACTACCCGGGCAAGCCGGCCCCGCCGCTCGGGGCGGGCGGGTGACGTCCCCGAGAAGGAGCGGCGGAACCATCCACGCGCCCCGAGGCGTTGTGAACGAGGGGGGCCGATGATGCGCGCAGGAGAAGAGACGTACGAGCAGAACTACGACCACGAGGTGGTCGTCACCACCGACGGTCTGCCCGCCTGGCTCGACCCCGTCGTGCGCGCCGCGGACACCGTCGAGCCCGAGCAGCTCAGCCGTTTTCTGCCGCCCGAGAGCGGCCGCGGCCGGCAGTCCGCCGTCCTGATCCTGCTGGGCGAGGGCAGTAATGGGCCCGAGCTGCTGCTCATGGAGCGCGCCGGGAGCCTGCGCTCGCATCCCGGGCAGCCCTCCTTCCCCGGCGGTGCGCTCGATCCCGAGGACGGCGATCCGGCCACCACCGGGCCACTGCGCGCCGCGCTGCGCGAGGCCGAGGAGGAGACGGGCCTCGACCCGGCGGGCGTCCAGATCTTCGGCGTGCTGCCCAAGCTCTACATCCCGGTGAGCAGTTTCGTCGTCACGCCCGTACTGGGATGGTGGCGCACCCCGAGCCCTGTCGGAGCGGTCGACCCCGCCGAGACCGCGAGGGTCTTCACGGTGCCCGTGGTGGATCTCACGGACCCGGCCAACCGTGCGACGGCCGTGCACCCGAGCGGGCACAGCGGTCCGGCCTTTATGGTCGAGGGGGCTCTGGTCTGGGGTTTTACCGCGGGTGTGATCGACCGCATTCTGCATTTCGCCGGATGGGAACGACCATGGGACCGCGCCAAGCAGGTCCCGCTCGACTGGCGCTCATGACAGGCTGAACCCCGCCGCTCCAGCCGATCGGAGCAGGCGCCGACGAATCTGCGAGGCAAATGACGGTGAACGTGCTGGACATTCTGTTGCTGGTCGCCGCCGTGTGGTTCGCGATCGTCGGCTACCGACAGGGTTTCGTCGTCGGCATCCTTTCGGTGATCGGTTTCCTCGGTGGCGGTCTCGTCGCCGTGTATCTGCTGCCCGTGCTCTGGGGTCAGCTGACGAACGATTCCGACGTGTCCACCACGGCAGCGGTCGTGGCCGTCGTCATCGTGATCGTCTGCGCCTCGGTGGGGCAGGCCTTCACCACCCACCTCGGCAACAAACTCCGCAGGTACATCACCTGGACGCCCGCGCGTGCCCTGGACGCGACCGGGGGCGCGCTGGTCAACGTCGTGGCGATGCTGCTGGTCGCGTGGCTGATCGGCTCCGCACTCGCCGGGACCGCCCTGCCGACGCTCGGCAAAGAGGTCCGCAGCTCCAAGGTGCTGCTCGGGGTCTCCCGGGTGATGCCGAGTCAGGCCAACACCTGGTTCACGGACTTTTCCTCCGTCCTCGCGCAGAACGGCTTCCCGCAGGTCTTCAGCCCGTTCTCGAACGAGCCCATCACCGAGGTCCAGGCGCCCGACCCGGCGCTCGCGGGCAGCCCGGTGGCCGCCCGCGCCCAGCGGTCCATCGTCAAGGTCGTCGGCACGGCCCAGAGCTGCGGCAAGGTGCTCGAAGGCACGGGCTTCGTCTTCTCCGACCGCCGCGTGATGACCAACGCCCATGTCGTCGGCGGCGTCGACGAGCCGACCGTCCAGATCGGCGGTGAGGGCAAGCTGTACGACGCGAAGGTCGTGCTCTACGACTGGCAGCGCGACATCGCCGTACTGGACGTGCCCGATCTGAAGGCGCGGCCGCTCCAGTTCGCCGACACGGACGCGCGCAGCGGCAACAGCGCGATCGTCGCGGGCTTCCCGGAGAACGGCTCGTACGACGTGCGCTCAGCCCGCGTCCGCGGCCGGATCAACGCCAACGGCCCGGACATCTACCACCGCGGCACGGTGCGCCGTGACGTCTACTCGCTGTTCACGACGGTCCGTCAGGGCAACTCCGGCGGCCCGCTGCTCACGCCCGACGGCAGGGTGTACGGCGTGATCTTCGCCCGTTCGCTGGACGACCCGAACACCGGTTACGCGCTGTCGGTCGACGAGATCCGCGAGGACATCTCGTTCGGCCTGACCGCGAACCAGCAGGTCGACAGCCAGGGGTGCGCGCTGTAGCCGTCAGCCGTACGGGGTGCTGTTCGGGGCGGCGTTAGGCCGTACGAGGTGCTGTACGGGCCGACCGTGAGCCGTACGAGGAGCCGTACGGGCCGGCCGTGAGCCGTACGAGGAGCCGTACGGGCCGGCCGTGAGCCGTACGAGGAGCCGTACGGTTCAGCCCTGAGCCGCCTGGGCTGTCAGCCGCGGGTATGCCGCAGCCGAGCCGAGACCCATCGGGCCCGGCGCTGCAGGATGCGCGGAATGCCGATCCCCTGCCCGGGATGCTCATGGCCCTCACCTTGGGAGCCACCCCTCTCGCGGGTGACCGGCCCATTGGCCGAGCGGCGGTTGCGTGCTGCGTCACCGTAGTCGTACGTCCAGCCCATACACCGACGTGTGCCCGTGCCCCATGGTCGGTAACCGCGCCGGGGGCGGCCAATTGGCCTATGCGCCGGGCAATTGGCTGTTCGTCGTACAAGCGTTCAAGGATGTGGGCGCAGGGCCACCCGCCGGGCTAGCGGTCGGGTTCCGGGTCCTTCAGCCAGGCGATGAGCTCCTTGGAGAACCCCGCCGGATCCTCCTCATGCGGAAAGTGGCCGAGGCCGTCGAACAGCCGCCAGCGGTACGGCGCTTCGACGTACTCGCCCGAGCCCGCCGCGCTGCGCGTCCGCATCGCCGGGTCCAGCGAGCCGTGCAGATGCAGCGTCGGCACCCGCACCGGGCGCTTCATCCGGCGGTTGAACTGGATCCCGTCCGGCCGCGCCATCGACCGCACCATCCACCGGTACGGCTCGATCGAGCAGTGCGCCGTCGACGGGATGCTCATCGCCCGCCGGTAGACGTCGATCGCGTCCTCCTCCGGCAGCTGCGGCCCGGACCAGTCCTCGATGAGCCGGCCCACCAAGGCCGCGTCGTCCGCGAGGAGCTGACGCTCCGGAATCCAAGGCCGCTGGAAGCCCCAGATGTACGAGCCCGCCCGGCTCTGCGAGAAGTCGGAGAGCATCGCCGACCGCCAGCGCCGGGGGTGCGGCATCGAGGAGACCGCGAGCCGGCGCACCAGCTTGGGCCGCATCACCGCCGCGGTCCACGCCAGATAGCCGCCGAGGTCGTGGCCCACCAGAGCCGCGTCCGGCTCGCCGAGCGAGCGCACCACGCCGGTGATGTCGAGCGCGAGGTTCGCGGGGTCGTAACCCCGCGGCGTACGGTCGCTGCCGCCCACCCCCCGCAAATCCATCGCAACCGCCCGGAAACCGGCGTCGGCGAGCGCGGTCAGCTGGTGCCGCCAGGTCCACCAGAACTGAGGAAAGCCGTGCAGCAGCAACACCAGAGGCCCATCGCCCATCTCGGCGATATGGAAGCGCGCACCATTGGCCGCCACGTCGCGATGGGTCCAGGGACCATCGATGCGTACAGGGCTTCCAGAACCGGTATCAGGGGCCGTCATGCAGACGAGCGTGCCACACGTGAGCACCCCACGGTCGCCATGCCCACCCGGGAGGGAGCGACGAGCGAGAGACAGAGGATGCTCCGCCGGTGCTCACGGGCCCCGCGGCCGTGGTCCTCAGACCGCGACCTTGTCCTGCGCCGGGCGGGTGTGCGGCTTGACGCCCTGCAGTACGGCGGCCGTCTGTTTGGCCGACGCGATGGACTTCTCCGGCGGCTTGACCTTCTTGAACTTGGCCACGGCCAGCAGCGCGAGCAGCGCCGCGAGCACCAGATACGTACCGCCCACGATCAGGAACGACCACGCCAGACCGAGACCCAGATTGTGGATCCCGTACGCCGCCGCGAAGCTCAGCACCGGCAGCGAGAAGAGCACGAACACTCCCGCGACGGTGAAGGCCGCACCGCCCATCACGCCGCGCTGGACGTCCTGCCGCAGTTCCGCCTTGGCCAGGGCGATCTCGTCGTGCACGAGCGCGGACATCTCGGCGGTCGCCGAGGCGACCAGCTGGCCGAGACTGCGCTCGGCGCCGACGACGTTCGCCGCGGTGTTGCCGGGGTCGCTCATCGCTGACTCCCTCTCCTCATCGGCGGATCCGATGTCAGTTCCGATCTCAGTTCCGATGTCAGATCATGCCGGACTGTCGCCGCCCTCGCGCGACGCCCCCGCCAGTTCGGCCTTGCGACGGTGCTCCGCGGCCTTCTCCTCGTAGATCGCAGCCATCCGAAGGTGGTATTCCGGCTTGTCCTGTTCATAGATGTCCGGGATGCCGTCCTGGTCCTCGTCGCGCTCCTCCGCCTCGACGAGCGCGTTGTACTTCCGTACGCGCAGCTTCAGCAGAATCGCGGCGAACACGGCGGCGATCAGGGAGCCCATGAGGACGGCGGCCTTGACCTCCTCGGTGAGCACCGGGCTGCCCGCGAAGGCGAGTTCGGCGATGAGGAGGGAGACGGTGAAGCCGATTCCGGCGAGCGCGGCGACGGCGAAGACGTCCGGCCAGGCCAGATCCTCATTGAGCTCGGCCCGGGTGAAGCGGGCGGCGAGCCAGGTGCCGCCGAAGATGCCGAGGGTCTTGCCGACCACCAGGCCGAGGACGACGCCGAGGGGCTCCGGCTCGGTGAAGACGTCGCTGAGCAGGTCGCCGGAGACGATCACTCCCGCGGAGAAGAGCGCGAACAGCGGTACGGCGAGTCCCGCGGACAGTGGCCGTACGAGGTGCTCGATGTGCTCGGCGGGGGAGTGCTCCTCCCCCTCGCGCCTCGTGCAGCGCAGCATCAGGCCCATGGCGACACCGGCGATCGTGGCGTGGATGCCGCTGTTGTACGTCAGCCCCCAGATGACGAGAGCCATCGGGACGTACACGTACCAGCCGCGCACGCCCTTGTGCAGGAGCAGCCAGAAGACACCGAGGCCGACGACGGCACCGCCCAGCGCCGCGAAGTTCAGCTCGTCGGTGAAGAAGACGGCGATGATCAGGATCGCAAAGAGATCATCGACGACGGCGAGGGTGAGCAGGAACGCGCGCAGCGCGGAGGGCAGCGAGGTGCCGATGACCGCGAGGACGGCGAGCGCGAAGGCGATATCGGTGGCGGTCGGAACGGCCCAGCCTTCAGTGGACCCGCCGCCGGCAGTGGTGACGACGAGATAGACGAGCGCGGGCATGGCCATCCCGCAGACCGCGGCGATCACGGGCAGCGCGGCGGCCTTGGGTTCGCGCAGCTCACCGGCCACGAGTTCGCGCTTGAGCTCGATCCCGGCGACGAAGAAGAAAATGGCGAGCAGCCCGTCGGCGGCCCAGTGCTCGATCGAGAGATCGAGGCCGAGGGCGGAGGGGCCTATGTGGAAGTCGCGTACGGATTCATAGCTGTCACCCAGGGGGGTGTTGGCCCAGATGAGTGCGGCGACGGCGGCGACGAGAAGAAGGACACCACCCACGGTCTCGGCCCGCAGCGCGTCCGTGACGAACGTCCGCTCGGGGAGGGAGAGACGTCCGAGGAACTTACGGGGGGTGGAGGTGGGCGCGGCCACGTCGGGGGACCTCCGGTCGGGTGGGCAGGACGGAGCACATGCCGACCAGACTTCCCGGCGCACCTAGGTTTCTTGCTGCGTCATTGACGCGGTCCTTAGTTTACCTAGAGCGCAAGGGCGTATCCGGTGAGCCTCACTTTAAGGGGCATAAGGGACACGCGTCGCGCTGTCGCGGGCGGTTGTGTGCGCCCGCGGCTTGGAGTCACCGCGTCAGGGGTCGTGGGGGCCGGGGTTGTCGAGGCCCGCTCCGACAACCCACACGAGGGAGGGGTCCTGCCGCACGCGGCCGGACCCCTCCCCAGGCGACTGAATCAGTCCTCGCTGGCCGCCGTCGGCAGCTTCGTCTGGATCAGATCCATCACCGACGAGTCGGTGAGCGTCGTGACATCGCCAAGCTGCCGGTTCTCCGCGACATCCCGCAGCAGCCGCCGCATGATCTTGCCCGAGCGGGTCTTCGGCAGCTCCGCCACCGGCAGCACCCGCTTCGGCTTCGCGATCGGCCCGAGCGTCGCGCCCACGTGGTTGCGCAGGTCGTTCACCAGGTTCTCGTCCTCGCTCGCCGTACCCCGCAGGATCACGAACGCCACGATCGCCTGACCCGTCGTCTCGTCCGCCGCGCCGACGACCGCCGCCTCGGCGACCTTCGGGTGCGAGACCAGCGCCGATTCCACCTCGGTGGTGGAGATGTTGTGCCCGGAGACCAGCATCACGTCGTCGACGCGGCCGAGCAGCCAGATGTCGCCGTCGTCGTCCTTCTTGGCGCCGTCGCCCGCGAAGTACTTGCCCTCGAAGCGCGACCAGTACGTGTCGATGTAGCGCTGGTCGTCGCCCCAGATGGTGCGGAGCATCGAAGGCCACGGCTCGGTGAGGACGAGATAGCCGCCGCCTCCGTTCGGAACCTCGTTGGCCTCGTCGTCGACGACGGTGGCGGAGATGCCGGGCAGGGCGCGCTGGGCGGAGCCGGGCTTGGTCGCGGTGACGCCGGGCAGGGGGCTGATCATCATGGCGCCGGTCTCGGTCTGCCACCAGGTGTCCACGATCGGGCAGCGGTTGCCGCCGATGTGCTCGCGGTACCACATCCAGGCCTCCGGGTTGATCGGCTCACCGACCGAGCCGAGCACCCGCAGCGAGGACAGGTCGAACTTGGCGGGGATGTCGTCTCCCCACTTCATGAACGTACGGATCGCGGTCGGCGCCGTGTACAGGATGGTGACGCCGTACTTCTGCACGATCTCCCAGAAGCGGCCCTGGTGCGGAGTGTCGGGGGTGCCCTCGTACATGACCTGGGTCGCGCCGTTGGCGAGCGGCCCGTACGCGATGTAGGAGTGGCCGGTCACCCAGCCGACGTCGGCCGTGCACCAGTAGACATCCGTCTCCGGCTTGAGGTCGAAGACGGCGTGGTGGGTGTACGCCGCCTGGGTGAGGTAACCGCCGGAGGTGTGCAGGATGCCCTTCGGCTTCCCGGTGGTGCCGCTGGTGTAGAGGATGAACAGCGGGTGCTCGGCCTCAAAAGCCTCGGGAATGTGCTCGGCGGACTGGCGCTCGACGAGTTCGTGCCACCACGCGTCGCGGCCCTCGGTCCAGGCGACGTCCTGGCCGGTGCGGCGCACGACGAGGACGTGCTCGACGTTGTCGACGCGGTCGATCGCGTCGTCCACGGCAGGCTTGAGGGCGGCCGGCTTGCCGCGGCGGTAGCCGCCGTCGGCCGTGATGACGACCTTGGCGTCGGCGTCCTGGATACGGGTCGCGAGCGCGTCGGCCGAGAAGCCGCCGAACACCACCGAGTGCGCGGCGCCGATGCGGGCGCAGGCCAGCATCGCCACGACCGTCTCGGGGATCATCGGCATGTAGACGGCGACGCGGTCGCCCTTGCGGACACCGAGCTCGGTCAGGGCGTTCGCGGCGCGGCTGACTTCGTCCTTGAGCTCGGCGTAGGTGATCGCGCGGCTGTCGCCGGGCTCGCCCTCGAAGTGGATGGCCACCCGGTCGCCGTTGCCCGCCTCGACGTGCCGGTCCACGCAGTTGTACGCCACGTTCAGCTTGCCGTCCGCGAACCACTTCGCGAAGGGCGGGTTGGACCAGTCGAGGGTCTCGGTCGGTTCGGTGGCCCAGCTGAGCCGCCTCGCCTGCTCGGCCCAGAAGCCAAGCCTGTCAGCCTTGGCCTGCTCGTACGCCTCCGCCGTCACGTTGGCGTGCGCGGCCAGCTCCGCCGGCGGTGTGAACCGCCGCTCTTCCTTGAGCAGGTTGGCCAGGCTTTCGTTACTCACGACATCTCCCTTTCCCAGGGCGTCCTATGTGCCTATGTGTCCCAAGCCATAGCTCATCAGCCAGAGGGCTGGGTGACAAGAGCCTTCCGGAAATTGGTTTAGACCTATTGGGGCTGTGGGTGGAGCTATGGGTGGCCCCTCCTCCCCGGGCGGTGGGAAAGAGGGGCCATACGGTCTCACGGACGCGGCCGACGAGCGGTTCAGGCGCGCAACTCCTGCAGAGCCGAAGGAGCAGGTGCGACCCGGTCGAAGACCTCGTCGATCTCGTGCTCGTCGCTGCTCGCGAGGAGATACGCCTGGGCCTCCCCGACATGGAAGTACATGCCGTGCAGCTTCAGCGTCCCTTCGGCGAGCCGCCTCGCCACCGATTCATGGGCGCGCAGATGCTCCAACTGCTGGACCACATTGGTCAGACACAACTGCTCCACCGCGTCGGTGGGCATCCGCCCGGAAATCCTCGCCCAGGAACGGTGCCTGCTCCTCATCCGCTCAAGGCTCGGCTGTCCGTGCCGCAGCCAGCGCCGCAGCGGGGTCTGGACGCTTGCAGGCTGCCCGTTCAGCAGCGCCTGCATCGCGCCGCAGCCGGAGTGGCCGCAGATGGTGATCGAGTCGACCTCCAGCACATCGACGGCGTACTCGATGGCCGCGGCCACCGAATCGTCGCTGCTCTCCGCCCCGGGCAGCGGAACCAGATTTCCCACATTGCGTACGGTGAACAGATCGCCCGGGCCACTGGCCGTGATCATGCTGGTGACCAGCCGGGAGTCGGCGCAGGTGAGGAAGAGCTGCGAGGGCCGCTGCCCCTCGCGCGCCAGCCGCGCCAGCTCGTCGCGCACCAGCGGGGCCGTATTTCGCTGGAACGAGCTGAGTCCGCTGGCCAGTTGATGCGCGTACGCCTGCCGAGGGCGGTCGTCGCAGCAGTGATGGTTGCGCCAGGGTGTCCAGGGGCGGCAGCAGCCGTGCGTCTCCGAGGCCGGCTCGCTGATCCGCCCGCCGGCCCGGCCGGTGAACTCCACCGTCCCGCCCTGCGCGACGTGCGAGGCCTGCCAGCCGTGCAGCGCCTCGTACGCCGCATGGTCCATGAAGGAACCGTCCAACTCGACCACACAATGCGCCCCTTGGGGCACCTGGCCGAGCGTCCGGCTCAGCCGGGGCACGGCCAGAAACGTCAATTGTCCACGCACCCGGACCAGGTGGAGCCCCTCCCGCTCGTCCGTGGTGATCCGGGTCCGGGTCAGCCGGCGCAGAGCCACCGCGACGGCCACCGCGATCCCGATGGCCACACCTTCCAGTACGCCCGCGAGCACGACCGACGCCAGCGTCACCGCGTACACGAGGATCTCCCGGTTCCGCCGCACGCTGCGCAGATGCGTGATGCTGACCATCTGGACGCCCACGACCATCACCAGCGCCGCCAGCGCGCCCAGCGGGATCAGATCGAGCACGGGCACCAGCAGGAGTGCGGCGACCGTGATCCACAGACCGTGCAGCATGGTGGCGTTCCGGCTCACAGCGCCTGCGGACACATTGGCGGCGCTGCGGACGGCGACCCCGGTGACGGGCAGCCCGCCGAGCGCACCGGCGACGACATTCGCCGCCCCCTGCCCCGCCAGCTCACGGTCGAGACGGGCGCGCGGAATGCGACCGCCCGGCTCCTTGCGGGCAGCCACCAGGTTGTCGACGGCGACCGCCGACAGGAGCGATTCCACGCTGGCCACCAGGGTGATGGTGAGGACGGCGGCGAGGATGCCGAGCACCGGCCCTTGGGGCAGCTCGGGCAGGGCATGGCTGCTCCAGGACGGCAGATCGACCCGCGGCAGGCTCAGCCCCGCGACCACGGCGAACGTGGTCGCTCCTGCCACCGCGGCGAGTGCGGCCGGGATCTTCCGTGCGACCCGCCCCACGTGCCCGGGAATCCGCGCCCACACCAGCAGTACGGCAATGGTCAGAAGGCTGGCCGACAGCGCGGCCGGGTGAACGTTGGCCAACTGGGCGGGAAGGGCACGGACATTGTCGATCGCGGAGCTCTGCGGGGTGGCGCCGAGCACGATATGGAGTTGTGCGAGGGCGATCGTGACGCCGATGCCGGCCAGCATGCCGTGCACGATCGCCGGGCTGACGGCGAGAGCGGAGCGGGCCACCCGCAGGGCGGCCAGCCCGAGTTGGGCGATTCCGGCGAGGACCGTGATGGCGCAGGTGGTGCGCCAGCCGTATTGCTGGATCAGATCGGCGGTGACGACGGTCAGCCCGGCGGCGGGACCGCTGACCTGAAGCGGCGCTCCGCCGAGCCGGCCGACGACGATACCGCCGACGGCAGCGGCCACCAGCCCGGCCTGGAGGGGTGCGCCGGTGGCGAGCGCGATGCCGAGGGAGAGCGGCAGCGCGATCAGAAAGACGGAGATCGAGGCGGACAGATCGGCGCCCGCGATGCGGAAGCGGTGGGGCGGGCGGTCCTTGCTCTTTCGGGACTTTCGGGTCGTGCGGGGCTTTCGGGTTGTGCGGGAGGGGTCTTCGGTGCGGGTGGGGACGCAGGCAGACATGGTTCCCGTCTCCTCCGGGGCAGCGCGGTCGCGGAATGTGGGGACGCGGCCGTGGGTCACGGCGTGCAGCGGCGGGATTCTCAACTCTCGGTAAATGGATCGTAATGCAGAGTAAAGACTGAGGCATTATTTTCGGGGCAAATGGGGCAGCATTTCACCCGTTCCGGTGATTAGTACTTTGAACGCGGCTCGTCGCACCCTTCCCCCACCTACCGCGATGCGAGCTTGACGGCGCCATGGGCAATGCGTCGTACAGGCATATAGGCATAAGAAAGTGGGTGGGCGGATGAAGGCCGCCACGAGGAGGATCGCCGTAGGGGTAGTCGCCACGGCGCTGATCGCAGAACTCGTCGGCTGTTCCGTACTGGACGCGGCTGACAACTCGGCCGCCGCCAAGCAGGGTGCCCCCGGAGCGAAGAAGGGTGCCCCGGCTCCCAAGAGCGCGGTACGCCTCATCGGCGACGGATCCACCGCGTTCACCGGACCCCAGTCCGGTCTTCTCAAGCCGCGGCGCCTGAAGCCGGGTCAGCAGCCGCCGCAGTTCGTGGTGTTCTCCTGGGACGGGGCCGGCGAGGACAGCCAGAAACTCTTCTCGCACTTCCGCAAGGTCGGCAAGAAGTACGACGCGACCATGACCTACTTCCTCAGCGGCGTCTATCTGCTCCCCGAGGAGAAGGCGAATCTCTATGACCCGCCCCAGCATTCACCCGGCCGCTCGGACATCGGCTTCAACGACACCCAGGGCATCCGTGACACCGTGCGTCAGTTGCGCGGCGCCTGGCAGGACGGCAACGAGGTGGGGACCCACTTCAACGGCCACTTCTGCGGCAATGAGGGGGGCGTCGGCCAGTGGTCCGTCGACGAGTGGAAGAGCGAGATCAGCCAGGCCAGGTCATTCGTGAAGAACTGGCGGACCAACGCGGGCCTGGAGGGCGAGCAGCCGCTGCCCTTCGACTACGACAAGGAGCTCATCGGCGCCCGCACCCCCTGCCTCGAGGGCCGCACGAACTTCGTGCGCGCCGCCGCCGAGCTGGGCTTCCGCTACGACACCAGCGGCATCAACGACCAGATCTGGCCCAAGAAGGACCTTGGCCTGTGGGACCTCTCCCTGCAGATGGTCCCCGTCCCCGGCCGGGCTTTCGAGACCCTGTCCATGGACTACAACTTCATGGTCAACCAGTCCGGGACGGTCAAGGGTGACCCCTCGAAGTTCGAGTACTGGGGCAACCAGATGCGCGACGGGCTGGTGAAGGCCTTCGACCGCGCCTACAACGGCAACCGCGCGCCGCTGATCATCGGCAACCACTTCGAATCCTGGAACGGCGGCACCTATATGCGCGCGGTCGAGGAGACGATCGCGACGGTCTGTGTGAAGCGGGACGTGACGTGCGTGTCGTTCCGGCAACTGGCCGACTGGCTGGACGCGCAGGATCCCGAGGTCCTGCGGAAGCTGCGCACGCTCCCGGTCGGTCAGGCCCCGAGGAACGGCTGGGCGGCCTTCCTCGCCACCCAGCCGGCGGGCGCACCGGGCTCTACCAAGGTCAAACAGGCTGAGCGGCACTGACATCGGGCGCCCGCACTTCCTCCTTGGGTGCCCCTCGCGCCGTTCGGCGCCGGGGGCGTCCCCTCAGCCGGGCTGAGGTACGGGGGCAGGCTCGGCCAGCACGAAGGCGGGGTCGACCTGCGCCGCGAGGTCGGCTCCCGTCTTCGCGTTCCCCCAGCTCTCCGCGTTCTTCAGGTGGAAGTGCACCATCTGGCGCGTGTAGCGCTCCCAGTCGCGGTCTTCGTACGAGTCCTCCGCGGCGTTCTGCAAGGCCTGCAGGGACATGCGGTTGTCGGCCTCCAACTGCTCGAAGCGTGGCGGCCGTCCCTTCTCCATCGCCCGTACCCAGCCGGAGTGCCCGACGGTCACCAGCAGGTCCTCGCCCACCTCGTCGCGCAGGAAGTCGACGTCGTCCGGGCCCTGCACCTTGTTGCCGACGACCTTCAGGGCGACGCCGAAGTCCTGTGCGTACTCCTTGTACTGGCGGTAGACCGAGACCCCCTTACGGGTCGGCTCGGCCACCAGGAACGTCATGTCGAAGCGGGTGAACATCCCGGAGGCGAAGGAGTCCGACCCCGCTGTCATGTCGACGACCACATACTCCTCGGGGCCGTCGACCAGGTGATTGAGGCAGAGCTCGACCGCGCCGACCTTGGAGTGATAGCAGGACACCCCGAGATCCGATTCGGTGAAGGGACCCGTGGCCATCAGCCTGATGTCACCGTCGTCGAGGCGCACGCCGACCGCGCAGGCGTCGTAGACCGGGTTGTCCTCGCAGACGCGCAGCAGCCGCGAGCCCTCCCCCGGGGGCGTTGTCTTGATCATCGTCTCGGCTGAGGCGATCCGGGGATTCGAGCCCCGCAGGTAGTCCTTGATCAGCGACAGATGCGCGCCCATCGCGGGCAGCGCGGCGGCCTCTGCCTCATCGAGCCCGAGCGCGGCCCCGAGATGCTGATTGATGTCGGCGTCCACCGCGACGACGGGGGCTTCATTGGCGGCAAGGTGGCGGATGAAGAGCGAGGACAGCGTCGTCTTGCCGCTGCCGCCCTTCCCTACGAAAGCGATCTTCATGTTCACCTAGGGTAGTGGGTCGATCGCATGACGTGGTCGGACTGCGTGAAGAAGACCACTCCAAGGTGGGGCGTGGGCCGGGGGCGCGTAGCCTCGCTACCTATGAGTACGAATGCCTCGTCGGTCGATCCCCTCGCCACCCTCGGCTCCCTGCCGGGCGTCGCCGACTCCGTGGACTCCGTACGCAAAGCCGTCGACCGGGTCTACGGTCACCGGGTCATGCGGCGGCGCAGCACCGAGGTCACGTCGGAGGCGGCGCTGCGCGGAGCTCGGGCTTCCGCCGCGCTGTCCGGTGCGGACTGGGCGCTGGAAGAGGTCCGCAGGCGGACCGACTTCGGCGTCGAGCCCGAGGCGCGCACGGTGGGTGCGGCCCTGCGGCTGACCGCCGAGGCGGGTCAACTCCTGTCCATCTGGCGGCAGTCGCCGCTGCGTGTGCTCGCCCGGCTGCATCTGGTCGCGGCGAGCGGCGCCGGTGACGACGCCGCGGTGGGCAGGCCGCGCCTCGCGGGCGAGGAAGTCGACGAGCCGCTGATCGAGGCTCCGCTTCCGGATGCGGACGAGGTGACCGGCCGACTCGACGGACTGGCCGAACTGATCATCGCGGGCAGCTCCGCCCCGGCTCTGGTGACCGCTTCCGTGGTCCACGGCGAGCTGCTGGCGCTGCGCCCGTTCGGTATGTACAACGGTCTCGTGGCGCGGGCCGCCGAGCGCATCGTGCTGATCGGCAGCGGGCTTGACCCGAAGGCGATCTGTCCTGCCGAGGTCGGTCACGCCGAGCAGGGCCGGGCGGTATACGCCGCCGCATTCGAGGGGTATCTGTCGGGCACGCCGGACGGGATGGCCGCGTGGATCGCGCACTGCGGGCGTGCGGTGGAACTCGGGGTCAGGGAGTCGACGGCCGTGTGTGAGGCATTGCAGCGCGGCGCTGCCTGAACTGTGGCCGGATAAGTTCCTGAAAGAGCCCCGAACAGGGTTGCGGCGGTACCGGAATTGGTACCGCCGCTGGCATGTCCGCCGAGTTACCAAGCGTCCTCGATATATTGCCCATCAGGTCGGGAACTTCTGCCCGTCACCTGGTGCGGCTGGCCCGTAATCGACGGGTCGACGTCGCGTGGGTGCTCAGTTTTCATGCTTCGGTCCGTGGGCCTTCATGCGTTAAAGGTGATCCTTTCGGATGTCCTTGGTCTCGCGGGCCGTTGATTCATTTGTACTCCAGCGGGAGGGGATTCGGAACCCCTGGCTGCACATCTTTACTTTTAGGTTCAAACACGGACGTATATCTACACAGCGGCGGCAGTGGCAATCTGAGCAGCGGTATTGCGTCGCCGGCTGGCGTACCAGACGAGCCCGGCGGTCGCGGCCGCCGCCCCCACCGCAGCCACCGCGACCAGGGCGGGACGCGGTGGCATCGACAGGGCAGGCAGCCGCTGTTTGAGGCGGACCGGACGGTTGAAAACGAGAATCGGCCAGCCGCGCGCGGTCGCCTCCCGGCGCAGTGCCCGGTCCGGGTTCACTGCATAGGGATGGCCGACGGAGGAAAGCATCGGGACGTCCGTCGCCGAGTCGCTGTAGGCGTAACAGCGCGCCAGGTCGTACCCCTCCGAGGCGGCGAGCTCTTTGATCGCTTCGGCCTTGGTCGGCCCGTATGCGTAGTACTCCACCTCCCCGGTGAAGCAGCCGTCGTCGCCGACCACCATGCGGGTGGCCACCACCCGGTCGGCGCCGAGCAACTCGCCGATCGGCTCGACCACCTCGGCGCCGGAGGTGGAGACGATGACGACGTCGCGGCCCGCGGTGTGATGCTCCTCGATGAGGGACGCGGCCTCGTCGTAGATGATCGGGTCGATCAGGTCATGGAGGGTCTCGGCGACGATCTCCTTGACCTGCTGGACGTTCCAGCCTTTGCAGAGCGCCGAGAGGTACTGGCGCATCCGCTCCATCTGATCGTGGTCGGCGCCGCCGGCGAGAAAGACAAACTGGGCATAGGCGGTACGCAGTACGGCGCGGCGGTTGATCAGCCCGCCTTGGTAGAAGGACTTGCTGAAGGTCAACGTCGAAGACTTCGCAATGACCGTCTTGTCCAGGTCGAAGAAGGCGGCTGTGCGCGGCAAGGAGTGGTTTTCCACGAGCCTGAGCATAGGTGCCCGCCATTCGGCGTACGCTCGGGCGCGTGGGTTTGCCTGAGAAGGCTCTCGGGTACACCATGGAAGTCACGGATCGTTCGCGACCGTGCTAACCCGGTCCGGCTCCTCCCCCCCCGAGTCGGCCGGAGAGACGACCCCCGCTCTCCCCCCCGGCGGGGGTCGTCGCATGTCCGGACGCCTTTTCGTCCCGCTGCTGCGATCCATGGTGATCGTTCTCCCCTCGTGCGAGCTGCGCCGTCGGCGGTCTTCCACCACTCTGCATGGTCACTGTGCGTAGCGGAAGTGCTGCTCCCGGGAGTCACCGGTACGAGCGAGCGGGATATTCACAAGTGGCTAGTTGTCCACAGCTTTTCAGCAAGATCCACACGATTTCCCGGTGCGCTGCACGGTGATTCCAGCCGCAACGTTCGCGGACCGCAGGAATCGCAGATCTCGGCACGAAGCGAGATCGAAGTAATCAGGGGGTGGAGTACGTGGCTGGATCCATCACGTCCACACGGCCGCCGGCCGTCGAAGGGCGGCGGGACGGGCCGCTGATCGTCACCGAGGACATGGAACTGCTCGACGATCTGCTGCGGTTGTGTGCCGCGGCGGGGGCCGAGCCGGACGTCCATCACTCGGTGCCGGAGCGGAGGGGAAGCTGGGAGGGGGCGCCGCTGGTCCTCGTCGGCGACGATGCGGCCGCCCGCTGTCGTGGCGCGGCGCGCAGACGCGGTGTGCTTCTGGTCGGACGCGATCAGGATGACCCGGACGTCTGGCGGCGGGCGGTGGAGATCGGGGCCGACTGCGTGCTGCGGCTGCCCGACGCCGAGAGCTGGCTCGTCGACCGGATCGCCGATGTGGTCGAGGGGGTCGGACGGCAGGCGCTCACTGTGGGGGTGATCGGCGGCAGGGGCGGGGCCGGGGCATCGACGCTGGCCTGCGCGCTGGCGGTGACCGCGGCGAGGACCGGGCAGCGCACCATGCTCGTCGACGGCGACCCGCTCGGCGGAGGGATCGACGTGCTGCTGGGCGGAGAGAAGGCAGAAGGCAGGCGTTGGCCGGATTTCGCAGCTTCCAAGGGACGGGTTGCCGGCGGGGCGCTGGAGGAGTCGCTGCCCGAATTGCATGCCCTGCGGGTGCTCAGCTGGGACAGAAGCGACTCGGTGGTCATTCCGCCGGAGGCGATGCGGTCGGTGCTGGCCGCGGCACGCAGGCGCGGCGGGGTGGTGGTCGTGGATCTGCCGCGCCGGGTGGACGAGGGCGTGGCGGAGGCCTTGGCCCAGCTGGATCTCGGACTGCTGGTGGTGCCGGGCGAGTTGCGGGCCGTGGCTGCGGCGAATCGCGTGGCGTCGACGGTGGGAATGGTGCTCCAGGACCTGCGCGTGGTGGTGCGCGGCCCGTTCGCGGCGGGCCTGGACGAGCAGTGGGTCGCGGACGCCCTGGGACTGCCCCTGGCCGGTGAACTGCCTGCGGAGGCGGGCCTGTTGGCCGCGCTGGACTCAGGCGCTCCACCGGGCGGGACGCGCGGGCCGCTGGCCAGGTTCTGCGCCGCCTTCTGGGATCGCGCGCTGACGGGTGGCGGGGTCTCATGAGCACCGGACTGCTGGACGCCGTGCGACAGCGGCTCGCGGCAAGCGGCGCCGAGCCCACACCGGCACGGGTGGCGGCCGCGCTGCGGGCCCAGGGACGTCTGCTGGGGGACGCCGAAGTGCTCGGCGGCACCGAGGAGTTACGGTGCGAACTGGTCGGGACCGGGCCCCTGGAGCCACTGCTGGCCGATCCTTCCGTGACGGATGTCCTTGTGTCCGCGCCCGACCGGGTGTGGGTGGACCGGGGCCGTGGACTTGAGCTCACGGGAGTGACGTTCGCCGACACGGCGTCGGTGCGCAGGCTGGCGCAGCGGCTCGCGGCGGTGGCGGAGCGGCGCCTCGACGACGCCCGGCCCTGGGTGGATGCCCGGCTGCCGGACGGGACCCGCATGCATGCTGTGATCCCGCCGGTGGCGGTCGGCTCGACGTGTCTGTCGCTGCGGGTCGTCAGGCCCCGGGCATTCTCCGTGCAGGAGCTCGTCGCGGCAGGGACGGTGCCGCCCGGCGGGGACCGGGTGTTGAGGGCTCTGATCGATGCCCGGCTCTCCTTCCTGATCAGCGGCGGGACCGGATCGGGCAAGACGACCTTGCTGTCGAGCCTGCTCGGCCTCGTGGGGGAGCGCGAACGGATCGTGCTGGCTGAGGACTCGGCGGAACTCAGACCCGAACACCCGCATGTGGTCCGGCTGGAGTCGCGTACGGCGAACCAGGAGGGCGCGGGCCGGGTGACGCTGCGGGACCTGGTGCGCCAGGCGCTGCGGATGCGCCCCGATCGGCTGGTCGTCGGGGAGGTGCGCGGCGCGGAGGTCACCGAACTGCTGGCCGCGCTCAACACCGGGCACGAGGGCGGCTGCGGGACCGTCCACGCCAACGCCGCGGCGGATGTACCGGCCCGCCTTGAGGCGCTCGGGACGGCGGCGGGGCTCGACCGGGCGGCGCTGCACAGCCAGTTGGCGGCTGCTCTCGCGGTGGTGATCCATCTCGTACGGGACAGGGGCGGGCAGCGGCGGATCGCCGAGGTGCATGTCCTGGACCGGGACGCCGCGGGGCTGGTGGTGACCGTGCCCGCACTGCGGTGGGGCGCGGAGGCCTTCGCGTACGGGCGGGGCTGGGAGCGGCTGCGGTCGCTGATCGGAGGTGCGCTGTGATGGCCGGCGAGCAGGTGTACGCGGCAGCGGTGTGTGCCGGGGCGGCTGCGTGGCTGACGGTCGGGCGTGAACAGGGGCTCAGGCGGGCGCGGTTGCTGCTGGCGGGCGGCGGCGCGGTGAAGGCCTCCCCGTGGTGGTCGTGGAAGGGGGTGCTGCCGCGGCTCGGGCTGCGGCGGGAGTGGCTGTGCGTGCCCGTTGCCCTTGTCCTCGCCGTGCTGGGTGAGTCGGTGCTGCCGCTGATCGCGGGGGCGGTGGCAGTGCCGCTGGTGAGGCGGCGGCTGCGGGCCCGGGAGCTGAGGCGCGAGCAGGAACGACGGGCCGACGGGGTGGTCACCCTGTGCGGCGCGGTGGCCGGTGAACTGCGCGCGGGGCTCCAGCCGGGGCAGGCGCTGCTGTTCGCCGCGAGATCCACCGGGGTGCTGGGCGATGCGGAAGCGGGGGTACTCGCGGCCGCGCGCTTCGGGGGCGACGTTCCCCAGGCACTGCGGGAAGCGGCGCGGGAGCAGGGTGCGGATGGGCTTGCGGGAGTCGCTGCCTGCTGGCGGGTGGCCGTGGACAGCGGTGCGGGTCTGGCCGCCGGGCTCGACCGGCTGGAGGCGGCCTTACGGGCGGAGCGGGACCAACAAGCCGATCTGAAAACCCAGTTGGCAGGTGCGTGGTCCACCATCGGGCTGCTCGCCCTGCTTCCGCTGGCGGGTCTCGGGATGGGCTGGGCGCTGGGCGCCGACCCTCTGCAGGTTCTGCTGCACACCCCGGCGGGCCTGATGTGCCTGGTGGTCGGCGGCTTGCTGGAGACAGCGGGTCTCTGCTGGGCAGGGCGGATCGTGCGTCAGGGAGGCGAGCCGTGACCGGGGACGCCGTCCACAGGCTGGGGCTATTGGTGTGCGTCGTGGCCGCGGTGGCCTTCCTGGCCTTCACGATCGCAGCAAGGCGGCGTCGTCGCGCCGTGCGCAGGCGGATCCAGGCGCTGTTGAGGGTGGAGCGCGAGCGGCAGCGACGGCGGCCGGAGTACGCGGCATCGGCGAGGCGTTGGGCGGCGCCGTTGGGTGCGGTGATCACCAGCTGTGTCCTCGTCGGCGGGGTGATCGGCTGCCTTGTCGGGCTCGGCGGGGCGTATGGAGTATCGCGCTGGCAGCGAAGCCGTAAGCCGGCCGCGGGAGCCGAGGACCAGGAGGCGAGCCGCCAACTTCCGCTTGCCGCCGACCTCCTGGCGGCCTGTATCTCCGCCGGGGCGGGTCCCCGCGAGGCGGCGGAGGCGGTCGGGGAATCGCTGGGCGGGCCGGTCGGCGAGCGGCTGGCGCGGGCGGCAGCGGAGTTGCGGCTCGGAGGTGAGCCGGCGCGGGCGTGGGGGTGGTTCGGGCGGATACCGGGCGCGGAGGCGCTGGGCCGCTGCCTGGAGCGAGCCGACTCGACCGGGGCTCCGGCCGCGGAACCGGTGTCCCGGCTGGCCGAGCGCTTCCGGGCGGACCGGGCGCGGGCGGTCGCACAACGAGGCCGCAAGGCGCAGGTTCTGATCACGGCTCCGGTCGGGCTGTGCTTCCTGCCCGCCTTCCTCGCGGTGGGCGTGGCCCCGGTCGTGATCGGCCTGGCGGACGGACTGCTGAACGGCAACTGAGCAGGTGCAGCTGTGCAACTGAACGAGAACTCTTGGGGGTTGACATGTGGAATCCGGTACGGGGATGGCTTCGCGGGCTGTCGCGCAGGATGCGTAAGGACACGATGCGCAAGGACGCGGGCATGACCACGTCCGAGTACGCCATGGGGACGATCGCTGCGTGCGCCTTTGCCGCCGTTCTGTACAAGGTTGTCACCAGTGGCGCTGTCTCGGGGGCGCTCCAGTCGGTGATCGGGAAGGCGCTCGATGCGCAGTTCTGAGGGAGCCGACAGGGGGTCCGTGACGGCGGAGGCGGCCGTAGCGCTGCCCGCCCTGGTGGTCTTCGCCATGGCCCTGGTCTGGGCGCTGATGGCCGCGTCCGCGCAGATCCAGTGTGTGGACGCGGCCCGGGCCGGGGCGCGCGCCGCCGCCCGGTCCGAGCCGCGGGCGGCCACGCTGGCCGCCGCCCGCTCGGCGGCTCCCAGTGGCGCCAGCGTCACTCTGGGGCGGGCGGGTGACCTCTGGCGTGTCCGGGTCGAGGCGAAGGCCCCGGGCCCGGGTGCCCTGGCTCTGACGCTCAGCGCTGAGGCGGCTGCGTTCGCGGAGGATGCCGCGGGCCAGGAGGTCGCCTCATGAACCGGAACCGGCGAGGCCGAGGCCGGGACCCGGACCAGGACCGCGACCGGGGTTCCGCGACCGTGTGGGTGGCCATGGCGACCACCGTGCTGTGTGCCGTCTTCGCCGTCGTCCTCGCCATGGGGCAGGCCGTGGTCGCCCGCCATCGCGCAGGCTCCGCAGCCGACTTGGCCGCACTGGCGGCTGCCGATCAGGCTCTGCGGGGCACGGCGACCGCCTGTGCGAAGGCGGCCGAGGTGGCCCGGGCGCAGGGTGTCGCGGTGGTGCGCTGTGCGGTGCGGGGTGAGACCGCCGACGTGACGGCGCAGGCCCGCTTCGGCCCGTACGCCCCGGCGGTCAGGTCGCGGGCGGGGCCACCGGGGCCTCCTGCGCCGCCGGGGCGTCCCGCAGCAGCTCCGTGAGCAGGCGGACCGCGCCGCGCTTGTGCAGCGGGTCGTTGCCGTTGCCGCACTTCGGGGACTGGATGCAGGACGGGCAGCCCGCCTCGCACTCGCAGGACGCGATCGCCTCACGCGTGGCCGTCAGCCACTCACGGGCGGTGTGGAAGGCCCGCTCGGCGAAGCCCGCGCCACCCGGATGGCCGTCGTACACGAAAACAGTCGGCAGAAGCGTGTCCGGGTGGAGCGGCACCGAGACGCCACCGATGTCCCAGCGGTCGCAGGTGGCGAAGAGCGGCAGCATCCCGATGGAGGCGTGCTCGGCGGCGTGCAGGGCGCCGCCCAGCTGCTCCGGATTGACCCGGGCGGCGTCCAGCTGGTCCTCGGTGACCGTCCACCACACTGCCCGGGTGCGCAGGGTGCGCGGCGGAAGATCGAGTTTGGTCTCGCCGAGCACCTCACCGGTGATGAGTTTGCGGCGCAGGAAGGAGACGACCTGGTTGGTGACCTCGACGGAGCCGTAGCAGAGGCGTCCGTCGCCCCACGGGACCTCGGTGTCGGTTTCGAGTACGGAGACGGAGGTGGTGTCGCGGGCGGTGGTGGAGTACGGCGGGTTGGCCTCCTCGACGAGGGCGGCCGAGTCCTTAAGGTCCAGGTGCTTCACCAGGTACGTACGGCCCTGGTGGAGATGGACGGCCCCGTCGTGGACCGAGGTGTGGGCGGCCGATTCGTCGACCGTGCCCAGCAGCCGGCCGGTGGCGGCCTCCACGATCTGGACCGGGCGGCCGCCCTCGCCCCGGATGTCGGTGAGGTCGGCGGCTCGCTCCCGGCGGGTCCAGTGCCAGCCGGAGGCCCGGCGCCGGAGCAGCTTGGCGGCCTCCAGCTGGGGCATGAGCTCGGCGGTCGTAGGGCCGAAGAGCTCAAGGTCGGCGTCCGTGAGGGGAAGCTCGGCAGCGGCAGCGCACAGATGGGGGGCAAGGACGTACGGATTGTCGGGGTCGAGGACCGTGGACTCCACCGGCTGCTGGAACAGCGCCTCGGGATGGTGGACGAGGTAGGTGTCCAGCGGATCGTCGCGGGCGACCAGTACGGCCAGGGCGCCCTGGCCCGAGCGGCCCGCGCGGCCGGCCTGCTGCCAGAGCGAGGCCCGTGTGCCGGGGTATCCGGCGATGATCACGGCATCGAGGCCCGAGACGTCGACGCCGAGCTCGAGAGCGGTGGTGGCGGCGAGGCCAAGGAGCTCGCCGGAGTGCAGGGCCCGCTCCAGGGCTCGGCGCTCCTCGGGGAGGTAGCCGCCCCGGTAGGCGGCGACGCGCGGGGGCAGCGAGCTGTCCACGGCGGCGAGGCGTTCCTTGGCGATGACGGAGATCAGCTCGGCGCCGCGCCGGGAGCGTACGAAGGCGACGGAGCGGACGCCCTGGACGGTCAGGTCGGTCAGCAGGTCCGCGGTCTCGGCCGTGGCAGTGCGGCGCACCGGTGCGCCCTTCTCGCCGTGCAGCTCGGTGAGCGGGGGCTCCCAGAGGGCGAAGACGAGCTCACCGCGCGGCGAGGCGTCGTCGGCCACTTCATGGACGGGCAGGCCGGTGAGGCGGCCGGCGGCCAGAGAAGGTTCCGCGGCAGTGGCGGAGGCGAGGAGGAAGACCGGGTTCGCACCGTAGCGGGCGCATACGCGACGAAGGCGGCGCAGCACCTGGGCGACATGGGATCCGAAGACGCCCCGGTAGGTGTGGCACTCGTCGATGACGACGTAGCGCAGGGAGCGCAGGAAGGAGGACCAGCGGGGGTGTGAGGGAAGTATTCCGCGATGCAGCATGTCCGGGTTGGTCAGGACGTACGTGGCGTACTGCCGGACCCACTCGCGTTCCTCGACCGGCGTGTCGCCGTCGTAGACGGCGGGACGCACCCGGTTGCCGAGCGGCGCGGCGAGCTCTTTCACGGCGCGGCACTGGTCGGCGGCCAGAGCTTTGGTCGGGGCCAGGTAGAGGGCTGTGGCACCGCGTCCATTGGGGGCGTCGGCGCCGTCGAGAAGGGTGGTGAGGACGGGCGCCAGGTAGGCCAGGGACTTGCCCGAGGCGGTGCCGGTGGCGATCACCACGGATTCGCCGTCCAGGGCGTGCTCGGCGGCGGTGGCCTGGTGGGCCCACGGATGGTCGATCCCCGCCTGCTGAATGGCGTTGATCACTTCCGGGCGGATGCGGTCGGGCCAGACTGCATGGCGGCCCGGCCTAGGGGGCAAGTGCTCCGTATGAGTGATGCGCGCGGCACGGCTCGCCCCCGCGGCAAGCCGGTCGAGGACCGAAGCCGGGGAGGGGCGGTTGTCCCCGCTCTCGGCGGGTCGTCTGGGACGGTGATTCTTGGCCATCGGCACCGAGTGTGTCACCGGCGTGACGGACAATGGTCCCAAGGCGTCGTGCATGGCTGCTGGTAAGTGATTGAATGCCATCGCGGCTGGCGACCGTCTCTGGCTCCGCCGGGGAGACCTGAGGGGGCGGCCGCTCGATAGCAAGGTGCTGGAGGATCCGTGGACCTGTCCCTGTCGACTCGCAATGTGTCCGGCCCTGGTGGCGACCGTACGGTCGTCGAGGTCGGTGGCGAGATTGATGTGTATACCGCGCCCAAGCTGCGCGAGCAGTTGGTCGAGTTGGTGAACGACGGCAGCTACCACCTGGTTGTCGACATGGAGGGCGTGGACTTCCTCGACTCCACCGGCCTCGGCGTGCTCGTGGGTGGCCTGAAGCGCGTTCGCGCGCATGAGGGTTCGCTGCGCCTGGTCTGCAACCAGGAGCGCATTCTCAAGATCTTCCGGATCACGGGTCTGACCAAGGTGTTCCCCATTCACACCACGGTCGACGAAGCTGTCGCGGCCACCGACTGACGGTCGGCCGCAGACTTCCGGAAGAAGTGAGGGGCACCGGGCATCCAGCCCGGGCCCCTGAGATGCACGCCCGTACGTCCGAGGGGGATTGCATGGCCACCGTTGAACTCCGCTTCAGCGCCCAGCCTGAGCATGTCAGGACCGCCCGTCTGGTGGCCGCTGCCGTGGCTCGCCGGGCAGGGGTCGACGAGGCCGTGCTGGACGAGGTCCGTCTCGCGGTCGGCGAGGCGTGCAGCCGTGCGGTCGGGCTGCACCGCAGCCATGGCATCACGGCCCCTGTGAGGGTCGTCCTGACCGAGGAGGAGAAGGCTTTCTCCATCGAGGTCGGGGACGAGGTCCCGAGCGCGGGCGCCGAGGGGTCCTCCGGGGCCCCAGGGGCCCGTGACGCCACGGACGAGGACCTGGACTCCGAGGGCGAGGACGAGATGGGTCTCGCCGTCATCAGCGGTCTCGTCGACGACGTGGAGGTCACGTCCACCGAGGAGGGGGGCGTGATCCGGATGAGTTGGCCGACGACGCCCGTCACCGTCGTGCCCTGATCGCGGATGATCGACAACGGTGCCGAACTGTCGGCGCATTGATCGTTTTCTTTGGAAAGAGGCCCTGCTGAGCAGGGCCTCTTTCCATTTCTCTAGATCATTTATCGCGCGTCAATGCCTTTGCCCCATTACCTCTTTCGGGGGGTGTTTGGGAACCCGATCATTTGCTGAGGAGCAAGTGAAGGTCAATTCCAATTGCCGCGCCCTGTTTTGATCAGGTTCCGCTACCTACAATCCGTCCACATCTTGAGCTCTGAGCGTCAAGGAGGACGAATGGCGGGGCTCTTCATCCCAGAACTGACCGACCACCCCACTTCTCTCGCAGCCGCGGTACTCACCGACAGCAACCGGCTGATCGTTATCGTCATCGCCGCGGTCGCGGTGGCGGCACTGATCGTCGCCCAGGTGCTGACGCGCCAGGTGCTGGCCGCCGGCGAGGGCACTGATTCCATGAAGAAGATCGCGGCAGCCGTGCAGGAGGGCGCGAATGCCTATCTGGCCCGGCAGTTGCGCACCCTCGGCGTCTTCGCCGTCGTGGTGTTCTTCCTGCTGATGCTTCTTCCGGCCGACGACTGGTCACAGCGTGGCGGACGTTCGGTGTTCTTCCTGGTGGGTGCGCTCTTCTCGGCGGCCACCGGATACATCGGCATGCGTCTGGCCGTACGAGCAAATGTGCGCGTGGCGGCTGCTGCGCGTGAAGCGACACCGGCGGAGGGCGAGCCGGAAAAGGATCTGACGGCCGTCTCGCACAAGGCCATGAAGATCGCTTTCCGGACGGGAGGCGTGGTCGGCATGTTCACGGTGGGCCTTGGCCTGCTCGGTGCCTCCTGCGTCGTTCTCGTCTACGCGGCCGACGCGCCCAAGGTGCTCGAGGGCTTCGGCCTCGGCGCCGCGTTGATCGCCATGTTCATGCGTGTCGGAGGCGGCATCTTCACCAAGGCCGCCGACGTCGGCGCCGACCTGGTCGGCAAGGTCGAGCAGGGCATCCCGGAGGACGACCCGCGCAACGCCGCCACCATCGCCGACAACGTGGGCGACAACGTCGGTGACTGTGCCGGTATGGCGGCCGACCTCTTCGAGTCGTACGCGGTCACGCTCGTCGCGGCGCTCATCCTCGGCAAGGCGGCATTCGGCGACGCCGGACTCGCCTTTCCGCTGATCGTCCCGGCGATCGGCGTGGTCACCGCGATGATCGGTATCTTCGCGGTCGCCCCGCGGCGCGCCGACCGCAGCGGGATGACTGCCATCAACCGCGGATTCTTCATCTCCGCGCTGATCTCGCTCGGCATGGTGGCCGCGGCGGTGTTCATCTATCTGCCGTCCACGTACGCCGAGTTGGACGGTGTCACCGAGGCCGCGATCAAGTCGCATCCCGGAGACCCGCGGATTCTGGCGCTCGTCGCCGTGGCCATCGGCATCGTGCTCGCGGCCCTGATCCAGCAGCTGACCGGGTACTTCACCGAGACCACCCGGCGTCCCGTCAGGGACATCGGCAAGTCCTCGCTGACGGGACCCGCGACCGTCGTGCTGGCGGGTATCTCCATCGGTCTGGAATCCGCCGTCTACACCGCGCTGTTGATCGGTCTCGGTGTGTATGGGGCGTTCCTGCTCGGCGGTACGTCGATCATGCTCGCCCTGTTCGCGGTGGCTCTGGCCGGTACCGGTCTGCTCACCACGGTCGGCGTCATCGTCGCCATGGACACCTTCGGACCCGTCTCCGACAACGCCCAGGGCATCGCCGAGATGTCCGGCGACGTCACGGGCGCGGGCGCCCAGGTGCTCACCGACCTCGACGCCGTCGGCAACACCACCAAGGCCATCACCAAGGGAATCGCCATCGCCACGGCCGTCCTGGCCGCGTCCGCGCTCTTCGGTTCGTATCGCGATGCCATCGCGACCGCGGCCAGGGACGTCGGCGAGACGGTCGGCGAGGGTGCTCCGATGAACCTCGTGATGGACATCTCGCAGCCCAACAATCTGGTGGGCCTGATCCTCGGCGCCGCGGTCGTCTTCCTCTTCTCGGGTCTCGCGATCAGCGCGGTGTCCCGTTCGGCGGGCGCAGTCGTCTACGAGGTGCGGCGGCAATTCCGCGAGCACCCCGGGATCATGGACTACACCGAGCAGCCGGAGTACGGGCGCGTCGTCGACATCTGCACCAAGGACGCGCTGCGCGAGCTGGCCACACCGGGTCTGCTCGCCGTACTGACCCCGATCGCCGTCGGCTTCTCGCTCGGCGTGGGGGCCCTCGGCTCCTTCCTGGCCGGCGCGATCGGCACCGGCACGCTGATGGCCGTCTTCCTCGCCAACTCCGGTGGCGCGTGGGACAACGCCAAGAAACTCGTCGAGGACGGACACCACGGCGGCAAGGGCAGCGACGCCCATGCCGCCACCGTCATCGGCGACACCGTCGGCGACCCGTTCAAGGACACCGCGGGACCGGCGATCAACCCGCTGCTGAAGGTGATGAACCTGGTGGCGCTGCTGATTGCGCCCGCGGTGATCCAGTTCAGTTACGGGGACGACTCCAGCGCCGGAATCAGGGCGCTGGTGGCGGTGCTCGCGATTCTCGTCATCGTCGGCGCGGTGTACATCTCCAAGCGGCGCGGCATCGCCGTCGGTGACGAAGACAACCATGCGGAGCGGAGCGCGAAGTCACCTGATCCTGCGGTGGTTTCGTAACACCTGCTCAAGAGGCGGGCGGGCGGCGCGTATTGACGTGCCGCCCGCCCGTTTGTGCGCCGTCGTGAGCCTTGTCTCTCTTGGTGCAAATGGCTTCAATAGGTAACAGATCAGACATACGGCACGCGGTTGTCGCCCACTTGGCGTGTATGTTCCGGGGCCGAGAGCCTTGGAAGGGACCAATCCGGTGAACAAGAAGCTTGCGGCCGCACTGTCCGGCGGCGCGGTACTGGTACTGGCGCTGTCAGGCTGCACCGACGACGACGGCGACAACAAGGTGAACGACTGGGCCAAGACGTTCTGCGACCAGGCGCAGCCGCAGATCAAGAAGAGGGCCAACGCCGAGCAGGCCATCATCTCGACGGCGGCGGACGGCAAGCCCGCCGACATCCAGGCCGCCGACTCGAAGGCCTTCCAGGACCTCGCCGATGTGAACAACTCACTCGCCACCGCGGTCAAGGCAGGCGGAACGCCGCCCATCGACGATGGTGCGAAGGTCCAGCAGGACGCGGTCGCCGAACTCCAGGCGACGGCCAAGGCCTACCTCGCTCTGAAGAAGCAGGTCGACGGGCTCAACGCCAAGGACCAGCAGAAGTTCGCGGACGGGCTGCAGGGCGTCGCCGACGGTCTGGCGACGATCGAGAAGATGAAGCAGGACGCGGTGAAGAAGCTGCAGTCCGGTGACCTGGGCAAGGCAATGGCCAAGGAGCCCGGCTGCCGGACGGTGAAGGTCTCGAGTCCCCCCGCGGGCGGTTCCGGCTCGGACTCCCCCTCCACCCCGGCTTCGTCGAAGGCACCGGCGAAGGCGTCGGCGAAGGCCGCGCCGAAGCCCTCGGTGACGGTCTCGGCAGGAAAGCCGAGCGAGCTGTAGGAGCCGGCGGGCAAGAAGGGGGCCCGGCCGTGCGGCGTTTGTCAGTGTCGGCCGCCACAATGGGCGGGTGAGTACGACCAGCCCTGCCCCAGGCCTTCCTTCGCCCGACCGCTCGCCCCGGCTGCGCGAAGCCCTCCTCGCCGCCGACTTCACCGCTGACGGACTGCTCGACCTGCTCGGCGCTCCCGCCTATGCCGCGCTCGCCCGCAGTGAGACGGTGCCTGCCCTGCGCGCCACCCGAGGGGACGGCGTCCTCGACACCCTCGTACAGCTGTTTCTGCTCCAGCGCTCCGTCGCCTCCGGGCGGGCGCGGGCAGCCCTGCCACTCGACGAGTGCCTTGCCGACGGCTGGGTGGTGCAGGACGGCGAGGACGTACGCGCAACGGTCGATGTGAGGCCGTACGGCGGTCCCGAGGGCCAGGACTGGTTCATCGTCTCCGACCTGGGCTGCGCGGTCGGCGGCGCGGGTGGTGCGAGCGGCCAGGGCGAGGGAGTTGTTCTCGGGGTCGGCGGGGCATCCACCACGCTCGCCGGGATCACCATTCGTACGTCGGTGTCCTCCGCGCTCGACCTGGGCACCGGCTCCGGCATTCAGGCGCTGCACGCCACCCAGCACGCGATCCGCGTGACGGCCACCGATCTGAACCCGCGCGCCCTGCACTTCGCGCGGCTCACGCTGGCGCTCTCCGCAGCCCCGGAGGCCGATCTGCGCGAGGGCTCGCTCTACGAGCCGGTCCACAAGGACACCTTCGACCTGATCGTGTCCAACCCTCCGTTCGTCATCTCCCCCGGCGCCCGGCTCACCTATCGGGACGGCGGGATGGGCGGGGACGATCTGTGCCGTTCGCTCGTTCAGCAGGCGGGGGACAGGCTGAACGACGGGGGATACGCCCAGTTCCTCGCCAACTGGCAGCACGTGGAGGGGGAGGAGTGGCAGGAGCGGCTGCGTTCCTGGGTGCCGCGCGGCTGTGACGCCTGGATCGTCCAGCGCGAGGTGCAGGACGTGACGCAGTACGCCGAACTGTGGCTGCGGGACAGCGGCGACCACCGCGGTGACCCCGCTCAGTACGCCGCGCGGTACGAGGCGTGGCTGGACGAGTTCGAGGCTCGTAAGACCAAGGCCGTCGGCTTCGGCTGGATCACGCTCAGGAAGTCCGGTTCCGAGCGCCCTTCGATCGTCGCCGAGGAGTGGCCGCATCCTGTCGAGCAGCCGCTCGGCGCCGGCGTGCAGGCGCACTTCGAGCGGCAGGACTATCTGCGTACGCATGACGACGCGGCGCTGCTCGCCGGTCACTTCACGTTGGCCCCGGAGGTCGTGCAGGAGCAGGTCGGGCTGCCGGGCGCGGAGGACCCGGAGCATGTGGTGCTGCGTCAGAACCGCGGCATGCGGCGTGCCACCAAGGTCGACACGGTCGGCGCGGGCTTTGCCGGGGTGTGCGACGGGACGCTCAGTGCTGGACGGATTCTGGACGCGATCGCCCAGCTGCTCGACGAGGATCCGGTGGTGCTGCGTGATCGCACCCCGCAGGCGCTGCGGCTGCTGGTCGAGGAAGGCTTTCTGGAACCGGTCCGTCCATGAGGTGAATCCGGCCAACATCAAACAGAAGAAGAGGAGGGTCGGCCTCCGGGTGGGTGAACCGACGCGGCGTTCACCCGGAATTCGCACCCGTGTCGCCCGGAGGTGCCAGCCTCGGCCTCCGGGAGACCTCGGCTTCAGGGAAGGACCGGGTACGGGCATGGAGAGCGGGCCGGCGATCTTCGCGGGGACGGCGTTCACGCTGTTCGGGGCCGGGCTGCTGCTGTGGACGGGAGCACGTGTGCGCCACCGCGCGCCGGTCGCACACGGAGTGAGTCCCGCCACGGCCGTCGCGCTCGCCGCCCTCTTCGGCGCGGGGTTCCTCGCTCTCGGTCTCTGGTGCTTCGGCCGCGTCTGATCTGGGGGCATCTGGGCGCCGAAGCGCCGTCGTGCTGCTCCGGGGCGGCAGGAATGGCCGGACTCGGGTTACCGTTCGAGTGGCCGTTGCGGGCTTTTGCCGTTTGACACGGGGGCGGGTTGTACCGTCACACTCCGCAGCGACAGCAGCGTCACAGCCGTGCCGCACCCAGTGCCGTGCAGCCGTGAGCGCCCACAGAGCGTCGACCGGAGAGAAGAGCGAAGTTGTCCCCGACCAGCGAGACCGCACAGGGCGGCCGCCGACTCGTGATCGTCGAGTCGCCTGCCAAGGCGAAGACGATCAAGGGCTACCTCGGCCCCGGCTATGTCGTCGAGGCGAGCGTCGGGCACATCCGCGACCTCCCCAACGGCGCCGCCGAGGTGCCGGAGAAGTACACCGGCGAGGTGCGCCGCCTCGGTGTCGACGTCGACAATGACTTCCAGCCGATCTATGTCGTCAACGCCGACAAGAAGGCCCAGGTCAGGAAGCTCAAGGAGCAGCTCGCCCAGTCCGACGAACTCTTCCTCGCCACCGATGAGGACCGCGAGGGCGAGGCGATCGCCTGGCACCTGCTCGAGGTCCTCAAGCCCAAGGTCCCCGTCCACCGGATGGTCTTCCACGAGATCACCAAGGACGCGATCCGCGAGGCCGTCGAGAACCCGCGCGAGCTCAACACGCGCATGGTCGACGCCCAGGAAACCCGCCGTATCCTCGACCGTCTCTACGGCTACGAGGTATCGCCGGTCCTGTGGAAGAAGGTCATGCCGCGGCTGTCCGCCGGCCGTGTGCAGTCCGTCGCGACCCGTCTTGTCGTCGAGCGTGAGCGCGAGCGCATCGCCTTCCGCTCCGCCGAGTACTGGGACCTGACCGGCACCTTCTCCACCGGCCGCGCCGGGGACGCCTCCGACCCCTCCGTTCTCACGGCCCGGCTGAACACCGTCGACGGGCAGCGTGTGGCCCAGGGCCGTGACTTCGGCTCGGACGGGCAGCTCAAGTCCGCCCACGTGCTCCACCTCGACGAGGCGAACGCCCGGGCGCTCGCCGCCGCGCTGGCCGATGCGTCGTTCGCGGTCCGGGCCGTCGAGTCGAAGCCGTACCGCCGCTCTCCGTACGCACCTTTCCGTACGACGACGCTGCAGCAGGAGGCCTCCCGCAAGCTGGGCTTCGGGGCCAAGGCCACCATGCAGGTCGCGCAGAAGCTGTACGAGAACGGCTTCATCACCTATATGCGTACGGACTCCACCACGCTGTCCGACACCGCCATCTCGGCGGCCCGGGCGCAGGTCACGCAGCTGTACGGCGCCAACTATCTGCCGGACAAGCCGCGTGTGTACGCCGGGAAGGTCAAGAACGCGCAGGAGGCGCACGAGGCGATTCGCCCTTCGGGTGATCGTTTCCGCACTCCGGCCGAGACGGGTCTGACCGGCGACCAGTTCAAGCTCTACGAGCTGATCTGGAAGCGGACCGTCGCCTCTCAGATGAAGGACGCGGTCGGTAACAGCGTCACCGTCCGGATCGGCGGCCGCGCTGCCGACGGCCGGGACGCCGAGTTCACCGCGTCCGGCAAGACGATCACCTTCCACGGCTTCATGAAGGCTTACGTGGAGGGCGCCGACGACCCGAACGCCGAGCTCGACGACCGTGAGCGGCGCCTGCCGCAGGTCTCCGAGGGCGACGCCCTGTCCGCCGAGGAGATCTCGGTGGACGGCCACGCGACCAAGCCGCCGGCCCGCTACACCGAGGCCTCCCTGGTCAAGGAGCTGGAAGAGCGCGAGATCGGCCGCCCCTCGACCTACGCGTCGATCATCGGCACGATTCTGGACCGCGGCTATGTGTTCAAGAAGGGGACGGCGCTCGTGCCCTCCTTCCTGAGCTTCGCCGTGGTCAATCTGCTGGAGAAGCACTTCGGCCGTCTCGTCGACTACGACTTCACGGCGAAGATGGAGGACGACCTCGACCGCATCGCGCGGGGCGAGGCGCAGGCCGTGCCGTGGCTGAAGGCTTTCTACTTCGGCGAGGGCGACGACAGGGGCGCCGCCTCCGGCGCCCGCAACGGCGACTGGGACCACCTCGGTGGCCTGAAGGAGCTGGTGACGGACCTCGGCGCGATCGACGCCCGGGAGATCTCCAGCTTCCCGGTCGGCGAGGGCATCATGCTGCGCGTCGGCCGGTACGGCCCGTACATCGAGCGAGGCGAGAAGGACGCGGAGGGCCACCAGCGCGCCGACGTGCCCGACGACCTTGCTCCCGACGAGCTCACTGTGGAGTTCGCGGAAGAGCTGCTCGCCAAGCCGAGCGGCGACTTCGAGCTGGGCGCCGACCCCGTGAGCGGCAACCAGATCGTCGCCAAGGACGGCCGCTACGGCCCGTACGTCACGGAGATCCTTCCCGAGGGCACCCCGAAGACCGGCAAGAACGCGGTCAAGCCGCGCACAGCCTCGCTCTTCAAGTCGATGTCCCTGGACACCGTCACGCTCGACGACGCCCTCAAGCTGATGTCCCTGCCGCGTGTGGTGGGCAAGGACGCGGACGGCGTCGAGATCACCGCGCAGAACGGCCGGTACGGCCCGTATCTGAAGAAGGGCACGGACTCGCGCTCCCTGGAGACCGAGGACCAGCTCTTCAACATCACGCTGGACGAGGCGCTGGCGATCTACGCGCAGCCCAAGCAGCGCGGTCGGGCCGCGGCCAAGCCGCCGCTGAAGGAGCTGGGCACGGACCCGGTCAGCGAGCGGCCGGTGGTGGTCAAGGACGGGCGCTTCGGTCCGTACGTCACCGACGGCGAGACGAACGCGACGCTGCGCACGGGCGACAGCGTCGAGGACATCACGCCGGAGCGCGGGTACGAGCTGCTCGCCGAGAAGCGGGCCAAGGGGCCCGCCAAGAAGACGGCGAAGAAGGCTCCGGCCAAGAAGGCACCCGCGAAGAAGGCCGCGGCGAAGAAGACCGTCGCCAAGAAGGCGGTGGCCAAGAAGACCGCCGCGAAGAAGACGACGTCGGCCGCCGCGGCGAAGAAGACGACCGCGTCGGCGAAGGCCTCGACGAAGGCGTCGGCGGACGAGTAGCGGTTTGCCTGCGGGCGCTTCGAACGGGAGGTATCGCACCCTCCGTACAAAGCGCCCGTATGTTCGGACAGGCCTCCGGGGAGCGGTGCGCTCCGGATAGGCTGGGCGGATGACGCGAGCCGAGCAGCCAGCCGAGCAGCAGGCGGTCGTGAGCACCGCCTCAGAGACTGCCTCAGACTCCGACGCAACCGACGCACTTGGCGTGGATTCCCGTGAACGCGCGGTGCGCGCCCTGCTGCGCTTCCCTCCGCTCAGGCGATTGTGGAACGCCCAGGTCGTGGGCGGGATCGGTGACTCCGTCGCCCTCCTTGTCCTCCTCCTGCTGACGCTGCAGGCCTCGGTCCTGGCGGGCACCTTCGGGGAGGGCTATCGCGGAGCGGCCTTCGCCGTCGCCGCCGTGCTCGGTGCGCGAGTGCTGGCCACGCTGCTCTTCGGCGCCGTCCTGCTCGGCCCGCTGACCACTCTCACGTCACCCAAGGGGCCGCTCGACCGGCGCTGGACCATGATCGGGGCGGACGGGCTGCGGCTCGCGCTCTTCGTCGTCGCGCCGCTGTGGATCGACTGGACCCCGGACAACGCCCCGGCGATCCTGCTGATCACCGTCTTTGTCGCGGGCGTCGCCGAACGCTTCTGGACGGTCGCCCGCGACGGTGCCGCTCCCGCACTGCTCCCTGCCCCGCCGCTGGAGGGCGCGGCCGTCCGCCCGCTCCCCGACCACCTCGACGCGCTGCGCAGGCTGTGGCTGCGTACGGGCTTCGCCGTCATCCCCGCCGGTGCCGCGGTCCTGCTCGTGGCCACGCTGATCGGAAATCTGCTCGGCTCGGGCATCGACTGGTTCTCGCTGCACCAGGCGGCCCTCGGTTCGTATGTCGCGGCCGGCCTCTTCGCCGCGTCCATCTCGACGCTGTACTTCGTCGAGCTGCCCGGCTCGCAGACCCCGCGGCCGCGTTCACCGCTCGAAGGGCTGCGCCGTCCGTCCACCGGCAACGGCCTGGACAGGGGGCGTACGGGCGCCATACCGCTGTTCGTCCTCGCCTGCGGGTCGGTCGCCGCCGCGATCGCGTCCGCCGTGGCCGTCTCCGTACTGCACGCCTTCGACCTGGGCGGCGGGCCCGCCGCCTTCGCGCTGCTCGTGCTCGCGCTGACCGGCGGCGCCGGTGTCGGCATCCGCGGCGCCGCCGCCGTACTGCCCACGCTCTCGCGCCGGCGGCTGCTCGCCATCGCGCTCGCCGTCACCGGCATCGCGCTGCTCGCGATGGGCCTGGTGCCCGACACGGCGAGCGTGCTGTTCATCGCTCTGCTCGCGGGACTCGCGGCCGGTGTCGCGGCGAGCACCGGGCACGCGCTGATCGACCAGGAGGCCGAGGACTTCCGGCGGCCCCGGATCACCGAGCACCTCCAGGCGGTCGTACGAGTCTCCATCGCCCTCGGCGCGCTGGCGGCTCCGCTGCTCGCCGCGGCGATCGGGCCGCACCGGCTCGCGAGCGGGGACTTCGTCTTCGCGCACGGCGGCGCGGCGTTCACGCTGATGCTGGTCGGCGCGCTGCTGCTGCCTGTCGCGGCCGTGGTGCTCGCCAAGACGGACGACCGGTCCGGAGTTCCGCTGCGCCGGGACCTCGGCGACGCCCTGCGCGGCGGGGCCGACCCGGCGCAGGCACCGTCCCCGACCGGGTTCTTCATCGCCATGGAGGGCGGCGACGGGGCCGGGAAGTCCACACAGGTCGAGGCGCTCGCGGAGTGGATCCGGGCGAAGGGCCACGAGGTCGTCGTGACGCGTGAGCCGGGCGCCACGCCGATAGGGAAGCGGCTGCGGTCGATCCTGCTCGACGTGTCCTCGGCGGGGCTCTCGAACCGCGCTGAGGCGCTGCTGTACGCCGCCGACCGTGCCGAGCACGTCGACTCGGTCGTAAGGCCCGCGCTGGAGCGCGGCGCGATCGTCATCTCCGACCGCTACATCGACTCGTCGGTCGCCTACCAGGGCGCGGGCCGCGATCTGTCCCCGACCGAGATCGCCCGTATCAACCGGTGGGCCACGGACGGACTCGTACCGCATCTGACGGTGCTGCTCGACGTCTCCCCGGAGGCGGCGAGGGAGCGCTTCACCGAGGCGCCGGACCGGCTGGAGTCGGAGCCGGCGGAGTTCCACCAGCGGGTGCGGGCCGGATTCCTGACACTCGCGGCGGCGGATCCGGGCCGGTATCTGGTGGTGGACGCCGGGCAGGAGCCCGCGTCGGTCACCACGGTCGTACGGCACCGGCTCGACCAGATGCTGCCCCTGTCCGAGGCCGAGGTGAGGGCGCAGGCGGAGGCGCGCAAGGCGGCCGAGGAAGAAGCCAGGCGCAGGGCCGAGGAGGAGGCCGCGCGCAAGGCGGAGGAAGAGCGGATCGAACGCGAGCGGCAGGAACAGCTCGCGAAACTCCGCGCCGAGGAGGAGGAGCGCAAGCGCCGCGAGCTGGAGGAGGCGCGGCAGCGCGAGGCCGAACGGCAGGCGGAGGAGGCCCGGCAGCGGGCCGAGGAAGCACGGCGGCTCGCCGACGAGGAGCGGGCGCGGCGGCTGGCCGAGGAGAAGGCGCGCCGGGAGGAAGAGGAACGGCTTCGCCGGCAGGCGGAGGAGGAGGCCCGGCTGCGGGCGGAGGCGGAGGAACGGCGTCTCGAGAAGCAGCGCAAGGCGGAGGAGGCGCTGCTCAGGGCCGAGGAGGCGCGGAGGCTGGCCGAGGCGGAGGCAGCAGCGGCTGCGCCCTCGCCGTCGGAGGTGACGGTGCCTACGCCGGTGGTCGCGCCGCCGGACGCCGTGACGCAGGAGGTCCAGACGCCGACGCCGGGGCCGGTGGTCGATGAGACGGCCGTACTCCCGAAGGTCCCGGCGGACGCGGACGAGACTGCGGTGCTTCCTCCGGTACGGGACGCGGACGAGACGGCCGTGCTCCCTCCGGTACGGGACGCGGGCGCGGCCCGGGACGAGCGCACGCGTGAGCTCCCCCAGGTCGACCCCAGCTCGGGCCGCCCGCGCCGCCGCTCGGACTGGGCGGAGGAAACGCCACTGGACGACCTCCCGACACTGGCGGACGAACTGCTGGGCCCGCACGAGGACGACGAGAATGGCGGCCGCCGCGGGAGGCGCTGACGAGTGCCCGGCGCGGTGTCGGTTGCGCTTTGGGGTCCGGGCCTTGGGTTGCCCGGCGCCGCAGGGTGACCGTCTGGGGTCCGCTCCGGGGTCGCGTCGGGACCGTAGATTTACGGCGTGGTCCTGGCCTCCTGGCGCGGGGTGCGGGCGTCCGCGCGGGGTGATGCTTGTGGGCCCCGCGCCAGGAGGCCGACGCCGGGGATGCGGGTGCCAGCTCGCGCCGCGAAGCCGGCGCATCGGGGGTGTGGGGGCGCAGCCCCCTTCCCCCTGAGGGCCTGGGGGCTTGCCCCCAGTTTCGGGAAGGGGCGGGGTGGGGGAGACGCCCCCGGCCCTCACCCCGCTGTCAGACCTTGCCCCCACAATGGAGACCCCCACGCAAGAAAGGCGGGTGACGGCCCATGGCCGTATGGGACGACGTCGTCGGCCAGGAGCGCGTCCACGCGCAGCTCTCCGCCGCCGCCCGGGACGCCGACACCCGCGTCACCGCCGAAGCCCGCCGTGAGCGGCCGCCTGACGCGTCCAAGATGACGCACGCCTGGCTGTTCACCGGTCCGCCCGGTTCCGGGCGGTCCACCGCCGCTCGGGCGTTCGCCGCGGCGCTGCAGTGCACGAGTCCCGACCGTGCCCTCGGCGGGGAACCCGGCTGTGGGTTCTGCGACGGCTGCCACACCACCCTTGTCGGTACGCACGCCGACGTCGAGGTGATTCGTACGGACCTGCTCTCCATCGGCGTCAAGGACACCCGCGAGCTCGTCCGCCGCGCGCAGCTCTCCCCGGCCGGCGGGCGCTGGCAGGTGATCATCCTGGAGGACGCCGACCGGCTCACGGAGGGCGCGGGCAATGTCCTGCTGAAGGCCGTCGAGGAGCCCGCCCCCCGCACCGTGTGGCTGCTCTGTGCGCCGTCGATCGAGGATGTGCTGCCGACGATCCGTTCCCGCTGCCGCCATCTCACGCTTCGTACGCCACCCGTCGAGGCTGTGGCCGACGTACTGATCCGGCGTGACGGGATCGAGCCCGATGTCGCCATGTCCGCCGCCCGCGCCACCCAGGGGCACATCGGCCGGGCCCGCCGCCTGGCGACGGACGAGCGGGCCCGGGCCCGTCGGGCGACCGTGCTGAAGATGCCGTTGCGCGTCGAGGACATCGGCGGCTGCCTCAAGGCCGCCCAGGAGCTGATCGACGCCGCCGCCGAGGACGCCAATCAGGTGGCCGAGGAGGTCGACGTCAAGGAGACCGAGGACATGAAGGCGGCTCTCGGCGCGTCGGCCGGGGGGCGGATGCCCCGGGGGACCGCGGGGGCGATGAAGGAGCTCGAGGACAGGCAGAAGCGCCGCAAGACGCGTTCGCAGCGCGACAGCCTGGATCTCGCGCTGACCGATCTGACTGGCTTCTACCGTGATGTGCTCGCCCTCCAAATGGGCTCCGAGGTCGCGCTCGCCAATCTCGACGTACGGGACTCTCTCGACCGGATCGCCCACGCTTCGACCCCCGAGGGCACCCTGCGCCGGATAGAGGCGGTGGTCGCCTGTCGTCAGGCGCTGGACAGCAATGTCTCGCCCCTGCTGGCTGTCGAGGCGATGGCGGTGGCTCTGCGCGCGGGCTGAGCGACCGCGGCGGTGTTGACCGGCTCACCCGTACGGGCACCGGCGGGCATGGCCCGCACCCTGCGGCTACGCTCCGAGGATGGACACCAGGCGCCTGTTTCGCACTTCCGCCCTCGCGCTGGCCACTGCCGGTCTGCTGATCTCCGGCTGTACGGGCGGGAGTTCGTCGTCGGGCGCCTCCGCCTCCGCCGCACCGGGCCGGGCCGCCCCGGCCGCCGCTCTCAAGCCGTACTACGAGCAGCAGTTGAAGTGGCGGCCGTGCGGTGTCGAGGGCTTCGACTGCGCCACGATGAAGGCTCCGCTGGACTACGCCGCGCCCGACGGCGACTCCATCAAGCTGGCCGTCGCCCGCAAGAAGGCCACCGGCCCCGGCAAGCGCCTCGGCACGCTGCAGGTCAACCCGGGTGGCCCAGGCGGCTCGGCGGTCGACTATCTGCAGGGGTACGCGGGCATCGGCTACCCCGCCCCCGTCCGCGCCAGGTACGACATGGTCGCGATCGACCCGCGCGGTGTCGCCCGCAGCGAGCCCGTCGAATGCCTCTCCGGCAAGGAGATGGACGCGTACACCCAGGTCGACCAGACCCCCGACGACGCCGCCGAGACGGCCCGGCTCTCGACCTCGCTGAAGGATTTCGCGGCGGGCTGCAAGCAGCGTTCGGGCGAGGTCCTGCCCCATGTCTCCACCGTCGAGGCGGCGCGCGACATGGACATCCTGCGCGCTGTGCTGGGAGACAAGAAGCTGTCGTACGTCGGGGCTTCGTACGGCACCTTCCTCGGCGCGACGTACGCCGAGCTGTTCCCCGAGCGCGCCGGCCGTCTCGTCCTGGACGGAGCGATGGACCCCTCACTGCCGTCCCGTGAGATGAACCGGGACCAGACCGCGGGCTTCGAGACCGCGTTCCAGTCCTTCGCCGCGGACTGCGTCAAGCAGAAGGACTGCCCGCTCGGCGACACCTCCGCGGCGGACGCCTCGCTCCGGCTCAAGGCCTTCTTCACCGCGCTCGACGCCAAGCCCGCCGAGACCGGTGAGAGCCGCAAGCTCGGTGAGTCGCTGGCCACGACGGGCGTGATCGCCGCGATGTACGACGAGGCCGCCTGGCCTCAGCTCCGCGAGGCTCTCACGACCGCCATGGCCGGGGACGGAGCCGCGCTGCTCTCGCTGGCCGACAGCTACTACGAGCGCGAGAGCGACGGCACGTACGCGAACCTGATGTACGCCAACGCAGCCGTGAACTGCCTCGATTCGCCGCCCGCCTTCACCACCCCCGGGGCCGTGCAGTCGGCGCTCCCAGAGTTCGAGAAGGCCTCGCCGGTCTTCGGCAGGGGCTTTGCCTGGGCCTCGCTGAACTGCGCGTACTGGCCCACCCCCGCGACCGGCGCGCCGCACCGCATCGAGGCGAAGGGCGCGGCCCCGATCGTGGTCGTCGGCACCACCCGGGACCCGGCCACGCCCTACAAGTGGGCGCAGGGGCTGGCCGCGCAGCTGTCCTCGGGGAGCCTGCTGACGTACGAAGGCGACGGCCACACGGCGTACGGGCGGGGCAGCGACTGCATCGACACGGCGATCAACACCTACCTGCTGGAAGGCACGGTTCCGCCGGAGAACAAGCGCTGCAGCTGAGGCGACCGGACGTGGTTCGAGGGAGGTCCGAGGGTGGTCCGGGGCACCCGAAACAACCCTGTAGACTTGGCGCCGCTGCTGATGCGAACGTGTCTTCGTCAGGACGCGTATATCAGCAGCTTGCCGCCTTAGCTCAGTTGGCCAGAGCAACGCACTCGTAATGCGTAGGTCTCGGGTTCGAATCCCGAAGGCGGCTCCATGGGAACCCCAGGTCAAACCTTTGACCTGGGGTTTCTATCTTTCGTTGACCTTGGGATTCGGGCGAATCGGGGGGCGCGAAGTTCCCCAAGGCCGCCAAGAAGATCGCGATGACGAGGACGAGCTGCTGGCGTTCTACGACTTCCCGGCCGAGCACTGGATCCACCTGCGGACAACGAACCCCATCGAGTCGACCTTCGCGACCGTCCGTCTGCGGACCAAGGTCACCAAGGGGGCTGGCTCCCGAGCCGCCGCCCTGGCGATGGTGTTCAAGCTCGTCGAGTCCGCCCAGGCCCGCTGGCGAGCCGTGAACGCACCCCACCTCGTCGCCCTCGTCAGGGCCGGAGCACGCTTCGAACGCGGCCACCTGGTCGAGCGGCCGAAGGCGACGGCAGCGTGATGCACCAAAGACGCCGACGGGGATGGTCAAGGCCGAGAAGCAACTGCGGCTATGTCTGCTCAAAGTGGACACCGTCGAGGACAACGCCTGGATGTCTCAGCCAGAAGCCGCCCATCAGTTGGGCGTCACGCTAGCCCGCCTCGGGATGCTGATCGCCGACGGACACCCTGACACCGGGGCAGAACCCGGCCGGCAGGCCGGAGTCACAATAGCCAGCGTTCAAGCCGAGGAAACCTGGCGAGCGAACGCGACAATCCGCGCACCGACACCAGCCAGTCGAGGTCCCCGGCCGCATCGGCAAGATGACGATCATCTGCAGGCGCCAGCGTGATCGGTCCACTGGTTCCGGCACCGGCCCCACAGCGGAATAAGCGGCAACACCTCAGCCCGCCGTGCCACCAACCTCTCCGGAACACAGCAACCAGAGCCCGTTCCACGACCTGCTGGCGCCCACCCGCTGGCACGTCACCCACTCACAGCGAATGTGCTGTGCGCAGATAGTCCAGGCCGACGCGATCCGTCACGTTGTACGAGCTACTCAGACGGTGGACCACTGTCCAGCGGCCGTCAGGCACGGCGCCAGCGAACATCGATGCCGTGCGTGTCGCGCCGTTGTGCCAGATCAAGGGCAGCGGCCCCGTACGTTGCCATCCGAGGGAGGGTTCCCCGAGCGAACGGTCGAGTACGAGACCAGTCAGCACGCGTGACAGTGTGCGGGGACTTGCCCACAGCCCTCCCGCGGGCAAGATGGCTCCTGTCATGGTCCACGGTTTCATGCTGTGCCCGAACCTCCCGGTCGGCAGCAATCGGCTGCGCTGCGGTGGGTGGGCCTGCATCGCATCGCGCGGCAGGCCAAGGGGGGACAGTACGTGCTTGGCGACGAGGTCGCCGTATTCCTGCCCGGTTGCCGCAGTCAGTGCCGCCCCGAGCACCGCGTAGCCGAAGTTGGAGTACTCCTCGCGCTCTCCGGCGGGGACGCTGTCATTAATTTGCAGGTTGGGGAACGGGGGCATCGACTGGGTTGTCATTATCTGGTGCGCCCTGTTCGGTGGCCATGATGCGGAGGCTCTCGGGATGCTTCTGCGTCCAGCGTTTGCCGATGGTTCGTCCTATCTGACGTGCGCGGGACAGGGCAGAGGAGAGGAAGATGAGGTCACAGGCGATCATCGTGAGGGCGAACGCGGTGAGTCCCATGAACACGCCGATGGAGACATGGAAGGCTATGGAGGCAGCCGCCGTCCACGGGCGCAGGCTGGGCACCAGGATCCCCATCGGGAAGTACACGAGGAACAGGGCGGTGCCGTAGGTGCCGAGAAAGACAAGTATGTCGCTGTTGTAGACGAAGCTGGAAACACCTGGCAGCTCGAACTCGGGGACGCGCATGATGTAGAAGAGCGCGGTGCCGTCCTGCCAAGCTTCTCCCTGCACCTTGTACAGACCACTCACCACGTACACGAGGCACATCTGTACGGCAATCGCGGCCACGCCAAGATTGTGCAGTGGAACACCGAGAGAGCGCACGCTCTCCGGGAGTCGTCCGATGACACGGCGGGCGGATCCGCTCGAGAAGGAGAAATGCTGGTAGCAGTTTGTCAGGAGCAGCATAGGGATCACGAGTTGGGCAAGGTTGTCTCCCCCGTCTATCACAGCCGTCTGCCGCTCGTAGAGCGACCAGAGGAATATTCCGTGCGCGGCAAGGACTGCCCTGCCCCCCACGCCCAATGTCACAGCCAGAGCGGCGAGGAGACCGAGGTGGAAGACCGCTTCGAACCAGGCCTCGGAGGTGCTCCAGGTGTAGAGACTGAAACTGCCCTTCTCCTGGACTTGTTCGACGAAGAGGCGGTGCGGTAGGACGGAATCCGCTCCCGGGCCGAACAGGTAGTGCCGATCGCTGTAGTGACTCAGGTAGTACATGAAGCCGACGAAGCCCAGCAGTGCACGGGTTCCTGACACTCCCAATGCAGCGACGGGGCGACTGGCAGCTGAGTCAATCGATTCCTTGATGCTCACTGCAGTTCAACCGCCTTTTTCCATGGCAAGTCGTAAAGGTCCAGCGAGCTCTTCGCCTTGGAGTTGTTCCGCTGTGACCACGGAGGCAGCGTCTTGACATACATGCGTGCCTGGACAGCGGTCGGCCCCGTGCCATCTGGGCAGACATTGCCCATTTTGGTCAGTGCGAAGCGGGACAAGGATCGCTCAGCATCCTCATGCTGACGCTCCTCAAAGGGCGTCAGAGGGATATCACGCTTACCCTTTCCGTCTTTTGCCTTGGAGTCTTCCGTATTCTTCGACTCCTGCTTCTGACGGAGACGCAGCAACAGGTCATCTGAATCGTTGAGCTGACGGATTCCGGTGCTTACCAGCCTCGGCACACGGGAAGGGAAGAATCGGTCGTCCTGAGTCTCTTTGATCAAGGGGCCGGTCACATCGTAGTAATCCGTGACGGAACCGTCAGCGCACTTTGCACGCGCTACTATCCCCTCATCATTTTTCACCGGCTCAGGAGCGAACAGACTCCAGTTCTGCGTGAAGTACGGGTCCAGATAGCCGCTGATAACTGCATGCAGTTGAATTTTGGCTGGGCTGAGTGGCGCCTGGGAGAACGCCGCGATGAAGAAATGGGCGCCCAGGAGGGCGGCACCAGCCAACAGTGCCGCCCTCTGGATGCGCCGGTGGCGCGCTATCACCTGTCGAAAGCCGTCGCCGCAGCAGAGGAACCCTCGGCCGACACCACCGCAGGCGCGGCGAAAAGGCTGGTGCTGCCGATGAACTCAGCCGCCGAACTGGCAACCGAGCTCGCAGCGGCACGTGCGTGAACGCCAGCCCGTGCGGCAGCCCGGCCGGCGGCCTGGGCAGCCCGGGCGCCGGCCGCGGCCTTCGGCGCCACCGGGGTCTCCTTGCTGGTGGCCTGAGCACTCAGGCCACCGGTGGCCTGCTGCGGCGTGGAGGCCTGCGCGGAACCCTGCATCGACACCATCAGGAGCGTGCCCGCAACGGCCACACCGAAGACGGCAGCAGCATTCTTCTTCTTCATTTTTTTCCCCTCTTTTATGTGCTACCTGGTCGCCTGAGGTGAGAGCAGCGGCGCGCCAGAAGGTGTTGGTCAGACATCCTCGACCGCTCGTCCTCATGGGAGAACCAGGCTTTCCGACGGGAACGGAAGATTGCTCGCGACGTGCGCCCCGTAATATCGACTTCCCTCTGCAAGTCGATTCCTAATGCTCGCCGCGATTCGTGATCATCTTAAGAAGAATGATGTGGGCATCTCAAGGGGTGGTTGTGTGGTGATCATCACAGCGCCCATTTCGAGGTGAATGCGGCTCGATGAGTGTGAGTGTGACCGGCGGTGACTGGTGGGAGTCAGCCCCTGTGCTGACCGGTTCCGAACTCTGGACCGTTCATCTCTCAATCTTTTATGGAGCGTTATCGGCCACGAGTTTGGCGCAAATATCGCGAAGGGCTGGCTGGTAGCGTTCCGGCAGTTCTCGCCCCGCGTGGCGCCCTTGTCTGTACCGCTTGGCTGCTGTGACATGCCGCAAAGTTCCTGCACAAGGTCTCCGGCGATGGCTTCCGAAGTCTGGCGGCTTCCGCTTGCCAGTGGCGCTGAGTACCTACGGAGGATGTATGGAACCCGATGCGGTAGTGGTAGGAACCGGCCCGAACGGTCTTGCCGCGGCGGTTACTCTCGGTCGGGCGGGCCTCAAAGTTGCGCTGTATGAGGGCCGGAAAACCATCGGGGGTGGGTTGCGGACGGAGCCCCTCTTCGATGCCGATATACCACACGACATCTGTTCCGCTGTTCACCCTATGGCCGTAGTGTCCCCTTTTTTTCGTCAGTTCGACCTGGCGTCCCGGGGGATAAACATGTTGCATCCGTCCGTCAGCTATGCCCACCCCTTGCAAAACGGACTCGCGGGCCTGGCTTACCGCGATCTGGAGACGACCTGCGCCCACCTTGGTCCGGATGGCGATCGCTGGCGTCGCCTCATGCAGCCGTTGCTTAACCACTCTCAAGAACTGGTTGACTTCATCCTGTCGGGGCAACGAAGCCTCCCGCGAAACCTTTCCGCCCCAGCGCTACTGGGTTCCCGCATGCTTGCCCACGGAACTGCGCTGGCACCCCGTCGCTTCCGCACCGAAGTGGCCCGCTCCCTCCTCACCGGGGTGGCCGCGCATGCAGTCGGCAAGCTGCCTTCCCTTGCCTCGAGTGCAGTCGCAATGCTCCTCGGGCACCTCGCGCACGGTACCGGTTGGCCAATCCCCGAAGGTGGAAGCGCTCGCATCGCCGACGCACTTGCCGACGACATCACGGCCTGCGGCGGAACCTTCCACACGGATCATCAAGTGACAAGTCTTGACGAACTGCCACGCGCGAAAGTGGTGCTTCTCGACATAAGCCCAAAGACGTTCACACAGATCGCCGCTGATCGGCTCCCGGCCGGTTACAAACGAGGTCTCGCACGCTTCCGGTACGGGCCCGCAGCAGCGAAAGTTGACTTCCTCGTCTCCGAGCCGATTCCCTGGGCCAACCCTGCCGTGGGGCAAGCCGCCACCGTTCACCTGGGCGGAACCCAGGCAGAGATGTTCAGAGCTGAGACATCGGCAGCTGCTGGCATCCGACCCGAAGAGCCGTTCGTCCTCCTGGTCGACCCCGCATCGGCCGACCCGAGCCGCGCCAAACCGGGGCGACGTCCTGTGTGGGCCTATGCCCACGTCCCCAATGGCGACGCAGTGGACCCGACCGCAATGGTCACGGCATGCATCGAACGCTACGCGCCCGGATTCACCGACACGGTGATCCATCGACGTGGAATCAGCGGCGCCGAGTACCACGCGTACAACCCGAACTATGTAGGCGGAGACATCGGATCAGGCGCAATGACTCTCTGGCAGTCCCTCATGCGTCCCGTCCCCCGTGTTGATCCCTACCGCACTCCGCTGACGGGTGTCTACCTGTGCTCCGCGTCAACGCCGCCCGGGCCAAGCGTTCACGGCATGTCGGGTTACCTTGCCGCGCTGTCCGCCCTCCGCCGCGAGTTCGGCATCCGAACCCCTCCGGACCTCGGACCGCGGTGAGAATCTGCTGGAAGGCCTCATGCCCCTGAGGGCGTGTAACCCGGGCCGCAGCGCCGAGCGCTTCGCGCGCTGTGGATTCATTCGGCGCCGCTCGGCACCGTGCGCTTCGGGCTGCCCGACGACGCCACCGCAGTGACCGCTGCCCAAGCTCCGCGAGGTGGAGGATCATGGCCGCAAGCCACCAGCAGCTTGGCCATCCGGACATGCTGATCGTCACAGACTCCGGCCAGGACATCACCCACCTGGGCCTACGTCCTGGCCGGTTTGGCCGTCGAGGTGGTCGGGTGGCTCAGCTCCGGGTCGTCGGCCCACGCCGCTCCACTGCACGCTGACCAGCCCCTGAGCAGGGCGGCCGCGTCCTTGCCTTCGCTGAGCCGACATTTGGCACACACCGCACCAAGTCGCGACACGCACGTTGAACTGTACTGGTTACCCGGTGACTTGGGTCGGCTCGTCCTTTGGCTTGTCGGGGTAGATCAGCTGCGCGCTACCGCCGATCACCAGGCAGCAACTCAGCAAGAGGGCGAAGCGCACGAACCTCGCTGCACCTTCCCACTCGTCTGGAGGCCCGAGGCCCAACCAGAACGCGAGAGCCATCGCCGCAATCAAAACCACCAGGCCAGCTAGCCGACGCATCCCATGCTCCATTCCTTTACGATCTTCAACCGGCCGTTTACTCTACTCATCGGCAACTCCAGGCGAGGGCAGTGCAGATGGTGGCTGGCTGAAGCGCTACGCGTGGGACTGCGACGGCATCTTCGCGGAAACCGCGGCGACCAGCGGCGCCCTCTCAGCCGGCGAGCAGACACCGCGGATGGGCCCCACCCACGCCCTGCGCCGCAGCGATCACTGGCCGCCATGGTCGTCTGAATGCTCGACTTGTCGCCCGCTGAGCCTTTCCATCCACACCCGCTGAGTCCTCAACCTCCCTGCCGTACAGAGGAAAATGGCCTGATCACTGTCCTCTGTGAAACGCTTGAGGCCTGCCTCCAGCTACCGGCCAGCCCCCTGGAAGTCCGGTTCCACACGGTGAGGTCGTGGCCGTCGGCGGCCAGGGCCGCCGCGAAGGCTTCCCCATCCTGCCCAGACCACACACAGCCACCTTCACCGCGCGGTCTCCGGGGCGAGGGCGAGCGCTTCCACTTCCAGCAGCAGTTCTGGGCGGAACAGGGCGGCCACTTGGACAGCGGTGCTGGCGGGCGAGCGCTTGGTGTCGACGTACTCGTCGCGCACCTCATGGACAGCCGTCACATGGCGGGTGTCGGTCACGTAGTGTCAGGCCCGGTCCTCATGCGAGTACCGGGCCTGAATGGGTGCGCGACTTTCTCGGGAGGACCTGGGGGAGGACTGCAGCATCCGAGGGGCCGGAAGGCGTGAGCCTCTCGGCCCCTTCGCTATTGCCTCTGTCCGGCTGTCAGGCCAGGTCCGGGCGGATGCGCCAAGGGTGCGCAGCCGCCGTCAGGGTGCCGTCCGAGCGGAGCCCGACAACCCGGTAGAACGAGGTCTGACCGAGTGGTTGGGTCTCGTCCAGGTAGGCGTACGACGTGGTGCCAGTCACGGCGGATTCGGTGTGCAGCAGCTCGTAGGCGCCCATGGCTGGGTTCCAGCGGCTGAGCCGGTACTCGGTGATGTCCGCGCAGGCTGTCGCCGAGCATGTCCAATGGACCCTGGACGCGGCCCCGGAGACCGTCCAGCCTCCGCCGCCGTACACCGGCCCGGGGTCGTCGCCGACGGCTTCCACCGGCTCCAGGGCGAGTTCGGTGGCGGTGACGGTGGCGACGGACGGGTCGGTGAGGGAAAGCGTGTTGCCCCAGGTGTCCGTGGCGATCACCGCGTAGACGTGGGTCTCGCCGTTCGGGACGCCGATGCACAGCATGGCCAGCGGATCGTCGGGGGCGTCCGCACAGGTGGCCAACTCCCCGATCCACTTGACCGTGCCGTCGGTCTGGCGGAGGCCGCGCACGGCCCGGTACGAGGAAATGTCGGTGTCCGCGGGGTCGTCCCAGGACAACAGCATGCCGTCGGCGCGCGGGGTGGCGCGCAGCCCGGTCAGCGGTGCGGGCGCCACCGTGTCCGCGGTGCGGACCGTCACTGCTGCGGAGCGGGGGGACTCATTGCCCGCCGGGTCGAGCGCCGTGACCGCGTACGAGTAGACGGTGTCCTCTGTCACGTCGCTGTCCGCCCAGGCCTGCCCGTCGCCCTCGTTCAGGGACTGGGCCGTGCAATGGAGTTGAGCGGCATCGGGCAGCACGGAGGTGCCCGGCGACCGGTAGATGCAGACCTTGCCGCCGTTGTTCCAGTCGATGTCGAAGCTGGCGGGGAGCGTCCAGTACAGGCGTACTCCGTCCGTCCCGACCAGCGTGTTCAGTCCCGTCGGCGCTGGGGGCGCGGTCCGGTCGACTCGATCCCCGCTCACGGTGGCGGAGTAGGCCGAAGCGTTGCCGGCCGCGTCGAAGGCCCTGAGACGGTAGTAGCGCGGTTCGCCAAAGGGAGCGGAGGCGTCTTCGTACCAGAGTTCGGTGGTCTCCCGCAGAACGGTGAAGGGGCCTGCTGCCTGTACGGCCGTGGAGACCTCGTAGCGGGCCGCGTCCCCGACGGGGTTCCAGCGCAGGATGTTCCCGGAATGGTGGTCCATGAAGACGGTGAGTCCGCTCGGAGCCGCCGGGCCCGTACGGTCGACCGTGGCGAGCGGCACATCCGCCGAACCGGGCGACAACCGGCCGGCCTTGTCGACGGCGCGAACCTCGTAGTAGTACGTCTGGCCGGTCGCGGGCGGAATGTTGACCAACGATGTGGTGGTCACCGGGGTGCTCGTCGCGCGGGACCACGTGGTGCTGCCCGTGAGGCGGCGGTAGACGTGGTACCCGGCCAGGTCCATCTCGGCGTTCCTGGCCCAGCGGACCGTCGCCTTAAGGGTGGCGGGGTCGTACGAAGAGGACACGCCGGTCGGGGCGAGGGGCGCCACCGTGTCGACGGTCGCCGAAGTTCGCGGTGCATAGTCGAACTTGACGTTCGCGTAGCCCGTGAAGGCGACGAAGTCGACGCGGATGGTGTGGCGGCCGCTCGGGATGGTGAGATTGACGGTCCTGGTCTGAGTGGTGGAGACGTTCTGCCAGATGTCGATCTTGCGGACACCGTCGAGGTAGACCCGGATTCCGTCGCGTACGGCGGTGGTGAAGGTGAAGGGTCCGCCGGAGCCGAAGTTACGGGTCGTCTGCCAGCGCACGGTGAAGTTGTCGTTGGGGAGGCTGACCGCGGCAGGGTCGCCCGTCCCGTAGCCCTCGTTGATGGCGGCGTCGCACGTGGTGAGCTTGGGTGTCCCGCTAAAGGAAGTATTGGGGTAGTACGTGGCCCTCCAAACGCCGTCGGCGCAGGTGGTGACGGCATGGGCCGTGGAGGGCACGGCAAGTCCGGCGATGGCTGCGCCGACGGCGGCGGCCGTCGCGCAGGCAGCGCGGAGACGCTGATGCATGGGTATTCGGAGTCGCTCTCGGGGGTCCGGTGGGGCATGGGACGGCACCAGGGCGTGGGGGGAGCGCCGGGCGCGATGATCGCACGTCCGCGCGCCCGCTGTCAGCATCGAAGTCGCAGGTCACGGGACGAGATCTGAGTTGTCGTGCCGCGCGGCTGCCCCTGGTCTCAGTCGTGGGTTCCGGGCGAGGCCTGAAGGTGTCCCCTGGCGTTGTGCCCTTTCCACCCGTCGCCCGCAGCGGCGCGTATTCCGATGCCTGCCGTATTGCTGCTGAGATCGACTGCGTGACCAAGGACCGCCCGACGGTCGCCAAGTCGGCTCGCTCGCCTACACCATGACCCAGAGGGAAGGCGAGGACACCCCGGTCGTCAACGGGAAGGCGTACCCTTTCCTGGCCGTCGAGCCGCGACGTTACCGGCTGCGCATTCTCAACGCTTCGAACGAGCGTTTCTGGCGGCTGAGGTTCGACGTTCCCAGGGACGTACTGCCTCAGCCCACACTGCCGTTCTGGCTGATCGGCACCGACGGCGGCTTCCGTGCTCCGTTGCACATGCTGAACTTCCTGATCGGGCCGGCCGAGCGGTACGACCTGATCGTCGACTTCAGCCGGATGCCCATGGGCACGAAAGTCACGTTGACGAACTACCATGCGCCGGTCCACTACCCCGGCGTCCCCGGCCTCGGACCGCAAATCTCAGAAATCATGCAATTCCGGGTCACCAAACGATTGTCCGGAGGCGGGGACAAGACGAAGCCGCCCAAGAGGCTCAACCTGCCGACGGTCGCACCTGTCGAGCCGAAACCGGACACCCGTCGGCGGCAATGGGTCGTGTACCAGCACGAGATCTTCACCACCATGACGTTCAACGCGGTGCCATTCATGGAGCCGTCCCAGGACTTCATCAAGGCGGGCTCGACCGAGATCTGGGAGTACATCAATCCCAACCACGACGCCCACCCGATGCATGTCCACCTCGTCAACTTCCAGGTGTTGAACAGGCAGCCGATCGACGCAGCCGGCTACCAGGCAGATTACGAAAAGTGGATTTACGGTGGCCGCAAACCGGAGGACCTACCGGTGTTGGCGAACTATCTCACCGGCCCACCGATTCCGCCGGACCCGGACGAAGCACAGTCCTACAAGGACACGGTCAAGGCATATCCGGAGACGGTGACCAGAATCATCATTCCGGAAATCTCCCCGCCGACGGGTACGATCGCGTCGATTCCGGGAAGCGGCACCGAGTTCCCGGCGACGTACATCCACCACTGCCACCTTCTCGAACACGAAGACGACGACCTGATGCGCCCGTGGACGATCGTCGCCGACGGCGTCGCCGCCGCCGGCGAACGCGGCGGCGAACGCGGCGGCGGCCACGGCGGCGAACACGGCGGCGGCCACGGCCACTGACGGGATGTCCGCGCCCAAGAACCTGGGCTTCCTTTATCGCTCCGCCCGAGCGTGCGCGGGACCCAGCAGGGACCAGCTTCGGTCGTCGCCCCAGATCGAGGACGCGTCCACATACGGTCGCAGCAGCACCGTGAGCTCCGCGTCGCCGCGGCCGTTGAGTTCGTCCGAGGCTATCTTCCGCGCCACTCCGGCCAGGAAATCCGCGAGCTGAACGCGTGGGTCCGAGCGGGAATCGACGAGCCGCACGCTGGTCAATCGGCCGTGTGGTGAACGGAGATGCTCCTTGAGCCATGCGATGCGCTCTTCTGTCAGCGCGTTCTGCTGGTCGTGGACAAGGGAGACGGACTGTCCGCCCGCACTCCAGTGGGCAACGGTCTGGACGATGGCCGGAATGAGGGGGTCCAATGACGGAATCTTCGTCGGGTTTTCGAGCGTCCGCGCCCAGAAAGAGTCGGCGCGGGGCCGGGCCTGTTGAAGCAATTCCATGATGTCGCCGACTCCGTTTCCCGCGGCTGTCGGGCGCAGGGCGTCGAGCAGCTGGAAGAAGGAGTCGACCGGGGTTCGCGCGTCCCAGCGGTTCTTGGTGCGCATCAGGTTGTTGGACGACTCCAGGAAGGCTTGCCACTGTTGTTGCCCCAAGGCGCGGGGGCCCTCGCGGTAGAGGGTGAGAGCCATGGTGCTCGCGGTCCGGCCGCGGGTTTCGCCCACGAGGAGGTCGACGACTCTGCCGACGACGAAGAATGCCTTGTCGGTGAGATGTACATGGGCGTTTTGGTGGATCGGGCCGGAAGGTCCCAGCAGCCACTCAAGGGTTGAGCGGTGTTTCCCCCGGAGCAGATGATTCGCTTTGTATTCCTCCGCCGGTGAGCGGATTCTGTTGCGTATTTCCTGGATGGAATCCACCGCCGGTTCAAGGGGCAGGTGCACACTGGCGTGGGCGAACACATCGGTGTTTCCGCCGGTGAGATTCTCGCCGTCGGATCCGGACTCGTCGCAGAAGACTTCCACCCTTACCAGTGTTGGCGATCCGGGTCGCATCCACCATGGGTTTTTCCGTACCTCCGCTCGGGGCAGGTTCCGTGTGTCCGGAGGTCACATTCCCGTGACCCGTCGTGTCATGGCAGTGCACGCACGACCTGAGCACCGCGAACCGAGCACCAGGAGCACGTCATGAACGAAGGCATCAAGACGATCATCTACCCCGTCAAGGACATCGAGCAGGCCAAGGCCCGCTTCACCGCGCTTCTGGGGGTGGAGCCGATCATGGACGAGGTCTACTACGTCGGCTATCGCGTCGGCGGCCAGGATGTCGGTCTGGACCCCAACGGCCACAGCCTGGGGATGACGGGCCCTGTCGCGTACTGGCACGTCGATGACATCAAGGCCAGGATCCAGGCGCTCCTCGGCGCCGGTGCGGAGGCCGTGCAGGACGTCAAGGACGTCGGCGGCGGCAAGCTGACCGCCATCCTGAAGGACGCGGACGGCAGTGTCATCGGCCTTATCCAGGAGGCCTGACGGCACGTGGCCGTCAGCCGCGGAAACGGTGGCCCGGTCCGTACGCGCCCGTGCCGACCGGGCCGCCACAGCAAGGCTCCCCCGCAGCCCCGTCCGTCGCCCGTCAGCCGCTCAGGACCTCCAGGTCCAGTCGGCCCAGGCCCCCGGGGTCGGCCACGATGTCGATCGCGACGATCCTGCCGTCGGCGGCGATCGTGAAGCCGAAGACGACGCGCGGCTGTCCGCCCGGGGCCCACACCAGCCCCGCCGCGCCGTTGATCAGCGCCGGCTGCGCGGCCTGCGCGCGGCCCGCGAAGGTGTGGGCCACCGCCTGGGCACCGAATGCCGCGCCCGCACCCGACCGGACGGCCGCGCTGTCCGCGCGCAGGACGACATCCGGGTCGAGCAAGGTCAGCAGCGCTGCGAAATCGCCGCCGCGCGAGGCGGCGAGGAAGGCGCCGACGACTTCGCGCTGGCGCGTGACATCGGTTTCGGGGGCGGTTTCCGCGCCCTGGACCCGGCGGCGGGCGCGGCTGGCGAGCTGGCGGGTGGCGGCCGGGGTGCGCTCCACGATGGGGGCGATCTCGTCGAAAGGCACGGCGAACATGTCGTGCAGGACGAAGGCGAGCCGTTCGGCGGGCGCCAGGGTGTCGAGTACGACGAGGAGCGCCAGGCCGACCGAGTCGGCGAGCAGCGCCTGGTGCTCGGGGTCGGCGCTGTCCTCGCGGTCGGCGGCCGGTTCCGGCCGGTGCGCGTCCCAGGGGTCCTCGCGCCGGGTCTCGCGAGAGCGCAGCATATTGAGGCACACGCGTGCGACGACTGTGGTGAGCCAGCCGCCCAGGTTCTCGATCGCGTCGGCTTCGGAGCGGCTGAGCCGCAGCCAGGCTTCCTGGACGGCGTCGTCCGCCTCGCCGGACGAGCCGAGCATCCGGTAGGCCACCGCGCGCAGCCGGGCGCGGTGCTCCTCGAAGCGTTCCGCCAGAGAATCGTTCTCGTCCATGGGACACATTCCTTCGCCGCCGCGTGTCACAGGAGTGACCCGTGAAACCGGGCCGATGTGACAACTATCAGCCAGGAATCAGGCCACACGTGGGAGGAAGCATGAACGACAGTCCGTACGTCCTGCGGCCGATCGGCCGGGTCGAGTCCCCGCTGACCGACCGCGAGTCTGCTCCCAAGCAGGGGGACGAGGGTGCGCCGGAGGCCTGGCTGGTGTTCGAGCCGGGCGTGAGCCAGGGGCTGCGCGATCTGCGGGCAGGGGAGCAGGTGATGGTGCTGACCTGGCTCGATCGCGCGAGCCGGGAGGTCCTGGCGGTGCATCCGCGTGGTGATGTGACGAGGCCGGTGACGGGGGTGTTCTCGACCCGTTCGCCGGACCGGCCCAACCCGATCGGGCTGCACCGGGTGACCGTCGTGGCGATCGAAGGAACGAAAGACGGGACGAATGACGGCACGAGAGTGCGCGTACAGAATCTGGAGGCGCTGGACGGGACACCCGTACTCGACGTGAAACCCGTACTCGACCCGGGAGCCGAGCGCTGAGCGAACCGCCTGTCCATCACAGCTGGGAGTTGCGGGAGCTGCTGGGGAGCCGGTCCGTGTCCGCGTGAAACATTCTGGTCGTGCCACCGCGTCAAGGGGGTGGAGGGGCGAGAAGCCCCGCTGACCGAACTGCACGACGGGGATGAACGGGGAGGGCATGAGACAGTCCCACGCGGACGAGTTCATGGATTTCGCAGCGGGCCGCACCGGCCATCTCTTTCGCTCCGCATGCCTGCTCACCAGCGGCGACACCCATCTCGCCGAGGATCTGGTGCAGGAGACGCTGAGCCGGCTGTATGTGCAATGGGGCCGGGTCTCCCGAGTCGACAACCCGGCCGGTTATGCCCAGACCGTTCTCGTCCGCACCTTCCTCACGTACCGGCGGCGGCGCTCCGCCGACGAACGGCCGCTCGGCGAGCTGCCCGACATCCCGATCATCGCGGGGAGCGACCCCTTGCTGCGGCTGGCGCTGCTCCAGGCACTGGGCCAGCTGCCGCCGAAGGACAGGGCGGTGGTCGTGCTCCGTTACTGGGAGGACCGCAGCGTCGAGGAGACCGCCGACGCCATGAACGCCAGCTCCGCCGCCGTGCGCACGCGCTCGACGCGAGCGCTGGCGCGGTTGCGTGCGCAGCTCGGCGGCAGCCTCGCCGAGCTCGTCTCGGCCCACTGAGACACCTGAGACTTCTTTCCCTCCGGCCTACCGGCACCGACAGGAGATGGTGATCCGTCATGCCCTTCGAAGACGACACCTCCGACAACGAATTCGAGAACAACCTCGGCGAGGCGATCCGACGCACGGGGGAGACCTTCGCCACCGATCGCCGACGCGCCCTGCTGGAAGCGGGAGTGCGGCGAGGGCGCGTGAAGCTGGCTCGACGGCGGGCGGCCGCCGTGACCGGTGGGCTGCTTGCCGTCGCCATGATCGGGACGGTCGGAGCGTACGAGGGCGGCCTCCTCGACAGACCGGACGGGACGTCGGTGGCCGACAAGGAGCGAGGCGAGAGCCCCCGGCCGAAACCGCGCGTGACGATCAGCGGGAAGCCGGACCCGCGCCATGGCGACCCCAAGTGGTTCATGCGCGCCAGCGCCGACCAGATGATCAAGCTGCTGGAAATCAGCCTGCCCAAGGGGGAGTTCAGCAAGCAGCGGGGGACCAGCAACTTCGGCGGTCCGGACGACGTCGCCAATGCCTCGCTGGTGTACGACGACGGCTATGGCAAGTCGCTCGTCTCGATCTCGGCCAGGCGCGTCGACCCCAACGACAAGGCGCTCAAGAAGTCGATGACCACCTGCCCGGCCAAGAGCTCGTCCGAGACCTGTGTCACCGACATCTACGGACACAAGATCCGGCAGAGCCTCGTGGACGGGAAGAAGCCCGCCAGCGTCAAGAAATGGCAGGCTCTGCGGATTTCGGGCGACGGCTTCCTGCTGGAGGCGACCGAGTACAACGCGCCTGCGGGAAAGGGCGTCGAGGCCACCCGGACCAAGCCGCCGCTGACCGCGATGCAGCTGGGTGAACTGGCGGGTGCCGTGGAAGGCGCGTTCACCAAGTTCGGTGTGATGAACGCCGAGACGTTCTCCAGTCCGCGTCCCATTCAGGGCAGCTGGGAGGTCCGCGAGACGCTTGAGTCCCTGGTGCCCACGGGGCTGTCGCAACGGGGCCTCGGAGGACTCGGTGACGAGGGATACATCGTCGTCTACGACGCCAAGCTCAAGGTCAAGACGTTCCTGCGCGCGACCGTTGCGTCCGGCACCCCGGACGGTGGCAAGGTGCGCACCCAGCAGAGGGCAGGCAAGCAGCCCGGCTCCCTGGAGTGGTCGGCCGAGAGCGTTACGCCGCAGGGGCTGCGGGTCACCGTGACTGCCTTCAACTCGCAGTATCCGAATCAGGCTGCCGTGCGTCCTGAGCCCCCGCTCACCCTGGCGCAGCTGTCCGCCATGGCGACCAGCGACAAGTGGCACAACTTCAAGTAGGCACCGGACACAGTCACTTCGCGTCGGCGTAACACTCCACCACCGCCGTCGTGAACGGAAACCGCACCGGCGTCAGACCGAAGGCGATCCGCCCGGCCAGCTCCCCGGCCTCGCGGATCGCCTTCGCGACCTCGGCCGCCTCATCGGCCGGGCAGTGCACGATCACCTCGTCGTGCTGGAAGAAGACCAGCTCGGCGCGCATGCCCGCGGTGGCCTGCCGCAGTGCCGCCAGCATCAGCAGGGCCCAGTCCGCCGCGCTGCCCTGCACCACGAAGTTACGGGTGAAACGGCCCCGCGCCCGGGCGTTGGAGGAGGCGTAGCCGGGGGTGAACTCCGTGTCCGTGGAGGGGAGTTCCTCGCTCTCCTGGGGGATTCCCGCCTCGTCGTCGTCCCCCGAACCCGCCGCCCGCGGGCTCGTGCGCCCCAGCCAGGTGCGCACCAGCCGCCCCTCCTCGCCCGCCCGCGCCGCCTCGTCGACGTACGACACGGCGAGCGGGAATCTGCGTCTGAGCATGGCCAGGTTCTTCAGACCGTCGCCCGAGGTCTGGCCGTAGATCGCGCCGAGCAGCGCGACCTTCGCGTGGTCGCGGTCGCCGGAGAAGGCGCGGTCGGAGAGCGCGGAGTACAGATCGCCGTCATGGCCCGCGACGTCCATCAGGCCCGGGTCGCGGGAGATCGCGGCCAGCACCCGCGGTTCCATCTGGTCGGCGTCCGCGACCACCAGGCGCCAGCCCTCGTCCGCGACGACCGCGCGCCGGATCACCTTCGGGATCTGGAGTGCCCCGCCGCCATTGGTCGTCCAGCGGCCCGAGACCGTGCCGCCGGGCAGATACTCGGGGCGGAAGCGGCCGTCGCGGACCCAGTCCTGGAGCCAGCTCCAGCCATGGGCGGTCCAGATGCGGTACAGCTTCTTGTACTGGATCAGGGGCCCGACCGCCGGGTGGTCGATCTCCTCCAGCTCCCAGCGCCGGGTCGACTTGACCTTGATCCCGGCCTGCGCGAAGGCCTTGACCACATCCGTGGGCAGATCCGGGCGCACCCGGCGCCCGAAGGCCGCCGACACCTTGTCCGCCAGCTCCGCCAGACGGCGCGGCTCGCCCCCGCCCGCGTACCGCTCGCCCAGCAGCTCGTGCAGCACGTCCCGGTGGACGTCCGCGCGCCACGGCAGCCCGGCGCGGTTCATCTCCGCGGCCACCAGCAGGCCCGCCGACTCGGCGGCCGTGAGCAATCGCATTCTCCCCGGGTGCTCGGCGGCCTCGTGTCTTCGCTGCTGGTCGGCGTAGACCTCGAGGAGCGCTTCCAGCGGTACGGGCACGGGCTGCGGCTCGAAGAGCGAGGACTGCGAGCCCGGTTCGGCCGCGCGCTGCGGGGGGTCGGGCGGCACGGGGGCGTTGTGCAGCCGGGCCCAGGCGGCCGCCGACGACCGGGGCTCGCCGAGCCGTCCCTCGTGGCCGAGCAGCAGGAGCTCCGCGTCCTCGATGTCGTAACACCGCTCGACGCGCAACCCGGCCGCCAGGAGGCGGGGGTAGATCTCGGGGGTGGAGCGCCAGACCCATCTGCCGACGTCCGGGCGGGAGCGGACGGCCTCGGTCAGCTCGGGTTCCTCCTGAACGGGCCCGGCGGGCAGGCCGTCGGGGCCGAGGGGGACGAGCAGTGCCCCGTCGCCCTCCGCCGTCGCCAGAGCCCATCGTTCGCTCATGGGAGCGAGTGTCGCAGCCGGGTCTGACACCGGCCCTGATCCGCGTGCCGCTCCCCTGGGTGTGGACGCGGGCAATGCGCGGGGAAAGCTGGTGATCGCTCCCTGACGACGATCTAGGATCGGTCAGGTTTGTTCGGAACTGACCCAGGGGTGGGGAATCGTGGTGCGAGGTCTTCTGCGCGGTGTGGGTGCGGGGCTGGTCCCGGCGGCGCTCGCGACGGTGGCGCTGACCGGCTGTTCGTCGGAGGGGGAGTCGGACCGGCCTCAGCCCGGGGCGAGCGCGAAGGGCGCTGAGAAGGGGGACGGCAAGGGGGACGCGGCCAAGGCCGCCGCGAAGGGCGGCACGGTCGGGGGTGCCGGTTCGCCGTGCACCCTGCCCGTCTCGTTCGACCTGGCCGCCGATTGGAAGCCGAAGGCCGTCAAGGAGGACAAGCAGTTCGGACTGACCAAGCAGGGCCCGGTCACTCTCGTCTGCGAAATCGACGCCAAGCCCGCCGGGAACATCGGCTTCCTGCGCGTCTGGACCGGGGGCCAGGCAGGCGACGATGCGCGCAAGGCCCTGGAGGCGTTCGTCGCCGAGGAGGCCAAGAGCCGGGACAAGGTCGCGTTTGCCCAGATCAAGGCGGGCGAGTACGCGGCCACCGAGGTGACCTACCTCAATACCAACGAGTTCCTGGACGCGCCCAAGAAGGAGCGGGCGCTCGCCGTCACGACCCCCAAGGGCGTGGTCGTCGTGCATCTCGGTGGACTGGACAACGAGGAGCACGAGGGGATGCTCCCGGCGTACGAGCTGGCGAAGAAGAGCCTCCACGGCGCTTAGGGGCCCTCCGGCGGGCCCGCCGGAGGTGCCCGATCGCGCCACCGCTGTCAGGCTCGTTGTATGCGAATGGCACTGGCACAGACCGACTGTGTACTGGGCGAAGTGGACGCGAATCTCGAAACGGCCCGGGAGCAGATCGAGCAGGCGGCCGCCCAGAACGCGGATCTCGTCGTCTTCCCCGAGCTGAGCCTGCACGGCTATCACCTGGGCGCGCTGCGGCGGGACACCTCGGTGCAGGCACGCGATCCGCGGCTGCTCAAGCTGGGGACGTACGGCCCCGACGTGATGGCCGGGTTCCACGAGCACACCTCTCTGCGGGCGTACAACACCTGCGCGTACTACAGCGGCGGTGAACTCCTGCACACGCACCGGAAGTTGTACCTTCCCAACTATCTGGCGTGGGAGGAGCGCAAGCACGTCAGCCCCGGCCAGTTGGTGCGCGCGTACGACCTGCCGGAGGGTGCCGGTCGCGCGGCCACGCTCATCTGCAACGACGCCTGGCAGCCGGTGCTGCCGTGGCTCGCCGTGCAGGACGGGGCGGAGGTCGTGATCGTGCCGGCGAACAGCGCGGCCAGCCTCGATCCGGAGGCGATGGACACGGGCCTGTACTGGGACAGCCTGCTCACCTATACGGCGCGGATGCTCCAGTGCTGGGTCGTCTTCGTGAACCGGGTGGGGAGCGAGAACGGCGCCTCGTTCTGGGGCGGTTCGCGGGTGGTGGACCCACGCGGGTCGGTCGTGGCCCAGGCGCCCAAGTGGGAGCCCGGGCTCGTGACCGTGGACATCGACCTCCACGAGGCGCGGCGGCAGCGGCGGGCGGTGCCGCTGGTGGCGGAGGCGCGGCTGGGGCTGATCGACCGCGAGGTGCGGCGGCTGATCGACGAGGGCGGGGACAGCTAGGGCCTGTCGTTCGGATCAGGCCGGATCAGTGAGCGGCCCGCCGCGGAGCGGCTGATGTCACTGTGGTGCGTGCGATCGCAGGCCGCAGGATGGGGTCCCCCCGCCGAAGGCAGGGGGAGAGCCGACGCGGAGCGTCGGCGACTGACGCAACGCGGCATGGGGGCACCTCCCGTGCCCGAAGGGCTACGGGGGAGTGCGTGCCAGGGCACGCGAACCCTGCAAGATCCGAACGACAGGCCCTAGGTCTGCCTTGGACCGCCGCCTGGTCGTACGTCCCGCTCCGCCGCGCGGCGGAGCGGGATGCTCCCGTACGCCGATGTCACCGGCGCACCCCCGGCCCGAGCATGAACGCATGCTGAAGATGAGTGCTCTGCCGAATGTGCCGCGCTGGGTCGTGCTCGCGGCCCACGCCGTACCGCTGGTCACCCTGCCGTCCGGGCTGTGGCGTATCGCCCTGGTCGCGGGGGTGCCATTGCTCCCCCGGGCCGTCCCGGACTGGGGAGAGGGGCTGTACATCGTCATGCTCAGCGTGGTCGCGGAGTGCCTCGCGCTGCTGACCCTCGGGCTCGTCCGCCTGTGGGGCGAGGTGGTGCCCCGCTGGATTCCGCTGATCGGCGGGCGGAGGGTACGGCCGGGCGCCGCGGTGGTCCCGGCGCTGCTGGGCGCGGCCGGTCTGACCGTGCTCTGCGCCTGGTCGTTCTACGCCCAGTTCGCCGGTCTTGGCGACGGGCTGGACGGCAGTGCGCTCCAGGACGCGGTGCTGGTGGTCTGCTATGTCCCGCTGCTCGCCTGGGCTCCGCTGCTGGTGGCGGTGACGCTCGCGTACCGCCGGCGCCGCACGACGGCCTGAGGCCGACCCCTGAGGGCAGCCCCGGCGCCCATGGGATCATCGGAGGCGTGAGCACGGTCGGCACGGTCGAGAAGGCGCTTGCCGTGGCGTTGTACGCCGACGGCCACGAAGGGCTCGACACCGGCGCCTCCCTGCTCGCCGCCGATCCGGCCGCCGACGCCGAACTGAGGCTGCGCGGCGAGGAGTTCCTGCGCCGGGCCTGGGAGCGCGGCTGGCAGCCCGCCGATGTCGTACGGCTCGTACGGCGCGACCTCGACGACGAGCACGAGCGGCTGGCCGCCGGGCTGATCACGGTGGAGAGCGGGCGGTACGCGCACCTCGCCCCGCGCTGGCGGGCCCAGCTCGACGAGCTGAAGCAGCCCCCGTACACCGCCGACCGTTTCTCGTACGCGACCGCCGTACTGGAGCTGTACCGCCTGCTGATCCGGCTCCCCGCGATCGAACCGGTCGGCCCGATACCCGGCGCGCCCCTCTCCGCCGAGCCAGCGCCGCACGAGCCGCGCATGCTCGGCCGGATCCGGGCGCTGCTCGCCAAGGCGGAGGCGACCGGCTATCCGCAGGAGGCGGAGGCGCTCACCGCGAAGGCCCAGGAGCTGATGGCGCGGCACAGTCTGGACGAGGCGATGCTCGCCGCGCAGACCCATCGCCCCGATGTGCCGGCGGCCTGCCGCATCGGCGTGGACGCCCCCTACGAAACGGCCAAGGCGATCCTGCTGGACGCGGTCGCATCGGCGAACCGCTGCCGCGCCGTATGGAACAGCGCCTTCGGATTCTCGACCGTCGTCGGCTTCGACGGCGACCTGGAAGCGGTCGAGCTGCTCCACACCTCGCTGCTCGTCCAGGGCGCGACGTCGATGACCCGCGCGGAGGCGACCCAGCGCGCGGGCGGCCGCAAGCGGACGAAGACCTTCCGGCAGTCCTTCCTGATGTCCTACGCCGCCCGCCTCGGCGAACGCCTCACGGCGGCGACGGACGCGGTGACGGCCGACGAGGGAAGCGACCTGCTGCCGGTCCTGGCCGCGCGGGACGTGGCGGTCACGGACCGCACGGAGCGGATGTTCCCCGAGACGACGACCACACGGGTGCGGGGAGCGAATGACGAGGCGGGCTGGGTCCACGGCAGAGCGGCGGCGGACACAGCGCATCTGGCGCGGGAGCGCCACAAGCTCAGCGGTGAACAGTCCCGCTCGGGCGCAGGGGACGCGTAGGTCGACGGCGTGCGACGGCGGATCCCTGCCCCGCCCCAGGGCAGGGCAGGGGGCCGTGCGTCAGCGCTCCTGGACGAACGCCCTGCCTTCGTGGGCATCGGCGGAGCAGGACTGCTTCTCCGCGTCGGTCATCTTGCGGCTCTTGACGACCACCGCGTTGCTCTTGCCGTCCGTGCCGTTCGCGGCAGGACCGGTGACGGTGTCATCCCAGAACCAGTAGTAGTGACCCCACTTGGGGCTGTCGTAGTGGGTCTGCCAGGTGCCGGAGACCTTCTGCATCACCTGGGCGCGGGAGATCCAGCCCACTTCACCGGGCTTGACCGTCATGCCCAGCGAGCTGCTCTCCGAGTGCGTGCTCGTCCAGGTGTGGCTGTAGGTCGCCGTCACACTCAGGTCGATGATGCCCGCGATCTTGCCGCCCGCGGTGACCGAGACGCCGACCGAGTCGGTCGAGCCCACGGTGTCGCTCCAGGTCATGGACTGAGTGGCGTCCGACGTACTGCAGTTGTAGAGCGAGTCGGAGACCTGGCGGAACTGACCCAGGTACGCCTCGCCCAGCTGGGGGGAGTTGAAGGTGCACTTGCCCTCGCCGGAGGCGCAGTCCGCCGTCAGCTCCGGCCGTGTCGGCTGCTCGTCGGCGGATGCGGGCAGGGCGGTCGCCGCCGCGATTCCGCAGGCCGCCACGGTCAGGGCCAGTAGTCGGCCGCCGTGCCGTATGGCGCGGTTCATCGTCATGTTGGTGCCTTTCGGTCGTGCATGGGGGGCCGGTGAACCGGGCGTCTCCGCACGGGAGTTGAGGCTCCAGTACGTGTCCGAACTCACCGCCTGTGCATGCGAGGCTGTCCCAACAGCCCCCGCAGCCACACCAAGAAAAGGCAAAGTTGTAGTTGACGGTGCAATCGCCGCCGGGCCGGGCCCCGCTGACACGACGACGGGCCGCGAACCCGTGAAGGTCCGCGGCCCGCGGCTGACCTCGTACGTCAGGACGTCGGAGGCGTCAGAGCGTGAGAGGCGTCAGGGAGCCGGGATGCCGGTCGGCAGCTCCGTCGGCAGTCCCTTGGGCAGCTTGCCCGGCTCGGTCTTGGTGAGCGTGTCCTTCGCGCCCGCGTCCCACGAGACCACCAGCTTCGTGCCGTCGTTGGACTCGATCGAGCCCATCGTGCGGTCGGTGTTCCCGTCCGCGCACTTCAGCGACAGCATTGGCTTGCCGTGGTCCGTCACCTCGCCCGTGCAGACATGACCGTCGGCGACGACCGCCGCGGTCTTGCCCGAGACGGACAGCGCGATCGGCTTGCCGTCGGTCACACCGGACCAGGCGCCGTCGATGCTCCCACTCGCCGATCCTCCGTCGCCGCCCGCTTCCGTGGGCGTGGCAGAGGTCTTGCCCTTGCCCGCGTCGTCACTGGCGCTGCTGCCACAGCCGGTCAGCGCGAGCGCGGCGACAAGACCCGCCGCGGCGACTGACATCCGTACGCGCTTGTGCACTTATCGGTCCCCCTAGTCGGTTTCAAGACCGCGCCAAGCTACCAGGAGGACTTGCGCACTCCCGGGAGGAACCCGGCGTGTGCCTGCTCACGCACCCGGACGCGCGACAGGCCGAACTTCCGCAGATGGCCGCGCGGCCGGCCGTCCACGCTGTCCCGGTTGCGCACGCGCGTGGCGCTCGCGTCGCGCGGCTGACGCCGCAACTCCTCCTGCGCGGCGAGCCGTTCGGCCTCACTGCTGCCCGGACGGCGGATGATCTCCTTCAACTCCGCCCGGCGCGCCGCGAATTGCTCCACGACCGCCTTGCGCCGCTCATTGCGGGCGATCTTGCTCTTCTTCGCCATCAGACCTTCACCCCGCGGGCACGGATACGGGCCACCGCGGCCTCGATGCCGATCGTGTCGACGGTCTTGATCGCGCGGGCGCTGAGCGTGAGCCGGACATGGCGGCCCTCGCTCCGGAGCCAGTAGCGCTTGCGCTGGATGTTGGGGTCGAAGCGGCGGGACGTGCGCCGGTGCGAGTGGGAGATGTTGTTGCCGAAGCCCGGCTGGGCGCCGGTCAGCTGGCAGTGCGCGGACACGGGTGATTCACCTCTCGTTGACTGGTTTCCATTTGGTAATGGAAACCATTTCCATTTATCTTAACCCCATGGCCCGCAACGAACTCCGCCCGATCATCAAGCTCCGCTCCACGGCAGGCACCGGCTTCACCTACGTGACCCGCAAGAACCGCCGCAACGACCCCGACCGCATGACGCTGCGCAAGTACGACCCGATCGCCCGCCGCCACGTCGACTTCCGCGAAGAGCGCTGACCCGCCGAGGAGCAAGCCCATGAAGCCCGGAATCCACCCGGCGTACGGCCCCGTCGTCTTCCGCGACAAGGCGGCCGGCTTCGCCTTCCTCACCCGATCGACCGCCACCGGCGAGAAGACGGTCGAGTGGGAGGACGGCAACACCTACCCCGTCATCGACGTCGAGATCTCCTCGGCGAGCCACCCCTTCTACACGGGCACCGCGCGCGTGCTCGACACGGCCGGCCGCGTGGAGCGCTTCGAGAAGCGTTACGGGGGCCGGAAGTGAGACTCCCCGTCGCACTCGTCTGCGGCCTGCACTCCGAGGCCCGCAAGGCCGTCGTGGAGCGGCTGCTGGCCACCGTGCCGGGCAGCGTCGTGCTGCACCACGATCTGTCGACCGCCGTGCAGGGCACGGTCGTTCGCACCGTCCGTGACGCGCTCGGCGTGCAGAGCACCGGCGAGACGCCGCTGGTCAACGACTGCGCGTGCTGTGCGCTGCGCGAGGACCTGGTGCCCGAGCTGGAACGGCTCGCGGACGGTGGCACGACCCGGCTCGCGATCGTCGAGCTCTGGGACTCGGTCGAGCCCAAGGCCATGGCCGAGGTCGTCGCCGCGCACGGCGGCGGGCGCCTCGCCGTCACGGCGGTGATGACCGCCGTCGACCCGGCGCTGCTGCTGCCCTGCCTCGGCAACGGCGACGACCTGCTCGACGCGGGCCTCGCGGCCGCCGCAGGTGACCAGCGCACGATCGCCGACACCTGGGCGCGCCAGCTGGAGTACGCGCCCGTCCTCGCCGTCGTCGACAGCGAGGAGGCCGACGACGAGGACCGGGCGCTGCTCGCCCAGCTGCATCCGACCGCCCGCCAAGTGACTCTGTCCGGCCTGGAGTTGGCGCGAGCGGCGCTGGCGGGCTTCGACGTCGAGGCGGCCGCCGCCGCCCAGCACCCCGCCTGTGCGCTGCTGCCGCAGGACGCGGACGACTGCGGTGTGGCCACGTACGTCTGGCACCGCCGCCGCCCCTTCCACCCCGAGCGCCTCTACCAGGCGCTGGAGGACCTGACCTGCGCGGCCGCCCGCAGCCGAGGCCGCTTCTGGCTCGCCGACCGGCCCGACACCCTGCTGGCCTGGGACGCCGCGGGCGGTGCGCTGTGTGTGGAGAGCGCGGGCCCCTGGCTCGCCTCGCTTCCGGACGCCGCCTGGGAGATGGTCCCGCCGGTGCGCCGGGCCGCTGCCGCGCTGGACTGGCACCCCGAACACGGGGACTGCTGCCAGCACCTGGTCTTCACCTCGCCCGGCCTGGACCGTGACGGCCTGGAACAGCTACTCGAGTCCTGCCTGTTGACCGATGCCGAATACGCCGCCGGCCGCGAGGCCTGGAAGCGGCTGCCGCCCGCCTTCGACTCCCTCCTGGAGGTCTGATGCCCCGCCGTTCCGAGCCGCGCAAGCCGCTGAAGTCCCGTCCCAATCCGCTGGACCAGGCGAAGATCACGTACATCGACTACAAGGACACCGACCTGTTGCGGAAGTTCATCTCGGACCGCGGCAAGATCCGCAGCCGCCGGGTGACGCGGGTGAGCGCCCAGCAGCAGCGGCAGCTCGCCCTGGCGATCAAGAACGCGCGGGAGATGGCGCTGCTGCCGTACGCCTCCGGCAAGTAGGCGCCACTGTCCGCAGCCGTTCCAGCCGATTGCCGACCACTTCGACGTGCGCCGCCCCGAGCCTCCCGGAACACCTCACGGTGCTCGGGGAGGCCGGTCTGGTTTTGCCCCGCCGGAGCTGTAACCGGAGGGCCACCCGGCGTGCACGTGCATCTGCTCATGCTGCCGCCCATGCATCGGCATATGAACACGGCTATGATCCGGGATAGTTGACACCTGCATCTTGCACCCCGGGAGCGACTTGTGCCCAACGTGTACAACGGCATGGCGGCGACGGAGCTGCACGGTGTCGTCTGGCAGAAGAGCAGGCACAGCAACTCCCAGGGCTCGTGCGTGGAGTTCGCCAAGCTGCCCGGCGGGGACGTGGCGATGCGCAACTCACGGCACCCGGACGGCCCCGCACTCGTATACACGCCAGCGGAGATAGAAGCGTTGCTTCTGGGCGTCAAGGACGGGGAGTTCGACCACCTCGTCTAGGTCCTGCCCGGTCGATCAGGCGAGCCGGAACAGCGCCCAGACCACCTTGCCGTGCAGGGATCCGGCGAGCGGGTGCCAGCCCCAGCTGTCGCTGAAGGAGTCCACAAGAAAAAGGCCCCGACCGGATTCGGCCGCGCCACTGGGATCCGGGAAGGGAGCGTCGTCGCTCTCCCCGGCCGTCCCGGGGCTGTCATGGCTGGGGTCGCGCACGGCGCACACCAGCCGGTTCGTCCAGCGCATCAAGTGCAGGCGTACGGGAGGTTCCTGGGTCTCCCGAAGCGCTTCCGTGGGCAGCGCGTGCCGCAGTGCGTTGGTGACGAGTTCGGAGACGACCAGTGCGACATCGTCGAAACGGTCGCTCAGTTCCCACTGGCGAAGAGTCGTCCGGGTGAACTGCCGTGCTCCGCGCACCGCTTCGAAGCGGGCGGGCAGGGCGCACGAGGCCGAGCTGGAGACCGCGGCGGGATCAATAGGAGGAAGCCCCTGCCGTAACGGCGCGAGCATGGTCGATCCATTCATCCCCATGCGAGGCACTCCCGGGAATCGCGGCTGTGACGCTACAACACGAACGAGCACGCAGGTGCGCGAGCTCCATGGTTCCGAATGCGTAGGGCAGATGCAAGGGCAGATGCACGTGCACGCGCCGGACCTGTCCGACCCCGTGCCGGTTCTTGCTCATTTCTTCCACCAATCTCTTTCCAGCCCTTCCCAAGGCCGTCTCATTTCCGTAATCGAATGAGTACGGGCTGAAGCGTTTTGGTGGCAGAATCCCGGGTCTCGGGGTTCGGGGGTGCTCCGGCAAGTCGGACAAGCGAGTTGAGTCGAGGCGGACCATGAGTCGATGGGGAGGGTTGGGGTCGTGACCGCAGGCGAGTCGAGCGGTTCGGTGGTACGGCGCATCCTGTTGGGCTCGCAGCTGAGGCGGCTGCGCGAATCACGCGGCATCACCCGGGAGGCTGCCGGGTACTCGATCCGGGCATCCGAATCCAAGATCAGCCGCATGGAGTTGGGACGGGTGAGCTTCAAGGCCAGGGACGTAGAGGATCTGCTGACGCTCTACGGAGTCTCCGACGACGCGGAGCGCGAGTCCCTCCTCGGTCTCGCCAAGGAGGCCAATGTCGCCGGCTGGTGGCACAGCTTCGGCGATGTGCTGCCGGGCTGGTTCCAGACGTACGTCGGTCTGGAGGGCGCCGCCTCGCTCATCCGTATCTATGAAGTGCAGTTCGTGCACGGTCTGCTGCAGACCGAGTCGTACGCCCATGCCGTCGTATCCCGCGGCATCCCCCACGCCCCCACGGCCGAGATCGACCGCCGCGTCGCGCTCCGCCTCGAACGCCAGAAGGTTCTGGTCTCCGAGCGCGCCCCCCGCTTCCATGCCGTCCTCGACGAGGCCGCGCTGCGCCGCCCCTACGGCGACCGCTCTGTGATGCAGGGCCAGTTGAGGCATCTCATCGAGATCTCCGAGCAGTCGAACATCACGCTCCAGGTGATGCCCTTCAGCTTCGGCGGGCACGCGGGCGAGAGCGGCTCGTTCACGATGCTGCGCTTCCCCGAGTCCGACCTCTCCGACATCGTCTATCTGGAGCAGCTGACCAGCGCCCTGTATCTCGACAAGCGCGAGGAAGTGGCCCAGTACGAACGGGTGATGAGGCGTCTGCACGAGGACAGTCCGGATCCGTCCGAGACCCGGGATCTTCTTCGGGGTCTCCTTCAACTCATCTGAAACACAAGTACGATGACGCCACATCAGGCATCTGCTTCTGCAGTCTTCTGCGGTAAGGAATCGGATCACATGTCCTTCTTCACCGAGCTGGCCCAGCAGTACATCGATGGCGAGTGGAGGCCGGGAAGCGGCTCCTGGGACATCATCGACTTCAACCCGTACGACGGGGAGAAGCTGGCCTCGATCCCCGTTGCCACCGCCGCCGAGGTGGACCAGGCATACCGCGCCGCCGAGCGTGCGCAGGAGGCCTGGGCCGCGACCAATCCGTACGCCCGCCGCCTCGTCTTCGAGCGCGCCCTGCGCATCATCGAGGACCGCGAGCAGGAGATCACCGAGTCGATCATCGCGGAGCTCGGCGGCACGCATCTGAAGGCGGCCTTCGAACTCCACCTCGCCAAGGAGTTCCTGCGCGAGGCGGTGCAGCTCTCGCTGCGGCCCGAGGGCCGGATCCTGCCCTCGCCGGTCGACGGCAAGGAGAACCGCGTCTACCGGCTGCCGGTGGGCGTCGTGGGTGTCATCAGCCCCTTCAACTTCCCCTTCCTGCTGTCCATCAAGTCGGTGGCCCCGGCGCTGGCGCTGGGCAACGCCGTCGTCCTCAAGCCGCACCAGAACACCCCGATCTGCGGCGGATCCCTGGTCGCCAAGGTCTTCGAGGACGCGGGCCTGCCCGCCGGTCTGCTCAATGTCGTCATCACCGACATAGCGGAGATTGGTGACGCGCTGCTGGAGCACCCGGTGCCGAAGGCGATCTCCTTCACCGGCTCCGACAAGGTGGGGCGGCATGTCGCCACGGTCTGCGCGGCCAACTTCAAGCGCGCGATCCTCGAACTGGGCGGCAACAGCGCTCTGATCGTGCTGGAGGACGCGGACATCGACTACGCGGTGGACGCGGCGGTCTTCAGCCGTTACGTGCACCAGGGCCAGGTCTGCATGGCCGCCAACCGTGTCCTGGTGGACCGGAAGGTGGAGAAGGAGTTCACCGAGAAGTTCGTCGCCAAGGTCAAGAGCCTCAAGGTCGGCGACCCCAGGGACCCGGGCACCCACATCGGCCCGCTCATCAACTCCACGCAGGCGGACGCGGTCACGGCGCTCGTCGACCAGACCGTGGAGGCCGGCGCGACCGCGCTGCTGCACGGCAGCTCCGAGGGCAATCTGGTGCGCCCGTCGGTGCTGACCGGGCTCGAAGCCGACTCGCCGGTCCTGCAGCAGGAGATCTTCGGCCCGGTGGCCCTGATCGTGCCCTTCGACGGGGAGGACGAGGCGGTCAGGATCGCCAACGACACTCCGTACGGCCTGAGCGGCGCGGTGCACACCGCCGACATCGAGCACGGGGTACGGATCGCCCAGCGCATCAACACCGGGATGATCCACATCAACGACAGCACGGTCCACGACGAGCCGATCGTGCCCTTCGGCGGCGAGAAGCACTCGGGCAGCGGGCGGCTGAACGGCGAGTCGATGATCGAGGCGTTCACCACCCAGAAGTGGATCTCGGTGCAGCACGGGCGCTCGCAGTTCCCCTTCTGACTGTCCCGGACGCCGCGACCCTTGCGGACGGAAGCTGACCGCAAGGGTCACTAGTTTGGTCGGTGTCAGAACGGCGCAACCAGGCTCGGAAGGGCGGACATCATGGTCACTCACGTTCCCGCGGAGGCTCACGGCGACGAGCGCGGCGCGCTGCTCGCTTTCATCGAGGCGCAGCGCGGCGCGATCCGCCGCTCGGTACTCGGGCTGACCGAGGAACAGGCCGCGAGCCGGCCCAGCGCCAGCGAGCTCTCGCTCTCCGGGCTGCTCAAGCATGTCGCCGAGACGGAGCTCGGCTGGCTGCGGCGGGCGCAGCAGCGAACGAACGAGAAGGCGCGTACGGAGGAGACCTGGCCGGACAGCTTCCGGCTGGTGGGCGACGAGACCGTCCCGGGGATGCTGGCCTTCTGGGACGAGGTGGTCAAGGAGACGGAGGCCTTCATCCACTCCGTACCGAGCCTGAACGACACCTTCCCGCTGCCTCCCGCGCCCTGGTTCCCCAAGGACGGCGCTGTGTCCATGCGCTGGATGCTGCTGCACCTGGTCGAGGAGGTCGCCCGGCACGCCGGGCACGCCGACATCATCCGCGAGTCGCTGGACGGCAAGGGCGCGTTCGACCTGGTGGCGCTGGAGAGCGGCCAGAGCTGGGGCTGAGCCCGGCCGTACCCTATTCAAAGTTGAATAGAAAGGTACGCGGATGTCAGCGATCCGGCTGCTGGTCCTCGGGGCCGTACGCCAGCACGGGCGGGCGCACGGCTACCAGGTCCGCAACGATCTGGAGTACTGGGGCGCGCACGAGTGGTCCAACGCCAAGCCGGGCTCGATCTACCACGCGCTGAAGCAGATGGCGAAGCAGGGACTGCTGCGCGCCCACGAGACCGCGCCGTCCACGGCCGGCGGGCCGCCGCGTACCGAGTACGAGATCACTGAGAAGGGCACCGAGGAGTTCTTCAAGCTGCTGCGGGAGTCCCTGACGGCCTACGACGAGAAGATGGACGTGCTCTCGGCGGGGATCGGCTTCATCGTCGATCTCGCGCGGGAGGATGCCGTGGCCCTGCTGAAGGAGCGCGTGCGCGGCCTGGAGGAGTGGCGGACCTCGGTGACGGAGTACTACACACCGGAGGCGGGGCCCGAGTCGATCGGGCACATCGGCGAAATCATGAACATGTGGGTGGGCTCGGCGGACTTCGGCGCGGAGTGGACGCGGGGGCTGATCCGGCGGATCGAGGACGGGGCGTACGTGTTCGCGGGGGAGGGGGAGCCCTTCTCGGGGGTGCTCGCGGAGGGCGAGGAGAACCCGTACGCGACGGGCGAGCGGCACCCGCAGGACGAGCGCTGATCAGTGGTGGAACGCCGAAGCCCGCTCCGTGTCCGTGCTCAACGGGTGCTGCTGGCGGCGCAGTTCCGGCAGCAGTTGGTTCAGATCGTCCAGCAGCAGCTCGCCGAGGTCGGCCGAGAAGCCGTTGCGGATCACCAGTCGCAGTACCGAGAGGTCCTCGCGGTTGGGCGGGAAGGAGTAGGCGGGGACCAGCCAGCCGCGTTCGCGCAGCCGCCGCGAGACGTCGAAGACGTCGAAGTTCTTCACGTCCGGCGCGGTGGTGACCGCGAAGACCGGCAACTGGTCGCCTCTCGTGAGGAGTTGGAACTCCTCCAGCGCCCCGATCCGGTCCGCGAGCCCGCAGGCGATCTCCCGGGAGGTCTGTTGAACGGCCTGGTAGCCCTCCCTGCCCAGCCGCAGGAACGTGTAGTACTGCGCGACGACCTGAGCGCCCGGACGCGAGAAGTTGAGGGCGAACGTCGGCATGTTGCCGCCCAGATAGTTGACCCGGAAGACCAGATCCTCCGGCAGATCCTCCGGTGAACGCCACAGCGCCCAGCCGACCCCCGGGTAGACCAGGCCGTACTTGTGCCCGGAGGTGTTGATCGACTTGATCCGCGGCAGCCGGAAGTCCCAGACCAGATCCTCGTCGATGAACGGCGCCACCATCCCGCCGGACGCCCCGTCGACATGGACCGGGATGTCCAGGCCCGTACGCTCCTGGAGGGCGTCCAGCGCGGCACAGACCTCGGCGACGGGCTCGTACGACCCGTCGAAGGTGGAGCCCAGCACGCTCACCACGCCGATCGTGTTCTCGTCGCAGAGATCGGCCGCCGCCTGCGGATCGAGATGGAAGCGGTCGCCCTCCATCGGCACGAGACGCGGCTCGACCTCCCAGAAATTGCAGAACTTCTCCCAGCAGACCTGGGCATTGGCGCCCGTCACAAGATTCGGCCGGGCGGCGCCGGGATAGCGGTCCGCGTGGCGCTGCGCCCAACGGCGTTTGAGCGCCATCCCGGCGAGCATGCAGGCCTCGCTGGAGCCGGTGGTCGAGCAGCCGACCGCGGAGGCCGGGTCCGGGGCGTTCCACAGGTCGGCGAGCATGGCCACACAACGCCGCTCCAGCTCGGCGGTGCGCGGGTACTCGTCCTTGTCGATCATGTTCTTGTCCCGGCACTCCGCCATCAGCACCCCGGCCTGCGGCTCCATCCAGGTCGTGACGAAGGTGGCGAGGTTGAGCCGTGCGTTGCCGTCCAGCATCAGCTCGTCGTGCACCAGCTGGTACGCCGTCATGGGCGGAAGCGGCCCGTCCGGAAGTCGGTGGGTGGGCGGGGCCGCGGTCATTCCGCTGGTCGGGTCGGTCGCACCGAAGAAGGGATTGACCGCGAGCCTGCGCATTTCCGGCGTGTGCTCGGCGGAGCCGTCCTGGTGGGGAGGGGCGGCCGCGCCCTTGTGGAGTGGCACGTCGGTATCGCCTTCCTGGCGCATGGATGTGCGGTCAGTTCTCAGGCTCGTACGGCCTTGCACCTCACGCAACGTGAGGAGTGAGGCTGGGAGGCGTAACGAGAGACGAAGGAGCGGAAAGCGATGAGCTACTCCGTGGGACAGGTGTCCGCATTCGCCGGAGTGACCGTGCGCACGCTGCACCACTACGACGAGATCGGACTGCTCCGTCCGGGTGGCCGCAGCCACGCGGGCCACCGGCGCTACGAGGACGCCGACCTCGACCGGCTGCAGCAGATCCTTTTCTACCGGGAGCTCGGCTTCCCGCTCGACGAGGTCGCGGCGCTGCTCGACGACCCGGACGCGGACCCGCGCGAACACCTGCGCAGGCAGCACGAGCTGCTGACCGGCCGGATCGCCAGGCTGCAGGAGATGGCCGCCGCCGTCGAACAAGCCATGGAGGCGAAGAAGATGGGCATCAACCTCACCCCCGAGGAAAAGTTCGAGGTCTTCGGGGACAAGGACCCCGAGCAGTACGCCGAGGAGGCCGAGCGGCGCTGGGGCGGCAGCGCGGCCTATGCCGAGTCGCAGCGCCGCTCCGCCCGCTACACCAAGGACGACTGGCTGCGCTTCAAGGAGGAGAGCGCCGACTGGAACCGCCGCGTCGTCGCGCTCATGGAGGCAGGAGCACCCGCGGACGGAGAGGCCGCGATGGACCTCGCCGAGGAGCACCGGCAGCAGATCGTCCGCTGGTTCTACGACTGCGGCTACGAGATCCACACCGGACTGGCCGAACTGTACGTAACGGACGACCGCTTCACGCAGACGTACGAGCAGATCCGCCCGGACCTGGCCCGGTACCTGCACGACGCGATCCTCGCGAACGCGGTGCGCAACAGCTGAGCGGCGCCGGGCCCGAGCGTCCTGGCCCGGGGCTCCTCAGCTCTTGGCCAGGACCACCGCCGTCCCGTACGCGCAGACCTCCGTGCCCACGTCCGCCGCTTCCGACACATCGAAGCGGAACATCAGCACACCGTTGGCGCCGCGTGAGCGGGCCTGGTCCACCAGGCGCTCCATCGCCTGGTTACGGGTCTCGACCAGGGTCTTGGTCAGCCCCTTCAGCTCGCCGCCGATCATCGACTTGAGACCGGCGCCGATCTGGCTGCCCAGATGCCGCGAGCGCACGGTGAGTCCGAACACCTCGCCGATGACCTGCTGTACCTGGAATCCCGGTACATCGTTCGTCGTGACGACCAGTACCTCGGGCTGCGGACCCTGTCCGCCGCCGTAATCCTCGATGCCCATCTGCGTCCACCTTCCGTACGGGCTTGTAACGCACAGCTTTGTCCCAGACAGGGCACAGTGCATCCTGGGCGGGCGGACGGAACGTGGAGCAGCGGCGATGCGTTGATAGCTTTGGGTGGCCGACCACGCCGAATCGACGGCCGAATCGACGGCCGAATCGACGATCGACCGACTATCGACTCAGGAGCCCGGACCTCGTGACTACCCTTGCGCTCGGACCGAGCTGGCTGGACCCGGACTATCTGATCGCGACCTTCGGTCTGATCGGGGTCCTGGTCATCGTCTTCGCCGAATCCGGCCTGCTCATCGGCTTCTTTCTGCCGGGCGACTCGCTGCTGTTCACCACCGGCCTGCTGGTGACGACCGGCAAGCTCGACGAGCTCCCGCTGTGGGCGGTGTGCGCGCTGATCGTGTTCGCGGCCGTCGTCGGCGACCAGGTCGGCTATCTCTTCGGCCGCAAGGTCGGCCCCTCGCTGTTCAAGCGCCCCGACTCCCGGCTCTTCAAGCAGGAGAACGTCGAGAAGGCGCACGAATTCTTCGAGAAGTACGGTCCCAAGTCGCTGGTCCTGGCCCGCTTCGTGCCCATCGTGCGCACGTTCACGCCGATCATCGCCGGTGTGAGCCGGATGAACTACCGCTCGTTCATCACGTTCAACATCATCGGCGGCGCGCTCTGGGGCGCGGGTGTGACGCTGCTCGGCGCGGGGCTCGGCAAGGTCGAGTTCGTGAACAAGAACATCGAGGCGATGCTGGTCCTGATCGTGCTGCTCTCGGTGATCCCGATCGCGATCGAGTTCCTGCGGGCCCGCTCCAAGAACAAGAAGGCGGCAGCCGCCGCCGGACCGGCCGACGACGACGTGCCCCCGGCGCAGCGCGGCCGCCACGCCAAGCGCTGAGCCCGGCTCCCAGGCCGCTCAGAATCCGCGCGTCCGCTTGGCCGCGCGGCGCAGCGGGCCCTGAACGCCGGGCATCCTGAGGAACAGCCGGGACAGCTCGCCCCCCAGGTTCACCCCGATCGCGATGGCGAGCGCCAGGGCGGCGGCCTTGGTGAGCTGGGTGAGGCCCGAGTTCAGATCGTTCCTGGCGATCTCGAGCAGCCCGAAGTACGTCGCGCTACCGGGCAGCAACGGCCCGATCGCGGCGGTCACGTACGGCAGCGCGGACGCGAACCGGTAGCGCGAGAGCACCTGCCCGAACAGGCCCACCAGACCGGCCGCGGCGGCCGTCGCGGCGACCGGCGAGACACCCGCGTTATTCGCGAGCGCGCCGTACACCACCCAGGCGATGCCGCCGTTGAAGGTCGCCCACAGCACCGTGTTCCGCTCCTGCTGGAGCAGCACGGCGAAGCACAGGGACAGCGCCATCGCCGCCAGCGTCTGCACGAGGGGCCGGTCGACGCTGTGGATGGCTGTCTCGGGGTTCAGGCCCGCGCCCAGCGCGAGGCCCAGATAGAGCACGCTCAGTACGCCGACGACGATGCCGACCACCAGATAGCCGACCTCCAGCAGGCGGGCCGCAGCGGTGATGTAGAAGCCGGTCAGGCCGTCCTGTACGCCGGCGACCAGGGCCCGCCCCGGGATCAGCGCGAACAGACCACCGGTGATCACCGCGGAGGCGCGTACGTCCAGCGGCGACAGCGTCAGCGCGACGCCCATTGCGGCGGAGGGCATGGCCGCGGCGACGAACTGGTAGAACTCCGGCAGTCCGCGCCCGGCGCACAGCCAGGCCAGCCGGTCGCCGAGCATGGCGCTGATCGCCGCCGCCAGGAACACCAGCGCATCGCCGCCGACCAGCACGGACGCCGCGCCCGCCAGCAGTCCGCCGGCCAGGGTGAGCGCCCAGCCGGGGTAGGGGTGCCGGTTACGGCGGATCTCGGCGAGGCGGCGGTAGGCCTCCTCCAGCGAGACCTCCGACTCCTCGGTGCTGATGTCGTGGACCAGCCGGTAGACCGCGGCCAGCCGGGTGTAGTCGGTGCCCCGGCGGCGTACGGTCCGGTTCGCCGTCACCGGGTCGTCGACGAGCGAGGGCTGGTGGGTGATCGACAGCAGGGTGAAGGTGACGGTCGGCTCGCAGCGGTCGAGTCCGTACGAACGCGAGATGGCGAACATGGCCGCCTCGACGTCCTCGGCGCCCTCGCCGCCCGCGAGCAGCAGCTCCCCGATACGCAGCGTCAGGTCCAGCACGCGGGGGACGGCCGGGCCGCCCTCCTCGTGCCGCTGGACGGCCTCCGGCACGGGCCGCTCGCCCACCGGCATCCGCAGCATCGCCCGCATCCGGTCCTGCCAGGGGGCGTGGCTCGTCAGCCGGACCATGGGGATACCGTGCGCGGGCGTGAACGCGGGCGGCGAGCTCTTGGCGCTGTAGGTGCTCGGCAGGGCGAAGGCGGAACCTTCCGGCCCGGCCGGGCCCTCGGTGCCGACCCCGGCCGGAACGGCGAACTCCGAGGAGGGATGGTCCTCTTCGGGAACATCCGGCTGTCCCACCCCGGGCGGCGGGGTGAAGGCGCTGTGCGCCTCGTCGGACTGAGGCTTCCGGTCTTCCGGACCCTCCGGCTCCGCCACCACGTGCTGTCCTCGCTCCCTCTTGTGTCGCGTGTCAGCTCAGTATGGGTGTGGACCGGCGGCCACACGCACGACGGGCGGCGCCACCTTTCTTGACGCGCCGCTCGCACTGCTCGGCGCCGGGGCGCCTCCCAGGCTTCGCGCCGCTGCGCCAGCCGCCGAGCCGTCGCACACGCACGACGGGCGGAGCACCCGTCGGTGCCCCGCCCGTCGTCAGCTCGATGCCGAAGAGCTACGTGCTCAGTGCGCGCCGCCCTGCGCCTCCAGGCGCTTGTAGGAGGCCTCGATCTCCGCCTCCGCCTCGGTGCGGCCGACCCAGTTCGCACCCTCGACGGACTTGCCGGGCTCCAGGTCCTTGTAGACCTCGAAGAAGTGCTGGATCTCCAGGCGGTCGAACTCGGACACGTGGTGGATGTCGCGCAGGTGCTCGACGCGCGGGTCGGAGGCAGGCACGCACAGCAGCTTGTCGTCGCCGCCCGCCTCGTCCGTCATCCGGAACATGCCGATCGCGCGGCACTTGATGAGGCAGCCGGGGAAGGTCGGCTCGTCAAGGATGACCAGCGCGTCCAGCGGGTCGCCGTCCTCGCCGAGGGTGTTCTCGACGAAGCCGTAGTCGGCCGGGTAGCTGGTCGAGGTGAAGAGTCGACGGTCAAGGCGGATCCGACCGGTCTCGTGGTCCACCTCGTACTTGTTCCGCGAACCCTTCGGGATCTCGATGGTGACGTCGAACTCCACGGGTGGCTCCTCCATGATCAACACATACGTCTGGTGGTTAAGTGTCCCTCACGCAGGTGTGTGATCGCGAAAGGGGATGGTGCGAGGTGCCAGAGGTCAGTACGTGGCAGCTCGCCGCGGGCGCCGCCGTGGCCGGCCTCGCCCTCGCCGCCGGGGCGGTGGCAGCCGCTGGTCCCTGGGACTCGGGCCAGCGTAAGGCCGAGAAGGAGTGGGCGGCTGCCCGGAATCCGGTGGGTGGCGCACATCACGGGACACCGAAGCGGAAGGACCCGGCTCCCGCGCCCAGCGCACCCGGTGTGCTCGCCGCTCTCGGCGCCCCCTCGAACGCCACTGCCAAGAGCGCGAAGGCCGCCCCCGCCGAACTCGCACAGGTGCTCGCACCGCTGCTCGGCGTCCCCGGGCTCGGGACGGTCCGTACGGCCCGCGTCATCGATCTCGCGACGGGCAAGCAGCTGTACGGACAAGGGGTCTTCGACCCGATGACCCCCGCCTCCACCATCAAGATCGCCACCTCGGTCGCCGCCTTGTCCGCCCTCGGCCCCGACCACCGCATCCCCACCACGGTCCTCGCCTCCAAGGACGCCGGACAGCTCACACTGGTCGGCGGCGGAGACCCGAGCCTCGACTCGGCAGCACTGCGGACGCTCGCCGACCGTACGGCCCGTGCCCTGCGCGATCGCGGAGTCGTCTCCGTCCGGCTCGCGTACGACACCTCGTTCTACAAGGGGCCCCTCCGGCACCCCATCGGCCGCAACCAGAACCTCGCCCCCGTCAGCGCACTGATGGTGGGCGAGGGGCGGTCCGACGAGAAGAGCACGGGGCCCGTGGACCGCAGCCCCGACCCGGCGGGAGACGCGGCCCGTGCCTTCGAGCGGCTGCTGAAGGAGCGCGGCATCGACACGTCCGCCGCCCCCGCCCCCGGCCGTCCCGCCGCCGGGTCCGCCCCGCTGGCCAAGGTGCTCTCCGTACCCCTGTCGGCCCTGGTCGAACGGGCACTGACCAACAGCGACAACGACATCGCCGAAGCACTGGCCCGCCAGACCGCCGTAGCCACCGGCGAGGAGCCGAGCTTCGAGGGCGGCGGACGGGCCGTCACCGGGCAACTGGCCAAGCTGAAGCTCCCGTTGACCGGCGCCCGCTTCGTCGACGGAAGCGGTCTCAACCGGGACGACCGCCTCAGCGCCGGGCTGCTCACCGCGCTGCTGGCCCGCGCCGCCGACCCGGCCCACCCCGAACTGCGCCCGGTCCTGACGGGTCTGCCGGTCGCGGGCTTCAACGGCACCATGGAGAGCCGCTACAACCGGGACTCGCCCGGCACCGGCCTGGTGCGCGCCAAGACCGGGACCCTGACCGGCGTCAACACCCTGGCGGGCACCGTCGTAGCCCCGGACGGACGCCTCCTCGCCTTCGCCTTCATGGCCGCCAACACCCCGTCCAAGGAGCTCGCCCAGCCCGCTCTGGACCGGCTGGCGGCCGCGCTGGCCTCGTGACTCAATGGGCGAACCGGCCGTTGCCGACACCTGACCGCTCCCGGAGCCGACAACGTACGGTTGACGCATGACGAGCATCGGTGGTGCCGAGATGGTCGACTGGAACCTCGCCGTGGCGACCGCGACCCGCTTTGTGCGGCCCGGACCCGACGTGAGCCGGGAGGAGGCGCGTGCCGTCGTCGCCGAGCTGCGGCGGCATGCCAAGGCGGCCGAAGTACATGTGCGGGGCTTCACCCGGATGATCCCGGACGGCCATGAACCGAAGGACACCCCCGTCCTCGTCGTGGACCGGGCCGGGTGGATCCAGGCGAATGTCGCGGGCTTCCGCGAACTGCTGAAGCCGCTGCTGGACAAGATGCAGGAGCGCCGCTCGGGCAGCGCCGGCAGCGCGATGCTCGGAGCGGTCGGCGGCAAGGTCACCGGCGTGGAGCTGGGCATGCTCCTGTCGTTCCTGGCCTCGCGGGTCCTCGGTCAGTACGAGACCTTCGCGCCCGCCACCCGTGAACTGCCCGCGGGCGACCCCTCCGCCCCGGGCGCCGGCGGCCGCCTGCTCCTGGTCGCCCCGAACATCGTCCATGTCGAGCGTGAACTCGAAGTGGACCCGCACGACTTCAGGCTCTGGGTCTGCCTCCACGAGGAGACCCACCGCACCCAGTTCACCGGCGTGCCCTGGCTGCGCGACCATCTCGAGGGCGAGATCCAGTCATTTCTGGGCGAGACCGAGGTGGACCCGATGACGGTTCTCGAGCGCTTCCGGGAGGCCGCCCAGTCGCTCTCCGGCGCCCGCCCCGAGGGCGAGGAGGACGAGAGCGGCCGCTCCATCGTCGAGCTGGTCCAGACGCCCGCGCAGCGCGAGATCCTCAGTCGGCTGACCGCCGTGATGTCCCTGCTGGAAGGGCATGCCGACTTTGTGATGGACGGCGTCGGACCCGATGTCGTGCCCTCCGTCGCCGAGATCCGCGAGAAGTTCCAGCAGCGCAGGGCCCGCGGCGCGAGCCGTCTGGACCAGGCACTGCGCAAGCTGCTCGGCCTCGACGCCAAGCTGCGCCAATACCGCGACGGCGAGCGGTTTGTCCGGTCCGTCGTCGAGGAGGTCGGAATGGATGGATTCAACCGCGTCTGGACGTCTCCGAACACGCTGCCCACCAAGGCGGAGATCGCCAAACCCGCGGACTGGGTCGCGAGGGTGCACCGTAAAGCAGACTCGTGAGCGGGCGGCGTCCGACGGCAGAAGGACGCCCCCCTAATCACCCATCCGAGGGACCGTAGGCAATGGGTAGGCGTGCAATGCTCGGGTATCGGCTCGGTTCTGTCACCATCGACGCACTCTGAGTGACTGATCCTCCAGTCCCGACAACCGACCGAGGCACCCCCCAACTTTTCACGAAGGGCACCGGACATGGGTCCCCATCCTGCGGTCGCGGCGATACGCCTGGCGGTCCGCCGCGTACTCCACGACGTACTCACCGAACACTCCGACCGGCTCGCGCGCTCCGTCGGCCACGCGGCTCCCGCGCGCTCGGCCTCCTCCTTCCATCACGCGCCCGCAGACGAGCAGCCGCTCGTCCTGGTGGCATGCTCCGGCGGCGCCGACTCCATGGCCCTCGCCTCCGCCCTCGCCTTCGAGGCCCGCAAACTCTCCGTCCGGGCCGGCGGCATCACCGTCGATCACGGCCTCCAGGACGGCTCCGACCTCCGCGCCGCCGAGGTCGCCGTCCGGCTCACCGCGATGCAACTCGACCCCGTCGAAGCCATCACCGTACGAGTCGGCCGCGACGGCGGCCCCGAGGCCGCGGCCCGCGACGCCCGCTACGCCGCCCTCGACGACGCCGCCGAGCGCCACGGCGCCGCCGCCGTCCTGCTCGGCCACACCCGCGACGACCAGGCCGAAACCGTCCTGCTGGGTCTCGCGCGCGGCTCCGGCACCCGCTCACTCTCCGGGATGGCGGCCGTCTCGGGGGCGGCCGGCCGCTACCGCCGCCCCTTCCTCCAGCTCGACCGGCAGACCGCCCGCAAGGCATGCATGGCCCAGTCGCTGCCCGTCTGGGACGACCCCCACAACGCCGACCCGGCCTACACCCGCTCCCGGCTGCGCCACGAGGGCCTGCCTGCCCTGGAGAAGGCGCTCGGCAAGGGCGTCGTCGAGGCGCTCGCCCGTACCGCACAGCTCTCCCGCGACGACGCCGACGCCCTGGACACCTGGGCCGCCGACGCGGACGCCGCCGTACGGGACGACGCGGGCCGCCTGGAGTGCGCGAAGCTGTACACGCTGCCGCCCGCCGTGCGCCGCAGGATCCTGCGCCGGGCCGTCATCGAGGCGGGAGCGCCCGCCGGTTCGCTCTTCGCCCGGCACGTCGAGGAAGTCGACCGGCTGATCACGGGCTGGCGCGGCCAGGGAGCCATCAATCTGCCCGGCCGCGTCGAGGCACGACGGCAGGGTGGCAGACTGGTCATTCGGCAAGGCTGACGCAGCAAACGAAAGTGACCCGGGTGAACGAGAAGGACATGGGCGCCGACCTCCAGTCGGTGCTCATCACCAAGGAAGAGATCGACGCGAAGCTGGGCGAGCTGGCCGCGAAGATCGACGCAGAGTACGCGGGCAAGGACCTGCTCCTCGTCGGTGTCCTCAAGGGCGCCGTGATGGTGATGGCGGACCTGGCGCGTGCCCTGTCCACCCCCGTCACGATGGACTGGATGGCGGTGTCCTCGTACGGCGCGGGCACCCAGTCCTCGGGCGTGGTCCGGATCCTCAAGGACCTGGACACCGACATCAAGGGCAAGCACGTTCTGATCGTCGAGGACATCATCGACTCCGGCCTCACGCTTTCGTGGCTGCTGTCGAACCTCGGCTCGCGGGAGCCGGCCTCCCTTGAGGTCTGCACACTGCTGCGTAAGCCGGATGCCGCGAAGGTCGCCATCGATGTGAAGTGGATCGGCTTCGACATTCCCAATGAGTTTGTCGTCGGGTACGGACTGGATTACGCCGAGAAGTACCGCAATCTGCCGTTTGTCGGCACGCTCGCACCGCACGTGTACGGCGGCTGAAGGCCCCCGAAAGCACGGGAACCCTGGCCCCTCTCCCGCCGTTGGAGCAAGGGAAGGCGGCCACGGGTGACAATGCTGGGGTACCGTCCGAAGAACAGTCTTTTCTCACAGCAGCATTTACCTACGGGCAGGAGGGACGGGGCGATTTCCGCTCCGTATGGATGGACGTGAAGCGATACTTCCGTGGGCCGGTCATGTGGATCGTGCTGGCCGTCCTCGCCGTGGTCGTGTTGATGCAGGTCGTCGGCTCGTCCGGCGGCTACAAGACGGTGGACACCGGCGAGGTCGTCCAGGCGATCGACAAGAACCAGGTCGACCAGGTCAAGCTGACCACCGGCGACGAACAGATCATCAAGGTTGATCTGAAGGACGGCCAGAAGGTCAAGGGCAGCGACAAGATCCAGGCGAGCTACATCGGCACCCAGGGTGCCGATCTGGCCGAGAAGCTCCAGACGAAGTACGAGGCCGGTGACATCGAGAAGGGTTACACCGTCTCGCCGTCGAAGCAGAGCCCGTTCGTCTCGGTGCTGCTCTCGCTGCTGCCCTTCGTCCTGATTGTCGTGGTCTTCCTCTTCCTGATGAACCAGATGCAGGGCGGCGGCTCCCGAGTCATGAACTTCGGGAAGTCCAAGGCCAAGCTGATCACCAAGGACACCCCGAAGACGACCTTCGCCGATGTGGCGGGGGCCGACGAGGCGGTCGAGGAGCTCTACGAGATCAAGGAGTTCCTGCAGGAGCCGGCCAAGTTCCAGGCGGTCGGCGCCAAGATCCCGAAGGGTGTGCTGCTGTACGGCCCGCCCGGTACGGGCAAGACGCTGCTCGCGCGCGCCGTCGCGGGCGAGGCCGGTGTCCCCTTCTACTCGATCTCAGGCTCCGACTTCGTCGAGATGTTCGTCGGTGTCGGTGCGTCCCGAGTGCGCGATCTCTTCGAGCAGGCCAAGGCGAACGCCCCGGCGATCGTCTTCGTCGACGAGATCGACGCCGTAGGCCGGCACCGCGGTGCGGGTCTGGGCGGCGGACACGACGAGCGCGAGCAGACCCTCAACCAGTTGCTCGTCGAGATGGACGGCTTCGACGTGAAGGGCGGCGTCATCCTGATCGCCGCCACGAACCGGCCCGACATTCTCGACCCGGCGCTGCTGCGCCCGGGCCGTTTCGACCGGCAGATCGCCGTCGACCGCCCGGACATGCAGGGCCGTCTGGAGATCCTCAAGGTCCACCAGAAGGGCAAGCCGGTCGCCCCGGACGTCGACCTGGGCGCGGTTGCCCGGCGTACGCCCGGCTTCACCGGTGCGGACCTGTCGAACGTGCTGAACGAAGCGGCGCTCCTGACGGCGCGCAGCGACAAGAAGCTGGTCGACAACCACTCCCTGGATGAGGCGATCGACCGCGTCGTGGCGGGACCGCAGAAGCGGACCCGGATCATGTCGGAGAAGGAAAAGAAGATCACCGCGTACCACGAGGGCGGTCACGCCCTGGTCGCGGCGGCTTCGCCGAACTCCGACCCGGTTCACAAGATCACGATCCTGTCCCGTGGACGGGCGCTCGGATACACCATGGTCCTGCCGGACGAGGACAGGTACTCCACGACCCGCAACGAAATGCTCGACCAGCTGGCATACATGCTGGGCGGGCGCGCGGCCGAGGAGCTCGTCTTCCACGACCCGACCACGGGTGCGGCCAACGACATCGAGAAGGCCACGACCACGGCCCGGGCGATGGTCACGCAGTACGGCATGACCGAGCGTCTTGGCGCCATCAAGTTCGGTGGCGACAACACCGAGCCGTTCCTCGGACGTGAGATGGCTCACCAGCGCGACTACTCGGAAGAGGTCGCCGCGCTGGTCGACGAAGAGGTCAAGAAGCTCATCGAGACCGCGCACAACGAGGCGTGGGAGATCCTGGTCGAGAACCGCGACGTACTCGACAACCTGGTTCTCCAGCTCCTCGAGAAGGAGACCCTCGGCAAGGAGCAGATCGCCGAGATCTTCGCGCCGATCGTGAAGCGCCCGGCCCGCCCGGCCTGGACCGGCTCCTCGCGACGCACTCCGTCGACGCGGCCGCCGGTGCTCTCGCCGAAGGAGCTGGCGCTCACCAACGGAGCTGTCGGCTCCAACGGCTCGGCCCCGACGGACACCGTCCCGGCCATAGAGGCGGTCCCCGAGGAGCGTCCGGAGGGCTGATCCCTTCCGGCGCTGTGGTCGCACGGCGCCGCACAGGGCCCGGAATGAATGCCGCGTCCCCCAGGTTTTAGCCTGGGGGACGCGGCATTTTCGTATGCCCGCCCGCAAGAGCACGAGGAACGAGGCACAGATGACCGACCCGGTGACGCTGGACGGCGAGGGCACGATCGGCGAGTTCGACGAGAAGCGGGCCGAGAACGCCGTGCGAGAACTCCTCATCTCGGTCGGGGAGGACCCGGACCGGGAGGGCCTGCGGGAGACGCCGGGGCGGGTGGCGCGGGCGTACCGGGAGATATTCGCGGGCCTGTGGCAGAAGCCGGAAGAGGTCCTGACGACGACGTTCGACCTCGGGCACGACGAGATGGTTCTGGTGAAGGACATCGAAGTCTTTTCCACCTGTGAACATCACCTGGTCCCGTTCAGGGGTGTGGCGCATGTCGGCTACATCCCGTCGACCGACGGCAAGATCACCGGACTGTCGAAGCTGGCCCGTCTCGTCGACGTCTTCGCCCGGCGCCCACAGGTGCAGGAGCGGCTCACCACCCAGATCGCCGACTCGTTGATGGAGATACTGGAGCCGCGCGGAGTGATCGTCGTCATCGAGTGCGAGCACATGTGCATGTCGATGCGCGGCATCCGCAAGCCGGGTGCCAAGACGATCACTTCCGCCGTGCGGGGCCAGCTGCGCGACCTCGCGACGCGCAATGAGGCGATGAGCCTGATCATGGCTCGCTAGGCCCTGTCCGGTCGTGTCCGGGGCGTCGGCGAGCCCGCTTGCGCTCGGCTGAGGTCTACGACGCGCTGAGCCGGCTGCTCAGCCACTCCAGGGCGGGCGGGATCTCGCGCCGCCAGGTGTTGAAGTTGTGCCCGCCGCTGTCGAGCATGATCGACGAGACGCGCGCCGGTGCCTTCACCTTGTCGATGAACTGCAGGGTGTGCTTGAGGTTGCCCTCGCCCGCCTTCGAACTGGTCACCAGGAACGACGACTTGCCCTGCGGCAGATGGTCCAGGCTCCACAGCAGATTGGCGCGGCTCTTGGCCTTCTTGTCGCCGTGGAAGAGATCGCCGGTCGTCGGATCGTCGGCCGCCTTGTAGTACGCCGAGAGGCCCGCGGACGCTCCGAACTGCTCCGGGTGGTGCAGCGCGATCTTCAGGGCGCAGTAGCCGCCGGTCGAGTTCCCGATGAAACCCCAGTTCCGGGGCTTGGTGCCCACGCGGTACGTCTGAGAGATCGCCTTCGGCAGATCCTTGGCGAAGAAGGTCTCGGTCTGCGGCCCGCCCGGTACGTCCACGCACTCGGTGTCCCGCGGCGGCGCGACGGTCGGCCGCAGCATCACCAGGATCATCGGCTGCATCCGGCCTTCCTTGGCCTGCATGAAGGCCGTCCGCGGGTACTTCAGCCCCTTGAGCAGGTTCTCGGCCGTCCCGGGATAGCCGGTCAGCACAAGGGCTGCCGGGAAGGTGCTCTTCTGGTATTTCGGCTGAAAGTACTCCGGGGGCAGATAGACGTACGCAGGGCTGTCGATACGGGATTTCTCGCCCGCCACGACGATCTTCTGTATCTGACCACCCGTCGCGGGCCGCGAGCTGCCCGGAACATCCAGCTTCTTCTTCTCGACGACCTTGATCCGCTTGCCGCCGGCCGAGTGGTCGACGACCACGCCCATGTCCTGTTCCTGACCGAAGAGGTCGGACCAGGTGCCGTAGAAGAGGAACGAGTTGTTCGCGGCGAGTCCGACCGCGGCGAACAGTGCCAGCTGGGTCGCGAGCAGCAGGCCGATCCTGCCGGTCACGGCTCGCCAGCTGCGCCGCGCGAGCCGCGGCCAGAGCCAGATCGTGACGCCGAACAGCACCACGGCCACGAGGATGGCCAAGGCCAGAACTTTGTTACTGGTCAGACCCATGAGTCGCGTGAGCTTTCTTCCTTGAGAATTTCCTGTGAGTGAGTGAACCCGCCTCCCGAAAGTCCCGTCCTAGAGAACACAAATCGTCCGGAGCCCGCTGAACTACGGCGCACGGACACAGGATCTCTCGCGGAGTCACGGGAAGCGATGTCTGCAACGGTAGATGGGGACAAATCAGGATCGGTTCCGGATCGGGTACGTCGCGTTCTGCGCGGCCCCCGACCGGAAGTGGTTCCTTCGCTGGTCGGCACGGCCTGCACACTCGTCGGCCTGATCGACATTGCCGCCGGGGTCTTCCCCCGGTTCCGGCACAGCCGTATGCACTCGCTCGCCGAGGTGCTGCCGGGGGCCACCGGGCCCTTCGCCGCGGCACTTTCGCTGAGCGTCGGCGTGCTGCTCCTGCTGCTCGCCCACGGGCTCAAGCGGCACAAGCGCCGTGCCTGGCGGGCCGCGGTGATCCTGTTGCCCGTCGGTGCGGTGGGGCAGTTCGTCTACCGCCACTCGGTGATCGGCGCGCTGGTCTCGCTGCTGCTGCTGACGCTGCTGCTGCGCCACCGCAGTGAGTTCGCCGCGCTGCCCGATCCGCGCAGCCGCTGGAAGGCGCTCGCCAACTTCATCCTCATGGGCGCCGGTTCCCTGGGCCTCGGCCTGGTCATCGTCAGCGCACATCCGCACAACGAGGTCGGCAGCCCCAGCCTGACGGACCGCCTGGAACATGTCCTGTACGGGCTGTTCGGCTTCGAGGGTCCCGTCGACTATGCCGACGGGGTGTCCTGGACGGTCGGTTACTCCCTCGGTGCGCTCGGCCTGCTGACCGCCGTCACCACGATCTATCTCGCCTTCCGCCCCGAGCACCCGGCGGCGCGCCTCACCGAGGACGACGAGCGCCGGCTGCGCGATCTGCTGACCCGGCACGGCGGGCGGGACTCGCTCGGGCACTTCGCGCTGCGCCGCGACAAAGCGGTCGTCTTCTCGCCGAGCGGCAAGGCCGCGGTCACCTACCGCGTGGTCTCCGGCGTGATGCTCGCCAGCGGCGACCCGATCGGCGACGTCGAGGCGTGGCCGGGCGCGATCGAACGATTCATGGACGAGGCGAAGGCGCACTCCTGGACCCCGGCGGTGATGGGCTGCTCGGAGACCGGTGGTGAGGTCTGGACCCGGGAAACCGGACTGGACGCGCTGGAGCTCGGCGACGAGGCGGTGGTGGACGTCGCGGATTTCTCGCTCACCGGGCGCGCGATGCGCAACGTACGCCAGATGGTGAAGCGCATCGAACGCAATGGGTACACCACGCGCGTACGGCGCGCCCGTGATCTGTCCGACGAGGAGCTGGAGGCCATCCGACTGGCCGCGGCGGACTGGCGGGGCACCGACACGGAGCGGGGCTTCTCCATGGCCCTGGGCCGGATAGGCGACCCGGCCGACGGCGACGCGGTGATCGCGACGGCGCACAAGGACGACCCCGATTCTCCCTACGGCGACCTGAAGGCGATCATCCACTTCGTCCCGTGGGGGCCGGACGGCATGTCCCTGGAACTCATGCGCCGCGACCGCTCGGCCGACCCGGGCATGAACGAACTCCTGATCGTGGCCGCCCTGCAGGCCTCGCCCGAGCTGAAGATCGAGCGGGTCTCGCTGAACTTCGCGATGTTCCGCTCGGCGCTGGCACGAGGCGAGAAGATCGGCGCGGGCCCGGTGCTGCGGATGTGGCGCGGACTTCTGGTGTTCCTCTCCCGCTGGTTCCAGATCGAGTCGCTGTACAAGTTCAACGCGAAGTTCCAGCCGCGCTGGGAGCCGCGCTTTGTGGTCTTCCGCAACACCCGCGACCTGCCGCGGATAGGTTTCGCGGCGATGCAGGCGGAGGGCTTCGTCAATGTCGCACTCCCGCGCCTCTTCCCGCGCCGCCGCCCGCCGCGCCAGCCCCGCCCGTGCGCGCACATGACGGTCCACCAGCCGGAACGCGAGGTTCAGGCGGCGTAATGCCGTGAAGGCCGGCCCTGCCGCCCCGCCCGCCGCCCGGGACGGCGGGGTTCGTGTGGGGGCGCCTGAGCCCAGCCCTGTGACCGGGGGCCGGGCCCAGGCGCCCGCTTTCGCCGCGTAGCCGCCGCTTCGCGCGGGGCCCGGCTTCGGGTGCGCGCGGGTGCCCGGCAGCCCCGTATTCATAGGGCGCGCGGGTGGGGGAAAAACGTCGTGCGCCACCGGCGTGACGTTCGGCCCGCCCCACGGGCCTAGGCTGGGCGTATGAGTACGTTGCGCGGACGGGGCACGGCCAGCGGCCTGCCGGAGTGGGATCGCTGTGCGGTCATGGGGGTCGTCAATGTGACGCCCGACTCCTTCTCCGACGGCGGTCGCTGGTTCGACACCACCGCCGCGGTCAAGCGCGGCCTGGACCTCGTCGCCGAGGGCGCCGACCTCGTCGACGTCGGTGGCGAGTCCACCAGGCCCGGTGCCAGTCGCGTCGACGAGGACGAGGAGCTGCGCCGCGTCATTCCCGTCGTACGCGGCCTTGCCGCCGAGGGTGTCACGGTCTCCGTCGACACCATGCGCGCCTCCGTCGCCGAACGGGCCGTCGCCGCCGGCGCCGTACTCGTCAACGACGTCAGCGGCGGCCTCGCCGACCCCCGCATGGTCCCCGCCGTCGCCGCCTCCGGCGTCCCCTTCGTGGTCATGCACTGGCGCGGCTTCAGCCAGGACATGAACGCCCGCGCCGTCTACACCGACGTCGTCGCCGAAGTCGTCACCGAACTGCGCGCCCGCATGGACGCCGTCGTCGAGGGCGGCATCGCGCCCGAGCGCATCGTCATCGACCCCGGCCTCGGCTTCGCCAAGCAGGCAGAGCACGACCTCGCCCTCGTCGCCCACCTCGACGAGCTCCGCGCGCTCGGCCGCCCCCTCCTCGTCGCCGCCTCCCGCAAGCGTTTCCTCGGCCACGTACTGACGAAGGAGGGCGCCCCGCCACCGGCCCGCGAGCGGGACGCCGCGACCGCCGCCGTGTCCGCCATCGCGGCCCACGAGGGCGCGTGGGCCGTACGCGTGCACGAGGTGCGCGCCACGGCGGACGCCGTCCGCGTCGCCCGCGCCGTCGAGGGTGCCCGGTGAGCCGTACTGACGTGGAGCTGGTGGAAGAGGCCAACACCACGTTCTACGAGACGATGGAGCGCGGTGACTTCGAGGAGCTCTCCAGCCTCTGGCTGGACGAGGGCATCTCGTGCATCCACCCCGGCTGGCCGGTCCTCACCGGCCGCGGCGAGGTGCTCCGTTCGTACGCCCTGATCATGGCGAACACCGAGTACATCCAGTTCTTCCTCACGGACGTGAAGGTCAGCCTCGCCGGCGACACCGCCCTGGTGACCTGTACGGAGAACATCCTCAGCGGCGGTCCCGCCGAGGAGAGCGGCGAACTCGGCCCCCTCGTCGGCCAGCTCGTCGTCGCCACCAATGTGTTTCGCCGCACATCGGACGGTTGGAAGATCTGGTCACATCACGGATCACCCGTTCTGGCGGAAAGCGACGACGAAGAGGACGACGAAACCCCCTCATAAGTGGGTAGGCGGGCCTTCGGGGATTGGAAATCCGGCCCTCCGGGTAGGGGCGGCTACCAGCCTCGCGGGGTGCCCGTCCACAGCCCCCGTTGGCGGGCACTGTCGGTGCCCGCAGGTAGATTCGATTGTGGATACCGTGCCGCCCGCACGCGGCAGTGTGCCCGCAAGACCAACAACAGCAGGAGTGATTCGCGTGGATCGTGTCGCGCTGCGCGGCCTCAAGGCCCGCGGGCACCATGGCGTCTTCCCCCGGGAGCGCCAGGAGGGCCAGACCTTCATCGTGGACCTGGTGCTCGGCATCGACACCCGCCCCGCGGCGGCCAGCGACGACCTGGCCAAGACCGTGCACTACGGCATCGTCGCGGAGGAGGTCGTCGCGGTCGTCAAGGGCGAGCCCGTCGACCTGATCGAGACGCTGGCGGAGCGGATCGCGCAGCAGTGCCTAAAGCACGACGGCGTCGAAGAGGTCGAGGTGGTCGTGCACAAGCCGGACGCGCCGATCACGGTGCCCTTCGACGACGTGACCATCACGATCACCCGGAGCCGAGTATGAATGCGACCCAGAGCGACCCGACCGTGCAGCCGGTGCCCGCCTCCGTGGTGGAACAGGTCGACGCGGCGGATGTCACCCTGTCCAACCCGAAACGGGCGGTGATCTCACTCGGCTCCAACCTGGGCAACCGCCTGGAGACCCTGCAGGGCGCGATCGACGCGCTCGAGGACACCCCGGGCCTGCGGGTCAAGGCCGTCTCTCCCGTGTACGAGACGGAGCCGTGGGGCGTCGAGCCCGGCAGCCAGCCCTCGTACTTCAACGCGGTGGTCGTGATCAAGACCACGCTTCCCCCCTCCTCCCTGCTGGAGCGCGGCCAGGCCATCGAGGAGGCCTTCGACCGGGTCCGGGAGGAGCGCTGGGGTCCGCGCACCATCGACGTCGACATCGTGGCGTACGCCGATGTGGTCTCCGACGACCCGGCGCTCACGCTGCCCCACCCGCGCGCCCACGAGCGGGCGTTCGTGCTGGCGCCGTGGCACGACGTGGAGCCGGAGGCACAGCTGCCCGGCCGCGGAGCGGTCGCCCAGCTGCTGGCCGGCGTCGCACAGGACGGTGTGGCTGCCCGGGCCGACCTGGAACTCCGTCTCCCCGAGTAGTCGTTAGGCTCTTCGGATACGCAGGACAGGTGAAGGGCGGCGCTCTCGGTGAAGCAACTACGGCTCGGTGTACTGGCCGGTCTCTTCGCCGCGGCGGGCGTGCTGTCGTGGGGCGGCGCCCGCCTGTGGGAGGCCTTCGGCACCCTGCCTAAGGTGCCGCTGGCCGCGCCGATCGTGCTGGCGGTGATCGCGGTCGTCCTCACGGCGACGGCACTCTCCCTCCGTGCCCGCCTCCGGGCCCAGCGGGAACGCCGCCCCGGGGCGAAGGGCGTGGAGCCGCTGATGGCGGCCCGAGCGGTGGTCTTCGGCCAGGCGAGCGCGCTGGTGGCGGCGCTGGTCTCGGGGATGTACGCCGGTACCGGCGTCTACCTGCTCGGCTCCCTGGACATTCCGGCCCGCCGGGACCAGGCGATCTACGCGGGCTTCTCGGTGGTGGCGGGCATCGGCGTGATCGCGGCGGCGTTCTTCCTGGAGCGGGTCTGCAAACTCCCCGAGGACGAGGACAACGGGACCGGCGCGGCCCCGACGGCTCTCTGAGGCAGCCTCGCTCCCTGGGCCGGCTTCGCTCTCTGAGGCCACTTCGCACCTTGGGGGAGCTTCGCTCCCTGGGCCAGCCTCGCTCCCCGCGGACCTTCCTCAGAGCTTCGTCACGGCCGAGACCGTCTCGATCGTCTCCAGCGTGACTTCCGTACGTGGGATGTCCTGTGCGTCCGCGTCGATCGAGCGGCGCAGCGCCTCGTGCAGCCGGGCCGGGGTGAGCACCCCGAGGAAACGTCCGGTCTCCTCCTTGTCGATGACCGCGATCCAGCCCGCGTCGTGCTGGAGCATCGTGGCGAAGGCCTGCTTGAGCGATGCGCCGACGGGCAGCCAGGCCTCCATCCGGCGGGCGTGTTCGCGTACGGAGCCCTTCTGCTGCGCCTGCTCGGCGGAGATCCAGCCGTGCAGGTCGCCCGATCCGTCCAGTACGACGGCCCAGCGGGAGCCGATCTCGCGCGGCAGCGGGTCATCGAGCCGCACGACGGGCGGCTGGTCCAGATCGCTCTCCTCGATGGGGGTGACCGACAGCCGCTTGAGACCGCGGTCCGCGCCGACGAAGTCCGCGACGTAGTCGGTGGCCGGGGTGCCGAGGACCGCGGCCGGTGCGTCGAACTGCTCGATGCGCCCCTGTCCGTAGACGGCGATACGGTCGCCGAGGCGTACGGCTTCCTCGATGTCGTGGGTGACGAAGAGCACGGTCTTGCGAACCTGGGACTGGAGCCTGAGGAACTCGTTCTGCAGATGCTCGCGCACCACCGGGTCGACCGCGCCGAACGGCTCGTCCATCAGCAGCACGGGCGGGTCGGCGGCCAGTGCCCGGGCCACGCCCACGCGCTGGCGCTGCCCGCCGGAGAGCTGCTCGGGGTAGCGGTCGCCGTACACCGACGAGTCCAGGCCCACCAGATCAAGGAGTTCGGCGGCGCGCTCGCGGCCCTTGCCGCGCTTCCAGCCGAGGAGATGCGGGACTGTCGCGACATTCTCCAGGACCGTTTTGTGGGGGAACAGACCGACCTGCTGGATCACATAGCCGATTCGGCGGCGCAGTTGGACCGGGTCGATGGCGGATATGTCGTCCCCGTCGAGGTATATCCGGCCGCTGCTCGGCTCGATCAGGCGATTGACCATCTTCATGGTGGTGGTCTTGCCGCAGCCGGACGGCCCGACGAGCGTGACCAGTTCGCCCTCGGCGACCTCGAACGACAGGTCGTCGACCGCTGTCGTTCCGTCCGGGTACCGCTTGGTGACGTGCTCGAATCGGATCATGGTTCCCCATTGTGACGGGTGTTGTGTGAAGGCCATGTTGCTGCAATGTGGCGGCCCTCGGCGATTGTCAGTGCTCAGGGATATGGTCGCCAGACATACGTTCGGCACTGCTGGGGAGGTGGGGGTGCATGGGTTCGCAGGTGGCTGCGCAGAGCTGTCTGGCAGCCAATGACTGGATCTGCGGGGAGTATCTGCGCACCCGCAGCCAGGAGTTGACCGACGCGACGATCCAGCATGTCTGGATCACCGTGGTGTCCGTCCTGATCGGGTTTGCCGTGGCCTTTCCGCTGGCTCTGCTCGCGCGCGCCAAACCGCGGTTCGCGGGCCCGGTCCTGGGGCTGACGACTCTGCTCTACACCATTCCGTCGCTGGCGATGTTCTCGCTGCTGCTGCCCGTCTTCGGGCTGTCGGCCGCGCTGGTGGTCACCGGCCTGGTGCTGTACTCGCTCACCATTCTCGTACGGAACATCATGGCGGGGCTCGACGCGGTGCCCGGCGAGGCGCGGGAAGCCGCGCGCGGGATGGGGTACGGCCCGGGGCGGCTGCTCTGGGAGGTCGAACTGCCTCTCGCGCTGCCCGCGTTGATGGCGGGCCTGCGCATAGCGACCGTCTCGACGATCGCGCTGACGACGGTCGGGGCGCTGGTCGGCAAGGGCGGTCTGGGCAATCTCATCGACGACGGAGTGCAGACCACCTTCAAGGCGCAGGTGCTGACCGCGTCCGTGCTCTGTGTGCTGCTCGCGGCCGTCGCTGATCTGCTGCTGCTCGGCCTGCAGCGGCTGCTCACCCCCTGGACCCGAATACGCACGGCGAAACCGGCAGCGGCGCCGGCGCCGAAGGTGAAGGTGGCGGTCTGATGGGAGTCCTCGCCGACGCGTGGACGTGGCTCACCACCGGTTCCAACTGGTCGGGGGAGAGCGGTGCCTGGCACCGGCTGGGCGAGCATGTGTACGTCAGCGGGGTGTCCCTGGCGCTGGCCTGCGCGATCGCCCTGCCGATCGCGCTGTGGCTGGGGCATCTGGGCAAGGGCGGCGCGCTCGCGGTCAACATCTCCAACGCGGGCCGGGCGATCCCGGTCTTCGCGGTCCTCGCCCTCTTCATGCTCACGCCGCTGCGCAGCGCCGGCTATCTGCCGACGATCATCGCCCTGGTGCTGTTCGCCGTGCCGCCGCTGCTGACCAACGCCTATGTGGGGATGCGAGAGGTGGACCGGGCGGTGGTCGAGGCCGCGCGGGGGATGGGCATGTCGGGCGGCCAGCTCTTCTTCCGGGTCGAACTGCCCCTCGCCTACCCCCTGCTCATGACCGGGCTCAGGTCGGCCGCCGTCCAGGTGGTGGCCACGGCCACGATCGCCTCGATGGTGGGCCAGGGCGGCCTGGGCCGGATCATCACCGCGGGATTCAACACGTACAACACCCCGCAGGTGGTGGCGGGCGCGCTCCTCGCGGCGCTGCTCGCGCTGTTTGTCGAGGGGGTTCTGGTCGCGGCCGACCGGCTGCTGAACCCCCTCCGTAAGAACGTGTGACAACACTTGGACGGAGAACCTGATGATCAAGACCTCGCGCATCGCGGGTGCTGTACTCGGTGTGGTGGCCCTGACGGGTTCTCTCGCCGCATGCGGCGGCGACAGCCTGGAGAAGGAGAAGGGCGGCTCGGCTTCGGGCGGCGGCTCGGACAACAAGGGCACGCTCGTCATCGGCGCCGCGTCCTTCACCGAGTCCAAGGTGCTCGCCGAGCTCTACGCACAGCTCCTGGGCGACGCCGGATACAAGACCTCGGTCACCACGGTGAAGAACCGTGAGCTGTACGAGCCGTCCCTGGAGAAGGGCGAGATAGACGTCGTACCGGAATACGCGGCGACGATCGCCGAATTCCTCAACGCGAAGGTGAACGGCCCGAAGGCGCCCGACGAGAAGCCGGTCGCGTCCGGCGATGTCGCGGCCACCGTCGCGGCTCTCACCAAGCTTGCCGAGCCGCGCGGACTGAAGGTGCTGCCGGCCGGTGCGGCCGTCGACCAGAACGCCTTCGCGGTGAGCAAGGAATTCGCCGAGAAGAACAAGCTCACGACGCTTTCCGACCTCGGGAAGTCGAAGCTCAAGGTGAAGATCGCGGCGGGCGACGAGTGCGAGGTGCGGCCCTTCTGCGCGCCGGGACTGAAGAAGACGTACGGCATTGATGTCGCGGGCATCGACCCCAAGGGCGTGGGCACTCCCCAGTCCAAGCAGGCGGTCAAGGACGGCGCCGACCAGCTGGTGCTGACCACAACCACGGACGCGGTGCTGGACGGACTGGTCTTCCTCGAGGACGACAAGAAGCTCCAGAACGCCGACAACGTCCTGCCGGTGGTCAATGCCAAGGACGCGGGTTCCCAGGAGATAGCCGACGTACTCGACAAGCTCACCAAGGTGCTGACCACCGAGGATCTTGCCGAGCTGAACCGCAAGGTGGACGCGGAGCGCGCGAAGCCCGAGGACGCGGCGAAGGCATATCTCGAGTCCAAGGGCCTGCTCAAGAAGTAGCGAGAGGCCGCCTTGGAAGTGGCGGCGGTGCGGCCCGGCGTTCTTGAGCGAGAGATTTGCCGGGCCGACACCCCATTCGGCGTCTACGCAGGGTAAATTTCGGGCCATGCCACGTGGACGCCACCGTCATTCCCCACCCCTTCACAGGCTGCTGCCGCCCTCGGCGGTCGCCGGAGCGTCGGTTCTGTGTGCCGCCGGCGCGTGGTTTCTCACCGAGCCAGTCATGCTCCGTTCGCTGGTCACCGCGGCGACGGCCGCGGCAGTGACCGGTGCGGTCCTCATGCGCAGTTGGGACCGTTCCGCGGGTCGCCGCGTCGCGGAGCTCACCCGCGCCCGCGCGAGCGACGCGTGGAAGACCGAGGAGCGCATAGCCGAACTCGAAACCGACATCGACGAATCGCGCGAGCTGCGCGCCAAGCTCGATGCGAAGCTGCGCGCCAAGCGCGTCGAGCTGGCGGCGCTCCGCGGTGAGCACGCGGCCCTGCTGCGGCGTTACGCGACGGCCGAGACCGACCGGGCCGGTGTCCTGGAGGACCGCCGGCAGCTCGCGCTGGAAGCCGCGTCCCCGGTCAAGGCGCTGCCCCCGGCGGGGACCACGCCCACCCCGGCGACCTATCTGCGGGCCAACAAGGCGCTGGACGAGCTGTCCCGCAACGCCGCGGCCCAGGAGGCGAAGAGAACCGTCGAGGAGGCCCGCGCCCGGGATCTGGCCGAGCGGTCCCGTGAGGCGGACGAGCCGCAGGGGAAGCACGCGGCGGTCGCCGGGGGAGAGCAGCACACCCGCCCGACGTCCGCCGTTCCCGCCCGTCGTCCCGTCCCCGCGGCCACCGCGATCGTTCCGTACGGCCCGCAGCGTCGCCCCGTCAAGCGCCCCGAGGGCGGCTTCGACTTCTTCGGCACGGCCGCCGAGGGCGCGGGCGCGCAGACGGCGATCGAGGCCGCGCAGAACGAGGATCTCGCCGATGTCGTGGGCGAGGAGGCCCTGGCCGCGGAGCATCCGGCGGACTCCCGTGCCGTCGGCAAGGTCATCGACCTGACCGCGCACGACGAAACGGAGACGCTCGACGTGGTCGAGCTGCGCGACGCGGTCAGCTGACCGGCCACTCGCCTACTTGTCGATGTCGCCGACGACGAAGAACAGCGATCCCAGGATCGCGACCATGTCGGCGACCAGCGTGCCCGGCAGCAGCACGGTCAGCGCCTGGATGTTGTTGTACGAGGCCGAGCGCAGCTTGAGCCGGTAGGGCGTCTTCTCGCCCTTGGAGACCAGGTAGTAGCCGTTGATCCCGAGGGGGTTCTCGGTCCAGGCGTAGGTGTGGCCCTCGGGAGCCTTCAGCACCTTCGGCAGCCGCTGGTTGATCGGGCCGGGCGGCAGTTCCGCGATCCGGTCCAGGCAGGCGTCCGCCAGCTCCAGCGCGTTGTGCGTCTGATCGAGCAGCACCTCGAAGCGGGCCAGGCAGTCGCCGTCCGCGCGCGTGACGACCTTGAGGGTGTCCTGCAGCTCCCCGTACGCGAGGTACGGCTCGTCGCGCCGCAGATCGAAGTCGACGCCGGACCCGCGGGCGATCGGGCCGCTCACTCCGAAGGCGTGCACCGCCTCGGCCGGGAGTACGCCCACGCCGCGCGTACGGCCGCGGAAGATCTCGTTGCCGAGGACGAGGCGGTCGTACACGTCCATCCGCGAATTGAGCTCCGCGATCGCGTGCCGTGCCCGGCCCAGCCAGCCCGCCGGCAGGTCCTCCTTGAGGCCGCCGACCCGGTTGAACATGTAGTGCATCCGGCCGCCGGAGACCTCCTCCATGACGTGCTGGAGCTCTTCCCGCTCGCGGAAGGCGTGGAAGATCGGGGTGATTCCGCCCAGTTCGAGAGGATACGACCCGAGGAACATCAGGTGGTTCAGCACCCGGTTGAGCTCGGCGAGGAGCGTACGGGTCCAGACCGCGCGCTCCGGGACCTCCATGCCGAGCATGCGCTCGACGGCCATGACGACGCCGAGCTCGTTGGAGAAGGCGGAGAGCCAGTCGTGGCGGTTGGCCAGCATGACGATCTGGCGGTAGTCGCGCGCCTCGAAGAGCTTCTCGGCGCCGCGGTGCATATAGCCGATGACCGGCTCGGCGTGCTGGATGCGCTCGCCGTCGAGGACGAGGCGCAGGCGGAGGACGCCGTGGGTGGAGGGGTGCTGGGGGCCGATGTTGAGCACCATGTCAGTGCTCTCCGCCGCGCCGCCGATGCCGACCGTCGTCTCCGTCATGCGGCCAGTATCCCTTGTGGGGCGAGCACCCGGGGCTCCGCCCCGGACCCCGGTCATCGGATGCGCTGCACCAGCCAGCCGAAGTCGCCGAGGCCGCCGCGGGCCGTCAGTTCCGCCGCCTCGCTCGCCGAGGCCAGCGCGCGGACGTAAGCCGCCGGGTTCGACGATGCCTGGGACAGCGGTGGGCGTGCGCCGGTCAGGCCCAGGTCGCGCAGCGCGTCCCGCTGGGTGCGCAGTTCCGCGCCCGGCAGTGCGCAGGCGTCCAGGGCCACGTGCGCCGTGATGTCGCAGTTGCCGTCAGGGACCGGGCGCACCTCGCGGCCCGCGCGGAAGCCCGTCAGCGTGCCGAACGGCGGCCGGGACCCGGCCGAGTGCGCGTAGTCGACCGCGACGGCGAGGCCCGCGCGCAGCGTGCCCACCGCCGACGCCCACGCCTCGTCGCGCGGGCGCCCGATCTCCGCCCGCGTTCCGGGCTCGGTCAGCGGCCACCAGCGCGCCAGCCACCTCGCGTCAGCGCCGTCGACGGGGGAGCCGAGGCGCTCGGTGCCGTCCGGGCGTACGAGGACGTAGCGCGCCACCCCGTCGGGGTCGGCCTCGGCGACGTCCACCGGGACGTTGTCCAGCCATTCGTTCGCGAACAGGAGTCCGCTCACGCCGGCGGGCGGCTCGGCGCACCACTCGATGCGCGGGTCGAGGTCCGCGGGCCGGGGAGCCTGTTCGACCGCGTACGCCCGGAGCGGGAAGCTCGAGGGGAGTGCGGCCAGTACGCCGGTGAGGAGCTCACCGCGGCCCGCGCCGACGTCGACGAGTGCCATGTCGTCGAGTTCGAGTGAGGTCAGCAGACGGGCCACTGCCGAGGCGAAGAGGGGCGAGGTGTGCACGGACGTACGGAAGTGCCCGGCAGGTCCCTCGGGCCGCAGATAGAAGCCGCCGGGACCGTACAGCGCGGCCTGAGCGGCTTCCCGCCAGCCCCGCCATTGACACGTCTCATCAGTCACGTCATCCATCACGCGCACAAGTCTCCACCTTGGGGAGTACGCCCCGGCCGCCCGGATCGCTCCTCCGGTTGACCCCTGCACCTATCTGCTTTCCCTACTCTGGGTTACGTGCAGCGCCTCTATGACTTCATCCGCAGACACCCGACGGGCGTCGACACCTTCTGGGCTGTCGTGCTCTTCGGTTTCTCCATGCTGTGGGTGATCGACGTGCCGGTCGGGGTCGAGACCCAGTGGTCGGCGGGATTCATCGTTCTCTTGCTGAGCGTGGTGGTGGCCCTTCGCCGCCGGATGCCGGAGAAGATGCTGATTCTCGCCGCGCTACTGGGTGCCGCCCAGCTCGCGCTCGACGTCGACGTCAACCCGGGCGACTTCGCGATGCTCGTGATCATCTACACCGTCGCCGCCCATGACGGGGCGCGCTGGACGTCCCGTCTCGCGCTCGCCGGAGGAATGTCCGCGGCCACCCTGGCGCAGCTGCGCTGGCCGGAGGAGGAAGGCGGCGTCGGCGGCAGGATCTTCGTCACGATCGTCATGACGGTGCCCTTCGCCCTCGCCTGGGTGCTCGGCGACTCGATACGCACCCGGCGGGCGTACTTCGCCCAGCTCGAAGAGCGTGCCACCCGGCTGGAGAAGGAGCGCGAGGCGCAGGCGAAGGTCGCCGTCGCGGCGGAACGGGCGCGGATCGCCCGCGAGCTGCACGACGTCGTCGCGCACAACGTCTCGGTGATGGTCGTGCAGGCCGACGGCGCCGCGTACGTGCTCGATGCCGCGCCCGACCAGGCCAAGCAGGCGCTGGAGACCATCTCCAGCACCGGCCGCCAGGCGCTCGCGGAGATGCGCAGGCTGCTCGGCGTCCTGCGCACCGGCGACGCCCCCGAGAGCGGGGAGTACGTCCCGCAGCCCGATGTGCAGCAGATCGAGGACCTGGTCGAGCAGGTGCGCCGCGCGGGCCTGACCGTCGACTTCAAGATCGAGGGCACACCGCGGCCACTGCCGAGCGGCGTCGAGCTCACGGCGTACCGCATCGTCCAGGAGGCGCTGACCAATACCCGCAAGCACGGCGGCCCCGAAGCCGGAGCCAGTGTGCGGCTGGTCTACTTCGACGACGGCCTCGGCCTGCTGGTGGAGGACGACGGCCGCGGTTCGGCGCACGAGCTGTACGAGGACGGCGGAGCCGACGGAAAGGGCCACGGCATGATCGGCATGCGCGAGCGCGTCGGTATGGTCGGCGGCACGCTCGACGCGGGGCCGCGGCCCGGCGGAGGCTTCCGTATCAGCGCACTGCTTCCCCTCAAGCCCGCCCACTAGGCCCGCCCACAAGAGACCGAGGAACCGACTGACATGTCCATCCGCGTGATGCTCGTCGACGATCAGGTGCTGCTGCGCACCGGATTCCGCATGGTGCTCGCCGCCCAGCCGGACATGGAGGTCGTCGCGGAGGCCGGCGACGGCGCGGAGGCGATCGAGAACCTCCGCTCCACGGCCGTGGACGTGGTGCTGATGGACGTACGCATGCCGAGGCTGGACGGGGTCGAGGCGACGCGCCGGATCTGCGCCGAGCCGACGGCGCCCAAGGTGCTGATCCTGACCACCTTCGACCTGGACGAGTACGCCTTCTCCGGGCTGAAGGCGGGCGCCAGCGGCTTCATGCTCAAGGACGTGCCGCCCGCCGAACTGCTCAGCGCGATCCGCTCGGTGCACAGCGGCGACGCTGTGGTCGCGCCGTCCACGACCCGCCGGCTGCTCGACCGCTTCTCGCCGATGCTGCCGAGCAGCGTGAACGAGCCGCAGCACAAGGAGCTGGAGCGGCTCACCGAGCGCGAGCGTGAGGTGATGATGCTGGTCGCGCAGGGACTGTCCAACGGCGAGATCGCCGCGCGTCTGGTGCTCTCCGAAGCCACGGTCAAGACCCATGTGGGCCGCATTCTCACCAAGCTGGGCCTGAGGGACCGGGTCCAGGTGGTGGTGCTGGCGTACGAGACCGGCCTGGTGCGGGCGGGCGGCGGACAGGCGTTCTGACGGGATGCTGCTCTGGATCAACGGCCCGTTCGACGGCGGCAAGACCCGGACCAACGCGAGACCGTGCTGCGGCGGCTGACCGAGCGGGGGCTTGGCCGTGGACTCAGGCGCGAGAGCTTCGCCGTGCGGCGGCTGGACCTGTGTCTGGAGCGTCTGCGCGGGCCGCAGTTCGCCGAGCACGTCCACACCGACCGGGTGAGCGTGCCTCAGGTGGCGGACCGGATCGCGGAGTCGGCGGGGCTGACGCTGGAACCCAACACGGACGGGGCGTTGCGGCACCGGCTGCGCCGCATCCGGATCGGCCTGCGGCACATCCGCTCCGATTGAGGTCCCGTCCGGCCGATCTTGCCGCGCTCGCGCCTGATCGGCCGGACAGGGCGCCCCAGAGCATGATCCAAACGGCAGGCCCTAGTCGATGACGACCGGGCCGTCCTTCGTGTCCGTGCCCTTGTCGGGCGCCGACAGGCGTCCCGGAAGCCCGAGCCTGCCGTCGGCCTTCTCCGGCTTCTCCGCGCGCTGATCGGAACCGCTCAGGTTCTGCCTGACCGAGTCCAGGATCGTCAGCCCCTGGCCGACCAGGCCCGCCGCGATCTCGCCGAGGCCGTCGGCGCCGTTGAGCACATTGACGTTGGCCCCCGCGAGGCCGCCCGCCGCCTCCTTCACGATCTGCGGCAGCTGGTCGATCAGCATCCGGTCCAGCGCCACCCGGTCGTACGAGGCGGCGGCCTCGGCCTGGATCTTCATCCGCTCCGCCTCGGCCACGGCCAGCACCCTGATCCGCTCGGCCTCGGCCTCGGCCGGCTTGACGATCTCGGCCATCAGCTCCTGCTGGCGGAGCTGGGCCGCCCGCTGGGCCAGCTCGGTCTGCGCGGCGAGCACCTCCTGCTGTGCGTGCGCCTTCGCCAGCGGCCCGGCCTGCGCCGCCTTGGCCTGTGCGCGCTCCACCTCCGCGGAGTACTCCGCCTTCACCACCGCGGTCTGCCGCGCGTACTCGGCCTGGTTCCGCGCGGCCACCTGCTGCGCCTCGACCGACGCCTGGGTGGCCTGGGCCTGGGCGATCTGGGCCTGCCGCTGGATGGCCGCCTTGTGCGGGGCCGACATGGCGTCGATGTAGCCGGTGTCGCCGTCGTCGATCGACTGGATCTGCAGCGAGTCCACGATCAGACCGATCTTGGCCATCTCGGTCTTCGAGGTGTCCAGGACCTCGGCCGCGAGCTTCTGCCGTTCGGTGACGATCTCCTCGACCGTCATCGAGCCGATGATCGCGCGCAGGTGGCCGGCGAAGATCCGCCCGGTCAGCACCGACATCTGGTCCTGGTCGGAGAGGAATCGCTGGCCCGCGTTGATGATGCTCTCGTGGTCATTGCCGACCTTGAAAGCGATCACGGCGCGGACGTGAAGTGCGATGCCCTGCCGGGTGACACACGTCTCGGTGACCTCGGACTCGCACATCGACAGGGTGAGGAAGCGCGTCTTGCGGAAGATCGGGAGCACGAACTTGCCGTGGCCTGTCACCACACGGAACGGCGCACCCCCAAGACCCCGCCTGCCTCCCGAGATCAGCATCGCCTCGTCGGGGGCCGGAACCCGGTAACCGAACATCCTTCGTCTCCTTAACCAGCGCCGACGGCGCCGCCGCCCAGCGCATCCAACGGATCGGCCCACTCGATGACGTCCACCTGGCGATGGCCGCGGGATCCGATCACCAGCACGGTCGCGCCCCTCGGCAGGGGTTCTTCGGACCAGGCGAGGAAGGTCTCGGATCCGCCTCTGACCCGTACCAGGATCTCGCCGGGACCGGCCGCTCCACGTGTGCCGATGAGCAGCTCTCCGGGGCAGCCGATCACGGCCTCGTCCTGTGCCACTGGCGGCCGCCTCCCATCGTTCTGTCCCCGATTTCAGACCTTAGACCCGCTGGTATCGGCGGCGTGTCCTCGGGGCCCAGTTTGATCCACAAGGCGGACGGGCGGTGGATCTCCCGGTCACTTCCGAACTAGCGGAGCACCGTCTCCAGGAAGTCGCTGCCGAGGCGGGCGACGGCGGTGACGTCCAGCTGGTGCAGTACGTAACGGCCGCGCCGCCGGGTGGAGATGAGCCCGGCCTTCTTCAGCACGGCCAGATGCCGTGAGACCTCCGGCGCGGTGATCGCGTACGTGTCCGCCAGCTCGCTCGTCGTGTACGGGGCGCGGGCGAGGTTGCGGCACAGGCGCATGCGCATGGGGTGCGCCAGCGCCTCCATCCGGAGCTTCAGCAGCTTTACGGGAGCCGGTCCCGGCAGCGCGGGCGAGCCGACCGGGTAGTGGATCACGGGCCGCCAGCCGGGCGCGTGCAGCACCGCCCGTGGGGAGCTACCCCACCCGCCGTACGAACTCCTCCACCGCGTCCCGCACGTTCTCACCCGTCCACTTCAGCCCCTCCGACCCCACCGTCACCTCAGTGACCGCGATCCCCGGCGGGCACCCCTCCGTGAACCAGTGGCGGAACAGCGTCACGCCCGTCTCCTCTGCCTGGGTCAGCGACGCCACGTTCAGCGCCTCCGCGTGGCCTGCCAGCCAGACCTGGAACTGGTGGGTGTGCGGCTCGCCGGGGTGGACCCGGAACCACGGCACGCCCGCCGCCGCCAGACCCTCCCGCAGCGCCGCCGCGACGAGCTTCGCGTGGGCCACGTACGACGGCAGCCGGGGCAGCTCGCGCTCCAGGCCGAGCAGTGCCGACAGTACGGCGGGGTACTGCTGGAAGAGCATGCCGCCGTACCGGTGGCGCCAGGCGCGGGCCTCGTCCATCAGGTCCGCCGGGCCCGCCAGTGCCGCGCCCGAGAGCGCGTCGAGCGACTTGTAGAAGGACACGTACACGCTGTCGGCGAGCGAGGCGATCTCCTCCAGCGGGCGGCCGAAGTGCGAGACGCACTCCCACAGGCGCGCGCCGTCGAAGTGGACCACCGCGTCGCGGGAGCGCGCCGCCTCGACCACGGCCACCAGCTCGTCCCACGCCGGCAGCACGAACCCCGCCTCCCGCAGCGGCAGTTCGAGCATCAGCGCCCCGAAGGGCTCCTCGAAGTCCCGTACGTCATCCTCTGTGGGCAGCCGCGGTTCACTCGTCGGGTGGACAGTGCGCAGCCCGCTCAGCGCACCGAACGCGCCCCGCTCGTGCACTTCCGGGTGCGCCCTGGGATGCAGCGCGACCGTCGTGTTCCCGGTACGTCCCGCCCAGCACCGCAGTGCCACCTGCTGCGCCATCGTTCCGGTCGGGAAGTACACCGCGGCCGGGAAGCCGAGCAGTTCGGCCACCCGCTGCTCCAGTTCGGCGACGACCCCGTTGCCGTAGACGTCGGTCCATTCGTCCAGGTCGTAGACGGATCGAGCGTCCGCCGCCAGAGCCGAGAGCCGCTCCCCGACGCGGCGGTCGGCCGAGCCCCGCGACAGCACCCGGTCACAGGCCCGCCATGCCGCAAGTCTGCGCCGGCGCTGGTCCTGCTCGCTCTGCTCAGTCATCCACAGATCATCGCCCACGCCCGTGTCGTACGAACGACCCACAGCCTGTGGACAACCGCAAGGGGTGGACAAGCGCTGGCGTAGCATGACGGGAAATCGTCCGGTACCCCCCGCGGACTGGAACGGAAGGCCCCGCCGCGTGAATGCCACAGCACCACAGGAACCGCTCGACCCGCGGGACCGTCCCGCCCGCCTGAGCGTCGGCGTTGTCGGAGCGGGCCGTGTCGGTCCCGCTCTCGCGGCGTCGCTGCGGCTCGCGGGGCACCGTCCGGTCGCCGTCTCCGGAGTCTCCGACGCGTCCGTGCGGCGGGCGGCCGCTCTGCTCCCCGACGTTCCCCTGGTGACACCCGCCGACGTACTCGCCCGCGCCGACCTGGTGCTGCTGACCGTCCCGGACGACGCCCTGCCCGCGCTCGTCGAAGGACTCGTCGATACCGGCGCGGTCCGCCCGGGGCAGCTGCTGGTGCACACCTCGGGGCGTTACGGCACGAAGGTGCTGGCCCCTGCCACGCGGGCCGGTGCGCTGCCGCTCGCGCTGCACCCCGCGATGACGTTCACGGGGACGAGCGTGGACGTCCAGCGGCTGGCGGGCTGCTCGTTCGGCGTGACCGCCCCCGAGGAGCTGCGGCTGGCCGCCGAGGCGCTCGTCATCGAGATGGGCGGCGAGCCCGAGTGGATCGAGGAGGAGAACCGCCCGCTCTACCACGCGGCCCTCGCCCTCGGCGCGAACCACCTGGTGACCCTGGTCGCCCAGTCGATGGAACTGCTCGGCAAGGCCGGGGTGGCCGCTCCCGACCGGATGCTCGGCCCGCTCCTCGGCGCCGCCCTGGACAACGCCCTGCGCTCCGGTGACGCGGCCCTGACCGGACCCGTCGCCCGCGGCGACGCGGGCACCGTCGCGGCCCATGTCGCGGAGCTGCGCAAGCACGCCCCGGGAACCGTCGCCGGTTATCTGGCGATGGCCCGCACCACCGCCGACCGCGCCCTCGCGCACGGCCTGCTCAAGCCGGAGCTCGCGGAGGATCTGCTGGGCGTTCTTGCGGAGGATGACCAGCGATGAGCCATGGTTTCGAACTCGTTCCGGCCGTGGACGAACTGAACCGCGTCCTCGGCCTGCGCGCCGTCCCCGGCCGCACCGCCGTGGTGATGACCATGGGCGCGCTCCACGACGGCCACGCCACCCTGATCCGCACCGCCCGCGCGCACGTCGGCCGCGAGGGTTTCGTCGTCGTCACGGTCTTCGTCAACCCGCTGCAGTTCGGCGCGGGCGAAGACCTCGACCGGTACCCCCGTACCCTCGACGCCGACCTCAAGACGGCCGAAGACGCGGGCGCGGACGTCGTGTTCGCCCCCTCGGCCGACGAGGTCTACCCCGGCGGCAAGCCACAGGTCACCATCGCCGCGGGCCCGATGGGGGAACGGCTCGAAGGGGCCTCGCGCCCCGGCCACTTCGACGGCATGCTCACCGTCGTCGCCAAGCTGCTCAACCTCACCCGCCCCGATGCTGCCTTCTTCGGGCAGAAGGACGCGCAGCAGCTGGCCCTGATCCGCCGGATGGCCCGCGATCTGAACTTCCCGGTCGAGATCGTCGGCGTACCGACGGTGCGGGAGCCGGACGGCCTCGCCCTGTCCAGCCGTAACCGCTATCTCTCAGCCGAGGAGCGCCGCACCGCCCTCGCGCTGTCGGGGGCGCTGTTCGCGGCCCGCGACCGGCTCACCGCCCAGCAGGCGCTGCGCGCGCGTGCCCGGTCGCAGCCCGCGTCGCAGTCCCGGGCAGCCGCGCTCTCCAAGCTCGGCGAGGCCCGCGCCGCTGCCGACGCGCACGCGGTGGCGCAGGCGGGACCGGGCGGCGCCGATGCCGTACGGGCCGCCGCCCGCGCCGTCCTCGACGAGGCGGCCAGGGCCAAGCCCCCGCTCGTACTGGACTATCTGGCCCTCATCGACCCGGCCGACTTCACCGACGTCCCCGACGACCACACCGGCGACGCCGTCCTGGCCGTCGCCGCCCGGGTGGGCACCACGCGGCTGATCGACAACATCCCCCTGACCTTCGGAGCCCCCGCATGACCGGAATACGGCTGAACGCTCCCGCCCCCGGCTGGGCCATCGACGCGGACGTCGTCGTGGTCGGCTCCGGCGTCGCAGGCCTGACCGCGGCGCTGCGCTGCGCGGCCGAGGGGCTGAGCACGGTCGTGGTCACCAAGGCCCGCCTGGACGACGGCTCCACGCGCTGGGCACAGGGCGGCATCGCGGCGGCGCTCGGCGAGGGGGACACCCCCGAGCAGCATCTGGACGACACCCTCGTCGCGGGGGCGGGGCTGTGCGACGAGGAGGCGGTACGCACCCTGGTCACCGAGGGGCCGGGCGCCGTACGCCGCCTGATCGCCACCGGGGCGCACTTCGACACCTCCGACGCCGGCGAGATAGAGCTCACCCGCGAGGGCGGGCATCACCGGCGCCGTATCGCGCACGCGGGCGGCGACGCCACGGGCGCCGAGATCTCCCGGGCGCTGGTCGAGGCGGTGCGCGACGCGGGCCTGCGGACCATCGAGAACGCCCTGGTCCTGGACCTGCTGACGGACGCCGAAGGCCGTACGGCCGGTATCACCCTGCATGTCATGGGCGAGGGCCAGCACGACGGCGTCGGCGCGGTCCACGCCCCCACGGTCGTCCTGGCCACCGGGGGCATGGGCCAGGTCTTCTCCGCCACCACCAACCCCGCGGTCTCCACCGGCGACGGCGTGGCGCTCGCGCTGCGAGCCGGGGCGGAGGTGAGCGACCTGGAATTCGTGCAGTTCCACCCGACGGTGCTCTTCCTCGGCGCGGACCGCGAGGGCCAGCAGCCGCTGGTCTCCGAGGCGGTACGGGGCGAGGGCGCCCATCTCGTCGACGCGTCCGGGACCCGCTTCATGCTCGGACAGCACGAACTGGCCGAGCTCGCGCCCCGCGACATCGTCGCCAAGGGCATCATGCGCCGGATGCAGGAGCAGGGCGTAGCCCACATGTATCTCGACGCCCGCCACTTCGGCGCCGAGATGTGGGCCTCCCGCTTCCCCACGATTCTCGCCGCGTGCCGCGCCCACGGCATCGACCCCGTCAGCGAGCCGATCCCGGTCGCGCCCGCCGCGCACTACGCCTCCGGCGGCGTCCGCACGGACCTGCACGGCCGCACCACCGTCCCGGGCCTGTACGCCTGCGGCGAGGTGGCCTGCACGGGCGTCCACGGCGCGAACCGGCTGGCGTCCAACTCCCTGCTGGAGGGCCTGGTCTTCGCCGAGCGCATCGCCGCCGACATCGCGTCCCGGGCCCCGCTGCGCGCCGGTGCGCCAGCCGCGCCGACGACCCCCTCCGTGCTGCCGCTCATCGCCCCCGAGACGCGCGCCGAGATCCAGCGGATCATGTCGCACGGCGCGGGCGTGCTCCGCTCGGCCGAAAGCCTCACCGCCGCTGCCGCCGCGCTCGATGCCGTCCACCGCGACGCCGTCGAGGGGCGCAACGGCTCCGCCGCCAAGACGGCCGAGCCCGGCGTCGAGTCCTGGGAGACCTCGAACCTTCTGTGCGTGGCCCGCGTGCTGACCACCGCCGCGCTGCGGCGCGAGGAGACCCGCGGCTGCCACTGGCGCGAGGACCGCCCCGAGCGCGACGACGCCCAGTGGCGCCGCCATCTCGTCGTACGCCTCGCCCCGGACCGGTCCCTCGTCGTCAGCCGCACCGAGAACACCGCATTCGCCCCGACCGTCCCCGCCGTCCCCGTCGCCCCCAGGGAGCCCCAACCGTGAGCACGCCCGAAGAACGTCCGCGTCCCGTGGACGTACCGCTGATCCAGATCGGCGCACCCGCCGCGGCCTCCACCGGCGGTTGCGGCGACGCGTGCGGCTGCGGAGGCGACGAGGAGGGGTACGACGACCTGGAGTGCGGCCTCGACCCCGGCCTCGCCCAGCTGCTGGCCGACGCGGGCCTCGATCCCGTACAGGTCGAGGACATCGCGCACCTCGCCCTCGCCGAGGACCTCGACGGCGGCGTGGATGTCACCACGGTGGCAACCGTCCCCCAGGACGACGTCGCCACCGGCGACTTCACCGCCCGCGAGGCCGGTACGGTCGCGGGCCTGCGAATCGCCGAGGCCGTCCTGTCGATCGTCTGCACCGACGCCTTCGAGGTCGAGCGGCATGTCGAGGACGGCGAGCGCGTCGAGGCGGGCCAGAAGCTGCTGTCCGTCACCACCAACACCCGCGATCTGCTCACCGGCGAGCGCAGCGCCCTGAATCTGCTGTGCCGCCTGTCCGGCATCGCGACCGCCACGCGCGCGTGGGCCGACGTGCTCGAAGGCACCGGCGCCAAGGTCCGCGACACCCGCAAGACCACGCCCGGACTGCGCGCCCTGGAGAAGTACGCGGTGCGCTGCGGCGGCGGCGTCAACCACCGCATGTCGCTCTCGGACGCCGCGCTGGTCAAGGACAACCACGTGGTGGCCGCGGGCGGCGTGGCGGCTGCCTTCAAGGCCGTACGGGACGCCTTCCCCGACCTCGCCATCGAGGTCGAGGTCGACACCCTCCACCAGGTCCGCGAGGTCCTGGACGCGGGTGCCGACCTGATCCTGCTGGACAACTTCACCCCCGCCGAGACCGAGGAAGCCGTCGCGATCGTCGCGCACCGCGCCCTGCTGGAGTCCTCCGGCCGCCTCAGCCTCGACACCGCCCGGGCCTATGCCGAGACGGGCGTCGACTACCTGGCGGTGGGCGCGCTCACGCACTCCTCCCGGATCCTCGACATCGGCCTCGACCTGCGCGAGGCAGGCATCTGATGCTGCTCACGATCGACGTCGGCAACACCCACACCGTCCTCGGCCTGTTCGACGGAGAGGAGATCGTCGAGCACTGGCGCATCTCCACCGACGCCCGGCGCACCGCCGACGAACTCGCGGTCCTGCTGCAGGGCCTGATGGGCATGCATCCGCTGCTCGGCGACGAACTGGGCGACGGCATCGAGGGCATCGCGATCTGCTCCACCGTCCCCTCGGTCCTGCACGAGTTGCGCGAGGTGACCCGCCGCTACTACGGCGACGTCCCGGCGGTCCTCGTCGAGCCCGGCATCAAGACCGGCGTGCCGATCCTGATGGACAACCCCAAGGAGGTCGGCACGGACCGCATCATCAACGCGGTCGCCGCCGTCGACCTGTACGGCGGTCCGGCGATCGTCGTCGACTTCGGCACGGCGACGACGTTCGACGCGGTCAGCGCACGCGGTGAGTACGCGGGCGGTGTGATCGCCCCCGGCATCGAGATCTCCGTCGAGGCGCTCGGCGTCAAGGGTGCCCAGCTCCGCAAGATCGAACTGGCCCGCCCGCGCAGCGTGATCGGCAAGAACACGGTCGAGGCGATGCAGTCGGGCATCATCTACGGCTTCGCGGGCCAGGTCGACGGCGTGGTCCGCCGCATGAAGGTCGAACTGGCCGACGATCCGGACGACGTCACCGTGATCGCGACGGGCGGCCTGGCACCGATGGTCCTGGGCGAGGCGTCGGCAATCGACGAGCACGAGCCGTGGCTGACGCTGATCGGGCTGCGGTTGGTGTACGAGCGGAACGTCTCGCGTATGTAGCCGGGGGCCGCCCCCAGACCCCCGTATGCGACTTCGGCCGCACGTCCTCAAACGCCGGACGGGCTGAAATGTGCGGCCAGGCCGCACATTCCAGCCCCGTGGGGGTCCCCCCGGACGAAGTCTGGGGGAGTTTGAGGAGCTGGGAGGTTGGGGGTCCCCCCGGACGGAGTCTGGGGGAGGGCGGGGCGGGGACAAGCCAGCCGCGGGCGCACCCCCCGCCCCCGCACCCCGGACCGCCCAGGCAGCCGCAGGCGCCCCGCCGCGCCCGGATTCCCGGAATTAACCCGATTTTGTCCAAGTCGCACGTATCGTCGCCCCATGCCCACGCCATACGGATCCCGCGGCGGCATGGCCTTCAGCGCAGACGAGCTGCGTGTGCTCCGACGCGCCCTCGCCAGTGCCCTCCATCCCGCCCCTCTCGCCGACGAGGACGTCCAGGACTGTCTGCGTCTGGCCGATTCCGTTGACGAGGCGGTACGCGAGGCCGGCCGGCTGCGTACGTTTCTCCTCGCCGACCTCGCCCGATACCGCGAAGCGCTCCCCGGCTCGGCAGCCGGCTATCTGGCGCTCCTCCAGGACGCCCTGGCCGCCGGCTACGACCCCCGCCCCGAGGACCTGGCCGCGCTGCGCACCCTGCGCGGCCATCCCGTCGGTGCCGCCGTCCTGCGCCGCTGCCAGACGCTGGCGGAGCACTCCGTACGCGCCCGGCTGGCCGGCCGCGCGGTACGGACCGAGTCGCGCGCCCCGGCGAGCGCCCCGACCCCCCGCACCCGACTGCACGCGCTCCCCGGCGGCCGCGCCGCCGACGAGCCGAAGCCGCAGCAGAAACCCCGCGAGAAGCCCCAGCAGGAACCGCAGCCCAAGGCGCCCGCACCCGGCGAGCGCCCGGTGCCCAAGCCCTCCGAGGTCTTCCCGCCCCGCCGCAAGCCCGTCCCCCCACCGGAACAGCTGGCTGCGGGATAGCTACTCTGGGAGCCATGGACTACGTATCCGCGCTCCTGCCCCCCGTGGTGATGGCCATTTTCTTCACCTTCCTGGTCGTGACGATCGTCAAGAGCCAGGGCGGCCCGAACAAGGCCAAGGAGGATGCGATCGTGGACGCCGCGCTCGCCCGTGCGGCATCCACCCGCCAGGCCGGCCGCGACGACTGACGTTCACCGGCGGACCCCTTCGCACCGAGGACGTACGGCAGATTTCCCGTCGTACGTCCTTTTTGCTGCGGCAATAACAGGCCATTCCGGCACAACTCGCACTATGGTGGCGCTGTGCCCCGCCAATTGGGAGAGCTGGAAGACGCCGTCATGACTCGCGTCTGGCAATGGAACCGGCCGGTCACCGTCCGGGAAGTCCTTGAAGACCTTCAGCAGGAACGGTCCATCGCCTACACCACCGTCATGACCGTAATGGACAATCTCCATCAGAAGGGCTGGGTGCGCAGGGAAGTCGACGGCCGCGCCTATCGATATACCGCGGTCTCCACCCGCGCCGCCTACTCGGCAGCACTGATGAACGAAGCCTGGTCCCGGAGTGACAACCCCGCCGCCGCACTGGTCGCCTTCTTCAGCATGATGTCGCCGGAGCAGCGCGAGTCCCTGCAAGCCGCGGTCCGCATGGTTCAGGACGACGAGGCCCCCGAGGGCGGTACGCCGCCGGGGCGATAGCGTCGGGCCATGCCTTATGCCGCAGCAAATGCCATCACCGTCAGGCGGGCCAGGACCAGCGATGTGCCCGAGGTCCGCCGACTCGTCGACCCGTACGTGAGTGAAGGCATCCTGCTCGACAAAGCGACGGTCACCCTTTACGAAGACATCCAGGAGTTCTGGGTCGCCGAACGCGACGAGGATGCCCGGGTGGTCGGCTGCGGCGCACTGCATGTCATGTGGGAAGACCTCGCGGAAGTACGCACTCTCGCCACCGATCCCGTCGTCAAGGGCACCGGCATCGGTCATCAGGTGCTCGGCAAGCTACTGCAGACCGCCCGCTGGCTGGGGGTGCGCAAGGTTTTCTGCCTCACCTTCGAAGTGGACTTCTTCTCGAAGCACGGCTTCGTGGAGATCGGTGAGACTCCGGTCGACGGAGATGTCTACAGCGAGCTGCTGCGTTCCTATGACGAGGGCGTCGCCGAGTTCCTCGGGCTCGAACGAGTGAAGCCGAACACCTTGGGCAACAGCCGGATGCTTCTGCACCTGTGATCACCGCAAGAGTCGGAACCCTATGTCCGAATCGCGCATGTTTCCCGCGTTCTTGAGGTTCTGAACCTCTCCCAAGGGTTTGTGTTTTCCAGGGAAAAGCGGTTTCCTTTCCGCGTACTGCATTTTCGATGAAAGGAAATCCGGTGGCACAGAAGGTTCAGGTCCTTCTTGTCGATGACCTCGACGGCGGCGAGGCGGACGAGACCGTGACGTTCGCTCTGGACGGCAAGACCTACGAGATCGACCTCACCACCGCCAATGCGGACAAGCTCCGTGGTCTCCTCGAGCCGTACGCCAAGAGCGGTCGGCGCACGGGTGGCCGCGCCGCATCCGGCCGTGGCAAGGGTCGTCCCGCCGCGGGCGGTAACAAGGACACCGCAGAAATCCGCGCCTGGGCCAAGGCGAACGGCTTCGAGGTGAACGACCGCGGCCGTGTCCCGGCCACGGTTCGTGAGGCTTACGAGAAGGCCAACGGCTGAGTATTAGTGCGCGGCGTATTCGTACGCAGCAAACGGGCCCGGTGGCACTCGGTCGCCACGGTGGCCACGAGTCGTACGAGATCGGGGCTGATACCCCCACCTGTTCCGGCACTGCGTCCGAAAGGGGCCAGAGCCGGCAGCGTCGGCTCCACCTCGCGCCCCGGCACGGGGGGTCGCAGCCATACGGCGGCCCCCCGCGAGCCAGGCCATCCGGGCGGCGGCGGGGCGGTCATCAGTCCGCCCACGCCGATGGCGGTCAGATCGAGCGCGATCCCGCCCCACTGAAGCCAGTCGAGCAGACCGGGCAACTCCTCCGCGCTTCCCGCGGCCACCAGGAACCGCATTCTGCGCCCCATCAGAACCACCGGACCGGCCGTCTCGGCCCGGCGCAGCACGGCCGCGCCCGCGTCCGCCGGCAGCTCCAGCACATCGAAGCGCAGCCCGGTGAGCAGCCGCACCGGCGACCCCTCCGCGGCGGCCCAGCCGAGTTCGTTCTCGTACCACCGCGCGGCACTGCCGTCGCAGGACGCGCGGGGAAGCGGGACGATGGAAGCCATACCCCCGGGAACGGGAGAGCCGCCCCGGGAGTTACGCAGAGTGTGAGTGCGATCGCACAGGGTGTCCGAGTCGAGGGCGTATGCGCGCTTCAGCAGGCGCAAGGTTGTTCGCCCGTAGCTGAGGGAACCGGTGCGCTCCGCATGGAGTGTCAGTGCTTGCGGGTAAGACATTCCTAGTGGGGAGGGGCGACACGCTCGCAGGTGCAGGCTCACGTTCGCCATCGGCGTAGCGGTGGTGAGGGTAACTGCCTGGCCTGCGGGAACATCGTCTCGCACCATCGGGTTGAGCAGTTGTCGGCGTTCAGCGGTCAGGAGGCCACAGACGGGTGTCGGCAGTTGGAATGAGCGGTCCCCGCTTGCGGGACTAAGCTGCGGAAGGACAGGGAGGGGACCGACCCCTTACTGCCTGACCGCTCTGAGGAGCGATTAACGATGTTCGAGAGGTTCACCGACCGCGCGCGGCGGGTTGTCGTCCTGGCTCAGGAAGAAGCCCGGATGCTCAACCACAACTACATCGGCACCGAGCACATCCTCCTGGGCCTTATCCACGAGGGTGAGGGTGTCGCCGCTAAGGCCCTGGAGAGCCTCGGGATTTCGCTCGAGGCGGTCCGCCAGCAGGTGGAGGAGATCATCGGGCAGGGCCAGCAGGCTCCGTCCGGGCACATCCCCTTCACCCCCCGTGCCAAGAAGGTCCTGGAGCTGTCGCTCCGAGAGGCCCTTCAGCTGGGCCACAACTACATCGGCACGGAGCACATCCTGCTCGGCCTGATCCGCGAGGGCGAGGGCGTCGCCGCCCAGGTCCTCGTGAAGCTCGGCGCCGATCTCAACCGGGTGCGGCAGCAGGTCATCCAGCTGCTCTCCGGCTACCAGGGCAAGGAAGCGGCCACTGCAGGCGGCCCGGCCGAGGGCACCCCCTCGACCTCGCTCGTCCTGGACCAGTTCGGCCGGAATCTCACCCAGGCCGCTCGTGAATCCAAGCTCGACCCGGTCATCGGGCGCGAGAAGGAGATCGAGCGGGTCATGCAGGTGCTCTCCCGCCGTACCAAGAACAACCCGGTTCTCATCGGCGAGCCCGGCGTCGGCAAGACGGCGGTCGTCGAGGGCCTGGCTCAGGCCATCGTCAAGGGTGAGGTGCCCGAGACCCTCAAGGACAAGCACCTCTACACCCTGGACCTCGGTGCGCTCGTCGCCGGCTCCCGCTACCGCGGTGACTTCGAGGAGCGCCTGAAGAAGGTTCTCAAGGAGATCCGCACCCGCGGCGACATCATCCTGTTCATCGACGAGCTCCACACCCTGGTGGGTGCGGGTGCCGCCGAGGGCGCGATCGACGCCGCCTCGATCCTCAAGCCGATGCTGGCCCGTGGTGAGCTGCAGACCATCGGCGCCACGACGCTGGACGAGTACCGCAAGCACCTGGAGAAGGACGCCGCGCTCGAGCGCCGCTTCCAGCCCATCCAGGTCGCGGAGCCGTCGCTGCCGCACACCATCGAGATCCTCAAGGGCCTCCGGGACCGCTACGAGGCCCACCACCGCGTCTCCATCACCGACGAGGCGCTGGTCCAGGCCGCGACGCTGGCGGACAGGTACATCTCGGACCGCTTCCTGCCGGACAAGGCGATCGACCTGATCGACGAGGCCGGTTCACGGATGCGCATCCGCCGGATGACCGCGCCGCCGGACCTCCGCGAGTTCGACGAGAAGATCGCGGGCGTCCGCCGCGACAAGGAGTCGGCGATCGACTCCCAGGACTTCGAGAAGGCGGCCTCTCTCCGCGACAAGGAGAAGCAGCTGCTCGCGGCGAAGACCAAGCGCGAGAAGGAATGGAAGGCCGGCGACATGGACGTCGTCGCCGAGGTCGACGGCGAGCTCATCGCCGAAGTCCTCGCCACGGCGACCGGCATTCCCGTCTTCAAGCTCACCGAGGAAGAGTCTTCCCGGCTGCTGCGCATGGAGGACGAGCTCCACAAGCGCGTCATCGGTCAGAAGGACGCCATCAAGGCGCTCTCGCAGGCCATCCGCCGTACGCGAGCGGGTCTGAAGGACCCGAAGCGCCCCGGTGGCTCGTTCATCTTCGCCGGCCCGTCTGGTGTCGGTAAGACCGAGCTCTCCAAGACGCTCGCCGAATTCCTCTTCGGCGACGAGGATGCGCTGATCTCCCTCGACATGTCGGAGTTCAGCGAGAAGCACACGGTTTCGCGTCTCTTCGGTTCCCCGCCCGGATACGTGGGTTACGAAGAGGGCGGCCAGCTCACCGAGAAGGTGCGCCGGAAGCCGTTCTCCGTCGTCCTCTTCGACGAGGTCGAGAAGGCCCACCCCGATATCTTCAATTCCCTTCTGCAGATCCTGGAGGACGGTCGGCTGACCGACTCCCAGGGCCGGGTCGTGGACTTCAAGAACACGGTCATCATCATGACGACCAACCTCGGGACCCGGGACATCTCGAAGGGCTTCAACCTGGGCTTCGCGGCGCAGGGCGACGTCAAGTCGAACTACGACCGGATGAAGGTCAAGGTCAACGAAGAGCTGAAGCAGCACTTCCGGCCCGAGTTCCTCAACCGTGTCGACGACACCGTGGTCTTCCACCAGCTGACCGAGGAAGACATCATCCAGATCGTCGACCTCATGATCGCCAAGGTGGACGAGCGCCTGAAGGACCGCGACATGGGTCTGGAGCTCAGCCCCACGGCCAAGTCGCTGCTCGCGAAGAAGGGCTACGACCCGGTTCTGGGCGCCCGGCCGCTGCGCCGGACGATCCAGCGCGAGATCGAGGACATCCTGTCGGAGAAGATCCTCTTCGGCGAGCTGCGCCCCGGTCACATCGTGGTCGTGGACACCGAGGGCGAGGGTGAGGAGAAGAAGTTCACCTTCCGCGGCGAGGAGAAGTCGGCGCTGCCGGACGTTCCTCCGATCGAGCAGGCGGCCGGCGGAGCCGGGCCGAACCTGTCGAAGGACGCGTAAGCGTTCTGAGTGTCCGAAGGGGCTGCCCCGGACCGTTTCGTACGGTCCGGGGCAGCCCCTTCTTCTGCCTGTCCCGTCGGTGAGACCCTGAGCGGGCCACCGGCGTTTCAGCAGAACTTCGGCTTCTGCCAGGAGCATTCGAGGTTGGACGGAAGCTCCTGGGTGCGCACCGCGTTCGGGGCCACAGCGGCGATGGCGCCCGCCCCCGTGTCAGACTTCGCGAGGGTGACGACGATCGCGTCCTCGATGCTCTTCACCGAGGACGCCAGGTAGTTGTTGAGGACGATGCTGTAGACCAGCTCACGGCCCGCAGCGTCCTTCACATACCCCGACAGCGCCGAGGCGCCCGTCAACGACCCTGTCTTGCCACGGGCGTTGAGAGCCGCAGGGGTCCCGCACATACGGGAGCGCAGGGTGCCGCCGATCGCGCGGTCGGTGTTGCAGGCCACCGGAAGGGATGCGTACCAGTCGGCGTACCAGGGAGCGTCCCGTACGGAGAGGAGCAGGGTGGCGAGCTGTTCGGCCGGGAAGAGATTCATACGGGTCAGGCCCGAGCCGTCGAACTGGCGGATCGTGGAGGTCCGTACGCCTTCCTTCCCCAGGTAGCCGCCGATTGCCGCGAGGCCCGCTTCCCAGGTACCGCGGCCTGCCGTCTCGTAGCCGATCGTCTTGGTGAGCGTCTCGGCGTGCATGTTGTTGGACAGCTTCATGAAGGGGAACATCAACTCCCGCAGCGGCATGGAGTTGTGAGAGGCCAGCAGCTTCGCGCCGGGCGGGGTCGCACGGCCGAGGCGGGGGCTCCCCGACATGCGTATGCCGTGCTCGGCGAGCGCGTCGGAGAAGACCGCGGCGGCGTAGCCCGTGGGCTCCCAGGTGGCCACCCACTCCTTGGTCGCGCTCGCGCCGACGGGGATGTTCCCGCTGATGATGATCGTGTTGGTGCCGTGCTGCCGCTCGATGGCGAGGGTGTCGGTCTGCCCGGCGGGGACCGTGGTGCCGCGGTTGTCGACGCGTACGTAGTCGGTGAGCGGGGTGAGGCTCACGCGCGGCTTGTCGCCGGGGGCGGCGCCCGGCAGTGCCTCGACGATGACCGTGCCGGAGTCGTAATCGGTATCCGGCGCGAGGGTGAGCGGTGAGATCTGCGCGGAATAGTACGAGGACTCGTCGTCGGCGGCCCAGGAGCGGCCGAGGCGCTGGGTGTCGAAACGGGTGTCGTCCGCGACGATGCGGCCGGTGACGCGCTTCACGCCCGAGGCCGCGAGGTCGGCGGCGAGCCGGTCGTAGTCCTTGGCGAGGGTTGTGGGATCGCCGCCGCCGCGCAGATAGAGATCGCCGCGGAGGGTGGATTCGTGACGGCTGCCGGTGGACAGGACGTCGGTGTGGAAGCGGTATTCGGGACCGAGCAGGGCCATCGCGGCGGCGGAGGTGGCGAGTTTGGTGTTGGAGGCGGGCATCAGGCGGTCGCCGCCGTCGCGCTGGTAGAGCCGCTCCCCGGTGGCGGCGTCGGCGATGACCACGCTCGCGGCCCCGCCCTCCATGCGGGCGTCGGCGAGGATCGCGTCGATGGCGCCCTTGAGCCCGGTGTCGGAGGGTCCGGCTCCGGCGGGTGCGCTCCAGGTGAGTGTGGACGTGAGGATGCAGGCGAGGCCTAAGAGGGCGGGCCTGAGCCGGCTGCGGAGCTGTCCGCGGCCTCGGGTCGGGCGAATCACGGGTCTACTCATGGCACAGGAGCATCCCGGAGGCGGGGCGGGTCGGGAAGGTGGCGGTTCGGTCGTATGGGCGCCACTTCCGGAGTGTCGATCTGGGGCGAAACCGGCATTTGCGACACGGGAGTTGGTGTGTCGCGGCTAACATTCGCGGCCCCCGGCGGGCCCCGGGTCCGTGACAAGGCACACAGGCTCATCCGGCCCTACTAGCCGGGATAGGAGCACTTGTCACCCCTCGAAGGGGGTCCTCCGTCCAGGATCGCGGCGAGACCTTTGGTCCATAACTGGGCGAGAGGTGCTTATCCGGGCGGGATGTCGGTTTCGGCCGGTTCACACAAGGGCTTAAACCTCTCCATGCTGGGATATTTTGTCCGCTTTTCGAGCGACTCCGGTGGGGATGGGAATGGCGTCAAGAGTTGAATTCCCGGGGTGACGGCTACGACGCAATGTCGTAGATGGGGTGTTTGAGGTGGAACGGGAGGACGGGTTACCAAGGGATGGCCAGCCCGGTGCCAGCGCGCCGGGTCCATTCATGCCCGGAGGTTCTCCCGTATGTCGAAGCGCGTCATCAACCACCGTCTCCGCCCGTCCGTGCTCCGTAACCGTGGCACCGTCGTCGCCGCCGGACTCGGCGCCGTGATGGTCGTCGGAGCCGGTGCCGGTGTCGCCTCCGCAACTGCGGGCAAGGCGGCAGCCACGACTCCCGCAGCCGCCGTGGCCGTCCAGGCCGACGTGCAGGCCAAGGCCGCCGCGACGGCGAAGGCTGCAGCGGCCGCCAAGGCCGCCGCCAACGCGAAGGCCCTCAAGGCCGCCGCGAAGGCCAAGGCCGCGAAGGCTGCCGCGGTGAAGGCCGCTGCCGCGAAGGCCGCCAAGGCCAAGGCCGCCAAGAAGGTCGGCTGGGTCAAGCCTGTCGCCCGCTACACGCTGAGCGCGAGCTTCAACCAGGGCGGCGCCATGTGGTCCCACAAGCACTCCGGCCAGGACTTCGCCGTTCCGGTCGGCACCGTGGTCAAGGCCACCCACGGCGGTGTCGTCGTGAAGGCCGGCCCGAACGGCGGCGGCGACGGTTCCGCGTACGGCAACGCCATTGTGATCAAGCACGCCAACGGCACGTACTCGCAGTACGCCCACCTGTCGAAGATCAACGTGTTCGTCGGCAAGCACGTGAAGACCGGCCAGACGATCGCCCGCTCGGGCAACACCGGTAACTCCTCCGGCCCGCACCTGCACTTCGAGATCCGTACGACCCCGAACTACGGCTCCGCGGTCAACCCCATGGCCTTCCTGCGTGCCGAGGGCGTCTCCATCTGACGCACCGAGCCGGACGCACCAGGCCGGACCCACTGGGCCCGGTGCGCCGAGCTTGACGCCGCAGCGCGTCAGCCCTTGACGCCGTGAGCCTGGCTCACGAGATCGGTGGCGACCTCGAGGACGGCCATGCGCTTGTCCTCCGGGTCGCCTTCGACGTCCTTGAGCAGGAACATCCCGGCGTGCATCGTGAAGAGTGCGCTGAAGCAGCGGACCTGGTCGGACAGCGCCGCCTCGGGCTCCTTGATCAGCTCCACCATCGCCAGCATCCGGTCCTTGAAGGTCTCGCCGATGCTCAGATCGCGCAGCGTCGCCTGGTTCTCCTGCATGAAACGGAAGAGCGGGGCCGCGCCGAGCAGTGCCTGGCTGTAGCGGCGCAGGATCTCCTTCTTCGTCTCCAGGGTGTGCGGCTGCGTCTGTGCCCACTCGATCAGCTCGTCCATCGGCCTCGTGAGGTCCTGGAAGAGGCTGATCAGGATGTCTTCCTTGGTCTTGAAGTGGTAGTACAGCGCGGCCTTGGTGACGTCGAGGGCCTCTGCGATCTCGCGCAGCGAGGTCTTCTCGTAGCCCTGCTCGGCGAAGAGCTCCAGGGCCACGTCCTGAATGCGCTGGCGGGTGTTGCCTCTGGCCATGGGGCTCTCCTGAAAACTTACTTGACGCCCGGCTAGTTGCGGGTCTACCTTCCCAGTGTAGTCAGCTAGCCGGGCGGCAAGTAAGTGTCGGGGAGTTGGAACGATGGCCGGTATATCGGGAGACAAGAAAAAGCCGAGCGCCGAGGCGCCGGGGGAGCAACAGGCGAAGCAACCGTCACAGGCGCAGCAGGAGGCTCAGCCTCAGGAGCGCAGCGTCCGGGTCGTGATCCTCGCGCTCATGATCGCCATGCTGCTGGCCATGCTCGACAACATGATCGTCGGCACCGCCATGCCGACCATCGTCGGTGAGCTCGGCGGCCTGGAGCATCTCTCCTGGGTCGTCACCGCGTACACCCTGGCCACCGCCGCCTCCACCCCGATCTGGGGCAAGCTCGGCGACATGTACGGCCGCAAGGGAACCTTCCTTACCTCCATCGTGCTCTTCCTGATCGGCTCGGCACTCAGCGGCATGGCCCAGGACATGGGCCAGCTCATCGGCTTCCGCGCCATCCAGGGACTGGGCGCGGGCGGACTGATGGTCGGCGTCATGGCGATCATCGGCGATCTGGTTCCGCCGCGGGAGCGCGGCAAGTACCAGGGCATGATGGCGGCCGTCATGGCCGTCGCGATGATCGGCGGACCGCTGGTCGGCGGCACCATCACCGACCACCTCGGCTGGCGCTGGAGCTTCTACATCAACCTGCCGCTCGGTGCCGTCGCGCTCGCCATGGTCACCGCGGTGCTCCACCTGCCGAAGAAGGAACGGACCAAGGCGCGCATCGACTATGTGGGCGCCGGGCTGCTGACCGTGGGCATCACCTCGATCGTGCTCGTGACCACCTGGGGCGGTACGGAGTACGCCTGGGACTCGGCCGTGATCATGGAGCTCATCGCGATCGGCGTGGCCGCGCTCACCGGCTTCTTCTTCGTCGAGACCAAGGCCGCCGAACCGATCATGCCGCTGCACATCTTCCGCAGCCGCAACTTCTCCCTCATGTCGGTGATCGGCTTCCTGACCGGATTCGTGATGTTCGGTGCGGTGCTCTTCCTGCCGCTGTACCAGCAGTCGGTCCAGGGCGCCTCCGCGACCAACTCCGGCCTGCTGCTGCTCCCGATGCTGATGTCGATGCTCGTCGTCTCGATGATCGCGGGCCGGGTCACCACCAGCACCGGCAAGTACCGGCTCTTCCCGATCATCGGCGGCGGGCTGATGATGGTCGGCCTGTACCTGCTCTCGACGATGGACACCGAGACCTCGCGGCTGACCTCCAGCCTGTACATGGCGGTGCTCGGCGCGGGCATGGGCTTCCTGATGCAGATCACCATGCTGGTCGCGCAGAACAGCGTGGAGCTGAAGGACATGGGCGTCGCGTCCTCCGGCGCCACCCTCTTCCGTACGCTCGGCAGCTCCTTCGGCGTCGCGATCATGGGCGCGCTGTTCACCAGCCGGGTGCAGCACGAGATGGCGGCCAGGGGCGGCTCGGCGATCACCGAGCGGTCCGCGCAGTTGGACGCCGCGAGCCTGGCGAAGCTGCCGGACCCGGTGAGGGAGGCGTACGAGGTCGCGGTGTCGTCCGGCACCCACGCGGCCTTCCTGCTGGGGGCGGCGGTCGCGGTGATCGGCTTCCTGGCGGCGTTCTTCGTCAAGGAGGTACCGCTGCGCGGGGCGGCCCCGGCGCCCGCCGCGGAACCGAACGCGGACGCTCAGCAGAGTGCGGACGCGGAGGAGAGTGCGGATGCCGGCGGCGAGAAGGTCGCCGAGAGGGTCTGACCGCGCCCGAACCCCGCAGAATGCCCGGCCGACGGCCCCCGGTGTGCACACCGGGGGCCGTTGTCAGTGGTCCGGGAGCGGCATCATCGGGAAGCTGCCCGTGTTCGTCGGCGCGTGCTCGGGCAGCCACAGCACCGCGATCGCGCCGCCGGACTCGCCCAGCGGCGTCTGCATCCCTTCCGGCGCGGCATTGCGGAAGGTCAGCCGTGCGCCGAGGACGCGTGCCTGGCCCGCCGCGATCGTCAGACCCAGGCCGTGGCCCGTGCCCGCCCGGTCGCTGGCGCCCGTACGGAAGCGGCTCGGGCCCTCGCGCAGCAGCGCCTCGGGATAGCCGGGACCGTGGTCGCGGACCCGCACCACGCGGCCCTCGACGGTGACCTCGACCGCCGGTTTTCCGTACTTGGCGGCGTTGGTCAGCAGATTGAGCAGGATGCGTTCGAGGCGACGCGGATCGGTGCTGACCCAGGACTCGTGCACGACCCGGACCACCACGTCCGGATTCAGTGCCGTGATCCGGCGGCTGACGAACTCGCCGAGCGCGATCTCCTGGAGTTCGGCCCGCTCCGACGCGCTGTCGAGCCTTGCCACCTCCAGGACGTCCTCGACCAGCGTCCGCATGGCCTGTGCCCGGTCCCGTACGAGCTCGCTGGGGCGGCCGGGCGGCAGCAGCTCGGCGGCCGTGAGCAGCCCGGTGACGGGGGTGCGCAGCTCGTGCGCGATATCCGCGGTGACGCGGCGCTCCGCCTCGATGCGTTCGTTCAGCGCGTCGGTCAGGGCGTCGACGGCACGGGCGAGATCGTCGGTCTCGTCGCGTACGACACCGCCGATGGCGTCCCTGACCCGTACATCCGTCTTGCCCTGGGCGACATTGCCGGCTGCCGCGGCGGCCTTGCGCAGTCTGCGCGAGAGCTGTCCGCCGATCAGCACTCCGAGCGCGCAGCCGCCGAACACCACCGAGACCGAGCCGATGATCAGCGCCCGGTCGAGGTCGTTCATGACGGTGGCGCTGCGTCCGGCGAACTGGCTGTGCAGGGAGAGCACATCGCCGTTGGACAGGGGTACGGCGGCCCAGATGTCGGGCGTGCTGCCGTGGCCCTCGTAGACGTAACTGCCGCGCCGCTTCTCCCGCATCAGCTTCTGGAGCGACTTGGGCAGCGCGGGGTCATTGATCTTGGTGTTGAAGCGGGGGTCCTTCTTGGACGTCTCGTACCAGCGCTGCGCGAGCAGCACCCGGTCCATCTGGACATCGCGCGCGTTGTCCAGCATCGAGACGCGGGCTGCGTTGTGCACAACAAGACTCAGCGCCACGGCGATCAGTGCGCCCACCCCTGCGATCGCGATGCTGATCTTCCACCGGACGCCGGTGCGCAGTACGAGCCGCCTCATGCCTTGAGCTTGTAACCGAAGCCGCGGACCGTCTCGATCCGGTCCTGTCCGATCTTGGTGCGGAGCCGCTGGACATGGACGTCCACCACCCGGGTGTCGCCGCCCCAGCCGTAGTCCCAGACCCGCTCCAGCAGCTTGTCGCGGGAGAGCACGGTGCCGGGCGCGGAGGAGAACTCCAGCAGCAGCCGCATCTCGGTCGGCGTCAGCGCCACCGGATCACCGGCCTTGCGCACTTCCATGCCCTCCGTGTCGATCTCGAGATCGCCGAAGACCAGCAGCGCCTCCTGCGCCTCCTGGCCCGCGGGGCCCGACTCGCCGCCCGCCGCGCCGCCCGCGTGGCCGAAGCGGCGCAGGACCGCGCGGATACGGGCGACCAGCACCGCGCCGTCGAAGGGCTTGGTGACGTAGTCGTCGGCGCCGGCCTCCAGGCCGAGCACCACATCGATGGAGTCGGCCCGCGCGGACAGCATGATCACCGGCACGGTCGACTCGTCCCGGATACGGCGGCACAGACTCACGCCGTCAAGGCCCGGCACCATCACATCGAGCAGCGCGATGTCCGGACGGTTCGCCCGGAACGCGTCGAGGCCCTGCAGCCCGTCGGGCATCGCGGTCACCCTGAAGCCGTCGCGCTCCAGCGCCAGCTGGGTCGCCTCGCGGATGACGTCGTCGTCCTCCACGAACAGGACATGGGTCTCGGCCATCCCGCTGCTCTCTCAGTTCTCGCTCGTCGATGACGGTTCGGGGACGACTGCTTCGCCCTCGCCGACCGATCTGCTGAATTCGTTGCGCACCCAGTACTGCTGGACGAACTTCCCGCCCGCCCAGTGCCACGTGGTGACTTCCTCGCCCGACGGCTCGGCGGCCGGATCACCCTTGGCGTACACCTGCTTGGTCACCACCAGGTCGCCCCGGTCGATCGCGGAGTACACCGCGGGCTCCTCGGCCGCGAAGACATTCTCGTACCTCTCGCCGTTGTCGCGGTACACATACGTGCCCATGCCAACCGCGTCGCCGCACGTCAGGACGTTGACGACCACATCCGGCTTGGTCCCGCCGGTGAGGTTTCCATAGGACGTGTCCAGCGGGTAGGAGTCCCGGGCACACGGCTTGAGGTCGGCCTTGACCCGTTCGCTGACCTTGGGGTCACTCATGATCAGCTTTACCGGGTTCGCGCCCTCGGTCTTCTGCGCACCGCTCGTGGGGCTCGAGTTGGGCGAGGGGGTGGCCTTCGCGACCACGTCGGCATGAGCCGCGCCCTCGTCGTGGACCCCGGTGCCGCCCGAGGAGCAGGCGACGGTGAACACGCCTACGGCGGCGAGCCCGGCCATCGCCGCGCCGCTCGCCGCCAAGCCCTTGTTGCCGCCTCTGACTTTCAGGCCGCGCACCGCTCCTGCCCCCGTTCGTCGAGCTCACGGTCACGCCGCAGTTCGCCGCGCTCAAGGGCGCGGGCGTCCAGGTCCCGGCTCTCCAGCTCCTGGCGGAGCCGGGCGAGGGCCCGGTGCAGCGTGCTCTTCACCGTACCGGCCGACATGCCCAGCGCGGCAGCTGTCTCTTCGGTGCTCATCTGCTCCCAGTGTCGCAGCACGACGACGCTGCGCTGCTTGGGAGCCAGAACTTTCAGTACGTCCATCAACAGGGCGCGGTCCGCGCGCTGCTCGCTGCCGTCCTCGACGCTCGCGTCCGGCAGCTGCTCGGTCGGAACCTCTTCGAGCTTGCGGGCCCGCCACCACTCCGTACGCGTATTGATCATCACGCGGCGGAGGTAGGCGTCGGCCAGCGACTTGTCGGCGATGCCGTCCCAGCGGCCGTAGGTGCGGACCAGAGCGGTCTGCAACAGGTCCTGGGCGTCGATCGGGTCGGGTACGAGACGCCGGGCGCTTCGCAGCAGAGCCTCCTGCCGGTTGCGTACGTACTCTTCGAATTCGAGCACCTCGCCGTGCGCCATTTCAACCGCCTCCATCCCCGTGAATCCCCGTGACAAGCAACTGCCGTCCCCTTACGCCAGATGAAGCTACGGAGCTGTTGTCACGGGGCTGTGCGGTCCAGCCGTCGGAGGGCGCACGGCCATCCATCGGTTGTGTAACAGGAGAGGTTTCAGGCACGGTTCGGGTGGGAAACGGCACCCGGGCGTGTTGCGGACCGGGCCGCGGGCACGGCTATCCGGGGCGGCTCGGCGTCTGCTCTGTGTCTGCTCGGCGTCAGTTCTGGGGGAGGCGGTAGACGCCGTTCTCCAGCGGCTCCACAAGGCCGTCCGCGACCAGACCGTCCAGCGCCCGGGCCCGCTGCACCGGCTCGTGCCAGACCGCGTCCAGCGCCGACTGCGGCACCGGCACCACGGCCTCGCGCAGCACGGCAAGGAGCCTGCCGCGCACCTGGCGGTCCGTGCCCGCGTAGGTCTGGGCGCGGCGCGCGGGCCCCTGGTGCGCGGGCTTACCGGCCAGCCGCCAGGCGCACCGCGTGGCGATCGGGCAGCGCGCGCAGTCCTCGTTCTTCGCGGTGCACACCAGCGCACCCAGCTCCATGGAGGCCGCTGCCCAGCGGGCGGCGGTCTCCTCGTCGTCGGGCAGCAGTGCCCGTGCCAGCTTGCGCTCGGCCGCGGTCGTCGCGGTCGGCGGGTACTGGATGCCGCTCGCCGCGCGGGCGAAGACCCGGCGGACATTGGTGTCGAGGACGGCATGGCGCTGTCCGTACGCGAAGGAGGCCACCGCGGCCGCCGTGTACTCCCCGATGCCCGGCAGTGCGAGCAACTGGGCGTGGTCGCTCGGCACATCGCCGCCGTGCCGGTCCGTTATCGCCTGCGCGGCCCCGTGCAGGCGCAGCGCACGGCGCGGATAACCGAGCCGCCCCCAGGCGCGGACCGCCTCGCCGGGCGCATCGGCCGCGAGATCGGCAGGGCGCGGCCAGCGGGCCAGCCACTGTTCGTACACCGGCAGTACCCGGTTGACCGGGGTCTGCTGCAACATGAACTCGCTGACCATCACACCCCAGGCGCCGGCCTCGGGGCGGCGCCAGGGCAGATCGCGTGCGTGCTCGTCGAACCAGGCGATGACGGGGGCGTGGAGGCCCGCCGCATCGGCCGGGGCAGGGTCTGTGGTGGTTTCAGTCATCACTCCGATCCTGGCACGTCCCGGCGAGCCGATGCTGCATACGCTCCGTGAGGCCGTCGCCTTCTCTCGGTGACGGGTGTACGGACTGGTCGATGCCGCCCGGGATGATGATCGGCAGAACTTGCGAACTCCGGCGGCGGGTGGGGCCGGAGTTGGACCGGATCTCTCGTAGAGTTTGGGCCGTGGGATCTCTGCGCAATCCGATCGGGCCGCTCCCCTCCTCCATCTACTGGCGACGGAGGGCAGTCGCGGCTTCGTTGATCGCGCTGCTCGCGATGCTGATCGTATGGACCGTCAGTTCCGGCGGCGGTGGCAACGGAGGCACGGGCGACGGCGACAGTGCCAACGGCTCGACGCCCGCCCGCACCATCACCCCCGGACCCTCGCAGTCCGGCACCGCGATCAGTGAACAGCCGGGCGGGCGCGACGAGTCGGGCGAAACCGGCGGCAGCGACGGCACCGGTGACGGCGGCGGTACGGGCGACAGCGCGGGCGGCGACGGTGGCACCACCGCGGGCAAGAACGGCGACAACGTGGCGGGCGGCGCGGCCAATGGCGGCGCGGGCGGCCAGCAGGTCCCGGCCGGCTCCAGCCTGCCCGACTGCGCCCCGGGCGCACTGAAGTTGACCCTGCGCAGCGTCGAAGTCGCTTACGGGCCGGGGGAGAAGCCCGCGTTCCATCTGGTCGCCGCCAACTCCTCGGCGACGACGTGCAAGGCGGACTTCGGGCCCAAGGCCGCCGTGCTCACCGTCACCGACGACGAGGACGACGCGGTGTGGTCGTCGAAGGACTGCCCGCGGGCGGCGGGGAGTCTGCTGCTGAGGGTCCCGGCGGGGGCGAGCATCACGCACACCGTGGAGTGGGACCGCAAGCGGAGCGCACCTCAGTGCGCCACGCCGCCCGCGGGGGCGGTGGGTCCGGGCACGTATCTCGTGGAGGCGGCGTTCCCGGGGGTGACGGTGCTGCCGGCGTCGTTCCGCCTCGAAAAGGACTGAGTCGGAGCCTGGGCCGCGCGGTCGGGGTTTGTCGTCAATCGCCGGACGGGCCGGCAGATCCGGCCCGTCCGGCGATTGAGGACAGGGACCTCAGACGTACCGCTCGAGGATCGAGGACTCCGCCAGCCGCGACAGGCCCTCGCGCACGCTCCGTGCCCGTGCCTCGCCCACGCCGTCGACCGTCTGCAGATCGTCGACGCTCGCCGCCAGCAGCTTCTGCAGGCCGCCGAAGTGCTCGACGAGCCGCTCGATGATCGCGCCGGGCAGCCGGGGCACCTTCGCCAGCAGACGGTAACCGCGCGGCGAGACCGCGGAGTCGAGCGTCTCGGGCGAGCCGCTGTAGCCCAACGCCCTTGCCACTATGGGCAGTTCGAGCAGCTCGGTGTGCGTGAGGTCGTTCAGCTCGGCAAGCGCCTCGTCCACCGTGCGCGACCGCTTCGCCGTGGGCTCGGGCACGTAGTCGCGTACGACCAGCTCCCGCTCCGGCTCGACGCCCGCGATCAACTCGTCCAGCTGCAGCGAGAGAAGACGGCCGTCGGTGCCCAACTCCACCACGTACTCGGCGATCTCGGTCGCGATCCGGCGCACCATCTCCAGGCGCTGCGCCACCGCCGTCACGTCGCGGACCGTCACCAGGTCCTCGATCTCCAGCGCGGAGAGCGTGCCCGCGACCTCGTCGAGGCGGAGTTTGTAGCGCTCGAGGGTCGCGAGAGCCTGGTTCGCGCGGGAGAGGATCGCGGCCGACTCCTCAAGGACCCGCCGCTCCCCGTCCACGTAGAGCGCGATCAGGCGCATCGACTGGGAGACGGACACGACGGGGAAGCCGCACTGGCGCGAGACCCGGTCCGCCGTGCGGTGGCGGGTGCCGGTCTCCTCGGTGGGGATGGAGGCGTCCGGGACCAGCTGCACACCGGCCCGGTGGATCTTGCTGATGTCCTTGTCGAGGATGAGCGCGCCGTCGAGCTTGCACAGCTCGCGCAGCCGGGTCGCGGTGAACTCCACGTCCAGCACGAAGCCGCCGGTGCACATGGATTCGACCGTTTTGTCCATGCCGAGGACGATCAGGCCTCCGGTGTTGCCGCGGAGGATCCGCTCGAGGCCGTCGCGGAGGGCCTGCCCGGGCGCGACCGCGCTCAGTGCGGCGCGGATCAGTGCTTCGTTGCCGGAGCCCCCGCCGGACTTTCCGGGTGCACCTGCCCCGTCCTTGGCTGCCACTGCACTCCTCCGGCTCGTACGGATGGGCGAGACCAGGGCAAAGTCTACCGGCGCGTGTCGCCCGCCCGTGGGGCCTCGGTGCGCTCTTTCCCCGCGGCGGTCTACTGACCCCTTCCGGAAGCTCTCTCGGAGCGCCTTTCGGAACCGTTGTCGGGAGCCGTACGGCGACCGCGCGGGAGCACCCTGAGAGCGTCCCCCATGTCGGCGACTTCCGTGACCTTCATACCCGCAGGGATCTTGCCCGGATCGGTGGGGACAAGGGCATGTGTGAAGCCGAGCCGGTGCGCCTCGGCGAGCCTTCGCTGGACGCCCGTCACCCTTCTGACCTCGCCCGCGAGGCCCACCTCGCCGATCGCGACCAGATTCTTGGGCAGTGGGGTGTCGCTGGCCGCCGACGCCAGGGCGAGCGCGATCGCGAGGTCCGCCGCGGGCTCGGAGAGTTTCACGCCGCCAACCGTCGCGCTGTAGATGTCGCGTTTGCCCAGGGCGGTGATCCGGCCGCGCTGTTCCAGTACGGCCAGCATCATCGAGACCCGTGAGGTCTCCAGGCCCGAGGTGGTGCGCCGGGGCGAGGGGATCTGCGAGTCGACGGTCAGCGCCTGCACCTCGGCGACGAGAGGGCGGCGGCCTTCGAGGGTGACCGTCAGGCAGGTGCCGGGGACGGCCTCCGCGCGGCGGGTGAGGAAGAGGCCCGAGGGGTCGGCGAGGCCGGTGATGCCCTCGTCGTGCAGCTCGAAGCAGCCGACCTCGTCCGTCGCGCCGTAGCGGTTCTTGACGCCTCGTACGAGACGGAGGCGGGCGTGCCGGTCGCCCTCGAAGGACAGCACGACGTCCACCAGGTGCTCGAGGAGCCGCGGTCCGGCGATCGCGCCGTCCTTGGTGACATGGCCGACCAGGAGCGTGGACATGCCCCGCTCCTTGGAGGCGCGGATCAGTGCGCCCGCGACCTCGCGGACCTGGGCCATGCCGCCGGGTGCCCCGTCGATCTCGGGTGATGCGACGGTCTGTACGGAGTCGAGGACCAGCAGCGAGGGCTTGACCGCGTCCAAGTGGCCGAGGACGGCCGAGAGATCGGTCTCGGCGGCGAGATACAGGTGGTCGTGCAGCGCGTTGATCCGGTCGGCGCGCAGGCGGACCTGGCTCGCGGACTCCTCGCCGGTGACATACAGCGTGCGGTGTTCGTCGCTCGCGGCCTTGGCGGCGACGTCGAGGAGCAGCGTGGACTTGCCGACGCCCGGCTCGCCCGCCAGCAGCACGACGGCTCCCGGCACGAGGCCGCCGCCGAGGACGCGGTCCAGCTCGGCCACACCGGTGGAGCGGGCGGTCGCCTGCCGGCCGTCGACCTGGCCGATGGGGAGCGCGGCGGTGGAGACGCGCCCGGCGGCGGTCGTACGGACAGCGGGTGCGCCGTACTCCTCGACCGTGCCCCAGGCCTGGCATTCAGGGCAGCGGCCGAGCCACTTGGCGGTCGTCCAGCCGCAGTCGGTGCAGCGGTAGGACGGCCGGTCCTTCGCGGATTTCGTACGGACAGCCATGCAGGAACCGTATAGGGGACCACTGACAACGAGGTCTCCCGCGGCCTGTCATGGCCGCAGGGCGGACCGGTAGGGGTGGAATTAACGATTCCTGTCCCCCTTCGAGCGATGTGTTCACCCGTAAGGATTAAAAGTGTTCAAGGGGTACGAAGGGGATGTGTTTCAGCGCCTACGGTCACGGCGTGACGAGCAGCAGGCTGGAGCCACCGACCCACATCACCGGCGCACACCGGGGACACCGGCGTGCGCCCCGCCCCTGCGCACAACGGCCGCCCGCGCGTTATGAGCCGTACCTCGACGGCTTGTTCACCTACTGCCTCTCCGTGCTCTGCGACCACGACGCCGCGACCGCGCTGCTCGGCGACGTACTCGCCATCGCCGAGCGGCATGAGGGGCGTTGCCCTTCGGGCGAGGCCGAGCGGAAGGCATGGCTGTACGCGCTTGCGCGCTGGGCCTGTCTGCGCCGACTGGCCGAACAGCGGCGCCAGCGGCAGGGGGCGCACACCGGGCGGCCGACGCGGCCCGCCGTCCCGGACGAGGCCCCGCGGGTCTGCGAGGACGTCGCCGAGCGCCGCCGCGGCGAACTGGCGCTGCTGGCCTGGCCCGAGGCGGCCGGTACGACACCCGAACAGCGCGAGGCCCTCGAACTCGCCGTCCGGCACGGGCTCGGAGCCTCCGAAGTCGCCTCGGTCCTCGGCCTCGGCGCACTCGCGGCGCGCGAACTGCTCGCCGCGGCCGCGTGCGAGGTCGAGCGCACCCGGGCCGCGCTCGCCGTCGTCGAGACCGGCAACTGCCCGGCCGTCGCCCGGCTCACCGACGACCACCGCGTCCTGCTCTCCGCCGCGCTGCGCCAGGAACTCGTCCGGCACGTCGACGACTGCCCGCGCTGCCGCCGCGCCGCCGAGCGCGCCGGTGCGGGCGGGCCCTGGCCGGGGTCCTGTGTCACCCCGGCCGAGCTGCCCCTGGTCGAGGCGCCGCGGGCCGCCGCGTACAGCGCGATGCTGGACGTCCCGCGCGCCCGCGCGGGCGCGCCGCGCTTCGGCCCCCGCGGCTTTCCGCTCGACCCCAAGGACCACGCGGCCCGGCGTGACCGGCTGCGGGCACGCGCCGTGACGACCACGGTCGTGGCGACCGTCGTCGCGGCGCCGGTGCTCGCGCTGTGGGCGGCGTACCGGGGCGCGCCGCAGACGGGGGAGGGGCACAACGGGTCCTCGGTCACCGCGAGCGAGGCGGACGGTCCTGGCGGGCTCGACGGCGAGCCGTACGACTACTACGAGAACGCGGGCAACGCGCGCGCGGAACCGGATCCGAGGTTCACGGCGGGCATGCGCTCGCCCGACGTCTCGGTCGAGGTCATCAGCGCGGGTGCCTCGTTCCCACCGGCCCGCCCCGGCGTTCCGGGACCCGGCCGCATCACGGTCGAGGCGGAGCCCGCGGGCGACACGACCCGCATCACGCTCAGGGCGTCGGGCGGGGCTCCGGTGGCCTGGTCCCTGTGGACGGACGCGCCCTGGCTGTATGTGAGCCGCTCCTCCGGGACGCTGCGTCCGGGCGAGTCGGTCACGATCTACGTGAGCGTGGATCACGGGCGGGAGCCGGCGGGGCCGTGGAGTGCGCGGGTGGGGGTGGACCCGTCGGGAGCGGTCCTGGAGATCGACGGCTACGGCACGACCCCGACGCCGCCCTCTTCGGACCCGACGCCGACGCCCACGCCGACGCCCGCAGACCCGACGCCGACCCCGTCGGATCCGCCCCCGACGCCGACAGACCCGACACCGACCCCGACGCCGGCGTCTTCTGATCCGACCCCGCCCCCTTCGGACCCGTCGCCCACGGACCCCTCCTCGCCGGGGCAGGACCCGTCGGACCCGCCGCCGTCCCAGGCGGAGACGCAGCCGTCGCCGTCGGGCTGAGGGCGGGGTGGGGAAAAGGCCCCGCGCAGCGGCCACCTGCACCACCCGCGGCCCCCCGCCGCTCAGTCCCTCTTCGGGTCCGCCGGATGCGGCGCCACCAGGGGAAGCTGGGACGACAGCCGCGCCTCGCACAGCTCCGCCAGTACCTCGTACGCCGCCTTGCCCATCAGCTCCGTCAGCTCCGGCCGGTACGTCACGTACACCGGCTCCCCCGACCCGTGCGCCGACGTCGCCGACGTGCACCACCAGTGCAGGTCGTGGCCGCCCGGGCCCCAGCCCCGGCGGTCGTACTCGCCGATCGAGACCTGCAGCACCTTCGTGTCGTCGGGCCGCTCGATCCAGTCGTACGTCCGCCGCACCGGCAGCTGCCAGCACACGTCCGGCTTGGTCTCCAGCGGCTCCTTGCCCTCCCGCAGCGCCAGAATGTGCAGCGAGCAGCCCACCCCGCCCGCGAACCCGGGACGGTTCTGGAAGATGCAGGAGCCCTCCCAGCGCCGCGTCTGGCGTTCGCCGTCCTCGTCGAGCTGGACCCAGCCGGTTACCGCGCCCACGTCGTGGAACTGCCACAGCTCGGGGGTGAGCCGGGCGACATTCTCCGCGACCCGCTTCTCGTCGTCCTTGTCGGAGAAGTGCGCTCCCAGCGTGCAGCACCCGTCGTCCGCGCGGCCCGCCTGGATGCCCTGGCAGCCGCTGCCGAAGATGCAGCTCCAGCGCGAGGTCAGCCAGGTCAGATCGCAGCGGAAGACCTGTTCGTCGTCGGCGGGGTCCGGGAATTCGACCCACGCGCGGGCGAAGTCCAGGCCCTTCTCGTCCGGCACGGCGCCCGGTACAGCGTTCTGCACGCCGTCCCGGTCGCGCTTGCTCTGCTTCGGGGGCTTGGCTTTGCCCGGCTTCGCCTTTTTCGTCTTTGGCACAGGCCAAGAGTATGTCCGCGACCGCAGTAGCGTTCGGTCCATGAGACTCGGAGTCCTCGACGTCGGTTCGAACACAGTGCACCTGCTGGTGGTGGACGCGCACCCCGGCGCCCGCCCCCTGCCCGCCCACTCCTACAAGGCGGAGCTGCGGCTCGCCGAACTTCTCGACGACGACGGGGCGATCGGCCCCGCCGGAATCGACCGGCTGATCGAGACGATCGCCAGGGCGGTGCAGGCCGCCGAGGACCAGGGCTGCGAGCAGGTGCTGCCGTTCGCCACATCCGCGGTGCGCGAGGCCACCAACGCCGACGCGGTGCTCGCCCGGGCCAAGGCCGAGACCGGTGTGGATCTGCAGGTGCTGACCGGCGAGGAGGAGGCCCGCCTCACCTTCCTCGCGGCCCGCCGCTGGTTCGGCTGGTCCGCCGGAAGACTGCTGGTCCTGGACATCGGCGGCGGCTCGCTGGAGATCGCATACGGGATCGACGAGGAGCCGGACAAGGCCGTGTCGCTGCCGCTGGGTGCGGGCCGGCTGACGGCCGGGATGCTGCCGGGCGACCCGCCCGACCCCGAGCACGTGAGGGCGCTGCGCCGCCAGGCACGGACCGAAATCGCCCGTACGGTCGGAGAGTTCACCCGGCTGGGCAAGCCGGACCACGTCGTGGCGACGTCCAAGACCTTCCGGCAGCTGGCCCGTATCGCGGGCGCCGCGCGCTCCACCGAGGGGCTGTACGTGCAGCGTGAGCTCAGTCTCAAATCGCTGCGGGAGTGGGTGCCGAAACTCGCCACCATGACGGTCGAGCAGCGCAGCACGCTCCCCGGTGTCTCCGAGGGCCGCGCCCGCCAGCTGCTCGCAGGAGCCCTGGTCGCGGAGGGTGCTATGGAGCTGTTCGGCGTACCTGTCCTGGAGATCTGTCCCTGGGCGCTGCGCGAGGGCGTCATCCTGCGGCGTCTCGACCACCTCCCGGCTTCCTAGTGTTGGCCCGTACGCTGTCTCCCGTGGCAGAACCAGTGGTGCGCATCCCGGATGCGAAGGTTGTCCTGTCGACGGCTTCCGTCTATCCGGAGTCCACGGCGACGGCCTTCGAGATCGCCGCACGCCTCGGGTACGACGGCGTAGAGGTCATGGTCTGGACCGATCCGGTCAGCCAGGACATCGAGGCCCTGCGCCGCCTGTCCGACTACCACCAGGTCCCGATCCACGCCGTCCACGCGCCGTGTCTGCTGATCACCCAGCGGGTCTGGTCCACCGACCCCTGGGTGAAGCTCCAGCGGGCGCAGGCGGCGGCCGAGAAGCTGGGCGCGTCGACGGTCGTCGTGCACCCGCCGTTCCGCTGGCAGCGGCAGTACGCCCGTGACTTCGTCAGCGGGATCTGGCGCATGGCGCACGAGACGGACGTCCGCTTCGCTGTCGAGAACATGTACCCCTGGCGCTACCGGGACCGCGAGATGCTCGCGTACGCCCCCGACTGGGACGTCACCAAAGAGGACTACCGGCACTTCACGATCGACCTCTCACACACCGCGACCTCCCGCGCCGACACCATGGCCATGGTCGACCGGATGGGCGACCGGCTCGGTCATGTGCATCTCGCCGACGGCAAGGGATCGTCGAAGGACGAGCACCTGGTGCCCGGGCGCGGCAATCAGCCCTGCGCCGAGCTACTCGAACGGCTCGCCCGGTCCGGCTTCGACGGCCATGTCGTCATCGAGGTCAACACCAGGCGCGCGATGTCGGCAGCCGAACGCGAAGCCGACCTCGCCGAGGCGCTCGCCTTCACCCGGCTGCACCTCGCGTCGGCCGCCTCCTCGGGAGTGCGCGGCTCATGACCAATGCGGCGGCTCCGCGGCGGCGCGGCCGCCCGGCCCGTTCCAAGACCGACGAGGGGCCCGGCGCCCGGGACCGGATCCTTGAGGCGGCCCGTACGGAATTCGCCGAACGCGGCTACGACAAGACGACCGTCCGCGGCATCGCCAGGGCCGCGGGCGTCGACCCGGCCCTCGTGCACCACTACTTCGGTACCAAGGACGAGGTCTTCGCGGCCGCCATCGAGGTCTCCTTCGAGCCGGCCCTGGTCGTCCCGGCGATCCTGGGCCAGGGCAACGAGGGGATCGGCGAGCGGCTCGCCCGCTACTTCATCGGGGTGTGGGAGAACCCGGCGACCCGGGGCCCGCTGCTGGCCATCGTCCGCTCCGCGCTCACGCACGAGGCGGCGGCCACGGTGCTGCGCGGCTTTGTGCTGCGCCGGCTGCTGGAGCGGATCGCGGGGGAGCTCGACGTACCGGATCCGAAGTTCCGCGCGGAGCTCGCGGCCTCGCACATGATCGGCATCGCGATCCTGCGCTACGTGATCAAGGTGGAGCCGCTGGCCTCGGTGGATCCCGAGGAGATCGTGCAGATGGTGGCTCCCACGCTCCAGCGGTATCTGACCGAAGCGTGAGCGGTCGAAGAGTGACGGCCGAGGCGTGAGCGGTCGCAGCGTGAGCGACCGAAGCGTGAGCCGCGCGTCCCGTATAGCGGACAGAGTGTCCAGATCTTGGAGCCTCGGCGTACGCTCGATTGCAGTCCTATCTGTCTGAAGGATCTGCCTGAAGGATCCGTCCGAAGGAGCGAGCGACGATGCCCGAGCTGCGGTCCCGCACTGTCACCCACGGCCGGAACATGGCGGGCGCCCGCGCCCTTATGCGGGCCTCGGGCGTAGCGAGCTCGGACATCGGCAAGCCGATCATCGCGGTCGCCAACTCCTTCACGGAGTTCGTCCCCGGGCACACCCACCTCGCCCCGGTCGGCCGGATCGTCTCCGACGCGATCCTGGCCGCGGGCGCCGTGCCCCGTGAGTTCAACACGATCGCGGTCGACGACGGCATCGCCATGGGCCACGCGGGCATGCTCTACAGCCTGCCTTCCCGCGACCTGATCGCCGACTCCGTCGAGTACATGGTCGAGGCGCACTGCGCGGACGCGCTGATCTGCATCTCCAACTGCGACAAGATCACCCCGGGCATGCTGATGGCCGCCCTGCGCCTCAACATCCCGGTCGTCTTCGTCTCCGGCGGCCCCATGGAAGCCGGTCAGGCCACCCTCGTCGACGGTACGGTCCGCAAGCTCGACCTGATCAACGCCATCGTCGACGCGGTCAACGAGAACGTCTCGGACGAGGACGTGCTGCGTATCGAGGAGAACGCCTGCCCGACCTGCGGCTCCTGTTCCGGCATGTTCACCGCCAACTCCATGAACTGCCTGACCGAGGCCATCGGCCTCTCCCTGCCGGGCAACGGCTCCGTCCTCGCCACCCACACCGCCCGCAAGGCGCTGTACGAGAACGCCGCCCGCACGGTCGTCGAGATCACCAAGCGCTACTACGAGCAGGACGACGAGTCGGTCCTGCCGCGCAATATCGCCACCCGCGCGGCCTTCGACAACGCCATGGCCCTCGACATCGCCATGGGCGGCTCGACCAACACGATCCTGCACCTGCTCGCCGCCGCCCAGGAGGCCGGGCTCGACTACGACCTCAAGGACATCGACGCGGTCTCGCGCCGGGTGCCCTGCCTGGCCAAGGTCGCGCCGAACGTCGCCCCCGGCGGCACGTACTACATGGAGGACGTGCACCGCGCGGGCGGCATCCCCGCGATCCTCGGCGAGCTCTACCGGGCAGGACTGCTCGACGAGGACGTGCACACCGTCCACTCGCCCGGCATCAAGGAGTGGCTGGAGGAGTGGGATGTGCGCGGTGGCTCGCCGTCGGACGAGGCCGTCGAAATGTGGCACGCGGCGCCCGGCTGCGTCCGCTCGGCCACGGCGTTCTCGCAGTCGGAACGCTGGGAGACGCTGGACACCGACGCGGCGGGCGGCTGCATCCGCGACGCGGCGCACGCGTACTCCAAGGACGGCGGCCTCGCCGTCCTGAAGGGCAATCTCGCGGTCGACGGCTGTGTCGTGAAGACCGCCGGTGTCGACGAGTCGATCTGGACCTTCGAGGGCCCGGCCGTCGTCTGCGAGTCGCAGGACGAGGCCGTCGACAAGATCCTCCGCAAGGAGATCAAGGAGGGCGACGTCGTCGTCATCCGTTACGAGGGCCCCAGGGGCGGCCCCGGTATGCAGGAGATGCTCTACCCCACGTCCTTCCTGAAGGGCCGCGGCCTCGGCAAGGCCTGCGCGCTCGTGACGGACGGCCGCTTCTCCGGCGGCACGTCGGGCCTCTCGATCGGCCACGCCTCACCGGAGGCGGCGTCGGGCGGCGTCATCGCCCTGGTGGAGGACGGCGACCGCATCCGTATCGACATCCCGAACCGCTCGATCGAACTCCTCGTGTCGGAGGACGACTTGGCGGCCCGTCGTGAGGCGCTTGGTGGCGTCTACGCGCCGAAGAACCGCGAACGGAAGGTCTCGGCGGCGCTGCGGGCGTACGCGGCGATGGCGACGAGCGCGGACAAGGGAGCGGTCCGGGACGTGTCCCGGCTGGGCTGACCAACCGGGGGCTCCGCCCCCGGACCCCCGCGCCTCAAACTCCCCCAGACTTCGTCCGGGGGGACCCCCACGGGGCTGACATGTGCGGCTGGGCCGCACATGTCAGCCCGTCCGGCGTTTGAGGACATGTGGCCGGAGGTCGCATACGGGGGTCTGGGGGCTTGCCCCCAGTTCGGGATGGGGGTACCTCCCACGGCCGCCAGGCCGTAGGGGGAGGGCGGGTCGGGGAACAAGCCCGCCGCAGGCGCACCGCGCCCGCACCGCAACCCGCACCGCGCCCCTCACCACCCCGCCGCGCCCCGCCCGTCCAGCGCGAACACCGACCCGTCCGGCGCCATCCCGTACACCCTCCCGCCCCCCGCCACCGGCGCCGGCAGCGCCGACGCGAAGGTGTAACGCCCGTCGTCCATACGCGGTTTCGACTGACCGGTCAGCACGCCCCGCACCGCGTCCACCGCCAGCAGCCGCCCGTCCCCCGCCGTCACATACACCGCGCGCCCGTCCGCCGCCGGGCGCGAGAGATGCGTGACCTGGGTCTCAAGACGCCACAGCTGCGCGCTTTTCCTCCCGCTCGTGTCGAGAGCGATCAGCGACCCGCCCGACCCGCTCAGGTAGACGACGTCCCCCGCCCCCGCCACCGTCGCCTGCGCCTGGTCGAGCGGCGCGGACAGCACGATCCGGCGGACAGCACGCTTGCCGCCCGCGGTGTCGATGCGTACCACCGCGTCCGTGAAGCCGTCGGCGTTCGCGGCGAGCAGATACAGCGACCCGCCAACGAACCGCACGGGGCTCAGCGCCCCCTTGACCTGCTTCTCCCACAGCAGCTTTCCACTGCCCGGATCGACCGCGCTCACCAGCGTCGTCGTACCGTCCGGTGCGGGCGTCGCGCTCAGCGCGGGCCCGTCGCCGCCCGGGGACGAGACCCACTGGGTGCCGCGTCCGCCGCGCTGCCCGGTCCAGCGTTCCTTGCCTGTCGCGGCGTCGACCGCCCGCACCCGCCCGCTGTCGGTCACCAGCAGCACCACGTCGCCGCTGTACCGGACGGAGGAGTACGGGGAGATGTCGAGGTCCCAGCGCACCGTGCCGGATGCGGGGTCGAGTGCCTCAAGCCGGTTCCCGCCGGGCGCGACCACCTGAAGCAGACCTCCGGAGAGCACGGGCGTCATGCCCTCGTCGGTCTGGGCCGCACTGTCGGCGGCCTTCTGCGACCAGAGGATCGTGCCGTCGTCGGGGTCCAGCCGGGCTGCCTTGATCCCGGGCGCCGCGCAGTACAGCCCGCCGTCCGCGGTCGCGCAGACCGGTGTCCTGTTCTCGGCGTTCCCGCCGCGCAGCGGCACACTCCAGCCGTGGAAGCCCTGTTCGGCGCGCGGCGCGGAGGGAGGAGACCCGGGGCTCTCGCCGTTCACCACCGTCGCGGCGACCACGACCCCCGCCGTGACCAGCACCGCCACCGCCACCCCCGCGGCCGCCCACTTCACCTTCCGGCCCAGCCGCCGCCGTGGCCGGGCCCCGGCGGCGAGGCCCGGGGGCACGTTCTCGCGGGGGTCCGGCGTCCGCTGCACCGGTATGTAGGCCTGCGTGTCGTACGAGGACGAGGGTGACGAGCTGCGAAGCGCGACCATCAGCTCGTACGGCGTCGGCCGCTCGTCCGGGTCCTTCGCCAGACAGCGCCGGAACAGCGGCACGAGGTCCGCGGGCACCCCCGCCAAGTCCGGCTCGTTGTGCACCACTTGGTACGCCACGATGTACGGGCTGTCCGAGTCGAAGGGCCCGCGCCCGGTCGCCGCGTGCACCAGCACCGCGCCCATGGCGAACACATCGGCGGCCGGCCCGACCTCGCGCGGGCGCTGGAACTGCTCGGGCGCCATGAACGGCGGCGTACCGATCAGCTTGCCCGTCTCCGTACGCAGATCGCTGTCCGCGGGACGGGAGATGCCGAAGTCGATGACTTTGGGACCGTCGGGCGCGAGAAGTACGTTGCTCGGCTTGAGATCGCGGTGCACCACGCCGGCGCGATGGATGTCGCGCAGCGCCTCGGCCAGGCCCGCGCCCGCCTTGCGCAACTCCTGTGCGCCCAGCGGCCCGTTCCGCTTCACCCGCTCGGCGAGTGTCGGGCCCTCGATGAACAGCGTGGCCATCCAGGGCCGTTCGGCCTCCGGGTCGGCATCGACCACAGGCGCGGTGAACGCGCCGCTGACCTTCCGGGCGGCGGCGACCTCCTGCCGGAACCGGGCTCTGAACTCCGGGTCCGTCGCATGCTCGGCATGGATGACCTTGACGGCGAGGCGCAACCCCGAGGCAGAGGTGGCCAGATGGACGACCCCCATACCGCCGTTGCCGAGGCATGCCTCAAGCCGGTACTGCCCGGCATATTCCGGATGCTCCGCTTCCGGGAACTGACCGGTGCTGCGCAGCGGTGGCATTTCCCCACCCCCGTGATGTTCGTGCACACGCGCGACGCACGGAGCCTAGTCGATGATGCGTCCGATGCCGGTGTGGCTTGCTAGCCTGCGCGGCGTACGGGCGAACCGTACAGATCAAGCCACATGGGCCCAAGCCACATTGACGGGGGAGAGTTTCATGGCTGTCGAAGAAGTGCGGAGCGAGTCGGAGAGCTTCGCGGAGACCACGGTCAAGCGCTACCCGGTCGCGCCGGGCGTCGCGCTGAACGTCCGCAGCGGTCCCGGCACCAACTACCGGCTCATCAGGGTGCTGCCGGTCGGGTCGCGGGTGCCGATCAACTGCCAGAAGCCGGGGGAGTGGATCAGCGGCCCGTACGGCACGTCCAACCTGTGGGACAACATCGCGAACGGGGAGTTCGTCTCCGACGCGTATGTGAACACGGGCAGCGACGGCTATGTGACCATCCGCTGCTCGTGACGGTACGGGGATAATCGCCCCGTGAGCGAGCAGATCCAGAACACCACTGGCGGCGCCGGTGACGGCCCGCAGCCCGAGCCCATCCGTTTCTTCGGCACGACCTGGGTGGGTCACGACGGGGGCTACGGGCCGCGCCGTGCCGCCGTCGCCGCCGGTTCGCTCGTCGCAGCGCTCGCGGGCTGCCTCGTCCTGCGCTTCGCCTACCAGGGGCTGGCGGTCGCCGACATCGGCGGCTTCGTCAACATGCTGGTCGTCGTCATGTTCGCGGTCTGCAGTGCCGTCGCCTTCCGCAAGACCTGGGAGGGCTTCGCCCGCCGCCCCACCGGCTCCGTCGGCGAGGACTCGCTGCGCAGCCTCAAGGCGATCGGCTTCGTCGGCGTACTCCTCGCGTACTTCTTCCGCTCGCTGGGCGAGGCGCCGGGCGAGAAGCTGCACCGCGAGGAGTACGAGACGGCTCGCAGCCAGTACGAGAAGCGCCGCGGTGCCCGCGCGGGCAACCCGGCCGCGCGCAGGCCGAAGGGCGCCAAGTCCAAGCGTAAATAGCCGTGTCGCGGTGAGGATGGAGCGCATGACGAATAGGGATCACGCGCAGCGCGGGCTCTCCTTCGACGCTGCGGCAGCTCAGTACGACGCGGCCCGCCCCGGCTACCCGCCCGCCCTCTTCGACGCCGTCGAGGATCTGACCGGCCGTCCCCTCAAGGGTTCCCGGGTCATCGACGTCGGCGCGGGTACGGGCATCGCGACCCGGCTGATGCGGGAGCGCGGCGCCCGCGTCACCGCGGTGGAGCCGGGCCCCGGCATGGCGGCCCAACTGCGCAGCGCCCTGCCGGACATACCGCTCGTGCTGGGTCTCGGCGACGCGCTGCCGCTGGCCGACGGCTGCGCCGACCTCGTCGCGTACGCCCAGTCCTGGCACTGGACCGACCCGCAACGTGCCTTCCCGGAGGCGCTGAGGGTGCTGCGGCCGGGCGGTGCGCTGGCACTGTGGTGGAACGTCTCGGACAGCGACGTCCCGTGGATAGCCGCGCAGGACGAACGGCTCCGCGGCGAGTTGAAGGACGGCGCCCATGGAGCCGTCGGCCCGGCGCGGCGCCTGCCGGACGGGCTGGAGCGCACGGAGCGGCGGGTCCACTGGACCCGGCGGGTCTCCCTCGACACCCATCTCGACAACCTCGGCAGCCACTCCCTTTTCCTGGTGCTGGGTGCGCAGGCCACCGCCTCCTTCCTCGCCCGGGAGCGCGTCGAACTGCTGAAGGTCTTCCCGGACGGCGTCGTCGAGGAGGCGTACGCGGTCGAGCTCAGTGTCACTGTCCGCGCGTCGGGATCGTCCACCCGGTAAATCCCGCGCGCGTATGCCGACTCCCCCACGCCCGCCTCACCGCCGGCCCCGCGACACCCGCCCCACCACCCCCACCACACCGACCACCAGCGCCCCCCGCCACAGCCCCTCCCACAGGCTGCCGAAGAACCCCTGTGACGTCAGCACCTGCCGCACCACCACGTCCGCCGCCACCATCAGCGCCCCCGGCACCGCCGCGACCCGCCACGGGTGGGCCGCCGCCCAGCGGCGTATCCGGCGGTCGGTATCGGCCGCCCCGGCGGCCGACGGGCCACCGCCCAGCACCGCCCCCGCCCCGCCGACCATGAAGAACAGCATCAGCGCGACCGACAACGCCCCGGCCAGCATCCCCAGTCCGATTCCGTCGTCGATCGCGCCGAACGCGAGGGCAACCCCGCCGCCCAGCCCGCCGACCGCCGCCGCCGCGCGCCACGGCCCGAGCGTCGCCGACGCGATGGCGAGACGCCGCCGCTCGGCCTTCGAGATCTCACTGTTGTGGCTCATATGTCCACGGTCCGCCCCCTTTCCCCGGGAGCGCCATGGGGGATGCCCCTGACGCACCCCCCATCTCTTGACGCGGTCCAGCCTCGGGCGCATTATTCATCGCATGATGAATTCTTCTGGCTTGGCCGTTCTGGCCCGCGGCCTCACCGTCGTACGAGGAGACCGCACCGTCCTGCGCGGCATCGACTTCACCGTCCCGCCCGGCCGTATCACCGGCCTCCTCGGCCCGTCCGGCTGCGGAAAATCGACCCTGATGCGAGCCGTCGTCGGCACGCAGGCCAAGGTCACCGGCACCCTCGAGATCCTTGGCAAGCCCGCCGGCGACGCCTCCCTCCGCTCCCGGATCGGCTATGTCACCCAGGACCCCTCCGTCTACGACGACCTGACGGTCCGCCAGAACCTCGACTACTTCGCCGCCGTACTGGAACCCGGCCGCCGCCGTCGCGACGCCCGCCGCGAACACGTCGCCCGCGCCATCGCCGACGTCGATCTCACCTCGCACGCCGACTCCCTCGCAGGCAGGCTCTCCGGCGGCCAGCGCACCCGCGTCTCCCTCGCCGTCGCCCTGCTCGGCGCACCCGAACTGCTCGTCCTCGACGAACCCACCGTCGGCCTCGACCCCGTCCTGCGCCGCGACCTGTGGAACCTCTTCCACCGCCTCGCCGAAGAGCGCGGCGCGGCGATCCTCGTCTCCTCGCACGTCATGGACGAGGCCGAGCGCTGCCACCGCCTGCTGCTCATGCGCGAAGGCGAGATCCTCGCCGAGGACAGCCCCGACGACCTGCGCCTGCGCACCCGCTCGGAGACCGTGGAGGCCGCCTTCCTCCACCTGGTCGACGAAGCCAACGCCCGCCGGGCCGACGACCGCGCCCCCCGGATGCCGAAGACCCAGGCCATTGAGGAGAACGCCCGATGAGCACCTCACGCACCCTCGCCACCGCCGCCCGGGTCCTGCGCCAGCTGCGCCACGACCCGCGCTCCATCGCGCTGATGGTCTTCGTTCCGTGTCTGATGCTCTTCCTGCTGCGGTACGTCTTCGACGGCAGCGAGCGGACCTTCGACTCCATCGGCGCCTCGCTGCTCGGCATCTTCCCGCTGATCACGATGTTCCTGGTGGCCTCCATCGCCACCCTGCGCGAACGCACCTCCGGCACCCTGGAACGCCTCCTCGCCATGCCGCTGGGCAAGGGCGATCTGATCGGCGGCTACGCCCTGGCCTTCGGACTCGTCGCCGTCGTCCAGTCCCTCCTCGCCACCGGCCTCGCGCTGTGGGCACTGGGCCTGGACGTCATCGGCTCGCCCTGGCTGCTGCTCCTCGTCGCACTCCTCGACGCCCTGCTCGGCACGGCACTCGGCCTCTTCGTCTCTGCCTTCGCCGCCTCCGAGTTCCAGGCGGTCCAGTTCATGCCGGCCGTGATCTTCCCGCAGCTGCTGCTCTGCGGTCTGTTCATCGAGCGGGAGAAGATGCAGCCCGTCCTGGAGGGGATCTCGAACGTCCTGCCCATGTCGTACGCCGTCGACGCGATGAACCAGGTCCTGCGCCACCCGGACGCCACGGGCGACTTCACCCGCGACGTCCTGATCGTCGCGGCCTGCGCGATCCTCGTCCTGACCCTGGGCGCGGCGACCCTGCGCCGCCGCACGGCCTAGCTAGGGCCTGTCGTTCGGATCTTGCCGGGTTCGCGTGCCCCGGCACGCACTCCCCCGTAGCCCTTCGGGCACGGGAGGTGCCCCCATGCCGCGTTGCGTCAGTCGCCGACGCTCCGCGTCGGCTCTCCCCCTGCCTTCGGCGGGGGGACCCCCGTCCTCCGGCCTGCGATCGCACGCACCACAGTGACATCAGCCGCTCCGCGGCGGGCCGCTCACTGATCCGGCCTGATCCAAACGACAGGCCCTAGTTCGGGACGATCACGTCCCCGACGTCGAGCTGGTCGTAGACCCACTTCGCGTCGGCAGAGCCCACTGCGATCACGTTCGAGGAAGACCTCGTGTTCTTGGACGCCTGCGCGATGTAGACGGGAGAACCGCCCGTCCTGGTCAGTTTCACCACCCACTGGGCGCCGTACACGTACTTGCCCGCCGGGAACAGGTCGTCGGGCAACGCGTCCTTGGGGTACTTGTCGGCGACGGTGAGCCGGATCAGGGCAGTGCCTTCCTTCATCCAGACGTCGATCGAGCGCGACCGGCCATCGCGCCCGGTGACGGTCAGCACCTTGTTCTGGGTGTCCAGGCTGGCCGCCGACAGGGGCGGCGGTTTCGGCAACGAAGGGCTCGGCGTCGACGCGGCAGGCGGCTGGGAGGCCTCGCCCGCACCCATCACCTGTGGAACCCCGAGCGCGACGCCTGCCACCAGCGCAACGGCCACAGCCGCCGTCCCCACCGCCCGCCGACGCCTGCCCCGCGCCTCACCGCGACGCCGGATCTGCCCGCCCGACAGCGACGGCGGCGCCTGTGCATCCGCGGCCAGCACCCGCAACGCGGAGCCGAGCTCGTCCCGCTCCTGCTCAGACATGGCTTCCCTCCCTCTCGTCGGCGGACTCCCCGGGAGACAACAACTTCGCGAGCGCGGCCCGCCCACGAGACAGTCGCGCCTTGACCGTACCGGCGGGGGACCCCGTCTCCGCGACGATCTGCTCGATGCTCAGGTCGCAGAGGTGGTGGAGCACCACCGCCTGCCGCTGCGCTTCCGGCAGCTGCCGCAACGCCTCCACCAGCACCGTGTGCTCCGGCCCAGGACCCGGCGTACGGTCCGCCGGCGGATGGTGCCGCACCAGCTCAACCCACCGCCTCGCCCGCCGCCAGCGGCTCACCGCGAGCCGCATCGCGACCGTACGGATCCACGCCTCCGGAGCCGCCTCGGCCAGGAAGGAGACACGACGGTCCCAGGCTCGTACGAACGCCTCCTGGACCACGTCCTGAGCCTCGCCGTGATCCCCCGTCAACGCATACAACTGCCCCACCAGGCGGGGGAAAGAGGCCGCGTAGAAGGTGTCGAATTCCTCCTCGGTCACGAGCGGTAGGACAGCCGACGCGCCCCCGCGGTTCCCTCGGAACTTTCCGCGCCACGCCTGCAACCTCCCCCTCTCCCCACGCGTACAGAAGCCGAACGCACAGCTGACCATCAGCTGACCCAGGGGGAGGAACCATGCGAGGACACATCGGCGCCGCCGTACTCGGCCTGATCTGCGCACTGTCGCTCACCGGCTGCTCGCGAGCGAGCGTCGCACCGGATGCCGCGGCGGCATCGGCGCGACCGGCCGACAACAGTTCAACCACGTCCCCCGGAGCATCCCGGCTCACGGCCACCCCGCCGACGGCCGCCACCCTCGCCCACCTGTCCGACGCCTCCGTCAACGTCACCGATGGCGAGCGGGGCGGCGTCGGCATGCCGGTCTCGGTCACCTTCAAGCGCCCGATACCCGAGCCGGAGCGCGCCGACGTGGAGCGTCGGCTGAAGGTCACCGCCACCCCCGCAGTCACCGGCTCCTGGGCCTGGATCAAGGACCGCAACCTCCACGACGGCCAGCGCGTCGACTTCCGCCCCGAGACCTACTGGAAGCCGGGCACCAAGATCGGCCTCACGGCCCCGGCCCTCGCCCGCTCCTTCACCATCGCCCGTTCGCTCGTCGCGACGGTCGACGTCCGCAGCCACAAGATGACCGTGGCCCAGGACGGCGAGGCCACCCGGACCGTCCCGATCACCGCGGGCGCTCCCGGCTACGACACGTGGAACGGCACGATGGTCGTCTCGGACAAGCAGCGCCGCGTCTATATGGACTCCCGCACCGTCGACATCGCCGACTCCTACCAGGGCTGGTACGGCTACGCCGTCCACCTCACGACCTCCGGCACCTACCTCCACGAGAACGACCGGGCCAACACCTTCGCGGGCCGCAGCAACATCACCCACGGCTGCATCGGCCTCGCATCAGACGGCACCGCCCGCCGCTTCTACGAGCAGATCATCCCGGGCGACGTCATCCGCGTGACCAACTCCAAGGACACCCTCGCCGCGGGCAACGGCTACGGCGACTGGAACCTCTCCTGGTCCGCATGGCGCTCCCGCAGCGCCCTGTGATCCCGCCCCTCGGACGTCACGGCACCGTCACGCCCCCGGTGCGAGGATGGCCGCACGTATCCCCACCGGCGAGGTGAACAGAGCCATGACCCAGACAGTCGCAGTTCTCGGTACGGGCAAGATCGGCGAGGCGCTCCTCAGCGGCATGATCCGCGCCGGCTGGCGCCCCGCCGACCTGTTGGCCACCACCCGCCGGGCCGACCGGGCCGACGAGCTCCGTACCCGCTACGGCGTCGAGCCCGTCACCAACGCCGAGGCCGCCAAACGAGCCGACACCCTGATCCTGACCGTCAAGCCCCAGGACATGGGCAAGCTCCTCGACGAACTCAGCCCGCACATCGCCGCGGACCGTCTCGTCATCAGCGCCGCGGCCGGTATCCCCACCTCCTTCATCGAGGAGCGCCTGACCGCGGGCACCCCCGTCGTCCGCGTCATGCCCAACACCCCCGTACTCGTCGACGAGGGCATGTCCGTCATCTCGGCCGGCAGCCATGCCACCGCCGACCACCTCGCCCACGCCGAGGAGATCTTCGGCGGCGTCGGCAAGACCCTCCGCGTCCCCGAGTCCCAGCAGGACGCGGCCACCGCCCTGTCCGGCTCGGGTCCGGCGTACTTCTACTTCCTCGTCGAAGCCATGACCGACGCCGGCATCCTCCTCGGCCTCCCGCGCGCCCAGGCGCACGACCTGATCGTCCAGGCCGCCATCGGCGCCGCCGTCATGCTCCGCGACAGCGGCGAACATCCCGTCAAGCTCCGCGAAGCCGTCACTTCTCCCGCCGGCACCACCATCAGCGCGATCCGTGAACTCGAGAACCACGGTGTACGGGCCGCCCTCATCGCGGCCCTCGAAGCGGCCCGCGACCGCAGCCGCGAGCTCGCCTCCGGCAACGGCTGAGAGTCGGCCCACCGCCGTGGTGCCGCGGCGGTGGGGGCGAACCGCCCCCCCGCTACCCCGCTAAGCGGGCAGCAGCCCGATCGCCCGATAGGCCGCGTCCACCCTCGGCCTGGCCATCACCCTGGCCCGCTCTGCTCCCTTCCTCAGTACGTCGTCGACATGTCCCGGATCCGCCGCCAGCGCGGCATGCCGCTCCCTGACCGGGCGGAGCAGCTCCACCACCGCCTCGGCCGTGTCCTTCTTCAAGGCGCCGTACGACTCATATGAACCGGCCAGCTCGATGGGGTCCCCACCCTCACAGGCCGCCAGCACCTCGAGCAGATTCGCGACGCCGGGCCTGGCCGCTCGGTCGTACTCGACCTCGCGTCCGCTGTCCGTCACCGCACGCATGATCTTCTTGCGGACGACGTCGGCCTCGTCGAGCAGATAGACGATCCCCGCCCCGGCCTCGTGCGACTTCCCCATCTTCGACGTCGGGTCCTGCAGATCCATGACCCGCGCGGCCACGGGCGGATGCGTCGCCTTCGGCACGGTGAACGTGTGCCCGTACCGCTGGTTGAACCGCACCGCCAGATCCCGGGTCAGCTCCACATGCTGGGTCTGGTCGTCCCCCACAGGGACCTCATCGGTCCCATAGGCCAGGATGTCCGCCGCCATCAGCACCGGATACGTCAGCAGCGACAGCCGCACACTCTGCCCGGCCGCCTGCGCCTGCGCGGCCTTCTCCCTGTACTGGATCATGCGCCGCAGCTCGCCGTCCATTGCCGTGCACTCCAGCAGATACGACAGCCGTGCGTGCTCGTCCACATGACTCTGTACGAATACGGTGCACAGCTCCGGATCCAACCCGGCCGCCAGCATCAGCGTGGCAGCCTGCCGACTGAGTCTGCGCACCCGCGCGGGATCGTGCTCCACGGTCAGCGCATGCAGATCGACCACGCTGAACAGCGCGTCCGCCTGGTGCTGATCGACGTCGACCCACCGGCGCAGCGCCCCGAGGTAGTTGCCCAGCGTCAGATGCCCCGTGGGCTTGATCCCGCTGAAGATCCGCGTCATCACGCTCTCCGTCTCTGTCGGAGCCGCCGCCACCAGCGGCCGGACTCCCGGAGGGAGAAACACGAACGGCCGCCGAAGCGGCGGCCGTTGAGTACATGCGCAGGTGCCGGCCGCCGTCAGGCGGCCCACCACTGAAGGAGGCACGTACGCATAGTCATGCGAACGAGAGTACGCTGGCAGGCACCAGGTTGACAGCGGATTCCCACATCCGTACTGTTCTCCGAGTTGTCCGGCGTGAGAGCCGACTTCGGCCGGTCCCGGGACAACTATTCCGCAAGATCCACTACAGCAAGCGACTCTCCGTCGCCCGGCTTTCCGTGCGCTTTTGCGAAATGAGGAATCGGCGTTCGAACGGACGCAACCCCGATTAGCGTCGGGGGCAAGGATTCCGCTAAAGTCTCACTCGTCGGAACGGCTGAACGGCCGGAATGACAACCCGAGTTCGACCGGGAATCAGGCCCGAAAGGATCTGATAGAGTCGGAATCGCCGGAAAGCCGAAAGGCCGGAAAGCGAGCCCCGCCGACGGGGAATCGGACACGAAAGCGTCTGATAGAGTCGGAAACGCAAGACCGAAGGGAAGCGCCCGGAGGAAAGCCCGCGAGGGTGAGTACGAAGGAAGCGTCCGTTCCTTGAGAACTCAACAGCGTGCCAAAAGTCAACGCCAGATTGACAACCCCGGCCCATTTCGGTGGGTTGAGGTTCCTTTGAAAGTCCTGTCGGCCCATGTGGCGGGCAGGCAAATAACACAGCGAGGACGCTGTGGATGACTGGTCTTATTCCGACCGGTTGTCCCGCTCTTGTGGTGTTCGACCCGATTACGGGTAAACATTCATGGAGAGTTTGATCCTGGCTCAGGACGAACGCTGGCGGCGTGCTTAACACATGCAAGTCGAACGATGAAGCCCTTCGGGGTGGATTAGTGGCGAACGGGTGAGTAACACGTGGGCAATC
>NZ_JAPEPT010000002.1:0-232500 GCF_026339995.1 Streptomyces sp. NBC_01481 | reverse complement strand
CTAGCCATGGGCAGGTTGAAGCGGAGGTAAGACTTCGTGGAGGACCGAACCCACCAGGGTTGAAAACCTGGGGGATGACCTGTGGTTAGGGGTGAAAGGCCAATCAAACTCCGTGATAGCTGGTTCTCCCCGAAATGCATTTAGGTGCAGCGTCGTGTGTTTCTTGCCGGAGGTAGAGCACTGGATAGGCGATGGGCCCTACCGGGTTACTGACCTTAGCCAAACTCCGAATGCCGGTAAGTGAGAGCGCGGCAGTGAGACTGTGGGGGATAAGCTCCATGGTCGAGAGGGAAACAGCCCAGAGCATCGACTAAGGCCCCTAAGCGTACGCTAAGTGGGAAAGGATGTGGAGTCGCAGAGACAACCAGGAGGTTGGCTTAGAAGCAGCCACCCTTGAAAGAGTGCGTAATAGCTCACTGGTCAAGTGATTCCGCGCCGACAATGTAGCGGGGCTCAAGCGTACCGCCGAAGTCGTGTCATTCCAGCATGAGGGCCAACGCCCGCTGGGATGGGTAGGGGAGCGTCGTGTGCCGGGTGAAGCCGCCGCGTAAGCGAGTGGTGGACGGTACACGAGTGAGAATGCAGGCATGAGTAGCGATACACACGTGAGAAACGTGTGCGCCGATTGACTAAGGGTTCCTGGGTCAAGCTGATCTGCCCAGGGTAAGTCGGGACCTAAGGCGAGGCCGACAGGCGTAGTCGATGGACAACCGGTTGATATTCCGGTACCCGCTTTGAAACGCCCAGTACTGAACCCATTAATGCTAAGGCCGTGAAGCCGTCCTGGAGCCTTCGGGCAAAGGGGAGTGGTGGAGCCGCTGGCCCAAGGTGGTAGTAGGTAAGCGATGGGGTGACGCAGGAAGGTAGTCCAGCCCGGGCGGTGGTTGTCCCGGGGTAAGGGTGTAGGCCGTGTGGCAGGCAAATCCGTCACACATTGAGGCTGAGACCTGATGCCGAGCCGATTGTGGTGAAGTGGATGATCCTATGCTGTCGAGAAAAGCCTCTAGCGAGTTTCATGGCGGCCCGTACCCTAAACCGACTCAGGTGGTCAGGTAGAGAATACCGAGGCGTTCGGGTGAACTATGGTTAAGGAACTCGGCAAAATGCCCCCGTAACTTCGGGAGAAGGGGGGCCATCACTGGTGAGAGGACTTGCTCCTTGAGCTGGGGGTGGCCGCAGAGACCAGCGAGAAGCGACTGTTTACTAAAAACACAGGTCCGTGCGAAGCCGTAAGGCGATGTATACGGACTGACGCCTGCCCGGTGCTGGAACGTTAAGGGGACCGGTTAGTCACATTTCGGTGTGGCGAAGCTGAGAACTTAAGCGCCAGTAAACGGCGGTGGTAACTATAACCATCCTAAGGTAGCGAAATTCCTTGTCGGGTAAGTTCCGACCTGCACGAATGGCGTAACGACTTCTCGACTGTCTCAACCATAGGCCCGGTGAAATTGCACTACGAGTAAAGATGCTCGTTTCGCGCAGCAGGACGGAAAGACCCCGGGACCTTTACTACAGTTTGATATTGGTGTTCGGTTCGGCTTGTGTAGGATAGGTGGGAGACTGTGAAGCTTGGACGCCAGTTCAGGTGGAGTCGTCGTTGAAATACCACTCTGGTCGTGCTGGATGTCTAACCTGGGTCCGTGATCCGGATCAGGGACAGTGTCTGATGGGTAGTTTAACTGGGGCGGTTGCCTCCCAAAGAGTAACGGAGGCGCCCAAAGGTTCCCTCAGCCTGGTTGGCAATCAGGTGTTGAGTGTAAGTGCACAAGGGAGCTTGACTGTGAGACCGACGGGTCGAGCAGGGACGAAAGTCGGGACTAGTGATCCGGCGGTGGCTTGTGGAAGCGCCGTCGCTCAACGGATAAAAGGTACCCCGGGGATAACAGGCTGATCTTCCCCAAGAGTCCATATCGACGGGATGGTTTGGCACCTCGATGTCGGCTCGTCGCATCCTGGGGCTGGAGTCGGTCCCAAGGGTTGGGCTGTTCGCCCATTAAAGCGGTACGCGAGCTGGGTTTAGAACGTCGTGAGACAGTTCGGTCCCTATCCGCTGTGCGCGTAGGAGTCTTGAGAAGGGCTGTCCCTAGTACGAGAGGACCGGGACGGACGAACCTCTGGTGTGCCAGTTGTCCTGCCAAGGGCATGGCTGGTTGGCTACGTTCGGAAAGGATAACCGCTGAAAGCATCTAAGCGGGAAGCCTGCTTCGAGATGAGGACTCCCACCCCCTTCGAGGGGTTAAGGCTCCCAGTAGACGACTGGGTTGATAGGCCAGATGTGGAAGCCCCGCAAGGGGTGGAGCTGACTGGTACTAATAGGCCGAGGGCTTGTCCTCAGTTGCTCGCGTCCACTGTGTCAGTTCTGAAGTAACGAACTGTCGAGTCCCCCCATTGGCCGGGGGATTCCGGAATCGATAACTTCACAGTGTTTCGGTGGTCATTGCGTTAGGGAAACGCCCGGTTACATTCCGAACCCGGAAGCTAAGCCTTTCAGCGCCGATGGTACTGCAGGGGGGACCCTGTGGGAGAGTAGGACGCCGCCGAACAATTTTTAGCCTCAACCCCCGGACTCTGTCCGGGGGTTGAGGCATTTTTGCGTTGTGCGTCAGGCGTGGGGTCCTCCTAGGCTGAGGGCATGCGCTATGACCTTGTCATTTTCGACAATGATGGTGTGCTCGTCGACAGCGAGCCCATCTCCAACACCATCCTCGCCGGGTATCTGACCGAGCTTGGGCACCCCACCTCGTACGAGGACTCCCTGCGGGACTACATGGGGGCCGCCGTGCATCGCATACACGACACAGTTATGGAACGGACCGGGCAGACGCTGCCTGCGGATTTCGACGACACCCTGCATGCTCGCGTCTTTGCCGCCTTCGAGCGCGAGCTGGTCGTCGTAGACGGTGTGACGGACGTGCTGGAAAAGCTGGTCGCGGACTCGGTGCCGTACTGCGTCGCGTCGTCCGGGAGCCATGAGCGGATCCGGGTCGGGCACCGCAAGACAGGGCTGGACCAGTGGTTCGAGGACGGGACGGTGTTCAGCGCGCAGGATGTGGGGCGGGGGAAGCCGGCGCCGGACCTGTTTCTGCATGCCGCCGAGCGGATGGGGGTCGCGCCGGAGCGGTGCGTCGTAGTGGAGGACAGTCGGCTCGGGGTGGCGGCTGCCATGGCGGCCGGGATGGATGTGTACGGGTTCACGGCGATGACCGCGGCCGAGAAGCTGGCGGGGGCCAAGGGGTACTTCGGGGAGATGGCGGAGCTGCCCGCATTGCTTGCGTGATCGATCTACCCATGGGTAGAGGAGCGCCCTACGCTGTCCGGCCATGACAGATGCGCGGTTGCGGCACGGGCGTGCCTCCTTGGCGTTGAGCTTTTTCGCGCAGGGAGTGGCGTTCGCGCTGCTCGTGACGCGCATACCTGCGATCCAGGACCGGTACGGGATATCCGACGGGCTGCTGCCCGCCTTTCTTGCGGCCGTGCCGGTGCTGGCCGGGGTGGCGAGTGTCGTCACCGAGCGGCTGGTGCGGCGGGTCGCGCCGAGTGTGGTGCTCCGGTGGGCGCAGCCAGTCGTGCTACTGGCGCTGCTCGGGGTCGCCGCGGGCGATGAGTTGTGGCAGGTGGCGCTGGCGCTCGGGGTGTTCGGGCTGGCGGTGGGTGCGCTTGATGCGTCCATGAACATGCTCGGGGTGAGCCTGCAGAGGGCGTACGGGCGCAGCATCATGCTCGGCTTCCACGCGGCGTACAGCCTGGGCGGGATCGCGGGCGCCTCGCTCGCGTGGGCCGGGGCGCACTGGCATCTGTCGCTGCTTGTCTCGTATCTGCCGGTGGTGGGTGTGCTGTTGCCCGCGGCGCTGATCGGGAGCCGGTGGTACGCGGACGGGGAGCGGGGCGGGCCGGTCTCGGCTGCGGCCGAGGGCAAGGGCGAGGGGAAGCGGACAGGGGTCGCGTTCAAGCTGCTGCTGCCGCTCTGTCTGGTGATGACCTTCGCGTACATCGGGGACTCGACGGTCTCCAACTGGAGCGCGAAGTATCTGCAGGACGTGCTGGGCAGCTCGGAGGAGCTGGCGACCGTTCCGTACAACGCCTATATGGTCACGACGCTGCTCGGGCGGGCCGTCGGGGATCTGGGGGTGCGGCGGTTCGGGGCGGCGGCTGTGGTCCGGTGCGGGACCGGGCTGGCGGCCGCCGGGTTCGGGGTGGTGGCCGTGGCGCCCGGAGCGTGGGCGGGGATTCTCGGGTTCACGATGCTGGGGCTCGGGCTGTGTGTGATCGTGCCGCAGACTTTCGCGGCGGCGGGGCGCCGGGCTGTCGAGAGCGGCGATCCGGGGGCCAGCGACGCTGCGGTGGCGCGGCTGAATGTATTCAACTACGTGGGGTTTCTGATCGGTTCGCCGTTGGTGGGTGCGCTCGGGGACGCGTGGAGCTACCGGTGGGCGATGGTCGTGCCGATGGTGTTGGTGCTGATGACCCTGAGGTACGCCAGGTCGTTCGATGCGCAACAAGCCGGATACCGTGGCGGGCATGAGCGGCCGCGGGTTGTTGATGTGGGACGAGGCGGTAACGAAGTATGACTTCGGGAACGGCCATCCGATGGATCCGGTGCGGCTTGCGCTGACCATGGGGTTGGTGCGGGCGTACGGGCTGGATCGCGTCGTCGATGTGGTGGCGGCGAAGCCGGCCGGGGACTCGACGCTGCGGCTCGTACACCGCGAGGACTATGTGGCGGCGGTGCGGGCGGCGTCGGCGGATCCGCGGGCGGCGGATCAGGCGTACGGGCTGGGGACTGTCGACGATCCCGCCTTCGGGGGGATGCACGAGGCGGCGGCACTGATCGCGGGGCAGTCCGTGGGGGCCGCGGAAGCGGTGTGGCGGGGGGAAGCAACGCACGCCGTGAACTTCGCGGGCGGGCTGCATCATGCGATGCCGGGGTCGGCGGCGGGGTTCTGTGTGTACAACGACGCGTCGTTGGCGATCGCGCGGCTGCTGGAGCTGGGGGCGGAGCGGGTCGCGTACGTGGACGTCGATGTGCATCACGGGGACGGGGTGCAGGCGGCGTTCTGGGACGACCCGCGGGTGCTGACGATCTCGCTGCACGAGCATCCGCGGATGCTGTTTCCGGGGACCGGGTGGCCGGAAGAGACGGGCGGGTCGGGGCCGGGGGAGGGCTCGGCCGTGAACCTGGCGCTGCCCGCGGGGACGGGGGACGCGGGATGGCTGCGGGCGTTCCACGCGGTGGTGCCGGAGCTGCTGGCGGACTTCCGGCCGCAGGTACTGGTGACGCAGCACGGGGCGGATACGCACTTCGAGGATCCGCTGGCGCATCTCGCGGTGTCCCTGGACGCGCAGCGGGTGGTGCAGGAGTCGTGCCACGCGTTGGCCCACGAGTGGGTCGAGGGCGGGCGGTGGGTCGCGCTCGGGGGCGGTGGGTACGCGGTGGTGGATGTCGTACCGCGGTCGTGGACGCACTTGGTGGGGATCGTGGGGCATGCGCCGGTGGACCCGGAGTCGGTGATTCCGTCGTCGTGGCGGGATGAGGTGTACGCGCTGACGCGGCAGTTGGGGCCGGGGCGGATGACGGATGGGCGCGAGCCGGTGTGGCGGTCGTGGGAAGAGGGGTACGACCCGGCGGACCGGCTGGACCAGGCGGTGCGGGCGACGAGGCGGGCGGTGTTTCCGTTGCGGGGGTTGCTGGCGTAGGGGTGCGGTGGCGTTCGGTTCGGTGGCGCGGGTTGCCGCTGCGCGGGGCGTTCCTCACCCCGCCCTCCCCCTACGGCCTGGCGGCCGTGGGAGGTACACCCATCCCGAACCGGGGCTCCGCCCCGGACCCCGGGGTTTCCCCACCCGCCCGCCCGCCCTTGAGTTGTGGGGGTACGGGGTACCCCCACGCCCCCGGCGGGCGCGGCAGCTTCGCGCCGCGGGTCCGTACCGGCACCAGCTTCGAGGAGCCCGGAAGCGTACGGCTTTGCCCCGAGCCGTCGGAGGGCGGCAGCCTGGCACCGCCGGGCACGTTCGGGCGCCTGCCTCGCGGTGCCCGGTGGGGTGGGGCCACGGCGTCCGCCGACGCCTCCGGGGCGGCAGCTTTGCTCGTCACCGGTGAGCCGGGCCCCGGCTTCGCGGCGCCCAATGGGGCGAGTGCCCTCGGCCGGTGAGCCCGGGCCCCGGCTCCGCGCCGCCCGGTGGGGCGAGTGCCTCGGCTTCGGCCGGTGCCTTCGGGCGCCTGCTTCGCGTCGCCCGGTGTGGCGGGTGCCTCAGTCTCGGTCCCGCGCCCTCGGCGGCCGCAGCCTTGCACCGCCGGGCGCGTTCGGGCGCCTGCTTCGTGGCGCCCGGTGTGGCGTGGGCAGCTTCCTGTCGTGGGTGCGGTCGTCCGACCGCTTCGCGCCGCCCGCCCGGCCCGCCGCGCTGTGGCGCCGGCCCGAACCGAGCGCCGAAGCAGGGCGGATGTGAGCCATTCGGCACCAGCTCCGCAGAGCCCGGAAGCGTACGGCGCAGCCCGAGCCGTCGGAGGGCGGCTGCCTGGCGGCGCCGACCGTGTGCCATTACGCCAACTGTGCGTGGTATTCCGCCTTTTGGCCCGGGATTCTGCCCCGTGCGGCAGCATCAACCGTGTGTTGAGTACCGGAGCCCTGCGCGCGCATCTCCTGGCCGCTCGGTTGGCCGGGCCCGTGGCCACCTCGCGGGAGGAGAGTCTGCGCAGTTACCGGCTCTTCGCCGCCAGGGATCCCCGCGTCACCCTCGGGCTCGATCCCGAATGGGACTGGAATGAGCGGGACCTGATCGCGTTGATGGCCGACAAGTGCGGGGTCTCCCGCGATCCCACCCATGTCGTCGGGCCGGATGTGATTGATCCCGAGCGGACGCTGAGCGCGCTCAGGGCCTTCGCCGAGCGGCTCGGGGACGTGGCCGCCCGGCGGGGGGCCGTGTTGATCGGGACCGGGCATCCGCATCGGCTGCTCGGGTTCTACGCCGCGCTGGCAGACGCTTTGTCGGCAGTGGGGTGCGAGGTCCTCACACCCGCGCAGGGGCGATGTGTCGACATAACGACCCGGTTCGGCGTACGCACGTACAACCTTGAGTACGTACGAGGAGTCGCGCTGGTGCGGGAACCCGGAGCGCAGGGCGCCGCCGGTGCCACCGGCGCACACACCCATTCGCCGCTCCCGGTTCGGGCCGCCCTGGAGGGTGTTGCACAGGGCGGCGGGCCGCTGCCCGAGCTGGTCGTCGGGGACCATGGCTGGGTCTGCGGGGCAGGTCAGCTGGGGATTGAGGCCATCGGCCTCGCCGACACCGACGATCCGGCCCTGTTCGTCGGCGAGGCCGAGGGCCGCGTGTCCGTCGTCGTTCCGCTTGATGACGCTGTGCGGTCTGATTACTACCGACCGCTGACTCGCTATGTACTCAATCGAGCGTGTCTGTCACAGTAGGCGGCCGATGGCTGCTCCTCTTCCCCACTCGCATCACCCGCCCCTAGTCTGGGGAGTGAGCGCACAGCGACGAAGAGTCACCGGAGGGGAAGCCGGTGTGCGTCGTGTGCGGAAGGTACAGGTGGGTCATGGCTGCTGGCAGCGAGAGGCCTCTCAACGAGGTCAAGTTTCTTACCGTGGCGGAAGTCGCCTCGGTAATGCGAGTGTCGAAGATGACGGTGTACCGCTTGGTACACAGCGGTCATCTGCCGGCGATCCGGGTGGGCAGGTCCTTCCGGGTTCCGGAGCAAGCAGTTCACGAGTACCTCCGCGAATCCTTCGTGGGGGTGGAATCGGCGTAGCCGGAGCCGGTCGGTTCCCCTCGGATTACAGGCTCGGAGCTCGGGCGGGTAGGCTAGGCCGACGTAGGTCGTGTGGGCCCAGACGCCCCGCACCGAGTGAAGAGAAGTGAGCGAGGGTAGTCGTGGGCTCTGTTATCAAGAAGCGGCGCAAGCGGATGGCTAAGAAGAAGCACCGCAAGCTGCTCAAGCGCACCCGCGTTCAGCGTCGCAACAAGAAGTAAGCGACAGCTGTTCGTGTCGCCGCGGCCCTCCCACCAGCACGGTGGGAGGGCCGCGGTGGTTTTCGGCCGGGTGGCAAAAGTGGGTCGCGTGGTCATCACAGCGCAACACCGAACCGCTACGGTGACGCGTGAGAGTGGGACCTAGGCGGACCTACGCGGACCTAGGCGGAGCTATGGGAAGGCGCTGATCTTGGGGAAGGTCGTGCTCGTCACCGGAGTGGCCCGGCAGCTCGGAGGCCGTCTCGTACGGCGCATCCAGCGGGATCCCGAGGTGGACCGGGTCATCGGCGTCGATGCGGTGGGGCCCGAGCACCATCTCGGTGGGGCCGATTTCGTCCGCGCGGACATCCGCCAGCCCGCGATAGGGCGCGTACTGGCCGAGCACGGCGTCGACACGGTCGTCCATATGGATGTCACCGGTACGCCACTGGGCGCGGGCGGCCGGACGACGGTCAAGGAGACCAATGTCATCGGCACCATGCAGCTGCTCGGCGCATGCCAGAAGTCGCCGACCGTCAAGCGGCTGGTGATCAAGTCCAGTACGAGCGTCTACGGCTCGGCTCCCCGCGATCCGGCGGTCTTCACCGAGACCACCCCGCCCAAGTCTCTGCCGAGCGGCGGTTTCGCGAAGGACGCGGTGGAGGTCGAGGGGTACGTACGCGGATTCGCCCGGCGGCGGCCCGATGTGGCGGTCTGCGTGCTGCGCTTCGCGAACATCCTCGGGCCGTGCGCGGACTCCCCGCTCGCCGAGTTCTTCTCACTGCCCGTCATGCCGACCGTCTTCGGATACGACCCCCGGCTGCAGTTCGTCCACGAGGACGACGTGATCGACGTGCTGCGGATCGCCCTGCACGAGCCGCGGCGCGGGACGCTGAACAGCGGAACGTTCAATATCGCGGGCGACGGTGTGCTGCTGCTCTCGCAGTGCTCACGGCGGCTGGGGCGGCCCACGATGCCGGTGCTGCTGCCCGCGGTCACCTGGGTCGGCTCCGCGCTGCGTACGGTCGGTGTCACGGACTTCTCGCCCGAGCAGATCCGGCTGCTCACCCATGGCCGGGTCGTGAGCACGGACCAGATGCGCGAGACACTGGGCTTCAACCCGAAGTACACGACCGCGGAGACGTTCGCGGACTTCGCCCGCAGCCGGGGCCCGGGGCTGCTGCCGCCGGAAGCCCTGGCCAAGGCTGTTGACCAGGTGGCGGCGGCACTGCCTTGCGTGGGCAGTGCGCGTACGAAAGCCACGAAGGCCACGAAGACGGCTCAGAGCGACGCCGAATAAGGAGCGCAGCCAACGATGGCGGACGCCAAGGTCATTCCGTTCGACGACGACCGTTCGCGCGCCGGCGCTCAGCGTGCGGCGCGGCGACGCCCTGCGGGGGGCCGCCGGAAGGCCGAGCCCGCGGCGGTACACGAGGTTCCGGTCAGCCCCCTGCCGGGGCATCAGGGGGTGCTGAGGGCTTCCGAGACGCCCGGCGAGGAGCCCGGGGCGCTCCCGCAGCCGGCGGGCGACGACGGCGGCTGGGAGCGGCGTATCGCGGGCGGGCTGGCGTTTCTGCGCCGGCGGATCACCGGTGACTACGAGGTCGACGAGTTCGGTTACGACAAGGAGCTCACCGACCAGGTCCTGATGTCGATGGTCCGGCCGCTGTACGAGAAGTACTTCCGGGTCGAGGTGAAGGGCATCGAGAACATCCCGTCCGACGGCGGGGCGCTGGTGGTGGCCAACCACTCCGGGACGCTTCCGCTGGACGGGCTGATGATGCAGGTCGCCGTCCACGACAACCACCCGGCGAACCGGCATCTGCGGCTGCTCGCCGCGGACCTGGTCTTCATGCTGCCCGTGGTCAACGAACTGGCCCGCAAGGCCGGGCACACGCTGGCCTGCTCGGAGGACGCCGAGCGGCTGCTGCAGCGCGGCGAGGTCGTCGGGGTGATGCCGGAGGGCTTCAAGGGCATCGGGAAGCCGTTCAGCGACCGCTACAAGCTTCAGCGGTTCGGGCGCGGCGGGTTCGTGTCGACGGCGCTGCGGGCCGGGGCGCCGATCGTGCCGTGCTCGATCGTCGGGGCCGAGGAGATCTACCCGATGCTCGGCAACGCGAAGACTCTGGCGCGGCTGCTGGGGTTCCCTTACTTCCCGATCACGCCGACGTTTCCGTGGCTGGGGCCGCTGGGTGCGGTGCCGCTGCCGACGAAATGGACGATTCAGTTCGGCGAGCCGATTCCGACGGACGGGTACCCGCCGGAGGCCGCGGAGGATCCGATGCTGATGTTCAACCTGACGGACCAGGTCCGGGAGCAGATCCAGCACACGCTGTACAAGCTGCTGGTGCAGCGCCGGTCCGTGTTCTTCTGACGTACGTGGCAGGGAGGGCTTCCCCTCCCTGCCACGTAGAGCCAGTACCGCTATTCGTCGTCGCTCTCGAAGCCGAGACCCGGCAGGATCCCCGGCAGCAGCGGCGGGATCGTTACATCCGGCTGCGGCATCGTCGAGATGTCGCCGGACGGGGCCGGCGATGTGCCGGTCGCCGGGGGCTCGAACAGGCCGCCCGTGTTGCCGCCCAGGAGGCCCTCGTCCGCCGTGGTGGTCGAGCCCGACGGGTTGAGTTTGCCGCTGTCTCCCGGCGGGCTGTCGTCCTCGCCGGGTGAGGCCGGTGACGTACGACCAGGGCCCGTGGTGCGTCCGGAGTCCTGCGTGGAGCCGGACGGCTGGGAGCCGCGGCCCTTCTCCGGGGCCCGGGGCAGCAGCGACTCCAGCGGGCCGACCTCCTGGTCTATGGCGTCGAAGGCGGAGTTCACCTCGTCGCCGACGTCGGCCAGCTGAGCGGGCAGCCGGTCGCGCAGACCGTTCCACGTGTCGCGGTGGGACCTGGCGAACGAATTGAGCGTCGCCATCGGGCCGAGCGAGCCGTCCCGTGCGTACTCCGCGTGCAGCAGGCGGTGGCCCTCGCTCACGTCGTGCCGCATGCCGTTGAGCGCGCGGCGGACCTCGCCCAGTGATTCGTGGTCCATGGCGCCCGCGCGGTCCCGCTCCATCAGGCGCCGGGCCTCGCTCAGGCGGGTGGACGCCTGGTCGAGGTAGAGCTCGCCGCGGTCGGAGTCGTCGTCCGCCAGCCCGAGCTTGAAATCTTCCATGCCACGCTTCAGCCCGTAGAGCGAGTCACCGGGCAGCGCGTCGGAACTGGCTGCGGCCACCCCGCTGAAGGCTCCCGCGGCGACTCCGACGGTCAAGCCGCCGGCCGCGAGGCCCTTCGACCAGCGGGAGCGTGGTCGCAATTTCCGGAGTGGGGAGGCGCGATGGGCGCCCCGGCCGGTCCGCTGCCCGGGCACCGCGGAGCCCGGGGACGCACCTGCCGAGGCGAACATCTCTTCCATGGCGGCCACGAGCTGTGCTCGCTGCACCACTTTGACCTCGGGATCCATCTCCGGTTTCGGCAGCTCGCCGAGACCGTTCGCCAGAGCCAACAGCCGTCCGGGCTCGGTCGGTTCGACCGATTCTTCGGGCTGTCCGGCCGCCTGATCTTCCAAGGCCTGGGCGAAGGCGCTCGCCCGCCGGTGCGCCGATACGTTCGCGATCACTGGCGGCACCTCCTCTCGTCATGACGATCGACTCCCCTGGGGGTCTGGAGGGTTGCACGCCTTGAGCACATCCACACGATCGAGTGAGTGGCTGTGGGCATGGCGTGACCACAGGGAGCCTGCATCCCGCACAACGAGCGTCGCGGCACTTGGGTTACGCGCGAAAGATGATCGGACCAGTGCGTCATCGAGGCGTCACCGATTGTGAGTTGGGGTCGGGTCAGCGGGCGTCGTCGGGAAGGAGCCGGGCAAGGGTGCGCACCGCGCGGTACTGGAGGGTCTTGATCGCACCCTCGTTCTTGCCCATGACCCTGGCCGTCTCGGCGACCGAGAGGCCCTGCAGGAAGCGCAGAGTGACGCACTCCTGCTGCTGGGGGTTGAGCTTGCGGACGGCTTCCAGCAGTGCGGCATTCGAAAGGGACTCCAGGACGGAGTCCTCGGGGCTGCGCTCGACCTCGTTGGCGTCGAGCATTTCGCCGGTGGTGACCTCCAGCCGGAAGCGGCTGGACTTGAAGTGGTCGGCCACCAGGTTGCGGGCGATGGTGACCAGCCAGGCACCGAAGTCCCGGCCCTGCCAGGTGAAGGTGGAGATACGGCGCAGGGCGCGCAGGAAGGTCTCGCTGGTGAGGTCCTCCGCCGTCGCCTTACCGCCGACCCGGTAGTAGATGTAGCGGTAGACGGTGTCGCTGTACTGGTCGTAGAGACGGCCGAAGGCCTCGGCCTCGCCCGCCTGGGCGCGCTCGACCAGTTCCATCATGCGTGCGCTGTCACTGTCGGCACTCGGACGGCGGGCGGTGGTCGGGGCACCGGAGCCGCCCCTGCCCCGTCTGCCAACCGCCGCGCGGCCGTCGGCCAGGGCGTAGCAGGGGGCGGCGGGGCCGCTTACGGCAAGGCGGGGCATGGCGAATGCGGGGACGGCGTACGCGGTGGGGACGAAGCCGCGCAAGTGGTCGAGGACCGCTGCGCGCAGCGTAGCCAGGCCCGAGGCGTCAACCCCGACATGTGGGTACACGGGACTCCCAGAGGCAGAGCTTCCATCACGTGCAGTGCGGGACCGTTCACCCGTCGTGGGGACTGGTGGTGGTCCGTCATGCGTCTGAGGAGAATAACGCTTCGTACAGGCAGTGCTACACCCAGTTGCTCAAATCGCCGTTTCCGTCGCTTCCGTTACGTCTCGGCGACGTATCAAGTAGCAGATTGTGAACGCTTGTTGATCGAATTGCGTCGCGATCTGTCCGGTCGGGCGGTGGATTGCGCCCGCGCCGCGGCAACAGGACTGGCCGGGGGCGCGCCGGGGCAAGGCCCCTGGAATGGCAGGGGGCGCGCCGCCCGTGTCCGCCTGGAAACCGGGCAGGTGTGCGTCAGCGGCGGCGGCGGTGCAGGGCGACCGCTGCGGCGGTTCCGCCCGCGATGGCGCCCACGCCGGCGGCGGCCGGAATGCCCACCTTGGCCGCCTTGCGGCCCGTCCGGTAGTCGCGCAGCCGCCACTCGCGGGCGCGCGCGTGCTTGCGGAGCTTGGTGTCCGGGTTGATGGCGTACGGATGTCCCACCAGCGACAGCATGGGGATGTCGTTGTGCGAGTCGCTGTACGCCGCGCAGCGGGTCAGGTCCAGGCCCTCGGCGTGGGCCAGCGCCCGTACTGCCTCTGCCTTGGCGGGTCCGTGCAGCGGTTCGCCGACCAGCCTGCCGGTGTACACGCCCTCGACGGACTCGGCGACGGTGCCGAGCGCGCCGGTCAGGCCGAGGCGGCGGGCGATGATCGTCGCGGTCTCCACAGGGGCCGCGGTCACCAGCCAGACCTTCTGGCCGGCGTCGAGGTGCGCCTGGGCGAGTGCACGGGTGCCCGGCCAGATGCGGTCGGCCATGTACTCGTCGTAGATCTCCTCGCCGATCGACATCAGCTCGGAGACGCGGTGGCCCTTGACGATGGACAGGGCGGACTCGCGGACGTCCTGCATATGGTCCGGGTCCTCGACGCCGGCGAGGCGGAACCAGGTCTGCTGCCAGGCGAAACGGGCGAGTTCACGGCGCTGGAAGAACTTCCGCTTGTACAGGCCGCGGCCGAAGTGGAAGATCGCGGCGCCCTGCATCACGGTGTTGTCGAGGTCGAAGAAGGCGGCTGCCCGGTCGTCCCCCGTGACGGGGAATTCCGGTTCGGCCGTGGCAGTGCCGTCCTTCGCTTCGAGCGCGTCGAGTGCCTCGAACTGCTGTGACGACTTGCGCGCTGCCTCGGCTGCTGCCTCGCCTGCGAGCACGCTCCGTGCTGTGGCGGAGCGCCTACGGGGGGTGAGCCATCCCAGTGCGGCCATGTCGTGAGCATAGCCAGTCTGTTCGGTACTTCCCGACACGCCGGGATGCCATGGCGTGAACTCTCTGCGACCTGCCTGTTAAACCGGCGATTCGTCATGCGGGGCATGGGGGACGCAACGCGCGCGGGCGGGCGGAGAATGGCTGCATGAGTCCTGTGTTGCGGCGTACGAAGAAGAAGGCCGGCGAGCGCGTGGTGACGCTGATCGGGAAGCCGGGGTGTCATCTGTGTGACGACGCGCGGTCGGTGATCGAGGAGGTGTGCGCCGAGACGGGTGCGTCTTTCGAGGAGAAGGACATCACTCAGGACGAAGCGCTGCACCGTGCCTACTGGGAGCAGATTCCGGTCGTCCTGGTCGACGGGGAGCAGCACACCTTCTGGCGCGTGGATGCCGGACGGCTTCGCCGCGCGCTGGGGGCCTGACCGGAAGGTTCGTGACCACCGTGCACGTTCTGCTGGGTTTTTCCGGCGGGTCCGGCTCTATCCGGACGCGACACGGACAGGGCACAGTAGAGCGGTCTCGGGGGCGTCATCGTGAGGAGTGTGTACGGCTTTGCCCCCTTCGGCTCTTCAACGGACCGATGCGGTTCACGGTTCCAGGATCGTGTGGCCGGATTGCGTGACCCCGGTCACTTTGCGCGGACAAAACGGACACCATCTTTGTGCACGCGTTCACAAAGACATAGCCTGCATTCGACGGGGCGGTCCTTGGACGTCTGGCCGCCTGCAGCCTCGCTCATCCCGCAGGAGCACCGTGGCAACTGGCCGAAATCACCGACCGGCGACCCGTAGCCGAGGAATCCCCGAGGCCACCGTCGCCCGTCTTCCGCTGTACCTTCGCGCACTGACCGCGCTGTCCGAGCGGTCCGTACCCACGGTCTCCTCCGAAGAGCTCGCGGCCGCCGCCGGGGTCAACTCCGCGAAGCTGCGCAAGGACTTCTCCTACCTCGGCTCCTACGGGACGCGGGGCGTCGGCTACGACGTGGAGTACCTCGTCTACCAGATCTCCCGTGAGCTCGGCCTCACACAGGACTGGCCGGTTGTCATCGTCGGCATCGGTAACCTCGGCGCCGCGCTCGCCAACTACGGCGGGTTCGCCTCCCGTGGCTTCCGGGTCGCCGCGCTCATCGACGCCGACGCCACCATGGCCGGAAAGCCCGTCGCCGGGATTCCGGTCCAGCACACCGACGAACTCGAGAAGATCATCAGCGACAACGGGGTGTCCATCGGCGTCATCTCGACGCCCGCCGGTGCCGCGCAGCAGGTGTGCGAGCGCCTGATCGCCGCCGGTGTCACCTCCATCCTCAACTTCGCCCCCACCGTCCTCTCCGTGCCCGACGGCGTCGATGTGCGCAAGGTCGACCTCTCGATCGAGCTGCAGATCCTCGCCTTCCACGAGCAGCGGAAGGCCGGCGAGGAGGCCGAGGCCGCGGCAGGCCGGAAGGGACCGGACGGGGACATGCCCGCCGTGATGCCGGCATGAGTCTTCTGGTCGTCGGACTGAGCCACCGCAGTGCGCCGGTGAGCGTGCTGGAGCGGGCCTCGCTGTCCGCGGACGCGCAGATCAAGCTGCTCCAGGACACGCTGGCCGCGGAGCCCGCCACCGAGGCGGCGGTGCTGGCCACCTGCAACCGCATCGAGCTGTACGCGGACGTGGACAAGTTCCACGCGGGCGTCGCCGAGCTGTCCACGCTGCTCGCGCAGCACAGCGGCGTCGGGCTCGAGGAGCTCACTCCTTATCTCTACGTGCACTACGAGGACCGGGCCGTCCACCACCTCTTCTCGGTGGCCTGCGGCCTGGACTCCATGGTCGTCGGCGAGGGCCAGATCCTCGGGCAGATCAAGGACGCCCTCGCGCTCGGGCAGGAGCTGCACACCGCGGGCCGCCTGATCAACGACCTCTTCCAGCAGTCGCTGCGCGTCGGCAAGCGCGCGCACAGCGAGACCGGGATCGACCGGGCCGGGCAGTCGCTCGTCACCTTCGGACTGGAGCAGCTCGCGGACGGCGCGGACGTCGAGGAGTGGGCCGCGGACAAGCGGGTGCTGGTGATCGGCGCCGGCTCGATGTCCTCGCTCGCCGCGACGACGCTCGCGCGCCTGCGCGTACGTGAACTGGTCATCGCCAACCGGACGCTGGATCGTGCGGAGCGACTGGCCGCGGCGCTGGGCGAGCCCGGCGGGGTGACGGCGCGCGCGGTCACGATGGACGGCCTCGCCGATGAGCTGACACGTGCCGACGCCGTGGTGTCCTGCACCGGCGCGACGGGTCTTGTCCTGACGGCCGAGTCGATCGCGGCGGCCCTCGCGGTGGCGCCCTCCGCTCCGGACGCGGGTGCGGGCGACAGCCTGCGCGCGCCGGACGGCAGCCTGGTGGCGCGCCTTGCCGCGGCGGCGGCACGGGACGGCCGCGTGGCCGACAAGTCAGTTGCGGGCACGTCGTTCGGCGACACGGGTGTGAGTAACACCGGTACGGACGCGACGCTCTCCGGCCGGGGCTCCGCCCCGGACCCGGCGGGGCTGGAATATTCAGCCCGTCCGGCGATTGAGGACACGCCCGAAGGGCGTGCCGACAGCGAGCTCGCCGATGCTTGCCCGGTGGGGCTGAACGACCGGCACGCCGACGAAGCTGCGCAGCACGCGGCCTGGGTCGACAACGCGGGACGGACCATCCGCACCGCATCCGGCACCCGGACGACGCGGGCCAATGGCGACGTACGGATCGCGCTGCTCGATCTCGCCATGCCGCGGGACATCGACGGCGCCGTCCACCGCCTCGCCGGTGTGCGGCTCGTCGACATCGAGTCGCTCGCCGAGGCCTCCGCCGACGCCCCCATGGCCGCCGACGTGGACCAGGTGCGGCGCATCGTCTCCGACGAGGTCGCCGCCTTCGGCGCGGCCCAGCGCGCCGCGCACATCACCCCGACCGTCATCGCCCTGCGCACGATGGCCGCCGATGTGGTCGCCGGTGAGATGGCGCGCCTGGAGGGCCGGTTGACCGGTCTCGACGAGAAGCAGCGCGCCGAGATCAACCAGACCGTGCGCCGCGTCGTCGACAAGCTCCTGCACGCGCCCACCGTGCGGGTCAAGCAGCTGGCCAGCGAGCCCGGCGGCGCCGGGTACGCGGACGCGCTGCGGACACTCTTCGACCTCGACCCGGAGACGGTCGCATCCGTCAGCCGGGCCGACATGAATGACCCGAATCGAGGGCGAGTATGACCGAGAGGGCCTTGAGGCTCGGGACCAGGCGCAGCAAGCTGGCCATGGCTCAGTCCGGGCAAGTGGCTCAGGCGGTGCGCCAGTTGACCGGCCGTGCCGTCGAGCTCGTCGAGATCACCACGTACGGAGACACCTCCCGTGAGAGTCTCGCGCAGATCGGCGGTACGGGGGTCTTCGTCACCGCCCTGCGGGACGCCCTGCTGCGGGGTGACGTCGACTTCGCCGTCCACTCCCTGAAGGACCTGCCCACCGCGCAGCCCGAGGACCTGACGCTGGCGGCCGTGCCGCCGCGCGAGGACCCGCGGGACGCGCTGGTGGCCCGCGACGGGCTGACCTTCGACCGGCTGCCGAACGGCTCCCGGATCGGAACGGGTTCGCCGCGCCGCATGGCGCAGCTCAACGCGTACGCACGCGCGCACGGCCTGAGCATCGAGACCGTGCCGATCCGCGGCAACGTCGACACCCGGATCGGATACGTACACAGCGGAGAGCTGGACGCCGTGGTGCTTGCCGCGGCCGGGCTCAGCCGCCTCGGCAGGATCGACGAGGTCACCGACTTCCTGTCGGTCGACTTCGTCCTGCCCGCCCCCGGCCAGGGGGCACTGGCGATCGAGTGTGCCGCGGTCAACGCGGACCTCGCCGCCGCGCTCGCCGAGCTCGACGACCCGCACACCCGGGCCGCCGTGACCGCCGAGCGTTCCCTGCTCGCCGCCCTGGAGGCCGGCTGCTCCGCACCTGTGGGTGCGCTGGCCGACCTGCTGGCCGACGGACAGGTTGTCACCGAAATGCGCCTGCGCGGCGTCGTCGGCACGACCGACGGTTCCACGCTGGTGCAGCTGTCCACCACCGGTCCCGTACCCACGTCGCACGGCGACGCCATCGCGCTCGGTCGCGAACTCGCGTCCGAGATGCTCGCCAAGGGTGCGGCCGGTCTTATGGGGGAGCGAGCACTTTGAGCCCCACCAGCCCCACCAACAACGCATCCTCGACGCTCTCGGCACACGGGCACGTCACTTTCCTCGGCGCCGGTCCCGGCGACCCCGGACTGCTGACACTGCGCGCCGTCGAAGCGCTCGCGCGAGCGGACGTACTGATCGCCGAACCGGATGTGCTCGACGTCGTACGCAGCCATGCGCGGGCGAATGTAAGCACGCCTGAACTAACGGTTGTTGACGACGCGTCAACAGCCGCCGGAATCCCCGTCCTCAGGGATGCGGCCAATCTTGTCATGGAGGCCGCGCGCCACGGCAAGCGGGTCGTCCGTGCGGTGACCGGCGATCCCGGCCTGGACACCGACGCAGGTCAGGAGATGCTCGCCTGCGCCGCGGAGGGGATTCCCTTCGAGGTCGTGCCCGGTGTCGCCACCGCGGTGGGTGTGCCCGCGTACGCCGGTGTGCCGCTGCGCGACGCTCAGGGCACGGACGTCCGCTTCGTCGACGCCCGCACCGCGAGCGAGCGTTGCTGGACCGAGGTCGGCGCGAGCGACGGCACGGTCGTCGTCTCCACGACGCTGGAGACGGTCGCCGCGGCGGCGGGCGAGCTGGTGGCCGCGGGCCGCAAGCCCGACACCCCACTGACGGTCACGGTCGCCGGGACCACGACGCGGCAGCGCACCTGGACCGCGACGCTCGGCACGATCGCCCAGACCCTGAAGCAGGCGAAGGTGCTGCCCTCGCCCGACGGCCACCAGTCCGTCATAGCCGTGGTCGGTGAGCGCAGTGCCGCTGCTCAGCGCGACCAGCTCGCGTGGTTCGAGTCCAAGCCGCTGTTCGGCTGGAAGGTGCTCGTGCCGCGGACCAAGGAGCAGGCGGCCTCGCTCTCCGACCAGCTTCGTTCGTACGGCGCAGTGCCGCACGAGGTACCGACGATCGCCGTCGAGCCGCCGCGGACACCGCAGCAGATGGAACGCGCGGTCAAGGGCCTGGTGACGGGCCGCTACGAGTGGATCGCCTTCACCTCGGTGAACGCCGTGAAGGCGGTACGGGAGAAGTTCGAGGAATACGGGCTCGACGCGCGGGCCTTCGCGGGGATCAAGGTCGCGGCGGTGGGGGAGCAGACCGCTGCCTCACTGGTGGACTTCGGCGTGAAGCCGGACCTTGTACCGAGCGGTGAGCAGTCCGCGGCCGGTCTGCTGGAGGACTGGCCGCCGTACGACCCCGTCTTCGACCCGATCGACCGGGTCTTCCTGCCGCGGGCCGACATCGCGACCGAGACGCTGGTCGCGGGCCTGATCGAACTCGGCTGGGAGGTCGACGACGTCACGGCCTACCGGACGGTACGGGCGTCGCCGCCGCCGGCGGACACGCGCGAGGCGATCAAGGGCGGCGGCTTCGACGCCGTGCTCTTCACGTCGTCGTCGACGGTGCGGAACCTGGTCGGCATCGCCGGGAAGCCGCACAACGTGACCGTGATCGCGTGCATCGGTCCTGCGACCGCGAAGACCGCGGAGGAGCACGGGCTGCGGGTGGACGTGCTGTCCCCCGAGCCGTCGGTGCACAAGCTCGCGGAGGCGCTCGCGGAGTTCGGGGCGCGGCGGAGGATGGCGGCGCTGGAGGCGGGGGAGCATGTGACGCGGCCGAGTGAGCGGCGGCCCGGGGGGCGGCGTCGGAGGACGACGTAGCGTCGGCGGCGCGGTGCGGGTTTCGCGGGGCGGGGCGGGGGGTTTGTTCCCCCACCCCGCCCCTTCCCGTAACCGGGGGCGCTGCCCCCGGACCCCCGCGCCTCAAACGCCGGCGGGGCTGAATTATTCAGCCCGTCCGGCGTTTGAGGACATGCGGCCGAAGGTCGCGTACGGGGTCCGGGGCGAAGCCCCGTCGGGGTCTGGGGGCTTGCCCCCAGTTCGGGAAGGGGCGGGGGTGGGGAACAAGCCCCGCGCAGCGGCACTGCCCCCGCCGACGGGCTGTCGGTACGTGACCCCCACCGACAGGCGTACCGTTCCCATATGACTGCGTACGGATCCTTTCCCGGCGCGCGGCCACGGCGGCTGCGCACCACCCCCGCCATGCGCCGCATGGTCGCCGAGACTCGTCTTCACCCCGCCGATCTGATCCTTCCCGCCTTCGTCCGCGAGGGCATCCACGAGCCCGTGCCGATCAGCGCCATGCCCGGCGTCGTGCAGCACACCCGCGACACCCTGCGGAAGGCCGCCGTCGAGGCCCTGGAGGCAGGCGTCGCCGGGATCATGCTGTTCGGGGTGCCGGAGGACGCGAAGAAGGACGGTGCGGGGACCGCGGGGACGGACCCGGACGGGATTCTGCAGGTCGCGATCAGGGACGTGAAGGCCGAGGTCGGCGACGAGCTCGTCATCATGTCGGACCTGTGTCTGGACGAGTACACCGACCACGGCCACTGCGGCGTCCTGGACGCCGACGGCCGCGTCGACAACGACGCCACCCTTGAGCGGTACGCCGAGATGGCCCAGGTGCAGGCCGACGCGGGCGTTCATGTCGTGGGCCCCAGCGGCATGATGGACGGGCAGGTCGGCGTCACTCGCGACGCGCTGGACCAGACCGGCCACGAGGATGTCGCGATCCTCGCGTACACGGCGAAGTACTCGTCGGCCTTCTACGGACCCTTCCGCGAGGCCGTCGGCTCCTCCCTCAAGGGCGATCGCAAGACGTACCAGCAGGACCCCGCCAACCTCCGGGAGTCCCTGCGGGAGTTGGCGCTGGACCTCGAAGAGGGCGCCGACATGGTCATGGTCAAGCCCGCGGGTCCCTACCTCGACGTGCTGGCGAAGGTCGCCGAGTCCGTCGACGTGCCGGTCGCCGCGTACCAGATCAGCGGTGAGTACGCGATGGTCGAGGCTGCGGCCGAGAAGGGCTGGATCGACCGGGACAAGGCGATCGCGGAGACGCTGCTCGGCATCAAGCGGGCCGGTGCGAGCATGATCCTCACCTACTGGGCGACCGAGGTCGCGCAGGGCCTCGGCGCAGTTCGCTGACGAAGGACGCCCCGGCACCCCAGGCCACGCGCGCGTGAACCGGGGTGCCGGCCCACGCCCGCGTGACCAACGCGGTTGTGCCTACGACGCGTCGAGCACCGTGCCGGTCAGGACCGGGCCGTGCGGCTTGTCCTCGTCGTCGAGGGACTGGATGCCCACGTACTCCGTCGGTTCGGCCACCTGGTCGCGGAACGTGGGCACGCGCAGCTCCGCGCTCGTCTTCCCGGTCGGTACGGACGCCCACAGGGAGGCGTACTTCAGCTGGGACAGCGGCACTTCACCGTCCGGGACCTCGCCGATCAGGTCGAGCAGCCACTGCCGCTCGACGTCCGCCGTGGACAGCTCGCGGCGGCTCGGGACGGGGACGAACGTCAGCGTGCTCGTGATCTCCACGTCGGCGGGCGCGGACAGGGCGACCTGCCACTTCAGGGGCTGCCCCTCGGTCACCTTGTCGGCGACCGGCTTGACGGTGATCTTGGGCATCGGGTCGTCGTTCTCGGCGATGACCCCTCCGGAGTGCGAGCCGATGACGGTCCCGCGCACCGCCTTCACGAGCAGGTCGTGGGACACGTCCCAGGCGTACCGCTTGTTGCCCTTAACCTGCACCGAAACGTCGATGCCCCCGCCGGGCCGCACCGTCACCAGCCGGTCCTTCGCCTTGCCGGTGACCGGGTCGAGGACGTACAGCCGGACCGTGCCGCTGCCCTTCCCGGACGCGCGGACGGGCACCCGGTACGTGCGGACGCCCGAGTCGCCCTCCTTGACCTTGATGCGGCCGATGTCGATACGGGTCAGCGGGGCCTGCGACACCGCGGGGGTGCCGGGGCTCCACGCCCAGGCGTCCATCAGCCACGCCTGCCCGGAGCGGGTGCGCGGGGTCAGCTCCAGGGAGGCGATGCGGCGCAGGTCGAGGCCGGAGCGGGTGGCGGCGGTGAGCGGTACGCGCACCTCGCGCGCCCAGTAGGAGGAGGTGCGGTCGCTGCCGGGCAGGCCGTCCACCCGTACGCGGCCGAGGTTCGCCCGCTTGCCGGAGGCGTCGGTGACGGACACGTCAAGCTGTGTGCCGGTGGAGTTCGGCGGCACGAAGACGCGCAGCGCGAGGCTCTTGGCGTCCTTGACGGAGAGCGGCTTTGCGGGGCGCACCGTCACCGCCGAACCCGGCGCGCTCCAGCGCAGCGTCACCGCGGAACGGCCCTTCTCGCGCTCCGGCTGCCAGTGCGCGAAGTGCGGCGAGGAGCCGCCCGCCTCCGTGTTCAGGCAGGCGACGCGCGGGTCGGGATCGATCGCGGAGCACAGCCGTCCGCCGGTCACCTTCACGGAGCCGTCCGGGAGGAACCCGGCGCCGCGGTTCGCGCCGACCGCGTGAGTCAGCACCCGCGCGGGGTCGGCGGAGGGAGCCCGGCGGCCCGAGCCGTCGAGCAGCTCGCGCACCCGGTCGTCACCGGCGACGAACAGCCTGGCCGCGGCGGCGATGTAGGTGGCGCCTGCCCGGTGCTGCTGGTCGGCGGTCAGCCGGGTCGCGGTGCCCGGCGAGCACACCGGGTCCGGCCGCTCGGGGTCGTGGCCGAAGTCGTCGTCGGCGGGTGCCTGCGCCTGGCCCGGCGTCCACTCGCTGTTGAAGTAGTTGTGGTTGGCGCCGACCATGTAGACCGCGCTGTGCAGTGCCTTGCCCCGGCTGACCCCGCGGGTGCCGTCGGCGTACACCTGGCCCTGGAGGTCGGAGACGTCGCCGTCGCAGCCCGGCAGGATCGTCAGCGACGGCACGTCCGGCACGGGGTTGTGGCCGAAGATCGTCGGCCCGATGAGCACGGTCCCGCGGATGTTCCAGCGCACCTTTTCCCGGTAACCGTCCTGGGCGGGCGGGGGCGGGTACAGGCTGTCCATGGCGGCACGGTTGACGCCCTCGCCGCCGCGCGAGTGCCCGACGAGCAGGACGCGGGACAGGTCGGCCTTCGGCGCCTTGCGTACGCCCGCGGGTGCCGCGGCGGGCTTTGCGGCCCAGTCGGCCCAGCGGGCCAGGTGGCTGCGCACCAGGGAGGAGCGCGCCTGCGCGCCGCCGTCCTCGGCGTTCCCGTCCTGGCCGTTGATGCCGTTGGCGGAGATCGACACGGTCACATAGCCCTGGGAGGCCAGCAGTTCCTGGTCGCGCAGATAGCCCCGGTGGCTCGGGATCGGCTTGGCGCCCTTCGCGCACGGCCAGTCGATGTTCGGCTCCCCGCTGCCCGGGACGTAGCACGTGGCATGCCGGCCGTGCAGGAACAGTGCGACCGGACGCTTGCCCGTGGCTCCCTTCGGCGCGACGACGACGCCGCGCATCTCGACAGGCGCCGGGAAGCCGGGCAGACGGACCGGGGCGAGCGCGTACTCGCCGGTGACCGTGCGGTACGTGCCGGGCTTGCCCGGGTCGACGGCGCCGGCCGGAAGCTCGGCAGGCGGTTTCGCGGCGGACGGGGAGCGCCCGTCACGGGCGCCGTCGGCCTTCTGGTCCAGCCGTCGGCCGGCCGCCAGCACCTGAAGGTCCGCCAGATCCGCTGTGCGTGCGTCGTCGAGGGGCAGCCGGAAGGTCCGGCCGTCTTCCTCCGTGTCTGGCACGCCGACCAGCTTGCCGTCGGCGTGGAACTCCACGCGCGCGTCGCCCGCCGGCACCGGGCGCGGGGAGCGCCACTCCAGCGTCTGCTCCCCGTCGGTGTTCGTGATCCGCCAGCCGGGCGGCAGGCCATCCTCGTCGTTCGCCGCCGTGACGGGTGTGACATCAGGTGGCTGCGGCTGGGCGTGAGCCACGGCCGGCGACACTCCCGCCACCGTGAGCACCGCTATCGCGGTGGCCCATGCTCTCCGGGCACGTATCAACGTCTCTCTCCTCAACCCCCCGACTGGAGCGCCCGGTTGGGCCCGGGTGCCTCTCGATCCCGGAGGACGGGGAGAAGATCCTGTGGGTTGCCTGGGGTCGTGTGAACAGGGAGTGTCCACGGTGACCGTGCGCCATGGGGGCTCACATGGCTGACCGCGGGCCGGGGGAATGTTCTCCCCGGCCCACGGCCTGTTGTGGGGGGTGGGTCAGCAGTACAGGTTGGATCCGGTGGGCACACCGAGGATCTGCGTGAACTGCGTGTAGCTGTTCACCCGGCTCTGGACCTGCGCCGGGTTCCTGCCGTCGCATTCCAGCGAGCCGTTGATCGAGCGGATGGTCTGGCCGAAGCCCGCCTGGTTGACCATCGCGTTGTGCGGGGTCATCGTGCCCGGGCCGTTCTGGGTGTTCCAGTACCAGAGGCCGGTCTTCCAGGCCACGGCCGCGTCGTTCTGCACAAGCCAGGGGTTGCCCAGCAGATCGATGCCGAGCGCGTCGCCCGCCGCCTTGTAGTTGAAGTTCCAGCTGAGCTGGATCGGCCCGCGGCCGTAGTACGCCGCCTGGCCCGCGGGGCAGCCGTAGGGCTGGCTCCAGTCGCAGTAGTGCGGGTAGTTGGCCTGGTTCTGCTCCACGATGTGGACCAGACCGCCCGTCTCGTGGTTCACATTCGCCAGGAAGGCCGCGGCCTCCTGCTTCTTGACCGTGTCGCTGCCCGTGGTCGCGAAGCCCGGGTACGCGCTCAGCGCGGCCTTCAGCCCGCTGTACGTGTAGAACGAATTCCGGTTCGGGAACATCTGGTTGAACTGCGCCTCGCTCACGACGAAGCCCGACGGGGACGGGTCTCCGCCGCCGCTGCAGCTGTACGGGTCCCAGTACCAGGTGCTGATCGTCGGGTCGTAGCCCGGGTTGTCGTGCTCGGCGATGTAGTACTTGCCGTCCGTGTATCTGACAACGTTGCCAGTGCCGTACCAGGTACCGGCCGACCAGTTCGGCGCGGAGGTGCAGGCGTCCGTGGTGGCGGCGGTCGCGGCGGGCATGAAGACCGCCGCCAGTCCGCTTCCTACGAGGATGGCGATCAGCAACGCCATGATGCGGTGTCGTCTCAGCACGCGATCACTCCTTAGCACGCAACGGCCGTGCCGTGGTGGGGGGTTGTGCACCTCACTCAAGCGTGCTTGACGTGATCAAGTCAAGGTATAGACCAATGCGAATCGAGGGCAGCCGAAAACTGCTCCTGGGTCAGTCCCACCAGAACGTCCAGTGCTGCTTCCCCAGCACGCCCTCCGCCGCGTACTCGCGGATCGTGTCGTACCCCTGCCGTACGGTGTCCGGGCAGAACGCGTGGTGCTCGGCCGCGACTGCCAGAGCCTCCGGCATCGTGCGGGGCGGGGCCGCGACGGAGACGTCCAAGCGGTCGAAGTGCAATGCGACGACGCGCAGTCCGAAGCGGTCCTCCCATGAACGCAGGACGGTGGAGAGCAGGCCGCTGTCCGCGTGATTGCAGGCGCCGGTCCAGCCCAGCGCGGTGAGGATGTCCGCGCCGCGACGTACGGGAATCAGCCCGGCCCTCGCCCCGGGCAGCCGGCCGGCATCCAGCAGTTCGGCGGCGACACGGGCGGCCGTGGCGTCCGCGTCGGCCACCGGCTCGCCCGCCGGGGCGAGGCCCGGCCACTCGGCTGTGAACGGGGCGATGGTGTCGGCGTCCTCCTCGTCCTCGTTCTCCTCCATGTCGTAGTCCCACAGGGACGCGAGGACTTCTTCCGGGTCGTGGTCGTCCGGATGCGACATGTGGTCGAGATCGAGGTCCCGGTCCCAGGTGAGGGAGCGGTCCTCGTCGTTCACGAGCAGCACCGGGTGCATGCCGGACGCCTCCCGGGCGGGGAGCAGGCGCGCCCAAGTGTTCGGCTGTGCGGGCTCGTTCGCGTACCAGAGGGACGGCTGGACACGCATGGCACCGGGCGGCAGGTCCAGGCCCAGTGCGTTCGGGTTGATCACCATGCAGGCGACTTTATGCGTCGCCACTGACAATTTGGCTCAGAGCAGGGTGGTGGTGAAAGCGGCCCAGGTGGCGGGGGTGAGGGTGAGCATGGGGCCGTCGGGGTTCTTGGAGTCCCGGATGTGGACGGCGGCGGGGTGGGCGGCGACCTCGACGCAGGCCCCGCCTTCATCGCTGCTGTACGTGGACTTGCGCCAGGCGTACGCGACTTCGAGGCAGTCGCCGCCGTCGCTGCCGCTGTAGCTGGACTTGAACCAGTGCAGTGCGGTGCTCATTGCTCTCCTAGCAAGCGGTCCAACAGGCCCACGGTGTCCTCTTGGTTGAGGGCCTGAGTCCGCAGCATCGCATACCTCTGGCTAAGGATGCTCACCTCGTCGAGGTCCGCAATGAGCTGACTTCCGCGCTGAGTTTCGGCGTACGCGAGGGACTGATGATCCGGGGTCTCCAGCATGACGAACGGGCCGTCGAGCGCAGGGTGCGACCCTCGATCGAGCGGCATGACCTGGACGGAGACACCGGGGAGTCCGGCGCAAACGCGGAGGTGGCGAACCTGCTCCGAGTGGATCTCCCCGTCTCCAAGGCGAAGCATGAGTACCGGCTGCCAGATGACGAAGCTGATGCTCATCGGGTTCTTGCGCTGCAAGATCTCCTGGCGCTCAATTCGGGTTGCGACGCGCTTGGTGATCTCATCCTCGTCGAGGATGGGGATACGGCTACGGAAGACGGCCCGGGCGTAGCTCTCGGTCTGCAGCTGACCCGGGATGACCTGGTTCTGATACGAGGACAGGGCGATTGCCTCGCGCTCCAAGTCCATGTACTCCTCCGCCCACGCCGGGATCAGATCAATCTCGGGCATGTTGGCGACCGCTGTCTCCAGTGCCTTCTTCGTCTCCAGCAAACTGTCCAGCCGAACAGCGAGGTCCGGCTTGAGCGGGCGGCGGCCCTGCTCAATCGAGGCGACGGTCTCCTGGTTCAAATTGATCGCGCTGGCCAGTTCGCGCTGGGTGAGCCCCGCGGCTTCCCGAAACTTCGCCAACTGGGCGCCGACCAACCGCATCTCCGACGCGTTCTTCCGCTGCCGCTTTCTGGGGTGCATACACGTCCAACTCCCCACCCATGTCCGTACGTCACGCACTTCGGGCCCGTACGAAATTCTCGTACGGGCTCGCGTACTGCACCACCGTAGTCACAGTCAGTGACGCTCGTCTCATGGACGACCTGATTCAACAGCCCTGTCTGCGCGAGCAGTTCTACCGACGTGAGCGGCGATCCGTTCCCGCGGCCAGGGAGTTCGTACGCACGGCCGTGACCGACTGGGGGCTCGGCGCGCGTATGGACGACGTACTGCTCTGTGTGAGCGAGCTGGCCACCAACGCCCTCGTGCACGGCGTGCCGCCCGGGCGGGGCTACCGGCTGAAGCTGTGGCTCTACGGGGACGGGGACGGGGCATTGCGCGTCGAGGTGCACGACAGTGGCGGCGGGCTGCCGGCGGTAGGGGAGCCGGACGAGGAGTCGGGCCGGGGTCTGTTGCTCGTGGCCGCGCTCGCCGACAAGTGGGGGGTCGGCGAGCGCGATCCGGGGAAGATCGTGTGGTGCGAGTTCACCGTGAGCGCTTGAGCGTAATAAGTCGGGTGCGCACCATTTCGGTCAGTGATGTGGTGATCACGGGCCCGGCGGCGCACTCTGGAGGTACCGCTGGAGGTGATCCGCCATGCAGACACTCGTCGGATGGCACGTTGAGATGGAATTCCAGGAGGAAGGCGACCGGACCAGGGCGGCCGCCATGGTGAGACTGGGCGACGGCACGGAAATCCGCGGCCACGGTAACGCCCAGCGCCACCACTCCGACCCGGAGCAGCTCCGGGTCGGCGAGGAGATCTCGGGCGCGCGGGCGCTCATGGACATCGCCTCGCAACTGCTGCAGAAGGCTCATGTGGAGATCGACGAAGCCTCGGGCAGGATGTCGCACCCCCTGAGGTGACCGGGATGCGGTGACAGCCCCCGCCGGGGAACCGGTGGGGGCTGTCGCGTGGGGTGCGTCAGTACGTGGTGCGGGTCAGTACATGAGCGCGTCGGACATGCTGGTCTGCCAGTAACTGACGGCCACGGAGTCGTCGGTGTACGTGTTCGCGGGGAGGGTGAGCACGTGGGGGCTGCCGATGGAGCCGGAACCGTTGCGCGGGGCGAAGAGGACTCCGAGTGTCTTTGCCGTACGCCCGTTCTCGCCGCTGCCGTCGGCGGCGGACAGGAGGATCGACGCGTACCCGGACTGCCCGGGGGAGAGCGTGACGACCGCCTGCGGCTTGCTCTCGTCCATGATCCGGGTGACGGCCTGGCCCTCGTCGATGCGAAGCAACGGGGCGTGGTAGGCGTTGCACGCCTTGGAGCCGGTGTTGGTGACGGTGAGCAGCAGATGGTTGATGGGGCGGCTCACCTTGGTGACGGTGACCTTGGTGTTCGCGTCGGTGCAGGCGGTGGTGACGGGGCCGGTGTCAGTGCCGGTGCCACCGCCGGTCTTTCCCTTGCCCGCGGAGGTGGGCTTGGTGCCCGTCGTGGGCTGCTTTGCCGTGTCCGCGGCCGGGGTCTTGGCGTCGGTCGTGGGCCCGGTCGTGTCGGCCGCGGGGGCGCTCGTGGTCGGGGCCGACGCGCTGGGCTTCTTTGCGTCGTCGTCGGCGGACTGGCACGCGGTCAGTGAGAGGGCGGCCAGCAGAGCGGTGGCGGCTACGGCGGTGTTGCGCATGGTGTTCGGTTCTCCCCGTGGTCGGTCTGTTGGGTCAGTAGCGGCAGATGAGGGCCGTGACGATCGTGGTCGCCGCGATCAGTACGAGTGCCGCCACGACATCAATGAGGCTGTCGCGGATGTGGCTTCGCATTGATCACAGGCTGGGCCTCGGCGGATTCCGGCCGCAACAGGCCCTGAACCATTGGGGATGCTGGAACGGCGGCGCGTACTGTGACCTGGGCGGATTTCATGTCCCTGGAACGGCGATCCGGGACAGTCGGCAGGGCTCACGAGGGGGAACACAGCAGTGGCGACGCCAGAGGCCGAGGAGTTCGCGGCCCTGCTCAGGCAACTCAAGGACCGCTCCGGACGCAGCTATGGCGTGCTGGCGGGCAAGCTCCATGTCAGTACGTCCACGCTGCACCGGTACTGCAACGGCGACGCCGTCCCGACCGACTACGCCCCCGTGGAGCGGCTCGCGCGGCTGTGCGCGGCGACGCCGGACGAACTGGTGGACCTGCACCGGCGCTGGATTCTGGCGGACGGCGCGCGGAAGCGGGCACGGGCAGATGTTCCACAGGCTGTGGAGACCGAGGTTCCGGTCGCTGCCACGGAGCCCGAGGTCGTGCCCGAAGCCGCCGTCGCGCCGCGCGGCCGCGGCCGCAACCGGATGCGAATCGCCCTTGGTGCGGGGGCCGTTGTCGCCCTCGCCGTGCCCGCCGCTTTCTTCGCCGTTCACGCGGCCAACGGGGACGAGGGCGGGAAGAGGTCGGGCGCCGTCTCCGGAGCCAGTGCCCCGCCAGGTACCACCGCACCACGCACCACACCCTCCAGCGCCTCGCCGAGCGGGAGCCCTTCCGTGAGCATGTCGCCGAGCGGCAGCCCGTCCGCTTCGTCTGCTCCGAGCCGCCGGGCCACGCCTCCGGCGACGGGTGGCGTACCGCTGCGGGTGGGCGTCAGCTCGTACAACTGGGACGAGCCCTGCGGTCAGTTCTATGTGCTGGACGAGGCTCCGGATGCTGTCCCGCCACAGCCTGCGCCGCAGGACGTCCGCGGCTGGGCCCGTGCGCTGGGGGGTGTCGACGGCGGCAGCATGCGGCTTCAGCTGACAGCGACGGGCAAGACCGCGGACTCCGTGGTGCTGAACGCCGTACACGTACGGGTCGTCGGGCGAAGCGCACCCCTCGACTGGGACGCGTACTCGATGGGAGACGGCTGCGGCGGCGGTGTCACCCCACAGACCTTCGACGTCGACCTGGACGCGCCGCATCCGCTGGTGAAGCCCGTGGCGGGGCGGGACGGGGACACCGTCGTGCCCGCCAAGGACTTCCCGTACAAGGTCGCGTCCAACGATCCGCAGGTGCTGAACCTCGACCTCCACACCGAGGGACACGACGTCAGCTGGTACCTGGAGCTCGACTGGAGCAGCGGGGACCGGCGGGGCACGGTGCGCGTCGACGACGGCGGGAAGCCGTTCCGTACGAGCGCGATCGAGGGGCGGAAGCAGTACGGGTGGTGGCCGGACAGGAGCGCCTGGGTCGAGCAGCCCGCGTCCTGAGGGTCTCTGAGGGTCGGCCGACCCTCAGAGACCCCGGAGTCAGAGACGCTCGGGGGTGCGGATGCCGAGGAGCGCCATGCCCTGGTGCAGCGTGCGGGCCGTCATGTCGCAGAACAACAGGCGGTTCTCGGCGACCTCGCGCGCGGGCGCGGGCTTGATGACCGGGCACTGGTCGTAGAACGTCGTGAACAGCGACGCCAGCCGGTAGAGGTACGCGGCCAGCTTGTGCGGCTCGTACGAGCCCGCGACCTCCGCCAGCGTCTCGCCGAACTCGTCCAGGTGCAGACCCAACGCGCGCTCCGCCGCGGCCAGTTCGAGCTCCGGGTGCGCGGCCGGCTTGACCTCGCCCGCCTTCCGGAGGATCGACTGGATACGGGCGTACGCGTACTGCAGGTACACGGACGTGTCGCCGTTCAGCGACACCATCTGGTCCAGGTCGAACTTGTAGTCCCGCGCCGCCGACGTCGACAGGTCGGCGTACTTGATCGCGCCGATGCCCACCTGCGTACCGCGCTCCGCGATCTCCTCCTCGGTGAGCTGCTTCTGGACGTCCTTCTCACGGACTACCGCCGTCGCCCGCTCGATCGCCTCGTCCAGCAGGTCCACCAGCCGTACCGTCTCGCCCTCACGGGTCTTGAACGGCTTGCCGTCCTTGCCGAGCACCGTGCCGAACGCCAGCTGGACGGCCTTGACCTCGTCGTTCAGCCAGCCCGCCCGGCGCGCGGTCTCGAAGACCATCTTGAAGTGCAGGGACTGCCGGGCGTCCACGACGTAGATGAGCGTGTTCGCCTTGAGGTGCTGCACCCGGTCGCGGATGGCGGAGAGGTCGGTGGCCGCGTAGCCGTAACCGCCGTTGCTCTTCCGGACGATGAGCGGAGTCGGGTTGCCGTCCGGTCCCTTCACATCGTCGAAGAAGACGCACAGCGCACCCTCCGAGCGGACCGCCACGCCCGACTCCTCCAGGAGGCGGCAGGTCTCGTCGAGCATGTCGTTGTAGCCGGACTCGCCGACGATGTCGGCGTCGTGGATCTCCATGTCCAGCTTGTTGAAGACCGAGTAGAAGTAGATCTTCGACTCGTCGACGAACCGCTGCCAGTGGGCTCGCGTCTCGGGGTCCCCGGCCTGCAGGTCCACCACCCGGTTACGGGCGCGGTCCTTGAACGCCTCGTCGGAATCGAAGAGCGCGCGCGAAGCCTTGTAGATGCGGTTCAGGGAGGACATGGCCTCCTCGCCGGAGACCTCCTCGGTGCCCTCGTGGTCCAGCTCGTGCGGGTGCTCGATCAGGTACTGGATGAGCATCCCGTACTGGGTGCCCCAGTCGCCGATGTGGTGGCGCCTGATCACCTTCTCGCCCGCGAACTTCAGGATCTGGACCATCGCGTCGCCGATCACCGCGGAGCGCAGGTGGCCGACGTGCATCTCCTTGGCCACGTTCGGCTGGGCGTAGTCGATGACCGTGGTGCCCGGGTTCTGCGCGTACGGGACGCCGAGCCGGTCGTCGGTGGCGCGCGCGGCGAGGGTCTTCACGATCGCCTCGTCGGTGAGCGTGATGTTGAGGAAGCCGGGGCCCGAGACCTCGATCTCCTCGATCAGATCACCGGTGGACAGACCCCCGACGACCTTGGCCGCCAGCTCGCGCGGGTTGCCCTTCAGCTTCTTGGCGAGCGCCAGGATGCCGTTGGCCTGGAAGTCGGCCCGGTCGCTACGTCGCAGCAGGGGGTCGGCGGAACCGGCCTCCGGCAGGGCTGCCGAGAGGGCGTCCGCGAGGCGCTGCTGCACGGTCGAAGCGAGGGAAGGGACCGAGGCCATGAGCTTCCGTTCTTGTCGAGTCTCGTCGGGAGGGCTATTTCGGTTGTCAAGTGTCCCATGGGGCAGCAACCTGTTTCTCCTCGGATTTCTCCCCGGAATCAGCACGGCGATGAGCAACCTCAGGGGGAGCCGTTCCGTCTGGGACAATGGCGTACGACGCCTGTCGAGAACCCAAGAGAACCCCAAGCATTCAAGGACGTGCCGATCGTGGCTCAGAGCAGCACCGAGACCGACTGGGTCTCCCGTTTCGCGGACGAGGTCATCGCCGAGTCGGAGCGACGTGCGCCTGGCAAACCGGTCGTCGTCGCGTCCGGCCTCTCGCCCTCGGGCCCGATCCACCTGGGCAATCTGCGTGAGGTGATGACCCCGCACCTGGTCGCCGACGAGATCCGGCGGCGTGGGTACGAGGTCCGGCACCTGATCTCCTGGGACGACTACGACCGATACCGCAAGGTTCCGGCCGGGGTGCCCGGTGTGGACGACTCGTGGGGCGAGCACATCGGCAAGCCGCTGACCTCGGTGCCCGCGCCGGAAGGCTCTCCGCACGCGAACTGGGCCGAGCACTTCAAGGCCGCGATGACCGCGTCCCTGGCCGAGCTGGGCGTCGAGTACGACGGCATCAGCCAGACCGAGCAGTACACGTCAGGTGTGTACCGCGAGCAGATCCTGCACGCGATGAAGAACCGGGCGAAGATCAACGCGATCCTCGACCAGTACCGCACGAAGAAGGCGCCCGCGAAGAAGTCGCAGAAGCCCCTCGACGAGGCGGAGCTGGAGGCGGCGGAGGGATCCGGCGCGGCCGAGGAGGACGACGGCAGCGGCGGGGCGGCGGGCTACTTCCCGTACAAGCCCTACTGCGGGCAGTGCCACAAGGACCTCACGACCGTCACCTCGTACAACGACGAGACCACCGAGCTGACCTACGTCTGCACGGCGTGCGGCTTCGGCGAGACGGTGCGGCTGAGCGAGTTCAACCGCGGCAAGCTGGTCTGGAAGGTCGACTGGCCCATGCGCTGGGCCTACGAAGGCGTGATCTTCGAGCCGAGCGGTGTCGACCACTCCTCGCCGGGGTCGTCGTTCGTCGTCGGCGGGCAGATCGTGCGTGACATCTTCGACGGAGTGCAGCCGATCGGCCCCATGTATGCGTTCGTGGGGATCTCCGGGATGGCGAAGATGTCGTCCTCGCGCGGAGGCGTGCCGACGCCGGCGGACGCGCTGAAGATCATGGAGCCGCAGCTGCTGCGCTGGCTGTACGCGCGCCGCAAGCCGAACCAGTCCTTCAAGATCGCCTTCGACCAGGAGATCCAGCGGCTCTACGACGAGTGGGACAAGCTGGAGAGCAAGGTCTCGGACGGGACCGCGCTGGCGGCGGACGCCGCGGCGTACTCGCGCGCCGCGCGCACGGCGGCGGGAGAGCTGCCGCGGACGCCGCGGCCGCTGCCGTACCGCACGCTGGCGTCGGTCGTCGACATCACGGCAGGGCACGACGAGCAGACGATCCGCATCCTGAGCGACCTCGACCCGTCGAACCCGCTGTCCTCGCTCGACGAGGCCCGGCCCCGGCTGGACCGCGCCGAGAACTGGATCACCTCGCAGGTCCCGGCGGAGGCGCGGACGGTCGTGCGCTCCGAGCCCGATACGGAGCTGCTGTCGTCGCTCGACGAGCAGGGCCGCGAGTCGCTGCGGCTGCTCCTGGAGAGCCTGGACACGCACTGGTCCCTGGACGGCCTGACGACGCTGGTCTACGGCGTACCGAAGGTGATGGCGGGCCTGGAGCCGGACGCGAAGCCGACGCCGGAGCTGAAGGTGGCGCAGCGGACGTTCTTCGCGCTGCTGTACCGGCTGCTGGTGAGCAGGGAGACGGGGCCGAGGCTGCCGACGCTGCTGCTGGCGGTGGGGGCGGAGCGGGTGCGGAAGCTGCTGGGGGCGTAGGGGGCCGCCTGCGGCGGGCCTGTTCCCCACCCCGCCCCTTCCCGAATCGGGGCTCCGCCCCGAACCCCGTATGCGACCTTCGGCCGCATGTCCTCAAACGCCGGACGGGCTGAATTTCGCGCCCGGGACGGCGCCTCAATCGCCGGCGAGGCTGGATGTGCGGCTCGGCCGCACATCCAGCCCGTCCGGCGTTTGAGGACACTCCCCCTACGCCCTGCGGGCGTGGGGGGACCCCCAGAAGGGCGTATGGGGGCTTGGGGGCGGAGCCCCGGTCGCGCCGCGAAGCGGGCGCAGGGAGGTTGGGGGTCCCCCGGACGGAGTCTGGGGGAGGGCGGGGTGGGGGGAAACTCCCCGCTCAAGCGATGTGCTCCGCCTCAAGCTCCGCCTGGAACCGGTTCTTGAACTCCGGCATCAGCCGCCGCAGCAGCGCCGCGCTCCGCGGATGCCGCACCCCGTGGCCGTCCGTGAGGTGTATGTCCAGCTGCTCCGCGCTCGGGAACGCGCCGTGCTGGTTCACGTACGCCTGGAAGACCGGATAGGCCAGCTCCCTGAACTCCTCCGTGTCGGCGGGCGGCTCCGGGAACTCCTCCTGGACGGGCTCCGGTGCGGGGCCCTCCACGCGCTGGCCGGGCACCATGCCGCCGAGGGGGCGGGTGCGGCCCGGGCCCGCGGGGACGCGGACGGGGGTGGGCTCCAGGCCCTCCACGTACGTCGGGTTGAAGGCGCTCTCGTACGCCTCCTGGTACGCCTCCTGCGGGACCTGCGGCGCGGCGAACCACGGACTTTCGTGGTTGGCGGGGCCCTGCTCGTACTGCTCCTGCTGCTCCTGCTCGTACGGCTGCTCGTACTGTTCGGGCTCGTACTGCTCGGGCTCGGGCTCCTGCGCCCACTCCTGGCCCCGCGGCAGCTCCGGCTGCGGCTGCTGCTGCTGTTGCGACTTCGGCGGCGCCGGCGGAATCAGTGCCGGCTCAACGCCCGCCGCGGCCAGCCCCGCCGGGGCCGTCTCGGCGAGCGGCACGCCGTACTTCGCCAGGCGCAGCGGCATGAGTGACTCGACCGGCGCCTTGCGTCTCCAGCTCCGCCCGAAGCGGGCCTGCAGGCGCGCCTGGTAGATCAGCCGGTCCTGCTCCAGCCTGATGACCTGCTCGTAACTGCGCAGCTCCCACAGCTTCATCCGGCGCCACAGCCTGAACGTGGGGATCGGGGACAGCAGCCAGCGGGTGAGCCGCACGCCTTCCATGTGCTTGTCGGCCGTGATGTCCGCGATCCGGCCCACCGCGTGCCGCGCCGCCTCGACCGAGACGACGAACAGCACCGGAATGACCGCGTGCATGCCGACGCCGAGCGGGTCGGGCCACGAGGCCGCGCCGTTGAAGGCGATCGTCGCGACGGTCAGCAGCCAGGCGGTCTGGCGCAGCAGCGGGAAGGGGATGCGCAGCCAGGTCAGCAGCAGGTCGAGGGCGAGCAGAACACAGATGCCCGCGTCGATTCCGATGGGGAAGACGAGGGAGAAGCGGCCGAAGCCCTTGCTCTCGGCGAGCTCGCGCACGGCGGCGTACGAACCCGCGAATCCGATCGCGGCGATGATGACCGCGCCCGTGACGACGAGCCCGATGAGTATGCGGTGCGTGCGTGTCAGCTGCATCGCGGCCACGCGCGATCCCCTCCCGTATTCGATTCCAGCGGGCACAGCCTGGCACATGCTTACGGAGCCCGCCCGTCCGGGCGACCCTCGTCGGGTGCTACCGCGGGTACGCCCGGGTGGCGGGATCCGTCAACAGGCTCTGGCCGGAAACTACTTGTTGGCGGTGCCCACCGAGGTGACGGCTTCCTTGGCAGCCGCCACAGCGCCTTCCATCAGTTCGGAGGAGGACGGGGACTTGGCGCCCGCGTAGCCCGTGCCGTTGTAGGTGAGCGTGATCACGACGTTGTCCACGCGGGTCACGATCGTGGCGTAGGTGAAGTCCTCGCCGGTTTTGGTCAGTTCGTAGCCGACGGCCGTGGCCGACTCGCCGACGCCGCTCGCGGGCGAGGTCCGGACCTTCTTCGCGCCCTCGGTCGCCTGCGCGTTGGCGACTTCCTTGGCGTAGTTGTCTTCGGCACGCTTCTTGCCGCTGACGCCGAGCGACTGCTCGGACTCGTAGCGGAGGAAGGAGACGTCGAGCCAGCGGTACTGGGAGCCCTTGATGCCGTTGTCGTCCAGGCCGTTCCAGGAGCAGCTGCCGCGGCTGGTGGTGTCCGAGGACTTTCCGGCCGTGCCCGCCTTGGCCTTCGTCTTCGGGACCAGCTTCGCGATCGTCTTCGCGGAGATCGACTTGCACGGCTCGGGGAGCTTGGCGTACTTCACCGGGTCGACGGCCGCGGGCTTCTGTCCGCCCTGCGAGGTGGCGGAGGAGGACGAGTCCGAGCCCGAGTCCTTCTTGCTGTCGGAGTCCGAGAGCGCGGAGCAGCCGGAGACGACGAGCATCACCGGGACGGCGGCACAGGCGAGAATGCGGGCGAGTCGCGGGGCTGAACGGTGCATGGTTCCTTCAGTCGATGTCAGTCGATGTCGGTCGACAGTCGTACGGTCGGTCCGGTCGGCCAGGCCACGGTACGCGGACCCGGCCCTTCCGTGGGACTGTCTCCCGATACGTACGCCACATCGCAACCCGTCCGCACAGCGGGTCAGCCGCTGAACTCCTCGGCGAGCTTGCGGGCCAGACTCCGGGCCCTGTCCTGCAGTTCCTTGCTGTCCGGGACCTCTGTCGTACGGGCGGCCTGCTCGCCGTAGACGATGGTCACGATCACGTTGGATGTGCGGAAGACCACGCTGACGGTGCGGCGCTGGGCGGTGGATCCGGCCCCGGCTCCGGTGAGGACGTCGTCGAGGAAAGCGGCGTCGCCGAGGTCGTCGAGGACACGGGGCTGCAGGCCGTCGGCGCTGCCGGTGGAGGTGCCGCTGGGGGTGCCGCTCGGGGTTCCCGAGGGCGTGCCGGCCGGGGTGCCCGTCGCGGGCTTCGAGGTCGAGGGGGTGGGGGGCGGGGATGCCTGGGCCCGATTGTCGTCGGCGTCGGTGGCGGCGCTGTTCGCGGGGATCGGCAGGTCGGCCGCGTCCTGCTTCGTGGCGAAGACCTCCTGCGCCCGGTCGTCGTCGCTCACCGCCCCGTCGTACGAGACGACACGCTCGAAGTCGAGGCTGAGGTGGTGGGAGGCGTCCGGGGAGTCGGCCTTCCAGCTGCAGCCGACCCGGCGGTCCGTGTCATAGGTGACGGCGGACGTGCCGCGGAAGATCTTCTGCCGCTGCTCCTCGGGCAGCTCGGCGGCGCCGGGCAGCAGGTCCTTGAGCGTGGAGCCCGGGACGGAGCCGCAGGGCTCACGCAGGGTGCGGTACTTGCCGGGCTGCGCGACGGAGGACGTGCCTTTCCCGGCCTTGGAGTCGATGGCGGAGCCGTCGGTGCCGCTGTCGGCGGTGCAGCCGGCGAGGAGCGCCACGAGGAGCGCCGCGAGGCCGGGTACGTACGCCTTTCGTTGCACGGTCCCAGGCTCCCTTCGAGAGGAAAAACGGTTGCCGCGCGAGAGCGGCCGATGAACACAATGTCTATCGCACGCACAGCCGTGGATGCCGGTCCGTTGAGTCATATGCGGGCTTAGGCTCCGGCTTTTGCGCTTTAGACTTTTCATGGTGTTTCGGGGGAATTGAGGAAGTATGTCGTACGTAGAGATGCCGGGTGCGAAGGTCCCCATCCGGATGTGGGCGGACCCTTCGACGGTCGAGAGCGGCGCGATGCAGCAGCTCCGGAACGTCGCCACGCTGCCCTGGATCAAGGGCCTCGCGGTGATGCCGGACGTCCACTACGGCAAGGGCGCGACGGTCGGCTCGGTGATCGCGATGCACGGAGCGGTCTGCCCGGCGGCGGTGGGTGTCGACATCGGCTGCGGCATGTCGGCGGTGAAGACGTCGCTGACCGCGAACGACCTGCCCGGAGATCTTTCCCGGCTGCGCTCCAAGATCGAGCAGGCGATCCCGGTCGGCCGGGGGATGCACGACGACCCGGTCGACCCGGGACAGCTGCACGGCTTCCCGGCGGCGGGGTGGGACAACTTCTGGGCGCGGTTCGACGGGGTGGCCGACGCGGTCAAGTTCCGTCAGGAGCGTGCGACGAAGCAGATGGGAACGCTCGGTTCCGGAAACCACTTCGTCGAGTTCTGCCTGGACGAGTCCGGCTCGGTCTGGCTGATGCTGCACTCCGGATCCCGGAACATCGGCAAGGAGCTCGCGGACTTCCACATCGGCGAGGCTCAGAAGCTGCCGCACAACCAGGGCCTGATCGACCGCGACCTGGCGGTGTTCATCGCGGACACCCCGCAGATGTCCGCGTACCGGAACGACCTCTTCTGGGCGCAGGAGTACGCGAAGTACAACCGCGCGATGATGATGTCGCTCTTCCAGGACGTGGTCCGCAAGGAGTTCAAGAAGGCGAAGGTGACCTTCGAGCCGGTTATCTCCTGCCACCACAACTACGTGGCGGAGGAGCGGTACGAGGGCATGGACCTGCTGGTCACGCGTAAGGGCGCGATCCGGGCGGGGAGCGGCGACTTCGGGATCATCCCGGGCTCGATGGGCACCGGCTCGTACATCGTGAAGGGCCTGGGAAACCCCGCGTCCTTCAACTCGGCCTCGCACGGGGCGGGTCGCAAGATGAGCCGGAACGCGGCGAAGCGGCGGTTCTCGACGAAGGATCTGGAGGAGCAGACGCGGGGTGTGGAGTGCCGTAAGGACTCCGGCGTCGTGGATGAGATCCCGGGTGCGTACAAGCCGATCGAGAAGGTGATGGAGCAGCAGCGGGACCTGGTCGAGGTGGTCGCGAAGCTCAAGCAGGTCATCTGCGTGAAGGGCTGAGAGCGCTTACCGTCGAGGGGCCGCGGACTCCGCACACTGTGCGACGTCTGCGGTCCCTCCTCGCTGAACTGACTGTCCGGCAGGGAGTTTTCGCGTGGGTACCGATATCAATGGGTTCATCGAGTGCCGAGCATGGCACCTCCATGAGGAAGAGGAAGACGCAGTTTGGCGCGCCGTCATCGACCTGTTCTTCCTCAACATCACCCGGAACTATGACGCGTTCGGCTGCCTGTTCGGGATGCGCAACTACGCCAACTTCCGACCGTTGGCTGGCGAGCGCGGCATACCCGTCGATGCGTCGGAGACGGTTCGTACCGAACTGGATGGTCTCGCCCAATGGCCCGATCAGGCATTCGGCACCACCTGGATCACCTGGACCGAGCTGAAGGCGGTCGACTGGGACGAGTCGGCGGAACTGCCGGACAGCCGCATCCACCAGTACCGGCAGAGCCCCGACGGGTTCCGCTTTGCCGGCAAGTCGGGCTGGTGCCCGGAGTTCGCGCGGGCTGTCGGTCTACGAAAGCACCTGTCCGGCCCCCGGCCGACCTGGCCCGACGGCACGGAATGGCAGATCGGCGACACCCTCTACAGGTCCGAGACGCTCCGTCGGCGGGACGCGGTCCGCGAGGACGGCGAGTGGCAGCCGGTCTGGACGGTCATGGAAACCCTCGCCTCGCAGCACGGCGACGACAATGTTCGGCTCGTCGTCTGGTTCGACAACTGAGTCGACCTGCCGGGGGCAACGGCATGGCCTCCGGTTCGTGGGTGAGATCCCGGGTGCTTGCAAGCCGATCGGGCAGGTCATCGACCAGCAGCGGGACCTGGTGCAGGTGTTGCCATCTGCGTCAAAGGGCTGGCCTTCAGCAGACCACGTGACCGACGGGGCTCGGACTGACAGCAGTCCGGGGCCTGTTTCATTCCTGCACCACGGAGCCAAGACGTGGCGTCGTCGCCCGCGACGCGAGAAAGGGCATCGAGTCGGCTCGGCTTGCGAAGGGGCCACGCCGTAAGGGACAGGCGGCCAAGAGAGTGAACTTTCGACGCTGAAACATCCTGCTTCCGCATGCATGCCCAGTATGACGGATTTGTTCGGCTGGGACATGGCGCACATTGAGTGTGCGCAGTCGCCATCTGCGCGCATTCCTCCTTGTTGCAGCCGACTTGAGAAGAGACCATGAACGTGGATACGTGGACATTGGTAGTCCTCGTGGTGATATCCGGCGTATATGCCGTCATGCGTTACGCGATCGCGGCAGTGACCGCACTCGAAAAGGATGTGATCGCGGCGATCAACTCGCTGCGCAACATCAAAGACGCCGCACGCGGGACGGCCAAAACCGAACCGACCGGACGCCCACCAGCCGCGGGCCCGACGGTCGAGCAGGTTGAGGCCCAGGAGCCGAACACGGCCCCCACAGTGGATCCTCCGGAGGAGCGTCCACCGGCCACCGGGGCACGTGACGTGTCGCTGAGAGCCGAGGTCCGGCCTCAGGCCTCCGCCGCCGCATCGAAGCCGCTTGCCGGCATCCAGCACGAACCGCCCTCGGCTTCCACGATCGAGGATGAACAGGCATGGGACGTCTTCATCTCGTACGCCAGTGAAGACAAGGAGGTCGCTCGCTCCCTGGCCGAAGCGCTCAGGAGCCGCGGCGTGAAAGTCTGGCTGGACGAACTGGTGCTGCGGATTGGCGACTGCTTGCGCCGAAAGATCGACGACGGGTTGGCGCGCAGCACCTTCGGCGTTGTCGTTCTTTCGAAGGCGTTCTTCGCCAAGGGATGGGCGCAGTACGAACTGGACGGCATCGTCACTCAGTCCGTCGCCGGAAGCCAGCGCCTGCTGCCCATTTGGCACGAGATCAGCAAGGAGGAGGTAGCAAGCCGGTCGCCGTCGTTGGTCGACATTATCGCCCGCGACACGAGCACGCACAGCATCGAGGAGATCGCGGAGGAAATCGCCGCGCTGATTGACTCGATCGGAACTGGCTGACGTTCATTCGCGCACCGGCCCTCAGGCAGACTCCTTGAGGGTCGGTGTCCAGACAAGCGGACTGGTGCCGAACCGGTGAGCGCGCTCACTCTCCGAACGCGGCTGCCGTGACTTCCCGTTCCAGTTCCGCGCGGTGGAACTCGTAGGTCCCGATGTCGGAGACCTTGATGAGCAGGCAGAAGCGCTCCACCGACGACAGTTGTCCGGCCACCCGCGCGTACTCGCGCCGCAGGAAGTGGATCGCGGCCAGGTTTGCCACGGACGTCTGCCCGGCCACGAGGAACACCGGGCAAACGGACTCCACGGGCGTGAACTTCGCCACGAGAGCGTACTCCTGGTTGCCTTTGTCGAACAGGAACTTCTCCCCACCGACCTCGATGGCCACCGAGTCCGCACGGGTGCCGTCGTAGGGATGAATGACGACGCCGGGCATGTGGGCGGCAAGGTGGCCGCCGGTGCGGACGTTGGCGCCCCCGGTGGGGCCGCCGACACAGAATTCGGTGCGATCTCCGTTGCCGCCACGGAAGTCGCCGGACTCCAGCGAGACGTGGCAATCCAACTCAGCGGCAAGCATGGCCAGTTCCAGCACCGCCCGTACATCCCGATGATGCGCGGTGCCGGGCGCGTTGTGCTTGTTGCCCAGCACCATCAGGCAGGTCTGCCCGGGCCGGACGCCGAAGAATGCCGCCCTCTTGTTCACAGCCCGAGCGCGCTTGGCCCGCTCCCTCAACCAGACGAAGCCACCGCCGAGCAAGCTCGTCACGAGCCCGATCGCGATGTTCGCGAGCACCGACTGAATCACGCCCCCCTCTCTCCGGCCGGCATCGTTTCACGGCCGGGCGACCGCGTCGAGTGATGGGGAGCACCAGGCCGCAGCAGGGGAAGCGTCCGCCTGATGGCCGGTCAAGAGGGTTGGGGCAAGCCGCCGATGAGCAAGTGGGCGGACCGAAGAGACGCGGGAGACGCGATGTGGCATGACCTGATGAGTGTGGGCATCTCGTACGGCGAGAAGGCGGTGCGCACCGTGCTGGTCTATCTGGTGATCCTGGTGCTGCTCCGGTGGGGCGGGAGACGGGAGCTCGCTCAGCTCAACACCTTTGACCTGGTGGTCATGCTGTTGCTGGCCAACGTGGTGCAGAACGCCATCATCGGACCCGACAATTCCGTGTCCGGAGCCGCCTTCGCCGCTGCCGTGCTGCTCGCGGTGAACGCACTCGTGGTCCGGGCTGCCTCGCTGTCCAGCCGGCTCGGCCGTCTGCTCGAGGGATCGCCTGTCATTCTCGCGCGCGACGGGCAGTGGCTGCCCTCCGAGGTCAGGCGCAGCGGACTGAACCGCGCGGACTTGGATGTCGCGGTCAAACGGCAGGGCGGCGACGATGTCTCCGAGACCACCTCGGTCAGCCTGGAGCCGAGCGGTTCGCTGCTGGTCAGTCTGCGCGAGGGCGACCAGGCGGCCGACAAGAACGACGTCGCCGCTCTGCGAGCCGAGATCGCCGCGTTGCGGCAGCAGCTCACACAGCCCGGGCCCGGATCCGGTTCCGGCGCGGGGCCACACTGACCTGCCCCCTCTTCCGCCCCGCCTCCGGAGGTCCGCGGGCAGGATCGGGCCCGGCGGCGGAGACTCGGCGCGAAAATGTCCGCCAACCGGTTGACCTCCGAGGCGGGCCGAGGAACTGCCGCCGGGGGCGCTGGGACGATGCGCCCCATGACATCCAAAGCGGGCACGGGGAGTTCGACAAAGGCAGGACTCGTCCTGCTGACTCTCGCGGCCGGGCAGTTCCTGATGGCGCTCGACAGCTCCGTCATGAACGTCTCGATCGCGACGGTGGCTGACGACGTCGGCACAACGGTGACCGGGATCCAGGGTGCGATCACGGCCTACACCCTCGTGATGGCGATGTTCATGATCCCTGGCGGCAAGGTCGGCGCGATCATCGGCCGAAAGCGCGCGTTCATGATCGGCTGCTGCATCTACGGTGCCGGATCCCTGACGACGGCGCTCGCCCCGAACCTGCCTGTTCTCCTGCTCGGCTGGTCGTTCCTCGAAGGAGTCGGGGCAGCCCTGATCATGCCCGCGATCGTCGCGCTCGTCGCCGGCAACTTCGCCGCGGAGCGCCGGCCCGCCGCGTACGGGCTCGTGGCCGCCGCAGGAGCCGTGGCGATCGCGGTCGGGCCACTCATCGGGGGTGTAGCAACGACGTACTTCTCCTGGCGCTGGGTCTTCGCCGGTGAGGTCGTGATCGTGCTCGGCATCCTGGTGCTCGCCCGCCGCATCGCCGACGCCCCGACCGGCCAACGCCATCCCCTCGATCTCGTCGGCGCCGCGCTCTCCGCCCTCGGGCTCGGGATCTTCGTCTACGGAGTACTCCGCTCGGACGAATGGGGCTGGTTCCGGCCGAAGCCCGACGCACCCGCCTGGCTCGGGATCTCGCTGGTCGTGTGGCTGATGCTGGCGGGTCTGCTCCTGATCTGGCTCTTCCTGCGGTGGGAGGCCCGCCTGGTGGAGCAGCGAAAGGAGCCCCTCGTGGACCCTGAGCTGCTGCGGAACAGGCAGCTCACCGGCGGCCTGACCATGTTCTTCTTCCAGTACCTCGTGCAGATGGGCGTGTTCTTCGTCGTACCGCTCTACCTCTCGGTCGCACTCGGCCTGTCCGCGCTCAAGACCGGGGCACGCATCCTGCCGCTCTCGCTGACACTGCTCGCCGCCGCAATCCTGATCCCGCGTCTCCTTCCGAACGTCTCACCGCGACGCGTGGTCCGGCTCGGGATCCTCGCGTTGCTCGCGGGTGCGGTGGTGCTGATGGCCGCGCTCGACGCGGACGCCGGTGCGGAAATCGTCACCATCCCCCTCCTGTTGATCGGGCTCGGTATGGGCGCGCTGGCGTCCCAGCTCGGGTCGGTCACGGTGTCCGCGGTGCCCGACAAGCAGAGCGCGGAGGTCGGCGGCATCCAGAACGCCGTCACCAACCTCGGCGCCTCGATCGGTACGGCACTCGCCGGGTCGATCCTGATCGCCGCGCTGACGGCTTCGTTCCTGACCAGCGTCGAGCAGAACGACGCGATCCCGGCCGACGTCAAGAACCGGGCGACCGTCGAACTCCAAAGCGGCGTGCCCTTCCTGTCGGACGCCCAGCTCAAGGACGCCCTCGACGAAGCGGGCACGAGCGAGAAGGTCACCCAGGCCGCGCTCGACGCGAACGAGGCAGCCAGGCTCGACGGCCTGCGCGCCGCACTCGCCATCCTCGCTCTGGCCAGCCTGCTCGCACTGTTCTTCACCCAGCGGATCCCGACCACCCAGCCCGGCTCCGCGAAACCGTAGAGGGGTGCGTACAGGCCTCAGCGGCGGACGATCGGCAGCACCCAGCCGGGACGGTCGGACCCGGGTGTGCTGTACGCGGTTGACCGCCTGGCGGAGGTCCGCCGCCCTCTCACTGGCGATCACGCCGCCGGTGTGGGTGTTTCGGTCGAACCGGGGGAAGTTGCCGACGTCGGCCACAACCGCCTCCGCCCCGACCTCACGGCGATCCCCCTGCATCTGCGGTCGGCCACTTGAACTCGATCTCCAGCTCGATCTCCCCGTTACCGACCTCGACCTCTATCTCACTGCGAAGGTCGTCGGGGATCCGCAGGCTCAGCCGCCCGGGGCCGAGTTCCAGATCGGCATCACCACCGTGCCTCAGTGCGGCCGCGAGCGCCGTGAGCTGATCAGCCGCCTCAAGGCGTGACAGCGAGCGCTTCTGCTCAAACTTGAGGTCCTTCATGGATGTCTCCGATCCGGCAGAAACAGCAGATAACGCCAATTCTGACGCCAGGCACCGGATCCGACATCCTCAAGGCCGGGTGGAGGCCTCGATCCGGTAGAGGAGACTCTGCTGCCCACTCCCGTCGAGCCGTGAGCCCGCCCGTACGCCACCGATCTTCTCCACAGCACGCTGGGAACGCAGGTTGTCGGGCCCGACGAGGAAGATGACGCTGCTGACGAACCGGAAGGCATGGTCCAGCATGAGCTCTTTCAGCTCACGGTTGTAGCGGCCGCCCCAGTGCGACCGGGCCAGGAACGACCAGCCGATTTCGACCTCGTCACGCTCCTCGTCGTACCCGTGGTACCGCGAGGACCCGATGAGACGGCCGTCTTCGTTGTCGATGACGACCAACGCCCCTCCGGATTCCAGGGCGTCGCGAAAGTAGCCGCTGAACGCCCTTTCCAGGTATCGCTCGGGGTCGGGATGCTGCTCCCAGACGAGCGGGTCCGCCGCGACGGCATAGAGGTCTGCGTAGTCTTCCGCGCGGAGTGGCCTGAGTTCGACCAATTCGCCCTTGAGGCAAGGCTGAACGTCAAACAGCATGGAGGAACTCCGTGGATTCGGTCGCGCGGGCATGACCCCCGCCACGTCTCATCCGTGCAGGTCAGCAGGGCTCTGTCAGAGTGAAACGGTAGCCTCGTCCCATGGACGAGCGACACCTTTCCCACCTTGCGCGCCTGCGCCGGGCGCGGGATCTGGTAGACCGGGAGTACGCGCGTCCGCTCGACGTGCCGACGATGGCCCGCCATGCGCTGATGTCGCCAGGGCACTTCTCCCGGGCGTTCCGGGCGGCCTACGGCGAGACGCCGTACAGCTACCTGATGACCAGGCGGGTTGAGCGGGCGATGGCGCTGCTGCGCGGGGGCATGAGTGTGACCGAGGCGTGTATGGCGGTCGGCTGCACCTCCCTCGGCTCGTTCAGCTCGCGCTTCACCGAACTCGTGGGGGTGACGCCGAGTGCGTACCGGGCCCGGGAGCACCGCGCCGTAACGGCGATGCCCGCGTGCGTGGCCAAGATGCGCACCCGGCCGACCAGGGAGCGACCGGGCACGATCGCAGAAGCGGCCCGCGCAGCCGCGGCGGGAGGGGACCTAGGGCCTGTCGTTCGGATCTTGCCGGGTTCGCGTGCCCTGGCACGCACGCTCGCTGCGTTGTCGTCAGTCGCCGACGCTCCGCGTCGGCTCTCCCCCCGCCTTCGGCGGGGGGACCCCCATCCTCCGGCCTGCGATCGCACGCACCAGACCCCGCTCACTGATCCGGCCTGATCCAAACGACAGGCCCTAGCCTTGGTTCCATGACCGTTTCACTTCAGTACTGCCATATCACCGTCAACGATACGGACGAGTCGCTCGACTTCTACCGTGACGCGCTCGGCCTTGAGGTGCGCAACGACGTCGCCTCGGGCGGGTTCCACTGGGTCACCCTCGGCAGCGCGTCCCAGCCGGACCTGGAGATCGTGCTCAGCGAGCCGCACGCCGGCCGATCCCAGGCCGACGGTGACGCTCTGCAGGAGCTGCTGACCAAGGGAGTCCTGCCGATGGTCGTGTTCCGCGCCGACGATCTCGACGCGACCTTCGAGAAGGTGCGGGCCTCCGGCGCCGAGGTGCTGCAGGAGCCCGTCGACCAGCCTTGGGGCCCGCGCGACTGCGCGTTCCGGGACCCCTCGGGCAACATGGTGCGCATCTCGCAGGCGCCCAAGGCGTAGGCACCGCGAGCCATCGGCTTCCGCGCTGCCGGCACCGGGGTAGGGCGGCCCCGGGATCAACTGCCATCGCCCACGCGCGAGCCGCTCAGCCGCCCTCGGCGGCGGGCGCCGGGACTCCGTCTCTGGCCCAGGGGAAACGTAGCGGCGTCCCCATACCCGCCGGTCCGCTCGACATGTGCGCGTCGCGTCCCTGCCACACGCTGTAAGCATGACCAGCGATGCTCAAGAGGCGTTCCACCCCACCCCCGTCGTCGTGCTCGCCGTAGTGCCCAGCGAGCCGCCGTACCGCCTGGTGGAGATCAACGGGGAGGTGGCCGGGCCCGCCTACACCATGCTGGATGTGATCAGGCTGGCGCACCGGGCGGGGCTGACCCATATCGACGTCGACGATCCCGCGGTCGTGCGATGGGTCGGCGGAGGCAAGTACAAGTGGGTCCCGTGAGCGGGCGGGTTTCCGGCGTACAGGGGTCATGCCCCCGATAGCGCCCCGCTTCCGCGACAAACGACCCCGGACCGCACCAACGGTCCCGGACCCCGGCATCGGCTCGCGTCCCGTCTGCTCGTGCTGTTGACCAGCACGTCGGAGGCGGGCCGGGATCGGTTTCTTGCAGACAAGTGAATGCCTCTAACATTGCTGCTATGTTAGAGCCATTCACATCGAGGAGCCGCACGAGGACACCAGGAGTCCCCATGACCACCGTCGCAACCCCCGCACCGCGCAGGCAGCGGCGCCGAACCGGCGGCTCGAAGTGGAGCTGGGCCTGGGTGGCCCTGTCGTCGGTGGCCATCGCCGGCTACTTCGTCGGCCAGTACGCCCAGGGCACCCTGGACTCCCTCGCCCACCAGGAAGTCGGACTGGCGGATACGTACGCCCCCCGCGCGCTGCCGATCCAGGTGGCCTTCTACATCCACATCGTCACCGCCGGACTGGCCCTGGCCCTGGGGCCGTTCCAGTTCTCCCGCCGCATCCGCAGCCGCCGCCCGCGCGTCCACCGCTACACCGGCCGGGTCTACGTCGCCAGCGTCCTGATCGGCTCGGTTTCCGGGTTCGTCATGTCGATGTTCAGCTCCGTGGGCCTGGCGGGCTTCTTCGGCTTCGGCTCGCTGGCGGTGCTGTGGGGATGGACGACGTGGCGTGCCTACGGCGCCGCCCGGCAGCGCGACTTCCGCAGCCACCAGGCCTGGATGATCCGCAGCTTCGCGCTCACCTACGCGGCAGTGACGCTGCGGTTGTGGTTCGGCGTGCTGATCTTCGCGCAGATCCCGTTCATCCACGGCGCGGACCCGTTCACCACCATCATGCGCGAGGCCTACGCGCCCCTGCCCTTCCTGTGCTGGCTGCCCAACATAGTCGTCGCAGAGTTCATGATCCTGCGTCGTGGCCTGCCCTCACTGCGCATGACCAACAGCGTCGCCGCGGCCAGGAGCCAGGTCAGCGGGTCACGAGCATGAGCGTCCTGATGGTCGGCCTCAGCCATCGCACGGCACCAGTGACCCTGCTGGAGCGTGCCTCCCTCACCGGAGATGCCCCGCAGCGGCTGCTGCGCGCTGCCGCTGCGGCGGCTCAGGTGAACGCGGCGGCGCTTGTCGCCACCTGCAACCGGATCGAGCTGTACGCCGACGTGGACAACGTCCGCGCAGGGGTTGCCGAACTGTCCGAGCTGTTGGCCGAGTACACAGGAGTCGACCCGGAAGAGCTGACCCCGTACCTCGGCGTCCGCCATGGGGACCGCGCCGTGCAGCATCTGTTCTCGCTGGCATGCGGGCTGGACTCGATGGTGGTCGGCGAGGCGCAGATCCTGGGCCAGCTGCGCAACGCGCTGTCGCTCGCCCAGGATGAGCACACCGCAGGGAGACGCATCGGTGAGCTGTTCCAGCAGGCACTGCGAGTCGGCAAGCGGGCGCACAGCGAGACCGGGATCGCCAGAGCCGGCCAGTCCCTGGTCGCCTTCGGCCTGGAGCAGGTCGCGAAGCGCGTGGGCCCGATCGCGGGAAAGCGCGGGTTGGTGGTGGGCGCGGGCTCGATGAGCTCGCTGGCCGCGGCGACGCTGGCGCGAGCCGGGGTCAGCGAGCTGGTCATCGCCAACCGCACCCCCGTGCGCGCGGAGCGGCTGGCCGCGACGCTCGCCGCATACGGCGCGAGGACCGTGCCGTACGAAGACGTCGCCACCGCGTTGGCCGAGGCCGACGTCGTCATCTCCTGCGGAGGAGTCGCGGGCCGGAACGACACGAGCAGCAGTCGCGGCGGGCGGCAGACGGCACCCGCGCCGCTGGCAGTGCTCGACCTGGCGATGCCGGGTGATGCCGACGCTGCCGCACGCGAGCTCGAAGGCGTGCACCTGGTCGGGCTGGACACACTGGCCGAGGCCGCCCGGAACGTCGAGGACGCCGCCGGGGCGCTGGATGTCGCGGCAGTACGCCGGATCGTCGCCGAGGAGGTCGACTCCTTCACCGCCGCCCAGCGTGCCGCCGGGGTCACCCAGACCGTTGTCGCCTTGCGAGCCTCGGTGTCCGAGATGGTCGACTCCGAGCTGGAACGCCTCTGCGGTCGGCTGCCCGAGCTGGACGCCACTACCAGGGCCGAGCTGACACAGAGCTTGAACAGGCTTGTCCGCAAGGTGCTGCACGCGCCGACGGTGCGGGTCAAGCAACGGGCGGGCGAGCCGGGCGGGGAGTCGTACGCGGAGGCACTGTGCGAGCTGTTCGGTCTGGACCCGGCTGCGGTCCGGACGAGCCCGGCGGTGGCGGATCGCCCGCAGACCGCCCCACCCGCGGTCCGGGTGGCCCGGCCGGATCAGCGGGCACGTGAGCTGCGTCAGTTCGAGCCCGGACCGGCGATGCGCTCGACGCGCGGCTCGGCGAGCCTCGCGTAGTCCGCGCCGGAGATGGCCAGCGAGCGATCAAGGCGGGCTGCGTTGAAGTAAAGGCACGGCTGCGCAATGACGTCCGGGTCTGCGACGAGTTCAAGTTCAGGGTCGAAGCTGAAGGGCAGGACGGTGCCGGGGACGGCATGGGCCAGTCGCTCGGCAGTGGCTGCGTCGCAGAATCCGACGTAGCGGGCGGCGAACAGCGTACGGATGGCGTTGAGGTCCACACGCCGGTCCCCGGGGACGACCGCGAGCACGTAGCGAGTGACTCGCCGGTCGATCTTGACGATCAGGATGAGGCATTTCGCGGCTTCCGACACGGGGTGTCCGCGCAGTGCGCTGACAGTCTCGGTCGTGCCTTGCGGCTCATGGTCAATGAGCTTGTACGCGGTTGCGGTGCTGTCGAGCAGGCTGATCAGACGCTCGTAGGTGCCGTTGTCCGGCATGGGGACTCCTCATTGTTGGTGGTGCGGTGGGCGCGTTCGATGCTCTGCCCCCAGTACGTTCCGGTGACCATGAGCGCCGCCCCGAGGCCGGCAAGGGTGGTGAACTTTTCGCCGCCGAGGCCGATGCCGACCGCGACCGCCCAGACCGGTTCGGTGCCCAGCAGCAGACTCGCCCGGCTGGCGGAGCTGTTCTGCACCGCCCAGGTCTGGGCGAGGAAGGCGAACACGCTGCAGAACAGGGCGAGATAGACGAGCTGGCCCCACACCGCCGCATCGACCTGAGTGAGCGTCGACAGGCCGCTCGCGGCCGGCATGACGAACAGCGCCGAGCCGACAACCGTCTGGACGGCCGTGAGCTGCAACGGCCGCACAGCGCGGCCCTTCGTGAGCCGCCCCACGAGCGCGACGTGCGCTGCGCGCACCACCGCGGCGGCGAGCATCAGCATGTCGCCGATCCGGGGAGTGTGGAAGCCGCTGCCGGACATGAGCAGTGCAACGGCCAGCAGGCACACGCCCGTGGCGGCGAAGAAGCGCGGGGGCAGCCGGCCGTTGCCTGCCGTGCGGTCCAGCAGTGGGGTGAGCACGATGGTGAGGCTGATGATCAGGCCCGCGTTGGCCGCGCTGGTGTGGGCGACGCCGTAGGTCTCAAGAACCAGGACAGCAGCCTGTGTGATCCCCAGCCATGCCCCGACACGAACCTCATCTCGCGTGTAGCGCCCATTCCGGCGGCGGGCGGCGACGAGAGCGAGGCAGGCGATCGCGGAGATCGCGTACCGCGCGAACAGCACCATCAGGACCGGCAGGGCATAGGTGGCCGTCTTCGCGGCCAGGTAGCTGGAGCCCCAGACGATGGCGACAAGGAGAAGCACTGCGTCAGTGCGGCGGGCGTGGAACACGCCCCTACGCTGCATTGCCTCCACTCTGAAGCCAAGAACGAGCTTCTTCAACGATCCTGAAGCATCACTACACTGAGAGGGTGAACGAACGGCAGTTGCAGATCTTGCGGGAGCTCGGCGAGCTGGGAAGCGTCACCGCGACCGCCGAGGCGCTGTTGATGACGCCCTCGGCAATCTCCCAACAGCTACGGCTGCTGCAACGCTCGATCCCGGTCCCACTCACTGAACGTGACGGACGGCGGTTGGTGCTCACCGATGCCGGACAAGCCCTGGCCGGTGCGGCGATCGAGGTGGAGACCGCGCTTGCCAGGGCACGGCACACCATCGAGGAATTCGTCGACCAGCCCGACGCTGATGTGTCGGTAGCGGCTTTCCACAGCGCGGCCGCCGCATTCTTCCCACTGCTGCTTGGCCAGGACGGCCCTGGACGCCCGCAGCTCTCGCTCGCCGACGAGGACGTCGCGCAAGACCAATTCCCGCGACTGACCCGGGACTACGACCTCGTACTAGCCCACCGTCTCGACCAAGCGCCACCGTGGCCGACTACGGTCACCGCCGGCACGCTGCTGCGTGAACCGCTCGACATCGCCCTTCCGGCAGACCACCCCTTGGCCGCCAAACGACGCCTCACCCCGCGAGACGTCGCGGATCAACCCTGGATCACCGTTCATGACGGCTTCCCGCTGATGGCCACCATCGATGCCATCTCGACTGCGGCGAACCGACGGCTCAACATCGTCCATCGCATCAACGAATTCACGGTGGTCGCCGAAGCCGTGGCCGCCGGAGGCGGCCTGGCCCTGATGCCCCGCTGGACCACACGTCCGCACCCCGCACTGATCCTCAGGCCTCTCAGCGGCGTGCACGCCCGACGCCACATCGATGTGCTCCACCGCCCCGAGCGTGCCGCACGGCGAGCCGTACGGCTGGTGCTCACCGAACTGGACCGTGCGGCCGCAACGATCCAGGGCCGAGACGTGAGCGCGGGTTCCGGCGGGAATGAGACACCGGCTGACGAAGCCTGAACCGGCGCATTGTGTGCCGTACCTACAGTCCGAAGAGCGCTGACAGGGTGTCGGTGGCGAGGGCTTCCGGAGGCTCGTTCAGGCCGAACCGCTCGTGGGGCTGCCGCAGGTTGAGCAGCGCGAGACCGTGCAGGGTCGCCCAGATGGACCGGGACATCAGTTCCGCGGACACCGTGGTGGGGATTATCGCGCTCTGCTGAGCTTCGTCGACGGTCCGGAGCAGCACCTCGAAGGACTCGTAGCCCTTCGGTTCGGCGCCCGGCCGGGCGCGGAACATCGTCGCGTACAGGTCTGGGTGGTCGTGCGCGAATCGCACGTACGCCCCTGCCAGGCGGATCAGCCGCTCGCGGACGTCGGCCGTGTCCGATGCCGTGTGTTCGAGGCTCTTGTGCAGAGTCGCGTAGCCCTGATCGGCGACCGCGGCCAGGAGATCGTCCCGGTTGGCGAAGTGACGGTAGGGGGCGGAGGTGCTCACGCCGACGCGGCGGGCGAGCTCGTTGAGGCTGAACTGGTCGTGTCCCCGTTCGGCCAGGATCTCCCTGGCTCCGTCGATCAGCGCCTGCCGGAGCGCTCCGTGGTGGTAACTCGTGCGTGCCACCTGCTTGGCTCCCATCTGTCCACGCTATCAACGCGCCCGCCGGATGCGTGGCGGGTATCTGTTTCCGAAATTATGTGAACACCTCTAACATCCATGCTATGTTAGAGGTGTTCACATCGTCGAACCTTACCAGGACACGTGGAGAAGCCATGACCGTCTACGCCGTCAAGAACGTCGCCTCGTCCGCCTTTCTCGTCACTGACGGCCGCCGGGCCATGATCGTCGACACCGGTGTCGCCGGGCGGGCCCCGGCGATGCTCAAGCAGATCGCCGACGCGGGCCTGCGCCCCGCCGACGTTGGGCTCATCCTGCTCACCCACCACCACGCGGACCACAGCGGTTCGGCGCTGGAACTGCGGGAGGCGACCGGAGCGCCCATCGCCATCCACCGCGACGACGCCGAACAGCTCCGACGCGGCGGGCGGGTCGACCTGCAGCCCACCAGCCTGATGCCTCGGCTCATGAAGGTCATGCTCGCCAAGGCCGAAATCCCGGCCATCGAGCCCGACATCGTCCTCGGCGACGAAGAAGACCTGAGCGAGCACGGAGGAATCGGCCGATCCTTCGTGACCCCCGGCCACACCCCCGGATCTGTCTGCGTCCTCCTCGCCGACAACACCATTCTGGCCGGCGACGCCCTCTCCGGCGGCATGCTCCGAGCCCGGATGGCGCGCAAGCCGATGTTCGCAACCGACCTGGACGCCGCCGCCCGCAGCATGCGTGCCATCGCCAACCATGCTCCGACCACCGTGTACGTCGGCCATGGCGGCAACCTCACGGCACCCTCCGTCGCACAGCTGAAGACCTGCTGAAGCCGCCCGCGACCTCAGACACAGTGCGGTGGGCCCTGTACGTGGGGGCAGCGCGCGGGCGTGCACCCGGCCGGGTGCAACGCGTACCAGGCCTCGCCTCGGCGACTGGGACGGAGGGTGGGGCCTACAGCTCGCGGTGGACCTTGGAGTTGGAGGCCTGGGCGCGGGGGCGGACCACGAGGAGGTCGATGTTGACGTGCGAGGGGCGGGTGACCGCCCAGGTGATGGTGTCCGCCACGTCGTCGGCGGTGAGCGGCTGGGCCACGCCCGCGTAGACCTTGGCGGCCCTCTCCTCGTCGCCGCGGAAGCGGGTCGTGGCGAACTCCTCGGTCTTGACCATGCCGGGCGCGATCTCGATCACCCGGACCGGGGCGCCGACGATCTCCAGGCGGAGGGTCTCGGCGAGGACGTGAGCGCCGTGCTTGGCGGCGACATAGCCGCCGCCGCCCTCGTAGGTCGCGAGGCCCGCGGTGGAGGAGAGGATCACGACGGTGCCGTCGCCTCCGGAGGTGAGGGCCGGGAGCAGCGCCTGGGTGGTGTTGAGCGCGCCGATGACGTTGACCTCGAACATCTGGCGCCAGTCGGCGGGGTCGCCGGTGGCGACGGTGTCCGCGCCGAGTGCGCCGCCCGCGTTGTTGACGAGGACGTCGCAGCGGTCGAGGGACAGGGCGAACTCGTCGACGGCCGGTCGGTCGGTGACATCGAGGGCGTACGCGGTGGCACGGTGGCCCGCGGCGGCGAGCTCGGCCGCGAGCACTTCGATACGGTCCTTGCGGCGGGCGGTGAGGACGACGTGGTACCCGGCGGCCGCGAGCCCGCGTGCGGTGGCGGCGCCGATGCCGCTGCTGGCTCCGGTGATGACGGCGACGGGGGTCCCAGCGGCGGTCATGTCGTACTCCTCGCGCATGTGATCGATACGGGCCCAGGATAGGCGGCGGGTCCCGCGAGCGACGGCACGGCGTCAGCGGCTCCGTGGTGCGTACATGATCAATGCCATGCCCGCCAGGCAGACCAGCGCCCCGATCACGTCCCAGCGGTCCGGGCGGTAGCCGTCGGCGACCATGCCCCAGGCGAGGGAGCCCGCGACGAAGACTCCGCCGTACGCGGCGAGGATCCGCCCGAACTCGCCCTCCGGCTGGAGCGTCGCGACAAAGCCGTACGCACCGAGGGCGATGACGCCCGCGCCGATCCAGATCCAGCCCCGGTGCTCCCTGAGTCCCTGCCAGACGAGCCAGGCTCCGCCGATCTCGAAGACGGCGGCGACGAGGAAGAGGGCTGCGGAACGGACGACGAGCATGGGGGCAGCCTGCCACGCGAGGCTTCCGGAGCCCGGCGCAAGGTGCCCAGGACTCGCCGGGGCTGACGGGCAATCAGCAATATTTACAGTCAAAAGGTATCTTCCGGTCATGTTCGTGATGCGCAAGGAGCTGTCGGCGGTCGCCGCCGCGGTGGCGATGGTGGTCGGTGCGGGGACGAGCGCGGGTGCGGACGGCCTGGCGATCGCACCGGAGGCGGATGTCGCGCACCACGGCCATGTCTCGCTGACGAGCGGGCGGCTCGGGGTCTCGCTGGTCTCCGAGAATCATGGCCCCGCGAGCCTCGCGGACGCGACCGTGCGGGTGTCCTTCTCGGTGCCGATGGCCGGTGCCCAGGTGCTGCCCGCCAGGTGCCTGTGGGGCGGCGACAGGGTGGTCCTGTGCGCGACCGGCGCGCTGCGGGCCGGTGGAACCGGCCGCCGGATCACTCTGGACCTGCGGACGGTCGGGACGCCGGCCGAGGTCGTCGTAGGGGTCGGCACCCAGTGGAACGGCGGCGCGACCGACCGGAATCCGGACAACAACGAGCATCGGGTGCTCACGCCCGCCACCGGGGACCTGTACGCCTTCTGAGGGGCGGACAGGTCGCCTGCGCCACGCATCGGGCTGATTCAGCGGCCCTGTGCCCAGGTGACACGTCCCGGGAGGAGGTGATCGCCTGGCTGGCGCCGACGGTTCAGCTTGGTTCGTACAATCTCTGCATGACGCAGAAGAGTGCTGCCGGTCGCGGCAGGCTGATGGACGAGCTGTCCACCGCCTCGCGGCGCTACATGGCCTCGTACGCCCTGTTCAACCAGGCCCTCGCCGACCATCTGCGGTTGCATCCCACCGACTTGCAGTGCCTCAATCTGCTGGCGCTCGAGCCCGGCCCGGTGACCACCGGACGTGTCGCCGAGCTGACCGGGCTGACCACCGGGTCCGCGACGCGGCTCGTCGACCGGCTGGAGCGGGCCGGATATGTCACGCGCGAGCGCGACATCGACGACCGGCGGCGGGTGCTGGTGACGATGGTGCCCGAGCGCATGGCGGAGTTCGGCGAGGTGTGGCAGAAGCTGAACGGCTCGTGGTTCGCCATGTTCGACGAGTACAGCGATGAGGAGATCGCGCTCCTCACTGCGCATATGAGGCGGACGGTCGAGCTCAGTGCGACGCAGGTGGAGCGCTTGCGGGGCGGCGAGCTCTGACGCGGGGCGCGGGGCGCGCCGGGTGCGGTGCGGGGTGCGGGGCGCCTGCGGCGGGCTTTCCCCAACCCGCCCCTCCCCGAACTGGGGGCAAGCCCCCAGACCCCCCGCGCCGGCTTCGCGGCGCGAACCGGGGCTCCGCCCCCGAGCCCCCATACGCCCTTCTGGGGGGAGTGTCCTCAAACGCCGGACGGGCTGGATTATGCGGCGTCGCCGAATTCCCTCAGTGCCTCTTCGACGATCGCCTCCAGGCGGGCATGGTGCGCGCCCCGCCAGTACACGCGCTCGCAGGCCGTGCACCGCGCGAACACGTCGTACGTCCGCTGCGTGCCCTGCTGCAACTGGTCCTGGACCGAGTCCTTGTCCGCATCCGTCAGCTGCCCGTTGCACGCCGTGCAGCGGGTCCAGGGTGCGAGCCTCGGCGCGAACCGCTCCAGTACGTCCCGCAGTTGGTCGTCCGGGCGGTCGCTGTAGATGTACGCCCCCGCCCAGATCTCCCGCCGCCTCAGCAGTCCGCGGTCCCGGGAGAGCAGGACCCGCTGCTCCTTCGCCGAGAGGGTGGCCAGTGCCGGGTCGCCGATGTCCTCGTTCTCGTACGCGGCGTCGAGGCCGAGGAGCCGCAGCCGTCGCGCCAGCGTGCCGAGGTGGACGTCGAGCAGGAAGCGCAGCGGGGCTCCGGGGACCTCCTGGGGCCGTTCGACGCCGAACACCTCGACGGTCTCGCCCGTGCTCGGGATGTGGGAGACGGGCACCTCGTGGCCGTCCACGAGTACCCGGCCCGCCTCGGTGAGCGGGACGCCGAGCGACTCGATGACATGGCCGAGGGTCGACGATCCGTCGGTGACCAGGGCCGTACGTCCCTGGCGGCGGTCCGAAGGGACGAAGAGGCGCAGCTCAGGGGCGACGCTGAGATGGATTTCCGGTCCGTTCACGCCGCCAGCATGTCATCGGGCGGCCCGCGTCAGCCAGGCCGTTTTGAAGGCGTCGGCGTTCTCCGCCGCCCACGCGGCGAAACTGCGGGCCGGGTGGCCGGTCAGTTCCTCGACGGCGTCGGTCAGCGGCGTGGGCGAGCCGTCGGTCGAGGCCCAGTAGTCGAGCAGTCCGTCGGCGAAGGCGCCCGGCATGTATCCGGCCATGGCCGCCTTCCAGGCCTCGCGGGTCACCGTTGTGTAGGGGAAGGGGCTGCCGACCGCGCGTTCCAGGATGGCGAGTTGTTCGGTGAAGGTGAGGGATTCGGGGCCGGTCAGGTGGTACGTCCTGCCGCGCAGCTCCGGCCGGGTGAGCAGCGCGAACGCCGCCTCGGCGATGTCGCGCTCGTGGATGGGATCGCCGTAACTGCCGGGGTACGGCAGGTCGATCGAGCCCGCGGACTCCAGCGCCCAGCGCCACTGGAACGCGTTGGCCGCGAAGGCGCCCGGCTGAAGCACGCTCGTCTCGACGGGCGAGGCGGCAAGTGCCTGCTCGACGGCGAGATGCGACGCGGCGATCGGGTTGTCGGCGGCGCCCGGATCGAGGACGGAGCTGGAGGAGAGAAGCACGATGTGTTCGACGCCCGCCGCCTCGGCGGCGTCGAGGAACGCGCGGGTCTGCGACGGCTCCGCGTACAGAAAGACAGAGGCCACGGAGTCGAGGGCGGCCGGGAAGTTCGCGGGATCGTCGAGCGCGCAGTGCACGGCTTCGACGTCCGTCGGGAGGCTGAGCTCGTCGGGAGCGGCGGAGGCGGCGCGGACGTCGGCTCCGGCCTCGTGGAGGAGCGCGATGAGGGCGGAGCCGACTTTGCCGCGGCTTCCGGTGACGAGGACGGTCATGGGTGAGGTTCCTTGAGTGAGTTGCGCATTATTTGACGCCACACAGAATCTGCGTGACGCAGATAAATATCCGTGAAAGTGGCCCTCTCGTCAAGCAGACCCGCACCAGGCGCGCGTCAGCCGCGCGCTAGCCGCGCGTCAGCTGGTGGGCGGAGTCCCCCACAGGTCCAGCCGCCAGTCGTTGGACACCGCCACATGGCCCGGTGGGTACTCGAAGTCGCACTCGCCCAGCAGCTCGAAGCCCACCTTCCTGCACACCGCGTTCGACGGGCCGTTGTCGGGCGGCGGGAACGCGTGCAGATAGCGGTGCTTGCGCTCGGCGCGCGCCGCCTCGACCACCGCGCGCGTGCCCGATGTCGCGATCCCGCGCCCCTGGAAGCCGAGAAGGACGCCCCACCCCGTCTCGTACACCTCCTCGCCCTGCCAGGTCCTCTCCCAGAAGCCGACAGAGCCCACCGACTCCCCGGTCTCCTCCAGGACGATGCGGTACATCCGGCCCCTGCCCGTACGGTCAAAGCTCAGCTCCACATAGCGCGCGTGCCGCTTGACCAGCTGCTCTTCTGTCTCCGGGCCTCCCAGGTGTTCCATCAACTCCGGTGCGTTCGCAGCCCGGAGAAGGTCGAAGTCGTCCTCGGACCATGGCTCGATCCGTACCGCCGATGCTTTGATCTCCATGTCACGCACTGTAAGACGGGGGTCGGACAACCGGGGGTCCTGAGGATGAGCTTCACCGGTGTGTGGGCGATCGGTGCCGTCCCCGATGCCGAAGTCGCCGCCCTGCCCGGGCGTTTCGCGCACCTGGAGGGGGAGTGGGTCACGCCCCCGGGCTACGCCGCGGATCTGGCGTGGTGGCTCGGCGGCGGTGACCGCGAACCGTACTTCACGCCGGGGCCCACGCACGCAGCCCTCCGCTTCGCCGCCTTCGCGCGCAGTGGCGGCCCCAGCGCGCCGGCCGTCGCCGCGATGAAGGAGGCGGGCATGGACCTGTTGCGGGACGCGGAAGGGGAGGCCGCGTTCGCGGCCGCGGCTCGCAAGGGCGATCCGGCCGTCGCCCTCTGTTACGGGCTGGGAGCCAAGGCCGTGGCCCGGCTGCCCGGCTGGTTCGGCGACTTCCTGCTGACCGCCGCCGAGGTACGGGCCGTCCTGCCGCAGGCCGAGTCCGTGCTCGCCGTCACCGGGCCCTGCCGTACCGAGATCATCGGCCGTGTCGACGCCTGGATGTCGGCCATGAGCGACGAGCCCGGCTTCGACGCGCGCACGCTGCTGGACGGGCCGCTGCGGGTGCTGCGGTACGCGGCCGCCCATGGCACTGGCGCGGTCGGAGTCACCGAGAGTTACTGACAGCTAGGTCCTGTCCGGCCGATCAGGCCGGATCAGCGAGGCGCCGTGCCAGGGCACGAGAGCCCGGCAAGATCGGCCGGACAGGACCTAAGGGGCCTGGCGCGCGTAGGCGGTCGGCGGTACGCCCACCGTCGCCGTGAAGTCCCGTACGAGATGGGCCTGGTCGCTGTAGCCGAGCTCGGCGGCCAGCGCGGCCCAGTCCAGGACGCCGGCGTCCGTGCCCCCGCCGCCTCCTGCTTCGGCCGCGGCGTCCTCCGCCGCCTCGGCCCGCTCCAGCGCCTCATGGATGCGGTAGCGCAGGATGACCCACTTGGGGCCGACCCCGACGTACGCCGCGAAGAGCCGCTGCAGCGAACGCGCCGACACCCCTTCCGCCTCCGCCAGCTCGGCGACCCGCCGGATCGTACGGTCCCTGCGCACCAGATCGACCAGCCCCATCGCGCGCAGCGCCTGCGGGTCCGCCGCGGGCTCCAGCCCCAGCAGGAAGGCGTCGAGCGCGGCGACCCGCTCGTCCTCCGCCTCCGGCGCGAGGACCGCGCCCGCCGTGTCCGTGTCCGCGTCCGCCGTGTCCGTGTCCGTGTCCGCGTCCGCCGTGTCCGCGTCCGCCGTGTCCGTTCCTGTGAGGACGTCCGCGAGCGGCAGGCGCTGCCCCGTCCAGTCCGACACGGGCCGCCCGGGTGCGAACGGCCGGAAGCCGCCGGGCCGGAACTGCACCCCGCACACCCGCCCCCGCCCCTCCAGCTTCTGCGTGAACAGCCCCAGGCCGATGCCCGCGACCTCGCCCCACGGCGGCTTGTCGCCGTACCGCTGGAAGACCACGTTCACGGACGGATGCGGCACGACATGCGAGGCGTACGGCTCCGGCAGGTCCCAGTCGATGAGCCAGTAGTGCTCGAGATACGGACGCAGCTCGGGCGCGGGCTCGCGGCGGCGGAAGTCGACCCGTGCGAAGAGCTCGCGGGCTTCGACGATTCCCCTGGTGTCGCGGCGCGGACCTGCCATGACGCGGATCCTATGTCGCGTTTGTTCAATACGCAGGGACTCTGCCGGGCCTACCGTCGAGGCATGACGAAACCGATCAGTGAGCTGCTCGACGCGGCGGCGAGGCGTGCCGTACCGGTGGTGCGCGGCATCACCGAGGACCAGCTGGCCGACCCGACGCCCTGCGCCGAGTACGACGTACGCACTCTGACCGATCACCTCATCCAGGTGCTGATCAACTTCCAGAAGCTGGCAGCGAAGCAGGAATCCGACTTCGGTGCCGAACCGCACTACATGGAGGGCGACTGGCGGTCCCGGTTCGCCGACGAGGCCCACGCACTCGTCGCGGCGTGGGCGGCTCCCGGCGCCGAGGAGGGCACCACCGGGAGGATGGGCTTCCCGGCCAGGACCGTCGCCAACATGGCGCTGGGCGATGTGACCGTGCACGCCTGGGACCTGGCCCGCGCCACCGGACAGGACTTCACGCCCGACCCGGCCGTCGTCGAGGAGATCGAGCCCGCCCTCGCGGAGCTGGCGCCGATGGCCCACAAGGGCGGCGTGTACGGCGAGCCCGTCGAGGTGGGGGAGGACGCGTCCGCCTTCGACCGGGTGCTGGGGCTGACGGGCCGCGATCCGCACTGGCGGCCGTAGGTCGCCTGCGCCCGCCGCCCGCCCGCGATCTGCGCTTCGCCCAGGTCAACGGCGCGCCCGGGGTCGGCCTGCACGATCGGCCGGACAAGGCCCGCTAGGGCCACACCAGGCAGTACGGCTGGTGCCCCGCCTCATGCAACCGCACCGAGAAGTCCTGCCACTCGTGAAGCAGTTGGTACACATTGAACGCGTCCCGCGGACCGCCCCGGTCCGGGACCGTCGACCATATGAAGGCCGCCGCGCCCACCGACTCCTCGCCGATGCCGCGCAGGGGGTCGACCACCGTCATCGGCAGCTTGACCACCGCGTAGTCGGGGTGGAGCACCACCAGCTCCAGCGGCGGCACCTTGTTCAGCGGCATGCCCTGGATGCCCGTCAGCACCATCGCGGCTATGGTCTCCGGCTTGATCTTGGCGAACATTCCGCCCATGCCGAGCTCGTCGCCGCCCAGTTCCTCGGGGCGCATCGAGATCGGCACGCGCGCCGCCGTGGCGCCGTCGGGTGCGCCGAAGTACTTGTAGGTCACCCCCACTCGGCCGCTCCTGCTTTCCATGGGTTCACCCGCGCCCGATTCGCCTCGCCGGTGCTTTCCCCGCCGGGCAGGCTCAGGACCCAGACCGTCGGTCCCCTCGCCCAGTCCGCCACCGCGATGCATATCTCCACCCGACCACTCGCAGCCCCCGCCGCGCAACCCGATCATCGTGACAGTGACCTCCCCCACGAACGTGCTGTGAAACACCAGTCCGCAAGAACGTCGAAGGCTCTGACACCATGGATTCCGTGAGCTTTCCCTGTGTCGCCCCAGTTTCGCAGACGCGAGCGTGGTGACGCCCTTTCGTAATACGAGGAGACCGCGCTCCCTGCTCACCGGTGGCCGAGATCCTCCGTCCCGGCCCCCCGAACACCCGCATAGCAGATCAGGACCAAAGTGGCGTATTCATACGAAGCCCCCGTTTCGCAGACGCTTTTCGACCGTGCGTCCCTCGTGACGCCCGGCGGCGTGAACTCTCCTGTCCGAGCCTTCCGAGCCGTGGGCGGTACGCCCCGGTTCATGGTGTCCGGTACGGGTCCGTACCTCACCGATGCCGACGGGCGCGAGTACGTCGACCTCGTCTGCTCGTGGGGACCGATGATCCTCGGGCACTCCCACCCGGCCGTCATCGAGGCCGTGCAGTCCGCCGTGGCCCGCGGAACCTCCTTCGGCACGCCCGGCGAGGGTGAGGTGGCTCTCGCCGAGGAGATTGTGGCCCGTATCGAGCCCGTCGAGCAGGTACGGCTGGTTTCCAGCGGTACGGAAGCGACGATGTCCGCGATCCGGCTGGCCCGCGGTTTCACGGGCCGCGCCAAGGTCGTGAAGTTCGCGGGCTGCTACCACGGCCATGTGGACGCGCTGCTCGCCGCCGCCGGCTCGGGTGTCGCGACCTTCGGGCTGCCCGACACCCCCGGCGTCACGGGCGCGCAGGCGGGCGACACCATCGTGCTGCCGTACAACGACCTCCAGGCCGTGCACGAGGCCTTCCGGGCACACCCCGGCGAGATCGCCTGTGTGATCACCGAGGCGTCGCCGGGCAACATGGGCGTGGTCCCGCCGCGGCCGGGCTTCAACGAGGGCCTCAGGGCTGCCTGCGCCGAGAACGGCGCGCTGTACATCTCTGACGAGGTCATGACCGGCTTCCGTACGTCCAGGGCCGGCTGGTACGGCGTGGACGGCGTCGCGCCCGACCTGATGACCTTCGGCAAGGTCATGGGCGGCGGCTTCCCCGCCGCGGCCTTCGGCGGCCGCCAGGACGTCATGGCCCATCTCGCCCCGGCCGGCCCGGTCTACCAGGCGGGCACCCTCTCCGGTAACCCGGTGGCCACCGCCGCCGGGCTCGCGCAGCTCCGGCTGCTCGACGACGCCGCGTACGAGAAGATCAACGCCGTCTCGGCGCAGATCCAGTCGCTGGTGACCGACGCGCTCTCCAAGGAGGGCGTGGCTCACCGGCTGCAGAGCGCGAGCAACATGTTCTCCGTCTTCTTCACCGGCTCGGACGTCACGAACTACGAGGACGCCAAGAAGCAGGAGTCCTTCCGCTTCACCGCCTTCTTCCACTCGATGCTCTCCCAGGGCGTCTATCTGCCGCCGTCCGCCTTCGAGTCGTGGTTCGTCTCCACGGCCCACGACGAGCGGGCGGTCGAGCGGATCGCGGCGGCGCTGCCCGCCGCCGCCCGTGCCGCGGCCGAGGCGACGGAGGTGTCCGCATGAGCGAGGACAAGGACATCACCGTCGTCCATCTGGTGCGCCACGGCGAGGTCGAGAACCCCGACGGTGTGCTCTACGGCCGCCGCGCCGGGTACCACCTCTCCGAGCTCGGCCGGCAGATGGCCGACCGGGTCGCCGAGCATCTCGCGGACCGCGACATCACCCATGTCGTCTCCTCCCCGCTGGAGCGCGCCCAGGAGACCGCGGCTCCCGTGGCAAAGAGCCACAGCCTCACCCTCGACACCGACGAGCGGCTGATCGAGGCGGCCAACGTCTTCGAGGGCAAGACCTTCGGCGTCGGCGACGGCGCGCTGCGCAAGCCGTCCAACTGGAAGCATCTGACCAACCCGTTCCGCCCCTCTTGGGGCGAGCCGTACGTCGATCAGGTCGTACGGATGATGGGCGCGCTCGACGCGGCGCGGGACGCGGCCCGTGGGCACGAGGCCGTGTGCGTGAGCCATCAGCTGCCGATCTGGATCGTGCGCAGCTTCGTGGAGCGGCGCCGGCTGTGGCACGACCCGCGCCGCCGGCAATGCACGCTCGCGTCCCTGACCACGTTCACATATCAGGGCGACCGTATTGTTTCTGTCGGTTACAGCGAGCCCGCCCGTGATCTTGTTCCGGCTCATCTTCTCGCCGGTGCAAAGCCTGTGAAGGGCAAGTCCAAAGCATTCGGCGCGTAGATCGAAAACAGTTCTTCACGAACCTTCACGAAATGAGTGCCAGTCCCCGGAACCCCTCTCTCCGGAAGTCCATCTAGACCATTGCCGGTTTGGATGTGCTCTCTCCGACCGGGAGAGCGTGGATGGGGGACGAGATGCGCGACATCAGTCGAAGGGGCTTGCTCGGGGCGGGACTTGGAGCCGCAGCCGCGATCGGAATCGCGGGCTGCGGCTCCTTGAGTCAGGGTAAAGGGGGACAGACCGGACCCGGCGGAGACGGCAAGCCCTCCCCGTCCAGGAGTCAGGGCCGGCTCATCGGTGACGGCTCCACGTCCGACACCGGCAAGCAGCCGAACCAGCCGCCCAGGCCCGTTCGGCTCGAACCGGGCCAGACGCCGCCGCAATTCGTGATCTTTTCCTGGGACGGTGCGGGCGAGGTCGGCAACGGCCTCTTCCCGCGCTTCCTCGAACTTGCGAAGAATCATGACGCCGCGATGACGTTCTTCCTCTCCGGGCTCTATCTGCTCCCCGAGTCGAAGAAGACGCTCTACCGCCCGCCGAACAACGGCATCGGCGCATCCGACATCGGTTATCTCACCGACGGTCACATCAAGGAGACGCTGAAGTACGTACGCCAGGCATGGCTCGACGGCCATGAGATAGGCACGCACTTCAACGGGCACTTCTGCGGCGGTTCGGGATCGGTCGGCAACTGGTCGCCCGCCGACTGGCAGAACGAGACAGACCAGGCTGTGAAGTTCGTCACCGAGTGGCGTACGAACACGGGCTGGAAGGACATTGATCCGCTGCCCTTCGACTACCGCAAGGAACTCGTCGGCGCCCGCACCCCCTGCCTGCTCGGCCAGGACAAGCTGCTGCCCACCGCGAAGAAGCTCGGCTGGCGCTACGACGCAAGCTCGCCCGGCGGCCGCCAGACGTGGCCCGAGAAGCGGCAAGGCCTGTGGGATCTGCCGCTCCAGCAGATTCCGTTCCCCGGACACTCCTTCGAGGTGCTCTCGATGGACTACAACATCCTCGCCAATCAGTCGAACAATTCGACCAAGGGCATGCCCGAGCGCTATCCCGGCTGGAAGAAGCAGGCCACCGAGGCGTACCTCGCCGGATTCAACCGGGCCTACGAGAGCAATCGCGCTCCCTTCTACATAGGCAACCACTTCGAGCAGTGGAACGGCGGCATCTACATGGACGCCGTCGAAGAGGCGCTCAAGGTCATGGCCGGCAAGAAGGACGTACGTCTGGTCTCCTTCCGGCAGTTCTGCGACTGGCTCGATGTCCAGGACCCGCAGGTGCTCGCCAAGCTCCGTACGCTCGAGGTCGGTCAGTCCCCGGCAGGCGGCTGGAACACATTCTTCAAGGCAGCCTGACAAGGGGCTTCACAGGCACCCAGGGGGGCGCGGAATGATCCGCGGAACCGCCATGCGAAACTTTTCACATGAGCCTCAGCCGTGCCCCCCGCGCCGCCCTGCTGACCGCCGTGGTCGCTGTCGGCGCACTCGCCCTGTCGGCCTGCAGCGGTGACTCCAACGGCAAGTCCGGCGGTGGCGGCGACACCAACTTCGTCACCGACACCGGTGGCATCTCCACCGTCGCCAAGAACAAGCGCACCACACCGCACACGCTCTCCGGTGAGACCCTCGACGGCAAGCAGCTCGACGTCGCCGACCTCAAGGGCAAGGTCGTCGTGATGAACGTCTGGGGCTCCTGGTGCCCGCCCTGCCGCGCCGAGGCACCGCATTTCGCGAAGGTCGCCAAGGAGACCAAGGCCAAGGGTGTCGAGTTCGTCGGGATCAATACCCGCGACTCCAACAAGGGTCCGGCTCTCGCCTTCGAGAAGGATTACGAGATCGGCTATCCGAGCCTGTACGACCCGGTGGGCAAGCTGATCGTCAACGGCTTCCCCAAGGGCAGCCTCAATCCGCAGGCCATTCCCTCCACGATCGTTCTCGACCGGGAGGGAAAGATCGCGGCACGCTCGCTCATGGCTCTCGACACCGAGGGACTCCACAAGATCATCGATCCGCTGGTCGCGGAGAAGTGATCGTGGAACGGTCCTCGCGAGGTGAGTCGCGGTGAATGAGACGGTCTTCAGCGGTGCGCTGCTGCTCGCGCTGCCCATCGCCGTACTCGGCGGTCTCGTCTCCTTCTTCTCGCCGTGCGTGCTGCCTCTCGTACCCGGCTACCTCTCCTACGTCACCGGAGTCAGCGGCACCGACCTGGCCGAGGCCAAGCGCGGCCGGATGGTCGCGGGAGCATCCCTCTTCGTCCTCGGATTCACCGCCGTCTTCGTCTCCGGCGGCGCCCTCTTCGGCTACTTCGGCGCGAGCCTGCAGGCCGAGAAGGAGACGCTCTCCAAGGTCCTCGGCGTGCTGATGATCCTGCTGGGCGTGTTCTTCATGGGGCTGATGCCCTGGCTCACGCAGCGCGAATTCCGTATCCACAAGCGGCCGGTGACCGGGCTCGTCGGCGCACCGCTGCTCGGCGCGCTGTTCGGGGTCGGCTGGACGCCGTGCATCGGCCCGACGCTCGCGTCCGTGAACGCGCTGGCCGCCGAGCAGGCGAGCGCCGGCCGGGGGGCCATACTGACGGTCGCGTACTGCATCGGCCTCGGACTGCCCTTCGTCCTCGCGGCGGTGGCCTTCCGCAAGGCGCTCGGCGCCTTCGGGTGGGTCAAGCGCCACTACGCCTGGGTGATGCGGATCGGCGGCATCATGATGATCGCGACCGGTCTGCTGCTGCTGACCGGCGTCTGGGACAGCCTGGTGCAGGACATGCAGGGCTGGACCAATGGCTTCACGGTGGGGATCTGAGTTCCATGAGCACGACGGAGACCGAAGAGCAGCGCGACGGCGGGGACGCCCAGGACGGCAAGGACCTCGGCGCGGCCGGCGCCCAGCTGTCCACCGCCCCCCGCGAGGAGCTCACCGGCGGGCCCTCGCTCTCGGTCGTCGGCTGGGTCCGCTGGTTCTGGCGGCAGCTGACGTCGATGCGGGTCGCGCTGATCCTGCTCTTCCTGCTCTCGCTCGGTGCGATCCCCGGCTCGCTGATCCCGCAGAACAGCGTGGACGAGCTGAAGGTGCGGACCTTCAAGGAGACCCACACGACGGTCTCGCCGATCTACGAGAAGCTGCAGTTCTTCGACGTCTACAGCTCGGTGTGGTTCTCGGCGATCTACATCCTGCTGTTCGTCTCGCTCATCGGCTGCATCGTGCCGCGCTCCTGGCAGTTCGTCGGGCAGCTGCGCGGCCGCCCGCCGGGCGCGCCCGGACGGCTGACCCGGCTGCCCGCGTACACGACCTGGCGTACGCACACCGAGCCCGAGCAGGTGCGTGAGGCCGCGCTCGCGATGCTGAAGAAGCGCCGCTTCCGCGCCCACACCGTCGGTGACGCGGTCGCCGCCGAGAAGGGCTATCTGCGCGAGGCCGGCAACCTGGTCTTCCACATCGCGCTGATCGTGATGCTGGTGGCCTTCGCCGCGGGACAGCTCTTCAAGTCCGAGGGCGGCAAGCTGATCGTCGAGGGCGACGGCTTCTCCAACACCCTCACCCAGTACGACGACTTCAGGTCCGGCTCGCTGTTCCGCACGGACAACCTCGTGCCGTTCACCTTCAAGCTGGACCGGTTCACGGGTACGTACGAGAAGAGCGGGCCGCAGCGCGGCACACCGCGCACCTTCGAGGCCGGGGTCACCTACTCCCAGGGCGGCGGCCCGGACAAGAAGTCCGTCATCCAGGTCAACAAGCCCCTGGTCATCGACGGCACCAAGGTCTATCTGCTCTCGCACGGGTACGCGCCCGTCGTCACCGTCCGGGACGGCCGCGGCAAGGTCGTCTTCAACGGCGCCGTCCCGCTGCTGCCGATCGACAACAACATCACGTCGACCGGCGCGATCAAGGTGATGGACGGCTACCGGGACAAGGACGGCAAGAAGGACCAGCTGGGCTTCCAGGCCTTCTTCGTGCCGACGTTCGGCGGCGCGGGCAAGGGCACCATGTTCTCGCAGTTCCCCGGCCTCGAGTTCCCCGTGATCGCGCTGACCGGCTACCACGGCAGCCTCGGGGTCAACGCGGGCCTGCCGCAGAACGTGTACCAGCTCGACACCGCCAAGATGACCCAGTTCAAGGACGCCAAGGGCCAGATCCTCAAGGCGCGGCTGCTGCCCGGCGAGAAGATGACCCTCCCGGGCGGCGCGGGCTCCATCACCTTCGAGAAGGAAGTGAAGGAGTGGGCGAGCTTCCAGATCTCGCAGCAGCCCGGCAACGGCTGGGCGCTGACCGGCGCCATCGCCGCCATCGCGGGCCTCGTCGGCTCGCTGTTCATCCAGCGCCGCCGGGTCTGGGTGCGGGCCGTGACCGGTGAGGACGGCGTGACCGTCGTCGAAATGGCGGGACTCGGCCGCAGCGAGTCCCCGAAGCTTCCCGAAGAGCTGGGCGATCTGGCCCTGACCCTCAACGCCGAGGCGCCGACGGCGCCCGATTCCTCAGACGTACCTGCCGAAGGGGCTGAGAAGTGACTCTCGCCGCCGCAACCAACGAGAATCTCGCGCACATCAGCAATGTGCTGATCTATTCGTCGATGGCCGTCTACACGCTGGCCTTCTTCGCGCACATCGCGGAATGGGTCTTCGGCAGCCGCAGCAAGGTCGGCCGCACGGCCGCCGCGCTGACCGGCGCCGGGTCCGCCGCGGCCCCCTCGGTCGCGGTCCGGGTCAAGCAGGCCGGCGGCACCGCCGTACTGGACAGGCCCAAGGTCATCACCCGCTCGGCGGCCGGCACCCGCGACGTCCCGGACGGTCCCGGCGCGGCCGGCGGCACCGAGAAGGGCGACCTGTACGGCCGGATCGCCGTCTCGCTGACGGTCCTGGCCTTCCTGGTCGAGGCGGGCGGCGTCGTGGCCCGCGCGATGTCGGTGCAGCGGGCCCCCTGGGGCAACATGTACGAGTTCTCCATCACCTTCTCCACGGTGGCGGTCGGCGCGTACCTCGGCTTCCTGCTGGCGAGGAAGAACGTCCGCTGGATGGGCCTCCTGCTGGTCACCACGGTCCTCCTCGACCTCGGCATCGCCACCACCTGGCTCTACACCGACAGCGACCAACTGGTCCCGGCCCTGCACTCGTACTGGCTGTGGATCCATGTCTCCACCGCGATCTTCTGCGGCGCGGTCTTCTACCTGGGCGCGGTCGGCACCCTGCTCTACCTGTTCCGCGACAGCTACGAGAACAAGCTGGCCCGCGGCGTGAAGCCCGGCTCCTTCGCCACCTCGGTCCTGGAACGCCTGCCCGCGGCCGCCTCGCTCGACAAGTTCTCGTACCGCATCAATGCCGCGGTCTTCCCGCTGTGGACCTTCACGATCATCGCGGGCGCGATCTGGGCGGGCGACGCCTGGGGCCGCTACTGGGGCTGGGACCCGAAGGAGGTCTGGTCCTTCATCACCTGGGTCGCGTACGCCTGCTACCTGCACGCACGCGCCACTGCGGGCTGGAAGGGCCGCAAGGCGGCCACCCTGGCGCTCATCGCCTTCGGCTGCTGGCTCTTCAACTACTACGGCGTGAACATCTTCGTCACCGGCAAGCACTCCTACGCCGGGGTCTGACCCTTCCCGTACGGCGCCCGAGGCCGGTTCCCTGTGACCCACGTCACGGGAACCGGCCTTTGTCGTACGGACAGTTGGAGGGTGTGGACACTCTGCGAGCCCGGATCCGGGCGGGGGACCGAGAGGCCTTCGGGGAGCTCTTCGACGCGTACGCATGTTCGGCGGCGGCAGCGGGGGACGGCGGTTCGCTGCGGCCGTGACTGCTGCGCTTCGAGCTCCGGCTGCCGCATGCGGTGGTGCGGGTCTGGGCTGCCGTCGCCACGCCGGAGGGGATGCCCATCTGGCTCGCCGCCGTGGATGTCCTCGAACCGAGGATCGGCGGGGCCGCTGCTCGCGGCCGCGCTGGACGCCCGAGCGGTGGCAGGAGTTGCGCGAGGAGTACGTCAGCCGGCCGTGATCGCGTCGAGCTGAGCCCGCAGATAGGTGTGCGAGTCGATGCCCAGGACGTCCGTGCCCGGGTCGCACTCGTAGAAGTAGACCAGCGAGATCAGCTCCTCCGCGGGCGCGTCCGCGGGCGGTGGCAGCACCCGGTGGCGGCCCGAGCGCCAGCGGTCGCCCGTCCAGCGGGCCATCAGATCGCCGATGTTGACGGTGAAGGCATCGGGGTCGTACGGCGCGTCCTCCCAGCCGCCCTCGTCGGTGAAGACCTGGAGCCCGCCCCTGCCCGCCTGCCGGTCCAGGACCGTGACCGTGCCGAAGTCGGTGTGCGGGCCGATGCGGAACTGGCCCGGCCGCGGGTCGCCGAGCCGGTCCCGGCCCGGGTACCAGTTGATGTTGAAGCCCCAGGTGGGGTGCCCGGTGTGCCGGGTGAAGAAGGTCTCCGGCTCGCCCAGCGCGACGCCGAGGAGTCCGAGGAGCCGGTCCGACAGCTCCCGCATCTGCCCGAGATACGCCTCGACCAAAGCCTTGAGCCGCGGCACCTCGTGCGGCCAGGTGTTGGGCAGGAACCACTCCGCGTCCACCGCCGGGTCGCCGGTCGGCTCGTCCGCCGCGAAGGACAGCGACTCCTTCAGATCCGGGGGAGACTCGGTGCCTTCCGCATAGGCGTTGGCCTCCGCGCCCGGGCCCAGCCAGCCGCGTCCACCGACCCGCACGGCGTACCGCTCCTTCGCCGCCTCGGGCAGCCGGAAGAACTCTCCCGCCGCCTCCCGGATCCGTCCGCGCAGTCCCGGATCGACTCCATGGCCCGTGACCAGGAGGAATCCGGCGCGCTGCAGGGCCTTGTCGACCATCGCCGCGACGGCGGCACGGGCGGCCGGGTCCCCGGGGGACCAGAGGCGCAGATCGATGGTGGGAATCCTGGGTTCAGTCACCGATGTCCTCGCTCCACAGTTCGGGACGTTCCCTGATGAAGTCCTCCATCAGGGTCCTGCACTCGGCGTCGTCCAACAGCACGATCTCCACGCCGTGTTCGGCCAGCCAGTCGTGCCCGCCGTGGAACGTGGCAGCCTCGCCGATCACCACCCGGGAGATCCCGAACTGCCGGACCAGGCCGCTGCAGTACCAGCACGGCGAGAGGGTCGTGACCATGGTCGTGCCCCGGTACGAGCGCTGCCGCCCGGCCGCCCGGAAGGCGGCTGTTTCCGCGTGCATCGACGGATCGCCGTCCTGCACCCGCCGGTTGTGGCCGCGCCCCAGCAGGCTCCCGTCCGCGCCGTACAGCGCGGCCCCGATAGGGATCCCGCCCTCCGCGAGGCCGGTCCTGGCCTCCTCGACGGCCGCCCGCAGCCACTCCCCGTACCGCGCGTTCTCCATGACGCTCACCTTCCGAAGATAGGTCCTGTCCGGTCTATCAGGCCGGATCAGGGAGCGGGGTCTGGCGATGGGGGCACCTCCCGTGCCCGAAGGGCTACGGGGGAGCATCGCAAGGCGGAGGATGGAGCCCACGCGGAGCGTAGGCGACTGCGACAACGGTGGGGGTACCTCCCGCGCCCGAAGGGCTACGGGGGAGAGGTGCCGTGCCAGGGCACGCGAGCCCGGCCTGATCGGCCGGACAGGACCTTAAGTCATCGGCGGCGCCGATCGGCCCATCGGCAGGACGCCCCACTGGCTCGTGGACCGGCTCCCGCCCCCACTCGTAGCGTCATGGTCATGAACACAGAGAGCAAGGGCACCCTGCAGCTGACCGCGGCCATGGTCCTGTCCGGCACCCTCGGAATCTTCGTCGTCGAGTCGGGGGCCTCCGCCTTCAACGTCGTCTTCTTCCGCGTCCTGTTCGGCGCCCTGGCCCTCGGGGGCTACGCACTGGCCCGCGGCTACTTCCGCGACCACGGCCTCACCCCGAAGAAGCTCGGACTGGCCGCGCTCGGCGGCCTGTTCATCGTCTTCAACTGGGTGCTGCTCTTCGAGTCGTACGAGAACACGTCGATCTCCGTCGCGACCGTCGTCTACCACACGCAGCCCTTCTACGTGGTGCTGCTGGGCGCCCTGCTCTTCCGTGAGCGCCTCACCGCGGCGAAGGTCGGCTGGATCGCGCTCGCGTTCGCGGGGCTGATCCTCGTCTCCGGTGTCACGCCGGGCGACTTCACGGGCGGCAACAGCGCCTATCTGCTCGGCATCGGCCAGGCGCTCGCCGCCGCGCTCCTCTACGGCCTCTCCACCCTCGTCACCAAGCGCGTCACGGGTGTACGCCCGCACCTGATCGCACTCGTCCAGGTCCTCGTCGGCATCCCGCTGCTGCTGCCCCTCGCCGACTTCGGCGCCATGAGCGGGACCGGCGCCGACTGGGGCTGGCTGATCGGCCTCGGACTCATCCACACCGGCCTGATGTACGTCCTGATGTACGCCGCGTACCAGAAGCTGCCCACCGCGAAGATCGCCGTGCTCGCCTTCACCTACCCGGCCGTCGCGATGGTCGCCGACTGGGCGGTGTACGGGCACCACATAGGCCTCGTCCAGGCGCTCGGCGTCCCGCTGATCGTGTTCGCCAGTCTGAAGGTGAACCTCACCAAGTCGCCCCGTACGGTTACCGGTTCGGCTCCTCGGACCGGCTCGCCGACTCCTGCTCCCGCACCAGCCGCATCGTCTCGTCGATGAACAGCCGCACATGGCGCGGCAGCCGCTTCCCCTCCCGCCACGCGACCTGCGTGTACAGCTGGAACGGCGGTTCCCACGACAGCGCGAGGAGCGTCCCCGACGCCAGCTCCTCGCGCACCGCCATGCGCGGCAGCAGCGCGACCCCGAGGCCGCCGGCCACACCCCGCTTGGTCGCCTCGATCGTGCCGAACTCCATGAAGGGCGGGGGAGCGCCGTTGCGTTCGCGCAGCTCCTCCTCGAAGAGGTCGCGGTACGGGCAGCCGGGCTCCGTACCCACCAGCTGGATGTCCGCGAGATCGACGGTCGCGAGCTTCGCCGCGTCGGCGAGCGGATGGGTGGGCGCGCAGACCAGGACGAGCGGTTCGGCGGTCAGCACCTCGGTCTCCAGGCCCGCGTGCTCGGTCTCCCGCTCCATCAGGAAGCCGATGTCGTACACGCCCTGGCGCAGCGCCTGACGGGTCTCGTCCCCGAGCGTGGGGCGCAGCGACAGCCTCACCTGCGGATAGCGGTGGTGGAACAGTTCGAGCAGCGCGGGCAGCCGGTAGGAGGTCAGCGACTCCATGGTGCCGACGTTGATCGCCCCGGCGGGCTCGTCGGCGCCGGTGACGGCGACCCTGGCCTCTTCGGAGAGCTCGATGATCCGGCGGGCGTACGGCAGCAGCCGCTCGCCCGCCTCGGTGAGCCGGATGCGGCTGCCGAGCCGGTCGAAGAGCTCCGTGCCGAGAGAGGACTCCAGCGAGCGGATCTGGCTGGTGACGCTGGACTGGGCGTACTTCAGCTCGGCCGCCGCCTGAGTGAAGCTGAGGACGGTGGCGACCCTCTCGAAGGTGACCAGCAGGCGCAGTTCCATGTCAGGGCTGCTGTGGGTCGTCGCCGTTCTCGCGGCGCTTGAGCTCCTCCTCGCGGCGGCGCAGATCCGCCTCCCAGTCCTTGAGGAGCGCCTCGTCCTTCACATCTTTGGAAGGCACAGCCTCGTCCTTGAGGGACTTCAAGAAGTCCGGGTTGTCGTCGGGCGCGACAAACTCGGTGCGGTGGTTGCGGTGCCATGCGGACGGTGTGCTGCCGCCGGCGGCGGCCTTGCGGTCCCTGCCCGCGACGAGCCACGCGACCGGGCCGATCAGGACCTCGCCGAAGAGCAGCACGATGATGACCCAGACCACCTTCGGGAGGTGCTTGACCTCCTGCTCGGGGGTGTTGAGGCAGTCGATGAAGGCGTAGATCCACAGCGCCAGGACCAGCAGGAAGGGCAGATACCGGAGCATGGTGGTGCGTTCCCCCCGGGGAGCGGTGGCGGGGCTGCTTGGGGCCCCGGTGACAGGCCAAGCCTAGTCCTTGCCCGATACTGGACGGCATGGCTTACGACGATCTTCGCTCCCTGCTCCGGGCGCTGGAGCGCGAGGGCGACCTCAAGCGCATCAAGGCCGAGGTCGACCCGTATCTGGAGGTCGGGGAGATCGTCGACCGGGTGAACAAGGCGTGCGGTCCGGCGCTCCTGTTCGAGAACGTCCGCGGGTCGGCCATGCCGCTCGCGATGAACGTCTTCGGCACCGACCGCCGGCTGCTCAAGGCGCTTGGCCTGAAGTCCTACTCCGAGATCAGCGACAAGATCGGCGGGCTGCTCAAGCCCGAGCTGCCGCACGGCTTCGTCGGGGTCCGCGAGGCCTTCGGCAAGCTCGGCACGATGGTCCACGTACCGCCGAAGAAGGTGAAGGACGCCCCGGTGCAGGAGGTCGTCCTGCGCGGTGACGACGTCGATCTCGACCAGCTGCCCGCGCTGTTCACCTGGCCCCAGGACGGCGGCTCCTTCTTCAACCTGGGTCTCACCCACACCAAGCACCCGGAGACGGGCGTGCGCAATCTCGGTCTGTACCGCCTTCAGCGGCACGACCGGAACACCATCGGCATGCACTGGCAGATCCACAAGGACAGCCGCAACCACTACCAGGTCGCGGCCAAGCGAGGCGAACGGCTGCCGGTCGCGATCGCCTTCGGCTGCCCGCCCGCGGTGACCTACGCATCGACGGCGCCGCTGCCCGGTGACATCGACGAGTACCTCTTCGCGGGCTTCGTGGCGGGCAAGCGCATCGAGATGGTCGACTGCAAGACGGTGCCGCTCCAGGTTCCGGCGAACGCCGAAGTCGTCCTGGAGGGCTGGCTGGAGCCGGGCGAGATGCTCCCGGAGGGACCCTTCGGCGACCACACCGGCTTCTACACGCCCCAGGAGCCGTTCCCCGCGCTGACCATCGACTGCGTGACCATGCGCAGGCGGCCGCTGCTCCAGTCGATCGTGGTGGGCCGCCCACCGACGGAGGACGGACCGCTCGGCCGTGCCACGGAGCGGTTCTTCCTCCCCCTGCTCAAGATCATCGTGCCGGACATCGTGGACTACCACCTGCCCGAGTCGGGCGGCTTCCACAACTGCGCGATCGTCTCGATCGACAAGAAGTACCCGAAGCACGCGCAGAAGGTCATGCACGCGATCTGGGGCGCGCACATGATGTCCCTGACGAAGCTGATCGTCGTCGTCGACGCGGACTGCGACGTGCACGATCTGCACGAGGTCTCCTGGCGCGCCCTCGGCAACACCGACTACGCCCGTGATCTCACCGTCGTGGAGGGCCCGGTCGACCATCTCGACCACGCCTCGTACCAGCAGTTCTGGGGCGGCAAGGCGGGCATCGACGCGACGAAGAAGCTCCCCGAGGAGGGGTACGTCCGGGACGGCGGCTGGCCGGACATGGTCGAGTCGGACCCGGATACGGCGGCGAAGGTCGACCGCCGGTGGAAGGAGTACGGCCTGTGAGCAGCGCTGCCGCAGCAGTCCCGCAACCCGGCAGGACCAAGTCGTTTCTGCGGCTCGTCATGATCGAGCACTCGGTCTTCGCGCTGCCCTTCGCGTACATCGCCGCGCTGACCGCGATGTTCCAGTTCGACCGGAACATCCACTGGGGGCGGCTGCTGCTGGTCACCCTCGCGATGGTCGGGCTGCGGACCTTCGCGATGGCCTGCAACCGGATCATCGACCGCGAGATCGACGCCCGCAATCCGCGCACCGAGAACCGTGAACTGGTGACCGGTGCGGTGTCGGTGCGGTCCGCCTGGACCGGCGCGCTGATCGCCGTCGTCGTCTTTCTGGGTGCGGCGGCCGCCCTCAATCCGCTGTGCCTCGCGCTCGCGCCGATCGCCGTGATCCCGATGGTGGTCTATCCGTACGGCAAGAGGTTCACGAACTTCCCGCATGTCATCCTCGGCCTCGCCCAGGCCATGGGCCCGGTAGGCGCGTGGATCGCGATCACCGGTGCGTGGTCCTGGGACTCGGTGATCCTCGGTCTTGCCGTCGGCGTCTGGATCGGCGGCTTCGACCTGATCTTCGCCTGCCAGGACGTGCAGGCGGACCGCGCGCACGGCGTGATGTCGGTCCCGGCCCGCTTCGGCGTCCCGGCCGCGCTGTACGGGGCCCGGGCCGCGCATGTCGTGGCGACCGTCCTGCTGGTCTGGTACGCGCTGGCCACGGAGGCGGGCGGGTTCTTCTGGACCGGTCTGCTGATCGTCGCCGCAGCGTTCCTCTACGAGCACACGATCGTGAAGCCGCACGACCTGTCCCGTCTCAACCGCGCCTTCTTCACCGTCAACGGCTTCATCGGCATCGCCCTGTTCGGGTGCGCGCTGCTCGATCTGCTGGTGCGCGGCCTGACGGTGTGACCGGCGGATAGGCTCAGCGGCATGAACGAGGCGAAGCGCACCCCCTGGTTGGTGGGTGTCTCCGGCGCGTCCGGGACGCCGTACGCCGCCGCGGTGCTGCGCGGGCTGCTCGCCGCAGGCGAGAGCGTGGACCTGGTCGTCAGCCGGGCCTCACGGCTGACGCTGCTCGACGAGACGGGGATCGCCTTCCGTGACGCGCACTGGCGCGAGGATCTGCGGGAGTGGCTGGCGCGCGGGGCGGACGGAAAGCCGGACACCTTCCGGGTGGACGTCGACGACGTACGGCACTGGGCGGCCGGGGATCTGGCCGCCGGGCCCTCGTCGGGTTCGTATCCCGTGAAGGGGATGCTCATCGTCCCGGCGTCCACCGCGTGCGTGGCCGGAGTCGCGCTCGGGCTCTCGAAGGATCTGCTGCAGCGGGCGGCGAGCGTGACGCTCAAGGAGCGGCGGAAGCTCGTGGTCGCGGTGCGCGAGACCCCGCTGAACGGGCAGACCCTCAGGCATCTGGTGACACTGGACGAGGCGGGTGCGGTGGTGCTCCCGGCCTCTCCGGCGTTCTACGCGGGGGCTACGCACATTCAGGATCTGGTGGACTTCGTGGCGGGACGGGTGCTGGACGCGGCGGGGGTGCCGCATCGGCTGTACCGCCGCTGGGAGGGTGAACTGGGTGGCCCTCGTACGGACTGACCCAGGTCGGCATCTCACGCTTGAATTGTATAATTCGTAGGAATTTTGCGCTGCGCACCTTAGATTCTCATGGTAAACTTGCGGAATCGCTGAATAATGGAAGGGTCCAGGCATATGGACGCGGTGGACAGGCAGCTCATCCAGGCCCTCAGGGAGAACGGCAGGGCCTCGTACGCGGAGCTCGGCCGGCTCGTCGGGCTCTCGGGGCCCTCCGTCACCGATCGCATCAACCGCCTCGAGGCGGCGGGCGTCATCACCGGCTATCGCGCCACGGTGGACGCCAGGTCGCTCGGTCTCGGCGTCACAGCTCTGATCGGTCTCTCGCTCTCGGACGCGGCCGACCACGAGGACGTGGCGCGCCGGCTCAAGGACCTGGCCGAGATCGAGGACCTGTGGTTCATCGCGGGCGACGACTCGTACATGCTCAAGGTGCGGGCGAGCGACGTGGACGGTCTGGAGAAGACGATCCGCCGGCTGTCCGGCACGAGGGGCGTGTCGCGTACGCGTACGACGATCGTGCTCTCCACAAAGTGGGAGAACCGGGTCGGAGATCTGCCCGAGTAGGCAGGGGCGTACCTTTGGTGGGGCCTGTTGACGAATCGTATGGGAGGCGGCCGTACATGGACGTTGGGCTCAAGCGCGAGCTGGAGGAGAAGGTCCGTTCCGGGGAGCGGCTGACCCGCGAGGACGGCATCGCCCTCTACGAGTCGGACGACCTGGCGTGGCTCGGCGGCCTCGCGCACGAGGTGCGGACGCGCAAGAACGGTGACGTCGTCCACTTCAACGTCAACCGGCACCTCAACATGACCAACGTGTGCACCGCGTCGTGCGCGTACTGCTCCTTCCAGCGCAAGCCGGGCGAGAAGGACGCGTACACGATGCGCATCGAGGAGGCCGTCCGCCTCGCCAAGGCGATGGAGGGCGAGAACCTCACCGAGCTGCACATCGTCAACGGGCTCCACCCCAACCTGCCGTGGCGCTACTACCCGCGGTCGCTCAGCGAGCTGAAGAAGGCCCTCCCGGACGTCTCGCTGAAGGCCTTCACGGCGACCGAGATCCACCACTTCGAGACGATCTCCGGGCTGTCCGCCTCCGAGATCCTCGACGAGCTCATCGAGGCCGGTCTGGAGTCGCTGACCGGCGGCGGCGCCGAGATCTTCGACTGGGAGGTCCGGCAGCACATCGTCGACCACCGCACCCACTGGGAGGACTGGTCGCGCATCCACCGGCTCGCGCACCAGAAGGGTCTCAAGACCCCGTGCACGATGCTGTACGGCCACATCGAGGAGCCCAGGCACCGGGTCGACCACGTCCTGCGCCTGCGTGAACTCCAGGACGAGACCGGCGGCTTCCAGGTCTTCATCCCCCTGCGCTACCAGCACGACTTCGTGGACATGCAGGACGGCAAGGTGCGCAACCGCCTTCAGGCGCGCACCACCATGGCGACCGGCGCCGAGGCGCTGAAGACCTTCGCGGTCTCGCGGCTGCTGTTCGACAACGTCCAGCACGTCAAGGTCTTCTGGGTGATGCACGGCGTGCAGACCGCTCAGCTGGCCCTGCAGCACGGCGCGGACGACATGGACGGCTCGGTCGTCGAGTACAAGATCACCCACGACGCGGACAACTACGGCACGCCGAACAAGCTGACGCGTGACGACCTGCTCGACCTGATCCGCGACGCCGGTTTCCGCCCGGTGGAGCGGAACACGCGGTACGAGGTCATCCGGGAGTACCCGGGACCGGACGCGGACCGCCGCGAGTCGCCGCAGCCGATGCGGGTCTGACGCCGGCCTGAGGCTGCGCCCCGGGCATGGGACGTTTCCGAATTCGGCCTGGGGCGCGGCCATTCGGGGGATTCTTACCACACGGCAGTTTGCTCAGAGTCAAGTCTTCCAGGTTGCTGGCATCTTGATGGCCACTCAGCCTCAGCTTCTGGAAGGCATGGCCATGCAAGCATTCCCCACCAGCGGCACCACTCTGCCATCGCAGCAATCAGAATCCGACAAACAGTCGTCGGCGGAGACGGTTCATGAAAGGCGCTCCGGCGTCGCGTGGTGGATGTGGGTCCTGGCGGGAGCGCTGTTCTTCCTTTACGCGGCACTGTCCCTGCGTATCCATCAGCGGATGCTCTCCAACAGCTACGACCTGGGAATCTTCGAGCAGGTCGTTCAGTCCTACGCGCACGGCCACCTGCCCGTCGCCGAACTGAAGGGTCCGGACTTTCCCGTTCTGGGGGACCACTTCTCCCCCATTCTGGCCCTGGTGGCGCCGCTCTATTGGCTGTGGCCGGCACCGAACGCCCTGCTCGTGGCGCAGGCGGCGCTGATCGCCGTGAGCGTTCTGCCCCTCACCGTCTGGGCAAAGCGAACGCTGGGCTCCCTGGCCGCCGCGGTCATCGGTGTCTGCTACGGCCTTTCCTGGGGTGTCGCGACCGCGGTCGGCTTCGACTTCCATGAAGTGGCCTTCGCCGTCCCCCTCCTCGCCTTTTCATTGACGGCTCTCGCGAACGACCGGCTGCGCGCCGCGGCGTACTGGGCTCTTCCCCTGCTGCTGGTGAAGGAAGACCTCGGGCTCACGGTGGCCGTGATCGGTCTCGTCATCGCCCTGCGCGGCAACCGCAGGCTCGGGATCATCACCGCGTCCGCCGGTCTGGCCGGGACCGTGCTGGCGCTGCTGGTGATTCTGCCGGCCGTCAACCCGACCGGTTCCTTTGCCTATTGGTTCTACCTGGACAGCCCGGCAGGAAGTGGAGGCGGACCGGGAGATCTGCTCTACAAGTACACGGTCGGTCTCATCACCCCCGCAGCCAAGATGTCGACACTTGTGCTCGTACTGGCGCCGACCCTGTTCCTGGCTCTGCGGTCTCCGCTGCTGTGGATCGCGCTGCCGACTCTGCTCTGGCGCGGCGCCTCGGGCAACGCGGTTCACTGGGGCACCGAGTTCCACTATTCGCTTGTGCTGATGCCGATCGTCTTCGCGGCATTCATCGACGCTCTGGTCCGACGGCGCTCCAGTGCGAGCAGTCTGCGCCGCTATCTCGTGGGCTCTGCCGCGATCACCGTGCTGCTGCTTCCGCAGTTTCCGCTGTGGCAGCTGGTCCAGCCGGCCACCTGGCGGACCGATCCCCGCGTCGCTGTCGCCCACCGTCTGATGGATCAGATCCCCGACGGCGCCACGGTCCAGGCGTCCAGCCATCTGGTGCCCCAGCTCACCAGGCGCACGAGCGTCAGCCTGTACGGCTGGCCCGCGAGCCGCCCCCTTCCTCAGTGGATCATGGTGGACACCCGGGTGCCGGCGGAGCGGCGATGGCCTCTGACTGCCGGACAGGAGAAATTCAAACTGGACGGCGCGCTGCGCAAGGGGTACCGCACCGTGGCTTACGAGGATGGCTTCGTCCTGCTCAAGAGCCCGGGCGGACCCGGCGTCCCGGGGAGTGAGCCCGGCTTGAACGGCCTTCCGCGTAATGGATAATCTTCGCGCATGTCCCTTACGTTCGAGCTGGATCCGCCGGTCGACCGCGCGCTGCGGGACGGGGTCGTAGCGCTCTGGGCAGACGTGTCCAATGCCGGGGGCGCCGTCGGATTCGTGCCGCCCGTGAACGAAGAGGCCGTACGGCCGGAGTTCGTGAAGCAACTGGTCTCGATGGCCGAGGGCCGCACCCGGCTGCTGGTGGGGTACGACGGGGAAGGCGCCGTTGCGGCCACCGCCTTCCTCACGTACAACACCCACCGGCTGATGCGCCACTGGGTGTGGCTGTACACGGTCATGATCCATCCCCGCCACCAGGGAGCGGGCTACGGCCGCGAGCTGATGGCGGCCGTGGCGGAAGCGGCCCGCGGCTTCGAGGGCATAGAGGCGATACGGCTCACCTGCCGCGGCGGGACCGGCGTCGACCGCTTCTACGCAGCGTGCGGCTACAAGGAAGTCGGGCGGGTGCCCGGCGCGATCCGGGTCGCCGAGGGCGACGACCGCGACGACATCATGATGCTGCTCCCGCTGAATTGATCCCATAGCGGACGTGCTTCACTGGACGGGCACTACCTGTCGTACGAAGAGAGAAGGCCCGCCGTGTCCGCCAAGTCGAGCGCCGCGATCAGGTACACCACCCTGCGCCTGGCGATCTTCATCGGCTGCTTCGTCGTCGTCGGCGGCCTGGTCCAGGTCGGCGCCCTGCCCAAGGGGTTCGGCGACTCGAACTTCGTCTGGGTCGTCCTGCTCGCGCTCGTCCTGTCCGCGCCGCTGAGCTTCGTACTGCTGCGCAAGCAGCGTGACGCGATGTCCGAGCAGATCGCCGGCAAGGTCGACAGGACCAAGGCCCGTCTCGAGGCGAACCGGTCCCAGGAGGACGGCGCCGTTCAGTAGGGCCCCTAGGTCCTGTCACACGCGCCGGCGGGAGCCTCGCGCCCGGCCGGGGCGTTGCCGTCCCACCGCAGTTTCCGGCGTGAGGCGACGCTGCGCGAATCCTCGGTTCGTGAGGGTCTGCTCCCGATAGGGCTCCGGCAGGTCGGGCATCGCCAGCAGACGGTTGCAGGCCTGGAGCGATGCGGCCATGTCGCCCACCCAATAGGCCGTGATCGAGTACTCGAAGAGCAGTCCCCAGCGGTACACCCACGGATGGATGAAGAGGATGTCGTCCGGCTGCTTCTTGCCGAGCCCGGCACGGGCGATCGCGTGCGCGGTGTGATGGCGGCCCTGCTGGCGCAGCCGTGAGGACAGTTCGTAACACGCTTCGAGCCGCTGCGGGCGCGACTCCCAGGCGCGGGAGAGGGTGTCCATGGCCGAGGGCCAGTCGCCGGAATCCGCCCGGAGGATCCCGGCCTGCAACAGCGAGTAGTACACCTCCTCGCCCCAGCCCCCCATCTCCGCGCGGCGCTCGTACAGGGTGATCGCCTCGTCGGCCTTGCCCATGTCGCGCATGGTCTGCGCCAGATAGAAGACCGTGCGGCCATTGGCGGGGTCGCGCTCCATCTCGGCGCTCAGCAGACGCGCGTCGCGCTCGAACTTGTCGTGCCGCGAGCCGCCGTCGGCGTAGTCCTCGATGACGAGGGCGTCGAGGTTCTCCTGGGCGTCGCGCCGGTCGGCGGTGAGGTACTCGTGGGTGACGCCCTCGTAGCGCCAGGGCAGGTCGCCGCGGACGAGGCGCTTGATGCGGTACTCGGTCGCGCTCTCGTGGCGCAGCATGTACGCCTCGGCGGTGAGGCGAGGCAGCGGGCCGTCCTGGCGGATCACATGGTCCGCGTCGAGGAGGAGCAGATAGTCGGCCTTGCCGCGGGCGTGCCGGATGTTCAGGCTCCGGTTGTGGCCGAAGTTGACCCAGGGCTCCTCGTGGAGCTCGCCCGGGATGCCCTGCAGCGTTGTGCGGATCAACTCCTGGGTTCCGTCGGTCGAGCCGGTGTCGGAGATCACCCAGGTGTCCACCAGGTCTCGCACGGACGCGAGGCATCGTTCGATGACTTTCGCCTCGTTCTTGACGATCATGCACAGGCACACGGTCGGCTTCACGGCATCACCACTTCCGGCGGGTCTCTCCGGCGGCGACCTTAGGCACCGGACCCGGCGGCGCGGTCACGGCACGCCGACGACTGAGCCGTTCCCTGCCGCGTACACAGCCATTGGTGTGCTACTCGTACGCCATTGCGTTGATAGCTCCGCGATGCTCTCAAGGACGTTGCGTCCGCGAACCGATGATGTCGAAGGAGGCTCGAACTGGCTTCCAGCGTCTCACTCGAACTGGTTCAAGAAGGAGCACCTGTATGAGTCCTGAGAACAGGACCAAGTCCTCTCTGGGTCCGCTTCCGAAGCGGCGCGCCTGGCTGGTCGGCGGCACGATGGCGTCGCTCGCCCTCGTGGTTTCGGGTATCGCGACCCCCGGGATCGCCATGGCGCAGAGTGCCAAGGCGCCCACGTCCGTGTCCGGCCCGTCGGGCGTGGGCTGTGACGTGACGGAGAAGTCGGTTGTGGCCGACCGCGACTGCGGGCCCACCGGGCCCACCGGCCGGCGCGGCCCCACCGGCCCCACCGGTCCGACCGGTCCGACGGGTCCGGCCGGACTTGACGGCCTGGACGGTGCGACCGGTCCGACGGGTCCGGCCGGTCTTGACGGTCTGGACGGTCCCACGGGTCCGACCGGTGACACGGGTCCCTGCAGCGACATCGACACCTACAACCCCCTCGTGGTCGATCCGATCGGCACCCACCAGGTGAGCGCCGCGCTCGTCGACGGGGTTGCATTCGCCGGCATCCGGACGGTTCCCGGGGGTGTCTACGACTGGGAGAACATCAGCAACACCCCGCTCGGCGGCTACCCGGCGGATGCCTGCGCCATCTCGGTGGCCAGCAACGGAGCGGTGAACACCGCCTCGGTCCAGGTGCTCACCGAGGGCGGGGATGTGTACGAGACCGAGTGCACCCTGGTCTTCGGGCTCCCTGTGGCTCCGTTTACGCCCCCGAGCCTTGCGTGCACCGAGGTGTGGGACCCGCAGGTGACGCCGGAACTCGCCCCGGCTGCCAGTGGTTCGAGCAACGCGAGCCTGATGGGCGTCGTTCCGAGCGAAAAGGGCAGGAAGCATTCCTGATCTCGGGTAGTGGCCTTGGCCCGGTGGCAGTCCTGACCCGGCCGAGATCGTGACGACGCGTGCTGTGCCCGTTCTCCGGGTGCAGCACGCGTCTCCTTGTGCGGCGAGTTGTGCGGCGAGCGCGGTGTACGCCGGCTGTGCGGGGGCCAGGCGCTCGAACTCCGCGGTGGCCGTAGGCTTACCGCGGAGTTGGGGTGTGGGGCGGGAGGATGTTTGACATGGGTGCGGTGAAAGGCGCGAAGGCCAAACGCATGCCGCGTGCCGTCCGCGAGCGGCAGATGATGGACGCGGCCGTGCAGACCTTCGGGCGGCGCGGCTACCGCGCGGCCTCCATGGACGAGATCGCGGAGCTCGCCGGGGTCTCCAAGCCGCTCGTCTATCTGTACCTGAACTCCAAGGAAGAGCTCTTCACTGCGTGCATCAGACGTGAGGCGGATGCGCTGATCGCCGCTGTACAGACGGCTGTCGAGCCGGGGCTCGCGGCGGACCGGCAACTCTGGGCGGGACTCGCGGCCTTCTTCACGCACACCGCCGAGAATCCCTACGGCTGGGCGGTGCTGCACCGTCAGGCGCGTACGCACGGGGAGCCGTTCGCCGCCGACGTGGCGGTGATGCGGGACACGATCGTGGCGGTGGTGACCGGGCTGATCGGGGCCGCGGCCCGTGAGGCGCACCGGGATCAGGAGCTCGCGGACCGCGATGTGGCCGGGCTCGCTCAGGCACTGGTGGGGGCGGCCGAATCGCTCGCCGGGTGGGCGAACGAAGCGGAAGACGTCTCCGCCAAGGAAGCGGCCGGGACGCTGATGAACTTCGCCTGGATGGGGCTGGGGAATCTGATGCGCGGGGAGAGCTGGTCGCATTCCCGCTGAGCCGTGTCGGGATCAGGCCGGCGCGGTGCGATCGTTGGCAGGTTACTCATGAGTAAGGGTCCGGTTGAGAGTGGTGCCCCGGCCCCGGCGGGGGCCGTCAGGGCCGTCTCGGACGGTGAACAAACGGTGACTGACAAGTGCCCTTCGCCACAGTCGGGCGGCCGGGGACGCTCCGGATACCCGTCGGTAGAGCGGTGGCCGCGCCACGCGTGAGCAGGTGCTATGCCGTTCTGGCGACTCTCCGGCCGGTCGGCGGGACCCGGCCGCCTCTCGCTCATACAACAGGCGAGTCGGGTGAACGGGGGATAAACTCCTCGTTTGCCGTGCGCGGAATGGGGATTCGCAGCGCACTCGACACGACCTACGGAGAGTGAGAGATGCGTACGAACCTGTGTGACATCCACCGGATCGGACCTGATCCGAGCGACCTGTCGGCCGGCGATCGGTGCACTGCATGACTATGGCCCCGGAGTCGCCGACTCTTCTCGATCCGCTGCTTGACGCCGCGCCCGAGACCGCGCTGTTCACCGCCGGCGCCGCCGCCCGTGAGCGCACCCTCCTCGACATTCTCGACGAGAGCGCACGCCGTCACCCGGATGCACTCGCCGTCGACGACGGCGAAGCGCCCCTCAGCTACAGCGCGCTCCTCGACGAGGTCGAGGCGCTGCGAGCCCGCCTCTGCGACGCAGGAATCGGCATCGGCGACCGTGTCGGCGTACGTGTGCCGTCCGGCACCGCCGACCTCTACGTCTCGATCCTCGCCGTCCTCGCGGCGGGCGCGGCCTATGTCCCGGTCGACGCCGAGGACCCCGACGAGCGAGCCGAGCTCGTCTTCACCGAGGCCGCCGTGAGCGCCGTCATCGGCGCGGGCCGCGAGATCACGCCGCTCGGATCCAGCGGCGGCGACACCGGCCGCCGGCCGGGGCCCGATGACGACGCGTGGATCATCTTCACCTCCGGCTCCACCGGCAAGCCCAAGGGCGTCGCCGTCACCCACCGCAGCGCCGCCGCGTTCGTCGACGCCGAGGCCCGACTCTTCCTGGCCCAGGAGCCGCTCGCCCCCGGCGACCGCGTGCTCGCGGGGCTCTCCGTCGCCTTCGACGCCTCCTGCGAGGAGATGTGGCTCGCGTGGCGGCACGGCGCCTGCCTGGTGCCCGCCCCCCGCTCCCTCGTACGCACCGGACTGGACCTCGGCCCCTGGCTGGTCGAGCAGGGCATCACGGTCGTGTCGACCGTGCCCACGCTCGCGGCGCTCTGGCCCGCAGAGGCGCTCGACGACGTACGGCTGCTGATCTTCGGCGGCGAGGCCTGCCCGCCCGAGCTGGCCGAGCGGATGGCCGTCGCGGGCCGTGAGGTCTGGAACACCTACGGCCCGACCGAGGCCACCGTCGTCGCCTGCGCGGCACCGCTGACCGGCGAAGGGCCGGTACGGATCGGGCTGCCGCTCGACGGCTGGGAGCTCGCCGTCGTGGGCGCCCGCGGCGAGGTCGTGCCCATGGGCGAGACCGGCGAACTGGTCATCGGCGGCGTGGGCCTCGCCCGCTACCTGGACGCCGAGAAGGACGCCGAGAAGTACGCGCCCCTGCCCGCCCTCGGCTGGGACCGCGCCTACCGCAGCGGCGACCTGGTCAGGGCGGAGGCCGATGGCCTGCTCTTCATGGGCCGCGCGGACGAGCAGATCAAGCTCGGCGGCCGCCGTATCGAACTCGGCGAGATCGACTCCGCGCTGCAGTCGCTCCCGGGCGTCGCGGGCGCGGCGGCGGCGGTCCGTACGACGGGCGCGGGGCATCAGCTGCTGGTGGGGTACGTGGTCCCGAGCACGCCGGCGGAGGACGCCGCCCCTGACGCCGACGACGTGGTTCTGGGCGCGCTGCCCTTCGACACCGTGGCCTTCGACCCCGCCGACGCAGTGGCGCGGCTCCGCAACGAGCTGCCCGCCGCGCTCGTGCCGCTGCTCGCCGTCGTGGACACCCTTCCGACCCGGACCTCGGGCAAGGTCGACCGGGCCGCGTTGCCCTGGCCGCTGCCCGCCGTGGAGAGTGCGGACGCGGAAGCGGCCGAGTTCACCGAGACCGAGGCGTGGCTCGCCGGGCAGTGGACCGAGCTGCTCGGGGCGCCGGTGAGCGGGCCCGACGCCGACTTCTTCGCGAGCGGTGGCGGCTCTCTCGCCGCCGCCCAGCTCGTGTCGCGGATTCGTGAGCGGTTCGCCGCCGGATCCGTCGGCGACATCTACCAGAACCCGACCCTCGGCGCGCTCGCCCGGACGCTGGAGGCATCCTCTGCGGGCGCGGCCGACGCACGTGACGTCCAGCCGGTGCCGCTCCGCACCGGAATCGCGCAGACCCTGCTCATGCTGCCGCTGTTCGGCGTGGCCGGGCTGCGCTGGGGCGTGGTCGCCGCCGCCGTCGGCAATGTGATCGGCGGGCCGTGGGCGCCGACCGTGTCCTGGTGGTGGGTCGCGCTCGGCTGGCTGCTCTTCGTCAGCCCGGTCGGCCGGATCGTGATCGCCGCGGGCGGTGCGCGACTGCTGCTGCGCGGCCTGCGCCCGGGTACGTATCCCCGCGGCGGCCGTGTCCATCTGCGCCTGTGGACCGCCGAACGCCTCGCCGAGATGAGCGGCGCGACCAGCCTCGCGGGCGCCTGGCTCACCTACTACGCACGCGCTCTCGGCGTACGGATCGGCGAGGACGTCGATCTGCACGCCCTGCCGCCGGTGACCGGCATGCTGCGGCTCGGCAAGGGCTGCGCCGTCGAGCCCGAGGTCGATCTGTCCGGGCACTGGCTCGACGGCGACCGGCTGCACATCGGCTCCATCCGGATCGGCGCGGGAGCCACGGTCGGCGCCCGCAGCACGCTCTTCCCCGGCACGCGCATCGGCAAGCGCGCCGAGATCGCGCCCGGGTCGGGCGTGACCGGCACGGTCCCCGCGGGCGAGCGCTGGTCGGGCGTGCCCGCCACCCGCAAGGGCAAGGCCAACCGCCATCTCCCCGACGGCCGCCCGCCCCGCAGGCGCCGCTGGATCGGCCTCTACTCGCTGACCTCGCTGCTGCTCGGGCTGCTGCCCGCGATCGCGGCGCTTCCGGGCCTGCTCGTCATCGGCCTGTTCGTACGCGGCAGCGCGGACCTCGGCGAGGCGCTGACCGCCGCCCTGACCGCCGTGCCGCTCGCGACCGTCGTCGCCATGGTCACGTACGCACTGATCGTCCTGGCCGGTGTGCGGCTGCTCAGCATCGGCCTGCGCGAGGGCTATTACCCCGTCCACGGCCGGGTCGCCTGGCAGGCGTGGGCGACGGAACGGCTGATGGACATGGCCCGGGTGCATCTCTTCCCGCTGTACGCGAGCCTGTTCACGCCCGTGTGGCTGCGGGCGCTTGGCATGAAGGTGGGCCGCCGGGTCGAGGCGTCGACCGTGCTGGCGCTGCCCGCGATGACGACGGTCGGCGACGGGGCGTTCCTCGCCGACGACACGATGGTCGCCTCGTACGAACTGGGCGGCGGCTGGCTGCGGATCGCCGAGGCGCGGATCGGCAAGAAGGCCTTCCTCGGCAACTCCGGGATGACGGCCGCCGGCCGCTCCGTGCCCAAGCGGGGCCTGGTCGGCGTGCTGTCGTCGACCCCGAAGCGCGCCAAGGCGGGCAGTTCCTGGCTCGGCATGCCGCCGATGAAGCTGCCCCGGGCGGCCGAAGCGGGCGACCAGAGCCGTACCTTCGAGCCGCCGAAGCGGCTGATGTGGGCACGCGCGGCCGTCGAGGTCTGCCGGATCGTGCCGGTCATGTGCGGCGCTGCGCTCGCCGTCCTCGTGCTCGCGGCCTTCGCGCTGCTGGCCTCCCGCGTCGGCGTCGGCCTCGCGGTGCTGTCCACGGGCGGGCTGCTGCTCGCCGGCGGCCTGGTGGCCTGCCTGGTCGCCATCGCGGCGAAGTGGCTGCTGGTGGGCCGTTTCAAGGCGGTCGAGCACCCGCTGTGGTCGTCGTTCGTGTGGCGCAACGAGCTCGCGGACACCTTTGTCGAGGTGCTCGCGGTGCCGTGGCTCATCGGCGCGACCGGCGGCACACCGCTGATGAATCTGTGGCTGCGCTCGCTCGGCGCCCGCATCGGCCGCGGCGCCTGGTGCGAGACGTACTGGCTGCCGGAGGCCGACCTGGTCAGCGTCGGCGGCGGTGCCAGCGTGAATCGTGGCTGTGTTGTTCAGACGCACCTCTTCCATGACCGGATCATGCGTATGGACAATGTCGTCCTCGAAGCCGGCGCGACGCTGGGCCCGCACGGCATCGCGCTGCCCGGCGCGGTGATCGGCGACCGCGCCGCGGTCGGTCCGGCGTCGCTGGTGATGCGTGGGGAGCGGGTGCCCGCGGGCACCCGCTGGCTGGGCAATCCGATCACGGCCTGGAAGCGGTAGCCCAGACTCAGCCAGACGCACACGCACGACAGCAAGAAACGCGAGGACGCACCACGGTGAGGGATTCCTACCTGCCGCAGCACGGTGACAGCGGCTACCGCACCACGGAGTACGACCTGGAGGTGGACTACCGACCGCACACCGGCCGGCTGTCCGGCCGGGCCAGGATCAGCGCCGTCGCCGAGCGTGACCTGGCCGAAGTTGCCCTTGACCTCGGCCAGTTCCGCATCAACCGCGTCCTCGTCAACGGCGGCCGCCCGGCGCGGTACACCCACCGCGCCGACAAACTGCGCATCCGGCCCGCCAAGCCGCTGCGCACCGGGTCCCCGTTCACGGTCGAGGTGCGCTACACCGGCGTCCCCCATCCCGTCCGCACCCGGGACTGGGGGGACATCGGCTGGGAACACCTGGAGGAGGGCGCGCTCGTGGCCTCCCAGCCCAGCGGCGCGCGCTCCTGGTTCCCGTGCAACGACCGGCCCAGCGACAAGGCGGTCTACCGGATCGCGGTGACCGCCCCTTCGCCGTACACCGTGGTCGCCAACGGCACCCTCACCTCCCGTACGATCAGCGCCTCCACGACGACCTGGGTGTACGAGCAGTCCGCGCCGATGGCGACGTATCTGGCGACCGTCCAGATAGGCCCGTACGAACTGGTCGACATCGCCCACGCCGGACGCGTGCCGCAGCCGGCCGCCGTGCCGCGTGAACTGCTCGGCCGCTTCGAGCACGACTTCGCCCGGCAGCCGCAGATGATGACGGCCTTCACGGACCTCTTCGGTCCGTACCCCTTCGACGACTACGCCGTCGTCGTGGTCGACGAGGAACTGGACGTGCCCTGCGAGGCGCAGGGCCTGTCGATCTTCGGGTCCAACCATGTCGACGGGCGGCGCGGCAGCGAGCGCCTCATCGCGCACGAACTGGCCCACCAGTGGTTCGGCAACAGCCTGACCGTCCGGGACTGGCGGCACATCTGGCTCAACGAGGGCTTCGCGAAATACGCGGAATGGCTGTGGTCCGAAGTGTCCGGCGGCCCCTCGGCCGCGGCGCTCGCGGCCAAGTCCCGGGCCAAGCTGGCCCTGTTGCGGCAGGACATCAAGATCGGCGATCCCGGGCTGCGGCGATTGTTCGACGACCGGCTCTACGAGCGGGGCGGGCTCACGATGCACGCACTGCGGACGGTGATCGGGCATGCGGCGTTCGTAGCGGTGCTGCGGGAGTGGACGACGACGCGGCGGCACGGGGTGGTGACGACGGAGGAGTTCATCGCGCTCGCGCAGAGGTACTCGGAGCATCCGCTGGACGGGCTGTTCCGGATGTGGCTGTACGACGAGAAACTCCCGGCGTTGCCGCAGGCGCGGCGGTAAGGGGGGCGGGTGCGGTGCGGGTGGACGGGGTGCGGGTTCGCCTGCGGCGGGCCTTGTCCCCTACCCGCCCCTTCCCGAACTGGGGGCAAGCCCCCAGACCCCCGTACGCGCTTCGCGCGTGTCCTCAAACGCCGGACGGGCTGAATAATTCAGCCCCTCCGGCGATTGAGGAGCGGGGTCCGGGGCGGAGCCCTGGTTACGGGAAGGGGCGGGGTGGGGGAGAAGCCCCGCAGGGCACCCCCTAACCCAACCGCCCCGCCCGCCACTCGCGGACCGCCGCGTCGATGTCGAACGGCCCAAGCCCCAGCGGCGGCCCCGCCGGCGGCCTCCGGATCGCCGCCTCGATCTTCTCGTTGACCTCCGCGAGGATCCGCCGCACCTGGGACTCCGTCGCCGCCCGCCCCGCCGCCTCCCGCGCGTCCTCCGCCTCCTTGCGCAAGGCCAGCGTCGGCGGCAGGACGGAGACGCCCTCGCGGTGCATCTTGCCCTTGACCCACCACAGTTCGTCGTACGGGGCCGTGTCGTCGGGGAGCGGCTTTCCGAAGCCGGGCAGATCCTTGAAGTCCCCGCGCTCCGAAGCGTCCCGGATCTGCTTGTCGACCCACGATTCGAAGCTGACACCTGGGGGTTTGCGTTCGGTCACGGCCGCTCCTCCCGTCTCGTGCGTCCATGGTAGGCGGGGCGGTTCGCCGCCGGGATCAGCGCAGGGTCGGCACCGCGCCGCACTCCGCCCGCTCCACGTCGACCGCGCGCAGGCCCCGGCCCCACGCTTCGGCGATCCGGGCGAGCCGGGCCGTGTCCGGGGGCGTGCGGCCGAGGCCGATCGCGTACCGCGCGAGCTTCGGGCCGGTCTCGTACGGGCGGGGCCAGGCGTGCGCGTCCACCGCCCCCGCGTCCTCCAGGGCGGTGAGCAGCGCGCGCAGGCGGCCCCGGACGCGGCCCAGGGTCTCCTCGAACTCCCCGTCCGGGCCCGGGCGTACGGTCACCGTCGCCCAGGCGGCGTGCCGCCGGTGCAGGGGCGGCGGTGACAGCAGCTCGGGCCAGGGGTCCGCGCCGCTTTCCGCGGCCGTCTCCAGAATGGTCCAGGCTCGGTAGAGCTCGTCGGTGAGCAGGTTCCGGAAGCCGGCGGTGACCTGCCCGGTGCAGGTACGGACGGGCGCGGTCGGGGTCATGACGGTCAGGGCACCCTGTGGTCCCGTAGCGGCATCCGCGAGGCCGACTGGTTCTCGCCAGTCCCAGGCGGCCCAGGTGCCGAAGAAGTCACGCAGCCTGTCCGCGTCGCTGGAGCCCGCCGACTCGCGTGCCGTACGGGCCGCGAGCACCGACCAGGCCAGGCCCGGGAGCCCGCCGAAGGGTGCCGAGTCGAGGCCGCGTGCCTTCGCCCACGCCTTCACCTGCCTGGCCAGCCGGGCGAACCCGGCATGGCCGGCGCCGACTTCGGCCCGTACCGCGTCCGCGTCGCTCACCGCGCTCAGCGCGATCGCGGCCGCCTCGCCCAACTCGGCGCGCCGTACGACCGCTTCGGCCGGATCGAGCGCCCCGGTGCCGACGACCACGAGGTCCACGTCGATGTCATGGACGCGCAGCCGCAGGCCGGGCACCCGGGCGCCCGTCACCTCCCGTACCCGGGTGGCGTCCGGCAGTGCGGCCGTCACGCGCGCCCGGACGTCCGCCATGTCGACGGAGCCCGGCAGCGCCGCCACCAGATCCAGGTCGGCTCCAGCCAGGGCGCAGCCCATGCGCCGCGATCCGACGACATGGACGACTCCCTCACCCAGTGCTTCGGAGAGGTGCTGCGTGATCCTGTCCTCCGCGACCGGCTCGGCCGTGACGGCTTCAAGGGGCGCGGGGGATTCGGGGGAGTCCGGCAGCCAGCGCACCTCGCCCGTTCCCAGAGCGATCGTCGCCCGCGGCCGCATCGGCCCGTCGCCCCGCCGCGAGAGCAGCACCAGCTCGCTCACCCGCGTCGGCATGCCGTCGAGCAGGGCGGCGCAGTGCGCGGCGAGCGTGTGCGGATCCCGGGTCCGGCCCAGGGAGAGGTGCGGGGTGAAGCTCGGGGCACGGCCCCCGCAGCGGGGAAAACGCCGTTCCAGGGCGCGGTGCAGTTCTGCCCAGGGCGCCGCGTCGGCCGCCGCCGGGTCGAGCCAGACGGTGGAGTCCTCCCGGTGCCGGAAGGAGCGCACTCCCTCCAGACGGGCGGTGAACGCCGCCGTCCCGGCCGTCGCCGCGGCGAGCAGTGGGGCCGCCCGTTCGAAGTCGGACTCCGGTACGAAACCGAACAGCAGGTTCACGTGCGGTGGCCAGCGGTGGATCTGCCGGTCGTGCTCCTGGCGGATGTGCTGGATCGACGGCCAGAGCTCCTGGGGCGGAATCCAGGCCACGGCGGTGCGCGGCGTCGGCGCGACGGCGAGGACGTCGACGAGGTTGTCTTCGGCGAGGTCGTCGGCGGGTTCGGTCCCGCCGACGGTCAGGTCCGCTTCCACACCGTAATGATCAGATATGTACAGCCCTTCCGGGCTGGGCACGTCGCCCCGGAGGGCCGCCCGGGTCGCCCGCAGCCGCCCCGCGCGCAGGAAGATCCGGTCAAGCCGGGAGACCCGGCCGGACAGCGAGGACACCGCGGCCAGCGGATTGACGCCGGGGTCGAAGGTGGGGGTCCGGTCGTCCGGCCCGTGCAGCTGAGTCCAGGCGTCCCGCAGCCCGAGCGTTTCGGCCGGTCCGTCGCCGCCGTCGTTGAAGTCACCGACCAGGATCAGCTCGCCGGCGATCCCGCCGAGTCCCTCGGCGAGGCTGCCCAGTTCGGCCTCCCGCCGGGCCGGGCCGTCCTCGGAGTGGTCGCTGCTCAGATGGGTCGCCGCCACCACGAGCGGGCCGGAGCCGGTCTCCAAGGTGATGGCCGTGACGGCTTTGTGCGGTCCGAACTCGTGCCGTCCCGCCTCCCGTACGGGCAGTCGGCTGAGCAGCAGCAGCCCGCAGTCGTCGACGTCCTTGCCGCCCGCGTCGGTGCCCAGGGTGTAGCCCGCGCGGACCCACGGTGCCCGCAGGAGCAGGGCGAGCAGCGCGGGTTCGACCTCCTGGAGTGCGATGACGTCCGCGTCCGCTTCCTCCAGGGCAGCGAGCAGCAGGGGCCTGCGCCGGGCGGTGTCGATGCGCTGGCTGTCGTACCGGTCCCACAGCGTGTTCCACGTCAGTACGCGCAGACTCCTCCCGGCCGGCGCGGGAGCCCGGGATGCGCCGCCCGCATGCCGCCACCCGTCAGCGGGCCGCCACCGTTCCGTCGCCGGGTCCCACGCGTGCGGCGTCCCGGCCGTGAAGAACGGCGCGCGCAGGAGGCGCGGGTCACGTGCCCGGCCCGCGTCAGAGGTGTCGATCCGGTCCACCCCGGTCGCCCGGTCCCAGACCACCTCGCCGTCCGCCTCGAAGAACAGCACCCGGTGCCACGGGATGTCGCCCCCGGGGACGAAGGCGGGCAGCGGGATCCGCTTGGGGGCGGCCCCGCGCTGGTTGATCCCGATCACGAACCTGGCCGGGTCGAAGCGCGCGTCCCAGCGGACGCGGTGATAGATCTCGTCGCTCGTACGCACTAGACCGCCTCCTCGACTGTTCCGCCCGGCCCGATGTACCAGGTGCGATGCGCCTGGCCGGGGTAGGGCGGCACGAACCGGTGCAGCTGCGCGGTGAGCACGTCGGGCGGCACGGGATGCGGCCGCACCGTGTTGCGCCGGACCAGTTCATCTTCGTCGACGAGCACCACGGCGTGCGTGGTCAGCGCATCGCGACGGTGCGCGACCGAGTGCACCAGGGAACGCTGGTGCGGGTTGAGCGAGGTGGCGTCCCACACCACGGTCCCGCCCGCGGCCAGTGCGGTGTCGAGCCGGTCGAGGCCCGCGCGCAGCACGTCCCCGTTGGCGCGCTGGTCCGCGCGCGAGCCGCGGGCCTCGCGCAGTTCGTCGAGTGACACGTACGCGTCGACTCCCCGCAGGCCGCGCGCGAAGGTGCTCTTCCCGCTGCCCGAAGGGCCGACCAGGTGGATCAGCCGCGGGAAGTCCCCGTTCCGCCACCGCCAGGTCGCCGCGACGGCCTCGTCGACGGTCCGGATCCGCCCCTGCGCGTACGCTTCCCGCGCCTCGGCCCGGCAGCGGTCGGCGGGCTCCGTGTCCAGGTCGGCGAACGCCTCCCGCAGTCCCGCCGGCACCTCCGCCCCGCCCAGCAGTCCGGCGTCCTCGGCGTACAGCGCGGACCAGTCGACCTGCTCGCGCCCCGCGTTGTCCGCCGCCACCGCTCCCGCAACGGCGTGCAGCACGCCCAGGTCGGCGGCGAACGACATCCGTACAAGACCGGTCCGGCGGTCCTCGTCCGGATAAGGCCGGTGGAGATTCGGGTGCAGCCCGACCAGGTCGGCGACCTGCCGCGCGAGCGGCATGCCCAGCGGGGCCACCAGCCGGCCGGCGAGCGAGCCCCGGCGTGTTCCGTGCAGCAGCGCGGCCAGGACGCCCGCCAGCCGCGCGTCCCCGGACCGGCCCAGCGCATCGAGCCTCGCCGACACCTCGGCGACGGCGGCCCGGGCGGCGGCCGGGTCCCGCGGAGCGAAGCCGACCGCCGCCGACAGGGACTCCCCGTCAGCGGTGGCTCCCGAACGCACCGCCCACAGCGCGGCCTTCGGGCTCAGCGCGTTCTCGACGACCGCGGCGTGCATCCAGTGCGTATCGGTCTGCACGTGACCGCCGCGCACCCACTTGGCCACCCGCTGCCCGAACTCGTCCTGGCCGAAGCCCTCCACGGTCCGTACGACGTAGCCCTCCTGCCGCGCGGTGTCCAGCCGCAGCGCGCGCAGTGCGCGCTCGTCGAAGACACCCCGCCACAGCACCCGCGGCACGGGAACACCCAGCCGCCGCAGAAAGCGGACGGTCCGGTCCCAGTCCAGGCAACGGCCGTCGCCGTCCCAGATGGAGAAGCCGTAGAACCAGCTCTCCAGGTCCTCGTAGGCGATCGAGTGCCGCGCGTAGAGGTTTTCGCCGCACACCCGCCACCCCCGCGGGATCTGTGTCCCGATCCGGCTCTGCAGAGCTTTGACCCAGGCCCGCGAGGGATGGTGTGCGGAGTCCAGCGACCGGGCGTGGAGCCCGTCGGCGTAGAGGGTGGTGTTCTCCCCGTCGAGCTTCTCGGTGACCACGACGTCCCGGCCGTGCAGAGGCGAAAGATCACCGGCTCGTACGTCGTCCGACGCGGCCCCCGGCGACCACGGGAGATGTGGTGTGCGGGGGTAGTGGACTCGCATGACCGCTCTCCGTGACGACATCGGGTCCGGTCACTGTAGGAGGCGGGAGGAGGGCGTCTCCATCGAAATAAAGGCAGGAGCCCCGGTCCGTACGGAACGGGGCTCCTTGGTACTGCTAAGTCGTGCGCGATCGCCGACCCGTGGCTGACTAGGCCGGGGTGACGTTCTCCGCCTGCGGGCCCTTCGGGCCCTGAGTGACGTCGAAGTTCACGACCTGGTTCTCCTCGAGGGAGCGGAAACCAGACGCGTTGATCGCGGAGTAGTGGACGAAGACATCCGGGCCGCCGCCGTCCTGGGCGATGAAGCCGAAGCCCTTTTCAGCGTTGAACCACTTGACGGTTCCGGTAGCCATAAGCCCTCCTTGGGCCAAAGGGTTGCCCTGCTCCAGAACCTGCAAGAAGTCTGAAAACTACAAAAGCCTGCGGGTTACATGCTCCGCAGGCTCTGTACTGCAAGGGAAACCAAACTGCAACTTGCGTCGAGCCTAGCACGCAGCGTGTGCGCAGCGGTAGAGGGAAAGATCACGTCACCCGGACGTTTGAAAGGATCATGATCCGCTGACGAATTGCAGCTCGGGAGGGGCGCGCCCGGCCCCCGACGGGGCCGCCCGCGCGTCACAGGTCTAGCCTCGCGATGTGGACAGTCTTGGAGAAAGCACAGCAACCGACCACCGCCGCAGCCGGCCCCGCGTCGGCCACATCCAGTTCCTCAACTGTCTCCCCCTGTACTGGGGGCTGGCCCGTACCGGAACTCTCCTCGATCTCGAGCTGACGAAGGACACCCCGGAGAAGCTCAGCGAGCAGCTGGTGCGCGGCGAACTCGACATCGCGCCGATCACACTCGTCGAATTCCTGCGCAATGCCGATCAGCTCGTCGCATTCCCCGATCTCGCGGTCGGCTGCGACGGCCCGGTCATGTCCTGCGTGATCGTGTCCCAGGGCCCGCTGGACCGGCTGGACGGCGCGAGGGTCGCACTCGGGTCCACCTCGCGCACGTCGGTACGGCTGGCTCAACTGCTGCTGGCCGAGCAGTACAAGGTGGCGCCCGACTACTACACCTGCCCGCCCGATCTCGGCCTGATGATGCAGGAGGCGGAGGCGGCCGTACTGATCGGCGACGCCGCGCTGCGCGCCTCGCTCCACGACGCCCCCCGGCTCGGCCTTCAGGTCCACGACCTGGGGCTGATGTGGAAGGACTGGACCGGGCTGCCCTTCGTCTTCGCCGTGTGGGCGGCGCGCAAGGACTATCTGGCGCGCGAACCCCTGGTCGTACGGCAGGTGCACGAGGCCTTCCTCGCCTCGCGGGACGTCTCGCTGGAGGAGGTTTCCAAGGTCGCCGAGCAGGCCGCGCGCTGGGAGAGCTTCGACAAGGCGCTCCTGGAGCGGTACTTCAGGACGCTGGACTTCCGCTTCGGTGCCGAGCAGCTCGCGGGGGTACGGGAGTTCGCGCGCCGGACCGGGCCGACGACCGGGTTCCCGGCGGACGTACGCGTGGAGCTGCTCGGCCCCTGACCGCTGTTCGCCTCCTGGGAGGCTGCTCGGCTAGGACGCGGGTATGGGGGCCTGCATGTGCTCGCTGATCCACTGGATGGATCCGTCGCCCATGCCCTTCACGTACGTCTTGGCGTTGTGCTCGCCGTCCTGGATGACCTGCAGGCGGCTCTTGACCGGGCCCTTGCAGTAGTCACGGATGAAGCTCTTGAGGCTTTTGACCCCGCGCTCCTTGGTGCCTATCTGGAAGGCCAGATAGACGTCGTTGGCCTTGGTGTCGGGCTTGGCGGCCAGGGCCTTGGCGAGCTTCTCCGGGTTGTTGGCCTGCCGCTTGGACTCGTGGCCCGCCCACAGGGGTGAGTCCGGGACGGTGTCGGGGCCGGAGGCGATCACGGCCTTGAACTTGTCCGGGCGCTGGAGCACCGACTTCAGGCCGACGAACGCGCCGGACGAGGAGCCCATGAAGGCCCAGCCGTCCCGGGACTTGAAGGTACGGAAGTTGGCCTTCACGAAGTCGGGGACGTCCTCGGTCATCCAGGTGCCCATCTTCGGCTGCCCCGGTATGTCACTGCCGTCGTAGTAGTACTTCGCGTCCGGGTTGAGCACCGGCATGACCACGATGAAGGGCAGGCTCTTGCCCTCCTGCGACCACTTGCTGATGCTGCTCTGCAGCTTGAGGTCGGTGCCCATCCAGTAGTTCTTGGGGTAGCCGTTGCCGCCGGGCAGCGCGATCAGCACGGGGAAACCGCTGTTGGCGTACTTGGGGTCGAAGTACTCCTTGGGGGCCCAGACCCACACCTTGCCCTGGAAGCCGGACTTCTTGCCCTCCAGCGTGGTGACGCCGATCTTGGTGCCGTCGTCCAGGCTGTTCTGGGTGGTGAACGTGGCCTTCGGGCCGGTCGGCATCAGCGTCTTGGCGGCGGCCTCGTCGGCCGCCTTGTCGCCCGTGCCGCTGTCCTGGGCGCCGCCCGGCTGCCTGGGGGCTGCTGCGGTGGGGCCGTCGAAGGTGAGCGGCTCGCCCTCCTCCCACCAGCCCGCGCCGAGCGCGTACGAGCCGAGCGCGACAGAGCCGAGGACGACGGCGGCTATGAGGGCTTTGGGCAGGCGTTTCATGGACGGACTCCGAGGGATTCTGGCCGAGGCGTCGCGGCACAGGCGGCTTTCGGACAAGCGGTGTGATTTAGGGGGTGTCTTCTGGATCAGGCCGGATCAGCGAGCGGGGTCTGGTGCGTGCAGGTGCAAGGCGGAGGAAGGAGCCCACGCGGAGCGTCGGCGACTGACGACAACGCAGCAGATGTGCGTGCCAGGGCCCGCGAGCCCGGCAAGATCCGGAAGACACCCCCTACACGCAGGGAGATGGCGTCAGGCCCGGTTCGGTTGGCTGCCGGGCGGCGCGAATCCTCGTGATGCCCGACACGGCGCCCCCTACGCTGAGGAGTCACAGCAGGCAAGGGCCGTCAGGGCAAGGGCAATCGGGGGAGTACAGATGCAGCCGCTGGATCCGGGCGAGCCGCAGAGCATCGGGGCGTACCGGCTGCTCGGACGGCTGGGGGCGGGCGGAATGGGCCGCGTCTATCTCGGGCGCAGCGCCGGCGGCCGCACGGTCGCGGTGAAGGTGGTCCATCCGCACTTCGCGCTCGACGAGGAGTTCCGGGCGCGGTTCCGGCGTGAGGTGGAGGCGGCCCGCCGCGTCGGCGGCCAGTGGACGGCGCCGGTCCTCGACGCCGACCCGGAGGCGACCGTGCCCTGGGTGGCCACGGGTTACGTGGCCGGTCCCGCGCTGTCGCAGGCGATCACCGAGCACGGTCCGCTGCCCGCGCACGCGGTACGGGTGCTGGGCGCGGGGCTCGCCGAGGCGCTGGTGGCCGTACACGGCCTCGAACTGGTGCACCGGGACGTGAAGCCGTCCAATGTGCTGCTCACGCTCGACGGACCGCGGCTGATCGACTTCGGGATCGCCCGTGCCACGGACGGCACCGCCTCGCTCACCTCAACCGGGGTCTCGGTCGGCTCGCCGGGCTATATGTCGCCGGAGCAGATCCTCGGCAGGGGCGTCACCGGCGCGGCCGACGTGTTCTCGCTGGGCGCGGTGCTGGCGTACGCGGCAACGGGTGCTGCGCCCTTCCCGGGCGACTCGTCGGCCGCGCTGCTCTACAAAGTGGTGCACGAGGAGCCCGAACTGGGCTTCCTGGAAGGCGACTTGCGGGAGCTGGTCGCCGACTGCCTGGCCAAGGACCCGGCCGCGCGGCCCGCGCCCGCGCAGATCGCCTACAGGCTGGCCCCGGGCGGGGCGGCCTCGCTGGTCGGCGCGGGCTGGCTGCCCGGCCCGCTGGTGGAGCAGGTCAGCCGGTCGGCGGTGAGCCTGCTGAACCTGGAGCCGGCACCGGCGGACCCGCGTGCGTCGGGGCCGGTGGCGTTCAGCAGCCCGGCGATCGGGACCTTCGGGCCGCCGGTCGAACCGGTGACGCCGCCCGCTTCGGCGGTGGCTCCCCAGGACGCGCCGCCGCACACCCAGGGGAGCCCACTGGAGAGCCCGCCGCCCGCGCGCCCCCGCAGGAAGGTGAGCTGCACGGTGACGCTGACGGTGGCCGCGGCACTGGCCGCGGTCACGGTGGGCGGCGGATTCCTCTTCGACCTGTGGCCGGGCACGGGCACCGACAAGGCCAACGACTCGGCCGGCCACTCCCCGTCGGCGACCGAGAAGGTGAAGAAGGTGCCGAAGGCCTTCATCGGCACCTGGGAGGGCCCCTTCAAGGTCAGCTTCGCGGGCAGCGAACTGGAGGCCGGGACCTTCTCGGTCGCCATCCGCGCGGGGAGGACGGGCGCGAAGTTCGGCACGGTCAGCCAGTTCGACGCGCTGGGCAACCTCTCCTGCGAGGACAATCTCGTGCTGCGCGGCGTGACCCCCAAGGAGCTGGTCGCCGACGGCAGGTCGAGCGGAAAGCCGGGCACCAAGTGCACGCCCGGCACGCACACGGTCAAGCTGCGACTGGACGGAGCCCGCGTCCAGTACACCTCCAAGGAACCACGCGCGGGCGACCCGCGCGCCACGCTGGAGCGCAAGCATTGACCCGCCGACCGCGCCCGCGAGCGGGCGAGGCGGCTGGCGTAGGCTGGATCGGCCCGCTGATGCTCTGAAACACCGCCGAAAGGTGACGCCCGGTGACCGAGAAGGCCGACCTTCAGTCCGTGCTGGACCGTGCTGCCGAGGGCGGGCGGATCACGCCCGAAGAGGCGCTCGACCTCTACCGCTCCGCACCGCTGCACGCGCTCGGCGTGGCCGCCGACGCCGTACGCAAGCGGCGCTACGCCGGTACGGAGCACATCGCGACGTACATCATCGAGCGCAACATCAACTACACCAACGTGTGCGTCACCGCCTGCAAGTTCTGCGCCTTCTACGCCCCGCCCAAGGACACCGCCAAGGGCTGGACGCGCGACCTCGACGACATCCTGCGGCGCTGCGCCGAGACCGTCGAGCTCGGCGGCACCCAGATCATGTTCCAGGGCGGGCACCACCCGGACTTCGGCGTCGAGTACTACGAGACGCACTTCGCCGCGATCAAGAAGGAGTTCCCGCAGCTGGTCATCCACTCGCTGGGAGCCTCCGAGGTCGAGCACATGGCGCGGATCTCCGGCGTCCCGGTGGAGGAGGCCATCTCCCGTATCCACGCGGCCGGTCTCGACTCCTTCGCGGGCGCGGGCGCCGAACTGCTCCCCGAGCGCCCGCGCAAGGCGATCGCCCCGCTCAAGGAGAGCGGCGAGCGGTGGCTGGAGATCATGGAGATCGCGCACGGTCTGGGCGTCGAGTCGACGTCGACGATGCTCATGGGCACCGGCGAGACCAACGCCGAGCGGATCGAGCACCTGCGGATGATCCGCGACGTACAGGACCGGACGGGCGGCTTCCGGGCCTTCATCCCGTACACGTACCAGCCCGAGAACAACCACCTCAAGGGCCGGACCCAGGCGACGCTCTTCGAGTACCTGCGGATGATCGCGATCGCGCGGCTCTTCCTCGACAACGTCGCCCACATCCAGGGCTCGTGGCTGACCACCGGCAAGGAGGTCGGCCAGCTGTCGCTGCACTACGGCGCGGACGACCTGGGCTCGATCATGCTGGAGGAGAACGTGGTCTCCTCGGCGGGCGCCAAGCACCGCTCGAACCGGCTGGAGATCATCGACCTGATCCGCAAGGCGGGCCGGGTCCCGGCGCAGCGGACGACGACGTACGAGCACATCGTCGTCCACGACGACCCGGCGAACGACCCGGTCGACGAGCGGGTGGCCTCGCACATCTCGTCGACGGCGATCGAGGGCGGCACGGCGCACCCCGAGCTGAAGCTGCTCAGCGCCAACTGAGCGTGCTGTGCTGACACTTCACCGGGTGCCCGACTCGGACTCGCTCGTCGTTGAGGGCGCGTGGATCGCCGCGATCGGCCCGTACGAGGAGCTGTACGCCGCGTACGGGGAGCGGGCCCGGGTGCGCGAGTGGGACGGGGTCCTCGGCCCCGGACGCCACGAGCCGGACGCCGTCGCCCTGCTGGAGCACGCGTACTGGCCCGACCCGCGGGAGGCCGGTGAGCTGGGCACCGGGCCGCTCACCGGGGACGCACTGGCCGCGCTCGGAATGACGGACACCCGGTGGGGCGCGAGCGCCCGGCGCGGGGTCCAGCGGCTCCTGGCGTCCGGCACGACCACCCTGGCCGGGCCCGTCGCACGGCCCGCGGTGCGGCTCGCCGTCGAGCGCTCCGGCCTGAAGTACGCCGCCGGGCCGCGCGCCCTCACCCCCGGCGGGCCCGCCGACTTCGCCGTCTTCGCCGACGACGGCACCTGCCTGGTCACCGTCCTCGACGGGCGCCTGGTCCACCGCCGACGCCCACCGGGCGCCTGAGACAATGACGTCCACCACGTCACCCGCCCCACGACACGAGCGAGGCCGAACGCCAGTGACCCGCGCAACCCTGGACAAGCAGCCGCACGAAGTCGCCTCGATGTTCGACGACGTGGCGGCGAACTACGACCTCACCAACGACGTGCTCTCGCTCGGCCAGGACCGGCGGTGGCGCAAGGAGGTCGCCAAGGTGGTGGACGCCCGCCCGGCACAGAAGGTCCTGGACCTGGCCGCTGGCACCGGCACGTCCTCGCTCCCCTTCACCGCCACCGGCGCGTACGTGGTGCCCTGCGACTTCTCCCTCGGCATGCTGCGCGAGGGCAAGAAGCGCCACCCGTGGCTGCCGCTCACCGCGGGCGACGCGACGAGGCTGCCCTTCCGCGACGATGTCTTCGACGCCGTGACGATCTCCTTCGGGCTGCGCAACGTCCAGGACACGGACGCGGCGCTGCGCGAGCTGTACCGGGTCACCAAGCCGGGCGGGCGGGTCGTGATCTGCGAGTTCTCGCAGCCGACCTGGGCGCCCTTCCGTACGGTCTACACCGAATACCTGATGCGGGCGCTCCCGCCGGTGGCGCGCGCGGTCTCCTCCAACCCCGACGCGTACGTCTATCTCGCCGAGTCCATCCGGGCCTGGCCCGACCAGGCCGGTCTCGCGAAACTGCTTCAGGGGGCGGGCTGGTCCCAGGTCGCCTGGCGCAATCTGAGCGGCGGGATCGTGGCTCTGCACCGCGGCACCAAGCCCCGCTGAGCCACCCATGGACTACCAGGCGGTCCTCGAACGGATCGCGCAGGACATCGCCCCCCAGGTCGGCAGCGGCACCCCCGCCGAGTACATCCCGGCGCTCGCCGCCGTCGACCCGCACCGCTTCGGCATGGCCATCGCCGACGTGGACGGCACGGTGTACGGGGTGGGGGACTGGCAGCAGCCCTTCTCCACGCAGTCGATCACCAAGGTCTTCACGCTCGCCCTGGCACTCGCCGAGGGCGGCGACAGCCTCTGGGAGCGCGTCGGGCGTGAGCCGTCCGGCAACCCCTTCAACTCGCTGGTGCAGCTGGAGTACGAGAACGGGATCCCGCGCAATCCGTTCATCAACGCGGGCGCGCTCGTCGTCACCGACCGGCTGCTGACCCTGACCGGCGACGCGAGCAGCGAAGTCCTGGAATTCCTGCGGCAGGAGAGCGGGAACGCGGAGCTGGCCTTCGATCCGGACGTCGCCGAGTCGGAGTCCGCGTTCGGCGACCGCAATGCCGCGCTGGCCCACTTCATGGCCTCGTACGGCAATATCGCCAACCCCGTCCCCACCCTCCTCGACCACTATTTCTGGCAGTGCTCGATCGAGATGAGCTGCGCCGACCTGACTCGTGCGGCGCTCTTTCTGGCCCGGCACGGGCTGCGCGCCGACGACTCGCGGCTGCTGACCCGAAGCGAGGCCAAGCAGGTCAACGCGGTGATGATGACCTGCGGTACGTACGACGCGGCTGGCGAGTTCGCCTACCGGGTAGGGCTGCCGGGCAAGAGCGGCGTGGGCGGCGGGATCGTGGCGGTCGTGCCGGGGCGCTGCACGCTGGGCGTCTGGAGCCCGGGGCTCGACGCACGGGGCAACTCGGTGGCGGGAGTTGCGGCGCTGGACCGCTTCACGACGCTGACGGGGCTTTCCGTTTTCTGACGCACGCTGGGTGAAGGAGCCGTTCCGGAGGGCGAGTTGACGGGAACCGGCGGCCGGGGAAGATGTGTCCGTTGTCTACGACGTTTGTTTACGACGTTCTTATCTCCCCGCCCGTCCCCGTGTCTCACCTCGGAGTCTCCCCATGGCGTCGTTCTGCCCGCACTGCGGCAACCCATCCCCGGATGAGGCTCGCTTCTGCATGACATGCGGGCGCGAGCGGCTGCCCGTTGCCGCGGTGGCGCCGCCCGCGCCACCGCCGCCCGCCTACGGTCCTGGTTCCGTCCCGGGTTCCGTCCCTGGTCCCGTTCAGCCCTCTCCCGTGGGGGCGTTCTTCGGGCGGGTGTTCCGCGGTGACTGGCTGTCCTCGGCGAAGGCCGCGGCCTGGCCCGCCGGGCTGCTGCTGGTGATGGCGGTGGCGCTCGCCATCCCCTCGTACGGCCAGGACGACGAGGTCGTCGTCGGCTGGAGCGACCGGCTGCGGATCGCGCTGGCGATGCTGCTGCAGGGCTTCGGCGGCGGCTTCGAGGTGAAGGCGAGCGGTGGTTCCTCGCCCTTCGGCTCGGACTCCGGCTCAGGCTCAGGCTCCGGCTCAGGCTCAGGCTCCGGCTCCGGTTCCTCGGGCGGGATCTTCGGCGACTCGGGCACGGACGCGATGGGCGCAGCATCCCTCTCCCTCGTGCCGCTGACGGTGACCCTGCTGTGGATCGGCGCGCTCTACCTGGGTGCGCGGATGCTGCGTACGCGCGGCGCCGGACTGGAAGCCGCCGTACGGCTCTCGCTGCTGGTCACCGGACTGGTGCTGGTCCTCGGGCTGTTCGCGCAGCCCGAGATCCAGGGGGTGGAGATCTCCTCGTCCCCGCTGCTCGCGGCGCTCGGCGCGCTGGCGATCTCGCTCGCGGTGACCTGCGGGGTGCTGCAGCGCGACGACCTCGCGGCCTGGCTGGCGCAGCGGCCCGGGGCCCGGTCGGCGGTGCGCGCCTTCGGGACCGCGGTGCGCGCGCTGGGCGCTGTCGTGGCGCTCTGCTCGCTGGTGGGCTTCGTCGCGTACGCCACCACGGACGACGTGGACGGCACGGCCCTGCTGATCGCTCTGCCGATTCTGCCCAACATCGGCTTCGCGGTACTGGGGCTGAGCTGGGGCGCGCCGGTGAAGTTCGACGTCCAGGGGCAGTTCAGCATGGTCGGCTCCAGCGCGGAGAGCGGCAGCTTCGGGCTGTCCGAGATCGGCGACGTATGGGGCAACGGTGCGGTCGCGGGGGCGCTGAGCCTCGGTGTCGTCTGCGCGCTCACCCTCGGTGTCTGGGCGGCGCGCCGCTCGGCGGACCGCCGCGAGCAACTGCTGGCCGCGGGCTTCTCGTTGGGGCTCGTCCTGTTGTTCACGGGCGTCAGCGGGGTCTCGGCGAAGCTCGCGGGCGGTCTGGCGGACTGGGGCGGCCGGGGCACGTCGGAGTTCGCGCCGAGCGTTCCGGACGCGCTGCTGTTCGGTCTGCTGTGGGTCGGGGCGGCGACGTTCCTGGGCCCGTATGTGCTGCGGCTGGTGGGGCAGCAGGCACTGGTCCCGCCGGCTCCGACCGCGCCGCCGATGCCTCCGGTGTACGGCCCGGGGGCGGGGTATGCGGCTCCGGCTGAATCGGCGCTCCCCGGCGCCCCGCCGGTCTACCCGGACGCGCCCCCGAACCCCGACGTACCGGATCACCCCGCCACCGTCGCGGCAGCGCCGTCCGCTCCGTACGCCGTCGAACCCCACACCATGCACCTCGGCGCCGCACCGGGGCCTGTGGCGCCCGTGGCGCCTGTCGTGCCTGTCGTGCCTGTCGTGCCTGGCGCGCCCGCCGTGCCCGGCGCGGACCCCGCGGCCGAGCGGAAGCGGAAAGTCCTCATCTGGACCGCCACCCTCACCGCCGCGTTCGTGATCGGCGGCGGCGCGACCGCCGGAGCCCTGCTCCTGAAGAAGAACAACGACGACTCCGGCCAGGCACAGAACAAGCCGCCTGCCGCCTCGCAGTCACCCACCCCGCAACAGGACCAGCAGGACCAGCAGAACCAGCAGCCCTCCCCGTCCGCGACCCCGTCCACCAGCCCCTCCCAGTCCCCGTCCCCGTCCGCCTCGCAGGGCAGCGCAACCCTCCCCACGGGCTTCGTGCTCAAGCAGGACCCCGCCGGCTTCTCCGTCGGCGTGATGGACGGCTGGAAGCGCCGGCAGGCGGGCAGCCAGATCTACTACGAGGCCCCGACGGGTGGCGCGTACCTCCAGATCGGCATCGTCAAGAACACGCCGACGACCTCGTACGAGAACTTCCTCGGCCTGGAGAGGAAGCACCTGGAGACCCCGGAAACGAACTACCGGCGCGGCCAGTTGATCCAGAACACCTATCAGGGACGGCCGGGCGCGCTCTGGGAGTTCACCCACATCCCCGAGCCCGACGAGAGCAGCCTTCGGCGCCACATCATCGACCAGGCCTTCGTCGCCGCCGACGGCACGGAGTACGCGATCCTCGCGGCCGGCCGCGCCGATCTGTGGGACGCGAGCACGGACGTGGTCTTCTCGACCGCGACGAGCACGTTCACGGTGAACTGAGCTCCAGCCGGAAGCAGTACCCCTTCTGCTCGGACACCGGCGTGGTGAAGGTCTCCGCAAGCTCCATCCCGAGCCGCCGGATCACCGCGATCGAGCGCTCGTTGCGGGCGTTCACCATCGCCACCACCCGCTCGACGCCGGCCGCCCGTACCCGCTCCAGCGTGGTGCGGGCGGCGGCCGTCGCGTACCCCTTGCCCCACGCGTCGCGCGCCAGCCGCCAGCCGATCTCGATCTCGCCCACCGGACCGAAGGTCTCGTGCGGCCACGGCTGCGCCCCGGTGAAGCCGATGACCCTGCCCTCCTCGTCGAGCATGGTCCAGAAGCAGAAGCCGCGCTCGGCGTCGTGTCTGCGCTGCCGGGCGGTCAACTCCTCGTAGAGCGACAGCTCCGCCGATTTTCCGCCGTGGAATTCCATGACCTCGGGGTCGTCGAAGATCCGGTGCCAGGCCACGGCGTCCTCGTCGGTGGGCACACGCAGCTGTACGGCGGGGAGCGGCCTGCTCATAGGGGGTGCCCTTCAGTTTGTGGATCAGTACGCCCCCATAGACTGCACATGTCCTGTGCCATTCGGTACGCACTATCGAGTCTTCGGGAGAACCCGCCGTGACCGAGCCCCTCTCCGAACACACCGCCGATGTGATCGTCGTCGGGGCAGGCCCGGCCGGCTCCACGACCGCGTACTACCTGGCCAAGGCCGGACTGGACGTCCTGCTCCTGGAGAAGACCGCCTTCCCGCGCGAGAAGGTGTGCGGCGACGGCCTGACCCCGCGCGCCACCAAGCAGCTGGTCGCCATGGGCATCGACATCTCCGAGGAAGCCGGCTGGCTGCGCAACAAGGGCCTGCGGATCATCGGCGGCGGCGTGCGGCTGCAGCTCGACTGGCCGGATCTCGCCTCCTACCCGGACTACGGACTTGTCCGTAAGCGCGACGACTTCGACGAGCAGCTGGCCCGGCAGGCGCAGAAGGCGGGCGCGCGGCTGTACGAGCGGTGCAATGTCGGCGCCCCGATCATCGACGACCGTACGGGCCGTATCACCGGCGTAAACGGAAAGCTGGGTGAGGAGAAGACCCCGGTCACCTTCCACGCCCCGCTCGTGGTCGCCGCCGACGGCAACTCCTCGCGGATCTCCCTCGCCATGGGGCTGCACCGGCGCGAGGACCGCCCGATGGGCGTGGCCGTGCGGACGTACTTCACCTCGCCCCGTCACGACGACGACTACCTGGAGTCCTGGCTGGAGCTGTGGGACCGCCGCGGCCCGGGCGAGGACCGGCTGCTGCCCGGTTACGGCTGGATCTTCGGCATGGGCGACGGCACCTCCAACGTCGGCCTCGGCGTGCTCAACACCTCCGCCTCCTTCAAGGAGCTGGACTGGCGCGAGGTGCTGAAGGCCTGGTGCGCCTCGATGCCGGAGGACTGGGGGTACACCGAGGAGAACATGACGATGCCGATCCGCGGCGCCGCGCTCCCGATGGCCTTCAACCGCCAGCCGCACTACACGCGCGGTCTCCTGCTGGTGGGCGACGCGGGCGGCCTGGTCAACCCGTTCAACGGCGAGGGCATCGCGTACGCCATGGAGTCCGGGCAGCTCGTCGCCGACGTGATCGTTCAGGCGCACGCCCGGCAGACCCCGGCACAGCGCGAGCTGGCGCTGCACCGCTACCCCAAGGTCCTCAAGGACACCTACGGCGGTTATTACACCCTGGGCCGCGGGTTCGTGAAGCTCATCGGCAACCCGAAGGTCATGAAGATCGCGACGCAGCGCGGACTGAGCCACCCGCTGCTGATGAAGTTCACGTTGAAGATGCTGGCCAACCTCACCGACCCGACGGGCGGCGACGCGATGGACCGGATCATCAACGGCCTCTCGAAGGTGGCCCCGAAGGCCTGAGCGGTCCGGCACGGCGAAGGGCCGCGGCTCCACCCCCGAGCGGGGGAGCCGCGGCCCTTTGTGTCCGTATATGCGATATCTGCGCTCAGAGTACGCGGACCGCGCCGCTCGCCGGGTAGCCCGACAGGTCCTGGATCACGACGCCCTTGCCGGGGTTGGCGGCGTCGAGGTACTGGCCGTCGCCGATGTAGACACCGGTGTGGTACGCGCTGCCGGCGCCGCCCCAGTAGAGGATGTCGCCGACCTGGAGGTTGCTGGTGCCCACCTGGGTACCGGCGACCGACTGGTCCTGCGAGACGCGGGGGAGGTCGACGCCGACCTGGCGGAACGCGGCCTGGACCAGGCTGGAGCAGTCCCAGGAGTTCGGGCCGGTGGCGCCCATGACGTAGGCGTCGCCGAGCTGCGCCTTGAGGAAGGCGACAACGGTCGCTGCGGAGCCCGTCGCATTGGAGGAGGTGCTGGTCTTCGCGGAGAGCGTGGTGCGCTCGGAGTCGCGCGAGGCGCGCTCCTGCGCCTCGGCCTCGGCGCGCTCCTTCGCTTCGGCCTTCTCCTTGGCCTCGGCCTTGCGCTCGGCCTCGGCCTTGGCCTTCTTCGCGGTCTGCGCGGCCTTGGCGGCCGCGGCGTCCTCCTGGGCCTGCAGCTCGAGGTCGAGGGCGACCTGCTGAGTGGCCTCGGCGGACTGCGCGACGGCGGCGGAGAGGCCGGAGGTGAGCGTGGGCATCTCAATGGTCTCGGTCACCGGCTCGGCGGTCGCCGGCCCGGCTCCTGAAGCCACTGCGATGGTGCTGAGGACGCCACCGGCAACTCCGGCCCGCAGTGCGAGCTTCGAGCTGCTGCGGCGGGGCTTCCGGTGGCTGGGTATGTGAGCGGTGTGGGACATGAGTACTACCGCTATCAGGGGCGCCCGGTTCCCTTCAAGAAACGTGTGTTGCGCCACAGTTACGTTCGGAACGCCTGAATCCGCTTATGTTGCGCCCTTATTGACGCCGTAACGGGCAAACCGGGCACCCATGAATCGGGCTGTGATCACGCCCTTTCCGTGAAAGGTCCGAATTGCCTGGCGCTTACCATCGCTTCACACCCATGGCCAAGCCCGCTTTTGTTGAGCCCGGGAGCGAGTGGTGCAGGTCACAGGAAGGTCACCGTTCGGAGAACGTGAGAGCTCGTGAACGCGTGCACGCGTCCACCTCAATCCGCCCTGTTGCCCGGACGGGTGAGGGTGCGTCCACTATCACCCGATGCGGTCCATCGCCAATTTGCCTGTACGGGCCACCCCTTGATAGAGCGCCACGTCCCCGACCAGCGGTAACACGGCCAGATGTCACGTCTGGTGATCACTCGGGCGCTTCGCGTATGAAGATCACCGCTCATCCGACTTCATGATCGTTCGCCTGGTGGTGGAGATCACAAAGACGTTGGGGCACCCCGTGTCGCAGATCACAGACCGGCAGGCATAGGATGCGGAGCAGTCGGGCTTGTGAACTGCCTCACATGTGCACGATCTTCGCGAGGCGGCGAGGCGGATGCCCGGTGCGGTCCAACGGTCAAGGACGACTGGAAGGAGCGGGGAGGGTGAATGCTTACGCGCCCATCCTTGTGCTCGGCGCCCTCGGGGCAGGGTTTGCGATCTTCTCCGTGGTCATGGCCACGCTTATCGGCCCAAAGCGGTACAACCGCGCAAAACTGGAAGCGTATGAGTGCGGCATCGAGCCCACTCCCACGCCGGCCGGAGGCGGCCGCTTTCCCATCAAGTACTACCTGACGGCGATGCTCTTCATCGTCTTCGACATCGAGATCGTCTTCCTCTATCCCTGGGCGGTCACCTTCGACGCCCTGGGGATTTTCGGGCTCGTGGAGATGCTGCTCTTCGTGCTCACCGTCTTCGTCGCCTACGCCTATGTATGGCGGCGCGGCGGCCTGGAATGGGACTGAGGGGCTGAGGGGCACCAATGGGAATCGAAGAGAAGCTGCCGAGCGGTTTCCTGCTGACCACGGTCGAACAGGCCTCGGGCTGGGTGCGCAAGTCATCCGTCTTCCCGGCCACCTTCGGTCTGGCCTGCTGCGCCATCGAAATGATGACCACGGGCGCCGGACGGTACGACCTGGCCCGCTTCGGCATGGAGGTCTTCCGCGGTTCGCCGCGCCAGGCCGACCTGATGATCGTCGCCGGACGCGTCAGCCAGAAGATGGCGCCCGTCCTGCGGCAGGTCTACGACCAGATGCCGAACCCCAAGTGGGTTATCTCCATGGGCGTTTGTGCGTCATCGGGCGGAATGTTCAACAATTATGCGATTGTGCAGGGTGTTGACCACGTTGTTCCCGTTGACATCTATTTGCCGGGCTGCCCGCCGCGTCCCGAGATGCTGATGGACGCGATTCTCAAGCTCCACCAGAAGATCCAGAGCTCCAAGCTCGGTGTGAACGCGGAGGAAGCGGCCCGCGAGGCGGAGGAAGCGGCCCTCAAGGCGCTCCCCACCATCGAGATGAAGGGGCTGCTCCGGTGAGTGACGGCGAACACACCAACGGTAACAACGTCCCTGCCCCGCGCGACGATTCGCCGGAGGTCATCGGCGTACGCAGGGGCATGTTCGGCGCCGGCGACGGTGGGGACACGAGCGGCTACGGCGGGCTCGTCAGGACCGTGACCCTGCCGGGCGCCTCGCACCGCCCCTACGGCGGCTACTTCGACGAGGTGGCCGACGAACTCGAAGGCGCGCTGGAAGAACAGGGACTCGTTCCCGAGAACGCCATCGAGAAGACGGTCGTCGACCGCGGCGAGCTCACCTTCCACATCGCCCGCGAGCACCTGCTCCAGGTGGCCCGCACCCTGCGCGACGACCCGGCACTGCGCTTCGAGCTCTGCACGGGCGTCAGTGGTGTCCACTTCCTCCAGGACAAGGGCCGCGAGCTGCACGCCGTCTACCACCTGCGCTCGATCACCCATGGCCGGCTGATCCGCCTCGAAGTCTCCGCCCCGGACAGCGATCCGCACGTCCCGTCCCTGGTCGAGGTCTATCCGACCAACGACTGGCACGAGCGCGAGACGTACGACTTCTTCGGGATCGTCTTCGACGGCCACCCCGCCCTCACCCGGATCATGATGCCGGACGACTGGCAGGGCTTCCCGCAGCGCAAGGACTATCCGCTCGGCGGCATCGCCGTCGAGTACAAGGGCGCCCAGATCCCGGCTCCGGACCAGCGGAGGTCGTACTCGTGACCACCCCACCTGCAAGCCCCCGTGAGACCACCGAGGGGACTGTATATACAGTCACCGGCGGCGACTGGGACGAGGTCGTCCAGTCCGCGGCCAAGGCCGACGACGAGCGCATCGTCGTCAACATGGGCCCGCAGCACCCCTCCACGCACGGCGTGCTCCGCCTCATCCTGGAGATCGACGGCGAGACGGTCACCGAAGCCCGCTGCGGCATCGGCTACCTGCACACCGGCATCGAGAAGAACCTCGAGTACCGGACCTGGACGCAGGGCACCACGTTCGTCACGCGCATGGACTACCTCACCTCGTTCTACAACGAGACGGCGTACTGCCTGGGCGTGGAGAAGCTGCTCGGCATCACCGACCAGATCCCGGACCGGGCGAGCATCATCCGCGTCCTGCTGATGGAGCTCAACCGGCTCTCGTCCCATCTGGTCTGCATCGCCACCGGCGGCATGGAGCTCGGCGCCACCACGATCATGATCTACGGCTTCCGGGACCGCGAGATGATCCTGGACCTGTACGAGCTGATCACCGGCCTGCGGATGAACCACGCGTTCATCCGGCCCGGGGGACTCGCCCAGGACCTGCCGCCCGGCGCGGTCGACGCGGTGCGTGAGTTCGTCAAGAAGATGACCAAGAACATGCCGGAGTACGACAAGCTCGCCACCGGCAACCCCATCTTCAAGGGCCGTATGCAGGACATCGGCCATCTCGATCTGACCGGCTGCATGGCGCTCGGCGCGACCGGCCCGATCCTGCGCGCCGCGGGCCTCGCCCACGATCTGCGCAAGACCGACCCGTACTGCGGCTACGAGACGTACGACTTCGACGTCCCCACCGCCGACACCTGCGACGCGTACGGCCGCTTCCTCATCCGCCTCGAAGAGATGCGGCAGTCGTTGCGCATCGTCGAGCAGTGCCTGGACCGTCTGGAGCCGGGACCGGTCATGGTCGCCGACAAGAAGATCGCCTGGCCCGCGCAGCTCGCGCTCGGGCCCGACGGACTCGGCAACTCCCTCGACCACATCAAGAAGATCATGGGCACCTCCATGGAGGCCCTGATCCACCACTTCAAGCTGGTGACCGAGGGCTTCCGGGTGCCGGCCGGTCAGGCCTACGCGGCCGTCGAGTCACCCAAGGGCGAGCTCGGCGTCCATGTCGTCTCCGACGGCGGCACCCGCCCGTACCGGGTCCACTTCCGCGACCCGTCCTTCACCAACCTCCAGGCCATGGCGGCGATGTGCGAAGGCGGCCAGGTCGCCGACGTCATCGTCGCCGTCGCGTCCATCGACCCCGTGATGGGAGGCGTCGACCGATGACGGCCCAGTCGCCCAAGCAAGAGGTTCAACTGGGGATGCCGCAGCTCCCCGCCCCCGACTACCCGGCCGATGTGCGCGCCCGGCTCGAAGCGGACGCCAAGGAGATCATCGCCCGCTACCCCGACAGCAGGTCGGCCCTGCTGCCGCTGCTGCACCTGGTGCAGGCGGAAGAGGGATATGTGACCCGCACCGGCGTCCGGTTCTGCGCCGAGATGCTGAGCCTGACCACGGCCGAGGTCACCGCCGTCTCCACCTTCTACTCGATGTACCGCCGCAAGCCGAGCGGCGACTACCAGGTGGGCGTCTGCACCAACACCCTGTGCGCGGTGATGGGCGGGGACGCCATCTTCGAGGGGCTCAAGGAGCACCTCGGCGTCGGCAACAACGAGACGACCGAGGACGGCAAGGTCACTCTCGAACACATCGAGTGCAACGCGGCCTGCGACTTCGCTCCCGTGGTGATGGTCAATTGGGAGTTCTTCGACAACCAGACCGTCGAGTCCGCCAAGCAGCTGGTGGACGACCTCCGGGCCGGGGAGCAGGTGACTCCCACCCGCGGAGCGCCGCTGTGCACGTACCAGGAGACCGCGCGGATCCTGGCCGGCTTCCCCGACGAGCGCCCCGGCGCGGTCGAGGCGGGCGGCGGCGCGGGTCCCGCCTCGCTGGTGGGCCTGCGGCTCGCCAGGGGCGAGGCCCCACGAGTGGTGCACCCGCGTGACGCCGAGGAGGGGGAGTGATGACCATGTCCACCGAATACAGCGGCTCCTCCGGGCCGGGCGCCGGGGGAGAGACCAGCGCCGAGAAGCTGCTCGCACCCGTCCTGTCGGCCTTCTGGGACGCGCCGGAGAGCTGGACGCTGGAGACCTACAAGCGACACGACGGATACGAGGGGCTCCGCAAGGCGCTGGCCATGTCGCCCGACGACCTCATCGCCTACGTCAAGGACTCGGGTCTGCGCGGCCGCGGCGGCGCCGGCTTCCCCACCGGAATGAAGTGGCAGTTCATTCCGCAGGGCGACGGCAAGCCTCACTATCTTGTTGTCAACGCCGACGAGTCGGAGCCCGGGACCTGCAAGGACATCCCGCTCCTCTTCGCCAACCCGCATTCGCTCATCGAAGGCATCGTGATCGCCTGCTATGCGATCCGTTCGTCTCACGCGTTCATCTATCTGCGCGGTGAAGTCGTCCCCGTACTGCGGCGGCTGCACGAAGCCGTACGCGAGGCGTACGAGGCGGGCTACCTCGGCAAGAACATTCTCGGCAGCGGACTCGACCTCGAACTCACCGTGCACGCGGGCGCGGGCGCGTACATCTGCGGCGAGGAGACCGCGCTGCTGGACTCACTGGAGGGCCGTCGCGGTCAGCCCCGGCTGCGTCCCCCCTTCCCTGCGGTCGCCGGTCTGTACGCGTGCCCCACTGTGGTGAACAACGTCGAGTCCATCGCGTCCGTTCCCGCGATCCTCCATCGGGGCAAGGACTGGTTCAAGTCGATGGGCAGCGAGAAGTCCCCGGGCTTCACGCTCTACTCGCTCAGCGGCCATGTCGCAGGCCCCGGCCAGTACGAGGCACCGCTCGGCATCACCCTGCGCCAGCTGCTCGACATGAGCGGCGGCATGCGCCCCGGCCACCGGCTCAAGTTCTGGACGCCGGGCGGCTCTTCGACCCCGATGTTCACCGACGAGCACCTCGATGTCCCGCTGGACTACGAGGGTGTGGGCGCCGCCGGTTCGATGCTCGGCACCAAGGCGCTGCAGTGCTTCGACGAGACCACCTGCGTGGTGCGGGCCGTCACCCGATGGACCGAGTTCTACGCCCACGAGTCCTGCGGCAAGTGCACACCCTGCCGCGAAGGGACCTACTGGCTGGTCCAGTTGCTGCGCGACATCGAGGCGGGCAAGGGCGTCATGTCCGACCTCGACAAGCTGAACGACATCGCCGACAACATCAACGGCAAGTCCTTCTGCGCGCTCGGCGACGGCGCCGCGTCCCCGATCTTCTCCTCGCTCAAGTACTTCCGCGAGGAGTACGAGCAGCACATCACCGGCAAGGGCTGCCCCTTCGACCCCGCCAAGTCGACCGCCTGGGCCGACAAGCACCTGGAGGTGAACGCATGACGGTCACGACAAACAGCGCTCCCTCCGGGGGCGGGGAGGCGGCACTTCCGCCGGAAGACCTCGTCACGCTGACGATCGACGGCATCGAGATCAGCGTGCCCAAGGGCACCCTGGTCATCCGGGCCGCCGAACTGCTCGGCATCGAGATCCCCCGGTTCTGCGACCACCCCCTCCTCGACCCGGCCGGCGCCTGCCGCCAGTGCATCGTTGAGGTCGAGGGCCAGCGCAAGCCGATGGCGTCCTGCACCATCACCTGCACCGACGGCATGGTCGTCAAGTCGCAGCTCACCTCGCCGGTCGCCGAGAAGGCCCAGCGCGGTGTGATGGAGCTGCTGCTGATCAACCACCCGCTGGACTGTCCGGTCTGCGACAAGGGCGGCGAGTGCCCCCTGCAGAACCAGGCCATGCAGGTCGGCGACCCGGACTCCCGCTTCGAGGGCAAGAAGCGCACGTACGAGAAGCCCGTGCCGATCTCCACACAGGTGCTGCTCGACCGCGAGCGGTGCGTGCTCTGCGCCCGCTGCACCCGCTTCTCCAACCAGGTCGCGGGCGACCCCATGATCGAGCTGCTGGAGCGCGGCGCGCTGCAGCAGGTCGGCACCGGCGAGGGCGACCCCTTCGAGTCGTACTTCTCCGGGAACACCATCCAGATCTGCCCGGTGGGCGCGCTCACCTCGGCCGCTTACCGCTTCCGCTCCCGCCCCTTCGACCTGGTGTCCTCGCCCTCGGTGTGCGAGCACTGCGCGGGCGGCTGCGCGACGCGTACCGACCACCGGCGCGGCAAGGTCATGCGACGCATGGCGGCCGAGGACCCCGAGGTCAACGAGGAGTGGCTCTGCGACAAGGGGCGCTTCGGCTTCCGTTACGCGCAGAAGCCGGACCGGCTCACGACTCCGCTCGTACGCAATGACGCCGGGGTCCTGGAACCGGCGAGCTGGCCCGAGGCGCTGGAGGCGGCGGCCCGCGGGCTGAGCGCCGCCCGCGGCCGCGCCGGTGTCCTGGTGGGCGGCCGGCTCACCGTCGAGGACTCCTACGCGTACGCCAAGTTCGCCCGGGTCGCACTCGACACCAACGACGTCGACTTCCGCGCGCGCGTGCACAGCAGCGAGGAGGCCGACTTCCTGGCCGCCCGTATCGCGGGCCGCGGCCGGGACCTGGACGGCGAGGGCGTCACGTACACCTCGCTGGAGAAGGCGCCCTCGGTCCTGCTCGTCGGGTTCGAGTCGGAGGAGGAGGCCCCCGGCGTCTTCCTGCGGCTGCGCAAGGCGAACCGCAAGCACGGCCAGCGCACCTTCGCCGTGGCCACCCACGCCACCCGGGGTCTGACGAAGGCGGGCGGCACGCTGCTGCCCGCGGCGCCCGGGACCGAGACCGAGTGGCTGGACGCGCTGGCTTCCGGCCGCGGTCTGGAGGGCGACGCCGCGAAGGCGGCCGAGGCGCTGCGCACCGAAGGTGCGGTGATCGTGGTCGGCGAGCGGCTGGCGGGCGTGCCCGGCGGGCTGACCGCGGCGGCTCTGGCCGCGACCGCGACAGGCGCGCATCTGGTGTGGATCCCGCGCAGGGCGGGCGAACGCGGCGCGATCGAGGCGGGCGCGATCCCCTCGCTGCTGCCCGGCGGACGTCCGGCCACCGACCCGCGGGCCCGCGAGGAGACCGCGGCGGCCTGGCGGGTACGCGAACTCCCGCACCGCTACGGCCGCGACACCGGCCAGATCGTCGAGGCCGCGGCCACCGGCGAGCTGGGCGCGCTGCTGGTGGCGGGCGTCGAGCTCGCGGACCTCCCCGACCCGGCACGCGCACGCGCGGCCCTTGACGCGGTCGGCTTCCTGGTCTCCCTGGAGCTGCGGCCGAGCGAGGTCACCGAGCGGGCGGACGTGGTCTTCCCGGTCGCGGCCGTCGCCGAGAAGCCCGGCACCTTCCTCAACTGGGAGGGCAGGGCAAGGCTGTTCGAGGCCGCGCTCAAGCCCGAGCAGATGACCCGCCGCCTCGCGCCGACCGATGCGCGGGTGCTGCACATGCTCGCGGACGCGCTCGACGTCAGCTTCGGGCTGCCGGACCTCAAGTCCGTACGCAGGGAGCTGGACCGGCTCGGCATCTGGGACGGCCCCCGGGCCACCCAACCGCTGGAGTCCGCCCAGACCCTGCCCCGCCCGGGCGAGGGCGAGGCGGTTCTCGCGGGCCACCGGCTGCTGCTCGACCAGGGCCTGCTCCAGCAGGGCGACGAGGCACTGGCGGGTACTCGCCATGCCGCGGTCGCCAGGCTCTCCGCGGCCACGGCGGCCGAGACGGGCGTGAAGGACGGCGACGTCCTGGCCGTCAGCGGGCCCGCCGGCGAGGTGCGGCTGCCGCTCCAGGTGAGCGAGATGCCCGACAAGGTGGTGTGGCTGCCGCTGAACTCCGTGGGCGGCGGCGTCACTTCGGACACCGGGGCAGTCCCCGGACAGCTGGTCCGCATCGGCCCGGCGGCCGCGGAGGCTGCCGCCACGGACGCGGAGGTTCAGTCGTGACCGCCTTCACCGCCCCCCCTGAGGTGGCCGTTCAGCCGGGCGCAGCACCGGCCACCCCCGCACCGGAGGTGCGCGCATGACCGCCCTCGCTCAAGTCGCCGAAGCGCAGCGGAGCGTCCTCGCCGCTGAGGATCTCTCGATGTTCGGGACCGACCCCTGGTGGCTCGTCGCCATCAAGGCCGTGTTCTGCTTCGCCTTCCTGATGATCACCGTGCTCTTCTCCATCGTGTGGGAGCGCAAGGTCGTCGCCTGGATGCAGTTGCGCATCGGACCCAACCGGCACGGCCCCTGGGGCATGCTCCAGTCGCTCGCCGACGGCATCAAGCTGATGCTCAAGGAAGACCTGATCGTCAAGCGCGCGGACAAGGTCGTCTATGTGCTCGCGCCGATCGTCGCCGCGATCCCGGCCTTCATGGCGATCGCCGTGATCCCCTTCGGGCCCTCCAACAACGAGGTCTCGATCTTCGGGCAGCGCACCGCGATGCAGCTCACCGACTTGCCGATCGCGATGCTCTACATCCTGGCGGTCGCCTCCGTCGGCATCTACGGCATCGTGCTGGCGGGCTGGTCGTCGGGCTCGACCTACCCGCTGCTCGGCGGACTCCGCTCCTGCGCGCAGATGATCTCGTACGAGATCGCCATGGGCGCGGCATTCGCCTCGGTCTTCCTCTACTCCGGGTCGATGTCGACCTCGGCGATCGTCGAGGCGCAGGCGGACCGCTGGTACATCATCCTGCTGCCGGTCTCCTTCATCATTTACGTCGTCACGATGGTGGGCGAGACCAACCGCGCCCCCTTCGACATGCCGGAGTCCGAGGGCGACCTCGTCGGCGGCTTCAACACCGAGTACAGCTCGATCAAGTTCGCGATGTTCATGCTGGCCGAGTACGTCAACATGGTCACCGTCTCCGCGGTCTCGGTCACGCTCTTCCTCGGCGGCTGGCGGGCTCCGTACCCCATTTCCACCTTCTGGGAGGGCGCGAACCACGGCTGGTGGCCGATGCTCTGGTTCGTCATCAAGGTCCAGCTGCTGCTCTTCTTCTTCATCTGGCTGCGCGGCACCCTGCCGCGCGTCCGTTACGACCAGCTGATGAAGCTCGGCTGGAAGGTCCTCATCCCGGTGTCGGTGGTCTGGCTGATGCTGGTCGCGACCGTACGGGCGCTGCGGAACGAGAACTACGACTTCCAGCAGATCGTGCTGTACGTCGGAGGCGCGGTCATCGCGGTGCTGCTGCTGTCCTTCGTCGCCGACATGTTCCGCGGCAGGAAGGAGCAGGAGGCCGAAGCCGCCAAGGGCGAGCCTCCCGCCTTCGATCCGATGGCGGGCGGATTCCCCGTACCGCCGCTGCCGGGACAGGAGTTGCCGCCCGTGCCGCGCAGGCGGCCGCGCCGAGAGCGCGAGTTGATTGTCAGTGGTGGCCCCGATACTCAGGGTGACGGTTCCAGTGACGGAAAGGAGGCTGACGATGTCTGAGGGATCCGAGGACAAGTTCCAGAATCCGGTTGCCGGCTTCGGCGTGACCTTCAAGGCCATGTTCAAGAAGCGGCTGACCGAGCAGTACCCGGAGCAGCAGAAGGTCACGGCGCCGCGCTTCCACGGCCGGCACCAGCTGAACCGTCATCCGGACGGGCTCGAGAAGTGCATCGGCTGCGAGCTGTGTGCCTGGGCCTGCCCGGCCGACGCGATCTATGTGGAGGGCGCGGACAACACCGACGAGGAGCGCTACTCCCCGGGCGAGAGGTACGGCCGGGTCTACCAGATCAACTACGCACGCTGCATTCTGTGCGGGCTGTGCATCGAGGCCTGTCCGACGCGGGCGCTGACCATGACCAATGAGTTCGAACTGGCCGACAGCTCCCGCGAGAACCTCATCTATACGAAGGAGCAGCTGCTCGCCGGTCTCGAGGAGGGCATGGTCGACTCCCCGCACTCGATCTTCCCGGGCATGGACGAGCAGGACTACTACCGGGGCCTGGTCACCGAGGCCGCTCCCGGCACGGTCCAGCAGGCCGCCGTCTCCAAGGACGAGAAGGCCCAGAAGGCCGAGGGGGTGGACGTATGAACACCCTCGCGGCCACTGTCACTTCGACAGGTGAGGCCATCCAGTTCTGGGTGCTCGGCACCATCGCCGTGCTCGGCGCGCTCGGCACAATCCTGATGAAGCGGGCCGTGCACAGCGCGCTCAGCCTCGCCGGGACCATGATCATCCTGGCGGTCTTCTATCTCGCCAACGGGGCGTACTTCCTCGGAGTCGTCCAGATCATCGTCTACACCGGCGCGATCATGATGCTGTTCCTCTTCGTCGTCATGCTGGTCGGCGTCACCGCCGCCGACTCGCTCAAGGAGACGCTGAAGGGCCAGCGCTGGCTCGCTGCGGCCTGCGGTCTCGGCTTCGGTGTGCTGCTGATCGCCGGTATCGCCAATGCCTCGCTGAAGAACTTCAACGGACTGGGCGCGGCCAACAGCGCGTACGGCGGCAATGTCGAAGGCATCGCGGCCCTCCTGTTCACCAAGTACGTGTTCGCTTTCGAAATCACCGGCGCGCTGCTGATCACCGCGGCCGTCGGCGCGATGGTGCTCACCCACCGGGAGCGCACCGAGCGGGCCAAGACCCAGCGGGAGCTGGCCGAGCAGCGCGTACGGGAAGGCAGGCAACTGCCCCCGCTGCCCGCACCCGGTGTCTACGCCCGGCACAACGCCGTGGACATCCCCGGCCTGCTGCCGGACGGCACCACCTCCCAGCTCACCGTCAGCAAGACGCTGCGGGAGCGCGGCCAGATCCGCGATGTGTCGAGCGATGCGCTCAACGACCTCAAGGCACTGGAGCAGCACGCGGAGGAGCGGCTCGGCCGTGACCACGATTCGCAGGAACACGAAGAGGGGGTCGCGAAGTGAATCCCGTCAACTATCTGTATCTCGCGGCGCTGCTGTTCACCATCGGCGCCGCCGGCGTGCTGATCCGGCGGAACGCGATCGTCGTCTTCATGTGCGTCGAGCTGATGCTCAACGCCTGCAACCTCGCGTTCGTCGCCTTCTCCCGGATGCACGGCAATCTCGACGGCCAGATCATCGCCTTCTTCACGATGGTCGTCGCCGCCGCAGAGGTCGTGGTCGGGCTCGCGATCATCGTGTCGCTGTTCCGCTCTCGCCACTCGGCCTCGGTCGACGACGCCAGCCTGATGAAGCTGTAAGGGGTCGCTGAATCGTGGAGAACTTGATTGCGCTGCTCGTCGCGGCGCCCTTGCTCGGAGCGGCGGTCCTGCTGTGCGGCGGGCGGCGGCTCGACCGCAGCGGCCAGCTGATCGGCACGCTGTTCGCGGCCGCGTCCTTCGTGATGGGCGTGGTGCTCTTCGTCAACATGCTCGGCAAGGACGCGGACGACCGCGCCCTGCACGTGAAGCTGTACACCTGGATCCCCGTCGAGAGCTTCCAGGCGGACGTCGCCTTCCAGCTGGACCAGCTGTCGATGACGTTCGTCCTGCTGATCACCGGGGTCGGCTCGCTGATCCACATGTACTCCATCGGGTACATGGAGCACGACGAGCGGCGCCGCCGCTTCTTCGGCTATCTGAACCTCTTCCTCGCGGCGATGCTCCTGCTGGTCCTCGCCGACAACTACCTGCTGCTGTACGTCGGCTGGGAGGGCGTCGGCCTCGCCTCGTACCTCCTGATCGGCTTCTGGCAGCACAAGCCCAGCGCGGCGACGGCGGCGAAGAAGGCCTTCCTGGTCAACCGCGTCGGCGACATGGGCCTGTCCATCGCGATCATGCTGATGTTCACCACCTTCGGGACCTTCGCCTTCGGGCCGGTCCTGGCGTCGACCGGTGAGACGAGCGAGGGCAAGCTGACGGCCATCGGGCTGATGCTGCTGCTGGCCGCCTGCGGCAAGTCCGCCCAGGTACCGCTGCAGTCCTGGCTCGGGGACGCGATGGAAGGCCCGACTCCGGTCTCGGCCCTCATCCACGCGGCGACCATGGTGACCGCCGGCGTGTATCTCATCGTCCGGTCCGGAGCGATCTTCAATGGCGCACCCGACGCCCAGTTGGTGGTCGTGGTCGTCGGCGCAGTCACGCTCCTCTTCGGTGCGATCGTCGGTTGCGCGAAGGACGACATCAAGAAGGCGCTGGCCGGTTCGACGATGTCGCAGATCGGCTACATGATCCTTGCGGCGGGCCTCGGCCCGATCGGCTACGTCTGGGCGATCATGCACCTGGTGACGCACGGCTTCTTCAAGGCCGGGCTCTTCCTCGGCGCCGGATCGGTCATGCACGGCATGAACGACGAGGTCGACATGCGCAAGTACGGCGGCCTGCGGAAGTACATGCCGATCACCTTCGTCACCTTCGGCCTCGGCTATCTGGCCATCATCGGCTTCCCGGGGCTGTCCGGCTTCTTCTCCAAGGACAAGATCATCGAGGCGGCCTTCGCCAAGGGCGGCACGGAGGGCTGGATCCTCGGTGGCGTGGCTCTGCTGGGCGCGGCCATCACCGCGTTCTACATGACCCGCGTGATGCTGATGACCTTCTTCGGCGAGAAGCGCTGGCAGCCCGCCCCCGACCCGGACAAGACGCCCGGCATCGAGCCCGGCATCGAGGTGCACGCCGGAGAGCTGCCCCATCCGCACGAGTCTCCCAAGTCGATGACGATCCCCATGATCGCCCTCGCCTTCGGCTCGGTCTTCGCCGGCGCGTTCTTCACCATCGGCGACCGGTTCCTGAACTGGCTGGAGCCCGTCACCGGGGAATCCCACGGAGACTCCCCGCTCAGCGCGGCCACCGTTACCGGAGCCACCATGGTGGTCCTGGTCATCGGCGCCGGTATCGCCTGGGGGATGTACGGACGCAGGCCGGTGCCGGTCCTCGCGCCGCGCGGCTCGCTGCTCACCCGGGCCGCCCGCCGCGATCTCCTCCAGGACGACTTCAACCACGTGGTCCTGGTGCGCGGCGGCGAGCACCTCACCCGCTCCCTGGTCTACGTCGACCACACCCTGGTCGACGGCGTGGTCAACGGCACGGCTGCCTCCTTCGGCGGGCTCTCCGGCCGGCTGCGCAAGCTGCAGAACGGCTACGCCCGCACGTACGCGGTCTCGATGTTCGGCGGTACGGCGATCCTGATCGCCGCGACCCTGCTGATGAGGGCGGTCTGAGATGTCCTTTCCACTCCTGACGGCGACGGCGGCGCTTCCGGCGCTCGGCGCCATCGCCACCGCCGCCGTCCCGGCCGCGAGGCGAACTGCCGCCAAGTGGCTGGCGCTGCTCGTCTCACTCGCGACACTGGTGCTGGCCGCGATCGTGCTCGTACGCTTCGAGCCCGGCGGCGCCCGGTATCAACTGACCGAATCCCACGCCTGGATCAAGGACTTCGGCGTCCGGTACGAACTGGGCGTGGACGGCATCGCGGTCGCGATGCTGGCACTGACCGCCCTGCTGATCCCCTTTGTGATCCTCGCGGGCTGGCACGACGCCGACCCGCTGGAGACCAAGTCCTCGCGCTGGCGGCCGACTCAGGGCTTCTTCGCCATGATCCTCGCGGTCGAGGCGATGGTGATCCTGTCCTTCGAGGCCACCGACGTCTTCCTCTTCTACATCCTCTTCGAAGCCATGCTCATCCCGATGTACTTCCTCATCGGCGGCTTCGGGGACCGGGCCCACTCGGGCACCGACGAGAACGCCGCGGCTCAACGCTCGTACGCGGCCGTGAAGTTCCTGCTCTACAACCTCGTCGGCGGTCTGATCATGCTGGCCGCGGTCATCGGGCTCTATGTCGTCGCGGGAAGCTTCTCCCTGACGGAGATCGCCGACGCCCGCGCCAGTGGGCAGCTCGACATGGCGACCAGCACCGAACGGCTGCTGTTCCTCGGCTTCTTCTTCGCCTTCGCGGTCAAGGCACCGCTGTGGCCGCTGCACACGTGGCTGCCCAACGCCATGGGTGAGGCAACCGCCCCGGTCGCCGTGCTGATCACCGCGGTTGTCGACAAGGTCGGCACCTTCGCGATGCTGCGCTTCTGCCTCCAGCTCTTCCCGGAGGCATCCAAGTGGGCCACGCCCGTGATCCTCGTACTGGCGCTGATCAGCATCGTCTACGGCGCGCTGCTCGCGGTCGGCCAGCGCGACATCAAGCGCCTGGTCGCCTACGCCTCGATCTCGCACTTCGGCTTCATCATCCTGGGCATCTTCGCGATGACCTCCCAGGGACAGTCGGGCGCGACGCTCTACATGGTCAACCACGGAATTTCGACCGCCGCGCTGATGCTGGTGGCCGGATTCCTGATCTCCCGGCGCGGCTCGCGGCTCATCGCGGACTACGGCGGAGTGCAGAAGGTCGCCCCGGTGCTCGCCGGCACCTTCCTCATCGGCGGCCTGGCCACACTCTCACTGCCCGGCCTCGCGCCCTTCGTCAGTGAGTTCCTGGTCCTGGTCGGCACGTACAGCCGCTACCCGGTGGCCGGAATCATCGCGACCTTCGGCATCGTGCTCGCCGCGCTCTACACCCTCGTCCTGTACCAGCGGACGATGACGGGCCCGGTGAAGGCCGAGGTGTCGAAGATGCCCGACCTCAGGGCACGTGAACTGGCGGTGGTCGCACCGCTGATCGCGCTGCTGATCTTCCTCGGCGTCTTCCCGAAGCCGCTGACGGACATCATCAACCCGGCGGTGGAGCAAACGATGTCCGACGTACAGCAGAAGGACCCCCAGCCCACTGTGCCTATTCAAAATGCGGAGGCGGCCAAGTGAGCACTATGGCTGTCCACAGCCTGTGGATGACGGCCGCCGAGCCGATCGACAAGATCCCTTCCCCGACCATCGAGTACGCCCAGCTGGCACCCGCGCTGATCGTGGTCGGCGCCGCCGTCGTGGGTGTGCTGGTCGAGGCCCTCGTCCCGCGCAGGGCGCGCTACTACACCCAGGTGTTCCTGACCGTCGTCGCGCTCACGGCCGCCTTCGCGGCGGTCGTGGCACTCGCGGCCGGCGGATACGGCACCACCAAGGCGCACATCGCGGCGATGGGCGCCATCGCGGTCGACGGCCCGGCACTCTTCCTGCAGGGCACGATCCTGCTGGCCTCGCTGGTCGCCGTCTTCACCTTCGCCGAACGCCGGCTCGACCCCGCGGCGCACGGCAACCGCATCGACTCCTTCGCCGCGCAGGCCGCGTCCGTGCCCGGCAGCGACAGCGAAAAGGCCGCGGTCAAGGCCGGGTTCACCACCACCGAGGTCTTCCCGCTGGTGCTCTTCGCGATCACCGGCATGCTGATCTTCCCGGCCGCCAACGATCTGCTGATGCTGTTCATTGCGCTGGAAGTCTTCTCACTCCCGCTCTACCTCCTGTGCGCCGTCGCCCGCCGCAAGCGGCTGCTGTCCCAGGAGGCGGCGGTGAAGTACTTCCTGCTCGGGGCCTTCTCCTCCGCCTTCCTGCTCTTCGGCATCGCGCTGATGTACGGCTACGCGGGCTCGGTCTCGTACGCCAGGATCGCGGACGTCGTCGACGGCACCGTCCGCACGATCGACCCGGCGCTCGCCGACACCATGGGCAACGACGCGCTGCTGCTGATCGGCGGCGCGATGATCCTGATGGGCCTGCTCTTCAAGGTCGGCGCGGTGCCGTTCCACATGTGGACGCCGGACGTCTACCAGGGCGCGCCGACCCCGGTCACGGGCTTCATGGCGGCGGCCACCAAGGTCGCCGCGTTCGGTGCGCTGCTGCGCCTGCTGTACGTCGTCCTGCCCGGCCTGAGCTGGGACTGGCGGCCGGTCATGTGGGCCATCGCGATCGTCACGATGCTGGGCGGCGCGATCGTCGCGATCACGCAGACCGACATCAAGCGGCTGCTGGCGTACTCCTCGATCGCGCACGCGGGCTTCATCCTGGCCGGTGTCATCGCGGCGACGCCCGACGGCATCTCGTCCGTCCTCTTCTACCTGGCGGCGTACTCCTTCGTGACGATCGGCGCGTTCGCGGTGGTCACCCTGGTCCGGGACGCGGGCGGCGAGGCGACGCACCTGTCCAAGTGGGCGGGCCTGGGCCGCCGTTCACCACTTGTCGCGGCAGTCTTCGCGGTCTTCCTGCTGGCCTTCGCGGGCATCCCGCTGACCTCGGGCTTCACCGGAAAGTTCGCGGTCTTCTCGGCGGCGGCACAGGGCGGCGCGGGCGCGCTGGTCGTGGTCGGTGTGATCTCCTCGGCGATCGCGGCGTTCTTCTACATCCGGGTGATCGTCCTGATGTTCTTCAGCGAGCCGAAGGAGGGCGGCCCGACGGTCGCCGTGCCGTCGCCGCTGACGATGACGACGATCGGCGTGGGCGTGGCGGTGACGCTGGTCCTGGGCGTGGCGCCGCAGTACTTCCTGGACCTGGCGAGCCAGGCGGGAGTGTTCGTGCGGTAGCCCGGCCCTGCTTCTGAGCGCTCGCCGCGGTGTCTTCGACGACGCCGCGGCGAGCGCTTCTTATGGGGCGTACGGCGTAGTGAGCGCTCCGCCGCGCCGCGTTCCTGCAAGGACCGGTCAGGGCAGAAGACCAATCTCGGCCCAGACGGTCTTGCGGGGCGCCGGGCCGGGGGTGACGCCCCAGCGGTCGGCGAGCGCGTCGACGAGGATGAGTCCGCGTCCGGATTCGTTGTCTCCGGGCTGCCGGTTGACGGGCAGATACGGAGCGCGCGCTCGGTGGCCGTGAGGGCGAGGCAGAAGTCGCGTCCCTGTACGCGCCCGTGCAGCGCGGCATTCGAAGCCAGCTCTGCGACCACCTGAGCTGCAGCCTCGAACGGCAGCCCCCAGGAGCGGAGTTGCTCGGTAGCGAGCAGACGGGCGAGACGGGCACCTCTGCGGGTGGCGGAGAGCTGCACGCTGAACTGGCGGACGGTGGTGCTGGCTTGGGTGATTTCTGGATTCACGTAACTCAGCGTGGCCGGGCATGCGTAGCCTGAATAGTGATGAAGCCGATGCGTACGGTGACTGTCTGACGGCTGTCCAGGCCTGTACAGGCTGTCCACCATGACATTTTCGGAGGTGGGCGCGGATCAGCGTGGACGTGGAACGCGCGGAGCAAGCGGCGGAGGGGGCGGACGAGCCTGGCTGGGAGGTCGATCCGGAGAACGACTCGGCGGCGGTGGTCGCGGCACTCGGCCACCAGCTCAAACTCTGGCGTGAGGCGGCGGGGCTGCGGCCGGCCGAGTTCGGGGCGGCGATCGGGTACGGCGAGAACCTGATCTACAAGGTGGAGGGCGGAAAGCGCATCCCCAGGCCGGAGTTCCTGGACAAGGCCGACGAAGTGCTGGGCGCGGGCGGAAAGATCGCCGCGATGAAGAGGGACATCGCGGAGGCGCGGTACCCGAAGAAGGTCCGCGACCTGGCGAAGCTGGAGGCGCAGGCGGTCGAGGTCGGGGCGTACGGCAACCACAACCTGCACGGCCTCCTCCAGGCCGAGGAGTACGCGCGAGCACTCATCGAAACGTGGCGGCCCGCGTACTCGGAGGACGAGGTGGAGCGCATGGTCGCCGCGCGCATGGCCCGGCGGCCGATCTTTGACCGGTCCCCAGCGCCCGCGCTCACATTCGTCCAAGAAGAGGTGACCCTCCGCCGTCCCATCGGAGGCAGAATGGTCCTGCGCAAACAGCTCGAACGCCTGTTGGAGGTAGGAAAGTTGCGGAACGTCGAGATCCAGGTGATGCCGACCGACCGTGACGAACACGCCGGAATGGGCGGTCGGATCCAGGTGCTCAAGTTCAAGGACGGCTCGGCGGTGGGCCACGACGAAGGCCAGCTCACCAGCCGTCCGATCACCGATCCGAGGGAGCTCCGGATCCTTGAGCTGCGCTATGGGATCATCCGGGCCCAGGCTCTCACCCCGAGGGAGTCGCTGGCCTTCATCGAGAAAGCGCTGGGAGACACATGACCAACAAGCCCTTCGCTGTGGACGGCACCGGGCTGGACTGGTTCAAGAGCAGCTACAGCGACAGCAGTAACGGCAACGACTGCGTCGAGGTCGCCGCCACCCCCGGCACGGTCCACATCCGCGACTCCAAGAACGCCCAGGGCCCCCAACTTGCCTTCACCGAAGCCCAGTGGGCGTCCTTCGTGACGTACACGTCCAAGCCCTGACCGCCGCTGGGTCTCCGAAGAGTGGACGGAATTCCCTGCTGCACCGCGAACAACGCCCTGGGGACAAACAGCGGGACCTCGCCACAGGTGGACGGACCCCATGCGCGCGGCACGATTTGGGGCCGGACTTGAATGCGACCGCCGACACTACGGTGGCACGCACCAACCCACCCATTCGTTCGACAGGGTGCGCCGCTGCTATGGGGCTGACTCATCGCCAACGGCGCGAAGAACCTCAGCGAGCCAAACCAGCCCGTATCCCACGACACGCGCATCGTTCTCAGTCATTGCCTCCAGATTTCTCCACGATTCGGAAATCATCCCGATTGTGAGTTCCTGTGGCTCCGAATAAACGTCATACACCATCGCCGCGGGGATCGACCAGAAGGCGTCTTTGTGGACTGTTACATATCGACCTGAACCCTGTGCTACATGATTCAAGAGAACGTCGAATGCTTCGCGAAGTTTATCGACAGGAATCTGAATCGATGGCTCACTCACCCGTAGCCTCCACCGAGAATCTGAGCGGTGTGATCATGGAACGCCCTGGGCTCTTCCGCAATGCCTGGCACCGCCATCCATCTTGTCCGGGGCCCGGGGAACAGCACCGCCGCGCTCAGTACCACCAACATCATCAACAGTAGCGTCGGCTCGAGTTGGTCCGGCTGCAAGGCCATCGGATGACGTCGGGCCCGGCACCTCGGTGAGGTGCCGGGCCTTCGCGCGCGACCGGCCGGCTACTCTTCGGCCGCCCTGTTTCGGCGGGGCTTGATCTGGGTGAGGTCGAGGTCGACGGGGAAGGGGACGGAGACCTTCATCCGGTCATGGAAGATGCCGGTGCTGGTGTACGCGCCCGTGGTCGGCTCCAGCTCGAAGACATAGATGACGGCCTGACCCTCGTTGTCTTCCACTCGCCAGTAGTGCGGGATCTTGGCCCGCGCGTACTTCAGCGGCTTGGTCTCGCGATCCCGGGTCACAGAGTCGGTGGAGACGACCTCGATGGCCAGGACCACGGACTCGGCAGGGAACCGGGTCTGGTTCCAGTCTTCGATGACCTCCCCGTGCACAACGATCACATCTGGCTCAGGCCTGTTCTGGCGGTCGATGTCGATGGTGAATCGCGCGGCGACCTCCAGTTCCTTGGGTGCGGCCGATTCCAGTTGGCCTCTGAAGTAACCCACCGCACGGGAATGAAAGACCGTTTGCGGAGCTGCGAAGACGAGACTCGCGTCGATCAGCTCCGTGTGTGGAGGAAGATTCGGAATCCTGTCCAGGTCGTCGGCGGTCCAGCCGCCCGTGGGCGGGGTGGGCCAGTTGGGCTTCGGGACCCCCAGGGCCTTCGCTCATCGGTGTTCCCATGGGACGGGAGTCTCGCGGACCTGTTCCGTGCAACCCGGGGGAAATTGATCAGGCCCCCACGCACGTGTGAACGAATCACGTGCCGTTGACGCGCCCCGCGTCACCGTGGGCGTCCGCGACCAGAATGATCACGCGCTCCCGCCTGGTCTGCCGCCGCTCAGGCCGGGGTAGCTGCCCGGGCGGCGTAGGCGCGTACGTCCGCGTCGGGGTCCTGGACCGCCGTGGACAGGGCCGCGCGGGCCTCCGGGGTGGTGGAGTGGCGGAGCAGGGACAGGACCGCCGCCTTGCGGACGTCGGCGTTCGGGTCGGCGAGGGCCTTGGTCAGGGCGGGGACGGCGAGTTCGGGGCCGGCCGCGCCCAGGGCCGAGGCTGCACCCGCGCGGATCTGCCAGGCGGGGGCGGTCAGTGCGGTGACGGCCGTGGTGTCGTACGGGGCGGGGCAGCCGGTGGTGGACAGGGTGGCGAGTGCGGCCGCGCGGACCAGGATGTCCGGGTCGTGGAGCAGGGGGGCGAGCGCTCCCGGATCGGTCAGGCTGCGGGCCACCGTGACGCGGACCTCGCGGGCCGGGTCGGCCGTCGCGCGGGCGACGGCGTCGAGCGCGTCGACCGAGACCAGAGCGCGTACGGACGCGATGCGGACCTCGATGTCCGGGTCGTCAAGTGTCCGGGTGTAGGCCACGGCGTCGCCCAGGCGCAGGGCGCGCAGGACGTCGAGCGCGGTGGAGCGGACCGTGGGGTCGTCGCAGCCGAGTGCCACCAGCAGCAGAGCGCTCAACTCGCCCGTCGGCGGCAAGACTTCCACCAGCTCCTGGAGGGAGGCCGCTGCCCCCGCCCGTACCGCCGCGTCCTCGTCCACCAGGGAGGCAGCGAGTGCCGGGCCTGTGCCGTCCGGGGTGGTCTCGGTGAGCGTGGCGACGGCGGCGGCCCGGACTGCAGGGTCGGCGTCGGACAGGTAGGGGCTCAACTCCGCCAGCGAGGGCTCCTCTTCGGTAAGGGCGAGGAGTTCGAGGATGCGGGGGGAGTGGGCGGATACCTGCGTCTCGGCGCGTACGGGAGCGGCGATGCGGGAGCCGGTCGGCGCGATATCGCGCTGTCCGGCCGTGGAGACCTGCTCCGGGTGGACCTCCCCGAGGTGGCGGGACAGCCCGCCGGTGGGACTGAACTCCTCGACCGGCACCAGATAGGGGGAGACCGGGCGGGCCGTGAACTCCATTGCCGCGGACGGGGATTTGCGCAGGTCCAGGTGGTGCAGCCAGTCCTCGTCGTCGCGCTGCGGGTGGTCCGTACGCTCGTGGTACAGGCCCCAGCGGGATTCCGTACGGGCGAGTGAGGAGCGCGCCGCCATCTCGGCGCAGTCGCGGATGAAGCTCACCTCGGCGCAGCGCATCAGCTCGTGCGGGGTCTCGGCGCCCATCTCGGCGATCTCGCCGCGCATCCGCTCGAAGTGCTCCACGGCGAGGGAGAGCCGGGCGCCGGACTTGGGCGGCGCGACGTAGTCGTTCACGAAGCGGCGGAGTTTGTACTCGACCTGGGTCTGCGGCGGGCCGTCCGGGTTGCGCAGGGGGCGATAGATCAGCTCGTGGGCTTCCCGGATCTGGTCGGCGGGCAATTCGCCTTCGTACGCCGTGAATTGCGAGGCATCGGCCCCCGCCAGGTCGCCGAAGACGAACGCGCCGATCATGTAGTTGTGCGGGACGCAGGCCAGGTCACCTGCGGCGTACAGACCGGGCACGGTGGTGCGGGCGTGGTCGTCGACGCGTACGCCGGATGCCGAGTGTCCGCCGCACAGGCCGATCTCCGAGATGTGCATCTCGACGTCGTGGGTGCGGTAGTCGTGGCCGCGGTTCGCGTGGAATGTGCCGCGAGTGGGGCGTTCGGTGGAGTGCAGGATGCCCTCCAGCGCGCTGATGGACTCTTCCGGGAGATGGCTGAGCTTGAGATAGACCGGGCCGCGGTCGGAGGCGAGTTCGGCGGCGAACTCCGACATCATCTGGCCCGACCAGTAGTCGGAGTCGACGAAGCGCTCGCCGTGGCGGTTGACCTGGTATCCGCCGAAGGGGTTGGCGACGTATGCGCAGGCCGGGCCGTTGTAGTCCTTGATCAGCGGGTTGATCTGGAAGCACTCGATGCCGGTGAGTTCGGCGCCGGCGTGGTAGGCCATGGCGTAGCCGTCACCGGCGTTGGTGGGGTTCTCGTACGTGCCGTAGAGATAGCCGGAGGCCGGCAGACCGAGGCGGCCGCAGGCGCCGGTGGCCAGGATGACCGCGCCCGCGCGGACCGTGACGAACCCGCCGGTGCGGGTGTTGAGACCGGCCGCGCCCACGGCCCGGCCGTCCGCCGTCAGGACCCGGACCGGCATGACGCGGTTCTCGATCCGGATGCGTTCGCGCATCTCGCGTCGGCGCAGTTGACGGTAGAGGACCTTCTTGACGTCCTTGCCCTCGGGCATGGGCAGGACGTACGAGCCGGAGCGGTGCACCTGGCGGACCGCGTATTCACCGTGTTCGTCCTTCTCGAACTTCACGCCGTACGACTCCAGGCGCTGCACCATGCCGAAGCCGCGGGTCGCCGTCTGGCGGACCGTGGACTGGTCGACGATGCCGTCGTTGGCGCGGGTGATCTCCGCGACATAGTCGTCGGGCTCGGCGCGGCCGGGGATGACGGCGTTGTTGACTCCGTCCATGCCCATGGCGAGGGCGCCCGAGTGGCGGACGTGTGCCTTTTCCAGGAGGAGCACGTTCGCGCCGCGCTCGGCGGCTGTGAGCGCGGCCATCGTCCCGGCCGTGCCGCCGCCGATGACAAGGACGTCGCAGGTCAGTTCCTCGGCGTCGGTGAGAGCGGGGATCTGCACGGTCGTGCCTTTCACTTGGTACCGAGAGATTCGAGTACGTCGCGGCGCAGGGCGACGGTCGCGGGATCGTTGTGGGCCTCCCGGTCACGCGGGCGCGGTACGTCCAGGACGCGGCCGGTACCGAGGAGGGCGACCCGGTCGCCCAGGAAGATCGCCTCGTCCACGTCGTGAGTGACGAAGACGACGGTCGCGCCGGTGCCGCGCAGCACGTCGACGAGCAGTTGCTGCATACCGGCCCTCGTCTGCGCGTCGAGCGCGCCGAACGGCTCGTCCATCAGGACGGCGCGGGGCTCGGCGGCGAGGGCGCGGGCGAGCTGGACGCGTTGGCGCTGGCCGCCGGAGATTCGGTAGGGGAGGTGGGCGGCGCGGTCGGCGAGGCCGACGCGGTCCAGCCACTGCTCGGCCTTGCGGCGGCGGTCGGTCCGGCTCGATCCCATGATGGCGAGGGGCAGTTCGACGTTGGCGCGGACGGTGCGCCAGGGGAGCAGGGCGTCGTCCTGGAAGACCAGGGCGCGTTCGGCGCGGGGGGCGGTGATGGGGGCGCCGTCCTGCTCGACGGCTCCGTGGAGTGCGGGGAGCAGTCCGGCGAGGGTGCGCAGGAGGGTGGACTTGCCGCAGCCCGACGGTCCGACGACGGTCAGGATCTCGCCGGGGGCGACGTCGAGATCGAGGCTGTCGAGGACGGGGGCGCCGGGGCGGCCGAGGGTTACGCGGGAGAGGGTGAGGTGGGCGCCGCGGGGTGCTGTTTGCGTGGTGGGGGCGAGGGTCTCGGAACGGGTGGTCACGGTTTGCGCCTCCTTGGGGGCGGATGGGAATCGGGGTGCGGTGGCGGGCGGGGGCCGCTGCGCGGGCCTGTTCCCCTACCCGCCCTTTCCCGAACTGGGGCTCCGCCCCAGACCCCGCTCCTCAAACGCCGGAGGGGCTGAGTATTCAGCCCGTCCGGCGATTGAGGACACGGCCGAAGGCCGTACGGGGGGCTGGGGGATCGCCCCCGGTTACGGGAAGGGGCGGGGTGGGGGAAAGCCCCGCAGGGCGCGCCCGTACCCGCGCCCGCGCCGCGCCCACCGACCCCCCGTGCTCCGTCCGCGGGAGCCACCGCGTCACCCGGCGACCCGCCAGTTCCACCGCCGTCGACGTCAGCCAGCCGAGGACTCCGATCGTCGCCATCCCCACGAACACGCCGGGGTAGTCGACCACCGTGTAGTCCTGCCAGGTGCGGTAACCCACCCCGTACTCCCCGGAGATCATCTCCGCCGAGATCACGCAGATCCACGAGACGCCGATCCCGACCGACAGTCCGCCGAGGATGCCCGGCAGTGCTCCCGGCAGGACCACCGAACCGAGGACCCGCCACCGTCCCCCGCCCATCGTGAGAACTGCCTCTTCCCAGACCGGGGTCAGGGCGCGCACCGCGTGGCGGGTGGAGACCATGACCGGGAAGAACGCCGCGGTGAAGGTGATGAAGACGATGCCCTGTTCATTGCTGGGGAAGAGCAGGATCGCCACTGGCACCAGCGCGATCGCCGGGATGGGGCGCAGGACTTCGAGAACCGGGCCGAGCAGGTCCGCCACGAGGCGCGAGCGGGCGATGGCCGTGCCGACGGCCACGCCTGCGACCGCCGCCAGGGCGAAGCCGGTGACGATACGGGTGAGGCTGTCGGTGAGGTCCTGCCAGTACGGGCCGCTGCCGACCCGTTCCCCGAACTCCCGCGCCACGTCGACGACCGTCGGGAACTGCTCGAAGCGCAGCCACAGATTGATGTCGAGCGCGGTCAGCAGCTGCCACAGCCCGAGCGCCCCGGCGAGCGAGAGGACACGCAGGAGGCGCCGCGCGGTCATGACGCCCGCTTCAGGGCTTCGGCGTACGGGACGGTACGAGCACCCGCGTGCCCCGAGACGTACGCGGCCGCACCCGAACGGGTCACGAAGGGCAGCAGCTTCACGCCGTCCGCCACCCATACCGCCTTGTCCGCGAACCAGAGCGTCCCGGTCGTGGCATCGGGGACGTACGCGGCCCGTACCTGGCCCTTTTGCGCGGTGATGTGGCGCAGCAGCTCGGCCGGAGCGGCGAAGGACCGCGTCGAGCCGGTCTTGAGCCAGACCTCGCTCTTCGCAGCCTCCGGGGCCGCCGCGAGCGCCTTCGCATAGCCGTCGCCCAACGCCCGCTTCACGTACTGCTCGTCGACGAAGGCGTCCACATTCACGTCGCCCACCAGCTTGGCCGACTTCAGCACCGGCACGTCCTTCTTCAGCGCGTCCACCAGCTCCGCCCGCAGGGCCGGGCCGAAGGTGGCGATGCCGTTGGGGCCGTTGTAGAGGTAGACGACCTCGGGCGGCAGTCCGGTCGCCTCGGCCACCGACTCCGCCGCCGCGACCGGCTGCTTGTTCAGGTAGTCCGTCGCGGCGGCCTGCGCGCGCAGGAAGTCCTCCAGTACGACGGGCCGCTTCTTCGCGAAGTCCTCACGGACAGTGACCCCGTGGAAGGTCGGAAGGTTCAGCTCCGCCCCGTCGTACAGCGCCTGTGCCCGGCCCTGGAAGGCGAGCAGCCCCGGCCAGGCCACGAACTGCGAGAGCGCGTCAGTGCTGCCCGCCTGGAGCGCCGACGCGCCCACCGCGGGCTGCTGGTTGAGCTTGCGGATGTCCTTCTCCGGGTCGATGTCCGCCCGTTGGAGCGCCCGTACGAGCGTCCCGTCGGCGGCCGATCCGACGCTCGTGGAGACCTTCCGGCCGCGCAGGTCCTTGAGCGAGGCGAGCTCCGAACCGGGCGCGGTGACGATGGTGTTGAGGCCGCCGCGCAGGTTGTAGCCGGTCACGGAGACGAGCTTCGTCGGCCGGTTCAGCTGCTTGCCGCGCGCGGCGTTGATGAGCAGCGGGAAGTCGCCCATCGAGCCGATGTCGACCTTCCCGGCGGTCATCTGGGCGGTGATCGGCGCGCCCGTGGCGTAGTCCTGCCACTTCACCTTGTACATGACGCCCTCGCGCTTGCCGCGGGCCGCGAGCTCCCGTTCGAAGTAGCCGAGCGAGCGCAGCAGCGTCCCGGCCGTGACGGTGTTGATGGTCTTGGACTGATAACCGACGGTGACGGTGACCGTGCCGGAGTCGCCTGCGCTCGCGTCGCCGCCGCAGCCGGTGAGGGGCAGCAGCAGGGCGGCGGCGAGGAACGCGAGTGGCTTGCGTGTCATGGGAGTTCGGACCTCTCGACCTTGCCGGGTTCACCGGAGCAGATAGGGCATGTTGACCGTGACCGCGTCCGTGGGACACCTGGCAGCGCACGGGCCGCAGTACCAGCACTCGTCGACGTGCATATAGGCCTTGCCGCTGTCCGGGTTGATCGCGAGGGAGTCGAGCGGGCACATGTCGACGCAGAGGGTGCAGCCGTCGATGCACTTCGACTCGTCGATGGTCACGGGCACGTCGGCGCGCTGGGGTGCCAGAGGCATGGCTGTCTCCCGGAAAGAGGTGCGGGTGAGGGTCAGGCGGAGCGGTGGAGCAGCCCGCTCATCGTGATGCGGTCGCCACGGAAGCGGATGAACTCCAGGTCCACGGGGCGTCCGTCGGACAGATGCGTGAGACGTTCGAGCATGAGCACGGCGGCGCCGCGCGGGGCTTCGAGCACGGTGGCGGAGTGCGCGTCGGCGTTGACGGCTTCCAGGGTGATCTCGGCCCTGCCCAACTGCTGCCCGGTGAGGCTTTCGAGCAGCCGGAACACATCGGTGTGCTCCAGGTCGCAGCCGAGCAGCCCGGAGCCGAGGTCCATGGGGATATAGGTGAGGTCGAGGGAGAGGGGCAGGCCGTTCAGCCTGCGCAGCCGCTCGATGTAGAGCACGTCGGTGTGCTCAGTGATGCCGAGTCGCCGGGCCACGGGTGCGGGCGCGGGGACGGGACCGACCGTACGGACTTCGTTGGTGACGTCGCCGTGTTCGCGCAGGGTCTCGGCGAGACCCTGCAGCCGGTCCAGGCCGTGCGGGTACTTCTCGGACACCACGACGGTGCCGACGCCGGGCTGCCGCTCGATGAGCCCCTCCGTACGAAGGAGATCCAGCGCCTGCCGGACGGTGTTGCGGGAGACGCGGTAGTCGTCGCCGATGGTGCCTTCCAGTGGCAGTACGCCGCCGGGGAAGCCGCCCGTACGCATCTGGTGGCGCAACAGGTCGGCGAGCTGCCGCGCCTGGTCCGCGCGCAGCCGCCGCCGGCGCGCCGCGGCGACCGGCACGGTGTGCTCACGGATTCGTTCGGCTGGCATGCGGTGGACCATACCGAGGCTTTCCCACCTGTGGTGTTGCCAGAGTGTTGCGCCACCGGCGACCGCTGAAACACCCCGCTGACCTGCGATGATGTCGATCAGTGGGGAAGATCTGCCACCCCGGGCACGTCAGTCGCCTCCGCCGCCCCCGCCGTCGCCTCCGCCGTCGGACCCGCCCCCGTCCCCGACGCTGATGCTGCTCGACCGCTTGTCCTGCTTGACGGCGCGGTGCACCGCGTACGGTGCCCACTCCTCCCGTACGAGAATGCGCAGCGCGCCGCTCTCCCGCCAGGTCCGGTCCGGGTGCAGTACCCGGGCAAGGCCGATCGCCGTGGTGAAGGCGGCCAGCAGCCTGCTGCGGCGGTCCGGGAAGCCGGCCGTCACCGACTGGGTGTAGCGCCCCCGAGCCGGTGACGACCAGTCCTCGGTCGCCGCGGGGTAGCGGTGGTACGGGAAGAGGCCGAGGAAACGGCGAGTCTCCTCCCGCAGCGCACCGCGCCCCACCAGGTGGTGCAGGCACAGATCCTCGACCTGACGCCCGGTGCTCCTGACCCAGCGCCGGGCATGGACGCCGTCGCCGAACCGGCTCCCGCGCGGGGCCGGAAGGCTCGCCAGGATCTGCGCCGAGAGCGGGTTCTGCGGCGGCAGCGGATTGACCACCGTCACCCGGCCGCGCGCCTCGGCGACCCTGCCCTGGAGCTCCAGTTCGGCGAGGGCCGCGCCGGCCAGCCCGTACTGGAGGTAGCTCCTGTTGCAGTGCCGGCGGCCCGTCGCCGGGTCGAGGGCGAGCAGCAACAGCTCCTCGGGCAGGGTGAGTTCGCTCATCAGCCGGTGCTCGGGACGATCCGGCCGGTCACTTCGCCGAGGCCCACCCGGGTGCCGTCCGGGCCGGGCGCCCACGCGGTCATCGTCACCACGTCGCCGTCTTCCAGGAAGGTCCGCTTGCCTTCGGGGAGTTCGAGGATGTCCCGGCCGTTCCAGGTGAGTTCGAGGAGCGAGCCGCGCATGTGGACCTCGGGGCCGCTGACCGTGCCGGAGCCGAAGAGGTCGCCCGTACGCAGGGACGCGCCGTTGACCGTCATATGAGCCAGCTGCTGGGCGGCTGTCCAGTACATCGTGGCGAACGGCGGCTCGGAGATCACATGGCCGTTGATCGCAACCGTGATGCGCACATCGAAGCCGCCCGGCTCGTCCTCGCCGGAGTCGTCGAGATAGGGCAGCAGATCGAAGTCGCGGGCGGGCGGGGCGGTCCGCGCCGCGTCGAGTGCCTCCAGGGGGGTCACCCAGGCCGAGACGGATGTCGCGAAGGACTTGCCGAGGAAGGGGCCGAGCGGGACGTACTCCCAGGCCTGGATGTCGCGCGCCGACCAGTCGTTGAGGAGCGAGAGCCCGAAGACATGCTCGCGGAAGTCCCCGAGCGGCATGGGAGTGCCCAGCTCGGTGGGGGTGCCGACGAGGAAGCCGACCTCCGCCTCGATGTCGAGCTTGACCGAGGGGCCGAAGACAGGGGCGGCGTCCGCGGGCGTCTTGCGCTGGCCGGAGGGGCGCACCACATCCGTGCCGGAGACGACGACGGTGCCGGCCCGGCCGTGGTAACCGATGGGCAGGTGCTTCCAGTTGGGGGTCAGCGCGTCCCCGTCCGGCCGGAAGATCTTGCCGACGTTGGTGGCGTGGTGCTCGCTCGCGTAGAAGTCGACATAGTCGGCGACCTCGTACGGGAGATGCAGCGTGACCGAGTCGAGCGGGTGCAGCAGCGGCTCAATGTCCGCGCGGTGGGCGGGCACCGTGACCCAGGCGGTGAGCGCGCGGCGCACATCGCGCCAGGCGGTGCGGCCCGCGGCGAGCAGCGGATTGAGGCTCGGCTGTGCCAGCAGCGCGGCATAGGGGGATCCGAGGGTGTGGGCCGCGGCCCCGGCGTCGAGCACATGGCCGCCGATGCGGACGCCGAGCCGCCGGCGGCCGGGCTCGTCGGCCGTGCTGAAAACGCCGTACGGCAGGTTGTGCGGGCCGAAGGGATCGCCCTCGGCCAGATCGAGCGGGCTCTGCTCGGGCATCGGTGCTTGCCTCGCTTTCCACGGGTGTGGGTCCCACGTTACGTGGATGTTCCCCCGCCGCGGCAGGCCGCCCGGCCTGCGCTGTCACCCGGCCATTCGGGGGATCCGCCGCTCCCAGGTGTGGTGGAAGACGATCTCGCGGCCGTCCCGGCAGACCACCTCGTCCCGGGTGATGAAGTCGGCAGCGTCGCAGCCGACTTCGGAGCGGGTCTCGATCCGCACGTCCCAGGCCAGCTCGGGCCGGTGCAGCCGGATCGTCCAGGTGGAGCGGGTGTGCGCGGAGTGCGGGTCGCGCTCGCGGATCGTGTAGGTCTCCAGCGCGTCCTCCGTGTACTCGAGGCCGTCCGGATGAACGAGCGTGGCGCCGTGGCGCGGGTCGGTCTCGACGCGCCATTCGCCCTTGGCGACGTCCCGGGTCACCAGCCGCCCGGGCCGCGGCTCGTCGAGCGTCACGGGGGAGCTGACGCCGAGCGGCTCGGACTGTTCCGGCTCCTCGAAGACGATCTTGTACTCGGCGCCCGCGCCCGGATCGCGTACGGGGAGCTCCAGACGGGAGCCCGCCGGGTCGAGGGTGAAACCCGCGGAGCCACTGTGGGGCCAGATCCAGGGCCAGTACGCGGAGGAGACGGCGAGCCGGATGCGGTGGCCCGGGGGGAAGGTGTGGCCGATGCCGTTCAGCTCGAAGGCCACGTCCTCGGTCGTGCCGGGCTGCCAGGCGTTTGCGCGTTCGCGGCCGTGGCGGGCGGAGAGGCTCAGTACGCCGCGGGTGACAAGGGTGGAGGAGCCGTCCGGGGCGACGTCGCAGAGGCGGGCGATCGCCTGGCCGTAGGGCACGTCCGGGCGCAGCCGCAGGGTGACCCGGGGGCGGCCCAGGATCTCGACCGGCGCGTCGGTGACCGGGAATTCGAAGCAGGCCGAGCGGGCGTCCTCGTCGCGCTGGTCGGGCGGCAGATCGGCGTCGTTGCCGGTGGGGAGGAAGCGTCCGGCCTCCAGGCCGGTGTGCTGCGGCGAGTCGACGATGACCGGCTCGCCCGTCAGCGCGTACGGCACGGAGGTGATGTGCGGCGAGGGCCAGGCGGGGTCGCCGACCCAGCGGCCGGGCAGTTCGGAGTAGACGGTCGCGGGCCGGTGCGACTCGCTGATCCAGGAGCGCAGCAGGGGCTCGGCCATGACGCCGGAGTCCCTGCCCTTCAGCCAGTGGTCCCACCAGCGGAGCGTCTCCTGGAGAAAACCGATCGCGGGTCCCGGCGGGCGGCCGCGGTCGGGGTACTCGTGCGGCCACGGGCCGATCAGGCCGCGTACCCGGTCCGGTGGCAGCTGCTCGACCAGGCGCAGCACCGTGTCCCGGTACGGATCGTGCCAGCCGCCGACCGCCAGGACCGCCGCGTCGAGGGCGGCGTAGTTCTCGCGGATGCTGCTCTGTTTCCAGTAGTCGTCGCGGATCTGGTGGGCGAGCCAGGTGTGGATGAAGGGGGAAAGGGCCTCCAGCCGGTTCAGCCACTGCTCGCGCCAGGCATCGCCGACGTGGAGCGGGTCGGGCGGCCGGGCGGTGAAGGCGAGCAGGGTCGCGGCCCAGGCGGGCATCCCGCCGGCCAGGACCGAACCGCCCATGTAGTGCGCGTCGTTGTCGTAGCGGTCGTCCGTGGAGCAGACGGTGACGATGGCCTTCAGCGGCTCGGGTGCGAGGGCGGCGATCCGCAGGGCGTCGGTGCCGCCCCAGGAGATCCCGAACATCCCCACCCGGCCCGTGCACCAGGGCTGTCCGGCCAGCCAGTTGATCACCTCGACCCCGTCGGCGGCCTCGGTGGTGTCGTACGCGTCGCCGGGCAGTCCCTCGCTGTTGCCGTGTCCGCGCACATCGACCCGTACGGAGGCGTAGCCGTGGCCCGCGTACCAGGGGTGGCGCTGGTAGTCGCGCGGCGCGGTCCAGTCGGTCAGCCGGTAGGGCACATATTCGAGCAGGGCGGGAACGGGTTCGCCCGTCAGCGGCCGCCAGATGCGCGCGTACAGCCGTGTGCCGTCCTTGAGGGGGATACGGACGTCCTCATGGGCGGTCTCGTACGGAAAGTCGGTGCGGATGCGCATGGCGGGAGCTTCCTGGCGAAAGGGTCACTCGATGTCGTACCAGCTGATCACGAACATACCGGCGGTGACGGGAAGGCGCCCATGGTGATCGAAAGGCGACCGGATACGCTGACTTGAGTGAATCCAGCGACACATCGACAATCCGTGTGACCGTCAGCAGACAGGAGATCCCCTCGTGACCGTCGTCGGGCCGTTCGGGCTGAGCGTGCGGGACCAGGCTCTTGAGGCCGATGTCCAGACCGGATTGGCGGCTGTCGAGGCGGGTCTGCTCGATGCCACCAAGAGCGAGGTGCCCTTCATCACGGAGGCCGCACAGCATCTCGTACGGGCGGGGGGCAAGCGCTTCCGGCCGCTGCTGGTGATGCTCGCGGCCCAGTTCGGTGATCCGTACGCGCCGGGTGTCGTGCCCTCGGCCGTGGTCGTCGAGCTCACCCATCTCGCGACGCTGTACCACGACGATGTGATGGACGAGGCCGATGTGCGGCGTGGCGTGGACAGCGCCAACGCCCGCTGGGGCAACTCCGTGGCCGTGCTGACCGGCGACTTCCTGTTCGCGAGGGCCTCGCACATACTGGCCGATCTGGGCCCCGAGGCCGTACGTATCCAGGCCGAGGCCTTCGAACGGCTGGTCACCGGCCAGATCCTGGAGACGGCGGGGCCGCGCGACGGCCGCGACCCGGTCGAGCACTACCTTGACGTCATCGGCGGCAAGACGGGCTCGCTGATCGCGGTCTCCGGGCGGTTCGGCGCGATGATGTCCGGCGCCGACGAGGGTGTCGTGGACATCCTCACCCAGTACGGGGAGCGGCTCGGCGTGGCCTTCCAGCTCGCCGACGACGTACTCGACATCGCGAGCGACTCGCACGAGTCGGGCAAGACGCCCGGCACGGATCTGCGCGAGGGCATCCCGACGCTGCCGGTGCTGCGTCTGCGCGCGCAGGCCGAGGCGCACGGACGGCCAGAGGATCTGGAGCTCGTCGCTCTGCTGGACAGGGATCTGACGGACGACGTCCGGCACGGCGAGGCGCTGCGGCGGCTGCGTGTCCACCCCGCGCTGGAGCAGGCCAGGCGGGACACCGTGCGGTACGCGGAGGAGGCACGGGCGATGCTCGCCCCGCTGCCCGAGTGCTTTGCGAAGGCTGCCCTGGAGGAGCTCTGCGACGCGGTGGTCCACCGCGCGGGCTAGGGTCTGTCGTTTGGATCAGGCCGGATCAGTGAGCGGGGTCTGGTGCGTGCGATCGCAAGGCGGAGGAAGGAGCCGACGCGGAGCGTCGGCGACTGACGACAACGCGGCGAGCGTGCGTGCCAGGGCACGCGAACCCGGCAAGATCCGAACGACAGGCCCTAGGGCAACGCCCTCGGTCCATGACCGCCGGCGGGCGGACTGACAAGCCAGTTATCACGCCTGCGACCTGCCTTCGGGTTCCACCCGAAGGATGTGACGCAGGTCTCACTCTTGGATTGAGTCCAATCTCGGATCGACTCCGTACTCATGCCGGAAGCCACGCACCGGGCGTTGGCATCAGTACGGGGAGATTTCAGAATGAAGCGCAACAAGGCACTTCTTGTCGGTACGACCGCCGTCGCCACAGCCGCGGGCGTCGCGCTCGCCGTTCTGCCGGCCTTCGCCGACAGCAAGAGCTCCACCGCCGGCCACGGGGGCCAGGGGGACAGCGGCGCGAGCATCTCGGTCCAGAGCGGCGGCAGCGGCCCGGACAGTGCTGCCTCCCTCTTCGTTTCCAGCCTGAACGGCGCCAACGAGGTGCCGGTGCAGGGTGGGCCCGCCGTCGGTGACCGCGACGGCGCCGCGCTGGAGTTCGTGAAGGTCAAGGGTGACAAGGTGTCCGTCGCCGTGAAGTTCCGCGGCACCGACAAGCCGACCGCCCTCCACATCCACCAGGGCGCGAAGGGCACCAACGGCGGCATCAAGATCGACTTCACCGAGCTGGTCGGCAAGGGCAGGACCAAGGCCAAGGGCTGGACCGGCGCCGTCGCCGGCACGGTCAAGGTCAAGGACAAGGCCGTGCTCGACGCCTTCAAGGCCGACCCGAACGGCTTCTACGCCAACCTGCACACCGCACAGTTCCCGGGCGGCGCCGTCCGCGGCCAGTTCCACAAGGTGACCGGCTCCTTCAACTTCGCAGACGCCCTCGACAACTTCCAGGCATCCGTGGTCAAGGGCAAGCAGATCTACGAGTGCAAGAAGGGCGAGGACGGCTCGCTCTCCTTCCAGCAGCGCGATGTGCGCGCCGTCCTCGGCGGGAACATCGCCCACTCCTTCGTCGCCCCCAACTCCGGTACGCCGCAGTGGATCGCGCCGGACCACAGCGCCGTCACCGGAAAGCTGATCAGCAAGACCCCGAATGGCGACAAGAACATCGCCGAGCTGGACCTGAAGGCGACCCAGTCGGGCAAGAAGCGGGGCCTGTTGGCCGGCACGCAGGAGATCTTCCGGCTCAACACCGTGGGCGGCGTCGCCCCGGCCGGCAGCTGTGAGAAGGGAGCCGTCGTCGGCGTCCCCTACGGGGCCGACTACGTCTTCATCCAGAAGTAACCCCTCCTCAACTGGGCCTGCGGCGCTTCCCCTACTGGTCGGGGGAGGCGCCGCGTCCTTCTGTCATCCCATAGCAGTACGCCAAGTTGCTCCCGCGGGCTGACGCTTCCGTTCGCCCGATTTGGTCAGATGGATGCAGTGGAACCTGACCAACCACGGAGGTAGGGCACACCATGGCACCGAACGACAGCGCACAGACCACCGAAGAGGCCGAGGACCTCGCAGCGGGCCGCCGCAGGGCAGCGCGCTACTTCGTCCCGGTCGCGGTGGCCGGGGTGGCGGCGGCGACCATCGGGCTCGTCCCGGCGCTCGCTGCCTCCGGTGACCCGGATCTGCCGAAGATCAGCGCGCAGGAACTCATCGAGAAGATGGCCGCGTCGGAGACCCAGCAGCTGTCCGGCAGCGTGAAGATCAACACGGACCTCGGCCTCCCGCTGGGCGGCCTCGCGGGGCTGGGCGGCGGCTCCTTCGGCCCCAAGGGTGGTGGCGGGGGCGACGGCTCGTCCGCCGATCCCCAGGGCAAGCTGATGGAACTCGCCTCCGGCTCGCACACCCTGCGCGTCGCGGCCGACGGCCCCGACAAGGCGAAGGTCTCCATCCTGGAGGACGCCGCCGAGTACAGCCTGATCCACAACGGCGACGAGGTCTGGGCGTACGACAGCGCCTCGAACGAGGCCTTCCACGCCAAGGACGGCGGCTCCGGTGAGAAGGGCAAGGAGCACGGAGCCCTGCCGAAGGACCTCCCGACCACGCCGAAGCAATTCGCCGACGAGGCGCTGAAGGCCGCGGACGACACCACGTCGGTGACCGTCGGTGGTACCGCGCAGGTGGCAGGGCGCGATGCGTACCAGCTGGTCATCAAGCCCAAGCAGAGCGGTTCGACGATCGGCTCGATCAAGATCGCGGTGGACGCGGAGAACGGCGTCCCGCTGAAGTTCACGCTCACGCCGACCAGCGGCGGCAAGGCCGTGATCGACGCGGGCTTCACCAAGGTCGACTTCTCCAAGCCGGCCGCTTCCACGTTCGACTTCACCCCGCCCAAGGGCGCGAAGGTCACCGAGGCCGACGAGCTGGAGAAGGGCAAGGGCGCCAGGAGCCACGAGGACTTCAAGGGCCCGAAGGACCTCAAGGGTCACGAGGACTTCGAGGGTGCCGAGGACTTCAAGGGCCTGAATGTCATCGGTGAGGGCTGGGCCTCCATCGCGAAGATCGAGATGCCCGGTGGCCAGGGCTCCGGCGCGCCGAAGGACGGCGACGTGCCGCCGGAGGCGAGCAAGCTCCTGGACGCGCTCGGCGACAAGGTCGAGGGGAAGTTCGGCTCGGGCACGGTCTTCACGACCCGCCTGGTCAATGCCCTGATGACGGACGACGGCACGGTCTATGTCGGCGCCGTGACCAAGGACGCGCTCGTGAATGCCGCCAACGAGGGCAAGTAGCCCCACACAGCACTCATTGGGTTGCACGACACGCGCTGACAGTCCGCCCCGCCGTACGCTCCGTACGGCGGGGCGGACCGCTGACCGAGTGAACGGGGACCGGAATGACAGCCGTCATCGAGACGCGCGGGCTCACCAAGCGGTACCGGGGCGGTCAGTTGGCCGTCGACGGACTGGATCTGAGCGTGCCCGACGGCAGCGTCTTCGGGTTCCTCGGCCCCAACGGATCTGGTAAGACCACCACCATCCGGATGCTGATGGGGCTCATCGAGCCGACCGCGGGCAGCGCCACGGTCCTCGGCAAACCCATGCCGCGCGCCGTGCGCACCGTACTGCCGCAGGTGGGCGCGCTGATCGAAGGGCCCGCGCTGTACGGGTTCCTGAACGGCCGGGACAATCTGCTGCGCTACGACTCCGCCGACCCCAGCGCCGATCCGCGCACCCGGCGCCGCCGCGTCGCCGCCGCGCTGGACCGGGTCGGGCTGACCTCGGCCGCGGGCAAGAAGGCCAAGGCGTACTCCCTCGGCATGAAGCAGCGGCTGGGACTCGCGGCCGCGCTGCTGCAGCCGCGGAAACTGCTGGTGCTCGACGAGCCGACCAATGGCCTCGACCCGCAGGGCATGCGTGAGATCCGGTCGCTGGTACGGGAGTTGGCGGCCGATGGGACCACGGTCTTCCTCTCCTCCCATCTCCTCGACGAGATCGAACAGGTCTGTACGCATGCGGCGGTGATGGCCCAGGGGCGGCTGCTCACTCAGGGTCCGGTCGCCGATCTCGCGGCGGGCGCGCTCGGGCGGCTGGTGGTCACCACCCCCGACCCGGCCGATGCCGCGCGCATTCTCAAGGAGCAGGGTGTGACCGATCTGGCCGTCACCGACGAAAGGGTGACCGGAGAACCGCCCGCCAAGGACCTCGCTGATCTCAACGCGGCGCTGGTCCGGGCAGGCGTACGGGTACGGGGCTTCGGGGTCGAGCGGGCATCGCTCGAGGACGCCTTCGTCGCGCTGACCGGGGAGGGCTTCGATGTCGCAGGCTGACACGCTCGCAGTGGCCGCGGGCGAAAGGACGAGCAGCCCACTGTGGACGCTCGGCCTCTTCCGCTCCGAGCTGACCACCACACTGCGGCGCTGGCGCACACTCGCCCTGCTGGGCGTGCTGGCCGCCGTTCCCGTACTGATCGGCATCGCCGTCAAGATCGAGACGAGCGGCGGCGGGCAGGCCGGCGGCGGCAGCGGCCAGGGGCCCGCGTTCATCACGCAGATCACCAACAACGGCCTGTTCCTGGTCTTCGCCGCGCTCGCCGCGACCCTGCCCGTCTTTCTCCCGATGGCGATCGGTGTCGTCGCGGGCGATGCGATCGCGGGCGAGGCGAACGCCGGAACACTGCGCTATCTGCTCGTCGCCCCGGCCGGGCGGACCCGGCTGCTGCTCGCCAAGTACGCCACGGCCTGCGCCTTCTGCCTCGTAGCGACCCTGGTCGTGGCGGCGTCCGCGCTCGCCGTCGGGGCGCTGCTCTTCCCGCTCGGCGAGGTCACGACGATCTCCGGCACCCGGATCTCCTTCGGGGACGGGCTGCTGCGGGCCGGGCTGATCGCCGTCGTCGTCGCGGCGTCGCTGACCGGGATCGCGGCACTGGGCCTGTTCGTCTCGACCCTGACGGGCAGCGGCATCGCGGCGATGGCAACGACCGTCGGATTGCTGATCACGGTGCAGATCCTGGACACGATCCCGCAGTTGAACGGGATCCATCCGTATCTCTTCCCGCACTACTGGCTGTCGTTCGCGGACCTGCTGCGAGAACCGGTGTACTGGGACGAGGTGCTGAAGAACCTCGGTCTGCAGGGGGCCTACGCGGCGGTCTTCGGATCGGCGGCGTGGGCGCGCTTCACGACGAAGGACGTCACGGCCTGAAAGGCGTTGGCGCGTGCGTCATGGCGTGAAGAATTCCTTGGCCCGGGCGGTGGCGTCCGCGTCGTTCTCCACCTGACCCGGCCGGGTGCCGTTGCCGAGCAGGACGCCGCCGAAGCGCATGCCCATGAAGTCGGCGGTGTTGCGCAGGGTGCCGATCAGCGGCTCGGCCTTGTCGGCGGTGCTCGCGTACGAGGTGACGCCCCACAGCGTCCGCCCCGCCATCCGCGCCCTGAAGTCCGCGCCCGGCACCCGCAGCCAGCCCGACCAGTGGTCGAGATAGCGCTTGACCGAGGTCGAGACGCTGTACCAGTACAGCGGGGACGCGATGACGAGGTCGGTCGCCTCCAGGGTGGCGTCCAGCAGGGTCGCGGCGTGCCCGGTGGGTGCGGGGTAGGTGCCGTCGCCCTCATGGCGCAGGTCCTCGAACTCCGCGAGGGGGAGCTCGGACAGCCGCAGCCAGCGCTGCTCGGCCCCGGCCGGAAGCTGTTCGGCGGCCAGGCGGGCCAGCGTCTCGGTGTTGCCGCCGGTGCGGCTGCTGCCCAGCAGGAACAGGAACGTCCGGTCCATGGCTACCCCTCGAATGCGACTGCATGCGTGTGCAGTATATGCACACGCATGCAGCCCATGGGGGGTGGCGGTCGCGGAGACCTCCCGCAAGGTGTCTCAGAAGGTGAGCTTGAAGCTGTTGATGTAGCCGGTGTCGTACGCCGCCTTGTCCTGGACGCGGAGCTTCCAGGTGCCGTTGGCCACCTCGGAGGAGGCATTGACCGTGTACGTCGCCTGGACGTTGTCCGCCGAGTCGGAGGAGCTGAACGGCTTGAGGTTGTAGACCGTTCCGTCCGGGGCGAGCAGATCGACGACGAGGTCGCCGCGCCAGGTGTGGATGATGTCCACGCCGACCTTGAGGGTGCTCGGCGCATTGCCGGTGCGGCCGGTGACGCTGACCGAGGAGGTGACCGCCGCGCCGTTGTCCGGGATGGCCACGTCCGCCGTGGACTCGTACACATCACCCGGCGGGGTGGTCGTCCCGGAGGACAGCGTCCAGATCGCGTGCGCGATCGCATCGCTGTTGCGGTCGAGCGCGGTGTCGTTGATGTTCGCGCTCGTGTCGCACGAGGAGTGGTAGCAGCTGTCGAATGCCTGGCCCGCCGTGCCGCCCCACTTCTGTGCCTGGGCGCTGGACTTCGTACGGCTCGCGCCGGTGAACAGACCGCCGACCGGTATGCCGACGTTCTTGAACGAAGCGTGGTCGGAGCGGCCGTCGCCCTCGGTCTCGATCTCGGTGGGGACGCTCAGACCGGCGAAGTAGTCCTTGAAGGTCTTCTCGATCGCCGGGTCGTCGTCGTAGACGAAGTAGCCGGGGTTCGGTGAGCCGATCATGTCGAAGTTGAGATAGCCGGAGATCTTCGAACGCTCGGTGGCGGGAAGGTTGTTGACGTAGTACTTCGACCCGACCAGGCCCAGCTCCTCCGCGCCCCACCAGGCGAATCGCAGATGCTTTGTGGGCTGGAACTGGGCGCGGGAGACGGCGAGGGCGGTCTCGAGTACGCCTGCGGAGCCCGAGCCGTTGTCGTTGATGCCTGCACCCGAGGAGACCGAGTCCAGGTGCGCGCCCGCCATCACGATCTGGTTGGCGTCACCCCCGGGCCAGTCGGCTATCAGGTTGTAGCCGGTGGCGCCGCTGGAGGTGAACTGCTGGAGGGACGTGGTGAATCCGGCCGCGTCCAGCTTGGCCTTCACGTAGTCGATGGACGCCTTGTAGCCGGTACGCCCGTGGGCACGGTTGCCGCCGTTGGCGGTGGCTATCGACTGGAGCTGGGTGAGATGCGCCTTGACGTTGGCGAGGGGTATGTCGGGGGCGGCGAGCACCGGCGCCGGTGCCGCGGTGGCCGCGGGCGCGGCGGATGCGAGCAGCCCGGCGAGGGCGAGCGCGGCGGCCGCGGCCGTGCGTATGGGCAGGGACCGTCTGGGCAAGGACAGGGGCATGTGTGGGGGCTCCGAATTCCGAACGGGGACAGGACGGAACGTGCGAGACGCCCTGGGATGGCGGGTCCCAGGGCGTTGGAGCTGTTGGTGCGCGGTACGTGCTGAGAGTTCAGCGAGAGTTTGACTCACCGTCAAGGGCGGAAACCGGTCAGTGGTGTTCGCATGCCGGACGATCAGGCGCCGACAGGGTTGATACGGGTCACGGAATGGGCAATGCCGCGGCGCTGTTCAGGTACGGGGCCGCAGGCCGGGAGCGGAAGAAGCCGCCGGGCCGCAAGCTGACGGCATGAACCTGGACCCATTCGTCCTCCTGACCCTCTTCGGTGAGATGTTCCTGCGCGTCGGTGTAGTGGTCGCGTTCATCACCGTGGGTGTGATGGGTCTGCTGGTCGGCTTCGTCGCGCTGGGCACACGTCGTATCCGCCGCCGGTGGACGGACTCCGAGGAGGAGTGCGAGGGGCTGGAGTCGTTCAGCTGGAACGAGGCGGAGTAGCGGGATCCGCCACCGGGCCCGGTTACTCCACGCAGAACTCATTGCCTTCCGGGTCGGCCATTGTCGTCCACACGCCCTCCGGCTGGTCCGCGTGGTAGAGGACCCGCGCCCCCAGGCCCTCCAGCCGTGCCACCTCCGCCACGCGCTGCTCCGCGCCGACGTGCAGGTCGAGATGGAGCCGGTTCTTGGTCGTCTTCGGCTCCGGTACGCGCTGGAAGAGCAGCCGGCGCCCGCGTCCCATCCCCGTGTCCTTGTCGAACGGATCGTCCGGATGCCGGATGGCGACGTAGTCGCGAAAGGCGTCCCGGCCGTGCGACTGGACCGTGGATCCTTCCGGCAACTGCCCGTATCCGCGCAGCCGCTCGATGAGTGCGCTGTTGTCCTCGACCTCGTAGCCGAGGGCTTCGGCCCAGAAGTCCGCCTGGGCGTGCGGGTCGGACGTATCGACGACCAGTTTCCAGTGCAGGGTCATGCTAACCACTTATAGTGGTTACGTGAGCGAGCCTGCAAGAGGACTGAACCTGCATACGCTGGACGGGCGTCACTTTCGTTTCGACCCCGGCGCGCTCTGCCTTGAACTGCTGACGACCGGTGGACCCGGCGACTTCGCGCGGTACGAGGTGCTGCACGAGCCCGCCGACCTGGTGCGCTGGGCCGGCGAGAGCCGGCTGCCGGACGGTCTTGAGCCGGTCGTCGCGCCGGACGAGGTGTGGGCCGTACGGGTACTCCGGGACGCGCTGTGGCGGCTGGCCTCGGCCCGGGTACAGGGCCGCGCCCCGAGCCCCGCCGACCTGGCCGTGGTCAACGAGGCCGCGGCGCAGACCCCGCCCGCGCCCCGGATCACCGACCGCGGCGGCCGCGACTGGGCGCCCGGGGCCACCGGCACCCAGCTGCTGTCCGCCGTGGCGCGCGATGCGGTGGACCTCTTCACCGGTCCGTACGCACACCGCATCCGCGAATGCGGCTCGCACAACTGCCATCTGCTCTTCGTCGACACCTCACGCCCGGGCCGGCGGCGCTGGTGCGCCATGGAACGGTGCGGCAACCGCAACAAGGTCCGGGCGCACCGCGTCCGCCACGAAGGAGGCCGAACCATGCCCACAGGACTCACGCAGGACGCCGGCTGGGAGATCGGCGTGTCCAGGACCCTGCCTCTCCCGGTGGCCGCCGTGTGGGAGTTCATCGCGAGCCCCGAAGGCGTCGCCCTCTGGCTCGGCGAGGGTGTCCGGCTGCCCACCGAGAAGGGGGAGCCGTACGAGACGGGGGACGGGATCGCGGGTGAGGTGCGCAGCTACCGGCCCGGTGACCGGGTCCGGCTCACGTACGGCACGAGCACCCTCCAGGTCGCGGTCTCGGCGTCCGGTGAGGGCAAGGCCGTACTCCGCTTCCATCAGGAGCGTCTCGCGAACGCGGAGGAGCGCGAGCGGCAGCGGGCGCACTGGAAGGCCGTGATGGGCGAGGTCACCGACGCCCTGGGCGTGGCCTGAGGGTCAGGCCGTAGGTTCCGCCTGCGGCTGCGGAGACTGCGGCTCCGGGGACTGCGACGCCGCGACCTGTGCCGCCCGGGACGGGGCCGCCGCGGCGGCCAGCCGCAGCGCCTCCGCCCTCGTACGCCGTGCCGTCCGCAGCGCGTCCCACGTCAGACACGTCAGCGCCAGCCACACCAGCGCGAAGCCCGCCCACCGCTCGGCAGGCATCGCCTCGTGGAAGTACAGGATCCCCAGCAGGAACTGGAAGACCGGCGCCAGATACTGCAGCAGCCCCAGCGTGGAGAGCGGCACGCGGATCGCCGCAGCGCCGAAGCAGACCAGCGGCGCCGCAGTCACGACACCCGTCGCGGCGAGCAGCGCCGCATGGCCCATGCCGTGCGAGCCGAAGGAGGCAGAGCCGTCCGCCCCCAGCCACAGCAGAAAGCCGAGCGCGGGGAGGAACTGGATCGCTGTCTCGGCGGCGAGCGATTCCAGACCGCCGATGTTGACCTTCTTCTTGACCAGGCCGTACGTCGCGAAGGAGAAGGCCAGCGTCAGGGAGATCCACGGCGGCTGCCCGTAGCCGATCGCCAGGACGAGCACCGCCGCGAAGCCGGTGCCGACCGCCGCCCACTGCGCCGGACGCAGCCGCTCCTTGAGCAGCAGGACGCCCATTGCGATGGTGACCAGCGGGTTGATGAAGTAGCCGAGCGAGGCCTCGACGACATGGCCGGAGTTCACGGCCCAGATGTAGATGCCCCAGTTGACGGTGATCACCGACGCGGCGACCGAGATGAGGGCCAGCTTGCGGGGCTGACGTATCAGCTCCCGTATCCAGGCCCACCGCTTCAGCGCCACCAGCGCGATGCCGACGACGGCCAGCGACCAGACCATCCGGTGGGCGAGGATCTCCAGCGCTCCGGCCGGCTTCAGCAGCGGCCAGAAGAGCGGGACCAGGCCCCACATTCCGTAGGCCCCGATCCCGTACAGCAGTCCTGCCCGCTGTTTAGCGTCCGACTTCACTGGCCCCTCCGCCCCACGCGCGCAATATCCCGTCGAAGGTACGCCGCGCAGGGCCGGGCTGTCATGTCCGTATCGCCATACGGTCATGACGGATCATGGATGGCTACGACGCGGCGAGTGCCGCCGCGACCGAGTCGGCGAGCGGAGTGGTGGGGCGCCCGGCCAGCCGCGCCAGGTCGCCCGACGTGCCCGCCAGCAGCCCGCGCCCGACCGCCGCGTCGACGTCGACGAAGATCTCGGCGAGCGGCCCGGGCAGCCCGGCGCCCGTCAGGATCTCCAGGTGCGCCTCGGCGGGGACGTTGTTGTAGGTGATCGTCCGGCCGGTCTGCCGGGAGAGCTCGGCGGCGTACTCCGCGAAGGACCAGGCGACGTCGCCGCTCAGTTCGTACGCCGTGCCCAGGTGGCCCTCGCCGGTCAGCGCGGCCGCCGCGGCCGCCGCGTAGTCGGCGCGGGAGGCGGAGGCGATCCGGCCCTCGCCGGCGCTGGCGACGACGGCGCCGTGCTCCAGGACGGGGGCGAGGTGCTCGGTGTAGTTCTCGGTGTACCAGCCGTTGCGCAGGAAGGTGTACGGCAGTCCGGAGTCGGCGATCGCCTGCTCGGTGACCTGGTGCTCGGCTGCCAGCCGGAAGTCGGCGCCGGGCCCGCCCAGCACGCTCGTGTACGCGAGCTGCGCGACGCCAGCCGCCTTCGCCGCCTCGATCACGGCGGCGTGCTGCGGCACCCGCCGGCCGACCTCGCTGCCGGATATCAGCAGCACGCGGTCACCTGCGCGGAAGGCCCCGGCCAGCGTCCCGGGCTCGCTGTAGTCGGCGATACGCAGCTCGATGCCGCGCGCAGCGAGATCCGCGGCCTTCTCCTTGTTGCGGACGACGGCGGCCAGCTGCTCCGCGGGGACGATGGCGAGCAGCTCCTCGATGACGAGACGGCCAAGGGCTCCGGTGGCTCCGGTGACGACGATGCTCATGGGTGATTTCTCCTTGTTCGGCGCGGTTCCAAAGCTCACCCTAGGGCGTGCACTAACTGTTGGAGAGTACCCACTTTGAAGTAAGGTACTGGCATGGCCGTAAGGAGAGACCCCGACGTCAATCAGGCGATGTGCCCCTCGCGTCTGATCCTTGAGCACGTCACCAGCCGCTGGGGCGTGCTCGTTCTCGCCGCACTGCTGGAGCGCTCGTACCGCTTCAGCGAGCTGCGCCGCGAGGTCGGCGGCGTCAGCGAGAAGATGCTTGCCCAGACCCTCCAGACGCTGGAGCGCGACGGCTTTGTGCACCGCGACGCCAAGCCGGTGATCCCGCCGCGCGTCGACTATTCGCTGACCGGGCTCGGCAAGGAGGCCGCCGAGCAGGTGTGGGGCCTGGCCCGCTGGACGGAGAAGCGGACGGACGAGGTCCTTGCCGCGCGTACCGCGTACGACGAAGCCCGGACCTCCTGAGGGGAGGTCCGGGCCTCGGTGGCTCAGCCGTACGTCAGCCGACGACCGTCCAGGTGTCGTTGCCGGCGAGAAGGGCGGCGAGGTCGCCCTTGCCGTTCTGCTCGATGGCGGTGTCGAGCTGGTCGGACATCTGGGTGTCGTAGACGGGCCGCTCGACGCTGCGCAGCACGCCGATCGGCGTCTGGTGCAGGGTGTCGGGATCGGCGAGGCGGGACAGCGCGAAGGCGGTGGTGGGGCTGGGGTTGTGCGCGTCGTGGACGAGGATCTGCGACTCGTTGTCGGCGGTGATGTGGACGGCCTTCAGGTCGCCGGTGGCCGGGTCGCGGATGACGCCCTTGTCGTTGTCGGTGCCGAAGCGGATGGGCTGTCCGTGTTGGAGGCGGATGACGGCCTCTTCGGCCTGCTGCTTGTCCTTGAGGGCCTCGAAGGCGCCGTCGTTGAAGATGTTGCAGTTCTGGTAGATCTCCACCAGCGCCGTGCCCTGGTGGTCGGCGGCCTGGCGCAGTACCTCGGTGAGGTGTTTACGGTCGGAGTCGATGGTGCGGGCGACGAAGGAGGCCTCGGCGCCGATCGCCAGCGACACCGGGTTGAAGGGGGCGTCCAGAGAGCCCATCGGCGTCGACTTGGTGATCTTGCCGACCTCGGAGGTCGGGGAGTACTGGCCCTTGGTGAGGCCGTAGATCCGGTTGTTGAACAGCAGGATCTTCAGGTTCACGTTGCGGCGCAGGGCATGGATGAGGTGGTTGCCGCCGATGGACAGCGCGTCGCCGTCGCCGGTGACCACCCACACCGACAGGTCCCGCCGCGAGGAGGCCAGGCCGGTGGCGATGGCGGGGGCGCGGCCGTGGATGGAGTGCATCCCGTAGGTGTTCATGTAGTACGGGAAGCGGGAGGAGCAGCCGATCCCGGAGACGAAGACGATGTTCTCCTTCGCCAGGCCGAGCTCGGGCATGAAGCCCTGAACGGCGGCGAGGATCGCGTAGTCACCGCAGCCCGGGCACCATCGCACCTCCTGGTCGGACTTGAAGTCCTTCATGGACTGCTTGGCCTCGGCCTTGGGCACCAGTGAGAGCGCCTCAGTCATTGATGGCCTCCTTGAGAGCCGTGGCCAGCTGCTCGGCCTTGAACGGCATGCCGTTGACCTGGTTGTAGCTGTGCGCGTCGACCAGATATCTCGCCCGGATCAGGGTGGCGAGCTGGCCGAGGTTCATCTCCGGTACCACTACCTTCTCGTAACGCCCCAGAACCTCTCCAAGATTCCTCGGGAAGGGGTTGAGGTGGCGCAGATGCGCCTGGGCGATGGGCAGCCCGGCGGCGCGCAGGCGGCGGACGGCGGCGGTGATGGGGCCGTAGGTGGAGCCCCAGCCGAGCACCAGGGTGCGGGCCGAGTCCGGGTCGTCCACGGTCAGGTCCGGGACCTCGATGCCGTCGATCTTGGCCTGGCGGATACGGACCATGAAGTCGTGGTTGGCCGGGTCGTAGGAGATGTTGCCGGTGCCGTCCTGCTTCTCGATCCCGCCGACCCGGTGCTCCAGCCCCGGCGTGCCGGGCACCGCCCACGGCCGCGCCAGCGTCTTGGGGTCGCGCTTGTAGGGCCAGAAGACTTCGCTGCCGTCGGGCAGGGTGTGGTTGGGGCCGGTGGCGAACTGAACTCGCAGATCGGGCAGCTCGTCCACGTCGGGGATCCGCCACGGCTCGGAGCCGTTGGCCAGATAGCCGTCCGACAGCAGCATCACCGGAGTCCGGTAGGTGATGGCGATCCGGGCGGCCTCCAGAGCGGCGTCGAAACAGTCCGCAGGCGTCCGCGGCGCCACGATCGGCACCGGCGCCTCACCGTTGCGGCCGAACATCGCCTGCAGCAGATCGGCCTGCTCGGTCTTGGTCGGCAGCCCGGTCGAGGGCCCGCCGCGCTGAATGTCCACCACCAGCAGCGGCAGCTCCAGCGAGACCGCAAGCCCGATCGTCTCGGACTTCAGTGCCACACCCGGCCCGGAGGTGGTGGTCACCCCCAGCGCCCCGCCGAACGCCGCGCCCAGCGCCGCACCGATCCCGGCGATCTCGTCCTCGGCCTGGAAGGTGCGTACCCCGAAATTCTTGTGCTTGGACAGCTCGTGCAGGATGTCGGAGGCCGGCGTGATCGGATACGAGCCCAGATACAGCGGCAGATCGGCCTGCTTGCTCGCGGCGATCAGCCCGTACGACAGGGCCAGGTTCCCGGAAATATTGCGGTACGTGCCGGTCGGGAAGGCCGTGCTGGCCGGGGCGACCTCGTAGGACACGGCGAAGTCCTCGGTCGTCTCGCCGAAGTTCCAGCCCGCCCAGAACGCGGCGATGTTCGCCTCCGCGATGGTCGGCTTCTTGGCGAACTTGGTCCGCAGGAACGTCTCGGTGCCCTCGGTGGGGCGGTGGTACATCCACGACAGCAGCCCCAGCGCGAACATGTTCTTGCTGCGCTCGGCCTCCTTGCGGGACAGCCCGAAGTCCTTGAGCGCCTCAATGGTCATCGTCGTCAGCGGCACGGGGTGGACGTGGTAGGCGTCCAGCGAGCCGTCCTCCAGCGGGGAGGTGTCGTAGCCGACCTTGGCCATCGCCCGCTTGGCGAATTCGTCCGTGTTGACAATGATCTCGCCGCCGCGCGGCACGTCGCCGATGTTGGCCTTCAGGGCGGCCGGGTTCATCGCCACCAGCACGTTCGGCGCGTCGCCGGGGGTCAGGATGTCGTGGTCGGCGAAGTGCAGCTGGAAGCTGGAAACCCCGGGCAGGGTGCCGGCCGGGGCCCGGATCTCGGCGGGGAAGTTCGGCAGCGTCGACAGGTCGTTCCCGAACGACGCTGTCTCCGAGGTGAACCGGTCACCCGTGAGCTGCATCCCGTCACCGGAGTCACCCGCGAAGCGGATGATCACCCGGTCCAGTCGGCGGATCTCCTTGTTGCCGGCGGGCTTGCGCTGTTCCCCGACAAGAGCCTCATTGGACTCGTCATCGGCCTCATCGGCCTGCTCGGCTGGGCTACTGACCTGGCTGGTCACTGAACTGGACCTCCCTCGAGGCGGCTGCTCGGGCCCGGTCGGCCCACCGGCCGTCCCATTAGCCACCCTACGTCCGTAAGGGTCGCCTTCCCTGGACCGCTCATATGCCGGACATCCTTTTGAGACTTCCCGGCGCCCTGGTTTGCCATATTTCGTTCGCCCCCCGGGTCCTTCCTGTAAGACGCTCCCCATTCATACTTTGGTTCTGGGACTAACGACCCGCTCAATATCTGACAGAGTGTCAGTCAATTACGAGTTCAGGTAGGTCAACACCGCCAGTACACGCCGGTGATCCCCGTCGCTGGGGGACAGCCCGAGCTTCAGAAAGATGTTGCTGACATGCTTCTCCACCGCGCCGTCGCTCACCACCAACTGCTTGGCGATCGCTGAATTCGTACGTCCCTCGGCCATCAGGCCCAGGACCTCACGCTCGCGCGGGGTGAGATTTGCCAGCACATCCTGCTTACGGCTGCGGCCCAGCAGCTGCGCCACGACCTCGGGGTCCAGCGCGGTGCCGCCCCGGGCCACCCGCACCACGGCGTCCACGAACTCACGCACCTCGGCCACCCGGTCCTTGAGCAGATAGCCCACGCCGCGGCTGCTGCCCGCCAGCAGCTCGGTGGCGTACTGCTCCTCGACGTACTGCGAAAGGACCAGCACCCCGATCCCCGGATGCTCCCGGCGCAGCTGCACCGCCGCCCGTACACCCTCATCCGTATGTGTGGGCGGCATCCGCACGTCCGCGACCACGACATCGGGCAGCGACTCCTGCGCCGCGAGATCACCGATCGTCTTGATCAGCGCCTCGGCGTCCCCCACGCCGGCGACCACATCGTGCCCGCGGTCGGTCAGCAGCCGGGTCAGGCCCTCCCGAAGCAGCACTGAGTCCTCGGCGATGACCACCCGCACCCTGTCCTCCACAACCCTGAAGCCCCCATGTCGATCTGTGTCCCACCCGTGCACCTACAAGCATCCCAGTATGGGACCCGACTGTGCCCTGGCCGGGAGAATCGACGGATCGGGAGATTGGGGGCAGATCAGCCACGCCAGGGAAGCTCGGCGGTCACCGTCGTCGGACCGCCGGCCGGGGAGTCCAGAGCCAGGATCCCGTCCACCGCGTCCAGCCGCTCCGCCAGGCCCGCGAGACCGCTGCCCGCACTGAGGTCGGCGCCGCCCCGGCCGTTGTCGGTGACCTGCAGCATCAGGCGGTCCTGTGAGCGCCAGACGTCGACCGTGGCGCGGCTCGCCTGCGCGTGCTTGCTGACGTTCTGCAGCAGCTCGGAGACGGTGAAATAGGCGATCCCCTCGATGGCGGGGGCGGGCCTGGCGGGCAGGTCCACCTCGACCGTCACCGGGACCGTGCAGCGCGAGGCGACGGCGGAGAGGGCGGCGTCCAGCCCGCGGTCGGTCAGTACTGCGGGATGGATGCCGCGAGCCAGATCGCGCAGCTCCTGCAGCGCCACCTTCACCTCGCCGTGCGCCTCGTCCACCATGCGCGCGGCCGCGTCCGGATCCTCGGCCAGCTTCTCCTTGGCGAGCCCCAGATCCATGGCCAGGGCGACGAGGCGGGCCTGGGCGCCGTCGTGCAGATCGCGCTCGATACGCCGCAGATCGGCGGCCGCCCTGTCGACGACCACGCCGCGGTCCGACTCCAGCTCGACGACGCGGGTGGCCAGCGTGGAGGGCCCGAGCAGCCCGGTGACCATCACCCGGTCGAAGGAGACGAGAGCGCGGATCACCCAAGGACTCACGAGGACCAGTACCAGGCCGACGGCGGCCGTGGAGCCGATCTCGAAGGGGGTGTCGATATAGAGCTGGTTGCCGTCGCTGTCGCCGTAGAGAGAGATGCCCGGCTGGTCGAGGTAGCGCGGGAAGGTCCAGTGCCACAGCGGATACGTGAGCAGGGCCCAGGCGTTCACCCAGAAGGTGACCGAGACGACGAAGGCGAAGATTGCCCATGGGAAGTGCAGCAGCGCGTAGAGCAGATGCCGCCAGGACGCCCCGCTCTTGAGGACGGCGCCGACCCAGGACATCAGCCCGCCCTTCCGGGCCCGTATCGGATCCGGATTCCCGACCTCGAGCCCTAGCAGCGCCCGCGCCCGCGCCCGCTCCATCGCGCCGAGCCCCCGGCACCCGGCCAGCCCGGCGGCCAGGACCGGAATCCCGAGGAAGGTGATGAGCAGGCCCGCGCCGAGCGAGACGCCGGTGACGGCAAAGGTGAAGAAGACGATGCTGATCGGCAGACTCAGCAACAGATAGCCGAACTCCCGCCAGGTCCGCCCTTCGAGCGGCGCGCGCAGAGCGGCGGGAAGGAAGTGCTCCCGGCGCTCGGATCCGTATTCGGTGGCCATCGGGGTCGTCCGTTCTGCGATGCGGGCTGTCATGGGTCAAGCGTGGGCCCCGGGGGAGCGGGGGCGCCATGAGGAGGGGCACCGTGTTGGGAGGGGGGTTTTCCCTACCGTGGGGGTTTCCGGGGGCGGTGGTCCACGGGCGGGTCGGGTCGCTGCGCGAAGCCTGCCGCAAGCTCGGGTCGGGGCGCCGGCCCCTGCGTTGGGCGGTGGTCCACGGCGGGTCGGGCCCGTGGCGCGAAGCGGCGCACGCTCGGTCGGTGCGCCGGCCCCTGCGTTCATTCTCCGCGGCGGAGCTGCCGGGGTGGGGTCTGCGTCTCCGCGGCGGAGCCGCTGGAGCCCGGGGGCGTGGGTGCGTGGGGGCGTCAGCCCCCACGTACCTCTCCCACCCGCCCCCGCCGGGGCGGCGCGGGCTGGCCCACGTAGCGGCTGGACCCGCGCCCGACCCGCGCCCGACCAGCGTCGGGCACGCTCGCGGCTCCCGCGGGCGTGGGGTGCGGGCGTCGGCCCTGCGGCCATGTCGCACGTGAACAGGTGCGGAGCGCGCCTACGGGGTCAACCCCGTGTGGTGTCCCGCTCCGCGGCGAAGCCGTCGGAGCAGCAGGGGTACGGGGGCGCCAGCGCCCGCCACGCCCCACGGGTCTGGGGCGAAGCCCCAGTTTCGGGAAGGGGCGGGGTGGGGGAACAACCCCCGCCTCACCCCTCCGCCCGCCTCCTCCACGGCAGCTCCGCCGTCACCACCGTCGGCCCCCCCACCGGTGAGTCCAGCACGAACAGCCCGTCCACCGCCCCCAGCCTCTCCGCCAGGCCGGACATGCCCGTGCCCCCGTCCAGCCGCGCGCCCCCGCGCCCGTCGTCGGTGACCTGGATCAGCAGCCGGTCGTTCGCCCGCCACACATCCACGGCGACGCTCTTCGCCTGCGCGTGCTTGCTGACGTTCTGCAGGAGCTCGGAGACGGTGAAGTAGGCGATGCCCTCGATCGCCGCGGCGGGCCTCTCCGTCAGGTCGACGGTCACCTTGACCGGCGCCGTGCAGCGCGAGGCGACCGACGAGAGCGCCGCGTCGAGCCCGCGGTCTGTCAGTACGGCGGGATGGATCCCGCGCGCCAGATCGCGCAGCTCCTGCAGCGCGAGCTTCACCTCGCCGTGCGCCTCGTCCACCATCGCCGCCGCAGTGTCGGGGTCCTCCAGCAGCTTCTCCTTGGCGAGACCGAGCCCCATCGCGAGGGCGACGAGGCGGGCCTGGGCACCGTCGTGCAGATCGCGCTCGATGCGCCGCAGATCCGCGGCGGCCGTGTCGACGACGACCCCCCGGTCCGACTCCAGTTCCGCGATGCGTCGCTCCAGTTCGTCGGAGGGCGCGAGCAGTCCACGGACCATCGCCCGGTCCGCGTTGGCCAGACCGCGCGCGATGAAAGGGAGTACGGGCCAGAGCACGAACAGGCTCACCAGCGTCACGCTGAAGGTCAGTACCCCCCACGGCAGCCGTATGAAGGAGTACAGCACCGACCGCCAGGCCACCGGATCCTTGAGGCTTGCCCACAGCCAGGGGAAGAGCCCGTCCCGGTGGTGCGGGCCGTGCAAGGGGCTCGGCTCGTCGATCCGTACGCCGAGCAGTGCCCGTGCCCGGCCCCGTTCCGACCGGCCGAGCAGGCGCGCACCCGCGAGCCCGAAGGCGAGGAGCGGCAGACCGATCACGGTCACCGACAGCCCCGCACCGGTGGAGATCATGACCGCCACGTACACAAAGCCGATCAGCGCGGCGGGCAGATTGGAGAGGAGATGGGCGATCTCCTTCCAGGTGTGGCGGTCGAAGGCGAAGCGCGCGGCCGGCGGCCGGTCGTCGTCGGGTGCGGTGATGCTCGCGGTCATGGCGCCCAGCCTGCCGGGCCGGGTCGCCGCACGCCATGGGGTTCATGGGTGGGATGTAGTAGGGATAACCCCACCTGATGTGCCACTCGACTGCTTACGGTCCCTTTAGCAGGGCCTAGACTCCCGTTCGTAGAGATAGATCGTCGAACAGATCGAACAGATCGCCAACGAGGTTCGAGGTTCAGGGAGCGAGGGCAGACGTGCCGGAACCGACCGTGGCCGTGCTCGCGGCGGACTATTTCGAGAGCTATTCGGTCGTCGGACTGCTCGCGTTGATCGGCGTGCTGTTCGTGGCCGTGGCCTTCGGGGCAGGCCGGCTGCTGCGGCCCGTGGTGCCCACGCGGGAAAAGATGCTGACGTACGAGTGCGGCGTCGACCCCGTCGGCGAGGGCTGGGCGCACACCCAGGTCCGCTACTACGTGTACGCCTTTCTGTACGTGATCTTCGCCGTCGACTCGATCTTCCTCTTCCCTTGGGCCACGGTCTTCGCCGCGGCGGGATACGGCGCGACGACGCTTGTGGAGATGTTCATCTTCCTCGGCTTCCTGGCCGTGGGACTGCTCTACGCATGGAAGAAGGGCGTCCTGGCATGGACGTGACCCGGCCCGAGGCCCAGCCCGTGCTCCTGCCGGAGCCGCAACGCCTGGGCGTGCTGTCACGCCTGGCCCCGGAGCCCATGAAGGTTGTCCTCAACTGGGGTCGCCGCTACAGCCTCTGGGTCTTCAACTTCGGGCTCGCCTGCTGCGCGATCGAGTTCATCGCGGCCTCGATGGCGCGCCACGACTTCATCCGGCTCGGCGTGATCCCCTTTGCGCCCGGCCCGCGCCAGGCCGACCTGATGGTCGTCTCGGGCACGGTGACGGACAAGATGGCCCCGGCGGTCAAGCGTCTGTACGAGCAGATGCCCGAGCCCAAGTACGTGATCTCCTTCGGCGCCTGCTCCAACTGCGGCGGCCCGTACTGGGACTCGTACTCCGTGACCAAGGGCGTCGACCAGATCATCCCCGTCGATGTGTATGTGCCCGGCTGCCCGCCCCGGCCCGAGGCGCTGCTCCAGGGCATTCTGAAGCTGCAGGAGAAGATCGCGCGCGAATCGCTCGGCGAGCGGTACGGAAACGGTGGCGCGCGGGCGTCGGCCGATCAGCTGCAAAGCGGTCTGGTCACCCCGCCGCCGGCGCCGGGAGGTGACCGGTGAGCGCCTACGACCGACTCCCCGACGCCGTTACGGAGATCTTCGGCGAGGAAGCCACCGCCGAGCGGGCCTACGACCTGCTCACGGTCGATGTCCCCGCCGGCTCCTGGATCGCCGCGCTGGAGATCGCCCGCGACGGGCTGGGCTGCACGTATTTCGACTGGCTGAGCGCGGTCGACGAACCGGGCACGGGCTTCCGGGTCTGCGCCCATGTCGTCGCGCTGGGCGGCGGAACGGTCCGCCGCCTGCTGATCCGTACCACCGTTCCGCACGCCGCTGCCTCCCTCCCGTCGGCTGTCGAGGTCTACGCGGGCGCCGCCTGGCACGAGCGTGAGACCTACGAGATGTTCGGCGTGACCTTCACCGATCACCCGCACCTCGTCCCGCTGCTTCTCCCAGAAGGCTTCGAGGGGCACCCGCTGCGCAAGGACTTCGTGCTGGCGGCCCGCGTCGCGAAGGCCTGGCCGGGCGCGAAGGAGCCGGGGGAGTCGGAACACGGCGGCCCCAAGCGTCGCCAGATGCTCCCGCCGGGCGTCCCGGACCCGAACGAATGGGGCCCGCTCAAGGGCCAGCACCCCCCGGCCCCGGCCCGCCCAGCGAGGGCAGCCCGCACGGCGGGCGCGCCCGCCGCACCCGGCGAACGCCCGCCCCGCCGCACCCGCAGCGTCGCCGAGGGCGCGGCCTCGCAGGAGGCCGCGCCGGCGGAACGCCCGCCGCGCCGCACCCGCAGCGTCTCGGAGGGCTCGGCGTCGCAGGCCGCGGCTGTGCCCGAGGTGACGGCCGGTGCGGAAAACCCCGAGGCTCCGGCCGCCCGTCCCCGCCGCGCACGCACCGCCTCTGAGGGCTCGGCCTCCCAGCAGCCCGCCGCCGCAGCCCGCCCCGGCACCCCGGACGCCCCCTGGCACCACGCCCGCCCGGCCTTCGACGAGTCGGCCACGGCTGAGCCCGCGTCGACGGAGGGCCGCCCGACGCCCGCGCCCGAGCCGAAGCAGCCCGCCCCGGCCCCGGCGGCCGGTACCGAAGCGCCCCCGGCACCCGAGCCGGAGCCGCAGCCGGACCAGGCTGTCCCGGCGCCCGAGCCGGAGCAGCCTGTCCCGGCGACCGGGAACGAGGCGCCGTCGGCGCCAACGGCACCCGCGCCGCCAACCGCTGAAAAGCCGGCGACCCCCGCGCCGCAGGCAGCCCCTGCCGCCGAAGAGCAGGCCCCGTCCGAACCCACCCCCGACGAACCCGAGCGGCCCGAGGCCGACGAGGCCCCGACCGACTCGGCCGAACGCCCCGGAGGAGGAACGTGAACGACGCTCTCGACGTCGCCCTCCGGCTGGTCGTCATCCTCGCCGTGTTCCTTGTCCTGCCCCTCGTCATCGGGCAGACCGAGCACAAGGTGATGGCCCATATGCAGGGCCGCCTCGGCCCCATGTACGCGGGCGGCTTCCACGGCTGGGCCCAACTCGTCGCGGACGGCGTGAAGTTCGCGCAGAAGGAGGACGTGGTCCCGGCCGGTGCCGATCGCCGCATCTTCCAGCTCGCGCCCGCCGTCGCCCTTCTCCCGTACCTGCTCGTACTGGTCGCGATTCCGATCGGCCCGAGCGAGGGCGCGGTCGGTCAGGTCGTCGACGCGGGCATCTTCTTCGTGCTCGCCGTGATGGGCGTCGGGGTGCTCGGCTCGCTCATGGCGGGCTGGGCTTCGGCCAATAAGTTCTCCCTCCTGGGTGGACTGCGCACCGCCGCGCAGCTGCTCGCGTACGAACTGCCGATGCTGCTGACCGCCGCCTCCGTCGCCATGGCGGCCGGCACGGTCTCGCTGCCGGGCATCCTGAACGCCTTCGAGTGGTGGTGGCTGCCCTGGCAGATCGTGGGCGCCCTCGTCTTCTTCACCGCGGGCCTCGCCGAACTCCAGCGCCCGCCCTTCGACATGCCGATCGCCGACTCCGAGATCATCTTCGGCGCGTACACCGAGTACACCGGCCTGCGTTTCGCGCTGTTCCTCCTGGCCGAGTACGCGGGGATCGTCGTCCTGTGCGCTCTGACCACCGTCCTTTTCCTGGGCGGCTGGCACGGCCCGTTCGGGGCGGACGGTCTCGGCTGGGTCTGGACCCTGCTCAAGACGGCCGTACTCGCCTTTGTCGTCATCTGGCTGCGCGTGAGCTATCCGCGGATGCGCGAGGACCAGCTGCAGAAACTCGCCTGGACCACGCTCATCCCGCTCGCCCTCGCCCAGATCGCCCTCACCGGCATCGTGAAGGTGGTGATGCAGTAATGCCTCCGATCCCCGGATCCGGCCTCGCGAAGGGCCTCGCCGTCACCCTGCGGACGATGACGAAGAAGACCGTCACGCAGCAGTACCCGGACGCCCAGCCCGAACTCCCGCCCCGCAGCCGTGGCGTGATCGGCCTGTTCGAGGAGAACTGCACGGTCTGCATGCTCTGCGCCCGCGAGTGCCCCGACTGGTGCATCTACATCGACTCCCACAAGGAGACGATTCCGGCTGCCGCCCCCGGCGGCCGCGAGCGCAGCCGCAACGTCCTCGACCGCTTCGCCATCGACTTCTCGCTCTGTATGTACTGCGGTATCTGCATCGAGGTCTGTCCTTTCGACGCGCTGTTCTGGTCACCGGAGTTCGAGTACGCGGAGACGGACATCCGCGAACTCACCCATGAGCGGGACAAGCTCCGCGAGTGGATGTGGACGGTGCCCGCGCCGCCCGCGCTCGACCCGGGCGCCGAGGAGCCGAAGGAGATCGCCGCGGCCCGCAAGGCAGTCGAAAAGCTCGCGGCCGCCCAGGCCGAACCGCCCGCAGACGAGGGAGGCCCCGCATGATGCTCGCCGCAGCCCAAACGCACGGCTTCCTCTCCCCGACCGGCGTCGAGATCGCTTTTCTCCTCGTCGGCATCGCCACCCTCGGCGCCGCCGCCATCACGGTCACGACCAAGCAGCTGGTGCACGCCGCCCTCTGGCTGGTCGTGGCCCTCGGCGGCCTCGCCGTCGAATATCTGCTGCTGACGGCCGAGTTCATCGCCTGGGTGCAGGTCCTGATCTACGTCGGTTCCGTGGTCGTCCTCCTTCTCTTCGGGCTGATGCTCACCAAGGCCCCCATCGGCCGCTCCCCGGACGCCGACTCCCGCAACGGCTGGGTCGCCCTCGCGGTCGCACTCGCCGCCGCGGGCGCCCTGGTCTGGGTGGTCGTGGACGCGTTCCGTACGACCTGGATCGACCTGGACGGACCCTCCCAGGGCTCTACCCAGGTATCCGGCGAGATCCTCTTCCGGCACTGGGTGCTGCCGTTCGAGGCGCTCTCCGTACTGCTGCTCGCCGCCCTCGTCGGGGCGATCGTCCTGTCCCGCAAGGACGTCAAGGCTCCCGAGGGGAAGAGCTGATGCACCTCGCCTATCCCGCTGTGCTCGCCGTCCTCCTTTTCTCGGTCGGGCTGTACGGAGTGCTCGCGCGCCGCAACGCGATCCTGGTCCTGATGTCCGTCGAGCTGATGCTCAACGCGGTCAACCTCAACCTCGTCGCCTTCGACGTCTGGATGCGCGACACCCTGCACGCCGGCCAGGCGCTCACCCTTTTCACCATCGCCATCGCCGCCGCGGAGATCGGCATTGGCCTGGCGATCGTCCTGATGGTCTACCGCAACCGCGGAACCTCGGACGTCGACAAGCTTCGCGACACCGCCGAGCGCCCCCACGGCGAGCCCGACGACCCTGACGCCGACGCAGCCGCCCGGGCGCAGAAGGCCGAGGCCACCGCGTGACCACCACGACCCTCGCCGTCCTCGTCCCCCTCCTTCCGTTCCTGGGCGCCGCGGCCGGACTGCTCCTCGGCCGCACCGCCCCCGGTTTCGTACGGCCCCTTGCCGTCCTGCCGACCCTCGCCGCGGCAGCCATCGCCGTCCTGATCGCCGTCCGCCAGGGCGGGAACAAGCCAATCGAGGCCTCGACCCAGCTCACCCCGACCGGGTCGGTCCCCATCGACCTCGCCCTGTACCTCGACGGCTTCGCGGTCCTCGTCGCCGTCCTGGTCGGTGTCGTCGCGTCGTGCGTGCAGATCTACTCGACGGGCTATCTGCGCGACGACCCGCGCTACCCCTCGTACGCTGCTCTCGTCTCCCTCTTCACCTCCGCAATGCTGCTCGTCGTCTACTCCGGCGACCTGATGGTGCTCATGGTCGGCTGGGAGATCATGGGCATCTGTTCGTACTTCCTCGTCGGCCACTACTGGGAGACGCCCGAGGCGCGGGCCGCCTCCCTCAAGGCCTTCCTGGTCACCAAGCTCGGCGATGTCCCTTTCCTCTTCGGTCTGTTCGCGCTCGCCACTGACGCCGGAACCTTCCAGATCACCGGAATCCTCGGCTCCGTCGCGGCCGGCGGAATCGATCACCCGACGCTGATCGCCCTTCTGCTCCTGGCGGGTGTGGCGGGCAAGTCGGCGCAGTTCCCGCTGCACACCTGGCTCCCCGACGCGATGGCGGGCCCCACACCCGTCTCCGCGCTGATCCACGCCGCGACGATGGTCGCCGCCGGTGTCTACTTCGTGGCGCGGCTCCTTCCTGTCTTCACCGCTTCCGCGGCAGCACTCATCGTTCTCGCCGTGATGGCCGCCGTCACCATGGTCGGCTCGGGCCTGGCCGCCCTCGCCCAGGACGACATCAAGCGGGTCCTCGCCTACTCGACCATCGGCCAACTCGGCTATATGACGGGCGCGCTGGCCGTCGGTAACCGTGGCGCCGCCGTCTTCCACCTCCTTGCGCACGGCGCGTTCAAGGCGCTTCTCTTCCTTGGCGCGGGCGTGATCATCCATGCCGCGGGCACCAACTCGCTGGCCGCCATGTCCCGGATGAGCGGTCTCGCCAAGCGCATCCCCGACGCGTACTGGACGATGACCGTCGCCCTGCTCGCGCTCGCCGCCATCCCTCCCTTCGCGGGCTTCTTCTCCAAGGAAGCCATCCTCGTCGCCGCCGAGCACGCGGCGCTCGGCGAATCCGACATCGCCCCCGGCGCCGCCGGCTGGACGGTGCTGGTCTCCGGCTTGATCGCCGCCCTTCTCACCGCCGCGTACGCGATGCGCCTGTGGTTGCTCGCCTTCCGCGGGCGCGGAGCCGAAGCCCCGGATCACGGCCGCGAGCCCGTCGCCATGAACGCGGTGCTCTGGGTGCTCGCCGTCCCCTCTCTCGGAATCGGCATGACCATCGGTTATCTCGACGACTGGTTCGACGGCCAGAGCCTCGCCCCGACCGTCACCACCGCCGTCCTCGGCACGGGTGTCGCGCTCGTCGGTGGACTGATCACCTACGGCACCTGGCGCGCCCTGCAGTTCCGCGCGGGAGCGGCCCTCGCCCGGGCGCCCCTGGGCGCCGTCGCCGCCCACCCGGAGGCGGCACCGTCGGTCACCGAGGCCGAGGCCATCGCGACCCACACCCCCGCGTACGGCGACATCGCGGCAGCCCCCGACCAGTCGGACCCGGGCCGACTTCTGCTCGGCCCGCTCCACCGCCACGCCGCCGCCGGTTTCCACGTCGACGCGGTCTACTCCGCACTGTTCGTACGCCCCGTCCGGGCCGCAGCCCAGCTGGTCAGCTTCCTGGACCGCGAGGTCGTCGAGACGTACGTACGCGGATCGGGCACGGGAGCCCGCTGGCTCGGCGCGGCCGTCCGCCGCGCCCAGACCGGCAATGTGCAGACCTACCTGAGCGCGCTGCTGGCAGGCTCCGTCGTCCTGGCGATCGCCGCCGTCGTCCTTTCCAACGTCAACGCGGGATCGTGAGCCGTGATCGATATCAGCGAGTCCGTGATGCAGTTCCTTCTCGCGTTCATCGTCGTCGGCCCGCTCATCGGGGCCGGGGCCGCGCTCCTGCCCGCCCCGCCCGGGCTGCGCGGCAAGAGCCCGGACCAGGCGGTCCTGCGCCACGGCGTGACCGTCACCGGCGCGATCCTCGCCGCGGCGGTCGTGCTCGCCATCGGCTTCGACCACGACCACCCGTCGAAGATGCAGGCCACGACGGACATCAGCTGGATCCCGGCACTCGATGTGCGGATCCACTTCGGCGTCGACGGCATTTCCCTCCCCCTTCTGGTCCTTACGGCGCTGCTGACCTTCCTGTGCGCGCTGTACAGCTACTACAAGATGCCTTCGGGCCCGTCCCCAAAGGGCTTCGTCGCGCTGCTGCTCGTCCTGGAATCCGGGACTCTCGCGACCTTCGCCGTCCTCGACCTGCTGCTCTTCTTCCTGGCCTTCGAGATGGTGCTCATCCCGATGTACTTCCTCATCGCCCGCTGGGGCGGCGAGGAGCGGCAGTCCGCCGCCTGGAAGTTCATCCTCTACACGCTGCTCGGCTCTGTCGTCATGCTGCTCGGCCTCCTGCTGATCGGGCTGAAGACCGGCACATTCGACATGGTGGCACTCGCCACTGACAACGGCCGTGGGCTGACCGCATCCACGCAGGTCATCGCCGTTTTGGCGATCGGGCTCGGGCTGGCCGTGAAGACCCCGATGTGGCCGTTGCACAGCTGGCTGCCGGACGCGCACACCGCCGCACCGACCGTCGGCTCCGTCCTCCTCGCCGGCGTACTGCTGAAGATGGGTACGTACGGGTTTGTCCGCATTGTGTTGCCCATCGCGCCCGACGGCATGCAGACCTTCGCGCCGTATCTCGCCGCCTTCGCCGTCGCCGGCATCATCTACGGATCCCTGGCCTGCCTCGCCCTCGCCAAGCAGGGTGCGGGCGGCGATCTCAAGCGCCTGATCGCGTACTCCTCCGTCGGGCACATGGGCTTCGTGCTCCTCGGCATCGCGACGATGACCCCCACCGGCGTCAACGGCGCGCTCTTCGCCAACATCGCGCACGGCCTGATCACCGGTCTGCTCTTCTTCCTGGTCGGCGCCCTGAAAGACCGCTACGGCACCGCCGACCTCGATACCCTCTCCGGGGCCACCGGGGCAGCCCTCTACGGCCGGGCCCCGCGCCTCGGCGGCCTCCTCGCATTCGCCGCCGTCGCCTCGCTCGGCCTGCCCGGCCTCGCCGGGTTCTGGGGCGAAATGCTGGCGATGTTCGGCGCGTTCGATCCCGCCGAGGGGCTGAACCGACCCGCCTTCCTCACGTTCATGGCGATCGCCGGCTTCGGCACCCTGCTCACCGCGGCGTACCTCCTCGTCGTCGTACGCCGCGTCTGCATGGGCGCGCTGCGACCGGAGGGGCAGACGGGGCAGGAGGAGCAGTCCGTGAAACCGCTCACCGATGTCCAGAGCTACGAATTCGCGGCCTGGTCCCCGCTCGTCGCCCTCACCGTCCTCGCCGGACTGTGGCCCGCCGTCCTCCTCGGCCTCACCGACCCGGCCGTGCAGAAGCTCCTCGCAGGAGGCAAGTCGTGACCGTGGCAGCCGACAGTGTCACCAGTCTTGTCCAGTCCGTCGACTGGCTCACGATCGCGCCGCCCACCATCACCGCGACGGTGGCTCTGATCGTCCTGGTCGCCGATCTTTTCGTGTCCGAGAAGCGCAAGCCGCTGCTCGGGGCCGTCTCGATCGCCGGTCTGGTCGCCGCGCTGATCACCCTCGTGCCGCTGCGCAAGGGCAACCGCGCGACGTTCTGCCTCACGACCGACGCGGACGCGTGCAGCTACACCGCCGACCGTTTCACCCTCGTGATCCAGCTCCTTGTGCTCGGTGGCGCCCTGCTCACCGCCCTGCTCTCGCTCCACGACACCCGCAAGAAGCTCCCCGCAGGGGAGTTCTGGTTCCTGCTGCTCTCCTCGGCGGCCGGTGCGGCACTGCTGCCCGCCTCGCGCGACCTGGCCACCCTGGTCGTCGCCCTCGAAGTCGCATCCCTGCCGGCCTTCGCGCTCGTCGGCCTCAGGCGCGGCGACCGGCTCTCCAGCGAAGCGGCTCTGAAGTTCTTCCTGTCCTCGGTCACCGCGACCGCCGTGATGCTGCTGGGCGTCAGCTTCGTGTACGCCACGACGGGGACCCTGCACCTCACCCAGATTGCCACCGAGCTCGACAAGGTCCCCGGCCAGCTGGACAGTCTCGCCAAGGTGGGCGTCGCGCTGACCCTCGTCGGCTTCGCCTTCAAAACGGCCGCGGTTCCTTTCCACTTCTGGGTCCCCGACACTTATGTCGGCGCCCCGCTGCCCGTCGCCGCGTATCTCTCCGTCGTCGGAAAGGCCGTCGGCTTCTCCGGCCTCATCCTGGTGACGGTCATCGCTTTCCCCGGATACGCGGATGTCTGGGGCCCGGTCATGGCTGTCCTCGCGGGTCTCACCATGACCGCGGGCAATGTCGCGGCGCTGCGCCAGTCGGCCACACGCGCGTGGAGCGCGGTACGCCTGCTGGCCTGGTCCTCCGTGGCGCAGGCCGGGTACCTCCTGGTACCGATCGCGGCCGCCGCGTACTCCAGCGACGACCAGATCGGCGCGACCGTCGCGTACGCCCTGATGTACGGAATCGTGAACCTCGGAGCCTTCGCGGTGGCGGCGGTCGTCGCCCGTACCCGGCCGCTCAACCGGATTTCCGACTACCGCGGCCTCTACACCACCCGCCCGCTCACCGCCCTCGCCATGGGCTTCTTCCTGCTCTGCCTGGCAGGCCTGCCGCCCGGCATCGTCGGCCTGTTCGCGAAGGTGACCGTCTTCTCCTCGGCCGTCGACGCGGGCCTGGGCTGGCTGGCCGTCGTCATGGCCATCAACGTCGTGATCGCTCTGTACTACTACCTGCAGTGGACCGCGATCCTCTTCCGCGCCCCCGAAGGGGCCGCGGAGGCAGCCACGGAGAGCGCCGAGGCGGACGGCGAGGCAGCAGCTGCGGCCAGAAGGCGCGCCCCCGCCCCTGTCACCGTGGCCATCGTCCTCACCGCCGTCGTCGGCGTCGTCCTCTCCGGCTATCCCCAACTGGTGCTCCGCTTCGCGGCGAGCAACCTGTTCTGAGCGACACCCGAACGGCCGACTCCAAGGGCCGGAGCACAAGGGAACTAGCCTCCCTCGCCTGGCGTTGACCTGTACAGAAGGGTCCACTGGTGAGTGGAGCACCATCACGCGAAGGGTTCCCCTGCGGCACCACTTGGAGGGCGTACCGTGCACCGCCGGCACAACGGGCTGAAGACCGCCGTACTCCTCGGGGGACTGTCCGCTCTCATCCTCGTCATCGGCAGTTTCTTCGGCCGTACGGGCCTGATCATCGCGCTCTTCGTGGCGCTCGGCACCAACGCGTACGCCTACTGGAACAGCGACAAGCTGGCACTGCGGGCCATGCGCGCCCGTCCCGTCAGCGAATTCGAGGCGCCCGCGCTGTACCGCCTGGTCCGTGAGCTCTCCACCGCCGCCCGTCAGCCCATGCCCCGCCTGTACATCTCGCCGACCCAGGCACCCAACGCCTTCGCCACCGGGCGGAACCCGCGCAATGCCGCGGTGTGCTGCACTGAGGGAATCCTGCAGATTCTCGACGAGCGCGAGCTGCGCGGCGTCATCGGCCACGAGCTGAGCCATGTCTACAACCGCGACATCCTGATCTCCTCCGTCGCGGGCGCGCTCGCCTCGGTGGTGATGTTCCTGGTGAACTTCGCCTGGCTGATCCCCATAGGCCGCTCCGACGACGACGAAGGCCCCGGCCTCATCGGCATGCTGCTGGTCATGATCCTCGGTCCGCTGGCCGCCTCGGTGATCCAGTTGGCTGTCAGCCGTTCGCGGGAATACGAGGCGGACGCCTCGGGCGCCCAGCTCACGGGTGATCCGCTCGCCCTCGCGAGCGCCCTGCGCAAACTGGACGCCGGTACGAAGCAGTTGCCGCTGCCGCCCGAGCCGCGCCTCGAGACTGCGAGTCATATGATGATCGCGAATCCGTTTCGCCCGGGACGGGGCCTCTCCAGGATGTTCTCGACACACCCGCCCATGACGGAGCGCATCGCCCGACTCGAGCAAATGGCAGGTCGTCGCCCGTGAAAACTATCCTGAACGTCATCTGGCTCGTTCTGTGCGGCTTCTGGATGTTCCTCAGCTACATGGTTGCGGGACTCGTGCTGTGCATCACGATCATCGGCATCCCCTTCGGCCTGGCCGCGTTCCGCATCGGCGTGTACGCCCTCTGGCCCTTCGGTTACACCGTCGTCGAACGCCGTGATGCCGGAGCGCCGTCCTGCGTCGGCAATGTGCTGTGGCTGGTCCTCGCCGGCTGGTGGCTCGCGCTCGGCCATGTCGTCACAGGCATCGTCCTGTGCATCACGATCATCGGCATCCCGCTGGGCATCGCCAACTTCAAGCTGATCCCGGTCTCGCTCCTGCCCTTCGGCAAGGAGATCGTCCGCACGGACCAGCCGTTCGCAGTGCGGTAGGCGAAGACACCCTCTAACCCCTTCGGCGTACCGCGTACACCACCACGCCCACGGCCAGAACCGCTGCGCCTGCCGCCACCGAGAGCGCCGGGAGAGCGAAGGCCAGCACGAGGCACCCGGCGAGCCCGAGGCCGGCGGTCACCCGCACCGTCGTCGCGCGTGCCTGCGCCACTCGAACGGGCGTATCCCGATCCGAATCGGAACTCAGCGTCCATGCTGAGGCGTTAGCAATGGCGTAGTACACCAGCACTCCGAACGACGAGAAGCCGATCGCCCCGCGCACATCCGCCGTCGCCGCCACCACGGCGACGACAGCGCCCACCGCGAGCTCCGCGCGGTGCGGCACCTGAAAACGGGGGTGCACCGCGGCCAGCGCGCCCGGCAGATGACCGTCCCGGGCCATCGCAAGCGTCGTCCGTGAGACGCCGAGAATCAGCGCGAGCAAAGACCCGAGTGCCGCCACCGCGGCCCCCACCCGCACGACGGGCGTCAGCCACTGGGCGCCCGCAGCTCGCACAGCGTCGGCGAGCGGAGCCGTCGCCCTGCCCAACTCCCCGGCCCCCAGCACAGAAAGGACCGATACCGCCACGCACACATAGACCACCAGCGCGATGCCCAGCGCCAGCGGCACGGCACGCGGAATCGTACGAGCGGGATCCTTCACCTCCTCGCCGAGCGTGGCGATCCGGGCGTACCCCGCGAACGCGAAGAAGAGAAGCCCCGCCGCCTGGAGCACGCCGCCCGCCGACACGTCCGCGCCCACGTCCAGCCGATCGAAGTCCGCCGAGTCCGACCCGAGGGAGACGACCACGACCGCAGCCAGAACAGCCAGTACCACCGCCACGATCGCCCGCGTCAGCCACGCCGACTTCTGAACGCCCCCATAGTTCACGGCAGCCAGCGCCACCACCGCGGCGACCGCCACCGCGTGCGCCTGGTCCGGCCAGGCATACGCCCCGACCGTCAACGCCATCGCCGCGCACGAAGCGGTCTTCCCGACGATGAACGCCCAGCCCGCCAGATAGCCCCAGAACTCGCCGAGCCGCTCCCGTCCGTACACATACGTCCCGCCGGAAGCCGGATAGCGGGCGGCGAGTCGTGCCGACGACATGGCATTGCAGTACGCGATCACGGCCGCCAGAGCCAGCCCCAGCAGCAGCCCCGATCCGGCGGCACGGGCGGCGGGACCGAGGGCCACGAAGATGCCCGCGCCGATCATCGACCCCAGCCCGATCACGACCGCGTCGAAGACTCCCAGGGACCGCCGCAGTTCCGGTGTCATGTGACGACCCTACTGATCTCCGCAACCGCGCTCAGCTCCCCCGACGTCCTTGAGAGCACGAGCAACACCGTACGAAAGGCAGGTTCACGGCATGGGCATCATCAGCTGGATCATTCTCGGGCTGCTCGCCGGCGCCATAGCCAAGATCCTGCTCCCGGGCCGCGACCCGGGGGGCCTGATCGGCACCACGCTCATAGGTGTGGCAGGCGCGTTCATCGGCGGCTGGATATCGGCCCGGTACTTGGACCGGCCTATCACCAACGAGTTCTACGACGGGGCGACTTGGGCCGCGGCCGTCGGCGGCGCGCTCGTGCTGCTGATCGTCTACCGGATCCTGTTCGGCCATTCACGCTCGCGCTGACGCCCGCAGTACTCGCCCAGCACCCGCCGCGCCCGCTCAGCCCGGCAGGCCGGTCTCGCGCAGCGTGATGTTCAGCCGTCCACCGCTCATGCCCGTCGCCGGGTCGGCCGTGCCCCGGTACACCTTCGGCACCCCGTGGAACGCGAAGCGTGTGGGTCCGCCGAAGACGAACAGGTCCCCGGACGCCAGCTCCACATCCGTGTACGGCCGCCCCCGCGTCTCGGTGTTCCCGAAGCGGAAGACGCAGCTGTCGCCGATGCTCAGCGACACCACCGGAGCACCGGAGCGCTCTTCCTTGTCCTGGTGCATCCCCATCCGCGCCGCACCGTCATAGAAGTTGATCAGGGCGGTGTCGGGGGCGTACGCCTGATCCGTCCCGTCCTCCCCGTACGCCGCGACAAGAGCCAACCGCCCCAACTCCACAAGCCAGTCAGGGAATTCGGCGACCCGGGCGCCGTTCACATCGTCCGCCGTGCGGCTGTACCGGTACGGCTGCCAGTGCCAGCCCACGCACACGGTCTGCACGGACATCACGCCGCCACCCGGGAGCAAGGTGTGGCGGATCGGGACCGGGCCGAGGGCCCAGGAGCGGCTTGCCTCCACCAGTTCCCGCTGTCGCTCCACCGCCAGCCACCCCGGCACATGCACCGCCCCAGGGGCGATCACCGCCCGCTCCCTGGGGAACAGTGCCTCACCCGTCACGGCGTCGGCACGCCCTCGCGCACGCCCTCGAGCCCGAGCAGCCGCTGCTTGCGCTCCAGCCCGCCCGCGTATCCGCGAAGGGTGCCGTCCGCGCCGACTACTCGGTGACACGGCCGCACCACGAGCAGGGGATTGCGCCCGATCGCGGTCCCCACCGCGCGTACCCCCGCGGCCGAGGTACCGAGCTGCTGAGCGATCTGCCCGTATGTTGCCGTCACCCCGTACGGAATCTCTTCCAGCGCCTGCCACACCCGGCGCTGGAAGTGCGTCCCGCCGTCCACGTACTCGATCTCGAAGTGGGTCAGCCGGCCCTCGAAGTACGCGCCGAGCTGCCTGCCGATCTCCTCGAAGGCCGCAGGGTCGCGCCGCCAACCGTCCCGTACGACGGCCGCGCCCTTCTGGCCGGGCAGCGAGAGAGAGGCGAGCGCGGTGCCGCCCTTCGCCGTGGGGGACTCCTCGCCGACCAGCAGCATTTCGCCCAGCGGGCTGTCGATGGTCGTGTAGACCGTCGTGGCGGTCATGGCCCGTTCCTTTCCTCGCAGCGTGTCCTGCGCCGTACGCCTACGAGTCTGCGACCCCCGCTCCGCCGAAGCTGGCGGTATTCGGACATCACGCCCGGCCGGCGCGCCCAGCCCCCGCCACACGGGGCGAGGGCGGGCGGCCGAGCCGCTCCGCCCCTCGGTCGCCAGGCACGCGCCGCCGGAATCAGCGGTAGTTCACGAACTGCAGCGCGAAGTCGAAGTCCTGCCCCTTCAGCAGCGCCTGTACGGCCTGCAGGTCGTCCCGGCTCTTCGAGCTGACCCGCAGCTCTTCGCCCTGGACCTGCGCCTTGACGCCCTTCGGGCCCTCGTCGCGGATGATCTTCGCGACCTTCTTGGCGTTCTCCTGGGAGATGCCTTCCTCGATCGAGGCGAAGATCTTGTACTCCTTGCCGGACAGCTGGGGCTCGCCCGCGTCCAGCGCCTTCAGCGAGATCCCGCGCTTGACCAGCTTGGTCTGGAAGACATCGAGGATGGCGGCGACGCGCTCCTCGGAGTTGGCCTGCATAAGGATCTTCTCGCCGGACCAGGCGATCGAAGCCCCGACGTTCTTGAAGTCGTAGCGCTGGGAGATCTCCTTCGCGGCCTGGTTGAGGGCGTTGTCGACCTCCTGCCGCTCGACCTTCGAGACGATGTCGAAACTGGAGTCGGCCATGTCCTGTGGCTCCTTGGTTCGGGTGCGTGGAGGCGCGGCCGGAGTCCCGGACCGCACCCGCAAGCCTAGCCACCCGCACCCGCCCCGAGGGCTGATCAATCCGGTGGCGGAGCACCCCCGGGCATCAGGTATCGTTTACGTCGTTGCCATGGAGCACCACCCCGCAGCGGGTGACTTTCACGGCGACATCCCATGGCGGTGTGCCCGAGTGGCCAATGGGAACGGACTGTAAATCCGTCGGCTCTGCCTACCCAGGTTCGAATCCTGGCGCCGCCACGTGATGAGATGGCCCCTGATCTGCGGGAACGCGGACCGGGGGCCATCGTCGTTTACGCCTGTCCCAGGGTCGGCACCGCCGGACGGCAGGCACCCCCTTCCGGACTGCAGGCGTCCCCGTCCGGACGGCCGATACCCCCCTGCCGGCCCTCGTCGAGCGTGATCGCCGCCGCGCTCAGTCGGCCAGCCGGAACGCGAGCTCGATCTCCCACTTGGACGGGTCCGGCTCGACGCGGGGGTCGGTCAGATACGACTCCAGGCGGCAGGTCCAGCGCTCAGCGCCGTCGACCACCGTCATGTCCCACTCCAGACCCTCCCGTTCCGCCCATTCCCGTACCGCAGTGATGACCCCGAACAACTGGTCGGGATGGCCGACATGGGTGACCGTCACATAGCGGCCCCGAGGCAGCACGGCGACGCCGATATCACCCTCGGGTTCCGGCATGGACACGACGGGGATGCCCGCCTCTACCTCCGACTCCCCTTCCCTGTCGATGCTGTTGAAGCGGAAGAAGGGGGCACCGGCGAGCTCCGCTCCGCGGCCGGTCAGCCAGCCGAACAGTTCCGGCAGCCGGTCCGCGATCGGGGCGAAGGCGTCCATCCGCACGGTTCCGCGGACGAACGCGTAGAGCTGTTCTCCGCGCTCCACGACCGTTGGGTGAATGTCGGGCATGTGTTCCCTCATCAAGTCAGAACGGAAACGCGGACCACATCGCCCGTGGCTCAGTTTCCGGCGACGTCCTTCACCGCGACTATCACCGGCACAGAGCCGCTGATCAGCTCCAGCGTAAGCCCCGCCGTCGCCGACGTCTCCACCAACTCCGCGAGCACCGCTGCCACATCGTCACGCGGCACCATCCCGCGCCCTGTCGACGCCTTCAGCTGTACGAGGCCGGTGCCCGCGTCGTTGGTCAGTGAGCCCGGCCGCAGAATCGTCCAGTCGAGGCCTCGCCTGGACCGTACGTCGTCGTCCGCCGCGCCCTTCGCCCGCAGGTACACGTCGAACTCGCTGTCGCCCGCGTGCTGGGCGTCCGCGCCCATCGAGGAGACCACGATGTACCGCCGTACGCCTGCCCGTTCCGCCGCGTCCGCGAACAGCACCGCCGCGCCCCGGTCCACCGTGTCCTTGCGCGCCTTGCCGCTGCCCGGACCCGCGCCCGCCGCGAAGACGGCGGCGCCGGCGCCCTGAAGCGTGGCGGCGACCTCCTCGGCCGAGGCCGACTCCAGGTCGAGCAGGACCGGTTCGGCACCGGCCTCACGCAGGTCGTCGCCTTGCTCAGGTCTGCGGATGATGCCCGCGACCTCGTGCCCGCCCGCCGACAGCAGCCGTTCGAGACGGAGTGCGATCTGACCGTGTCCTCCAGCGATGACAATGCGCATGCCTACGACGGTACGTCCGAAGCGCCCGGCGTGCTCAGGGACTCACCGTCTGCGACGTCACGCGAAGACGCGAAGCACTGACGTCAGGGGCAGGTGTCCGGCCGCCCCTGCCGGGGCAGTTCGAGGGCGACCGCGGCCGCCGAGTCGCAGTACTCCCGTACCGCGCTGGTCCGGGCCACCACCCGGCCGCGGTGAATCACGATCCGGCTGTACGCGAGCGACAGGACCCCCGAGATCCGCTCGCCGCGCACCGCAAGAAGCTCGGCCGGGAAGCCTGCCTCGACCCGTACCTCCGGCAGTCCCATCGCCTGCCGCGCGACGCCCGCCACCGTCCCGTACGCCTCCCGCGCCGCCATTCCGCCCTGAGAAGCCAGCAGATACGCGGCCTCCAAAGGATCGCCGCGGCCCACCGGATTCGAGACGTCGCGCAGCGCCCCGCTGCCCGCCGCGACCCGCACCCCGGCGGCTCGCAGCAGGCGCACCGGCGCGTTACCCCGCAGCTCGACGGCCCCGCAGCCGCCCTGGGGCACACAGACCACCGTGACCCCGGCCGCGGCCAGCTGGTCGGCCGCCCTCGACGCCACCTCGCGCGGCAGCCGGGCGAGCCCCGCGCACGGCCCGATAGCGACGCCGGGCCGCAGCCCGCCCGCCATCGCCGCGAGCCGGGCGAGCCGTGCCGGATCGTCGCCGTGGGTGTGCAGGTCGACGGGGCAGCCGTGTTCGGCGGCGACTTCGAGCACGGCTTCCGCGTACCCGGTCGGATCGGGGTCGGTGTCCGGGCAGCCGCCCACCACCCCCGCGCCCATCTTCACCGCATCCCGCAGCATCGCCAGGCCGTCGGCCCCCGCAACACCCGTGAGCAGCCGCGGCACCGCCACGGCCGTCAGATCCGCGAGTCCGCGCAGCGAGCGCCGCGCCTGGAGCACCGCCTCCAGCGGGCCGAGCGCGTGCACATCCCCGATCCGTACGTGCGAGCGCAGCGCGGTCGCCCCGTGTCCCAGCTGCAGCAGGGCGGCCTCGGTGGCACGCCGCTGGACGTCCTCGGTGTCGTACGAAACGGGTCCCAGCGAGTCGGCGGTCAGTGCCGTGTCCCCATGGGTGTGCGGATCGGCCGGGGCGGGCAGCAGCAGATAGCCGCTCAGGTCGACGCGGGTGGCGTGCGGGGTGAGGCTGCCCGCGGTGCCGACGGCCTCGATGCGTCCGCCGCTGAGCCGTACGTCCACGGTGCGGCCGTCGGTGAGCCGGGCGTCGCAGAGCAGCAGCGCGGTGGTGTCCGCCGTGGCGCCGTCGGGTGGCTGCGGCTGGCTGTCGGGCATCGCGCTCCTGGGTGGGGCGGTGGGGCTCGGGCGGCGTGACGGAAAACAAGATCACAAAGACAAGATCACGCAGCGTGAGTCGAGCCTAGGGGCGCGCCGAGCGCGCTTCGAGGAGGAGCGCAATAGTCGTACCGGTGTGGCCACGTGTGGCGTACGGGACGCACGGGGCTCAGGCCGTGCGGAGGGCGCCGAAACGGATTTGGGCGATCGGCGACCGACCGTGTAATGTCTTCATCGCTCGCCCCAATAGCTCAGTCGGTAGAGCGTCTCCATGGTAAGGAGAAGGTCTACGGTTCGATTCCGTATTGGGGCTCTGATGTCGGGGATCCTCACCTCCGGGTGAGGAGATCCGGCATCGCAGCGGTGTAGCTCAGTCGGTAGAGCAAGCGGCTCATAATCGCTGTGTCACCGGTTCAAGTCCGGTCACCGCTACACACAGTAGCCGATTGTGGGGTCGGTCCTCCGATCGGCTACTCTTTTATGCGTTCATCCGTTCATCCGTCCGTCCAAGGAGCACTCACGTGGCTGCCACCGACGTCCGCCCGAAGATCACGCTGGCCTGCGTGGAGTGCAAGGAGCGGAACTACATCACCAAGAAGAACCGGCGTAACAACCCGGACCGTCTTGAGATGAAGAAGCACTGCCCGCGCTGCAACTCGCACACGGCGCACCGCGAAACGCGCTAATCAGGCTCGTATACGAGGCCGCCCCCGACTCGGGGGCGGCCTCGTGTCGTTTGTTGAGGTCCATCTGTCAGGAGGGAGCCAGTCCATGGCGCTCGACCAGTCCTTCGTGGGGCGGACTTATCCGCCCACCTCGCCTTATGAGGTAGGCCGGGAAAAGATCCGCGAGTTCGCCGTGGCGGTGGGCGACGCCAATCCCGCGTACACCGACCCGGATGCCGCCAGAGCGCTCGGCCACTCCGATGTGATCGCGCCGCCGACTTTCGCCTTCGCGATCACTTTCAAAGCTGCTGAACAGGTTATTCAGGACCCGCAGTTGGGACTCGATTACGACCGCGTGGTGCATCGCGAGCAGAAGTTCGCGTACACCCGGCCGGTCGGCGCGGGGGACCGGCTCACCGTCATCTCGACCATTGAGTCCATCAAGTCCCTTGCGGGCAACGATGTTGTGGACATCCGTGGCGAGGTGCGCGACGAGGCCGGCGCGCATGTCGTGACCGCGTGGACCAAGCTGGTGGCGCGCGCTGCCGAGGAGGCGTGATGGCTGCGAAGATCTCTTACGCGGACGTCGAGGTGGGTGCCGAGCTTCCGGCGCAGAGTTTTCCCGTGACGCGGGCCACGCTGGTGCAGTACGCGGGCGCCTCGGGCGACTTCAACCCGATCCACTGGAATGAGAAGTTCGCCACGGAGGTGGGACTTCCCGATGTGATCGCGCACGGCATGTTCACCATGGCCGAGGCGGTACGCGTCGTGACGGACTGGGCCGGTGACCCGGGCGCGGTCGTCGAGTACGGCGTCCGCTTCACCAAGCCCGTCGTCGTGCCGAACGACGAGAAGGGCGCGCTGATCGAGGTCAGCGGCAAGGTCGCGGCCAAGCTGGACGACAACCGCGTCCAGGTCGACGTGACGGTGCTGAGCGAGGGGCAGAAGGTGCTGAGCATGTCCCGCGCCGTGGTGCAGCTCTCCTGAGGGGCCGCGCCCGAGCAGTACGGCGATGAGTCCCGAGCGGTACGGCGATGAGTAAGGGGCACCCCTCCACGGGGGTGCCCCTTACCCCGCTTCCCCTGCCTCCGTATCACTCGCCTCTTGACTTGTTAGTGATTGGCCACTAACTTAGTTCTCATGGTCAGGATGAGCGCAGAAGAGCGACGCGAGAGCGTCATCCGCGCAGCGATCACCGAGTTCGCGCGAGGTGGCTACGACGGCACCTCCACCGAGGCGATCGCCAAGCGGGTCGGGGTGTCGCAGCCGTATCTCTTCCGGCTGTTCAAGAACAAGCAGGAACTCTTCCTCGCGGCGGCGACCCGCTGTCTGAATCAGACCCGCGAGGCGATGGCGGATGCCGCGCGCGATGTGGCGCCGGAAGATGTCCACCTGGCGATGGGGACCGCGTACAAGCAGCTTCTGGCCGAAGACCCCGACAGGCTGCTCATGCAGATGCAGGTGTACGTCGCCGTGGCCTCGGCCGAGGCGGCCGGGGACCATGACTTCGGCGAAGCGATCCGGGCCGAGTGGGAGAAGCTCTGGGACTTCTCGCATCTTGCCCTGGGCGCCGATGTGCAGGAGACCACGTACTTCCTGTCCTACGGAATGCTCATCAACGTCCTGGCGTCGCTCGGCTTCCCGAAGGGGCATCGCGTCTGGTCGGGCTTCGACATGTCCAACATTCCAGTGGCGGAGTAGGGCGCTCGCGCGTCCATGGATGTGCGCGTTTCTCTGCCTACGGAAGTTAGTCATCGATAACTAACATCAGGGGAAAGTCATGGAACAGAGCACGGCCCGCCGCGGCAGCGCCGCCTGGGCACTCGTCATCACCAGCGTCGCCGGCTTCATGGCGGCCCTCGACAACCTCGTCGTCACCACCGCACTCCCCTCCATCCGCAAGGACCTCGGAGGCGCGCTGGAGGACCTGGAATGGACGGTGAGCGCGTACACGCTCACCTTCGCCGTCCTGCTGATGTTCGGTGCCGCGCTCGGCGACCGCTTCGGCCGGCGCAGGCTCTTCATAGCGGGCCTGGCCGTCTTCACCGGCGCCTCCGCCGCGGCCGCCCTCGCACCCGGTATCGACGCCCTCATCGCGGCCCGCGCCGTCCAGGGTGTTGGTGCAGCGATCATGATGCCGCTTACCCTGACCCTGCTCACGGCGGCCGTCCCGGTCGCCCGGCGCGGTGCGGCTCTCGGCATCTTCAGCGCCGTCACCGGCCTCGCCGTCGCCAGCGGCCCACTCATCGGCGGCAGCCTGACCGAGCACATCTCCTGGCAGTGGATCTTCTGGCTGAACGTACCGATAGGCCTGGCGCTGCTGCCGCTGGCCCGGCTGCGTCTGGACGAGTCGTACGCACCCAACGCCCGGCTCGACATTCCAGGCACCCTGCTCGTCAGCGGCGGCCTCTTCGGGATCGTCTATGCACTGGTCAACGGCCAGGCCGACGGCTGGAGCAGCACCCCGATCCTGGCCGGTCTGATCCTGGGCACGCTCCTCCTGGCCGCCTTCGTGAGACACGGTCTGACGAGCAAGAACCCCATGCTCCCCATGCGGCTCTTCCGCAACCGCGCCTTCTTCGGCATCAACGCCGCGAGCCTGCTGATGTTCCTGGGGATGTTCGGTTCGATCTTCCTGCTCAGCCAGTTCCTGCAGGGCGTCGCCGGGTATTCGCCCACCGAGGCGGGTCTGCGGATGCTCCCCTGGACCGGAATGCCGCTGATCGTCGCGCCCGTCGCCGGATATCTCTCCGACAAGATCGGCGGCCGCCCGGTCGTCGCCACCGGCCTCGCCCTTCAGGCCGTGGGTCTGGCGCTCTTCGCGCTGGTCTTGGAGCCGGGTGTGTCGTACTCCGCGCAGCTGCCCGCACTGATCCTCAGCGGCATCGGCATGGCGCTGTACTTCGCCCCCGCTGCCAGCGTCGTCATGGCCAGCGTCCGCACGGCCGAACAGGGCGTCGCGTCCGGCGCGAACAACGCCCTGCGCGAGGTCGGCGGCGCGCTCGGTGTCGCGGTCCTCGGCGCGGTCTTCGCAGCCCAGGGCAGCTACGAGTCCCCCCAGGCCTTCACCGACGGCACCGTCCCGGCACTGTGGATCGGCGCGGGCGCGGTGGCCGTGGCGGCCATGGTCGCCCTGCTGATCCCGGGCCGCCGCCACCTGACACCGGCCGACGCCCCGGTGAGCTCGGAGGCCGTCGAGAAGTCCGTGCCCGTCGGCGTGTGACCGGAGGCGATGTGTCCCGTCGCCGTGTGATCCGTACGACAGCGGCGTACGCATCCGGTCCGTGGCCCCGCCCGAGAGGTGGAGCCACGGACCGTACCCTTGTCCCCGTGCAGGAACTCCACGACGCCCCCCTCGCCCCCCTGACCACCTTCCGGCTCGGCGGCCCCGCGACCCGCCTCGTCACGGCGACCACCGACGACGAGGTGGTCGCCGTCGTACGCGAGGCGGACGCCGCAGGCACCCCGCTGCTGATCATCGGCGGCGGCAGCAACCTGGTCATCGGCGACAAGGGATTCGACGGCACCGCGCTGCGCATCGCCACCCGCGGCTTCGAACTGTGCGGTACCACGCTGGAGTTGGCCGCGGGCGAGGTCTGGACGGACGCCGTCGCCCGCACCGTGGAAGCGGGCCTCGCGGGCATCGAGTGCCTGGCGGGCATCCCCGGCTCGGCCGGTGCCACGCCGATCCAGAACGTGGGCGCGTACGGCCAGGAAGTCTCCAGCACCATCACCGAGGTCGTGGCCTACGACCGCCGCAACGGCGAGACGGTCACCGTCCCGAACGCCGAGTGCGCCTTCTCGTACCGCCACAGCCGCTTCAAGCAGGACCCCGAGCGCTATGTCGTCCTGCGGGTCCGTTTCGAGCTGGAGGACGCGGGCGGTCTGTCGGCGCCGCTCAAGTACGCCGAGACGGCGCGCGCACTCGGCGTCGAGGCGGGCGACCGTGTCCCGGCGGCCGCCGCCCGCGAGACCGTACTGAAACTGCGCGCGGGCAAGGGCATGGTGCTGGACCCCGAGGACCACGACACCTGGTCGGCGGGTTCCTTCTTCACCAACCCGATCCTCGATCAAGCCGCGTACGAGATCTTTCTCACCCGGGTTCACGACCGCCTCGGCCCCGACGTCGCACCGCCCGCCTTCCCGGCGGGGGAGGGGCGCACCAAGACCTCGGCGGCATGGCTGATCGACAAGGCCGGCTTCACCAAGGGGTACGGCACCGGGCCGGCCCGGATCTCCACCAAGCACACGCTCGCCCTCACCAATCGCGGTGAAGCCACCACCGAGGACCTGCTCGCGCTCGCACGCGAGGTCGTGGCGGGCGTGCGCGAGGCATTCGGTGTCACGCTCGTCAACGAGCCGGTGACGGTCGGCGTCAGCCTGTAACCCGGCCTGTTCCCGGTCTGCAGCCCAGCCTGCTCAAGGCAAGCATCGGTCCGCAAAATCTGATGGAACCCGCCGTGCTCCCCAGGTTGTCGAGTGAGTGACAGGGTCTTCGGACCACACACCGCTCGGGGGGAGCGCCAGTGCGTCAGGGCGGCTCGGCTCGCGATTCGGAATTCGCGGATTTCGTGACGGCGTCACATGTGTCGCTGCTGCGGACCGCCCGTCTGCTGACGGGTGATCCGCACATGGCCGAGGATCTCGTGCAGACCGCGCTGATACGGGTCTATGCGCACTGGGGCCGCTCGGCCGGCTGGGACTCGCCTCAGGCGTACGCCCGCAAGGCCGTCGTCAATCTCTACGCGACCTGGCGCAGGCGCCGCTGGCACAGCGAGGTCGCCCACACCGGAGCGGAGAGCGCGGCGGACGGTCACGACATGGCCGGGAGCGCGGAGGCGAGGCTCGAACTGGGCCGCGCGCTCGCGGCTCTGCCCCGCGCCCAGCGAGCCGTGGTGGTCCTCCGCTACTACGAGGACCTGTCGGTGGAACAGACGGCCGAGCTGCTCGGCTGTTCGCCCGGGACGGTCAAGAGCCGTACCAACAGGGCCTTGGAGCGGCTGCGTACTGCGGGTGCGCTGGCCGGCTATGCGGGAAGGGGCGCGCGGTGAGCGACGAGGAAGAGGTGCTGAGGCGGGGCCTGAAGGATCTGGCCGAGGTGGGCGGTCAGGCCGGGGGTCTGACGGCGGTGGAGGCATTCCTGGCGAAGGCCCACCGGGCCCGGGCTCGCCGACGTGCGGCGGTCGCCGGCTGCGCAGTGGTGCTGGTCGCGGGTGGCGCGGGGCTGGGCGTGCGGCTCTCCGCCGGCGACCGAGCGCCGGACAGTGTGGTGAGCAAGGCGACCGAGAGCCCGTCGCCGCGGAAGGGGGGCCCGTTGGCGACCGGGCCTGCCAAGCCCGAGGAGCGGGTCAGGTACCGGTACGACATGTCCCAGACCTGCAATCTGCGGCATGCCGTCTTCGGCGGCCGCACCTGGGAAGTCGGCGACAAGGGGCCGCAGTACGTCCTCCGCTGGGCGCACGGAGCCGACCGCCACGGCGGGTACATGACGCTGATAGACACGGACACCGCCCTCTTCGAGACCGACGACCCCACACTGCCCGCGTTGGAGCTGCATCCCGTCTCCGGGAAGGTGCCCTGCATCGGCCAGGAACCGCAGCGGGCGCTGTCCGACGAGCCCGCCTACCCGATGGGCCCGAAGAAACCACGCATAGGCGCCAGGTATCCGTACTCCATGACCAAGGAGTGCGAGATGCAGTACGCGGCCTTCGGCGGCAGGTGGTGGAAGGCCGACGAGAAATGGTCATCAGGGGTCCGGGTGGACTGGGTGAACGAAACGCCCCTCGCCGCGTACATGACCCAGGTGGACAGCACCACCGCTCTCCTGGAGATCCCCCAGCCCCAGAAGAACTGGAAGATCAACTACCAACTGGTCGACCACAAGGGCGACGAGTGCGACTGAGCCGCGTAGTTGCACCCGGGGCGGTTCCCGGACAGGGCCTAGTACGCCACGCCCACACCCTGCTTGACCGTCGCGGGGTTCTCGATCATTCCCAGCATCGCGTGGGCCACATCCGCACGGCCGATCGTCCTGCCGCTGCGCGGAGTGCCGCCCACAACCGTCCGGTACGTGCCTGTCAGTGGCTTGTTCAGCAGCCGTGGCGGGCGTACCGAGGTCCAGTCCGTCGTGCTGCGCGCCAGCTCCTCCTCCATGGAACGGAGGTCGTCGTACACCGGCTTCAGCAAGGTGTTGATCACCGCGAGCGTCGTGCGGTCCAGCATCGGCTGGCGCTCGGGGACCGGGCCGAGCGGGGCCGCGCTCACCACCAGCAGTCGGCGTGTGCCCTCCGCCTCCATCGCCCAGAGCACCGAGCGCGTCAGCGCGGCCGCGACCCCGGCGTCCCCGCGCCTGCGTGCACCAAGACCCGAGAGGACCGCGTCACGCCCGGCGACCGCCTTGCGCAGCGACTCGCCCTCCTTCAGGTCCGCCTGGAACACCTGCAGGCAGGGACCCGTGATCGTGAACCGAGCCGGATCGCGCACCACCGCCGTCACCTCGTGCCCCGCCGCCAGCGCCTGCGTGACGATCTCCTGACCGATTTGGCCGGTCGCACCGAAAACTGTGAGCTTCATGGCGCACCCTCCTCGGGTGGGTAAGTATTCACTCACCTCTAGAGTGGGTAAGTACTCACTCACTCGTCAAGTCCCGTCGGAGGATCCATGCAGAAACCGGCTCGCGCCCGCATCGTCGACGCCGCCCATGAACTCATGCTCACCCTCGGCCTCGCCCGCACCACCACCAAGGAGATCGCCAAGGCGGCAGGCTGCTCCGAGGCCGCGCTCTACAAGAACTTCGCGAGCAAGGAGGAACTGTTCATCGCCGTCCTGAAAGAGCGGCTGCCCAAGCTGAGCCCGCTGCTCGCCGGCCTCACCGCCGAGCCGGGAAAGCATCCCGTCGAGGAGAACCTCACGGCGGTCGCCCGCGAGGCCGCGCTCTTCTACGAGCAGACCTTCCCGATCGCCGCCTCGCTCTACGCCGAGCCGCAGCTCAAGCGACGCCACGAGCAGGCCATGCGTGAGATGGGCGCGGGGCCGCACAGGCCGATCCAGGGCCTGGACGTCTATCTGCGGGCCGAGCAGCAGGCGGGCCGTATCGGCGCCGAGGCGGACACCTACGCCGCCGCCTCGCTGCTTCTCGGCGCCTGCGCCCAGCGTGCCTTCGCCTACGAGATGACGGAGGGCGGCAAACCCCCACAGCCCCTCGACGAGTTCGCCGCCGGCATTGCACGCACCCTGCTGCGCGGAATCAGTCCGTAGCCAGCCAGTTGTCGATCCCCGCCAGCAGCTTGTCCTTCACCTCGTCCGGAGCCGCCGACGCCCGCACCGACTGGCGTGCCAGTTCGGCCAGTTCGGCGTCCGTGAAGCCGTGGTGCCTGCGTGCCAGTTCGTACTGGGCGGCCAGCCGCGAGCCGAAGAGGAGCGGGTCGTCCGCCCCCAGAGCCATCGGTACCCCCGCGTCGTACAGGGTGCGCAGCGGCACATCGGCGGGCTTCTCGTACACGCCGAGCGCGACATTCGACGAGGGGCACACCTCGCAGGTCACCCCGCGCTCCGCCAGCTTCCGCAGCAGCCGCGGGTCCTCCGCCGCCCGTACCCCGTGGCCGATCCGCGAGGCGTGCAGATCGTCCAGGCAGTCCCGTACGGAAGCGGGACCCGTCAGCTCGCCGCCGTGCGGCGCCGCCAGCAGGCCGCCCTCCCGCGCGATGGAGAAGGCGCGGTCGAAGTCCCGTGCCATGCCCCGGCGTTCGTCGTTGGAGAGGCCGAAGCCGACAACCCCACGGTCCGCATAGCGCACTGCGAGCCGCGCAAGTGTGCGCGCATCCAGAGGGTGCTTCATACGGTTCGCCGCGACCAGCACCCGCATCCCGAGGCCGGTCTCCCGCGAGGCGCGCTCCACCGCGTCCAGAATGATCTCCAGCGCCGGGATCAGCCCGCCCAGCATGGGGGCATATGAGGTCGGATCGACCTGAATTTCCAGCCAGCCGGAACCGTCCCGGACGTCCTCCTCGGCCGCCTCGCGCACCAGCCGCTGGATGTCCTCGGGGGAGCGCAGACAGGACCGCGCCATGTCGTAGAGCCGCTGGAAACGGAACCATCCGCGCTCGTCGGTGGCCCGCAGCTTGGGCGGTTCGCCGCCGGTCAGGGCATCGGGCAGATGGACGCCGTACTTGTCGGCGAGCTCCAGCAGGGTGGTGGGCCGCATCGACCCGGTGAAGTGCAGATGCAGATGAGCCTTGGGCAGCAGGGTTACGTCACGTACACGCTCCATCCCAGGATCTTGCCGCAACACCGCGCCCAGGGACAGCCGCTTTCCCCGATCGGGTTCTTGCCCGAACGAAGAAACGGAACCCACCGACTCTGTCGAGTCGGTGGGCTCCGCCGTCGCAGGACGTCAGTCGCGCGCCTCGGCCAGCAGCTTCTGCAGCCGTGAGACACCCTCGACCAGGTCCTCGTCGCCCAGCGCGTACGAAAGACGCAGATAGCCGGGCGTGCCGAAGGCCTCGCCCGGTACGACCGCCACCTCGGCCTCGTCCAGGATCAGCGCCGCCAGTTCCACCGAGCTCTGCGGGCGCTTGCCGCGGATCTCCTTGCCCAGTAGCCCCTTCACCGAGGGGTATACGTAGAAGGCGCCCTCCGGCACCGGGCACAGCACGCCGTCGATCTCGTTGAGCATTCGCACGATCGTCTGCCGGCGGCGGTCGAAGGCGGTCCGCATCTCGGCGACCGCGTCCAGCGAACCGGAGACGGCGGCGAGCGCCGCGACCTGCGCCACATTGGACACGTTCGAGGTGGCGTGCGACTGCAGGTTGGTCGCGGCCTTCACCACATCCTTCGGGCCGACGATCCACCCCACGCGCCAGCCGGTCATCGCATAGGTCTTGGCCACACCGTTGACCACGATGCACTTGTCGCGCAGCTCGGGCACCAGCGCGGGCAGCGAGGTGAACTTCGCGTCGCCGTAGACCAGGTGCTCGTAGATCTCGTCCGTCAGCACCCACAGCCCGTGCTCGAGCGCCCAGCGCCCGATCGCCTCGGCGTCGGCCTCGCTGTAGACCGCGCCGGTCGGGTTGGACGGGGAGACGAAGAGCACGACCTTCGTACGCTCCGTGCGCGCAGCCTCCAGTTGCTCGACGGAGACCCGGTAGCCGGTGGTCTCGTCGGCCACGACGTCGACCGGGACGCCGCCCGCGAGGCGGATCGACTCGGGGTAGGTGGTCCAGTACGGAGCCGGGACGATGACCTCGTCACCCGGGTCGAGGATCGCGGCGAACGCCTCGTAGATCGCCTGCTTGCCGCCGTTGGTGACCAGGATCTGCGAGGCCTCGACCTCGTAACCGGAGTCGCGCAGCGTCTTCGCGGCGATGGCGGCCTTGAGCTCGGGGAGCCCGCCCGCCGGCGTGTAGCGGTGGTACTTCGGGTTCTTGCAGGCCTCGATCGCGGCCTCGACGATGTAGTCCGGTGTCGGGAAGTCCGGCTCACCCGCGCCGAAGCCGATCACCGGACGTCCGGCGGCCTTGAGGGCCTTGGCCTTTGCGTCGACGGCGAGGGTCGCGGACTCGGAGATCGCACCGATGCGGGCGGAGACCCGGCGCTCGGTAGGAGAGGTTGCAGCGCTCATACGGCCATCGTCCCAGACGGCCATCCCGCCCGGCACACATGTTTCGAGTAGCGGACAGGAACCGGGCCGAAGCTATCTGTTCGACGCCGGGCCTGCGAGCACGTACACTCACTCGTCGTTGGCCCACACCAACCACATCTTCGGATGGGGTAGGTTGGGGAAACCACAAAGGGTCGTAGCTCAATTGGTAGAGCACTGGTCTCCAAAACCAGCGGTTGGGGGTTCAAGTCCCTCCGGCCCTGCTACACACACCTTCGCCAGGATGTGTGCGCATGTACGTACATTCAATGAACCGGCCGTGCGGCTCCACCGGGCGCGGCGCGGCCACGACCCGGAATCAGGTGAAAGATCGTGACGGACGCCGTGGGCTCCATCGACATGCCTGATGCCGAGGACGAGGCGCCTGAGTCGAAGAAGAAGGCCCGCAAGGGCGGTAAGCGCGGCAAGAAGGGCCCCCTCGGTCGTCTGGCGCTCTTCTACCGACAGATCGTTGCCGAGCTGCGCAAGGTCGTCTGGCCCACTCGAAGCCAGCTGTCGACGTACACCACAGTGGTGATTGTCTTCGTAGTCGTCATGATTGGTCTGGTGACCGTGATTGACTATGGGTTCCAGGAAGCCGTCAAGTACGTCTTCGGCTGATCCCGCGGAGGGCGCCGGCAGCGGCGCCCCTTTCGCATGTTCCACCCCATCTGTATCCAGGAAGAAGCAGCCACCGTGTCTGACCCGAACCTGAACGACGCCATCGAGTCGGCGGAGTCCGTGGAGGACGAGCTCGACATCGTCGAGGCGGCGGACGCTGTGGAGCCGGACCAGGCCGAGGCTGCCGACTCCATCGCCGGTGAGCCGGCCGAGCAGGCCGCGGTGCACGTCGAGGAAGAGGCCACCGACGTGGCCGAGGTCGACGAGGACGAGGCCGCCGCAGCCGCTGTCGAGGACGAGGCCGAAGAGGCCGCCGACGTAGAAGCCGCCGAAGAGGCGGTTGATGTCGTGGAGGAAGAGCCCGCCGCCCCGGTCGACCCCGTCGCCGCGCTCCGCGACGAACTGCGCGGTCTGCCCGGCGAGTGGTACGTCATCCACACGTACGCCGGTTACGAGAAGCGCGTGAAGGCCAACCTTGAGCAGCGCGCCGTCTCTCTGAACGTCGAGGACTTCATCTACCAGGCCGAAGTGCCCGAGGAAGAGATCGTCCAGATCAAGAACGGCGAGCGCAAGAACGTCCGCCAGAACAAGCTCCCCGGATACGTCCTGGTCCGTATGGACCTGACGAACGAGTCCTGGGGCGTCGTCCGCAACACCCCCGGCGTCACCGGCTTCGTGGGCAACGCCTACGACCCGTACCCGCTGACCCTGGACGAGATCGTCAAGATGCTCGCCCCGGAGGCCGAGGAGAAGGCCGCCCGCGAGGCCGCCGAGGCCGAGGGCAAGCCGGCTCCGGCCCGCAAGGTCGAGGTCCAGGTGCTGGACTTCGAGGTCGGCGACTCGGTCACCGTCACCGACGGCCCGTTCGCGACGCTGCAGGCGACGATCAACGAGATCAACGCCGACTCGAAGAAGGTCAAGGGCCTCGTCGAGATCTTCGGCCGCGAGACCCCGGTCGAGCTGAGCTTCGACCAGATCCAGAAGAACTAGCTCCTTCAGGCAGTCCTCTGGAACATACGCCTCCGAACAGGTCAGATCGGCTCTCGCAGCCGCTCTGACCTGCTCGGTTTTTGGCCGCACAGCCCCAGCAGTTATCGTTGTGCGGTTGCCCCTTGGGCAGCAGGAAAGACATGAATAGGAAGAGGACCCGGAATGCCTCCCAAGAAGAAGAAGGTCACGGGGCTTATCAAGCTCCAGATCCAGGCCGGCGCGGCCAACCCGGCTCCGCCGGTCGGCCCCGCGCTGGGTCAGCACGGCGTCAACATCATGGAGTTCTGCAAGGCCTACAACGCTGCGACCGAGTCGCAGCGTGGCATGGTCGTGCCGGTGGAGATCACGGTCTACGAGGACCGTTCCTTCACCTTCATCACCAAGACTCCGCCGGCCGCCAAGCTGATCCTCAAGGCTGCGGGTGTGGACAAGGGCTCCGGCGAGCCTCACAAGACCAAGGTTGCCAAGCTCACCGGCGCCCAGGTCCGTGAGATCGCCTCGGTCAAGATGCCCGACCTGAACGCCAACGACCTGGACGCCGCGTCGAAGATCATCGCCGGCACCGCCCGTTCGATGGGCATCACGGTCGAGGGCTGACAGCCCCCGTTGACCTCAGTGGTAGGACCAAGCGCTGGTCCGCACCACGACTCCATACCTGAACCAACACAGGAGCAGAAGTGAAGCGCAGCAAGACTCTCCGCGCTGCGGACGCCAAGATCGACCGGGAGAAGCTGTACGCCCCGCTCGAGGCCGTCCGTCTCGCCAAGGACACCACCGCCACAAAGTTCGACGGCACCGTCGAGGTCGCCATGCGTCTGGGTGTTGACCCGCGCAAGGCCGACCAGATGGTCCGCGGCACCGTGAACCTTCCGCACGGCACCGGCAAGACCGCCCGGGTCCTGGTCTTCGCGACCGGTGACCGTGCTGCGGCCGCGGAAGCCGCTGGCGCCGACATTGTCGGCTCCGACGAACTGATCGACGAGGTTGCGAAGGGCCGTCTGGACTTCGACGCCGTCGTCGCCACCCCGGACCTCATGGGCAAGGTCGGCCGCCTCGGCCGCGTGCTCGGTCCGCGTGGTCTGATGCCGAACCCGAAGACCGGCACCGTCACCCCCGATGTCACCAAGGCTGTGAACGACATCAAGGGCGGCAAGATCGAGTTCCGCGTCGACAAGCACTCGAACCTGCACTTCATCATCGGCAAGGTCTCCTTCGACGAGACGAAGCTGGTCGAGAACTACGCCGCGGCGCTGGAGGAGATCCTCCGTCTCAAGCCGTCCGCCGCGAAGGGCCGCTACATCAGGAAGGCGACCCTGACCACGACGATGGGCCCCGGCATCCCGCTGGACTCCAACCGCACCCGCAACCTCCTCGTCGAGGAGGACCCGGCCGCGGTCTGAGCCTGACGGCTCACTCGGTACGTGAACCGGCCCCCGCACCTCGACAGAGGCGCGGGGGCCGGTTTTTGCTCAGGCGCCGCTTTTAATCACTGGCGCTGTCGGAGTCGAACGGTAGTGTCACGAGGGTTTGCGGAGCATCACGTACACCTGTGGGGGGAACATGCATCCGATGTACCGGAAGGCGGCCGGGGGGCTGCTCGCCGGAGCGCTGCTGTGCGGCACCGCGGCCTGTTCGGCGGGCACCACGCCGAAGCCGGACCGCCCGGCCGCGCAGAAGCCGCTCCGGGTCACCCTGGCGGCGGCGGTCAAGCGCGCGGCCGACCAGAACGAGAAGCTGACCTCGCTCTCGTACCGCATGAAGGGCCAGGTGCCGGGGGGCGGCGCGATCGAGGGCCAGGCTGCGATGGCGCTGAAGCCGCTCGCCCTGCGGATGAAGATGAAGCAGAAGAGCGCCGGGGAGAACGCCGAGGTCGAGATCCGCCTCGTCGGCGGCGTCATGTACCTCAACGGAGGCGAGAAGGCCGCTGCCGAGCTGGACGGCAAGACGTGGCTCAAGTTCGACCTGTCCGGGCTGGGCAAGGGCGGCCAGGACCCGCTGTCCGGGCTGGGCGGCCAGGCGGACCGGAACCCGACGGAGGACTCGTCCTCGCTGACCGCCGCCAAGGACCTCAAGAAGGTCGGCCAGGAGACGGTCGACGGCGTGGCCACCACCCACTACGCGGGCACCGTGCCGCTGGACGTGATGCGCGCGAGTCTCAAGGGCGAGGACGCGGCGACCAGGCAGCGCCGGGAGAAGAGCCTCAAGAAGTACGAGGAGATGGGCGTCAAGGCCGTCACGATGGACATGTGGATCGACGGGAACGATCACACCAAGCAGTTCCGCACCCGCGCGGCCGCCGAGAAGGGCCCGCTGGATCTCACCATCACGTTCCTCGACTACAACAAACCGGTCGTCGTGAAGGCGCCGCCGGCCTCCGCGACGGCGGACCTGGCCGAGATGTTCAAGGACATCGGGAGCGGCCAGGAGTGAGCCGTACGGCCCGATTTGCCTGACCGGGATCCGGTCCCGTACGCTTCCACAGAAGCCAAAGACCGCTGGTCGTTGCCGTGCTCTCGTAGAGGGTGTGGCGGCCGAAGGATCCGCTAGCTGCGGACGTCCTGCGCAGGTGACTGTGGACAGCTCCCGGATTCCATTCGGTTGAGCTACGCCCCGTGCGCCTGCGCCGGGGCGTTTCGTTTTGCCCAGCCCCTTCTGAGCGGTCCTCATCACCCGGAAGGAGGCCGACGCTCTATGGCAAGGCCCGACAAGGCTGCCGCGGTAGCCGAGCTCGCGGAGCAGTTCCGCAGCTCGAACGCCGCCGTGCTGACCGAGTACCGGGGTCTCACCGTGGCTCAGCTCAAGCAGCTGCGCCGTTCGCTCGGTGAGAACGCCCAGTACGCCGTGGTGAAGAACACGCTGACCAAGATTGCGGCCAACGAGGCCGGGATCAACACGCTTGACGACCTGTTCAACGGTCCGACAGCGGTTGCCTTCGTCACCGGTGACCCGGTGGAGTCGGCGAAGGGTCTTCGTGACTTCGCCAAGGACAACCCCAACCTCATCATCAAGGGCGGTGTCCTTGACGGTAAGGCGCTGTCCGCCGATGAGATCAAGAAGCTTGCGGACCTCGAGTCCCGCGAGGTTCTGCTCGCCAAGCTGGCGGGCGCCATGAAGGGCAAGCAGTCCCAGGCTGCCGCGCTCTTCCAGGCGCTTCCCTCGAAGTTCGTCCGCACCGCGGAGGCGCTTCGTGCCAAGAAGGCCGAGCAGGGCGGTGCCGAGTAATTCGGCTCGCGCATTGATCAGCGCCGCCTGAAGGCGAGCTGGTCGCAGCGGGCCGAACGCCCGCCGACATATACATCCCGGCACCAGCCGATTTAGTGGAAGGATCGCCCATCATGGCGAAGCTCAGCCAGGACGACCTGCTTGCGCAGTTCGAGGAGATGACCCTCATCGAGCTCTCCGAGTTCGTGAAGGCGTTCGAGGAGAAGTTCGACGTCACCGCCGCCGCTCCGGTCGCCGCTGCCGCTGGTGGCGCCGCTGCCGCCCCGGCCGAGGCCGAGGCCGAGCAGGACGAGTTCGACGTCATCCTCACCGGCGCCGGCGAGAAGAAGATCCAGGTCATCAAGGTCGTGCGTGAGCTGACCTCCCTGGGTCTGAAGGAGGCCAAGGACCTCGTGGACGGCGCCCCGAAGCCCGTTCTCGAGAAGGTCGCCAAGGACGCCGCCGAGAAGGCCGCCGAGTCCCTCAAGGGTGCCGGCGCGTCCGTCGAGGTCAAGTAAGTCCCCACTTGCGCCCACCGGCGCGTGGATTGAGTCTCTGACGCGTGGTTCCGCATAGGAGCCGCAAGGGACACAGCGAAGGGCGATCACCCAGACGGGTGGTCGCCCTTCGACGTGTGCGAGGCCTGCCCTGTTCTTCCGGATCCGGTGGGTATCGTGATCTTCGCCGTGCGCCCCTGACGCTGGTCAGTGACGATCTCAGCAGCCAGTTTGGGTTGGGGGGCCTTGACGAACCGCACGTAGCGCGCAATTCTCAGGACGCGTCGTCACAAGGATCCGGATCCGAGGCATGGATCGACGACCGAACGGGCAGTATCGAGGTGCGCCTGCTGGCGCGAGGGCAAGCCGCGGAGTTGAGAACAACGAGGGTCTCGAAAACCCGCACTGGACATCAGTGTGCCAAGTGGCTACACTGACCCTTTGCGCTGCCTGTTAACTGCCCCCTGCCCGTCACCAGGGGCATCCCCACGTATGAGCATCGTTGACTGAAGCATCCCTGAGCTGGCCATTTGGCCAACCAGGAGCGTCTGTCTCCGTGCCCATGGTGGGACCGGTACGCGCGTAGTGAGTCCGAGCCCTCGGAAGGACCCCCTCTTGGCCGCCTCGCGCAACGCCTCGACCGCGAATACGAACAACGGCGCCAGCACCGCCCCGCTGCGCATCTCCTTTGCAAAGATCAAGGAGCCCCTCGAGGTTCCGAACCTCCTCGCGTTGCAGACTGAGAGCTTTGACTGGCTGCTCGGCAATGCCGCATGGAAGGCTCGTGTCGAGGCGGCTCTGGACAGCGGACAGGACGTCCCCACCAAGTCCGGTCTGGAAGAGATCTTCGAGGAGATCTCTCCGATCGAGGACTTCTCCGGGTCGATGTCGCTGACCTTCCGCGACCACCGTTTCGAGCCTCCGAAGAACTCCATCGACGAGTGCAAGGAGCGCGACTTCACGTACGCGGCCCCGCTCTTCGTCACGGCCGAGTTCACCAACAACGAGACCGGCGAGATCAAGTCCCAGACGGTCTTCATGGGCGACTTCCCGCTCATGACCAACAAGGGCACCTTCGTCATCAACGGCACCGAGCGTGTCGTCGTGTCGCAGCTGGTCCGCTCGCCGGGTGTCTACTTCGACTCCAACATCGACAAGACGTCCGACAAGGACATCTTCACAGCCAAGATCATCCCGTCCCGGGGTGCCTGGCTGGAGATGGAGATCGACAAGCGCGACATGGTCGGCGTTCGCATCGACCGCAAGCGCAAGCAGTCCGTCACCGTCCTGCTCAAGGCTCTCGGCTGGACCACCGAGCAGATCCTCGAGGAGTTCGGCGAGTACGAGTCCATGCGCGCCACCCTGGAGAAGGACCACACCCAGGGCCAGGACGACGCGCTGCTCGACATCTACCGCAAGCTCCGCCCGGGCGAGCCGCCGACGCGCGAGGCCGCTCAGACGCTGCTCGAGAACCTCTACTTCAACCCGAAGCGTTACGACCTCGCCAAGGTCGGCCGCTACAAGGTGAACAAGAAGCTCGGCGCCGAAGAGCCGCTGGACGCCGGCGTGCTCACCACCGACGACGTCATCGCGACCATCAAGTACCTGGTCAAGCTGCACGCCGGTGAGACCGAGACCGTGGGCGAGAGCGGCACCCAGATCGTCGTCGAGACCGACGACATCGACCACTTCGGCAACCGTCGTCTGCGCAACGTCGGCGAGCTCATCCAGAACCAGGTCCGCACGGGTCTGGCTCGTATGGAGCGCGTTGTGCGTGAGCGCATGACGACCCAGGACGTCGAGGCGATCACGCCGCAGACCCTGATCAACATCCGGCCGGTCGTCGCCTCCATCAAGGAGTTCTTCGGCACCAGCCAGCTGTCGCAGTTCATGGACCAGAACAACCCGCTGTCGGGTCTCACCCACAAGCGCCGTCTGTCCGCGCTTGGCCCGGGTGGTCTGTCCCGTGAGCGGGCCGGCTTCGAGGTCCGTGACGTGCACCCGTCGCACTACGGCCGCATGTGCCCGATCGAGACCCCTGAAGGCCCGAACATCGGTCTGATCGGCTCGCTCGCCTCCTACGGCCGGGTCAACGCGTTCGGCTTCGTCGAGACGCCGTACCGCAAGGTCGTCGACGACCAGGTGACCGACGAGGTCGACTACCTGACCGCCGACGAGGAAGACCGGTTCGTCATCGCGCAGGCCAACGCCGCGCTGACCGACGACATGCGCTTCGCCGAAGCCCGTGTCCTGGTCCGCCGTCGTGGCGGCGAGGTCGACTACGTCCCGGGCTCCGACGTGGACTACATGGACGTCTCGCCGCGCCAGATGGTGTCGGTCGCGACCGCCATGATCCCGTTCCTCGAGCACGACGACGCCAACCGTGCCCTCATGGGCGCGAACATGATGCGTCAGGCCGTTCCGCTGATCACGGCCGAGGCGCCGCTGGTCGGCACCGGCATGGAGTACCGCTGCGCGGTCGACGCCGGTGACGTCATCAAGGCGGAGAAGGAAGGTGTTGTCCAGGAGGTCTCCGCGGACTACATCACCGTCGCCAACGACGACGGCACGTACACCACGTACCGCATCGCCAAGTTCTCCCGGTCGAACCAGGGCACCTCGGTCAACCAGAAGGTTGTCGTGGACGAGGGCGCCCGGGTCGTCGAGGGCCAGGTCCTCGCCGACGGTCCGGCCACCGAGCAGGGCGAGATGGCGCTCGGCAAGAACCTGCTGGTCGCCTTCATGCCGTGGGAGGGTCACAACTACGAGGACGCGATCATCCTGTCGCAGCGCCTCGTGCAGGACGATGTCCTCTCCTCGATCCACATCGAGGAGCACGAGGTCGACGCCCGTGACACCAAGCTCGGCCCGGAGGAGATCACCCGGGACATCCCGAACGTCTCCGAGGAGGTCCTCGCCGACCTCGACGAGCGCGGCATCATCCGTATCGGTGCCGAGGTCGTCGCCGGCGACATCCTGGTCGGCAAGGTCACGCCCAAGGGTGAGACCGAGCTGACCCCGGAGGAGCGTCTGCTCCGCGCGATCTTCGGTGAGAAGGCGCGTGAGGTCCGTGACACCTCGCTGAAGGTGCCCCACGGCGAGACCGGCAAGATCATCGGCGTACGCGTCTTCGACCGCGAGGAGGGCGACGAGCTGCCGCCCGGCGTGAACCAGCTGGTTCGCGTGTACGTCGCGCAGAAGCGCAAGATCACCGATGGTGACAAGCTCGCCGGCCGTCACGGCAACAAGGGCGTCATCTCGAAGATCCTGCCGATCGAGGACATGCCGTTCCTGGAGGACGGCACCCCGGTCGACATCATCCTCAACCCGCTCGGTGTCCCGTCCCGGATGAACCCGGGACAGGTCCTCGAGATCCACCTCGGCTGGCTCGCCAGCCGCGGCTGGGACGTCTCCGGTCTGGCCGACGACTGGGCCCAGCGCCTGCAGGCCATCGGCGCCGACCAGGTCGAGCCGGGCACCAACGTCGCGACCCCGGTCTTCGACGGTGCGCGCGAGGACGAGATCGCCGGTCTCTTCGAGGCCACGATCCCGAACCGCGACGGTGACCGGCTGGTCCAGCCGTCCGGCAAGGCCAACCTGTTCGACGGCCGCTCCGGCGAGCCGTTCCCGGACCCGATCTCGATCGGGTACATGTACATCCTCAAGCTCCACCACCTGGTCGACGACAAGCTGCACGCCCGCTCGACCGGCCCGTACTCGATGATCACCCAGCAGCCGCTGGGTGGTAAGGCCCAGTTCGGTGGCCAGCGATTCGGTGAGATGGAGGTGTGGGCGCTGGAGGCTTATGGCGCCGCGTACGCCCTCCAGGAGCTGCTGACCATCAAGTCCGACGACGTCACAGGCCGCGTGAAGGTCTACGAGGCCATCGTCAAGGGCGAGAACATCCCTGAGCCCGGCATTCCCGAGTCCTTCAAGGTGCTCATCAAGGAAATGCAGTCGCTCTGCCTCAACGTGGAGGTGCTCTCCTCGGACGGCATGTCCATCGAGATGCGCGACACGGACGAGGACGTCTTCCGCGCGGCGGAGGAGCTCGGTATCGACCTGTCCCGGCGTGAGCCGAGCAGCGTCGAAGAGGTCTGACGGGTCTGGCCGGGACCTCCTCGTGAGGTCCCGGCCCTGCCCCGGACCCGTACAGACCATGATTGAGACACGACCCCGAAAGAGGGATTGACGACAAGTGCTCGACGTCAACTTCTTCGACGAGCTGCGGATCGGCCTTGCCACCGCGGACGACATCCGACAGTGGTCGCACGGCGAGGTCAAGAAGCCGGAGACCATCAACTACCGCACGCTCAAGCCCGAGAAGGACGGACTCTTCTGCGAGAAGATCTTCGGTCCGACCCGGGACTGGGAGTGCTACTGCGGCAAGTACAAGCGTGTCCGCTTCAAGGGCATCATCTGTGAGCGCTGTGGCGTAGAGGTCACCCGCGCCAAGGTGCGCCGTGAGCGGATGGGCCACATTGAGCTGGCCGCTCCCGTCACCCACATCTGGTACTTCAAGGGCGTCCCGTCGCGCCTTGGCTACCTGCTCGACCTCGCGCCGAAGGACCTCGAGAAGGTCATCTACTTCGCCGCGTACATGATCACGTTCGTGGACGAGGAGCGCCGTACGCGCGACCTGCCCTCGCTGGAGGCTCATGTCTCCGTCGAGCGCCAGCAGGTCGAGAACCGCCGCGACTCCGACCTCGAAGCCCGCGCCAAGAAGCTCGAGACCGACCTGGCCGAGCTCGAGGCCGAGGGTGCCAAGGCCGATGTGCGCCGCAAGGTGCGCGAAGGCGCCGAGCGTGAGATGAAGCAGCTGCGCGACCGTGCGCAGCGCGAGATCGACCGTCTCGACGAGGTGTGGAACCGCTTCAAGAACCTCAAGGTCCAGGACCTGGAGGGTGACGAGCTGCTCTACCGCGAGCTGCGTGACCGCTTCGGCACGTACTTCGACGGCTCGATGGGTGCCGCGGCGCTGCAGAAGCGCCTGGAGTCCTTCGACCTCGAGGAGGAGGCCGAGCGTCTCCGCGAGATCATCCGTACTGGCAAGGGCCAGAAGAAGACCCGTGCGCTCAAGCGCCTCAAGGTCGTCTCCGCGTTCCTGCAGACCAGCAACAGCCCCAAGGGCATGGTGCTCGACTGCGTGCCGGTCATCCCGCCGGACCTGCGTCCGATGGTGCAGCTGGACGGTGGCCGCTTCGCGACCTCCGACCTGAACGACCTGTACCGCCGCGTGATCAACCGCAACAACCGCCTCAAGCGTCTCCTTGACCTCGGTGCCCCCGAGATCATCGTGAACAACGAGAAGCGGATGCTGCAGGAGGCCGTCGACGCGCTGTTCGACAACGGCCGCCGTGGTCGCCCGGTGACCGGTCCCGGTAACCGCCCGCTGAAGTCCCTGAGCGACATGCTCAAGGGCAAGCAGGGCCGTTTCCGTCAGAACCTGCTCGGTAAGCGTGTGGACTACTCCGCGCGTTCCGTCATCGTCGTCGGTCCGCAGCTGAAGCTGCACCAGTGCGGTCTGCCCAAGGCCATGGCGCTGGAGCTCTTCAAGCCGTTCGTGATGAAGCGCCTGGTCGACCTGAACCACGCGCAGAACATCAAGAGCGCCAAGCGGATGGTCGAGCGCGGCCGCACGGTCGTGTACGACGTCCTCGAAGAGGTCATCGCCGAGCACCCCGTTCTGCTGAACCGTGCGCCCACGCTGCACCGCCTCGGCATCCAGGCCTTCGAGCCGCAGCTGGTCGAGGGCAAGGCCATCCAGATCCACCCGCTCGTCTGCACCGCGTTCAACGCGGACTTCGACGGTGACCAGATGGCCGTGCACCTGCCGCTGTCCGCGGAGGCGCAGGCCGAGGCCCGCATCCTGATGCTGTCCTCGAACAACATCCTCAAGCCGGCCGACGGCCGTCCCGTCACCATGCCCACCCAGGACATGGTGCTCGGCCTCTTCTTCCTCACCACGGACGAGGAGGAGCGCGAGGTGCGCGGCGAGGGCCGTGCGTTCAACTCCACCGCCGAGGCGATCATGGCCTTCGACGCCCGGGAGCTCTCGCTCCAGGCGAAGGTCGACATCCGCTTCCCGGTCGGCACGATCCCGCCGCGTGGCTGGACCCCGCCGGTCGCGGAGGAGGGCTCGGACATCGCCGCGGGCGAGTGGCAGCAGGGTGACAGCTTCCGGCTGCGTACGACTCTGGGCCGCGCGCTCTTCAACGAGCTGCTGCCCGAGGACTACCCGTTCGTCGACTACACGGTGGGCAAGAAGCAGCTCTCCGAGATCGTCAACGACCTGGCCGAGCGCTACCCCAAGGTCATCGTGGCGGCGACGCTCGACAACCTGAAGGCGGCGGGCTTCTTCTGGGCGACCCGCTCGGGTGTCACCGTGGCCATCTCCGACATCGTGGTCCCCGACGCCAAAAAGGCGATCGTCAAGGGCTACGAGGCGCAGGACGAGAAGGTCCAGAAGCAGTACGAGCGCGGTCTGATCACCAAGCAGGAGCGCACGCAGGAACTCATCACCATCTGGACCAAGGCGACCAACGAGGTTGCCGAGGCGATGAACGCGAACTTCCCGAAGACCAACCCGGTCTCCATGATGGTCAACTCGGGTGCTCGCGGAAACATGATGCAGATGCGTCAGATCGCCGGTATGCGTGGTCTGGTGTCCAACGCCAAGAACGAGACCATCCCGCGGCCCATCAAGGCGTCGTTCCGTGAGGGTCTGTCCGTGCTGGAGTACTTCATCTCCACGCACGGTGCCCGTAAGGGTCTGGCGGACACCGCCCTGCGTACCGCCGACTCGGGTTACCTGACCCGTCGTCTGGTCGACGTCTCGCAGGACGTCATCATCCGCGAGGAGGACTGCGGCACCGACCGCGGTCTGAAGCTCAAGATCGCGGAGCGCGGCGCCGACGGTGTGCTGCGCAAGACCGAGGACGTCGAGACCTCCGTGTACGCGCGGATGCTCGCCGAGGACGTCGTCGTCGACGGCAAGGTCATCGCGCCGGCCAATGTCGACCTGGGTGACGTGCTCATCGACGCCCTGGTGGGCGCCGGTGTCGTGGAGGTCAAGACCCGCTCGGTCCTGACCTGTGAGTCGGCGGTCGGCACCTGTGCCTTCTGCTACGGCCGTTCGCTGGCCACCGGCAAGCTGGTCGACATCGGTGAGGCGGTCGGCATCATCGCCGCCCAGTCCATCGGTGAGCCCGGTACCCAGCTCACGATGCGTACCTTCCACACCGGTGGTGTGGCCGGTGACGACATCACCCAGGGTCTGCCCCGTGTCGTCGAGCTCTTCGAGGCTCGTACGCCCAAGGGTGTCGCCCCGATCTCGGAGGCGGCAGGCCGCATCCGTATCGAGGAGACCGAGAAGACCAAGAAGATCGTCGTCACCCCCGACGACGGCAGCGACGAGACGCCGTTCCCGATCTCGAAGCGTGCCCGTCTGCTGGTGGGCGAGGGCGACCACGTCGAGGTGGGCCAGAAGCTCACCGTGGGTGCCACCAACCCGCACGACGTGCTGCGGATCCTCGGTCAGCGCGCGGTCCAGGTCCACCTGGTCGGCGAGGTCCAGAAGGTCTACAACTCGCAGGGTGTGTCGATCCACGACAAGCACATCGAGATCATCATCCGGCAGATGCTGCGCCGTGTGACGATCATCGAGTCCGGCGACGCGGAACTGCTGCCGGGCGAGCTCGTCGAGCGCTCGAAGTTCGAGACCGAGAACCGTCGTGTGGTCACCGAGGGCGGTCACCCCGCCTCCGGCCGTCCGCAGCTGATGGGTATCACCAAGGCCTCGCTGGCGACCGAGTCGTGGCTGTCCGCGGCGTCCTTCCAGGAGACGACCAGGGTTCTGACCGACGCGGCGATCAACGCCAAGTCGGACTCCCTGATCGGCCTCAAGGAGAACGTCATCATCGGTAAGCTCATCCCGGCCGGTACGGGCCTGTCCCGTTACCGCAACATCCGGGTGGAGCCCACCGAGGAGGCCAAGGCCGCGATGTACTCGGCCGTCGGCTACGACGACATCGACTACTCGCCGTTCGGCACCGGCTCCGGCCAGGCCGTTCCGCTGGAGGACTACGACTACGGTCCGTACAACCAGTAAACGCTGGGGGTTCCGGGGGCGTCCTCCGGAATGACGCAGCGTACGCCCACAGGGCGGTCATCCCTCGCGGATGGCCGCCCTGTGTCGTCCATTGCAGGCTGGTGTGTCCTGCGCGTGTGCATTTGTTTTGACCGGAGCCGATGCGGTAGGTACGCTCTGACCTTGTGCCTGGGGTGTGCCTGGGCTCGTGTGCGTGTCCTCAACCGCATGGCGAGTCCGCGAAAGGCCACCGTAATCTGCGCTCTCTTCCCTTTGCGGGGGAGCCTGCAGCATTCGACACACCCGACCGCGTGGGTCGGCGACGTTCCAGGTTAGTTTCACATACGGCACACAGAAACCGGAGAAGTAGTGCCTACGATCCAGCAGCTGGTCCGGAAGGGCCGGCAGGACAAGGTCGAGAAGAACAAGACGCCCGCACTCGAGGGTTCTCCTCAGCGCCGCGGCGTCTGCACGCGTGTGTTCACGACCACCCCGAAGAAGCCGAACTCGGCCCTGCGGAAGGTCGCGCGTGTGCGTCTGACCTCCGGCATCGAGGTCACGGCCTACATTCCGGGTGAGGGACACAACCTGCAGGAGCACTCCATCGTGCTCGTGCGTGGTGGCCGTGTGAAGGACCTGCCGGGTGTTCGCTACAAGATCATCCGCGGTTCCCTCGACACCCAGGGTGTCAAGAACCGCAAGCAGGCCCGCAGCCGCTACGGCGCCAAGAAGGAGAAGTAAGAATGCCTCGTAAGGGCCCCGCCCCGAAGCGCCCGGTCATCATCGACCCGGTCTACGGTTCTCCTCTTGTCACGTCGCTGATCAACAAGATCCTGCTCAACGGCAAGCGTTCCACTGCCGAGCGGATCGTCTACGGCGCCATGGAAGGCCTCCGCGAGAAGACCGGCGCCGACCCGGTCATCACGCTGAAGCGCGCTCTCGAGAACGTCAAGCCGACTCTCGAGGTCAAGTCCCGCCGTGTCGGTGGCGCCACCTACCAGGTGCCGATCGAGGTCAAGCCCGGTCGCGCCGGCACCCTCGCGCTCCGCTGGGTCGTGGGTTACTCCCGCGCCCGTCGCGAGAAGACCATGACCGAGCGCCTCATGAACGAACTGCTCGACGCCTCCAACGGCCTCGGCGCTTCGGTCAAGAAGCGTGAGGACACGCACAAGATGGCCGAGTCCAACAAGGCCTTCGCGCACTACCGCTGGTAGTCGCTACCCACATCGAGACCGAGAGAAGATTGAGCCTTATGGCCACCACTTCGCTTGACCTGGCCAAGGTCCGCAACATTGGGATCATGGCCCACATCGACGCGGGCAAGACGACGACCACCGAGCGCATCCTGTTTTACACCGGTGTGAGCTACAAGATCGGTGAGGTCCACGACGGCGCTGCCACGATGGACTGGATGGAGCAGGAGCAGGAGCGCGGCATCACGATTACGTCCGCCGCGACGACCTGTCACTGGCCGCTCGAGGACGTCGATCACACCATCAACATCATCGACACCCCGGGTCACGTCGACTTCACGGTCGAGGTGGAGCGTTCGCTCCGCGTGCTCGACGGTGCCGTCACGGTGTTCGACGGTGTCGCCGGCGTTGAGCCGCAGTCCGAGACCGTCTGGCGTCAGGCGGACCGCTACGGCGTTCCGCGTATCTGCTTCGTCAACAAGCTCGACCGCACCGGTGCCGAGTTCCACCGCTGCGTCGACATGATCGTGGACCGCCTCGGCGCGACCCCGATCGTGATGCAGCTGCCGATCGGTGCCGAGGCAGACTTCAAGGGCATCGTCGACCTCGTTCGTATGAAGGCTCTTGTCTGGTCCGCCGAGGCCACCAAGGGCGAGATGTACGACGTCGTCGACATCCCGGCCACGCACACCGAGGCCGCCGAGGAGTGGCGCGGCAAGCTGGTCGAGACCGTCGCGGAGAACGACGAAGAGATCATGGAGCTGTACCTGGAGGGCGTCGAGCCCACCGAGGAGCAGCTGTACGCCGCGATCCGTCGTATCACCATCGCGTCCGGCAAGGGCGGCGGCACCACCGTCACCCCCGTCTTCTGCGGTACCGCGTTCAAGAACAAGGGCGTGCAGCCCCTGCTCGACGCGGTTGTGCGCTACCTCCCCTCCCCCCTGGACGTCGAAGGCATTGATGGCCACGACGTCAAGGACGCGGAGAAGGTCATCACGCGCAAGCCGTCCGAGGACGAGCCGCTGGCCGCCCTGGCCTTCAAGATCGCGAGCGACCCGCACCTGGGCAAGCTCACCTTCATCCGGGTCTACTCGGGTCGCCTGGAGTCCGGCACCGCTGTGCTGAACCCCACCAAGGGCAAGAAGGAGCGCATCGGCAAGATCTACCGTATGCACGCGAACAAGCGTGAGGAGATCGAGTCGGTGGGCGCCGGTGACATCGTCGCCGTGATGGGCCTGAAGCAGACCACCACCGGTGAGACGCTGTGTGACGACAAGAACCCGGTGATCCTGGAGTCCATGGACTTCCCGGCTCCGGTTATTCAGGTCGCCATCGAGCCCAAGTCCAAGGGTGACCAGGAGAAGCTGGGTGTCGCCATCCAGCGTCTCGCGGAGGAGGACCCCTCCTTCCAGGTCCACTCCGACGAGGAGACCGGCCAGACCATCATCGGTGGCATGGGCGAGCTTCACCTCGAGGTGCTCGTCGACCGCATGCGGCGCGAGTTCCGCGTCGAGGCGAACGTCGGCAAGCCGCAGGTCGCGTACCGCGAGACGATCCGCAAGGCCGTCGAGCGTATCGACTACACGCACAAGAAGCAGACCGGTGGTACCGGTCAGTTCGCGAAGGTGCAGATCGCGCTGGAGCCCATCGAGGGCGGCGACGCGACCTACGAGTTCGTGAACAAGGTCACCGGTGGCCGCATCCCCCGTGAGTACATCCCCTCGGTGGACGCGGGTGCGCAGGAAGCCATGCAGTTCGGCATCCTGGCCGGCTACGAGATGGTGGGCGTCCGCGTCACCCTGATCGACGGTGGCTACCACGAGGTCGACTCCTCCGAACTCGCGTTCAAGATCGCTGGTTCGCAGGCGTTCAAGGAGGGTGCCCGCAAGGCGTCCCCCGTGCTCCTCGAGCCGATGATGGCCGTCGAGGTCACCACGCCCGAGGACTACATGGGCGATGTCATCGGCGACCTCAACTCCCGCCGTGGCCAGATTCAGGCCATGGAGGAGCGCAGCGGTGCCCGGGTCGTCAAGGGCCTGGTTCCGCTGTCGGAGATGTTCGGCTACGTCGGAGACCTCCGCAGCAAGACCTCGGGTCGCGCAAGCTACTCGATGCAGTTCGACTCCTACGCCGAGGTTCCGCGGAACGTCGCCGAGGAGATCATCGCGAAGGCCAAGGGCGAGTAACTCTCCCGAGTACACGCTTTAGGCTTGTTACCGGAGCCTGCTGGGGACATTCCAGCCGTTACGCAAGTATTCGGCCGGAATGTCCCGGGCCCCGGCCATCCAGCAAAGATCACCTGGCGCCGATGAGTAAGGCGTACAGAACCACTCCACAGGAGGACCCCAGTGGCGAAGGCGAAGTTCGAGCGGACTAAGCCGCACGTCAACATCGGCACCATCGGTCACATCGACCACGGTAAGACGACCCTCACGGCCGCCATTACCAAGGTGCTGCATGACGCGTACCCGGACCTGAACGAGGCCTCGGCCTTCGACCAGATCGACAAGGCTCCTGAGGAGCGCCAGCGCGGTATCACGATCTCGATCGCGCACGTCGAGTACCAGACGGAGTCGCGTCACTACGCGCACGTCGACTGCCCCGGTCACGCGGACTACATCAAGAACATGATCACGGGTGCGGCGCAGATGGACGGCGCCATCCTCGTGGTCGCCGCGACCGACGGCCCGATGCCGCAGACCAAGGAGCACGTGCTCCTGGCCCGCCAGGTTGGCGTTCCGTACATCGTTGTCGCCCTGAACAAGGCCGACATGGTGGACGACGAGGAGATCCTGGAGCTCGTCGAGCTCGAGGTCCGCGAGCTGCTCTCCGAGTACGAGTTCCCGGGCGACGACCTTCCGGTCGTCAAGGTCTCGGCGCTCAAGGCGCTCGAGGGTGACAAGGAGTGGGGCCAGACCGTCCTCGACCTGATGAAGGCCGTCGACGAGTCCATCCCGCAGCCCGAGCGTGACGTCGACAAGCCGTTCCTGATGCCGATCGAGGACGTCTTCACGATCACCGGTCGTGGCACCGTCGTCACCGGTCGTATCGAGCGTGGTGTCCTCAAGGTCAACGAGACCGTTGACATCGTGGGCATCAAGCAGGAGAAGACCACCACCACGGTCACCGGCATCGAGATGTTCCGCAAGCTGCTCGACGAGGGCCAGGCCGGTGAGAACGTCGGTCTGCTCCTCCGTGGCATCAAGCGCGAGGACGTCGAGCGCGGCCAGGTCATCATCAAGCCCGGTTCGGTCACGCCGCACACCGAGTTCGAGGCCCAGGCCTACATTCTGTCGAAGGACGAGGGTGGTCGTCACACCCCCTTCTTCAACAACTACCGCCCGCAGTTCTACTTCCGTACCACGGACGTGACCGGCGTTGTGACCCTCCCCGAGGGCACCGAGATGGTCATGCCGGGCGACAACACCACCATGACGGTCAACCTGATTCAGCCGGTCGCCATGGAGGAGGGCCTCAAGTTCGCCATCCGTGAGGGTGGCCGGACTGTGGGCGCCGGCCAGGTCATCAAGATCAACAAGTAATTGCTGATCTGACCTGGTTGCTCCTGGAGCAACAGCTGGGGCCCCGCACTTCGGTGCGGGGCCCCTTTGCTGTGTCTGTCTGCGCTGAAGCCGGATCAGCCGGCGGTTCCTGCCTCGGGCTGCCAGGTCCAGGGGTGCGCGTCTGCCCCCAGGCCCACCACGGTGGCGCCCGAGCGGCCTATGTGAAGGGCGGGCGCGTCCAGTGCCGCCATGCCCCGAGTGCGCGTCAGGACCCTTCTGCCGGTGCGGAGTTGGAACCGTCCGTGGGTGTCCTTGCCGAGCAGTACGGGGCCGCCGGGCGCCGCGGCCACGCTCACCGGGGCGTAGCCGCCGAAGCCCTCCTTGCGGGGCCGTGCGGGGGCGCCCCCGGCGCGTACGGCCATCACGGCCGTGGCGGTCGGCCTGCGGTAGTACAGCTCTATGCCGCCGTCGTGGGTCGGCACAGGGGCGATCGCGTCCCCGGGCACGGGCAGGCCGCCGCCCGCGCGGTAGGTGAGCGGCAGGCCCATCGTGTCCTGCGTCCAGTGGTGTACGCCCTCGCGGCCGGCGGCAAAGACATGGACCCGGCCCGCGCGGTCCACGACCGTCGACAGGCCGTCCTGGATCTCCTCGCCGCCGAGGTCGCGCCAGCGGTCCCAGTTCCCTGAGGCGTCGCGGACCCGTGTGCTGATGCCCTTGTCGGCGTTGCGGACGAAGAGATGGACCCGGCCGTCGGGAGCCGCGACAGCGACGGGGACGCCGATGCGGCGGCCGCGGTCGTCTCCCCGCTCGGGGTTGCCGAGTCCCTTCCAGGCCAGGAACGCGCCGCCGGGGGAGCCCTGCTCCAGCAGGACGACCTCGCGCCGGTTGGGCCCGCCGCGGCCGCCGAGCTCGGAGAAGCGCAGCGCGAACAGCAGTTGGCGGCCGTCCTTCAGCGTTGCGCCGCCGAGCGCGGGCGCGAGCGGGCCGCCGCCGAGGTCGTCCGGGTTGCCCCACTGCCCGATGCCCGGCCTGGTCTCGCGCCAGCGGACCGCACGCAGCCCGAGCACACCGTAGGCGACCAGCCGGCCGGACGGCTCGGCGGCGACGACGGTACGGGCGCCGGGGTGGCGGTAGTGGGTGGAGCGGACCCAGCCCTTCTTGTTCTTGAGCGGACGGATGCCGCCGACGCTGTAGTCGCCGCAGCCGGACGGGTTGCCGCACTCCCACTGCGGGTCGCCGCCGTACGGGACGAGGTTCCCGGCCTTCTCCTTGAGCACCGCGGCCGGGAGGTTCTTGGGCCAGTGGCGGTTGTAGTAGCCGCGGAAGGCGGTGGCGACGAAGGCGGGCACATGGCCGCCGTCCTTCGTCGCACGGGCGACCCAGCGGACCATGGCGGCCCAGCTGAAGGAGGCGACCGCGGTGTGGTCGCCGTGATCCGAGTAGCCGCGCTGCTCGCTGTCCTTCTTGCGGGTGGCCTCGTCGCTGTGCTGGATGTCCGGGTCGGGGTCCAGGGTCTGGATCACGGTCGGCCGGTACTGCTCCATCAGCCCGACCAGTACGTCGACGAGCGAGTCGTAGTCGTACGAGACGGCCCTGCGCAGAGGGGAGTCGGCGGCGACGACGGTGGTCAGCCCCAGCGCGCGGTCCCGCCACAGGCTGGGCAGCGCCATGTACCGGCGCCTGGTGTGCATGGGGAGGTTGAGGAAGATCAGCTCGACCCTGCGGTAGCCGTTGACGAGGGTGTTGATCTCGGCACGGTGGCCGCCCTGCAGCGGGGCGACGTCCTTGGTCCACTCGGTGAACCTGCCGAGCCCGAGCAGGGATGCGTAGGCCTGGCGCAGGCCCTGGTGACGGGCCGAGGAGTAGGCGGCCTTGTCCGCCGGGTCGTTCGTGTTGCCGGGTATGTGGTTGATGCCCTCGTGCTCGCCGGCGGTGACGTACACGCAGACCAGCGGAACCCCGGCGTCCAGCATCCGCTGGGTGTCGGGGTTCATGAAGTACAGATCGTCGTCGGGATGGGCGAGTATCTGCATCAGCTGCGCCCGCCGGGAGCTGGCGATGGGTATGCCGGGTGCGGGGTCCGCGGTGGGGTAGGAGCGCCGCTGGGGTGGTGGTACGGAGCAGGAGCTGAGAGCGGCGGCCGCGGCGACGGCGGCTGTGGCGCTGACCACATTCCGTCTGCTCGGGCCGCTCAGGCGCGCGGCAGCCGCCCCCCGGGCATGCGCGATGTTCATCTGTCCCGCTCCGTCCGCTTCCCCCGCAGCGGGCAGACAGGCCCCCCTTGCTGCGTACTCTCACACTCAGATAAGGGCGGACGGGCTGGTCACAGGCGGTCCGCGCTCAGCAAGACGGCCGATCGACACGCGAGGTTGCCTCGCGTCGCAAGGGCGTGGGTGAGAAGCGGATCAGTGGGGTACTCTCTCCGGCCGCGATTGGCCAGGGGTCTGCCCCATATGGCACACTAGCCAGGTTGCTCGGTTGAGTGCCAATGCTGCGCGCCTCCCGCCGGGAGGACCGGAAGCGAGTCCCACAGTACTCGTCGCCCCATCTGCCGTAAGGCGGCGCTGGAGCGGACGTACGGGAATCTTCCGGGAAGTGTCAGCGGGGTACCGACCAGGCACTCGGTGGGTGTTCTTCCCCCGATGCGCGGCTACGGCCCGCACCCCTTGGTTGGGAAATCCTTCGGGAGATCTTCGTAGAGGGAGTGCGACACGCCCGACCGCGTGGGTCGGAGAAGAAAGCAGTACCCGCCGAGTTCCAGAGCGTTACGAGAGACAGGACTACTGAGTAGCCATGGCGGGACAGAAGATCCGCATCCGGCTCAAGGCCTACGACCACGAGGTCATCGACTCTTCGGCGAAGAAGATCGTCGAGACGGTGACCCGTACTGGTGCGTCGGTTGCAGGCCCGGTGCCGCTGCCCACTGAGAAGAACGTGTACTGCGTCATCAAGTCGCCGCACAAGTACAAGGACTCGCGCGAGCACTTCGAGATGCGCACGCACAAGCGCCTGATCGACATCCTCGACCCGACGCCCAAGACCGTTGACTCGTTGATGCGCCTGGACCTTCCGGCCGGCGTTGACATCGAGATCAAGCTCTGAGAGGCGCGGAAGAGATGGCTAAGCAGATCAAGGGCATCCTGGGCGAGAAGCTCGGCATGACCCAGGTCTGGGACGAGAACAACCGTGTCGTCCCGGTGACTGTGGTCAAGGCCGGTCCGAACGTTGTGACCCAGGTCCGTACGAATGACGTCGACGGCTACGAGTCGGTCCAGATCGCCTTCGGCGAGATCGACCCTCGCAAGGTGAACAAGCCCCTCAAGGGCCACTTCGCCAAGGCCGACGTGACCCCGCGCCGCCACCTGGTGGAGCTCCGTACCTCCGACGCCAGCGAGTACACGCTCGGCCAGGAGATCACTGCCGAGCTGTTCGAGTCCGGCGTCAAGGTTGACGTCACGGGCAAGAGCAAGGGCAAGGGCTTCGCCGGTGTCATGAAGCGTCACAACTTCAAGGGCCTCGGCGCCGGTCACGGCACCCAGCGCAAGCACCGCTCGCCCGGTTCCATCGGTGGCTGCGCCACCCCTGGGCGTGTCTTCAAGGGCATGCGCATGGCGGGCCGCATGGGTAACGAGCGGGTCACCACCCAGAACCTGACCATCCACGCGGTTGACGCGGAGAAGGGCCTGCTGCTCATCAAGGGCGCGGTTCCTGGTCCGAACGGCGGCCTCGTCCTCGTCCGCACTGCGGCCAAGGGGGTCTGAGGACTATGAGCACCATTGACATTCTGTCGCCCGCGGGCGACAAGTCCGGGACCGTCGAGCTCCCGGCCGAGATCTTCGACGCCAAGGTCAGCATCCCGCTGATCCACCAGGTCGTCGTCGCGCAGCTGGCCGCCGCCCGTCAGGGCACGCACAAGGTCAAGCGCCGTGGCGAGGTCCGTGGTGGTGGCAAGAAGCCTTACCGCCAGAAGGGCACCGGCCGCGCGCGCCAGGGTTCGACCCGTGCGCCGCAGTTCGCCGGCGGTGGCGTCGTCCACGGCCCCACGCCGCGTGACTACTCGCAGCGGACCCCCAAGAAGATGAAGGCCGCCGCCCTGCGCGGTGCCCTCTCCGACCGGGCCCGCAACAGCCGTATCCACGTCGTCACCGGCGTGGTCGACGGTGGCGTCTCCACGAAGGCCGCGAAGACCCTGCTGGGCAAGATCAGCGAGCGCAAGCACGTGCTCCTGGTCGTCGAGCGGGCCGACGAGGCCGCGTGGCTCTCCGCCCGCAACCTGCCCCAGGTGCACCTCCTGGAGCCGGGCCAGCTGAACACGTACGACGTGCTCGTCTCCGACGACGTGGTCTTCACCAAGGCCGCCTTCGAGTCCTTCGTGTCTGGCCCCAAGGCCGCTGAGACCGAAGGGAGCGACGCCTGATGTCCGAGGCGACCGTAACCAGCAAGACCTTCACGGACCCGCGCGACGTTCTCGTCAAGCCGGTTGTGTCCGAGAAGAGCTACGCCCTGCTCGACGAGAACAAGTACACGTTCATCGTCGCGCCCGGCTCCAACAAGACCCAGATCAAGCAGGCCGTCGAGGCGGTCTTCTCGGTCAAGGTCACCGGGGTCAACACGATCAACCGTCAGGGTAAGCGCAAGCGCACCAAGACCGGTTTCGGCAAGCGCGCCAACACCAAGCGCGCCATCGTGACCCTCGCTGAGGGCGACCGAATCGACATCTTCGGCGGCCCGACCTCCTGACGGAGGTCGAGTCGTCCGGAATCGGACGAGGACTGAGAAATGGGTATCCGCAAGTACAAGCCGACGACCCCGGGCCGTCGTGGCTCCAGCGTCGCCGACTTTGTCGAGATCACGCGGTCCACGCCGGAGAAGTCGCTGGTCCGCCCCCTGCACAGCAAGGGCGGCCGTAACAACACCGGTCGTGTGACCGTCCGTCACCAGGGCGGTGGCCACAAGCGCGCCTACCGCGTGATCGACTTCCGTCGTCACGACAAGGACGGCGTGCCGGCCAAGGTCGCTCACATCGAGTACGACCCGAACCGCACCGCGCGCATCGCGCTTCTGCACTACGCAGACGGCGAGAAGCGCTACATCATCGCGCCCAAGGGCCTGACGCAGGGCGACCGTGTCGAGAACGGCCCGGCCGCCGACATCAAGCCCGGCAACAACCTGGCGCTGCGCAACATCCCGGTCGGTACGACCATCCACGCCATCGAGCTGCGGCCCGGCGGCGGCGCGAAGTTCGCCCGTTCCGCGGGTGCCTCCGTGCAGCTGCTGGCGAAGGAGGGCACTATGGCCCACCTTCGTATGCCGTCCGGTGAGATCCGGCTGGTCGACGCCCGCTGCCGCGCCACCATCGGCGAGGTCGGCAACGCCGAGCAGTCGAACATCAACTGGGGCAAGGCCGGCCGTCTGCGCTGGAAGGGCGTACGCCCGACCGTCCGCGGTGTCGCGATGAACCCGGTTGACCACCCGCACGGTGGTGGTGAGGGCAAGACCTCCGGTGGTCGCCACCCGGTCAGCCCGTGGGGTCAGAAGGAGGGTCGTACTCGCTCGCCGAAGAAGGCATCGAGCAAGTACATCGTCCGCCGCCGCAAGACGAACAAGAAGCGCTAGGAGCGGGTTTAGATGCCGCGCAGTCTCAAGAAGGGGCCCTTCGTCGACGACCACCTCATCAAGAAGGTGGATGTCCAGAACGAAGCCGGCACCAAGAACGTCATCAAGACCTGGTCCCGTCGCTCGATGATCGTCCCGGCCATGCTGGGCCACACGATCGCGGTGCACAACGGCAAGACCCACGTCCCGGTGTTCGTCACCGAGTCGATGGTCGGCCACAAGCTCGGCGAGTTCTCGCCGACTCGCACCTTCCGCGGCCACGTCAAGGACGACCGGAAGTCGAAGCGCCGCTAACGCGGGGTGACTGACTATGACTTACACCGAAGGGACAACCATGGAAGCCAGGGCCCAGGCGCGGTACATCCGCGTCACGCCCATGAAGGCCCGCCGAGTGGTGGACCTCATCCGTGGCATGGATGCCACGGAGGCTCAGGCGGTCCTGCGTTTCGCCCCGCAGGCCGCGAGCGTGCCGGTTGGCAAGGTGCTTGACAGCGCCATCGCCAACGCTGCACACAACTACGACCACACCGACGCCTCTTCGCTGGTCATCAGCGAGGCGTACGTGGACGAGGGCCCGACCCTGAAGCGGTTCCGTCCGCGTGCTCAGGGCCGTGCCTACCGGATCCGTAAGCGGACCAGCCACATCACCGTGGTCGTCAGCAGCAAGGAAGGAACCCGGTAATGGGCCAGAAGGTTAACCCGCATGGGTTCCGGCTCGGCATCACGACGGACTTCAAGTCCCGTTGGTACGCCGACAAGCTGTACAAGGACTACGTCAAGGAAGACGTCGCCATCCGTCGGATGATGACGTCCGGCATGGAGCGCGCCGGTATCTCGAAGGTTGAGATCGAGCGCACCCGTGACCGCGTGCGGGTGGACATCCACACCGCGCGTCCCGGCATCGTCATCGGCCGCCGTGGCGCCGAGGCCGACCGCATCCGCGGCGACCTCGAGAAGCTCACGGGCAAGCAGGTCCAGCTGAACATCCTCGAGGTCAAGAACCCCGAGGTCGACGCTCAGCTGGTCGCGCAGGCCGTTGCCGAGCAGCTGTCCTCCCGCGTCTCCTTCCGTCGCGCCATGCGTAAGAGCATGCAGGGCACGATGAAGGCCGGCGCCAAGGGCATCAAGATCCAGTGTGGCGGCCGTCTCGGCGGCGCCGAGATGTCCCGCTCGGAGTTCTACCGCGAGGGCCGCGTGCCCCTGCACACGCTCCGTGCGAACGTCGACTACGGCTTCTTCGAGGCCAAGACGACCTTCGGCCGTATCGGTGTGAAGGTCTGGATCTACAAGGGCGACGTCAAGAACATCGCCGAGGTCCGCGCCGAGAACGCCGCTGCCCGCGCCGGCAACCGTCCGGCCCGAGGCGGCACCGACCGCCCGGCCGGTCGCGGTGGCCGTGGTGGCGAGCGTGGTGGCGGTCGCGGCCGCAAGCCGCAGCAGTCCGCGCCGGCAGCCGAGGCCCCCAAGGCCGAGGCTCCCGCCGCTGCCGCTGCTCCGGCTGCTGAGAGCACCGGAACGGAGGCCTGACCGACATGCTGATCCCCCGTAGGGTCAAGCACCGCAAGCAGCACCACCCCAAGCGCAGCGGTATGTCCAAGGGTGGTACGCAGGTTGCGTTCGGCGAGTACGGCATTCAGGCCCTCACTCCGGCGTACGTGACCAACCGCCAGATCGAGGCGGCTCGTATCGCGATGACCCGCCACATCAAGCGTGGCGGCAAGGTCTGGATCAACATCTACCCGGACCGTCCGCTGACGAAGAAGCCTGCCGAGACCCGCATGGGTTCCGGTAAGGGTTCCCCGGAGTGGTGGATCGCGAACGTCAAGCCCGGTCGGGTGATGTTCGAGCTGTCCTACCCGAACGAGAAGATTGCGCGTGAGGCGCTTACCCGCGCTGCTCACAAGCTTCCGATGAAGTGCCGGATCGTTCGGCGCGAGGCAGGTGAGTCGTGATGTCTACCGGTACCAAGGCGTCCGAGCTGCGCGAACTGGGCAACGAGGAGCTTGTTGCCAAGCTCCGCGAGGCCAAGGAAGAGCTGTTCAACCTCCGCTTTCAGGCGGCGACCGGTCAGCTCGAGAACCACGGTCGGCTGAAGGCCGTCCGGAAGGACATCGCGCGGATCTACACCCTGATGCGTGAGCGCGAGCTGGGCATCGAGACGGTGGAGAGCGCCTGATGAGCGAGAGCAACGTGACTGAGAACAAGATCGACCGCGGATTCCGCAAGACCCGTGAGGGTCTGGTCGTCAGCGACAAGATGGACAAGACCGTCGTCGTCGCCGTCGAGGACCGCGTGAAGCACGCGCTGTACGGCAAGGTCATCCGCCGTACGAACAAGCTCAAGGCGCACGACGAGCAGAACGCTGCCGGCGTCGGCGACCGCGTCCTCATCATGGAGACGCGTCCGCTGTCGGCGACCAAGCGCTGGCGCATCGTCGAGATCCTCGAGAAGGCCAAGTAATTACTTGAAGGGGTAACCCTTCGAGTCGGTTCCGCCAGGCTCGGCCGGGGCTGTCCAGTACAGCCCCGGCCGGGAACCGGCAGACAAACAGGAGATAGACGTGATCCAGCAGGAGTCGCGACTGCGTGTCGCCGACAACACTGGTGCCAAGGAGATCCTTTGCATCCGTGTTCTCGGTGGTTCCGGTCGCCGCTACGCGGGCATCGGTGACGTCATTGTCGCCACCGTCAAGGACGCGATCCCCGGTGGCAACGTGAAGAAGGGTGACGTCGTCAAGGCGGTCATCGTTCGCACCGTCAAGGAGCGCCGCCGCCAGGACGGCTCGTACATCCGCTTCGACGAGAACGCCGCTGTCATTCTGAAGAACGACGGCGACCCTCGCGGCACCCGTATCTTCGGCCCGGTGGGCCGTGAGCTGCGCGAGAAGAAGTTCATGAAGATCATCTCGCTCGCGCCGGAGGTGCTGTAAGCATGAAGATCAAGAAGGGCGACCTGGTTCAGGTCATCACCGGCAAGGACAAGGGCAAGCAGGGCAAGGTCATCGCGGCCTTCCCCCGCGAGGACCGCGTTCTGGTCGAGGGTGTCAACCGGGTCAAGAAGCACACCAAGGCCGGTCAGACCGCTCGCGGTTCGCAGACCGGTGGCATCGTCACGACCGAGGCCCCTGTCCACGTGAGCAACGTTCAGCTCGTCGTGGAGAAGGACGGCAACAAGGTCGTCACGCGCGTCGGTTACCGCTTCGACGACGAGGGCAACAAGATCCGCGTTGCCAAGCGGACGGGTGAGGACATCTGATGGCTACCACCACCACTCCGCGTCTGAAGACGAAGTACCGCGAGGAGATCGCGGGCAAGCTGCGTGAGGAGTTCTCGTTCGAGAACGTCATGCAGATCCCCGGCCTCGTCAAGATCGTGGTCAACATGGGTGTGGGCGACGCCGCCCGCGACTCCAAGCTGATCGACGGCGCGATTCGCGACCTCACCACGATCACCGGCCAGAAGCCTGCCGTCACCAAGGCTCGTAAGTCCATCGCGCAGTTCAAGCTGCGTGAGGGCCAGCCGATCGGCTGCCACGTCACGCTTCGTGGCGACCGCATGTGGGAGTTCCTGGACCGCACCCTGTCGCTCGCGCTTCCGCGCATCCGCGACTTCCGTGGTCTGTCCCCCAAGCAGTTCGACGGCCGTGGCAACTACACCTTCGGTCTCACGGAGCAGGTCATGTTCCACGAGATCGACCAGGACAAGATCGACCGCGTCCGGGGTATGGACATCACCGTGGTCACCACGGCGACCAACGACGCTGAGGGCCGCGCGCTCCTTCGTCACCTCGGCTTCCCGTTCAAGGAGGCGTAAGCGAGATGGCGAAGAAGGCTCTTGTTGCCAAGGCTGCTCGTAAGCCCAAGTTCGGTGTGCGCGCCTACACCCGCTGCCAGCGCTGTGGCCGTCCGCACTCCGTCTACCGCAAGTTCGGCCTGTGCCGCGTGTGCCTTCGTGAGATGGCTCACCGTGGCGAGCTGCCGGGCGTGACCAAGAGCTCCTGGTAATTCCCTACTTGGGAATTACCGGAGGCTCTCGGTAAGTATCTGGTCGGCGGGAGCCCTCCTTCACATGCCGTAGGCTTGTGGGGTTGGGCGCCCGCCGCCCTGACCGACTTACTACGCCGTAGGTCCCCGCACCGCACCCGTCCCGCCACTGAGTGGGGAGAGGGATGGCGCATACAGGAAACCCCGGCGAGAGAGGCCGAAGGCCAATTCATGACCATGACTGATCCCATCGCAGACATGCTCACGCGTCTGCGTAACGCGAACTCGGCATACCACGACTCCGTCGTGATGCCGCACAGCAAGATCAAGTCGCACATCGCGGAGATCCTCCAGCAGGAGGGCTTCATCACCGGCTGGAAGGTCGAGGACGCCGAGGTCGGCAAGAACCTCGTCCTGGAGCTGAAGTTCGGCCCGAACCGCGAGCGTTCGATCGCCGGCATCAAGCGAATCTCCAAGCCGGGTCTGCGCGTGTACGCGAAGTCCACCAACCTGCCGAAGGTTCTCGGCGGCCTGGGCGTGGCGATCATCTCCACGTCCCACGGTCTCCTGACCGGCCAGCAGGCGCAGAAGAAGGGCGTGGGTGGGGAAGTCCTCGCCTACGTCTGGTAGTCGGGAACGGAGGAATAGCTAATGTCGCGAATCGGCAAGCTCCCCATCCAGGTTCCCGCCGGTGTGGACGTCACCATCGATGGCCGCACGGTCGCGGTGAAGGGCCCCAAGGGTTCCCTCTCGCACACCGTCGCCGCGCCGATCGAGATTGTTAAGGGCGAGGACGGCGTTCTCAACGTCACCCGTCCCAACGACGAGCGTCAGAACAAGGCCCTGCACGGCCTGTCCCGCACGCTGGTGGCGAACATGATCACCGGCGTGACCCAGGGGTACGTCAAGGCGCTCGAGATCAGCGGTGTCGGTTACCGCGTCGCCGCGAAGGGCTCCAACCTGGAGTTCCAGCTCGGCTACAGCCACTCGATCCTGGTGGAGGCGCCCGAGGGCATCTCCTTCAAGGTCGAGTCGCCGACCAAGTTCTCGGTCGAGGGCATCGACAAGCAGAAGGTCGGCGAGGTCGCCGCGAACATCCGCAAGCTGCGGAAGCCCGACCCGTACAAGGCCAAGGGTGTCAAGTACGCCGGCGAGGTCATCCGCCGCAAGGTCGGAAAGGCGGGTAAGTAAGCCATGGCATACGGTGTGAAGATTGCCAAGGGCGACGCGTACAAGCGCGCCGCCATCAAGCGCCGCCACATCCGCGTCCGCAAGCACGTCTCCGGCACGCCGGAGCGTCCGCGCCTGGTCGTGACGCGCTCCAACCGCAACATCGTTGCGCAGGTCATCGACGACATCGCGGGCCACACGCTCGCGTCGGCGTCGACCCTGGACACCTCGATTCGTGGTGGCGAGGGCGACAAGAGCGCCCAGGCCAAGCAGGTCGGCGCGCTTGTCGCCGAGCGTGCGAAGGCTGCCGGCGTCGAGACCGTCGTGTTCGACCGTGGTGGCAACAGGTACGCCGGGCGCATTGCCGCTCTGGCTGACGCCGCCCGCGAAGCCGGGCTGAAGTTCTGAGCCCCGGTTCCGGGACTAACGGACGTAACAGAGAGAGGTAAATCCAATGGCTGGACCCCAGCGCCGCGGAAGCGGTGCCGGTGGCGGCGAGCGGCGGGACCGGAAGGGTCGCGACGGTGGCCCTGCCGCCGAGAAGACCGCTTATGTTGAGCGCGTTGTCGCGATCAACCGCGTTGCCAAGGTTGTCAAGGGTGGTCGCCGCTTCAGCTTCACCGCGCTGGTCGTGGTGGGCGACGGTGACGGCACCGTAGGTGTCGGATACGGCAAGGCCAAGGAAGTTCCCGCGGCCATCGCCAAGGGCGTTGAAGAGGCCAAGAAGAACTTCTTCAAGGTTCCGCGTATCCAGGGCACCATCCCGCACCCGATCACGGGCGAGAAGGCCGCGGGCGTCGTCCTGCTCAAGCCTGCTTCCCCCGGTACCGGTGTTATCGCCGGTGGCCCGGTGCGCGCCGTGCTCGAGTGCGCCGGCGTTCACGACATCCTGTCGAAGTCGCTCGGCTCGTCCAACGCGATCAACATCGTGCACGCGACCGTGGCGGCCCTCAAGGGCCTGCAGCGTCCCGAGGAGATCGCGGCTCGCCGTGGTCTGCCCCTCGAGGACGTCGCCCCCGCGGCTCTGCTTCGTGCGCGTGCGGGAGCGGGTGCTGCGTAATGGCCCGCCTCAAGATCACGCAGACGAAGTCGTACATCGGCAGCAAGCAGAACCACCGCGACACCCTGCGTTCGCTCGGGCTCAAGCGCCTGAACGACGTGGTTGTCAAGGAGGACCGTCCCGAGTTCCGCGGCATGGTGCACACCGTCCGCCACCTCGTCACGGTTGAGGAGGTCGACTGACATGGCGGAGAACAACCCGCTGAAGGTCCACAACCTCCGGCCCGCCCCGGGCGCCAAGACCGCCAAGACCCGTGTGGGTCGTGGTGAGGCGTCCAAGGGTAAGACCGCAGGTCGTGGTACCAAGGGCACCAAGGCCCGTTACCAGGTTCCGGAGCGCTTCGAGGGTGGGCAGATGCCCCTCCACATGCGTCTCCCGAAGCTCAAGGGCTTCAAGAACCCGTTCCGCACCGAGTACCAGGTCGTGAACCTGGACAAGCTCGGCGCCCTCTACCCGGAGGGTGGCGAGGTCACCGTTGCCGACCTGGTCGCCAAGGGTGCGGTGCGCAAGAACAGCCTCGTCAAGGTCCTGGGCCAGGGCGAGATCTCCGTGGCGCTGCAGGTGACGGTTGACGCCGTCTCCGGTTCCGCCAAGGAGAAGATTGCCGCTGCCGGCGGCACCGTCACCGAGCTCGTCTGAGACGAGTTCAGTGGCTGAAAGCTGAAAATCGACCGGGGATGCCTCTCAAATGGGGCATCCCCGGTTGGTCGTTCCTAGGGGGGCACTTCCGCCGGTAAGGTGGCGTGCACTGTTGCTGTAAACAAAGGGGGTTCTGCCCCCGGACCGCGTGGTCTGTGCACCTGGACCAAGCGGAATGCTTGATACGTATTCGTCGATCCTCAATACCGTCACCTCTGACGCAGTAGCGCGGGGGTCGCAGGAGGCACCGTGCTCACCGCGTTCGCCCGGGCGTTCAAGACGCCCGACCTGCGCAAGAAGCTGCTCTTCACGCTCGCCATCATCGTGCTGTACCGGCTGGGATCACACATCCCGGTCCCTGGCGTCGATTACCAGAACGTACAGACGTGTGTGGACCAGGCTTCGAAGGGCAACAACAGCCTGTTCGGCCTGGTCAACATGTTCAGTGGCGGAGCGCTGCTGCAGATCACGATCTTCGCGCTCGGCATCATGCCGTACATCACGGCGAGCATCATCCTGCAGCTGCTGACCGTGGTCATTCCGCGGCTGGAGGCCCTCAAGAAGGAGGGCCAGTCCGGTACCGCGAAGATCACGCAGTACACGCGCTATCTGACGGTCGCCCTCGCCGTGCTGCAGGGCACCGGCCTGGTCGCCACCGCCCGCTCCGGAGCACTCTTCGGCAACTGTTCCGTCGGCGACCAGATCGTTCCCGACCGCTCGATCTTCACCACCATCGTCATGGTCGTCACCATGACCGCGGGCACCGCCGCAGTCATGTGGCTCGGTGAGCTCATCACCGACCGCGGCATCGGCAACGGCATGTCGATCCTGATGTTCATCTCGATCGCCGCCGGTTTCCCGGGTGCCCTGTGGGCCATCAAGGCGAGCGGAAAGCTCGCCAAGGGCTGGATCGAGTTCGGGACCGTCATCCTGATCGGCTTTGTGATGGTCGCCCTGGTCGTCTTCGTCGAGCAGGCCCAGCGCCGTATCCCGGTTCAGTACGCGAAGCGCATGATCGGGCGGCGTTCGTACGGCGGCACGTCCACGTACATCCCGCTGAAGGTGAACCAGGCGGGTGTGATTCCCGTCATCTTCGCCTCGTCGCTGCTCTACATTCCGGCGCTGGTCGCGCAGTTCTCCAACTCGCAAGCGGGCTGGAAGACGTGGATTGAACAGCACTTCGTCAAGGGCGACCACCCGTACTACATCGCGACGTACTTCCTGTTGATCGTGTTCTTCGCCTTCTTCTATGTGGCGATCTCGTTCAACCCCGAGGAAGTCGCGGACAACATGAAGAAGTATGGTGGCTTCATCCCGGGTATCCGGGCAGGTCGACCTACTGCCGAGTACCTGAGCTACGTGCTCAACAGGATCACTTGGCCGGGCTCGCTGTACCTGGGTCTGATTGCTCTTGTCCCGACGATGGCGTTGGCAGGCTTCGGAGGCGCGAACCAGAACTTCCCGTTCGGCGGGACGAGCATCCTCATCATCGTGGGTGTGGGTCTGGAGACCGTGAAGCAGATCGAGAGCCAGCTCCAGCAGCGCAATTACGAAGGGTTCCTCCGCTGATGCGAATCGTCCTCGTCGGGCCGCCCGGTGCCGGCAAGGGAACGCAGGCTGCGTACCTTGCCAAGAACCTGTCGATCCCGCACATCTCCACGGGCGACCTCTTCCGCGCCAACATCAGCCAGGGCACGGAGCTCGGTCTCCAGGCCAAGGCCTACATGGACGCGGGAGATCTGGTGCCCGACGAGGTCACCATCGGCATGGCCAAGGACCGGATGGAACAGCCGGATGCCGCGAACGGCTTTCTGCTGGACGGCTTCCCGCGCAATGTCTCGCAGGCCGAGGCGCTCGACGCGATGCTCAAGTCCGAGGGCATGACGCTGGACGCGGTGCTCGACCTTGAGGTCCCCGAGGACGAGGTCGTGAAGCGGATCGCGGGTCGCCGCATCTGCCGCAACGACTCCGGCCATGTCTTCCATGTCACGTACTCCCCGTCGAAGCACGAGGGTGTCTGCGACATCTGCGGCGGCGACCTCTACCAGCGCGACGACGACTCCGAGGAGACCGTGCGCCGGCGCCTCGAGGTCTACCACACGCAGACCGAGCCGATCATCGACTACTACCGGGCGCAGAACCTGGTAGTCACGATCTCCGCGCTCGGCAAGGTCACGGACGTGACGCAGCGGGCGATGGACGCGCTGAAGAAGTCCGCGAAGAGCTGAGCAGTACCCCGTAGTAACTCCTGGTACGGCCGCGGTGTCCGACGGACGCCGCGGCCGTACTGTTGAGCAGAGACACGTCAGAGGTGGAAGGCAAGGCCATGGTGGAGATCAAGACCCCGGAGCAGATCGCCAAGATGCGTGAGGCGGGGCTGGTCGTCGCCGCGATCCATGCGGCGACACGCGAAGCGGCCGTGCCGGGCGCCACCACGAAGGATCTGGACGAGGTCGCCCGCAAGGTGATCGCCGACCATGGTGCGAAGTCGAACTTCCTCGGGTACGGCGGCTTCCCCGCGACCATCTGCACCTCGGTCAACGAGGTGGTCGTGCACGGCATCCCGGACGAGAAGACCGTCCTCAAGGACGGCGACGTCATCTCGGTCGACGCCGGGGCGATCATCGACGGCTGGCACGGCGACGCGGCCTACACGGTCTTCGTCGGCGATGGTCACGCTCCGGAGCTGATCGAACTCTCCCGGGTCACCGAGGAGTCGATGTGGGCCGGTATCGCGGCGATGAAGAACGGCAGCCGGCTGGTCGACGTCTCCCGTGCGATCGAGACGTACATCCGCCGCCAGCCGAAGCCGGGCGGCGGACGGTACGGGATCATCGAGGAGTACGGCGGCCACGGCATCGGCACCGAGATGCACATGGACCCGCACCTGCTGAACTATGTCTCGCGCAAGCGCGGCAAAGGCCCGAAGCTGGTCCCCGGCTTCTGCCTGGCGATCGAGCCGATGGTCTCGCTGGGCACCCCGCACACCGAGGTGCTCCAGGACGACTGGACGGTCATCACGACGGACGGCACGTGGTCCTCGCACTGGGAGCACTCGGTGGCTCTGACGGAAGAGGGCCCGCTGGTGCTGACGGCGCCCGACGGCGGCAGGGCGAAGCTGGCGGAGCTGGGCATCACGACGGCGCCGGACCCGCTGGCTTAACGATCTCCGGGGGTGGGCAGACTTGCCGGATTCGTCATTTCGGATGGCCTGACGTAGACTGATGCGTCGGCTCTCGTGTACTCGTGTGTCTGCATGCGGTGAGCGTGAGTCGATCAAGGTAGCCGATTCGAAAGGCGAAGCGTGGCCAAGAAGCAAGGTGCCATCGAAATTGAGGGCACCGTGATCGAGTCCCTCCCGAACGCCATGTTCAAGGTGGAACTCCAGAACGGTCACAAGGTCCTCGCGCACATCTCCGGCAAGATGCGGATGCACTACATCCGTATTCTCCCGGACGACCGGGTCGTCGTGGAGCTGTCTCCGTACGACCTGACGCGTGGGCGGATCGTCTACCGATACAAGTAGATCTTGCCCGCACCCCGCTTCGGCGTGGGTGGTGGCACTGACCCGGAGAACCTCACATCCCATGAAGGTCAAGCCGAGCGTCAAGAAGATCTGCGACAAGTGCAAGGTGATCCGCCGTCACGGTCGGGTCATGGTCATCTGCGACAACCTGCGCCACAAGCAGCGCCAGGGCTGAAGCACGACCTGCACCTCGCAGTTCTTCGCGCGACGCACGTAATACGTACATACGCAGAGCCCGTCCAAGCTACGGCTGACGACACCTCCGGCGGGGGCCGGGGACCCGGGCCGTACCACCTCTCTTGCGCGAGAGGTCGGCGGTCGGGAGCGGCTCTGCGGAAGACCCCCGAAAACAACTGGAGCCATTGAATGGCACGCGTTTCAGGTGTTGACATCCCGCGCGACAAGCGTGTGGAGGTTGCCCTCACCTACGTCTTCGGCATCGGGCGCACCCGGTCCAAGGAGATCCTCGCCACCACCGGCGTGAACCCGAACACCCGCGTTCGTGACCTGGCCGAAGAGGACCTCGTCAAGATCCGCGAGTACGTCGACGCCAACCTCCGCACCGAGGGTGACCTCCGCCGTGAGGTTCAGGCCGACATCCGCCGTAAGGTCGAGATCGGCTGCTACCAGGGTCTGCGGCACCGCCGCGGCCTGCCGGTCCACGGTCAGCGCACCAGCACGAACGCTCGTACCCGCAAGGGCCCGCGTCGCGCCATCGCCGGCAAGAAGAAGCCGGGCAAGAAGTAGTCCTCAGCGGACGCTCATCAGCGGTCTTCGCTGTAGGACCGACCACCTCCCTGTAGGAGATATAGATGCCCCCCAAGGGTCGTCAGGGCGCTGCCAAGAAGGTGCGCCGCAAGGAAAAGAAGAACGTCGCTCACGGGCACGCCCACATCAAGAGCACGTTCAACAACACGATCGTCTCGATCACGGACCCCTCGGGCAACGTGATCTCCTGGGCCTCCGCCGGCCACGTCGGCTTCAAGGGCTCGCGCAAGTCCACCCCCTTCGCCGCGCAGATGGCCGCCGAGTCGGCCGCCCGCCGCGCGCAGGAGCACGGCATGCGCAAGGTTGACGTCTTCGTCAAGGGTCCCGGCTCCGGCCGTGAGACCGCGATCCGCTCCCTCCAGGCCACCGGCCTCGAGGTCGGCTCGATCCAGGACGTCACCCCCACCCCGCACAACGGCTGCCGCCCCCCGAAGCGTCGCCGCGTCTGACCCCGTAGGGGCCGGACTTCGGGCGGTATGGCGCTTCGGTGCCGTACCGCCCGTACCCTTGTTCCGTTGGCATCAAATAGTGGGTGCCAAGACTGGAGGCATTTCTCATGCTTATCGCTCAGCGTCCTTCGCTGACCGAAGAGGTCGTCGACGAGTACCGCTCACGGTTCGTGATCGAGCCGCTGGAGCCGGGCTTCGGCTACACCCTCGGTAACTCGCTCCGCCGTACGCTCCTCTCCTCGATCCCCGGCGCTGCTGTCACCAGCATCCGGATCGACGGTGTCCTGCACGAGTTCACCACCGTGCCGGGCGTCAAGGAGGACGTCACCGACCTCATCCTCAACATCAAGCAGCTGGTCGTCTCCTCGGAGCACGACGAGCCGGTCGTGATGTACCTGCGCAAGCAGGGTCCCGGCCTGGTCACCGCTGCTGACATCGCCCCGCCGGCCGGTGTCGAGGTCCACAACCCGGACCTCGTTCTGGCGACGCTGAACGGCAAGGGCAAGCTGGAGATGGAGCTGACCGTCGAGCGCGGTCGCGGCTACGTCTCCGCCGTGCAGAACAAGCAGGTGGGCCAGGAGATCGGCCGTATCCCGGTCGACTCCATCTACTCGCCGGTGCTCAAGGTCACGTACAAGGTCGAGGCGACCCGTGTCGAGCAGCGCACCGACTTCGACAAGCTGATCGTCGATGTCGAGACCAAGCAGGCCATGCGTCCGCGTGACGCCATGGCGTCGGCCGGTAAGACCCTGGTCGAGCTGTTCGGTCTGGCGCGCGAGCTCAACATCGACGCCGAGGGCATCGACATGGGTCCGTCCCCGACGGACGCCGCGCTCGCTGCCGATCTGGCGCTGCCGATCGAGGAGCTCGAGCTCACCGTTCGTTCGTACAACTGCCTCAAGCGCGAGGGCATCCACTCCGTGGGTGAGCTCGTCGCCCGCTCCGAGGCCGACCTGCTCGACATCCGCAACTTCGGTGCGAAGTCGATCGACGAGGTCAAGGCGAAGCTGGCCGGCATGGGTCTGGCCCTGAAGGACAGCCCGCCCGGATTCGACCCGACCGCCGCCGCCGACGCCTTCGGTGCCGACGACGACGCGGACGCGGGCTTCGTGGAGACCGAGCAGTACTGAGCCCTGCGGTTCAGGGAAACTTCCGGCGGGCGGCCGCCCGCCGGTAACTGACACCGGTACCTGATACGGCCGGTGCAGATCACAAGGAGAAACACCATGCCGCGTCCCACCAAGGGAGCCCGTTTCGGCGGCAGCGCCGCGCACGAGCGTCTGCTTCTCGCGAACCTCGCGAAGTCGCTGTTCGAGCACGGCCGCATCACCACGACCGAGGCCAAGGCCCGCCGCCTGCGTCCGGTCGCCGAGCGCCTGATCACCAAGGCGAAGAAGGGCGACATCCACAACCGTCGTCTGGTGCTGCAGACGATCACGGACAAGGGCATCGTGCACACGCTCTTCACCGAGATCGCTCCTCGCTACGCCGAGCGCCCGGGTGGCTACACCCGCATCACCAAGATCGGCAACCGTCGTGGCGACAACGCCCCGATGGCTGTGATCGAGCTGGTCGAGGGTGAGATCGCCAAGAAGGCGACCGTCGCCGAGGCCGAGGCCGCCGCCAAGCGTGCGGTCAAGGAGTCCGAGACCAAGGCCGCCGAGGCCGAGGTCGTCGAGGACGCCAAGCCGGCCGACGAGGCCAAGGACGCCTGAGCGTTCTGACCTGGCTGTGCGAGCGGGCCCGTTCCCTCCGGGGAGCGGGCCCGTTCCGCTTTGAGAGGATCTGATACGTGAGTGACGAGGTGGAGCCCGGACACGTCCGGGTGCGGCTGGACCTGTCGTACGACGGCAGGGACTTCTCCGGCTGGGCCAAGCAGGCCCGTGGGCAACGGACCGTCCAGGGGGACATCGAGGACGCGCTGCGTACGGTGACGCGTTCCTCGCAGACGTACGAACTGACCGTCGCCGGGCGGACGGACGCCGGCGTGCACGCCCGTGGGCAGGTCGCGCATGTGGATCTGCCGGTGGAGGTGTGGGCCGAGCACCGGGAGAAGCTGCTGAAGCGGCTGGCCGGGAGGCTCGCGCGGGATGTGCGGATCTGGCGCGTCGAGGAGGCTCCGGCCGGATTCAACGCGCGCTTCTCGGCGATCTGGCGGCGGTACGCCTACCGCGTGAACGACAACCCCGGTGGTGTCGATCCGCTGTTGCGCGGTCATGTGCTGTGGCACGACTGGCCGTTGGACGTCGACGCCATGAACGCCGCGGCCGAAAAGCTGGTCGGCGAACACGACTTCGCGGCGTACTGCAAGAAGCGCGAGGGCGCCACCACCATCCGTACGCTGCAGCAGCTCTCGTGGGAGCGGGATGCGGCAGGCGTCATCACGGCGACCGTGAAGGCCGATGCCTTCTGCCACAACATGGTGCGCTCCCTGGTCGGCGCGCTGCTGTTCGTGGGGGACGGGCACCGGCCTGTGGAGTGGCCGGGGAAGGTACTGGCCGCGGGCGTACGGGACTCGGCCGTCCATGTGGTGCGGCCGCACGGGCTCACGCTGGAGGAAGTCGGCTACCCCGCAGACGAGTTGCTGGCCGCCCGGAACCGGGAGGCCCGCAACAAGCGCTCGCTGCCCGGGTCAGGCGGCGGGTTGGGCGGCTGCTGCTGAGGCCTGGGCCTCGCCGCGCCTGCGGATCTGACGGAACGTGAACTCCCCCAGGTCGTCGCCGATCTGGAAGGCCTTGGTGTCTCCCTTGGTGACGGACTTGGCCTTGGTGTAGCCGGTGAACGTGATGTAGGCGTACCGGCCGTAGGAGTTGTACGTGGAGCGGCAGACCGGGCCGCCCTGGCAGAAGGCGGGGACGCCGTCGCCGGACAGCGGCACGATGTTGCCCGACGCCTGCTGCACGGCCTTCTTGGCCTTGGCCTCGTTCTCGAAGGTGGCCACGCCGACGGTGACCGCGATGCCGCCCGCGCTGTAGGTGACGCGGAAGACCTGTTCGCAGCCGTTGTTTTCGAGGGCCGCGCCGAGGGCGCCCTTGGTGACGGACTTGCAGTCACCGGTGCGGGCCGTGGCGCCCTTGTCGTAGACACGCTCACCCATCGTCAGCTTCCTGCCCGGGAAGAGGGACTCCGCGCTGAGTGGCGCCGTGTCCTTCTTCCGGTCGGAGATGAAGTCCTTGGGGTCCGGCGGGGGCAGCGGCGCGACCGACGAGAAGGACGGCTCGGGCTGGGTGGTGTCGCTGGGCAGCTCGGGGGCCGCGGGCAGCTGGCTCGCGTTCTTGTCCGAGGACTGGTTGCTGTCATCGCTGTTGGAAGAGACGATCGCGCTCGCCACGATGCCCGCGACCGCGGCGGTGGCGAGCGCGCCGCCGCCGATCAGCAGCCAGCGCCTGCGGCGCGTGCGGGCCGCGGAGGCGTCGGCGAGCGCGGCCCAGTCCGGGGTGTTGTCCGCCGCTGCCGCCCTGGCCCGAAGGCCGAACGGGTCCGGCGTGGCCTGGTCCGCGCCGTACGGGTCAGGTGCGCCGTACGAGTTCTGCCCCCGGTACGGGTCCTGCCCTCCGTACGGGTCCTGGTTCTGTCCACCGGACCCCCACTGGGGTCCCCCCTGCCCAAAGCTCATGCCGCGCATCCTAAACCTGTTGGGCGCACGGGACGTCGGCGGTGAGAATCGGAGCATGGGACATCTCGAGGCGGCGCATCTGGAGTACTACCTACCGGACGGGCGGGTCCTCCTCGGCGACGCCTCGTTCCGCGTGGGCGAAGGCGCGGTGGTCGCCCTGGTCGGGGCGAACGGCGCGGGCAAGACGACCCTGCTGCGGCTGATGGCGGGTGAGCTGCAGGCGCACGGCGGGACGGTGTCGTCGAGCGGCGGGCTCGGCGTGATGCGGCAGTTCGTCGGATCCGTACGGGACGAGCGGACCGTACGCGACCTGCTGGTGTCGGTGGCCCAGCCGCGGATCAGGGAAGCGGCCGCGGCGGTGGATGCCGCGGAACACCTGATCATGACGGTCGACGACGAGGCCGCGCAGATGACGTACGCGCAGGCGCTGAGCGACTGGGCGGAGGCGCGGGGGTACGAGGCTGAGACGGTCTGGGACATGTGCACGACCGCCGCGCTGGGGGTTCCGTACGAGAGCGCGCAGTGGCGGCTGGTGCGCACCCTCAGCGGCGGCGAGCAGAAGCGGCTGGTGCTCGAGGCGCTGCTGCGGGGGCCCGAGGAGGTGCTGCTCCTCGACGAACCGGACAACTATCTGGACGTGCCGGGGAAGCGGTGGCTGGAGGACCGGCTGAAGGAGACCCGTAAGACGGTCCTCTTCGTCTCCCACGACCGGGAGTTGCTGTCGCGGACGGCGGAGAAGATCGTGAGTGTGGAGCCGGGGCCCGCGGGGTCGGACGTGTGGGTGCACGGCGGAGGCTTCGGTACGTATCACGAGGCGCGGCGGGAGCGGTTCGCGCGGTTCGAGGAGCTGAAGCGGCGCTGGGACGAGGAGCACGCGCGGCTGCGCGCGCTCGTGCTGCGGCTGCGGCAGCAGGCGGCGATCAGCCCTGACATGGCGTCGCGGTACCGGGCGATGCAGACGCGCTTCAAGAAGTTCGAGGAGGCGGGCCCGCCGGCCGAGCCGCCGCGCGAGCAGGACATCAAGATGCGGCTGCGGGGCGGGCGCACGGGGGTACGGGCGGTGACCTGCGCCGGGCTTGAGCTCACCGGGCTGATGAAACCGTTCTCGCTGGAGATCTTCTACGGGGAGCGGGTCGCCGTGCTCGGCTCCAACGGGTCCGGGAAGTCGCACTTCCTGCGGCTGCTGGCGGGCGACACGTCCGTGGCGCACAAGGGCGAGTGGAAGCTGGGGGCGCGGGTGGTGCCCGGGCACTTCGCGCAGACGCACGCGCACCCGGAACTGCTCGGGCGGACGCTGGTCGACATCCTGTGGACCGAGCATGCGAAGGACCGGGGCGGGGCGATGTCGGTCCTGCGGCGCTACGAACTGGAACGGCAGGGGGACCAGCGCTTCGAGAAGCTGTCGGGCGGACAGCAGGCGCGGTTCCAGATCCTGCTCCTGGAGCTGGCGGGCACGACGGCGCTGCTGCTGGACGAGCCGACGGACAACCTGGACCTGGAGTCGGCGGAGGCGCTGCAGGAGGGGCTGGAGGCGTACGAGGGGACGGTGCTGGCGGTGACGCACGACAGGTGGTTCGCGAAGACATTCGACCGGTATCTGGTGTTCGGGGCGGACGGGGTGGTGCGGGAGGCGGGGGAGCCGGTGTGGGACGAGGGGAGGGTGGCGCGGGCGCGGTGAGGTGGGGCGGGGCGCGCCTGCGGCGGGCCTTTCCCCCACCCCGCCCCTTCCCGAAACCGGAGCTCCGCCCCGGACCCCGGGGGGCGCGGCAGCTTCGCGCCGCGGGACCCGGGCGGGGCGCAGGGGCTCCGCCGCCTGGAGCGCTTCGCCCCCGCTCTGGGGGCGGCAGCTTCGCGCCGCCGGGGTCCGGACGGGGTGCGCCCCACGCGGGTGAGCGGTCGGCGGCTCTGCCGCCGCCAGTGCTTCGCCCCGGCTCTGTGGGGCGGCAGCTTCGCGTCGCTGGGTGTGGGCGGGGCTGCGCCCCCCGCCGGGCCCCGCTCTTGGCGGCGGCTGCGCCCACGCCGTGGGGTGAGGCCTGGGGCCGGGATCCGCGGGCGGCACCCGGGAAGGCCCCTGGGCGCGGCAGCTGAGGGTCCCAGGGGCGACCCCGGTCCCGAGCGGCGACCGGGGCCGCGCAGGGCGTACAGGGCCACCCTGGGCGTCGGTGGGGGCGGGAACCGGCCAGGCCCAGCGCGCGCATTTTGACCCAGGTGGGGGACCGCGGGTATTCTTCTGGTTCGTTATGCGTATTGGCTTGCTCTATCTCACGTGAGGGGCCCTTACGCCGGTCCACCGGGCCGATGACCAGCGGCAGGCACTCGGGTTGCGTCCCCGTAGCGCCGCCAAGGCTGTCGTGATCGTCCGGGTGGCCTTGTCAGGACCCGTCCCCTCAGCCCTAGCGGGCCTGGGGAGACCCCATCACTGAAGAAGCGAAGGCATACGACCGTGCGTACGTACAGCCCCAAGCCCGGCGATGTGACGCGCCAGTGGCACATCATCGACGCGCAGGACATTGTCCTGGGCCGTCTGGCGACCACCGCCGCCACCCTTCTGCGGGGCAAGCACAAGCCGATCTACGCGCCGCACGTTGACGCTGGTGACTTCGTCATCATCATCAACGCCGAGAAGGTTCACCTGTCCGGCAACAAGCGGACCCAGAAGATGGCGTACCGCCACTCCGGCTACCCGGGTGGTCTGCGTTCCATCCGTTACGACGAGCTGCTCGCCAAGAGCCCCGAGAAGGCCATCGAGAAGGCCATCAAGGGAATGCTCCCCAAGAACACCCTGGGCCGTCAGATGCTCTCGAAGCTGAAGGTCTACGCGGGCGAGAACCACCCGCACGCTGCTCAGCAGCCGGTCCCGTTCGAGATCACCCAGGTCGCGCAGTAGTTCCGGCCACCCCCTAAGACGTAAAGAAATCTGAGGAGAATCGTGGCCGAGACCACTGCAGAGACCCCGCTCGAGGGCGAAGAGACCTTCGCCGAGGTGACGACCTTCGAGTCGGAAGCCCCCGTCGAGGGCGAGTACACCTCCGAGTCCATGGCGTCCCGCTTCGGCGACCCGCAGCCGGCTGCCGGCCTGGGCCGTCGCAAGAACGCCATCGCCCGCGTCCGGATCGTTCCGGGCACCGGCAAGTGGAAGATCAACGGTCGCACCCTTGAGGAGTACTTCCCCAACAAGGTGCACCAGCAGGAAGTCAACGAGCCCTTCAAGGTGCTCGAGCTCGACAACCGCTACGACGTCATCGCCCGCATCTCGGGTGGCGGCGTCTCCGGCCAGGCCGGCGCCCTGCGCCTCGGCGTGGCCCGCGCGCTGAACGAGGCGGACATGGACAACAACCGCCCGGCGCTCAAGAAGGCCGGCTTCCTCTCCCGCGACGACCGTGCGGTCGAGCGCAAGAAGGCCGGTCTGAAGAAGGCCCGCAAGGCCCCGCAGTACAGCAAGCGCTAAATCGCTCGCTGGCCTGTACGGCTTACGTTCGCCCCGGCGGCACTCCGTGCTGCCGGGGCGTTCGTTTATCAACTACCTCGGGCGCATGACGGGCTATGGCGCTCAGAGGCTTGCATTTTCGGAGCATTTCGGAGGACAGCTGTGGGACGACTCTTCGGCACGGACGGCGTGCGCGGTGTCGCCAATGCGGATCTGACGGCGGAGCTCGCGCTCGGCCTCTCAGTCGCTGCGGCACATGTGCTCGCCGAAGCGGGGACCTTTGCAGGGCATCGGCCGACCGCCGTGGTCGGCCGTGATCCGCGAGCGTCGGGAGAGTTCCTGGAGGCCGCCGTCGTGGCGGGTCTCGCGAGCGCGGGCGTCGACGTCCTGCGGGTCGGCGTGCTGCCCACCCCCGCCGTGGCGTATCTCACCGGCGCCCTCGGTGCCGACCTCGGTGTGATGCTCTCTGCGAGCCACAACGCCATGCCGGACAACGGCATCAAGTTCTTCGCGCGCGGCGGCCACAAGCTCGCCGACGAGCTCGAGGACCGTATCGAGACGGTCTACGAGCAGCACCGCACCGGTGAGCCCTGGGAGCGGCCCACCGGCGCGGGCGTCGGCCGGGTCACCGACTACGACGAGGGCTTCGACAGGTACGTCGCCCATCTGATCGCCGTGCTGCCGAACCGCCTCGACGGCCTCAAGGTCGTCCTCGACGAGGCGCACGGCGCGGCCGCCCGCGTCTCGCCCGAGGCCTTCGCCCGGGCCGGGGCCGAGGTCGTCACCATCGGCGCCGACCCCGACGGGCTCAACATCAACGACGGCTGCGGGTCCACGCACCTCGGCATGCTGAAGGCCGCCGTCATCGAGCACGGCGCCGACCTCGGCATCGCGCACGACGGTGACGCGGACCGCTGCCTGGCCGTCGACGGCTCGGGTGAGGAAGTCGACGGGGACCAGATTCTGGCCGTGCTCGCCCTGGCGATGCGCGAGGCCGGGACGCTGCGCAAGGACACCGTCGTCGCCACCGTCATGTCCAACCTCGGTTTCAAGCTGGCGATGGAGCGCGAGGGCGTACAGATGGTGCAGACCGCGGTCGGCGACCGGTACGTACTGGAGTCGATGAAGGCCGAGGGCTACGCCCTGGGCGGCGAGCAGTCCGGGCACGTCATCGTCCTCGACCACGCGACGACCGGCGACGGCACGCTCACCGGCCTGATGCTGGCGGCCCGGGTTGCCGCGACCGGCCGTTCGCTGGCCGAGCTGGCCGCCGTCATGAACCGGCTGCCGCAGGTGCTCATCAACGTCCCGGACGTCGACAAGTCGCGGGTGAGGACCTCCGCCGAGCTGGCAGCCGCCGTAGCCGACGCGGAGCGCGAGCTGGGCGCCACCGGTCGCGTACTGCTGCGTCCTTCGGGCACCGAGCCGCTCGTACGGGTCATGGTCGAAGCCGCCGACATCGAGCAGGCCCGCTCGGTGGCGGGGCGGCTCGCGGACGCGGTCAAGTCCGCGCTCGGCTGATCCTCCCGGACCCCCACGCCGATCCCCGGAGGGGTCTGATGTCAGACCCCTCCGGACTTCGCCGCCGTACGCTCCCGCTGCCTGGCCCACAGGAACTTCTGCACCAGCAGCGTCAGCGTGCCGGCCAGCACGATGCCCAGCAGATTAAGCAGCAGCTGCTCCGTCGAGCCCCAGGTCTGCTCCAGGTCCCCATAGCTGAGTGCCACTGCGGCGTTCGCGGCGGCCGGGACCGTCGTCACCGAGATGGCCACACCGACCAAGGCGCCGGACTTGGCCGAGGTGAGGGAGAGCATGCCTGCCGACCCCGCCAGCACTGCGACGACGAACGAGAACCAGTCCGGGGCGTAGACGAAGCCCGTGTTGGGGCGGTCGGCCTTCAGTTGTTCCTCGGTGAACAGTCCCGTTGAGTCCATGAAGTAGCTGAAGGCGACCGTGAGCGCCATCGCCGCGGCGAAGCCCACGATCAGAGCCAGGAACGAGCGCCACGCCAGGCGCGGGGCGCGCTGGACCAGGGCCGTGCAGATGCCCGCCAGCGGGCCGAACTCCGGGCCCACCGCCATCGCGCCGACGATGAGGATCGCGTTGTCGAGCACCACACCGCACGCCGCGATCATGGTCGCCAGCGTCAGGAAGGCGATGTAGGTGACGGAGAGCGTCGACTCCTCGTGGGTGGCGTCGGTCAGGTGCTCCCAGAGCACCGCGTCCGCGCCCTCGCCCGGCGCCTCGGCCTCCGCCTTGTCGGCGCGGCTGGAGAGCGACAGGTCGATGTTCTCGACGGCGATCGACCCGGTCTCGTCGATGCCCAGCGCGCGCAGGCTGCCGATGAGTTCGTCGCCCGCCTCACGCGCCACGTCGCACAGCACCAGATCGCCCTGGGGATTGCGGGCGACGCCCGGGACGACGGCCAGGTGGGTGGTGCCAACCGTTCTCTCCACCGTCCGTACGACTTCGTCCGTTTGGTCGGCAGGAACGATCAGGCGCAGATGCAGCATGCTCAGAGTTTACGGAGGGAGAGGCGCTGCACCTTGTGGTCGGGTCCCTTCCGGAGCACGAGCGTGGCCCGGCCGCGGGTCGGCGCCACATTCTCCAGCAGATTGGGCTTGTTGATGGTGCGCCACATCGTGCGGGCGTAGTCCAGGGCCTCCTCCTCGGAGACCTGGGTGTACTTCCTGAAGTACGAGAAGGGGTTCTGGAAGGCCGTCTCGCGCAGCTTGCGGAAGCGGTTGAGGTACCAGGTCTCGATGTCCTCGGGCCGCGCGTCCACGTACACACTGAAGTCGAAGTAGTCGGCGAGACCGACGCGGGTGCGGCCGTCCTTGCCGGGCAGGGCCGGCTGGAGGACGTTGAGGCCCTCGACGATCAGGATGTCGGGGCGGCGGACCGTGAGGCGCTCGTCCGGAACGATGTCGTAGATCAGGTGGGAGTAGACGGGGGCGGTGACCTCGTCCTTGCCCGCCTTGATGTCGGCGACGAAACGGGTCAGCGCACGGCGGTCGTACGACTCGGGGAAGCCCTTGCGCGACATCAGGCCGCGGGACTCCAGCTCCTTCATCGGCAGCAGAAAGCCGTCGGTGGTGACCAGCTCGACCCGCGGGTGCTCCGGCCAGCGGGCCAGCATCGCCTGGAGGACACGCGCGACGGTGGACTTGCCGACCGCGACGGACCCGGCGACGCCTATGACGAAGGGGGTGCCGCGCTGCTCGCCGTGGCCGTTGCCGGCGTCGCCCAGGAAGGTGTTGAGCGCACCCCGCAGACCGGCTGTGGCCTGTACGTACAGGTCCGCCCCAGCC